>CP070750.1:4246142-4351183 GCA_020348385.1 Candidatus Aminicenantota bacterium | reverse complement strand
CAAACGGATCCGTCCGAAATCTGTTACGTTGGGATAAAGGAGCAGATTCAGACTTGTGTCTAATCTGGGGTGATCAAGCCTGAAGGCTTGAAAAGATATCCCCCCCATCAATTCTAGGTTGTATTGAACCTCATCAGATTCCATGAATTGCTCGCGGGTGCCGACAATCCCTCCCATCAGGAGCAGCAGCATGCTGTTCGTTTGGATCACATTGCGGCCAATCCCTCCCCCTAGCATGGTGCGGAGCTTTAATCTCAATTCAGAGTTGTGCTGGGCCAATGATAAAAAGGTGGCTTGCCATCGGTTTTTCATCAACCGGCTTACAGCGAGGCTGAGTTTGTGACGCGATATATCTTCGCTCGTGTCCTCGCTTTTTAGGTAGGAAGACACCTCGAACTTAATTTCCCATTTGATGGTACGGTACGTCACTTCAGTTCCCAGAATCAAATTTTTCAATTGGTTGGCTTTCTCCAAATTGAACCCGATATCTACATAGCCTTTAAATCGATCCCTGAAAAGAGATTCTATCGGAGAGATTTTTACGACAGTGATTATGCTGAGTGTGACCAAGCCTTCTTCGGTCGAGACGATCATTTTTCCCGGCTCTGATGCTTCTTGGATCGATCCGATGTATCTCAGACCGGTTTCTGTCTCCACATCGAATTGGTTTCGGCTGGCAATTTTAATGATCTTTGTCCAGTCGATATAAAGCCATCCCATATCATCGGTGTTGTATGCCAACCTTCCCTTCTCTAATTTTTTAATTTCCCCAGTGATCCTGTCTCCGTTATCGAGCACCACGATGTCGGTTTTTTCTGCAAAGAGAGAGGGGGTGCCCAGGAGAAAAAGCATGACGGATATCCCCAGAATTCGTCGGTGCCAGAGATTTAATCTTGAGAGCCGGTTTTTCTCCATCTGTGATTCTTGCAACAGCAGTTTCGGTAAAAATGTTTCGATTGGAAATCCCAAAATAGCACCCCCAAAAAAAAGTGTCAAGCAGCAGATCGAACAATCTAGATTCCCACCGATCTCTTTTTCGGCTGCCATCTTGAATCTCTCACGGATATTTGAACTATTGTGGTTGCGGAGAAATTGTTCTTGTCTTTTTGACCAAGATATCCTATCTTCAGTAATTGAATGGAGTGAATAACTGAAAGGAGTGCAACAATTTCTTTAAATCCGTTTGGATCTGGTACGATCATCTTATTGGGGGTGTTGGGCATCCTGTTGGGCTTGGTTTTCTTGTCCGTTTTTCTTTTTCGGCGACTCAAGTTTTTTGCAAGGCGGCTTTCGAAGAAACCGGCGACTGCTCCAAAACCGGTGGCCAGCTTGCGGAACCTGCTTTTGATTTTGCTCTGGACGGCAATATTCGGAACAGTCTTTTTCGCAGGCTTCTTCTTCCAGGCGTATTACACCTTCACCAGGGAGGAGCCAGTGGCGAAAGTGACCATCACTCCTCTCTCCCAAGAGCAGAAGAACCTGGTTGCATTGGAATTATATAAGCCAAAAGATAATCCTGAAATCCGTCAGTTCGAAGTCAGTGGAGACCAGTGGATGATCGAAGGCGACATCCTCAAGTGGAAGAACTGGATAAACTTTTTAGGCCTTCACACACGTTATCGCCTCACCCGGCTACGGGGGCGGTATATCCGCACCTCAGACGCGCAGACGAAACCGACATCGATCTATTCCCTTGTCGAAATAGAAAATCACCCCATTTGGGGATATCTCTACAGGCATGGTTCGTCTCTTCCCTTTGTCAGCACGGTTTACGGGAATGCGGTATTCCAGAGTTCCAAGGAGCCCTGCACATTTCTCGTCTATATCTCCACCTCTGGGTTTCTGACCAGAAGAATCGAAGAGCAATAAGAGGAACATGCCCGCTCGCCTTTGGATGGCTTCCTCTTCAGCTTCGCCGACAATATGGGGATGCCCAAATAATGTTACCCCCGAAGAACGGACCCTTGTGGCTAAATCTTCAATGGTCGCTTCACCCATCCGTAAAAACTCCTTTTTTCTCGGGAAAAGATAGGCTAACATGTCTTGGCGAAATGTGGAATCAACTAAAAGGGTGTGATAAAATCAAACACAATCCCGGATGGAAGACTATGAAGCAAAGGTAAAGGAGGCTCTCATGATAAGTCAGTTTCGTTTAAACACATGGTATAAGATTTTTCTATTGGTGACTATTGCAGTGTGTATCGGCAGTTGGGGATGTAAAACAGCAGCCACCAGTGTCGGAACTCGCCCGGTCACAGTGACTTCCTTGGGATCCAGGCAGGCGGCAACAAGAACCGACATGACCCGTGACGAATTGGAAGAAGCAGTGAGGCGGTTTGCAGACCGATTCCTCGCACAGATGCAGCTGGCCTTGGATCAGATCGGACAGCTTGCAGACACACCGAACAAGCGTTGGATCTACCGAGGTTTCGTAAAGGCCTCTAGTTCCACTGTTCTCAATATTGCAATCGGGCCGGATGCCGTGACCAATCTGTTCGATATGATGGTCCTCACAATGCTGATGCGGCTCCAGATAGAAGAGTATTGGATTCCAACTGAGTTTACTGGGGAGGAAGGGCAGGGTCTTTTGCAGACAGTTCGCGATCTCGAGGAGGACATCTGGACGGTGGCCGATAAAGTTCTATTGCCGGATCAGAAAGCGAGCCTTCGTGTTTTAGTCGATGACTGGCATGATAAACATCCCGATCAGCACTACCCATGGGGGATCCGCTTCGATGAGTTCTCCGGCCAGCGAGCAGCTTCCCTCGAGAAAGTGAAAGAAACCGGTGGCTTATTGCGCCAAATCAGTAAGACCAGAGAAACCGTCGAAGAATTAGAAAAGTTCGGGGAACGGATCCTGTTCTACGTGCAGCGTGTGCCGAGAATAGCAAGCGATCAGGCGATGTTTTCGCTGACCGAAATCTTTAAGCAGGAGGAAGTGGCGCAGTTGTTCACCGACGTCGACCGTTTAAACACAACTCTGGAGCGTTATGCTAATTTGGGAGAAAAGCTGCCGGGTGAGCAATTTGCCGCCATCGATCAAATCTTGGAGGGTTTGGAGCGGGAACGAGCCGCCTTAACACAAGACCTCTTTGACAAGCAGCCAGAGCTCCAAGAGCTGCTGGGCGAGTTGCAGCAGACCTTTGCAGCAGCCGACCAGCTGGTCGGAAATATCGACCAGCTTACAGGTCGTTTTGACAAAGGGGATGATAAAGGAGAACCAAAAAAGCAAAGCAAACCGATGGATATAAATGAGGTCCGTCAGGTGATCCAAGAGGCCTCGCTAACGATTGGCGGGCTCACCGAGTTCGTTGGAGCCGTAGACGACCTAATGGCCTCACCGGCGTGGGAACAACGCATTCCGGATGCTCTGAAGGTCGCAGAAGAATTAGAGAAGGACATCAATAAATTGCTCAATCGGATTTTTCTTCTTGCAGCCTTACTGATCTTCATCTTCTTCTGTTTGTTGCTGGCCTACCGTTTTGTCGCAACGCGGATGAAGCGCCAACAGATTTAGAGTTATGGAGGATTGAAATGAGAAAACAGACATCTAGATTTTTTCTATTTCTAGGAGTCGTTTTTTTGATCTTGGCTTTTGGGTTGCAAAATGGAAGCTATGCGTTGGGATTTCAAGAGGAAAGCGCGACAAAATTTCAGAGATTTGCCGGTGTATCCCGGCCGGATCCTGAAGGGGTGCCGACCAAAGTGAGTGTCGGGATCGTGTTCCTTGATGTGACCAAGATCGATGACGTCACTCAAACCTTCACGGCTGATTTTTATTTTATTTACCGGTGGAGCGATCCAAGACTGGATATACGTGGAGAAGAAAATGCTCCGGAAATCCGTTTGTTTGAACTGGATGAGATATGGAATCCCCAACTGCTTATTCTCAACCAGAGAAACCTGAAAGATTATTATGAGGATTACTTTCGTGTCGATACTTCCGGAAATGTGCAGTACAGTCAGCGATTTTTCGGTGAACTTTCTTCTCCTCTCGATCTCAAAGACTATTGCTTTGACGCGCAGGTGCTTCCCATTCAGGTCGCCTCATCTCGGTATGGTCCGGAAGAGCTTTTGTTGTCCTATAATGAACAGTTGACAGGTCAGAGAGGGACATTTTCGATTGCAGGGTGGACTGTGAAGCTTGAAGAACCCCAAACCACTGGAGAGTATCTGGCTTTTCAAGGCCGTGATTTGGCCCGGATTGATTTCCCGCTTCACTGCCAGCGACACACCGGCTATTTTTTTATAAAACTATTGATCCCTCTTTCCCTTATCGTTTTAATGGCCTGGGCGGTTTTCTGGATCGATCCCTCAGCCTTGGGGCCTCAGATCGGCCTGCCGACTTCGGCTGTCTTTACATTTATCCTGTTTAATTTCAGAATTGGCCAGGTGCTTCCTCGGATTTCTTATCTCACTCGGATTGACCGGTTTGTTTTGGGGGCCACTTTCCTTGTTTTTATGGCTCTTGGTGAAGCGGTCATGACCACGATGTTGGCCCGAAAGGGAAAGGAAGACCTCGCTAAAAATATCGACAAGATTGCCCGATACCTGTATCTCCTGCTTTTCGCCATCGTCATTATTATTGCCTTTTTTATTTAGGGGTCAGACCGACTTAACTTATTGATTATTTGAGAATTAGGTGTGGAATGCCATATATTTTTCGTTTTAGATCGACTATTTTGTCCCTTAAAACGTTACTCTAAGCATTAATATTATGATGTTTGTTGAACCTTAATAGTAAAGTTTAGTCTGCCTTTCTCCTTAAACTATCCATTTTGATTCAAAAAAGTCATTCTAAGCTGATTTTTTAAGATTAAATAGGCTATTTATTATTTAGATACAATAACTTAGGTCGGTCTGACCCCATCTAAAAATGTCAAACGAGTTTTATATCTTGACAAAAATGTTTTAGGATAATAAATTTTACTAATTAAGCATGTATCCAAAAAGGAGAAATATTATGAGAAAAAGAACGATGATCTTAAGCCTCTGCATGTTTCTTTGTTTAGGTTTCCTGACTGTATGTACGAGTTCCACGAATGTTGAGACTCAAGCTGACAAAAGCGGGCAAGAGGTTTTTACCGGCAACGCTTTGTTAACCACCACAGCGGCTGGTGGGGCGACAACAAGGCTAACCATAACCATCGAAGAATACACTTCTGATGAAGATATCATGAAATATATCGATATCTTGAAGACAGAGGGCCCAGAGGGATTGCGAAAAGTTTTAGAAAAAGTTCAAAAGGGATGGATCGCTCCCACGGGGAAAGTCCGCGATACCGTCAACCTTGCTCGCAGCCGTCCTTTTGAAGGTGGCCGCCTCATAAACCTCCTGAAAACCCGTCACTTTAAATTCATAGAATTCGCCCGGAGCACTCCTCGTTCAAGAGAGTATGAATTCACTTTTATCCAGCTAAAACTCGATGAGGAAGGGAATGGGGAAGGATATATGTTTGCCGGCACTAAAATCGAGTTTGATAAAGAAGGCAAGCTCGTCCTTGAACAGCGGGGAACTGCTCCCATTTTGATTAGAGGAGTAAATCAGAGAAAATAGGCAGAGATGTTCGGAGTACAAAGAAAGCAAGGATATTGAGGAGAAAGCGAAAATCGATTCCTAGAATCTTTACTATTTGGCTTATTGCATCTGCTTTGGCTTTGACCACCTCTTATGGTTCTAGTCAAACTCATGAGGCTGAAACGCATCAATATCACCGTCACCACATTGGATTGTTTTTGGGAGGCACCAGCAATCTAAAAAAGGAAGAGACAGATTTTACCTTGGGTATCGAGTATGAATATCGGCTTTCCAAGGAGATGTCACGCTGGAGCATCGGACTGATCGGGGAATTGATCTTTGCCCATGAGACCGAATATCTTGTTGTCGTACCGATCATTCTGCGTGTTACAGATGCTTTTTTTCTCCGGGCCGGTCCAGGAATAGAGTGGGCTCACCATGGCGAGGAAAATGGGCATGACAATATCCATGCTGCTGAAGCAGAAAATGGCAACGGTAGAGAATCAGAGTTCTTCGTTCGTGTCGGGATAGGCTATGGATTTGAAGTAGGTAAATTTTCCATTACACCAACCCTAGATGTTGACATCTTCAAGAGTCAAACCACTCTTGTTTGGGGTATTGCCATCGGAAAAGGATTCTGATAATCACTTTTTTGGGGGGAATTTAGCAAGTAGACGTTTTATGATATCGCTAAGAGTTTTTTGCCTCTGATCAGGAGACCTGCCCCCTGAGAGGGCTTTTTGAGCTATGCCTCGCCAAACGAGTTCCTTATTTTTCGTATCCACAAAGTCGATGACCAAGGTCCCCTCCCGGTAGCCATAAATATCGACTCTTCCGGGCCCCCAATAGGGACCATATCGGTAACCCCAATTGGAGACGTTGATTCTATCCTTTAAACCCACATGATAGACGATGAGCAGATCGGGATTATTTTTGGCTATCTGGAAGCCTTTGGATATCAATTGGCTTGCGACGGCATTTTTAATTCTTCTGTCGAGCATAGGATTGTTTGCAAGTAATCTGGCTCTGGGAGAGCCGACGATTTCTTTTGGAGCCCTAGCCCAAGCAAAGGTTTTGTATGGGGAAAAATCTATGCTCGTGTCATAGTCATGTATTATTTTGAGAGTAGAACAACTTACAAAAAATAGAATAATTCCTAAGATTGCGCTGATCGTTTTTTTATTCATTCCAGAGCCTCCTTTTTTTTTAGGATGATACACAAATTTTTCCTTTTATGAAACAATGAAGATGAATTATTGGTCTAATAGGCAGGGCCATGATTTCGTGGTACTCTCGACATTTATTGACATTATTTACAATATTCATAGAATGGAAATTAAGTTTGATTCTACAAATGTGAGGCCAAGATGAAAAAGCGTGATGTTATTTTTTTCGTAGCTCTTGTTTGTGTGATTATCGGAGTCGCAATCTTTTTTCACGGAAAGACAACCACAAAGACAGAAATTATGTTTTCCGATCTATCCCCTTTAGTAGACTACGAAAATCCTAAAAACAGCCAACAGCAGGCTGAAGAACAGGATTTCAGGAACAGGCTCCGTGAGCGGCTCCAGCTTTCCCAAGATATCATCGAAGAGCACACCTACGATCTTCCGGATATGATAAAAAAGAGACGAATCCGGGTACTCACTACTTATACTTTCGGCAATTACTTTGTCTATGAAGGAAAAGCTTACGGATATGAATATAGCTTGATGGAGGAATATAAAAAATTCTTGAACAAGGGTAGGAAGCGTGCCGATCATGTGGATTTTTATTATTTTCCTGTGCCGTACGAGCTCCTTGTGTCTACAATAAACAGTGGATATGGGGATATCGTTGCTGCCAACATGACAATCCTCCAGGAAAGGAGTGAAGAAGTGGATTTTACAGATCCCTACCAGTGGAACATCAAAGAAGTACTGGTCAGTAATGAAGGTATAGAGGGCATACAAAAAATCGAGGATCTTTCCAGCCGTGAGGTACACGTACGTGAGGGCAGCAGCTATCATTACAGCTTAGCGAGATTGAACGAACAATTGAAAGAGAATAAACTCGCTCCTATCAAAATCGTGGCGCTCCCAGGAGTGGTCAATACCGGGGAAATTATCGAGTTGGTCAGCTCTGATGTAATCGATATCACGGTGGCAGACAGCCATATCGCATCGATCGCAGACGAGCTTCTCCCCAACATCAAAGTGCATGAGCAGATCGTGTTCAATGACGATGTCAAATTCGGATGGATAGTCCGCAAGAGCAACCCTCAGCTGAAGGCTAGCTTGAATCAGTTTATCAAAACTATTAAAAAGGGGACCTATCTCGGGAACATCTATTTCCAGCGCTATTTCAAGCGTAATCCCTGGGCAAGAGAGGGCTTGAAGCGGGATGATTTCACAAAATTCTCCAAGTACGCACCCCTTTTCAAGAAGTACGGAGAAATGTATGGGGTCGATTGGATGCTGGTGGAGGCCCAGGCATTTCAGGAATCCGGGCTCAACCCTGATGTTCGTTCTCGAGCGGGAGCTGTGGGTTTGATGCAGCTGCTCCCATCGACCGCTGAATGGATGGGCTTCGATGAACATCTATCCCCGGAGAACAACGTCCATGCCGGCGTTAAATACCTCAAGTACCTGATGGATCAGTACTTCCCAGAGGATAAATATTCTGCGACCGAACGCCTGCGGCTGGCATTGGCTGCCTATAATGCCGGACCGGGCAACATGCAAAAATCCATCAGGAAAACAGCAGAACTGGGATACGATGCGACCAAATGGTTCGGGAACGTCGAAATGGGGACGATGCGTCAAGTGGGGCTTGAGCCGGTCCACTATGTCCGCAACATCAACAAATACTACCTTTCTTTCCTGATCTCGGACATCTTGGAGGGCGTCAAGGAAGAAATAAGACAGAAAAGGTTGAATGAGTTGAGAAGGAAAAACTAGCTGTCTTTCCGCTTAGAAAGAAATTCTTAGCCTTTATCTATCCTGTCGAGGAGATCGCGGATGCTGATATCCGCAAAAGCTTTTTTCAGTGTTTTGTCATATTTATTTTGAATCTCACCGACAAGCTGGTTTATAGGATCGTCCTTATCTCCCAAAAGTTCTGATCCTCCATAAGTACGAAGTTTTTCCAAAATTTCCCTCAATCTCAAAGCTTCTAGAGATTTTACTGGGGCATATCTTGCTTCTCCTCGACCGATAACATTCACCAGTCCCAATCTCAGGAGACGGATTATGATCCTATCGACTGCATCCAGAGGTATTTGTAAGGATTCTGATAGGTCTGAATGTGTCGGAGCCTTTTCATTTTTATAGAATTTTTGACTGACGATCAGCATGATCTTTAAGGCGATGGATTCTTCGAAACGTGGACTGATGGATTTAACCTTTTCTTCCCAAGTTATTCGTTTCAGATTTTGGTGCACGTAGGTGAATCCTGTGCCCAACATCACGATTGTCCAACTGAAGTATATCCAGACTAGTAGCATCGGAAAAACAGCAAAACTGGCATAAAGGGCTGCCTTGGCCCCACTCTGATAAGAAATCACGATTACCCGCGCAAAAAAGAAATTCATGGCTTGCCATAGAGTTCCTGCGATCATAGCTCCATAAAGCGCAGATTTTATCTTAACTTTTGTGTTAGGGACAAAGACCAGCACAAAGAAAAATACAACCCAAGTTGCCATCATTGAGGCTGTAATGTTGGCAAGAATCTTAATGACAGGGATCTCGCGTATCGTTTTTAATAGGACATAATTCTGAAGGGATGCTGTAACTGCGATCGCTGTGATTACCAGAACGGATCCGATGATCAGAATGCTGAGATAATCACCTATTCTTCTGTGAAGACCGCGTTTTTTGCGGACACACCAGACATCATTGAAAGAGAGTTCCATTTTTTTGATGATGGAAATAGACGAAAGGAGAAAAACCAAGAATCCGATGGCACCGAGGGTTGTCAGATTGGCATTCCCGACAAATTTCACGATTGGGGGGATGATCCTTTGGACTGCCTGTTCCCCGAGAGGTGCGAGTAAGCGGGTCAGGAAGGGCTCCAAGGCATTGTGGTAGCCGAATCCTTTAAGCAGCGAAAATACAACAGCGAGCAAAGGAACGATAGACATCAGGGTCGCATAGACGAGTGCAGCAGATCGAACCAACAGCCGATTCTGAATGGATCTTTTGACAACGATAAGTATGATTTCCACATATCTCAAGAACCGAGCCTTTATTGGAGATAATCTGCGGAAATCGAGTCTCCAGATGTCTACTATCACAAATTGACGGAGGGATGAAATGGATTGGATGAGGGATTTAAGCGAAACTTTCATCACTTCCTTTTAATATGTGCCAATTTCTATCTTATCTTATTGTTAATTCTATGACTTTTCAAATCATCTTTTTAATTATTTGCTCGTTTTTCGTCTCACCTCTTATGGCCATTTTGGATGCTTCTGTGGTTTGCAAACAGAATGGAAGTGAACACGAATCGGATAATCAAAGGATTAGATTGCCAACACCGATTTTGATATAGCCACGTCGAAAACATATACAAATTGTTTTTTTTTGTCGATTGGGTATAATAAATCAGAGCAAAATAAT
Source organism: Candidatus Aminicenantota bacterium (assembly GCA_020348385.1). GTDB lineage: Bacteria > Acidobacteriota > Aminicenantia > Aminicenantales > Aminicenantaceae. The sequence goes on along the minus strand of CP070750.1, from coordinate 4,341,067 downwards.
AACTAAAATACTGTATACATTTCATATAAAAAAGAGGTCAAAAATGAAGTGGCTTCAATGTTTGTTGGTAATTTTTATTGTTGAGCTTATATATTTCCCCAATTTAAGTTTCGGGCAGAGTCTTCAGTCCCGTATCGATGATCTGAACAAGCTCCCCTGTTGCGACTACTCTGAGGTTCCTGGTATCGTTTGGGCAGGGAACGATCCGATCATGACGGTTCAGGAGCTGGCCGCCTATTGCGGCCCTATTTTATGGTTTTCTCCAGACGAACCTCTGTTGGAAAATGCCGAAGGTGTGGATATCCGTGTTCCCGAGTCTCTTCCATTCGAAGATCCAGCCGATACGCCGATCGTTTACTATCGCGTGCGAACAATTTTAAAGACTGGGGATGCAACTGGTGAGGCTTTTACACCCGATGTGTATGATGAGAATCAAAGCCTTGTAAATCTGGAGAATATCAAGGGATTCGATCTGGATTATTTCTTCTATTATCATAAGGAAGGGGGGTCCTATGGCCATAAACACGATACAGAGGCCGCTTATTTCAAGGTTGCAGTCTGGCACAGAAAAAACTGCCCGGACTGCCGTTTCGCGCTCCTTGTGACAAGAGTCATTGGGAAGGCACATGGTGTGAATTGGTACGACAACACATTGGAAGTGGACGAATATACAAAATTCCCAATGACATTGCTAGTGGAAGAGGGGAAACACGCATCCTGCACGGATAAAAATGCAGATGGCTACTTCACTCCCGGTTATGATGTCAATAAACGTGTGAATGATGCATGGGGAGTGCGGGATACCATGGGGGCAGGCTATCTGTTTACTGGGGGATTCAAGTCCTGGATGGCCAAAGTCAGGCATGAGGAGCACCGAGTATTTCCCCCACTGCCAAAGGAAAGTCTTCTCCGGGAAGGACATCTGGTTGGCAGTCTTTATGCACCGGAGAATGTCAAATACGTTTTAAGACCTATGCCGGCAGCGGCTTTCCATGATCCGGAACTCCATCCTTTTCTCAAAGACAAAGGGGATCCCCATTGGCCCAAAGAAGAGGTTTTCGATGAATTTAAACAATTCCAGCGCTGGGTCGAAGCCGAACGTTGGGTGAAATCCCTTTCTGTCGCTTATCGGTATGATGGCAACTCGGGCTTGTCCTTTGCTTTTCCCCTTTTTATTGTGAAAAACTTCGAAGACCCGCTTGCCGGAGGGTTTTTGGTGCACAGGATGTATCTCAAAGACAAAGATTTTCGAGACTTTGGATGGCTGTTGAACTACACGCTATCGGCATCCCGATGGATCGACGGGTATTTTGCTGCCGGAGTGGAGTGGGATAGGATCGATTTACCTGCAGGCGGAGAGAATTCGACAAGAACTGAAAGGAATTTTGTGTTCGAAACCGGGATAAAATTTCGCGTGAGTTTGGCGGAATCCCCACTGAAATTTCTGACAGTGTTGACCGATTATTGGGGTCTCCGGGCCGGTATCAAATATATCGGTGCATTCGGTGTTAACAGATTGACCTATGTGATAGAATTTGGGGCTGGAGCATGGTGATGAATACGAAGATATTGAAAACAACTATTCTTTTGATTTTGACCATAATTCCCTTGCACTTATTCGGACAGAGTCTGAGGTCCCGTATTGATGAATTGAACAAACTTCCATGCTGTGACTTCTCTGAGGTCGCTGGAGTCGTTTGGGCGGGGAACGATCCTATTTTAACCTTCCAGGAATTGGCAGCCTACTGCGCTCCCATTTTATGGTTTTCACCGGATGAGCCTCTTTTGAATAACACAAGCGGGTCCGAGATTGACATCCCGGAACCTCTTCCCTTCGAGGATCAAACAGGCGAGCCGGTTGTTTATTACCGCGTGCGTTCAGTCCTAAAAAGGGAGGATCCAACTGGCGAAGCATACACGGCCGATCCCTATGGTGATGTGAACCAAAACATCGTTGACCTGGAGCATATCGCGGGCTTCGATCTCGATTATTTTTTCTATTACCGGGCAGATATGGGAACGGGTTCGCATAACCACGACACCGAGGCCGCTTTTTTCAAAGTCGCTGTCTGGAGGAGGGATAAATGTCCTGATTGCCGCTTCGTCCTGCTTGTGACTCAGGTAAAAGGGAAAGCACATTTATTGAATTGGTACGACAATACCTTGGATGTCGACAAGTTCACCCATTTTCCGATAACATTGTTGGTGGAAGAGGGAAAACACTCAACCTGTACGGATAAAAATGCAGATGGCTACTTCACTCCTGGTTATGATGTCAGCAGACGGATTAATGATGCCTGGGGAGTGCGGGATGTCATACGGACAGGGCTCGCGTATTCAGGGGGATTCCAATCGTGGATGGCCAAAGTCAGACAAGAAGAGCATCGTGTTTTTCCTCCACTTCCCCAAGACAGTCTTCTGAGAGATCGACATGTGGTTGATGGACTTTATGCCCCGGAGTCCGCAAAATATGGCTTAAGGCCAATGCCCCAGGAGGCATTCGATCACCCGGAGTTAAAGCATCTGCTCGCGGATAAAGGGAAAGAAGCCTGGCCTGAAGTGGAGGTGTTCGACGACTTCAAGCAATTCAGTCGATGGTTGGAAGCTGAACGTTGGGTAAAATCCCTATCTATTGCTTACCGATATGATGGGAACTCGGGATTGTCCTTTGCCTTTCCTCTTTTTATCGTGAAAAATTTCGAGGATCCGCTTGCCGGTGGATTTTTGGTGCATCGCATGTATCTCAAAGACAAAAATCTTCGAGATTTCGGGTGGATGTTGAACTACTCACTCTCAGCTTCTCGTTGGATCGACGGTTATTTTTCTGCCGGTGTGGAATGGGACGTGATGGATTTGCCAGAGGGAAGTGAAAACACGACCAAAACCGAAACCCATTTTGTTCTTGAAACCGGCGTAAAATTCCGCGTGATGCTGACTCTGACTCCCCTGAAATTTCTAACGAAGATCACAGACTTCTGGGGAGTTCGGTTAGGCATCAGAAATATCGGCGCCTTCGACATCAAGAGACTGACCTATGTTGTGGAAATCGGCGCCGGAACTTGGTAATTATTGGGATTATTGGGGGTCAGACCGACTTATCTTATTGAAAAATTTGAAATTAAGTTAAGAATAGGACAATTTTTTCCTCTTAGAATGATTTTTTAGGGGGAAAATTAGCCTTGTAAGGAACTTGAATATCCTTCAAAACATATGAATTGTCCTCTTGTTTTATTTCTCTACCTCTTGATTTGCCCGCGCTTTCCCTTTTGATCTTTTCCAAAAAAGGCTGCCTTCCCACGGCAACGCCTTCTGTCCATTTTTTATCTCTAACAAGATACTGGTTTTTAAAGATGGCATTTTCAACGGCGAGACGCCTGTGCTCGACTAAACCGAGAAGATTCTTTTGAGAGAACAAATGAAGCAAACTTTGGGTGTTAATTATTGTGAAACGCTTTCTGCCAGATAGTATTTCGTAGTAACCGCAATAAATCCATTTCATAGGATGACTGACCACTCCAGCTCGGACCATATTCATATCTATATATGTCATGCACTGATTGAGATGATCGTTGGAATCAATAATTGTGGAGTGGTAGCGATCTTCCCAAAATGCCCCTTTGCGGTTCTTTCTCTGGTTATATTCTTGGGCTGTCCTTCCAGCTATTAATTGCATAGATCTGGAGATGACATCATCATGTTTTTTGGCTTTGGCATTTAGGACGATTAGATGGATGTGATTCGACGTGACCATATAATTCAAAACCTTCAGCATGTATCTCTTTTGTGCTTGACGGAGCCAAACAAGATATCTTTTGCGATCTCTTGAAAATTTTAGTAGGAATTCTTTTTTGTGACAGCGGTGAGTGATGTGCCAAATAAGGCCGGAATCATAATACCTTTTAGCTCGGGGCATTGGCTGTCTATCCACTTAGATAGACGATTTTGACCCCAAAAATGCTCATTTAAGACGAAAAAATGCTTTGATATTTGGTTTTAATTTAATTAAATCAATAACTTAGGTCGGTCTGACCCCCTATAAAAAGGGATGAAATGGAGTGGGGATGTGGAGGTAGCCGGGGTAGCCTCCCCAAGGACCGGGATTCGGATACCCGACGGGATAACCTACCCATGGGCCTGGAACGGCAACGCCAACACCAACAGTGACATGACCTGGCCCGCAGCCGAATGAGAGCAGCATCCAACCTATCATCGAAACCATCGTAATGATAATTATTATTTTCTTTATTGTCATTGTGCTCTCCTTTTTTACTCTATCGGCCATTTTTGGATGGCAAAAACTGCGCCCATAGGATCTTGAATAAGCGCAACGCTCCCTTGGCGGATGTCTTTGTTCGGAGCGATGAGCACTTGGCCGCCCAGTGATTGGACTTGACCGGCGATTTTGCCCGGATCATCCACCAGCACGTACGGAAGCCAATTCGGTTTTACCCCTTCCCAGGGGATTTTGAGCAGGCCGCCGCGGAGAGTGCTGTTTTGTTTGAAGACATAATAAGGAATCTTCAGGCCCGTATCGAATTCTTCCACGGTATACCCCACGAGTTGGGAATAAAAGTCAGCTGCCTTCTTGATATCGGAAGCGAAAAGCTCAGTCCACAGCCAATTGTTCGTGATGAGGTCTCTATCTTCAGGATCTCCAGTTTGCGATTTGATTAAAACAATCGCTGCCCCTTGCGGATCGGCAACCACAGCCACTCTACCTCTGTTAGGAAGCTCAAACGGTTCCCTGTAAATGATACCGTTTTTTGCCTTGATCATCTCAACAGCCCTGTCCACATCCGCCACCGAAAGATAGCTGAGCCACTGGGAATGATCCACTTTTTTTTCTTTTCTGAAGACGATCCCTCCGATCGGTGTTCCGCTTTGCAAGATCACCGTGTATTCCGCGTCAATTCTTTCTTCCCCCTCGAATTGCCAGCCGAAAAGACCTCCATAGAACTTCTTGACAGCCAAAACATCATCTGTCAGGAGATCATACCAGACAAACTTTCCGACTTTGTAATCGTTCGTAGGCATCGTTGTCACTGGGGGAACGATAAGTTGGGTGCTGGAACAAGCTGCTAAATAGAACAACACAAATAATAAACTCAAGCTCTTGATTTTCATGCAAATGTTCTCCTTTTTATTTTATTGATCGTATCCTTCCACAACTGCCGGTCTACAAAAGATAGATATTTAGAAGTAGAAATGATGATCCCAGACAAATCCGATATTAAGGGAGATGTACGAATGAGAAAGTTTTTCGCCTGTGATCCTCTTGGCTGGAAAAGCATGGTGATATTTCACACTGGCTAATCCGTGGAAATTGTAGCCCAAAGGAATTTTAAAGCCGATCTCCGGGGCGAGCGCAATATGCCAACGCCAATGCTTTGCGGCAACAATGCCGAGTTCTACCCTTTCCTCGATGATCATTGTGCCGGCGCCTAATCCAAGATAAGCCTGAGCTCCGTTTGGATTGCCGATGTAGAAGTTAAGATTGAGCATAAGAGGGAACGAGTTGATATAACGGAATTGTTTGCCGCTTATATCAGCTTTTAAGCCTTCGCCCCCTTTTGTATCTACATGAATCGTTCTTGTTGTTTCTCCATTAAAGACATGCCAGCCCACATAGGCTCCGAGGGATACGTTCGTGTGGGCGAACATCCTATATTCGAGAGTGGCGCCCAGGAAACTCTTCGTGTCCTGGGAGAATTCCTTAGAATTCTCAAAAGGGACGGATATGTTCCAGGTTAATATGGTTATGGCATCTGTTGCCTTAAGAGGAGTAGAAAGGACAAACGCCAGTACAATTATTGAAATGGTTTTAGTCAATATCATGGATGTTTTTTTCATTAAAAACTCCGATTTCCTTGTATCATCAGGTTTTTCTGTCATCTGCCCAAATAAGGCGACTGGGTGAACATCTGTGCGATGTTGTTGATTAGTGGTTGCTCGGTGATGTCGCTGCTAGAGCTCAATACACCATTGAGAGCGGCTACCCAACGGGCCGGAATCTGTTGATCAGCGTCGTTAGGGTTGTTTGGATCGAGCATTTCAACATAGAGAGTTCCTGTGGAAAATGTCCCCATAACGGGCCATGGGTACCAAACGCCCCAGCCAGGACCATATCCGGGCCAATAGCCCCAGCCGGGCCAACCGCCCCACCATCCCCACCAGCCTCCGCCTCCGACCCATGTTCGGTCTGTTATTCCAATGCTGGCGATCACCACCACATCGGCTCCGTTAACAAGGGGATTGTTTTCTCGGACATATCCTAAAGCATTCATGTTTTTTTCGATCTCATCCAGTATGAGTTCATCGAATTGATGCTTCACTTCAGCTGAGCCCTCGAGTTCAAAAACGGTATCGGGTAGGGCATAGGTGAGGACGTTCCCGAAATTGAACTGGCTGTCATAAGCTGTGATAACAACATCTGTTTCTGCCGTGCCGCTCGGGCCAGAAGGGTAGCACGAGAACATCACAAGGGCTAAAAGTCCTGGGAGCACATAGAGGATGAATTTCCCGATCTTTTTAATCATGGAATTTCTCCTTTTGTTTGTTCTGCTTTACTTATCTAGATCCGATATATGCAGATAACTATTCTAGGCGATATTAGGAACCATGTAAATTAGACCTTAGTCCTATTTCAAAAGGCCTCAAGTCCGACAAAGAATAGTGGGCGGAATTTGCCGTTGCCAAAAGATTGATGGCGGTCTGTGATATAACTTAAGCCGGCGCCACCGATTAATGAAATGCTGGAGGAAAGGTAGTAGCTCATATGAACTCGCCCCATCAGGATGTTCTGGTCAGGTGCATCGGGATTGCTTTGGAAGATTTTTTTGTTGTCCATGTACATATATCCCACATCCACGCCGACCGCCACTTCTGATTCGTAAACGTACCACCCATAATAGCCAGCATAAGATAGAGCCGAGCCCTTGTCTTTCATCAGGTTTCCGTAACCCAGCGCAACGATCGAATATATCTTTCCAACCTCGAACTTGGCGCCCGAATTTATAGCGCTGAGATTGCTTCCCCAGCTAATCCATTTTATACGGCCGTCTTTTTTCGATACATTGACAAAACCGACAGGAACACCGTGCGTTTCTCCGTTCCAGTTGACCAAACCCAGTTGAAATCCGCGCATTTCAACCGATACATTGACAATGCCGATCTGGGCCGCATTGGAAAAGGTGGGAGCCACATTGAATGTGCCGATTTGGGCGCCTGTCAGTTCTTCCCCGACAATGTTAAAAAGACCGGCTGCCTGCAATCCTTTGAAATTCCCACCCGTGACATTGAACAGACCGGCTGCCTGAAAGCCCACACAACTTTCCCCGACTACGTTGAAACCTCCTACGGCTTGAAATCCCTTAAGTCTTTCCCCGACAATATTGAATGCGCCTGTTGCCTGAAATCCATCGAGTTGATCGCCCACAATGTTGAACAATCCGGAAGCTTGGATTCCCTGGAGTTGGCTTCCGGTGATATTCATTCCCCCCGCAACCTGGATTCCCTTGCCGGTATTTCCAGCGATGTTTATCAAACCGGATACCTGACCTCCCATGAGATCGTCTCCGGCAATGCTGACTAAACCGCTGATTTGGGCGCCCGATGTGGAATCGCCCGAAACACCGGCAATCCCAGTGACTTGAATGCCTTTTAGCTCATGGGTTAGGGCTGAGGCGCCGAGAGCCAGATCCAGGCCCTTGACTGTTCCCATTCGTCCGTACAACAGGGTGAAATTTAAGTTTGCCGAATCGTGTGGGGTGCGATTGATAGAGAGAGGGTACCAGATAGACAGATTGACAGGATAATGCCTGGGTGAATAGGACAGCTTGTCTTCTTCTTGAGCGGATAGCTGAAAGTTCGATACGTGCAAAAGAGTCAAAGAGAGGATAGCGATAATAGCTGCAGTTTTCATAACGCACCTCTAGTGTTTGTTTTCTTATTTTTATACGATATTTTGGAGTGAAAGGTTCCTTATTTCCCCGGACCATACAGGACTTTGCCGGGAAGTTTTTCTGTGTGTTTGCCGTGATCGATGACGGTCGTTCCGTTCACAATGACATAGTCGATTCCAACAGGATATTGGTGCGGTTCGATAAAAGTTGCCTTATCCGCGATGGTTTCCGGGTCAAAAATCACGATGTCGGCAAAATTGCCCTGTTGGAGAGATCCTCGATTCTTAAGTCCCAACTTGACGGCCGGTTTGGATGTCATTTTTTTTATGGCCTCAGGAAGAGTTAGGAGCTTTCTCTCCCGTACATAATAACCGAGAAAGCGGGGGAATGTGCCGTAGTTCCGGGGATGGGGTTTGCCTTCGCTTAGAGGACCGTATGGGGCAAGTGAGGATCCATCCGAACCCAGCATCACAAGGGGATGCTTCAGAACCATTTCTGTGGTTTCTTCATCCATGCCAAAGCCGATGTGCGAGACGTTGAATTCTTCGTCGATGATCAAATCGCACAAGAACTCATACGGATCGGCATTTTGAGAGGCTGCGGCCTCTCCGATGCTTTTACCTATCAGCCACTGGTTTTGTTTTTTGTGCAGGTTGGAAATCACGATTTTTTCCCAACCATAACCTTGTACTTTTTTCAGCGTATCGGCCTTCATGGATTCCCGAATTTTTGCATCTTTCAGCCTGATGATGAGCTGTTCCAGCCCGCCTTCCAGGGCCCATTGGGGAAACAGAATGGTCAATCCCGTGCTGTAAGCGATGTAGGGGTAGCGGTCAGCCGTGACATCCAATCCTCTCTCCGCAGCTCGCTCCACCAGGTCGATCATCAGAGGCAATTTCCACCAGTTGGTTTTACCCACGGCCTTGAAATGGGCGATTTGTAGGGGAAGGCCTGCCGACTCTGCGATGTGAATAGCTTCACCCACAGCTTCGAGGGCGGCCTTGTCCTCGCTACGGATGTGGGAGGCGTAAAATCCTCCATACTTGGCAGCGATTTTGCAGAGCTCGATGAGTTCTTGTGATTCGGCGAAACCGCTCGGCGTGTACTCCAAGCCTGTCGATAACCCGAAAGCTCCCTGTTCCATGGCCTCTGCCACAAGCTTTTTCATCTGTTCCAATTCTTCTGCTGTTGGTGCACGCTGATCATCTCCCATCACATATCCTCGGAGGGTTCCCTGGCCGATCAGAGTAGCGTGGTTTATTGCCGTGCCGTTTCTATTTATCGCGGCGTGAAATCCCTTGAGATCAGTCCAATCGATTGTGATGTTGGCCTTTTTTTCCAGACGTTTTACATTATCCGAAAGAGGATATTTCATAGGGAATGGTGAAGATGCGCAATTCCCGCCCAATTCGGTTGTCACCCCCTGTCTGATTTTGCTTTCGGCCTTACGATTGACCAGGATTTCTATATCCGTATGTGTATGGATATCGATAAAGCCGGGTGAGACAACCCTGCTTTTTGCGTCGATGATGGTTTTGCCGGTTGTATTTTGCAGGTTCCCGATTTGTTTGATATGTTCTCCGATAATGCCGATATCACCCTTGTATGACTTATCGCTTATTCCATCTACTATTGTCCCGTTTTTGATCACGATGTCATAGACTTCGCTTGTTCCGCTTTTCAGAATTCTGGGCGCCGCAAAGCCTACGATAAGCCCTGCTTTTGCCGATGATTTGATAAATTCCCGCCGACTGATCTGTTTTTTCATAACCATCTCCTTCGCAACATTATATCATCGGGGGTCAGACCGAGACAAGTTATTGATTTTTATGCAGATGCTTCAAAAATATAGACAAAAAATGGGCTTAGAATCGTTATTTTAGGGAAAAAATTGCATTTAAGATTAGGTGAGGCCTGGGAAAATTCCTTAGAGGGAGGATTATGCCCTTAAAAAGAGCATTTAAGGGCATAAATAGACCTTTGAAATGAACTATCTACTTTATTATAAGGAAGTTAAGTCGGTCTGACCCCAAGTTAAAAGTTACCAGCGCCAGGAATACTGGACCTTAACGAAAAACTGATTCAGCTCCGATAGAAAGCGTCCTTGGGTGTCCAACCAATTACGGTTGTATACCAGGAAAATATCCAACAGGCTGCGGTAGGTGAAGCGCAGGCGGGTGTTCAAGCCCAAGGATTTGGTGATGTTGTCATATTGAAGGAAACTGAGTATCTGGAAATTGGGGGTGAGGAAAAGATCAATCCGGGCTCTTCCCAGCTGGATATCCACCTCTCCTGCAGGCATTTTGCCCCAGCTTCTTTCTCCCTGGAAACCCAAGTTCAAACGATGGGAGGGCCTCCATTCCAGTTCGACCTGCAATTGGTCCATGGTTCCGTCATACAGCGTGCCGAACCACCAGCTGATTTTTGTCGTCACCCTCCGTTTGCTGGCTGACTGAAACTCCAGGCGATATCGCCACCAATTGTATTTGCCCGCATTTACAAAAACACCTTCAGCGATCTCGAAGTCTTCCGGGATACGTTCATAGTAAGGGACGATATTGAATTCGATCCGGTCTCCGCTTTCCAAACGCCAGTTGAGCGGGGCTGTAAAAATTCTCCATTGGTAAATTTTTCCGTCTAGATCCCAAACCGCTTGTGTGAAAAATTCGTGCATCATTTGCCGTACCCAAGACCAGTTTGGCCTGGGTTTAAAGTTGAGATTGAAGTTTGCCTTATAGATTCCTTTCCAGGGCACAAATCCCATGGAAGGATCGTAATCTTCGCCGATACGTTTGAAATTGAATGAAATATCCCAGAGATCATTGGGGTAATCGATGGCTACTCCAAAGGCTGTGCGGTCGTTTCCAACATCCTCACGGTTGTTGATCAATCCCCATATCCCGATCAGAAAATTTTTGTCACCTTGAAAATGAGAAGTCTTATAGACGAAATCGATTCCGGCTTGCCAGCTGTTGCTACGTCCTAAGGGATCTCCAGCAGTGATGAGGAAACCCAATCTCGATTCTGCCCAAATGTTTTGGAATCCACGGGCAGCGAAAAGATTTGTTCGCGGAGATAAACCCTCGACCGGCCGCATCAATGCATTGAGGACACCAAAACTAAAACCGCCTGTGCTGCCGGTTGCCTTCCCAGCCACATCGATCGGCACCGTTTCCCCCTCTTCCAACCCGATACGCCGGCTGAAAAACGGCACCAAATCTCTGCTGTGATGAAAACTCATCCCCAGACCGAATTCGTAGATATCTGAGCCCTCGAGGAAAAAAGTTCTCTTTTCAGGAAAAAAAAGGGGGAATCGGGTCAGGTTGATCCGCCGAGTATCGACTTCGGTTTCGGCAAAATCCGTGTTGACGCTGAGGAGACCGGTGACATTTCCACCGAAGTTTTTCATGACATCCAGACCTGGCTCGAAATTGTGGGCGACCGCTTCCTCAGTGGAATTTTGGATGCGGTTTCCCATTGCATACGGACGGACAGTCAATCCCTTCCCCTGTTGGAACGCGGGCAGCGAGGTGAGTTGGCCGGCGGTGCTGACATTTGTGACTTTAAAGTTGCGATTGGGTGAAGCCCAGCGGTCTGTTTCCTGGAAACGTTGGATCCTTCGTTCCACATTGAATCCCCATTGTGTCAATCCTGTCGCGAATCGGATGGTTTTTATCGGTATGAAAATTTCTGCGCTCCAACCCTGTTCAAACCGCCTTGCTTCCGCTTCCCAGATTCCGTCCCATTGTTCATTCTCTCCTTCTCCCTCCCTCTCGATCAAGCCGTCATAACGGGCACCGTTGGGATTGATGGCAAAGATATATCCGGTTCTGCCGTTTAAAAATGTGTCCAGCACGATCTTCACATGGTCTTCACCCCGTAATTGGGCGTCCCGCTGCATGGTGTAGCTCACGATCTTATCCGGATCGCTGTCGAAGCACATGATTCCGAAATAAATCGATCGGGAATCCACAACGATCCGCACCTCGGTCTCCATGCTGGGAGGAACGCCCTCATCCGGTTCAACCATGATCAGAGGGCCAATAGGTGAAGCGCTTTGCCAAACAGGTTCGGTTAATAGACCATCAACTTTGATCTGCTCCTGTTGGGAAATCTGGTACACCTGAGCCTCTGCTATAGGAGTTCGTGCCTTCGGATGGATCATCCCTGGTAAATATAAAATGAGGATGATGAAAAAAGATGTATAAAGTAATCTGAGGGTAGAGGCACTATTCATTGTTTTTCTAAAGGCGTTAGTATAAGGGGGTTCCTTAATTTAAACAAGAGGTAATAGAGACTTTAATCTTGACTTAGAGCCATCATTTTGGCCCTAAAAAACGCTTCTAAGGCATAAAAATGGCTGTATTTTGACTTTAAAAAGTGGATTATGAATAACTTAGGTCGGTCTGACCCCAATTATTTGGCTTGGGGGCCGATGCGGAATTCAAAAGATGAGATCAATAATTTGCTGGTTGACTCAAAGGTTCGTTTTAACTCGGCGTACTCTTTTTCGAGAGGAGATTCTACGCCCAACAGCACGTTTTCCGGAGAAGCAGCGCTTACAAGGGTGGAAATTTGACCCAAAGAGGGTGTTTGTTTGGCACGAGGGAGCACAAAAAAGAGTATGCTGATCGAAATAGCCAGAACCGATACGGCCGCAGCCAGAGAAGGCATCAAGGCAAGCCTTCGGAACGGCCAATTGTGATCACGAACCTTGCGCCCCGATTCAGGCAAGAGTTCTGGTTTTTCAGGAATCCCAGCCATTATCTTTTTGTTCAAACCCGCATGGAAATTTTGGAGAATCAGGTGCTTATCCTGGGTAAACTTCGGCTTGAGGGATGTGCAGAGTTCGGCATATTTACGGCATGAATCACACTTGTTCATATGCCTATGCACCTTGCTGGATGTGGGTTTTCCCGAATCCATGGCCTGGGATATCTTCCATTTATATATTGAGCAAAACATTTTGCTTCTCCTCATCGCAATCATAAGAATGAAAATTTATGGGCTGCAGAAGTTGTTCCTGCAAGTTTTCCAGATGTGATCGGTTGATCCATCCTCTTTCCGAGATTCAACCGGGCCCTGTGGAGGAGGACCCGGACTGTGATCGGTTTTTTATTCAGGATTTTTGCCATCTCTTTGATCGGCATATCCTCACCATAATGCAGCCAGAGGGCCTCGTATTGTCTCTCTCCCAGCTTACTGGCCAAATACCAGATATTTTGTGACTCTTCCTTCTGGATGACGATTTCCTGTGGATCTGGAGGGGAGGGAGAGGGATCGAGAGAGGTCGATCTTTTTTTCTCCGAACGGAAGCGGCTGATGGCCTGCCGGATGGCAATCGTGTACAGCCATGTCGAGAATTTCCGTTCGGGGTTGAATCGATCGATATTCCTGAAGGCTTTGAGAAATGTATCCTGGATTAGGTCTTCGATATCCTGGTCTGTTTTGAAACGGTGCCGCAGAAAATAAAATAACCGGGAACTGTAGCGTAAGACCAGTTCCTCGAAAGACGCACGAGAACCAGTAGCCACCTTAGAGGCCAGTTCTTCATCGGAGAGCTGTTTGACCGCTGAGATGTTTTCCATCCGCTTACTGGCTCCCTTATTATAATCCTTAGTTCACCTAATTCCTAGAGTTTATGGAAGGAGATTGAAATCGCTTATAAGATGGAAGGGGGAGAATTTTGTTTTACCCATCGCGATATCGAGCAAAGCTTTACTGGGATAGTTCATTTCCACGTAGACTTTTTTCCCCTTTGTCGCAATCACAATGTCCTCAGGAACCTTGAATCCGGTTTTCATTTCTTCCAGCTGCATGTTTGCCAAAGAAATAAGACCCCTCAAAACGTTTTCCATATTCTCGGCATCTTCCAAAGTTTTGACCGTAAAATTCAAGCGGATATTGAAATTTTCTTTGATTTCCGAAAGAGAGAACATGACCGATTCTGTTTTTTTGATGATAAAAACTTTGGATCCACCTTTTGCCAATGACGAGATGTCTTTAGCCAAAGCGGCCATAAAGGCGTTGGAGGGGATCTCTTTGATGTAGTCATTCATCGGGGAGCTTCCGATATTCGCCTTTTTTCCAGCGATGACATCCAGCGCCAGCTTGATGGCATCCTGGTTTGGTCCCATTAATGCGAGAGTATCACTGGCAAAAACCCCGTATTCATCCCCATCCCAATTGTGAATGGTGAATTTGCCGTGCGGGATTTCTTTGTGGGATTCTTCTGCTCCCAGAAGCTCCAGAAGATAATCCCGATTCAAATTTCCATGGAGACAGGCCACCAAGTTCTCCTCTCCATTTCCAAATCCGAAAACGGTGATGCCATCAATATCTTCAAGAAGATCGATCTGGTACTTCTTCTTGAATTCGGCGTTCTTTTTCCCCAACCCCAATGCGTCTTGCTCGGTGAGCAAGTGGTTCCCGATCTGGGTTGCAGCGAATTTTTCCAAATCAAAGTGGATCACCCAGCTTGCCTCGGCAGGGATGATGGATTTTTGGAGGTTGGTTGCCAAAAGTTCGCAACAGAAAAACATGGCGAGAATGACAGTTACCAAAACGATGACAGCTTTTTTCATTTTTTTCTCCTTTTCTGCCAGAATTTGTTTTTTCACCCTTTTATACGCTGCAACTGGGATAATGTTACAGGTAGGACCGGGCAATTGAACCATTTTTTTGAAAGTTCGTAATTAGAATTATAAACAAACATAGTGTCATAGAGGGAGAAGACATGAAAACTACAAAAAGACGACAATTTCTAAAAACCGGATTTGTGGGGTCTGCAGGATTTTTCTGTTCTCCGTTTGCCGCAGTGACAGAGGATTCGCAGTCCCAAACGGATCTGTTCATAACTTTCAAAACGCGCCGCTCGGTTCGGAAATTCAAGCCCACACCCGTGCCGGATGAACACATTCTCCAAATCCTGGAAGCAGCCCACTATGCTCCCTGCCCTAGAAACAGACAGGCTTGGAAATTTGTGGTCATCAAAAACCGGGATATTTTGGATCAGATAAGAGATGAGTGCATAAAAAGGGGAGGAGAGCAGAGTAAACAGTATTTCACCGACTATATGTCGGCGCCTGTTTATGTGGTCGTGTTGGCCGATACCCAAACGAGGAATCCGGTGAACGATGCAACTGCTGGTGCTCTGGCTGCAGAAAACCTTATGCTTGCCGCGCGAGCTTTAGGATATGGCTCTGTTTTTTGTGTGAATTCTATTCCCGAGGATGTAACTAATAAAATACTCAATATACCCGATAATTACAAAAGGGTCTGCATAACTCCTATAGGTATTCCGGATAAATGGCCCGAAACGCCTCCGAAAAAGGATCTCAAGGAGGCCATCGTTTATGACCGATTTTAGGGATATTTTCACTGGATTATTCACAAGTCGATATGTGAGACGTGGTTTGCTACTTTGTCAGTTCAAACGAAGCTTTAGCCTTTTCTTCCCCATTCACGATGATGGAAATCTGGTGTATGCCGGGATAATGTTTTCGGGTTGTCTGCTCTATGAAGGACTGTTTCCTCGCGATAGAAAAGCTTCCTGATTCATAATCTTTTTCCGTGATCTTAAACACTTTTTTTGAAAGTTTATCCTTGGCTTTGACAAAATAAACCGCATACTCCAGACGGACTTTGCTTTTTTTTGTGACGATGATATCAAATGAAAAGGTTAAAACATCTCCGATATTCAAAGCTTCTTTATCGAGGCTTAGATTTTCTACACTGATCAAATCCGGATCGCTGTACCCAAAAATCGCAAGAGCCCGTTTGTCTCCTGCCTTGAGCAGGGTGCGGCAGGCATGTTTCACGATTTTATCCACTTTTTCTGACTGCCCGTACCAGTTCTCGCAGATTCCCAAGGCCAATTTGGGATTGTCTTTGGAGATGTCGTTCAAGTTGTTGGCAACGCTTCGCCGTACATCTTCCGACACATCGTCTTTCAGTTTTTCCAAGATGGGCAACACGAGGCTTGGGTCTTTTTTAAATTTGGGCAGTGCCATGGCCCAAGGGAGCCTCGGGCGGCAGCCCTCGCTGGCCAGTCGGCGGACCTTTGGATTTTTATCTTCTGCCCAGGCGGCCATGGTGGTCATGCCTTTTTCAGGATCTTTGGCCAGGAAAGGTCGGATGGCCAGCTCGGATGAATAGTACTGTGTGAAGTGTCTCAAGGCAGGCAAAGACAGATCCCAATCATCCATTCCGTAGGTGGCCACAAAGTCTGGAAGGGCCATCGCTTCGAATCCTTTGACATCTGGCGCCGCTTTTATCAAGATATCGAGAGCTTTTTTGTATGGTTTAGGCAGTGTGTCAAACAAACATTTTGTCGTGTGTTTCATCTTGTCCAGCAGTTCTTTTGCTTCGAAAGATTCATCGAACATGTGCTTTAGAAATTCTGACTTTTCGAAGTCCGAATAATGCAGTTTTATCGTATCTGCAAATTTATCGATCGATTCTCGGGTGAAAAACATGTCTTTGAGTCGTTCAGCCATTTCCCTTTCCTCCCAAGTTATAATAAGTTAATACGGGACTAACTTCAAAAGAAAAAAAGGGGACGGTTCTATTTTTTTTAACAAAAAAAATAGAACCGTCCCCTTTTTTATTGAAATATCACCCTGTTTCGTTTAAAATATAAATTACTGAATTTCTGAGGTATTTGATAAGATAAATAGCCATCATTTGGCATTAACCTAACAAAATCTGTGTTTAAATCATAATCTATAATAATAGGCTTTTTATAACAGGAGCAGGGAATAATGGAAAATAAGACGAAACCTTTCATTCAAGTGTATTGTCCGGAATGTCAGGAAATGATAAGTCCGGGGGAGTGGACGGCCTGTCCTTATTTTGAAGGCGAAAAGCTGGATATTGCGGACACGGAAGATGCGATGAAACAAATCTTCCGCTGCCACGTCCAGTGCGATTGCAAGATCGAGTACTCTTATTACGAGGGTGATCAATTGGTCACAAAAGTCGAGGAAGCGATCGAAGATCCTGAGAGTCTTCGCCGTATCCTCTCATTGGTGACGAAAAAAGACAGCAAGCAGGTGGAGGGAACGCCTAAAAAGGTCCTTCTTGTGGATGATGATAGAGATTTTTTAGAAATGCATACTGCTGTGTTGGAGCATAGGGGTTATGCGGTCGTTACAGCCCGGAGCTCGAAGGAATGCATGGCTGTCTTAGATGAGGCTAAACCTGACATCGTTATTCTCGATGTCATGATGGAGCAGTTCGATTCGGGTTTCAAAGCCAGCGAGAAGATCAAGCAAAAGCACAAAGATCTCCCCGTCATGTTATTGACCTCGATCAGTGCGCAGACGAACTTGGATTTTTCATCCAGCGATGATGTCCTGAAAATCAGCGGGGCGGATGTTCTCCTGGATAAACCCGTGAGCCCCAAAGTCTTGATCGATGAGATCGAAAGGCTGACAAGCTAGAAGGCAAATAATCCTTCGAGTCCCATGGAATATTTAAGCATTTCAAGGCAGAAGTGTCGGTTGTGCGGCCGGTGTGTGCGGGATTGCCCCACCAATGCCTTGATGCTTGAGCAGAGGAAAGTGGTTCGGATCGAGAACCGCTGTATATTATGCGGATCCTGTTACAAGTACTGCCCGCATGGGGCTGTCCAGACACAAACAGGCGTGAACTTGGTTTTGGATGGCCTGGACGCGGGGGAAAAGATGATCGCGTGCCTCGATCCCACTTTCCCGGCTGTTCTGGATGTGGGAACGCCGGGTCAGTTGGTGACGGCCCTGAAAAAGCTAGTATTCCAGGAAGTATGGGAATCTGCTCTCGGCGGAGACCTGATCAGCCGGGAGTATCGAAAATGGCTGTGGAAAGACGCCAAGACGTCCTATATCTCTTCATTCTGTCCCTCGGTCGTGCTTTACATCGAAAAATTTGCACCACAGTTGGTCGATCATCTCTTGCCTGTGGTTTCGCCGATGGTGGCGACAGGTAAAGCCATCAAGAAGCTTCGGGGAGATGAGACCAAAGTGGTGTTTTTCGGCTCCTGTATCTCCCGGATTCATGAGTGCCGTATCCCCCATCTGGCTGGGATCGTTGATTGTGTTCTGACCTACCACGATAACAGAGATATACTCAACGCCAAAGGCAGCAGGCGAGAAAAGCAGAAGGAATCCGCGTTTGATGGACCTCAGCCGGGTCTTGGCAGAGTGCTCAGCGTCTCTGGCGGAATGTCCAAATGCGTTGGGTTCGAACAGGACTTGGTGAATTTGGATAACGTGATTACGGCGGGTCCGAAGAGTGCCATAAGGGCTCTCCAACAATTGCAGGATGGGGCCATCCGACCCAAGTTTCTCGATGTGCTTTTTTGTCAAGGCTGCATCGATGGGCCTATCGTGGACAAGAATATTTCGGGACCGGGCCGAAAGCAGATTGTCGTGGATTTTTTTGAGTCTCAAAGCGAGGAGGTTTGGGAAGGAGATAAAGACGTTGCTATAAAATTGACCTCAATGGACCTTGAACGCGCCTTTTCTGTTCAAGATATATCTCTGCCAGAGCCGAAGGAAGAAGAGATCCGGGCTGTTTTGGCTGAATTGGGCAAGACCTATCCCAATCGGAATCTGGATTGCGGAGCATGTGGTTTCAACACCTGCCGCGAGAAGGCCATCGCCGTCATGCAGGGTCTGGCGGATAAAGAAATGTGCATGCATTATCTTCTCACCCAATCACGACGCCTGTACTCCCGTCTGGAGAAATCTCATCAGGAGCTTAAAATTTCACATGAGGAATTGGAAAAGGCCCAGAGACAGCTCATCCAGTCGGAAAAGCTGGCTTCGATCGGTCAGTTGGCAGCCGGCGTGGCCCACGAATTGAACAATCCCTTGGGAACGATCACCCTTTTCAGCAGCATGCTGAAGAAAGATTTGGCTCACAATCCTAAGTGGGAAAAGGACATCGACCTTGTCATCAAAGAGGCAGAAAGAGCTGCCAAGATAGTCAAGGACCTGTTGGGTTTTTCTCGGGAGACCCAATGGAAACCCGGGCTTGTGAACATCAACAGTATTATCGAAGAGGCGGTCTCTCTTCTCATCAAACGATCCTTATTCCGGAATATTGAGGTGAAACAAGAACTGGAGGCCTCGATCCCGACCACGTTTGCCGTCCCTGATCTGCTCAAGCAGGTCTTTTTCAACATCATCCTGAACGGGGCTCAAGCCATGGAAGGGAGTGGTGTTTTGACAATCAGAAGTCAATCTAAAAACGGGAGGAGCGCGATCGAAATCCAGATTCAAGATACGGGGAAAGGAATTGCAGAGGAACACCTTTCCCGTCTTTTTGATCCTTTTTTCACGACAAAGAGAAAAGGGACAGGGCTAGGGTTGGCTCTAGTCTACGGGATTGTGTCCAAACACAAGGGGACGATCGATGTGAAAAGCGAGTTGGGAAAAGGAGCAGAATTTTTCATTCAGCTTCCTGTTTTGGATCAAAAAGAGTGGATGAAGGGCGAGAGTAAGATTGTTAATTTGAATAAAGTGCAGAAAGGAGGGGAAGATGACTCTAAAAAAACGAATCTTATTGGTGGATGATGATCTGGATTTTCTCGAAATGCATAAAGTTGTGTTGGTGAATCACGGATACGAGGTGATAACTGCCACCAGTGCTCAAGAGGGATTGGAAAAAGTGCGAGCAGAAATGCCAGATCTGATCGTCTTGGATTTGATGATGGAAAAACATGATGCTGGATTTTCCTTCAGCAAACAGATCAAAAGCGATCCGTTATTTAAAAAAATCCCCATCCTGATGGTGACAGCCGTGGCCGATGCAACAGGCTTCAAGTTTTCGTTAGAGAAGGACGGCTACTGGATGAAAACAGATGAGTTTCTCGACAAACCCGTCGAACCTGCGGTTCTCATCAGCAAAGTCGAAAAATTAATCGGAGAAAAAGAGGATTAAATTGAACACAGAAGCGAACATCCTGATCGTGGATGATGAGATGGGAATCCGGGAGGGCTGCAAGCGAGCTCTCTCCGAAGAAGGTTATGCCGTAGATGCTGCAGAGGATGGCAAGACGGGCCTCCAGAAGGTGAAAGAGAAAAATTATGACCTCATCTTGGTGGACTTGATGATGCCGGGGATAGGAGGCATGGAACTGATCAAAAAAGTTCATCATTGTGATCCCGAGATCATAACGGTCGTGATAACAGGGAATGCAACGATAGAAACAGCCGTGGAAGCGACAAAGCTTGGCGCATACGATTATCTGCCCAAACCCTTCTCACCCGAGGCACTTTCCGTAGTGGTTAAGCGCGGATTGGAAAAGCGGATGCTCCGTCTAGAAGCGAAAAAACTCTATGCTGAGAGGACGCAAAAAATGCTGGAGCTTGTGAACGAGAGAAGCCGGTTGCGCACGATTATCGGATGTATGGCCGATGGCGTTTTGGTGGCCAATCTGGAAGGTCGGTTGGTGCTATGGAATGCTTCCAGTGTCAAGATGCTTAAGTCCAAGGGTTTTGATATAGCCGGAGAACCCCTCGAGTATTACATTTCGAATGAACCGCTTATCGTAGCCATCAAAGAGATCTTGAATTCGGACGATCAGGATTTTTCGATGATAAGTCACGAGATTCCCGCTCAGGATGAAAAGGTCATTTTGATGGCCAATATTGCGCCTGTCAGGGACGAGGATGGCAAAATCCTTGGGGCAGTGACGGTTCTTAGAGACATCACAGCACTCAAGGAAATCAACAAGATCAAGTCACAGTTTGTATCGATGGTCGCCCATGAGCTCAGGGCGCCGATGGCTGCGATCAAAGGTTGGCTGGAGGTGGTTGTTTCAGGAGAGGCTGGGGGGGATGCTGAGCAGAATAAGCAGTGGCTTCAGCGGGCCATGGACCGTTCTGACTCTTTGTTGGCTCTTGTCGATGATCTCCTTGTGATCAACCGGATGGAAACAGGCAAGGTCGCACAAAAGATGGGCCCTGTTAAAATTAATGATATCATCCTCAAAATCGTGGATTTGCTTGGACCGGATGCCGAAAAACACAAGGTGTCCATCGCGGCCGAATTGGCAGAAGACCTTCCCTCGATCCAGGCTGATGTGAGAGACATGGAAAAGCTTTTCACCAATTTGATAAGCAATGCGATCAAATACAACAGGAAAAACGGATCGGTCTTCCTTGAAGGCAAGGTTGAAGGCAACTTTGTCTGCTATAGGATAAAGGACACGGGCATCGGTATTTCAGCCGAACACCTTTCCTGTATTTTCGATGATTTCTACAGAGCCGATGATGAAAGGACAAAAAAAATACCCGGTACGGGACTCGGCCTCACGATAGCCAGCAAAATCGTGAATTCCCATTTTGGACGCATCGAGGTGACGAGCGAACCCGATAAAGGAAGCATCTTTTCTGTGTTCCTTCCGCTTGAGCATCGCAAAGACTAAGAGGTCAAAAATGAGCATTAATGAAAGATACAAGTTGAATGAGATTATCCATAAAGAGAGCATAGCTCCCTCCATCACATTGTTCAAAATACACACACCGGTGGTTGCCAATGCTGTGAAAGCGGGGCAGTTCGTCGTCATCCGGACAGATGATTATGCCGAGCGAGTCCCCTTAACGGTGGCGGATAAAGACATAAAAGAAGAGACCATCACGCTAATCGCACAGGTTGTGGGGACAGCAACACGAAAAATGGATTCCTTGAATGTGGGAGATTCTTTTCTCGATGTTGTCGGTCCCTTGGGTGAGGCGACAGAAATAGAGAGCGAGGGAACCGTGGTGTGTATCGGAGGGGGCGTCGGTGTCGCTCCTGTGTACCCGATAACCAAAGCGCTTAAACAAGCGGGAAACCGCATCATTTCCATCATCGGGGCAAGATCCAAGGAAATGCTCATCCTGGAAGACGAGATGCGGGCGATAAGTGACGAGCTGGATATCGCTACAGATGATGGCTCCGCAGGGCATCGTGGATTTGTAACGGATGTGCTGAAAAAGCTTCTTTCAGATGGAACAGAGATCAATAAAGTCGTGGCCGTAGGCCCAGGGATAATGATGAAGGCCGTGGCCGATATCACAAAGGAGCCGGGCATCAAAACCATCGTGAGCCTCAACTCCTTGATGGTGGATGGGACAGGCATGTGCGGCGGATGTCGGATCACAGTCGGAGGAGAAACAAAATTCGTTTGTGTGGATGGGCCGGAGTTTGACGGCCATCAGGTCGATTTTGACGAGCTCATGCAACGCTCAGAGATGTATATCCGGGAAGAACACCGCGCCATGTGGGATTATGAATGCCGGCTGCAGCAAGCCGAAGATAACCTCAAAAGAGCAAACAAACGGGAGCCCATGCCCAAACAGGATCCCAAAATGCGGATCCAGAATTTTGACGAGGTGGCACTGGGATACACCCGGGAGCAAGCCATGCGCGAGGCCTCACGCTGTCTCCAGTGTAAAAAAGCCTTTTGTGTGGCCGGATGCCCGGTGGATATCGATATTCCGGCGTTTGTCGCCAAAATTAAAGAAGGCGATTTCATGGGCGCCATCCACAAGATCAAGGAAAAAAACAGCCTGCCTGCCGTGTGCGGCAGAGTATGCCCTCAAGAGGAGCAGTGTGAGGTGGAATGTATCCTAGGGAAGAAAAAAGATCCCGTCGCCATAGGGCGGTTGGAACGGTTTGTGGCGGATTATGAATTCAACCAGGGCGAAACACGCGTCCCGAAGCTTCCCGAATCCACCGGGAAAAGGATTGCCGTTATCGGGGCCGGCCCTGCTGGGCTCACTGTTGCCGGGGAATTGTGCAAGATCGGTCACGGAGTCACGGTTTTCGAGGCTCTTCATGCACCGGGAGGGGTTCTTGTTTACGGCATTCCCGAGTTTCGTCTCCCTAAATGGATTGTCCAGAGGGAGAGCGATTACATCGGGAAGTTGGGAGCGGATATCAAAGTCAGTTATATCGTGGGCAAAGCCAAAACAGTGGACCAGCTTCTCGAGGATGGATACGATGCGGTGTTTATAGGGACTGGGGCAGGATTGCCCTATTTTCTGAATATTCCGGGAGAGAACCTGAACGGCGTTTATTCGGCGAATGAGTTTTTGACACGAGTCAATCTGATGAAAGCTTATCTTTTTCCCGAATACAACACGCCCATCCGTCTTGGCCAAAGGATCGCGGTCATCGGCGGAGGGAACGTGGCCATGGATTCAGCTCGAACTTCCCTTCGCTTGGGTGCAGAAAAGGTCTACCTGGTTTACCGGAGATCCCGCGAGGAAATGCCTGCTCGGGAAGAGGAGATCGAAAATGCATTTGAAGAAGGCATCGAATCCCGTTTGTTAACCAATCCTGTACGGATCTTGGGCGATGATAGAGGGTGGGTCAAAGGATTGGAATGTGTCCAGATGGAACTGACAGAGCCGGATGATTCTGGCCGGAGGCGTCCCGTTGCTATTGAGGGCTCTGAGCATGTCATCGATGTGGATATGGTGGTCGTGGCCATCGGCCAGGGGCCCAATCCTTTGTTGACTTCGACAACACCCGACCTAAAACTGACAAAATGGGGAAACATCGTGGCTGATGAAGAAACGGGCCGGACATCGAAAAAGGGTGTTTTTGCCGGTGGCGATATCGTTTCGGGTGCGGCCACCGTTATCCTTGCGATGGGTGCGGGAAAAAATGCGGCTCAATCCATCGATCAGTACTTGAAAAATGGAAAGTGGAACATTGAGTAAGCCCTCATCCCATCACACATATCCTCCGCTTTAGTTCAGATTTTTAACGCCATTCACTCACCTCTATTCTCGGCGGCTGCGGAACTCCGCATTCTCACTCGAATCCACCAATGTCATATCTTATGTTAATCCCAACCCCATCCCATGATTAATAGTCGTGCTCAATACATCTTCGCCGTCCGGCTTTGCCGGATACCCTCTAATAGCGGTTAGTGAAGGCTAAATCTTCAATGTCACTGTGGATATACGTGATGGAATGTGAGGCTAAAAGCTGGTTTTTTGTTTTGTTCCGGATTTCAAGTATAGCGTTTTGACTTGATTCCTGTAGCGGATTTTTACCTCGCCGTCGAAGTCCGGATGGATCAGAGCTTCGACAAGTTTGCCGTCCTCCCATTCCTGATCTACGGTGTAACCGCCCCGGGCTCTCAATCCTGTAACGTATCCCGATGCCCAGGCGTCGGGGAGCGCCGGTAGCAAATGGATTTCGCCGTTGTGGCTTTGCAGGAGCATTTCGGCGATCCCGGCCGTGCCGCCGAAGTTCCCGTCGATCTGGAAGGGAGGATGAGCATCGAATAAATTGGGATAGGTTCCGCCGCCGGAGTATTGGGTCTTGGGGGATGGGTCCACATACCTGAGGTGGGTTCGGAGCATCTTGTGAGCGTGATTCCCGTCCAGCAACCGGGCCCACATGTTGATCTTCCACGCTTTGCTCCAGCCTGTGCCGCTGTCTCCCCGGAGCTCCAGCGATCGACGGCAAGCTTCAGACAGGTTGGGCGTTGTGAGGGGCGAGATCTGATTGTCCGGATGGAGCCCGATCAGATGGGACATGTGCCGGTGCTGGGGGTGCTGGTCCTCCCAGTCATAGTACCATTCTTGAAGGTTCCCTTTGTGGCCGATCTGATAGGGATATAACCGATCGAGAGCGCCTTTTATCTCATTCTGGAAGTCAAGGTCTGTTTGCAATACCTCTCCGGCTATGATGATTTTCTGGAAAAGTCCTTTGATTAAAGCCATATCGGCTGTGGTTCCGATGGAAACAGCCCCTGCGTAGCCTTCCGGATTTTTGTACAGATTCTCCGGCGAGGTAGCCGGAGCCGTTACCAGATAACCATCAGGTCCTTCCACCAACCAGTCGAGACAAAACCGGGCTGCTCCTTTCATCAGAGGATAGGCATAGTCCTTCAACCATTCATCATTGCGATTAAAAGCATAGTTTTCCCAAAGATGCAGGCTGAACCAGGTCCCGGCCATCGGCCAATTGGCCCATACCGGATGCCCCTGCCCGAAATCTCCCACTGGATTGGTCATGGCCCAGATATCGGTGTTGTGATTGCAACACCAGCCCCGGCATCCGAAAAATGTTCTGGCAGTCACTTTGCCTGTGGTGGCCAGTTTCCCGATAAATCGTAGAAGTGGCTCGTGCATCTCTGTCAGGTTGCATACTTCGGCCGGCCAGTAGTTCATTTCCACGTTGATGTTGGTGGTGTAGTTGCTGCTCCAAGGCGGACGCATGTGGGGATTCCACACTCCTTGGAGGTTGGCTGGGATTCCCCCCGGCCGGGAACAGCTTATCAATAGATAGCGGCCGAACTGAAAATACAGGGCTTCCAGGTCCGGATCTTCCTCCCCCTCCAAATATTGTTTGAGACGAAGATCTGTGGGCAGGTCTGTTTGTTCTGTTTCCCCGACAAACATAGCAACCCTGTCGAAAAATCTCCGGAAATCCTGGACATGCGCTTTTCTGAGTTGTGTGTAGGATCGGCCTTCTGCCTTTTCAAACCAGGTGTTTATTTGCTTCCCCGGATTTTTCCCTTCTGTCCCCGGCTCTTTGTCGAAACCATTGTAGCTTGTGGCAATGGCCACGGCAATAACAGCGTTTTTTGCCTGTTCGACTGTTATTGCCGCGTCCGAATGCGCCAGATACCCGTCTGTTTCCAGGATGCGCGCTTCGACTTGAAACTTCATGCCTTTCCCCTCTGGGTCGTCGTCATACACGATGGCGTTCGGGACATCTCCTCTGTAATTGGGTTCAGCGTGCACAGGCGCACGTCCTTCGAGGATCAACCGGTTGTCCGGAGTTGTCCGGGTGATATGACGAAGTTGGCTGGAGCACTGTAGAGTAAAGCTCAGCGCTTCCGGCTCACTGGCTGTGAGTTTGAGGATCAACAATTGGTCGGGATGGGAGACGAATATCTCCCTTATGTATGTGGTGGCTCCTATCCTGTATTGCGTTGTCGCGATGGCGTCTCTTATGTTCAGATCCCTCTGGTATTCTTCTGTTTCTCCATCGTGTTGAAAGTCGATATACATATCCCCCAACGGCAAAAAAGATTCAGAGAATTTACCCTGCATGTTCCGGATCGTTTTATCTGCTAATGGGTAATCTCCGTTGAATAATGCTTCACGGACTCGGGGGAGATATTCGACAGCTTCCGGATTCATGTCGGGATCCACAGGCCCTCCCGCCCACAACGTCTCCTCATTCAAAAGGATGCGTTCGGAAGGGACACCCCCGTAAACCATGGCTCCGATCCGGCCGTTCCCCAAAGGCATCGCCTCTTCAAAATAAGAGGCTGGTTTTTCGTACCAAAGGATCCTCTCAGGAAGAAACTTGCCCGGTTTGCATGCGAAAATGGAGAAAGACTGTACTAAAAGTATTCCTAAAAATAGAATTCGGATGTGTAGTTGCATTTTCATGATTGGACTGCTTCGTTAAAGAACGCTATCTTCACTCAACTCTGGTGATACTAAAAATTTTGATTCTTGGGTTGAGTATCTGTCCATCTACCGGCTGTTGGTGAATTTTTTTCACCACATCCATACCTTTAATAACTTTTCCGAAGGCAGAAAAGCCTTGTCCATCCGGGTTGCGTTTACCCCCCCCATCCAGTTCGGGCTGATCGCCCACACAGATGAAAAACTCCGAAGAGGCAGTGCCTGGTTTTGATCTGGCCATGGATATCACACCGTTTTTGTGGAGGATGCCGGTTCTATCCGTCGTTTCGTGTTCGATAGGAGCAAGCATATTCCCGCGGGTTTCTGCACTCAATCCGCCTTGGATGACTTCGATCTTGATGTCATTGTTGGGCTGGTTCTCCATCGTCACCACTCGGTAAAAACATCCGTCCTTGTAGCGGCCCTCATCCACATACTTCAGAAAGTTGGATGCCGTGATCGGTGCCTCCTTTTCATAAATTTCGATCGTGATATCCCCCAGTTCTGTCTTGATCAAAACTTCAGGATTTTCCGCTCCCGCAGCTGGGATCAGCATGCTTCCAAGAATTATGATCAGAAATAACCGTGATAAATGTTTCATTCGTCAGTTCTCCTTCTGATTCCTTATTTTTCTTATGGATACATTATCAAAGAAGAGGAGAATAACTCAATATCATCTCGCAAAAAAAAGCATGTTTCTTCCGTTGAAAATAGTTGACAAATTTAGGGTGAAACCTTACAATGTTTAGAATTTCTATATATAATATAGAAATAATATACAAAATAAAATTGAGAGGAGTGTTAAGATGAAGAGATTCGTTGTCTTGGTTGTTATCGGTATTTTGATTACAGGCTCAGTTTTTGCCGACGTGGTTAAAAAGACTAAAATCGAGGTGTCCTTTAAAGATTTCGGCAAGTTTACATCTGAACAAAGTGAGAAGCTTACCTCCGAGAAAAAGCTTACCGATTCTAAAAACAAGTTCAAAGGGAAAGGGATCGTGGGGAATCTCTCCGGCAAGTTTTTCTTGAAGTCTGGGGAAACCGGAGAAATGATCGTCCTTCCGGAAATGATGATCTACAGGATGAACCATAAGAAAAAGGAATACAGGATTGAACCAATCGAAAAAATCACATCCGAAGAAGATGCTACCGAAGCGGGATATGGTGGGGAAGTTGACGTCGAAGAGGATGAGGAAAGCGAAATAAAGATCATCCGTTCTGAATTCACGGTCGATGACACCGGAGAATCTAAAACTATCAATAATTTTTCCTCAAGTAAATACATCGTCAACTGGTTAACGGAATGGGAAAATGTCCGGACCGGAGAAAAGGGAACCGATCATTTGGTCACGGATGTTTGGACGACTCCCCTCACCGGCGATTTGCAGAAGGCCAGGGACGAAGAACAAACGTTCACCAAGGCTTATATGAAGAGCATCGGAATCGATGCAGACTCTCTCCAACAGACGATCTTGGGGACCAATTGGCTAGCATTGCTCGGCAGCATGAGTGAGGAGGGCCAGAGTCGACGACACAAAGGATCGAATTTCGCGGACGAAATGAATAAGATCGAGGGCTATCCTGTCATCATCGATGGAAAGTACTTCGCCAAACGTGAGGGCGGAGCAGAAGAGGAAGAAGCGGACGAAGATTCAGGCGGAGGCGTGAAAGGAATGTTGGGCGGTTTAGCTAAAAAGGCCCTAAAAAAGGGCTCCAAAAACGAGAATGAACCAGCCTTCACCTATTACACGGAGCTCATAGAATTCAGCCCGTTCGATGTGGGCGATGATGTCTTCCAGGTGCCGGCCAATTATAAAAAGAAAGGATAATAAATCATGAAAAGAATCAACAAAAAAAATGCCTTTTTGATCGGGATGAGCATGATTATGACCATGGGATTGACTGTTTTGTCAGCATCAGCAGGAGAAGAATTCGCTCCTGTTGTCAAGCTTCCTGAAAAGCTGGAGAACCGGGGCATGTGGGTCAACATGATTAAGAATTGGGTCGTTCCCAGCAAGGAAGAAGTCGGTATTCCCGCTTATCCGGGCTCAGTCATAGTAGCATTACAAGGAAAAAGCTGGATGGAAGCCAACGGCGAGAAAATGGATACTTTGCCTTCCTTAACGCTGGCAACCAAGGACGAGCCGGCAAAGGTTACGGCCTTCTACAAGGAAAAGCTTGCTGACTGGAAGCACAAAAATCAGATGAACATGTTCGACATATTCTGGACAGGCAAAGAGACATTCAATAACATGGATGTAACCGAGAGTGCCACAACGCCGAATCTGGTCATCATGGAGGCTTTTTCTGCCCAAACCGATTTTCTGCCCGGCGCAAAAACAGCCATAACCATCGTCTACAAACCAGCGAAATAATCTTCCGGAGGAGGTCGGCTTCAAAACCATAGTCGGCCTCCTACTTTTCTTTCATTCTAAGAATCACTTATAAGTCTGCCTGCACGCCCGCAGGATAACCCTTGATTTGATGCAGGAAAATCAGTACCCTAGATTGGTATATTTGATAAAACTTTTCGGAGAGGGTGCAGATGGCCAAAACATTGACTCTGGATGGTGTTCGGTGGCCCAGAATTCTTAGCTTTTTCTCCGGGATCGGGATGATGATAGCCTCGATTCTGACCATACGTCATTATTTTCTTGCCAACTATCCTGAAAGCATTTTCGAGGGATCCTTTTGCGACATCAGCGCTTTTTTCAACTGTGACAGCTCTGCCTTTTCCGTCATTTCCCAGGTGATGGGAGTTCCTCTCGGTTTTTTCGGAATTATCGTTGGTGCCCTCGTGGCTCTTGGCGCCCTGTTTCCATCGGAAAGCTTCGAACGCACCAATTCATTTATTGCCTTCCTCAATATCTTCGGAGTTTTGGCACTTTTAGCTTATTCCGTTTTTTTCATGGGAAGCCTGTGTCTGCTTTGCACTGGTTTTTATGTCTTTTCTCTCCTGAGCTTTTTTCTTTTCTGGAAATACGGAGTTGGCAGGGACAAACGGATTTCTTTTATCCGTTTTTTCCAACCTTCCCTCAAGATGCTCGTGACCTTTGCGTGCATCACGGCCCTCGGAGCCTACGGAATGATCCAGTATCATGATGCAAAAAAGGATGCGCAGGCGGCAGTCACACTTCGGATTATCAAGCAATTCCGCGATCTGCCTTTTGTGGACTCTCCCAGCATCATCTCTCCCTACTGGACGATCCGGTCCACCGAGTTCTTTGAGGACGCCCCGATCCAGATTATCGCGTTTTCCGATTTTCTCTGCCCAGACTGTTTATTTCTTACCCAGGAGTTCGACAAACTGAAAGAAGAGTTCCCCGGGCAGATCAACATCGCCTTCCAGTTCTTTCCACTCGAAGGACGTTGCAACCCGGCTGCTCAGGAAAAGGATATTCATCCGGGAGCCTGTGAACTGGCTTTCATTGCGGCCTACGACCCGGCCCAGTTCGTCGCCATCCATGATGAGATTTTTGCCAACTTTAACGAAGCTCGAAGATCGGAATGGCGCCAGGAATTAGCCATGAGATACGGTGTGGAGCAAGCGCTAAACGATCCCATCACGCACGATATCGTGAAGTCTATCGCCGATACAGGTATGGAATACGAAAAGACTTCCGATGAATTCACTTACGGCATCCGTTCAACACCAACCATGATCATCAATGGCCGGATGATCATCGGAACCCTGCCTTACGAGCACATGCGGTCCATATTCCAAGATCTGGTGGACGAATACGAGGGACGAACGCGTTTTATCGAGCAGTGGGTTCCGCGTAAAGCCAGAAAGATAAAGCGCTAGTTTCCAGTTTATTGTGTTTCCGGGAAGCGGATGAGGAACTTGGTCCCTTCGTTCAGTTCGCTCTCCACTTCGATTTTTCCCCCGTGGCAATCGGCCACCTGTTTGACGATGGAGAGGCCCAGTCCCAAACCGCCCGTTTCCTTGAAGCGGGATTTATCCACGACGTAAAAACGGTCGAAGATCAGGGGGAGTGATTCCTCCGGTATCCCGGAGCCCGTGTCTTGTACTTGGAGGGTGTATATCCCGTTCTTTTTATCCAGGCTGACTTCCACTTTTCCTCCCGGATGTGTGTACCGGATGGCATTGTCGACGATGTTGGCGATCATCCTTTCCAACAAGATTTCTTCACCTTTGATTTGGGCGGGTTCTACCTTTTTGATATCCAGTGTTATGCTTTCCTTTTTTGCAGCAAGCTCCTGGCTTTCCAGGACTTTGAGCAGGATCTCATCCAACGGGACCGACTTGTCGAACTCTTTTTTTTCCAGAGCTTCGATTCGGGACAGGAAAAGCAGGTCATCGATTATCCGCTCCAGATAGGCAGCCTCTTCGAGATTGCTCTTCAATGTTTTTTGATACTCTTCTTTGCTGCGCTCTTTCCGGAGAAGCACTTCGATCTCACCACGAATGATGGTCAGCGGCGTTCTCAACTCGTGGGAGACATCGCCGCTGAATTGTTTGATTTTTTTGACCGATTTTTCCAACCGGGAGATCATATCATTAATGGTATCAACCAGTTCTCCGATCTCATCTTTCCGTTTTCCAGCCTCGATCCGCAGGGACAGGTCATCGGCTGTGATATCCTTTGCTGTTCGCACGACACTCTTGACCGGTTTTAGGGCCTTCCGGATGATGAAGTTACCTCCCAAAGAAGCCAGCAGCATCAACCCGCCTCCTGCGAGAAACATGACGATCATCAGTCTTCTCAGATCGAGCTCGGTTTTTTCCAGCGAAATCCCCACCTGCATGATATTAGGTCCTCTTATGGGAAATAGAAGGGTGCGAACGGGATAGGCGCCCAGTTTTTTTTCTATTAAAGTCTCGTAGATCAGACTATCGATATCAGAGCGATCGGCCTGGTAATATGTTTTATTATCAAACAGAAAACTTTTCTCTGGAATTTGTGGATCGCGAATAACCTTTTCGATCTTTTTTTTGTCTTTTTCACCCAGTTGGACCAGTTGGATCAGCGGTTGGTAAGATTGGAACCTGATTTTTGACTTCTGGATGGCATCTTCCCAGGACACACCTCGCTCACGGTACCAGGATTCATATGTTTCGTCGGCGATCTCGAGGAGCTTGACATCCAAGTCATGCAGGAGGCCGTCTTTGAATCCTTGATATTGAAAAATCCCCGCCAGGATGATGATTCCTCCCAGGATGACGACATACCAGAGCGTAAGTTTGAAGCTGAGTGACCGGAATTTTTTAATCTTCATCGATCCTGAATCCATGGCCGCGTACGGTTTGAATGAGTTTGTTATCAAAATCTTTATCGATCTTGTTGCGGAGATGATTGATGTAAACATTCACGATATTGCTGGATCCCATATAATCCATATCCCAGACATGTTCCAGGATCATGGATGGGGTCACGGTTCTGCCTCGGCTTCGCAGCAAATACTCCAACAAAGCGTATTCTTTGCCTGTGAGCTCGATCTTTTTGCCTGATCTGGTTACCATCCGCCTCGTAGGATCCAATTCCAGGTCTCCCGCTTTCAACACTTTGGTCTTGTAATCCTGACTTCTCCTGAGGAGTGCGCGAATCCGGGCCAATAGTTCATCGAAGGAGAAGGGTTTGGTCAGGTAGTCATCGGCGCCTTCGGAAAGCCCGGCCACCTTATCCTCGATTTCGTCTTTGGCTGTCAACATGAGGATCGGCGTGAGGATAGCTTTTTGTCTTATTTCCCGACAAACAGAGAAGCCGTCCATCCCTGGCAGCATGATATCCAAAATGATCACATCGTACGGGTTGAGCTGGGCCATGTACAGAGCATCGGCACCGTTGCGGCACACATCAACAGCATATTGTTCTTCCTGAAGCCCCCTCTTCAAGAATCCCCCGACTTTTTTGTCGTCTTCCACGATCAGGATCCGCATGGATTTATTATAATTCACGTCGTCGGAAAAGGAAATGGAATTGGGCATGCGCTTATTTCTCCGATTTTTTGTAGCTGATCGAAATGCCCGACCAACTGGATCGGTCGATCGTGGTTTCCATGTTGGGGAGACTTTCCAGATAATCGAGAAACTCTCCGATCCCATACTGTCTTCTTCCAGACACATTATGGGCTGTGAAACACCCTCCCACTTCGAGTTTGGGTAAAACGGCAATGAGATAATTCTTGTACCATCCCTTATCTGCATCGCTGAAAACAAAATCGAGGGGACCTTGGAGTTTGGGGACAAGTTCGTGGGCATCCCCGAGCCTGGCATCGATGTAATCGGAAAGCCCGGCCTCCTCAAAATTCGACAGGGCTTCTCGGTGGCGCCATTCGTTTATTTCGATGGTGATGAGTTTACCGCCGGTTTTGCTTAGGGCCCAGGCGATCCAGATTCCCGAATGCCCGGTGGATGTTCCGATTTCCAGGGCTCTTTTGTAATTGTTCTTGATGATGAGATCGTACAGTATCTTTCCGTCCATTTCCGATACGTTCATGTCTCTCCACGAACGGCGGTGGCTGTCGAGAAAATTTCTGACTCTTTGATCGAGATTTGGGTTATCCTTTTGTGTTTTTGAATGGCTGGTTGAAACAAGCGGAAGGAAGAGAAGGGCGGCTAAGAAAAAACAGAAAAAACGACGATGGAAGTTGATTCCCATTTTTGTATCCTTTAAGGCTGGTTTTTCGGGGCTAAAACCTGCCTCTTCCTCGATATCGTGTTCTTCCGAACCGGGGATTGACCACGTTGCTATACACAGATCCGAATGTATACCGCAATCCCACGGATATGGAATAATCATAAGATGTGAGCAGCTCTTTTCTTGCCAGGAGGACCTCATCCAGAGAAGCATCTCCTATTGGCAGGGACAATTGGTCATGAACGAGGTCATATCGTCCATATATATCCAACGAAAGCCCTTTGAAAAGACGGATGTCCAGAAATCCGTTCCACTCCAGACGATTCATTTTGAAATCATGGAAATAATGAGAGCCTTCCAGCGATGTAGATATGCTCCCCCAGGGTTCCCTGATCGCTAGGGTTACGGTAAGGGACTGGTTGAACAGGATTTCGGACATTTTTTCGTAAATCGTTTCTTCCATGTAATTGGCGTGATTGAATCCGATTCTGTACATGATTCGGAGTTGACGCCTGGTGGATTCGTCATAAGGCCAAATATTATATTCCAAAGCTGGGGCAATCGTGAAAAGGAGATCCAGGTTGCTGTACGTGTTCGACTCAGCTTCAACCCAGCCTCCCACAGACCAGTGGTCGTTGATGCTTTTAACGACCATGCTCGTTGCGTTTTTTTCCTCTGATATACTTTCGATGTATTCGTCTTCATAGTCGTAAGTGCGTTTGTCAAATTCGCCAGACAGCCCTAACCGGATCTTCCAGTCGGGTGTAACCCTGTTGGCCGAGATATTCACATCCAAAGAGCGGGACGTCCTGCTGGATTCTCCAGAAATACGGGCGTCTCCGCTTATGCTGAAAACCCAAAAATTCCAGGGGTCCTTCACAGCGGTTGGCTCGAGCTTTTGCCGGAAGCTCAGGTATATGTGCTCGGCAATCGGTGTATTGAGCACATACGGGAAGATTCCTCTTTTCATCACTTCTACTTGACCTTTCCTTATTTCATCCCTCGTGTCATTCGGTCCAGATGAGTAGGTGAGAGTGTTGTCCAGGCCTGCGAATTGATTCAATCCGATAAAAGCGAAGGTGTATTCTCGACCTCCGCTTCCTGTGCTTTGTTCTGTCACCAGGACATGGATGTCCGCATCCTTCCTATCCCTGACATAATTGATATAGGTGATCTCCTCCCGGAAATAATCCCTGTCGCAACGGCGGCAGTCGAGGAAGACTTTGGGGGCGGCCTCCTTCAGTTCATCCACGTTGACCTTAAGATCGTCAGCCGAAAGTTGAGTTGTGGTCAAGGCACAAAAGATCCACACGAGTAGAAAAAAGATTATTCGCGATCGCTTCATTCAGCTCTCCTATTTCTTTCGAAATTCACTCCTTCACGATTACTTAGGATAACAAATGAATGTTAAAAGAATATGAATATAACATTAAAAAGTTTTAATCTTTTTATGGGGGTCAGACCGACTTAACTGGTTGAAAAAAAATATGTTACATTCATTTTAGTGCGAAAATAAGGGCTTACAAACGATTTTTTGGGGTCAAATGGATGTTCTAAGCACTCCTGGTGGGGGATGCTTCGATAGCAAAAATATCTTTTGGGTTATTTAATAAGAAAAAGCTTTGTTTGACGCCCGTCGATGAAATGGCAGCCACCTTTGGTAAACACACCGCCCTCTTCCAGGCCCATCCGGATCTCCTGATTGTTCCACTCCGGAACTTCATACTTATTGTTCATTTCGATCGCGTAGCATGTGTTGTAATACAAAGGATAGTCACCTCTAACCGGGACGCCGTCCTGTCGATTCCAGAGACCAACCACAAATCCGGCTGCGTGGCCATGAACACCGAGGGGATGACAGTAAACGGCAGGAGTCAGGCCTTCGGCCTTGGCCTTTTCGAGAGAAGTACTGAGAACTTCGTTGCCGGTTCGGCCGAAACGGTGTTCTGCCATCACGATATCCTGCAACCGGTTTCCCCTCCGCAGCGCTTCTTTCAATCCCTCCGGGGCATCGGTTTCGCCGATTCGGCACACGTAAGCGTTCTCTTGAGTGTCCGTGCATAGTCCCAAATAGACGATGCCGACATCACAATGCAACAGGTCTCCCCGCCGGATCACACGAGGGTTGTCTTTATACAACTCCGAGTCCTTCTTGGATCGTTGAATCGAGACAGAAGGCTGAAACCATGGTTCTAGCCCGAGTCCCGTGATCCTTTGTCGGATCCACCAGACAACGTCCTCCGTGGTGGTTGCATCGGGAACGATCACCTGATTAGAAAAGAATTCGGCAATGATGTCATGAGCGATCCCGCAGATGTGACGATACAGGCTCAGTTCACGAGGGCTCCGCGTTTCCAGCCATCCCACACACAGGTTTTCCGCCGAAACCAGACGGGCTGACAATTCAGGTCCAAGGGCCTTGATTAAACTGGCTTTGAATGAAGCGGACAACCCATCTCCGAAGGCCCAAGTTTCCGATTCGTTGATCCCTATTTTTTTCGGAGCGCTTTCTTTGATATATTCAGCCAGGACTTCAAATTGGTCTTTGCTTTGGTCGGTGAAGATGGATTTGTACCATTTTCCCATCCCATAGAAACTGCCTGTCAATCGGGCCACGCCCTCTTCTTCTCCTTTATCATGGAAGATGAGGATAGACGTTCGGCGGGCGGCCATGGTCGGTTCTGGTACCAAAGTCAGATAAACCGGGTCCTCGTTATACTCCCTGCAGATGATGAGCCACATATCGATCCTTTCCCTCCGCATCAGCTCGGGAATAATGTGTTCCAACCTCCATTCCAGAATTTCGTTCATGACTTTTGCTCTATCTTTTTCCTGAAGAATGTTGTCGATGTCACGAACTGCTGCGGTTCCGATATCCTGAGGATGTGTCGTTCCCACAACCATGGATAAAAGGACGACTGTTAAGATAAACAAAGACTTTTTTGTTTTCATAAAAACCTCGCAAAATTAAAATTTATGCTAAAAACGATACGAGTCTACTGAATTTTGAGATTGATCCGTTTCGTGTCTGTGCCTCCGTTTTGTGACTTCACTTGAACTTCGATCCAACCCTGACTTCCGTCCATTTTCACCAAAGCGCCGAAACGAAGAGTCTCCTTTCCTTTGAGCCAAAACTCTGTTCCCTTTTTTGTGATCACTTCCACCTGAGCATTGGGATTTGTTGGGTTGGTGGCGGCTGAACCTTTGGGAACCTCGATCATCGCAATATTGTTCGATGCCTTGAGCATGATCCTATCCTGTTCAACCAGTTTAAATTGTTTAGCTCTATCCGAGGCAGTTGGGTAAACCCTGTCGTTTTTGACTGTTGTTTCGATCCAGTAAAGGCTGTCTGCGGCAGGCCTCACAGCGACATCTGATATTTCAACTTTGGTGAACTCGCTGACTCAATACATCACGAACTGGGCATTTTTATAGGCTTCCTGTTCGATATACCGCGCAGGAGGGGTTCTGCGAATGTGTTTTTTTGGTGTCCCGCCGATCCAGATCTCACCCAGGTCCGGATGGTCGACTTTGTGGGGATCGATCCAACCCTCACCCATGAGCTCGATGTCGATCCATTGGAGCATCTCTTCATCGGAAACACGGCCGTCATCGTCCATATCCGCATATTCTGTATTCGAGCCCCAGAGTTCGATCAGATAACTGTAGGCACCGAGCATATAGTAAGTGGCGGCGTGGGCCTGGCCGCTTAGCCCGGCGATGGTCGGGCGGTAGTTTTGTAGAATCCGTGCTCCTGCGGTAACGATGGCTGTTTGGGTATCCATATCGTGTTGATTGACCGGTGCTACCTGGCGGTCGAAAAGTTGAGCATACTTGTTGGTTTCCCGCATCAAGGCCAGACGCTGTTCCTGCATTTCCCGCATGCGCTGGGTTTGTTCAGGTGACATCCCGGGCTCACGAACTGCTGGAGGAGCCTGGAACATGATCAAACGGCCCGTGTTGTGATAATGAAAACTGGCGAAGATGTTCGGGTGCTTGAGTTGAAACTCGAACACGTTTCGGCATTCGGGCTCTGACATCGGATAGGGATTACCCGCATTAAGGTTCCATCCGTACGGAAAATTCCGATTGGGATCAGGTCCCCCGATATCGTCCTCATTGATCAATCCATCGCTATCGTTGTCGTATCCTTCTCCTCCGATGCGCGTGAATAGTTGCACTCCCTCTTCGGGATCATCCGTCCGTACGAACAGCCGTTTATCAGCAGATAACTTATAGGTCCCTTTGGGATCCTCGATGTACATGGTGGAGAGCTCCCCATCCCCGTCCACATCCTCGGTTCGGTCCTCATCATAAAGCCCATCGCCATCGTTATCTTCCGGCCGGTAGGGCTCGCGCGGATTATTCGGGGTGTTGGGATGCATAACAAAGGATTCGTTGGCATCGACATGCAGTCCCGGCAGGATGTAGAAAGTGCAGTTGTCCACCAGATCGTGCACATAGGGATCATAGTCATACCGTGTTAGCAGGTACCACATCAAATACAAAGAACAGGTGATCCCGTTGACCTCGTTACCGTGGATAGCCCCGTCCACCCACATGGCTGTTTTTTCAGTATGATTTCCGGTTTCCTTGGCTGTGATGGTGATCAAATACTGGTCTCGGCCCATCCGGCTTTTTCCGATGGACTGGATATCCGCGAGTTGAGGATACTTTTTCTGGATGTCGTGCATGATCTTGGTCCACTCCGCATAGCTGTAATACCGGCTCCAGCTGATCGGAAAGTCCAATTCCCCGTGATAGCCGCCCGGGCTTTTTTGTTGTTTTTTCTGAGAAAAACCTGGGGGAGTCAGGACCAAGACCATGGCTAATAGGAAAGTGGCTGTGTATCTAATCAATCTTTTGATTTTCATCTTCATCCTCCGTTTAATCGATAGAGACAGGTTTCGCTTTGGTGCCGCCCTTCTGCGAACTGACAACCACTTTGAGCGGCGTGTTTCCTTCCACCGCCACCAGCCATTTGGCTGTCCGTGAAGGGCCCTTCTGGTCAACTCGGGTCGGCTGCCTCCGTTGTTGCCGCATGAAGGGCATCGGGTAGCCCGGAGGATAGAAGAACCGCCGCTGGGATCGCTGCTGGGCAGGGGCTGCCGGCATCCTTTGTCCTGAGTACCCGGGAATTTTCATGGTTCCTTCCATCACTCCCAGCTTTTGGAATGGCGTTCCCAACAGATAAGTTGTTTTGGCGGGATCGCCTACCAACCAGATCACATCCTCCCGATTTCCGGCAAGTTGGGCTCCTCGGGCGACATGGGTGGCTAGTTTCCCCTCGTTTTTGACTTGAGCTGTGATCTTGATTACCTTGAATTTTCCCTTTGACTGCCCTTTTTTGATCGTGACCTGATCACCACTCTGAATAGCTTTTGCCTCTTTGGCGCTGTTGGCTGTGTACAACACCTCGGCCTTAACATCGGTGATCACGACCTCCGGTAAAAGCCCAGCGCGGAAGAGCGTGAACTGCCAATGGTCTTGGCAGACTTTACGGAGCGGATCCCCGGGCCATGCATTGTTACGCAAGTTGGGAAGCCAGCCGCCGATCTCACCCTCACCCAGCTCGGGGTGATTGTATGGTTTCCAATCGATAAAAAGTTTACCGTCGTATTTTTCGTCCTGGTATTTCAGCGCTTCCCGTTGAATCTGTGTGTAGTTCACATCCCCTTCGGGTTTGGGGAAATCCCGGATGTCATTCATCGGATTCCAGAGTTCAGTGCATAGGGCGAACATGCCGTATTGCATGTACATCCAGTCAGCTGCCATGCCGTATCCATAACGTTGGTCCCGTTCTTCGTTGTAGCTGACTCTCCAACCTCTTGGCAGCTCGTATCCGCGCATGATGGCGTATTTGTTTTTCGATGTTTTTTTGAGCTCTTCTTTATATTTATCCAGATCCTCGGGATTTTTCCATGCTTCCGGCACATCTTCTCCGATGATCTCCAGGTATTTTTTCCCCATGATGAAATCCATCACCGCCACATCCTTGGGGTGAAGGTTGGTGTGTGGAGCTGTCCCCATCGGCCGGAAGGTGAATCCTCCCGATGTATGGTAATTTTGCGCCATCAGAATATTGGTGTGGTTGGTTACAAATTCGGCCATGGCGTGGGTTTCAGGCGCTGAAATGGGGTAGTCCCCCTTTCCGCCGGCAAAACCGTCGGTGCGCCACCAGCCCTCGGGGTAATTGCGGTTGAGATCGATCCCTGACTCTGAATCCTCCCCGTGCTTGTTGTCGCCATCGTTATCTTTATCCTCTGTGATAACGGAATAACGGGGCTTGTCGGTTTTCTGGTTTCCCCGGAGTCGTATCATCAAGCGGGGGTCTTGGTCGTCCACGACATAGTTCCCTTTGGGATTCTTGTAACGGAACTGGAGGATCCGACCGTCACTGTCGAGGTCGTCTGGACCATCCTCGTTCACTTTGCCATCTTTATCGTCGTCTTTATTCATGCTGTTGGCTCTCTGCGGAATGCCCCTTTCCACGCTGTTGTACACGCCATCCGGATTGACAATCGGGCAGATGTAAAAGGTTTTATTATCGATAATTGCTGTGACCTGCTCGTCAGATCCATATCCTGAGACCAGTTTGTCGATGGTATACAGGCAGACCTCGGTTCCGGTGAACTCGTTCCCATGCGTGGCTCCGGAGATCCATAGGGCTGGTTTTCCTTGATAGGGTTTCATCGGGATTACATTTTTCACCCCTTCTTTTCGCATGTTTCGTAGGCCCACATGGGCGTCGATCGTCGTCCCTGTTCCCATATTGGAAATCACAAGGACATAGATCGATCTGCCCATCGTGCTTTTCCCGATATCCAGGAGTTTTGTGATGTCGGGATAGGCTTTGGCCACGGCTTTGAGATAGTCCACCGTGCCATAGAAGCCATGGTATTTGTCAAAGCTGATCGGCACTTTTTGTGCGGCGTTCAGGGGAACGTGAATAATCAGACCAAACATGGTAAACATGACGGCCATCCTGAGGAAAAAACTTGATTTAAGCTTCATGACAGAGTCCCTCCATTGGTAAGGTTTTTATAGAAA
Organism: Candidatus Aminicenantota bacterium; assembly: GCA_020348385.1. GTDB lineage: Bacteria > Acidobacteriota > Aminicenantia > Aminicenantales > Aminicenantaceae. The sequence continues at coordinate 4,301,101 of CP070750.1, read as the reverse complement.
AAAGATTGGATGGTTTGAAGTGAACACATGGAAAGATATTACATAATATAAATGGATGATAAAATCAATTAATTCCTTGCGTGGCTTCCAAAAAAGGTTGAAATTGAATGAGATGCCAATAAAATTGCGCGACTTGCCATCAAAGAGATAGTCATGACGTGACTGAAATGGTCAATTGTGCTATGGTGATAAATTGTTTCCGGATTTAATGCGGGTTGTGTGACAAAACTAGAAACAGGTCTGAATAATAGAAACGAAGATGGCAAAAATCATCCTTGGCAAAAAAAAGAGTCTGTCAATGTTCCTATTCCTTGTCTTCATATTATCAATTTTATCGGATGGGAATTCTTCCTTGTCCTGTACCCAGGAAAAAAAGAAACAGGAAATAGCCTATGACGTGGCCGTTACTGCCATATCCATCTCAGTGAGCGTTCAAAACAGGAAAGGGAGGCATATTACCGACCTCACGGAGGAAGATTTTTCTGTATACGAGAATAACAAAAGAAAAGAGATCACCTATTTCAGCCACAATTTTGAAGCGCCGCTGAGTTTAACCGTCCTCCTCGATGTGAGCGGCAGCATGGCCCTTCAGGATAAGCTGAGCGAAAGCAAGGAGGCCCTCGATTATCTGATGAATCACCTGCTTGCTGACCGAGATGAAGTTTCATTATTGATATTTGCTGATGGGGATGTGGAGGTTGCCTCAAGTTTTTCCAGAGACAAAACAGATTTTTTGTCTGTTTTGGAAAGGACAGAAGCATACGGTCAGACAGCCTTGAACGATGCCGTGGGTGTATCCCCGGATTTTGCAAACAGGGGGAATAATGAAAAGCGGGCTCTTCTTTTGATCACAGACGGAATCGAAAATGATAGCGAATATTCCCCCGAACAGGCTATCGAGGTTGCGCGGAGGGTGGACATCCCGATATACACCATCGGATATAAAATCCCTCTGGATGAACAGTTTTTAAAAAAATACAAACGTTCAAAGGGATTGACCGTTTCGGGTATCGCTGAATCCCTGGAAAGATTTTCAGAAGCGACTGGCGGAAAAGCCTTTTTTGTCAATAAGACTTTGGATTTGAAAAACGCTTTGAGATTGATCAAACAGGAACTGAGTCATCAGTACATTCTTGGATACACATCCTATACAGATCCCAACAACGAGTACCGGAAAATAAAGGTCAGCACGAAAAAAAAGAGCTATATGGTGCGGACAAGAGAAGGATATTACAGCGGAGAGAAGAAAGATTCCTGATAATATTTTTTATTTAAAATAAAGAAATCATGTGTTATGATACTTTTTACGAAAAAAAAGCAAGGGAGGCAATTATGAAAAAAAACAAAATAACCTTTCTAGTCGGAACGATCCTTATCATCGGTCTGATTGCGAGTACAGGCTGCGCGACCAAAAAATTTGTGTTGGGTGAAGTGGCCACACTGGACCAAAAGGTCGAAGGTGTGGAAACTTCGGTCGAGGAGAATCAGAAGAGGATCAAGGAGCATGATGAACGGTTGGTCACCTTGGGTTCGTTAATCAAAGAGCAAGAATCCGAAATGAGCAAGCAGAGGACTGAATTCGACGGCAAACTGAGCGAAGTGAAAAAAATGGCAGAGGGAAAGCTGATATTTGAAGAGGTTCTCAAGAATGATGAAGCTAAATTCCAGTTTGACAAATGGGATCTGAGTGATGAAGCAAAAGTCGCATTGGATAAGTTTGTCGAAGTCCTGATCGCCCAGGATAAAGGCGTGTATTTAGAGATTCAAGGACACACGGATACCACAGGGGAAGAAGAGTGGAATTTGATTTTAGGAAAGAGAAGAGCGGAAGCTGTGATGGAATACCTGCACAAAAAATACAATATCCCTCTCCATAGGATGGAAGTGATAAGCTACGGAAGTGATGCGCCTGTGGGTGACAACTCCACCCGCGAGGGAAGGGCACAGAATCGACGGGTAGTCATCCTCGTTTTTGAATAGGGGATTACCCAAGAAGCCAAAGAAAAACAGCCTAATTATTAATTCAACCTGGATCTCGTCGCCATAAAAGTCTATCCATGCATGAGTCCCTTTTGGATAGGAGAACGAAGTGAGTGGTGACAAATCCTGTGTGTCTGCTGATCGTCAGGTCCTACTCGAGGTAGGGGTATAATCTCCTAAAATTGGCATCCCATTCCATTTTATGGAGGAATTGGGCACGTGTTTTGATTTTTTTCTTGATTGATGCGCTCGGCAGGTATGCAATTGCCTCCTTTAAATTTTCCTCGGTAATGAAAAGAGGATCCACCGTGCATCCTTCGTATCGGCTAAAATGTTTCTGGAATATGTACCCATCGCAGAAATCGCTGAAGGTGAAATTCTTGCGTCCACAGGAGTAAACCGAATTGCGGTCACTTAGATTGCCGAACGGCGATCCTTTGACATCGAATCCCACCTTCTTTTTTTCGAACTCCTTCATGACTCTGTCGACGGCCCCATCGACCGGATAATCATGAATTCCCTTGTATGCGGACGTTTCCCAGGGATAATGGAGACAAATGTTGAAAACCCTTTCAGGAATCTTGCGGTATATGATGTTGCCCATTCCTTTCTTGTTCACTCCGATCAGCTTTTTTCTCTTAAAATCGTAGTTCGGTTCATGATAGCGGGTGAATGCGTGATGTTGTCCTGTGTAGACAAGGGCCTTGCGATGTTTCTTGATGAATTCATTTTTGATGACTGCCGCCATATGCTCATTCCGCGGGCCCCTGAACAGGATGTATTTCCAATATCTTGATGGCATGTTTTCCTTGAGTAGATTCCATTGAGCCCTGTAATCCAGGCCAATAATCCGAAATTTTGTCGCGTCTTTGGGAAGAATTTTATTCAGCTCCCATGCTTTCCTGTACAAGTCTAAATATTCGATATAGGGCCAGTAGCTTGCCCATTGGAACATGATGCGGCGTGCGAGGTCTTCGTCATATGTATCCGCCATCAGCAGTGAATCCACTTGGTCTTGAAGCTCGTAGCAGCCAAATTCGATCCCAAGATGTGTGACTCCGATCTCATAAAGGAGGGGGATTAAGTCCTGTATAAACTCGACATTATGTTTGATATAGTGGTGTTCTCCGATGAGAACGATATCGTATTTTTTAAATTTGTTCAGGACAAAGTCTTCTGGGGTCATCCAGTGCGTCTTGAGGTATCCTGTGAGTTCATTCTTGATATCTTCAGGGATTTCGCCGATAGGCCTTTTTTGTTGGGGAACTGCTGTACCGAGGAGGAGCAATATCAGTGTGGATGATAGCAGGGCTCTTAATCTTGCGTTTTCCATTTTTTTACCCGTCATTACTGACAGATTAATGTTAATGTCGCATGATGAGAAAGTCAAATGAGTAGTCCGTTCTTCTTGAATTTTTTAAATCTGTTTTTTTGCATAAAATCTGCTTCTGGTTTATAACACACCTAAAAGTTTTGGAATGTTTATAAACTATTTGAAGATCGCATATCGTAACTTACACAAACACAAGTTTTATTCCTTGATCAATATTTTTGGGCTCTCCCTCGGAATAGCCAGCTGCATTTTAATCTTTGCTTACATCGGGTATGAACTTTCCTATGATGGCTATCACAAGAACGCCAGCAATATCTATCGGGTCATTTCTAAAAGAACCGTATCGGGACAGACAAGTGAACGTGCCATTTCGCCAGCACCTGTAGGCCCCACAATGGTGGAAGAGCTGCCAGAAGTTATAAATGCTGTGAGATTTAGCCCAACAGTCAAAAGGGTGTTTGCCTATAAAGACAAGACTTTTTTCGAAGAGGGTGTGCTTTATGTTGATCAATCCATTTTCGACGTCTTTTCGTTTGAGATGGTCGAAGGCGATCCTAAAGCAGCTCTGGAAATCCCGTTTACCATGGTTTTTACCGAAAAAACAGCTCAAAAATACTTCGGGGACGAAAGCCCGGTTGGAAAAATTATCAATTGGGATAATAAATTCGACTACCGAGTTACAGGAGTTGTGAAAGATCCTCCTCCCAATTCCCACTTCACCTTTAATGCTCTGGCATCTTTTGCGACATTTATCAAATATGATCGCCGTATCGGGTCCTGGAATGGAGGAAGCTTCCAGACTTATTTGTTGTTGCAGGAAAACATCGATCTCAAGAAATTTGAGCAAAAGATGAGAGGATTCCATGAAAAATATCTAGGGCCTGCGCTGAAGGAAAGAGGAATCGAACTGGAGACCTATCTTCAACCTTTAAAAAGCATTCACCTGCACTCCCATGTTCAGTATGAGTTGGGGGATAATGGCGATATCCGATTGATTTATGCTTTTTGGGCTATTGCTGTTATTATTCTTTTGATCGCATGTATCAACTTCATGAACCTTGCGACAGCCCGCTCAGCAGGCCGGGCTAAAGAAGTGGGAATGCGCAAAGTCCTTGGAGCCCATAGGACAAAGCTCGTCGTTCAATTTCTCGGGGAATCTTTTGTATATGCGCTATTGTCTTTGGGCCTCGGTATCCTTGTGGCCCGACTTTTTTTACCCTATTTTTCCGGACTAGCAGGGAAAGATATCTCCTTGAATACTCTTGAAATATCGTATGTGTATGCTGTTCTGGCCGCGATCGTGTTATTTGTTGGGTTTGTTGCCGGCAGCTATCCTGCGTTTTTTCTTTCTGCCTTCAAACCTATATCGTCTCTTAGAGGACATGCCCCAGAAGGTATGAAAAGCTCTTGGTTTCGTTCCATCCTAGTCGTCTTTCAATTTGCTCTCTCCATCGTCCTGATCATCTGCACGATAATCGTGTTTAATCAGCACAATTACATGCAAAACAAAAACCTCGGTTTTAACAAGCAGGATTTACTGGTTGTCGCGGTCCAGAATGATGAGGTGAGAAACGGATTGGAATCTTTCAAACAGGACTTGCTGAATATAAGCGGAATCGAAAGTGCTGGGCTTTCATCCATGGTGCCGGGAGAAATGTATTTGTTCAACATCGGGACCTACCCCGAAGGATATGCCCGCGATCAGATGATCAGGATGGACAATTTTCTCGTGGATTATGGCTTCCTTGACACCTTTGAGATCGAAGTGACCCGAGGGCGGGGATTTTCCAAAGAGATGACGACGGATTTTACAGATGCTGTGATGATCAATGAGATGGCTGCTAAAAACCTTGGCTGGAATAATCCTATAGGGAAAACGATAGAGATTCCTGCGGATGATTCCCTAGTCAGGAAAACCGTCATCGGAGTTTTCAAGGACATCCACCAGAGATCTTTATACTCTGAGGTGGCTCCAACGATAATCCAATACATCGGCACAGAAGGGCCTATCGAGAACAGAGCGAGGAGGCTGACAATACGGCTGAAAACAGACGACATCCCGGGGATCATGAAAAAAATCGAACAAAAGTGGAAAAACATCTTCCCCACTCATCCCTATTATTCTTTTTTCCTCGACGAATTCTTTGATGGTCAGCATCAAGCCGAAGAAAAATTGGGCGGCCTTTTCCGGACATTTTCTGTTTTGGCTATTATCATTGGATCCCTCGGCTTATTTGGACTCGCCTCATTCACAACCGAGAAAAGGACCAAGGAAATTGGTATCCGAAAGGTGCTCGGCTCTTCGGTAAGTTCCATTGTGATTTTAATTTGCCGGAAATTTATTTTATTAGTAGGGATAGCGAATGTGCTGGCCTGGCCTATGGCTTACTTCACGATGAACAAATGGCTGCAGAATTTCCCCTATCCGGTTAAAATCGGAATCAGCACATTTATTTTAACGGCAGTGTTTGCCTTTGTTATTGCATTGTTTACAGTTGGGCTCCAATCGTTCAAGGCGGCACGCACGAATCCCGTCGATTCTCTTAGATATGAGTAGTTAGCTCAGAGTTTTTTTGATACGAGCCGGTGTCATCGGGAGCGTGAACATTCTATTGCCGATGGCATCGTAGACCGCGTTAGCGATAACCGCCCCCATTGATGTTATTGCCGGTTCTCCACACCCCTGGGGTGGCATCTCGGGATTGTCGACGAGCACTGTTTCTATCTTAGGGGTCCAGGAAAAGCGGGGAATCTCATAGGTATCGAAATTTTCATCCAAAATCCTGCCGTTTGAAAACCGGATTTCTTCTGTGAGACAATAGCCGAGACCCATTGTGATACACCCTTCGATCTGCATTCTTACACCTTCCGGATTGATAACTTCCCCTGTGTCTTGGGCACAAACCACACGTTCAACCCGGACTTCTCCACTTTTCTGATTCACGTTGACTTCGGCCATAGTGGCCAGATAGGTGCCGAGATAATCCGTGCAGGCGAGCCCATATCCATTCCCGCTGGGCGCCTTTGAAAATGATTGCCCAAACTTATCTGCAGCTACCCGTAAAACCCGTTTCATTCTTTCATCCGTTAGATTGTGCAATCGGAACTCCAAGGGATCCATCCCCGCCCCTTCAGCCATAATATCGATGTGGGATTCGATGGCGAACACGTTGGTGTTGCTCCCGGGCCCACGCCATGCACCGACGCCAAAAGGATGGACGCTTCTCCCTCCACTCCTGCCGCCCCAGCCCCCCATGGAAAGGACTTTGTAGTGAGGGATCTTGTAAAAAGGCTGAGAACTTCTATCGCCAGCGAAATAATTGTGATATTCCCAAAAGACGATTTGATTCGCGTTGTTTAGGCCCGATTGGATGTCGATAACAGCGGCGGGCCGGAATGTATCGTAAAGGAATTCCTCTTTTCTAGTCCAGGCAACCTGGACCGGTTTTCCGGTTAGTTTGGCCAATCGGGCAGCTTCTGTAATCTGATTCCCCTGGTTTTTTCCACCAAATCCGCACCCCACAAAAGGCGTGATCACCCGCACTTTTTCCTGGGGGAAACCCAAGACCTGCGCGACTTCTCTTTGAGCCCGAAAAGGGGATTGGGTGGAAGCCCAAACCGTTGCTTGGTCTCCTTGGATATTGACCACAGCTGTATGGGGTTCGGAGGGGGCATGAGCGACATAATGGTTGTAATAAGCCTTTTCGAATGTTTTTGTAGAAAAGCGCTTCCCCTCCTGTATGTTTCCTTCTTCGGTCACGACATTTCCTTCTGGGGCGGAGTCCTTGAGATGTTGGAATATGGTTGTATTATCCAATTTGGATCCAGAAGGCTCGAATTTGGCTTTTATCAACCCCAATGCTGTTTCGGCTACATCAGGGTGTTTATGCAACACAGCGATCACATCCTTATCCTGAATAACCTGGATATCTGGGATTTTTTTAGCTTCAGAAGTGTCTGCGCTTTTGAGTGTCGCACCATGAGCCGGAGGTCTCAGTATTTTGGCGTGAAGCGTCCCCGCAGGAAGGATGTCACCTGCAAATTTTGCTTCTCCGGTCACTTTGAGCCTGCTGTCCATACGATCTGTTGGTTTCCCCGATATGGTGTGCTTGGAATAATGTTTGATGGGGGGCTTTTTCCCTAAATGTTGTTCGATCCTTTTCCCGTTCGCCAGTTCGGCGTAGGACACCTTTTTTGCCGATCCATCAGGAACAAAGATGGTCCCATCCTTTACTCTCAGTTTTCCCTTCGGCACACCAAGTTTTTCAGAGGCCAGTTGGATTAGGATGGCCCGTGCTTCGGCTGCGGCCTGTCGCAAAGGGGGGCCGAAATACTTTGTGCTTCGGGATCCGAATGTTCCGCTGTCATACATGCAGAGATCTGTATCTCCCATGACCATGTCAACCAATTCCAAGGGAACATCCAACTCCTCTGCCAGCATCTGAGCTAAAGATGTGTGAACGCCCTGTCCCATCTCGATTTTGCCCGTGAAACACGAAACACGGCCATCCTCTCCGATCCGGAGATAGGCATTAAAATCCTCTGGATACCCGCGGCCCCGTCTTTGTTGAAGGGCTGACGGATCACCTGTCGTGAAAAAAACGACGATCCCACCACCCACAAGCTTGAGGAATTCACGCCGGTCGAGTGTGAAACTGTATGCGTCATCTCTCATGATGTCCCTCCTCTGATGGCTCGGGCCACCGTTTGGATAGCTTGAATGATCCGGTTGTAGCTTCCGCATCGGCAGAGGTTGCCTTCCATCCCGTCGATGATATCCCTGGCAGAGGGTTCAGGATTCTCTAAAAGCAAGGCGTAAGCTCCCATGATCATTCCTGGCGTGCAGTGACCGCACTGGAGGGCGTTATGCTGTATAAATGCCGCCTGCAAAGGATGAAGTTTCCCATTTTTTTTCAGTCCTTCGATCGTCAAGACTTTTTTTCCCTCCGCTTCCTTGAGAGGAAATTGACAAGACAGGACCAGCTCGTTATTGACCAGCACGGTGCAGGCTCCGCAGAAACCTTTTCCGCAACTGTATTTTGTCCCTGTGAGTTCAAGATCAGAACGCAGAACCCACAAAAGCATCCGGTCCGGGAAAGAAGCCACATTCACTATTTTCCCGTTGAGGTTAAATTGGATTTTTTTTCTCATTGGGATTCCCCTTAGTTGTTTGAGTTATTATGCTTGCAGTCTAAATTAACACAGGAAAGTTGTACTGTCAAAGCTAAGGAATTTTAACTACCTCCCTCTCCTTGTTTTGTCCTTGGAGAGCGATTCATGACAGGCGAGCTTTAGGCAATTTCTCGGGCTGATTGTCCAGAGATACGGTATATTCTCGGCAAAATCAATAAGGATGGAAGCCAATTCTGTGCCGTCGTTTATTGTCGCATGGAACGGGTGTTCCGCTAAAAGAACATTTTCAATGCCCTGGGTACCCTGAGCTCTTATATCACTTACTAATTCACCATCCGCATAAATACTCAGAGTTTCTCCATAATCGTTTGTTATATGGAAACTGGCTGCAGTTTCGACTGTCCATGTGAAAAATATGTCTTCGAATACGTCGATTTTTAATTAAGCAAGACGAGTTTCGATCCCCTTTTTTTTGGCTTCTAACTCAAGCAATCCTTGGGCAACGTTATAGATGGTATTGCTGTCCGGATATTCAATCGTGAATTGGAAATTTTTGTGCAGAAAGATATCCACAGCAACACCGCAATCATTTTTAACGGGATAATAATTCCGGATGTTGAATCATCGGGACTTGTTGTGTTCTTACAACCGGTCGAGGCCAATAAGTAGAATCCAATCACAAAAATTATGCCAGCAATAAGCAAGTTTTTCCGTTTTTTTCTTTTGTCATATGGCCTCACTCATTCCAGATATTGTTTATTAGACAAAATTCGATCGAGATTTCTTCCTTTTTACAGGGGTATTATCTATATTATTATATATGAGATTCTAAAGAAAACATGCCTGGGGAAGCTATGGCGAATGTTCCGTGTTTGAGAAATTGTCTTCGATTGATGAATTTCACCCTCTTCTCCTTCAGCAATTATGGATTGGTACCCTGCGTATGCCACAACTCATGAGGGCAGTCAATTTGGGGAAAGAGAAGATTTTGACGATTTCTATTGGATATCAGTCAAGCCTTTTTCTGCAAAAAACTTGCCGAGTTTGAGGTCGGTTCCTTTGATGTGATTGATGAGCCAGTTGAGCAGAAATACGTTGATCGATGTGGCCAGTGCCTTTGTCGGGCCCTCCTCTTTGAAATCCTCCAAAATGTGGTTCAATGTGACTTTGAAGTGCTCGTGCTGATTTTTTTGATCCTCCAGTTCAGGATAGTCATGTTCTGCCATGTGTTTTTCTTCTGTGGAAAAATGGAAGTCTGTGTAGTCGATCATGAAGTCGAGAGTTTTCATGATTTTATTGAATTCACGTCCTTCATCTAAAGCGTCAGACAGATCTCTTAACTTTTGGATGAGCATTTTGTGCTGTTCATCGATCAGTCCTACGCCCACAGATAAGCTATCGTCCCATTCTATTTTGGCCATGTTGTATTCCTCCGGTTTCCTGCCGATATTTGCCGCGTATTTGGATAGATAAATGTAGCATACAGGGGTACCATGGTCAATCGGAAATACACAGGAATTTGTCCTTTATCCCTGATTTTGCTACTATTTGAATTCGGATTTAAAACGAGATGATTTTATTGACACCTTCACAAATTCATGAATCAGGAGGGTTCCTGTGTTAAGAAATTCAAGTAGGATTTTACTGAGTACGGTGATTTTATTCGGAACGTTAATCGTACTGCAAGGCCAGAATACGACTGATGGGGAAAACTGGCCCAGTTTCCGTGGGCCAAACGCCAGTGGTATTGCCGATAGATATGCTACACCTGTATCCTGGGATGTAGATACACCCAAGAACATTAATTGGAAAATCAAGCTGCCCGGATTGGCTCATTCCAGTCCTGTTATTTGGGGAGATCGCATGTTTGTCACAACGGCAACTGGCGAAGCTGATGCGGAGCTCAAAGTGGGGCTGTATGGAAGTATCGAACCCGTCGATGATGACTCTGTGCACGAATGGAAAGTGTACTGCTTGGATAAAAAAACCGGAAAAATAATGTGGGAAAAAACAGCGCACAAGGGTGTTCCCAAAGTTAAACGTCATCCCAAGGCAACCCATGCCAATTCAACACCCTCCACAGACGGGAAATACGTGGTTGCTTTTTTCGGCTCTGAAGGCCTCTATTGTTACAATATGGACGGCAAATTGATCTGGAAAAAAGACTTCGGTCTTCTCGATGCGGCCTTTTTTATGGTGCCGTCGGCCCAATGGGAGTTTGCCAGTTCTCCGGTTATCCACCAGGGCGTTGTCATCGTCCAATGCGATGCTCTCAACACTGCCTTCCTTGCTGCCTTGGACATTAAAACCGGGAAGGAAATTTGGCGGACTGCCCGTGAGGATGTTCCCACTTGGAGCACACCGACCGTTCATGTGGGAGAAAAACAAACGCAGATCATCGTAAACGGATTCAAACACATGGGTGGTTATGATTTTAAAACGGGAAAAGAAATATGGGAAATATCCGGGGGAGGGGATATCCCGGTTCCCACACCTGTGGTTGCCCATGGTATGGTGTTCATCAACAGTGCTCACGGACGCTTGTCTCCTATCTATGCAATAAAACTGGAGTCAGAGGGAGACATATCCTTGAAGGAAGACAATACTTCCAACGATTCCATTGTCTGGAGCGTCAGGCGAGGAGGCTCATATATGCTGACACCTCTCATTTACGGCGATTTTCTTTACAATTTGCAGTGGAACGGAGCCCTGACTTGCTACAACGCAAAAACAGGTGAAGTGGTATACAAAGAACAGCTGGGGAAAATGACAGGTTTTTCAGCCTCCGGTGTGGCAGCAGATGGAAAACTTTATTTTGCCAGTGAAGAGGGAGATGTTTTTGTCATCAAAGCGGGACCTGAATTCGAAGTCTTGGCAACCAATCCGATGAAGGATAAATGCATGGCGACACCTGCCATATCTGAGGGAACCTTGTATATCCGAACCCATCATCATCTCATGGCCATCTCTGAAAAATAGCCCTAACGTTTGATCCAAAATCTGTTATAATATTAATTCCATAGGATTAGTATAATATTGAGACCTGGTTACAAGTTGATTGCTGAGAATACGCAAAGTGTCCTAGAATATAATTCTCTCGGTTATTCTGGTTATAAATGAAGAAAGTGAGTAGAGGTGTGAGATGAAAAAAATCTTTGTGGTGACCACCTTGTTGTTTATTGGGTTGGGATGTTCTATAGCCTTAGGGCAGATAGAATCCCAGTGGCGGGGGCCCAACCGGGATGGTGTTTATCCCGGCGAGAATCTATTGAAGGCATGGCCGGAGGTAGGGCCTGCGCTAATATGGTCTGTGGAGGGTCTTGGGGAGGGCTATTCTTCTCCGGCCGTGACAGCGGATCGTGTTTATCTGACCGGGATGACCGGCGGCGAAGGGTTTTTGTTTTCCTTCGATAGAAATGGGAAAACTGTCTGGAAAGCCTCCTACGGCCCGGAATGGAATGGAAGTCGACCCGGTGCCCGGACCACTCCCACCGTTGTCGGCGACAGGATCTACTTGATGAGCGCCAAGGGACAAGCTGTCTGTTTTAGCACGGATGGCAAGAAGATATGGTCGGTCGATCTGATGGCACAATTCGGAGCACGGAATTTGCAGTGGGGAATGACGGAGTCCCTTCTTGTGGATGGGGATCGGGTTTTTTGCACCCCTGGAGGTCGGAAAGTCACGATCGTTGCATTGGACAGGCATTCCGGGAAAACGATCTGGGAGATTAAAGCAGACGGAGAATCATCAGGATACTGTTCTCCCTGTCTTGTCAAACACGGCAAAAGACGCCTGCTTTTAACCATGACGGGCAGCTCCTTCGTCGGCATCGATGCCGATACAGGAGACTATCTGTGGCGCCAATCCCATGTCACGGATTATACAGTTAATGCGAACACACCCCTCTATCATAACGGTTTTGTGTATACGGTGAGCGGATATGGTACCGGCGGTCAGATGTTCCAGCTCTCCGAAGACGGAGCGAGTGTCAAGCGGGTCTGGTCGCAAAGAAAGCTTGACAGTCAGATGGGAGCCGCGATTTTAGTCGACGGCTATATTTACGGCTCGGGCCATAATAATCGAGGATGGCATTGCCTGGACTGGAAAACCGGAAAAGTCCAGTACACGGCAAGAAAAATTGGGAATAAAGGGGCGATCATTTTTGCCGATGGAATGATGTTTTGCTACAGTGAAAACGGGTATGTAGGTTTGGTCAAACCCAATCCTGAGGAGTTTCATCTGGTGAGTTCTTTTCGGGTGAAAAAAGGCTCTGGTGAACACTGGGCCCATCCCGTTATCAAGGACGGGCGTCTTTACATCCGGCACGGCGATGCGCTTATGGTCTATCATATCGGTGATGAATGAGAAATTAGTAAACCGTGTCACTATTCTCGGAACAGCCTTTCTCGGGCTGGTTTTTCTGACTTGGTGGCTCCTGTACAATCCGGTCAAGGATTTTGCAGAAAGCCTTCCCGGGATGGACAACCGACCTCTTGGATTTGTCAGCGCTAGCGATGCTGTGGAAATCGGTGCCCATTTCGAAAGTTTCGAGGGAATCCCCTCCGCAATCCGTGGGAGCTGGCCGAGATTCCGGGGAGCCGATTTTGATAACATCAGCAAGGAAAACATCCAACTTATCGACAGATGGGACGATGCAGGGCCAGATATTCTCTGGTCCATAGATTTAGGGGAGGGTCATGCCGGTCCAGTCGTTTCGAACGGACGGGTCTATCTTCTGGATTACGATGAAGAGCAGAGGGCGGATGTTTTGCGTTGTTTTTCTTTGGATAATGGAGCTGAGATTTGGCGGAGGGGGTATGACCTTTTCGTGAAACGGAATCATGGGATGTCTCGGACTGTTCCAGCGGCAACAGAAAAGTATGTTGTGACCATCGGGCCTAAATGTCATGTCATGTGTGTGGATGCAGTCACCGGAGATCTCAAATGGGGCATCGATTTGGGAAAAGACTATGGAACCGAGGTGCCCCTTTGGTACACCGGGCAGTGCCCTCTGATCGATGACACCCTGGCCGTGTTTGCTGTTGGGGGGAAATCGCTGATCATTGCTGTCGATTGTGAAACCGGTGAGGTGGTGTGGGAAACGCCCAATCCCAACAACTGGAAAATGTCCCATTCTTCCGTCATGCCTTTTGTCATAAACGGCATAAAGATGTATGTGTACTGCGCTATCGGAGGGATTGTTGGTGTTGCCGCAGATGGGGAGGAAGCGGGCAAGATATTGTTTGAATCCCGTTTGTGGAACCACAATGTCATCGCGCCATCTCCCGTTTATCTGGGAGATAGGAGAATCTTTCTGACGGCCGGATACGGGTCGGGCAGCTCGATGGTCAGAATTAAGGAGGAAGCCGGTGTTTTTTCGGTGGAAGCCATCCAAACGATAAAACCGGAGGAAGGAATGGCGTCCGAGCAACAAACACCGATATTCTTCTCGGGTCATCTTTTTTGCATATTGCCCAAGGATGCCGGACCGCTGCGCAATCAATTCGTGTGCTGCCATCCGGATGACATCAGTCGATTTATCTGGTCCAGCGGAAAGACGAATCGATTCGGGCTGGGCCCTTATATCGTGGCAGATGATAAGTTTTTCATACTCAGCGATGATGGAGTTTTAACTATAGCCAGAGCCAGTGCAAGGGAATACGTTCAACTGGCTCAGGTCAAAATTCTCGAAGGAGTGGATGCTTGGGGGCCGTTGGCTTTTGTTGAGGGCCGGTTGCTCGCGCGGGATTCGCGCCGATTGGTCTGTATCGATCTGAGGGTCAATCCATAACCGGAGACTGCGAAATGGGTATATTTAATTTGAAAAAAGAAAAAATTTTAACCAGTGCGATTTTAGCGGTTTCTTTGACGGGCATCTTCTACTTCGGATACAGAGCTGTTCGAGGCCATGGAAAAAATGATCAACAGAATCCTTTTGCCTACGATATCCAAAGCTATGCAGAGAGCGGCGCCGATTTGGTTCATTACTCCGAGGTGGGACACATTCCCATCGATTTGCCGAAGGTTTCCGGAATTGCCGTCGGGCCGGACGATAGGATTTATGTGTCCGGCAACGGTTCTGTACTTGTCTTCGACAACGATGGGACACCGCGATCTTCTTTTAAATCAAGTGGGCCGATCCGCTGTTTGGCTATCGACAAAAACCATGATTTGTATCTCGGGATGGGAGATCATGTCGAGGTTTACGATCAGAAAGGCATAAGACAAGCTGGTTGGGAATCTCTGGGTGAAAAAGCCATCATCACATCGATTGCGGTCTCAGCAAAAAGTGTTTTTGTCGCTGATGCTGGGAATAAAATTGTCTGGAAGTTCGATAAATCCGGATTGAATCTTCAAAGGATCGGAGATAAAAACGAAACCAAAGATATTCCGGGATTCATCATCCCTAGCCCCTATTTCGACGTGGCTATCGATGCGGACGGATTTCTCTGGGTCGCCAACACCGGGCGCCATTCCCTCGAGAATTATACCGTCGATGGAAATTTCCGGACATCATGGGGTGAGTTCGGGATGGAGATCCAGGGATTCAGCGGGTGCTGCAATCCATCCCACTTTACCCTGTTGGTGGACGGTTCCTTTGTGACCAGCGAAAAGGGCCTCCCTAGAATCAAGATCTACAACCGCCTCGGAAATCTTGTTTCCGTTGTTGCCCCGACAGAACAATTTCTGGAGGGCACGGTCGGCCTGGATCTGGCTGTCGATTCCACACAAAAAATCTATGTTTTAGATCCGCTTCAAAAGCGAGTGAGGATCTTTGCAAAGAAAAAATCATGAAGCAGGAGAGTTTCACGATGCAGGAGAAGCATAGGAAAAAAAACAGGCGAGAGTTTTTGAAGGATGGAGTGCGGATGGTTTTGTTGAGCGGGCTGGCGTTTGGGGGTTTGTCTCTTGCTTGGAGGAAGGTCTCAGGGAAAAAAACGTCCTGTGTCATCGATTTACCCTGCAGGATTTGTTCGAAGCTTCCCGGTTGTCGGCAGCGCAAAGCCAGGGAAACAAAGCAGGAATATAGAGGCCGGAAATGACGGGAAAAACGAAAACAAATCCGGTTAAACGCCGAGATTTTGTGAGGAAAAGTCTCCATGTGATTGTGGGTCTGACGGTCGGAGGATTGGCAGGAATCCTGTCCCGTAAGTCTTCAGCCGAAGAGACGGTCTGGCAGTTGGATCCCAACATCTGTATCCAGTGTGAAAAATGCGCGGTCAACTGTGTTTTGCCCCACTCGGCTGTGAAATGTGTTCATTCCTATTCGATGTGCGGTTATTGCGACCTGTGCAGCGGTTATCTTCAGCCCGGGGCCAAATCCAGAGACACAGGAGCGGAAAGCCAGCTCTGTCCCTCCGGGGCGATCAAGCGGACATACATCGAAGATCCTTATTTTGAATACACGATCGATGAGAAATTGTGTGTTGGGTGCGGCAAATGCGTGAAAGGCTGCAATTCGTTCGGGAACGGGTCTTTGTACCTGCAGGCTCGGCATGACCGATGTTTGAATTGCAATCAGTGCTCGATCGCCAGGAGGTGTCCCTCCCGGGCTTGGAAACGGGTGCCAGCCAGCCAGCCCTACATCCTCAGGGGAGATGAGAGCGGAAAATTTCGGGAAGGGTGAAATTGAAACGGTTGAAGATTTTTGTTGTGGCTCTGGTGCTCCTCTGTCCTGTATTTGTCTTCTCCCAAGTTCAGGAGCGCTTTCCCAAGCCCGATTTTGAATCGGGTTATGTGCGGCCCGATCTGCTCACACCGGCACCGCGAGCTGCTGTATGGGAATACATGGATATATTCGTCTTGGTTGCGGCCCTTTCTTTAGCGACGTATTTCGCTCACAATCAGCGCTCCCGTCGGAACATCTTCCTTTTGATGGTGTTTGCTCTTGCCTATTTCGGGTTTTACAGGAAGGGATGTGTCTGTTCTGTCGGAGCTGTGCAGAATGTCAGCTACGCTTTTTTCAACCCAGCCTACATTATTCCTTTGTCTGTCGTCCTATTTTTTATTCTTCCCTTAGTTTTTGCCTTGTTTTTCGGCCGCACATTCTGTGCTGCCGTTTGTCCTCTCGGGGCCATTCAGGATGCTGTCGTCCTGAATCCGATCAACGTGCCGGAATGGTTGGCTGCCCTCTTGGGTGTTTTTCCGTATGTCTATTTGGGCCTTGCTGTCTTGTTTGCCGCAACAGGCGCGGGTTTTATCATATGCCAGTACGATCCTTTCATCGGATTTTTCCGTTTTGGGGCAGATTTCAACATGGTCATCTTTGGTTTCTCCATGCTCTTGCTGGGAACAGTCGTCGCTCGTCCCTACTGCCGTTATCTTTGCCCGTATGGAGTGCTTTTGAACTGGATGTCACGTCTTTCCAGGCGTCACGTCAGGATCACACCGGATGAGTGCAACAACTGCCGGTTGTGCGAGGAATCCTGTCCGTTCGGAGCCATAAAAAAGGCGGATGATGAAACACAGCCCATGAAAAGAGAGGGAGATGTCAAACAGGTGGCGGCCCTACTTGTCCTCCTTCCTGTTGTTGTCATCGGTTTTGGCTGGATCGGATCACGATTGGATGTTTCTCTGTCCCGTCTGCATCCCACCGTATCTTTGGCTGAAGAGGTGCTTCTGGAAAATGCGGGAAAAAGAACGGAGATGACCGATGCGACAAAAGCCTTCCGTGCTACGGGAAAACCATCGGAAGAGTTATTTGCAGAAGCGAGTGTCATCCAAAGCCAATTCCGTAGGGGAGGCTGGATATTGGGCGGTTTTATCGGTTTGATCCTTTGCTTGAAACTTATCGGCCTTTTTATCCGGCGGAGGCAGTTGGAGTATGATGTGGACAAAGGGACATGCCTCAGCTGTGGACGCTGCTTTGCCTACTGTCCCTATGAGCAAGTTCGATTGGGACTGATGACGCCAGAGGAACTCAAGGAATTGGATAGACGGGATGTTCGAATCAAACAGTTCAGGGCTTAGTATCATGGAAAAACAACCTATCGAAAATAACAGAAAAAACAGGACAGAGCTTTGGTACAAAATCGCCAAAAGGATCGCCGTTGTCTGCGCTGTGTTGGCGGGAATTCTCAGTATTCTGATGATCGCCAATTACATCCAGACGAAGTCGGTTGATCCGCTCAACAGCCAGGCCATTTCTCAACTGATGACAAAGCTCCGAGAGAATCCGGAAGACACGGTTTTGATAGAGCAGATCCGGGCTCTCGATTTGCTGGCCAGAAAAGCGTATTTCACCCATCAATGGCAGATCCGAACAGGGAGTTACCTTCTGTTCGCGTTTGTGCTCGTTTGTCTTCTGGCTCTGAAATACATGAGTTCGCTCGAACCCAGGTTGCCCGATTTAACCAAAAGTCCCGACCCGGAAAAGACTCGGGAGAATAGGCTTTTATCCCGAAAATATATCCTTTACGGTGGACTGGGAATAGTGCTGCTGGCCTTGGTTTTCGGGGTGATATCCCAGACTGAGCTTAAAAAGATAGGCATTTTTCAACCGGGAAAAAGACAGGGTGTTCCAGACTATACCAGCATTCAGGAAATAAGGAATAACTGGCCCGGTTTCCGCGGCCCGGAGGGAATTGGTTGGGCCTATCATACGGATGTACCTACCGAATGGGACGGCCCCTCAGGTTTGAACATCCTTTGGAAAATTCCGATTCCTCATCCCGGTTATAATTCCCCGATCATATGGGAAAAAAAGATTTTCCTCTCGGGTGCGGACAGAAGGACACAAGTTGTGTACTGCATCGATGCCGACTCGGGAGAGATTCTCTGGCAGATGGAATTGAATGACATTCCAGGCTCTCCCGAAAGACGCCCCCAGGTTACCGAGGATACAGGTTTTGCCGCCCCCACGATGACAACCGATGGTACCCGAATTTTTGCTCTTTTTGCCACGGGAGATATGGCTTGTCTCGATTTAGAGGGGAATCGCATCTGGGCCAAAAACCTAGGCGTGCCGGAAAATCATTACGGGCACTCGTCGTCGTTGATCACCTATCAAGATCTGCTGCTGGTCCAGTACGACCAGAACACGGGAGGGCGTTTGCTCGCCTTGAGAGCCCAATCAGGGGATATCGTATATGATCAACCGAGGGAAGTGGAGATTTCGTGGGCATCGCCCATTTTGGTAAACACGGGAAAAAGAGAGGAGATCATCCTCAATTCCAACCCGTTCGTGATGTCTCACGATCCCCGAACAGGGCAGGAGTTGTGGCGGGTGAAATGCATGCTGGGGGAAATCGCCCCCTCTCCCGCCTATGCCGACGGCATGGTGTTTGCGGTCAACGACTATGCCCGCCTAGCTGGCATAAAATTAGGAGAGAGCGTGGAGCTGGTGTGGGAATACATCGACGATCTATCTGAAGTATCCAGTCCTCTGGCTTCCAAAAACTTATTATTCATGGCTGCCAGTTATGGCACTGTGACATGTTTTGACAACAAGACCGGAGAGAGGATGTGGATCGAGGAGTTCGATGAGGGATTCTATTCCTCTCCCATCCTTGTCGGAGACTTGGTGTATCTGATGGATATGTCGGGGACTATGTATATTTTTAAAGCGGATAAGAAATACGAACTGATAAGCCGGAACGAACTGGGTGAAACGGCGGTGAGCATCCCTGCCTTCATGCATAATCGGATATACATCCGGGGAACAAAAAATTTGTACTGCATAGGGAAATAGGACGATCATGAAACAAGAGACGGAGACGGACAGCATCCTTTCTTTTGTCGAGAATGTAGTCGAAAAAATCGGCACAAAACCCGGTGATGTCATCCCGATCCTGCATGCCATTCAGAAAAAATATAACTATCTTCCAGAGGAGGCCCTCCGGAGGGTGTGTGAAGTCACCGAGATAACACCCGCCGCGATAACAGGTGTGTCGACCTTTTTTTCTCAGTTCCGGCACACCCCGATCGGGAAACACATTATCCGGATTTGTACGGGCACGGCTTGCCATGTCAAAGGATCTGAGCTTGTGTACGATGCTTTCTGTCGCGAGCTGCACATCGAACATGGCCAAGACACAGACCCAGATTTTTTATTCACCGTTCAAAAAATCGCATGTCTTGGCTGCTGCACCATCGCCCCAGTCGTTCAAATCGACAATGTGACATACGGACATGTGAAAACAGATGGCGTTGCCCCTATTATCCAGGATTTTCTTCGGCACTCGGCCGGAAGTGAGGAATCTGCTCGTGATCTAAAAATCCCTACTGAAAAAGTTGGGGAAATCAAGATCGGGTTGGGCTCCTGCTGTGTGGCCAGCGGAAGCCAACGTGTGCAGCAGGCTCTGGAAAAGTCACTGGCACAAACGGGGATTAGCACCCAGGTCAAGAGGGTCGGGTGTGTGGGGATGTGCCACCGGACACCGCTTCTGGAAGTGAATATTCCAGAAAAAGATCCTGTTTTGTATGACAGCGTAAAGCCGGAAGATGTACGGGACATCCTTCTTAAACACTATAAACCAAAATCCTTGAGCCAGCGTATCAAAATTGCGGCATATCAATTTATTGAAAATATTCTCGAGGACCCACGTGCCAACGGATTTACACGCCACCCCCTTCATATGCGGGATCCGAGTATCCAAGCTTTTTTGGGTAGACAGAAACACATCGCCACAGAACATTCCGGCCAGATCGATCCCCTCGATCTCGAAGAATACCGCTCCAAAGGAGGATTTGAAGCCTTAGAACTATGTCTAACCAAATCTTCTCCAGGAGCAGTGCTCGGCCAAATCAAATCGAGCGGACTGCGAGGAAGGGGAGGCGCTGGTTTCTCCTCGGGGCAGAAGTGGGAAGTGGTCCAGCAATCCCAAGATGATACGAAATACATCATCTGCAACGGAGATGAAGGGGACCCGGGTGCATTCATGGACAGGATGATCCTGGAATCCTACCCGTTTCGGGTCATCGAGGGCATGATCATTTCGGCCTACACGGTGGGAGCCTGTGAGGGATATTTTTACATTCGTGCGGAGTATCCCCTCGCCGTCCAGCGGGTGAAAGATGCGCTGAGGCAATGCAGGGAATGCGGGCTTTTGAGGGAAAATATCATGGGGGGAGGATATTCGCTTGAGTTGCACATCCTTGAGGGAGCCGGTGCCTTTGTCTGCGGGGAAGAAACGGCCCTGATTGCTTCCCTGGAAGGAAAACGGGGGAACCCCCGTTTCAGGCCTCCCTATCCGGCCCAAAAAGGACTCTGGGGCCATTCCACCTTGGTCAGCAATTGTGAGACGTTTGCCACGGTACCCTGGATCATCCGGAATGGGGCGGACGCATTTGCCCGGATGGGAACAATCCAAAGCAAGGGAACCAAAGTTTTTTCCTTGGCGGGGAAAATTGCCCGTGGTGGGCTTATCGAGGTTCCGATGGGCATCACGATACAAGAGATCGTCCAGGACATCGGTGGTGGCATCGAAAATGATAAACCGTTCAAGGCTGTCCAAATCGGAGGGCCGTCCGGCGGCTGCATTCCTGCCGAAATGGCCCACACCAGAGTCGATTACGAAGACCTGACCAATGCGGGTGCCATGATGGGTTCGGGTGGCTTGTTGGTGATGGATGATTCCGACTGCATGGTGGACATCGCCCGGTATTTTTTATCGTTCACGCAAAACCAATCCTGCGGGAAATGCACCTTTTGTCGGATAGGCACACGGCACATGCTGCAGATTCTGGAGGATCTGTGTGCCGGAAAAGGAAAACAGGAAGACCTTGACAAGCTGGAAGAAATTGCCCAGAAAACCAAACGAGGCAGTCTGTGTGGACTGGGGAAAACCGCCCCAAATCCCGTCCTGACAACCCTGGCTTACTTTAAGGAAGAATACGAGGCTCATTTAAAAGGAATCTGCCCTGCCAAGCGATGCAAAGAGCTGATCACGTATACGATCGATGAAACCTGCATAGGTTGTACCGTTTGTGCCCAAAAGTGTCCGGCCGGTGCGATCGCCATAGTCCCCTACCAACGGCACTTAATCGATCAGACGAAGTGTGTCAAATGCGGGACATGCAAGCAGGTGTGCCCGACAGAATCGGTGGACATCAGATGAAAAACGTAAAATTAACTATCGACGGACAGGAAATCGCCATTCCGGTGGATGGCTCAATCCTGGACGCGGCCAAAAAGCTGAATATAAACATTCCCACACTGTGTTATTTGAATGGTTTTGAACGGTTCACCTCTTGTATGATTTGTGTCGTGTACGAAGCCAACACAGAACAATTGCTTCCAGCATGTTCGGCAGTCGTTTCCGAGGGAATGCGGATTGAGACCGGAAATGAGTTGGTGCGGGAAGCACGGAAGGATGCTTTGGACTTTTTGTTGAGTGAGCATGTGGGCGATTGTGATGCTCCCTGCCAACGTGCCTGCCCTGCCCACATGAACATCCCGCTTATGATAAGGCAAATCAGGGAAGGGCAGCTGGAGGAGGCGATCCAGACCATAAAAAAAGAAATCGCCCTTCCTGCGGTTTTGGGTCGAATCTGCCCGGCTCCTTGTGAAAAAGGTTGTCACCGGGGTTCTTATGACGATCCTGTATCGATCTGTTTGCTGAAAAGGCACGTGGCGGATATCGATCTGGAGCAGAAGTCTCCCTATCGACCGATTATGACTCTGAATACAGGGAAAAAAGTGGCCATCATCGGGGCCGGACCCACAGGCCTGTCTACCGCTTATTATATTCTCCAATTCGGGCATACCTGTGATGTGTTTGACAAAAATCGGCAGCCGGGTGGGATGCTCCGTTATGGCGTTTCCGATGAAAATTTGCCCAAGGCTGTCCTGGATCAGGAAATCGATCGCATCGCTGAAATGGGGGCTGCCTTTTTAATGGAGCGATCTCTGGGTACGGATTTAAATTGGGACGATCTGAAAAATGCTTATGACGCGGTTGTCTTGGCTGTCGGCAAAACAGATCCCGATCTATTTGAATCTTCGGGCATCGAGCTTACCCGCCGCGGTATCATGATTGACAGAAAGACCTATCAAACAAGTGTGCCGGGATATTTTGCCGGTGGGAATGCGATTTCTGCTTCGGAATCGCAAATGGCCATCCGAGCCGTGGCGCATGGTAAAAATTTGGCGTTTTCTGTGAACCAGTTCTTAAAAGGCGAGGAGGTTACAGCATCTTTTGCCAGATTTCAATCCATCCTGGGAAAAACACGGGAGGATGAAGCGGGTGAATTCCTGAAGGAAGCGACAGAGCAGGAGAGGATTGTTCCCGCCAATTTTAATAACCAAGGCTACACAGATTCTGAAGCAGTCAGCGAATCCAGGCGCTGTTTCGGCTGTGATTGCCGCAAACCCGATACATGCAAATTGCGGCAATATGCCGAAGAATACAAGGCCAGCCAGCGCCGTTTCACCTTCGTGGAAAGGAAAAAATTCCAGAAAAACATCCAGCATGACAAGGTCGTTTATGAGTCCGGGAAATGTATCAAGTGCGGATTATGCGTGCAAATCACGAAAAAAGCAGGTGAAAAATTCGGGCTGGTTTTTGTTAACCGCGGATTCGATGTTCGCGTCCAACCGTCATTGGGTGTGCCGCTCAACCAAGGATTGGAAAAAGCAGCCGCCGCATGTGTCTCGGCCTGTCCGACGGGTGCTCTTTCCTGGAGAGATCGGGAGACAAGAGAGGATATCGGTCGCTGAGGAATTTATCATGCGAAAACGAAAATTTATGGCTTTACTGCTGATCCTGCCCATTCTTTTCCTCTCCTGTGCAAAAGAAGAAGCCCAAGAGGAAGCGGTGGATATCACAGATGTGAGTTGGCCCATATTTCGCGGGGATCCCGCCTTGTCAGGAGTAGCCAAAAATGGGCTTCCCGAAAAGCTGGGTTTGCTGTGGTCCTTCCAGACCGATTCCTGGATAATCGGATCCCCCGTGATGGGATTGGGACGTGTCTACAGCGGTTCATCCGATGGAAAAGTGTATGCGCTAAACCTGTCGGATGGGGAAAAAGTCTGGGAGTTCGATACCAAGGATGATATCGAAGCCTCCCCTCTCCTGTTGAATGAAGCTGTTTATGTGGGAAATTTGAGCGGAGAGTTTTATTGTTTGGATGCAAACACAGGACAGGTCCGATGGGAATACAAATGTGATAATTCCATTTATGGTTCAGCCAACTGGGTGATAAATCCGCAAAATCAAAGAACTTGGGTTATGGTCGGTAGCTATGACAATCGGCTGTACTGCTTCGATGCAGAAACGGGAGAACTGAATTGGTCGTATGAAACCGATAACTATATCAATGGGGCGCCGTCCACCGACGGTGAACATGTCCTATTCGGTGGTTGTGACGAATTGCTACACATATTGTCTGTTTTGGATGGGAGAAAAATCGGCGAAGTATGGGCCGGTTCTTACATTCCCGGTTCGGCTGCCTTGGCAGGAGACAAAGCCTATCTCGGTCATTATGACAGCAAACTGGTTTGTATCGATAGGAAGGAAAAAAAGATAAACTGGGAGTACTTTGACAAGGAAAATCCCGATGCCTTTTTTTCTTCCCCTGCCGTGGGAAAAGATCGTGTTCTAATCGGGTCGCGGAATGATTCTCTGCACTGTGTGGACCGCAAAACAGGCGAAAAGATTTGGATCTTCCAAACCCGAGATGATATCGACAGTTCGCCTGTCATTGCCGGAGAAAAGGTTGTTGTAGGGTCGTTGGATGGAAGATTGTATATCGTGGATTTAAACAGCGGCAAAGAACTCTGGTCATACGAGATAGGAGCCCCCCTTTTCAGCTGTCCTGCTGTGGACTCGGGATTTGTCGTTATCGGTTCCGATGACGGACGGATTTATGCCTTTGGAGAAAAAACATGAAGATTGCCTACGTAACCCCCGGTCATGGTTTGCAATTCTACTGCCAGAATTGTTTTCGCGACACAGCATTGCTCCAATCTTTATCATCTCTCGGGCACAAGGTGATCAAGGTCCCGATGTATCTTCCTTCAGGGATGGAGACACCTGCCGATGTTGCGGTCACCCCGGTGTTTTACGGTGCTGTCAACATCTATCTCAAAGAAAAACTTCCGTTTTACAGGAGCGCTCCCGTATGGATTGAACGTCTTCTCGATTCTCCGTCACTGCTTCACTTGGCAGCCAAAAAATCCGGTTCTACGCGTCCCACCGGACTGGAAGAGATGACCCTCTCCATGCTGGAAGGAGAAAAGGGACGCCAGGCATCCGAACTCGACCATCTCATCCAACACCTTCGGGACAATGTTGGTCCGGATGTGGTTCATCTCTCGAATGCCCTGCTGCTCGGGCTGGCCCACAGGCTCAAGGCGGACCTGGGAGCAGGCGTGGTGTGTTCTCTCCAGGATGAGAACGAATGGGTAGACCTGATGGGCATAGATTACCAAAAAAAAGTCTGGAAATTGATGGCGGAAAAGGCTGTTGATGTGGACTTTTTTGTCTCAGCCAGCCAGTACTATGCAGATAAAACTCAGGAGCAGCTGAAATTGCCCGGAGATCGGATTAAAGTGATACACGGCGGGATAGATCTGGAGGGCTATGAAAAATCAACGCTTCCGTTCGATCCTCCGGTCATTGGATATTTATGCCGATTGTCGGAATATTTTGGACTGGATATACTGGTTGACGCTTTTATGGCGCTTAAAGAAGATAACCGATTCAGGGATCTGAAATTACATCTGACTGGCGGTTATTCCGGCGATGACAAGCCTTTTCTGAATGGGCAGATGAAAAAGATCGCAGAACACGGTTTTAAAGATGATGTCATCCTATTCGATGATTTTTGCAAAAGCAGCAGGGTTGCTTTTCTCAAATCATTGACCTTGCTCTCTGTCCCGGTTCCCACAGGAGAGGCCTTCGGCGCCTATCAAGTGGAGGCTTTGGCGGCCGGGGTTCCGGTCGTTCAGCCGAATGTGGGCTGCTATCCAGAATTTGTTGAAAAAACCCAAGGCGGCCTTATCTATGAGCCGAACACAGGCGAGAAACTCGCTTCTGCCATGGCCTCCCTCCTGTCTGATCCGGATAAAATCAGAAAACTGGGGGATCAGGGGAGGCGGGTTGTATTGGAGAATTTTTCCATGGATCACATGGCAAAAAATATCGCAGGGGTTTATGAAGATGTTACTTGAACTAAAAAATATTGCCAAAAAATACGATATTCCGTCTGGCCAGGGCTACACGACCGTGCTGAAAGACATTTCGATGCAGGTCAGCTCGGGTGAATCCATAGCCATCGTGGGACCATCGGGATCTGGGAAAAGCACTCTGTTGAACATCATGGGAGCCCTTGATAAACCCAGCTCCGGAGTGGTGTCGCTTTTCGGGAAAAATCTTGCTGAATGTGATGATACCGAACTCTCGCGCATCCGGAACCAAGAGATCGGTTTTATTTTTCAACTCCATCATCTGCTCCCGCAGTGCACGGTTTTGGAAAACGTGTTGATCCCGACGATTCCGCTCGGATTGAAAAAACGGGACAGGGACGGTGAGGTTCAGGAAAGGGCAAAAAAATTGTTAGATAGAGTCGGCCTTGGCAATCACAGGGAATATTTCCCGGCGCAATTGTCCGGCGGAGAGATGCAGCGTGTGGCTGTCGTCAGGGCCTTGATAAACAAGCCCAAGCTGGTCCTGGCAGATGAACCGACAGGTTCGCTCGACAAGGACTCTTCTGAAAATCTCGGTCGACTTTTGGTCGGAATGAATAAAGAGGAAGGGACCGCCTTTATAACCGTGACCCATTCCTTCGATTTTGCCCGGCTGATGGAAAAGGCGTTCAAACTCCAGAATGGGAATCTGGAAAGCTATGTGATCTGATGAACAAAGGACGATTTTTGTTCCGAAGCCTTTTCTTTTATCGAAAAACACATCTCTGGGTTGTCTTGGGGACCATGATGAGCACAGCCATACTGGTCGGTGCCCTTGTTATCGGCGATTCGGTTCGTCATAGCCTTCGAAAAATCGTGTTTGACAGACTGGGAACGACAGAATTTGCCCTTTCTTCGGGAGATCGTTTTTTCCAAGTCAGGATGGCAGACGATCTTGCCGAATCCCTGAACACGACGGTTGCCCCTCTCCTGCAAACAAGAGGGATTGCCATCGCTGAGGGAGGGCAACGCAGAGTAAACGACATTCAAGTTATCGGAGTGGATTCCCGTTTTGGGGAGATGGGTGGGATTAAAGAAAGATTCGGGCAACTTGCTCCCGACGAGGCCATCGTCAACCGATCTCTGGCATCGCGTCTGAACATCCGGGAGAACGACGAGATTCTCCTGCGCATGGAGAAACGGGATGTCATGCCGAAAGATGCCCCTCTTTCTTTGGATTCCGACTCATCATTAGCACGAAGGTTTCTGGTCAAAAGCATCGCTGCGGATTCAGCGCTGGGGAAATTCAATCTCCGTTCCGACCAACTCACGCCCAGCACAGTGTTTGTCTCTCTGCATTTTTTATCGAAAGAAATGGGCTTTGAGGGCAGAGCCAATGTTCTGCTTGTCGCCGAGAAAGCCGAAGCATCTCTCGATTTACAAGGAGTGAATGACGCTCTTAAAAAGGCTTGGACCCTGTCCGATGCCGGCCTTGAATTGAGAAATATTCCCGGTCGAAACATGGTCGAACTCAGATCGAATCGAATCTTTCTCGCTCCTCCTGTAGCCGCTGCTGCACAGGAATACGGTAAAGGGGCTCAGCCTGTATTGACCTATTTTGTTAACGAACTCCGCCGGGGCGATCGAGCGACACCCTACTCCTTTGTTTCTGCTCCCGGATCGCCGCTGATTCCCCCTGGCATGAAGGACGATGAGATCCTCATCAATGGGTGGCTTGCCCAAGATTTAAACGCAAATGTGGGAGATCAGATAGAGCTGACTTATTATATTTTGGGCTTGGGGCGGGAATTGCAGGAAAAAAAATCGGGATTCCGGATTATTGATGTCGTCCCTCTGGAGGGTATTTATGCGGACAGAGATCTGCTGCCTGATTTTCCCGGTTTGTCCGGTGAGGAAAACTGCCGGGATTGGGATCCTGGCATACCTATAGATTTGGAAAAAATCCGGGATAAAGATGAGGAATACTGGGACGATTTCAGGGGGACTCCCAAGGCCTTTGTGACTTTGGATAAGGCTCGAGCCTTGTGGGCCAACCGGTTCGGGGATTTAACAGCTGTACGTTTCTCCATCTCTGACCAGGCCGAAGTGGAGAGTTTTCTGATAAACAAACTGGATCCAAGCGATTTAGGATTTGTTTTCCGGGATGTCAAAAAAGAAGGACTCCGTGCCAGCTCGCAGTCTGTCAATTTTTCTCAGCTATTCCTCGGATTGAGTTTTTTCATCATCGTCGCTGCCCTTTTGCTGACCAGTCTGCTTTTTGTTTTTAACACAGAAAACCGGTCAGAAGAAAACGGGTTGTTACGGGCATTGGGTTTCTCGAGGAAAGCTGTCAAATGGGCAGTTCTGCGTGAAGGAGCTGTGCTCGTTGTGCTCG
The DNA here is from genome assembly GCA_020348385.1 of Candidatus Aminicenantota bacterium. GTDB lineage: Bacteria > Acidobacteriota > Aminicenantia > Aminicenantales > Aminicenantaceae. Next base: position 4,273,191 of record CP070750.1, on the reverse strand, counting down.
GCAGTCTGCTGGGAGGTGTTGTGGGAGTTCTGTACAACGGGATTATCCTGAGCGCTTTAAAAACAGTCTGGCGGGGTGCTGTGGGAACCTCAGCGCTCCACATTCATTTCCGATTTTCTTCCCTTTTGATCGGTGTATCAATCGGTGTGGCCGTTGCCTTTTTCACCATATGGCTTGCGACCTGGAGGCAGATCAAGCGTCCCATCACCGGCCTTCAGAGAGGTCTAGCCAAAGTCGAAACGATCGAAAAAAAAAGGCCAAATACGAGCTTGATCATCGGCTTGGTCAGTTGGGCTGCTCTGTTGATTATTCTGGTCGTGGCGGATTTCGGCAGAGGAGATCAGGCCTTTCTCTTTTTCTTCTTGGCCGGTACTCTTTTTCTCATCGGGGGAATGGCTTTTACCCGTGTGTTGCTGTATATGCTAGGGAAAAACACGGACGCGGTTCGGTTGAGCAATGTGAACATCGGAATCCGTAATAACGCGAGAAAGCACACGCGCAGCATTACGTTGATAGGGCTATTGGCGTGCGGTTTGTTCATCGTTTTTACGGTGGGTGCCAATCGGCTCAATGCCCTTAAGGATTCCGAGAGGCGGGATTCAGGGACAGGAGGATTCGCACTTTTTGGTGAGAGTTCCATTCCGATCCTGTACGACCTCGACAGCCAGAAGGGAACTCAGCTTTATGGATTGGATGCCATAAACTCGGATGATGTGAAATATGTTCCGTTTCGTGTGAAAGAAGGAGATGATGCCAGCTGCTTGAACCTCAACCGTGTAACTCATCCCCAGTTGATTGGCGTTATGCCCGCGGAACTTGCCGCAAGAAAGTCTTTCACGTTCGCCGACATGTCAGGTGAGATCGATCCGGAAAATCCCTGGATGGTCTTGGATAAAAAATTACCCGATGGCATGATCCCGGCCGTTGCCGATTTATCCGTCATCGTGTGGGGATTGGGCAAATCCGTGGGAGATGTTTTGACCTACAGCGATGAAAAAGGAAAAACCTTCCCAGTCAAACTGGTGGGGGGATTGGCCAATTCCGTGTTTCAGGGGAACATCATCGTATCCGAAAAAACATTAATCCAAAAATATCCCTCGATCAGCGGCTATCGGATATTCCTTGTCGATGCGCCTCCTGAAAAGGTGACAACCGTTGCTGATCGTTTATCCTGGGCCTTACAGGATCAGGGCCTAGATTTGACTCTTGCATCCACTCGCCTCGCCGAGTTCAACACGGTCCAGAATACGTATTTATCCATTTTCCTGATCCTGGGAAGTTTTGGATTGCTTTTGGGGAGTGTGGGTTTGGGAGTTGTCGTGTGGCGGAATGTCAATGAACGACGAGGAGAATTGGCGCTGCTCCGCGCCGTGGGTTACAACAAAAAGTCTATTCAGGCGATTCTCCTGTCCGAACATGTGGCCTTGTTGGTTGTGGGGATCTTGTTCGGGATTATTGCTGCGTTGTTGGCCGTCCTTCCTACCTTCTTGACACCGGGTGCGGGAATCCCTTATCCTACAATTCTTATCATCTTAGTCATAGTGAGTCTGAATGGAATCATATGGACGTTTTCTGCCGCTTTGTTGGCAACAAAAGAAGATCTTATTCCAGCCTTACGGAAGGAATGAGGATTTTTTCCACCTAAATTGTAGAAGTGTATATATGGACAAGCCGAGACATGGAGGAATAGAATGAAAAAACACGTCATCACTTATGCTTTATTGTTGGCCCTTTTATCCATCTCTAGTTTTTTGCAGGCAGAGAATAACTGGCCTCATTGGCGAGGTCCCCATCACAACGGGATAATCGATGCGAAAAATCTCCCGATGAGTTGGAGCGCAACGGAAAACATCGTGTGGAAGACATCATTACCTTCCTGGAGTGCGGCAACCCCGATCATCTGGGGAGATAGGGTATTCATCAACTCCCCCTCCAAATCCGAGCCTAAACCAGAGCCGGAGCAAAAACCGGCGGAGGAACAAAGCCAGACACAGAGAAGAAGACGAAGGAGTACGCTCGATCCTGGGGGTCCGAAACTGCTGTTGTTTTGCCTATCCAAAAAGGACGGCAAGATCCTCTGGAAGCGAGAGCTGGACGATAAAAACCAGCTCCACCGCAAACAAAACGACGCTACCCCATCACCTGTCACCGATGGCAAACACGTCTGGGTGGTCACCGGGACGGGTAAAGTGGCGGCCTTCGATATGGACGGCAAGCCCGTTTGGAAAAAAGATCTTCAGAAGGATTATGGCCCTTTTGGCCATAACTGGGGATATGGTTCTTCGCCTTTGTTGCATGATGGGAATTTGATCATCGAAGTCCTGCACGGGATGAAGACTGACGATCCATCTTATCTTGTCTCATTGGATGCCGCCACAGGCAAAGAATTGTGGCATCAAGAGCGTCCCACGGATGCCCAAAGGGAATCTCCCGATGCCTACACCACACCGGTTTTACTCGAGCATGATGGCCATACCCAAATCGTTATTTCCGGAGGAGATTACGTCACTGGGCATGACTTCGAGACAGGGAAAGAAATTTGGCGGGCAGGGGGATTGAATCCCCTCAAGCGGCCCAATTATCGGGTCGTCCCCACGCCAATTATCGTGGATGGTATCATCTATGCGCCGACCCGGAAAAAACCCCTCTTGGCTTTAAATGTCGGGGGAACCGGGGATATCACGGAAAGCCATCTTGTTTGGAAGTATGAGGGCTCAGCAGCCCCAGATGTCCCCTCACCTGTGAGTGACGGGAAGTATTTTTACATGGTGGATGATCGTGGACTGGTGACCTGCCTAGATGCCAAAACCGGAACCCTGATCTGGGGGCCTGAGACCACAACTGAAGGCATTGTCAGTGCGTCTCCGATTTTGGCCGATGGCAAACTCTACATCATAAACGAAAATGCTGTGACCTCGATCATTTCGGTCGAGCCGGAATTCAAGCTGCTGGCGACCAATGAATTGGATGGATCTTATACTCTGGCTTCACCTGCTGTCTCGGGTTCGCAGCTTTTCATTCGAACGTCCTCTCATTTGTACTGCATCGAACAATAAAAAAATACTATTTAAAAAAAGGAAACGGAATTTGATGAAAAAAAGTGTGATTTTGATAGCTTGTGTGTTTGTCGTTACGGGTTCGTTTCTCCAGGCTCAAAGTGCGTCGGATATCGAAAAATACTGGCACCAATGGCGCGGTCCATTTATGACAGGCGTATCGCCCGATGGAGATCCGCCTGTCGAATGGGGCGAGACAAAAAACGTCAAATGGAAAATAGCCATCCCCGGTAAGGGTCATTCCACTCCGATCATCTGGGGTGATAAGATCTTTATCTTAACCGCTGTTGAAACCGATAAAGAGGGCCAAGCACTAGATCAATCTTCAGAACCACAACATGGGCGGGGCATGCCCTTGACGAGAACGACAAAAATCCACAGGTTTGTCGTTATGGCTGTCAATCGGGATGACGGAAGGATACTCTGGCAAAAAACGGTTAAAGAAGAAATGCCCCAAGAAGGAACGCATGAATTCGGCAGCTGGGCTTCCCATTCGCCTGTGACCGATGGCGAACATGTCTATGCCTATTTTGGTTCCCGAGGGCTCTATTGTCTGGATTTTGAAGGCCAAATCAAATGGGAACGGGATTTTGGCCAGTTGTCCAAACGCATGAATTTCGGAGAAGGGAGTTCTCCTGCTTTGTTTGGAGACAAAATCATCATTACATGGGATCACGAAGGACAGTCGTTCATTGTTGCGTTGGATAAAAAAACCGGGAAGGATATATGGAAGGTCGATCGCGATGAAGGCACTTCATGGGCCACTCCATATGTCGTCGAAGTCAACGGGAAACCTCAGGTCATCGCCAGTGCCACAAAGCTCATCCGCAGTTATGACCTGGAAACGGGTGAGCAGATCTGGGAGTGCGGTGGCATGACACAGAATGCTATTCCCATGCCGCTTACCGCCGATGGCATCCTGTATGTCATGAGCGGATTCAGGGGAAATGCCCTTTTGGCCATCCAGTTGGCAAAAGCCAAAGGTAACATAACCGATTCCGACGCCATTGTCTGGAAACACGACAAGGACACGCCCTACACCCCTTCTCCTATGATCCAAGGAAATTATCTGTATTTCCTCAGGGGAAACAATGGGAACCTTTCCTGTTTCGATGCCAAGACGGGAACGCCCCTTTACACGGCACAGAAACTGGAAGGAATGGGGAATATTTTCGCTTCTTTAGTCGGTGCTAAAGACCGGATTTATGTCACCGGGCAAAAGGGTACATTTTATGTGGTCAAACAGGGCCCTGAATTTGCCACTCTGGCTAAAAACATCCTGGAGGATAATTTTAACGCATCGCCTGTGGTTTTGGGAAAACAGCTCTTCCTCCGTGGGTACAAATATTTGTACTGTATAGAAGAGGAATGATAATAATTTGAGAGCGTATTACGCGCCGAGTTTTTTTCGGGCTCCCCTGACAACTGATGTAATATTTTCATTTGTCGCTGGCGATTGCCCCTTTTCCAAACCGCAGTCTGTCACCCGAATATGATCGAATTCCACAAACCCGGCTTCGTCTAGGCAAAGCTTCACGCAATCGAGGGCACACCCATCGATGGCCAGAATATGAGCTGCGTTTTGTGTGGTCTGCATAATCCCTTTGACCCGGCCACCGATGCCAGCCAGGCAGTACATTTTGCCCACACCATCTGTTGTCAACTTCCTTGCGGCCAGATCCGAGAGAGCTCCCACATCGGCGGCTCCTGAACAAGCAAAAATCAATGTGGGGCCACCTGTGCAGATATTTTCCTTTGCTTCGCCCATTGTCACCTCCTTATTAATTCACTTCTTTGCTGATCGCATACAGATTTCTGCGTGCGCGGATAAATAGAGTTTTTCCGGATATGGCTGGTGATGCCATGCAAATTTCGTCCATTTTGTTGACTGCCAGATGCTCGTATTTCGGTCCTGCTTTGACGATATGGATGTTTCCGTATTCGTCTGAAAAATACAGTTTTCCATCGGCTACCACGGGCGAGGCTGAGTACGAGCTTATGTCACCACCGATCGGATTCCTGTACATTTCCTCGCCGGTTTCAGCTACGTAGCAGGTCAGTATACCTCCGTTGTCTGCCACATACAATAGGTCATCCAAAACCACAGGGGTCGGTTGGTATGCACCGCGCCTGGGGTAAAACCAGGGGATGTATTGATTAGACGTTTCATCCCTGGCAAGGGATATATCCCCTTCTGCCTCCAGTTTGATGGCATAGATAGGACGCATCCGGCCGTGAGCATTGGTGATAAAAACCAGGCTGTTGGACACCACAGGAGTCGGGCAGGGGACGTCTCCGCCTCCGTGCATCCACCATATTGCTTTGCCCGTCTCGACCTCATAGCTGCCGATGTGTTTGTATCCATTGACGATCACCTGCGTGCGGTTTTCTGATTTGTGAACCGTGGGAGTTCCCCATGTCGGGTTTTCATCACGCAAAGTGCGCCAGATGTCTTTTCCGGTTTCCAATTCCAAGGCTGTGATGAAAGACTGGTTGTTCACATCGCAGAGCACAATAACCTTGTCCTCGTATATGATCGGGGAGCTGCCGAATCCCCATTGAACTTCAGGAACATCGAAGGCCCCAGCATCGAGATATCCCAGATCTTTTGTCCAAAGAAGTTTTCCATCGAGATCATAACAATACAGCCCTTGTGAGCCGAAAAAAACGAGGAGATGTTTGCCATCCGTGACAGGTGTGCAATTGGCGTGGCTGGATTTGATGTGACGATTTACCTTGGGCTTTCCGCTGTATGCCGTTTTTTCCCAGATGATATCTCCGGTCTTCCTGTCAAGACAATAGACTTTGTAGTGATGAACGAAATCCTCGGGATTATCCGGGCTTTCTCCATAGCGGCCGACTTTGAGATAAGCTTCTTTGCCCTCTCCTACCGCTGTTGTTACAAATACCCGATCGCCCCAAACTACTGGAGAGGAATGACCCAGCCCAGGGATCGGCTTTTTCCAGAGGATGTTGGTTCCTGTTTTTACATCCCAATTCAAAGGCAGGTCTTGTCCGGTTGCGATTCCTGATGCGTTGTGCCCACGGAATTGCGGCCAGTTTTCTGTCTGGACCTTCTGTGCTGCCTTCTGGGAATCGGGATTTTCTTCGTTCGATTCTGATGAGGCCGTATCAGCACAAGATATCAGAAAAACACACAGAATACATACTGAGAAGATCACAAATGTTTTTATCATTCTATCACCTTTGTTTGATGAGATATGATGGAGCAAATACCTATTCTATAATATTTGGGCCGTTTAATCCAAAGATGTCCAGTCAAGTTCTTGTGTTTCTCTACTGGCAATGATTTTTCGAAAGACCTCTTCCGGCCATTTGAGAACCCCGTCTACCATAAGCAGATCGTGCCGTATGTTGATCCCGAAGAGGCGTTCGTTTTCTTCTAGATAGGGTAAAATCATGTTCCAATCTTCTTGACGGAAAGAGATGAACTCCGCGCCGTTGAGCTGATTTTCTGTGACGGTTTGGTAAGGATCATTCAGGTAGCATGCTCCGCCCGATGCCAAGGAGAACAAGTTGTTCCCGGGATATTTCATTTCCAATCCGATAACTTCACCACGCGTGTCATAGGTCAAACCATTGATGATCACGAACCCTCCGCCGGTCTGTTCTCCTGCCATAAAACTTTCTGCGCAATAATCGAGGCAGGTGCCGTTGATGATGGCCCGGATACGACCCACAGCATTGATCAGAGGACGACCTGCCGCAGACCCCATGACAAAGGCTTCCCCACCTTTAGCTCCATACAGAAACGTCTGGCCCACGTTCCCGAAAATCACGATTTTCCCCGACTTAAGGATCTGTCCGACTTGGTCCTGGGCATCGCCATGGACGTATAGTTGGGCTCCATCCAAACCGCTGCCCAGGTAATCGCCACTGGATCCGTAAACGTCGATACGAACATCATCAGTGTTTGAGCCCAACCCACATCCGATAAAACGATCTCCTCGGCAGCGATAAAGGATAAATTTTCTCCAGCCTTGTGCATGGGCGCTGGCGATGGCTCTAGAAACAGCGTTGGGCCCATCATTGGGGAAAATTCCCGCATCGATTACCATGGTATCCATGGATTGGCCGGGTTTGGGAAGCGGGCTTTCCCAGGCGCTGCTCCCATCCAGTCTTATCATTCCCGCCTTGTTATTTTTTCCGGGAGGCGGTACAGAATCCAGGATGTCCCGGATCGATTGTTCGATGGCAGCGATCTGGAATGTCTGCTGCCCCTCTCCTGGATCCCATCGTCTGTCTAGGAGAAGGGTCAATTTTTCGAGGGTTTCGTTTATCCCTTTTTTTTCGACAAGCTTTTTTATTCTGCTTTTAAATTTTTTATACAGGTTTTGTTGCAGGTCTTTTTTTAGCTTTTCCAACGTTACCAGTAAAGGATCGTGGGAGATAATCGTTGAACGTTCAGGAACCTCATCTTCTGGTTTTCTGCTGCTTGATTCCTTTCCCTTGTTATTTGTCCTGCATTCCAAACGAAGGGGCGGAGATGGTTTTTCCATTCCTGTTCCCGGAGAGGATATTCCGTTGATCTGATGGCCGAATTTGTCACGGACGTCGAGGAGAACCCTGCCATTTTCCTTTTTCAACGTGTAAACAAAGGCGCCGCCATCCGTGCAGCTTCCTCCACGCGCTGCCCAATATCGGTCTGCTCTGGAGGGTACAGAAGAATCTTCGGAAGCGACTTCTTCGAAAAAAGCGTCCAGTGCTTGTTTTTCACTGGCGATCGCTCCAAAGCACTTTTCGCCTTCATACAAGCAAAACACTTGTGGCCTGAGCATGGAAACATCGGTGATCCCGATAAGTTGAGGGACTCCGGTTCCGGGCTCGGCCCGGGCGACGATAAAAAACCAGGGTCCATCGGGAGAGCCGTGCAGGTGGGCTGACTGGATCGCACGGTAGATCCGCTGTCGCCGCTTGGACAAACGTTCGAAATCTCCTTCTGGCGTCGGGGCTAATGCTTCGATCACGAACTCCAGAGGATACCCAAGTACACGGGAGTACAGATCAAAAAGCAACACAGAGACCTCCGTATCGGTAATAAACTGAGGGATAAGTCCCCATTGACGGAGGTATTCACAAACAGCATAGTAATTGGCAAAATCTCCATTATGAACAAGCGCTTCCTGCAGGCCGACAAAGGGATGTGCGCCTCCGGGATGCCAGACACGGCCTCTGGTCGGGTATCGCTGGTGCCCGATCCAAAGATGTGCCCGGGTTTCTTCCAGGCGGTAATATCGTGCGATCTCCTCTGCATATCCGACACCTTTCAGGATCATGAGATCACGGCCGTGTGACAGAACAAAAGCTCGAGGATTCTGCTGGTTCTCGTAGTATTCTGTATTCAGACGAAAACTGTTCTGAAAAACGAATTCGTCCTCTGCCGCTGGGATATCCGTGATTTTATTTTTCTCGGCGAACTGTTCCAGATGTTGCGGTTTGACCCGCACAAAATACCTCCAAACAACAGGAGGTTTGACCGTCAATCCTGTTTCGCGATAATCGTCCATGCTATTCTGTTTTTCGGCATGGGAAACGTGAAAAACGGAGTTTATGTATTTTTTCTCGATCGGTCCTCTTGCCTTTTCGTCCAGGTAGGAAATGTGCAGGGCATAAAAATCTTTGTACTCATCGAATAATCCGACAGCTGCCACTCCGCCCCCTTTCCCGTTTCCCCGATTCCGCATCTGTTCACAGGGGCGGATGATGCAGTTTCCCTTGAGCTTTTCACTGCCGATCAGGCCGATGACTCCGCATCCCCCCTCAAGCGATCGCTTTTTTATGAATGTCCTTCCATTCACATTGTTCATGCGGGATCGTGCGATAGATCGTGCGATTTCTTCGGCATTTTCTTTTATGATCATGTTTTTTCACCTACTCGGAACCCAATAATCCAGGAGGTCCCAACGTCCCCGCATTTGATTTATATCGTTCATTCCCAGGTTGCGTAGACGTTTTTCCATATCGAGGGCTAAGCTCTTGTACAGGTTGCAGATCCGGTCACATACCCATGCGTCGGTCATTTGAGGCGCCAGTTCAGGGTCAGTCGTGGCGATACCGATCGGGCAGCCTCGGTCTCGTTCGCAGTTGCCGCAGCGGACGCAATCGATGGCAACCAATTCTGCCGTGCCGATCACGACTCCATCGGCGCCCAGGGCTATGGCTTTGAGTATATCTTCACTGGTACGGATACCTCCGCTTGCGATGAGCACAACCTCATCCCTTATCCCTTCTTTTTTTAAAAACTCATGTGTCTGAGCTGTGGCGTATTCGATCGGCATGGCGATGTTTTTTTTGGCTATGTCGGGTGCTGCCCCCGTTCCTCCATATGCCCCATCTAGGTGGATGACGTTGGCTCCGGCATAGTAACTTCCCACAGCTACCATATCCACATCGGAAGGTGTGGACACCTTGACAGAGACAAGAACATCAGGATGTATGGAACGGATCCAATCCACATGTTTTTTGTGATCTTCCACCGAATAGACACTGTGGAACGGGAATGGGGAAAACAGATTCGTCCCCGTGACAGCTTCTCGCATGGATGCCACTTCCGGTGTGTTTTTCTCACCCAGAAGATGACCCCCCAGACCTGGTTTTGCTCCCTGGGCATACTTGAACTCGATCATACGTGCACGTTTGATTGTTTCTTCGCGCACGCCGAAAAGTCCTGTCGCTACCTGAGTGATAATAAAATCCGAATAGGGAACCAGTTCTTCCGGATAACCGCCCTCGCCTGTGCAGGTGAATGATCCGATTTTTTTTGCTGCCATTGCGCGACCCAGCATGACATTTAAAGAAATCGATCCGTATGACATTCCCCCTCCATATATCGGGAGGGATATCCTCACTTTTGGGCCGTTTTTGCGTCTGTTTAGCGGAATAGATAGATCAACCGGCCCCTTTGCTGGAGAGTTCCCGGAAACAGAAGTGGCCAGTAGTATCCTGTCGAATCCACCCCTCGATGCTCCGATCCGCTCCTCAGGTTTCAGCTTTGTGGGTGAGCCGGTTCGTGATAACCGGTAGGTCTCATGCAGCAAAGCAGGTGTCCACCTGGGATCTCCAAGGACCGTATCGGCCGTGTCTTTCCCGATATCCAAGGCATCCCAGGGGCAGACGAGCACACAACACCAGTCGTTTTTTTTGCAGGAAGGGCCGATACATCGGCTGTGGATCGGTTCGTCCAAACATCGCTTGCCATCTATCCGGCGGTGAACATCGTATTCACATTTCACCGAGCATATATTGCAGTTTGTGCACCGGGAACGATCGACAACGACACGCCATTCTCCAGGATTGACCCCGAACCGGTCAGGAACCCTCTTGGCTTTTATGTGAGGCAGTGGCTCATCGAGACCCCTTTGGGGATCCATTAGCACAATCTTCGCAACTTTCTCGGGTTTTGTTTTAAGCATTTCGCAAAAATTTTGGCGTTCCTTGTCAGCGAAAATTGCGCGACCGGTTTCCCCACGCAGCCGCCGTACATCCCGAAGACCCATAGCTCCCAGCACTTCCAACAACTGGTCTCGCCAGGAGAGCATCAAATTGATAATACGGGATGCTCCCCATCGAGGATCGAGTTCTTCGATTCCTTTTGGGTGCAGATTTCTGTCGCCGGTTTCGCGGGGAACCCATTTCACGACGTCCATGGCAATCAGCAGCGGGACATCCAACACGATGGCGTCAGCTCCCATGATGATGGTTTTGGGGACGTGTTCAGCAGCCGCGATCCCCCCAGAAGCCACCAAAGTGATTCTGTCTCGAAGACCTTTTTCGACAAGCAGGGAGTGGGTCGCATGAAGAGATTCCAGAAGGGTCATACCATCATGGCCTCGTCCATGAATATTCGTGCTCATATGAATGGTTTCTGCTCCGTTTCGCGCGAGTTCAAGAATTTTTTTATCCGTGCCGTTCGATACTGGAACATGGATAATGGTGAGCACATTGGGATTGATGTCTCTCACTCGTGAAATTCCGGCGATCGGATCCCTGTCGGGATCGAACTCAACGATCGTGGCCCATTCTATGATGTCCCTGTACCTATCCACTTCATTAGGATTTAACCGGATCATCAAATGGCTGTAATAATCCTTTAACTCTTGGGTCGTGTTTTTTGCCGGGATGGTCAAATAGGTCGTCAGCTTACTTGCAGCCAAGGCAAGGGATGAAAGAGCTGTATGCCCGGGAAAAAACGGCATCAACCCAAATATGATGGGAATCGGGATTTCTCGGTTAAGCGGAATATGAGATTTCAGGTTACCTTCCTTGTCGAAAACCATTCCGCACAGGTCCTTTGCCTTTTGGCCTAGAGCGACAGTTGTAGAAATATGCTCTCGGCCATGAATCCCATCACGCGTTGGCCTTACGATCTCAGACATGTCTGTCCAGATATTATCGTAATAGTCACCGTCGAAATATCCCCGGAAACCGGCCCCGCTGACCGGGATCTTTCCTTGTTCGGCTTGTTCCGATATGGTACGGATGCGGTCGGGGGTGTATGTCCCATTCCCCAAGGCGAGATATTCCTCACTTTTTTGCATGCTGAGAGCGTCTCTCGGGCAACGTTTGATGCAGGCAAAGCAGTTGCGGCATCCGTTTTCCATCGGATCGGCCATAATCCGAGGGTCACCTTCCGACCGGAAATGACAGTCGTATATGCAGACCTGAATGCAGGTCCCGCAGTTGATGCAGCGATCGCTGCGGAGGATCTGATATGGAGTGATGATGGGATAACGGGAAGGCGTCGGCCGCGGCGAGAGCCGTTTTGGGTGTATCATACCCTTTCTCCCTCCGTTTTCCGCTCGGCAGCCGGTACTCTGGACAATTTTTCATCGGGGGACCATTCCGGAAGATCCAGTCCGTAAATATCTTTGATGTACTCCCGGTTACTGTCCAGTTTTTCGACAAATTTCTGCACGGTTTCTACAGGGGATCCAAACCGGGTTGCGATCCAATCTTCGAGGACAAGATAACAATCGCGCAACGGCAAATGGGTTTGACAGACTTCCTCGCAAAGTCCGCAGTGTAAGCATTGGAACGGGGAATGGGCCTCTGCATGTTCCAGTTCCTCTCCGTTCATCATGGCCACGGCCATACGCAGCTTGGTTCTTCCGGCAACCAGTTCGTCTTTAGTGATGTGGTAGGCCGGACAAACAGAAATACAGGATCCGCAGGACGTGCAGCGTTGTGCACTTTGATGCAGAAGGCTTCTGCCCTTTTGGTCAGCTCTTGCAGGTACATCCCAACTGTCAGAGTGCTTCGGCCCTAGAAGCCTGGCAGCCAGGCCCAATACCGGCGCAAAAAAATGTGACAGGGCCAAAATCGTACGGAAGATGAAAGGACGCATGAAAAGTGCTGGGATACCAAAAAACCGTCCTTTGATCTTGAAGAATTTATTTGGATTCAATATTTCATTCGGATCTATCTCGCGTTTTTTCCTCTTTAGCTTGTCCAGCCTATCTTTTTCATACTTGCTTCGCACAAATGGGGTGTTCCATATCCCCATTCCATAGGGATACCCTCCGCTCCGTACGGCCAACCTGACCATCAGTTGGATGAACAGAAGGCTCAGGACATAATGAATTCGACGAGAATAGTCACAGCTGAAAGACAGGATGACCATATGGTCATAATTTTCTTCGTTGCGGCAAACGATCACTTCGACCGTGGGTTTTATTTTAAAATGCCAAGCGAGTTTTTTGACTTTCCGTATGGTTGGAAGTATCTTCTCTCCAGGGATCACCACCTCTGATCCCAAAAGCCCTGGGCTGATACGCTGCGCTTTGAGAGGAAAATACCGGTCAGACCAGAGATAGCGGGCAGCCATAGGATTTTCCGAGATTTTTGCTCCGCCCCCATTCAAAGATGACATGAATGCTTGTTCGTTTTCTAGAGTCTCGAAATGCAGAAGTACCGTATCAAGCTCAGGAACGATGGGCTCTGTCGAACCGGAATGTTCAGTAAAAAGGATGTTCTCCTTTTTCATGTATTCCTTGTCAAAATACACAACATGAGAAGGATGAATTTTGTCGATTCTAAGTTGTTCGACGAATTTGAGTGCCTTGTCTGGGGTACCGAATGTGAGCAAACAGGGTCCGCTGTGATGTGGTTTTGGGCGGACACGCAATGTGACTTCTGTCAGGATCCCCAATTGTCCTTCGGTTCCGAAAAGATCTTTTATGGATTCGCTCCGGGAGTTCAGTTCCTGCATGGTCCCGTTTGGTCTGGCAACGCGAACTCCCAGGACGGATTCGTAAACGTTGCCATAAGCATGGCTGTCCAATCCCATTCCACCGGTTGCAATCCATCCGCCAACTGTAGAAAATCTGCTTGTCGGCGTTGTCATAGGAATCAAACCGTAAGGTTCAAGTTTTGTGGCCACGTCTGCCCAACGGGCTCCCGGTTGTACGCGAACGGCTAAGCCTTCAGGATCGACATCAAGAATGGCCATCATCGGGGAAAGATCCATCACAATCCCTTTCCTTGTGGGGACAGCACCCCCAAAGGCAAAAGAGCCTGTTCCTCTGGGAAATACCGATAGGCCTCGGGATTTGCAGAAAGTCAGGATTTTGGCAATATCTTTTTCATTATCGGGTTGTGCAACCAGGAGTGGCGTTGTGCGAATAAGCATTTTTTCGATCACTGGCGGAACACGAGCCAGATCTTTGCTGTAATTGCTCCGCTCGAAAAAGTTTTGGATAACTCGGCAGGATTCGCCCACATGGGATTTGAGATCTCGTGCCAGCAAATCGATCTGGTTCCTTCGTGCCGGCGTGTCCCGGTCTGTCAAATGCCGCCATAACAGCTTCCATCTATCCCGAGGAGATTTGAAAAGAATGTAAACGAACAATCGGAAAGATTCATGAAAATTCAAGGCTGTATGGTCACGCGCCAGTAAATCCTTTACCGCAGAAGGAGGCTCTAGCCCATATATCCGCTTTTTTCTGCTCGCTTTTTTGCGTGCACGGCTTATCAGATATTCATTCAAGCTCATCTCTGTCTATCTCCCAGGCTGTTAAAACTAGTTCTATAAAAACCGCTATCTCCTTTTTTCTATTTAAAATATTTTTAATTGTCATAAAATATACAATAATTTGTTCCAATTGTCAATATATTTATGAAAAAAAAATGTAAATGAATTAAAATGATAGATAATCTAAGACAATTGTAATATTTTGTATATTATTATGTGCAATAATAAAGAGGCTAGAACATATGAGCGAAAACTCAGCGAATGCGAGATATCATTTGCTGGAAACAAAACTATAAGGGTCTTTTTCCACCTCTTCAATCTGGAGCGTTTTGCTGTTTCTATAGAATGTGATCAGCTCGTCTTTTGTTGGATTTTGTGAAAGCAGGTTCGCCAGCATATCCAGCTCTTCCAGCTCCTCGGGAGAAGTGTCCGCGTATGTTTTTCCCTTTATAAACTCCATTTCTTCACCCGATTGGTCATCAAATCCAGCCATGTCGTGATTCAGGAGGCAGAAAAAGTCCAGCAGCATCTGGGATCTGATGTGCGAACGGCCATCCTGAGGATATTCTTGATATTGATCTGGATTAAGATCCTTGGTGTTCCTCATTGTTTGCCAGGCCTCGAATGCGAATTGAAAATGTTCAGCAGGCAAGTGGAAGCCGACGTCTATACCGCTGGAAGCCTTCAGAAAAGTATCGTTTGCATCGAGCAATCGCCATCTCCCCACGTTTTTATCCCAGTATTCGCATATCCAATGTTCGATGTGCTTATTGACTTCAATCTGTTCTCTTTTAGTGATGGCATTCATGAGTTCCTTCCACTGCTCAGGATCCTTCTCCCTTAGCTCTCTCTCCACTCCCTTGGCTTTCGACACATTCTCCCAGAAGTTGACGACATGTTCCTGGTTTGCCATCGTGTCTTTGAAATAGCCGGCCCTGATCCTCGCAGGTATATTCTTGTAGCGGAGCAAACCTGTGAGGAAAACCGATTCCAGCATGCAAGCACCGATAAGCCGTTGCTCGACCTGTCTTTGACCATAGAGGTTCTTGGGTTCTGCTTCATTCAAAGCTGCAAGCATCTTCCGCATTCCCGGAATCGAGACACCTGAGGACCATATCCTGTTCATATCCTCCCATTTGTGGCTCGGGATGCCAAAATAGGGGAGGAGGTTATGATGCACGATTTGTTGTTTCGCGATTCCACAGATCTTTGTGACATCCTCAGGAAGTTTCTCAAGCATGAAAGAAAAGTCTTTTGGATCTGTCAACCTGCTGAATGACTTGTAGTGAACAGGATTCTCAGTGTCGGGGCCTTTCGTTGAACATAATAAGAAGAGAAACGAGATGATCACAGCTCCTAAAAAGTATTTTTTTTTCATTCATGTCTCCTTCGATGATAAATCCCATACACTGGGCCCATACATTTTTTCCTTTTTTTTGTATTCAACAGGTAATACGTAAGATCATCTATTCTTGTTCTACTCAGAGACAATAATCATGGGCTTGGGAATAAATTATAAAACGAACTAATGATGATGAGTCACTCATGACGGAGAGACTTGACCGGGTCAGCGGAGGCGGCTCTGAGAGATTGAAAGCTGACCGTCAACATGGCTACAGCAAGCAAAATCCCACTGCCAAATAAAAAATCCCCAATTCCGATAGAGGTTCGGTAGGCAAAATTCTGGAGCCACTTTTGCAAGAAAAAATAAGAAATGGGCCAAGCGATCATATTGGCTAGCAACACCCATTTTATAA
Organism: Candidatus Aminicenantota bacterium; assembly: GCA_020348385.1. Classification (GTDB taxonomy): domain Bacteria; phylum Acidobacteriota; class Aminicenantia; order Aminicenantales; family Aminicenantaceae. The sequence goes on along the minus strand of CP070750.1, from coordinate 4,257,388 downwards.
ACTCTGTGGACAGTAGGATTTGAATTCCTATCCTCGATGCTCCCAAAACTTTGCGGATCCCGATCTCTTTGGTTCTTTGTTCAGTGGCATAGGAGACAAGCCCGAATAAACCGAGGCATGAGATGAATACTGCCAAAACTGATAGGATGTTTATGAATCGTCCCAATTCTTTTTCTGAACGGTATAAACTATCTATCTCTTCGTCGAAGAAGCGCAATCGGAAAGAGCGATTTTGGTTGATTTGTTTCCAATTATCGACCAAAAATTTAATGGCTTCAGATGTATGGCCCGGCACTATCCGCACGAAAACATAGTTGTTCCAGGATGGCTCTATCAGGAATACTACAGGCTCTATTTCTTCGTGGACAGAATGGTGATGAAAATCTTTTACCACGCCGATAATTTTTCCCCTTCTATCGCCCAAAGAAAACCACTTTCCCACAGGTGAATCGAGCCCCATTGCCCTAGCGGCTGATTCATTGAGAATGAAACCTTGTTTGCTGTCAGTCGACATATCTTTGGAAAAAAAACGCCCCTCTTTCATTTCCATTCCGAAAGTCTGGAAATAGTCAAAATCCACTGTCCTGATCTGGACATTCATTATGTTCTCGGATGTTTGCCCTTCCCAAGAAACATTTGTGGTTTCAATGCCCAACCACAGCAAAGGTGCGTTTGTGGCTGTCACTCCGGATATGGCTGGACTCTGGAAGAGGGAGTGCTTGATGGTTTCCAGTTCAACATATGGCTTATCTTCAAATTGAAAAAAAACCAGGTTTTCCTTGTCCAATCCCAAATCTTTGCTTCGAATGAAATGAAGCTGTCTTGAAACCACAAGCGTGCAGAGGATCAGAACTAGGGAAATACCAAATTGGAATACCACCAAAAACCGCCTAGCGTTCAACATTTTTATTGTGGATTGAGAAAAACTTTTGAAAATCTTGATCGGAGGAAACGAGGAGAGGAACAAAGCAGGATAGATACCCGATAGGACACCGGTGAAAATAATCACAGTTACGATAACTATGATGACGGGAACAGTTCCTAAAATATCCAATCCGATATCCTTGCCCAAAAGGCGGTTTAAAACCGGAAGAAAAACATAAACGAGCCCCATTGCCAGGATGGCGCTTATTATGGATAGGACCAGGGACTCTCCGAAAAATTGCCCGATCAGGTTTGACCTTCTTGCACCGATGACTTTTTTTATGCCTACTTCAATGGAACGTTTCCCGATTCGGGCAGTGGATAAATTAATGAAATTGATACAGGCTACAATCAGGATGAACAGGGCTAGAATAAGGGCAATCGACACATAAACGATAGGACCACCTCCCTCCAAAGAACGAAGGTGGATTTCTGTTAAAGGTTGGAATATGAGCCGGGATGACGATAGTTGAACTCGATCTTGCACAAACCTTTCCAGTCGGTGATTGAGTTCAAGATGATCGACATTTTCGCGCAGCATGATGTAGGTTTTGGAGTCAGAGGAGTTCCAGCGATCCAAAGACTGCCCTTTTCGGATGAGATAGTCGCTGGGGATAACATATTCAAACTTCAAATGAGAGTTATTGGGCACATTTTTTAAAATACCTGTAATCTGGAATGGATCTCCGTTTGTGGCCGTTAATATTTCTCCTATCGGGTCATGTCTACCGAAGCATACCTGTGCCATCTTTTCGGTTATGATTACAGATTGAGGATCTGACAGGGCAGTGCGTGGATTTCCTTCCAATAGAGGAAAGGTGAAAATCCGCAGAATTTCTGGATCTGCGAAAAGCCCATCTTCATCGTATATTTTCTCTTTGTTATCACCGAAGGTGAATGCTATCCCTGCATGCCTAAGACGGGCGGCTGTTTCGATGTCGTGATAGTTGGCCAACAAAGCTTGTGCTAGGGGAGAGGGTGTGGAGGGTGTTTTGAAAATCCGATCGGTTTTTCTCTCCTGGACAATGCGAAATATGTTCTTTGAATTACCATGAAAACGGTCAAAACTCAATTCATCCATGGCCCAGAATATCAGTATCAAGCTGGAGGCCATGCCGATGGCCAGTCCCATAATATTGATAAAGGAATAACTTTTATTTCTCTGTAGGTTACGTAAAGCCATTAAAAAAAAATGTTTTAGCATTGTTTTCCTCGTCATAAAAGACAGTCTGATATATGCAGGTATGGAATACATTACCTGCCACCAGTACCATAGGAAGGCCCGAATCTTCCCGTTTTTTTTCGTAATCCTCTGGAACTCTTCATCGAAATCCCCTACCATCGAGAAATCCTCCTCGTATCGACGCAAGAGGGAAATAATCCATCGCTTCATTCTCTGTGTGTCCTCACAAGATCCTGTAAATTTGCCCATATCGCTTCGTGGAGATCAAAAGCTTTTAAAAGAGCCTCTTTGCCTTTGGTCGTTGGTTTATAATACATTCTTCTTCGCCCGCGTCTATCTGGAACCAGCTCTCCCTTTGCTTTGGTCACATATTCTTTGCGCAACAATTGGTCCATCACGTTATAAAGAGTTCCATACATGATATTTTTGTTTGCGATTTGACGCACTCTTTTCCGGATTGCCATGCTGTAGGCCTCATCCCCGAGACTGATAATAGCAGCTAGAATGAGCTGTTCCAAAACCGATAAATCTCTCATTCTCAATTTTCCTTGTTATCCTTGTTTGATTTGCACATATTAATAAAACGTAATTTACGTTAAAAGGGTTGACAAAGTGAAAATATTAAGAGTTTAAATTTTATTATCAAAACTGGTAAAATCTTGTTTTGTGCTAACGTTATTCGTTAAATTACTTTTGTAGGAGTCGATCGGATGATCATAATGAAAAGACAGATAAAAAGAATTCTTTTCGGTCTTTTATCTTCGTTTGTTTTTGTGATTTTGAGTACGGCCGGACTGCAACAAAAAAGACCTGAGGTCCCCTATGTGCCTACACCGGAGGAGGTTGTCGTGGAAATGCTCAGTATGGCGAATGTGAGCGGGGATGATGTAGTTTATGATCTAGGCTGTGGCGATGGCCGGATCGTCATCACTGCTGCCAAAGAGCTGGGCTGTCGAGGCGTGGGAATAGATATAGATCTTACCCGCATCCAAGAAAGTCGTGTGAATGCCAGTAATGCTGGGGTGTCAGATAGGGTGGAGTTTTTACACATGGATCTCTTCGAAGCGGATATAAGCCAGGCTTCCGTGGTGACTCTTTATCTTCTTTCGAGAGTCAACCTCAGGCTTCGTCCTAAGCTTTTCCAGGAATTGAAGCCGGGCACAAGAGTCGTCTCTCACGACTTCAGCATGGGAGAATGGACACCCGATAAAAGCACCGTTATCGAGGAGAGAGTCGATTATGTCCCCCTTCAGGACACCCGTTTTATCGATGATTACTGGAATAAACATTCGGTTCATTTTTGGATTATTCCGGCCAATGTATCAGGTACCTGGAAATTGACAGTACCAACACTATCAAGGGAAAAACCTTACAGGTTGGAGATCGATCAAAACTTTCAAATGCTTAAAGGAAAAGCATACGAAGGATCTGTGTCGCTCCCGCTTGACATAAGAAATGGAAAGATAAACGGCGACAGGCTGGAATTTTTCTTCGAGAGGAAGAACCGAGGACGTACAGAAAAAATGCATTTTGAGGGAATTGTCAAAGATCATGATATTGTCGGCTTTGTCAGGATCGAGGGTAAACCGGATTTTGAAGAAAAATGGCATGCCAAGCGGGATCCCTCAACAAAAAAATCTATAGAAGAATAATAATCCTCACGGTGAGTTTTTCAACACCAATTCCTTTTCGATATAAGGGATCGGATAAGCTGTAAGCCAGATTTCGGGTTTTAATTCTCCTGCATCCTTGTTCATGCCCAGAACAAAAATTTCGACGGGTTTCCCTATCATATCCTTATCGAGCGGGATATAGTAGGTGTAATTCCTGTCATATTCACGGGCATAATATTCCCAAGTATTACTGGGGAAAGATACTGCCCTGTCCGGCGCCCCGACCAATTTTCCACCTATTTTCGCGGCAGCATAAGCACCTTCTTTGCCATGAATTCCGCTTATCGGGATCGCAAGATATCCGCCAGCAGGTATTTCATCCAGAACGAACGAGAATGACCACGCGTAATGTGCTCTGAACCTTCCGTATGGGCTGAGCAGGTTTGATGCGCGCCACTTACTGGAATCCAGTCTTCGGCCGTTTCGAAATCCCTCGATCTCGAAAATTTGAGTTGGGCAACCTGCTAAACGCACAAACCGGATTGGCCCGGCTCCTGACAAATCCATTTCCATGGACTTTCCTGCCAGCATGAATATCCTTTTCCACTCGTTCAAATCTGCTGACACTTCCGTCCGCACGATTTCATCACGCTTGAAAGGCTGCAGCGACTGTTCATCTTTGACATAAATAACAAGCCTGTCGATATCGATCAATTCACCAAAATCGATCCTGAGCGCACCTCCGTTTATCCTCAATTCGCGCCCGAAGCGAGTGTTGACATAAAACGACGTGTCCAAATCCTTATCGAACAAGTTTTTGTCCCATACCCCTCTCTCGACAAACACTTCTTGGTTGAAAAAGGCGTCACGGGCTTTTCGCACCTGCGGGATTTTTGTCGGTCCTGACCGCAAAAGCGACCGGACCTCGAGCGCATTATTGTCGGCTGCAAAACAGGTAGCTTCGTAGAGCGCCTTCACGTTTTCCGGAATTTCGCACGCCTCCAAATCCCCTAGTTTTCTGTGCCACTTTTTTTGGTGTGGTTCTCCGCTGAATGCGATTTCTAGAGACCTTCCTTCAGCAAGACTTTTTGCTTGTTTGCCCTCTAACTGAGCGTTTTTGAATTTTCTCCCCGGTGATATGACTTTTATCTCTGCAGCTTCTCCAGGCATACCCAGAAGATTGATGATGACATCCTTGTCTTTGGAATCTCGTACTATTTCGAAATGACATCCCTCGACTCCGATTTCTTGGAGGCCTTCAGAAGCGGCGGCTAGCAAGCATGAGCGGAAAGGAAGCACCTCGATTTCTATTGTATCTCCGAAATTAAAAGTACCGAGCATTCTTTCCGTTGGATGAAACTGTCGCAGAACGACATTTTTGTTTTTCTTCAGGCCGATTTCTTCATCGAGTTTGATTTTGTATCGGACCGGTTCCCATGTAAGATTACGAAGCGTCAAAAATCTTGTGCGACCATCTCCCCGACTTACGGCATGAGGACCGTATTTATCTTCTGGGAGCACAATCCCGTTCACGAGGATATCCCGGTACCTCCTGTGCAGATTGTATATCCGGGCAAGCTTGGGGAATTCATCATCCCGGAGAAACCAGGGATTGGCATAGATTTCTGGTGCCAGTATCAGGCAGCGGTTGAATGCTTGGAGGATGAGGTCGTCTTCCCAATAATCGAGACAGGAGGATAGACACACGCCGTGATCTTCGGTGAGCCGAATGAGATCGGGCGGAAGTCCACGCGAAAGTGCACCCACTCTGTGATGTGTCCCGGTGATCCTGTTCGACATAAACACGTCGATATATGTCTCGGCTCCTTCCCACAAGGATGTTGTCGCGTAGGGGAGTCCTTTTCCGAGCTCCAGACGGTGATTGAGCAGGATGAGATCCGGGCTGTATTTTCGGCAGTCCACCATCATTTTTATGAAGGCATCCTGCTTTTCAGGTCGTAGCGAACCGCTGACAGCATCGAACTTGAAAAGCATAAAATCATAATCCCGGCACAACTTCACCATCATGTCGCGTCGTGCCTTCTCTTCTTCCGGAGTGTCCCCGAAACCATCCGGGCCACCCCAGACGCCCAGCCGCGCCCCTATATTTTTTGCTTTTTGATAGACCGGGTCAAAAGCATTCGGGAACTGCCGCTTGAATCTTTCCGAGTATATCGATCCGTAAAACCCTTTCCCGTCGATCGCACCTGCGTCAAAGGCGTAAATGTCCAGAATCATGCCGTATTCTTCATAAAGCCATCCAAAAAATTCAAGATTTATCAAGGTCTGTTCTTCGGTTGCGCCCTCGTTGGTATTATTGATCCAGGAGAAATAATGAGCTCTTGATGGGGTCGTTTCTTCCGCACCGGGAAATACCTTCTTGTCTGACTGCGAGATGCAAAAATGAACACATAATAAAATCGGGGTCACAGAAAAAATCAATTTATTAATTGCCATGGGCTGCTCCTTCTAACAAATCCTGAACCCTGTAGACTCCGATGTAAGAGATCAGGGGGCAGGCTTTTGCAGTGATGTTGATCCTCAACTTTTGTGTCGTGAGCGGATTGAATTTAACGATCCGCCGATTCCCGATGGTAGCGCCGGTAGCGACTTCAGTGAAATTATCATCGAAGAACGCTTCTATCGCAAACGATTTAACACGCTGGCCTAATTTAATGTACTCCTGAATCAAAACGGCATTCACTTCGATCGGTTTTCCTAGGTCAAGTTCCAGCGAAACACTTGAGATATCATCCTCCGCGGCCCAATATGTTTCCGGATCACCGTCGATCGCTTTTGTCGCGCTGAATGCTTTCCCCCTTGAATTCGTGGCCTTTGCCGAAGCCTCCTCTGCAAGATTGAGGGCAAAAGCTTCATCCAGATATTTTTTCAGTTCCAATAATCTTTTGATGTCGTTTTCATGGATCAGACCTCGGGTGTCAGGAGGTAGGTTTAAAAGGAAATTGCCGTTCATCCCGACCGAATGATACCAGTTGTCGATCAGTCTGTTCAGCGATTTTACCCTGTCATCTTCCTGTTTGTGGTAAAACCAACCAGGCCGGATCGATGTGTTGACCTCAGAGGGGATCCACAATTCGCCATCCTCATGGCCTGTCTGCAACTGGTCGTTCACGCCACTTATTCCTGGGTAGAATGCCCCTTTTTTCACTGTACACCAGTTCGTCTCTGCGGCATATCCGCGCTCGTTTCCGATCCAGCGGATATCCGGCCCTCCGTCACTGAATATAACTGCATTGGGCTGGTATTTGCGGACGACCTCAGTGAAACCTGCCCAGTCGTATTCCTGTCTTTTCCCGTCAGGTCCGACACTGAATGCCCCATCGAAAAACACATAATACACCTCACCGTAGTTGGTCAGGACTTCTTCCAGCATTTTTTTGAACACGTTGTTATATTCGTCGGTGAAATAGGTGGGGTGGTTCCGGTCCCAGGGAGAGATATAAATCCCGAATTTTATCCCGTACTCTCTACAGGCGTCTGACAAATCCTTCAAGACATCGCCTTTCCCATCCCTCCATCGGCTTTCACGGACAGTGTGTGCGGAATATTCTGACGGCCAGAGACAAAATCCGTCATGGTGTTTCGCTGTAATGATGACCCCCTTCATGCCGGCCTCCTTGATGACTTTGGCCCATTGCTGGCAGTCTAGTGCGGTCGGATTGAAAACATCCGGGGATTCATCCCCATGTCCCCATTCCATATCGGTGAAGGTGTTCGGACCGAAATGAATGAAAGCATGGTACTTCATGTCGTGCCAGATCAATTGGCGTTCGCTGGGAATCGCTCCATAAGGCTTAGGGATTTCCTTTTTTGTACAGGTCGTTATCCATCCGGCCAATAGCAGGATGATGACGACATTAATTAGCTGTTGTTTTATTTTGCTCACCTTACTCCATTTCTTCCTTTTTTTTATCTTTCATTATCGATTTAACTATTTTCCCGAATTTTTTATCTCTACGGCGCCTTTCCAAATAGGACATTTCATGAAATTCTGACTCTCTGCGGATCTTTAGATAATTTTGATACCTCGTGGCAGGCATTTTTCCTTTCTTGACCGCCTCTGTGACCGCACAACCAGGCTCATCCATATGCATGCAGTTTTTAAAACGGCAATCCTGAGCCAGGCTAACGATATCCGCGAAAGTTTTACTCAATCCCGTATGGACTCCGACATTTCCCAATTCTCTCATCCCGGGCGTATCGATGATCATACCGCCCTGGTTGAGGATCACCAATTGTCGGCGAGCGCTGACATGTCGGCCTCTTCCGTCTTTTTCGCGAATGGCTGCTGTCGCATATTTATTTTCCCCTATGAGTTTATTGATTAAGGTTGTTTTCCCGACTCCAGACGAGCCGAGGAGACAGTATGTTTTACCTCGCTGGAGTAATTTTTGAATGCCCTCTAATCCTTCATCTGTTTTATTGCTGAAAGCGATAATTTCATACCCTGGATTTGTGCTTTTTATCGCTCGGATCTCTTTTTTCAAGTCTTCAGCCGAAATTAAATCACGTTTGCTGAGCAATATGACGGGTTTGATATGGCTTTCATTGGCCATTATCAAATATCGTTCCAGCCTCCGCAGGTTGAAATCGAATTCCACCGATTGCATGATGAAAGCAAAATCGATGTTGGATGCTATCAGTTGAAGTTCGATTTTTTTGCCTGCCACTTTTCTCTTCAATAGGGATTTTCTCGGCAATATCTCGTGGATTATGGCCAAGGTGTTTTCGTTGAAGTACTGCACACAGACCCAGTCTCCGACCGCCGGCAAATCTAGATTCGATCTAGCTCCATACATCAATTTTCCCGTAACCTCTGCGGGAATTTCGGCCTCTTCGTTTCTTATGATGTAATTATCTTTGTTGACAGCAGTCAGTCGGGCCACGCTGTACTCGTGCACTCGAGATGAGCTCCATCTCTTTTGGAACCAATCATCGAATCCCAATTCTTCGAGTTTCATGATGCCATTATAGACGCCATTTTACGTTGAATGAGGAAAAGATACAATCTAGGTTTTGGGGATGTTTCCTCCATCTTTTGACTTAAGTCAAGGCTTTGAGATTGAGGTTCTAGTATAATAAGACATGAATAATTCGATAAGGAGGGAAAAATGAGTGAATTAATTAACAATGCGGAAAAACGCAAAGAATTGCTCAAACATATGATTCTTCAGCTCCATGAAGGTACAGCGCCAGAAGCGGTTAAGCAACAGCTTGTTCGATTACTTGGGAAAGTACCTTATAACGATGTGGTGGAGGTCGAACAGGAATTGATAAAAGAAGGCTTGCCACAGGAAGAGGTTCTCAAGCTTTGCGATATCCATACCATGGCACTGGATGGAATTATCGATCATACAGAGGCAAAGATAGCCCCTCCTGGTCATCCTGTCCATACCTTTAAAGAGGAAAACCGAGCTTTGAGGAAAGAAATCCAAACCCTAGGCCATTTGTATGGCGATATAAAAAAAGCGAAAGGCAAGGATCAGCTAAGCAGACTCTTCGATGAGATCCACCAGCACTTCAATGCTTTGATGGATGTGGAAAAGCATTATTTGCGAAAGGAAAACCTTCTTTTCCCCTTTCTGGAAAAACACGGTGTGACCGGGCCTCCGACCGTCATGTGGGGCAAACACGATGAGACACGCGAGCTTTTGAAGGGAGCTATGGAAGCCCTCGGTGCCACGGAGGGAATCACAGTCGACGAGGCCAAAACCGTTATAGATCTTGTCTTCGAACCTGCTTCCAGAGCCGTGGAAGATATGATAGGTAAAGAAGAGGAAATCTTATTCCCTATGTGTCTGGATACACTGAGTGATACAGAATGGCTGCAGATCGAAAGACAGAGTATCGAATATGGTTTTTGTTTGTATGATCCTAAAGTGAGGTGGAGTCCAGAGGGTCTGGAACTTGAAGAGGTTATGAGTGAGGAGACCGATCGAATCCAGCTTCCCAGCGGCGGCTTCGATGTGAAAGAGTTGACCGCAATCTTAAACTCCATACCTTTCGACATGACCTTTGTCGATAAGGATGACAAGGTGCGCTATTTCACACAGGGAAGGGAGCGGATTTTCGCCCGCAGTCGAGCCATCCTCGGCCGGAATGTGCGACAGTGCCATCCTCCCTCCAGCGTGGGTGTAGTCGAGAGGATTTTGGAAGATTTTAAATCCGGGAAAGAGGACCACACTGCGTTTTGGATCACTTTGGGTGAAAGATTCATCCACATCGAATATTTTGCATTGCGGAACGAAGATGGACACTATTTGGGAACGTTAGAGGTAAGCCAGGATTTAACCGAGAAGCGAAAGCTGGAGGGAGAACAGAGACTACTCCAGTATGTCCAAAAGGATAACTAAGATGGATGGATCCAATATAGATTTTCAAATCAGCCCTGAAACGAAGATCGGAGCTTTGTTGGATAAATTTCCGGGTCTCGAAAAAACTCTATTGGAAATGGCGCCGGAGTTCAAGAAGCTGCGGAATCCCATATTGAGAAAAACGATAGCCAGAGTGACATCCCTCAGGCAGGCATCTGCTGTTGCCAAGATCCCTCTAGCCGAAATGATCAACAAGCTCCGAAACGAAGCAGGAATCCACGAAGAATTCATGTCGGATGAAGCGATCGAATCTCTTTCAAAGGAAATTCCATCCTGGTTTTCAACGGCCAGAATCGTGCAAAGCCTAGATGCCCGGCCAATGCTGGAAAGGGGAGAACAGCCAATCAATAGAGTTTTTAATGAGAGTAAAAACTTAAAATCTGGTGAGATCTATGAGTTGATTACTCCTTTTCTTCCAGCGCCCTTGATAGATACTGCCAAAGAAAAAGGATACTTAACTTGGTCGAAAAATGAGGGAGAAGAGGTGTTCAAGACCTATTTAACACCAAAAACCTGATTGTTCAGGCTTTTTTATACCGGATGTACAACAAGACCAGGCTGAAGGCCATCAACAACGTGGATGGAAGGCCGATCCTATGCCCAGCGGGGCGATGGCGATCAGGAAAATTATCCCGCCAAGAATTCCGAAAAAAAAAGCTTCCCTTTCTTTAACAGGAATATTCCTACCAGAATCTGACCTGCTCCTATCAAGGATACGATGAATAGAGTGAAGGAATTGAAGACACCATCGATGAACAATTTATAAAAATCCACGGCAAGGTCGCGATAATCCAAATAGGCATCGGGATTTTTGAGTACCATAAATATATTAAATATCCCGGCAAGTATGAAGATAATCCCCCAGGCGACCTTTCCTATTTTGGGCCATTTGTAACAGATGATGATCAATATGAAAGTAACGGCATGGGTGATGACATAAGGAAACCAGTAGTCCGGCAGATTCATCGTCCCACTCCTTCTTGCGCAATTCTTAATTAGCCATTCTATTTAATAAATGGATGCTTTTCAACAGACTTTTCCGCTGCGAAACTCTTGATATTCTAAATTCATTAGAGTAGTTTTGTCACAAGGAGGCATTTGTGAGTGATTTGTTCTATTCCATAAGCGATG
>CP070750.1:4238590-4246042 GCA_020348385.1 Candidatus Aminicenantota bacterium | reverse complement strand
TCATTCTCTTGGTCTTCTCTATAGTGCATTTACTGCCTTTTTAGGCTTCAAAGTGAACAATGGTGAATATAAAGTAATGGGTATGGCGCCCTATGGCGAGCCAAGATATGTAGAAATGATTTATGATAATCTCATTAAAGTTGCTTCTGATGGTTCATTCTGGGTTAATATGGATTATTTTTCCTATCATTATTCTGATGAGAGAACCTACAACGCTAAATTTGAAAAACTATTCGGGAAACCAAGAGATCCTGAGATGAATTTTTTCACTTCAAACATGAAGTTCCCTTCATATTTTGGTGAGAAACCATCAAAATATCAAGAGCTCTGTCGCGAAAATCAACATTATGCAGATATTGCTGCGAGTATACAAAGAGTAACAGAAGAGGTTTTATTAAAGTTGATAAATTCGCTGCATGAAGAAACGGGAATGAAGAATCTTTGTATTGCTGGAGGAGTGGGTTTAAATTCGAAGGCAAACGGACGAATTCTGCGAGAGACTCCGTTTGTGGAGTTTTTTATTCAGCCGTCAGCGGGAGATGGGGGAGGTGCATTAGGCGCAGCATTGCATGTTTATCATGGGTTATTAGGAAAGCCAAGGACATTCGTGATGGAGCATGCTTATTGGGGAAAGGAATACTCGGAAAACGAAATCAAAGAATTCTTAGAGATTAACAATATCTCGTATGAATACATCTCAGATGATGAAAGGCTTTTTGATAGATTGGTGGATGACCTTGTGGATGGAAAGGTTGTGGGGTGGTTTCAAGGAAGGTTCGAATGGGGGCCGAGGGCACTAGGAAACAGAAGTATTTTGGCAGATTCGAGAAGTGAGGAGATGAAAGACTTGGTGAATGTAAAAATAAAGTTTCGTGAGCCATTTAGGCCCTTTGCTCCGGTTATACTAGAAGAAAATACCCAGGATTTTTTCCATGGAAATAATATTGCAGAACAATTTCCGGCAAGGTATATGCTTTTTGTCTTGCCTTTGAAAGAATCGAGAGCTGAAACTATAAATGCCGTCAATCATATGGGAACTGGAAGACTTCAAACGATTAGGAAAGAATGGAATCCCCGGTATTATCAAATTGTGAAGAAATTTGGCGAAGCAACAGGGATCCCTGTGCTTCTAAACACTTCCTTCAATTTGAGAGGAGAGCCGATAGCAAATTCTCCAGCCAATGCTATAAATACGTTCAACAAAAGCGGTATAGATGTGCTGGTTCTGGAAAATTTTATGATAAGAAAATGAATTGTTATTATCCACCGAGGAATGAACAAGAATGAAAATAGGAAGAAGCATAGTATCTAAATTAAATATATTCAGAGAACTTCTTATTTTCCTATGGCAAAGAAAGCTTTGGTGGCTTATTCCAGTGGTAATTGTATTAGTTTTGTTAGGATTATTATTGATTTTCACTCAAAGTTCTGCTGTAGCACCATTTATTTACACACTTTTTTGATTTGGATTAGAGGACAAGTTTTTAATGCTGATAATTTCTTTAGAGCTGGACGCTAGCGAATTATCCGAATCCGTTCGACAGGCGGATAAGGGAATTCGACTCCACGTTCGGTGACCATCACACCATCATGCATCAGAGCGTACAAATATTTCCCTTTTCCTTTTTCAGGGACAGGCATATGGACCATGTATTCCAACGTAAAGGTATGATAAAGGGGGATTTTCAACTCTCGTATCCAATCAGGACCTAAAGGAGAGATCCTGGGGGCTTCCGTCTGGAGAACGTCTTTTCCCAGAGCATGAAAATCGATGTGAACTTGGGTTTTTTCAGGATCTAAATTTATATCGAATCGATCCTCATTTATGTAAGCATATCCTGCTTCTTCTAATTTTTGTATCAGGATTTCAAGCGTTTCCCCAGCCGTGCGACCCACTTTAATATTTTTACGGAAAATATCACGGGCTATCAATGCATGGTCAAAGATTTTTTTTACATTGGGAGGAGGGCCAGTCTCTCCATCCCGAAGCACATAGGCAAGTCCGGATATGTGCGTCGAATAGCTCCCAGCGTTCGCACCGCAAATCAAACCGATCATATCACCTCTCTGGATCACATAATCGTTATTATTGTCTTCATGTCCGTCCATATGCCTTACCCAAATATTACCCTCGATATTCTTCAAGGCTGTTTCACTCGGTACGATTTTATCGAATTCCCTCTCTATTTTTTTTTCGCTTATCTTGCATAACTGCCCGTAAATGACGATTTCACTCATAACCCTAGACGATAAATATTCAATGATCAGATTGTCCGCCGAAACGACCCTCATTGTATACCTGTCTCCCAATGCCTTGGCCAGCTTGAGGTAATCTGTGTGGGATATTCCATCCGCAACGGCATATCTTTCTGAAAAATTCACACCGATACGTTGAGGATTACGTTCTGCAACGAAGTTTCCTATAATGCTTTCCCAGCCGGCATCACCCTCGATAAGTTCTTCTTCTGCGATGAATATGTCGTAGGCGCCGCTTTCTGGAAGCTCTTCGGCACAAAAACCGAGGACTGCCCGTTCGATCCTATCGCCTCCACGGTCTGTGAAGACAAGTACTCCTAATGAGGTTCCCAAGTCATCCGCAAGAGGATCGGGATCGCCCTGTCTCATCACATGTATCCACATATCAATTTTGTTATTACGCATAGCTACTGGCAGAACATGATCGAACTTTTCTTTGCGTATTAAATTCATCATATCATCGTCAACGAGATCGCTTTGAACTCGCACCTGTGAATGAATGGTTTGATGAAAAAGCAAAAGAATAAATAAGAAACTTATCAGAAGCCGGACTTTATGCATGGTTTATTCCTCCTTCGATTATGGATCTTACCTTAAAATCCAGACAAACGCAGCGATCAATAATCCCACGGCCACCCAGGTAGCAAGAAATCCCAATACACTTGAAAGGCTTGGTTTTGTGATTTCAAAATCAGGGTGATTGATCAAGACATTTCGTGGAGCGGGTTTTGTATTCTCCGGGAGTGTAAGGGGTTCGACTTCCGGTTCATTCGGCCCCACGGGCGTCCGGATACATTCATACACTCGATCAAGAATTTCTTTATCTTGTGGTTTTGTGAAAAGACTCACGCCCACCATAACCGCCAATCCGAATGTTAAATAGAATATCATCTGCCATGGAAGAGAAAGTTGGCTTTCGTACAACATGAATTCCGGAAGAAAACGAGCAAAATGAGCATTGAAGTCCCAGCCTATGAGATCGATCTTGCTGGTGAAAAACCATACGGCAAAACTGCCTAAGGTAGAAGCCCAGGCGGCTGCTGCAGTGGCTTTCCTCCAGAAGAAACTTACCCAAATGGCAATTCCCATCATCGCCTGCACTCTCCAGAAGATCTCCAGCCCCTGCACTACACTGGTGAAACGGAAAGCGAATATGATTCCAAAAGCGACAACAGCGACAGATGTGATTCTTCCTATCAGGATGTAGTGCTTTTCATCCCGATCCGGTTTGATCAGAGGTTTATATATGTTTTCGGTAAACAGAGCGGCTGAAGAGACCATAAAGCAATCGCAGGAACTCATGACTGCTGCAAGCATGGATGCAATAAAAAGTCCGACAAGGCCCGGCGCAATGGTAGGCAACAAATCATGTGCCATCAAACCGTAAACATGATCTATATGGATAGTTTTACCTAGATATAAACCTATTCCGCACAAACCAGTCAAAACCCATGCGATCGTGCAGATGCGCTTGAGCAGCATTCCGCTAACAAGGCCGATTCTTGCTTCCTGTTCAGTTTTTCCTGCCCCGCACATGGCCATGGAATAAGGAGCCGTTACCCAGCCGATGAGGGCATTCAGAGCGATAATGACGACATAAAGTGTCGTGATCTCGCTGGGTGTCACAATCTCGAATAGGGCGGGGTTATTTACAAGCGCTTTTAATCCACCCAGTCCTCCTACAGCCTGCAAAGCAAATGGTAATATCAGGAAGGAGAACATGACCGTTAGGATGCCCTGAAAAAAATCGGTTATGATGGCGGCATTCAACCCGCCTGCGACACCATAAATCACGAACAGTACGGTCATACCGATGATGGCCAGACCCGGGCTGATGGCTCCCCCTGTCACGGCTGTGATCACGGCACTTGATGCCTTCAGAATGACTCCGATACTAACCGATAACTGTGCCATCCCGACTAGAGCAAAAAGGACAGCTACACTGGAACCATAACGCTTGAACAAATAATCGGCTGTTGTAACCGCTCTCATACGCCTGAATAAAGGAGACAGCAACCAGTAGAAAGGTGTCGAGAACAACCACAGCCACTGATACCAAATTCCGGACGCCCCAGACTGATACGTTTTTGCAGCCACAGTAACCGCCTGATCGGTATTGGTTCCTGTTCCGAAAGTGAAGAACGTCATCATGATCTTTCCGAACTTACGATCGCTGATAAAAAAGTTGGACGCTGTCCTCACTTTTTTGGCAGACCAGACTCCCACCAGTGTTACACCGACCAGATACACAAGAACGACCAGCCAATCAAGAAGCATCGGTGATCTCCAGCAGGTGTTTGATCTGATCTTCAAAACCGGTCAACTCCCATCGTGTCAAGGAAATCGGGATGATGCCTCCGCCCATGAATTCATCGAAGAATTGTCGCAAGGTGAAATTTTTGCCCAACTGTCTCGACCGCTCGGCCATGAGTTGCTGCATCATGTTTTTTCCGGCAATGTAGTTTGTGCTGTGGCCTGGTGCGCGCAGGGTTTCTTCGATGTCCCACCACACAGCGTCGCCATCCGCATCGGCCCATGGATAGGGGAGTCCTTCCGAAAAATTCTTTATTCCATCCGAAAGAGTGTATTCGTTGCTGTGCATACGCAAATCCGACAACGCGCGGGCCGTGCGGAAAGCCAGCCAGATATAAGCGATTTCCTTTGATCTGGGCCGCTCATCGAACAAACCTGCCTGCATGAGCCATTCTTCGATGCCGAATGCCAGTGCTTCAGACCTGGCCTCGTGCATGTCGAAGAGACGAATCTTGCCCCGGATCGGCCGATCGTCGCCCTCCTGATACCAGATTTTTCTGCCGCCCAGATAATAATGCCCGAAAATGACATGGAGAACATTGGTCATCGGTTCCCGGTCATTGGTCTGTTCGAAATAGCCCCGATAGTCGGGCCTGAGGTAGGCGCTTTTACCCCACATGCGCGGATATTGTTCTGGAGGCAGAGGCGGAAGATCCTCCGGTACTGTTATGACCTCTTGTTCTCGCAGGAAATTCATGACCTTTGCCGCGGTTTCTTTCTGCCGCTGTAGATTCTCCTGTTCGCTGGAGGTTAGCTTAAAATCGGGAAGATTTCGATTTTTGTGTTCTTCCAGCTTCAAAAAAGTCAGGGCACGATGGTATTCACCTTGAATCATCGTGTGTAGCTCTTCCCAGCTATACGGAATGAGATGGACATTCTTCATCCACCAGTTATAGTTTTCTTTCCCTACTCCTGCAGGCGCGGTCATCTTGATTTTGTTTGCGATAAGCCAGTCGCGATAATCTTTGGTGGCGGCCTTTGCCTGTTCGACATGCGGGAGGAGCTCTGGATGGTGATCGGCGAATTGTTGTGCAAGGCTGTTTAGAAGCTGCAGGTCCTTTTCCTTCACCCGGATAGCTATCGTTGCCAGATCTCCGGCAGCTTCGGTTAAATTTCTTTTTGCTTGAGCGAAGAGCTTTGGGATCGTCTGCAACTTCACCTGGAAATCATAAACGTCTTCTTTCGAAAGAGGAATTTCCGGATTATAAATACCCCAATTCGACAGACTCCTCGAGTGATGAACAAGCAGCCGGGGATAAATGCCATCGGTGAGATTGTAAAAACCGGGATCACGGGTCCATTGCCGAAGAACCCGGTGGTCGAACTCCACGCCGTTCATCTCAGCCCGAACGACATGGAAATCGATCTTTTGGACTGTATCCCATCCGCTAGTATTTATGGCGGCGAGACGTTCCTGAAGTTCCTTCACTCCGTGATATTGTTCTTCCATTGCGGAAGCCGAAAAGTCGGGGACTCCGTCAACGACTTCAGGTTTTATGAAATTGCGAAATTCTTCGAACAAACTGACAAGTTCGGCATAATCACCAGATGAGTTTTTCATTTACTCTTCTCGAATTATAGGCAAAATAAAATGAGAAGGGTACTTTTTTGAATGATGGATTATATTCTTAGCTACGATCCATTCAGTTTCATCATAATTATTGCCGCCGGTGTTCAGATTGCGTTCGAAATGTGGAAAATCACTGCTGGATACCTGCACACGGATTTTATGCCCCTTTTTAAAAGTATTGCTGGTTGCATCCAGGTCTATCTGAATCTTATAAACTCCACCCTGTTTCATCCAGACTTTTTTGGTGAATCCTTCTCGATATCTTGCCCGTAAAATACCCTGCTGGATGTTATAGGCTGTCCCATCGGGATAAACATCCACGAGTTTGGCTGTGAAATCCGTGTCTTTTGCCGATGAGGATACATAAAGGATAGCTGTAATCGGGCCTGTGACAGTCATGTCCTTTTCCAGTTTCGGTGTCGTGTAGACCAAAACATCATTTCGGATTTCAACCCTGGCTTGATCAATGGCCCCGGCCGGGGTCCCATATGAGGTGCCTCGCTGACCTCCTGTTGAAAGGACCGGATTACCCGGATCATAGATAAATGTATCTGATGGCTCATTATCTGGTATTTTTGTCGCAAGCCATCCATCTCCATTCCGGCTATTGGCGTGTCCTTGGCTGTGAAGATAATACTCGGTATATTGAATTTCTGGAAGTGGCCATACATCTGCCGAACGCCATTCATTGCGCCCCATCGTATAATACTGCACTTTCGGCATTTTCGTAATCCCGTTATCAACTCCTTTTAACCAGTAATCAAACCACTTGAGATAAATTTCCCTGTAGTTTAGCCTCGCATCTCCCACATCACGCTCACCGACCATTGTGTGTTCTGTGGCTCTCTCGAAGCCGCAATGGGTCGTGGGCGCAATAATCACGAACTGATTATCACGAGCGGTCTCTGAAACGGCATTTTCCCTAAAATAATTGAATTCGAAAAGAGTTTCTTCAACACTCGGATCATACCAGCAGCTCATATGTAACGCCGGGACATCAATTTTTTCCGTGCCATCATAATACCCCATCACATCGTGCCACCATGGATCGCCGAAATCAGTTGTTATCAATTTGCGAAAATCATTTGGAGGCGCTCCCACCCTATCCATGATGTCAATAATTGGAAGAGTCCAATTGATTTTTTCCCAGTCAACTTCAGGAGCTCTAGTTACATTCGGCTCATAGAATTTACGTATCTTGCGGACCTCGGAATCCGATAGACCGGCCGGCGGTTTGAGAGAATATTTGCTGCCAGATTCATAATACCATGGGAGAGTCGCGGCAAAATCGAGAACGCCACCTTTAAAGCCAC
>CP070750.1:4226478-4238490 GCA_020348385.1 Candidatus Aminicenantota bacterium | reverse complement strand
TTGGTCATCGGGGAACTCATCTAGGATCTCCAGGCGCTCGACATTCGCCAATACCTCAAAGTAAACCAAGTGCTCGCGGATGGCCTTTTCTTCCTGTATCCCACATCTGACCAATAGACGTATTTTTTGTTTCGACGGGATTTGGTTTTCAGCCTTCAAGGTTCTCAACTCAACAATGGCATTTTGGAGCACTGTCATGGCACTCTCTTCTCCTTTATCTACCATTCGCGTATCGGGGGTGGGAAATTCAGCCAGAGCTATAGAAATACCAGCTGAAGGAAGATGTTGCCAAATTTCTTCTGTCACAAACGGCATGATCGGGTGGAGAAGCCGCAATATCTGATCCAGTGTATCGATAAGAACGGCCAGGCTCGTGCGGTTCCCTTGTTTCAGACTCGGCTTGACCAGCTCGATGTACCAATCGCAAAACTCATGCCAAACAAAATGGTAAATCTTATCAGCGGCCTCGTAAAATTTATATTCTTCCAAAGCCGCATTCATGTCAGCGATAGCCTGGGTTAACCGGCTTCTGATCCACCTGTCCGCTAAGGTTAGCTCCTCCTGTTTCACGTCCAGATCTTCCTGCTGGAAATTGATAAGAGCGAACCGGGAGGCATTCCAGATTTTGTTCACGAATGCCCGATAGCCGGCCATCCGTTCCTCGCTGAGAGAGATATCCATCCCCGGAATGGCAAGTGCCGTCAGGGTGAAGCGCAACGCATCCGTCCCATATTTTTTCATCATTTCCAGCGGGTCGACGGCATTGCCTTCTGATTTGCTCATCTTGCGCCGCTTGAAATCCCTCACCAATCCGTTGATAAAAACATGCCGGAACGGAATGTCTTCGGCGAACTTCAGCCCCATCATGATCATCCGGGCTACCCAGAAAAAGATGATATCGAATCCGGTGGACATCAAGTCCGTTGGGTAAAATGCCTTTAAGTCTTCGGTTTTTTCCGGCCAACCCATGGTGGCGAAGGGCCACAAGGCTGAGCTGAACCAGGTGTCCAAAACATCTTCCTCCTGGATGAGGTTAGTGCTCTGGCACTGGCTGCATCGTTCGGGTGTCGTTTCTGATACAATGATCTCGTTACACTGCTGGCAATACCAAGCAGGAATCCTGTGACCCCACCAGAGCTGACGTGAGATGCACCAATCATGGATATTGTACATCCACTCAAAATAAGTCTTAGCCCAGTTGGGAGGGATGAATTCGATCTCCCCCTCTTCGACGACCCGGATGGCTTCCTTAGCGAGAGGTTCGATCTTGACAAACCACTGCCAGGACAGATTGGGTTCGATGATGTTTTTGCAGCGATAGCAGTGACCTACCGCATGATGGTAATCCTCGGTCATATCGATAAGCCCCAGTTCTGCTAAACGGGTAAGCACCAAGTCCCGGCATTCAAACCTCTCCAAACCCGCAAACTCTTTTCCCGCCTTTTCGGTCATTATCCCAGAACCATCGATGACGATGATCTGCTCGAGATTATGGCGTTTCCCCAATTCGAAATCCGCTGGATCGTGGGCAGGGGTGACCTTGACTGCACCGGTGCCGAATTCCATCTCCACCTGCTCATCGGCAATGACAGGGATTTCCCTGTTCTGGAGGGGAAGAAGCACTTTTTGTCCCACAAACTTAGCATATCGTTCATCTTCCGGGTGAACAGCGACAGCCGTATCGCCCAGCATGGTTTCCGGCCGTGTGGTGGCGACAACGATATAATCCTCTGAATCTATGACCGGGTATCTTATGTAGGTGAGTTTCGAAGCCAGCTCTCTGTGTTCCACTTCGATGTCCGACAGCACGGTTGCACAATGAGGGCATCTGTTCACCAAGTAATAATCCCTGTAGATCAGCCCTTCTTTGTAGAGATCGACAAAAACACGCAACACAGCTTTATGAAAACCTTCATCCAGGGTGAATCTTTCTCTGGTCCAATCTAGAGAAGTCCCCAGCTTTATGAGCTGATTTATGATCACACCGCCGTATTTATGTTTCCAATCCCACGCAACTTCCATGAATTTTTCTCTGCCGAGTTTCTCTCTCGAAAGCCCCTTTTTTTCCAAACTCTGTTCGATTACGTTATGAACAGCGATGCTGGCGTGGTCTGTACCGGGAAGCCAGAGGGTGTTGTATCCTAGCATTCTTTTCCACCGCACGATGATGTCTGGCAGTGTGAAACACAGAGCATGTCCCATGTGAAGAGAACCGGTAACGTTCGGCGGGGGAAGGACCATCGAGTATCTTTTTGCGGAAGACGGCATCTTGGGTGTAAAAACACCCTTTTCCTTCCAATGTCTCAGCCACTTTTCTTCTACAGGATCAGGATCATAGGCTTTTGCCAAAACGACTTTTTCTTTCATGCAATAATCCTCAAATGAATAACGCCTTGATTATCAACTACATTTTTTAATATCGATCCAGGAAAAGTCTATTTTACCAGGTAATCCATCTTTTTGAAATCCGAAACTATTGTTGTTGCTTTTTTATTAATTTATGGTTAGAGACTATCGGCTGGCAAGCTGTTTGTATTTATTGTCGTTATATTTCTTTGTGCTCTCTTTGTCTCACCTTGTTTCTATGATATACTTATTCAGGCTCATTCTCAATAAGAGGAATTGCCAAAAAGGAGGTTCAGAATGTTTACCAAAATGCATTGGCTCTTTACTCCAACATTGGCCGTTCTCTTAATTTTATTCGGTTGCAAGGGCAAGAATCCCACTGGTCCAGAGGAACAAAGTGACTCCATCAGTATTAATTCCGTAACGCCTAATTCTGGGCTAACCCCAGGCATAATAACGGCGTTCGTTGTCAACGTTGAGTATGTTTTGGCCTCCAAGGATACCGGGGAGCTTAATATTGGATTTAACACAGATATAGTTGGCAGTTATACCTTGCTGACTGCCGCTAAAGCCTTAGTTTCCAAAGGCTCTGGAGCACACCAATTCAACGTTACCATAGTGACCAAGGATTGGGGGGCTGCTGGTGATTTCAGTGTTTATGTAAATCTCTCCGAAAGTCCGCATGAGCCTTCTTGGACTCCTCTTGCCACAGATATTCGGAAGTTAACCTTTAAATAGCTATTTATTTTTTCTGGTTGTCGATCAACCACATCTTAAGCTCTGCCATTATACGCGCCTTGATTCTTTTTTCCAGCTCTCTTTGCACGCCCAGTATTTCATCTTTGACCAAACCCCGGACTGTTTCATCCAGCTCAACTCTCGTTTCGGCGGTTGATCCCGAATCCCAAATAGGTTCCTCAGGAAGAGTCATAGGAATTTTTCTCTCCTCGATGGCGGTTCGCACCTTTTGAACCAAGTCATCCGAATCAAAAGGCTTCTGAACAAGTTGGTCGTATTCCAACTTTTCCAATCTCTCCTTATCCAATGGCTCAAAGGCCTCTTTGATCAGTATCAGAGGCACCTGGTTAAAAACTTCCAGATTTTTGATGTGCTCACCCAATTCATACCCATCTTTTTGGGGAAGTGAAAGATTCAGTAGAATGGCATCCGGATTAATCTGACTTAGAGAATCCATAACTTCCTGTCCATCGCTAAATGCAAAAATTTCAAATTCTGATTCGGGAAAAGACATTTGGAGGAGCTTTTGGATTGACGGAGAATCGTCGGCAACAAGTAATTTGTAGTTCATAGCCTTAGGGATATAAGTACATAAACTCCGAACTCGTTGTCAAATTGAATTTTCATTTTATCGCAGGAAATGCTGGCCAGGCACATTTAAGTCTATGTGGAATCATCTTTCACTGCTAGTGATGAATGGTAAAAGGATCCTATTTATATTCGATATATACCGATTTTTCACCGAGTAATATCTCGACATCTTTGGTGAATTCTTCTGAAGGGACGACCCCCTGTATCTCTCTCGACTGAGCGACCATCCGGTAAGAATGGGGGGCCTCTAGTTCGAAGAACACAGGACATTGCCCCCTGTATTCATCCAGGATAGCCTTCAGCTCTTCAAAAACGGTCTCCTCGATGCCTGGAAGAAAAATCCTCAGCACCACTCTCTTGGCTTGCTTCTGGAAAGCCTCTCCCAGGGGCATGATCTGCAGCAGGTGAATTCGCCTATTCTCTCCCTCCCCCAAAAATTTCCCTTTGATCCAAACGAGCTGGTCTGCTCTCAAATACTCATGATTCTTTTGGTAGCTGTCCGGAAAAACCACCACTTCGATGCGACCGCTCAAGTCTTCAAGCTGCAGCGTAGCCATCCTTTCATCCTTTTTTGTCCTTAGCTGCTTCACGGACGAAATGATACCTGCAACCCTGATCTCAGTGTTAAAATCCAGCTCATCATCCAACTGGCTGATGGTATGAGAGACAAGACGATTCAACTGTTTTCCGTAATGCGTCAAAGGATGTCCCGTGATGTAAAATCCCAAAACATCCTTTTCATAGGAGAGCAAAAGGGATTCATCCCATTCCCTCATTTCCTGGACTTCTGGAGGGATCTGGGGTAACTCGATGTGTCCCTTCCCAAAAAGAAGATTTTGTTTGGAAGAGTTGATCTTCTGGATTTCATGGGAGTAGCCGATCATTTTGTCGACAAGATGAAACATCTGAGATCTTTTCCATTTCAGGGAATCAAGTGCTCCAGCTTTGACCAGGCTTTCGATGACCTTCCTGTTTATGGTTTTGGGGCTCGCTTCATCAAAAATATCGAACGGAGAAGAAAAGCGTCCCTTTTTCTTTCTTGTGTTTATCAAAGCTCTGATGGCCCCTTCACCGACATTTTTGATGGCAGAGAGCCCGAAGCGGATGTTTCCCTGGGAGACGGTGAAATTGAAGTCGCTTTCATTGATATCCGGGGGGAGCACTTCGATCCCCATTTCTTTGCATTCGTTCATGTATTTGACAACTTGGGAAGTTGCTCCTCTTTCCGCTTCAGATGTCAAGAGAGCCGCTAAAAAATCGACAGGGTAGTGGGCCTTCAGATAGGCCGTATGGTAGGCCAGAAAAGCATAAGCAGCACTGTGAGATTTATTGAATCCATACCCGGCAAAATGTTTGATGAGTTCAAAAATCTTGTTGGATTTTGCCGGCGAAAGTCCCTTTTCCTTAGATCCCCGCGCAAACCTTTGCTTCTGTGCTTTCATCACTGAGGAGATCTTTTTCCCCATGGCTTTCCTCAAAAGGTCTGCCTCGGCCATGGAATACCCCGCCAGCTCTGTCGCGATCTGCATCACCTGTTCCTGATAGACAATGATTCCTTTAGTCTCCTTGAGGATAAGCTCCAGTTCTGGGAATTCATAACTGATCCTGTCGGGATGGTTTTTGCGTTTGACAAATTCATCTGTCATGCCGCTTTGCAACGGGCCGGGCCGATACAAGGCATTCATGGCGATCAAATCCCTCAGCGTTTCCGGTTTGTAATTCCGGAGCAGATCTTTCATCCCAGTACTTTCAAACTGGAATACGCCATCTGTGTTTCCCGATTGAAAAACCTCGAAGGTTTTTTGATCATCCAACGGGATATGATCCATATCGATCTCTTTTCCATTGTCCTGCTTTGCCAGTTCCAGGGTATCTTGGATAACGGTGAGGTTGCGAAGTCCCAGCAGGTCCATCTTCAGAAGCCCAATCGCTTCGATGTCCCCCATCGGAAATTGGGTGGTTATTTCACCCTTGACTGATTGATACAAAGGCATAAACTCCACAAGAGGTTTAGGAGTTATGACGATCCCAGCAGCATGAATGGAGGGATGGCGGACTTGTCCCTCCAGTTTTTGAGCGACCGAAAGCAGGTGAGCGATTTTTGCATCTTTATCTCTCAACTCTCGGAGCTGGGGGAGGTTTTTCAGGGCCCCTGCTATCGAGGAATCCGGACCGAATGGGGGGATCATCTTGGCGATCCTGTCCACTTCCGGAAGGGGAACTTCCAGGGCCCTCCCCACATCTCGTACGGCCTGGCGAGCCGCCATGGTCCCGAAGGTTATGATCTGGCAAACATTCTCCCGTCCGAATTTTTCTGTGACATAGGAGATGACCTCATCCCTTCGTCTTCCACAAAAATCGATGTCGATATCCGGAAGACTGATTCGTTCCGGATTCAGGAATCGCTCGAACAGAAGGTCGTACTCAAGAGGATCCAAAGCCGTGATTCCCAAAGAAAAGGCAAGAAGGCTGCCTGCCGCCGATCCTCTTCCTGGGCCCACAGGTATTCCTCTCGAACGTGCTTCACGGATCAAGTCCCAGACGATCAGGAAATACCCTTCGAATCCCATTTCTTTGACGAGCCTGACTTCCTTTTCCAGCCTCTTTTCGTAGACTTTGCGCCCTGGGAGTTCTCCCTTCTCAATCCGTGGAGCCAATGCGGTCATTCTGTTCTCAAATCCTTGCTTGATGACCTGATCAAAATATTCCTCCAGTGAACTATCCTCCGGCTGTTTGAAATTCGGCAAAAAATACCCCGAATGGGGGAAGTCAAAATTGCACTTGGCCGCAATTTTGGTCGTGTTCTGGATGGCGTCAGGTGTCTCCTTGAAAAGTTCCACCATCTCGTCGTGCGACTTGAAATAAAATTCCTGAGTAGCAAAACGGATTCTATCCTGGTCCGTGACTTTTTTATTCGTTTGGATACACAGAAGGATATCCTGGCTTTCATGATCTTCTTTGCGGAAATAATGGACATCGTTTGTTGCGACTAGCGGGATATTGAGTTTTTTGGCCAACTTCACAAGAAGAGGATTGACCTCTTTTTGCGCCGGGATTCCATGATCCATGAGTTCGATATAAAAATCTCCTGGGGCAAAAAAGGCGGCATACTCGAGAGCTGTCTCCTCAGCCTTATCAGCCAATCCCAATCCCAGATAATGACTGATCTCGCCCTTGAGACAGGCGGACAGACCGATCAGCCCCTCGCTGTGTTGAACCAGCAGCTCCTTATCGATGCGCGGTTTGTAATAAAAACCTTCCAGGTAAGCCTTTGTTATGAGCTGACAAAGATTCCTGTATCCTTTTTCATCCTTGATAAGGAGGACCAAATGGAAATGCCTGGGCCCCTTTTGATCGGGAGACTTGTCAAACCGGCTTTCTGGAGCCACATATATTTCAACACCCAGGATAGGCTTGATCTTTTTTTCCTTGGCTTGTTTAAAAAAATTCACGGCTCCAAAAATATTGCCGTGATCTGTAAGGGCTACGGCAGGCATCTTTTTTTCGTAGGCGGCCTCCACGAGCGTGGCTGTTTTTAACGCCCCATCGAGAATGCTGAATTCTGAATGGTTGTGAAGGTGAATAAATGTGGATTCCATGTTCATTCCCACTCAATGGTCCCCGGTGGCTTGGTGGTTATATCATACACAACGCGGTTGACTCCATCCACTTCGTTCACGATGCGACTGGAGATTCGGGATAGGACATCGGTATTTGCAGGGTACCAATCCGCCGTCATCCCGTCTACGCTGCGAACCAGTCGGAGCACTACTACTCTCTGGTATGTGCGCCGGTCGCCCATCACCCCCACGGATTTGACCGGCAATAAAACCGTGAAGGCCTGCCACAGCTTATTGTACAGCCGTGCTTTTTTTATTTCTTGAATCAAGATCTCATCGGCTTCCCGTATGATCTTCAGTCTTTCTCTCGTTACCTCTCCCACAATCCTGACAGCCAGTCCTGGGCCAGGGAACGGGTGCTGAAGGATAAAATCCTTGTCCACGCCGAGTTCTGTGCCCAGTTCTCTGACTTCATCCTTGAACAATTCTTTTAAAGGTTCGACCAATCGGAAAGACAAATTCTTGGGTAATCCCCCGACATTATGATGGGATTTTATCTTAGAAGAGGGGCCTTTAACAGGATTACTCTCGATGACATCGGGATAAATCGTTCCTTGAGCCAAAAATGTCACCTTTCCGATCTTTTTGGCTTCCTGCTCGAAAATGCGGATGAACTCCTTGCCGATGATCTTTCTCTTCCTCTCCGGTGAAATGACCCGTTCCAGCTTTTCCAGGAATGATTCAGAGGCATCCACGCCGATAACGTTCAGGGAGAATCGATGCCTAAAGCTTTTCAACAATTCCTGGAACTGTCCCTTTCGCAGCAGGCCATTATCGACAAATATGCAGGTGAGACGATCCTTTATCGCTTTATGAATGATCAAAGATGTCACCAGAGAATCCACCCCTCCGCTCAAACCACAAATGACTCTTTCCTGGCCGACTTGATCCCGAATTTCCTTGACTTTTGCCTGGATAAACGAGTCCATTTTCCACTCTTTTTTTAGGCCTGCCTGACGAAAGAGAAAATTCGCGAGAATCTGAATGCCTTGCGTTGTGTGGATAACCTCCGGGTGGAATTGAACACCAAAAATTTTCATTTTTCGCGATTCGATCACAGCTGCATGGCAATTGGAGGTCTTACCTGAGATGAGGAATCCAGGCGGGATATCATGCACCTTGTCCCCATGGCTCATCCAGACCTGTCCTCGATCCTTGAATCCAGAGAGCAGTCCTTTTCTGTCTTTCACATCCAAGTGCGCAAAACCATATTCCCTTTTTTTCGAAGGTTTGACCTTTCCCCCTAAAACATGAGCCATGATCTGGAGGCCGTAACAGATGCCGAGAATCGGTATCCCCATCCGAAAAATCTCTTCAGAGATCATCGGAGATTCCGGAGCATAAACGCTTTGGGGACCCCCAGAGAGGATAATGGCCCCCGGATTCTCTGTTTTTATCCTGGAAAGAGGTAGATCGAAAGGGAATATCTCCGAAAACACACCTAAATCTCTTATTTTTCGTGCGATCAATTGGGTGTATTGCGAGCCAAAATCGAGAACAAAGACCTTATCCATGCGTCGATTCTAACAATTGCCATAACGAATGAAAAGGGTGAAATTACTTTCTTAACAAACTTTTTTAATTTATAATGAAACATCGAGAAAATTCAGGAAAGAATGAAGGTTTGCCCCTGGAGAAGAACATGGATTGGGAAAAGATCGCGACAGAATTGAGCACGGATACACCGTCAAAAATCATCCTCCTCGTAATGGATGGACTGGGCGGACTTCCTCGCAACGGGAAAACCGCATTGGAAGCCGCCAATACTCCACACTTGGATAAGCTGGCAGCGAAAAGCGTATGTGGCCTGTCAGATCCTGTTTTTATGGGAATCACACCGGGAAGCGGCCCCGCTCATCTCTCACTTTTTGGGTATGATCCTCTAAAACACACACTGGGAAGAGGCATCCTGGAAGCTCTCGGTGTAGAGGTGGAGGTCGGGAGGAATGACATAGTCGCCCGAGGCAACTTTGCCACACACAAAGAAGGCATGATCACAGACAGGCGGGCAGGAAGAATTCCGACCTCCGAAAACGCGTTGCTCTGTGAAAAAATCAATGCTTTTCTCAAATCCCGGGAAGGGCCAAGAATTCAGATGTATCCGGGAAAAGAACACCGGTTTGTCGTTAAATTCAGCGGCAAAAACCTATGCGATGCGCTTAGCGATGCCGACCCTCAAAAAGAAAACAAGCCCCGAACGTACACCCAACCCCTCGATAACGAGGCGCAAAGAACAGCCATAATGGTCAATTCTTTTCTGGACGATCTGACAGAATTCTTGAAGGATTCAGATCCGGTAAACACGGTGCTGCTTCGCGGTTTTTCGAAGCATCCATCCCTTCCGTCGATGCAAGATCTGTTCAAAATCAGACCTGTGGCCTTGGCCAACTATCCGATGTATAAAGGTTTGGCCAAATTGGTCGGGATGGCCACCGTCGATGTGGGACCAGAGATCGAAGATCTGTTCGACACCTTGGATGAAATCTACTTGGATTACAATTTTTTCTATATTCATGTGAAAAAAACCGACGCCGCAGGAGAGGATGGCAACTATGATGCCAAAAAGGTGGCCATCGAAGAAACCGATACTTATATTCCTCGCCTCGTAGACAAAAACGCAGAGGTGTTGGTCGTCACCTCCGACCATTCCACTCCCAGTTTACTCAAATCCCACTCCTGGCATCCCAACCCTTTTATGCTTCATGCGGCCACAGCTATGCCAGACGGCATTGACCGATTTTCTGAACGAACCTGTTCTCAAGGCTATCTAGGGCGATTTCAAGCCATCTATGCCATGCCTCTCATGCTGGCCCATGCGGGAAAGCTAAAAAAGTATGGCGCATAACGCTTTTACAAAATTGACAGCAACCGAGTTGTTGGATAGCATTAATAGAATATTAAAATGAAAAGAAACTTTTTCCTGTCTCTCGGAGTTGCCCTGTTATTGGTATCATCCATTTCTTTTTCTTTCCAAAAAGACGAGCGTGTGGAAATCTACGATCTCCGGCACTTCACCCATCCAACGTTCACCCGTATCGTCGTGGATATCGGGACTCTCCGAGAGTACAGCCCCCACGAGCTGCCCTCTCCGGACCGGATCTTCGTGGATATCTACCAGGCCAAACTCAATCCCATTTTGCACAACAAAACTTATCTGGTGAAAAACGATTACATAAACCAGATCCGAATCGCCCAAAGGTCACCCAACACAGTCCGCGTTGTCGTGGACCTGGATTTTAGCAAGGTCAAACGTTTTCAGGTTTGGCCGGCCTTCGATCCCTTCAGGATCGTGATCGATATATATCCTTCAGAATCCATCCTTGAAACTCCGACAGAAAAACCTCCTCAGCCCGCTAAACCCACAAAAGAAGGATACAGCATGGCCCGACAGCTGGGCTTGGGTATCCAGAGGATCGTGATCGATCCGGGACACGGTGGCAAAGATCCTGGCACTATAGGGAAAAGTGGAACTATGGAGAAAATAATCGTCCTGGATATCTGCCAGCGTCTTAAAAAGCTTTTCGATGCCAACCAAGACCTGGAAGTCATCATGACCAGAGAATCGGATATTTATGTCCCGGTAGAAAACAGGACAGTCATAGCCAACCAGAAGCAGGCCGATCTGTTCATTTCTGTGCATGCCAATTCCAATCCAGTCAAAAAACGCTCAGGAGTGGAAACTTTTTATCTCAATTTCAGCCAGGACCCTTCGGTTATCGAAACAGCCGCTCTTGAAAACGCCACATCGACAAAAAATCTCAGCGAGATGCGAAGCATTCTGGAAAAAATCGCAAAAAACAGTAAAGTCATGGAATCAAAAGAATTGGCCAATGACATCCAGAAAAATCTTGTCCTGACCCTCCAAAAAAAATATAAAGACGTCAAAAATCTGGGATATAAAGGAGGCCCTTTCTGGGTTCTGATCGGTGTGGAGACCCCTTCTGTTCTGGTCGAAGTCTCCTACTTAAGCAATGCCAAGGAAGAAACGAGGCTCAAAAGCGACCAGTATCGCCAATACATCGCTCAGGGGATCTACAGCGGCATCAAGGAGTACATGAATTCTCTGGGGAAAGGAATTTGATATGAAAAGAAGAGATTTTTTAAAAAATGTGGCTGTCGGGAGCCTGGTCGCCAGTGTTCCCTCATACCTGTTGGCTCAGGAGGGGGGACTTCCTGATCTGGCCATGATCCAAGGAGATTCTCCTGGTCAGATAACCAAAGAAGCTATCGCTGTCATCGGGGGGATCAAACGTTTTATCGCAAAGGGAGATGTAGTCATCGTCAAACCGAACATCGGTTGGGATCGAACTCCTGAACAGGCAGCTTGTACCAATCCCGAAGTGGTTAAAGCCCTGGTCGAGCTTTGTGTGGAAGCAGACGCCAAGCAGGTCATCGTCATGGATAACACCATCAATCCCGCCCGCAGAACCTATGCCCGTTCGGGCATCGCAAAGGCCGCCAAGGATGCAGGGGCAAAGGTGCCGTACGTCAATCCTCACCACCTAAAAAAAATGGCCCTCAACGGCGAATGGTTCAAAGAGTGGGAGGTCTACACCGACTTTGTCGAAGCGGATAAAATCATCAACGTCCCGATCGCCAAAACCCACAGCTTGTCGCGGTTGACTATGGGTCTGAAAAATTGGCTGGGGGCTATCGGCGGGCCAAGAAACCAGCTCCATCAAGGCCTGGATTATGCCATGATCGACCTGGCCAAGTT
>CP070750.1:4181469-4226378 GCA_020348385.1 Candidatus Aminicenantota bacterium | reverse complement strand
AGACTACTATCCCATTTCACAAATATTTCACAAAAATGGTTGAAAAGCGCTGAAAATATGGTACTAGGATTGAAAGCCTAAAAACAAAGTAAGTTGCTGAAATCGGAGGTTTTCCCTGGTACGCCCGGCAGGATTCGAACCTACGGCCTTCTGATTCGTAGTCAGACGCTCTATCCAGCTGAGCTACGGGCGCACCTTAAGAGTCCTATCAATATAACCTAAAGGGGACTGGTTTTCAATACAGCGGCGCCGTCGATTTTGCTGTCCTTGAGAAGCTTTAGGACTTGGTTCGCTTCCTCAAGCGGATACGCTGTCGTGGTCGCAAGAATCGGGATCTCGGCCGCTATCCGGAGCAATTCCTCCCCGTCCTGCCTCGTTGCATTGGCCACACTGCGTAGAGTCTTTTCATGATAGAGATATTGGGCATAATCCATTTCTGGTACCGGGGACATGTATATTCCAGCCAATAACTGAGTCCCCCCTTTATCCAGCCATCGCATGCCATCCAAAACAGTCGGTCCCGCAGGTGTGAAATTCACGATGCTATCCATCTTTTCGGAAGGCTCGTCCTTGGATGTTCCGGTCCAAACCGCTCCAAGTTTTTTAGCTAAAGCTCGATGTTCCTCTGATCTCGAAAACACATAAACCTCACAGCCCCAGTGGATAGCCACTTGAATCGCCACATGGGCCGATGCCCCGAATCCGATAAGACCAAGTTTCTGACCTGATTTGATCCCGCTCAACCGGAGGGCCCTGTAGCCGATGATTCCCGCACAAAGGAGAGGAGCTGCTTCTTCGTTTCCGAAAATTTCAGGTATGGCATAGACAAACTTCTCAGGGGCGACCATGTAGTCGGCATACCCTCCATTCTGATGATAACCCGTGAACTGTGCATTTAAGCACAGGTTTTCGTTCCCTCGAGTACAAAACTGGCATTTCATGTCTGTAGAATAAAGCCAGGCCACTCCTACCCTATCTCCTTCATTGAACCGGGATGCAATTTTGCCGCATTTCTCCACTCTTCCTACAACCTGATGGCCAGGGATGATCGGGAGTTTGGCTCCAGAGAGCTCTCCTTCAACCGTATGCAGGTCAGTGTGGCAAACGCCGCACACATTCACTCGTATCAAGATATCCTCAGGACCGGGTTCAGGAACCGGCAAGTCGACCTGCTCCAGCGGATTTTGCTCGATGGAGGCAAAATCCTTCAAGATCATGGCCTTCATGGTCTAATCCCTACTTCTTTTCCTTTTTATCCTCTTTTTTCTTGGCCTGTTCCTTCTCCCATTCGATCTCGCTTATCGGAGTCAAATCGACATGTTTGGCGAAAAAATAAAGATAACGGCGTAGCCGATCCAGCTGGTGGCGGGGTTCTCGGAGCCCATGCCCTTCCCTTGGATACTTCACAAATGTGACGTCTTTTCCCAGGTCGCGAAGCGCCTGGTAAAACTCCACAGACTGGCTAATAGGAACCCGTGCATCCTTTTCTCCATGCAAAATCAAGACAGGGCTCTTCACATTTTTCACATGACGAATGGCTGACAGCTTTTCGAACGTCTCCTCATTATCCCAGGGAGTCCCGAAGAACCAAGCCAAGTAGCGGGGAATGTCTGTTGTGCTGTACATGCTGTAAAGGTTGGGCAGCCCGGCCCCAGGGGAGACGGCTTTGAATCGGTTGGTCTGTGTCACGATCCAGAAGCTCATGTATCCTCCATAGCTCCAACCGTAACAGATCAACCGGTCCGGGTCGGCCCAGCCCTTTTCGATGCAGTAATCCACTCCGGTCATGCAATCTTCATAGTCGACGATGCCCCATTTTCCCCTATTGGCGTTGACGAATTCCTGGCCGTAATTGACGCTCCCGCGGAAATTCGGCTGGAAGATGAAAAAGCCGTTTCCGGCGAAAAACTGATTTGATGTGCTGAACGTCTCGATCCGGACACCGCTGGGTCCTCCGTGAGGATTGAGGATGAGGGGATATTCTTTGCCGAACTTATAATCGACCGGATACGTGAGCACACCCTCGATCTCCTGGCCGTCGCTGTTTTTCCACCTTACGGTTTCCACCTTTCCGAACTTGAATCCTTCCTCACGCAGCCAAGGATTGGCATCCGTCAAAACTGCAAGATTCTTTAATTCGATATCCGCCGCATAAATCTCGGACGGCCACGTGGCAGGTGCGTGAACCCAAACCCACTGCATCCCATCTTTTGCCAGTTCCCAGGACGAATTTCTCCCTCGGGGAGGAACGAGGCGTTTGACTTTGCCGGATTGGACATCCACGGAAAAAAGATTCGTCGTCGTTCGATCTCCGGCTGACCAGAAGATCGTTTTTCCATCAGGAGACCAAATCGGATTGGAAAAATTCAGGTCGAATTTCTCAAGAAGAACTCGAGCTCCGCCACCGCCGGCCGGGATCAGATGGAGTTTGCTGTACCAGGTGGAGGTACTTGTTTGAGGATGAGAAGCAAAAGCGATGGTCTTCCCATCGGGTGACCAGCGGGGATTGGAATCAGGACCCGGATTTTCAAACAACAGCTTCGGTTTCCTTTTTTCCACATCGACAACCCAGATATCACTGTTCCATGATTCATCGACTTTAGTGTTTGGCCGGCTCACGTAGGTTATTCTTTTGGAATCCGGAGACCAGCGGAAATCCCCAACAGTGAAAGCTCCCTCTGTCATTCGGAAGGCTTTTTTGCTGTCGATGTCGAAAACCCAGAGATGGGACATCCGGAACTTCTCATCGACTACGACGGCATCATCCTTTTCCTTCTTATTCTTTTCTTCTTCTTCACTCAAGGTATCCCTAGCTGTGAAGGCAATTTTCTTCCCATCGGGAGAAATCCTGAAGGATTGGATATTTTCCTTGTGTTCAGTCAACTGCCAGGCTTCTCCCCCATCGATAGGTAACACGAAGATCTGAGAACTTGATTCTTCACCATCCTTATCTCCGGCGCGCACTTTACCACGGGAGGATAAAAAGGCAATAGCTTTCCCGCTGGGAAACCAAGCCGGGGATGTGCAATTATCTTTTCCCCGAGTCATCTGCCTTTTATTCGATCCATCCCCTTTGGCTTTCCAGATGTGGGTGGTGCTTTTAAAATCTTTATCTTCCATATCCCTTTTGCTCATGGTGTAGACCACCCACAGCCCGTCAGGGGATAATCGGGGACCTGATACCTGGTTGATGCGAAGCGTATCCATAGCAGACAGCACACGCGGTCCAGCCGATTTATCCGCTTCTTGGTTATTTCCAGCAAAAAGTGATGGGAAAATCAGAAGAAGAGTGAAAATGATAAAAAAACATGATTTGAAGACCGGCTTTGGATTCATACTCCCTCCTATATTTTGTCTTTAAATTATGTCCCTAAGATTTATCTTTTTTTTGTTTGATTTTGCGGCGCAGCCTATCCAATCTGTAGGAAAAATCCTTCTCATAGTAGGAGGAAACTCCAGTGGAAAGAACAAATCCTTCTTCCGCGATCCGTTTGGCCTCTTCATAGTTTTTCAATCGGTGTTCGAAGTGCATGGCTAGCTCCCGGAACGAAAAAAGCTGAGCCGGTATCACCACCTCTGTCGATGTCATCTCCTTCCAAATGGGCACGGCCTTGTCCCAATCCTGTCGTTTCTTGAAATAGGCTGATAGGCGTTTTTTGGTCTCGACAGATACTTCATCGGTCAAGTTCCCGTCCAACGCTTTCTGGAAGAACTGGGCGGATTTTTCCACATCCCCAGCGTTGGCCATGACTTTCCCAGCGCCATAAAAATCCATGGCATCGCCCAAACAGAGGTCAGGATCTTCGGAGAATATGTGGGCGCCGATGACCACAACACCCAGAAGTGACAGGATATCTTCCTGGTTGTGATAAAGGATGGGTTCGATCAGGTCATAATTGCCGGTCTGGAGATACTGGAAATACCGCCAGGGAATCTCGGCCGAGGGGATATCCTCGGTCCGGCCGGCCTGCACCACATTCAGGGCCAGGTGAAACAGGCGGCAGCTTTCGTACTTGTGGCTCCAGAGCCTGCGGGCTGGATACAGGAAATCGAGATGGGGAAGCCCGTTGAGTTGAAACGGCTGCCTGTGAAGGATAAACCGGGTTTCAAGCAAGGGGATGTCGAAGCTTTTGCCGTTGTATGTTACCACCGACTGAAAATTCATCTCCTTAAAAAACGCTCCAAGCTCCTGGATCATCCTCTCCTCTTCAGCCATTTCTCCCAGGAAATACTGGCCGACCAGGAATTTGTCGTCCCGGTAATACCCCATGCCTATGTTGAACGGGATTATTCCTGTTCCTCCGGACAATCCGGTTGTCTCCAGGTCGATGAAAAGAGCTGTGGATAAGTCAAGTTCCTTGAATGCATCATCCTGGCTGAGACAGGCAAGAACCTCGCCGTTTATCTCGAGACCGGAAGCGATTTTAATCCTCCCATAATTCACATCCAGGGCGAAGCTATTTTCAAGCCATTGGAGAGGCTCCCTTGGAAGAGGCTCGAATGTTGGAGATTTGGCTTCTTCCAGCTTTTCCTGGCGGGTGAGATTGATCAGGCGTTCAAGTTTTTCTTTGGTTGAAAGGTCTTCCTCCTCCTGGATCTTTCTCCAGGTGCTGGTTACCTGTTGGGATTTGGAACGGGTTTGGCGTTCTTTTTTGATCCTTTCCAGTTTGTCTTTGATGTCCGTCATTATTCCCCAATAAACTGGAGCGCAATCGTTCGGTTGCGCGCCCTGTTGTCGAAATCGACAAAAATGATCTGCTGCCATGTCCCGAGAGACAACTGGCCGTTGCTGAAAGGAACGGTCAGAGAGGGGCCGAGAAGGGCGGATCGCACATGGGAGAAACCATTGCCGTCTCCCCAGCGGGCATCGTGATGGTAGGTCACATCGCTGGGAATGATCTTTTCCATAAATTCTGTGAAATCCCTGACCAGACCGGATTCGTACTCGATGGTGGTGAATCCGCCGGTGGAGCCTGGAACAAAAAGCGTGACCGTGCCGTCTTTGAGTCCATTTTCAGCCAGCTTATGAGAAACCTCTGGGGTGATGTCGATCATGTCGTTGAAACCACCTGTCGAAAAACTCAGATTATCGCTCAATACCTTCATATCATTACTCCTGCCTAATGATATTTCATTTGTACCCAGACGTAAAGCACAAAGAGCGTATCCCGATCATTTTGGAAAGATGACGTGTTTTGCGTTACAATTTGAAAGAGATTTTTCTTCTAATTATTTGTCAACGAAAAGAGCAAAAATTACGTTTTGATAGATGAAATACAAAGAATGACGGAAAGAGCTATTGTGCAATCGGCCCAACAGGGCAACACGGAGGCATTTCGTATGCTTTTTGAACAGAACCGCAAAAGAATTTTCGCGCTGGCGTACCAGTACACAAAAAACAAGGAGGATGCCGAAGACATCCTCCAAGAAACCTTCATCAAAACGTACAATTACCTGGATAAATACAAGATCGAAAACGATACGAGTTTTTCTTCTTGGATCTACCGGATCGGCATCAACTGCAGCATCGATTATTTGCGAAAAAAGAAACACAAAAAAGAGGATTTTTCGGACTGGGACAAGTGGGAGAAAACGATCGGGAGCAACCATTCCAACCCAGAGCATACCATCGGACTCGAGCAGCTCCGCGAGAAAATAAGCAATCTGGTGGCAAAGCTTTCGCCCAGACAACGGATGGTCTTCATCCTTAAACACTATCAACAATTCAGCATCAAAGAAATCGCCGAATATCTCGACTGCTCGGAAGGGAGTGTCAAAAAACAACTCTTCCGGGCGGTATCCGCCATCAGAAGTCCGCTGAAAAAATATTTGTGGGAGAAGGAATATGGCATGCAGAAAGTATAAGTATAAGGAAAAAATAGTACTCCACCTTTACGGGGAACTGGGAGAAAACGACGCCAAAGATCTTAAGGCACATATCGAGGAATGTTCCGAATGTTCCGAGGAATTCGCATACACAAAAAAGGTTTTCCAGGTTCTCGATGAGACAAAAACCGAGGATATCCCAGATGCTAATTGGGAAAAATGCTGGAACACGATCGATGTCGGGATCCAAGGCAAAGAACGCAAGAAAAAGAGCATTTTGTTGTTCCCAAGATGGGCGTACGCTTCAGCTGCCCTGCTTATCGTGTTTACCGTGGGATTTTTCTTCGGGAGGTTGGCGTTTTTTCAGCCCGGCAAGAGCAATCCCTTGCAGCTGGAGGGGAGCCAGAGCGCTATGTATCCCTCGATTCAGGAACACTTCGAGAGTTTGAAGCCGGTGCTTGTCGAATACGCCAATTACACAGCATCTCCAGACGATGGCAAAATCACGATCGATAAAAAGATTGTCCAAAGCTTGATCATCCAGAACATCCTTCTTAAACGGATGATAGCGGATGAAGATCCCTCTCTCAAAGAGATTCTAGAAGATGTGGACCTCGTCCTCCGAGAAATCGCCAACCAGGAGGGAGATGACGCCGATGCACTGGCAATGATCAAGGAACTTATCCATAAAAGAGGGATCCTTTACGAATTGGAAGTATCAAAGACAATATAAGGAGGCATATCATGAGATACGCAAAATTCTTTTCCATCCTGTTGGTATTGGGTTTGACATTCACGGGAGCGATTTTTGCCCAAGATACTAACGCACAGGAAAAAAACAAACAAGCCTATGAAGAGGCCAAAAAAGCTTATGAACTGGCTAAACAATACGTTCATTCCAGAAAGTGGGAGGCAGCTGTCGAAGCTTTCCAGAAGGCCATCACATTTTACCAAAAACATAAGGGAGAATACCTGGATGATTCCCTGTACTATCTGGGTTACAGTCAAAACATGCTGAGCAATCAACTGAAAAACCTGGAAAAACAGATCGAGGCCAAAGAATTGGCCATCGAACACCTGAATCAGCTGATCACGCAGTACAGGGAAAGCCCGTGGGCCGATGATGCTAAAGTCCTCAGGGTGGAGATCGCCGAGGAACTGATCAAAAAAGGAGTTCCCGATTTCCGTGTTTATATCGACGGAAGGTTGAGATCCTTGGAAAGCTTGCAAGCCTTGGAATCCCTGAAGGCGCTGAAATCTATCGAAGGGCTCGAAGGTCTAGCAAAGCTGGAAGATCTCAAAGCGCTGGAAATAGACGAGATAGAAGGCCTGGACGAATTGGAAAAACTTAAAGTGGAGGAAGCCTTAATAGGACTAGAAAAACTGGAAGCTTTGGAAGACTTAGGAGGAGTCGTCGTCCTGGATGACCTTGAAGACCTGCCTGTCCTGGGCATTATCGGAGGAGTGGAAGGCGGCGTCGAAGGCGGCGTTGATACCGGTATTATCGGAGGAATTATCGGCGGAATCGAGGACGAAGAAGTGGATCCTGAGGTCGAACTCAAGCTTGTTGCCCTTGACGCCCTGATGAACATGGAGGAGGAGAAAGCTTTCCCCATACTGGAAAAGATCGTTTTGGAGAACGAAAATGCCCTGCTCAGAAGACGGGGGCTCATCATCCTGAGTAGATCCAAAAACCCGAAGGTCTTTCCCCTATTGGTGAAGATCGCCAAAAACGACCCGGATGATAAAGTCAGACAACATGCCATCCTGCAATTGGGCCGGAACAAAAACCCAGAAGGCCTCGATGCGCTGATCGAGATCTACGATACGGTTAAAGACACCAAAGAAAAACAAGTCTTGATTCACTCCATTTCCCGGTACAAAGAGAAGAAGGCGATGGACAAGATGATCGCCATTGCCAAAAATGACCCCGATGCCCGTGCCAAGGAAGCGGCAATCTTGTGGATCGGACGGCAGAGAGACAAAGCTACCACGGATCTCTTGATCGAACTTTACGACAAAGCCAAAGACCGCAAATTAAAAGATCAGCTTATCTATGTGATCTCTCTGAAAAGAGAGGATGACAAAGCCTACAAAAAACTGTTGGATATCGCCAAAAACGACCCGGACGACAGGACCAGGAAAAACACCATCATCTGGCTCGGGCAGATGCGCAAAGACAATACCGGCATTCAAGCATTGATCGATATTTATAACTCTGAGAAAGACGATCAGATCAAGGACCAGCTCATTCATACATTTGCGCTGAGCAAAAACAAAAAGGCGAAGGAAAAGCTTCTCGACATCGCGAAAAACGATGTTAGCGCCAAAGCCAGGTCCCAGGCCATTTTCTGGATAGGAAGAGAAAAAAGCGAGGAAATGCTGGATCATCTTTTCACATTTTATAACCAGTCCAAAGAGAAATCGGTCAAGGATCAAATATTGTTTTCCATCAGTCAATACAAAAGCAAAAAGGCTATTCGAGGGATGATCGCCATCGCCAAAAAAGAACAGAATCCTGAGCTCAAAAAACAGATCATCTTCTTTTTGGGAAGGACCAAAGATGAAGAAGCGATGAAGTTCATACGAGAAATCATAGAGAAATGATTGAAGGAGAAGAGGCGATGAAGAAACTCATTATTTGCATAGCTACAGCCGTTTTGGTTTTGATCTCGGTTGCTGCCCCCTCTGTGGCCGAAGAAGCTGACGTAGCCCTGAAAGGTAAGGTCCATTATCTGGATAAGGAAGACATTAGCCTTGCTAAAAAGATGGATATGGCCGCACAGGAATTCAAAAAAACAGGAAAAGGTGACGTCTATTTCATAGGGTACGCTTTTTTGAGCCGACACGAAATCCACCAGGGACGTTATGATGAATCAAGCCCCTATGTCATAACCGTGGATGAAGGCAAGATCAAGCGGAGAAGAGCCTACAGGGCAAAAAGCGGAGAAATCTCCTCGACTGAGGAAGGAAACGAAATCGTGGGTCTTTTAATGCTGCACGCGGTGTCAGGTGGAAAAACACACATTGCGGATGTGGAAATGATCGACTTGAACAACACC
The DNA here is from genome assembly GCA_020348385.1 of Candidatus Aminicenantota bacterium. GTDB lineage: Bacteria > Acidobacteriota > Aminicenantia > Aminicenantales > Aminicenantaceae. The sequence goes on along the minus strand of CP070750.1, from coordinate 4,217,490 downwards.
TATGATTTTGACGACATTCCCCTGTTCTGGCTCGGTGAGGCAGAAAACGATGAAAGCTTCCGTTTTCTTGTGAATGCTTTCCAGTCGGGAGATGACAGGATTCGCAAAGAAACGCTCTTTGTGATCAGCTCTCATGTCCATCCCAAAGTCTATGAATTCCTTTATACAACCGCTCTTGGTGACTACGAACTGAAGGTCCGGGAAAACGCGATTTTTTGGTTGGGAAGCTTAAAAGACGACAGAAGTCTTGAGGATCTCAAGGAAATCTACCAAAAAGTGGATGAGACAAAACTCAAAAAACAAGTTGTTTTTGCCTATCAGATGAGCGACAAAACAGAAGCTGTCAAAGAATTGGTGCGCATCGCCAAAAAGGAGACGGACCAGAAGATCAGAAAAGAAGCTATTTTTTGGCTGGGACATAAGGCATCAGAAGAAAGTGCGAAGGTTCTCAGAGATGTTGTGAACGACACGGATGAGGATAGCAAAGTCAAGGAATCGGCCGTTTTCGCCATCAGCCAACTTCCCACAGAACAATCGGTGCCCATGTTGATCGACATCGCAAGGACAAACAAGAATCCCAAGGTGAAAAAGCAGGCGATTTTCTGGCTGGGACAAAAAGACGACGATGCCGCACTAAAGTTTTTCGAAGAGATCTTACTTAAAAAGAAATAAATTAAAAATAAAAAAGGGGACGGTTCTTTTATTTTTATAAAAATAGAACCGTCCCCTTTTTTTTAGTCCTATTTTTAGAGGATGGTCCAGGAGAGGGGCATGAAGAACCGTTCATACAAACGCAACGCATACCGGTCCGTCATCCCAGCGATAAAATCCCCCACCCTTTTTTCCAAGGGATCCTCGGCTGGATAGGGCTTGATGTGCTCTTCTGGGTTTTCCAAAAAATGATGGTATAAGTCGGTTAATATTTTCTCTGTTTTTTGCAACTCCCCTCTGGAATGAGGATTGTAGTAAACACGACCATACAAAAAATTGCGCAGCTCCATTACCGCCTCCATGATCTCACGATTCATAACAATTTTATCCAAATCCGAGGCAAGACTCGCTTTGATCACATCATCGACCATCGTGTCGATCCGCGAGGCATGGTACTTTCCTAGGGTTTTAAAAAGCTGCGAAGGGATGTCTTCCTTCTTGATCACTCCTGCACGCAGAGCATCATCAACATCGTGATTCACGTAGGCGATCACATCCGAAATGCGGACAATCTGTCCCTCCAGTGTTTGAGGCATCGCGCTAGCATCGGCATTCAAAATCTCCCCCATGCCCTTGGAATGTCTGGATATGCCATCCCTGACCTCGAAGGTCAGGTTCAGGCCTTTGCCTTCGTACTCCAATTTTTCAACAACCCGGAGACTCTGCTTGTAATGGCTGAATCCTCCTTCGAGAAGATCATCCAATGCCTTTTCGCCAGAATGCCCGAAGGGTGTGTGCCCGAGGTCATGCCCCAAGGCTATGGCTTCGGTCAGATCTTCATTCAGCCGCAACGCTTTTGCGATAGTGCGGGCAATTTGGGAAACCTCCAGCGTATGGGTCAGGCGTGTGCGGTAGTGATCCCCATAGGGGGAAAGAAACACTTGGGTTTTGTGTTTGAGCCGCCGAAAAGATTTGCAGTGGACGATCCGATCCCTGTCGCGCTGAAAGGCCGTTCGGAAAAGATGAGGCTCCTCTTTTCGGTTTCGGCCTTTGGTTTTTATACTCAGGCAGGCCTTCTCCGAGAGATTTTCCTGTTCAATCCTTTCCAGTTTTTCCCTGATATTTTCCAAATCAAATCTCTTTACATTTATTTCAATCGATCAGCAAAAACGCATAACGGTTCATTGGCTGCGAATAATCGTACAGAACCTGGATGGGATATCCCGCCTTCCGTACCGTGGCATAAACATCCATGCCCAGCGCCTCAGGGGTTGGGCGGGACATTTTGGGTTCTATACAATCTGCCTTCTTCTCGCGGCACTCCTTACAGATGTTGCAACTGTCCATAAACAAAAGAAAGGCTTTCTCAAAACCCGAGCAGAATATGTCTTTCTCAAGCTTTAAAAGTTTGAGGTTGATTTTTCTTGTCCAGGCAAAGCGGTCTTCGGGTTTTTCCATGGCTTTTAGAAAATGGAAAATGACAGCCGATTTGTATTCACGAAAAAACCGCTCGCACTCCTCGATAGTGGGCACATTCGGAGGACATGTGGCTGTTTTTCCGTATTCATTGCAGCCATACAAACATTTCATTCTCACCCACTGGGAAACAATAATCTCTGACGGGATGATCCATTTGTAGTCGTCATAGCCATGTTTACGGATAATCCCATCGATTTTATCACGAGTATCCATCTATTCATCTCCATATTGATCCCGGATTTTGAGTCGGTTATTGATGTATTTCCGCAAAAACTTCACCGCCACATCCGAACGCTTGAATGTGGGAACTCCTGCTTGTTCAAGACAATCCACCATCGGTTTAAAAATGTCTCCAGCATCCAGGTTGATCACAAAAGGTTTGTCTGTCTTGTGAAAAACGTCGATCAGCCTCATGGCGATGCTCTGGGGATGATACACGTTTTCCGCATGAAATCTGCCAGGCACAAGGGTTTGCATGGATGGCGTCATCGGAACAGGGGAAACGATGGCACAATCCACATTTTCATCATCCAACATGGCTTTGACACAATCGGCAAACACAGCATCATCAGCTACGGGGGTTGTATCCATCGGGTTTTTGACATCCTGTAGACGGTGAATCCCCAATTTCTCCATCAATACAGCCATTTTAATCTTGGTTTTCTTTGAGAGAGTGGCCAAAACGAACTCATGGTCGTTCTTCAGGTTATCCGCCATCGTAACACACTCAAAACCGGCATTGCTTATCAGAGCGATCCGGTTGCCTCTGACGATCTTATCCGCTAAAAACGACAGATTTTTCACGTAGTTTTCAAAATCGAAAATGCTGTCGGCCACGATCACACCCGCCTCCTCACAGATGGCTTTGGCTACGCTGTAATCCCCTGCCACAGAGGCCGTGTGACTGGCAGTGGCTTGACGACCTTCGGGCGTCCTCCCAGCCTTATACAGGACAACCATTTTCCCTTCCTGTCTGACAATCTGGCAAGCAGCCTCAGCAAAAGCGAGGCCGTCGGCAGGCAAAAATCCTTCCACATAGACGCCAAAAACCTTCGCTTCATCATCATTCTTGAAATAATTGAGATAGTCCGATACGGTCAGGTCGATCTGGTTCCCGATGGAAATGGCATACAGCGGTTCGATATTGGGCAGCTTGCTCATCCTAGAAATCATAAAAGCCCCGCTCTGGCTGAGATAAACAAGGTTCGTTTTTCGGCCGGATATCCGTGGAAGCTTGTAATCCGGAACAAAAGTGGTGTCGTATTTTCCAGGATTGGAATAAATGCCCAGACAGTTGCCTCCGTTCACGACGGGAGTCAGCTTGTGTTCTTCGATGCCATCGTGCAAAAGCTCCTTGATTTTGTCCTCCAGAGCCTGCGTCCCCTTTTTCTCGCCCAATCCACCGGCGATGATGATCGCAGAGCGCGCCTTTCCGTGCTCCACCAGTTCTTTGATGACGTCATAATTCTGTTCAGCGGCCACGGTAATGACGAAAAGATCCACCGTCCTCGGAAGATCTTGGATTCGGGGAACACAAACACAACCTTCGATCTCATCCACTCCTGGTTTGACCACATAAACATTCCAATTGGGGAATCCTTGTTTAAGAATATTGTTCAAAATGATGTGTCCCATATTCATTTTTTCCGACACACCGATGATCCCGATCGTACGGGGTTTTACCAGATAACGGATGCTCTCGTATCGTTTGTCCCGAGATTCTAGATGTTTTCTGGAAAACCGGCACATCCCATCTAGGGCGATCAATTTTCTATTCTTTGCCACAAAAGGATTGACCTCGGCCTCCTCGATGACATAGGGATGATCGAACCTGTAGGGAGAAAAATATGCCCCAAGTTGGAGAAATCGGAAATAGGTATCGACCAGCTCATCCCTTGTGATCAGAGCATCCTTTCCCCTCACTTTGCCCACGAGTTTGTCGTATATGGCAAGAGGTTCGAGAATCCGCAAAATATCTTTTTTAAAAAGAATATGAGGGGAACCGATGGAAACAGCCCTCCCCTCCTTGATTCTCTCACTCAAATACTCGATTTCCACTCCCCCGACTCCAATCGTGGCGATCGGGCCAAATTCCCGGGAATGACGCAGTCCCATCAAAAGTTCTGTCCCAAATCCTGTTTTGTCGTATGCGACCATCTCGCAGATCAGAAATCCCCTTATCTCTTGTTCAATCTGTTGCAGAGTCCATCTCCTTCCCTTTTTGGCTTCAGGGAATTTTTTTACCCAATCTTGAAATTTTTTCGGGATGGTCTCCAGCATGATCTTGCACGTTCTGTTTACTTTCGCCGCATTCCGCTCGGTAAACTGGATCCCCCCGACATCGGTCTTGTGAACGATGAAGGGATTGACGACCTTAACAACAACGGCAGATTTTTTAAATGGGGCAAGGTCCTCCTGTTTGATCGTCTGCCCTTTTTTTATGAAGAGAAACTTGGGCGTTTTGATCCCGACCTGTTTGAGTATCCTATAGACCTCATGTTCAAGGAGAAAATTGCGCCCTTCGTTCTCGGCTGATCGAAAAACATCGTTGATCTTTTCGAAATGTATTCTCATCGTCTCTTCCTTAGCACTTTATGGCAGCGGTTCGGCCGAGATCAAAAGCCTTCAGGTTCATCTCGACCATTTTGTCACCCCGGGGGGCAAAAAGTATGCGGATGAACTCTGTAAGATTTGTCTCCTCTAGAATCAAATGGGGGGAAGCTGCTCCCAACATAACCATATTCTGGGATTTGGGCGAACCTGCCTCCTTGGCCTGTTTATCCGAGTCTACGATGACTCTGTTTGCAACAGTCTGGATGGCATCCATAACTTTTTCGATATCAGGATAGTCGGGTATATTGACAAAAGGGGAACGGCTGGTTATGACAATTCCCTCGGGTGAAAGGAAATCCAAATATCGAAGACACTCCATGGGCTCGACACTCAAAATCATATCTGCAACACCTTTAGGAATCAGATCGCTGAACACGGGCTTATCCGAGATCCGGAGGTGTGACTGCACAGCTCCTCCCCTCTGGGCCATCCCGTGGACTTCGGCCTGTTTAAAGTTGAAACCCTGTTTCAACGCCGCGTTATCGATGACAAAGGCTATCGAGAGGATCCCCTGACCTCCAACCCCAGCCAAAATAATATCTTGTTTCATCAGGTCCTGCTCCTCTTTTTTTTGCGAGCCTGCTGGACACATTCTCTGGCTGAAATGACCACCGACAATCCTTTGTAAGTCAATTCTTGTTTGATGATATGGATATTTTCGTCGTGATTCTTGGGGAGCGGCAGGATGGACCGGATATGCTCTTTAGCTATACCCATTCCTTCAATCACTTTTACCAATTTTTCTCCCGAGAGAAATGTGGGCTGCCCCCCAGTCATGGCGACAGTGGAATTGTCCAGGATGAACACTGTCATGTTGGTATTCGCAGCGACCGCAGCAAGCAGTGGTGTGAGCCCGCTATGAGCAAATGTCGAATCGCCGATAACGGCAATAGAGGGATATACGCCTGCTTCTGCTCCTCCTTTAGCCATGCTCACGCTCGCTCCCATGCACACACAGCTCTGGATGGCATTGTAGGGGGGAAGTGCTCCCAGCGTGTAACACCCGATGTCGCTGAATACGTTGGACTCCGGATAGGATTCTAGGGCCTCGTTCAAGGCTCTATAGGTATCGGCATGGGAACATCCTTGGCAGAGCTGAGGAGGTCTAGCTGCCAAAGGAAAATCAGCGATCCCTCTTTTGGGCAAAGCCTCTAATCCCAGACCCTGTCGAACGATTTCAGGAGATAGCTCTCCTGTCGAGGGCAGATGCCCTGTCAATTTCCCAAAGATGTTTTTTCCGTCGATCCCAAACACACCCGATATATTTTTCTCGATGAAGGGGTACCCATCTTCCACGATAAGGGCCGTATCCACATGATCGACCAATCCTTTCACAAGTTCCTCGGGAATTGGATATGTTGTCACTTTTAGAAAGGATGGATACTCCTGCCCCTCTATGTAATTCTCGATAACATAATTGGCGGCGATTCCAGAGGCGATTATCCCGAGCGTAGTGTTTTTGGGATTGATCCGGAGGGAATTGAATTCGGACCGATTCGAGACCATGATCAGATCTTTTTGTTTGTCCACAAGATGCTTGAAGCGCCTCCGCGCATGTACGGGAAGAAGCGTCCAGTCGGTGTCCTTACCGAAATGGAGAGTATTTTGTTCTCTGGGGGAGCGAGGTTGCACACGGGATCGGCTGTGGGACAATCGCGTGACCATCCTGACCATAACAGGAACGCCAAGATGTTCTGAGAGATCAAAAGCATCCCGGGTCATATCATACGCTTCTTGATGGTTGGATGGTTCGAAACAAAAGATCTTTGCGAATTCGGCATAAAATCGGCTATCCTGCTCATTCTGAGAACTGTGCATGCCAGGATCATCCGCCACGATCACTACGAGTCCTCCGTTGGCCCCGGTGATCGCCGAATTCATGAACGGGTCGGCAGCCACATTCAGTCCGACATGTTTCATTGAAACCAGAGCACGTTTGCCAGCATAGGAAACACCCAGGGCTTCCTCATAAGCCACTTTTTCGTTCACGGACCAGGAGGCAACAAACGACTTCTCTTTCGCTGAGGCTCTTACCAAATATTCCATGATTTCTGAAGCCGGGGTTCCTGGGTAGGAATAGCCTCCAGTGAGTCCAGCATGGATAGCCCCGAGAGCCACAGCTTCGTCGCCTAATAACACTTCTTGTTTCATACCTTGTTCCTCGGTGATGATTTTTTATGTCCGGGGAAGGCTGATTTCTACACAGCTTGATTAAAATACAAGATACAAAGTCCCACCTCTCCTGTCAATAGTTTAAGGAAATACTGGTTAGTTCTGGGACAAGTTACCTAATTAGTATTTAGGGATAAAAGTTAGGGACACACGACTTAACACATACCTTCCTGCGTGCCAATCAACCTGAATTATGGCCTTTTTCTATCCGTTTTTATGCCTGAGACATGTGTTTGGTGGACATTGCCCCAAATTCTGAAATGAGTGAAAATCCCGTCTTTAAAAACAGCTCTTATTAGGGTATATCGATCAGAGGCGATTGCCGTGTCTTTCATAATGCCCCTTCCCATTTCATCTATCGTACCAAGCGAGGCATCTGCGGAAAAAATCTCATTCCTTTCAACTTCTGAAAATTCCACAATTGGACGATTGTGTTCTTTTATCACTTCAACCGATGGATTCTCTTCTTGCCACACAAACATCAGACTAAATTCCCAATCCTTGAAACTGGCCTCCAAGTCTCCTGTTGTTTTGCCGATCATGGTTTCGAGCTGGCCTTGGTAAATTTTTGCCTGCTTGGTGCCAGGATTGGCACAACACAGGAAAACACAAAGCACAATCAAAATCCCGGAAATTTTAAAATTTCATCTCGCCCTTCCCTAATCTAAATGTTTTAACTCTATTTGCATGTAAGAATGCGCCATTACCAAATGCAATTTTCATTCCAAACCAACCCGCGGAATACTCTATCACACTATTTTTATTTCGTCCTATCTTCGGGACAACTTTCAAAAAAAAAGGACGGTTCAATTTTATTTCTGATATAATAACCGCGCAAAATGAAATTCGTTCGGGGAAACTAAAATGGCCAAACACAAAATCGGAATTATCGGTGCCGGTCCAGTAGGAAGCATCATGGCAGCCTACCTCGCTCAGAAAGGTGAATCCATCTTTCTAGTCGACCTGAAAGAAGATTTGATTTCTGCCGTGGAAAAGGACGGTATCACTATCAGAGGCAAAGACACCGAATTTAGGACGCGTGTCCATGGCACAGGCAATTTCACAGCAAGCCTCAGCCGATTTAATCCCGATTTGATATTCATCTCTGTCAAGGCTAACTATCTTGATCCTCTTCTAGAGGAAATCAAGATGATTTACAGACCTGGGCAAAAAATCCTCGTTATCCAGAATGGGATCGATAACGAGGACGTTGTTGCCGAAAAGTTCGGCCCAGACGCGGTCATGAGGTTTGTCATCAATTATGCTGGTATGATTGTCGAACCGGGGGTGATCAAGCTGTCCTTTTTTCATGCCCCCAACTATCTTGGCGTGCTTTCCAGCAAAAATGAAGAGCTGGGCAAGGAGATTGCAGCAATCCTCACCGAGGCGGATTTAGAAACACAATATGTGCAGGATATCAAAAAGTTCGAATGGAAAAAAACCATACTCAATGCAGCCTTGATGCCGGTCTGTGCCACAACGGGATTGACCATGAAGGAAGCCATGGCCACCGGAGAAACCCGCTACCTTTGTGAACAAATTCTCAACGAATGCATCCAAGTCGCAAAAAAAGTGGGTTATGAATACGGTGAGGATTTCTTCGAAAACAGCCTTGCCTATCTTTCTGGGGCGGGCCATCACAAACCTTCCACCTCCCTCGACTTGGAAGCGGGAAACCCGATCGAATACATATTCCAACCCATCATCGATTACGGGAAGAAATTGGGAGCGCCCACTCCATTCCTAGAATCGCTGACCAAGGTCATGCAGACCTTGGAGAGCCAAATCAGGAAAAAAGCCTAGTATAAGAGGTCATCATGAAAACCATTCCCAATTATCCATACTGTTTTGTATGCGGGGACAAGAACAAGATTGGATTAAAAGTCGCTTTTTTCTATGAAAACGGAAAAGCCAAAGCCCAATACACGCCCACGCCTGAGTTCGAGGGCTACAAGGATATACTCCACGGCGGTATCCTATCTGCCCTGCTGGATGAAGTGATGATCTATTCCATCATCGCCCAGGGGATTATAACCGTCACCATCCAGATGGAGGTCAAATTCAAGAAACCGGCCAAAATCGGAGAAACATTGTTTCTGGAAGGACAGGTAACAGAAGATAAAGGAAAGATTTTGCTCACCCAGGGGAAAGCTTTAAATCAGGATGGGACAATCATCGCTGAGGCCAAAGGGAAGTTTTTCCGTGCCGAAGGCGAAATGAAAAAAGACATCGAGAATTATCGCCTTTGATTTCCGATATCCGCTATCTTCCTTTTTTGAACAGCTTTTGGAAACTCTGATAATAGTGGATGGCAAATCCATAAAAACTTGGATATTCCTGAAATTCGGATTCTGCTTTTTCCATGATATCGATCAATTCTCCGATACTTCTATCAGCAAAAGTTAACTTTCCAGCCGGAACAAATGTCTTTTTCTGCTGAGACAAGTATAAGTCTGACTTCACGTCGCTATCAGTGTCTTCAGGAATCCAATGCAAAAGGACTTTGGTGCCTTTTAGTTTTTCAATGTACATCCTGGACGGCCCTTGGCCTAGCTCAAACTCCAAGATCGTTTCATCCGGGAGCGCAGTCGTTTCCAATCCGATAAAAACTTTTTTTCCCGTTTCCGAAGCGTACCGAAGCTCACCGAGGGCGTGGGCAATAACGCCATCAGCGCCATAGGCCGAGGTCCGATAATCCATGATCCCGATGTTATCGACAATATCCAAAATGCACTCGGTCAATGGGCGGCTGTTTATCTCTGCGATGGGTTCAAAGAATTCATTTTTCTGATCGAACCAAAATGGAATATCCACGCCAAATTCCAAGCCTGCAGACTCGGTCACTTCTTTTGAAAGGCTCAGAAGCTCCAAATACTGTTCAATGATGGATTCTTTCTGAACTCCGGAAAACTCCGGCAGTATATAAGGCTCATTATCATACCTGATTCCATCGAACCGCTCATTGGGCTGAACCGTTTTATTATAATGAATTACAGCTTGTATAGTGGCTAAGACATGCCAGTGCCAATGGCGTAAGGCAAACCGGGGATCCCCATCCAATGCGTGGACTTTGATTCCTTTATTATGAAGGCGGGAGAGTAACAAAGCCATTCTGGATCTGTCCCAAACGATCTCTTTATTTTCGTCATTCTCCATAACCTCATATGGCAACTGCAAAAAAATCTCTGTTATACCGCTTTGCCCACAGAAATCGGCAAGCTTAATTTGTTCCGCATCATGCCCCAGCAAGTCTTTGGTATTCCAGAGCCACATTCCTCTGTGAGGTGAAGGTTCATAAGTCTTCTTCTCTACTGGCCGTGGAATGGGCGCATCCTTCGCCTCTGTCAGAGCAACATCCCCGATATATACCTTCCCTCTACCCGACTGAGCGAGAAAAACCAAATTGGCTAATTCTTCTCTCTTGATGCGGACGGGTAATTTTGTGAGCGGAACCCAGGCCCGCTGCCATTTTTTCTGAATATTCCCAGAGGGAAGGAACTGTCCCATATTTCCTATTGTTAAGGAATCCTCTTTCCTTTCCCAGACATAATCGGCGACCTGCAGCTTCAACCGCTCCCCGCCCTCCTCTCCTCTGATGTCGAAGGTGATGTACTGGAAAGGAGTGACATCCAGGAATGTTCTCTCGATGGGAGGAAGCTTAAAATCAAACAGGTGAATCCAGAATCCGGCAAAACCAGGCGATTTTTGGTTGTAGGCAAAACACAGGGATTGACGTCCATCGGGTGCTTTATCGATGGTTACGTGGGATTCAGAAGGGGCCCTGATAATGCTGCTGAAATATCCGCCGAGGCGATTGGTGTTGCCTTGATGAAAATCATCGAGGAGAAAAACCCTTTTTTGAATGGGAGGGATGCGGCCTTTGGGTTCGGCAGGCAACTCGATAACCGGTTTTTTCCTCCGGACATCATACACGACCAACTCATCTCCGCTGTCTTTATGGTAAATCCCGACAGATAAATATCCCACCTCTGAGGCATCTTTGAAGCCCCAATCGGCAAGGTCCATTTTATAGGTCAAACTGCCTTTTTCATCAAGATTGGAAGGATTCCCGACCAGAAAGGGAAAAAAGAATAGGAAAAAAAGACTAAAAACGAGATTTCTTGGTTTGTTAAAAAAGATCATCGATTTTTTCATTCCCAGGAAGAAAACACCCATTTTCAGAAATTCCAGTCCATAGTATACACCATCAACTGAGAGATCTTCCACACCTATCCTTTTGCTCTCCTTGGCACCTGTGGCCAGAGAAGGGCATCCCATTTGTTTCCTTGCACATCTTGCATGAACATCTCTCGGTCGATCGAAGTATCGATCAAAATTTCCAATTTTTAATGTTTATATTGGGATTAATGAAATGGAATGATTATTCAAGCTCAAAAAATCATATGAACTTTTTACATATCTCTGCGTATATATTCAAAAAAAAAGGATGGCACATTTCAAACAAAATTATCGCTCCCCCACCGGATTAATCCTGCTTCTATGTCTTTTCTTCATCCATTCAAGCCAGACGAATTTCCTCACTCCGACTGAACTAATAGAAGACCTCGATCAATTCCAACAAGAATTGGAAGAACGGTTTGCTTACTTAAAAGTGCATGACGTAGATTACAAAAGCACTATCCAAGCTATCCGTGAACAAGCTGAAAACGGGATGTCTCTGGAAGAATTCGGCTTAGAACTGAGAAAGGTTATCGGCCTTTTCATCGACTGCCACGCAGGCATCAGTGGAATCGGCTACCCTGAAGGATACCTTCCTTTCCAGATAGAGCCCGTCGGGGAACGCTATGTTGCTTTTTCGCCAGACCGCACAGAGTTTGTCGATCCTCTCTATCCCTTCATCACAAAGATAGACACACAAAGTATCGATGACTGGTGCAAATCATTGGAAGTGATAGTACCCAAGGGTTCTCCACAACACATAAAGTATCGCACCCTGAGGATTATCGAGTTCATCCAGTATGCCCGTTTGGTAACGGGGCAAGCGCAAAGCAACAGCGTGATTGTCGAATTGGAATCAGAGGATGGGAAAATGAACATATCCCTCCCCTTGATCGTCGCTGATCAAGCCCCACCCATTGAACCTTGGCCCTATTCGCAATCACGGGTCTTAAAGGAGAACATCGGTTATCTCCGCATAAAGGGTTGGAATGAGGACGCCTTTAACGAAGCCGCCATCTGGATGCCTCGCTTTCCCGCTGCACGTGGATTGATTGTAGACATACGCGGAAACCGCGGCGGCACAAGGAATGTGCTCAGAGATCTCTATCCGTACTTTGTCGAAGATTCCGACACTCCTCACGTCGCCGGTGCTTCCAAGTACAGGCTCTACAGCGAGTTCAAATCCGACCATCTCTACAGCCGAAAAATCTTTCCGTTGAACTGGGAAGGTTGGACTTTTGCTGAACGTTTGGCCATCACAGAATTCATGCAAACCTTCGAACCGGAATGGAAAGTTCCGGATCAAGAATTTAGCGTCTGGCATTTCTGGGTTTTATCCAAGCGGTCGAAACCGGATGCTTACTATTTCAACAAACCAATCGTATTCCTTATGGATGATAAATGTTTCAGCGCGTCCGATGTTATCCTCTCTTCTGTCAGGGGGATGCCAAACATCACCCTGATAGGAACTCCCAGCAGAGGTGGCAGCGGTGCCTATGTTGCCACCACCCTCAAGAATTCTGGGCTCAATCTCAGGTTATCTTCGATGGCTTCATTCCAAAACACCGGGATTCTCTTCGACAGTCGCGGTGTCGAGCCGGATATATTTATTGCATCAGAACCAGAATTTTTTCTTAAAAACGGAGCGGATAAGGCGCTGGAACTGGCTGTTCAAACCATTCTCGATCGCTCTGAAATGGGAGGAAAGGCAGGAAAAATCCGGCGTGACACACAATAGAAAATCCGGTATTCTATTGCCGTGCACGTTATCGATTTCCACATCCACATCGGGCTCAAAGAACACTGGCACAACTGGGTACATGATTACCAAAAATCTTCCCGGTCAGAGTTTTACGAACGCTATGAAGAATTGATCGTTCCAAAAAAGTTTGCCCAATATCTAAAAGACAACGACATTGCCAAAGCTATAATACTGCCCGATCTATGTCCCATCACAACCGGAGTTGTCCCGAATGAGTATGTGATGGAGTTTTGCGAGGGACAGGATATCTTCGTCCCTTTCTGCGCTGTCAATCCCTCATTGGTTACTCATCCGGACCAAGAGGCGAGGAGATTTATCCAAATGGGAGCTAAAGGAGTCAAACTCTACCCCTCTTACAATCACTTCTACCCCAACGATAAACAGCTATATCCCTTGTATTCCCTGGCCCAGGAGGAGCAACTCCCGGTTCTTGTGCACACGGGATCCTCTGTGTTCAAAGGCTCGAAGATCAAATATGCCGACCCCATTCATCTGGACGAGGTGGCGACTGACTTCCCTGACCTTATTCTATTGATGGCGCACGGGGGAAGGGGCATTTGGTATGAGAGGGCTTTTTTTCTCTCCCGCATCCACCCCCATCTCTATGTGGAGATATCCGGACTTCCCCCGAAAAAACTCCTGAATTATTTCCCGGATATGGAAAACAACATCGAAAAATTCGTCTATGGATCGGATTGGCCAGCTGTACAGACTATCTCATCGAATATAGATGAAGTTAGAATGCTCCCTCTGAAAGAGGATTCCAAAAAGAAAATCCTGTATGGCAATGCAGCAAAGATATTAGGATTATAAAAAGGAGAGAACCATGAAGACAGACAAACGAAGCGGAAAAATCGTGGTCGTCTCTCATTGTATCTTGAACGTCCATTCCCTGGAAGACAACCTGGCCATTTATCCTGGATTGGAACAGGAAGTTGTGGAGCTCTTGATAAAAAAAGGAGTCGGGATTTATCAAATCCCTTGTCCTGAGATCGCAATTTCGAGCATTTTCCGAAAAGCCCTTCCCAAAGAATCCTACGATCACCCGAAAATCCGAAAAGCCTATAAAAACTTGGCAGAAGACATCACGCAAACCCTGAGTTCGTACACAAAAAAGGGCCATAAAATTTCCGCTGTGCTCGGGGCTGAGGGAAGTCCCACATGCGGGATAGATTACGTCGGCCGCTGGAAAAAAAACATCCAAGGGAAAAAAGAATTCCCGCGGGATATAGAATTCGTGCCGGGAATGGGTGTTTTTATGGAGGAGTTCAAAACGTGCCTCGAATCGATCGACGTTCACCCTGTTTGGGTCGGAATACCCGGAAAATCCCTCCGGACGATCGATGCTCAATCTCTTGACAAGATCCTAAAACAACTCGAAAAAATCTTGTAAATGTCACTTTCTGATGTTCTAAAAAAAACAGCCAGTGATTCGCCTGACCAAGAGGCGGTCATATGCGCAGGAAAAAAATTTCGCTACGACGAGCTGAAAGACCGGGTGGAGAGGCTGTCGTCCAGCTTGCTCTCCTTAGGAATCCGCAAGAACGACAGAGTCGCCATCATCCACAGGAATTGTCATCGGTATCTCGAGACCTATTTTGCGGCCGCAAAGATCGGAGCCGTTCTCGTCCCGATCAACTACCGGTTGAGTGGCGAAGATTTTGTGTTCATCTTGAATGACTCCCAGGCAAAGTGGATGATCGCACAACCCGATCTTGTGTCCTGTCTCAGGGAAAGAAAACACGATCTTCTGATGTTGAGAGGAATCGTTCTGACCGATCCTTCAGCAGCCGAAAACTGGCCGGATTGTCTACTGTATGAATCTCTGATAGAAGAAACCGCCCTCGCAGAAGAGCCATCCGTCCGGATCGATGACTCGGATATGGCTCAAATCTATTATACAAGCGGCACCACAGGAAGGCCAAAGGGTGTGATCCTTACCCATCGCAATCATGCCGCTCACACTGACGGGACAATCCGCGAGCTGAAACTCACCCAAGATGACAGGTGGCTCCATGTCTCCCCGATGTTCCACCTCGCCGATGCTTGGGCCGTGTGGGCCTTGACCAAAGTGGGAGCAATCCATGTTATGGTCCCTGGTTTTGAGGAAAAATCAGTTCTGGAAACCATCGAAAAGCACCAGATCACTCTGAGCAACTTCATCCCCACCATGCTGAATCTTCTGGTGAATTTTCCAGGAGCCAGTAATTATGACTTCTCCTCCCTGCGGCTGATCATGAGCGGTGGAGCCCCGATCGCTAAAGAAGTGGTGAAAAAGATCCTCGGAGTTTTTGGATGTGATTATATCCAAACCTACGGATTGACTGAAACCAGTCCTTTTCTGACTATGTCCATCCTGAAGGAGGGGATGAAGTCGCTGCCGTTCGAAGAGAAGCTCCAAGTCATGGTGACCACGGGAAGACCTTTTGAAACTGTCCAGCTCAAGGTGGTCAAACAAAACGGAGAAGAGGTTCATCCTGATGGTGGGGATGTGGGGGAGATTATCGCCAAAGGAGAAAGTATCACACCAGGTTATTGGGGGCTTCCCGAAGAAACAACCGAACGTATCGTCAACGGCTGGCTCCACACACGGGATCTCGCTGTGCAAAATCCTGAAGGTTATGTGACCATTGTCGACCGCATGGATGATGTCATCATCACCGGAGGGGAAAACGTTTTTTCGGTCGAGGTGGAAGATGTATTGTACGCTTACCCGAGTGTTCTGGAAGCGGCTGTTATAGGACTGCCGAACCCTGTTTGGGGAGAAAAAGTCATAGCTGTGATCGTAAAAAAGGAGGGGGAAAGTTGTGATGCTCATGACATCATCCGGTTCTGTAAGGAGCGGTTGGCCCCTTTCAAGGTCCCTAAAGAAGTGATTTTTTCCGACCAGCTGCCAAAGACCGGATCGGCAAAAATATGCAAATACAAACTTCGCCAAATATATGGCTCAAAAACGAGGAAAAATGGATAACATCAAGGCCTTGGCATCGGACATTCAGAACGTCCAAAACATCGTGGCTTTTACAGGCGCCGGGATCTCTGCAGAAAGCGGCGTCCCCACATATCGGGGAGAAGGAGGGCTCTGGACAAAATACGATCCCAGCAAGTATGCCAGCATTGGTTATTTCCTCCAAGATCCTTCCTATTACTGGAATTTCTTCAAAGACGTCCGGTACCCCATTTTGAAAAAAGTCAAGCCCAACAAAGCCCATCTGGCTTTATTTGAAATGGAGAAAGCCGGGAATCTCAAAACCGTGATCACCCAGAATATCGATGGACTCCATCAGGAAGCCGGTTCTACATCCGTCATCGAACTCCACGGCACAACCCGGACCATCATCTGCATGGATTGTTCTAAAAAATATACCTTGGCAGAAGCTTTCGCAAAATTGGCCGAACAAATCCCTCCGCTCTGCTCCGAGTGTAGGGGGATATTGAGACCTGATGTGGTCTTTTTCGGGGAAATGCTGAATCCGGAAATCCTGCAAGATGCCTACGCCGCAGCGGCATCCTGCGAACTGCTTCTCGCTGTGGGGAGTTCCCTGGTCGTCTACCCGGCGGCAGACATCCCGCTTCGCGCCAAGCGAGCAGGAGCCAAACTGGCCATCATTAACAAAGGCGGCACTCCGCTGGATTCAGTGGCCGATTTTGTGATCAACGAGGCAGCCGGATTAGTCCTCCCTCAATTATTAAATCCAAAATAGATACAACCCGCTGTTCTGAACGCCCGCCTTGTGTTATTGACAAAAATTCTTTTCCTCGATACATTTGTTGCATCAAAATTCATGTGGAGGCATTAATGGCTGCAAAATTCGAAGTTTACAAAGATAAAAAAGGCGATTTTCGCTTCCGATTGGTCGCTGCCAACGGACAGGTTATCGCCACAAGTCAAGGATACAAATCCAAGGCGTCGTGCTTGAAAGGCATCGAATCTGTCAAAAAAAACGCCCCCAAAACTGATGTTGTTGAAGTCTAACATAAAAGTCATCTATTAGACCCCTGTATATATTTCCAACTATCACAACCTTAAAGGCATGAGTTTGCCCTAAACTCTCACTCATTTAAAAAACTCTTCCATCACAGAACCCTTCGTTGTAAAATAGCGAGGCATCGCTATTAGATATGGAGGGAGAAATGATTAGGGGTAGTTTATATCCTAAAGCTTGTTTGATTGGGCTTTTCCTTATTCCTTTTCTTTTAATTTATGTCCCTGGTAATTATGCCATCGATAACAATGATGCCGACTATTTTTCCGGATTGAAGCCCCGATCTATCGGCCCGGCTGGTATGAGCGGGAGGATCTCATGCGTCGATGTGGTGGTTGCCAATCCCAGAACCATGTATGTGGGAACGGCCACAGGAGGAATCTGGAAATCCATCGACGGCGGGGTGACATGGAAACCCATATTTGACGACCAATCCACCTCCTCCATCGGCGATATCACGATCGATCCTTCCAATCCCGAGACTGTTTGGGCTGGTACCGGGGAGGCCAATCCCCGTAACAGTGCCGGTGTGGGAAGGGGCGTTTTTAAAACTCTGGACGGCGGAGAAAATTGGCAATTTCTAGGTCTGGAAAAAACAGAAAAAATAAGCCGTCTCCTTTTGAACCCCAACAATCCGAATGTAGCCTACGTTGCAGCCATGGGAACGACTTGGGGCGAAAATCCTGAACGAGGCGTATTCAAAACCATAGATGGTGGAAAGACATGGGCAAAAGTCTTGTTTGTCGATGACAAGACTGGAACCGCTGACCTAGCCATGGACCCCAGCAATCCCAATCGGCTTTTGGCGGCTATGTGGGAACACCGGAGATGGCCATGGTTCTTCAACTCGGGAGGTCCGGGGAGCGGGCTGTATCTCACCTCTGACGGAGGAGAGACCTGGAAAAAACTTTCCTCCAAAGAAGGTCTCCCCGAAGGAGATTTGGGCCGGATCGGAATCGCCTTTTCCCACAGCCATCCCCATACCGTCTACGCATTGATCGAAGCCAAAAAAAGTGCCCTTTGCCTGTCTGAAGACAGCGGCAGAACTTGGAAAATTATCAATGATAAACCAGGAGTCAGTCCCAGGCCCTTTTATTATTCCGATATCCGGGTACACCCCCAACAGCCAAACATCGTCTATAGGCTATCAAGTCCCCTGGATGTCAGTATCGACAGCGGAAAATCTTTTAAACGATTGATGGATTTTTTCGCTATCCATGGCGATTTCCAAGAATTGTGGATCCATCCCGATAACAGTAACTTTATGGTAGTCGGGGGAGACGGAGGTATCGGCATCAGCTACGATGAGGGCAAACATTGGAACTTTGTCCAAAACCTCCCGCTGGGCCAGTACTACCACATCAGCGTGGACCTGGAAAATCCGTACAATATTTACGGGGGACTTCAAGATAATGGTTCCTGGAGAGGCCCGAGCCGGGTGCTTCAGGGAAACGCCATATTCAATTTTCACTGGCAGTCCGTGGGCTGGGGTGATGGATTCGGGACTCTGCCCATTCCTCGGGATCCCAAGCTCGGTTATTCCATGTCGCAAGGAGGATGGCTGGTTCGTTTCAATACAGTTACAGGAGAACAAAAGGATATCCGCCCCTCTGCTCCATCGGGAGTGAAATTGCGGTTCAACTGGAATGCGGCCATCGCCATCGATCCCCTGGATGTCGGGACCGTGTATTACGGAAGCCAATTTTTGCATAAGAGCACCAACGAGGGCCGAACATGGCAGATCATAAGCCCCGATTTGACCACCAACAATCCTGAAAAACAAAAACAAGCGGAAAGCGGTGGATTGACCAAAGATGTCACCCATGCCGAGGATCATTGCACGATTATAACCATATCCCCAAGCCCTGTTCAAAACGGTGTGATCTGGGTGGGAACGGACGATGGAAAAGTGCAATTGACGAAGAATGGGGGGCAGACATGGAACGACCTATCCGGGAAGATCATCGAGATGAAAGATACGGGTGTGCCATTAGGGATATGGTGTCCTCACATTGAGGCCTCCAATCATGAACCATCCACAGCTTATGTGGTTTTTGACGACCACCGGCGGGCGAATTGGGCTCCCTATGTGTTCATGACCACAGATTTTGGTGAAACGTGGAAAAATCTAGCTACCCCGGTGATCGATGGATTTATCCACGTGATCCGAGAAGATCCTGTTCAGAAAAATCTTCTTTTCCTCGGGACCGAGTTCGGGTTGTATGTCAGCTTCGATCGGGGCAAGGAATGGACTAGGTGGACAAACGGGCTGCCGACTGTTCCTATCCGCGACATGGTCATCCATCCGCTGGACAATGATCTGGTCATAGGGACACACGGCCGGTCCGTTTATATCCTGGACGATATTCAACCGCTTCGTGAAATGACCGCCGCCATAAAGGCCAAAAAACTGCATCTTTTTAAAGTGGCCGACGCCTACCAATTTCAGACTTCCTTTTTCAGCCTCGGTTATCTTGCACCCGGCAATATGGAATTCCAGGGACAGAACCGCCCTTATGGAGCTCTGATCACCTACTCTATAGGAAAATCACCCGCTGAAGTTCCCGATAAAGCACAGCCCAAAGTGAACATGTCGGATGAGACTGACCAAAAGGAACCAAAGGAAGCTACGGAGGAAAAAGAACAAATCGAGATTACTATCCTGGACAATCAGGGTGGGGTGATACGGACGATCAAAGGGCCGAAGAAACCGGGCATAAACCGCGTGAATTGGGATTTGCGGAGGGATCCGTTTAAAACCTTGAGTGATCCTTTTGAGGGATTTTTTCCTTCGACAGGCCCCAGCGTCCTTCCGGGAACCTACAAAGTCAGGATCGAACTGGATGATGTCATCATCGAGGATAACCTGCAAGTTCTGGCGGATCCCAATAATCCTGTATCTCAAGCAAGCCGAAGAGAAAAATTCAACCTGATTCTGGAAAACGGGAAATACATCGAAGCTGTGACGGTTGCCTACAAAAAAATCCAAGAATCCATGGATGCTCTGGATGAGGTGTTGAAGAGGATCGATCAATTGGAAGAAAGGCGCAAGGAGTATATCCGTATCAAAGCCACAGAATTTAGAAAAAGGCTAAAAAGTTATGCGGACCGTCTCTCTCCTCCCAAAGACCGTTCCGGTTTTTTCGAGGAAACCGAACTATCTGTTCTTTTGGCCATGCTCGGATCCCGGTTGGAATCATCATTCGATGCACCGACAGAAGCCCAACGTTTGGAGTTTCAAAACCTGAAAGCAGCTGTCCATCAAGAACTCTACAAAATCAATCGCTTTTTCAAGGAAGACTTCCCCAAATTCGTCCAGGAGGTCAAAGGAGCAGGATTCAGCATATTCCCGAAAATCGAACCGATTACGATCAAGCAATAGCGGCAGTTTTTTTGACCTGGTCCATTCATAAAGGCTCTTTCTTCTTCGCCTTTTTTAACGTTGTATAGAGATCTTTACCGATACATTTTTCTGCGGCTTCACACCAGTCGGCACACCCAAAATCTTTCAAGAGTTGGACGTCATTTTTCGAAACCTTCGCTCCGCACTCTGGACAAGTCCGATTTTTATCGTCAAAGAAGAACTCCACTTCAGAACCGCACTTGGGACAAGGCAGATTACAGACGACATCTTCTATTTTCTTTCGACTGAGGTCTTGACCTGGACACTTTTTAAAAACCATGGCTCCCTCTCATTTTTAAGGCAGACTGAGTCAATGTCAAGCAAGTATTTACCACTCTTTCGGAGGAATGCTAGATATGATACACTTTGCAAGAAAATGGCTTATACCATAAAGATACTCAACCTCGCTAAAACGATCCGGGCACAAAAGGGAGAATTGCTCGCAGATAAGATTTTGGAGAGCGGCATCGATCTCAGCCTTTATTGCCAGAAAAAAGCCGTGTGTGGAAAATGTTTTGTCGAGATCCTCGAGGGATATTTGCCACCGCTCGAAGAAATCGAGGATTTCTTGATCCAAAAAAATAGAAAGAGCCAAAAGTACAGGCTTGCATGCCGGTACAAAATCACCGGAGATTTGGCTATCCATATCCCACCGGAATCCCTCCTCCAGAAAACGCTCATTCTGAAAACCGGGATAAAAATGCCTCTTGCCATCGATCCCTTTATCAAAAAATACTTTGTAGAACTCAATAAACCAGAATTGGATCACCCTCACTCTCTGTTGGACGTATGGAGAAAACATTTCCGGAAAAAAAATCTGAATGTTCCGGTGAATTTATTGAGAACGATTCCCGGGAGTCTGAAAAATAACAGATTCAAGGTCACGGCCGTTTTATACGATGATAACGAAATCCTTGCTGTCGAACCTGGCGATACAACGGAACGGAGCTTCGGTTTAGCTGTCGACTTGGGAACGACAACGTTGGTTGTCGAGCTCATTGACTTGAACACGGGGAAGAGCATCGACACAGCTACCGAAAACAACAGCCAGATGAAATACGGAATGGATATCGTCTCCCGAATTTCTTTTGCCTACCAAACCTCAGATAATCTGAAAAAATTGCAGGCGGCCATATTAAAAATCTTATCTCTTATGATTAAAACAATCCTCGACAGAAACCAGGTTTCGCAAGAATATATCTATGAGATTGTTTTCGCGGGAAACACCGCCATGAACCATTTGCTCCTCGGAATACCAGTGGATACTCTAGCGATCTCTCCATTTCATGCTGTCTTCCACAGGTTACCAGAATTCACAGCTAACGAGCTCGGCCTCCGATTGAATCCGAACTCAAAGGCATATGTCGTGCCCAACATAAAGAGTTTTGTCGGCGGTGATATCTCAGCAGGGCTCCAGGCAACGGATTTAGCCAATCGTAAGGGTAACTATCTGTTTGTCGACTTGGGAACAAACGGGGAAATCGTCCTGAAAACGGAAAATAAGTTCGTGGCGACATCCACCGCAGCCGGCCCTGCCTTCGAAGGGATGAATATCGGTTCAGGAATGCTTGCTTTGCCCGGAGCGATATACAAAGCGGAAAAAAGGAACCGGCTCATTTTGCATACGATCGGGAAAGAAAAACCGCAAGGAATATGCGGGACAGGACTCATCGATTTGATTGCGCTATTCCTGAATGAAGGGAAAATCACGCCGTCAGGCAAAATCGATGGAAACAAGGGCATAATCAGGGTGACAGAGAAAATTTCCCTTTCACAGCAGGATATCCGTGAAATCCAGCTGGCTGTGGCAGCAGTCAAAACGGGTATCCGAATGATTTGTGAAAAGTACCGAATCGAAAAAGACGATCTGGACAAGGTTTTCATCGCCGGTGCATTCGGAAATTATCTGAATACGAAAAATGCCATGAGAATCGGATTGCTTCCCGATATAGATTCGGCAAAAATCGTCTATGTCGGCAACTCTTCTTTAGCGGGCGCCCGGGCAATTTTGCTGTCGAAGCTAGCTCGAAAAAAAACAGAGTCTCTGATCAAGAAGGTCCACTACATCTCCCTGGCATCGGATCCGCGTTTCCAGCAGTACTTTATCGATTCTCTGAATCTCGGAGACGGGAATAACCCCCGATGAAACTGGCCATTTCGGGAAAAGGGGGAACAGGAAAAACAACTCTGGCTGGCATTCTGGCGCATTTATACCGGGAGGATGGGTACAACGTCCTGGCAGTGGATGCCGATCCCGATGCCAATTTGGCCGCCGCTATTGGAATTCCATGGGAATGGCAAAACAAGATCCGACCGATTTCGGAACAGCGACATTTAATCAAGGAAAGGACGGGCGCGACCCCTCGGGAATTCGGGCAGCTGTTTAAACTCAATCCTCGAGTATCCGACATACCAGATGATTATGGCATCGACTTCCAGGGTATTAGGCTTCTTGTCATGGGTGCTGTACAAAAGGGAGGGGAAGGTTGTGCCTGCCCGGAAAACGTACTTCTGAAAAGCCTGTTATCCGAGATCATCCTGCATCGCAATGAAGTCGTGATCGTGGACATGGAAGCCGGGATCGAGCATTTGGGAAGGGCTACGGCAGAGTCTATCGATAAGATGCTGATTTGCATCGAGCCTGGATCCCGGAGTCTAGACACAGCTAAAGCGATAATGAGGCTCGGGAAAGAAATCGGCATCCAGGATTTCGGCATAGTCGGGAATAAAATCCGGAACAAAAATCAAGAGAGTTGGATCCGAACACAGTTTGCTACGGATATTTTCTTGGGCTTCCTCCCCTATTCAAAAACAATCCAAGAGGCCGATATCCAACAGAAGCCTCTCTTCGATGTGATGGGGACGAGTTTGTCAAAGGCATTCAACAAAATCTATCAACAACTCCTTTAGCCGAAAAAAAACGGGGCGGTTCTAGTTTCTATTGATTCAATTTCATTATGTGTGCTGAAGTTATGATGGAATGGGCATCAGGTATGACCGCGGCGCCGGTAAGGCCCCTGATCTATCTTCCCCCGACCTTTTTTTACGGTGGTTCTTCGAGAGAATCCAACAAAGTCGGACGAAAAGCAGTCGTTTGAGAGAGAAAAAAAATGGAACCGTCCCCTTTTTTTTATGGTATTATATAATTCTTGAAATTGAGAATTGGAGAAAAGATCGGAGGTGACACATGACTTTTGATCCACAAGGCCTCGCCACGGCAATCGGAAGCATGTCACACACCACTCCCTCGGATGCCTGTGATATCATCCTGAATGCCATACCCGAAATTCCCTTTTGGCCCCAATTACCAAACACGAATTTCCGAGAAGAAATGGCCCCTGTATTAGAAAAGATCGGAAAAAAAGAGGGCACGGAGTATTTTGTAGACAAAATCGCTGATGAGACTGTCGCCATCACGGAGGAAGAAGTCCTCGAATTCATCAGCAAAAAAAATCATCCGGTACTGGCCATGCCCCCCTTATTTTAGGAATTGTCATGAAAACAATCGCAATATCTGGAAAAGGCGGCACCGGAAAATCCACTGTATCTGCCCTCATCATTCGCTGGCTCAAAGACCAGGAAATGGGGCCGATTTTGGCTGTGGATGCCGATTCGAATGTTAATTTGAATGATCTGCTGGGAGTCCAAATCGAAGAAACCGTCGGAGCCATCAGGGAAGAACTGAAAAGATCTGCCCACAAGCTTCCTGGCGGGATGACCAAACAGGAGTTTCTCGAATACAAGATCCATGCCAGCTTGAGAGAAACCCGGGACTTCGACCTGATTGCCATGGGACGGCCTGAAGGTCCGGGATGCTACTGTTATGCCAATAATCTTTTGCGAGATATATTGAAAACCCTGAGCAATAACTACAAGTTCGTCGTGATCGATAATGAAGCCGGGATGGAGCACCTCAGCCGGCGAACAACGCAGAAAATCGATTGCCTCCTACTCATATCCGATCCTTCGACTCGCGGAGTCCGGGCCGCAGGAAAAATCAGCAAGCTTCTGTTTGAATTGGACACCCGTGTTGGCAAGAAACTGCTAGTTCTGAACAGAGTCAAGGGATCCGTTCCGGACATTTTACATAAAATCATCGACGAACATGACCTCCATCTCTTTTCTTCCATTCCTGAAGATGATACATTGCTCCGGATGGACCAATCGGGAAAGCCGATCTGGAAGATTGCGGAAGATTCTCCTGCTTCTAAGGCAGTCCATCAAATGATGACCGAACTTATGGAAGGGCAAAATAATAGCGTTTGAGATTCCAAAAGAAAAGAATGCAGGCAAAGTCATCCAAGTAACGCTGGGAGCCACCACAGAAAACGGTGGCAGCCGCTCCCATACCTTTACCATCGGCGGCAACAATGTCTGGCCCTTTCACTTCTTTGAGGGAGAACATCCCCACGGATCCCCAAAAACCGATTCAGGTAGATCCCAAGGTGTATCCCATTGGCGAACCAACACCAGAATCTCCGGTTTTTGTCACCACCAATTTTTCCCTGACTTATTTTATGGTATCGGGAGAAATCGAAAACTCCGGCATCTCGGCTCACATGATAATCACGGAAACTGAAGGACAATCTGTTTTAACGGCCTGGGCAGCGGGTAAATTCGACGGAGAAAAAGTCGCCAAATTCATCAAGGATATCATGCTGGAGGACCGGATCAAAACGCGTAAACTCGTGATCCCGGGATACGTCTCGCAGATCAGCGGAGATCTGGAAGAAAACCTTCCAGGATGGGAAGTTATCGTGGGATGTCAAGAGGCGTCGGATATCCCATCCTTCATCAAAAACATTCTCCTGAATAATTCATAAAAACGGCTGACCTCTCTCTTTTACATTCTAAGAAATTGGTTGACATCTGTTATAATCTAAGGAATCATTTCTTTTCATATCATTTGTTCCGCAGGATAAACTCATGGGAAAAGGGATTAGCCAAAAAAAACACCGTGTGACCTTTTTGCCCTTTGATATCTCCGTCAATGTCCCGGAAGGAACAAAATTAGCAGACGCCATTCAAAAGGTCCATCTTCCCTTTTCATTTCCCTGTGGGGGGGAGGGTACGTGCGGAGACTGTATCGTTCGGATCACCCATGGAACTTACTTGGCAAAACCAACCGCCGCCCTTTCTGGCCAGTACATTGCCGAAGGATTTGCTTTGGCTTGTCAAACGGACATTACCGATGACTTGGTCATTGTCTTACCCGATTTCGCGGAACTGACGATAAAGACTATCGCGAGCTCGGAATTTTTCCAAAGTAATAAAGCCAATATGTCTGGCTTTATCCAGTTTAATCCTAGGTTGATTCTGACAGAACTCCGGGTTCCTTCTCCCACGCTGGAGGATAATTACAGTGACCTTGAACGGTTGGAAAAGGCTTATAAAAAACAAACGGGGATAAAAAAAGTCTCCAGTTCTCTGTCTGTCCTGCCAAAACTGGCCCGAATTTTGCGATCCAAAAAGGGCAGCGTTCAGGTGGTGTCCTTTCGGGAAACGGATGAGGCCCAAATCGTGGACGTGTTGACCCCAGCACGAGATAAAAAGATTTATGGATTGGCCTGTGATATCGGTACTTCGACAGTAGCTCTTCACTTGATCGACCTGGGAAGCGGAGATATCGTGAGCACAACATCAAGCTTGAACCAGCAGATCAAATGCGGCGAAGACATCATCTCGCGGATCAACTACTCTCAAAAACCTGGACACCTAAAGGAACTCCAAAAACTCGTTGTTCACACCATTAACAACCTCATCCGCAACGCTTCCCAAAAATCAGGGGTATCCCAAGCTGATATCTATTATGCTGTTTTCACCGGGAACACAACGATGAGCCATCTCCTGTTGAAAATCGATCCACATTATATTCGGGAAGAACCCTACGTTCCCACTTTTAATGACCTTCCCCTCTTCCCAGCAGCCGAGCTGGGATTGATGATGAATCCGGAAGCCAAAATTTCTCTCTCTCCCTCGGTAGGAAGTTATGTGGGGGGCGACATCACGGCTGGTTTGTTATCCACGCCCATCCTTCGCAGCGCACAAAAAATTTCCCTGTTCATCGACGCCGGAACCAATGGCGAGCTTGTCGTGGGGAACAAAGATTGGTTGATGACCTGTGCCTGTTCGGCAGGCCCTGCTTTCGAAGGAAGTGGCATCCAGTGCGGAATGCCGGCATCCGAAGGAGCCATCGAAGCCATCAAACTAGATACAACAGGTCGAGCATCCTACAGAGTCATCGGAGGAACAAAACCAAAAGGACTCTGTGGTTCGGGGCTTGTGGATCTGCTCGCCGAGCTGTTCATCCATGGATATATCGACCGGCACGGAAAATTCAGAAAGGAAAGAAATCCCGATAGAATCATGGAAAGCGAAGAAGGGATCGTTTTTCTCGTAGAAGACCACGCCCATAGCTTTTGGGGGAATGACATCTGCATCACCGAGAAGGACATCGCAAACCTGCTTCGAACCAAAGGAGCTGTTTATTCTGCCTGTTCGATTTTACTCAAAAACGTCGGGCTTCGGAATGATGAAATCGCATCCATCTACATCGCCGGAGGTTTTGGCCAGCATCTGGATGTCGAAAATGCCATCCGCATCGGATTGTTGCCCGATCTTGAAAGAGAACGGTTTCACTACATCGGAAACAGCTCCCTTTTGGGAGCCTATTTGATTCTTTTCTCCGATGAAAACAGGGCCATGGTCCAAAACTTGGCAAAAAAAATGACCTATATCGAATTGAACACAGAGCCGAGTTATATGAATGAATTCACCGGCTCAATGTTTCTCCCTCATACGGAAATGAAACTTTTTCCATCTGTGAAAAAACTTTTATCTTAAAAAAGGTGTCTTGGGATGAGCGAAACGATTTTCGGAGCCCTAAAAAAAAGGATCGTCCTGCTCGATGGCGGCATGGGAACAGAACTGATTGCCCACGGATTCCCCCAGGGGGGATGCCCTGAATCGTGGAATGTGGAAAAACCTGATGTCGTGCAAAAAATTCACAAAAGCTACTTCGATGCCGGTTCCGATGCTGTGCTGACCAACAGTTTTGGCGGCAGCCAAATCAAATTGGAGTCTTACGATCTCGGAGACAGGTGCTACGAGCTGAACCTGGCAGCTGCTCGAAATGCCACTGAGGTTAGGCCTGAAGGAAAATTCGTTGGGGGTAGCATCGGGCCAATAGGAAAATTCCTCAGCCCCGTAGGAGATTATGAGGAAACACAATTCGAGGCCGCCTATGCAGAACAAGCCAAAGGTTTGGCCGATGGGGGTGTGGATTTTCTGTTGATAGAGACACAGTACGATCTTATGGAAGCCCTCTGCGCTCTGCAAGGGGCACGGCATGTCACCGATAAACCGGTCTTTGTCACCATGACTTTTAAGATAGGACCGAGGAGATTTTTCACGGAATGGGGAAACAGCGTAAACCAGTGTGTGGGGGAGTTGGAAAAAGAGGGAGTCCCAATAATCGGGATAAACTGCACCCTGGACAGCGAAGAGATGGTTGACCTGATTAAGGCCATTCGAGAAAACACTTCTCTCTCCATTATCGCTCAAGCCAACGCTGGAAAACCATCCCTATCTGATGATGGCGAGGTCTCTTATGAACAGAGCATCGAAGACTATATCCGATTCATCCCGGATATGATCAAAAACGGGGCCAGTATCATCGGGGGATGCTGCGGGACCAATCCGGAATACATCAAACGGATGGCCGAAATCATCAAAGAAATTTAAGATCTAAAAACTCAAGACCGGCCTTTTCGGCGCTTTTCCTCATACATGATTTTGTCGGCTCTCACCAAAAGTTCATCGATCGTACAGGGATGTAAAGGATCATAATAGGAGGCGCCCATGCTGACGGACAGTTGAAACGGTTTTTCTTTGTTTTCGTTAAACATCTCGATTTTTTTTCTCAACCTTGATTCTGCCGCTTCCATGCCTTCTCGCGAAGCACCCACCAGAAACACAGCAAATTCATCACCGCCCATCCTTCCTTTGACGTCCACACTTCGAAAATTTCCCTTAAGTATATCCGAGACACACACAAGGGCTTGATCTCCCATATGATGACCGAACGTATCGTTAATGTTTTTGAGATTATCCAAATCCATAAAGAGCAAGAACATTTTTTCCCTCTGTCGGTCCGCCATTTTGAAATGCTCGACAGCGATGGTAAAAAATCCCCGCCGGTTGTACAGACCTGTCAGATCGTCCGCAAGGGAAAGGGTTTCCAATTTATACAACGCTCCTTTCAACTCTTCTTCGGCATTTTTCTGCTTTGTGATATCCAGCAAAATGCCGTCGTAGTAGTTGATTTTTCCTCCAGATCCGACAACAGCTCGAGGATAATCTCTTCCCCAGATGGTCTGTCCATCTTTGCGGCGGAGCTCGAACTCCGTGCAAAAAGTCCCCTGCAAATCAAGCTCTTTGAGGTGTTCTGCCCGATCTTCTGCTCGCACATAAAAATCCTTGACATTGATGTCCTTCAAATCTTCATGCCTCTCATAGCCCAACATATCCGCCAGAGCCTGATTCGCCTCGATGATTTTTCCATCCGGCGTGGTCCTGTAGACTCCGACAGGGAGATGATCTAAGAGATCTTGAAACCTTTTTTCGCTTTCGAGAAATCTCTTCTTGAAAGGAATCTTGGGCGTTTTTTTGATCTTGCTCATGGTTTTTTCCCCCTTTTCGACTTTTCTAACGCTTTTAGGATTTTTTCCGGGGTGATCGGGAGCTCCTTAATCCACACGCCCGTGGCATTGGCAATGGCATGAGCCACAGACGCCAGCACCGGAAGAGTGGCCCCTTCCCCCACTTCTTTTGCGCCATAAGGGCCTTCGGGCTCGAAAGAATCGACTATTCCGCTGAAAATTTTAGGTGCGTCCATGATTGTCATCAACAAATAGTCATGGAGATTGGGATTGAGTATGTTTCCTTTGCCATCGTAAGCCACATCTTCCATCAACACTTCACCGGAGCCCATCACGACCGCTCCCTCCACCTGGCCGTGCACAGCCTGGGGATTTATTGGGGTACCGCAATCATGGAAGTCAGTGATTTTTTCAATTTTCACCTTACCCGTTTCAAGATCCACACGGCATTCACACACCGAACTTGAGAAGGAGAAGGAGGGGCTTGTGCCGACTGCAGCCCCTTTGTAATCCCCTCCAAGGCCTGAAGGAGGTTTGTACCATCCTGTGCCGACTAAGGGGCCGTTGTCATTAAAATACTTTCGTGCAGCTTCTGCCCATTCCATAACCTTCGAACGATCTTTTTTATGACGAATTTGATTGTCTGCGGCTTCAAGATCTAGCGGATCACAATCCCATATTTTGCCAACAACTCCATAGAGTTTCTTGAGCACATCTTGACTTGCACGGACAACCGCATTTCCTCCCATCAGCGTAGTCCGAGAGGAATAGGCTCCCAGATCAAGAGGGCTGATATCAGTATCCTCGCTTCGAATGCGCACCCGACTCAAGCTGATCCCAAGGGATTCTGCACACATCTGAGAAAGGACTGTCAATGCACCCTGGCCGATTTCGGCTGCCAGTATCAAAAGGACGGCTGCTGTCCCATCCTCGCTGATTTTGACGATGGCATTGGAATGGGGAAACGTGGCTTTTTTGACGAAGGGCTCGAGCGTTTTTTCAGAGCTGAGTTGAACCTGACCCCGATACTTGGCATAACCAGCTCCGGAGACGAAACCGCCGCAGCCGATCCCGATCCCTTTTCCCGCCGAAAGCTTGGCGTATTTATCGGACCAACCCGATTTCTCCCTCACCCGTTCCAGTGTCTGGCGAAATTCACAGCTACGGATGTCCAATTCATTGCAGGTCCGCCAGTTTGGCTCCATGGCATTGCGCAACCGGATCTCTATTGGATCGATCCCCAGATCATCGGCCATCATGCTCAACAACGATTCGAAGGCGAACCGCGGCTGGGGAGCTCCATGCCCGCGCATGGCTCCGCAGGCCGGTTTATTGGTCATGATCCGGAAACCTTCGTATTTGTAATTGGGGAATTTGTAAAGGGTAGGGATCATGCTTCCCGCATAGTAGACGGTTATGACCCCATAGGACGAATAGGCTCCTCCATCCAGGTGGATCCGGCTTTGCACAGCAGTCAGAGTTCCGTCCTTCTTCATCCCGATCTTGAACTGCATGTGCTGTTTGTGTCGTCCCCGTCCGTGGAGGAACATTTCCTTGCGGGTGTAAACCATCTTGACCGGCCGCCCCAATCTTTGGGAAGCGATGGCTGAGATCAGATCCTGCGAGGTGGTGTCGAGCTTGCCCCCAAACCCTCCCCCAACGGGGGGACGAATAATGCGGATTCGGCCCAACGGCATATCCAGCACCCTCGCGACCATGTACTGCAGATAATGGGGAACTTGCGTGGATACATAAAGCACAAGGGTTGAACCATCATCCTCCCAGGTCGCGATGGAAGCGTGAGGTTCGATCGGGCTTTGGTAGACATGATTTCCCAAGAATTTTTCTTCGCGGACATAGTCTGCCTCTGCAAATCCTTTTTCCACATCTCCAAAATGATGGTCCACATGCGTGTTGATGTTGTTCTTATATCTATCATGAATTTGAGGGGCATCTTCTTTGATCGCTTCGATGGGATCGAACACGGCTGGAAGCTCTTCATATTCCACTTCGATCAAAGCCAGCGCCCTTTTGGCCGTATCCTCGTCGCAAGCGATAACAGCAGCAACTTCATCCCCGACATGCCTGACTTTTTCCTTGGCCAAGATATGCTCATCGTAACGTGGGGGATTAACGCCATAGGTGATGTCCGGTACATCTTTGGCCGTGAGAACGAGTTTGACTCCTTCCACTTTCTTGGCCTTGCCTGTCTCGATGGACTTTATCCGCGCATGAGCGTTCGGAGAAGTCAAGATCTTGCCGTAAAGCATGTCCTGGAAGGAAAGGTCAGCCGTGTATTTTGCCCGGCCTGTCACTTTATCCGCTGCATCTACCCGGGGAAGACTTTTGCCCACTGTCACAAACCGATCCAAATCCTGAGGAAAAAACGGAGATTCTTCTGTCCCTTTATATTTTTCCCAATTCCTGATGGCATCCATGATACGCACATACCCTGTGCATCGACAGAGGTTCCCGGAGAGAGCCCGCTTGATCTCTTCGTCCGAGGGATTTGGTCGCCGCTCGATCAAAGCATAGGCACTGAGGATCATTCCTGGAGAGCAGAAACCGCACTGGACAGCACCATGGATGATAAAGGAACGCTGGAGAGGGTGAAGCCGTCCATCTTGAGCGATGCCCTCGATGGTCGTGACATCAATATTCTCACAGGAAACGGCCAATAAAAGACAGCTGTTTTTAGGTTCTCCATCGATGAGAACCGTGCATGCTCCACAGACACCATGATTGCACCCTTTTTTTGTCCCGGTCAGTCTCAGCTTATCTCTCAAGACATCCAGGAGAGTCTCGCCGTCTTGGATTGCCACGGCGTGTTTTTCCCCGTTGACTTTCAACGCGATGACACGATGGACTTTTCCCTTCTCGTTCATGATTGTTCTCGGACACGTACCCAAGCCACGTCCAAGGATCTACGGGTCAAAATCGGGATCAATTCTTTCCGGTACCAGGCGGAAGCGCGGATGTCCGAGATAGGCTTTGCAGCTTGCTTGGCGAGATAAGCGGCTTCCTCGAATAAGCTTTCAGATGGGCGTTGCCCGCGTAAAGATTCAGAGGCTTTCAATGCCAAAATTGGAGTGGGAGCCACCGCACCGAGAACGATATTGGCTTTAGCTATTTTATCTCCGCTCAGAGATATTTGGGAGGCCACACCGACAACGGCAAGAGCATTGGCTTCGCGAAGGGCAAGTTTCTGGTAGGAGCTGCCAGTTCTAGGCGGAGGGATGGGGATCCAAACGGATGCCAGCACTTCTGCTGCTCCACATATTGTTTCCCTCGCGCCTGTGAAAAATTCTGCCAAGCTGATTTCTCGGGAAGTCCCACAATCTAAAACTCCCGAAGCTTCTGCTGCTATCAAGGGCGGAGGCATATCTGCTGAAGGTACGGCGCTGGCGACATTCCCACCGATAGTTGCCATGGAACGAATCTGTGTCGCGGCTATCGAACGGGCAGCATCTGACAGAGAAGGCACATGCTGGTTTATCAGGCTGTCTGTTTGGATCTCCTTCGGAGTCATCATCGCACCGATCCATATTTTTCCGGTTTCTTCCCAGATTCCCCTGAGGCTTTGGATATTCTGAAGAGAAATCAGGTTTTTGGCTGTGATAAGGCCTTGTTTGA
Source organism: Candidatus Aminicenantota bacterium (assembly GCA_020348385.1). Taxonomy (GTDB): domain Bacteria; phylum Acidobacteriota; class Aminicenantia; order Aminicenantales; family Aminicenantaceae. Next base: position 4,184,952 of record CP070750.1, on the reverse strand, counting down.
TATCCACCAAAAGGTCTGTGCCACCCGCCACAAGCTTGGCATCTTCCAAATCTCCCAACAGCTTCACGGCTTCCTCGATGGACTGAGGTTTGTGCAATTTGATATCAAGAAGACCCGTACTGCCTTTGCTGTCGCTCATTTAAAAAAACATACCATCCTTTCAAATAATTGTACATTAAAAAGTTGGGTGGGGTGGGTAGGCGTTGGGTGGAGCAAGACGGCTTGCGGCGGGTTGGCGGAGTCCTTTATGCTTTCGTAAAGACATAGTTCAGCTGCCCACTCGGAAGCTTGTTGGCAGCCGTCTTCATGGCCATTCCTATCTGAACGTCTTCATCCGGAATATCGCTGGCAATCCGTCCAAATATCTTGCAATCTCCAAAATCCACGACAGCGATGCTGTAAGGCAGATCATCTTCGAAACCCACTGGGGCGAACTTCAATTTACTGTAAGTTACCAGTTTACCTGTGCCTTTGATTTCAAACCATTCCATATTGCTGGCAAGACACTTATAGCAATCTGCCCGGGGAGGAAAAAAGACCATCCCGCATTCAACACACCGATTTCCCATGACTTTGCCCTGATCCAGCTGATCTATGAAATCATTCACTTTTGTGACTGAAGTGAAACTCACAGTCCCGAATCTCTTAAAGCGGTCGTCGATCTCTTTTTTTTTGCTCATTTCACTCCCTCCCCAAAATGCTAACCGTCCCGTACAATCCCACACCCCCAATGTTGTGAACGAGCCCGATTTTAGGATCCTTCACCTGCATTTCCCCGGCCTCTCCTCTTAATTCAAGGACGATTGTCCTAATCTGGGAGCCTCCTGTGGCTCCGATGGGATGGCCTTTAGAAAGCAATCCACCGTCCACATTCACCGGGATGGATCCTTCCCGATACGTCTCTTTGCCTTTGATCAAATCCTTTCCCTCACCGGGTTCGGCAAATCCCAAATCTTCGTAGGCCAGGATCTCTGAAATCGTGAAGCAGTCGTGCACCTCGGCCACATCGACATCTTTGGGTTCGATGCCGGCCATCTTGTAGGCTTGTTCTCCAGCCTGTCTGGCAACAGCGAGCCCTGTGAATATGTCTCGTCCCGACATGTTCACGCTGGCCGAAGCGGCCCCCAATCCCAGAATCCAGACCGGTTTCTGGCTAAAAGACCTGGCCTTTTCTTCGCTGGCCACGATCAAGCAGGAGCTTCCATCGGCATTGGCGCAACAATCTCCCACACGCAGCGGACTCGAGACAGGGCCCGACATGAAATGTTCCGGATCGGAAAAACTCTCCAAAGCCACCGGCTTCCGGAAAAGGGCTTTCTCATTTACCTGTCCATAGGTGGCAGATTTAACCCTCACAAGCGCCATATCCTCAAGGGTCGTTCCATATTTTTCCATATGCGCCTTGGCGAACATGGCATAATAGGCGGGCATCATCGTGCCGAACGGACTCTCCCACTGGATGTCCGCCCCGCGTCCCATCCTTTCCTGCGACTCAGCAGAGGATATCTCAGACATTTTCTGGAACCCCAGGACAGCCACCACATCATGAAGCCCGGATTTGACCAATGAATAGGCCATCCTCAGGCCCATGCTTGTCGATGAACACAAGCTCTCCAAATAAAACGTGGGCTGTGGAGTCAATCCCAGGTATTCAGCGAAAACCCCGGACGGGGAGCGCTGTTTGTCGTATTCAGGCGCCGAGCAGACGATGGATGCCCCGATATCCGATACAGAGATTTTTGCGTCCTCGAGGGCCTCTTTGAATCCCTCGAACGCCAATTCTCTGATCGATCCCGGATATCCCCTCACAAAGGCACTCTGCCCAACTCCAATAATGGCTACTCGATCCATACATTCCTCCTAAATATACTGGCCGCCGTCGACCTTGATCACCTCTCCAGTTATGTGTCTGGATTTATCAGACGCGAGAAAAGACACGATATGGGCCACATCATCAGGATCCCCCAAACGATTGAATACGGTCTCATCCGCGGCTTTTTGTTTGATTTCCTCGGGGAGGTCCTTGAACATATCTGTCAGGATCATACCAGGCGCCACAGAATTGACATTCACATTGTACTTTCCCATCTCCCTGGCGACGGTTTTGGTCAAGCCGATGGTGCCAGCCTTGGCCGCCGAATAATTGGATTGCCCGAACTTCCCCCTCAACCCGTTAATGGATGTGATGTTGATGATCTTTCCGGCCTTTTGCTCTCTGAACAGAGGAGCGACGGCGCGGATAAAATTAAAAGTCCCTTTAAGATCCACATCGATAACTTTATCCCATTGTTCTTCGGTCATTTTCCAGACCACGCCGTCCCAGTTCATCCCGGCATTGTTGATCAGGATATCCAGATGCCCGAATTCCTGGATGATATCGTTCACAAGTTTTTGAGCCGCTTCGAATTCTGATACATCGACCTTGTAAGCTTTGGATTTACGGCCCATCCCCTTGATCTTCTCCTCAACTTCCATGGCTTCCTGTTCATGGCGCCGGTATGTCAAAGCCACATCCGCACCATTTTGAGCCATGTTAAGAGAAATGGCCGTGCCGATTCCCATGCTCCCGCCTGTAATAAGTGCAACATTTCCTTCTAAATCCATTTATTTCCTCCTTCTAAATCTTAAACTTTTATTCTATCACTCCTTGGGTTTGGGCATGACCGCCTCGATGAAAGCCTCATCGATCGTTTTCCCACCTGCGATCAGTTGCCTGTACATGATAAAATCGATCACGTCATTGCCAGTGATTTTTTTCGCGTTAAAGGCCTGGAATCCCATAAAGGCTTCGGTCATCATGTTCACAGCCAACCAATGACGGTTGTAATTTTTGGCCATATCCCAGAAGAATTTTTTCTTCGCCCGAACACTATCCAGGGATTTGATTAGACATCCGGGAAAAAGATTGGTGAATTTCCAAACCACATCCTGCACGGCTTTGTCTAGCAGCTGGAAATCGATCGTGGCCGCTTTGAGAAACTCCCGGGCCTTTTTTCCCTCTTCACCCCGTACAAATTCCCCAAAGACGATCTCTCCATCATCGACATACCTATCGATGATAACGGCCGGATTTTTGATAAACTTATCATCCTGCTTGATCACAGGCACCACTTGACTTATCAACCCTAACCTTTTCATCTTGTAAGCGCTCCAGAGCTCACAGGACACACAATTCCAGATCGCATCTTCGATGCTCAAAAACCACGGGAGAAAATCAGATGAGCCGCCATCCGGAGCAGAGCCATGACGGGGACCCGCTTGGCCAAAAATGGCCGTATCGGCAGAAAGGGCAATATCGCAGGCCATCCCGATTTCCTGCCCTCCAGCAATCCTCATTCCGTTTACGCGGCACATCGTGGGTTTTTTGCACATCAAAATGGAGTCTACCATGCCGTTGAACAGCTCCATGTATTCGCCGTATTCATTGGGTTTCCCCGAATAATATTCGGCATACTCTTTGGTGTTGCCACCCGTACAAAAGGC
>CP070750.1:4172034-4181369 GCA_020348385.1 Candidatus Aminicenantota bacterium | reverse complement strand
TAGAAAAAGGCAAGAATCATGGAACAGAAACATGGGACTATTACCAAAAGAGAGGCTCTAGAAAATGTCCAGAGGGCTCTCCGCAGGGGCGCTATGCTGTATCATCATTTTTGTGAAACTCTTGTGGATGAGTTGGGAGAAGAAAGAGGAAAGGAGCTGATCCAAAAGGCTGTGGATGCGTACGGGGAAAGGATTGGCCAGGAGGCCAAAAAAGGAGCCCAGGAAAAAGGTCTAGCCTTGACACCTGAAAATTTCGAGAGCGATCTTCCTGATGATGCCTGGAATACAGAAGTGGTGATCGTCGATGGGGAAGAGCGGGTGCGTGTTCATCATTGCCCGTTGGCGTCGGAGTGGATGAATTGGGGGGGATCCGGAAAAAGCGCGTCTTTATTGCTTTGTGGATCAGGCAAAAATGAAGGGGTTCAATCCTGAATATGAGTATATCCATGTCAAAAATCTTTTGGATGGAGATCCTTATTGTGAGTTGGTCGTTAGGCAGAAAGCAGAAAGACGAGAAATGACGGACTCCGAAGTCGATGGCAAGAATACTGTCAATTGGGTATATGGCAAATACACGCGGCAGGATCTATTGAAAATGGATCCTGTATGCCTGCGCGCTTTGTTTCGTGAGCGGGTCCATCACACCATCGAAGTTGATATTTATCCGATTTTTCTGGGGCAAAAAAAAGCCAGATCCCAAATGGGGAGAGAGCCTGAGATGATCCTCGATGTTTGGAGAGAAAGGAGTTTCCCTGAGGATGAACCGGACTGGGAGTGGGGCAAAACGTATATAGCTCTTGCTCGAAAACTCAGAGAAGGAGAAAAGGTCGATATTCCTGAACCTGGTCCCTCGGGTTTTGATGCTGGAGAAATGGAAACCGTCAAGAAATTGATCTGGGAAAGACGATCGGTGCGGGAGTGGATCCCAGGGAGAAAGATCCCTGACGAAATGATCGATCGGGTTCTTGAAGCGGGAAGGGCGGCTCCGACCGGCTGTAACTTGGACATTGTGCGTTTTATCGTGATCAGAGATCCGGAGGAAGCCAAGATGGTTTGGAGCGATATCCCCACGCCCATGGATCGATGCGTGCTGATCGTCCTCTGTTATGACAAACGAGTCTATCGGACAGTCGGGCATGATCGGTTGGTCCCGCACAATCAAATGCTGGATTGTGCTGCAGCTGCGGATCACATGTGTTTGATGGCTCATGCATTGGGGTTGGGTGCGGTCTGGTTGACGCGAACAGAAAAAACGGCCCGGGCTTTCAAAGAAAAGTACGGACTTCCCGAATATTTTGAACCGGCCCTTCACATAGCTGTGGGATGGCCAGCGGTTGGAACGATAAAAAGTGCTCGAATGCCGTTAAAAGAAATGATAATCTCAAAAGAGGGATAGGACAAAACGTGAGACCAAGGCTCGTGTTTATACCGTTTTTGATATTGCTGTTCCACACAACCGTTTTTTCCTTCACGTTCCACACCAAAGGCCAGATCATCGGGTGGTTGACGGCGAATGCGGACAAGTCGATCAAACCGCAGGCTGGTCTTCGTTACATCCCGACATTTTCTTTGGAAAAAAATTTTGAAAAAGGCCCGAGCCTGGATTTCGAGCTTTCGCTCAACGCATACGGAACCGCCCGTTTTCATGCCCTGGATGATGTGAGGACCGATGGAGATATCGATCCGTACCGGCTTTGGGCCCGGTTCTCCACCTCACAATTCGAAGCTCGGATCGGTTTGCAGAAGATCAACTTCGGATCGGCCACCCTATTGCGTCCGTTGATGTGGTTCGACAGCATCGACCCCCGGGATCCTCTCCAGCTCACAGACGGCGTGTATGGATTGTTATTGAGGTATTATTTCCTCAATAATGCCAACATCTGGTTCTGGGGCCTTTTGGGAAATGATAATCTCAGGGGGTGGGAGGTTCTAGCTTCTGATAAGGACACCCCCGAGTTTGGTGGGCGAATCCAAGTTCCTTTAGGAAACGGAGAAGCTGCGGCCACATTCCATCACAGGAACATCGCAACCACAGGAATTCTTCAGCCGATCGATCTGGAAACGTTAAAATTTTCAGAAAACAAGTATGCTCTGGATGGCAAGTGGGATATCGGCATTGGTATCTGGTTCGAAGCGGTTTTGGTCCACCAGGACACCTCGGTCCTTCCGTATCCCTGGCAGCGAGCTTTAAATGTCGGGCTGGACTACACCTTCAGCCTGGGGAATGGCTTGAACGCTATCGGCGAGCATTTTGTGATGACAGCTAGCCAGGAGGCTTGGGATTCGGGAGAATCGGTGGAATTTACCGCTGTGGCATTAAATTATCCCTTGGGGCTTCTGGATGCTCTTGCTGGCATTTTTTATTACGATTGGAAAAATAAGGATTTTTACAGTTTTTTGCGATGGCAGAGAACCTATGACCGATGGAGCATACATGTGATGGCTTTCTGGAATCCCTCCCGTTTTGCCATCTATCAATTGGAGCAGTACAGTAGTCTGTTCTCCGGGAAGGGTATCCAAATCATGCTAGTGTATAATTATTGACCGACTGTTTAGCGAAGGGAGGCTTTGGTGAAAAGAGCCTCGGGGATGTCGGCGTTGAACTCGATGGACTCGATAAAATATTCCGTTCCCTTTCCGCTTTTCAGGGCGTCCTTGAATACCATGTGAACGGGGACCCATCTGTTCTGGATGCTCCGGACCTCCTTGACTTCGAACACCTTCAGCAGCTTGCCGCTGCGGGCGAAGCGCTCCTCTTTCAAAGAGACATACCTCTCCTTGTCCACCCAGATTTTCCGGGAGTGGTAAGAGATGTCTTCGACTTTGGCTGTCAGTTCCAGAATCCAGCACGGGCGCTCGAGGAAGGTTGATTCTTCGATGATGTTGGCATTGTAGAGATTGAGAAGCTCGGGATCTTCCATCATGTCTTCATAGGAAAGGTCCGATCCCATAACCGATTGTCTCAGCATGTGGCCAGAGATTTTGATTGTCCGGTCAGTCGAGGGGATGTAGGTCCATAATTGTTCTTCCAGTTTCAGCATTTTGGTGCCTGCTTCCCGGGCCGGCGCTAGGTACTCGGTGTAAGATTTTTCTATGCCGTATATCCATGATTTAGACTTGATCGACCGGCTTCCACGACGTCCATGGATGATCATCTCGGCTGTGGCGATTTTGTTGTCCGAGCCGATATTGGCATCGACTCGTTTTAGAATATCTTCGCCAGATGGGGGCGCCTGGGTCATTGCTGTGGCGGTCATCAGGACCAATAGGGAAAATACAGATATTGTTTTTTTCATACTTCCAACTCCTTCATCAATTGAGCGGTCTTGCGCCGGTAAATACCTATGCCTGCAATGGAAGAACCCAGGACATTGGCAAGAAGACCTGGGATGAAACCGATGACAAAGGCAAATGGTGTGATCTTAGCCCGGATAACATCATTGATAAGAAGTGTCGCGCTCTGCATGAGCTGTGAAATATTGAAACCTTTTTCCTGAAGCCAGAATGCGATGACCAAAGCAAACGCTGTACCTAAAACCGTTCCGATACAACCCAGAATCAGAGATTCGGCGATCATAGAGCGGTAGAGATGACCTTTGCTTTCACCCATGGCCAAACGGACTCCGATTTCTCCGTACCGTCTGAGGCTGCCGATAAGTCCCGCATTCCAGAGGACAATCGACATGATAATGACAAATACAGTGACCATGACCGGCATATACATATTGATCATGTCCAACATTTCCACCATTCCCCCCTGTTGATGGAGGGACTTCATCACCGGTACAAACTCATCATCATCACCCTCATATTTGGCGTTGAACTTCAGAGCAGCCAAACCGGCTTCTTCTTCCCTGTAAACAAAGTTTTCGAAAAAGCCGAGGATCTCGCCTGCCGCATCCTCCATATCCAAAGCCATTTGGATGTCTTTCACATCGGCCACCATGGCCCCGCGGTCAAGGGCAGATATTCCGAAATGGACGGTCCCGACCACAGTGAAATTGGCAGCAGCCATGCTGCCGTACATGGTAGCGCTGATGAGAGTTGCCGTTTCTCCTAGGGCTATTTCCAGGCTATCTGCAAATTCATCGCTGATGAGAATCTCGCCTGGACTTTCTGGAGCTTTTCCCCTTACGATGGAATCCTCTATTCCCAAAAGCTCCCACTCCAGACTGTCTTCGGTAAAGAGATCCAGGGCCATTCCAGCTACTGGACCTTGAGCACGCGTTTCTCCCGCTTCGTCCGGGACATCCAGCAGTCCGCCAAAACGGATTCTTTTTGTCCAGACAAACCCGGGGAATTCTTGTTTAAGTTCACTAATCAGTTGCTCTGCCCCGATATAAGCCAGATCATTCGGGATCTGGTCTGAATTTTCATCGTAAGCGCGGGACATTATCTTAACATGTCCGGAGTCAAATTTAGCCCCTGTGTCGATAAAGCCGTTGACCGCTCCTTTCATGTAGCAGTAAAACAAGACGGTGAGAAAAACGCCGAAGATCACGACAAGGATGGGAATCAGACTCCTGGAGCGATCACGAAGAATGCCTTTGATGATGAATTTGATCATGTCATTTTCCCCCTCAATGCATCTGTCGGTTTCAACTTGGCGATTTTCCGGGTAGGCAGGAAGCTGACGATGGTGGTTACCAGGAGGACCAAAACGACTGTGCCGACCACCAAACCTGTTCCGTAGACGGGGATAAGTGCCTCACCAATCCCCGCTATTCCGTAGTCGTCGGCAGCCTCAGGCATGGCCCATCCCGTTTTGGCCGACCATGCAAGCAGGGGTATCCCGTAAATGGCGGCCACCAAAGCGGCCAGAACAGAATGCATGGCCCCTTCCAAGGTAAAAAGCTGGATGATTTTGCTTCTTGTCATGCCCATGGCCATCAGTGTTCCCATTTCTTTTCTTCGTCTGAAGATGGAGAGAACCTGAGTATTGAAAATGGCCAGCATGGCCAGGCATAGCAGGATGGTATATATGATGGATCCACCGACAGATTTGGTTTTGACCAGGTAGTCGATGTCTTTGAGCAAAAATTTCATGTCTTTGTGAATCCATCCGGAAACTTGGGGAAATTCTTCAGTGCCCTGAGCGAGAATGACCAGGCTGGCTTCGTTTTTCATCCGGGTAAGCGACTGCATTTTGTCCAAAGGAACCCACATTTGGGCCAGGTCGACAGAAGGGACGCTGGTTTTCATGATCTGGACGATCTTGGCATCCCGGGCATCAAATGTTCCCTGGGAATCCCGCCAGCGGACGGTGACCGTATCGCCCACTTTGAGCCCTGTGTTTCTGGCCATCCGGGTGCCTATTAAGGCCGGCAGTTCTTCACCCTCCTGATCTAAAAATTGAGTGGGCAGAGTCACGACGCTTTGTGCCGGATCGATGCCTTTCATCAGAATGGTGTGAAGCCGACCTTCAGGGTAGATGGTGGCTTGTGAGATAAGAATTGCAGCTGCCTGTTTGTTCTCTATCAAGGTTTGCAGAGATTCGGGAACAGAGGAATGGGCATCTTGGAGAGCGAGAGGATCGAACGGATCGTAATTTTCCTGCCAGTACTGACCGCCTCCAAACTCTGCATCGGTCTGGGCAACTCTGGCCTGGTCTCCCATCCCTTTGTAAAGGCCCTGCAGCCAGATGATGAGCACAAACGAAAAGGAAAGAACGATGACGTTGAGCCAGGTTCTGAGTCCGGCGCCCAGCAGATTTCTTAGTGCCAATCGCGGAATGATCATTGTTCCTCTCCTCGACCTGTGGGATTGTCATAGACCTCATCTTTGGCCACTTTTCCGTCGATCAGAGTGATTTTCCGACGCAGGTACTGGATCACCTTTTCGTCATGGGTAGCAAAGATGAAAGTTGTTTCCAGTTCGTTGTTGATTTTTTCCATGGTCTGGAGGATGTTGTGGGAGTTTTCCGCATCCAGATTGGCCGTCGGTTCATCGGCCAGGATGATTTTCGGCTCTTTGACTACGGCCCGGGCGATGGCAACCCTCTGGCTTTCTCCTCCTGAAAGTTGGGCGGGTTTGGATTTGACCCTGTCGGCCAATTGAACCCACTCCAGTGCTTTCATGACCTTATCCTGTCTTTCCTGGGGTGATAGACCGAGAAGCAACAGGGGAAATTCAACATTTTCAAATACAGTATAAACGGGGAGAAGGTTGAATGTCTGGAAGATGAATCCGATGTGCTGGTTGCGCAACTCGGCCCCTTGTTTGTGGCTCAAATCCTCGATTTTCTGGCCCATAACAGTCGTACTTCCTTCAGTGGGGGAGTCTAGGGAACCGATGATATTGAGCAGCGTTGTCTTCCCCGATCCGCTGGGGCCGACAAGTCCGGCGAACTCGGCTTTCTTGAACATGAGATTGACATGGTTAAGAGCGATGATCGAAGTTTCGCCCATAGGAAAGATTTTGACCAGTTCATCGGTTTTGATCAGATAAGAATTGTCCATAATGACCTCACTTTTTTCTCAGTAGCTAAATACTACCATGATTTGGAATCCTTTTCACTCTTATCCCCTCTATAGAATGCCGTAAAAGAAAAAATTGATGATTTCTGAAGTCAAGGCCTGAGTGGATTCGTACATGTTCAATAACTTCTCATCTGTGGCCATCTCCTGCATTTGACCAAGCATATACGTGATGAAATGGGGATTGATATCCTGTCGAATTTCTCCTTTTTTCTGAGCGGCGATCATATCGTCTAGAAAAAGCTGGAGATTTTCTCGGGTAATCTTCGTCATCAAATCGGCCACTTCAGGAATAGAACTGGATAACAAGTCTTTCAGCATCTCCTGGCTGACGTCTTTGCTGGATTCCAATTTTAATCGGATGATTTCTTTGGCTTTTTCGGAATAGGGGACATCCTGGTCCATGATCCTTTTGTAGCGATTGATTCCCTCTTCGAAGATATCATTGAGGATAAAAAGAGCGAGATCGAGTTTGTTTTTGAAGTGCTTGTAGAAAGTCATCTTGCTGACGCCCGCTGTTTTGCATATCTCTTCCACCGTGACCCTCCTGATTCCATAACGCATGAACAAATCACGGGCGGTTTCGACGATCAGCCGATATTTTTTGTTTCCGAGGAGTCCTTTATTAGATTTCATTTTGAATCATGAAAATGGACGTTATTTGCTAAAACATACGAATTAAGTAATAATAGACACACTACGTAAATAATATAATTAAAATGTAAGCTTTTGTCAAGACCTTTCAGTAGAAAAGGGGACGGTTCTATTTTTTTGCTAAAAATATAGAGATTCGCTGCTGGATTATCTGATAAAAATAGAACCGTCCCCTTTTTATCTTAGCCACGGAAAGCCCATTTGAGGATGTTGGAAAGCTTGGGTGCGCCGCCCTGCATCAGGATACCGACACGGAAAATCCGGCCTCCGATCCACACGATAAAAATGGTAAAAAGGATAACTTCGACAAGTCCAACCCATGGCTGCCATGCTGGGATACCAGCGGGAGCGGCCTTCCTGATCAGCATCAACATAGGTGTGAACAACGGGAACATGGACAGCCAGGTGGCAAAAGCGCTGGTAGGCTCCTGAAGGACCGGCATGAAGATAAACATAGGTAAAAACACCGGAAACATGGCCGGAAAAGTCAGGTTCTGGGCATCTTTGGGGTCATTGCATGCCGCTCCCAAAGAGGCCAAAATTGAACCGACCATGACGATCTCAAGGATAAGAAAGGCAAAAAACCAGGGGATCACATGGAAAGGAATGAATTCCGTTAATCCCAATCTCCGCATGAAAAATACACCGCCTGCCACATAAACCGAAGCGCCCGTCAGGGAAACCAAAAGGCCTCCCAAAACCTTGCCTGCCATAAACTGATGGGGTTGCAGGCTGCCCAGCAAAACTTCAGCGATGCGTTGCGTTTTTTCCTCCATGGTGCTCTGGAGAAGGGGCATGGCGCCCATCATCACCAACATGAACATCAGGAAAAAAAGCACAACGGGCACCAGGATTGCCTCAGCTTCGCCTGTTTTCCTGGCTTCCTGGATTTCCCCGGTTTCTTCATCCACGGTTACAAGACCCATCGCCTCGACCTGAAGCCAGGTCATGATCTCATCGGCTTTGGACTCCTCCACCCCCACTTCTGAGAGCCTGATCTTGCGGAGATAGGGATTGATCATGTTGTTTAGCCAGTTGCGGATGTTGTCCACAGCCGAATTTTTTCCGTGATATTTGATACGGAATGTGCTCTGATCTCCCTCTGGATGGAGAACGTTGGGCCCGACCTCCAGGAATGCGTGGAGATCCCCTTCACGAATACGATCGGAAAGAGCTAATCTTTGTGCTTGATGATCCGTTTCATCTGGTGCGATCACTTCGAACACATAAGCAGGCTGGACTTTTTTCCCGGTTTCTTTATCAAGCACAGATGCAGCATTCCGTTTTTCGGCTGCATTCAGAACCAGATCAGTCACGATTCCTGAGTGGTCCACGATTGCCACGCGCTTATCCGTTGTATCCACCTGGCCTTGGAGGAGATACATGGCGATACCGCTCCCTCCCATCAGCACCGGCATCAGGAGCAGCATGATGATGAATCCCTTTGTTTTGACAGCTGCCAGGTACTCCCGCTTAACGAATCTAAGAATTTTACGCATCGGCCTTCTCCTCGGCTTCTGGCCCAGCAATTCTCAGGAAAATATCGTAAAGCGTGGGCTTGGCCAGCTCAAAGCTGTAAACCTGTGTCCGGGACATGATCTCTGCAAGAATTTTTTGATGATCCGACCCTGGGTGGATCCGAAGCTCCTGAAGTTTTCCGAAGTCCGTAATTTTATCCACGCCATCCAGGTTATCCAGGCTGGTTCTGCCGCCTTCGGTCCGGATGCGGAGCGTATCACTGCCGAACTCATCCTGGATCGACACCAATGTCCCGTCCAAGACTTTCTGTCCTTTGAATATCATGAATATGAAGTCGCACATTTTTTCGGCGACATTCATGTCATGAGTGCTGAAGATCACCGTGGAACCGTTAGACCGCAGATCTAAAACGGCGTCCTTGATGACCTCTACGTTGACCGGATCCAGGCCGGTAAAAGGTTCATCCAGGATAATAAGTTCGGGTTTCGCCACGATGGTCGAGATAAATTGGACTTTTTGTCCCATCCCTTTGCTCAAAGTTTCGATTTTTTTGTTGCCCCAGTCGCTGAGTTCCAACCGGTCGAGCCAGTAGTCCACTTCCTTATCCACTTTGCGGCTGCTCTTGAGCTCTCCGTAAAACTGAAGCAGTTCCCTCACTTTCATTTTTTTATACATGCCGCGTTCTTCAGGAAGATACCCGATGCGATCGGTGCTGGTGCCCTTCAT
>CP070750.1:3982238-4171934 GCA_020348385.1 Candidatus Aminicenantota bacterium | reverse complement strand
GACGGATTACATCAACAGGCCGGCTGAAGATTTCGCCAGATCCATGATCGAGTACAGGGATGAAAACGGGGGGAAGCTGGTGGTCGAAACGACCACCTCCTGGTCCTATGTGGGAGCAGGGCTGAGGTTGACGATGGAGCTTCTGGGCCCCGAGTATTCTGTGATCGTCAATTCCTTGGATTCAGGCCTGAAGGTGTTCTTCAGCCGGAATGTCAAGGGAGAGGCGGGCGAGGACCTCGTGGAGAAACAAAACGCCGAAGTGGGGCTTATGCCGGTGGTGGGTAGCGAGGAAACCGAGTACGGGTACATTGCGGAAAACAGACATATGGTGCAATCTTTTCTTGCAGGAAAGCGCCCCGAGGAGAATTTTTCAGACGGCGTCAATGTCACCGAACTCTTGATGACCGCTTACATGAGCGCCGAACAAGAGAAAACCATCCCTTTCCCCCCACCCGGGCTCGATTCGTTCGTTCCGGCTGTGGCCAAAGGGGAATGGAATCCGCGGAAACGTAGGTGATGGGTAATTATAATTATCAAGAATCCAAAATGGATCGTTATTCTGTGGAGGAGGGACCATGAATAAAAAGACGTGTTTTGCATTATTTGTTTTTCTTCTGGTTTTTATTGTTTGTTTGGCAACTGCGCTACCCCTAACATACGGAACCAAGTCCGGTGATGACGAACAAGGAAAACTCGACATAAGTTCACAATATGAGGGAGTTCGGATAAAAAAATTTCCGTTTGCCGTGCAGTGCTGGACATTCCGCAAGTTTTCTTTTTTTGAAGCGCTCCAGAGGATAAAAGATCTGGGCATTGAGTATGTGCAGCCCTATCCAGGGCAGATTCTTGAAAAAAATAATCCGAAGGTGGAGTTTGACCATAACTTACCGGATGAACAGATCGATCGTGTAAAAATACAATTGAAGGATCTTGGTCTCACGCTTGTCAGTTATGGTGTTGTCAACTTTGAAAATGTCGAGGAAGAAATGGACAAGGTGTTTGCCTTCGCCCAAAAGATGGGAATCCGCACCATCGTGACCGAGCCAGGCTATGATGATTACTCCCTGATAGAAAAAATGGTCAAGAAATACAGGATCAACGTTGCGATCCATAATCATCCGACACCCTCCAAATATGCCCGACCGGAAACGGTTATTTATCGCACGGATGGTTTGGATCCGAGAATCGGGGCCTGTGCGGATACGGGACATTGGATGCGATCGGGGGTGAAACCCCTGGAGGCATTGAGGGCTCTCAAGGGACGCATCCAGGATGTCCATCTCAAGGACTTGAATGCCTTCGGAACAAAGGAGGCCTTCGATGTTCCGTTTGGCGAGGGAAAAGCGAACATTCATGATATATTGGCAGAACTGACCTTGCAGGATTATATGGGCTATATTTCGATCGAACACGAAAAGAAAGAGGACATCGATAATCCTTCTCCCGCAGTCAAGAAGGGATTGGAATACATCAGAAGTATCACTTACTTCCAGGATCATGAACAGATCTTGAAGCGGAGTCGTTGGGGATATTCAAAACACGGATGGAACCATTACGGGCCCGGGTATTTCGAGCTGGATGGAAGGACGGGCGTGCTGAAGGGACAGGGAGGGATGGGGCTTCTCTGGTACGCGGTAAAAGAGTACAAAGATTTCATTCTCGAGTTGGATTACAGATGCGCTGACAAATTCACAAACTCCGGTATTTTCCTCCGAGTCCCCGACGTTCCTGTGAGCGACGATTACATCTATCACTCCTTCGAGATTCAGATCAATCCTGCCGGCAAAGGTATCCATAAGACAGGAGCGGCCTACGACGCAGAAGCCCCGATGAAAGACGCATTCCATCCTGCTGGGGAATGGAACCATTTCAAGATCTCCTTCATCGGAGACCGTATCAAAATCGAGCTGAACGATGTCCTTGTCCTGGATTGGGAAGCTGAGCCCAGAGGGAAAGTGAGAGATTTTGCTGGCGAGGGATATATCGGGTTACAGAACCACGACAGCAGATCGCCGGTGTACTTCAAGAACATCTATGTGAAAGAAATATCCTGACAGGCCCGCGCCACCCTTCCTTTTAAGAATTGATAAAAAAGCGAATCATGAAGTTGTAGACAATACAATGCTGAACGGGTTGCTTCCTCATCACGGCTGTATTGTTGGGTTGGGTGGGCTAGCCGATGATGGTGTCGATCGATCCGGATCCCTGGATTTCCAGAAGAAAGTGGTTCGGCGCGCACACGATGCGCTCGCCGGAGATAGAAACGGGAGGAGCAGAACAGCATATTTTGTGACGGCATGAAGAAGAGGGGATAAAAGCTTTCTCCTGTTCGATTTTCATCGTGACTTTCCCCCGTTCTGCCCAAAAAGTCTGGACACCGTTTTTTTTCAAAGATGCTTCTTCGACCACGTGACCGTTGTGGTAAACGCGGACGAATGTTCCCGGGGAGCTGACAGGATGCCTGGTTTGAATGGCTGCGATAGTCAAGCAAGAAGAGGGGGAGTGCTTCTCATTCAGTTTTTTCCAAAAGGAAAAAAGTTCTTTTGTACGGATATCCACGATCTTACCAGCTCTGACTATCATGAAGGAGGGCGGTGAGGGATGCTGAAGAGGACGGAAGGAGAGGGTTAGATCGGCTTTTTGGAGCGAGATCGCTTCTGTCCAGCCGGATGCCCTTAGAGCTTGCGAGAGGGCTGTTTTCTGCGGGTGCATGTCGAGAAACACATAGCTTCGCCCATGCGCCCTATTCTGGCGCCTCAGGCCCTCCAGAAGGGGGGGAAGATGGGTTTCCGGGCTGTCAGAGATCAAAAATAGCTCCTCGTTTGCAGTAGAAGGGGAGTCGAGAAGAAACGGAGCTAGCAGGGGAGTAGCGAATATTGTTTTAAAAAAATCACGCCGATCCATGGCAATCTCCTTTTTTTATTATATCAATAATCACAGGATAAAGCTGTTTTTTGTTTTTCCGCCGGAATATCCGGCTGAGAACATATCCTCCGATAGCAAGACCGGTCGAAAGCCCGATAAAACTGGCCAAAGAGGAGCGCAGGGAAAAAACCACGGCCAATAGGTATCCTCCCCCCGTTCCGAGAAGGATCGCAACCAAGAGGCCTCCGAAGAGCAGGATCAAAGCCTGGCTGTAATTTTCATCCGGGATTTGGATTTTCACTTCATCTCCCGGCATGGCATGGAGGGGATTCTTGACAGACAGCCGGCCCGTGTTTTGTTTGTTTCCGATACAGAGGTTTCGAGCTGTGCAATCGTGGCACTCCTTCAAACAGTCGACCTCGACTTCGGCGAAGTCCTCTTCCGTCGTGATGACAAGCCCGTTATCCGTCATTCGTCAGCCTTTTCCCTCAAGCGCCCGATGGAAGCGGTCGGACATTTTTCGATCTCTGGGATATTTTCCGGGTCGATTTTTTTGTAATCCGTGATCACCGCTAAATTGTTTTCCAACACGATGGCATCAGGGCAGGCCCGCACACATATTCCGCATGCGATACAGGCGTTTTTGCAGACCTTCCGGGCCGTTGGTCCCCGGTCCTCCGAGCGACAATAAACCAGGATATTCTGGGACTTGGGATGCATACCGAGGATATTTCTCGGACAAGCATCCACGCATTTGCCACAGGCCGTGCACTTGGCTTCATTGATGATCGGAAGCCCTTCTTCTCCCATTTCCATGGCGTCGAACAAACACACCCGAACACAGTCTCCGTATCCCATGCACCCATAAGAACACTGTTTATTCCCTCCCAGGAGGTGGGAGGCATAACAGGTCGATATCCCGAGATAAGCGCCTCTGTCCTTTGCCGCTTGGTGGGTTCCTCGGCAGTGGACACGAGCCACTTTTTGTATGACTTCTCCCGACTTTACGCCCAAGATGGCGGCCACGTCTTGGGCCACATCTGACCCGCCCACAGGACATCCGTTTGCCTCAATCTCACCATTCACAACGGCTTCGGCGAAAGCCCGGCAACCGGAATATCCGCATGCGCCGCAGTTGGCCTGCGGGAGGACCAAGGACACCCTTTCTATTTTAGGATCCTCTTCTACCCGCAGCTTTTTGTAAGCCAAAACCAACCCCGTAGAGAACAGGAACCCTAGCGCTGTCATGGTCAAGGTCGGTATCAAAAGTTCTGTCATGTCAGCATACCTATAAATCCGTTAAAGGCCAGGGCCATAATCCCGGCAACGATAAGAGCGATACCCGCACCCTTGAGGGATTCAGGGACATCGGCCAGATCCAGCTGCTCTCTGATCCCTGCCATCAAGACGATGGCTAGGGTGAATCCGATGCCTGACCCGAACCCAAAAATGACCGTTTCCACAAAACTGTATTCGTTGAGCGCTGCAATCAAGGCAAGACCCATGATGGCACAGTTGGTCGTGATCAACGGAAGATATATTCCCAAAGCTTGGTAGAGGGGTGGGCTGATCTTGCGGATAAACATTTCGACTAGCTGCACAAGCGAGGCGATTACGAGGATGAAAGAGACGATCTGAAGATATCCCAGATCATGGGGAATCAGGATCAAGTTGTTGATCAACCAGGAAACCACAGCGGTTATGGTCATGACAAAAGTGACTGCTAGGCCCATGGAAACGGCCGAATCTATTTTTTTGCTCACGCCAAGGAAGGGGCATATACCCAGAAAGTAATACAGCACGAAATTCTGAATAAGCACTGCCGAAATGAATATGGCTACCAGTTCCACTACTCGCTCCTCTTCGTTTTTCTTTCGATAAAAAGGGCGATTCCAAGAAGAATCCCCAACGTGATGAAAGCTCCGGCAGGAAGTATCATGATTATCCAGGGCTTGAACCAGGAGCCCATGATTTCGTACCCCAAAAAGGTCCCAGCCCCCAGGATTTCTCTGATGCTGCTCAAAACGAGGAGGGCCAGGATAAATCCAGAGCTCATGCCTAGGGCATCGATAAACGACCGGCCAACAGAGTTTTTCGATGAAAAGGCCTCTTGCCGGCCGAGGATGATACAGTTGACCACAATCAGCGGGACATAGGGACCAAGAGCTTCAGAAATGGGGTAAAAATAAGCCTTCAAGACTTGGTCGGCGATGGTCACGAAGCTGGCAATGACAACGATGTAGGAAGCGATGCGGACTTGCGCAGGAATGAGTTTTTTGATCGATGCGACTACGAGTGAGCTGAGTATCAATACGAAAGCGGTGGCCAATCCCATAGCAATCCCGGTGATGACAGTTCCTGTGACCGCAAGCGTGGGGCACAGGCCGAGAAGTTGGCGGAATACGGGATTTTCATCCCAGAGGCCTTTGATGTATTCTGCTCTTATGCTCTTAGTTGCCATCCTCTTCCTCAACGTCAACGGATATTTTTTCTTGCTTGATGAGTTCTTTTAGCCTCTCCAGCGAGAGGTTGACGATTTCCAGAACTTTTTTCGAAGAGATCGTAGCCGCCGTGATCGTGTTTATTTCCGTCGGCAAAAGCTCGCCTATCGTTTTTACCGGCGGTTTGCGTAAAGTCAGTAATCCTCTCGCGTCCCTGTTTTCCCAAAACTGAAGGAAGTCCTCCCAATCCTCGATCTTAGCCCCCAAACCTGGTGTTTCACTTTGATCGATGATGGTCAAACCGGTGATTTCTTCAAGAGAGGCGTCCAGCCCGAACATCAGCGTGATCTTATCCTGAAATCCAACTCCAGTTGCCTGAATCGCGAGTCCAGCGAGCCGTCCTTCATCATCCAACTCCTTGTAGATGACGAAATCTTCTTCTTCATACACCAGCATGTCGACTTCTGCATCATCGACGACCTCATCGATGGCCTCCTCGATTTCTGCCTGCACATTCAGAGCGATTCTTTCTTTGGTCAGCTTTGCCACGCCGGCCAAAAACCCTCCGGAAATCAACCCGACCAAAGTGAGGACGAGAATCATTCTGGCAGAAAGGCTCATGATGTCCTCCTCCTTTCTCCGAGAATGCGCGGCTTGAATGTTCGATTCAAAAGCGGAACAAAGGTGTTCATGAAAAGGATGGAGTACATCACCCCTTCGGGAAATCCTCCGAAAAGGCGGACCAGCCCGACCATGATCCCGATGCCCAAGGCGTATATCCATATGGCTTTGGAATAAATCGGGGAGGTAACCATGTCGGTGGCCATGTAAAAGGCTCCGATCAAAAGACCGCCTGCGAGAATGTGAAAAGCAGGGGAGGCGTATTTATCTGGACCGGCGATCCAAAAGACTCCGGTGAAGGCGGTCAATGCGAGAAGGATCCCGGCGGGAATACGCCAATCGATCGTTTTTTTTGTAATCAGAAGGAGAGCACCGAGGAGGAGCGCGATGGCAGAGGTTTCTCCTATGCACCCTCCTGTATTTCCCCAAAAAAGCTGCCTTATGGGGGTCAACGTCCCCTGAACCACAGCCTCCTGGAATTTCAAGTTGCCCAAGGGTGTTGCATACGTTACGGCGTCCACGGCCAGCGTTACTGGTGGGAGCCATGTGGTCATAGCTACCGGAAAGGCTGTTTGTAGGAAAGCCCTTCCGACTAGGGCCGGATTGAATATGTTATGCCCCAGGCCTCCAAAGACTTGTTTTCCTATGGCTACGGCCACGACCGAGCCGATGATGGCAAGCTCCAAGGATAACGTGGGAGGCAATGTCATGGCTAAAAGCAACCCGGTTATCACAACAGACCCATCCCACAGGGATTGGAAGGGTTTTTTCCGAATCCAGAGAAAGATCGCTTCTGTCAAAAGACATGCCACTAAACAAGAAATGTACAGACCGATAGCTCTCAGCCTGAAAAAATACACGGAAGCCGCAACGGCTGGTAAAAGGGCTATAATAACAGTGATCATGATTTTGGGCACAGAATCCTTGTCCTGGAAATGGGGGGATGATTGAATGATAAAGGCTTTCTCTGACACTAGGCACTCTTTTTTCGTTTTTGGCTCATGATTTGGTTCTTTCCCAATCGTATCCAGTGGACAAGCGGAATCTTTGCTGGGCAGCTGTACTGGCAACTGCCGCACTCCACACAATCGAGGGCACCCCAGTTTTCAGCTTCGGGGAGTTGTTCGTACTTGACATATTTCATGAGTTGTGTCGGCACGAGACCCATCGGGCAGTGCTCCACACACCGGCCGCACCGGATACAGGAAAATTCTGTGGTCGGTTTTGGAGATGACCAAGCCAGGATACCGGAGGTCCCTTTGATAACCGGGACATCCAAATTCCATTGGGAAAGGCCCATCATCGGGCCTCCCATGATTACCAGGTTAACATCCTCGCCGATGCCCCCGCAACAGTCTGTCACGGCCTGGAACGGCGTCCCTATGCGCGCTATAAGATTCTTGGGTTCTTTGACACCATCTCCGGAAACCGTGAGGGCTCTCTCGTACAGCGTCTTTCCTGTCTTTACCGCGTCCCACACGGCTTTGGCCGTCCCCACATTCTGGACAACCACGCCCACATCAAATGGAAGTCCTCCTCTCGGAACTTCCCTGCCCAGCAGCGCATAGATCAGGTTTTTTTCAGCTCCTTGGGGGTATTTGGTTTTCACCAGGAAGACTTCTGCAGAGTATGATGCGGCTCTTTGGTGAAGGAGATCAAAAGCTTTCTTTTTGTTGTCCTCGATGCCCACGAGGGTGCGGTCGGCTCCGGTGGCGATCCGCACCAGTTCGGCACCCTTGAGAATCTCATCCGGGTACTCCATCATCAGGCGATAATCGGCCGTCAAGATAGGTTCACACTCACACCCATTGATTATAACCGTATCTATGGGTTTGTCTTTGGGAGGTGTTATCTTGACAGCAGTGGGGAACGCGGCCCCTCCTAAACCGACAACCCCCGCGTCCTTGACTTTTTTGCGGATTTGGTCGGGATCGAATTCAAAAGGATGTTCTGTTTCCTCCCATTCTGGATACACACGATCTTCGCCGTCATTGGCAAGCGTTACGGAGAGAACAGGCTTTCCGAGAGGATGGTTGTGGCCGTCAACGGACAGTACTTTCCCGGATACACTGGCATGCACACTGGCGGAGAACAAGGATGTTGCCTCACCGATCTTCTGTCCGAGGAAGACTTCTTCTCCTTTTTTAACCAGGGGCTCTGCAGGATTTCCAAAATGTTGATGCATCGGGATAACGACTTTTTCCGGAGGGGGCAAGAACTCCAGCTTTTTTTCAACTGTTGATTCTTTGCCCTCGGGAGGATGAATTCCGTGAGGGAATGTTTTGGTTTTCATTAGTGAAACGAACCACACACATACGTTTGTGTGATTTTTAAAGTTTATTGATCCTCCAGGGCGATGTCAACTGTCCTGTTGAAAATATTTCCAACAGGGGAATTCAAGATATTGTTTGATTTTTACAGTGTAATATAAGATAAATGGGAATACACATGATTGATTGCAGGATAAACAAGAAAAAATGAACGTAACCATTAAAGAAGTCAAATCCCGGAAGGATTTAAAAAAATTCATATATCTTCCCGAAAAAATCCATGCGGACCACGAAACTTGGATTCATCCGATTTATATGGATGAATGGACCTACTTCGATGCTAAAAAAAATAAAGCCTTTTCCTACAGCGATACGATCCTGCTCCTTGCATGTAGAGGAGACGAAGTCGTAGGCCGGATCATGGGGATTATCAACTCAAGGTACAACGAGTACAAAAATGAAAAAACCGCTCGATTTGGGTATCTGGAAACATGGGAAGACGAAGAAGTCATACGTGCTCTTTTGCAGAGCGTGGAGGATTGGGCTAGGGAAAAAGGAATGACAAAAATGATCGGACCCTATGGATTCACCGATCAGGATCCCGAGGGATTTCTGATTGAGGGCTTCGAACACCACGCAACCATCGCGACATACCACAATTTCGATTGGATGCCCCGGATGATCGAAAAGATGGGATACGCCAAAGATGTGGATTATTATGTTTACAAACTGGATGTACCCGAAGAATTACCGGAGTTTTACATAAAGATCCTTGAACGAGTGAAAAAAAAGGGGAATTTCGAGCTCATCGAGCTGAACAAAAGAAGGCAGATCAAACCCTGGATCGTCCCTGTCCTTGATCTGATGAACGAGTGTTACATCGGGAGTAACATCTACGGATACACCCCGCTGGACAAGCAGGAGATGATGGATTTGGCCAAACGATATTTGCCGGTCCTGGACCCGCGATTTGTCAAAGTCGTCACAAAAGACGGGGAAATCGTAGCATTCATCGTCGGCATTCCGGATATGACCGCAGGTATCAAAAAAGCCAGAGGGAGATTGCTTCCTTTCGGATTTCTGAAGATTCTCCGTGCCGCCAAAAAGACGAAGCAATTGGACTTATTGCTCGGTGCGGTCAAGGAATGCTATCGAGGTCGAGGGCTGGATGTTTTGATGGGTGTCGGGATGATCATGTCTGCTCAGGAGGCGGGTTTTGAAGTGATGGACACCCACCATGAGCTGGAATCCAACGTGAAGGTTCGCGCCGAGATGGTCAAAATGGGGGGGGAGTTATACAAAAAGTTCCGCGTTTACCAGAAAGCGCTTTAGCTGCTTAGCGATTTTTTGCCATCAGACATGCCCTAAGCTCTAGTGAGGATCTTTAACGCCATTCCTTCTTCTCCCTTCTCGGATCCTGCGTAACTCACACGATTATTCTTGTATCATTCAGCATATCTTGTGTTGCTCTCTCGACATCACCGCTTACATTATGCGGTGCTCAATACATACTCGGAGCCCATTCTGGATTCCCTCGAAGGACGTTACGGAATGGCTGATCCTCAATGTCGCTCAGGACATGCCAGATCTCTAATAGATCATAATCCTGACAAAAAGCCCTCTCTGTAGAGCTGGTTAGAATCTTTTACTGGAATGGGTGAGGATTGGATGGTTGCGATGGCCTGCCTCACCATCTCGAGCATTTCGGGCTTGTCATCGGGAAGGCTTCCGGCGACTCCACGGTAGATAATATTTTGTTCGGCCCAGAGGTAGTTGGTCAGATGGTCGCTGGCCAGATAACAGTTTTCAAGATCCAAGTTTTCCAAAAAGAGCTCCACCTCTTTGAGTCTTTCCAGCGGAGGAGTTAGCTCGAACTCGCCACGCTGGAGCTTGTCATCGAGAGGAGTCCCGTGCTGGACGGTTAAAGTTCTCAAGCGGACAAAATCTGGCCTGGCCAAATTCAAAACCCGCGCGCTTGCTTCGGCATGTTCTTTCCATCTGTCTTTACCCCCGGCCCCGCTGAGGAGATAAAAAGAGATTTCGAATCCCGCCTTTTTGGCTTTTTGTCCTCCCTTGATCATCTGTTCAGGAGTGGCGCCTTTGCACAGCCGCTCAAGAATAACGGGATCCCCCGATTCCAAACCGAGGTGCAGGCGATCCAACCCAGCCTTTCTCGATGCCACCAAAAAATCCATCTTGTTTCTGAGGAGGGTTTTCGCTCGAGCATAGGCCGTTATCCTTTTGACCTCTGGGAATGTTTTCCGGATAAAAGCGACAATCTCCGGCAGGTCCTTGTGGACGAGGTTGTCGCTGTCCCCGAGGAAAATAGTCCCGGTATTCCCGTAAATCTTTCTGGCCAACAGCACATCCTTCTTGAGTTCCTCGAGAGGCTTTCGTTCGAATGTCAGATGTTTGTACATCGCACAAAAGGCGCATCGATTCCAAGGACATCCGCGCGTTATTCGGATGAGAGCGCTTTGGGCCTCGTTTGGAGGACGAAAGGGAGGAAAGTCGTAATATCCGGGATCGGGCATTTGTTTTTTTCCAGACAGGTATTAGTCTACCCTTTTTTTCCCTGATTTCCAATCCTTTCCAATAATCGCAATCGGGAAAATCACATCTCTCGAAATTCTTTGGCAGGAATAAATGGTTTTTTCATCCCTTATATCGTATATCTAGTGTAAAATGAAATATGCCATGAGGAGGAAGGAAAATGGAACAAACCCTAAAGCCCGATAAAAAACTCGTGACCAAGCAGTGGGCCATCCTGCTTGTCCTGTCGTCCATGGCCATTTTGTTTGTCCTGCTATTTCAATTGCTGCTTCCCCTGTCAGACGATGTGTCATCCGCAGAAGTTTCGGCATTGGTCTGGCCGATTGCTGGAGGCGTTGTCTTTGTGTTGCTGTTTATTGTCGGTCCGATACTGGTTATCTGGGTTAAGAACTTGTCCTACATAATCGGGGAAGAAAAAATCACCATTCATAAAGGGATTTTGACAAAAGTGCAAAAAAATATTCCCTACCGTGCTGTTACCGATTTTATCGTTAACCGTTCGATTTTTGATCGTTTTCTCGGAATCGCATCCATCCGGATCCAAACAGCCGGACAGTCACAAACACCTACAGGCTACGAAGGAAACATCGCAGGAATAGTTGACTGGGAAAAATGGCATCAAGTATTGCGGGACCGGTTGAAAAGGCTGCACCCTGTTTCTGAAGCTCTTGCCACAAGAGAAACGGCATCCTCTATATCAGATAGAGATCTTCTCGTTCAGATCTTGCATGAGCTCAGAGCCATCCGCAAAGCATTGGAAAAGTGAAAAAAGGGTGCCCGGATATTGCCCTCTTTATGATTCCAAACGTGTTGTCTTGTCGGATCGTTGAACGGATCAACCGGTTTGTGGTGAATATTGAGATTGGGGGAAAAATACACAAGGCACATATCACCAACACAGGAAGGCTCCACGAGTTCCTGGTTAGAGGAAGGAAGGGATTTTGCTTTGAAACGCCTAGCGCGATAAAAACAGAGTTTCGGCTTTTTGCCGTCGAGGAGAAAAGCCTCGGTGCTCTTATCGATACCCAGTTACAGATGAAGACTTTCGAAACGGCTCAACGACAGGGTTTGATTCCCTGGCTGAAAGGAGCTGCTTTTGTCCGGAGAAACGCCCGGTTGGGAGGCTCGCTTCTTGACTATCTTTTTGATCGGAAAGGAAATCCTGTGTATTTGGAAGTTAAAAGTGCGGTTTTAAGAGAGGGGAAGTTTGCGATGTACCCCGATTGTCCTACACTTCGCGGCCAGCGCCATGTGGAAGAACTGATGCATTGGGTGAGAAAAGGGGGCACAGCTTTCATCTTATTTGTGGCGGCGCTCCCTTATGTCGTTGGCTTCAAACTGTATAAATCGGCTGACCCGCGGCTTTTCGACCTGCTGGAAAAAGCCATGGACTTGGGGGTTCAGGTGAAATCATTGGGGATATATTTCCAACCGGTCGATTCCTTTTTGTATATGTATAATCCTGACCTTGATGTGATCATCCGGGGCAGTTAAAAAAATCTTCCAGTTTTTGCAAGCCATCGAGAACATTCTTACCGAGAGAAATCCGCAGCGCCCGCCGTTTTTTCTGTTGGAGAGCGTTGTAATCCCCCATAGCCTGGGCCTCGATCAACGCGGCAAATGTGTAGTCCGCTCCCGGGATGGGCAAATCCTGTTCCGGCTCATCGATAATCTGTATGGCGAGCACTGTGTTCGGCCCGCCTTTGTGGAGTTGTCCGGTTGAGTGGAGATAGCGTGGGCCGAATCCCAAGGTTGTTGCCAAGCGGGTGTGTTTGGAAAGCGCGTTTCTCACGTTCTGGAGAGCCTGCGAGATTTCTGGAGTGGGAGGGAGGTAAGCTTGCACGGCGATGTAATCACCGGACACTGCTTTTGTGAACAAGCCATCGATCGCGGTTGCGATTTCCTTTTCCTGTTTTACCGCGGTGCTGTCGGAGGGACCTTTGACCTTTTCCATGGCTGACCGGGTCAAATCTTTGGTGAGTTGCACGTCCGGCTGGTTAAAGGGGTGAATGCCGAGAACCGCTCCGGCAGAGGCTGTGGCGAGTTCCCAATGAAAGAATTCCAGCCCCAAGTCGAGTTTTTCTTTCAGAACGATTCGGATGGTGGGATGACCCGAAGCGTTAAGTTCGAGGAGACGCTTGTCCAGTTTTGGGCTGTGGTCCTCCTCTGAAAAAAGCCCGACAAAAACTCTATCTCTGCCGTAGATTTCTGTGGGAACATCAGGTTCTTCCACGATCGGAACGATCCCCTTTTCTTGCTTCCCTGTGCTTTCGGCGAGGAGCTGTTCTAACCAGGCCGGAAAGCTTTCGAGAGATTCGGTGGTCCAGAAGGTGAGCTTGTCTTTGTGTTGAGCCAGTTCTCCAAGGGCTGCACCCAAGATAAAGCCAGCGGACTTTTTTTCTGCTCCCGGAGAGCGGCTGTTCTCCGACGCTATCCGTGCCTTATCGAGGAAATTTTGAATATCCAATCCAATCAAGGCAGCAGGAACGAGCCCGAATTCGGTGAATGCCGAATAGCGCCCTCCCACGTCCGGGGATGAAAGGAATGTCTTCCGGAACTTTTTCTCTTTGGCCAGCTGCTCAAGAAAGGATCCAGCATCTGTGATCGCGGCAAAACAATGGCCGGGATTGCTGTGATTCTCGCTGACCCGATTCCAAAAATACCGGAACAGGGAAATCGTTTCAAGCGTTGTGCCGGATTTGCTGGAGACGAGAATCAGGGTGTGCGCAAGGTCCAATTTATTCTCCACGGCGATGATGCCTGTCGGATGGGTGCTGTCAAGAACAAAAAGCTCTGGAAAGCCCGGAGTTTTGCCAAAGGTCTTCTGGAAAACCTCAGGAGCCAGGCTCGATCCCCCCATTCCAAGAAGAAGGACGTGAGAAAATTTCTCCTCCTTGATCTGATGCGCGAACGATAGGATGGCCTCACATTTATCCTGCATACCCTCAGGAAGCGCCAGCCATCCCAGACGGTCGGTTATCTCGGGAAGAGGTTCAGGATGCCATAGGGTAGGATCCCTTGCCCACATCCTCCGGGCGACATTCTGTTCTTCCCATAGGTCCAGGCGTTGGTCAACCTGGTCTTGGAACATCCCGAGGTTAAGGGTCAGCGGGCTTCCCATGTTCTTTCAGACCGGCAGCCCCGTATCCCGAATTTTTCCATACAAGATATCTATCCTTTCCCGCATGTTGTCCGATTTTACAAGGTAGGATCCGGAGACAAACAAGTTTGCTCCCGCCTTGTCGACCATGGCGATAGTTTCCGGCTTGATCCCTCCATCCACTTCAATATACAGCTCAGGCCTTGCCTGTCTCAATTTTGTGATTTTTGCCATGACCTCAGGGAGGAAGGGGCTTCCGTAAAATCCGGGATTCACGGTCATGATCAAAACTTGGTCGAGGTCATCGAAGTAATCGGCGATCTGCTTGATTTCCGTTTCAGGATTCAAGGCCAAAGCAGCTCTTTTTCCGATATCTTTTATCAATCGGATAGTGTTCAGGGAGGTATTTCGGGACTCAAAATGAGCGATGATGGTATCCATGTTGGCTCCGAAAGATTTTATCCATTTGTCCGGATCGTTCACCATCAAATGGGCCTCGTATGTGTATTTTCCCTGAGGCAAGCGAAAATCGAAATCCAGCGAGTGATTGGGGACAAAATTTCCGTCCATGATATCCAGCTGGATCAAATCAGCATTTCCGGATATTTTTTCTAGGATTCCATCCAATTCCTCCTGGGTTTTGGCAATGACAGCGGGCACGATGATTTTTTTCATTTTTTCCTCACCAAACAGGTTCATTTTACGCACCGGCCACGTTTAAGGCAAGCCCTCAGGAATCCGATAGGAAGGGAGTTTATGCTTGGCTTTCTATCTGCTGGAGGTATTTTTTTCCTTCCTTGAAGGGATTCAGGGACTTGGTGATTTTGAGTTTAGTCCCTTCTTCTGACAGATCGATAACCCCCCGCCATTTTTGGGGATGGACGACCTCGACAACAGGATTGAAGATATCCTTTTCGTTTGTCTTCCTGACGATGGCGATTCTCCTGTTGCTCAGGGAAACGATCGTACCTATCGGCCAGACCCCCAGCACACGAAAAAAGGACTCGAGCAGTTCTTGATCGAAAGCAGTTCCCTTGCCTTCCATCATGATGTTGTAGATCTTTTTTGGCGGAAAATCTTTTTTGTACGACCGCCTTTGAGCGAGGGCATCATAAACGTCACACATTGAGACGATCATCGAGGCCGTGTGGGGTTTGTGAGGATGGGTCTGGCGGGGATAGCCCGTCATGTCATGTCGGAGGTGGTGTTCATACGCCACTACTGCAGGAAGTTTCCCTACCGCATCCATGTATTTCACCAGGATCTCCGCTCCTTGCGTGGTGTGGTGTTTCATCTTGTAGAATTCATCTTCTTCCAATTTGGTTGGCTTTGTCAGGATTCTTCGGGAGACGGCCAGTTTGCCGATATCATGGAAAAGCCCGGCTATCCCCAGGTCCAGAACATCCTCCTGGGAATAGCCCAGTTTGGATGTCACGTACATGCAGATGATGGAGACATTCAACATGTGAAGAAAAGTATTCAGGTCCTTTTTTTTAATGGATACTAGATCAACCAGTTCCTGGCGGCTTCCCAAATAATCTTCCATATAATTGAGCACGTTGAATTTCAGCTCCAAATAGTCGACATCTTCCTCACTCAACATGTTTTCGATGATCTGAGAAACATTCCGAACCGTTTTGTTTTTCCGTTTCTTTTTTGTCGTCGCGATGTCCTCCTCTACTGCCTGTTGTGTGGTAAGGGCTCTGATTTTTCCAGCACGGATGTTTCTGACGCCGAGAGCCATGAGGTATTCGTGGGCATCTGCTGCCCCACGTTTTTCCCTGTCAATCAAATACAAGGCAAAACTGGACAACTCTTCTTGATTCATATCAGGCAAAAATACGACGCGTTCGATGTTTTTTTCCTGAAGGTAAAGGACAAGCGCGTTCAGTTTCTGACTCAGGGAAAAAAAGATATCTCCTTCCCAGGCCAGCTCGTCCTCGACAATCCCGATGACCAGTTCTTTTTTCCGTGATAAAACCTCATGGAGAGCATTGAAGGCTCGGACGATAAACTCTTGAAAGCTTGGGTGGTCTTTTGAATAGATCTTACCTGCCTGGATGGCAGAACTCAAGTTGAGCAGGGCTATTTTAATCTTTTCAACCATCGAGTTTCTCCAAGGCTTTTCTGGCTTCTTTGCGGACCTTTCTGTGCCAGAGACCCTTTTTTTTGCTCAAAGCGAAAATATGGTCACGGGCTTCCTGGATACAGGCGTCTCCCACCAATTGAATGTTTCTTCGGATGATTTTGTTTTTAAGACCAAAAGGGGAAGGGAGTGAGAAAAGGGCATCCAGGGCCTTCTTTCTTGTCTCCTCGTGTTTCACGAGGATTATCAAGGCCTCTTTTTTGTGCGTGAAGCTTCCCTTTTGCAGAATCGGCATCAGAAATTTTTCTTCATGGACTGAGAGCTGCTGTATTGCCCTCAACACTTTGGTTTTCACGGTGTTGTTCACCAAAGGATAGATCGTCTTCAAAATCTCTAGAGATAATGGAGAATCTATCAGTTTGACGCTTTCGGTCATGCGCTCAAGGAAGTGGTTATCCGAAGATCTTTCTTCTAGGGAGATCAAAAAATACATTATGCTATCGGAGAAAAACTTGAAAAAAAACTGAAGGATGAAAGGTGTTATTTTTCCCTCTGAAAAGACTCTCTGGAGATAGTCATTCACACTGAGGGCACTCTGCTCCATTCTCTCCATGAAAAAGTCGAAGTAGGGAGAGGACTGTCCTCTTAAGACGGCTTTTTCAACATAATCGGTAATCAACTTGTGCGTTTTGATGGCGATTGTCTCGAAGGAGAAGTCGCCATTCTCTTGTTTCAATGTTTGCGCCAAGTTTTTGAGAAACTCAAAATCCTCGCTCTCTCTGATCTCCTCCCACTCTTCCAAGATATGTGTCAACAGGTTTTTCTTCCTCTCCACATCGGCCTCTGCAACAAAAAGATTGAGGAGGGTGTACCTGTAGTTTTTTATCAGCTGCAATCGATCGAGCTGCAATTCCTTTTTGATGTCGATTTCTTGGAGTAGGGAAGCAAGAGTTACTCGATAAATTTCTGACACATACGGGCTGGACGTTCCAGAGAGGAGTTCTTTGATCTTATTTCTCAGTTCCTTCGAGGTCTCGAGGGAGTCATCTTTCTGCGCCTCCTCCTTGAGTTTAGCGGCAATCCGGTCCTGCTTGTCTTTTTCTACGAGCTTCGAGAATATGTTGAAGCTCAGAGCATCGAAGCTGGTATCCGTAGCGATTTCCTCCCAAAGGGCTGAGGCAAAGTCTTCTTCGCCGATGTCGGCGAAAATGATCTGGAGCTTTTCCACTTTGGATTCGTGAGCCAATTTTTTATTTTTCACAAAAGCCTTGACCAAAACTTTGGCGCAGGAATGAAACCGGTCTTCCTGTGCTTTTTTCATGTAGTTCATCAGCTTGTTGACATTCATGTTGAGCTCTTCATTTTCATCAAAATCTTCGGGAGCCAGCTGGCCCGCGATTTTTTCGAAGCTCTCAGCCACCTGTTCCATCTGTTGCGTGTCCTGCTTTGTGATGGCATCATCCAGAAGATAAGTCCAGACATCCTTCACTTCTTCCCCGTCCCCTATGAGGAGTTGGGAGTAGTTCAATTCTTCGACCGAAAGGTGGAATATTTTTTCCTGTTTCAGGATGTTTTGGAGTCCCCCCTCTTTGTAGATCTCTTTTGGTGGAAGATGAAAATTGGCGATAAAGGATGTCAATTCCTGAATGTCCAGGCCTTTCTTGATTTCTAGGCTTTTCACTTTCCGGAAGTGAAATATTCTGGCAAGCTCTCTGAATGCCTTATCTTCTTCCCAGTACTTGTTATCGAAAAAAACCGCGTTCGGAGTGAATCCGATCTTTATGGGAGTGACGATATCCATTAGGTTGTCGATTTTTTCCTTGAGATCTTCTACCGATTTTGTGAAAGCGGGATGTTCCTTGTGATAAAAAGAGGCATTTTTAAGGGAAACTTTCAATGCGCCAAAAAGAGATTTCAAGGAGTCTTCTTTACTCAATCAGTCTCCCCGCTCGTGCCGACTTTTCATCCGAGTCTGTTCTCTAGTTCACCCCTAAATTAATGCACTCCTGTTGTAAAGTCAACAGCCTCTAGTCCGGAATAAAGCCGGATACTCAGGCTTTTGACTCGGGTGCTTCCCTGTGTTATACATTTTTTATGGGAAAAAGATCCCTCTCATTTTTTTTGTTTCTATGCCTCTTTTATTTTCCTCTTTTGACGCATCAAGCAGAATACGAAGATCCGTCTGCGTCAATCTATGATTTTGAGATCATCCGTGATTGGCTGGAAATGAAGGATGGGGTGAGGCTTTCTGCTACCCTGTTTTTACCGATCGCCAAGCAGGAGAGGGAAAAATTTCCAGTTCTTTTCGAGTTTCTCCCATACCGAAAAGATGATTCCTTTTATCTTAGGGATTATCCTTTGTACAGTTATTTTGCCCGCCGCGGGTATGTTGCTGTAAAAGTTGATATTCGAGGGACCGGATCCTCGGAGGGGATGGTACCGCCTCGGGAGTATTCTGAGGTAGAACTGGAGGATGCGGTTTCTTGTATCCGGCAGCTTGCCCAAGCGCCTTGGTCGAATGGTAATGTCGGAATGTGGGGGATTTCTTGGGGAGGATTTAATGCTATTCAGGTTGCCATGCGCCGTCCCCTAGAACTAAAGGCAATCTTGGCTATGGATGCGACCGATGACCTCTACCATGATGATGTCCATTTCATCGATGGAGCCTTCCACGTCGATCAGTACGAACTCTCGATCGATACAGACCTGGGACTGCCTCGTTGGCCCAAGTATTTTTGTGATGAGGATTACTTTAAAAACCGCTTCAATGCTTATCCGTGGTTTTTGACCTATCTCAAGCAACAGAAGGATGGAGAGTTTTGGCGCACGAATTCTCTCCGATGGAACTACCAGTCCATTCAGATCCCTGTGTATCTCATCGGGGGATTGCTGGATGGCTACCGAGATAGCATCCCGCGGATGTTGGAAAACATGAATGTTCCGATGAAGGCTGTCATCGGCCCCTGGCCACACGCTTGGCCCGACAATGGTGTGCCGGGGCCGAATTATGAGTGGCGGCGTGAAGCCGTCCGTTGGTGGGATTATTGGCTGAAGGGAAGGGATACGGGAATCATGGAGGAGCCCCGATTTGCCGTTTTTGTGAGGGATTCACACCTTCCCGATGTTCACATGAAGACGACGCCTGGCCATTGGAGATATGAGGAATGGCCGATCCAAAGAACGAGCTGGACGACTCTTTATCCCGGGGAAAACCATCTGATGGGATTATCGCCTGGAGAATCTCTCGTTGATCGCTTAAAGTATGTGCCCAGCAGTGGGATCGCGGCTCTTTACTGGTGGGGAGATCCCACGGGCGATATGCGGAAGGAGGATGCCGAGAGCCTTGTTTATGACAGCCAAACGCTCGGAGATAGCATTGAGATCATCGGATTTCCCCGCGTTCGGTTGCGCGTTTCCGCCGATGCAAAACTGGCGCATTGGATCGTTAGGCTGGAGGATGTGCATCCCGATGGAAGCGTTTCTTTGGTCACAGGAGGTTTGCTGAATGGTGCGCAGAGGAACTCGAGGCTCTTTCCCGAATATTTGACTCCGGGAGAGGTGTACGAACTTGAATTCCCTCTTCATTTTACGACATGGACATTCAAACCGGGACACCGTATTCGCCTGGCCGTTTCGAATGCATTATTCCCGATGATCTGGCCCACACCCTATCCGATGACAACGCAGTTATTCTTGGGAAAGGATTCCACCAGCCTCGAGCTTCCTGTGATTCCTTTTTCCCAAAGACCGATTCCAAATTTTTTTCCTCCTGAAGCATGGGAAGAGAGACCGGATGCCCGCCCATTAGAAGGTCCAGGTTGGCCTTACAAGCACACGGTTACGCGGGACCTCGATCGATCCACCACCACGGTGGAATTGGAAGCGGAAAAACGGTGGGAGATCCAGGGACGCTTGTATACATCCATCGAAAAAGTGGCCTATCAGACGGATGACCTGGATCCTGCTCGATCCAGTTTTTTTGGCGAAGGGGGACATATCATCCATTTGGGGATTCGCATTTTGGAGTTGAAGCTGCTTGTCTCAGTTGTTTCAGATGAAAAAAATTTCAACGTGAAGATAGTCCGGCAGATTTTCGAACAGAATAAGCTTGTCAAAGAGCGACGGTGGGAAACCTCTCTCCCCCGGGAGTTCCAATAAGGCGTCATTGCTGACGACACCGTTTATTTCGCTTCGGCCCAGTTGGCCCCCAAACCGAGATGAACCTTTAATGGAACCTTCAGCGGAAACACATTTTCCATCCTCTTCCTGACCAGGGTTTCTGTCTTTTCCACTTCGGATTTGGGCACCTCAAACACAAGCTCGTCGTGAACCTGAAGGATCATCTTTGCCCCGAGTCCGTGGTTTTTGATGTCCTTTCCGATGTCGATCATGGCCTTTTTCATCAAGTCTGCTGCCGTACCCTGAATCGGGGTGTTGAGAGCAATCCGCCGCCCGAACTGCTGGGCAGACCTGTCCTTTTGTTTAAGTTCAGGAACTTGCCGTTTTCTTCCGAAAAGAGTTTTGGCCACTCCGTTTGCGATGGCGTCTGTCACGCTTTTTTCCAAATATTCCTTCACTTTGGGATATTTTTCGTAATAAAGATCGATGAAGGCTTGCGCTTCTGCGTTGGAAGCCCCCAGTTCTCGGGCTAAAGAAAAGGCTGTGGCGCCGTAGATAATACTAAAATTGATGATTTTTGCCCGTCTACGCCGCTCCTCTGGGAATAACTCCGTGGTGTTGGCAAAAACCCGAGTGGCCGTCTCTTGATGGATGTCTTGATCCTTTAAGAACGTTTCGATTAAACCGGGATCCTCTGAAAGGTGGGCTAGCACCCGAAGCTCGATTTGGGAATAATCGGCGGATAGAAAAAGAAATCCCTTTTCCGGGATAAAAGCCTGGCGAAATCGTGGCCCCCATTCTCCCCGGGCAGGAATATTCTGGAGGTTGGGATCGCTGGAGGAAAGCCTTCCGGTGGCCGCGACCGTTTGGTTGTAGGAGGTGTGGATTCTTCCTGTTTCGGGATTGATCAGCAGAGGAAGAGCATCGGCATAGGTAGATTTGAGCTTGGCCAATTGCCTGTATTCAAGAGCATGTTGGGCGATGGGAAAGTTCTGGGCCAGGTCCTGGAGAACGTTAACGCTCGTGGAGTAGCCCTTGGTTATTTTTGTCCTTCGAGAAGTGGGTAGCCCCATTTTTTCGAACAGTATGGTTGCGAGCTGGGATGGAGAATTGAGGTTGAATTCCTCTCCGCTTATTTCGAATATTTTGCTTGAAAGACGACCCAGAGATTCCTGGATTTCCTCGCTCAGATCCCCTAGTCTATTCGGATCGATTTTCACTCCCCAGGCTTCCATATCGGCGAGGACCGTGATCAACGGAAGGTCAAACTCCCGGTAGATGTCATCCAGATTTTGTTCCTTGACTTTTGGCCATAGATGTTCACTGAGCGCCATTGTGAAATCCGCATCCTGACAGGCATATGGAACCACCCTGTCGACATCCACTGCGTTCATCGTCACTTGGCTTTTTCCCTTCCCCACGATTTCCTCATAAGGGATGGTTTTTTTCTGAAGGTAATTTAGAGCCAGCTTCCCCAGGTTGTGTTTTCCCCAATTTGGTTCCAGCAGATAGGAAAGGACCATGGTGTCTAGATCAATTCCTTCGAGCTCTAATCCTTCTCTCCGTAGCACGATAAAGTCATACTTGATGTTCTGACCGATCTTTTTGATCCTTGGATCGGTTAGGGCCGGACTGAGGATTTGGAATGCTTTTTCCTTGGAAATCTGCTCCGGAGCGCCTGCATAATCATGACTGAGGGGAAGATAATAGGCCTGATTTGACTGGACAGAAAAGGATATGCCCACCAGGTGGGCCCTTGTCGGTAAAGGGCTATCCGTTTCTGTATCCAGGGTGACGAATTTGAGCTTTTTTATCCTGGAAACAAGCTTTTGCAGTTTTTCTGTGCTAAAAATGACCTGATATTCTCTTTTGGATTTGTCCTGATTTTCGATGAACTCAGATAGCATCGTGGAAAATTCCAATTCTTGGAGCAGAGGGATGAGATCCGCGTAACTGGGATCGGTGAGCGAAAAATCTTCCAGATCAAGATCAATGTCCAGGTCTTTTTCGATAGTCACCAGTTGTCGGCTCATTCGGAGCTGGTCTAAGTTTTTTATGATTTTTTCCCGTAAAGGGGGCTTCTGGATTTGATCTATGTTGGCGATCAGGTTTTCGAGAGTGCGGAATTGACGGATCAATGCTTTGGATGTTTTTTCGCCGATACCCGGGATGCCTGGAATGTTGTCCGAAGCATCACCCCAAAGAGCAAGGACATCGACGACCTGAGAAGGAGGGACGCCAAAGTGTTTTTCAACTGCTTTTTCGTCCATATGCATTTCTTTGGCAGGGTTGTACAGGGTTGTTGACTCATTCACCAGTTGGTAGAGGTCTTTGTCCGTGGATACGAGGACGGAGTGGACCTTTTTCGAGGATGCCTTTTTGGCAAGGCTGCCGAGCACATCATCTGCCTCGTATTTTTCATGTTCGAAAGCGGGAATGTGCATGGCCTTCAGGATTTTTTTTAAAATGGGGATTTGAACGGCTAAATCTTCGGGCATTGGTTTTCGGTTTGCTTTATACTCTTTAAATGTTTCGTGACGGATTGTCGGGCCTTTTGCATCGAACACGATTCCGAAGTATGTCGGATTCTCTTTATCCTGAATTTTTCTCATCATGCTGAGGAACCCGAAGATGGCATTGGTGGGGAATCCTTGGGAATTGGTAAGATGACGGATAGCATAGTAGGCCCGGTAGAGAAGAGAGTGCCCATCGATTAAAAACAGTCGTTTTTTACCCATAATTCTGTGATTTTGTTTGTAAGAAATATATCATCTAAAGGGGATCGAATTTGCCTTCTTCTATTTCCTTTAGGATCGTGTTGTGCTGCTCAACGATGATGGCTTTGATTTTATTCTGGAGATCGGGGCTGTCGAGAAAAGAAGTGTAAAAAGTCTTCCTCGAAGATAAAACCTGGCCGGATTTATAGACAGTCGATTCCACATAATTTGCCGGTCTTCCCTTATCCTGTGTTTGGACGTGAAAGTCTATGCCGCTTCTGGTGACCGTCGTGTTATATCCTGCCATTCTTTTTTCATTATACTACCTGCAAAAAGAATATCAAGTCACTCGTGGGAAGCATCTTTTTTTCGGCGGCTGTGAAACTCCGCATGTTCACGCCTCATCTCAAGAACTCGATTTTATGTTTCTCCGGATCTCTCACCGTTTAGCTCAGCTCAAGACATCCTCGCCGTCCTCCGTCCCATTTTGTCGGATTCCTTCGGAGAGCAGCCTATAAACAAGGTTGGGTTAGATTGGAACGGGATTTTCAAGGATCGCGTTACCATCCCCAAAAGCCTTTTTATGACGAGAAAAAAGATACGGATCACATCTGTTCTGAGAATTGACAAAGTAAGGCAGGATGGTATAATAGGAAGACTTTTTTTTAAGAGAGAAAAATGATAGTTGATATTGATAGACTTCCAAGAGAAGGACTCAAAATTAGCAAGAATTTTGAGTTTATTCATGATGAAATTGTCGAAGAGGATGCCGTTTTCCTCCTTCCTTTGCATGCGGATTTAACCGTTAGAAAAATGGGTGAAGAAGTCTATGTGAAGGGAAAAATCAAAACGCTCCTCAGTTTTGTTTGCAGCCGGTGTCTTATCCCGTTTGAGTTTCCGGTGGATTCTCATTTTGACCTGGTCTATCTTCCTGAAGAGCTGGAAGTATCAAGGGAAGAATTGGATAGTGACGACCTGAATATTTCTTTTTATTACAGCCGGAAGATCGATTTGAAGGATGTGGTTTTAGAGCAGTTGAATTTGACTTTTCCTGTTAAGCCTCTCTGTTCGCAAGCATGCCAGGGAATTTGTCCTGTTTGCGGGAAAAACATAAACAATGGTGATTGCTCATGCGTGACCAAGGATTCCGATTCTCGGCTTGAGAAATTAAAGATATTTTTGAAAGACAAAAGGTAAATGGCTAATCCAAAAAGAAGACACTCCCGTTCAAGAAAAAAGAAACGAAGGGCACATGATGCTCTTGTAGTTCCCTCTCTTTCCCTTTGCTCCAACTGTGGGAGCCCAAAAATGCCGCACAGGGCCTGTCCAGAGTGTGGATTCTACAAAGGACGGCAAGTGATCGAAGGATCAGAGGAATAACAAAGAGGGGGTAATGCGGGTTGCTGTAGACGCCATGGGAGGGGACTTCGGTCCCAAAATCATGGTAGAAGGAGCCCTTAAGGCAGCACAGGAGTACCAAATCGATGTATATCTTGTCGGCGCCGAGGGTTTGATCCAAAAAGAAATCGGTAATTCCTCTCCATCAGGCTCAAAAGTCACCATCGTTAACGCGGCTGAGGCCATCGGCATGGGGGAAGGATTGCTTTCCTTTCGGAGGAAAAAACGCTCATCTATCCGAGTGGGGACGCAATTGGTAAAAGACGGGAAAGCGGATGCTTTTGTCAGTACGGGCAACACCGCCGCTGTCGTTTATATCTCGAGAAAAGTCTTGGGCCATCTCCAGGGTATCGATAAGCCTGCTCTTTCTCTTCTTGTCCCCACCTTAAAAGGATTGACACTTTTAGTGGATGTCGGAGCCAATGTGAACTGTCGGCCTTATGATCTGCATCAGTTTGCCATAATGGGGCATATATTTATGAAGAATGTCTGTCAAATCAATAATCCGCGAATTGCCCTGATGAGCGTGGGTGAAGAAGAAACTAAAGGGAATGATTTGATCAAGGAAGTGTTTGAAAGACTCCAAGCCTCATCTCTCAATTTTATTGGCAACGTGGAGGGGAAGGATATCTATTCGGGCAATGCCGATGTGATCGTCAGTGATGGTTTTACGGGTAATATTGCATTGAAAGTCAGTGAAGGAGTTGTCGAAACGGTTTTAAGCATGGCCCGCACCGAGATAATGCGGAATTTTTTCTCCAAGATCGGTTTTTTTCTGATGAAGAGAAACCTGAAGAAACTGTACAAGAGGCTGCACTACGCCGAATATGGAGGCGCACCCCTGTTGGGATTGAACGGCGTCTGTGTTATCGGGCATGGCCGCTCCAATCCAACCGCTGTTAAGAATGCGATCAGATTAGCCAAAGATTTTGTGACTAGCCAAGCTGTTGAGAAAATCAAGCGCGAGATGGTCGGTTTTTCTCAGGGATTGGCCATTTAGAGGACAAGAATGGATTTTTCAGGAAAAGTATCGATTGTTACGGGGGCCTCACAGGGAATCGGGGAAGCTATCGCTTTGGATCTTGCTAAGAATGGGGCGGAAACGATCCTGGTTGATATTCAAAAACAGAAACTGGACATGGTGACTGGGAAGATCAAGGACAAAGGAGGCAAAGCATTTGCCTTTGAGGCCGATGTGACGGATACGGCCCAAATCACATCCCTGATGGAAAAATTGGTCCAAGACCATGGAGCGATACACCACCTTGTCAACAACGCCGGCATCACTCGAGACAGCTTATTGATGCGGATGAAGGAAGAAGAGTGGGATTCGGTTTTGGAAGTCAACCTCAAAGGCGTTTTTAATTTTTCTAGAGCTTTGATCCGACACATGATCCGAAATCGATATGGTCGCATCGTGAACATTTCTTCTGTTGTGGGATTGACCGGGAATCCGGGGCAAACGAATTACTCGGCTTCCAAGGCCGGTGTTCTCGGCTTCACAAAATCGTTGGCCAGAGAGGTGGCATCCCGGGGGATCACGGTCAATGCCATCGCTCCGGGATTCATTGCAACGGCTATGACAGAAAACCTTCCTGAGGAGATCCAAAAGCAGTTTCTCTCGGTCATTCCCGTGGGAAGGTTCGGGACTCCTAACGAGGTCGCTCAAACTGTCCGGTTTCTTCTTTCTGAGGAGGCTTCGTATATAACAGGTCAGGTTATCAACATAAACGGCGGCATGTTCATGTAGCCGCTTTTTAACAAATATTTAAAAGGAGGAAAAGATGGATAGGGAAGAATTGCTCAAGAAAGTAAAAGCCATCGTTTCGGACAAACTCAGCATTAGTGAAGAACAGGTTACCGAGGATGCGTCTTTTACAGAGGATCTGGGTGCTGATTCGCTGGATACCGTAGAACTGGTCATGGCATTAGAGGATGAGTTTGACATGGATATTCCCGATGAAGATGCAGAAAAATTGGACACTGTCGGGAAAGCAATGGATTATGTATTAGGCCATCTCTCCAAAAAATAGGCTCCAAGTCCTTTCATGAATAATCCCGATTTATCCACCAGACAAATCTCTTCAAGAAGAGTGGTGATCACAGGAATAGGATTGGTCTCTCCACTTGGTGTCGGCGTGGAAAGGAATTGGAAGGCTTTGCTGGAAGGAGAGGGTGGTATCGGCCCGATTACCAAATTCGATACCTCAGCTTTTTCCAGTCGGATTGCAGGAGAGGTTAAGGATTTCGATCCCCTTGAGTTTATGGATAAAAAAGAAGCCCGCAAGATGGATCCCTTCATCCAATATGCGATTGCTGCGGCAGAGCAGGCTGTTGAAGATGCAGGAATCAGGAAAGAGACCTTGGAGGGAGATAGGACTGGTGTTTATGTCGGCTCCGGAATAGGGGGAATCGGAGCGATCGAGAATCAACACGAGATCCTGCTCACCAAGGGGCCAAGCCGTGTTTCTCCTTTTTTTCTGATATCTTCGATCATCAATGAGGCATCCGGTCAAATTTCCATCAAATATAAGGCGAAGGGACCGAATTCTGCGACAGCAACAGCGTGCGCTTCAGGTACCCATGCGGTGGGTGATTCCTTGCGGATAATTGCCAGGGGGGATGCCGACATCATGCTTGCCGGAGGAGCGGAGGCCCCGATAACTCCGCTGGGGCTTGCTGGTTTTTGTGCCATGCGGGCCCTCTCTCTGAGAAACGATGAACCCCACAAAGCCTCCCGGCCTTTTGACGTCCAAAGAGATGGATTCGTGATGGGAGAAGGCGCTGGCATCGTCGTCCTTGAAGAATTGGGTGTTGCCATGAAACGAGGGGCCCGGATCTACGCTGAGATTGTCGGGTATGGCATGAGTGGTGATGCCTACCATGTTTCAGCTCCCTGCTTGGATGGAGAGGGGGCGTATCAATCGATGAAGAGCGCTCTGGCAGATGGCCGTGTTCAACCGGAGGAGATTCAGTACATAAATGCTCACGGTACCTCCACTCCGTACAACGACAAGATCGAAACGTTGGCCATCAAAAGATTGTTCGGCGATCATGCGCGAAAGATCGGCATCAACTCAACCAAGTCCATGACGGGACATCTTTTGGGTGCGGCGGGAGGTTTTGAAACAGCCGCCACAGCGTTGTGTCTAAAAAACCAAATAATGCCTCCCACCATCAATTACGAGTTTCCGGATCCAGAGTGTGATCTGGATTATGTGCCGAATAAAGCCCGACCCTCCAGCATTCAGTATGCTCTGAGCAACTCCTTTGGATTTGGCGGGACAAACGGAGCTTTGATGTTCAAAAGATTTGAAGAATAGGAGGAAAAAATAAAAAAGGGGACGGTTCTATTTTTTCCTTTGCTTCTTACGGGAAACCCAATAAAAATAGAACCGTCCCCTTTTTTACTTTTTATCTAAGGAGGAACCGTTGAATTTATTTGTTTTTGTTAAAAGGGTTCCTGATACGGAATCAAAGATAAAGATAAACCATGAAACAAACAGCATAGTCGAAGAAGGACTGAATTTTGTTTTAAGCCCGTATGATGAATACGCGGTTGAAGAAGCCCTCCAGATTAGAGAAGCGAAGGGAGGGCAAGTTACGGTATTTTCTGTGGGCCCTGATGAAACACAGACGATTTTGAAAAAATGTCTCGCCATGGGGGCCGATGAAGCGGTGCTGATCAAAGATGGTGCGGGCGAAACCTATGACTCATTGCGGACAGCCAAAATCATTTCTCAGGTGCTGAAGACAAAGCACACCCAATTTGATCTTCTCCTTTTTGGCAAACAATCTGTCGGGGCCGATAGCGCACAAGTCCCTTCCATGGTCGCGGCGCTGTTGGATTTGCCCCAAGTTAACGTGGTCACAGACTTGGAAATCGAAGGAAACGCGGGATCTGCTCTTAGGGAAATTGAAGGCGCAAGGGAAAAGGTAACATTTATGCTTCCAGCCGTTGTCAGCGCCCAGAAAGGATTGAACGAACCCCGGTATGAAACCCTGAAGGGCATCATGGCAGCCAAAAGGAAAGAAATTCCAGTCGTCACACTGGAGGAGCTGGGAATTCAGCCGGATGAGCTTACAATTCAGCTTGAGTTGACAAAGATAGAGAGCCCTCCAGCAAGAGAGAGAGGGAAGATCATCGAGGATGAACCAGGTGAAGCGGCAAAAAAACTGGCGGAGTTTTTGCACCAGGATGCCAAGGTGATTTGAGAGGAGGAACATGATGATACTGGTATACGTTGAGTGCCGAGATTTTAAGATAAAACAGTCTTCTTTGGAAGCTCTTTCCGAGGCCAAAAGAAGAGGGGACGAGATAGGCATAGAGACTACCGCTGTTCTTGTGGGACATGCTGTGGATGCGCTTGCTCCCGAAGTATTTCGGTATGGGGCCTCCAAGGTTTATATTCTCGAAAACGCCCTTCTCGCCCATTATTCCCCATCCGGATTCACGCAGGCCCTTGTTTCCCTCATAGAAGAAATAAAACCGGAGATCATTCTGTTTGCGGCTACTTCTATGGGAAAAGATTTATCTCCACGGTTGGCAGCTGAACTGGGAGTAAGCTTGGCGTCAGATTGCATTCAGACAGCAGCTAAGAATGGAAAGCTTGAAGTGAAACGGCCAATATTTGCCGGAAAAGCCTTTGCCAGCTTCATGCTCAATTCATCCCCCCAAATGGCATCCCTGAGACCCAATGTGTTTCCTCTAGCCGAGCCTGTTGACGGCCATGGAGAAACGATAAAAAAAGAGGTGGTCATTCCTGAAAATCAGGTCAAGGATAAAGTCACCGAAATCCTGAAAGCTGAAGGGGCCGAGCTGGATGTAACAGAAGCGGATATTGTGGTCACTGGCGGCAGGGGGATGAAAGGCCCAGAGAATTTTGATCTGCTCAGGGAGTTGACTGCTGTTCTTCCCCATTCCGCATTAGGGGCATCCCGTTCTGCCGTGGATGCCGAATGGATCGACCATCAGCACCAGGTTGGACAAACGGGAAAGACGGTCTCCCCGAGTCTTTACATGGC
The DNA here is from genome assembly GCA_020348385.1 of Candidatus Aminicenantota bacterium. Classification (GTDB taxonomy): domain Bacteria; phylum Acidobacteriota; class Aminicenantia; order Aminicenantales; family Aminicenantaceae. Next base: position 4,142,739 of record CP070750.1, on the reverse strand, counting down.
TTTTGGCGTTTCAGGAGCGATTCAGCATCTGGCAGGAATGTCTTCTTCCAAATTCATCGTGGCCGTGAACAAAGACCCGGATGCGCCCATTTTCAAGGTGGCGGATTTTGGGATTGTTGGCGACCTTTTCCAGGTTATTCCTCCTCTAAAGGAAGAGCTGAAAAAGATCCTATCCGAATAATCCAGGGTTTTTATTGGTTTTCTTCCATTTTGTGAGGAGAGTTTTCCAATATTTATTCTCCATCAGGCATGTCTTCCGCTCTAGTTCGGATCTTTAATGCCATTCCCTCATCGCCCTTTTCGGCGGCTGCGGAACTCCTCCTGTTCACTCCAAACCCAATTCCTTTACTCGTGTTAATCCGGATATATCTTCCTCTTGTAAAGTCGTGCTCAATACATCCTCGCCGTCTGCCTTCATCAGATTCCCTCGAAGAACGAAGCGGGAAGGCTAGATCCTCAATGGCGCTGCTGACATGCCTGATGTCTTCTTCTATCGTTATTTGCTCCTGTAAAATGGAAGTGAGCCCTTTTATTTAAGGCCTTCGCGCTTCAAAAAGGGATCGATTTTGGGCTCTGCTCCCCGGAATCGCAGATATAAGGTCATCGGATCTTCCGTCCCACCCTTTTCCAGGATATTTTTCCGGAATGCCGCCGCTGTTTCCTGATCGAATAGGCTTGTTTCTTTGAACGCTTGAAAAGCATCTGCATCCAAAACCTCAGACCACAGATAGCTGTAATATCCCGAGGAATACCCGTCTGCAAAGATGTGTGTGAAATAGGTGCTTTTCCACCTGGGGATGATCTGTGTGACCAACCCGATTTTATTCATTGATGCATTTTCGAACGCTGTGCAATCCATCTGTTTGGCCTCTTTCAAGGTGTGCCAATCCATATCCAGGAAACAGGAGGCCAAGTATTCCACGTTGGCGAATCCCTGGTTAAAAGTCCCGGCTTTTTTGATCTTGGCAATCAGCTGATCCGGGATGGATTCTTCGGTTTGGTAGTGCCTGGCATAGGCCTTGATGACTTCCGGGTCTGAAGCCCAGTTCTCCATGATCTGGGAAGGGAGTTCCACGAAGTCCGTTGCGACATCCGTTCCCGACAAGCTCTCATATGTGCAGTCCGTGAGAAGTCCGTGGAGAGCATGTCCGAACTCGTGGAAAAGAGTCAGGGCATTGTCAAAGCTGATCAGGGCAGGCTTGTCGGCGGTGGGTTTGGTGAAATTTCCCACATTGACGATCACGGGTCGGATGTTTTCCCCGTCCTTCCGGCTCTGTTTTCTGTAAGGACTCATCCATGCTCCCCCATGTTTGCTAGCTCGAGGAAAATAGTCCATATACAGGATGCCGATATGGGATCCGTCTGCATCCTTGACCTCCATTACCCGGACATCCTCATGATAGATGGGCATGTTCTCTAGATAATGGAAGGTTATTCCCCATAGTTTGGTGGCCACATCGAATGCGCCCTGTCTGACGTTTTCCAACTTGAAGTAGGGCCTCAAGGCGCTATCATCCAAGTCATACTTGGCCATTTTGACTTTTTCGGCGTAATACCACCAATCCCACGGCTGGAGCGTAAAATCTTTTCCCTCTTCTTCGATTTTGGCTTGGAATTCGTGGGCCTCATTTTTGGCCTTGGTCAGGGCCGGTTCCCAAACTTGCTGGAGGAGGTTAATGACATTTTCCGGCTTTTTTGCCATATATTCTTCCAAAACGAAATCCGCATGGGTGTTGTATCCAAGAAGTTGAGCTCTTTCCACACGGAGTGCGGCCATTCTTGAGACATGAGCTTTGTTGTCGTATTCATTGTCGTTGTTCCCGATGTTGGCAAAGGCTTTGGAAACCTTTTCCCGGAGTTCCCGTTTTTCAGAATACTGCAAAAACGGGATAAAACTGGGCTTGTGCAGAGTGATCACCCATTTCTCCTCATGTCCCTTCTCCTTCGCTGCTTCGGAAGCTGCCGTTATCACGGATGGGGGCAATCCTGCCAAGTCCTCTTCTTCCAGGACCATTTCAAAAGCATTGGTCTCATCCAGGACGTTTTTGGCAAAATTGACGGAAAGCACGGACAATTCTTCGTTGATCTCCCGGAACCTGGCTTTTTTGTCTATGCTCAGGTTGGCACCGCCCCTGACAAATCCTTTGTACGTTTGTTCCAACAGCATGCTCTGCTCCGGTGTCAGGTCAAGACTTTCTTTTTGTTCATAGATGGATTTGGTTTTCTTGAATAAACCTTGGTTTAGATTGATGTCGTCGTCGTGTTTAGCCAACAGAGGAGCGACTTCTCGTTCTATTTGCTGGATTTTTTCGTTGGTGTGAGCTCCAGCCATGTTTTGGAAAACATAGTTGACTTTTTTCAAAAGAACGCCGCTTCGGTCCATAGCTTCGATGGTGTTGGCAAACGATGGCGGGTCGCTGTTTTGGACGATCTCTTCGATCTCCGCTTTGTGCTCTTCCATGGCCTTGAGAAAAGCGGGCATATAATGGGCTTCTTTAATCCTGTCGAACGGGGGCACTCCGAAAGGAGTTTGTGTGTCCCAGTCTTCGAAAAACGGGTTTTGTGTTGATTCTTGGGCAATCTTTTCCTCAGCAGGCTTAGAACAGGAAATGAAAAATAGGCACAAACATACAAACAGAATAGCTGTTTTTTTCATACACAGACTCCTAAAAAAGGCAGTTCATTCGTTCGATTGTGTGATTGAGCAACATACCATATCACAAAACCGACCGTCAATTTTTCAATCTTGCTTCCGCCTATCAAGAGAGAAAAAGGTTAACATTCCCACTAAATATAGCGTATATTATGGTAAACAGATAGGAAGGAAAAAAAATGAAGCGAATATTCTTTATCGGCAGTTTGCTCATTGTCTGTTTTGTGATTGTCGTTGCCCAGGACCCTATAGTCATCGGAAAAATTGGCGAGGAAGGTGAGCTGGTTTACCCGAGCCAGGCAGAAGAGGGCCCGGATGGAAACATCTATGTCTACGATACGATGGATGCCTTTTTCAAGGTGTACTCTCCAGAAGGGAATTTTTTGCGCAAGTTCGGGGGGGAAGGTCAAGGACCAGGGGAAATACAACGCACAGGAGGAGTCAGATTCGGATTCATGCCAAATGACAAATTGTATTTCACCGAGTTTATCGGAGGTCACCGGTGGATAACAATCATGGAGCTTTCCGGGGAGTTTGACAAGAGCATCAAGATCCAGATTTCCGAGGTGTTTGGGGTTATGCGAGCCTATCCCCTCCAAGATGGAGGATTTCTCCTCGAACTTTCCTTGTCCTTTACACCGGAAATCAAGGATGATTATTTTTTCTATAGAGTCCCCCGAGAATTGGTACGCATCGATACCGAGGGAAACGTTGTATCCAAGATAAAGAGAACGAATCATATTACTCGGATTTCCTACAGCAATGACGGGGCGGATGCCCCGGTTCCTTTTCCACCGGAATTCCGGTGGATTCCCTATGATAAAAATACCGTTTTGTTCTCCGACGGCTTGAGTACGAAATGGAACGTGTATGACTACCAGGGGAATCTGATCAAAGAAATAAATTCGCCTCTTCCTGAACCGGAAAAAGTAACAAAGGAACACCTCGACGAGTGGAGAGAACGGTGGAAAGAAAACGTGAGCCAAGATTGGTATAAGCGGTTCGGAACGGTTGTTGATAAATACAAAAAATCCATCTACGAACAGATGCCGAACCTAGATGGACTATCTCTGACCCCGGAAGGAAATATCCTGGTCTCGGGAGAGGCAGAAGAAGGGGTGGAATATGTGGATTATTGGCTCCTGGACATAAAGGGAAAGATTCTAATCCAGGGTCGTACGAATACAGCGGGACTGCACATCACGCGCAGTTTCATTTTTTATGGGATAATGGACAAGGACGGAGGTTTCCAGTTTTATGCTCAAAAGAGGACGGGTTCTGAAACGCAGGATTTAAAAAAAATCCTGAAATAGAACATTATTTGTGAATGATTTCAGCCAATTCTACGGCTTTTCTTACCAGATGAGATCTGTCTTTTTTCAGCTTTGTCAGAGCTTTGTTTATCCTTGCGTCCTTGGGCAGTTGGGTTAAAGCCCATGTTGCGATTGCCCGGATAGAGTCGGGTTTGGTCTTGTGAAAGAGGGACATCATTGGAGCTTGGATGGCCCTTATGAGAGCCTCTGTGGCTTCGGGTGAGCGGAGGACTCCCAGGGTTCGGCAGATATCATGCTGTAACGATATGTCCCGCTCTTTCTCCCATGTTTTGGCGGATTGAATGAATTCTAGGAGTAACGGGGTAGCTTCTTGTATTTTTCGTTCTGCAAACAGCGGGATGATATCCCATTTATTCTTCCCTGTCGCTTTTTCAAATATTTCAAGCAGCACTGCATTTACTTCGTTTCCCGGCATGGATTGCAGTATGTTGACGATTGTGGGGATCGTATCCAGGGGTCCGTTCAAAGCGATATTACGCAACAACGGAATTAATCCTGGGTAGTCGGCGAATATGTCGCACAATCGGATAACTTTGTTAAGGGAAACGCTGTTCATCCCGACATGTATTTTCCCAAAAAACTCGTTCACTGTATATTCTCCGGCCTGTTTGATGACTCTGGCTATGAGTCTTCGAATTTTAATGGGGAGATCGGAGGTGATCGCTTTGAATCCCTCTTCAGCAAGAATGGCCGGCGGCTGTGCTGCTATCAAAGCCGCTGCTTTGGCCCGAATCTCTGTGTTCTCGGACCCCAAATCCTCAAAAACGAAAGAAATTTCTTCCTCCAATTCTTTCACTAGATTGAAATCGGGCTTTACATCAGTATAATCGGGTCCAAGGGGGGCGGGCTCTTCATCTAGTGTGGGAAATCTGTCCGGTGTCTGCACAGATCTAGCAAGATTTTCAAATTGCGATTGATTCAGGATTTGCACGAGGTCTTGGATGTCTTTTTTGCTGATGTCGCTTGATTGGAGGGCATTCAAGAAATCTTGTTTTTCCTTTGAAAATTGTTCCAGTAAAATTTTCAGTTGCATTAGTTGGTCGTCTGGTAACGGTGGGGCCTCTGACGGAGCGGAAGTCACGTCTTGCTTTCCTTCGCCGTCGATTGTTTGGGCCAGAAATTCCTGTTCATCAAGAACGATTTTGCGTTCGCTCACTGCCACAAATATTTTCCGATCGGGCAAGATGTTTGAAATTCCCAATTGTTCCAATATTACATCCCATTGGCCAATGACGTCTTCGGGAAGTCTTTTAAACACTTCGATAAACTGCACCGCCTCTTCTTGGGTGATACCCCGCATAAACAGGACTCCTTGAAGCCCAAAACTGTTCAGGGTCGCATACAGATCTTGCGTCAGCCTTGTGTCCTCCAAATAAGGGGGCAGGGGTGTGCCGTTAAAGAGGATTGTTTCTGGCGTCAACGAGATAGAGAGCACTTCTGTGTTCTCAGCGAGAAACGGCGTGAGATGATTCATGAATTGCTGCAAAGAATTTTTCACGTTTTCGTTCTCTTTAGGGTAGAGCCGCAAATTTTGTATCACAGACCGAAACGTTCTCCCTATCATCAGTGCCTCTGAAAGGGCTTCTGTTTCGAGAACAGATTCTTTTGCCAGGGATACGGAGTGGATTCGTTTTTTCAAGATATTTCGAGATCCTCTCGAGATATGGACAGCGTTCATCTGGCTCTTCAGGGCCGAAAACATCTCGGCTGCCTGTTCCAATTGACCCGCGTTGTGGAAGTGATACGCCAATCGTCCGACAATCCGTTCGGGAGTATCGGCGGAATGCTTTTTTTCAATTTTTGCTGCTTGATCGTGGTAATGGCGACGCTCCCCGTCGTTCATGAGGGAATAAAAGGCGGAGCGAATGATCCTATGGGAAAACACGAATTCCCCTGGATTGAGACATTCTTCTATCAGGAGGTTTCTTTTTGCGTTGCCGAGCGCATTCAGAACCTGCTGCAGTTTGAGTTTTGACATTTCTGCAAGCTGCTGAGGCTGGATCCTCTCCCCGAGAATGGAGGCCATCTTGAGCACATGTAACGCTTCTTTCTCCATGTGCATCAGTCGTTCTTTGATCATATTTTGGAGTATTTTAGGCATATCTTTGGGTTTGACAGTGGAGAGGTCCCATTCCCCATTCTTGGCCGAGATGTTGCCTCTCAGCAGAAGACCTGATAAAGCCTCCACTATGAAGAATGGATTTCCTGCAGAATTATCCAAAAGAGCCGCGGCTGATTCAGGAGACAACTGTTTCCCAGAAAATAAATGGGCAGCCAATTGTTGGATGTCCTCAACCGTCAAAGGTTCCAGTTGGAAGTTTTGGACTTCTCCTCCAGAGGTCAATTCCGGCATAGACTCGAGCAGGGAGAGGAGTTTTTCTTCAGCGGTCGTTAAGTCTGAACTACAGATGGTAGAGAGAAAATGCAGGCGGCCTCCTTTATCGCTGGGACCGAATTGAGAACCGAACAACTGGAGCGATGGGGTATCGATCCGGTCGACATCGTCTAACAAAACAGCCCCATCACCCAATTCCCGAATGATAAAAAAAGTCTGAGTCAAGGCCTCAAAAAGAGCCATTCGATCAGTTTCACCGACTTCATCAACTCCTTCCACTTCTTTTATATACCAGGAAGGGAGGTGTGGCTTGAGAATGATTTTATACTTGTCATCGATTCGGGAAAACACATGGTCCGAAACGACACGTTGCTGTTCAAAAAGATTCTCTAAAGCGGAAAAGGCTGCACCATAAAGATCGCTCTGCCAATAGGGATAGCCCTTTGTGAAAAGGGTGAAAGCCAGCTTTTCCTGTGCGATATTTTGGGCAAATCTCAAAAGTCGTGTTTTTCCCACCCCTTCTCCACCCAGAAGAACAGGAAATAATTGGGGATTTCCTTCTTGGGAGAGGTGCTCCTCCATAAAATGAATGAGCGATTCTCTGCCTACGATAAAAGGGTTATCCAGTATGGAGTTAAGCTTGGATGGCGTGAAAAGTTTTCCCGAATCCGGATGGATGACAATTTTGTTTTTCCCCTTTTCTTTGGCAAAGTATAGAGCTTCATCTGCTTTTTCGAAAAGAAGCTTCCAGTTTTTGCCGTCTCGGGGATATAGGGAAATGCCGATGCTGCATCCGATCGCAATTTCGTTGTGATCTATCTCGAGAGGAGTTTCCGAGATACTCCTTTGGATCTCCTCCCCGAGCTGCTTGGCCTTTTGCTTATCCAGTTTTGGCATGACCAGGATGAACTCGTCCCCCGCATACCGGATCGCAATTCCTTTTTCACTCGTCTTTTGTGTGATGATTTTGATGAAATGTGCCAGGGCTTTGTCTCCAACCAGGTGCCCGTAGTTGTCATTGATCTTTTTAAAATCATCGATATCGAAAAGGAGAAAAGCAACGGGATCCCCTTGTTTGTTGGCATTTTCGAGATAGTCGGGAATTTGCTCCCTCAGATAGCGCAGGTTGTGTATGCGCGTTAATTCATCTGTGTATAGGAGTTTTTGCAATTCTTCTTTGCTGATTTTTTTGCTCATGGAACGAACATCCGTTATCCGTTTAGGATCGCATACATAAAGCGTCCTTATTTTATTCTCTTGCCCCTTTATTCTCTTGCACCTTGCCTTTTCGCACAATCGCCTTTTGGGATGAATTCCAAGGTGATTTTTTGGGAATCATGGGGGTGAGATGTGAAGGGATCAAAAGGATAAATAAATTTACTTGATGTTCGATGATAGGGTATACTCTGAGCGAAATGACCTCCCGGGAGAGAATATTGGCGGCATTGGAACACCAAGAGACAGACCGGATCCCAGTGGATTTTTCCGGGCACCGTTCCTCTGGCATAGCGGCCTTGGTTTATCCTGATCTGCGAGAATACTTGGGCCTTCCTCCCAAATCCATTCGTGTGTACGATATGGTCCAGCAACTGGCCATTGTGGACGAGGATGTTCTGGACCGCTTGGTTGTGGACACGATCGAGATGGGAAGAGGATTTTTATTGGAGGATGAAGACTGGAAAGACTGGACTCTTCCCGACGGTACGCCGTGTAAGATTCCCTATTATATCCATGTTGAAAGGCGAGGCGAAGACTGGTATTTGCTCAACGAGAACGGCCAGGAGTTGGCTGTCCAAAAAAAAGGATTTCTTTACTTCGAGCAAACCTATTTTCCCCTGGCAGATCGTGACTTTGCCACGGATGATTTTTCAGACCTGGAGGATGTCCTGTCCCATACGGTCTGGACAGGTGTCGCAAGCCCTGGGGCACACCTCCCTCTGGATGATGGAGGTTTGACAGAGATGGCCCATCGGGCGAAAGCTCTCCGAGAGGCCACCGACAGGGCGATCATCGGACTTTTCGGCGGGAACATGTTTGAAATACCCCAGATGCTTTTCCGGATGGACTACTACTTGATGTCTCTTGGCCTATATCCCGACAAGGCCCTCCGGTTTTCTGAAAAACTCTGTTCCCTGCACATGAAAAGTCTAGAAAAATGGTTGAGTGCTGTCGGTCCTTATATCGACATCATCCTGTTCGGAGATGATCTTGGCGGGCAAACGGGTCCGTTGATATCCCCGCAGATGTACCGGCAGATGATCAAGCCCTTTCACCGAAAATTGTGGCATCACGCCAAGGAACTGGCTGATGTCAAGATCATGCTCCACTGCTGTGGAGGTGTGCGGGAGCTCTTGGATGACTTGATCGATGCGGGGCTAGATGCCATCAATCCTGTTCAGATCAATTCCATGGGAATGGACCCAGCCGAACTCAAAGCTGAATTCGGCGATAAAATCACTTTTTGGGGCGGGGGGTGTGATACAAGGGATATTCTGCCCCATGGTTCCCCTGACCAAGTGGCTTCCCATGTGCAAGGGCTCGTGCGATTGCTCCGTCCGGGAGGAGGTTTTGTTTTCCAACAGGTGCACAATATCCTGGCGGATGTTCCTGCAGAGAATGCTGTTGCCATGTTTGATGCGATCAACAGACGATGACAACCATCGATGCCGGCGTCGTTTTCCTGTATTTCGTGGTGGTCATAAGCCTTGGCTTCTGGTACAAAAAGCGAGCATCCCAGAGCCTCGATTCCTATTTTTTGGGGGGGAAGCGCATCCACTGGCTTTTGCTGTCCATGTCGGGCTCGGTGTCCAATTTTGATATAACCGGGACCATGTGGATTGTGTCCATCCTGTTCGTTTTGGGGATGAAATCCATGTGGCATCACTGGATGTGGGGATTCCTGATGGGAGCCTTTTTTCTGTCTTATATGGGCAAATGGGTTCGTCGTTCCGGAGTGATGACGGCTGCCGAATGGATGAAAACCCGTTTCGGGGATGAAACGCCTGGTCGATTGGCGCGTACGGCCTATGCTTTGATGGCCATTTTTACCCTAGCCAGCTTTGTCGGCTACGCTTTCCAAGGGATCGGCAAATTCGCTTCCGTTTATATCCCCCTAGATTCTTTGGCCGCACGTTTCGATGTTCCCTGGATCCAATCGTTGTTGACCGATCACAAAGCCGCTTTTTTGGCCGTGGTCATCATCAGTATCACCACCCTTTACGTCGTTCTCGGAGGGCTCTTCAGCGTTGTGGTCACCGATGTTTTGCAAACCGTCGTTCTGACCGTGAGCAGCCTGATCATCGCCGGAATCGCCTGGTCTAAACTGACTCCGGATGCTCTTGGCCGTCTTCCTAAGGATTTTACCTCATTGGGAGTACCATGGAGGCTGCAGGAATTTTCGGGTACAGCCGATGCCCAATTTGAATTCTTCGGAGCCATGGTGGTCATCTGGGTGTTGAAAGGATTGTTGATGAATGCCGGAGGGCCGGCGCAGATGTATGATTTCCAACGATTCCTCGCTGCCCGCGATGACCGGGATGCTGCCAAAGTCGGAGCGTCCTGGAGCGGTTTCCTCTTGATTCGTTGGGCTATGGTAATGGGGATCGCCCTGTTGGCTTTGACAGGAGTGGCCGGGGTCACGGATTCGGAGAGAGTGATGCCCCTTGTTTTGCGTGATTATCTCCCGCTGGGAGTAAGAGGTATTGTGATCGCCGGGCTGCTGGCAGCTTTCATGTCCACCTTCAGTTCAACCGTTAACAGCGGAGCCTCTTTTATCGTCCGGGACATTTGGCAACCCTACTTTCGCCCTCGAGCCTCAGAAAAACAATCTGTTAAGTTCAGCTATTTGGCAACGGTTCTGCTGGTGGTGTTGGGACTGGTCATCGGCTTTCAGAGCGAATCCATTGCCGAGATTTGGAACTGGATGATGGTGACCCTGGGTGCCGGTGTCATCATCCCGAATGTCCTGCGATGGTACTGGTGGCGGATGAACGGTTGGGGCTACGCGCTGGGAACATTGGGAGGGATGGCCCTTGCGGCGATTGTATTGTTTTTCGATACGTTGCCCGCTTATATAGTTTTCCCCCTTATTGTTGCCGCTTCTTTTCTGTTGAGCGTCCTTGGCTCTCTCCTCACCTCCCCAGTCGAGACAGGGGTGCTTGTTTCCTTTTACCGATGCGTCCGTCCGTTTGGTTTGTGGCAGCCGATCAGGAAAGCCACCCGGTTGTCAGCCGAGGAAAAAGCATCCAAAGCCGAGAATGTCTGGCTCGCTGTTTTAAATGTCTTCCTGGGGATGATGGCGATCGCGTCCTTCTATCTTTTTCCGATGTACCTTGTGGGACACTGGTACCGGACGTCCTTCCTTTTCCTTGGGATCGGACTGGCGGCCGTATTTATCTTGAGGTTCACATGGTACCGGAATCTCCCGCTCTCGGCCAGATGACACCCTCAATGAAACAGGATGGCTGCAGGAACGGGCTGTTTTGTGATTCCTGGACCCGAATAGGCCACCTCGAAGTCCACACCACCCGTTCTTTGGAAAAACTCGACGTGGATGGGATGTTTTCCTTTTTCCAGGATGATTCGGCCCATGATTTCGGTCGGGCCATGCAAACCGTCGTTATCCACGACAAGTTCATCTCCTATGTACAATCGGCTCCCGTCGTCGGAGGCAACATAGAAACGATACAGACCGTCCTCTGGTACATGGATGTAACCCTTATATCGGATACCGAAGTATTCTTTTTGGGCGCTGGGCGAAAGGTCGAATTTTTCCGTTGTGCCCTGAATCTCAGGGAGAAGGGCTGAATAATCAGGCAGTCGTTCCCAGTCTCCTTGATAATAGGCGTATTCGAGTCCAGGCGTTCTACCAGCACTCTTTTCTGCAGGTCGGGGAGGGATTTTTTTGTATTGCTTTTCCACGACACCGCTCACTGCCTGGCCATCACGAAAGACTTGTGCCTTGACCAGAGTCGTGTCATCCAACCGGATGACATCCCGATAAACGGGTGAATCTGTTGTGGGGTGGCTTCCATCCAGAGTGTATCGGATTTCTGCCACTTCAAGACTGCAGGATAACGTGACTTTGAGATCTCTGTGGAAGATATCGCTTTCTGAGCTGATTTTCGGGGAGCGGACGACTTCCGGTTTGCCAGAAAATTCCAAAGCATAAACAGAGACATAAGGATCGAGGCTGCTTTCGGGAAGAGAGATCACAGCTGTCCCTGCTTGATAGTCACAGCTCAGTTCCGTCTGGGGATCAGCCAGAGAGTAGATCTTCTGGGCTTTGCTTACCAATCCGGGGACCACGAGTTTATTATCTTCTGGCCAGTCGAAGACATGGAGATACAATATGTGACCCTTGGTCGTACTCCTCCCCCAATCCAAGTGTTCGAATTGGCTGGCCGAGGTGCCGTAGATGCTGTCGCTGTTCACTCTCATCCATTCCCCCATGGCCTTGAGCCTGTCTATGCTCTCTTGAGGAAATAAGCCCTCGGCTGTGGGACTGACATTCAAAAGGAAATTTCCCCCCTTACTGGCGATATCCACAAGCTTCTGGATCAAATCTTCGATGGATTTCCAGTTGTGGTCATTTTTGTTGTAACCCCAGTGGTCGTTCATGGTCATGCAGGTTTCCCAGTCATATCCCAGTCCGGTGGCCGGAATTTCCTGCTCGGGTGTGCCAAAATCCCCGGAGGCGCTTTCGGGATCATAAGTACCAGCCATGCCTGCACGTCCTTTCCCCACACGGTTGTTGATGATGATATCCGGCGCGATAGACCGCACATAAGCATACAGGTCAATGCCTCTTTCCCGAGTCCATGTGTACTCCCATTCTCCATCGAACCACATCACACCGATCTCGCCGTAATTGGTCAGCAGCTCATTGACCTGCCCCTTCATATATTCCACATACCGGTCGAAGTCTGCACCTTCTGCCGAGCGGGATTCCCAGTTCCTTCTGGGTAAATAGTCAGGATGGTGCCAGTCCATGATCGAATGATACCAGCACATCTTGATCCCTTGTTTGCGGCATTCATCGGCCAGTTCTTTCAGGATATCCCGCTTGAAGGGAGTGGCGTCCATCACATCGTAGTCGGTTTTCCGGGAGTCGAACAGGCAAAATCCGTCATGATGTTTGCTGGTGATCACAATGTATTTCATCCCGGCGTTCTTAGCAGACCTGACCCATTCCTCGGGGGCGAATTTAACCGGATTGAATCGGGGGGCGAACTTTTCGTACTCGGTAACCGGAATCTGGGCGGTGGTTAGAATCCATTCGGCATGGTTGGTCCTGTCCTTCCACTCCCCGGCCGGGATGGCATACAATCCCCAATGGATGAAAAGGCCAAACCGGGCTTCCCGCCACCAAGTCATGCGATCGTCCCTCTCCTGTGCCGTTTCCTTTTTGCCAGCCTGCATTTCCGTCTCTGGTTCTGCAGATTTTTCGGGCGATTTTTTGCAGGAAACCAAGCTGAGTGAAAGCATGATGCATATCCCGATCCACGCACAAAAAAAGAAATAAGCCTTTTTTCTCATCTCCCTCCCCTTTTCCAAAGTTTACCTTTCTGGTTCTCATCCATCAGGCATTTCCTCCTCTCCGGTTCGGATCTTTCATGCCATTCCCTCATTGCCCTTCTCGGCTCCTGCGTAACTCGCGCCTTGCCCTAGGCACCAAAGATAAAATCTTGTGTTGTTCACTTGACATCGCCGTCAACATACGACATTGCTCAATACATACTCGGAGCCTGTCTCAGCCGGATTCCCTCGAAGAACAACTTGTGAAGGCTAGATCCTCAATGTCGCTGCGGATATACCTGAAGTCTTTTTGCATGAGAACTTGCCCCTCCAATATGGAAGAGAACCATTTTACTTACTTTTTTGGATTTTACCATATCGGGCGGCCGGAATCGTAGGGCTGACCACATCGTGTCTATCGATACAGCCGAGACGGCTCTTAATCCCTTTTTTTCCATCATCTTCCACAAGATATCACGGGATAAATCGGTTTTTACCCCAGAGTTTTTTTTGGGGTAGCTAGTCCAAAAAATCCCATCGTATTTTTGAACCCGCATGGCATTTGCGACAAACTTTTCTAGCTCTTGGCTGTTTTTGGCAAAAACATGAATGAAACCGAATTCCCCGACTAATTTTTGTGTGCCATCCGCACCTTCCGGTAACGGACTCAGCCTTTCCATGTACTCTTCTGGAGAATTGATGACGGTCATCCGATGCCCAGGTTTTATCAGGAGTTTTTTGATCAGGGGGCTGTCTGCCATGATTCCTCCTTGTTCGACATAGCTTTTATTATCATCGGAGAAATTCATTGTCAAATGGCGAAAAAAAACGACAAAAAAATTTCGTTGACAAAAAAAGAAGATCGGTTTATTTTTGCAAAGTTCATACGGATTTAAACAGAAGGAGGTAAAGATGCCGACGGTCGTGCATTTTGAGATTCCAGTGGATGATATCGAAAGAGCGAGGAAGTTTTATTCCGAACTCTTCGGATGGGAGATTAAAGATTCCGGTATGCCTGGAGCGGAATATTTTTCCGTCATGACAACCGGGGAAAATCCCGTTCACGGGGGGATGATGAAACGCCAGCAACCCCAACAGCAGATATCGCAGTACATCGACGTATCTTCCCTGGATGAATACGAAGCCAAGGTCAAAGAACTGGGTGGAACGGTATTAGTGACAAAATCTCCTGTACCAGGGATGGGTTTTTTTGCTGTGTGTTTGGATACCGAAGGCAATGTTTTTGGGATCTGGGAGGAGAACAAAGAAGCCCAGTAACCAGTAGTAGGCCACAGCTTCAGTTCTCTTCGACTTGCATCGTTTTAAGGGGCGGATATATTCTGAGCTCCCTATATCGGGGCTGATGGTCGATGATGTTTCCGTAGCGGTCGAGCATCGGAAATTGACGTTGGTATCCGTATACGGAGAGAAAATCTCTAACCGAGAGATCTTTGTAGAGCACTCTCAGTAAATCGAAGGCCAGCAAAATGCTATCGAGCATATGCCAGATGGCCAAATCCTTGGAGCGTTGATGGGAGTGGGGTAGGCCAGTGATGTTGAGGGCTTGATGGTGCTCAAAGGCATTGTCGCAGACGGATTGCATCAAGAGGCTCACTTCTAGAGCATACCCTCCGAAGGGGGAGAATTGCAGCCAGGAGTCCAGAGGAGCTCCTTGATCGCCATGCAGGAGGAAAGTGAACTGTCTGAGCCAGCGGCAGTGGGTTTTATGAATAAGATGGCGTAAAATGCCCTCGAGACGCTGGGTTACTCGACCTCCCCGGTAGATATATTCCCGCCACACACTCTCCAAACGATCATTGAGTCTTTCTCCGAGAAAATGCATCTTGCTTTTTGGGGCATAAATCTGGCCCTTTTTCTTGATTTTTAGCAACAGCGATTCCAATTCGTCCATCTCTTTCTTTTTGTTGTCCAGACCATAGCGTTGATGGGTTGCCGCCAGGTTGACGATGGCCCGCGTGACATCCAAATAGGTCATGGGTTTGATTTGTCCATTCACAATTTCACCCTGGATTTCATACGGAAGAATGATTCTCGGGCTCCCGCTCTTGATAAAGCTGACCCGTTTGATTTTTTTTATAGTCTGGTCAATCGCCTGATCCTTTGTCTTTTTGGCAAATGACAGCGCCCATGGTGCGAACAAAAGAAAATAGTTGAGCCAATGATATTGGGTGTAGTCATCGTCCACAAAGATAACAAGTACTTTTTTCGGAGACAAACCAAGCTTCTTGGTTTTCTGCTCGATGAGCTTTATGCTTTTTATGACATTTTCTGCCTTGCCAGAGACTTGGGTGTCGATGATGACTTTTTTCTCTTGACGACTCACCAATCGATAACGATCCACATAAAAAATGTCTAAGCCACGCTTTCGGGTCCATCGGCATAGACTCGACGGATTTTGATCTCCCTCTTGATAACTCAGGAAAACCTCGCAGAAACCCTGTTTTTCAAAACGTTTCAGGGTGTTGAGTAGAGAGCTTCCTGTCCATCGGGCTTGATCCCCTCTCCCCCACCAGCTGACCATCACAAAAAAAACCTTCAGATCATTCTGCTCGATGGCCTGTTTCACCAAAGGAAAAATGTCTTTTTTAAACTTGTGGTTTTTGTCTAAGAATAGGGAGTAATCCACGGCTACCAGAGGATTTTTCCTGGAGGTCCTCTTGATGAATCTTTCTCTTGAAAAGAGTTGAATTTCCCTCTGTTGGAGGAATTGTTCCAGTCGGGGCTTCTTGCCTTTCAAGGGATTCCTCTCGTTTTCAAAGAGAATTCAGGTTGGGTAATTGAATCCGCTGCGGCTTTGCGATCCGTCGGATGCTTATCCTGTTCCCTTTGCTGTCAAAATATAAACTTTTAGGATAGGATTGTCAATGCCCGGCTGGGCGATTGGGTTTTGCGTGAGGGGAAAGAAGTTCTGCGCTCTCTATTCGTGAATGATCGATCCCTTTTCAGTGAACGATTGAAGAAGATAACCCGTTAAAACGAACCCATCTTCGTCTGGAGGTAGTGTTATCTTCAGCCAGTCGCCAATCTCCTCTTCCACTTCCAACAGCGCACCAAGAGGTAATTTTTTGATGATAACAGCGCCATTTTTTGGCTTGATACGGAGAACCGCGTTCTGCTTTATCACCCTCACTTGATCGTGTTCTGCTGAAGTGTTTTGGAGAGCTTGATCCCAAATGAAAATTTCCGGCGGAATGAAAAGGGTCATCCCCAGCGTCCAATTTACGAGCAAAAGCCCTAATAAAAGACCCATGATTATCTTATTCCGTTTGGTTGACATTTGCATCTCCCTTTGTTTTGAACGCTTTATTATTTCCTCGTCAGAGGATTGAGGAAAAGCTTCACGCTTATCCCCACCTGGAGAGAGTTGAGTTTCATGTTATCAATCTTCCCCGACGTCGTTTCTTGGCTGATCTGGTTGGCCAATGTCCTTTTTCCTGTCATGTTGGCAGTGTAATACCGGGCATCCACGTTTAAAGCTATATTCTCAACCAGGAAAACGTCCAGGCCGGTGCCGAAATGAAATCCGAACGTATGATCCACGCTTTCCCGAATATCAAAACCCTGATTGTTCCAGAAATTTGTGATTTCATCGTTCAAGCTGAATGTGTTCAGGTGGTAATCCCCTCCTGCCACAAGATAGGGAACGAATCGATTTTTAATCGGGTAACGGCCCTGGATACTGAGCATAAGGGAAAGACTGCTAAGCCGGCCGGAGCTTAATCCGTCGTTCGTGCCTATCACATCACTCTGGAAATAAGGCACTCTGAGTTCGATCGCCAAGTGTTTCATCACGCCGAACCCGAAGGTTCCGCCAAAGTTGATGCCTTTTCCGAAATGGGATTCGGAAGGCATGGTGTATCCGGCCCCACCTCCAGCCCAGTAATATTTCACTAAAGTTGATTTTTGAAATGTCTGGATCTTTCGGACAGGCTCAGGTTCAGGTTCGGGCTCGAATTTCGCTTCTTCCTCGACGACATCAGGCTCCGTTTCGGGTGATTTTTCAGGCATAGGAGGGGGAGCGATGGTTTCATAGACTTCATTGACTATGTTTTTGTGGATATAGCCGGAGAGGACAATTCCTTCTTTGTTCGGAGCGAGATTCACCCGATGCCAATTTCCGGTTTTGGCCATGTGTTTGAGTTCAACACCAGAGCGAACCTGGTGGATAATCGAACTCTGTGTCGTCGGCATCAGTCGGATGTTTGCTCGGGGAACCTTGACCGTAACTTTTGTCAGAACCTTTGGCAATTCCTCCACTTCTGTTTCCCGCGCCTGTTCAGCCGTGGCTTCCTCATCTGCCAGGACCTCTTCTTGTGCTAAGGGCGCTTGTTCTTCCTCTTCAGTTTCCTCTTGCTCTTGAGCGCCGTCTTCATGCGTGTCCACTTTTTCTTGTTTGGCTGCATCCTGGGATCTGTTTTCCTCGGCTCCGCTTTCCTGCGATTCCCTCGTTTCCTGTTCCCTTAACTCGCTTGTTTCTTTGTTCTTTTCCTTTTTAGTCTCCGCCTCTGCGTTCAAAACCTCCTGTTCCTCTTCCGAATGTTCCTGTTGCACAACCTCTTCCTGATTTTGGTCTTCCACCTCTTGGGGCTGCCTTTCCTGTTTTTCCCTTTCCATCTCATTCAGCAGAATTCTCAGTTCTTCCAACTCTTTTTCCGTATCCCGCCAATTCTTTTCTTCGGGAACAGATTCTCCTTCTTCAGAGAGTGGTTCAGTTGTGTATTCTGGGCTCTCTGGCTCATCCGCGGGGTCTTCCTTGATGATTTCAACCCTATTGCTGTCGACAAAACCGGTCACTTGGGATCCTCTCTTTTTGGAATGATAGGAAATGTATAACCATTTTTTGTTTTTCTTCCCCGACGGGAACAGGGTCACGGTCGTTCCCCTGGAAATGGTATCGATAACAATACTGTGTTGGCTGGCCTCGAGAAATATTTCGGCCCGATCGACGATCACTTCGGCTTTTTGGGTTTTCTCTGTTTCTTTGTGATGCAGAGCAGACAAAACAGAAGGAAACAAAAGAGCCAGAAAAGCTGTGACAAACAATATTTTTTTCATGGTCCCACTCCTTAACATATCTAAGGTGTATTATGTTTCTCTATACGGGTCAATCGCCCCATCGGGTGAAAATGGGGGGTGATATTTTCTCACCCCCTTTTGCTTGATAATCCGGAGAATGTGTGTTAAGCAATAGGATTTGGAATTCTGATGGCGTTTCCGTATGACCTTTTGAGTGTCCTGTTGGCTTTCGGGATCTCGGTTTCTGGAGCCGTTTTACAGGGCTCAGTGGGATTCGGATTGGGCCTGATCGGGGTTCCGCTGCTCGTTTTGATCGATCCGGTCTTTGTGCCCGGCCCGCTTCTTCTGGGGGCCTTTTTATTGAATCTTTTGATTTCTTCCCGAGAAAAAAAAGCCATTGATTTCAAAGGTGTTAAGTGGGCGATTCCCGGAAGAGTGTTTGGGGCGACTCTAGGGGCCCTGATGCTCAACCTTGTCCCGAAGGATCATTTATCCTTGCTTTTTGGGGCGATGGTTTTGCTGGCCGTCGGAATCGCTTTTGCAGGGCTGGATTTTTCTCCAACTTCACGAAATGTTCTTGTGGCAGGAACTCTTTCAGGATTTATGGGAACCACATCTGCAATCGGAGGAGCCCCGATGGCGCTTGTTTTTCAGAAACAAAAGGGCTCCCGTATAAGAGGAACCCTTTCCATGATTTTTACGATCGGTACGATTATTTCCATGGCATCGCTGTTGGTCATCGGGCGGTTTGGGATCCGAGAGGTTCAGGCGGCATCCGTGCTGTTTCCTGGAATTATTGTCGGATTTATTCTTTCTCGCCACACGGCCAGGATTCTCGATAGAGGTTTTATCCGGGCAGCTGTCCTGATTACAGCTGCCTTATCGGGAATGTTCGTGATTCTCAAAAATTTCTTCTGATGTCCCTGCCGTTATTGTCATCCTCAACAAAAACAATCGCATTCATTTCGATTCAGGAATGATGGCGAAGACGCGAGCAGGAGATCCAGTTCCTTCTTTTATCAGCATCGGGATGACGTACAGGGTTGCGCCAGAAGCGGGCAATTTATCCAAGTTTGCGATGTTTTCGAGGGCGAGTTTATCGGCTGCAAAAAGCACTCGGTGCACCTGGAAGTCTTTGGACTTGCCATAGTCGATACTGGGTGTGTCGATGGCGATTCCCGTGATATTTCTGTCAGTCAGTAAAAATTTGATCGATTCCACTGAAAATCCAGGGAAGCTGAGCTCCGTAATGGCGGCCTCCCCTTTTTTGTCGGTGCCAAGGACCTTGTTCTTATCCGGATAATGCTGGGTGCCAATTCCTGTGAACATGATGACCCAGGCTCTATCCGGGATCCTTCCGAACTGTTCTTCCCAGCGTTTTATCTCATTAACACTCAGGAGATAGTCTCTGTTTTTTTCGCAATTCTTCGTCACATCAATTTTAACGGCTGGGCCTATCCATTCTCCCAGAGGAACCTTGTCGATAGTGCGGCCGTTTTGTGCAAAATGAATCGGGGCATCGGCATGTGTTCCGCCGTGTTCCGAAGCGCTGAATTCATTCGAAGCGTACCACCATCCGCCTTCCACAATTTCCCAGGAGACTTTTTCGAGGTGGAAGGATTTTGCTGTGGGCCAATATATGGTGTTTTCATCATAGGGATAGGTCATGTCAAGAAGTTTGCCCCTTGAATCTTGGGAGAAAAGCAAAGCTGTCAGCAAGAGGCATACCCAAAGAGTCCCCATCCAGATTTTGGTGAAGATAAGTTTTTTATCCATTCTGAGGCCCTCCTTTATGGAATCTCCCCTTGTTTATTCTGTGGGTATTATGGGCTTCTAAGAGCATTCAGGCGGATTTTTGCATCCTCGATCTCGGTGATTTCAGGATCACCGTTTTTCCAGAGGTCGAGAAAACGCTGGAAGTACTCGACGGCCTTTTCTTTTTGGCCTTGTTGCTCAAAAATCTTGCCCAGGGAATACAAGCTCTTGGCGTATAAGTCTCCATCCCCGATTCGTCCCAAGTGGAGAAACAGGATTTTTTCAAACTCTCCCCGTGCGCTGAACAGGTTCCCCTCTTTTTCGTAAGCCTGGGCAAGAGTGAATATAAAATAGGCTTGAATTCGGGGGAAATTGTCCTCCGGGGCATATAAGGATTGCGCGGCTTGACCTAATTTCTGGATGGATTCGGAAAAATTTCCCCTTTCGAATGCGATCATGCCCAACAGATGGTCGTGGTATTTGATGAGTTTTTTATGCATCCATACCGGGATCGATTCCCTGATTTCTTCTGCGATTCTGGAGGCGTCTTCGAAAGATTTCATCTGAACGTAGGCTAGACCTTTGGCATGCAAAGCCATGATTTTTCCCGATATGCTTTCGGCTTTTTGCGCCCTTTCTTCAACGACATCAAACGCTTCAAGGGCTAGCTGTGATTGGTTCGTCCGGAGGTAGAGCATGGCAAGTTGCTGATGGAGGACAGGTTTTTTCAGCAATTCCGTTTCCGCTTCTTTGAATTTTCCCTGCAGCAAGTACAGATTGCTCATGTCCAATCTTCGGCTTGTGCTTCCCTCTTGCATTTTCTGGTACTGGTTCCGCGCATGCTCTGTGTCACCTTTCAATAGGGAAATATGGCCGGTGAGAATGTCATAGGTGAGTTGGCTGTTCGAGTCGAGAGAAAGATATTTTTCTAAGGTGACCTGCGCTCGGTCGAAAATTCCCTGGTAAAGGAAGACATTGTATTGTTTAAGCAGGAAGGCAATATTGTCAGGATTTCTGTCGAGATATCTTTTGATGACCTGGTTGGCTTTGTCATACAATCCCATGGCCTCATAGGTTTCAATCAGATTCCAAGTGCCAAGACGGTCGTCTGGGTCGTTTTGGATTTTTTTCTCATAATGTGTGATGGCTTTGTCAAACTCTTCCATCTCAAAATACAAAATCCCCAAGTTGGTGTTGCCGATGGTATCGTCAGGGTACAACCCCAACAATTTCTGGTAAGCTTCCATCGCTTTGTCATAGTTTTTTTCCCAGGATTTGTAGTAATCCGCTTCGATGGTGTAGCGTTCTCTTTCCGAGACCTTATCCCTGAGTTCAAAAGCTTTTGTGATAGCTTCCAGTTTTGCTGGCCTTCTGCCCAGGTTGTTGAAGGCCATGGCCACAGATCTCCATGCCATGGCAAACTCCGGGTCGATTTCGAGAGCTTTTTGCATCGTGCCGATACTCCGCCAGTAATCGGTCTGGAGATGATAGGTTCTTGCTTCGCTGTAGAGTTTATACGCTTCGGGAGAACTGGTGGTGATTGTTTCTATTCTGCTGTCAATATCAGCTGTGATCTCTTCTTCGGTCAGTTCGAAATGAGCCTTTATTCTTCGAGTCAGCTCGTCCACCATTGTGTAGAAACTTCTCTCACCGAAACCTTCCACACTTTCCGAGCCGTAAAGCTCGCTGGTACGGCCGTCCTGCAGGGATGTGTTGATACGGAATGTATCTCCTGCTTTGGTAAAATTCCCCACAAGAATTCGGTCTGCCCGTCCTCGGTTGGCCACTTCCCTTAATACCTCCGATGAATAGACTGTGGCTTGCAACTGGTTGAGCCTCTCGAGAATGTTGTACAGGACTTCCCCGCTTACCACTCGGATGAGCTTTGATTGGGAGAGGTCTGTGATCAGCAAATCCGCCAGAGCTGTTCGCCAGTGGTCCAGGTTTTCTTCTCCCGTGTTGTTTTTAAAGTACATGACTACGAGCGAGGGCTTATCAGATGGGGGAAGCATGGCCTCTCGCTGAGGAAAAAGTTGCCAGATGATCAGCGCTATAGCGGCCAAGGCTAAAACGGCCAACACAGGGATCAACGCTTTTTTTGGCTTGAATCGTACCGTGATCTCCCTTTCAGTCACAGGCGTCCGCTTGGGAAAAGCCCCTTCCTTTTCTGTTGTAGGGAGATCCTCTTCCAATGCATTCAGGTCAGCCAGAAGCTTTTCGGCGCTCTGGTATCGTTTCTCTCGGTCTTTTTCGAGACATGTCAATATGATGTGGCTGAGATCTTCAGGAATTTGCGGGTTGAACTTGGCAGGATCCGGGGGTTTTTCGCTTTTCTGTTTCATGGCCACGCTGATCGGCGTTTCCCCCTCGAACGGGATCCTCCCTGTCAACATCTCGAACAGGATGATCCCCAATGAATAGATATCCGAACGCTGGTCGACTTCCCTGGACTCTGTCTGTTCTGGAGACATGTATTCCGGCGTACCGATTATGATCCCAGGCCGGGTTGTTCCCTCGGATTCAAGAGAGCGAGCAATCCCGAAATCCATGATCCGGGCATTTCCCTGTTTGTCAATCATGATGTTCTGGGGTTTGAGGTCGCGATGGACCACTCCCAACCTGTGGGCTTCGTTCAATCCCTCGCAGATCTGCTTGGCCGTGCTGACAGCCGTACCCATGGACAGCTGTTTGGTCATCCTGATCATGCCTTTAAGGGTTTCCCCCGGAACGTATTCCATGGTTATGTAATGCGTACCCGATTCCTCACTTAGATGGTACATCCGGCAGACATTCTTGTGGGATATTTTCCGGGCCATCTTCAGTTCGTTGCCGAATCGTTCGATGGTTTTGCTGTCGGCGATCTCGGGTTTTATGAGCTTGAGAGCCACTTCCTCATTGATCTTCGTATCAAGCACTCTGTAAACTCGGCCCATGCCTCCTTTTCCCAGCTCTTCGATGATCTCGTAGCGTTCGGCAAACAGGCCCCCTCTCTCCAGTTCCAAAATCGGGGTTTCGAGTGTTAATGTTTTAGCCAACGGGATTTTATCAGGAGACAAAAGGGGCATTCCGCAGTTGCCGCAATAGGAGGTGTTGGCAGGATTTTCATGCTGACATTTTGGGCATTTCATTTTGAGGTGCTCTTCGGGATAATCCATCATAGCCCCAAATCAAGAAACTGTCAAAGGGAAACAGGCGGAAGATTCTTTTTTTGCGTTACTCCTCCATGATGAACAGGGATTCCTCCAATCCTGTGTTGTACTGGACATCGGTGATCTTGATAATTCGTGATTCTGCCCCGTTCGCATAGGAGGTGATGGTGTGCGCAATCATGAGGCCGTGGACTTTTTTATAATCCAAGGCGAATTGCTCGAATTCAACCTCACCTATCGGTGAGTCCAAAGTGCCTTTTGATTTTGTGATGAGATAGGTGGCACAATCCACATAAAGAGTGGCCATAAAACCGTCAGCGTAGGTTTGCTCTAAGACGAAATGGTCCTTTCCTTCAATCGGTTCCTTCCCCTTGTAGTCAAAGGATATCCCGTATTTTTCCGGATTGAAAGTAGCATCTCTGGGCAAGGCGTCTCTTTTCATGCTTGCCGCTTCATTAGCTGGCATTTCTTCGGTCGCCCCGGTCTGGGGATTGACCCACCAGGCTAAGTTTCCATCATACGCCTGGGTGATGACCATGCCCATGACTTCGACATCGACACGCATTTTGCTGGGTTCTTTTTTGTAAATCGTTATCTCCCCACTCAAACCTTCCTGGACAAACTCTATTGTGCCTGATACGGTTGAATCATCGATGCTTTCGAGGGCCTTTCTCCCTCCCGTTGCGTCGATCATCTTTTGTATGATCTCGTTGGCTGTTTGGCTGTATCCGGGATGAGATGTAATACTGAATAGAAATATTCCCAATACACAAATTATTATCGCATTTTTCATCAGAAAACCTCCTGCTTCACCTACTATACTATTTTGTATTACGTGTTTATTCAATAAAAGTTTAATACAATGTCTAGGGTCAAACCTGGGCATGGGACATTTTTGTTGCTGGCCTCAAGAGGGAGGGTGGATTATTGTTTGGTGAGTTCCTTGTTTAGATTTGCCACATGATCCGGATCCATTTTGGTGATGGCCCTGTCATACGTCATCAATCCGTTTACCTCGATTTCCACATCGGTCGTTTGCGTGTAGACAGCGGCCGATAATCCTCCTTCGACCAGAATTTTCAATTTTTGGATCAAATTCCGATAAGCTTGGGTCAATTCTTCGGCGTTTTCAAAACTTCGGTATCCCCAATTTTTCTCATCCTGCCAGGTGTGTCCATTTATCGGCAGTCCCAAGCCGCCGAATTCTCCCAGTACTGCCGCTCTGTTCGGTTCGTTTGTCGGGGCATCGGGGCCCGGGTAGGAGTGGACGTCATGGACGTCGCCAGCGCCGCGATCTGCCCAACCGCTAGCGTTGTTGACCAATCGCGTGGGGTCGAGCTGTTTGATCCAATCCACTAACCTGGTTGTATCGTACTGGCCCCATCCCTCGTTGAATGGCACCCACATCACGATACTCGGATGGTTGTAAAGGCTGTCGATCATCCGGTTGAGTTCGGCCTCGAATTGTTTGGCCGATTCAGGCGAACGTTGGATGTCTTTTCCTTCCCTTCCGATGTGGGCATCCCCATTGGGCATGTCTTGCCAGACGAGTACCCCGAGTTTGTCACACCAGTAGTAGAATCGTCTCGGTTCGACCTTCACATGTTTGCGCAGCATGTTCATTCCCATTTGTCTGGTCACCTCCAGATCGTATCGGAGGGCCTCATCTGTCGGGGCTGTGTACAATCCGTCAGGCCACCAACCCTGATCCAGAGGTCCGATCATGAATTGGACGTGATTGTTCAGGAAAAGCCGGTTGATTCCGGCTTCGTCTTTTCCCACTGAGATCTTGCGCATTCCAAAATAGCTCTCGATGTGATCGATTTCCCTGTCCTGGCTATCTTTCAGAAGAACTTTCAGGTCGTAAAGATTCGGGGAATCCGGGGACCAGAGTTGAGGATCCTGCAAAAACAGGGATATTTTTTTGCCCGCCATGCCTTTCGCTTTGATTTCGGCTGATTCCTCTCTTGATGCCACCATTTCCACTTGATAACCCTGAGCTTTATCCGGGCAGTGAACGACCACTTGGACTTCACCGGTATCAATATCCGGGATAATCTTCAAGGATTCGATGTGCGTTTTTTCGACTGGCTCCAGCCATACCGTTCCCCAGATGCCAGTCACCGATGTGTACCAAATGCCGCGGGGAGCTCTCACCTGTTTGCCTCGCGGCTGTGTGCCCTCGTCGATCGGATCCCACACAGAAAGGATCACTTCCTGTTTCTTTCTTTTTTTGAGTGCGTCTGTGATATCAAAGGTGAACGGATCGTAGCCGCCCAGGTGTGTGCCCACCTGACGCCCGTTGATCCAAACAGTGGTTTCCCAATCCACGGCTTCGAAGTTGAGGAGGATCCTTTTTTTCGACCAATTTTTAGGGATCGTGAACGAGCGTCTGTACCAAAGACGGTTTTCCTTACCGACAGGTTTTTTGACTCCAGAGAGCGCGGATTCCACAGGAAACGGCACATTGATGTATCCATCATACCGTTCGGGAGCCTTTTCTTCCTCAGGCAGGATCGCATACTCCCACATCCCGTTCATGTTCAGCCATTCCTCTCGTTTCATCTGAGGCCGGGGATATTCAGGATGGGCTGAGTCCGGGCTGACATCTTTAGCCCACTGGGTCATGATCTTCCCTTCCACTGGATGCCAGTCCACCTCTGGAATTGCGGTTTCCTTGCTGCAGAAGATACCGGCGATCATGATCATAACGGTTACCCCGATGGTTTTGCCTTTTTTTATGTCCTTTCTATTATTCATTGCAAACCCCTTAACCTGGATTTAAAAAGGGCGGTTCCATTTCTCCGTCCCCTATAATGTCATATTCTGCAGGGCAATTCCCAGCAAAAACCCGAAAACAATGAAGCTTGTGATTGCCAAAATACGCTTTTTTATAGATCCGGGGTGGAGGAGGTATCCAAACACAAACCCTACACCCATAATTTCCACAAAATAAACCAAGCTTGCCATAAACAAAAAGAGTGGGGGAAGATTCAAGAATGAGTACCAGCCGAGAAAGATCGCAAGAGCCAGCAATCCGCCGCAAATGGCGCCAAAAGCAAGGCCCTTTTTGGCATTGCCATCTGTTTTGAACACGCGTGTATACAGCCAGCCGAACAAAAGTGTGAGGATCAGAAAACTCAGGTAACCAAAAGGAATCAGACGAAAAAGTTCATTTTTGGATCTGAGTGCCGGAAGATCCTGTGCCCAAAATGAATTCAGAAGGACAGCATGGGCCAGAAAGTCTATGGTCAAGAATAGGAGCCAAGCCATAAAGCTAACGGCAGCAAATCTTCCTGTCGCGATCATTCAGTCATCTCTATTTTGGGATTTTTAGCAACTTTTCAAACTTCTGTTTAATCGAAGATTTTTTCCAGATTCTGGTATTTGGTGTGGAGGGATTCGACGGCTTTTTCGATGGCCTCTATGTTTTCTGTATCACATGTCTCTTTGAGTTTTTTCGAAGCGGCCAATAAATCCTTTGCAGCAGCCAAAAATTCCTCTGTTTTCCCCTCCAATCTTTTGGGCAGTGTTGCCTTTGTGATGGCCTCTGCTTTCAGGATGAAGTCGTCGGTGACATCCTTGATTTTATCGATTTTTTTGTCGGGGAGGTATTTGTGGTAGACGACATACAGAACCTTGTGGAATTCATCGATCTCCTTCAACACAGGTCGGATGATGCGGACCATCATTTCGAATTTAGCATGCAAGGTCTCGGCAGCATCCAGCAGGGCTTGATTATCCTCTCCGACGGCAGCTTTGTTGTAGTCCTCCACCGCCTTTTTCAACTGTTCCATTCCTTGGTCCCACTTTGCCTTTTTGTCCCTCAATATGCCTGGGAGTTTGGCATCGAACAGGTTTTTGGCCAATCGGTTCACTTCCGGGACATACTCCCGCAGGGCCGCGTAATCTTTTTCCGGATAGGCGGTATGCCAGATGGGATAAATGATTTCATGGAATTCGCTGAGCTCGTCCACCCGGCTCTCGGTTTCTCCTGTCTGTGTGAGGCCTGAAGCGGATAAACAGATTGGGCTGAGCAAAAGAAACAGAAAAATCACAGAAAAAATGGAAGATTTTTTTAACATGAGAAACTCCTTTCCAGCATATTTTTTTGGACCTTCGAAGCTCAGGAATTATACATGATAACCAGAGGTTATAAAACCCTTTTAAAAAGCCCCTTTTGTAGCCTGGCTAATCCTTCCCAAGCCACCCCTCCCCACCCTTGCATAGAAATTATGTTGTCCGCGGAGAATATTTTTCGAATATCATTGACTTCGATTTTTTGCTTTGTTATAAAGAGATGCACAAGCAAGACTTCAAAGGGAACATAGTGAAGTTGTTTCGAAAAAGCGCCGCCATTTTTCCTTTTATTTTTCTCATCTTTCTGTCCACTTCTGGCTTAGCATCCGACCAAGTACTTCTGAAAAATGCCAAGATATACACCATGGGTGCACCGGGCATGCTCGCAGACGGGATGATTTTGATAAAGGACGGAAAGATCGAGAAAATCGGTCTCGCCATCTCCGCACCATCGGGCGCGCAGGTGTTTGACCTTTCGGGAAAAACCATTATCCCTGGTTTGGTGTGTGCTTCATCGGCCTTGTTTGTCGAGAAAAAAGACCACCAATATTCTGGCGAGG
This sequence comes from Candidatus Aminicenantota bacterium, assembly GCA_020348385.1. Lineage (GTDB taxonomy): Bacteria > Acidobacteriota > Aminicenantia > Aminicenantales > Aminicenantaceae. Next base: position 4,115,320 of record CP070750.1, on the reverse strand, counting down.
AGAGGCCTGATACAGATATTCTCGAAGGCATCCACTATTTTGATCCTTCTGTCTCACATATCCTCAGGCATGGCGTAACGACCGCCTATATTTCTCCTGTCTCCTTCCGGTTTATCGGAGGACTGGGCGCTGTTGTCAAGGTCCATTCGGGAGAACGCGGAGAACTTTCCATCCTGAAGGATAGGGCAGCGCTGAATATACGTCTGGAGAGGCTACAGGACAAAAAAACCTCCAATATTCTCAGGCTCACCCAGTACCATAGGATTCGGGATTCATTCAAACAGGCTGAGGAATACCGGAAGGAATGGTCAGATTACGAAACAAAACTCAAAAAGTACGAGAAGGAAAAAAAGGATCTCGAGGAAAAAGAAAAGGGGAAACCAAAAAAACCTGAAAAGCCGAAAAAGGATGAATCCAAAGAGATCTTACTCCAAGCGATGGACAAAAAGTTTCCGGTCCGTTTCATCGTTCATAGACCGGACTCCATCCTCCAGGCCTTGCGGCTGGGCGAAGAGTTTGGTTTACGCATCATCCTCGAGCAAAGTGAAGATTGGTCGTTCCTCCTCAATGAACTGGAGAAGACCTCAATTTCGCTTCTTTCCAACCCCCTACTGGACTACCGGAGGTTTTTGATTCCCGGGGGAAAAAAAGGGTATGCTGCCCAATATCTCCAGCTCGAGGAAGGGGATTTTTTCTATCCGTACAGGGCTGGTGATCGCGATACCCAAAAGGCACAGAAAACTTGGAGCGAGCTGGCCGATTCCGGGATTCCTTTTGCCCTTATTCCACCCGATCGTTTCCCTTTTTCGGCAAGATTCATGAGATTATACGCTGCCCTTCTTTTCAGCCGGGGAGCATCTCTTGAATTCGCTCTTGGGGCGGTAACCGTGAATGCTGCCAAGATCTTGGGAGTTGCCGACCGAGTGGGGAGCCTTGAGGAGGGAATGGACGCGGATCTTGTGGTTTTGGATGGGGAGCCCCTGGATTCTCTCTCCAAGATCGAGATGGTTTTCAGAGACGGCACGGTTGTATGGGAAAGAAAACGATGAGATCGCATAAATGTTCGGTTCCGCTTTTGAGTCTATTGTTGGTTTTTGCCGGGATTTATCTATTTGCAGGAGGAGCCGAAGACGCTTATTTGATCAAAGGGGCGAAAATTTACACGTCTGGAACACAGGGAGTATTGACCGATGCGGCACTCCTCATCGAGAATGGCCTTTTCAAAAAGATTATCGACGGAGAAGAATGGCCTTCTGTTCCGGTTAAGGATTATTCCGGTAAAACCATAATGCCAGGTATGGTGGATGCCCATTCCTATGTGTCGGGGTATTACGGTTTGTTGGACAACACGAAAATTTTCACCTCCGATTTAATTACGGATATGGTTTTTGATCCGTTGGATCCAGAAGTGAAACTGGCGTTGGAATCGGGTATCACGACCGTGAATCTTTCGCCTCGGAATGAGAACCTCGTCGGCGGCATAAGCTCCATTCTTAAACTTTCAAGGGATTTCAACAACATTTCCGTTTTGAAAAAGCGCTCCTTTCTGAAGATTTCGTTCAACGGAGAGGTTATTCGCCCCGACCGGGCGCCCACCTCTTTGATGGGGGCAGAACATCTGTTGACACAAAAGATGGCAGCCATCAAGCCCGGTTCGGATCAGGACAGAGCAGACATATTCCCGCAAAAAGGACTCCGGTCCTTGTTAGGGGGAAATCTTCCGCCCATGATCGCGGCGTCGACTTTGGCTGAGGTCAACACGACTCTCCAGTGGTTGGAAAAATGGCAATTGAATGGCGTTATTGTCGGAGGGGAGGAAGCCCATCTTTTGATCCCTTCTTTAAAACAGAAAAATGTTCCTGTGCTGATGTCCCCGATTCTTCCCTCCTATCCTGAAAAATGGGCGAAAAATGCAGCCCATTTGATAGAACATGGCATCCTATTGGCTTTTGTCAGTCACATGCCCGAAACGGATCCTTGGAGCCTTCGGCTCTCAGCCTTGATGCTCTACCATCAGGGGATATCCCAACAGGAAGCTTTGAAAACGATAACGCTCACGCCTGCCCAGATCCTCGGGGTGGCCGATTCTGTGGGCTCTATCGAAGAGGGAAAGCATGCCGATTTCGTGGTCCTGGAAGGAGAACCTCTTGATCTTGGATCACCCATCGTAGCGGTTTATGTGAACGGTCGGGCGGCATTGTTAGGGGAAAAATAGGTTTATGAGCAAAAAAATTCTTAGGGAAATATTCCACAAAGGCCTGTTTTTTTCGTTTTCCCTGTGTCTTTTCGGCATTTTTTGCCTTGCCCAAAATCCGTTAGTGATCAAAGCGGGAACGGTCCTTATCGGCAATGGGGATGAGTTGAGGGATGTTTTTGTCGTTGTTGAGGATGGCAAGATTGTTTTTGTGGGAAAAGGATATGTCGTCAAACCAGATGTTCACGTTCTGGACTTTGCAGACAAGGTCGTAACGCCAGGTTTTATTGCAGCCAATGCCCACATGGATGTGATGAGGCAAGCGAATGAGGAAGGGGAAGAGGTCACGCCTCGGATAAATGTCCTGTACTCGGTCGATCCCAGGGCAAAGGATTTCGATGAAGCCTGGAGGAGTGGCGTCACGAGTGTCTATCTTGCACCCGGGAATCTGAATGTTTTCCCCGGGATGGGCACGATTTTGAAAACAAAAGGCCCTACTCCCCAAGATATGTTGGTTCAAAATCAAGTCCACCTAAAGATGGTCCTTGGAAGAGAGCCCGGTCAGGGCAATTCTTATCCCAGCGGCCGGGATCCGATGCACATGCGGAACCGCCGTCCCCAAAACAGGATGGGCGTTGTTTTTATCATCCGCTACGAGCTGACGAATATGCAGAATAAGCGCGGCTTGCCGGACACGGAACTCACTCCGGATGAACTTGTGTTTCGTCAGGTTTTGAAGGGGCGTATGCCTCTTCGCATAAGCGCCAGGTCCTACATGGATATCAAAACGGCTTTCCGGTTGATGGAGGAATTCGGGTATCGCTGGATCCTGGAAGGCGGTGTGGATGCCTACAGGTATTTGGACGAGCTGGAAGCGAATGATATCCCTGTTATTTACGGCCCGGTATACAAGAACAAGAACAGGGGGGATTTTAATCGGGAGGATGATAGATACATGGCCCGGACACCTGTTTTATTGGCAGAAAAAGGAATCCGTTTTGCCTTCCAGAACAACGCAGAAAGCCCGATATCTGCACTGAGGGACGAGGCCATCCATGCGGTAGAATTGGGATTGGCCGAAGAAAAGGCCCTGATAGCACTCACTCTCGATGCCGCTCGCATCTTGGGCATTTCGGACCGCCTTGGATCGATCGCCAAAGGAAAGAATGCGGACCTTTTGGTTTTTGATGGCAATCCTTTTGAACCTTCCTCGAGCCTATTGAGCGTTGTTATCGATGGAAAATTTTATGATCCGAATAAATAAGAATAATTGTGACGGAGAAATCCGATGAGAAGACGATTTGGTTATCACAAGTTTGGGACCTTTTGTTTTGTGGCTCTTCTCGTGTTTCCTTTGGTTTGCCAAGCCCAGTCTATCGCTATAAAGGCGAAAAAAATACACACAGTTTCAAACGGTATTATCGAAAACGGTGTGATCCTGATCCAGGATGGAAAGATACAGGAGGTGATCACAGGTCCTGAGATCCCCTGGAATGTGGACGTTGTCGATTACAGCCAGAAAGTCATCGTGCCAGGCATGGTAGAAGCCCACGTTGCCAGAGGGTATGATGTGGCCAATGAAACTAACCCTCTCACTCCATTCGTCACGGTTTTGGACAACATCGACACATCCCATGATGCTTTCACATCGGCTTTGAAGGACGGTGTCACAACACTCCATATCATGCCGGGCAACAACACGATCCTTGGCGGAAAAGGTGCGGTGGTGAAAACCGTCGGGTTGGTCGTGGAAGACATGCTGCTCATTCCTGAATCAGGCATGAAAATCTCGGTTGTGGGGACGCCTGCCCAGACCCGAATGGGGGTAATGGCTCAGCTTCGTCGATATTTCAACGAGACCAAAGAATACATGGAGAAACAAAAAGAGGAAGCCCAAAAAGAAGAAACGATGGTCTCCACGCCAGGTTCCTTCCGGTCTCCCGAGAGAGTGAAGTATGATTCAGTGGTGGACCTGCTCGAGGGCCGGTACAAGGCCTACGTGTATTGCCAGGGGCCCTCGGATGTGGTGCGGGCGCATGACCTGGCGGAAAAATATGGCTATTCATCGATTTATCTGCTGGGTCCCGAGTGCTACAAAGCCGCTGACTTTATTGCCGAGAAAAAACTCGACATCATTCTGGACCCGGAATTGGTCTATTACGAGCGTGATCCTCTCACAGAAGAAGTGAAAAAGATCGATATTGCCCGGGTGTTTCATGAAAAAGGAATCGCATTTGCGCTCCTATCCGAACCCGACAGGGTGCACACACGGAGTCTTTCCTACCAGGCTATGAGAGCTCTCAGCAGCGGATTGAGCCTTGATGAAGCGTTGAAGGCTGTGACCATCGTGCCGGCTCGGATGCTGGGAGCGGATGGTCTTATCGGTTCGATAGAAAAGGGAAAGCTGGCCAGCTTTGCGGTGCTTGACGATGACCCGTTCAAGCTGTCCACAAAGGTCGAGTTTGTCTACATCGACGGAAAACTGGTCTATGAAAGAGCCAAGGACGAAGATTTGAAAAAACTCTTGGAGGAGAAAATCATAAAGTAGAGTATCGTTCAGGAGAAACATGGACACGCGACGCATGATAAAAATCAGCAAAATAGCCGCTTGTGTTGGCCTCCTGTTTTTGCTTTGCGGTGGAATGGATATAATGGGCAAGACGATCGCCATCCGAGGTGGAGAAATCCATACGATGGAGGGCGAAATATGGAGATCCGGGACGATTCTTATCCAGGATGGGAAGATCGTTGCCATCGGTGAGGACGTACCGGTGCCCGAAGATGCGGAAATCATTGAGGCTGGTGGCTCCATTCTTTATCCTGGATTTTTTGCTTCATCGGGCCTTTTCACTCCCGAGGAATTGAAGAACTTCGAGTCCTTTACTCCGGATGCTTCGGCTGCGGACCGCTTTGATTTCCATGGCGATTATGCCCAGCTTTTGAGGGGAGGGGTGACGTCGGGTTTTGTGGCGATGCCGGCCAACCGTATCATCTCCGGAAAAGGAATGATCGTGAAACTGGGGAGTGGGAGCAAAATGTCTCTGATTTTGAAAAAAGAGGCAGCCCTCAACATCAATTTGGGGAGAGATGCTGTCCTGCCTCCGATGACAGACATCTTCCCAGCTCCGGTGAGTGTGGAGAATCCTCTTGTCCCGTCCATCAAGCAGTTCCCGTCTTCGAACCTTGGGGCGTTTGGATTGATGAACGAACTCTTCAGGCCAGTTCCTTACTCGGGTGATTTGGCTCGTTATTTCCAGAATGCGGCGAACTCTCTGAAAAAATCTCAAACCCGAGGTCTCTCGTTGATCGTAAGATGTCAAGGGGACGCCGACATCCATCAAGCCATCCTTTTTTCCCGATCTGTCAAGATGCCCTTGATTATCCAGGGAACACCAGAGGCCTACAAATGGGCCGATAGTCTTAAGAAGCATAACATTCCGGTCATTGCCGAAGCCGATTTAAGACCCAACAGATACGGGCTATCCGAGGATTTGAAAAATAACAGGGATTGGCAAAACCGGATGATAAACATTCCCACGCTGATCCGGCGTGGAGTCCTGGTGTCTATCACTGCAAATGAGGAGAAAGGATTGCCCGACCTGTTCTGGATCACGCAGTATTTCCAGAGGTTTGGGATCAACTCGGATGAGCTTATCAAGACTATAACGATCAATCCAGCCAAGATCTTTGGATTGGACGATCGTGTCGGCAGCCTGACAAAAGGAAAGGATGCAGATATCCTGTTTTTTAAAAAAGAAGCCGGTGTTCCTCTTCCTGCTCTGGAAAAAGTCATGAGCCAAGGACAAATCATCTATGAAGAGAAATAAACATAATCCCATCAGACGTGCCACAGCGATGTTTTGTTGTATGAGCGCGATTCTGATGTGTTCTGTTCTTTTTGCCCAACAGGAAGGTCCTGTCTACATCAAAGCCAAAAAGATTTACACGAGCGATGGCGGCCGTATCATCACCAGCGGCGGAATCCTGATACGTGACGGAAAGATTGTCAAGGTAGACGAAAGAATCAAGCCGCCAAAAGATGCCCGGGTGGTCGATTTTTCGGAAAATACCATCATACCCGGGCTGATCGATGCCTTTTCCCATATGGGCTTTCACAGGGAGGATTATAATGTCCAGACAGAGCCGCCGAATCCCCACCGGGCACCTTTGACCGGCATCTACCTCCTTTTTTACGGCAGTCAGCAACAGCAAACACCCCCACCACGGATCGAACCCCGCTTTAAGGCCTCCAATGCCGTATATTTCGGGGATGCCTCTTTCCCAAGATTCCTGTCTGAAGGAATCTTGAAGTCAGTGATCACGATTCCCACGACGAATCTTTCCGGTGGGATGGCTTTCGCAGCCGGGCTAGGAGGTGGCTCCGTTTCCGCATTCGAGATGGCAGATCCTGTTGGCATGGTGTTTGTGTTTGCCGGAGCCAGCAACGTGATGAAGAGGTACGGTGATTTGAAAAAGATGTTCCAGGATGCGCAGGACTACCGGAAACAACAGGAAAAATACAAAAAAGATTTGAAAAAATACCAAGATCAACAGAAAAAGGAAAGCGATACATCCAGAGAAAAAAATGACAAGGAGGAGCCCGCAGCCAAGGAAATCCAAGAGCCTAAGGAACCCAAGAGGAACGAAAACCACGAGGCCGTCCTCCAAGTTCTAGATAGAAAAATTCCTGTTTTGATCAAGGCATCCAAGGAAAACGAGATACAAGCTGCTCTCAAGATCAAGGACGAGTTTAAGGTCAGGCTTGTGCTTGTAGGAGGACAGGAAGCCTACAAGATCCCTCAAGACCTTGTTTCACGAAAGGTTTCTGTCATCGCCGGTCCTGATGTTGTCCTGGATAAAAAGGGAAAAAGGATCAACTATATCCAAGAACTCTTGGTAAGCGGTATTCCGGTTGCCTTCTGCTCAGGCTCTTCTCAGGGAGCATCCCTCATTCCGTTCCAGTTGGCTTTTGCTGTTCAGAATGGCTTATCCCGATCCCAAGCCTTGGACCTGGTGACGATCCATCCCGCAAAGATCTTCAACTTGTCCAACAGATTGGGGAGCATCGTAGCTGGCAGGGATGCCGATTTTGTGGTTTTGGACGGGGAACCTTTTGATCTTAGTACAAATGTCCAGTGGATTTATATCGGCGGCCAAAGGTTTTTTTCGCAGGAGTGAATTCGGGAGTTGAACGAGATGAGATATAAAATTTTGCGCATGGCATTTTGTTTAACTGTTTGTTTGTCTTCGGTCGGGCTTGTATTAGAAGCACAAAAGGGCCGGCCTCCTTACGCCGTCAAAGCCGGCAAAATATTAACCATCACCAAGGGTGTTATCCAGAATGGGATTGTCTTGGTGAAAAACGGAAAGATAGAAAAAGTCGGGAAAGACTCAGACATAGCTATTCCTGCAGGATACAAAGTGATCGATGCGTCCCAACACTGGCTTTTGCCCGGTTTTGTGGATATCCACTCTCACACGGGTGGGGAGGGTTACGGTGATATCAACGACATGGTCTTTTCGCTCAATCCAGGCTTGAGGATTTTGGACACCATTGCCTTGAACACGCCCGGTTTGAAGCGCGCTGTGGCTGCTGGCGTCACAACGATCAATCACATCCCAGGAAGCGGGAGTAACAACGGCGGAACAGGGGTCATCATGAAGACAGCAGGGGATGATCTCGACGAAGTGGTTCTTCGCTTTCCTGGGGTGCTGAAGATCGCCCAGGCAGGCAATCCGGAGAGGAGATGGTCGGGAGAGATCGGGACCGGCCGGATGGGGATGACATGGCACTTGAAGGAACTGATGCTCCAGATCAAAGCCTACCACGATGAGTGGGAGGCTTATGAATCGGGAGCATCGAAAGTCAAGCCGAAAAAAAATGTCAAGTTTGAGTACATCAAGGAGGTTTTTGACGGTACGCTGCCCGCTTTTATTCATGTGGCTTGGTTCCAGCCCGTGCAGACAGTCTTCCGGATGTACCATGATGAACTGAATATGGAAAACGCTGTCATCACCCACGGCGAATTCGGCGGCTATCAAAACGCGCCTGCGGTGAGCACGCGTAAGGTTCATTTTGATTGTGGGCCGCGGCTGTACGATTTTTGGGATGACGCCTTTCATGGGATCATAACAGAATACGCCGGGGCAGGAGTGAAGAACATCTCGATAAACACCGATGCGGTGGGCACGGGGCAAGAGAAACTTTTCCTTCAAGCGGCCATGGCTGTGCGCTTGGGGATCGATGATAAGATGGCCCTTGAAGGTATTACCATAAATGGGGCAAGGGCCTTCGGGATCGATGACCGCGTTGGGAGCATTGAGGCGGGTAAGGATGCTGACCTTGTTGTCTGGACGGGGAATCCTTTGGATGTCCGCAGCCATGTCATTTTGACAATGATCAACGGGAAGATTTTTTATGAGGTATCGAGGGATGGGCAGCAGTACTAATCAAAAAGTCCTCATTATCGGCATTCTTGTGCTGGCTGCCAGTGTTTTTTGCCTCGATGGACAGGAAAAACTTCTGGCCATCAAAGGAGGCCAGATTCACACCATTACGGATGGGATCATCGAAAATGGTGTGATCCTGATCCGGGATGGCCTCATCGAAGATATAGGACCAGATGTGCTCGTTCCTTCGGATGCAGAGGTCCTGGATCATTCGGGAAGTTTCATCATGCCTGGCGTTGTTTCTCCCCATTCTTATCTGGGGATTCCACCCCCTTCTGCAGCAGAGCAGAGCGCAGTTTTTAGATCGGGACCGGCCATAGCAAACCTTGCCCATTATCCTGTTCGATATTCCATTTATCCTGAAGATCCGGTTTATCTTATGGCTCTGAAAAATGGTCTTACGACTATGGCGATTTCTCCCCGGCCAGGCGGGATAGCTGGTTTGGGCGCTGTGATCCAACCGGGAGGGGAGAGGCTGAAGGACATCTTGGTTAAAGAAAAGGCCTTTCTGAAGGTCAATGTCTACGTCAACACGCTATTCTGGGACATGTTGAAGAGGGCTTTGGATGAGGCCCAGAAAAAAATAGAGGAGAAGAAAAAGAAAGCGGAGGAGAAAAAACAGGAAAAGGAAAAAGACAAGGAAAAGAAAAAAGGCAAAAGCGAAAAGGAGGCTGAGGAGGAGGAAGAAGAAAAGATCAAGGAATCGACACAAATACTCATGGATGTTGTGGAAGGAAGACTTCCTCTGATGGCTGATTGCTATTCCCCCAGTGCCTTGTCTCATCTCGATGCGCTTTTATCAGGCTTCCCCAAGGTGAAAGTGGTCGTTGTGGGAGGACCTGAAATATACAGAGCCGGCTCTTTGCTCAAGGAAAAAAACATCCCTGTAATCCTCAGTCCTGAGATCAGGACGGTCATACGGTGGTCGCGGGCAGAGCGAACGAACTATGTTTTGAAATGCCAGGGATTAGGCTTAAAGATGGCCTTCCAACCGCCCGGAGGCATACAGGAACAGATTCACCTGTTCGACTATCTGAATAAGCTGGCCCTTTATGGCGTGAACAAAGATGTGCTCCTCAAGGGCGTGACTATTGTTCCTGCCGAAATATTGGGGATGGAGAAGGTTGTCGGAAGCCTGGAGAAAGGGAAGCGGGCTGATCTGATCGTGTTCCCAAATAATCCTTTGGAAAATATTCCGGTCATCGAAAACGTCCTATCCGGAGGGATTTACGTGAAATGAAAAACGGCAGATGGGTTCTTGTATGTTTTTTGGTGGTGACGTTACTTTACCCTGCTTTTTATACATCGGCCAGCATATTTCAGGACAGCGAACAGGAAGCTGAAAAAAAACCTGGGCATGACAAAAAAAGCGACATTATTGTGATCAAAGGCGGGACCATCCACACCATCTCCAAAGGTGTCATACACCAGGGAATGATTCTCATCGCAGACGGAAAAATCCAGAAGGTGGGAAAAAATCTCGTTCCTCCCGAGGGTGCTTTTGTCCTGGATGCCAAAGATAAACGGGTTATGCCCGGGTTTATCGTGTCCCAGTCTTATACGATCGGAATGGGAGCTCCTGTCCGGAACGACAAGAATCCCAAGCTCATCCATTACCTGGATCCCTACAGCCTGGACCTTCGTCTCTGTCTTGCCTCAGGGATCACGGCTTACAGCCCGTTTTTTTTCATCGGTACCGGACCTATGAGAAAGAACTATTCCTTCGTGAATGCTGTTATCAAACCTGCCTATGGGAAGCTCGAGGATATGTTGATCAAACAGCCGGCCTATCTGTATATCGATATGATCAGGCTGAAACCCTCGGAAAAAAACGAGCTAAGAGGATTCTTTCAACAAGCCAGAGATCACATAGAAAAGGAAAACGACTACGAGGCAAATAAAGAAATAAAAAAAGGAAAACCTCCTGTGGCTTCGCCGCAAATCGCCAATTTTGTGGCTGTGCTCAAAGGAGAGCTTCCGGTGCGGTTCAATGCGAGCAGGAAAAAGGAAATCCTGAAAACTCTGGCCTTTGTTGACGAGTTTTCCATGCAGGCTCAGATAGTAGGAGCCGGAGAAGGTTGGCTTTTGCCGGAGGAAATAGGACGTCGGAACATTGCCACCATTTTGCAGCCCGAAGCTTTCATCCCTCCGGACCCTTATGCCATCCCTTCCAATGGTTCGAACATCAGGAATGCTCAGATCCAGAAGGAAAACGGGATAAAATTTGCTGTGCTTAACTCCTACCCCTATATTAGACCTGGTGGAACCATCGGAACAGACCTGATGACCTTTCCGCTGGCGGGCGCTTACGCCATCCGTGGTGGATTGGATGAGAAAGATGCCCTAAAAGCCATAACCCTCTGGCCGGCCGAATTGCTGGGAATCAGCCATCGTGTCGGCAGCATCGAAGAGGGTAAGGATGCCGATATTATCATCCTGGACGGCAATCCATTCGACTACAGGACATACGTAGATTACACCTTGATCAACGGCAAAATCTTGTACGACAAGAGTAAATCGTCCTTGTTTAAATATATCCCCAAACCCAAAAAAATCTTTTAGCCTGATCTCCACCCCACCCTAGACCCTCCTCCCCACCCTAGACCCTCCACCCCACCCTAGACCCTCCACCCCACCCTAGACCCTCCACCCCACCCTAGTATTAAAGGATGTGAGGAAGAGGCCAATATTGCAGGGTGGGGTGGAGGGTCTCGTCCTGGATATAATCCAGGACACCTGAATTATTTACAAGCCAATCTAGTTGTGCAATCCGCTTATGTTAAGTAAATTTACGATGTTGCCAGGTGTGGGATATTCTCTTGCCGACAGAAAGAATGCAAGCTATTTAAAAACAAAGACTTGCAAAAAATATCAATATGGCATAAAAAATGCTGGTCTTGAAAAAAATGCGCTGAATTCGTTTCGAGAAAAAGGAGGTCCCAACATGGGTCAGAGTATGAAAAGAAGAGATTTTATTGGGAAGTCGGTTTTTGGACTGGTTTCGGCCGGGCTTTTACCGCCGTTTATGACAAAAGGTGTTGCCGGTCAAGATCAGCAACCGAAGATCATTTACAGGACTTTGGGCCGGACCAATCTCCGGATCCCGATCGTCAGTTTTGGCGTGATGAACTCCGACAGCCCGGATTTGATCAATCGTGCGTTGGATATGGGCATCACTCATTTGGACACGGCCCATCTTTATCTCCGGGGCAATAGTGAGAGAGTTATCGGAGAGGTCCTGGAGAGAAGAGGAGACAGGGACAAAGTTTATGTGGCGACCAAAATGCGCTTCGCCCGGGACTCGGACAAAGGCGTTTTTGTTTTAAAGGGCACCGAAAGAGAACCCGCCGCCACCGAGGAAAATCTTTTCACTCAGCTTGAGACAAGCCTCCAACGGCTGCGCACCGATTATGTAGATATCCTTTATCTCCACAGCTGCTACAGCCCCCAGATGGCGATTTATGAACCTTTGATGAATGCCCTTGTCAAAGCAAAAGAACAAGGAAAAGCAAGATTCATCGGGACTTCCACCCATAGAGATGTGGCGAATGTCATCCGGGCAACCACCGACGCCGGCATATACGATGTCGTTCTTGTGGCATACAATTATGTCCTGGAGGAAAAAGAAGACATAAAAAAGGCCATTGCGTATGCGGCAAATAAGGGAGTTGGGATCGTTGCCATGAAAACACAAGGTGGCAGACGCCTCCAACAAGACCCGGATACCGAGATCAACAACCAGGCAGCCCTCAAATGGGTGCTTAACGATGAAAATGTGGGCACGACCATTCCCGGCATGACCACATTCGACCAGCTGGATATGAACATGGGTGTGATGAATGACCTGACGCTAACCGGACAAGAACAGAGAGACCTCCAGATGGCCGCATCCATGCGGGGCACGCTGTTCTGCCAGAACTGCAGGTCCTGTGTACCAACATGTCCGAGTAACATCGAAATTCCCAAACTGATGCGGGCCTATATGTATGCTCGGGGATACGGGAATCAAATCCAGGCGAGGTCGACTATCGCTGAATTGCCGGGAAAGAAGGGATTGGATGTCTGCCGGGAATGTTCCGATTGCGCTGCTTCCTGCCGCCGAGGGATCGACATCGGTGACCGTGTGAATTCTTTAATCGCCGAAGGTTTGGATTGGGGCTAAAGACTCACCACTTTTTCCGGACGTAATTGATGGCCTGGATGGCGGCCACACAGCCTTCGCCGGTGGCAGAGGCTATCTGGAGACCACCGCAGGTCACATCGCCGGCTGCCAACACACCGTCCAGGTTCGTTTTCTGCTGCCGATCTACTTTGATGCACTGCCTATGGTCCAGCTCCACCCCAGCTTTGGCGAAAAGCGATGTGGACGGGATCTCTCTGAAGATGAAGATCGCCGGCACGTCCAGCTCTTCTTCCTTGTTTTCGGTTTCGACGATCACCTTTTTCACCCGGTGATCTCCTTCGATCGATTTAATCTTGGTTTTTTTGAGGGGAGGAATCCCTTTTTCAGTAATTTGCTTCAAAAGATCTTCTGACACCTTTATTTCTGGCTCCCCTGGGATCCAACGCACATCGCAGTCCATTCCTTTGAGAGCTAAGATGTCTTCGGCCGCCTCATCCGTATTACCCAGAGCCACGACGGTCTGGCTGCGGAACAGGGGACCGTCGCAGGTGGCGCAGTAACTCACTCCCATTCCTAAAAATTTTTCCTCTCCCGGGATCATCTTGGCTTTGGAAAGGCCTCGCCCTGTGGCGATGATGACTGCCTTGGCCTCGATCAAGGCATCCTTGGTAGTCACGTATTTGGGATCTGTTGACAGGCTGAAATTGATGGCATCGCCTGCCCTTATCTGTGCGCCGAAATGCTCGGCATGTTCTCGCATTTTTTGCAGGAGTTCCTGGCTGTCGATAGAGATGAATCCAGGATAGTTTTCCAGCTTGTATCCGATGGACAAACGGGAGGCCGCTCTGCCCTCCAATATCAGGGCTTTTCTTCCGGCGCGTGCTGTATACAACCCGGCTGTCAAACCTGCTGGCCCACTCCCGATGATCACGATCTCTGTGGTTATGTTTGTTATTGTTGTGGCTGTGTCAACCATGTTATTCTCCTTTAGGTTTGCAGGTAAAAAATATTATATCCGATGAGACCCTTTTTGTCTTTATCCTGAGTGAGGTTACTTATCCGGGAAAAGCTTTTTAAGGATGGATAGGGATTCGGGAAACAGTTCTTCGATCCCGATGTGTTGCCACTCTGCGTATCGGATCATCCATTGGCCTTGGTTTTTGACCAGCTCGATTTCGAACCGATAGTTATCGGTGGATACTGGCACCAGTTTACGCAGGGCTTTAGCCGCTCCGCTGGAAAGGGCTGTATCTGTCCGGATGAAGGCTTCATCGGGGTTTATTCCATCGATCCGCGTGCCGAGCACATGGACGACGATTCCTCTGAACTCGCGGAAATAAGTCTGGACCATGTCCTTTGTTTGGGTTTTGTCCCGCCCTCGGTAATCGGCATAATCATCGGAGAGAAGGCCCATGAGATTTGAGATATCCTTTTTTTCGATGTGCTGGCCCGCCTCCTTCATCAGTTCCCGGATCCGATCCTCCTCCGTTTTTGGTCCGCTGCACATTAAAAAGGCAAGAAGAGAATGAATGAGTATGATGAGAAAACATTTTCCGAGAGAATTTTGCATGGCCTTATAAGATTTTAGAGCAACTTTTTCGAAAAAAGAACCATATTTTTTTATGGCTGCTTGATAAAGCGGAGGTTTCTAACCCGTCCTCCGGTTAACAAAAACTCTGAAATTTCTTGTTTTTCATTCCTCACGAACCGAACTTTTTGGAAGAACCACTTTCTCCCTGTGAATAGGTCTTTTTTATTCAAAACCAGCGGGATGTCTCCATGGCGTCGATGTCGAGCGAGAAGTTTGTTATCCTGCAGGATAATTTTATAAAATGTACCCAGCTCTCTGCTGTAATAATCTCCTGTATATCCTTGCATTTGTTCTGGAGTTAGCTCCTTGATTTTAATCCGTTTCCCCTTTATCTCGTTTCCCTCCATGAAAAGAGTGAGTCGCTCGACATAACCGTCTTTTTCTGGATGGAAATGAACCTGAGCATTCGCTTCTTTGATAAAAAATTTGGCCATGGCCTCGGGAAAAAGCTGGATTTTTTCTGGCGCAGCTGGGTGCTCCGCCATCAAACGATCCCCTTCTTTCGTGAGGACCAATATAGTGCCATCCGCAAGCTCATATTTCCCCTCATAAACCTCTAAAACAGAGGAAGGGATGTCGACAACTTTCCGCTCCGACGTTTTGACCTCCTCCAGTTCCTCTTCCATAAAATTGCCTAGGTACACTTCAGAAGTCTGTCGAGCCAGTTGTCCTGTGTTGATGTTCCCGCAGTTGCTGAGCACGGCCACGGCAAATTTTTGGTCAGGGAATAGGAGTAAGTGACTGCGGAATCCCGCATCGCCTCCACTATGGGAAACGGTTTTCAAGCCTTTGTATTTTCCGATGCTCACACCAAAGGCGTAGTCGATTTTTTCCCCACTATTAAGAACACCTTGCTGTTCCATCTGGGCAATAACCAGTGGCCCTCCTACCTTTTTTGTGAAGAAATTATTGGCCCACTTGGATAAATCCTCGACAGTCGTGAACAAACTTGTCGCTCCCACATTTGCATAGCTCAATACCCTTTTTTTAAAACCGCTGTTTTCTGAGGGGGCATAGGAATAAGCCCTGTTTTTTACGATCATCTGATGATCATCATGGAAGTGAGTGTTTGACATGCCAAGGGGTTGGAATAAATTCTCCTTGGTCCATTCGGGAAACGATTGACCTGTTACCCGCTCCACTATCTCGGCAAGCAGAGTATATCCTGTGTTGCAGTATAGATATTCTTCACCAGGTTTAAAATTCAGTTCTTCCTGATTCCTGACTGCAATAAGGATATGCTCTTTTGTGATGACATCATCAAGCCTCCAGCCTGCCATGGCCAGAAGTTCCCATTGATCTCGGAGCCCACTTACATGATGGATGAGATGTCGAATTGTGATAGTCTCCGCGAAATCGGGAACTTCAGGAATGAATTGGTGGATGTTGTCATCCAGGGATAATTTTCCCTCATTCGCCAGCATGACGATGGAGAAGGCTGTGAACTGTTTGGATACGGAAGCAACATGGAAGATTGTGGAAGGGGTGATCGGTATGTTGTATTCCAATTGAGATTCACCATATCCATTCTTGTGAATGATTTTGCCTTCTTTGATAACGGCAATGGCAGCTCCTGGAGAATCATGCTTATCCCATTGGGAGAAAAGCTTATCCACTTCCAGCACTCCTTGGGGTGTTACTGAATCCCTTTCTGATTTGCATGCGACCATTAACATACACGTACACGTGATCAGAAGTCCGCAAAAAACAAGAAAAACAAAAGATTTTTTCATGCTTATCTCCTTTCAGGAATAACTTTTTATCATAGAGAATTTTTAGGGTCAAATCTCTGATGGGTCCCTTTCGCTGTGCCCTCCTTTTGAAATGTCCATATCATGGATAGGGAAGCCCACGAAATACAGGCAGAAATTGACAGCGGCAAAATGAATTGGGTAAACTATTTTTTTAGGTTATTCGTAGCTCTTTAGGGAGGCATTTCATGTTGAAGAAACCAACGGTGCTTATTTTTATTGTGGTTTTTTTGCTGATTGTTACTTTCACAACAGAAGGAATCCAGGGCAGGACAAAATCCAAGACTACTGAATTGGAAAAAGTGAACGATGCCATCGAGGTCATCGAAGAAATGATCGAGATCCCCGAGGAAGGGATTCCGGAGGCTTTGTTGAACAAGGCCTTTGGCATCGCCATTATCCCCAAGGTGATCAAAGCTGCCTGGGTTGTCGGGGGCCGTTTTGGCAAAGGCGTTCTTCTTATCCGGGACGATAGAGGCCGCTGGGGGAATCCTTGTTTTATCCGGATTGCCGGGGGGAGCGTGGGATGGCAGATCGGGGTTCAATCGATCGATGTCATTCTGGTGTTCAAGCGGAAAAAAAGCATAGAATCGATCACTGAAGGAAAAATTACCTTGGGTGCCGATGCAGCCGTGGCTGCCGGTCCTCTTGGTCGCCGGGCTGAAGTGAGCACAGATATTGAATTGGAAGCAGAGATCTATTCTTATTCCAAGAGCCGGGGATTGTTTGCAGGCGTATCTTTGGAGGGCTCGGCGATCCAGATCGATGAGGATGCCAATGCCAACTTTTATGATTGGGACTATCTCAGCGCCCACGATATTTTATTCGGAGGAAAAAGATTGGAAATTCCGGCTGTGGCGAAAGAACTCAAAGAGATTTTGACCGAATACACCAGCACGAAAATTTGAATTTGCCATTAGGCATGTTCTGCACTATAGTGAGGATCTTTAACGCCATTCTCTCGCCGCTTTTCTCGGCGGCTCTGAACTGAGCTGTTAACTCCAAATCTCTTCCACTCCAGCTTCTGTTCCCCTGTTTTCCTGCGTCTTTGATCGCTTAGCAAAGTCGTGCTCAATACAACATCGCCGACAATATGGAGGCAACCATATTGTTACCCTCGAAAAGCGATTCGTAAAGGCTAGATCCTCAATGTCGTGTCGAACATACCTAAGGACAAAGGTTGGGACTTAATAGTCTACCAGCGGTCGGTACGAAACGGAGAGGCCGGAAGCCCTTCCTTATTTCCCAGGTTGGGTGTTGCCAGCTGATGCCAGCCAAATCGCACGGCTACAGGCCCAGAGACTTTTTCACTCCATGCCAAAACCGAAGCGCCGCTGATTTCTGCCCTGGCTTTGTAAAATGTCCTATCTTGGCCGGCAATGGCAAACCAAGATAATGGCCTGTCGTCCAGAGCAATAAGGCCGCTCCCCACATGGTCGAACTGGATGCGGATTTTGTTACCCTCAACAGACATGGACTTATACAAGGGCCCAGAATAAACGAGATCCTTATGGCCATATGTTTTCGCCAGAGCCCAGAGTGAAAGCCGGTAGCCCACATCCCTTTTGTTTTTGGGGTGGATATCGTACAAGTTGGTGATATCGGTTGTGACGGTCATTCCTGTGTTAGGAATCTTCAGGGCTTGAAGTTGGGCCTCCCATATCAGCGGAAGCCGGTGGAAGTCCAGGGTGTCACTTTCTTCATCATTGAGTAAGTATCCATAGTTATACGGGGCCAGCTGAACATAAAAAAACGGAAAATCCCCCAATTCCCACACACTCCGCCAGCCGGTAATCAAGGCTTCCATTTTTTTGGTATAGATCAATCCGTCGTTCCGGTTGGATTCCCCCTGGTACCAGATAGCTCCTCGTATACCAAATCGAATAAGCGGGTGGATCATGGCATTGTATAAGGCTGTCGGTGCCTGCGGGTCATACTGGGGATGGAGGGGAATGTCCGGCTGAATAGGGATTTTTTTTCCCTGCAAAAGAGCCTCCTCCACCATTTTCAGCCAATTTTTATGTTCCTGCAGATGTTTTTTCAATTCCGTTCGGTATTCGTTGTCCTCCGATTTCATTTCTTTAGGGATGTCACGGAGTTCGGGGACTGACTGAAAACCGATTACCGGAGTCCATGGTTCGATCTGTGTTCCTCCCCAACGCGTACTGATCAGTCCTACCGGGACACCCAATTTTTGGCTAAGCTCCTTTCCGAAATAATAGGCAACCGCTGAAAAATCCCGTATGGTTTGAGGTGCACAGACCTCCCATTCCGCTTCCACATCTTCCAATGGGAAGACGGAAACTTTTCGGGGAACATGAAATAGGCGTATTTGGGGGAAATCGGCACGCTGGATTTCAGGGATAGGGCTGTGTGTCCTCCACATTTCCCATTCCATGTTGGACTGTCCCGAACAGATCCAAACTTCACCCAAATGGATGTCATTCAGATGAACTGCGGGGCTTTGGGTGCCCGTGATAGTCATCTCTTGCGGGCTCTTTCCTGCTTTCATGGCTTTCAGTTGGACTTCCCACATACCATCGCTATTTACCGACGTTTGTGCCCTCTGGTCTGCAAATACCACAGATATTCCTTCCCCCGGCACGGCCCATCCCCATATTTTAATGGGTTTGTCCTGCTGCACAACCATGTGGCTTCCAATGACGGACGGAAGTCGGATATCTGCAGTCAGAAAGGTCGTTAGAAGAATAATGCTGAAAAGGGAGAGAATAATGCTTTTTAAATGTTTTTCATGCTTTTTGTCATACATTTTGCCTCCTTGCTATAGCCATTTATTACCATAATTATCCCAACAAAACCACTCTATTCCCAATAAATCGTTGGCTTGTTTTCCGGGGGAAATCGAGGATTGTTGAATATTTTTTTCAAAAAGGCTTGACAAATGGCTTCTTTAACTGTATATATGGTATATATACAGTAATGACACACGAAGCTTTTTCGATTTGTGAGAGGACTTTTGATATGGATGGAATTGGAAGAGGGCGAGGATAAGGAGTCGAACATGCAAAGACCAAAGGGACAGGTTACAACCAGAACTTTGATTTTTGTCATCGTTTTGATCTTGATCGTGCTTTTTTTCTTGGGCTAGCTATGATTTTGCATTTAACCGACCTTTCGGACGAACCGCTTCAAAGCCAGATCGTGCGGCAGATCCGGGCCAAAATCTTGGCTGGGGAATTGACTGCCGGAGCAGATCTGCCATCGATTCGAAAGCTGGCCAGAGAGCAACATATAAGCGTCATCACAGTGCAACGCGCCTATGAAACTCTGGAGCACGAAGGCCTTATCCATTCCAGGAGGGGAAAAGGATTTTTTGTGACCGAGCTCTCCGATGAGGCAAGAAAAACACTGGCCAAAAAAAGGCTCCAAGAGATATTGGAACCTAAGATAAGAGCCGCATTGGCCGAAGGGCTGAGCAAAAGGGAGATAAATGAAGTCATCAGGGAAACTTTAAAAGGAGATTTGAATAATTTTTAAGATTGAGGAGGAAATTCATGGAAAAAGCATTTCAATATAATGATGTGATCAAGACATTTCCGGGCTTTAAGCTGGGACCTTTAAATCTGGAACTTGAACCTGGAACCGTCCTTGGACTGGTCGGCCCCAACGGAGCTGGGAAAACCACTTCGATTCAGTGTCTGGTGGGATTATTGCGGCCGGATTCAGGAGAAATACGGGTCTTTGGACGCCCAAATGACCTGAACAAACCCGAGTGGAAGCTGGATATCGGCTATGTTGGAGATGTGCACGTATTTTATGAACGCTGGAATGGACTGCAAAATCTCCGGTTTCTCTCGCAATTTTATCCCAATTGGTCCGATGAAAAGGCGACCGAGCTAGCCAAACGATTCCAGCTCCCTTTGAACAAACGGGCAAAAGACCTGTCCACCGGCAATCGGGTAAAGCTTTCTTTGGTTTCGGCCCTTGCCCATTCTCCCAATCTTCTTCTTCTGGATGAACCGACATCGGGGATCGATCCGGTTGTCCGGACCGAGGTGCTGGATGTACTTTTTGAGGTTTTGGAAACGGGAGATCGTGCCATATTTTATACCACGCATATTCTCCCCGAAATAAGCCGGTTGGCCGATGATCTGGCCTTTATCGATGAAGGGCAGATCTGGCTCCGTACACCCAAAGAGGACTTGAACGAACGGTGGAGGAAAATCACGTTCCGTCTTGCTGGGGAAAACGTCGCTTTCGAATCCATTGTGAATCATCGAAAAGAAGGGAATGATCATCAGGTCATCTCATCCGATTTTGAGATCACGTTGCATCAACTCCAGGAACTGGGCGCGGAAAATGTCCAGGACATGCGGATGAGCATCGAGGAGATTGCTGTGCAAATCCTCAAAGGAGGAAAGGATGTGGCGTCTGCTTAAGGCAGAAATTGCTTACAATAAGAATTTTTTAATCATTGCCTATGGCATCGCTGTCCCGACTTTGATCTTTTCCTTCATTTGGGAGGGAGGGATATACCAGAAAGGAAATTTTAATACTCCTATCATTGTTATTTTTCATCAAATGATTTTCATGACCGTACTTTTTCCGATTATCTTGGGTGTGACGATAGACAGGAGAAGTTCCAAAAGAGCCATGTTTCATGCTCTACTCATTCATCCCGTTCGATCACTGGGGATCATTTATCTCTCCCTCCCTTTATTTTTCTGGTTCAGTATTGTTTTCCTTTTTTGGTTGATATATCCGATCGTTCATGAAGGCAATGTTGAATTCCCTCTTATCTGGCAGACTCTTTCGATTACAGGATTGATGTTTGTCTTGGCCTCGGGCCCATTGTTTTATGACTTGAATCATTGCCTAAAGGGAAAAGCCGCGAAATTGATTCTTAATTTCCTCGGTCCGTTTCTGTATGTGGTTTTGGTTTTGTTTTACTATGCCGCGATTATTCCTCTACTGGGGAACTTTAGTCCCATCAATACTATGATGATAGAATTTAGTTCCTCTTCCCTTGGATCCATCCTGTTCTTTTGTACGGGGAGCATTCTTGCTGCCCTTGGGATTATTATTGTTGGTCGAAGGAAATCCTATGTTGAATAAATCTCAAAGGAAAACAAATAAAAAGAGCGGAATTATTGTGGAGAAGAAAATATGGTGTCTACTTAAAGCCGAGATTGCTTACAACACGCAGGCGTTTATTTTCATTCTGCTCACATCCCTTCTGGGATTTCTGGGAATACATTTTTGGAAGGTGGTATCCCGACAAACGCTGGCAAATATGAATACGGGTTATGTGTACCTATCACTGACCTATTCCTACTTTGTCATGGCCGTTCTGGTCACATCGTGGGCCAAGGAAAAGAGGCCCCGGCAACTTGTATGTCTTCCGGTTTCGATTCGTGAGATTGGTGCGGCCCATGGTTTTCTTCATTTGATTTACTGGATTTTTATTGTGACCCTATTTTTTGTATGGGCCTGGATTTCCAAGTATTTTATGTTGAATAATTCTGTGTTCCTCGCACTTGGTGTTTTGACCGGAGTCAGCTGGTTTGTGTTTTCCATCATCGCGTTCACAAGCCGCTTTCGGGATTCCGTTGCAGTGGGAGTCATTCAATTAATCCTTATCCTGTTTTTTGGAGCTATTATCGCGGCTGGGATCGTGCACAACTATCAAAGGCAAGGGGACAACCATTGGGTCGATGATTTTTTGTCTTGGATCTTTCAATCCCCTGCTTCTGCCCTGATTTGGATAATGTTGGGAGTTGGTTCAACCGTGATTGTTTTATGTTTACCCAGAATCAAGTCATACGTGCAGTGAGGACGATATGTGGAATTTAATCAAGGCCGAAATGAGCTATGATAGATTGAGGATTAATATATATATCCTGTTTTGTGTGGCTTCTTTCGTTTCGATCTGGCTTGGCGTCAAGTGGGAACGCAATCGGGCACCGATGACCATGTTGATGGTATTGGGATTGTCCTTAGTAGCTGTGTATGCCGGGGAGAAAAACCGGACCATCCAGAAGAGAGACCGGCTCCATGTGTTGCTGCCGATTTCCCCGTGGAAAATAGGAATATCCCACCTACTCTATCCCATTGGGGTGTTGTTAGGAATTTATGTGGTGTATTTTCTGAGCGCTTTGTTTGTCTATCCCTTTTCAAGTCGGTCGCTGACCCTGCTATCCCTTTCCCAGATGTTCACCTTGACCGGTCTCGTTCTGGTCGTCAATGCTGTGATCCTCCTTCATCGCGATTTAAGAATGACCTTCACCAATAAACACCAGAGATTTGTTATTTCTTTATTTTGGTTTGTGGTTTATTTCGGGGCACTTTTACCTTTTTATGTCGTCACGAATTTCTTCGGCCTTTTTGGAGAAGATACACAAGCACAAAATTTTCTCACCCGGCTATTGGAATCTCCGACCGGATTTATATCTGCAGGCCTAGTGCTGTCTGCGATAAGCCTTGTGGTATTTGTCAAAAGGAAATCCTATGTCGATTCATGAGTCGGGCGTGAACCCTGTCAGCATTTTATTCATGGGTAAGAAAAGGAGAATTCCATGTGGAAAATGATAAAAGCGGACATCGAGTATAACAAAACCCTGTTTATTTTCCTGTACTCTGTGGTTTTCTTAGCGGTTTTGTCGAATGCCATCAAAGGCTATCTGGAAGAGCAACTGACAATGCTGATGTTTTTTTCTGTTGTGGTTATCGGTGTCACCGCGGGGATAGAAGAGATAAAAACGAAACGAATCAGGTTTTTTTCTGGGCTTCCTATTTCTGTAAAAAGATTGGGGGTTTTTCGCTATTCTGTGTTTGTGCCCTATTGGCTAAGCCTGATGGTATTTCTCTGGTTCAGCAGCTTGGTGAGCCAGAAGGCCCAAATGGGTCTCGAATATCTCTGGTGGATTTTGACCCGGACCGGTGCTGTGTTCATCTGGATTGCCTGCATGAATCTGAGCCAGGATTTTACTTTCGTTTACAGGAGCAAAGGCCCTGGATATGCCCTCAAATGGACTGTGCTTCTTTTCGGAGTTTTTGGAGGGCCGCTTGTTTACTTTGCTACCAATCCTCGGTACCAATCAGATCCTTTTTTTTCTTTTATCTCCGATGTTTTC
Organism: Candidatus Aminicenantota bacterium; assembly: GCA_020348385.1. Classification (GTDB taxonomy): domain Bacteria; phylum Acidobacteriota; class Aminicenantia; order Aminicenantales; family Aminicenantaceae. The sequence continues at coordinate 4,092,117 of CP070750.1, read as the reverse complement.
CTGTCTCCCACCGGAGGAATGGGATTGTTCTTTCTCAGCCTTGGCCTGCTTGCGATGAGTGTTCTTGTATACAAAAAACGCAAATCCTACACGGAATAATCAGGGGAGTTATCATAAAAAAGCGGAGGATACTCATGAAAACAAAAAATGTAATTATATGTTTCTTGATAGGACTCTTTTCGTTGGGATGGACTTTTTATTCCTGTACTTCTGAGACCCATCAAAAAAAGCAAGATTTTGAAGATTCCGCCAACTTCAAACTCTACATGAAGGGTACGGACATCGCCACCGCTTCCAATTCTCTGGATAGAAACGGAAATTACCAAAGGAGAATGGTCATATCGTTGGCCGGGCAGACGGCTGAGTTTCGGATGGCGGTCGTCCCCGATGAAAACGGGGTGTGGAAAAGCATCACGATCGAAAACCCTGCTTTTGGCACCATCCAGGGCCGACATGAAGGGAATCGGGCCGTTTATACCATAAAAGGCGAAGAAAAAAGTGTCGAGCTTCCTGAAGATTATGTCCTTTATGATGATTACGGGATGCATTATGAGAGTGTCATGTTGCGCAAGTACGATTTGGACAAAAAGGGAAAACAGGTGTTCAAGCGCTTCCGGATACCCGAATCTTTCCCGGGTGAAATTATCGATATCGAAGTGGAATACCTCACCGATGAAGTGAGGTCGGTCGGGGATAGATCGATGACCTTCAAAAAATTCCAGGTGAAGACGATGGGCATTCCGTCGGTGTATTGGGTTGACCAGGACTATAGAATCTGCCTGACAGAGACGAAGGCCGCCCAGGCTTATGGCGTCAGGGAGGGCTTCGAAGAGTTGATGTTCCCGGAAAAGGCTGACCCCATATTATCCCAGCCGGATTTCGATGTGGCCAAAAAGATGGAAATGATGCCGATGCGGGATGGCGTGGAGCTGGCCACCGATCTGTATTTTCCCGAAGGAAAAAAAAGGGAAGGAAAACTCCCTTGTATCCTGATCCGGACACCCTACAAAAAGGAATCCAGCGAGCTTGATGGAAAATTTTATGCCAGCCGTGGATATATCGTTGCCATCCAGGATGTGAGGGGGCGGTATGCTTCGGAGGGCGAATGGGAGCCCTTTGTCAACGAAAGCCAGGATGGATATGATGCCATCGAGTGGTTGGCCGCACAGTCATGGTCGAACGGTAAAGTCGGGATGGTCGGAGCTTCCTATCTGGGGTGGGTCCAATTCTGGGCCGCGGTACAAAAACCTCCCCACCTGGTCACCATCATCCCGAATGTTGTGCCCCCCGACCCTTTTTTTAATATCCCGTATGAATATGGTTCTTTTTTCACTCTGGGCTCGTTATGGTGGGCCGAGATGGTGGAGAAAGCGGCGGCTTCCGATATCACGATGAAGAAATTTTTCGAGGTGTCAGACCGTGACTACGAAAAAGACCTCGACCATCTCCCGGTTATCGACTTGGATCTAAAAATTTTCGGGAAAAAGAATTCCTACTGGAGAAAGTGGATTGAACACAACAGGAATGATTCCTACTGGGAGAGGGCCAACTACTTGGATAAATTGAAGGATCTGGATATCCCTGTTTTCCTCCAATCCGGTTGGCTGGATGGTGACACCATAGGATCCAAGCTGGCTTATCTTCGACTGAAGGAATCCAAGAACAAACATATCAAGCTAATTCTGGGGCCCTGGGGCCATTCCGACTTGGCCATCAGCTACTCTGGAAGAGATATGGGGGAAGAAGGAACCGTAGATTTGCCCACTCTGTATGTGCGCTGGTTCGATTACTGGCTCAAGGGGATCGACAATAAGATCATGGAGGAGCCATTGGTCCAGCTCTATACCATAAATTCCGAAAAATGGCTGAGGGCCGAAACCTATCCGCTCCCCCAGACAAAATTCACCAAACTGTATTTGAGCAGCAACAAAGGGGCGAATACCCTCAAGGGAGACGGAAAATTGACCTGGAAACTTCCTGGGGGAAGCAAACCATACGACACCTATACGTACGATCCCGGCGATCCAACACCGGCTTGGCAGTTTCGTGCAGGAAAAAGTGGCAAAAAGCGCTATGAGGAGATAACGAACAAAAGGCAGGATATTCTGGTTTTTCAAACCGAGCCTTTCGATACATCGGTGACCATTGTCGGCCCGATGTCAGCCAAGCTTTATGCCTCCTCTTCGGCTCTGGATACGGATTGGTTTATCTCCATTTTTGCGTTCAGCGAAAATGATGGGCCCATACCTCTGGGGAATCCATGGGGGAGAGGAACGATCCGAGCCCGCTTTCGAAACTCGCTGAGCGAACCTGAATTGTTGCATCCCGGCGAGATTTACGAATACACGATCGACCTCTGGCACACGGGAATCACTCTGGAGAAGGGGTGGCAGATCCGGATGGAGATCACCTCTGCTTTTTTCCCGTTTTTCTCCAGAAACCTGAACACAGGCGGCCATAACGAGATGGAAACAGAATACCTAAAGGCTGAACAGAAGATCTATCACTCGAAAGAATACCCTTCCCATATACTCCTTCCGGTCATCGACCGATTCTAATGGTTTCTAACAAAAAATTATACATTTCGTTCTGATTGATTGTGTACCTTCTCTATGGTATAAACGGGAATGCGCGAAATGGGGAAGATAGGTGAAAAAATGAACGTTTGGAACCGACGGGATTTTATAAGGACCATCGGATTGGGCGCTGCTTCTCTGACGATCCCCGGTTGTGCCAAAAAAGAAAGCAAGGAAAAAGTGGCGGGTGACCTGGACCGCCCAAACGTGCTTTTCATCTCGGTCGACGACCTAAATGACTGGATCGAGCCTCTGGGAGGACACCCTCAGGCGCTTACGCCGAATTTGAAGAATTTTGCTTCCCAATCGGTCAATTTCACCCACAATTACTGCGCTTCGGCGTCCTGCAATCCCTCTCGAACAGCTCTTTTGACAGGTCAACACTGCTACACATCGGGCCTTTACTCTAATTATCAGGTCTGGCGGGAGGTACTGCCCGATGCCGTTACCCTGCCTAAATATTTCAGCCAAAACGGATATTGGTCAGCAGGCGCAGGGAAAATTTTCCACAACAACATGCCCGATCCCCAGTCCTGGGATGATTATTTCCCGTCCAAAGAAAAACATATGCCCGACTATTTCATGCCCAATCCGGGCGGAACCGTGAACATGCCGGCATTTCACAACATGTACATGTCCTTTGACTGGTCTCCGATCGATATCCCGGACGAACAGACCGGGGACTACGCATCGGTCGCCTGGGTGATCAGCCAGTTGAAAAGAGAATACACCAAGCCTTTTTTCCTGGCCTGTGGGATCTATCGTCCCCACCTTCCCTGGTATGTGCCGAAGAAATATTTTGACATGTTCCCTCTGGAAAGCGTGCATCTTCCCAGGGTATGGGAAAATGACCTGGACGATGTGGGGGAGAGAGCGCGGGAGATCGCCTACAGGGCAGGTGGGTATCACAGACATGTTTTGGCGGCGAACCAGTGGAAACTGGCAGTCCAGGGATATCTTTCTTCGATCGCTTATGCCGATGCTTTGGTTGGAGTTCTCCTGGATGCTCTCGCCAACAGTCCCTATTCCAAAAATACCATCGTTATCCTCTGGTCAGACCACGGGTGGCAGCTGGGTGAGAAGGAACACTGGCGCAAATTTGCCCTTTGGGAGAATGTGCTCCAGACTGTTTTAATGATGAGGGTGCCCGAGGGGACGCATGGCTTGCCGGAGGGCTCTGCGAATGGGATCCGGTGCGACCGGATTACATCCCTGATGGACATCTTTCCCTCCCTGGTGGAAATGTGCGGACTTCCTAAGAAAGAGGGGTTGGATGGACACAGTCTTATCCCATTATTGAAAAATCCGGAGGCGAACTGGGATTATCCGGCGATTTCTACCTACGATTTTTCCGAATTTTCCGTGCGGACCCAGGACTGGCGGTACACCCGGTATATCGACGACAGCGAGGAACTCTACGACCACCAAAAGGACCCTGAGGAGTGGACAAATCTGGCCGATAAATCCGAGTATGAAGATGTGAAAAAACTATTATCGCATCACATTCCGGAAAATCCGGCTCCCCTGGTCGATACATCCTACAAGCTGATGCCCCATCATTTCCCCCCGTACAAGTCGAAAGAAGAGTATTTGAAAGAAAAAGCCAAAAGACGTTAAATATTGCTTGACAGTGGTAAGTAACAGAAAATAAATCAAATGGTTTTTATGATTGTCTTATAGATGTTTAGAGTTGTGGTTTTATGGAGAAAATTGTGGTTTTAAGAAAAACGATTATCGCCATGGCGATCTTATCTGTCTTTGTCCCTCAATTTTTCAGTTTTGAGCGATTGGAGCCTGATTGGATAGAAAGATTGAATTACCGGGCCGATGAGTTATATCCGATAAAGCTTCAGATAAACTCTATTCCTCTGGTCGAAGTCAAAGTCAACGGATCTAATGTTTGGGTGAATTTCGATACGGGATGCAGCACCGGATTCAGCTTGACATCGGCAGTCGAAGATACAATCGAACATAAAGTCACCGGAAAGTCGACTGAACGAAATCCCGATGGGTCCTACAGAGGGGAAACAACGCTTGCGACAATCGCCTCCCTCGAGGTTTTTGGGGTTACTTATGCGCCGGTGAAGACATCTTTTACCGATTGGCGAATTTTTTCGATCCTGAAATTCAACGGCTTGCTGGGTCTGAAATATTTCAAAGACAAGAGAGTGACTATCGATTATAAACAAAAAAAAATCGGAATAACGGATAAACCCTTTGTGTATGCTAATGATAAAAAATTCTCTGGGGCGGTCGTTCCTCTGCTGGAAGCCTCGGGGAGCCAGGCGGACTTGATCTATGTGTTAGGCCGGATCAGAGGCCAGCCCACAGTGATATACATGGACACAGGGAGCAGCGCATCTTTTATCGACCCGAGCATGCTGGATACAAACGAGATCAAAAAAGGTGAAAGGTATCTGTTTATAGAGAATGTCGAAATGGCCATAGGCAACCTTGCATTCACCGTGAGACAACTACGTGTGAAGGAGCAAAGGAGAGGCGTGAACTTCGAATACCCTCAGACAGTCAAGCTCGGTTCCGATGTCATAAAAGATTTTCTGATCACCATCGATAAGATTGACAACAAGTTATTCTTGGCCAAAAATTAAACATTAAGGGCCAATCATTTTTTCTTTTTTGCTCTGGATCGAGCCTTTTTTATATAGGCCTCAGCCTCTGGAGTCTTGCAGGCTGTTTCTCCGTGGTCGACTTCCACCGGGCCGATCCTTTTGGCGGTGGCAATAGCCAATCTTTCTAACCTGTCATTCCGGATCCCGATCGAAATCAACGCGCTGTTCATTGCCTCCCTTGTGCGGTTCTTAGCCTGATGGATGTTTTTTTCGATGGTTTTCAGGTATGTCTCAAGCTGCTGATCTTGGAGATCCTTATCCTGCATAGCGAGGATGGACAGCAGCATCCACCCAGCCCGGCCGATCCATTCGTTTTTCGATTTTACCCACCGCTGCATCTTCTTCCTGGCAAGAGGGGATTTGCTCACGATGTTGCGCACAAAAATATCCACCAGGGTGTAGTAGGAGATCTCCTTCACCATCCTGTCGAGAAAATCTTCGCTTGCTTGTTTCGGATCAATGATCATGGTGGCTAGCGACTGGGCATCGGTGTTACCGGAGGCCCAAAGCTTTTCAGCCAGATCATGGTCGATTTTGATCTCTTTCTGGAGTTTGCCGAGGTTGGCAAAACTCACCCCGAAAAGATTCTTTCCTGCCCCGTGGCGTTTGTAGACTTTGCGGTTTTGTGCCGTCCCCAGCGCCTTGAGCTTCCTCATCGCTTCTCGGTATGTCATTTTGTTTCCTTTTTATTGAAATAAAACTTCAAAAGCTATCCCCTTTTTTTCCATTTCCCGAACGAGGCGATCCCGATACTTCCGAAAAAAGTTGTCATTTAAAGCTTCTTCCAAGCCGTGGTGTCGATAAAAATTCCTGATTGCGCTCGAGTAGTTCATCCTATCGATATACACATAATCGACCTTTCCAGTCAAGTTGTTTGCTAGTTTTTCAGGATTTCCAGGCAGAAGAGGACCGATAAAGGCGAAGGTCCGGACCCCGGCATCATGAATGATTCCCAGCGCCTTTATCCTCTCTCTCACAGGCGAAGCTTTCGGTTCGAAAAGTTTGGCTATTGTTTCGTCGTCCGTGGCGATTGTAAAGCCCACATCGATCGCAGCAAACTGGCGGATTAGATCCAGATCCCTGAGAACCAGCTTAGACTTCGTCTGGATGTTGACAGGAAATTGTTTTTTCAGAAGCTCTTCCAAACACCCTCTGGTCAACCTGTATTTGGCTTCGAGCGATTGGTAGGGATCACAAACCGAAGAAATCCAGACCGTGCCTTTTTTTGCCCGTTCCAGCTGTCGTCTTAGAAGATCCACGGCGTTCACTTTTACATCCACGAATTCTCCCCAAGGTTCTTTGTGTCCAGAATAGCGGGGCATAAAAAGACGCGCATAGCAGTATTGGCAGCTCGTTTGGCATCCTGTGTATGGATTGAGGCAGTAATCGAATATTTTCGACTTATTCAGGATGCTTTTGGCTTGAATTTCTCTGATGATCATCGTTGATTGAGTATAAACCGGGACATATTTTATCTCGCTAAATTTATATTATACAATGTTTCCAGTTGGGGGTGAGCCCAACCCAAAAAAAAGTTGGCAATGCCTGCAATAAACGAGAGATTTCTGCGTCTATTCCAAGTGAGAGAAAACCAAACCTGAAAATACCATGAGCAAATTCACCGAGTTTTTCCAAAGAGAATACGCCCGGTTGGTCAGATATGTGCGTCGTTTGGTCGATGATGCCGCAGACCGGGATGCCGAAGATATCGTGCAGGACGTCATGCTGAGCATTTTTGACAAAGCCGATGTGACCATCCCGATCGAGAATTTTGCGGCCTATGTTTACCGTTCACTGAGAAACAAAGTGATCGATATTTTCCGGAAAAAGGAGAATGTCCTTTCACTGCCGGATGTGATCTCCGACGCCGGATACGATACCGAACGGAAGGTGGAAAGGAAAGAGCTCATGGATTTTGTCTTTCGGGCCCTTGATTCCCTGCCAGATGAACAGAGAGAAGTTGTGATCGCCACAGAATTGGAAGGGTGGTCATTCCGTGAACTCTCCGAGAGATGGGAGGTTCCGATCGGGACTCTTTTGGCCAGAAAATCGAGGGCCCTTCAGCATGTAAGAAAAAAACTAACCAGGTTGGTTTAGACACAAAAAAGGAGAAAACTGATGGAAAGACATGCGTTTCACGGACCGGGCGGTTTCAGGCCTTCACGCGGTTCCAGAGCTGCTCATGTTGTCGGATGGGTTTTTCTCGGAGTCGCTTTTGCTGTGGTGTTCGCACTGGTTTTTGGAATTGTGGTCAAGCTCCTGTGGAATTGGCTGATGCCAGCCGTATTTGGATTGGGTGAAATCTCATACTGGCAGGCGTTTGGCCTTGTCATCCTCGCAAAGCTTTTGTTCGGCGCTTTCGGCCATCGCCATAAAGATCACTCCAATCATTTCCACGAAAAGTTCCTTGATTGGAAGGAAGAATGTTGTAACGACAGAAAAGAAGACAAAATGGTGGAAGGCTGGAAACACTACAAGCAATATTGGCAAGATGAAGGAAAGGCGGCTTTCGAGGATTATCTGCAGAGAATGAAAGAGAAAAAGGAAAAGATAAACGAGGACTGAGAAACAGCCTGGTTCAAAGATTCAATTTCTGCGGCCCGGGGATGCTATCCCTGGGCCGTACTATTTTTTGTAAACAAAAATAGTGTGTGTTTCCCCATCTCCCGTAGTGACCTCTGTGTACCCGATTTCTCTCGCTTGCCAATCAGGCATGTGGTAGTTATGGGAGACCACCCTCGCCCCCTCCTTTAGCTGTCGTTCCAGGATCGGGCGCAAGATGGCATTGGATTCGGGTAATAGGTAAAGTGTAACAACCGTTGCCTCGGAGATGTTGGATTTCATGACATCCTCGAGACGAAACTCAACAAGATCCTCTACCCCGGCCAGTTTGGCATAGGCGTTGGACTCTTTAATCCGTTCCGGGTCCAGGTCGATTCCGACGCCGCGTGTGCCGAACTTTTTGGCTGCAATGATCACGATCCTGCCGTCCCCGCAGCCAAGGTCATACAGGATGTCGGACTTTGTCACTTTTGCCATCTCCAGCATTTTCTCGACCACGACCATAGGCGTCGATACATAGGGGGCCAAATCTGGCGCATCTGTCCTGCTGTGGGATCCTTCGTAAAGCTCCAGCTCTCCCTCCTCGTTGTCCCGGAAGGTGTAAGCCATTCCCGGGTCGAGGCGGTACGTGATGGTTTGACCTTGGCTGTCAAAAGATATGATGAGTGAGAATCCATCACTAAAAAGCTCCAGCTCGCCTGCCTCAAGACGCATTTTTTTCGATGCGGGACTGGCGTGGGATGTCTTTATAGAATAGGAAACGACCTTTTTGGTTAAATTCCGGATGGCGATTTCACGGGATTGTGTCATGAGGCCATACGGAATCGACAGGAAAACCAAAACAGAAAGGAAAAGGAGGGTGAAATATCTTTTTTTCATTTTTAGCCGAAGGTATTACCATAGCAAAGTCGACCCTCCCAGTCAAAAAAAGGGGTTCATGGCGTAAGCATCTTTATTTCTGTGATACCAAAAGGATTTATATCGGTTTTTAGGAATGGTTTTTTGCTCCCGTGAAGATTTCTTACGCCATTCCCTCGCCGCTTTTCTCGGCGGCTGCGGAATTCCGCTCGTTAACTTCCAATCTCTGCCATTAATCTCTGTTCCCATGATTGTTCGGCTCTCTAATCGTTTAGAAAAGGCGTGCTCAATACATCCTCACCGACAATATGGGGATGACCCATATTGTTTCCCTCGAAGAACGGATCGTAATGACTAAATTTTCAATGATCGCTTCAACCATGTCCAAAAGCCTAATTTATAAAAGAAATAGAGATGCTTCCATTCATGGCAACCTTTTTGGAAATGAGGAGTATATTTTAATGAAAGACTGCTATACCGGAGGGTCGAAATGAAAAAATATGTCTGGGGCGCATCGATTCTTTTTGGATTTTTATGCCTTGTCTCCTACGCAGTGATTTCCCAAGACAACATCCAAGGGAAATGGAAAGCCAAAAATAGGGATGGCAAAATCCATCTTCAGATGAGAATAATCCAAAAAAGAGAGTTCGGGGATTGGCAATTTTCAAGTTCTTTTCAAAAGTCCGATTTTGAAGGATTCGAATGGGGGAAAATGGCATCTTTCCGCCTGATTCGGGAGGCTGGATCCATCGTTTTTGAAGGCGAGCTTTCCGACGAGTCCGGATCAGGAAGTTTTGTCTTTTTTCCCAACTCGGAGTATGGGATATTTCTCGAGGAAAAAGGCTTTGACGATGTGGAAGAGAAAGATATGATGATGCTGTGTTTAATCGATGTCAACAGGAAATACATCGATGATCTGTTCGCGTTGGGCTACTCGGATATCTCCTTTTCGAATCTCATTTCATTTGCTATCCATGATGTCTCCATCGATTTCATAAAAGGGATTCATTCCCTCGGATACAAGGACATCACGCCTTCGAACCTCATTTCTTTTTCAATCCATGATGTGACAGTCGATTTCATGCAAGAATTGAATTCCTTGGGTTATGTTGGCTTAGATCCTTCCCGTCTCATTTCCTTCGCTATTCATGATGTGACGGCCGAATATATTGAAGAGATGAACGCATTGGGATACAAGAACATCGACCCTTCGAAGCTGATCAGCTTTTGCATCCATGATGTGGAACCCGAGTTCGTGCGAGGCCTTCGTGATTTGGGTTATCGAGATATTTCTACATCCAAGTTGATCTCCTTTGCCATCCATGATGTAAGCGTGGATTTTGTCAAAGATGTTCATTCGGTCGGGTACAATAACATTTCCCCTTCAGATTTGATCAGCTTCCGGATCCATGATGTTGACAAGAAGTTTATAGAACGCATGAACGAAAAGTGGGATAAAAAGCTAACCCCGAGTAAAATCATCAGCCTGAAAATCCATGAATATTAGTCTGTTTTCTTGCCTTTATTGATTCTGTTTTCAGCTTTATATCAAAAAAATTTAGTCATTTCCCAAAAAAAATGCAACGAAATGACCTTGAAAATCGTATAAAGAATGTCGATAGGATTAATAGGGGATGAAAAATGGCTATTTATGACAATATTCGGGAAGAAAGTCTCTTCCCGACAGCAGATTCTGTGAGACAATATCTGAGAGATATGGGGAATGTAATGCTTTTGACTAGGGAGGGAGAATTAGCCCTGGCGAGAAAAATCGAGAGAGGGCACAATACAATTATTCATGCTCTGGCCAAAACGCAGCTGATCATAGACGAAATCTTGTATCTCGAGGGGAAGATCGAGAAGAATCCTGTCGTTATCCGGTCGCTTTTTGAATACACCGATGAGCAGCTTGCCGGAGCCAAGCTAAAAAGGGTAAAGGCTCGCGTGGTCAAAAGTATCGAGGAAATCAAAAAACTGAATGCGGAGTTGGAACGAATCCCATCCGGAAAAAAGAACATGTTAGCCCGGGGGCGTTTGGTCATAAGGATAAAGGACCTCATCGAGAGATTAACGATCAGGGAATCCCAAAGGGAGAAAATTATTGATAAAATTCACGATAAACTCCGGACAGCTCGGAGGCTGGCCGATAGCAAACAGGAGCTGCAATTTTTGCAAAAAAGCGCCAAAGGGAAGGCAGAGGGAAAAGATCTGGAGGAAAAGTTAAGACAAACCAGCAAAAAGCTCAATTCTATGCAGCGGAAGATTCGCCTCCGGCCGCATCAAGTGGAAGAAATTCTTGCCTTGTTGGAAAAGGGAAAGAAAGTCTGGAGTCAGGCCAAACAGGAAATGGTGGCTGCCAATTTGAGGCTTGTCGTATCGATCGCCAAGAAGTATCAAAACCGGGGTGTTCCTCTCCTAGATCTCATCCAAGAAGGAAACATGGGCCTGATGAGGGCTGTGGAGAAATACGAGTACCGCAGGGGGAATAAATTTTCGACCTATGCCACCTGGTGGATACGGCAGTCCATAACCCGGGCTATTGCCGATCAAGCGCGCACGATAAGAATCCCTGTGCATGTGACCGAAACCCTGCACAAACTTAAAAAGGTGGCCCGCGTTATCGGAGAGATAAAAGGAAGAGAGCCAACCTTTGATGAACTGGCCGAGACGACCCAACTACCGGTGGGGAAGGTGAGAAATCTTATCAAATTCACCCAGGAGCCGGTTTCCATCGAACTTCCAATCGGTCAAGATGGAAGCGGGCAGATCTCGGATTTTATCGAGGATAGAGGAGCGCCTTCTCCACCGGATTTCGTGGTTCGCTCTAATCTAAAGGAGAAAATAAAGCAGATCCTCAAAAACTTGACGGAAAGAGAAACTAAAATTTTGGAGATGAGGTACGGATTGGTCGATGGGCGGGAGCACACTCTGGAAGAGGTGGGGGAGAAATTCAACGTGACTCGAGAACGGATCAGGCAGATCGAGCTGAAGGCGATCCGGAAGCTTCAGAATCCCTCTCTCAGCCGCACCCTCAAATCTTTCATCTGAATTATTTACAAATTATTATTGCAGGGCGGCGTGGGTTGGCGGTTTTGTTGTAGCCCCTCTGCGGTAGTCTACTACAGCTTCAGAGGCTACTTCCTCGTCGCTACAGCAATCTTGGCTCGTGAATAATTCAGATTAATTGGTTTCGATGATTTTGTAGACGTAGTACTGCATCCCCCGCATTTGGTCCAGAATATAGATCCTGTCTTTTACGATGTGGATATCGTCGGCGAATCTGTCGATCTGGATGCTACCGAGCAGGATGCCTTCAGGGTCGTACACCTCTAGTTGATACATGTCTGTTTCTTCGACATCGGTGTTTCCCGACACAGAATAATTCCGCGACCTTTCTCCGCCGGTTTGGGTGACCATCACGGATGTCTGGACCTGTTCTTCTTCTTTTATCTGTCTTTTATTGGTGACGACCCACACTCTTCCTTTTTGATCCACGGCAATTCCCCTGGAGACACTATTCATCTGCGGCATGCGGATGGATACATTTCCGCCGCTTCTGGTCACATTTCCCTTGGCCTTGGGTGTCGAGACATCGTAATTGAGTTTGCGGTCGGCCCTCCAGAGGAGTTTTCCGTCTGGAGAATATTTCTCGATCCGGTTTTGATAATCGAAGGATACATAGACATGGCTCTCTTTATCGACTGCAAAATGGTAGCGGTTCCCTATCCTATTCACCAGAAAATCTTTGTAGTCCTTTTGGTCTCCGAACTCCTTCTGGACCTCTGCATCCCTATCCAAAATTTTCATCATTTTGGGCAACTCTTGTTCTTCTTGCATGCCTCCCATCCTAAAGCTGTACACGGAAGCCCCCTGCCCCATGATCATCTGGTCGGAACGGACACGGATGATGCCTGGAGCCTCGTCTGTTTTTTTGATCTCTTTTTCCAATGCCCCATCGGGTTTTAATATCTGCAATTTTTGATTCCCTGAGTCGGACACATACATCAATCCATTCTCATCGATATCGATTGACTGGGGATACTGAAATTCCCCCGGTCCTTGTCCCCGCCTACCGAAGGAAGCCAGAAAGTTTCCCTGGGGATCGAATTTCTGGATCCTGTGATTGCCGGAATCCAGCACATACACGTTTCCTTCCTCATCCACGGCGATATCCGAGGGCATGTAAAACAGCACATTTTCATCATCCGATTCCAAATCGCCGATGTTTTTGATGTATTCCAGCGCAATCTTTGGTTCCTTACCCCACTTTCCTTCTTTTTCGTTGTGGATGAGGCGAATTCCATCTTTTGTTTCTATTTTTTGGGAGAATGATGCACTTGCCGCCAGCAACAGCATGATCCCAATGTACACGGTCAGCTTCATAGTTTTACTCATACTCCAACCTCCTTAAATCCATATAACCTATGATAAGGCAAAATTGTTGCATTTCAAGAAATAAAATGTGTTATCCGCTATTTTGGCTTTGAGCATACGAACATCGGTAAAAATTCGTCCTCCAAAAACGTCGAATGCTCGAATTTAAGCTCCTGCACATCGAATCCCGTTGTTTTCAACAACCGGCGCCAGGTATCCATTTTGAATAGTCCCCAAATGTGGGAATCTGTGTAGATTTTAAGGCCTCCTTTATCTCGGACGAGATAGATGAATGTCATTTCGAAATGATTGTCTTCGGGATTCGGGTCGTAGCTGTTTTCGATGAATGTGATCTGGGTATCGTCCAGAGAATGGGTGGAGGAGATGACTCGGTTCTGTTTGAAACGATTTTGGCTTTCTTCGACGACTGTGAGGAAAACACCTCCAGGATTGAGATGATCGAAAGCAGTATAGAATAATTGGCTCAGCTCTTCTTCGGTTTTCATGTAATTGACGGAGTCCAAAGCAACGACGCAATCGAATGTTCTTCCCAGTCGAATAGAGCGCATATCTCCCTTGATATATTCTGCTGCAGGGTTGAGTTCTTTCGCCAGCTTGAGCATCTCTTCGCTGATATCAACCCCTGTTACAGCGAATTGTTTTTGGAATGTGAAATCGTTACGGCCTCCACCGCAGCCCAAATGAAGAAGAGATCGGACATCTATCCTTGCTTTTTCTTTGATAACACGGCTTATAGATTCTGTTTCCTCGACATAATCTTCCGGGGGACTGACGATCGGCCAGATCCAGCTGAGATCATGATAAAGACGGCGAACATCCTTCATGTTTTCACATCGCTTCCGCAAACTCAGGCGGGTATATTACTGTTCCTTCAATTCCATCCAGTGCATTGGGCAAAAGCTCACACACCATGAAAGCTTCAGCCGGTACAGAGAATAGGAGATCCAAACCCTTTTTTCCCGCCGGGACAAATCCAAAACGGGGATAGTATTGGGGGTGGCCGATGACCACGACGATCGTGTGACCCGATTCTCGGCATTTTTCTAGGCCGGTGTTTACAAGTTGGGAGCCGATGCCCAAGTTCTGGAATTCAGGTAGAACGGCCATCGGAGCGAGCGAGAGAACAGCCACATCTTCTTTGGGCGTGACGATATGGATCTGGCTGAAAAGGATGTGACCGACAACTCGGGAATCCTTTACTGCGACAAGTGATAATGCCGGTATGAACCCCGATGATTCCCGAATCCGTTGGACGAGTACAGCCTCATCCTCCTGGCCAAAAGCCATACGATTCACCAAGTGAATAGCTCCGATGTCTTCATTCCTTTCGACACGAACCGTAATCATAATCACCCATTTTACCATAAGAATTTGGGGACAGGTACCGAATTGGAACCCAGTGTTATACAAAACACAAAAGAAGGGTGTGGTTTTGAATTAAGGGGCCGGGCATCCCGAAACGAAATTATAAATTGTCAATAAGGGGAGGATTTGATAATCTAACCCTGATTCCAGATCTCATTCGAGAGGAGGGGAAGACATGGTTTTAAGCCGCAGAGAATTCCTGAAAGCGAATGCTGTTGCCACGGTTAGCCTGGCAGCCAAAAAGCACGGCATAAATCCACGGCATTCTTCCGACGATCCAAAGCCTGTGAGAGTGGGTGTCGTAGGCACGGGAAACCGTGGCCGCAGCCTGTTGGGGATCCTACTCAATTTACAAAAAATAGAAGTCCCGGCGCTTTGTGACATCAACAAAGATCATCTGGTCTTGGCCCAGGATATGGTGGTCCAATCCGGGCGTAAAAAACCGGAAGGATACGACAAAGACGAGTACATCTTCAAAAAACTGATGGAGCGAGATGACATCGATGCCGTGATCATCGCCACTTACTGGGAATGGCATGCCCCGATGGCTGTTTCCGGGATGAAGGCCGGTAAATATGTCGGGGTGGAAGTGCCTGCAGCTTACACCCTGGAAGAGTGCTGGGAGTTGGTCAACACATATGAAGAGACCCGCACTCCTTGCATGATGCTCGAAAATTGGAGTTTTCGCCGGGACAACTTGGCTGTTCTGAACATGATCCGCCAAGGGCTGTTGGGTGAGATTGTTCATTGCCACTGTGCCCATTCCCACGATTGCATCGACCACTGGTTCTTCGACCCCGAGACAGGGGAGGACAGATGGGCCGCCAAATATCTTCTTCAGCACAACCGCGACCAGTACCCCACCCACCAGCTCGGTCCTGTCATCAGTTGGATGGATATCGGGTACGGCGACTATTACGATTCCCTCACCTCGACTGCCACCGATTGCTTCGGAATCAATGATTATTTTATCCGCCGGTTCGGGCCCGATCACCCCAATGCCATGCGAAAGTATGCCCAAGGCGATATCGTCACCACCGTAGTCCGCACCAAAAACGGAAAATCCATCGTGATCAATTATGACATGCAACTGCCCCGACCCTATGACAACCGCTGGATGATCCAAGGCACCCGAGGAATTTACAACGAGCAGAGGAATGCGGTCTACCTCACCGGCCTCAGCCCCGAGTACCACAAATGGGAGTCCTTCGATCCCTACCAGGAAAATCACGAACATGCCTGGTGGAAGGCCATGAAAGACCAATCCGGCCAATTTTCCCATGGGGGCACCGACTATTTGGAGCTCAGCCTTTTTATCGATGCAGTCCGCAAAAAAACTCAAACCCCGATCGATGTATACGATTCTGTGATCATGAGTGTTCATGGGCCTCTCTCGGAGGAATCCATCGCCAAGGGCAGTGTTCCCATCAAAGTTCCGGATTTCACTCGGGGAAAATGGAAAACCCGAAAACCCGCCTTCGGGATCGATCCATAAAAGGGGACGGTTCTCTATTTGGTAAACGAGAAAAATATTCAGATAAGGACACGCCAGTGAAAAAATTAAAGGTTGCGGGGATTGTTTTGATTGTATTGATCGCGGTGGTGCTTATAACAGGACTCCTATTCGTCCAGTCCCTAGCGCGCCGAGGGCTTCCAGACTACAATGAAAGAGTAAAGCTTAGGGGAATTACCGATGAAGTTCTGGTGTTTCGGGATGCCTACGGGATTCCCCATATATACTCCCAAAATGAAAGCGATCTTTACAGGGTCGTCGGGTACTGCATGGCTCAGGATCGGCTCTGGCAGATGGACCTTCTCCGCAGGGCCTGCACCGGGAATCTCTCCGCCATATTTGGAGAAGAACTGGTGGAGACAGACCTTCTGATGCGGTCATTGCGGATGCCTGAAAAATCGCGAATCATCCTGGAAGATGCTGAGGACCCGATGGTGAAGGCATGTTTGGCCTTCGCAGACGGCGTCAATCAATACATCGCATCCCATATGGACAGACTCCCTCCCGAATTCATCATCCTTCGGTATAAACCCGATAAGTGGCTGCCCGAACATTCCATCAATCTTGTGGGATACATGGGATGGGATCTGAGGTTATCCTGGGATGAAGAGGTCGTTCTCGATAAGATCCGCAAACAATTCGGCGATGCTAAAACCAAAGAACTGGTTTCCGATATGGTTCTTCATAAAAGCGTTGTTTATCCTGGTTTGGAGTCAACCCTCCTGTCTGCCGGCAACCATCTCCGGAAAATGGGGCTTGCCGTTTTTGGGGGAAGCAACAACTGGGCTGTATCGGGAAAAAAGAGCGTGGATGGGATGCCGATTCTGGCCAACGATATGCATCTCGAGTTGAATTCTCCTGGGATATGGTATCAGATGCATCATGTTGTGGAAGGAGCTTTGGATGTCACGGGAGTTGTCCTTCCCGGCCAGCCTTTTGTCGTGGCCGGACATAACGGCCGGATCGCCTGGGGGTTCACCAACGTGATGGTGGACAATGTCGATTTTTATCTGGAGAAAATCAATCCGGACAATCCTCATCAGTATGAATTGAGCGGCAAATGGAGAGACATGGAGGTGAGAGCGGAAGAAATTGAAATATCAGGAGGTCAGACCGTGTGGGAAGATCTCCGGTTCACCCACCGCGGTCCCATCATTTCCCGGTTTCATGACGTGAAGGACTCGGCCATTTCCATGCGCTGGATCGGGAACGATTATTCCAACGAGCTCCGGTCCGTTTATCTCGTCAACCGGGCCGATAATTGGGATGATTTCAGGGACGCGATGAAAACTTTTATATCGGTCAGCCAGAATACGGTTTATGCCGATGTGGATGGCAATATCGGCCTGTATTGTTGTGCCGGCGTTCCGATCCGCAAAGATGGGGGTTCCAATACCATTTTTCCCGGCTGGACAGATGAATATGATTGGCAAGGAATTGTCCCTTTTGATGAACTTCCCCACAGCTTCAATCCGGAAAGAGGTTATGTATCCAGTGCCAATAACAAGACGGCCGGGGAAGATTATCCTCACTACATCAGCCACTGGTTCTTCCCGCCTACGCGGATCGACCGCATCAGGGAGGTGCTGGAAGAGAAGGACCTTTTATCGGTTGCTGACTTCAAGAGGATGCAGGCGGATCAGAAGTCTAAACTGGTGGAAAGCATCAGACCAGCAATCATGACCGAGCTGGGAAAATCAGATGATTGGAGCATTTTCGAAAAACAAATTCTGGATGCATTCTCCTTATGGGACGGAATTCTCGCGAAATCAAGCCCGGAAGCATCAATATTCGAGAAATTTTTGTGTCAATACACGGAGAATTTACTGCTGGATGAGATGGGAGATGAACTTTTTGCGGACTTTCTGGATTCCGGTTTGCTCCGGGATTACACCATTCAGAATACGGTGGCAGCTGGGGATTCTCTCTGGAGTGACGATAAAAACACGCCCGATAAAAAAGAGACCTTCACGGATATCGTACGGAAAAGTTTCAAAGATACGGTTGCTTCTCTTAGAGAAAAACATGGAAGCAATACGGATAAATGGCAGTGGGGAAAAATTCACCGGCTCACGTTCGGCCATCCTCTGGGGAGCGTGAAGATCTTAGACTGGCTGTTTGGCTTCAACAGCGGTCCTTACGAGGTGGGTGGGAGCGATCATACGGTGTGCCCGTACTCCTATCCTGTGAATGCCCCTTTTGGTGTCACATGGGGAGCTTCCCACCGGCATATCTTTTCGCTAGCAAACTGGGACGAATCGCTGACCGTTATTCCTACCGGCGTCTCCGGTATTCCTGCCAGCGCCCACTATTGTGACCAGACTCAGCTTTATATCGAGAATGTATATCACCCCGATTATTTTTCCCGGGATTTGGTCGAAAAAAACGCAAAATATCGGATGATCATCAGAGGCAGATAATCGTCAGTTTAGCTCAGAAGCCATGATCGCGGCTCCTTTTGCGCCGGTGAACTGAGGGTCTTTGGCCACGACGACTGAGTGACCGATCGTATTTTCCAGTACGGAAGTCATCCCAGGTATCAGAGCCACTCCCCCTGTGAAGATGACAGGATCGGCAATCTGACGCCCTCCCATCGAGGCAATTCGCGTTGCTATGGATGCCTGAACTCCAGCGATAATGTTTTCTCGCGATTCACCGGATGTCAGTAGCCCTAATATTTCTGTTTCGGCAAAAACCACACACATGCTGCTGATCACAGCCGGCTTGTCGGCCTTTTCTGCATATTTCCCGAGATCTAAAATGTCCATCTCAAGTTGTCTAGCGACCACTTCGAGAAAATTTCCTGTGCCTGCTGCACACCGTTCGTTCATCACAAAATCCTGCACCACGCCTTGACCCTCCAGCCGAATCAGTTTGCTGTCCTGCCCGCCGATATCGATGATGGTTTTAGCCTCAGATATTTGGTGAATCACTCCTCGTGCGTGGCAGGTGATCTCGGTGATCGCTGTGTCCACAAACTCTAATGAGTCGCGCCCGTACCCTGTTGCCACAACCTTGGTTATGTCATCACGATTGATGCCGATCTTTGCGGAAGTCTGCTCGAGCAGCTGAGTGGCCAAATCAGCCTGTTTTACGCCTTGCTCTCCAAGACCCGAAGCAAGCGTGCGGTTGTTCTCATCTATCAATTGAACCTTTATGGCCCTCGATCCTGCATCGATTCCCGCAAATATCATGTTTTCAACGCTTTCCTCTAACAGTCTCAAACAGGGCCTGCACCCTCATCGCAAGCCTTGCAGAATCAGATGGAGAGTAATCTGTGTCGATCTTCAGGTAGGAAAGCCCAGTCTCTTCTTCGGCCATCTTTCTTACGAAATAAGATTCTACGTCGTAAGTGATGCAGGAGTGCCAAACCAGCTCGATGACACATTGTGGCTTGTAATCGCGGATAAGCGATCGCAGCGTATCCAGTCGCCTTGCGTTTGTCGTCATCACGGAACAGGGAATGTGGAAGTATTTTTCAGCCAATGCCTCAAGGGGATTTAGAGTGTCCTCACGGATATCCTCGAGGAGAGGTTTAAGGCCGGTGCAGTTTTCCTGGCAGACCACAAGTCCTCCGTTTGATTCTATAATGTTCATAACCTTTTCCGCTCCATGGGGCAAAGGAACTCCCGTCAACAGAACGCGGATCCTAGATTCGGCTGGAGGATCGAGCGTTCGGCCAGGAAGCACTTCCAAAGCTTTTTCGAACAAATCCAAATCTTCCGGAATACAGGAGATCAGGCTTTTCATATCCAGAAGCTCACGGCCGGTTAAAGGAGGCGCTTCGTCCTTCATCAGTTCAGCCAACTTGCGTCTAAGCTCGCGCTCTCTGTTCATTTTCCTGATCGCATCCCTCAAACTTTCTTGGGTGATTGTGACGGTGAAACGGGTTTCCAGTTCCGATTTTAGTTTTGCGATTTCTTTTATCCAGTGCTGGAACGCATCGGGATCATCAGGCTTTTGGGGCAATTCCAAAACGACCATAGGATGGCGTTCAGCAAGAAGCTCGTACATCTTTTTTTTACCGTCACATGTGGTTTCTGCTACCAAGAAATCTGCCATCTCCAAAAAAGGATTGGCTTTCTGGATGCTGTAGCCGAATGTTGATTTGATGAGCGGACACAGATTAGACGGAAGATATACTTCGGCTGGGGGGATCATCTCGGCCGATCCGCCACACAAACATACAGGTATGGCATTGGCTGCCATGATGAGTTCCCGGGGCGTGTATTCACACATGATGCCAACGATTTTTTTGCCTTTAGCTTTTTCCTCGGTTGCGTATTCCAGTGCGTGAGGAACCATATCCTGGAACCAAGCGATGGGTTCCACCGGTGAAGATTCTTTCGCTTGCCCACCGGCACTGAATGAGGATTCGGGGGGATGACAGGAATTTTTCGTTTTCAAATTAAAGCCTCTCGTTTCAGCCGAGAGGCTCGACCTTTAATCCGGAGAGCTTCCCGGTCGAAGCCGAAATTTTGCGCAACAGACTGCTGCGCTAGTACCATTTATTCATCTCATGTAGATCATGAAAACTCCGTTTTTCAAAAAATGAAAAACTTCTTGATAATATAGTAGTGATTTGCCCATGAAATATCAAGGCGCGGGCAGTCGGGATGCTATTTGTGCTTCGGGGCCATGAAATCCTGATCTCCAGGGATTACGAGGCCGATTACAGATCCGCTATCATCCATCTTGAATCCGATTTTTGCACCGACAGCTGAATCTATTTTGTAGCCTACAAACTCTGATTCTGATACCGGCAAAAACGGGAGGGCCATCTCTCCTGGCGGAGGCGCCGGCCCCACGCCGACATTTTTACTGTCTTGCCAATACAGCTCGAAGAACATGCTTCCCTTCTCGCCCTTTAATTCCACATAAGTCATGGCTACTTTTTCTCCATCGAGTGTGGATGATAGGGTTCCCAGGGACTTCACGTTTTTTATCTCACCCGTCCTCGGCTTGTACATGCGGAGCCTCATCTCGATAAGTTCCTGAACTGGTTTCATGCGCCGTTCTTTGTTGGCAAGGACATTCCCGAATGGTTCATAGTCTCCCTTGAGCGCCGCTTCGAATACCGATGCCGCAAGCTTGTTGAGTTCCTCGAAGCGGACTGGGTCCGGGTTTCCCGGTTCGAACAACACCGAAATAGCATCCTGCCCATGGGCAGAGATGACGATAGTTTTGTCTTCTCGTTTGACCTGAAGTTGTCCGCCGGTGGCCAGCTTGTATGTTCCCACGAACTTCAGGAGTTTGTCCGGCTGCTGTGCCGAAACTTCCGGGGGAATAGCCACTTCTCCGCCAAAAACGAGCATCTCGATCTTATCCCGGACCGCCTCGAACAGAGCTCGCTGACCGTAGCTTTGGTTGCAGAACACCATGGTAACAATTTTGGCATCGATGTAACGCCGGAACTCTGCACTACAACCGAGCATGCTTCCCCCGTCGTGCTGGATCAGTGTTCCCATCTCTCTTTGGATGATATCCCAACCGTATCCATATTCGTTCAGGAAGGGCGCAAACATCTTTTTTTTGACCGGAGCCGAAAGTACCTTATCCTCGAGAAGTGCCTGATGCCATTTGTACATATCTTCTGTGGTGGAAAGGATGCCCCCGTTTCCTAGATAATTCCAGTACGGGTAGTTCTTTTCGAGAGGTGTTCCGTTGTCCTTCTCTCCCCTATACCAGTGGGCGACGACCTTTTTGTCCCATTCAGGAATTCTGTAGCCTGTAAACGCCATCCCTGATGGGGTGAATATGTTTTTGTTCATGAATTCCTCATAACTTTGCCCCGAGACCTTCTCGATCACGGCGGCCAGCATGCTGTATCCGGCATTGGAATAGGCGAATTGCTCTCCCGGTTTGTGGCGAAGCGGTGCATCCAGGATTTTTTGCATCGTTTCATCCCTGGGGGCGACCTCAAAATCCATGCCCGTGAAGTCGATCACCCCAGATGTGTGGGTCAAGAGGTTGTGCAGGGTTATTGTCTTTTTGTCCTCCGGCACATTATCGAAATACTTGGTGATTGGATCTTCGGTCTTCAGTTTGCCCATCATCTCCAGCTTCATGATACCGGCAGCTGTGAACTGTTTGGTGATCGAGCCCGTGCTGAATACCGTACCCGAAGTGTTGGGCACGTTTTTCGCTCGGATGGCCATCCCGTACCCTTTGTTCAGAATAACTTTGCCGTCTTTGGCGACAAAAAGTGCTCCGGAAAACCCGAACGGCGTTATCCGCGTCAAATACATATCCAATTTTTTTGCCAAGTCCCCTTCCACGATTTCTCCGGCGGCTCCGGCTTTTTTGGCCGCATTCCCATCGGCCGACGCTAGAGATATGGTTAGGACCGCAATGCATAGAATCAAAGGGCGAAAGATAGGCGCTTTCCTCATTTCACTCCTCCTGCGAAATTTCTGAGTTTCATTTACGGAATGGTAATATTATAGATAACCCGAAGATAAATTTGAAAGTTGCATAATCTTATTCATCCAGCGGTGGATTTTTTTTCGTGAATTTGCGTTAAACTTGGGAATTCAAAGATAGAATATCTTAATGGCTTAGCGCCTTTGAGGGATTCGATTTTTCGCAACTTCCTCCTGGACTTTTTCATAAAGGAAGGCGGCCTGGATGTAGGTTTCTACTGCGGCTTCGTATTCCTTTTCCTCTGAAAGCGATTTGCCCTGTTCCTCTTCTTCCCTGGCTCTGTCATAAAACCAAGATGCGGAGGCAGGGATACCCGCAATATTGACCTCGGTCCTGAGACCTGCGACATAATTTTTCAAAATTTCGACACTCCCAGCACCATCGCTTTCCTGAACGCTGTAGGTGAAGATTTTTTCCAGAACGCCATACAGCGTGTTTGCCCCGGCAAAATCGCCCTTATCGTAGGAATCAGCGGCAAGTTTCACCTGTTCCTCCGCCACAGCAAACAGCAAATTGTCCTTTGCCGCGCTGACTCTTTGGGAGGCATACAATCGCGCTTGCTCCATCGAATTCTTTGCCCTGTCTGCTCTTTCTTTCTGTCTGACCGATTCCAGGAGATTTCTCATCTGGGATTGGCTCTCCAAGTAGCTTTCTTCCGCTTCCTCTTGTTTGCCGGCGTCCTGGAGCTTTTTCCCTTCTTTCAGTTTGCTCCTGACTTGGTCGATGGCACTCCTGTAGGAACCTTCCTCGGGCAGCTTGTCCCTGATAGTCACCAGGAATTTTTCAAATCCTTTCAGTTCCTCTTCATCTATGTTTTTCATGGCTTCGGGGCTTATCATGCTGAGCGCTCTCCCCAGCCATTGTATCTCGCCGCTGAATTTAGACGGATCGATGACTTTTTCTATATCCGTTGGGATCAAGCTTCTTAAGGAAGGCGTTGTTTTTTCGGATGCCCTATCTTCTCTCCCTGCTCTGATTTCAGGGGGAACAGGTGGTTTCACTAAGTTCGAAGTTTCTTGGACAGTTGTTACTGTTTCCCCAGGAGGGATAATCTGCCGGATGACAAAAGCCACAAAGATGGCCAACACAACCAGAGCCGGAATCAGGAACTTTTTTTTCTTGAACGTGACAGTTATTTC
Source organism: Candidatus Aminicenantota bacterium (assembly GCA_020348385.1). Taxonomy (GTDB): domain Bacteria; phylum Acidobacteriota; class Aminicenantia; order Aminicenantales; family Aminicenantaceae. The sequence goes on along the minus strand of CP070750.1, from coordinate 4,068,656 downwards.
ATCGGAGGGCTGAGATTTTGCCTTTGGGATAATTTTTTGCGTCGTGGGCAGCCCTTCTTCGATATTTTTCAGATCGGCAAGAAGATCTTCCACAATCTGGTATCGCTGACTTTTTTCTTTTTCCAAGCACATGAGTATCACTCGACTGAGGTCCGCGGTCACCTGCGCGTTGAGATCTGTCGGATCGGGAGGATCCTGGTTTTTGTGCTTCATCGCGACACTCAAGGGAGTTTTTCCCATGAATGGCACCCGTCCTGTGACCATTTCGAAAAGGATTATGCCCAGCGCATATATGTCCGACCGCTGATCCACGCCTTCCAATTCTGCTTGCTCGGGGGCCATGTAGTCAGGCGTCCCGATCATGACACCCTGGGTCGTCATGCCTTCTCCTTCGAGAAAACGGGCGATCCCGAAATCCATGATCCGTGTGTTGCCGTTCTCATCGATCATGATATTCTGCGGCTTTAGATCCCTGTGGACAATGCCCAGATGATGAGCTTCTGCCAAGCCGTCGCAGACCTGCTTGGCTATCGAAACGGCTTTTCCGACCGTCAGCTGTCCCGATCGTTTGATAAACCTTTTCAAATCCTCTCCCGGCACATACTCCATGGTGATGAAATGGGAGGGGCCTTCTTGACCGACATCATACATCCGGCATACATGGCGGTGTGATATCTTGCGGGCCAATCGCAGCTCGTTGTTAAAGCGTTCGATGGTGTTCCTATCGGCGCTGATTTCAGGCCTTATGAGTTTGAGAGCCACCACTTCTTTGATTTTTTTATCAAAAGCCTTGTAGACTCTACCCATACCACCCTTGCCCAATTCCTCGATGATCTCGTATCTTTCAGCAAAAGTGGTCCCTCTATCCAACATTGTGGCGGGCATTTGGAGGGTTTTGGTCTGGGAGATGGCCAAATCCTCTTCGACAGGAAGCGGAGTGGCACATTTCCGGCAGAAGCGGCTGTCGGGAGGATTATCGGCCAGGCACTTGGGGCACTTCATTGTTTCATATACTGTGTTGTAATCTTATGAGTACACCTATTAGACTGAGATCAGAGGATTTCTCTTCCACTCAATCTTAGATATTAAACCACAAATCTGAGTAAGCTTCCAGTTATAATAACGACAGAAATAGAGAAAATGGTTACGAAATCAAGTGTTTATCTCTCGTATTTTTTATAATGACATCTGCATAGGGATAGGTCGTCTCATGAAGCCAGGAATAGATTTCCTGCCGCTTTTTTTTCAAGGTGTCTTTAAATTTTTCATCCACCGCCAAATTTTTCATTTCACCAGGATCTTCTTTGAGATGGTAGAGCTCGTCTGTCTTGCTATGGGGATGGAGGGCATATTTCCACTGGCCATCAAGAGTGATGAAAGAAGGCCCATTCCAGTGGATGAATACGCGGTCTCGAAAAGGAATTCCCGGGGAAGAGAGAACTTTGCGAAAACTTTTTCCCTGTACTCCTGTTACTTTAGGGAGGCCCAAAAGATCGATCAATGTCGGCAAGATATCCACACTTTCGACGAGCCCTTTGTGTGTCGTACCGGGTTTGGTCAATCCGGGTGCCCGGATGATGAACGGAACATTCGCCAGTTCTTGATAGCAGCAATTGTCCATTTTGTAGATGAATCCGTGGGCTGCGATCATATCGCCATGATCGGAGGTGAAGATCACGATGGTGCTGTCTTCCAGTCCACACTCGGTCAATGTGTTCAAAACTCTTCCGATCTGTTGGTCGATGAAGGCGCAATATCCGTAATAACGGCGGATGTAATCTCGAAACTGGGCTTCTTCCCAATTTGGTGCCATATAACAGACAGAGTTGTCTTTTTGTTCTATCGGCTTTCCTTCGAGCATGTCGTGATGGTTTGGCGGCAACGGGCACTGGTCGAGAGAGTACTTCTCATCCCAAGGTTTAGGCGGTGCAACGGGGAGATGGGGGCCAAAAAATGATAGCACCACACCAAAGGGCTGATTTTTTGCGTGTTGAGATCGGATGTATTGTACCGCTTTTTGGGCAAAAAAGGAGGCCATGTGGTGTTCCTCTGGGAGTAGGGAATACCGATGTTCATCCCTTCCCGCACTGGGAAGATCGTTGTGATTGCCGGGGATCGGGCGCTCCTTCAGCAGATCTCCCAACCCGACATTTCTCAGGTAGTCATGGTAATCTTTCCATCCTCCTGCCCAAGTTTCGAATCCCAGTTGAGCATGGTCTTCCCCTAATCCTCCTTCCACCTGCTCGAATCTGTATTCTCTCTCATCCGCTAAGCGTTTCCAGTACCATTTCCCGTTGAAAGGCTCTCTCCAGGGCATGTTTCTGTACATGTGACCCTTGAGATGGCTTTTGCCGAAATAGCCGGTATCTCTACCCGAATCCCGCATGATGAATCCGAGAGATGGAATTTTGTCCCCGAGGGGAACATTGTTCGTGATAACGCCATGTTTCTGGGGATACATCCCGGTCAGCATACTGGCGCGGGATGGACTGCAGGGAAAAGCGCTGATGTAAAAATTACTAAAGCGCATGCCCGTCTGGGCCAGGCGATCGAGGTTTGGTGTCGGATTCAGCGGATTGCCGTAACATCCCAGTGTGCTTATGGGTTGCTGGTCTGTCATGATGAAGACCAGGTTCATCGGCCGCTTTTTGGACTTGAATAGATTGCATCCCAAAGTCATCGTGGCAATGGCGCTTCCCACCGCTGTTTTTAGGAATGTTCGCCTGGTTATTCCTGTCAAAATATTCTCCTCGATTGTGATCCCAATTATAACTCCAAGTCATAAATTATTCAAAAAGGGGCAATTTTATGACAGGGAGTAAGATTTCCTGTTCCCACTTTGGAGACAAAAAAGTGCTTGGGAAACTTGACAAATGGCGATGATGAAAATAAACTAACTATATAGAACCAATGGAATCGATTGTTTTTATGGGAATAGTCAAGAAATAAAGGGAGGGATCGATGATCAACATTATCCGGTTGCAATCCCAGGAAACGAAGATGAAGATTTGTGATGTAATCATGTCTCAAATAGCCGAATTGCAGGATAGCATAAAAGGGAAAGGACAGTTGCTATACCTTTCCAAGAGAATCAAGCACAAAGATGTGAGTCTATTTATCCATACCAATGATCCAGGTGTTCTCGGAGATTTTATCGCCGAGCGTTTAAACAAAATCGAAAACATAACGGATATTTGGGTGATTAATATGATCAAACCTGTGTTTTTTCCGATCCCTAAGGATACAAAAGATATGAAACGATTCACGATTACCCTAAAGGTGTTTCCGAAAAAACTCAAAGATGTTTATCAAAATATTAAAAACGCTGTCCTTCCTGAAGGCTTGATAATGGCTTACATCGCCTACACGTTTCATCTTTTCGGCGACAGCATTCAATTTTCAATTCTGGCTGATTCTGAGGAGGAGTTGAATAGGTATTTGGCAGAAATGGTAAATAAATTACCCGGAGTCGTGAAAACGACGGTCAATGAAATCGAAAGGACCCGGCCGCTTGTTTCATACGATGAATGGAGGCAATATTCGTCTAACCATGCTATTGTTCCATCATGGGATGAAGAACTGATGATCAACCAATTCCGTGGTTAGTGATTCCAATAATCCCAGAAAATAATTCAAGAAGCACTTCGTTCAAAAAAATCATCAACTTCGCGTTCGGAAAAAATTTTTTGAAAAATAATGGATTAGACTTTTCCTGATACAAATGGCTGAAGAACATCGCATTACGCCCGAGGGCTTTGATTGGACAAAATGGGATAGGAAGAGATTCGCTGTCGTTGGAGGGGGACCAGCAGGATCTTTTTTCGCCATTTGTCTTCTCAGAGAAGCCCGGAGCTTGAATCGGGAGATCGATGTTGTCATTGTTGAAAAAAAAACCACTTTGAAGGTCGAGGATAATACTTGGTGGAGCAAAGGATGCAACTTCGGAGCCGGAGGCATCTCCCCCAGGTTGAGTGCCATAATGGAGGAGACCGGAATCCATGTCCCCCCAGAGATTAACAGGGGAGACATAAACAGGATATGGATCCACGGGATGTGGAAAAATATCCCCATCAAGGTTCCAAACCAGATGAAAATGTTTTCGGTGTTCCGTGGATCGCTCCCGTCGAATTCCAAAAACAAGCAGCGAGGATTGGATGCTTTCCTCCTTGGGAAGGCGGTCGAAGAAGGAGCGAGGATTCTCCAAGGAGAAGTTCTGGAAATTAATTATTTGGACCAAAACATTCCTGTGTTAAAAACCAAATTGGCATCAGGAGATGTGATATCCATGCCTGCCTCTTTTGTTGCCGTTGCCACTGGCATAAATGCGCGCTCTGGCAAAGATTACAGAGAAAATACGCTTGTTCGCTCGATTCAGCGGATTAATCCAGATTTTGTTCCTGCCAAGCTTAGAAGGACTCTCGTTTTTGAACTAAAAGTCTCTCCAGAAGTTCTAGAAAAAAACTTGAAAAACGAGGTTTATTTTATAGAATACGGAGCAAAGGAATTGTCCCTAGAGCATGTCGCGCTTGTTCCCAAAGGAGACTACTTGACTGTCACTGTCATAGGAAAATATATCGATAGAGCTACGCTTCCGAAGGATACCCGGAAGATCATAAGCAAAATAGTCAAGTTGCCCCAATTGAATAGAATCCTACCGAATATTGTCACTTACCCTGTGGCCTGTGCTTGTTCACCAAGAATGACTGTCGGTGTTGCCAAGAATCCAGTTGCCGAAGGGCTGGCGATCATCGGCGATGCTGTGGGATCTCGGTTGTACAAAGATGGGTTGTATTCTGCCTTTTTATCCGCCTCACAGCTTGCCCACATCATTATGAAAAAAGGCTCAAGTAAAAAAAATTTAATCAAAGAATACGGAAAAACCGTCAAATGGTTATCTAGGGATAACCGCCACGGAAAGCTGGTATTTTACCTGATCCGGCTTGCATTCAGCACTCCATTCCTCAGCAGAATCCTTTATCAGACATTCGCCACAGAGCTGAAGATAAAGGACAAGAGCAAGAGACCTTTAGGAAAAGTTTTGTGGAAAATAGCCAGCGGTTATGCAGACTATAGGGAAATATTGGGCGATATGTTCAATTTCCGGGCTCTCAAATCAGTCCTTCTCGGCGGATTAATTGTGACGTTGAGAAACATCTTTACCGAATTTTTGTTTGGCTTGAAATGGGGAGAGTATGGCAGGTATCCTACGGTCGTTTTAAAGGAAAAGAGAGACTATATCAAAAGTTCTCTTTCTTCTGCCCTGGGAATGACCCTAGATGGAACCCCTGATTTCGAACGCATGTATGCCATCAAGATTAAAGCATCAAACAGAAAAATATTCGGGGAGTTCGGGAAATTTGGAGAAAAAACGAGAAACTACATGAGACTCCGTTTTGTGGAAATCACGCGTCAGGCGGGATTGTCCAACCAGATAGGGTCAATTATTAGGTACAAGATAAAATTTTTGCCCCTTTCTTTGGATATGAAGCTCAAGCAAGTGGTCCCGGAAAAAGTTCTGTATTACGAAGTGAGTGAAAAATATGCAGATAGAGGGAAACTCATATTCGAGATCAAACCGACCAAAGATGGGAATAACCGTCTTGTCATATACACGTCATTCGACTATAAAAAGGGAAAACGGGCCATAGGGAAGATATTCTGGTGGTTCGTTCGTCTTCTCTTCCCAGCCTTTGTCCATGATGTCGTGTGGAACCATGCGCTCTGTTCGATCAAAGAAGATGCCGAGCTGGGTGAAAAAAAAGAGAAACTTGTTTTTGATCCCAATCCCTAATATAATCCAGAAATGATATTCCAAGGAGGAAAAAGAAAATGAAAAAAGGACGCATTTCCCTTGTTTTCTTTTCTCTGTTCGTGCTTCTGCTGATCGGTTCCTTTCTCAAGGGACAGCAGCAGCGGCAACAACAGCAGCGCAGACCGCGTATTCCTTGGGAAGAACGATCTCCAAAGGTCGGCAAGAAAGTTCCCGACATCATGATCTACGACAAGGATCTGAACGAGATCCCATTGAGCAACCTATACAAAGATTCCCTTCTTGTCATCCAGTGGGGAGGTTGTACGTGACCGCCTTGGCGACGCATAGCCTCCCGTGAGGAGGCTCTGAGTAAAGCCTTCGGTCACCGCGGCGTTTCGTTTTACAATGTTTTGAGTCGTGAACCTCACCCTGGATTTTATGGTTTCACCCAGCCCGACTCTCTTGAAATGCGACAGGAGTACACCCGTCTAGCCAGTGCCGAATTGCAGCTCGACATCCCCTGGATCATCGATAACATGGACAATACACTGCAGAATACCTATGGCGGAATGCCCAACATGGAATTTGTCATCGACAAGGATGGAACCCTTCTTGCCTCTTGGGATTGGGCTAAACCCGAGGAGTTGAAAAAAGTGTTGGAGGAGAGGTTGGGACCATCCGGGATTTCCGAAAAGAAATGGGAAGAGCTTGCCAATCGACCACGCATGGCCGTTTCCTTCGCGGACAACGATGAGGTTCCCGCAACCGAAGTGCCCCGCCAGGCTTTGTCTCCGTTGAAAATCAAAGATGTTTCAGGGGAAAATGCTCCCGTTCATCTCGAGGCCGGAACACTCCCTCCCAAAGTGACGCCCACCGGGTTAAGCCGGATGTACCTAACGGTCAGTCCCGATGAAAAAAGCAAAGCCTTTTTTGACAATGCTGTGGCGACCGAGATCCTGCTGGAAGGTGCTCAAGGTGTCGAACTGCAGAAAAACAAAATCGTGGCGGGCAAAAGAAGGGAGGGAAAGGACATCTATCCCCATACCGTCGGCGTGATGTGGGCCCAAAACGAAGATGCTGAGAACCTGGAATTTACAGCCACCGTCAAGGCTACGATGGGACAGGGTGAAGATGAAACATCGCAAGAGTGGACCAGGACATTCCAGGTCTTCGGTTCTATTCCGACACTCGAAAAAAGCATGGACGAGATTTTGCCTGATAAACTTCCCGCGAAAGATAAGCTCAGTGTTCTGGATTGCACACAAACTTCCGAAGCATCTCTTCCCTACTCTGTCGAAGCATCCATATACAACGAGCCAGCACATCCTGGACAAGGCATGGTCTATTTAATCCTGAAAGTTGACGACAAATCAGGCTTCGTGTGGAATAATCTGGCCTCCCCGGCTCAAATCGGCCTGAAGCCTGTATCTGGTGTTGAGTTGGAAAAGAATTCCGTCCGGGCTGGAGATCGGGAAGGGGAAGAAGACACCGATCCGCGCATCCTTGCCTTCTGGTGGAAAAAGGAATCTGGGGCTAAGGAATTCGTAGTCGAGATTACCCCGGATGTCTGGATCTGCAACAACGACGAAGGTTGGTGCCGCCGGTTTGGAGGAACATTCCGCATCGCAGCAAAGCTGCCCGATTAAGACCAGCTGATAAAACGACTCATTTTACATGCCCAAGAAGTTTACCTTTTTCCAATTTTTAAAAAAACAAGATTTAGGCTTTTAAGAATGGTTTTGCTCCTATGCGGATTTTCTCGCCATTCCCTCATCGTCTTTCATCCTAAGATTCCAGCCATTATTCAGCAATATACATAAGCTACCGCAGTGCTCACACAATCCTCGGTCCCAACTTCGTTGGGTTCCCTCGAAAGACAACGCATAATGACTAAATCTGCAAGGTCGTTTCAACCATTCCTAAATGCCTGCATATTGTCTTTCGAGATCACGGAAAGAAGATGTTTATGGCCGGATTTCTATACTTGATGAACCGGGAATATAAATGCTACATTATGAGGACAGCTATAACATTTTTACAGGAAATAAAAATGACCAAAGATATTCTCCGTCAGCTTCCCTCTGTGGACAGTCTTCTGAAAACGGAGGCATTGGAACGTTTGATAGAAAAGTATGGAAGGGAGATTGTTGTTGATGCAGTCCGAAAGGTCATAGAGGAGTTGCGATCTGCCATTAGAAAAGAAGAGAAGGATTCACCTGCAGAAGATAAGCTGTCTCAGGAGAGCATCCTGAAAGAAATCGAGACACATCTCCAAAAGGCATTTTTGCCCTCTCTAGTCAAGGCCGTAAATGCATCAGGCGTTATCCTCCACACAGGTTTGGGACGGGCTGTGCTTTCCGAAGATGCACAGGATGCCATCAATGAGGTTATCGAAGGGTACTGCACTTTGGCCACAGATGTCGAGACAGGAAGGCGGGGCCATCGAGATGTCCATCTCGATGATCTTCTCTGTGAGATTACGGGAGCTGAGGCTGCAACTGTCGTTAATAATAACGCAGCCGCCACCATGCTTACCCTAAACACCCTGGCAAACGGAAAGGAAGTCATCGTTTCCCGAGGCCAGTTGGTCGAGATCGGTGGGGCTTTCCGAATGCCGGATGTCATGGCGGCAAGCGGAGCCATTCTCCGGGAAGTGGGCACCACGAACCGGACTCATCTCTGGGATTATGCCTCGGTGATCTGGGAAGAAACAGGTGCAATCATGCGCGTGCATCACAGCAACTACCGCATCGTGGGTTTTTCAGGGGAGCCTGATATCGAAGAGTTGGCCCAGCTGGCCAAAGAGCACAATGTTCCCCTGATCGACGACCTGGGAAGCGGAGCTCTGGTGGATGTGCGTGATTATGGTTTCGAATCTGAGCCTATGGTCCAACACAGTCTGATGGCAGGAGCTGATGTTGCCTGCTTCAGCGGGGACAAGCTCATCGGTGGCCCTCAAGCTGGCATTATCGTGGGAAAAGCCGACCTCATCAAGAGAATAAGAAAAAATCCTCTGGCCCGGGCATTCCGTATCGGCAAGATGACCATCGCCGGGATGGAGGCGACACTGAGGCTTTTCCGGTTACCGGAAAAATTGAAGGAGAAGCATCCTGTTCACAAGATGTTTGCACTCCCTATCGAAAAAATTGAATCGCGGGCAAAAAAGGTTATGAGGAGTCTCATGAAACAGATTCCAGAGGGGGTGGAATTCTCTGTTGTGGAGGGAGGTTCTCAGGTTGGAAGCGGATCTGTGCCTGTGCAGACCATTCCCACCAAACTTTTGATGGTGAAATCTAAGGATCTTTCAGCCGATAGCTTAGGCCGGTTGTTGCGGTATAATCAAACCCCTGTTTTTCCGAGGGTGCAGAATGATGCCGTGCTGTTGGATGTCCGGACAATCCAAGAAGAGGAAGATAAGGTTGTTCTGGATGCTTTACTTTTTGCCCTCAAGAGAGGCTAGGGTATTCCATGGCCGATAAAGAAAAAAGAAAACAGATTATGCAGCGCTCGATCAAACTCGGGCAATGCATCTGCAATCCCAAACAGCCGTGCCCCTGCGATCTTTTCAAACAGGAAAACGTTTGCTTATGCGCAGGGGAAAGATTGGGGGATATGCCGGATAACATACCGCTTACACAGTTTGTGGAGAATGCCGGGTGTGCCTCGAAAATCAACCAGACCGACCTGAAAATTGTGTTGGCCGGCCTCCCAGCTATATCGAACCCGAAAGTCCTTGTCAGTGCCAATACTTGCGACGATGCCGGAGTGTACAAGCTGACAGATGATTTGGCCCTGGTCCAGTCTGTCGATGTGTTCACTCCCAACGTGGACGATCCGCACATCTTCGGTCAGATAGCCGCCGCCAATTCCCTAAGCGATATCTATGCCATGGGAGGCGAGCCGCTAACCGCATTGTCGGTCGTAGGATTCCCGATCGAAACCATGAGTCACTTGGTCATGAATCAGATGTTGCGGGGCGGAATCGATAAGATGAAGGAAGCCGGTGTTGAAGTGATCGGCGGACATAGTATCAAGGATACCGAGATCAAGTTCGGGTTTGCCGTGACAGGCGTCATTGACCCAAAAAAGATCATCACCAACGACAAGGCCGAACCCGGGGACGTTTTGATCCTAACCAAGCCCCTAGGAACCGGAGTCATCAGTTTTGCCAGTCAATTGGGTCGGGCGTCCAGGGAAGACATGGCAGTTATAGGACAATCCATGGCAGAGCTGAACAAAGTGGCCGCCGAGGCTATGGTTGAAGCTGGCGTTACCACAGCAACGGATGTCACAGGCTTCGGCTTGATGGGACATCTGAGCGAAATGGTCGCCCAGAGTAAGGTCACAGCAGAGATTTTTACGGACCAGGTTCCTTTTTTTAAGCATGTGTTGGGCTATGTGCGGGAAGAGCTGATATCCGGTGCCATCGAGAGAAACAGGGAATACGCTACTCAATACGTGGAGGTCAATGAGGGCGTGAGCGAAGATGTGGAGATTGCCCTATATGATCCTCAGACGTCAGGGGGATTTCTTATTGCGGTCAAGGAAGATCATTCAGATGAGTTTGTAGCAAAACTCAAGGGAAAAGGGGTGAACTCGGCGGCAATCATCGGCAGAGTTGTGTCTGAATCCGATGGAAAGATCATTTTGACCGTGAATCCCAAAAATTAGTCATGCTACAAATGCAGCAATTCAGAATAGTTTCCCAAAACTTATTGACAAGGGAAAGCATGTCCTCTATAGTAGAAACTGATGAAGAGCTACTCATATTTTGAGGAGGTAAGAATGAAAAAATTATTCGTTCTATCTCTTCTCCTCATTTTTTTATCCTCCTTTGGAGTCGCTCAGGACTGGTTCCAAGGCAGCCTTGACGATGCTGTCTCAAAGGCCAAAAGCGAAAACAAGCTGGTTCTGATCGACTTTTTCTCGGATGGCTGAGGATCCTGCATACTGCTGGATCAGCAGTTCTACGGAAACAAAAAATTTCAAGAGTTTTTCAACAAGAATTTTGTTCTTTTCCATGCCGTAAGGGGAGATAAAATAGGAGACGAGGTTTACAAAAGGTTCAACATTCGGGCCACACCGACGACATTGATACTCGACAATGATGGCTCAGAGTATGACTGGCATGTCGGGTATGGTCCTCCTCCGGAAAAGTTCCTCGAAACCATCGAAAAAAGCGTGAAGGGTATCGACACGTTTAAGTCCATTTCTGCTGCATACGCCGAAGATCCCAAAAACGTCGAAACGGTTTTTAAGCTTGCGCGGAAATACGACAGAAAATATGAGGAGGAAAAAGCCAAGGAGCTATACAATGAAGTTTTGACCCTTGACCCGAACGGGGCAAAAGGAACCACGGATTATCAAGACCAAAAGGTTACCTTCACCGAATACGCTGAGTTCTCGATAGGAGCCATGTCGGCTTTTGCCCGCAAAATGGATCCGGAACCGCTCAAGGCTTTTATCAAAAAGTATCCGGAAAGCCCGTTGATGAAATCTTCATACTCGCGTTTGAGTTATTATTACCAGACACGGGCTCCCAAAGAGGAAGCCAAAGTATTCTTCGACGAATACACATCCAGGTATCCCGATGATCCCTATGTCCTCAGCTCTTATATCTCCAGAATCATCCGGGATAAGGATAAGGACAACATCGATAAGGGGATCGAGCTGGCAGAAAAAATCAACAACGATATCATGAAATATAATCCAGATCCTTATTTCGTGAAGGATCTTGCAGAACTATACATGCTGAGCGGAGAAAAGGATAAAGCGAATGATACTTTCGGCAAGAGATTCGCAGAGAGACAGGTTTCTGATCTGACTTACACGCTCATGCAGTATGCCAGCTTCTGGGTGAAACACAAAACCAATACCGAAAATGCTGAAACCATGATGGAGTTAGCCTTGAAGGTAAACCCGGACAGGTGGTCTAACTTCCGGGCTGCTGCGGAGAATTTCCTCAAGCTGGAAAAGGAAGAAAAGGCCCTGAAGATTTTTGGGCCTGAATTTGCGACAAAACATCAAGATAATGCCACAGTTTTGAACAGCTATGCGATGTTTTGGGCCCAACAGGGGAAAAACTTGGAAAGCGCTCTCGAAGCGGTGAAAAAATCCATCGAGCTACAGGAAGCTTCCTACAATTGGAACACCTTGGCCACCGTGTATCAGAAACTGGAGAATTATGAGGACGCGCTCAAGGCCGCGGAAAAGGCCTATGAACTCGCCGATGATCAGGTCAAAGTCCGGTACAAGAGCAAAATAGAGCAGATAAAAAAAGCCATAGAAAAAACAAAAGAAAAAAAGTAGCATAATTCTCTGATTGGCTGTTTTCTTGACATTTCGGTTTTCGAGGTTTATCTTTCCCCATTATGTTGAAGAACAAGTTTCAATCCAAATCATGGCATAGAGTCGCATCCTTGTTTGCCCTTGTTTGTTTTCCTCTTCTGATGGGGTTTTCATCAGGAGGGACCGAAGGGGAAGTCCTTGATGTCAAAACCTATGTTTCTCATGACGGCGTGCACCCGGGAGGAAAAATCGATGTCGCTTTTCTCCTGGACATCACTCCGGGCTGGCACATCAACGGTCCTGAGCTGACCGATCAGTTTCTGATCGCGTGTACCCTCATGATCGAAGAGGATGACAATGTCGAAGTTGATGAGATTTACTATCCTGTTCCTGAAACACGAACCTACAGTTTCTCTGAGGTGGAACTCCAGGTCTACGAAGGGAAAGTTGTTTTGGGAGCACGCATCCACGTCAGCGATACGATACCGCAGGGAAAGAATATGTTGAAGGCCAGCTTTTTATATCAGGCTTGCGATGATGTGTCGTGTTTGGCTCCGGAAACGCTCGAGTTCGAAATCCCTTTTCAGGTTGTTCCGGCTGCCAAAGAGGTAAATAAAATAAACCAGGATATATTTTCGCAGATAAAATTTCGCTAGTACATCAGCAGGTCGGACAACAGCCACCCGTTGAACAGGAACCGGAGGAGCTGCCGGTTGATGATAACCCCATCCTGAAACTGAAAGAACTCAAGGTTTTTTCAATTGTTTTGCTCCCGCATCGGTTGCATTTTTTTTCGTTTGAATCTGCCGTCACGCCCACCAGAAGTTCGAAATTGTTGCCGCAATCTTTGCAGTGATAAGAATAAATAGGCATCTTAGTTATTCCTTTCAGATATGAGATAAGCTTTTGTCAAGCTTGACTTTATCTTTCCCGATTATTATACTTGCTAATAGCAACAATTGTCAAGGAGAAATATATTGACCGATGAAAAATTGATTGTTATTCTCGGGGAAATCGGAAAAGGCATTCTGGCTCGTGAACACAAGATAAGGAAGAAACTTGGCCTTTCCGAAGCAGATTATAGGGGGATTCTTTGCATCGGCAAGGAGGAAAAAATAACCTGCCAAGAGTTTTCTAAACGCATGGAATTATCCGTTTCCAGGGGAAGCCGTGTCATCGATCGTTTGTGTGAAAAAATATACATCGAAAGAGTGGATTGCGATTCGGACAGGCGGTGTAAAAACATCTGGTTGACGAAAGAAGGCACCACTGTTCGTCAGAAGATTGCAGAAGAAATCCAGAATCTCGAGGACGTCCTGACTGCTGTGTACCCTGATGCCAAGCTTATGTTGCTGAAGAGTGATTTGAAGCGCTTGGCCAGAAAACTCTGATTTCTTTTCAACACGCGGATATTCTGTTATTCTATAGCCCTTCCTTGGAAAAGGCATCCTCAGCCATGACAGATATCGAGCATGTCATCATCGGCACCGCCGGTCATATCGACCACGGCAAAACTCTTCTCGTCAAAGCCCTAACTGGGATCGATGCGGATACTTTAGCCGAGGAAAAGCGCCGCGGCATTACGATTGAACTGGGATTTGTTTTTTTGGACACTCCAGATTACGACAAACAGATCGTGTTCATCGATGTGCCCGGCCACGAAAAGCTCATCAAAACCATGGTCGCAGGGGCGAGTAACATCGATGCAGCCCTTTTGGTCATTGCGGCTGATGAAGGGATCTCCCTCCAGACCAGGGAACATTTTGATATCCTCCGGCTTCTCGGAGTAAAAAGAGGAATCGTCGCTCTCACAAAATCAGATCTCGTGACAGAAGATCGAATTCTCGAGGTGACCGGTCAGACGAAAAATTTCCTGAAGGATTCTTTCCTGGAAAATGCCCCGATCATTCCCGTATCTGCAGTGGATGGCAACGGTATTGACGATTTGAAAAAAGCCATGATGGTTTTGGGTGATGAAGTCGGGACTCGGCACGACAGCGGGATATTCCGGATGCCGGTCGATCGGGTTTTCACCATGCGAGGATTCGGGACGGTTATTGCCGGAACAATACTCTCGGGCCAAGTCGAAAATGGAGATAGGATCGAGATATTCCCGGAGGGGATAACCGGAAAAGTCCGAGGGATTCAAGTTCATCACCGGAAAGTGGCCCGATCGGTTTTGGGAAAACGCACAGCTTTGAACCTACAGGATGTCAAAAAGGAGGTGTTGAAACGGGGGCAATGTGCGGGTGAACCCGGTTCTCTCAGCCCGACTTATCGATTGGATGTGAACCTCAGGTTGTTGAAGAGTTACGGGAAAAAACTCAAGAACAGAACGAGGATCAGGCTTCATGTGGGAACGACCGAGATCATATCGCGATTGGTTCTCCTCGAGGAAGATTTTCTACATCCAGGCCAGGAAGCTTTGGTTCAGTTTGTCCTCGAATCCCCCACGGTTGCTCTGCCGGGGGATCGCTTCGTGATCCGGACATTTTCCCCTTTAATGACGATGGGGGGAGGGGAAATTCTCGATTCCACTCCGGAAAAGCACAAAAGATTCGATGCCAAAACGGTAGAGGGTTTGCAGAGGCTTGGCGGCGACTTGACAGAAAGGATTTATCAGGTCTTGTTGGATGCCAAAACCCGACCGATGTCGCTTTCTGAGATGCGGAAGAAGATCGGGGAAAAGGAGGTGGCCCTCGAGGATGCTCTTCATCATTCAGAAGAATCGAAAAAAGTCATAAAAATAACAGGCCATAAGGATGCCAAATATCTGCATGCAAATTTTTATGAAGAGTTGGAAAAGAAATCGAAATCCACAATCATGGACTATTTGGATAAAAACCCTCATCGCTTGGCGATGCCTTATGAAGAACTCCGGTCCAAGATTCTCGAGCTGACGGACAGCATGACGTTTAGGGCGGTTATTGGTGACCTGGTAGAAATAGGCTTCCTCAAGCGGAAGAACTCAGATGTGAGCCTTGTGGGATACGAATCCAAACTCAAACCAAGAGATCAGGAGATTCTCCAGCGAATCGAGCAAGATTTCCAACGGATGGGTTTCGCTTCTCCGATCGAGGAAGAACTGAGGCAGAAGATGGGGCTCAACACAAAGGAATTCAAAAATCTCATGTATAACCTGTTGGAGAGAGGAGTTCTAGTGCGCCTCAGCGACAAAGTCGTCTACCATAGGGATGCCATCGAAAAAGCCAGGAGGATTGTCCTGCAGTATCTTGCAAAGTACCCGAGTATCACGGTTGCCGAACTTCGCGATATCCTCCAGCTCTCGCGGAAATACGCGACAGCGATTTTGGAATATTTTGACAATATAGGATTGACAAAACGCGACAAAGACGTGCATATATTAAGATAACTCTCGGGAAGGTATTGGTCCCGGTGGGCCTCCTGGTCTTCAAAACCAGCGCGGGGCTGTGAAAAGTCCTGGGTGGGTTCAACTCCCACACCTTCCCGCCAGCGAAAACATCAGATTTTTACTCTCGTATTAAGGAGGAACGATGATCGATGATTCTTTGGCTAGAAAGGCCCAGAAACAATTATATAAAGCTGCCCGAGAGATCAAGTTCGATAAGAATCTTTTAAAAATATTGGAAAATCCGATGCGGATCCTGAAAGTCTCTGTTCCGATCAAATTGGATGACGGGAAAATAAAAGTTTTTAAAGGGTTTCGCTGCCAGTACAGTGATGCCAAAGGGCCAGCCAAAGGAGGCGTTCGTTATCATCCCAATGTCTCAGAGGATGAGGTGGTTGCTCTGGCAGCGTGGATGACCTGGAAATGTGCTCTTCTGGACCTGCCTTATGGAGGAGCCAAGGGAGGGATCATTTGTGACCCCAATAGGCTATCTGAGCCCGAGTTAGAAAGGCTGACGAGAAGATACACGACCGAGATCATGCCCATCTTGGGTCCCCACATCGATATTCCGGCTCCAGATGTTTACACGACTTCGAGAACCATGGCATGGATCATGGATACATTTTCGATGTTCAAAGGATACACAGAACCCAGCATCGTAACAGGAAAGCCCGAGATTCTGGGTGGCTCTAAGGGACGTAAAGAAGCGACAGGAAGAGGTGTTGCGCTAATCACTAGAGAATTTTTCAAAGCACAAAAAAAGAGCCTTAAAGGAGCCAAAATCGCTGTTCAAGGATTCGGCAATGTGGGCGGTCATGCTGCTTTATTCCTTTCCCAACTGGGTGCCAAGGTCGTGGCGGTATCGGATGCTTCAGGATGCCTGATCGATCTCAACGGCCTGGATGTCCCAGAGCTTTTGGATTGTGTGGAAAAACATGCCTGTATTATTAAATATTCTGCAAGTAAAATAGACAAGGAACAACTTCTTTTCCAAGATGTGGATGTTCTGATTCCGGCTGCTTTGGAGGATCAAATTCACCAGAAGAACGCCGACAAAATCAAAGCTAAAGTCGTTGTTGAAGGGGCCAACGGCCCGATAACTCCGGAAGGAGACGAAATACTGGAAAAAAGGGGGGTTGCCGTTATCCCCGATATTTTGGCCAATGCTGGTGGTGTTGTGGTAAGTCACTTGGAATGGGTTCAGGCCATGAGTGGTCTTTATTGGGAAGAAGAACAAGTCAACGCTGAACTGGAGCGCAAGCTGGTCAAGGCTTTTAAGGAAGTCTGGGCAAATTCAATAAAGAGAAATGTGACCCTCCGATGTGCAGCTTATGTCGTGGCGATCGAAAGGATTGCGGAGGTATACCGGTACCGAGGAATATTTCCCTAATTGTTACTTCGCCAGGAATGCCCACAACTTAATTTTTTAGCTAAATAGAGGTCTCAGCAATATGGCTGAACATTTGAAGGCAACAGTGACGCTATCAAATCAGAAAGTCCAATCCACCGGTGAGGCAGGGTCCAATCCACCGATCACTTTTGATTACCATCCCCCTCTTGGGGATGGAGAAGGTTACACCGGGCTTGAAGGTCTGCTCCTGAGTCTTGCGGCAGCAGTGCCACTTCAATTGTAGCCTTGTTAAGAAAGATGGGAAAAATGTTTCGGGATTCCAAGTCAATGCCAAAGGCCTAAGGCAGGATCAACACCCGACATCGTTTCATAAGATTTTTCTGGAATTTGTCTTGAACTCAAGGGATGCAATGGATGCGGATGTTCAAAAAGCAATCCAACTATCCGAGGAATCGATTTGTCCTGTGTGGGCGATGGTAAAAGGCAATGTAGAGATTGTAACAGAATACAAAATTATCGCATAATTCGAAATCAGTGAGTTAGGTCGTCGAGGTTGAAAAAACGCTCGTCGACGATGTTTCCTTGGACGTCGATGCTGCCGATTTTTTCGGGCAGTTCTTTTCTTGTGTCGTAGATCCCCCCGTTCTTGTCCACGCATCCGATCTTGGTTTTCACCGGAAACAAGGTAATGTCGCTGGAAAAAATGTCGCCGTGATAGTCCACTTCGATTTGTTTCAGGCCGAACAAATCCTCCACTCTGTCTCTGATCTTTTTGGAACGAAAATGAGGCCAAATGCTTTCCATGAATGTTAAGGATTCCCCCTCAGCCTGCTTTACCTGGATATTGGCCTGAGTTTGTTTGGATTTTGCTTTTTTTTGGGTTGTCCGAAGATAATTCAGGACCACTGTTCCCAGCAAGATCCCGACACCTATCAGGGCCAGCAGAAAAAGAAACTGTCCGAGCGTGAAAAAGATGAACAGGAGAATTCCGATAAGATATAAATATCCTGCGATCCGCACCCCGGATTTTGTGCCTGCGTTTTCGATGTTTTCTGTCCAGTCGTTTATGGCGATGAGTAATGAATACAGAGGTTCCAGAGTGAACTTGCCGATATTAGCCAATTTTCCCCTTCCAGAAAGGATGTTTTGCCGTTTTTCTTTGAGCCAATAATAAAGATCCACGGTGAATGCGTGAATGGCTCCGATTTTTAAGAAAACCAGGAAATACCCGATTAATAAGGGAACGACCAAAAGAAGGATTAAAAAAATCATGATACTTGTCCTCGCTCCTTAAGAGTTTCCTACTCTTTTAGTCGTACAAATGAGTCCATTTTTAGAAAGAAAAATCACCCCTGAAATCATCCCTAGAGGCGATTGCCAAATTTGCCCGCCTCTCCCATAATTTTATCGATCATGAGATTATCCCTGATAGATAAAATCTTTCACGCATTCGTATCAGCCAGAGGAGAAAAACGCAAAGAGCCCAGGCGCGAGGACGAACTTCCCGTTGAAATCGAAATCCTATCCGATGAAACCAGTCTCGGCCCCACTCGTGTTCTGTATGCCCAGATCAAGGATATTTCTGCGGGGGGGGTAAAAATACTGACCAACATTTACATCCCTCTAGATACGCCAATAAAACTAAAGATCACATTGTCGAAATTAAGAGAAACCATCAGCCCCGTAGGAAAGATTGTATGGGGAAACCAGATCGAAGATAGCGATGTGTACGAGATGGGGATTGAATTCGAGAATACGCAACCAGATATTCTATGCACCCTGCTGGAATATATCTACTCGAAGTGGGATTAGTTTAGCGGTCTTGGCGTTTTAAATTCCTGCGATCTTCCTAAAATGGAATCCGTATATCGCAAATGAAATGGATATGCCGATAAAATAGGGGCGTCTCACCAAGGTCCATAGAATCAGTTTCCAGTAGTGGAATCTTTCTTTTCCCTGAATTCCCAACAGCCAGATGGATTTCAAAAAGGCACTGAGATAGCAGAATTTAAAATAGGTTTTTTTGTCGAATTTTTTTGGCTTGTACTGTTTCAAAAATATTCTCACCCGTTTGTAGTAGTGTTTGGGTGAATAGATTGTGTTGAGGATCTTCTTGTAGCCGTTGATTAAAGTTTCGTGATTCATTTTGGGAATGAAGTTGAGCGAAAAATCCGTGTTGTCGCCTGATATCCCTCCCAGCAATCGCCCCTCTTTTTTTAGGCGCTTATACAACCGTGTTCCGCGCGGCGCATTCAACAATCCCACCATGGCTGTGACGATACCGCTGTTTTGGATAAATTTTATCTGTTTTTCGAAGATGGATGGCGTGTCGCTGTCGAATCCGACAATGAAGCCTCCCTGAACCTCCAAACCTAGGCTTTGGATTTTTTTCACAGAGGCCAGAAGGTCGCGATTTTTGTTCAGGTATTTATTACACTCTGTCAGGCTGTCCTCGTTCGGGGTTTCGATCCCGATAAAAACTCTCCGGAATCCTGCCTTCACCATCATTTTTATCAGTTCATCATCATCGGAGAGGTTTATCGATGTTTCGGTCAAAAAATAAAAGGGGTATTTTTTCGCCGTCATCCATTCGATTAAGGCGGGGAGTGTGTCTTCTTTTAACGTTTTTTTGTTGCCGATGAAGTTGTCGTCCACAAAAAAGACTCCTCCTCTCCAACCGAGGTCATAGATGGCTTTCAATTCTGCCAGGATCTGTGTTTTGCTTTTGGCCCGGGGCCTATGCCCGTTCAGAACAATGATGTCGCAGAATTCGCAATTGTAAGGGCATCCTCTGGAATATTGGATGCTCATTGAGGCGTATTTTTTTTTATCGATGAGGGTCCACTGCGGGCTGGGCGTCTTTTTTATGTCGGGCCAATCTTTGGAGGTGTAGATCTTTCGGGCGCGTCCCTGTTTCAAGTCCTCGAGAAAAACGGGGAGTGTGTTTTCTGCTTCGTTCAAAACGAAATGATCAACGCCTTCGAATTCTTCGTGGCCAGTCGTGAAAAGCGGGCCCCCGGCGACAACCTTAACGTTGAACTCGTTGCACTTACGGATAACTTCCTGGACCGACTTTTTCTGGACGATCATGGCGCTGATGAAGGCATAGTCAGCCCACCTGAGGTCTTCATCTGTCAATCCGGAAACGTTCATATCGACCAGCCTTTTTTCCCATTCATCGGGAAGCATGGCCGCCACTGTCAGTAATCCAAGGGGAGGAAAGGACGCTTTTTTGGAGATGAATTTCAGGGCGTATTTGAAGCTCCAGAAGGTGTCAGGGTACTTGGAATAAATCAGGAGTATTTTCATCGTACCCACCAAGGATATCATGAATGCGTTATATATGCGAATAAAATTATCCTGAACTTGTTGACACCTCTATTGTTCCTTGATATCCTTCTTCCGACCGACTTAGGGGGTTACAATGGCTGTTAAATGTCCAGAATGTCAATCAGAGAACACAGATACCGCCCGTTATTGCAGCAACTGCGCCACCTCTCTCATGCCTTCTGAGGAAGCTCCTTCCATCCAAACCAAAACGTTGGAAACGCCTAAACCATCTGACAAAAAAATGGTGGCAGACAAATATCGGATCCTTGAAGAACTGGGGAGGGGCGGCATGGGAATCGTTTACAAGGCCAAGGATATAAAACTCGACCGCACTGTGGCCTTGAAATTCCTTCCTGCTGAGCTAACTCAGGACGATGATGTTCGAAAACGGTTTATCCAAGAGGCCAGAACAGCAGCGGCCTTAAATCATCCCAACATTGCCGTGATCCACGAAATCGATGAGGATGAAAACAAGACCTTTATTGCCATGGAGTATATCGGGGGCAAGAGTCTAAAAGAAGGGATTAAATCAGGGCTGTTGACCATGGAGGATGCTGTCAACATAATCACTCAAGTCGCCTCCGGACTCCAAGAAGCGCATGAAAAGGAAGTCATTCATCGGGACATCAAACCTGCCAATATCATGCTGACAGAAAAGGGCCAGGCCAAAATCGTGGATTTTGGGATAGCCAAGCTGGCAGGGAAAGTGAAGTTAACTCGAACAGGCACCACGATCGGCACGGTGGCCTACATGTCTCCCGAGCAAGCCATCGGAAATGAGATTGATCCCCGAAGCGATATATGGTCGTTGGGGGTGGTTTTGTATGAAATGCTCACCAGAATACTCCCCTTCAAAGGCAATCGTGAGCAAACCATGATCTACTCCATCTTGAACGCAGACCCCGTGTCACCAAAAAAATATCGGGAGGATCTGCCTGATTATATGTGCGCTGTCATCGATAGAGCTCTGCAGAAGGATCCCTCGGACCGCTTCCAATCGGCCGATGAATTCCTGAGTGCCCTCAAATCTCCTGAGCCCGAATCAAAAATCCGGGCAGGAGGTGAAAAGCACAATCTGCCTGTCCAGCTCACCAGCTTTATAGGGAGAGAAAAGGAGATCGAAGAAATCGAACGCCTCCTGGACGAACACCGGTTTGTGACATTGACAGGTGCCGGGGGTTGTGGGAAAACACGGCTTGCCATCCGGGTGGTTTCGGGGTTTGTCTCAGACTTCGAAGATGGTGTTTGGTTTGTCGAATTGGCTCCGATCGCTGAGCCCGATTTGATCCCGGAGGCATTCGCAGGAATTTTAAAGGTCAAAGAAGAACCCCATCGCCCCCTCACGGAAACCATCATCTCTCGATGGAAAGAAAAAAATGTGTTGATAGTGCTCGATAATTGCGAGCATCTTGTTGAAGCCTGTTCGAGAACCGCGGAACGTCTTTTGCAAGAAGTCCCTGGGTTGAATATCCTGGCCACGAGCAGAGAGGCGCTCAACGCTCCAGGCGAAATCACATGGCGTGTTCCTTCTCTTTCTCTTCCAGAATCCGATCGGATCGAAGACGTGGAGAAATTAAGGGAAAATTCTGAGGCGGTCAGGCTTTTTGAGGAAAGAGCAAAAGCCATCCAACGGGAATTCCGGTTGACAGAAAAGAGCGCTTCGGCCGTGCTTCAAATCTGCCAGCGTCTCGACGGAATACCCTTAGCCATCGAGCTGGCTGCAGCCAGAGTAAGACTCCTGGGCCTGGACGACATTCTTAAACGCCTGGATGAACGGTTTCAGATACTCGCCGGTGGCACCAGGGGTACGAGGGAAAGGCATAAAACACTGAGGGCAGCCATTGACTGGAGCTATGACTTGCTTGAGTCTGAAGAGGGAGTTTTGTTTAACCGCCTTGCTGTTTTTGTGGGCGGGTTCGACATGGAAGCCGTTGAGAAGGTGTGCACAGACCAGCAGCTAACAGAGGGATGTGTATTGGATCTGTTTGCGAGCCTCGTCGATAAATCATTGGTCGTAACCGAAACACAAACCGATGGCTCGATCCGTTACGGATTGCTGGAAACGCTGCGTCACTACGCCAGAGAAAAGCTTGCCAAGAGCGGTGAAGAAGAAGTCTATCGAGAAAGACATTTGGCCTATTATCATGGACTTGCGGAAACAGCCTATTCCGAACGTCTGGATGAAACATCGATGTGGCTAAACCGCCTGGAGACTGAACATGACAACCTGCGAGCTGCATTGGATGAGGCCAGTTCCCACCCGGAAAAGCTCCTTAAACTTGCCGGAGCCATGGGATGGTTCTGGCATGCCCACTCCCATTTCAATGCGGGAAATGAGTATTTGAGCCTTGCGTTGAACAAACAGAAAAAACACAGTTTTGGTGTTGCACGGGCTTTATTTGCTTTGGGACTTATCCAATCCTGGCAGAGAAAATTTTCTGAGGGCCTTGGTGCTATAGAGAAAAGCATTCAAATCTGGCGTGAACTGGATGAACAACAGGAGCTCGTGCATGTTTTGAGTGATGTAGGAGTGCTAAAAAATGCATTGAATGATCATGAAAAAGGAATGAAGGCTTCGGAAGAAAGCGTGAGAATTGCAGAAAAACTTGATGATCCCAAACTGATCTGTCGGAGCAAGACGCATCTTTGCTTTGGATTCATCACGCAATTCCAGCATGAAAAGGCCGAACCTCTGGTAAAAAAATGTATGGCACAGGCAGTGGAGTTAAAAATGCCCCGGGAAATTATGGACACTAAGCATTATTATGGCGATTGTGCATTGGAGAGGGATGAATCAAAAGAGGCAGAAAGGCGCTATTCAGATGCTCTGAAAGCGGCGTTGGATTATGGTGACATGTGGGAGGCAGCAGCCGAGATGCAGGGGATGGCCATGGGGATCGCCGGACAGGGAAGGTACAAAAAGGCCCTCCGGCTGAACGGTTCTGCTCTCAAGAAATGGGAAGACATAGGAGCAACGGTACCAACTGTCAGGTTCTGGGATATCCTGATGGAGAAGAACATAGGTCGAGCAAAAAAAGAGCTAGGGGAAAAAGCTGCCACTGAATTCGAAAATCAGGGCCGTCATATGGATTTTGATAAAGCTGTGGCGTATGCTCTGGATTTCGACAAAGATTAATCATCCTGAACTATTCATAAAAAAATGCCGAAACTTTTTACTTCTGCAACATCAGGAAGTTATCCTGACATTGCAGAAATTGCTTATATTGAAAAATCTTTTTAAATTTATCGGCATTTTTTACCCTATGGGCAAGCTGATCTCACCGCATCGACTGCGTTGTAGCCCATTCGCAGTATACAAATACAGCATCATGGGCCACTGCCTTGCCGCTGCAGCAATCTCAACTTGTGAATCGTCCAGAATAAACCTTAGCTAAAGTCTGAAAACGATACCGAGGACCAGGCGGAAGCCGGACAGATCGAGGACAAAGTCCCGCTCCCTTTGCGAATCGATCCACCCAGCCCAATAATTAGTGGGCACGAGAACCTCTTTATCTCCCCAGAGCAAGTGGATCTCTTCTTTTTTTATACCCCAGGCGCCCTCCCACGTCGTTTCTCCTGGTATGTTGATCCGGATTTCCCGCCCCCCTCCTTCGACCGATTTCATCCGGCAGTAACTGAAGGCTGTTTCCACAAAAAACCCTATACGCCTTCCCAGCATCCGGTTCAGGCGCAGCATGGCTTGGCCCATGAATCCGTTGCCCGATCCATCCTCTTCCAGTATACCGCCGTCGACCGAGTCATAAGAGACAGAAGTACCCTGGTAGATAGCCCGGTAAGTCCAGTTAGAGCTAAAATCGAACTGGGCTTTTGCCCATCCCGCGGCTGCTCCGACCTCGATGTCTGTCTTGCTCCCAACGGGCAAACGGTAATGGATTCCCCCTAAAACAGCGAATCCCGATAAACGGAGTTTGTAGGGATCGTATCTTTTTGTGTGATTTTCCGAAGCGGTCGAGCTGTAGTAAAAGGATCCTTCGAAGGTCTGCTCCTTTTTCTGGAAAAATCCCTCTGCGGCAAGAGAAAATGAGAGTTTTTCCGACACATGGTATCTGAAGCGAATCCCGCCCGGTATTGCCTCTCTGATCTCGGGGAAATCGTTCACGAAATATCCGTTGTAGCTGCGCAGACGTTCGATGAAATAGATATCGTTATACTGCTGTTCGGCCTTGCTGAGAAGATTGAAATCCTTGGGATTGACAAAGGAGATGCCGCCGTAGAGCTCGATCTGGAACCGTTCCTCAGCCGCTGAGATGGTGGGGAGAAAAAATAATGCCCAAACCAACCAGGTGGCAACCATAACCCTGAAAAAGCCGATTTTAATCATTTTTTCACTCCTTGACGCTGCTTGCATGGATGACGCATCATTATGTCGGCAAAAAACCCTGTTTTTTCCAGCCACGAGGTCACATCGTCCAGCATTTCACCCGGTTCGGTCATGGGAACGGCATGGCCGCTGTTGGCGTAATAGGGAAACCGGATGGTCCGGGTCGTGACGTTGGAACCGGGAACGCTTCCTGGATTGTATTCCAGGAGTATTTGACCCGGACGCTCTGCCTGGGGTGGGCCAACAGCATCGTGTGTCGAACTGCTGAGTTTCGATGCGTGGTAGGTCAGAGCGTCCGGTAGGCTCGGGCAATAAACGACGATATCATAGGCGGCGTTAGTGATGAAGGTTTCGACAAAAGCCACATTATCCAAAAACATCTCGCCAAAACGTTCGGAATACCTGTAATGAATGTCATAACTTTCCATGACCGTCCTGTTCAGGGCAAAAGCTGTGGAAACATCATAGTTCAGATCGAGAAAATAGCGATCCCAGGGTTGAAGAGCCCCGAAAACGGTTGTCATGTCTTCTTCCGCGCACGGAAAAAGAAAGGATTGGATGTCGCTCACCTTGGGTGCAGGCCCCAATAATGCAGAATAGGACATCAGGGATGCATAGTCCTCTAAAAACTTGATTTTATATGCCTGTTGTCGGGCTGAGGCATAGAGCTCGGGAATCCCTGTCGTGTCTACTCCCGTCATCTGGCTCAACTTGTCATAATGCGTTAACAGTTCCGCCGCCGCATCGAAAAAACCGTTGAAAAATCCCGCCGGCTTGGAGTAGATATAGGGGTCGCGGCCGATTTGATCGATGTAGTCGTAAATGTTGTTCATGATGTTGAAAGGGGAGGGATTTGCGATTGCCCAGGGCTGGTCCTCGTAGCGTATGTACGGGACGCCCGTCTCCTCTGCCAAGTCGTCGAGGATTGATCCCGGGGCTTCCAGCATTTCCACCGCCACCAATCTCTGATAGTATCGGGTGATGGCTGGTTGGATCAAAACCTGATGACTGAACTGCTGCGCGATGACAGAAGGAGGGACTGTTTGGCCGGCATATTCGGGGAATACGGTGTTGTAGTGATTTTGGATTTCCTGGACCAATGCCGGATCTTGGTAGATCGCATTTCCGTTGGCGTAATCCTGGTAGAAAAGCAATAGGTGCAGCATAACGAGGGACCGGATCCCCCCGTAGCTTTCTACAACGAGCACCACAGGATTGTTTTGTATCGAGGGGTGGTCAGCAAGAAAACGAAGCAGAACCCTGACAAAATCAGCCCCATCGATGAAGGCGTTGTAATTCTGGGCATCCCATTCGGCATGGCGCAGGGCATCATCTTGGGGGTTCTCCATCATGCTGTAAGAGAAACCTGCTGTTCGGGAGTCGACATGCAGAAGGTTCCCGATCCGGGTCCAGCTATGGGGATTGCTGATGACGGAGCCTTTGTATGTCTGTGGGTCGACAGAAACAGCGTTACGGCCGGTGTTGGCGCTGAAAAGCCCTGCGCTTGTCGCTCCTCCCGGCCCGCCGTTATAAAACACGAAAAGCGGCTTGGATGTAGGATCCTTGTCGGCCGGTTGATACACACGCCATATTCGCGCTTGGGAACAACGAAGGGGAAGACGGTTGAAATAGCTGTTGGTGTGGAAGTAAAAATCATTCTCTTCCAGGAAACAAAAGCCCGCTTCTGGCTGGATTTGGGCAATCAGGGAATTTCCGGCTCCCGCCCCAAACGCGATACACAGTCCTAAAATGAATGTCCGGATTATTTTTTTCATTTTTCCTCCAGGATCTCCTTATAATCTAAAATTGGAACTCGATGCCGATATAAGGAATGACACCCCACATGTACTCCGAAATGTACTGATTTCCGTATGAATCCCAGAATCTGTAGAGTTCGTTATCGTGGTCGAAAATATTCCATGCTCCGGCATAAATGACGAGGTTTGTTTTGTTGAAATTAAACCGCCTCTCGGCTCGAACGGAAAGGTTTTTGTAGGCATCGAGATGCCCGACCATGATATCATCGACCCAAACCCAAGGCCATCCGTATTCGATGGATTTTTCTTCGTCGACCGGAGTATAAGCCTTGCCGCCCATCCAAGTCCAGCGCGCGCTGAATTCCCAGTACTTGCTGGGCTTGTATCCTCCGGAAAGGCAAACGATGAAACGGTTATCGTACACTCGATTCCGCCATTGGCCCATCAGATCTCGGTATCGGGCCCTGTAATAGGTCAAGCTGATCAGTCCGTACAGATTTTTTGCCAGTTTTTTCTGGATGGTGAATTCCACTCCCCTGACGTAGGCTTTTCCCTCATCCACTAGCTGTCCCCAATTGTAAAACATGGCATCATCCCCGCTTATATCGTCGATCAGGAAAAAATAGGGCGCAAGGGATGACATCGGGAAATGGTCGTATTGTTTGTCGTAGATCTCTAGGGTCGCCTGCGTATCGGGAAACAGGAGATATTTGAAGCCCAAGACGATATGACGGGCGAGCATTTCGTTTAGTCTGACGTTTTCCGGGTGTTGTTTGAGGAGGAAAAGCGGCATCTGCTGGTGGAACATCCCGAAAGCGCCGTTTATAGAAAATCGCTTGGTCAACGCCCAGTTAAACGAGAGACGCGGGGACAGATGCAACCGTTCGGAGAAAGGGAAATAATCGAGTCTGAAGCCTGTGGAAAAGGAAAAGTTTTCGAACGGGTAGACGAGATAAGTGACAAACGCCGCGCCGTATGTTCCGTTAAGGTTTATCGGGCCGTCGTCGTCGAAGTTGTGGCTGAAAAAACGGTTGTGTTGAGCTTCCACTCCGAATTTCAGTTGATGGAAAGCGCCCAAGTGGATCTGGTTTGTGTTGCGGAGCGTTACCCATTGGTCGCGATAGCTGAAATAATAGAGAGACTCTTCGTCCGGTAGGCTCCAACCATCTTCCTTCCCTTTCATATAGGAATAGGAAAGGGAAGTGTCGGAAAAACCCCTGCCGTCCCATACATGGCGCCAGTTGAGGCCGACGGTCGAGATATTGAATCTTTCCCAATTGTAATTATCGGATCCTGATTCCATTTCCTTTTGGCGGTCCTCCTTGGTTTCGCTGTATCCGTTGATCGTCAGGAGGGAGAGGCGGTTGGCCTCGTCGATATCGTACACGAGCTTGCCCTGGATGTCGTAGTAGTCCGAGGGATTGTCCGAACCCAAAAATTGGGACACGATATCCAGGTAGCTACGGTATCCGGAAATCATAAAGGAGCCCTTCTTGTTGGGCAGAGGTCCTTCGGCCTGTGCGCCGAACCCGATCATGCTCAAATTGACCTGCCCGTTGAAGCTCTCCCTGTTGCCTTCGCGGTAACCGATATCAATCACGGAGGAGAGCCGGTTGCCAAAGGGTGCGTCGAATCCGCCGGTGTAGATATCCAGCCTTTCGATAAAGTGCATGTTCAGCATGTTGATGTTTCCGCCGGAAGCGCCCCATTGGGGAAAGTGATTGATGTTGGGGACGAAGATATTGTCCACATAAAATCCGTTCTCCACCGGACTGCCGCCCCGGACGATCAGATCGTTGGCTTCTTCGTCGGCCTTGGCTATCCCGGGGACGTCGTACAGGGCCCGGCTCACATCTCCCGCCGATCCGGCATTGCGCCGCAGTTCCTCCGTGTTGAACTGCCTTTGACTGCCGGGTTTATCCGGTGTGGAGGGGAAATAATCCGCCGTAACCCGGACCTCTTCGGTTAGCATGCGGACCGCAAACATTTCGATGTTAACGAATATAGTACGGGCCGGGCGGACGATGACATCGGTCCGGGTATCCGTGTAATATCCCTCCAGTTCGAATGCCACAACATAATGTCCCACCGGTATGTCTGTCAATTCATAGATTCCCGTTGCATCGCTCTGCACCAAGTGGTCGGAATCTTTGATTTTGACAGACACACCGGATAAAGGCATTTGGGTTTCGTAGTTGATAATCCGGCCCTTGATTATCCCCAAAGGGATTTTATCTTGGTCATTTGTTTGGCCCCATGATAGGATAACAGCTGCCAACAGAAATCCGATGATCAACAAAAAAACACTGATTATCCGATCCCATCCTTCATTTTTTACCATTGGGTCTCCTTTTTTTGGGTAGAAAACTCCACCGTTTTTTTTGCCATTTTTTTATTGTCGAGAAAAGCTATAAATTAACCTGGATAATTCAGGTTAAAAGCGAAAATATATGCCCAATCTGACCTGAAAACCGGACAGATTCAGCTCGAAATCCCTGGCTCGCCACCATGTTCCTTGGGAAACCACCCATGCATTCGACGGCCAGAGAAAACTAGCTGTTCCCCAGGGCCTTTCCCTGATGTCCTGCTTGATTCCCCAGTCCCCTTCCCAAGTTTCCCTGTGGGAGGTCATGGACCGAATGCCTGGGCCGGATATTTCGGAAACGGCCTGATACGCGTATCCTCCTTCGACGAATAATCCGTAGTGTTTGGCGAAATCATAATCCAACTTGGCTCCAACCTGAAGAGCCAGCCCGCTCCCCCTTCCTTTTTCTTCTAAAAAACCCTCTTTCAGATTCCCGAAATCCCCGCTTGAGTCGACAACCGGCCATCCCGAGCTCCAATCCAAATAGTAAGAACATTCGGCAAAAAGCGGGCCTCCAGTCAAAAAACCCTCTAGCCTGAGAGAGGGCGTGATCCTTTTTCCCAGGTGAATTCCCACCGAGGGGACGTAGCCTTTGGCAGATAATGTGTAACTCAGAAATTCATCTGAGTACAAAGCCGGGGAACCCTCCAATTCGAAAACTTCGAATGTGTTTTTATAATTCGACTCCCTTGCACTGGTGAAATAATTGAATCCGAATGAGATGTCGAACCAGTTCGTGATGCCATATCGCAATCTGATTCCAACCGGGATAGAATGTCGGAGAAGATGCGCTTTCCCTCCGTCGTTTGTTTTAACGAACGAGTCGATCTCACCCTGTTGAACCTGATACTGAAAATAGTCCTCTCCGTAGAAAGTGTCGTACAAGTCATCGAATGTGGCTCTTAGATTGAGATCCCCCGGATTTATACTCGAAAATCCTCCGGATATTTCGATTCGCCACCGGCTGGCTCTTCTTGCTTTTGGTTCCGGAATAGAAACAGGAAGATTGCCACGGAGCTGGGTGGGAATCTTATCGGCTTGGCTGAATTTTGCCTGGACCAATTCCGAACTCTTTCCACTCTCCAATGACACCGTGGCCTCCCATATGGCGCTGTCATCTATGCTGATAATCCGGTAAGGACCTGAATCCAGCCCTATGGAGATCTCCTGGCCTGCCATCTTATTCAATTCCACGACTAAAACATTGTCCTTGTTGTGAATGTATATCTTTCCGGCGACGTCTTTTTTAAGAACCAGGACCGCTGTGCTTTTCCAGATTTCCGTGATCACCACATCACCGGTCCCGGACATCTCGATGTGGTAACTGGGATGTTGGGGGCCAGCCATGGTTTTTTCCGTTTGGTTCAGTGTCCCATCGAAAGCGAACTGATAGGCTTCGTTGAGTGTGATACGACCATCCTGGTTCCTGTCTGCCGCTCCGCGCATACCGGAGATTAGGTTATGGGTGAAAAATGACCTCTTCAGCCGGCTGGACTCCTGGGCGGCTTCGGTGGCTGAGCTGGAAGTGATAAAAGCATAACCCTTCATGTCGTAGGCGGTGTCCATCAAAAATGGAGGTTTTTTGATGACTCCTTTGGGGAGGGTCAAGGCTCCCGATGCACAGGAGTCGAGTATACCAATCCGTACATCAGCTCCCAATGATGTGATCAAGTCCTTGAATTCCAGATATGATACCCTTTCTCTGCCCAAAAAGAGATTTTCCTCGTCCGAGTGGCCGGAATAGTAGAAGATCACTTCGACTCGTCTGAAGTTTTTTTTGGCCTGTTTTACATCTTCGGCAAGAGTTTTTATCTCCTTGAAAAAGACCTCTCTGCTGGGATTGGCCAGAAAACAGCTGTCATCTGGGAGAATCCCGCCCATCTCTTCCAGGACCTTCTGCACCTCCTTGGCATCGTCTATCGCATAACGCAGAGTTACCCTATCCTCTCCTCCATGATTGGCGCCAACCAAAAAAGCAAACCTACGGGTGTACAGTTCATCTGTCTTCTGGTCGGCCTTGAGATAGGGGAGACAAAAAAGACCTAAAAGAATAAATCCGATTAATAGTTTGTATCTCTTCATGAGCCCTCTCCTTTGAGGATAAGAACGGAATATTGTTTGAAACTCTCCGGCAAGTCCATATTTTCCTGTTTGACCTGCTCAGGATTTTTTGCCATATCCTGCGCTTCTTGCAAAACGCCATCCACATCGATCGGAGACTCTGATGTGAGGAAGAAAAAACGCTCGAATTTGGGGGCATCATCCAGCTCGATGGCATTGGGAAGAAGGAATTGTTTACGCAA
Organism: Candidatus Aminicenantota bacterium; assembly: GCA_020348385.1. Lineage (GTDB taxonomy): Bacteria > Acidobacteriota > Aminicenantia > Aminicenantales > Aminicenantaceae. The sequence goes on along the minus strand of CP070750.1, from coordinate 4,037,798 downwards.
TTCCAGTTTTGTGGATTCTCCTGTGTTTTCAGGAAGGTGAAGAGTGACGGTACCCCTTCCGTCTATCGACAGGATCATACCGTAAGAGTCTTGGGTTGTGACATAGGCAAGCTGCAGCAGATCCCCTGCCCAGGCTTGCTCCCCATCCGATAATGTTTCCACGCGGTCTTGTATTTTGCGATAAACAAGAAGCTGTGTTTGGGAAAGGTCCACCGTGGGAATTCCCTTGATCAGCGTTACATCTTGTTCTGCATCGGGGTAAACAACTCTGGGTTTTTGTTTGAGTAAAGGAAGAACAAGGATGAGAATCAGAAAGGTGACCACAGCAGATGAGATGGTGAGAACTCGTCTTAAAGGGAACGGCTTGCTGGGCTTATCATCGAGAAGTGTCAGTAGTCTTGTCTTCACAGTTTGAGGAGGATAGAGCGCAAGGATGTCGCGATCGGAAGATTTTATCTCTTCCAGCGCGGCATGTATTTCTGGGGTAGACGAGGATAACCGACGGATCTTTTCTTCTTCCTCGTCGGGCAGTTCCCCTAGAGCATATCTCTCTAAATAGTATTCGCTGATGGTTTCTTTATGCATTAGATTTCTCCCTTATCCCGCATTTTCCGTCGGAGCTTGTCCAAGTGTTTGTGGACACCGGATATGGAGAGGTTCATCGTTTCGGCGATCTCTTTTATGGTCATCCCGTTGACAAAATACAAAATCGCGATCTGCCGGGTGGAATCCTTCTCTTTCGAGAGGATATAGGCCATTAGATTTTGGGCTGAGATATTCGCCTCATGGTTTTCGAAAAACGATGTGTTGTATAAGATGTCCAGGTATTCGCTCAAGGTGTGTTTCTGTTCGTTTCTTATTCTGTTCAAGCAGACATTTGTGGCAATCCTGTACAGCAGAGCCGAAGGATATTCGCCGCTCAGGCGATTTTGATTGGATAAAATCTTCAGGAACACCTCATGCATCGCATCATGGGCAGATTGCTCGTTTTTGAGCATCCTGCGGCACCGTCTCAGGACCATCGGGCCGTAGCGGACGTAAAAAGATTCGATATCGATCAGAGCTTCTCCTCTCACACTCCTTTAAACACGCGAGAAAGGCAAAATTCCACCCTCCTCATACTATTCATATACCTCATTTTGGATAATTTGGTTTTATTTCTAGAAGGTATGCAATAAACATACCTGAAAGCATCTGAGGTTTTCAGGGAAAAATGACATTTGGAACGTCAACTTTTTTTACAAAATCACCCCCCAATTTCACCTCGGGGGATGATTGACTCTTTTTTTCATTTAAATAAAATCATAGAAAACACAATTTATAGACGCACAGGGACCTATGCAGATAGACAGACGAATAAAACCTGACCGGCGAAAATTGTCCACCCGCCCCTTCAGCAAATACATCTTCAAAGGAAAGAGAAGGCATGCTCGTCGAAAGGAAGAGGACCAGAACTATTATGTCGACCGGTACGACGCCAAATATCTGGCATTGGTCCTTTCGATCTTGGTTCTGTGTGTTTTCGATGCGTATTTCACCCTGAAAATAATCCATAACGGCGGGAGAGAACTGAATCCGCTGATGATAAAATTCCTTGACAGGTTTCCTGAGGTGTCTCTGATAGTGAAGTATCTGATGACGGTCATCAGCCTGATTATCCTTTTGGTCCACAAAAATTTTATCATGTTCGGAAAAATCAAAGCCTACATCTTTCTTTACCTTATTTTTTCCCTATACTTTTTTCTGGTGATCTACGAAGTTTTTTTCTTATATATTCGCATCGTTTAGGGAAAATTGGGGGGCAAAAAAAATGGCAATATTTGTTACAAAGTACGAATAATTGTCAATTTTGTCACCCTTCCATCCGTTTTGACTATCACTAACATATTCATAATAAACAAGTTATGCATTGGCATGATATTTGCGAATAAAATGGGCAATGAACAAAACAAGGAAGCGGGAGAGTGGAGATGAAAGAAAAACTTAAAAAACATTTTAAAACCATCGGCTTTTTGGGCATTCTTTGCTCATGGACGACCTTAGCCTTTTTGTGGATGGGTTTGATGACGGCTTCTTATGTCGGTTATTCCTTAACAGCAGGATTATTTGGGACGGCTATCGTTTTGGGAAAAAATTAAGATGCAAATATCATTCATTTATTTTAGCAGTCCTGCAGGAGACAGGAGCATCGCTGAGTGGGTATCTCTGTGGAATAACAAAGAGCTTCAGTCTTTGTATTCTGCAGCAGATATCCCTCAGGACCAATTCTCCGATATGGAGAACGCAAACTTTGCCATCGTTTATCCTCATTTTAGGAGTCTTTTTAATCACTAAGCCTCCATTCTAACTTCGCGCCTCTAGATCCAATCCTCAGCCCCCCTTGAACAGGGGGGCTATCTCTTTTTAGCGTTTTTTACTTTGCCAAAAGTTTATTGATTAGGTCCTCAGGAGAAGTGACAGGAAGCTGGCATGTGAAATTTTCACACACATAGACTGTGGCTTTGCCATTGATGATTTCACGGCCGGAAAGGAGGGGAATTTTCTTAGCAAGCTCTCTTGCATCTGGGCTGCTTGGATCAAGGAAGGCGATGACGCGATTGGGGATAAACCGACTGTGAATCGCTTTGAGCAGTTCTTTTGTGTCTTTAGAGTCTTTCCGGCCGACGATGGCGATTTCTTTGGGGGAGTGAATCAAATAATCCACGTTCATCAGGAGGGTGAGGTAACCCTGCGGGGCTTTTTCCATATAGGGATGGTTGGCTTTGAGGACACGCCTTGCTTTTTTGAGATAATCTTCCTTGTCCAATAGTTTTCCCAATCGCAGAAATGATTCGATGGCCACACCGACAGGAGATGGGATAGCGCTGTCGTTTACTGATTTGGTGCGCACGATCAGATTTTTGTGATATAGGGATGTGTTAAACAAACCGTCACTCTTCTCATCCCAGAATTGGACGATCATTTCCTCGGTAAGGTCCTCGGCGGAGAAAAGCCACTTTTTGTCGAATCCTGCCTCATACAGATCGACCAAGGCCAGGATGAGGTAGGAATAATCCTCTAGATAGGCATGAAATTTACTCGCTCCTGCTCTGTGTGTGCGAAGAAGCTTGCCATCCTCTGTGCGCATCTTATCCATCACAAAGGAGGCAGCCCTCTCGGCGGCGCTCAAATATCTTTTGTCCGCGAAAACTTGGTATCCGCGAGCAAAGGCAGAAATCATCAGACCATTCCAGGAGGTGATGGTTTTGTCGTCCAGCCCGGGCCTTGCTCTTTTGTCCCGAACTTCGAGAAGTTTCTTTTTGATACTGGAAAGGGTGCTTTTCAATTGCTCCTCAGTCATACCCAGTTCTTTAGCCACAGATGCAGCATCCCTGCGGATGTGCAGGATGTTGAATTCCTTGTGGTAGTCCTCGTGGGAGGGAAAATTTCCCATTTTTTTCGTGCTGTAATAGCGGGAAATGATATCGGCTTCTTTTTTGCCCAAGATTCCGTCGAGTTCATCCCATTTCCAGAGATAAAAGATACCTTCCTTTCCCTGGCTGTCGGCATCTTCTGTCGAGTAAATCCCTCCTGAGTCGTTGGTCATGTAAGTCATCTCATAATCGAAGATTTCCTGGGCGATGCGGGCATATTTATTGTTGCCGGTTGCCTGATAAGCTTCGATATAAACAACGGCCAACTGGGCATTGTCATACAGCATTTTCTCGAAGTGAGGCACCAGCCACTCTTGATCGACCGCATAGCGGTGGAATCCTCCGGCTAGATGGTCGTACATTCCTCCTTCGTACATCTTGTCCAGGGTGAATGTGGCCATTTCGAGCGAACGTTTGTTCCCGGTGTGAAAATAGTCACGCAGAAGGAACATAACGGCGTTGGAGGGGGGAAATTTGGGTGCACTGCTGAATCCTCCCCATTTATCGTCAAAAGCCGCTTCCAATTGATGAGAGGCGTTGGCGAGAAGATCTGTGCTGAGTTGAGCATCTTCATCGACCGGAAGGCTTATGGAAGTCCTCTGTTCGACGATCCGACTGAGGGTTTCAGCATCCTGGTGAAGCTTGGTTCTGCTTTGGTCGTTTTGCCAAAAATCGATAAGACGCAGGATAAGGTTTTTGAACCCCACACGCCCCCATTTGTCATCTGGGGGAAAATAAGTGCCTCCATAGAAGGGTTTAAGCTCAGGCGTGAGAAAAATTGTCATCGGCCACCCCCCACTTCCTGAGATGGCCACCACAGCTGTCATGTATATGTCGTCCAGGTCAGGACGTTCTTCCCGGTCCACTTTGATAGAAATGAAATGTTTGTTCAGGATTTCGGCGATCTCTTCGTTTTCGAAAGATTCTCTTTCCATCACGTGACACCAGTGGCAGGCAGCATAGCCAATGGACAGGAAAATTGGTTTGTTTTCCCTTTTCGCTTTAGCCAGGGCTTCCTCTCCCCAGGGATACCAATCAACAGGATTTTGGGCATGCTGTAGAAGATAGGGGCTTGTTTCATTTATGAGTTTATTCGTGTGCTTGTGTTCTTGGCTCAAAATAACCTCCTCGGCATGTTGGTGGACAGGATGCTGCGATGCAACCATGAAATATACCAAAGCCACTGTGGCCGCACTGTATATCAGCTGTTTCATCCTTTAAATCCTATAAATCCTAGATGATTACTGTAATATCTTAGCATAAGATGAGACTAATGTCCTCCAAAAAGGACAAAAGCACGGCCAAAAACTTCCCACTACCCCTTGGGTTAGATTGGCATATATTTTGCTCTATATCAGGACGAGAGGGAAAAACTATGGATGTCGTGAGGAGAAGCCGATGAAAAAACTATGGATGCCATTGCTCTTTGTCGCCTGTATTTCGTGTGCGATACAAACGGTCAATACGGAGACGAATAATTGGCGAAATCGAACTTTTGACGACGTATGGGATGCATCGATAGATGCAGTGAATGATATTGAATTCACGATCGATAGCATCGACCGGGAAACCGGTTTCATCGGAGCTGAAAGCGGTAGGTATATTCTGGGAGGAGATGCACCACCCCGGTTGTCCATCATGATCAGGGAGTTCGACGACAGCGTCAGTGTGGATTGCAAAGTCCTTCAGAAGGAACAGTTTGTCGACATTTTCGGGATCGGAAAGAAGATTGTGCGCGAATTTATGATCGCCCTGAACCAAAATCTCAGCGGGAATTAATTTCTTTCACTACTTCCAGAAGTTCAGCCAAGACCATGGCCGTGGCTCCCCAAATCTTGTGTTCACCGAACCTATAAAACGGAACCTCTACTTCGGTTTTCTTGATGGTCCACATTTCCCTCTGGACATTTTGTGGGCTGAGCAAGTGGTCCAGAGGGATCTCCAGGACTTCGGCCACCTCGATCTGTGAGGGCTGAAAGTCCGGCCGGTTCTCGGTTAACGCCACAACCGGATATATGCAGTAGTTGCTGGGTGGGATATAAAGGGGCGTCAGCATCCCCAGAATCCGGACAGACTCGGGATCGACTTTCAGTTCTTCCTGGGCTTCTCGTAAGGCAGCCTGTTCCAATCCCTCTCCTGCTTCCTGTCTACCTCCGGGAAAGGAAATCTGTCCTTTGTGGAAGTCCACCTTGTCCGTCCTCCTGGTAAACACGAGATGAAGCCTGTTTTCTCGGGGGTATAAAAGCACGAGGACGCCTGCCTTGAGGCACGTGTCCTCCACCTCAAAATAGGCCTGATGGCCGGGCCGCGGATTCGGGCACATGCCCAATTGAGCTTTTATTCCCGGCATAGGGCCCAAGAGTTTCCTTTTAAAGGCATGCAGATGCTCTGGGAATAGCGGATGCATATATTTTGGCATCGGATGTTTTTTCTGCTTTTATTGATAAACAAATTTGTGGCGAATGACAAGAGAAAATAGGAATAAAGTTGTAATAATGATATTCTTGTTTAAGAATGATTTCATCGATAGTTCTCCGTTCAGTCAATCACTTTGTCCTGAAAAAGCAGCATTTGACTGATGATTCTAAAATCGACGATGTCATTCAAATCGCAAAAGATATCGGTGGACTCCATGGGACAAGCGCCACCGGGCCGTACCTGTCTCTTTTTGCCCGTTCGAATACGTTCAGAAGGGAAAATCTTGCTGTCGAGATGTCCAAGAAAAAGAATATGGCCCGAATTCGGTATGTCCGGAATACGATCCACATACTCCCCAAAAACTTTATTCCCGTGGCTTATGCTGGCACAACCAAGATGGCCGAGGTGACAGCCGCACAGTTCAGCAAAAATATGGGTATTACCCCTACACAGTACGGGAGGATCTCGAACAAAATCCTGAAAATTCTGAAAGGCAGAGGATTGACCACAAGAGAGATCAAAAAAAAGTTGCGAACGGCAACCAACATAACATCGATCGTGAACCTGATGTGCGACAAAGGCCTTCTGGTGAGGAGTCTCCCCAGAGAAGGATGGAAAAGCACGCAGCATGTCTACTTTCTTTTTGAGGATTATTATCCCGACCTGGATTTAACACTCTATGATGAAAAAGAAGCCAGGGGGGAAATTGTCAAACGGTATATCCTGTCATTTGGTCCTGTGAGCGAACAGGATATTGCTTGGTGGACAGGATTTCCCAAATTGCAAGTGAAGGAGATCCTTGAAGGCTTAGGCGATGAAGTGTCATCTATCGAGATTTCCGAATTGGAAAGGGAATACCTAATCCATTCGGCCGAGAGAGAAGCGCTGCAATCCCTCGAAGTTCCTGAACATCCGGTGGTCAGTGTCCTGCCCGGTCTCGATCCCTACGTGATGGGTTACAAAGACCGGGAAAGATACCTCCATCCCAAACACCACAAGATGGTTTTCGATCGCTCCGGGAATGCCACTTCTACCATCCTGATCAATGGACGGGTCGTCGGGATCTGGGATTTGGAAGAGGCGTTGGTGAAGATATTTTATTTAACAGCTGTGGAGAAGGACGCACGCACTAAGATACGCTCCAAAGTATCCGATGTGGGAAAATTTATCGCGGAAAGGCCCGTCCAAATCAAGGTGTGCGATTCCATGGTCCCGCTTCCGAAAAGGACCGCGGGATCCTTCATGTCTCCTTTAAAGGATGGCTGATCGCCGCTTCTAGTCCTTTTCTTCATCACACCTTTAAAGTATGGGTGGGGTGGGTTGGCTAGCCTGTTCGGAATTCGCGGCGTCTTTTGAATCCGGCGATTTTACCCGCTTTTTCACTCTCGGTGATGCTGAAAAAAGCCATGTGGATCACTTTTTTCTGGTATTTCAGGGCCGATCCGACCAACTGTTTTCCCTCGAACCGGTGATCGTCTCCCTTCCCGACGGATTTGTATTTTTTTTCTTTACACTTGCCAACTTCCTTGAGAAAACCTTTGGCTTTATCCGCATTTGGCTTTTCGCTCTTTGGTGCTTTTTGCATGAGCGCTTCCATAGCATAACTTTTCACCAGCTTGGGATGGAGCAGTGCATAGGCTGTATCGAGGGAGAGAAAATCGAATCCCACGATCTCATCGTCAATAAATGTGAGCAATCCCTTCTGTTGAGGCAGGCAGGTGAAAGTTTTCAGGTACTCATCCAATTCCTTTTCTTTTGCCTCGTGCACATCCTTCATGGCAGCTGTTCGGGAATGGATACCCGTCTGTTCTGACATTTCATCTATGGATGTCCAAACCGTTCCCTGGTCAGAACGGTATTCTCGTGATTCCTGAAGGGAATCGGAGACTGTCTGGGACTTCATCTTCCGGATTTTGGGGATCATCACTGTTCCTGAATCAGCAAATTCATGTGACTTATACGACCAGCGTCTCTGTTCGGTGCAGCTCACGGGGATGATGGTTTCAGAGTTTTCTTTCAGGAGAATCGTGGTGTTGAGTACTCTGTTCTGTTTGGCCCCTGCCAGCTCCTCTCCATCCAGAAGCAGTACCAGCATGTCGGACTTATTGGTGACTTTGAGCTCGGGAACCCGTCCCTCCTTGCTGACTTCACCGATGACCAGCACATGCTGATCCAGAGCTTGCTTGAGGATCAAATAGTTGTGAGAGTCGTCCAGTGCGGTCATCAACGGGAGCACGGCCATATTTTTAAAATGCTGGAGCTCTCCAAAATCCAGGCTCGTAAGATACTTTTTTATGTCTTTATCCATTTTCCCCTACAGCTATAGGCGTTTGAGTCTATAATATCTCATTATTTTTTGCTGACAGTCAACCTGTAATTTTTCTCGGCCGTCCAAAATCTTTCCAACTGCTCCAGTTCGCCCTTGTCCCACTCTTTTTTATCAAGAATTTTGGCCAATGCATACGTGTTGAAACTGGATACATCCTCCAAGCGTCCGAGCTTTTTTAGCGTTTCGATCAGTTCCGCTCGTTCTTTTGTGTTTTTACCCGGGAGTTTGATCGTTTCGTAAGTTTTGACCGAGATCTTGTTTTCCGATCCAGCAACAACCTGTACCCCTTCCTTCTCACAGAAGGCGATCAAAGCTTCCCTGATTTTGTCCAGCTCCTCCTCAGCCTCTTTTCGGTAGGCGTCGATTTTTTCCTTGAGTTTGACATAGGCGTCGACTAGTTTGAGACCGGGATCATTCAGGTATTCGTTCTCCGGCTTTTCCTCCAATTCAACCTCATGTTTCCACTTCGGGCAGATGGGCTTGTACAAACACCAGTCGCAGAGCCAGGAAACGTTTGCGGGAAAATTTTCTGTGGATTCGATTTCAGCAATCTGGGACAGGGTCTTTTCCCGTAGGTTTTCCAATTCTTCCTTGGTTCGGTAAGAATCCATTTCTTTATCGAATGCCAAAAAATGCCACACCAGACGCACCTTCTTGAAATCCTTGAAATTCTGGCGGACCCACTGGGAATACATGGCCAGCTGCCTGTCCTTGTCCAATTCCTTTTGGTTGGACAGGGAGGATCCTGTTTTGTAGTCGTGCACTTCGTACAATCCCTCCCCCATGTCCATCAGCCTGTCGATCCGGATGTGGAATTTATATCGGCCCTGCTCGTCCAAGGGCAGGAAATCCTGTGTTTCCAGGCCGATGATCCTGCCCTTGTCAAAAGGTTTGTGCCTGTCGTAGTAATCGGTGAGCATGCGCTCTCCCATTTTTCGGTAATTGTCCGCTGTGTAGTCTTTTTTGACGATGATGATTGAATCCTTCCAGTTTTCCTCCCAGATTTTGTTGTAGTAGACCAGGAGCTCATCCAGGGTCATCAATTTTTCGAAACGCTTATCCCTGTAGAGTTTCTCCAGTGCTTCGTGCGCCCTGCTCCCTAGGTAGGTCTCGATGGTGTCCTCGGCTTCCACCTTGATCTTGTCGATGTAGGCGAATTTGTACTGCAGTTTGCAGGCCTCGAAGGTTCCGATTTTGGAGTGGCTGAACGACGGCATTTAATTCTCCTCTATTATTTTATCACGTACGCAACCTTTAATATTTCTCAGGCGGAATTTGGAATTCAATTTTTTCTCCTTTTTCGATGCGTTCCGGTGGTTCATCGAAGTGTTTTTGGCCAATTTCACCCAGTTTGAATGTTTTTAGCTCCAATTTTCCTTGCTTGACAGTCAATTCGACGTTGAATTCTTGATTTTGCTTTCGTATCCGGCACATCCCCCAAGCCGCTCCATTCGACCAGAAATGAGTGCCTTCCTTCGGGGCAAATGTTATAGTTTTATCCGTTCCGGAATATCGGAATCCGCTCAGAGCCAGAACAGCTGCCCAGCTGGCCATTGCCCGCGCATAGTGATGGCCGCATTCTGCCTCATCGAATGGGTTCCTCTTATGGCCGTCATACCTTTGACGGATGTTTTGGATGCAACGAAGACCATTATCTTCCAGCCCTTCGTAAAGCATGCCCACAGCGGCTGTATACTCGAATCCTGTCATGACCTCTGTGAAATAGGGAAAGGGGTTATCCGGCCGCCCCTTGGGATAGCTTGCCATCAGGAGCGCGGATTCCTCTCCCAATGCGAATGAACGCATGCAGTTAAAATGTTCGTTCAGATTATTCTTCAAGTTATATTTCATGATGCTTTTAAGGGTTGTTTTGACATGAGCAGGATTGACCAAGTACCCCAGCCCACAAACGTGAGACATGAACTGTCCGACCATCTGGTCTACGAGGCAGCCATTCCCCAGTTGGTAATCTGGATTGGTCGTATCTTTTGTTCCCATTCCGATAAGGAGGCTCGCCGCGATTTCCGATCTGTCCTTAGGCGGTTGGATTAGATGTTCGTAATACTCCCCGTTGAAAAGATGGGAATCGATCCAATCCCGGCCTCGCTCAAAAAGTTCCCGGCAGGTACTGGCAAAAGTGTCGTCGCCCAGGTAGATGGCCATTTCTTCTGCGGCCCTGAGTGCACCTAGGTACCATAGGCCCATTTGGGGATTGGGACCGTAGTACTCCACATCCATGGTGTTGTGCTGGGCTCCTTCCATAACGCCGTCGCTATCTGCATCCCACCCGCCTGGGATCCAGCAAAATTTGAGCGCTTTTTTTATGGAAGGCCAGAGATTCTTGAGCGTATTATCGTTTCCGGAGAGCTGCCAGTCTCGGTAGACTTTCATGATGCACCCCATCTGGCCATCGGCAGCTCCTTTGTTGAACTCCCGTGCTCTTTCAAGAGGCAATGCCACGCGAAAACTCATAAGTCCGTTATCCGCTGAGGCATGCCCAAACTCAACTTCCCGCATATTGAGGGCTAATTCCCCAAATAGAAACGCTGTTGCTTGCTCGTAGTTCCAGACATGCGTGCATGACCCATGGCAGCAGCCTCCCTTATTGCTCGATCCTTCGAATCCAAAAAACCTCCCGTCTTTGGTGCGAAAACAGGTTTGGGTGCGTAATGTGCTGATGTTGAAAAGGGCCGCTTCTTTCACCACCTCAGGAAGGGTGCTCTCGCAGAAAGTCTTCACGAAATCCACGGTTGATTCCTCCAGATCCACAAGTCTAGGGATTATCTTTTCAGCCACATCCCAGGCATCCTCGTGGCGTGTTGTGTAGTAGTTACCGATGAGATCGTCTTTGGTCTTTTTTGGCGTCCATGTGTATCGGTTGGGAAAATGCCATGTGACAAGAAAAGTCACATTTTTAGTCTCTGAGGGTGGCACATCGATTTTCACTGCCAGAGAGCCCATAGGAACATCTGTATTTTCGGACTTTCGCTCTTCGAGTATCCCGTCTTGTCTGAAATCATCCCAGAAATCGAGCAGGGACGTTCCCCATCCTTCTTCCAACCAAGCCGTCCTGCAGCTGATTTTCCCTTCCGTTATCGTTGTCAGGGCTATCGTACCCCATTGCTCTGCCTCCCGATTGACTCCTTTTGATTGCATAAATATTCCTCGGATGTTTTTTGATTGGCGGAATTTGTTATAGTTGGACTTTCCTCCCGTTGCTACCCAATCCCCTTTCCAATCTTTGATCATCTGAGTACCGTCTCGGCCAATAAAGTTGGGTATGTTTCCACAGATGGAAATCTCCAATGGCTCTTGAGTTTTGTTAAAAACGACATAACGAAGAATGGCCACTGGGATGCCGCTGGATTCGGTGTCACCAGGGATAAGAGGATTGAATGCTTGGATTCGAACATCCACAGGGATTTTTGGATCAGAAAGCACCACTTGCCCCAAGGGATAGGCTGTTTCGAAGGAACAATACCGGAATCTGGGAAGCCCGTGGTTGATAGCTGTGCTGCCATGGCTATTTTCGTAGGATGAGAGGGGAAGGGGGCCTTCAAGAGCACGAGTTATCTGTTCCCCTGAAAGTGATTTTGTGTAAATCGCAAAAAATGGGCCTGTTTGTTGTCCCACAAAAGGCACAAAGCCTTTTGCTGGTCGGTTCATAATCTCCCAATCCCGCAGGTCTCCTCGACCACCAAGCGAGACGGTTCCTGTTCCGATCCCTCCCAAGGGCAGAGCGATCTTAGTCAAGTGATCCTGGTCATATATTTTCAAGACAGGCCAGTTTATGTTTTGAGCCGTTGCAAAGCTGTTCAGGACACTGGCAAAAAAGATGCCAAGCAATAAAAAAAGTTTTATCCTATTCATTTTGGTCCTCCTTATATGGAGTTATTCTAGGCAGCCCGAAGCGCTTGCCGAAGCCGTCTTGCATATTTAAAAGTTCTCAAACTGTATTTCTGTGCCCAGCAGTATATCGTGAATGCTGCGTTTGCCCTGTGTGAGTATACTGGCAATGAAATAGGCAAAGGCAAGAAGGTTACCGGCCACCAACCCAATGTACTGATGAAGGGTGAATGTGCCAAACTCTTTAGATAATGCAAAGGATGAGAAATGAATGATCTCCCAAGGCAGGAGCTTGATGGCTGTTCGAGCCAATGCGCGCCCCCAACCGAGGCGTTCTGAAGTTCTGGTTTTGACCTTCAGGTTTAGCAGCCATTTGCCGACTGACTTCCCTTTTTTTGAGTGATCGCTCCATAAAAAGTAAAGCCAAGCTGGGAGAGAGATATTCCAAAGGATAGTGGACCATATGGCAGGGCCTGTTTGTGGGCTGGTGCCGATCAGGCGCTGAATCAGATATCCGATGGGAGCACAAATTCCAAAGATGATAAGGATGTCCAGTAAAAAAGCCTCGGTCCGTCTTAAAACCATGGCGATCGGGTTTGTCAGAGGGGCGATTTCGAGACCTCCAAGAAAAACCATCTGTCTTTTTCTTTATGCGAAACGATCTCGAATCCTGTTTTTTTTGCCAGCTCAACAAAGTGTGCCAGTCCCTGTTCTCCCTCCGGCCGTCTTACCCCATACCCTGTTCTAATTTCTTTATCCGGGAGAATGAACTTGAACCAAAAAAGCGCCCGATTCTTTTTTTTGTCTATCAACTCAGGAAAAATGACATCCCAGACGAGCAGGCGTCCTCCCGGTTTGAGTACTCTATGGAGTTCCTCGAAGACTTTTTGGTGATCATCGCTGGCGATATACATGAAGGTAAAAAACACCGTTGCTGTGTTGAAGGTTTCATCCAGAAACTTCAGATCCCTTGCATCCATCACGATTTTCAGGGGACCTGGGGGGGCCTCTATAAGTTCCCTCTTGCTGATGTCGATGGCGATCACCTGCTGTCCCTTGAGCTGTCCGATGACGCCCTCACCGCCGCCACCGATGTCCAGGATAAAACCTTCGGCTGCAAAATCCTCGACCGCCACCGTTTGCTGGGGGATTTGGCCGCTTTCTTGCAGGAGCCCGGGTATCCCTATCGTGCAAGTAGTCACGATGACAAGAGCCATTGATAATATTCTTTTGTTCATTGGGTATCCTTTGCTAACAGGAAAAACTACTTTCCCATCAGCTTGAGTTTTTTGGAATGACTTCCGCCTTTTTCGGATACGACTTTGATGGTGGCTGTGGGAGTGCCTTTGCCTGTGGTTTTCACCATCCACTCCACCGTTTGCAAGGTTGAGGGATTCAAGGAAGTGTGGCCCGGTAAATGCCCGAGATCGACTTTTTCTTTTCCCATCACCATCTCTGCTCCTTCCAGGGTGATCAAGACTTTCACCGTTTTTGCTGTTAGATTCTTAATAGCCTGCTGGGTCACGTTGGTAGGCAGAAAACCCTGATTTTGGATACTGGCTGCGATCTTGACGTACCCGGCATCTCCTTTGTGGATTTTCGCTTCGGTTATCCTCACAAGGGGTGATTGAGCAGCCAAATACAGATTCCACTTGGTGTGTTTAGCGAGAAAATCATCGAATTCCGGGCTGGGATAACACATCAGGCTTGTGTAGCTTTTGCGTTTGGGGTCATACAACTTCCGGACGAATCCTCCGATCTCCACTTTTCCCAATTGGGGGTGGTCGTAGGTTTTCCAGTCCAAGAAGATTTTTCCGCCCAATTCCTCATCGTTCCAGCGCAGCCTCTCCTCCTGGCTGACCCTTTTATCGTCGTTGTAATCGCAAAAGGGCGCAAGAGATCCCATTTCCGGCACATAGCTGAAGACACCATAGTGGTCGTAAGCCCACCCGATCATCACGCCCCAGATGGCTCCCTGGCGGGGAGGGGCTCCTCTTCCCAAAACCTTTCGGACGGGCTGCTCATTGATGATTTCGCTGTATTTCTGTCCAAAGATGTCGAAATAGGCCGCATCTTCCTGGGCCATTTCCGTTTCTTCCCCGGTTATCGGGTTGAAGTTTTTGTTGGTCGGGGGAATGTACAGGAAGTTACCGGACATGTGGTGGTTGACGACACCCGTGACATTTCTGTGCGCAAGCAGAAATTCCGCCACGGCTCGGGTTTCCGGTTCGGATAGGGGATAACGGCCAGCTCCCCGCTGGAGGTATTCCTGCTGCCACCGGGATGGCCAGTTCCGGTTGATATCCAGGCCGCCGACGCCGTCTTCGTTGTATCGGCCATCGTTGTCGTTGTCGATCCCTTCCGAATAGGTTCGCCATTCCCCTTTTTCCCCTTCTTCCCTCCGGACCAAAAGCCTTGGATCATCCGGCGAGGTTTTCCAGGGCCCGGTTTCGTCCTTGACCCGCATCTGTGTGAGATTGCCGTCGCCGTTCAGGTCTTCAGGAGGGTCCTCATCAAGGAGCCCGTCTCGATCTGAATCATAGGGCCGGACACTGCTGCGCATGCTATCCGGTTTGGTCAGATAATGGTCTGACCCATCCGGGTTGAGCTTGGGCATGATGTAGATGGTTCGGGTATCCACAAGATTGGTGATGGCGGGATCTTTTCCGTACTGGGTGAGAAGGGTATGGATGGTGTGGAGGCAAACCTCAGCTCCCATCACTTCGCTGGCGTGAAGGTTGCCGTCAAACCAGTAACCCGGTTTATCTTTGCATTTTCCCGTATCCTGATTGGAAATGACGATTACCATGAGATCTTTTCCCAGGAAGCTTTTTCCGATGGTGTGCAACCGTGCGAGTTTGGGATAGGCTTTGACCATCGCGTTCAAGTAATCGACAACCTCTTGAAAATTGTGGTTGTGGTCGAATTTCAATTCTGGGGCTTGTGCGGCGGTCATCTGGGAGTTCATGAGGAAAATAAGAACAGAAAAAACAAACAGTACAGAATGCCAAAGATGTCGTTGTCGTTTAAGCATATTTTCCCTCCTTTATTGACTTAAACATAAGATTAAATTATGTGGTCTATATTTTTTCTTAACCTTCAACAAAATTCAAGCCAAAAAAGAAAAAAGGGGACGGTTCTATTTTTTGCCGGATGATTTTCTTCTCTATCAACAAAAAAATAGAACCGTCCCCTTTTTTTTCCTTTTTAATCGTAATATACTGAGTCTGGCCTCAGGGTCCTTCTGGAGTCCATCATGAAAAAGAAAAAAGCCATCACGAGGAGAAACTTTCTTAAAAGTGTTATTACAACAACGGCAGCGATAACCATAGTTCCCCGGTTTGTCTTGGGCGGACAGGGTTACACCCCACCCAGCGACGAATTAACCAAGGCTGTGATCGGGGTGGGCATTATGGGACGAGGCCACATCAATCTTGGAGGAGCCCGGCTGCTGGCCGTGTGCGATGTGGATGAAAACCACCTGAAAAGAGCTATGGATATGGCACGCCCGGGCGTTAAGGGATATAAGGATTTCCGTGATGTCCTCGAACGAACCGACATCGATATCGTTCACATCCCGACACCGCCTCACTGGCATGCGTTGATATCCATTGCAGCCGCCCAGGCCGGGAAGGATATCTGGTGTGAAAAACCGATGACCCGGACCATCGGAGAGGGGCAAAGAGTTGTTGAGGCTGTCCAGAAAAACGGCAGAATTTTCCGGATCAACACCTGGTTCCGGTTCGAGGGGCGATTTTACGGGTTTGGAACCACGGTCAAGCCGATAAAAAAGGCCGTATTGGGCGGCCTTTTGGGCTGGCCTCTCAAAGTGACGGTGAGCGCAGCCACCGGATTCGACTGGAAGTTCTATTGGGTGGGGGAGACAAATCTGTCTCCTCAGCCTGTGCCAGAGGAGCTGGATTATGACATGTGGCTCGGTCCCGCTCCCTACAAGCCCTACCACCCCCACCGTGTCCACAACACCTTCCGCGGATACTGGGATTATGACGGCGGGGGTTTGGGTGACATGGGCATGCACTATCTGGACCCGGTCCAGTACATCCTGGACAAGGATGACACAAGCCCTGTGGAGATCGAGGCCGACTGTCCCCAGCAGCACCCGGATGCCTGCGGCACTTGGCGGAAAATTCGGATGAAGTATGCGGACGGCTGCGAAATCATCCTGGATGGGGAGCCGAAGGAAGAAAAAGTCCCCTTCATCGAAGGCCCTGAAGGCAAACTTTTCAAAGGGATGGAATCGAACATCCCCGGCTTCAAGGCTAAACTGACCTCCCTTCCGGAACCAAATCCCCAGGTGACAGACTTTGACGATGCGGTCAGAAAGCGACAAAAATTCACCCTGAACGAAGAAAACGCGCACCGTTCCTGCACCATCGTCAACTTGAGCAAGATCGCTGTCCGTCTGGGCCGGCCTCTCCGGTTCGACCCGGAAGAGCAGCGTTTCATAGCCGATGAGGAAGCCAACCGGCTTATCAACCAGCCTGCCAGAGCGCCTTGGCACTTGTGAGGCGGATTTATTTGGAGAAAATGACATGAAAAAACGCACATGGGTTGTTCACGTTCGTATATTCTTCGCCTGTTTTGTTATGATCTGCTTTTCCTTTTCGCCTGGGGGGGCGTGGGATAATGCTCAAGAAGCAAAATCAGAGGTTCGGACTTTGGTGGATCGGTTTCCGGCCCAAAACACCCAGGTGAGACAAGACCTGGCATCACAGCTCATGAGAATGGGTTCGGAAGGAATCCTCGAAGTCTGCCGCTTGTTGGTTCCTCCCGGTACGGGAGATGACACCAATGCTCGGTATGCCCTCAGTGCCATGGCAACTTTCGTGTCCCAAGAAGGGGGAGAGAAAGCGCGCGAACTTTATGCAAAGACGCTGATCAGAAGCCTGGACAGGCAAAAAAATAAGGAAGTTCAGGCCTTTTTGATCCGTCAACTTCAGAGGACCGGAAAAAAAGAGTCGATCAAAGCCCTAAAAAGATATCTTGATGATATAAAATTGTGTGAGCCTGCGACCCAAGCCCTTTTGACCATCGGAACACCGGAGGCCGAAAGGGTTTTACTCAATGCTTTAGGGAGGGCAACAGGAGAGAACAGAGTAACGCTCATCAAAGCTCTGGGAGAGTTGAAAAGTCAAAAAGCGACAAAAAAAATCCTCGCTTTTGCGGCCGATAAAAATGATAAGCTTCGCCAGGTGGCCCTTTTTGCCCTGGCAAATATCGGAGATCCTTTGGCTGAAAAAGCCGTGAGCACCGTCTCTCTCGACGCTCCTTCCTATGAGAGAACAAAGGCGCCTTCCCTTTATCTCTTGTATGCCCAGCGTTTGTCCGAATCAGGACAAAAGATGCAAAGCGCCATTATCTGCCGCAACCTGATTGCCAGCTACACCGCTCCTCAAGAGAGCCACATTCCCTGCACGGCATTGTCTCTTCTGGTCGATGTTGTGGGAGAGAGTGCCTTCGAAGACCTTGTCCAGGCCATGGACAGCCCCAATCAAGAATTGCGGGCTCGAGCCTTAGAGCTTGCTGACAAAATACCTGGGGAGGAGGCCACGGCCAGATGGATCGCGCTTATATCAGAAGCCTCCCCCTATGTGCAGGCCGAGATCATCGGCATGCTCGGCCGGCGGGGCGATGTCACGGCTCTGCCTGTTATTAGGGAAAAGTTGAGGAGCCACAGAAAAATCATCAAGCTGGCTTCCATTCCGGCGGCCACTAGCCTTGGGGGCGAGGAGGTTTTTTCAGATATCCTGTCCCTTCTGCGGACTGATCAGAAGGATGAAATAGCGATTATCAAACAGGCCCTGTTGGGATTTCCCAGCCGATTGCTCATTCCCGAATCCGTGAAAATCCTGGACTTGGTGCCGGCTTCTTCCCAGGTGGCTCTGATTGAAATCCTATCAGAGAGACATGCCAAGGACCATGTGGACATCCTGTTCGACAAATCAAAGAGCCAGAATCAAGAAGTCCATCGGGCAGCTCTGGCTGGCCTTGCCAACCTGACCGGTCCACAGGATTTGCCCCGTTTGATCACAATGCTTGTTGAAACCGGCAGGAGCTTGGATGTTCGCTCCATCCAGAATGCCATAGTTGCCAGTGCCAGCCATGTCGAAGACAAAGAGAAACGCGCCGATTTGTTGATCCAAGCGATGCAAAATTCAGCCGAAGAAAAACAGCCTGATCTGTTGAGACCGCTGTCCAGGATCGGCGGTCAGCGTGCTCTACAGGCCGTGGTCGCCAAAACAAGGAGCGAAAATCTCCAAGTCCAGACCGTGGCCATTTCGGTTTTGGCCGATTGGCCCGATTTCGAAGCGACAGAAGAGCTATCCTGGATTTGGCGAAACACAGACAGCCAAAAATTCCTTTTGGTGGCTGTTAGGGGATATGCCCGGCTTGTCCACGAATCAGACATGGTGCTTGAGTCAAAGCTGGAAAGATACAAAGATGTGCTGGAACATGTTTCCTATCCGGCCGCCAAAGCCATCGTGCTCGGCAGGCTGGGAATGATTCGGTACCTGGAAGCGTTCAAGATTGCCGTGTCTTTTCTGGAACATCCGGAGTTGCGGTCTCAGGCAGCAGCGGCTGTGGCCAGGATAGGTTTTTCAGGCTTAGAGATAGACAAAGAATATTCCAAACCCCAACTCCTTTCCCTTTTCCAAAAAGTGGCGAGGAATGTCCAGAACGATCGTATGAGACAGAACGTGGATAACAGGATAGGAGCCCTGTTGAAGAAGGAGGGATTCGTTCCTTTATTCAATGGGATGGATCTAACGGGATGGAAGGGGTTGGTCGGCGACCCTGTGAAGCGGGCCAAGATGACGCCTGAAGAAATGGTCAAAGCCCAAGTTCTGGCCGATGATTCGATGCACGTCCACTGGAAGGTCGACGGGGGAATTTTGGTTTTTGACGGCAAAGGAGAGAGTCTCTGCACGGATAAAGATTACGAAGATTTTGAAATGTTTGTGGATTGGAAAATCGGAGTAGGGGGAGACAGCGGGATCTATCTACGTGGTTCACCCCAGGTTCAGATCTGGGGCCCGGACCAATCGCGTGACGGTTCGGGAGGTCTTTATAACAACAAGATCGGTCCGAGCAAGCCGCTGGTGCGAGCGGACAATCCTGTGGGAGAATGGAACACTTTTTATATCAAGATGATCGGGGAGCGTGTGACCGTTTACCTGAACGGGGTGCTGGTCGCGGACGATGTGGTAATGGAGAACTACTGGGAGAGGGACAAACCCATTTATCCCTCAGGCCAGATCGAGCTCCAGGCCCACAACACCCCCCTGTATTTCCGGAATGTGTACATCCGGGAGATAACTCGGGAGGAACGAGGCTTCCTATCCTTGTTCAACGGCCAGGATCTGACTGGCTGGATCGGAGACAAAAAGGGTTATGGGATCGAGGACGGCAAAATCGTTGTCTACCCAAACCGCGGAAGCGGGAATCTTTACACCCAAAAGGAATACAGCGATTTCATCCTGCGCTTTGAGTTCAGGCTAACACCCGGAGCGAACAACGGTTTGGGGATCCGGGCTCCCCTGGAGGGGGATGCCGCTTATGCGGGGATGGAACTTCAGATTTTGGACAACTCAGCCGAGAAATACAAAGATCTGAAGCCTTACCAGTACCATGGTTCGATCTATGGTGTGGTTCCGGCCAAACGGGGATATTTGAGACCTGTGGGACAGTGGAACGAGCAAGAAGTCTTGGCTGACAACAGGCGGGTGAGTGTCAAACTGAATGGTGTTGTCATCGTGGATGTCGATATCGAAAAGGCCAGCACGCCAGAAACCATGGATGGCAGGGATCATCCGGGACTGAAAAGGGAAAAAGGTCACATCGGCTTTTTGGGGCACGGTTCGCGTGTCGAATTCCGCAACATCCGTGTAAAAGAGCTAAAATAAAGGAGGCAAAGTGGCCGAAAAAAAGTGGAAAGAGATCGCCGTGTTCCTGGGATTGACTTTGGTTTTCAGCTCCGTGTTTTGGATTTTCATCATTGTTTCTGGATTCCAGTCAAAAAATGCGATGTTTTATGTTTTCGGGCTGATGTGGAGCCCAGGCGTGGCGGCGATTTTCACCAGCTTGATTTTTCAGAAGAGCCTCCGCCACATTGGTTGGAGGTGGGGAAAAACCCGGTATCAGCTCGTAAGTTTTTTCCTCCCGATCGTTTATGCCCTTGTGTTTTACTCTTTTGTCTGGCTTGTGGGATGGGGAAGGATCAACAAAGAATTTTCTGTTGACACTGTTGAATTCCTGACAATCGGAATTTTGCTTAGCCTTTTGTTTGCCCTGGGAGAAGAAATCGGATGGCGGGGGTATTTGGTCCCTCAGTTATCCAAAGTGACAAGCTTCACATCCGTCTGCCTTATCAGCGGGGTGATCTGGTCTGTGTGGCATCTCCCTCTTATTATCTTCTCCGGTTATCACGGGGGGACCTCTGTTCTGTATAGCTTGGTATGTTTCACGATCATGGTTACTGGGACGAGCTTTGCTTATGCCTGGCTCAGGCTGATTTCAGGAAGCGTCTGGACGGGGATGTTTCTGCATGCCATGCACAATCATTTTGTCCAAAGTTTTTTCGATCCGTTGACGGGTGATACCGGAATAACTCCCTACATCATCGGAGAATTCGGGGCGGCATTGGCTGTGGCCGGGATAGTCGTGGCTTTCATCTTTTGGAAACTCCGCCACCGACTCAACCAACCCACTAAAACATAGATTTTTTCGTCTGTAACCATCAATCCGGAGGCCACTTCCGAAAGTACGCATTCATTTGCCGAAAAAGTACAAAGCGGACGGCAAATTCAAAGATTTGGGGGTTCGTTACAGGTTGTTGACTGTTTTTGTGGAGAAGTGGACAAAAGTAAAACATTCAGGGATGTGGGAATCATAAAAACCGTGTTTGTTGAAGACCCAGCCTGCTGAAGGTTGTATTGGATTACCGTTGAGGTCAAAGGCTTCAAAGCGGGAAAAATCCATCCGCCAGGTGTCGCCGTCTTTCGGAGGGAGTGATCGGCCATCGGACATGAGCTCCATTCCCTTCCAAGGAAAGGCCAGCTCCACAGTCCAACCCTTGTCAACATCTGAGTTGTCGTTGAGGGTCCCATCCACATGGACAGCACTCCTCATTCCAGGGAAATCCCAGTCCAGGAAAGCCCAGCGTTTTCCTCGGGGATGCTTGCCGAAACGCATGCTGTCCTGGAATCCACCCAAAACATCCACACGCTGAGATTGAAAATCGAATTCCGGCATATCGAAAGCACTCCCTTTTTTAAACGCATCCTGCCAGATAAAAAAAACTTCATAGATCGCGCCCAGAGCATTGATCTCAAATTCGTAATAACAATCCTTTCCTGCGATAAAAACTTCCACGTCATTTTCCATGTAAACGGGAGAATCCCTTTCGGTTAATTTTGCCTGGACACGAGGTTCTTCAACCCAGAATCCGATATATAAACTTACGTCATCCCATAGGGCAGCCATCCGTGTGTTCAATGGAGCGGATTCCCCAGTCACAAGGTCAACGAACCTTGGGGATTTCGGCGCCTTTTCCCAGGAAAGTTCATCCAAACGGCCGTCGATGTATATGGGGTCATTTGCCCGATAACACGTGTAATGGCCGATTTCTTCTTCCGGACAACCGTATCGTGCAGTCATTACTTTCGCTATTTTTACACATCAAAAACGAGCTGTCGAGTTTTTGTTCAATAAAAGAAGCATCTCTATTTCCGTGATGTTTAAAGATTTTGTATCTGCCTTTGGGAATGATTTGCTCCTGTGAAGATTTTTCGCCATTCCCTCATCGTCTTTCTCGGCAGTGCTGAACTGCGCACGAAAACTCTCAGGCTCTGTCAATTATCCTATGTTCCGATGATTGTTCGGTTCGCCAATCCTTTGGAAAAGTCGTGCTCAATACAGCATCACCGCCTGACCTTGTCAGATCCCTTCGAAAGACGAGTGTCATGGCTATATCTTCAATGTCGCATAGTCATTCCCAAAAGCCCAATTTATTTCGAAAACAGAGATGCTAACTTTTCATAAAATTATGTGATTTGTTGAAAATGGGGAGTTCTTTTTATAGAATGCTGGTGCAATGCCTACCCATCGGGTATTTTTCTACTAGAATAAAATTTTAAATGATAGGAAAGGAGGGGAAGAATGAAAGAAAAAAAACTTTCCCGGCGTCAATTCATCGGAACAACCACAGCCGCTGCTGCCGCACTGGCTATTAACCCCATCGGAGCTGCGGGAAAAAACCCTGATGCTCAATCGGCAAAATCCGGTTTTAAACTCAAATATGCCCCGTACTTCGGGATGTTCGAGGCCCATGCCGGTAAGGATCCGATCGACCAGATCAAATTCATGGCTGACCAGGGTTTCCGTGCTATGTTCGACAACGGATTGATGCGTAAGGACCCATCGCTTCAGGAAGCGATTGCCAAAGAATTGAGCCGCCAGAACATGGAGCTGGGACCGTTTGTGGCTTATGCGGATTTTAAGGTGAAATCTTTCGTCACCCAAGACAAGGAAATCAAAATCATGTTGGCGGACACGATGAAAAAAGCGGTGGAGACGTCCAAACGGACCAACGCGAAATACACGCTTGTGGTGCCTGGCAGGTATGACGAGAGCCTGGAATGGGATTACCAGACAGCCAATGTGGTCGAGAATCTCAAATTCTGTGCGGAAATGTGTGAACCAGCGGGGTTGATCATCGTGATCGAACCCCTGAATCCCTGGAATCATCCGGGCTTGTTCCTGACGAAAATTCCTCAGGCCTACCAGATATGCAAGGCTGTCAGGAGCCCCAGCTGCAAGATCATCAACGACATCTACCACCAACAGATCACCGAGGGGAACCTGATTCCGAATATCGATCGTGCTTGGGATGAGATCGCCAGCTTCCATGTGGGAGACTCGCCCGGACGCAAGGAACCCACAACCGGGGAGATCAATTATAAGAACATTTTCAAACATCTCCACTCCAAAGAATATGACGGGGCGATCTGCATGGAGCATGGAAAAAGCAAAAAAGGTATTGAGGGAGAAAAGGCCGTTATCCAGGCGTACCTAGCTTGCGACGATTTTTGATCTTTATATCCTAGATTTCAAGGAGGGATTATGGAAGGAAAAAATAAAAAAACAAAGGGAAAAATGTCCCGACGGGATTTCATCAAAGCCACATCTGCCGTGTCGCTGGCAGCCGCGGTGACGCGAGTCGGACCGGTTTTTGCAGCCGGATCGGATAAACTTCGCGTGGGACTTATCGGCGCTGGTGGAAGAGGAACAGGTGCGGCCATGGACTGCGTCAAGTCCTCGCCCAACATCGTGATAACTGCCCTTGGCGATATCTTCAAGGATCGCTGGGAAGGATCGCTGAAACGGCTCCAGGAAAGACTCCCTAAGGAGAATGTGGGCGTCACCCCTGATTCCTGTTTTGACGGATTTGACAACTACCAAAAGGTTTTGGCTTCGGACATCGATATGGTCATCCTGGGCTGTCCGCCTCAGTTCCGGCCCATGCACCTGAGGGCGGCCGTGGAAGCTGGAAAGCACATTTTTATGGAAAAACCGGTGGCTGTCGATCCCCTAGGAGTACGTTCGGTGATGAAAAGCGCGGAAATAGCCGAAAAAAAAGGATTGGCCATTGTAGCCGGGACCCAACGCCGCCATCAGAACCACTATCTGGAGATCACCAAACGGGTTCTTAACGGGGATATAGGTGAGATCATGGCAGGACAGTGCTACTGGAACATGGGAGCGCTCTGGATCCGCAGAGCCTATGAAAACTGGGTCAATTATCAAACGGGCGACTGGTCGGATATGGAGTGGCAGATTCGCAATTGGCTCTTTATGACATGGCTTTCCGGAGACCACATCGTGGAACAGCATGTGCACAACCTGGATGTGATCAATTGGTTCATCGGGTCCCATCCGGTAAAATGCATGGGCATGGGTGGCCGGCAAGTCCGCACCGGTCCCGAATTCGGCAACATCTTCGATCATTTCGCCATCGAGTATGAGTATCCCAACGGAGCGCGAGTGATGAGCATGTGCCGCCAGACGCCCGGGTGCGCGGATAACGTGTCCGAACGGGTGTTCGGCACCAGCGGTATGGCCTACACGGACGGAGCCAATGGTTACATCAAAGGGGCGAACGCCTACACGGTTGAAGAAGAATCTCCCAATCCCTATGTCCAGGAGCACACAGATCTTGTCGCCAGTATCAGGGAAGGTAAACCCCTTAACGAAGGAAAACGTATTGCCGAGAGCACGCTCACGGCGATCATGGGACGGATGAGCGCGTATACCGGCCGAGCTTTGAGTTGGGATTGGGCGATGAACGCCTCCAAGCTGGACCTTTCCCCATCCCGTTACGAGTTCGGCGATCTTCCCTTAGACCCTGTGGCTATTCCAGGGAAAACGGAACTGATCTAGGCTTACACGCGTTTAAGTCCGACAGTTTAATGGATATTTTTGATCAAGTTTAAAATCAAAGTTTTTTAGGTAGGATTCTCATGAAAAAAAAGACCAAAAAGAAAAACGAAACCCTATCCCGGAGACAATTTATCAAACTGTCCGCTGCTGCCGTCGGCGTATTGGGCTTTCCCCACATTGTTCCCTCGTCTGTTCTAGGCAAGTCCGGGGCTATTGCCCCCTCCAACCGCATCGTCATGGCAGGTATCGGATTTGGCATGATGGGTATTCCCAACATGAAGGCCTTCCTCGAGAAGGATGAGGTGCAGTGGGTGGCGGTGTGTGATATCGATGAGAAGCACCTGGAACAGGCTCAGGACATCGTGAACCAGAAGTACGGCAACACGGATTGTGCGGTGTACAAAGATTTCCGAGAACTTTACAAGCGTCCGGATATCGATGCGGTGTCCATCGCTGTTCCCGACCACTGGCATGCCATCCTGGCTATTGCCGCTGCCCGTGAGGGTTTTGACATCTACGCGGAAAAGCCGCTTTCCCACGATCTTTTGGAAGGCCGGGCCATGTGTGATGCTGTGAAACGTTATGGCCGCATCTGGCAGACAGGGAGCTGGCAGCGGTCTGTGGCCAATTTCCACCATGCTTGCGAACTTGTCCGCAACGGACGCATTGGAAAAATCCAGAAGGTCGAAGTTGGGCTTCCCGAAGGCCATTATGATTTTGCAGGGACGGCCCACCTGAACAAATACGGCCCTGCTCCTGAGGAACTGGACTATGATTTTTGGGTGGGTCCGGCCCCTTATAGCGACTACTGCACAGCCCGGGTCCACATGAACTGGCGCTGGGTCTTGGATTATGGCGGAGGACAGTTAATGGACTGGGTGGGACACCACGTGGATATCGCCCACTGGGGCCTCGATTTTGACCACAGTGGACCGGTCTCTGTCGAGGGATGGGGCGAATTCCCACGGAAAGGCATCTGGGACAGCCCGACGCGATATTTCGTCAAAGCCAAGTATGCCGACGGCACCCCGATGGAGATTGCCGGAGGATTCGATGAGATCTGGGGCGGCACCAAATGGATCGGAGAACACGGTTGGGTTTGGGTTAACCGGGGAGCTCAACGAACCGATCCACCCGAACTATGGAATGATTTTATCGGACCCGGCGAAAACCGCCTTTACAAAAACCGGGACCATTACCAGAATTTTTTGGATTGTCTGAGGAGCCGGAAACAAACGATTACGCCGATCGAGACGGCTCACCGTTCGGCAAGTGTCGGTCATCTGGGGGTTATTGCTATCGAGTTGGGCCGGAAGATTCGCTGGGATCCGGAAATGGAAACCATTCTGGACGATCCGGAGGCCACACGCCTGTTGGGAAGGGCCTACCGCAGTCCCTGGCAGAGCGGTTTATAGGGGAATATGATGAGAACAAAAAAAACGGTCAGATTGTTAGGTGGGATGGTTATCCTTGGATTCATGCTAGGGATGAATGCACCTCACATGCTAGGTTCACATGCACCTGAAATCATCAAAACATTGATCATCACCGGTCAAAATAACCACAATTGGAAGGTATCGAGCCCGATTCTCGAGCAGATCCTGGATGATTCGGGCTTGTTCGAGGCAGATATTGCCACAAGCCCTCCAAAAGGCGGGAACATGGCGGAATTTTCCATCGATTTTATGCCTTATCAACTGGTTGTTCTGGATTATAACGGGGATGATTGGCCCGATCCAGTAAAAAAAGGCTTTCTTGATTTTGTCCGATCCGGAGGTGGCGTTGTGGTCTACCATGCAGCGGACAACGCCTTTCCCAAGTGGAAGGAATTTAACCGGATCATCGGCTTGGGGGGTTGGGGAAACCGGGATGAAAAATCCGGCCCGTATGTCTTCTGGCAAAAGGACAAGGTCGTGAGTGACTCAAGTCCTGGAGTCGGCGGCTATCACGGGGACCAGCATGCCTTTATGGTCGTTAATCGGGACACCTCCCACCCGATCACCCAAGGATTGCCGGAAAAATGGATGCAAGCTAGAGACGAGTTGTACAGTCTTTTACGCGGTCCTGGCGAAAACATGCATATTTTGGCAACGGCCTACAGCGATCCCGCCACGCGTGGGACCGGACGAGACGAGCCGGTTTTGTTCACGATCACATACGGAAAGGGACGCATCTTCCATACCGTGATCGGCCATGCTATGGGCGATGGGCCTCCTCCGGCCATGCAGAGTGTGGGTTTTATCGTGACTTTCCTACGGGGAGCGGAATGGGCCGCGACAGGAAAAGTCACCCAAAAAATCCCTGGAGATTTTCCGGCCGTTTACCGCGATAGCGGAACTCCCGACGACATCCGCTTTTGGCCGGATTACCGTCCTCCGGATCTGAAAAAGATATTGGAAAGGGTTGCGACCTATGATTATGGAAAGGATGAAGAAGTCCTGGCTCAGTTGCGTGACTATGTGCGGGCTCTTCGGAACTCTCCGGAGTCCAAAAAGACATGCGAGAAAATACTCGTTAGATTCCTGGAGTCCGATGTGACTCTTGCCGCGAAACAGGCGGCTTGCCGCCATTTGCGGGAGATCGGATCGGCTGCTTCTGTGCCTGTACTCGGAAAAATGCTGCTGGGGCTTGAAACATCGGATATGGCCCGTTATGCGTTGGAAAAAATACCTGGTGCTGAGGCAGAAAGAATTCTGGTGAAAGAATTGGCCGGAACCGATGGAAAAATCAGACTCGGGATAATAGATTCGTTGGGCAACAGTGAAGCGCGGAGTTCTGTATCCCATTTGGCAAAGGTGATATCCGGTTCAGATGAAACGGCGGCAATCGCCTCGGCAATGGCTCTTGGTCAGATAGCTTCCCCAGAGGCTAGTGTGCTACTATCCCATTCTTTGGGCCAGGCATCGGGCGAATTGAAAGACCAGGTAGCCTTTTCTTTGTTAAAATGCGCCGGCAGATACCTTGACAGTGGTGATAGTCAAGAGGCCATAAAAATTTATGAACTGCTGATCCAATCCGAGCTTCCTCTACCGATCCGGCAGGCTGCCATAATGGGGCAGATCGCTTCTTCAGGGGATTTAGCGAGGAAAGTAATCGTCGATGCGCTCAAAGGAAAAAATCAAGATTGGCATGCTCCTGCCATTGCCATGGTTAAGAATTTTTATGATACCTCCACCATCCAGGAGGTGGTGCCTTTTTTGCCCAATCTTCCGGCAGAAAGCCAAATTCAGCTGCTCCAGGCCCTGTCTCATTTCAGGGTGGAGGGAGTTCGTGTTTCTATTGTGTCGGCAGTCAAGAATCCAGATCCTCTGGTGAGGATGGCTGCAATAAAAGCCTTGGAAGCGGTAGGTAACTACACGGTCGTGGAATTTCTGGTGTCGCATGCAGCTCAATCCAAGGGAAAAGAACAGCTGGCAGCGCGTGCCAGCCTTTGGGCCTTAAGGTGCAGCCGAGCGAATTCAACGATACTGACAAACTTGGTCAAAAATCTGGATGAAGCCGTCCAGCACGAACTGATCTTGGCTGTCGGCGAACGCCGGATAAAAGAGGGATTGAATTTGCTCTTGAGCAGAGCCCAGTATTCCAGCGACCGGAATCGCCTGCTGGCCATCCGCGGCCTGAAAAACATCGCATCCCCTTCGGATCTTCCCTTATTGGCGAACCTTTTGTTGGGCATGAAGATGGATGCGGACCAGATGGAAATGGCCAGCACCATCGCATCCGTGGCATACCTAATCCCTCTACCCATCGGAAGAGCCAGAGCCATAATGGATACACTGGAATCGGTGACCGATGTCAACGGGCTCATTCTTCTTTACAGGACGCTGGGAAAAATTGGAGATGACAGCTCTTTGCCAGTAATCAGAGCGGCTCTAACCGACGAAAATTCCGATGTGAAGGATGCCGCAGTAAGGGCATTGGCGGAGTGGCCGACGGAAACGGTAAAGGAGGATTTGCTGCACATCGCCCGAACATCCGAAGTGCCCGTGCATAAAATTCTCGCCCTTCAGGCTTATATCCGGAAGATCGGGATGGAGCCGTACCGGTCTCCCGAAAGTGCTGTCAGATCATTCCAGGATGTTTTGGATATAGCCAGGTCAGAGGATAAAAAACTCATCCTGGGAACTTTGCCGACATTTGCCTCCCCTGACGCGCTGGAACTTGCCCAGACACTTCTCCAGGAAAAAGAAGTCGAAGCCGAAGCTCAGCTGGCCATTCAAAAGATAAAAGAAAAACTCCAAAAAGACTAGAACAATTGTACAATCTATTGTACAATTCACCCTGGTGGCGCTATGGACAAAACAATCGGGATATCTGAATTGAGAAAGGACATTGCATCGAGAGTCAAGGAAATCCATGAAGACCGGTCACGTTACATCATCATTCAGCGCTCCAAACCCAAAGCTGTTCTCATGAGCCCTGAAGAGGTGGAGACCCTAGAAATTATGGCAGATAAGGAAATACTGAACGAGATCAAACAGGCGAAACAGGATATTCAAAAGGGTTGGTTTAAAATCTATGAGGAATTTTATCGGAAGCAATTTCCAGATAGTTACAAATGACGAAACTCAATCTTGCCAAAACGTTTCAAAAGAAATATCAAACATTACCAAGAGGTGTGCAAGCAGGAATCGAGGAGGCACTTAAAGATATTGCACAAAATCCTTATGCAGGGAAAAAACTCATGGTAGAGTTGGAAGGAGAATTTTCCTACAGGATCGGAAGATTCAGGATTATATACTTTGTCGACGAGAAGCAAAACGTCTGGATCGAAACAGTCAGTCAAAGAAAAGATGTGTACAGGAAGTAAGCATTTCAATTACCATTGCAATTCTTCCAACTGCCAAGTATCAGTCAGGGAAACCATGCTCGCTCTTCTCCGGATGGCTTCCTCTTCAGATTACGCGACTGATTTAAAATCAAAATGGTTTTAGAAATGCTTACAAAAGGGAAAAAAGATACAAAATTTGAGTTTTCTGGTAGTTTTTCCCTCTAATATTTTATTATAATCTTCCGTTCTGATGTTGAAACGATTGGTTTTTGTTCTTTTCCTATTATTTCCTGCTTTGTCGTTTACCGATAATCTGGTGCCCATTCCTTCTCCTGTCCAGGCTGTGCGCACAAAAACGCCTATCCAGGTCGATGGAGTTTTGAGCGAGGATGTCTGGAAATCCGACGGATTTATCGGATTTCGTCAGTCCGATCCCGAAGACGGAGCCCCAGCCTCGGAGAAAACCATAGTCTGGGTGGCTTTTGACAACGGGAATATGTATGTGGCTGCCCGCTTGTACGACAGCAATCCGGCGGGGATCATCAGTCTTCTGGGCCGCCGAGATGCGGAGGTGGAATCGGACTGGTTTGTCTTTGCCGTCGATCCCTACTATGACAAGCGCAGCGGTTTCCAATTTGCTATCAATCCTGCTGGAGCCATCCAGGATGGAACCCTGTTTAACGATGAAGGTGTGGACATGACCTGGGATGGGATCTGGGAGTATGCCACGCGCATCGATAATCAGGGATGGGCCGTAGAATTGCGTATCCCCTTCCACCAATTGCGCTTCCGGAAAAAAGACAGCTACACATGGGGCGTTAATTTTTTCCGGACCATCAAACGCAAAAACGAACGCAGTGTTTATTCCTGGATTCCCAAAGAGGAAAGCGGGTATGTTTCCCGTTTTGCCGATTTGAACGGGATAAGCGATATCCATCCGCGCCGTCTGGTGGAAGTTTTACCCTACACCGTGGCCCGGGCTGAATACAGCCCTGCTATTCCGGAAAATCCATTCCGGACAGGATCGGAATATGCTGGAAACATTGGACTTGACTTAAAGTCCGCCCTCCAGACCCACTTGACACTGAATGTGAGCGTGAATCCTGATTTTGGCCAAGTGGAGGTGGATCCGGCTGTGATCAATATTAGCGACCAAGAAACTTACTATGTGGAAAAGCGGCCCTTTTTTGTCGAGGGGGCCGATATTTTCCGGTTCGGTAATGGCGGAGCCAATGTGCGGCGAAATCTGGGATGGAGTGATCCCAGTTTTTTCTACAGCCGGCGTATCGGCCGCTCTCCTCAAGGGTATATTCCTATCCCCGGATACGTCGACTACCCGGATTGGGCCACCATCCTGGGTGCCGCCAAGATAACAGGGAAAATGGGTGATGGATGGAATTTGGGAGTGATGACCGCTCTTACCCAAAGGGAATACGCTTGGATCGATAACGGCGTGGATCGCCTCTCCTATGAGGTTGAGCCATTCTCATCCTACGGCGTGGTAAGAGCATTAAAGGAGATCAAAGGGGGGTTCCAGGGCCTGGGATTTATCGCCACTGGTACCTGGCGTGACCTTGAGCAGGAAGCACTGCAAAGCCGATTGCCTAGGAGCGCCTTTAGTTTTGGCCTGGATGGATGGACCTTTCTCGACCGGGATCGAACTTGGGTGATTACGGGCTGGGCCGGGGGGACCACGGTTTCAGGCTCCCCAGAAGCCATCTCCCGTCTGCAATTGTCCTCCCTCCACTATTATCAGCGTCCGGATGTGGATTACGTGGATTTCGATCCCGAGGCGACCACTCTCAACGGCTGGGCCGGCCGTATTTTTGTCAACAAACAAAAGGGATCCTTTGTGTTTAACGCAGCTCTGGGAGCGGTGTCCCCGGGATTCCATGCTGTGGACTTGGGCTATCATACGAGAGGTGATGTCGTCAACGGCCATGTGGAGGTCGGGTACCAGTCCTACCACCCGGGGAAAGTCTTCCGCAACTGGAAGGTGACCGCCGCCACCCTTCGCAGCTATGATTTTGGGGGAATCCGGACGAATGAAAATTACATCCTCAGCGGCACAGCCCAGCTTTTAAATTACTGGAGAGGGAACCTGTATTTGAGCTACGATCCCAACCGCACCAGCCATTACTTAACAAGGGGCGGTCCGTTGGCAGCTTATCCTTGGGGGGCCACCATCCGGCCAAGCATTACCAGCGACAACCGCCGGCGCGTGGTTTTAGGGCTATTCGGGCACTACCGGGATCATCCGTTCGGAGCCTACAATTATTCCTTCGGAGCTTCCATCCGCTGGAAGCCCAGCACCAACCTCAGCATTTCGATCGAACCCGAATATTCCTGGCGGCATTCTGTCGGTCAGTACATAAGCCAGGAAGCCGATCCCCTCAAAGTCGAAACCTACGGGGTGCGATACATTCTCTCGAACGTCATCCAGGAAACCGCTTCCATGGAAATCAGGCTGAATTGGATTTTTACCCCCAGACTCAGCCTCCAGGCCTATTTGCAGCCTTTTTTAGGAACAGGGAATTTTTTCAACTACAAGGAACTTCGAGCGGCTCTCACTTTCGATTTTGACTCCTTTGGCTCGGGGACCTCGACGATAAGCCTCGATGGCGGAATTTACACGGTAGATCCCGACGGACCGGGATCCAGCCCTCCGTTTTCATTCCGCGATCCCGATTTCAACCTCAAATCTCTTCGGGGGACCGTTGTCCTGCGATGGGAATACCGTCCCGGTTCCACCATCTATGCTGTCTGGACACAAAATCGCGCCGATTATTCCCATCCCGGCAACTTCGACTTCAACCGGGACCTCTCACTCATGCTGCGGGCTCCCGGGGATAACATTTTTCTCATCAAGGTAAACTACCGCTTCACCCTGTAATGAAGTTGCGGACGTAGTGAAGCAATCCCCCAATATTACCAGGCATATGGTTTTTGACATTTTTTCGCCTTTGAAAATTTGATCTGTTTGGATTAGTATATAGCTGCATTTATTCCTTTTTTCATCAGGAGGTGATCTTATGATAGAAGGTAGCGCTGGTGATAAAAGAACAAAAAAACTGACTTATGGGATGGTCGGGGGAGGACAGGGCGCCTTTATCGGTGAAGTGCACCGGAAATCTATCGCTCTGGATGGCAAGGCCGAATTGGTCGCCGGTTGTTTTTCCCAGGACCATCAAAATACCCTGGCGACAGGAAGCATGTTAGGATTGGATGAAGACCGATTGTACGCGTCCTTCGAAGAGATGATGACAGCCGAGGGAAAGCGGGATGATAAGATAGATTTTGTGGTCATCGTTACACCGAACAATTCTCATTTTACCATCGCAAAATCGGCCATGGAAAACGGCATTCATGTGGTCTGCGACAAACCATTGACAACCGACAGCGGCGATGCCGAAGAGCTGGCAAGGCTCGCAAAGGAAAAAGGTCTATTTTTTTGTGTGACATACACCTACACCGGATATCCGGTGGTCAAACACCTCCGGGAAATGATCGCAAAGGGGGATTTGGGTGACATCCGTTTCGTCAATGCCGAGTATCCGCAGGAGTGGCTTTCTACCCCTTTGGAAGAGAGCGGACAGAAACAGGCCGCCTGGAGAACGGATCCCGAACTGACGGGTATCTCCAACTGTGTGGGCGATATCGGCAGCCACATCGAAAACATGGTATCCTACCTGACGGGATTGAAAATTCGATCGTTGTGTGCCCGTTTGGATACGTTTGTTAAAGGAAGGACTCTCGATGACAACGCGTCCATTATGGTCGAATACAACACCGGAGCCAAAGGCCTGTACTGGAGCTCTCAGATCGCGGTGGGTCATGATAACGGCCTCAGAGTGAGGATTTACGGCACGAAGGGATCGATCGAATGGTCCCAGGAGGATCCCAACTACGCCAAAATTTGTGACCTGGATAAACCGACCTCCATTATCTCCCGGGGTAGGGATGACCTTTATCCCCATGCCCAGGGCTATTCACGGATTCCATCCGGCCATCCGGAAGGTTATTTCGAAGCTTTTGCCAACATCTATTCCACCTTCTGTGATGCGTTGGGCAAAAAGCTGGCCGGCGAGTCCTTGACGGTCGAGGAAATGGACTTTCCCGGTGTCGACGAAGGAGTCCAAGGCGTGAGATTTATCGAAAAGTGTGTGGAAAGTTCCAAGAGAGGAGCCATTTGGCTCGAATTTTGATACTGGATCATTTGTAATAAATGTCGATTAAAAAGGAAATAATTTCCTAAGAAAGATTTTTGTAAGTTGGAAGGAGGTAAGAATGGGAAGGCCAGTGACATTATTCACCGGGCAATGGGCGGATTTGCCCTTTGAGGATATCTGCCAAAAAGCCAGCGGGTGGGGTTATGACGGTTTGGAGATTGCCTGTTGGGGAGATCATATGGAGGTACAAAAAGCTGCCGAAGACCCGGGATATGTGGAAGAAAAAAAGAAGATTCTCGAAAAATACAACCTGAAATGTTGGGCTTTGGGAACCCACCTGGCCGGTCAGTGTGTGGGCGACAGGCCGGATGAACGGTTGGATATTTTTGTCCCCGATGACGTCAAAGGGAAACCCGAAAAGATCCGCCAGTGGGCAGCCGAAGAGATGAAGTTTTCGGCCCAGGCGGCCAAGAATATGGGCTGCTATGTGGTCAGCGGATTCTTGGGATCGCCGATTTGGGCATTCTGGTATTCCTTTCCGCCCACGACCGATGAGATGGTGGAAGCAGGCTTCCAGAAGATACGCGAGCTGTGGACGCCGATTTTCGACGAATTCGACCGCCTGGGAGTGAAGTTTGCGCTCGAAGTTCATCCCACAGAGATCGCCTTCGATCTGTACTCCACCAAAAAGCTTTTTGACGTGTTCGAAAACAGGCCCACATTAGGGTTGAACTTCGATCCCAGCCATCTCGTCTGGCAGGGAATGGAGCCACATTTATTTATCCTCGAATTTCCGGACAGGATATACCACACTCACATGAAGGATGTGGCGGTCACTCTGGATGGCAAAACCGGAATACTTGGATCGCATTTGCCCTTTGGTGACCTTCGCCGAGGGTGGAACTTCCGGTCTCTGGGACACGGGGACGTTAATTTTGAGGAGATCATCCGTGCCTTGAACGATGTCGGTTATAGCGGGCCTCTCTCGGTCGAATGGGAAGACAACGGCATGGATAGAGAATTCGGCGCTCAGGAATCGGTGGAGTTTGTAAAAAGCATGAACTTCGCTCCATCGGATGTGGCGTTCGACAAGGAATTTAAGGGATAATTTGACAATATAGAAAGCCTGCAAGGGCAAGATTTTATGAACTAAGCGAGAGATTGGCATGATTGAATCAAACCATGGCGAAAAAGAAAAAAAGCTTTCCCGGCGGGATTTTCTCAAGTCTTCGGCATCGGCCGGATTGGGCGTGGCTTTGGCAGGCCCTGCTATAGCCAGGTCATCATCGGCACGAAGGATTCAGGAAGAGAAAAAGCCGGCAGAACTGAACGTCGCCGTGATCGGCACAGGCCTTCAGGGGAGAGTGTTGATCGAGTCCATGCTGCGCATCCCCGAAGTCCGCATCACGGCCATCTGTGACATCTGGGAGTACAGCCAGCAGTATGCCAGCCGCTACTTGTCCAAGTACGGGCAAGAGGTCGAGGTATACGAGGACTACAGGGATCTTTTGACCAAAGAAAAGAATCTGGATGCTGCGGTCGTGGCTTCTCCGGATTGGGTGCATGCCGACCACGCCAACGCCTGCATGGAAGCAGGCCTCCATGTGTACTGCGAAAAGGAGATGTCCAATTCCTTGTCGAACGCCAAAACCATGGTGCAGACAGCTCACCGAACAGGAAAACTTCTCCAGATCGGGCACCAGCGCCGGAGCAATCCTCGGTACCTCCACGCCATCAATAAGCTGATCCATGAGAAAAAGATTTTGGGACGGGTGAACGTCCTTTATGCCCAGTGGAACAGCGCCAAGAGCGAAATGTTGGGTTGGCCCAACAGATACGCCATCCCCCAGGCAACCCTATCCAAATACGGATACCGGTCCATGTCCGAGTTCCGAAACTGGCGGTGGTTCAAAAAATACGGAGGAGGCCCTCTCGTCGACTTGGGCTCCCACCAGATCGATCTCTTTAGCTGGGTTTTGGGGGCAAAACCCAAATCTGTCGTGGCCAGCGGGGGTACGGATTTTTACAAAGATCGGGAACTGTATGATAACGCAATGACCATCTATGAATTCGATACAGCATCCGGACCTGCCCGGGCCCTGTACCAGGTCCAGACAACGACCAAACATGGGGGATTTTATGAGGTTTTCATGGGTGAGAACGGCTCGATCGTCATATCGGAGGTCCCACAGAGAGGAGATTGGGCCATGCGGGAAGCTCATGCCCCGGAATGGGATTCTCTTGTCAGGGATGGGTATCTCAAAACGGAAAAACCTCCTCTTCAAAAGATCGACACCAAAAATATTTTTCTGGATGTAAGGGTCACGGCCGAAGCTGGCCGGTGGCCGCTTCCTGTGGAATTGGCCAAGCCTGCGCATCAACCCCATCTGGAGAATTTTTTCAGTGCCATTCTGCACGGCACGCCGTTGAGCTGCCCGGCTGAAATCGGTTATGAGTCGGCTGTCGCGGTTTTAAAGGCCAATGAAGCCGTGGCTAGCCGCCGGATGATGGCACTACGACCCCAAGACTTTAAGGCATGAAGCACACACGGGCGTCCTTTTGGGTATGGACAGCGGTCCTTTTTGGCCTGGGATGGTCCTTGTTTTTGCCTGCCCAAACGACTCAGGAGAAAACGACATGGGACGGAAGCCGCACCACGGCTGTGCACTGGCTCCAGCTGAAAGACGAGTTCGACCAAATCATCGTGCCTTCCGATTCCTACGCGCTGCCCTATTCGACAAAATTCACCTGTGCCCCCTGTCATGACTACACTGTCATAAAGGAAGGCCTTCATTTCAACGCTCTTTCTTCCACCCAACATGGCAGGCCGGGTGAGCCCTGGATTTGGGCGGATCCCAAAACAGGAATCGTATTGCCTCTATCCTATCGTGACTGGACGGGAGTTTGGAATCCCGAAGATCTGGATCTGACACCATGGGATTTCACCCTGCTTTTCGGCCGGCACATGACAGGAGGAGGGATCGCTGAACCGAAGGATGGCGAATTAAGTCCCGAGTCCCGTTGGGAAGTCTCCGGGAAACTGGAGATTAACTGCATGGGATGCCACAATGCCTCGAGGTTGCAGAGCCACAGCGAGTGGGCCAAGCAGGTTTTGCGCCACAATTTCCGCTGGGCAGCGACAGCGTCGTCGGGATTGGGAGAAGTGGGAGGCATGGCGTCGCGGCTTCCCGGAACATGGGATCTTTTTGACGGTCCTAACCCGGATGATACCGAATGGGCTGTGGTTCCTACGGTCCGGTACAGGCCTTCACAATTCGACAGCAAACAGCGGGTGTTTTTTGACATCCCGTCCGCGATAGATGACCAGCGCTGTTTGGCCTGTCATTCTGTGACGCGGGTCGGAGAGACCAGGCTCACAGCCCACCAGGATATCCATTCGGCGGCTGGGATAGGATGTGTGGACTGCCACCGGAATGATATCGGGCACAACATGACCAGAGGTTATGA
This sequence comes from Candidatus Aminicenantota bacterium, assembly GCA_020348385.1. Lineage (GTDB taxonomy): Bacteria > Acidobacteriota > Aminicenantia > Aminicenantales > Aminicenantaceae. Next base: position 4,000,925 of record CP070750.1, on the reverse strand, counting down.
GAAAGAAAGCGAAGAGTATCAGGATGAAAGAAGAGGAGAATTTTCCTGTTGGGGCTGTCATATGGATAAAGACCTGTCCAAGCGGGGCAGTCAAACGGCCGGACGGCTGGGAGCTCCTTATCCCGAGCATTCCGGCATCCCGGCAGTCCATTTCGAGAGACTATCCTGCACGGTTTGCCATTCCGGTCCTCTTCCGTCTAAAGAGTCGACCCGCATAAAAACATCCCGGGGCAACCGTCTTGGCATTTACGGCGTTGCCCAGTGGTCCACTCAGTGGCCGCATATCGTCGAACCAGTATTCGTGAGGGATCGGTCCGACAAGATAACCCCGAACCGGTTGATGTGGCCTGCTTTTTGGGGAAAGCAGGAGGGAGAAAACATCAAACCGCTCAGGCCATCAGATGTGCAGAAAGTTGCGGGAGAGATCCTGATGGTCCAGGAGAATATCGTCGAGGTTCTCAAGGCTATTTCTTTATATGGGGAGATCGAAGGTGTGCCCGTCCTTGTTCTTTCGGGAAGTGTTTATGAGCCCAACGTGGACGGTCTTCTGGATGTATCTCCCTATTCAGGGGAAGAGGTCAATGCGGAGATATCTTGGGCGATCAAAACCGATGGAGGCATTTTACCTCTCATACCGGAGTTCGATCCCGATGCCGAAGAGCCCGATGTCGATGCGGAAACCCGTATCCAGAATGTCCTCATCGCATTGAGTACTATGGAGAAAATCCCAGGGCAGCCTGGCATAATTTATAAAAGGGCGTTGTATCACTTGCCCGAAGGGTACTTGGAAAAAGAAGAGGGGTCAGAAGAGGGGCTAGCGACAGCGAAAATCGTATGGCTGAAAGATGATGAAAGCACCCCCGTTGTTTCCGATTTTCAGGTACGGTCTGTCGTGGCAACAGTCGGGTCCGAACAAACCCTGACAGAAGAACAGGTAGCCCTGGTCCTCCAATCTTTTGCCCAAAATGATACGGGGGAATTTTCTTATGTCTATGTGTCTGGAGGAAAAGTATTCGAGCTTGATGAAGAGGGAGAACTTACAAACAGTAAACATCCCGCCGCAGAACCTGTTGTGTGGCCTTTGGGCCATCGGGTGCGGCCCGCCCAGCAATCCCTGGGAATTAACGGGTGCATGGATTGTCATTCGGAGAACTCGGCATTCTTTTTTGGAAAAATAACAGGGAGTGGGCCTCTGAAAACGGATGGCTTCGACGAACGTTCTGCTTTTTCCCTCATGAATTTGGACAAACCCTACCAAAAACTTTTCGGGCTTTCATTCCGAGTGCGACCGCTTTTGAAAGGAGTTCTATTCGTGGCGGCAGCTTTCGTGGGCTCTGTGCTATTCATCATGTTGATGGTGATTCTGGGACGCCACACCGGGCTTTTCGAAAAAAGGAGATGACCTTGACGTTCGTGATCGTTTCAATATTCTGTTTGCTCGCCCTGTTTTTCCTGCTGTCCTATCATCGCTTTCGCCGCTGTCCTGAAAATCGCTATTTCCCCTGGCTGCAAAGCGGTATCCTTATCTTTGTTAAAACTCCCTGGATCGAACGTTCACAGGAGATATATCGTTCCTGGTTCATCCAGAGATATCCGGCCAACCAGCGATGGATATACTTGGGTCTGCTGTTCAGCTATTGTTATTTGGTCTTGAGCGGCTTTCTTTTTGTTTTCCTGAGGGTTCGGTTGTTCGGCTTGTCTCTACTCCTTCATGTTGTCCTGGGAGCTCTTTTTGCTGTGTGCTTATGCCTAGCAGTCGTTTTGCGGGCCAGATTTTATGCTTGGCATGAGGAAGATTTAGCCCCGGCGAATCTCAAAACAAATGCCGGAAGGCGAAAAATGTGGCAGATTGTCCTTTATTGGATTTTTGTGGCGTCTGGACTTGTGCTTGTGGTAACGGCGCTTTTCCAAATGCTTCCCTCGTTTTCCTTGCGGGCGCAGCTGATCATTTTGGATGTCCATCGGTATGCCGCTCTTGAAATTCTTCTTGCGGGGATCGCCTTTTTGTACTTTTCTTTGGTTGATGATAGCCCATGAGGGACAAACACAGAAAATCCGTCTTAAGGTTTTCTCATTTTTCGATGGGAACCACCTTTGAAATCATACTGGCTGAAAAGGATGAAGATTACGCACGCCAGATTTCCCAGGCCGTTTTTACTGAAATCGACAGGATCAAAGATATCATCAGCCGGTTTGATCCCACCAGTGAAATCGGGCAGATCAATCGCTTGCGAGCTGGCCACTCGTTGCGTATCGGAGTAGAAACGTATGAATGCCTGACAACAGCTTTGATGGTGCAATCTCAAACTCGAGGGGCGTTTGATGTCAACGTCGGTTCCTTGATGAAATACAGGGAGATGGAAATTTCCGAATCCCGTCCTCCTCGGACAGATATCCAGAAACAATTGGTACTATCCCAAAAATCCCATGGATATATGGTCAAATACCTTCCGACAAAGGAAATGGAAGGACCCACGGAAATGAACCTCGACCTTGGGGCTATAGGGAAAGGGTATGCCCTGGACTGCACTCTTGAGATTCTTTCCGATTGGGGAGTGGAGAGAGTCCTGGTGCATGGTGGCACCAGCACAGCTCTAGCTTTGGGGTCTCCTCCCGAAGGCCCCGGGCAAAAAAAGGGTTGGCCGGTTAGGATCGGGGGAGACTGGGAGTGCCCAAACACACCGAAAAAATTCTTCTTGAAAGATCGAGCTTTGAGTGGCTCCGGAACCGAAGTCAAGGGGGACCACATTTTCGACCCGAGAAAGAACAAACCGGCAGAGGGACATTTGAGTGCATGGGTTTCCCATCCGTCAGCGGCTGTTGCCGATGCTCTTTCCACAGCATTCATGGTCATGAATACCGAGGAGGTACGCGTCTACTGTAAAGAGCGCTCTGATGTTTGGGCACTGGTGGTCGTCGATCACAAAACCTGCGAAGTCTTCAATCCTGACATCGCTTCCAAGTAATCGGGGGGAAAACATCGGAGAATGTTTTTGCTTAGTTCAGATTTTTTACGCCATTTCCTCAATGCCCTTCTCGGCACCTGCGGAACTTGCGTCATAGCCTATACACAAATCAGGGAGTCTAGTGTTGTTCACATGACATCACCGCTAACATAAAACATCGCTCAATACATCCTCGGCGTCCGACTTTGTCGGATTCCCTCAAAAGACATCTCGGAAAGGCTAAATCTTCAATGTCGCAAAAACATCCTCCCATGCATTCATGTGTCAAGATGGGAGATGGATTATTGGGTAAATGTCTGTGAGTGATTTGTAATAAAAAATGTTATACTATGAGGAGGAAATCGGATATAGGAGCAAACGATGCTTAAGAGGATGTTTAAGATATTGATGGTTCTGCCGCTACTTTTCCTGCTCGTTTTGGATACAGGAATGGCCCTTCAAAATGATAACCAGGAAAAGGTTGTGTTGGAGCTGAAATTGCCCAAGCCCATGTTTGTTGGGACTCCGCGCAACATCCGCAGTGCCAACCTGGAAAGGATAACCGGAAAAAAACGAGGTCCTTTTTATGTCCCTCCCGGAACAGAGCTGCTTTCGCTGAATAAGCCTGTGACCGGAAGCGATACAGCACCGGTCATCGGCGAGCTGGAGTTTGTGACCGACGGGGAAAAATCCGGAGAAGAGGGGTACTTCGTGGAGCTCGGTCCTATGGTACAGTGGGTCCAGGTCGACCTTGAGGACGCCTATAGTTTACACGCGATTCTTATCTGGCACTACCACAGCCAGGCCCGTGTCTACCGGGATGTGATCGTTCAGGTGTCCGAAGACCCGGATTTTATTACCGGTGTCAAGACGATATTCAACAACGACCACGACAATTCTGCCGGCCTGGGGATAGGAAAAGATAAGGAATACATCGAGGTCAATGAGGGGCGCCTGATCGATCCCAGGGGAGTCAAAGCCCGGTATTTGCGGCTTTTCAGTCGGGGGAATACCTCGAACGAAATGAACCATTATGTGGAGGTGGAGGTCTACGGCAAGCCGGTAAATGAGTAAAAAAACGGCCTTTTCTGGGCTATTTCTGCTTGCCGTTTGTGCAGCCTTTGTGTTTCGTGTGGTCCGCCTTGATATTCGGCCGATGCACCATGACGAGGCCAATCAAGCGGTTAAATTCGGGGGCCTGCTGGAGAGAGGGGAGTACACATACGATCCCGTCGAACATCACGGCCCTACCCTGTATTATTCTTCGCTTCCGTTTGCCTGGGTAAGCACAGGAAACTCCTTTGCCGCTCTTGATGAAAGGACGCTGCGTTTTGTGCCTGCACTCTTCGGGGTGGGAATCATTCTTCTTCTGCTTCTCTTCAAAGATGGATTTTCCCGATCGGCCATCGTGGTTTCCGGGATTTTTGTCGCTGTTTCTCCCCTGATGGTTTTTTACAGCCGGTTTTACATCCAGGAGACCTTGCTCGTGTTTTTTCTTCTCGGCGTTATTGCGGCGAGCTGGCGATACCATGTGAGCAGGTCTTGGGGGTGGGCGGCGGCGACCGGAGTTTTTATCGGGCTGATGTATGCCACCAAAGAAACCTGTAACATCTCATTTGGAGCTCTTTTCATGGGATTGCTTCTGGCTAGGATTTTTACACGAGAGCCAATCAATGGAAAACCTCCTATTGGCCATGCCCTAGTTTTTTTTGGATCGGCTTTTGTTGTGGCATTCCTGTTGTTTTCCTCCTTTTTCCAGAATCCCAGAGGGATCGTGGATTCGATCCTTTCATTCCAGAATTATTTGGGCAAGGCCGGAGAGGCTGGGTTCCATTCCTATCCCTGGCCTTATTATCTGAAGATGCTGACCTTTTCCAGGTACGGGACCGGGCCCATCTGGAGCGAAGTGTTTATACCGGTCCTGGCCATTGTCGGTTGCGTGGCGGCTTTTCATCCAAGACGTCCGAAAGGTTCCTCATCGCTTTTCATGCGGTTCATCTTTTTTTTCGCTCTTCTTGCCACGGCTGTCTACTCTTTGATTCCGTACAAAACCCCATGGAATATGCTCCCATTTTTTATCGGGATCATCCTTCTGGCAGGAAACGGGGCGGCCTTCCTTCTGGATCGCAGCAAAAATTTGGCAGCCTGGATTTTAATTCTGTTGGTCTTGTGTACCGGAATATTCCATCTCGGATATCAGTCACATTCAGCGAACTTTAAGTTCCAGGCCGATTCCCGCAATCCCTATGTTTATGCCCATACAAGTTCTGATTTTTTAAACCTTGTCCGGCGGGTGGAGGATGTTTCTCGATTTCATCCCGATCAGAAAGACATGTTGATAAAAGTCATTACGCATCCTGACGAGGCCTGGCCTTTGCCCTGGTATCTGAGAGGTTTTACCCGGGTAGGATACTGGCAGGAAGCGGCAATGGCTGGGGTGGTGGAGGATGTCCCGGTCGTGATATCCTCTATCGATATAACAGAAGAAATGCAGACAAAACTGATGGAAACCCATCAAGGTGAATTTTTCGGGTTGAGGCCCGAGGTCCTTCTGGCTGTGCATATCCGGAAGGACTTGTGGGAGATATTCCTGGAAAACAGGCGATAACAAAGTGGATATATCGATTGTGATCCCTGCTTTTAATGAAGAAAAAAAGATCGGTCATGATGTTGAAGTTGCTGCTGTTTTTATCGATAAAAAAGCCCTGCTCGGCGAGGTCATCGTCGTAGACGATGGGAGTACAGACAAGACGGCTGAAGAAGCTGAAAAGGCGATAGTTCCCTCGGCCGTCGATCGCAATGTCATCCGTCTGGACAAAAATCGGGGTAAAGGGCATGCGGTTAAGACCGGAATTTTGGCATCCAGGGGAGAGGTGGTCTTGTTCGCTGACAGCGGAACCTGCGTGCCCTACGCCAATGCTCTGCCCGGGATCGAGAGGATTCGCTTGGGGGAGCTGGATATCGCCATGGCATCCCGTCGGTTGGAGGACACGAAAATCCACCGGAACAGGAGTTTTAAGCGACGCTTATTGTCTTCGCTTTTTCGTCTGGTGGCCAGGATCGTCGTGGGCGTGCCGCAGCGTTTTTCGGACACGCAGTGCGGTTTCAAGGTTTATCGTGGCGGATTGGCCAGGGAATTGTTCGCCCAATGTAAGTCGACCGGATTTCTGTTCGAGCTGGAAATTTTGCTTTGTGCCTTGAAGAGGGGGTGTCGTATCGAAGAATTTGCGGTGGAATGGACGTGCGACCTTGACACTAGGCTGAGGCCGGCAAGCGATGCGGCGAAGGTCCTGAAGGAAATGTTCCAGGTTCGCTCCATCATCAAAAAAAACAAAGATCGATCGGATCTTTAACGCCATTCCCTCACCATTCTTCTCGGCTGCGATGAACTGCGCACGTTAATTCCTAACCTCTGCTATTCAGCTTTGTTCCAATGATTGCTCGGTTTTCTAACCTTTTAGCAAAGTCGTGCTCAATACAACATCGCCGACAATTAGGGGACATCCCGTCCCTTATTGTTACCCTCAAAGAACGGGACGTACTGACTAGATCCTCAATGGCGTTCTGGACATACCCGATGGAAACGAACCGATATGGCGAGTTACTTCAATCAATAAACCGGGCTGAATTATTTTTTTTCGAGGTCGCGGATCCAGATGTTACGGAAGCGGGTGGGATTGCCGTGATCCTGAAGGGAGATGGGAAGCCTGTCGGGGTGAGCTTTGTACGGGGGGCGTGCCTTATGGGTTGTTGGGCCTATCAATTCAACATCGTTGTGCACCAGGATGTTGTTGTGGAACACGGTGAACCTGGCTGGGCTTATCACTTGGCCGCTGTCGTCGAATCGCGGTCTCCGGAAGATAATGTCGTAGGTCTGCCATTCGCCGGGCGGGCGGCAGGCATTAACCATAGGGGGGTATTGGGCATATAGAGCCGCGGTCATGCCGTCGGCGTAAGTTTTGTTGTTGTAGCAATCGAGAATCTGGACCTCGTAGATGTTCATCAAAAACACACCGCTGTTCCCGCGGCCTTGACTCTCGCCTTTGACAACGCCAGGCGTTGCCCATTCGACGTGTAGCTGGCAGTCTCCGAAGTTTTGTTTGGTCCTGATACTGCCGGTCTTGGCGACAACTTCCATGTATCCGTTTTCGATCTTCCAGCGGGCAGGTTGTCCTTTCCCGTCTGTCCATTGGGAGAGGTCCTTGCCGTCGAAAAGGACGATGGAATCCGAAGGCGCGGGCACGGGTTTTCCCGCCGGGCCAGGGTCGACGACTGGTGGCATCGGCCTTTCCGTATCGTGAACCTTCCATTTTTCCACTTCCTGTTTGGCGGTTTGGCCGTTCGAATAAACTCCACCCAGAAAAATCAGGATAAAAAACAAAACAAGCCAATGGGACTTTTTCATCATGGCCTCCTACGTATTACAGGGACCAACCAGTTCTGTATTCCTTGTGGAGATACTGGTTGGCTGCGGGAAGGTTGGTGAATTCCATCTTTTCACCGTCCCATTCCAGTTTGGTGTACTTATCCTGCATCAGGACAGCGATGTTGGCGAGTAGCATGGCTTCTGTCAGGGCTGCCGAGTAGGTGAAATCGGTCGTGGATTTTTTACCCGCTTTGATGGCCTCTACCCATTCTTCGTGGATGCCAGGGGAGCGTGGGATGGATTCTTCCGGCCTTTTGTACTCCTGCATTTTGGTTTCGGGGACGATGCGTGGGTTTCTCCCGTAGGTGCTGCATACCAAATTGCCCTTATCGCCCACAAACAAGACGCCGCCGCCATCGTCGCCCATCATCCGGCCTGGCTCGATATCATGAGGCCGGGAAGGCATCAGTCCTCCGTCATACCAGGTCAGCTTAACGGGAGGCATATCGCCGCGCTGGGGAAACTCGTAGGAGACAACTTCGGCAAGGGGGTAGGAGTCCTTGGTGTACTTGGTGGAGCTGGCTTGAACAGAGATGGGGTAGCCCAATTTTAGAGCCCAGAAGGGCTGGTCCATCAGGTGGGCGCCCATATCTCCGAGAGCGCCGGTTCCATAGTCCCACCATCCCCGCCAGACAAAATGGCAAAGGGCAGGATGGTATGGCCGGAAGGGGGCGGGGCCGAGCCAAAGGTTCCAGTCCAGAGTGGAGGGTACCGAGGGGATCTCTTTGGGCGCATCGATTCCCTGGGGCCAGATCGGGCGGTTGGTCCAGACATGGGCTTCTCGAACATCGCCGATGGCCCCGTCCCAGATCCACTCGTTGATCAGACGGGCGCCTTCGCCGGCATGCCCTTGGTTGCCCATCTGGGTTATAACTTTGGCTTCCTGGGCGGCCTTTTTCAGCAAACGCGCTTCTTTGATGGTGTGGGTCAGGGGCTTCTGGACAAAGGTGTGTTTTCCCAGGTTGATGGCCGCCATCGCGATAACGGCATGGGTGTGGTCGGGTGTACTGACGGTAATGGCGTCCAGGTTTTTTTCTTTTTCCAGCATGATTCGAAAATCGCGATACTTATTAGCTTTGTCATACATGGGTTGGTTTTGGGGGTCGTTGCGGTCATGTTTCAGGAACCTGGCCATGTGGGTGTCATCGACATCACACAGAGCAACGATGTTTTCGGATGAAACGCTCCAGATGTCCGATGTCCCCTTTCCTCCCACTCCGACGCAGCCGATATTTAGCTTGTCGCTGGGTGCCGTGATTCCCTGACCTCCCAGCACATGGCGGGGAATGATCATCATTCCTGCGGCAGCTGTTGCCGAGGCCCCGAGAAATTCACGTCTTGTGATCGGAGAGCCTTTTTTCGAAGGATCTTTTTTGTTTTTTTTCATGATATCAATCCTCTCTTAAAGTCATTTTTTCCATGTTTTTTGGTGTTTATTCCCTATTAATATACTCTTAACGACCTATAGTCAATATGCATGGGAAATCCCTTTTTGCATATCAGCCCTTGAGCGTCCCCGAGCAAACTTATTTGTACTCGGAAAAATTGAGGTGGGCGAGGCGCCATCTCTCTCCTTGTCGAACACAGACAAAAGTGAAGGGGCCTTTTTGGACTGATTCTGCATCATCCGATTGCCTTTGAAAGTACCATATGCCGGCCACAACAGCGGCCGTTCCGAATTCGCTGACATGTACATCGTCAATCCAGAGTTTGTTTTCTTGGCTCTTTCCCCCGTCCACAAAGCCGAATCCCACATGGTGCTCACGGACGGCTTCGATGCCCTGAATCAATCCTTCCTTCTCTGATGAGAAATAGCTGACGCGAGAGCCCTGGAGGAACAAATAGTTCACCATCGCCAGGTCGTAGGAATTCCACATCCCAACCCAAGAGTCGATCAAAGCCTGGATATCATTCTCAGAGGAGTTTCCCCTTGCGGTTAACATTGTCGAAGCAGAAGGGACCGTCGCCATAAATAAAAAAAGAAAAAAACACAATAAAATGTGATTTTTGGACATCTTTTTGCTCTCCTTATTAGCTAACTCTGCCAGAATCCCAAAACAGAAAGGATTTTTATCGTTGCTCCGGCTGCCACGACCAAAATGGCTACGATCAGGATAATGTTCCAGATCGTGCCTCGTGTGCCCCGGTTGACATCTTTACCAAGATAACTTTTTTTGTTCTGGAGAATAAAAAATCCGATGTAAGCCACTGGCATCATAATGAGATTGAAAGAGGAGACGATCACTGGGAGCCAGAGGGGCAATTTATAGAAGGCTCCGATGATCCCGATATTGGCGATCATCGTGCTTATCCGATAGGCCCAGCCGTGGAACTCGAAGTTCAGCATTTCGCTAAGAACGAATCCACAGATCAACATTTCTATAACAAGGGTGGTGAGGCACATACTCAAAACTCCCAGGGAGAAAACCAGTCGGCCGAAAGTCAGTCCTGCAAGGGGCTGAAGGGCATGGGCCGCATCGACGGCATCCTTCACTTGGATGCCCTGCATGTTCAGGGTGTTGGCGCAGGCGATGATGACAAAACTGGTGGCCAGGACAAACGGGAAAAACATGGATGTGCCCAGGTCGAAATTTTTCAGGCCGCGATGTTCTTTTCCCCATCCGCGTGCCAAAAGCGTGTAGGGATACAGAAAAGTCATGTTGACACCGATGGCCGCTCCCAACTGTCCCAGCACGATGGTGATGCCTTGTTTATCTGTTGGGATGTGAAAAGAAAAAAATCCCCGGAGGAGTTGACCCCAGTTTATGCCGGTTTTGACCACCACAAGGAAAAGGGCTACAACCATGAACATCAGCATGTATTTCAATGTTCGTTCGAACACACGGATAGATCTCCTGTTACCTCGTTCGTAGCTCCAACAGATGGTTGTTCCGACGACGAGCAGGATCAGGGCGATGATCCCCTTGGGCATATTCACATCGAATACAGCGAAAATGTCTTGGAATACCGCTGTGCCGAGGGAGTACTGTGGAAATTGCCAGATGACAGAAGCCAGAAAAACATTGAATCCCCAGAGAAGGGCCAGAGATGGATGCAGCTTTTTCCAGAAAACATCATACGGGCGGGCCCGAGTGGTCAGAAGTTGATGCCCGATGGCAGCGAACATCATCACACCCAGGAACATGGCTATCGGTTGAACCCACAGCAGTTTATAACCGTACACCGCCCCGGCAAAAATAGCCGAGCTTGCGGATCCCGCGCCCAGTGTCAGCGCACTTTGTACCCAACCAGGACCGGACAGTCCCCAGTAGCCTTGCCAGCGCTGCCAGAAATGCGGCCTAGTTTCGATCCTTGCCAGAAGCTGTTTTTCCTGTGACAATGCTTCCGGATCGCGTGCTTCCACCATCGGCAGACCGCGACGCAATTCATCCGCTTGATCGGGATTCATGCCTGCCATTGTGTGATTTCATCTCCTCTTTTACAAAAGAGCTTGCAGAAGGTCAACCAAAAAATAGAAGCGGGAGAATGAGAAGAAGACGTCACTTATGGCGAGCGGGCATGGTTACTTGATGAGGCCTTTGGCCAAGCCTGCTCCGCGCGGGTCGGCAGCTCCGTGAAATTTAATGGGTTTACCGTCCTTGCCGTAAACGATGGTCAGGCCGTGCGCGTTTCCCAGGCCACCCGGTTTAGCCAGGACCTTAATGTTGTGCCCGACAGCCCGCAATTTTTCGATCACTTCTGGACTGATTCCTTCCTCCAGAAAGATCCTATCCGGCTCAGCAAAGCTAACTCTGGGAGCAGAAATGGCTTCTCGGATGTCCATTCGGAAGTCGATCAGGTTCATCACCATCTGGGGAACGGTTTGTCCGATGGTATGGCCCCCAGGAGTTCCCAGGGCGGCCCAGGGCTTTCCGTTCTTGACGATGATGGTGGGGCAGTCGCCGGAGAGTTTGCGGCGTCCTGGATGAGCGTCCATCGGTCCCCCCTTAGGTTCAAAAGTGCAGAAGGATAGGGAATTATTCAGCCAAATACCGGTTCCTTCTGGCATGATTCGGCTTCCGAAGCCTCCTCCCAATGTCTGGGTTGCACTGACGATGTTTCCTTCTGCATCGGCCACCACAAAGTGGGTGGTGTGTTGCTCCTTTTCTTTATCCCATCCAGGATACAGGAAAGGTCTAACCTCATCCATCAGGACCGATCCAGCTTGTTCTTTCCAGTAATCCTCATCAAGGAGTTTATCTAGGGGCGGGGGATTTATTTCCGGGTCCCCGGCATAGCTCAACCTGCACCAGAAAGCGTGTTTGGTCGTCTCGATAAAACGGAGAAGCATCGCGAAGCTGTTATGACCCAGTGTACCTACATCGGATCGACTCATGATCCCCAATCTTATGAGTGAGGGGAAAGCCGTGCTGGGAGGGGATGTGGTATAAACTTCACAATCCCTGTACGGGATGTGGATGGGATCCCACCATTCGGCCCTGTCATTGACCAGATCGTCAAGAGAAAGAAAACCTCCGGCCTTCTGGACGGCCTTATCCATGGCTGTGCCGATTTTTCCACCGTAGACCGCCTTTGCGCCTTCCTCAGCAATCAGGCGCAGCGAGGCCGCAAGGTCTTTCTGGATGAGCTTCTCGCCCGCACCGAGTGCCAGGCCGTTTATTCCATAGATGCCTTTGGCATGCTCAGGAAAATTTTCGTAAGAATACCTGATACTTCGTGCCACGCGTGCATCTAGGGTATATCCCTGCTCTGCTGCGTCGATTGCAGGTTGGAAAAGCTCTTTCCACCTCAGTTTTCCATATGATTTGGACATCGCTTCCCACGCGTTCACGTTTCCCGGAGTGGAAATGGCTTTGGGGCCATACCGGTTTTTTTTGTAGTCTGGATTGGGTTTACGGAAAACATCCGAATCCACGGCCGCAGGGATCTTGCCCGAAGAGTCGAGAAAACGGATTTTCTCTTTTTTGGCATCGTAGACTAAGATGGTTCCGTAGCCCCCAATCCCGGAATTCATCGGCTCGACCACATTCAAAGTCGAGGCTACGGCCACGGCCGCATCGAATGCATTCCCCTCTCCTGTCAGAATCTGCAGGCCGGCCTCTGTAGCGATAGGATGGGCCGAGCTAACCATGCCGATAGTTATTTTTGCTGGGACCACTTCGGATTGTCCTTCTCCTTGGGCATCACATGATGTCATGAATGCCGCTGCAGCCAGAAAGGCCGATAGGACAAAATAAATGTTCTTATTCCTCATCTCCTTGAGCCTATCTCAATTAACTCCCCCAGTCAAGAAACCCACCAATTAATTAAACATCTTTATTTCCGTGATAAATGCGGCTTTTGGGGATGGTTGATGCGACCATTGAAGATTCAGCCATTCCTACTGTTCTTCGAGGGAATCTGAAGAAGTCAGACGGCGATGCTGTATTGAGCACGACTTTGCTAAAGGACCATCGATAAGGGCAAGAACGGGAATAGAGGTAAAAGTAGAAGAGAATGGAGCTGACGGGCGCAGTTCAGCGCCGCTGAGGAGAGCGGTGAGGAATGGCGTGAAAAATCTTCACGGGAGCAAAACCATTCCTAAAAGCCGATATAGAGCCTTTTAGTATCGCAGAAATAATGATGGTCCCACCAATTTACACTGTTTGGGCGTTTTGATAAGATTGAACAAAAATGAAAGGGTTAAGGGAGAATTTTCATGAAATGGATTAGAAGTCGAGCAAAAAGTGGTTCCTTTTTGCTGATTGGCTTACTGGCCGTTCTGGGGAATGTTTCTTTTGTATCCCCGTCACCCAATCAGCAGGAGGATAGGAATCTCCTGAGAGGGGCTTATTCAGTCGAGAAATTGAAGAATATCATCCTCACCGCTGAAGAGTGGCATCCCTTTCCCAAAGCATCCGAGCATGATGTATGGGAAAAACTTCCTGAGGGGGTGCGGCTGGCCCATATCCAACAGGCGGAAAAACATCTGGACTGTGAGTGGACAACGCCAAAAGCGTCCGTTTTTATGGAGTATGTCCGGACCGGAAACAGAAGCCATTACCAGAGCATCTCCTTTGGCCGGCGCGCGAAGCTGGCTGAGCTCGTGCTAGGGGAATGCGTAGAAGGAAAAGGCCGGTTTCTGGATGATATCATGAACGGGGTGTGGACAATCTGCGAGGAAACATACTGGGGAGTGCCGGCTCATGTCGGTGCCCAGAAGCGGGGTTCCGGCCTCCCGGATGTCACAGAACCCACTGTGGATCTTTTTGCCGCTGAAACAGCCATGCTTTTGGCATGGACAGACTATCTGTTGGGGGAACAGCTCGATCCCATCTCCCCTCTCATCCGGGAACGCATCCATCATGAAGTCCAGCGCCGGATCCTGTCCGTTAATTTGGAGAGAGATGATTTTTGGTGGATGGGTTTCGGAGGACGGGTGGTGAACAACTGGAACCCTTGGATTTGTTCCAATTGGCTGACCGCTGTGCTCATCCTGGAAAAAGATGGGATGCGCAGGTCACAATCCATCCACAAGATCTTGCGATGTCTGGACAATTTCCTGAATACCTACCCGCGAGATGGGGGATGCGACGAGGGCCCGGGGTACTGGGATCGTGCCGGTGGTTCACTCTACGATTGCCTCGAATTGCTCCAGAGCGCATCAAAAGGGCAGATCGAAATATTCGATAGACCTTTGATCAAAGAGATAGGAAGATACATCGGCCGGGCTTACATCAGCCATCCCTATTTCATCAATTTTGCCGATGCCGCAGCCCGGATCAATGCCAGCGCGAGCCTCATCTTCCGGTACGGAAAAAGCATCGGGGATATAGATATGATGGGATTTGGGGCATTTTTAGCCAAAAAGCAACAGTTGGGCGAAAGTTACATCCGAGGAAGTTTCGGCGCCTTAGGGAGGGTTTTACCGATGCTATTTCAGCTCGAGGAACTTATCGAAGCAGAATCCAGAGAACCGTTAGTTAAAGATTTCTGGCTCCCGGAGCTGCAGGTAATGGCAGCCAGATCATCAGATGGTTCGAACAGAGGATTTTATGTGGCAGCCAAAGGGGGGCACAACGCGGAGAGCCACAACCACAACGATGTGGGGAACTTCATCGTGTACGCTGATGGTCATCCGGTAATTATCGATGTGGGTGTCGAGACCTACACAGCCAAAACCTTCAGCGACCGGCGGTATGACATTTGGACCATGCAATCGGCTTTCCATAATCTGCCCACTATCAACGGCGTCATGCAGAAGAACGGAAGAGAATTCAAAGCCACCGACCTCAAGTATGGAACCACGGAAAAATCAGCCATTTTCAGCCTCGATATCTCCTCAGCTTATCCGGAGGAAGCAAAAGTTCGATTTTGGATGCGCACCATCACTTTGAACAGAGGAAAAAATATCATCGTTCGGGATAAGTATCGACTTGGCGAGGCCACAGAAAACTTACAGATGAACCTGATGTGCTGGAGGAAGCCTGTGCTGGATCAAGAGGGCGTAATAAGACTGGAGAATCCCGAAGAGATTCATAATCTCAAACCCATTGTTGTCAGATATGACAAACGAAAATTCGAAGCGAACGTGGAGACCATTCCTTTGCAAGATGCAAGGCTTCGATCGTCGTGGGGTGAACAACTCTTCCGGATCGTGTTGACGGCGAAGCGAAAACTTCTCGGCGATGAATTTGCGATAAAGATCGAACGATGACTACTCTTCTTCCTCGAGGATCTTTTTCAAGACATTTTCTGCGGTGTTCGGGGCATCCTCGGGGAGGTAGATCATCACGCCGCCTTTGACAGGGCGTATGTTGATTTTGCCCTCGCTGGCCAGTCTCTGGGTCGCTTCCACAGGATTTGTTCCAAAATACTCCTTGAAGGCCGTATTGAATCCGCTGTAGACGGTGTGAATTCCCTTGTATTTTCCCCTGAGTTTTTTGACTGCCTTTCGAACAAATTCTTCCTCGGTGAGTTTGGATTTTTCTTCCATCGCGATCTCCTTATCCCAGATAAGTTATCTTTCTCTATACTTAAATATTACCTTGCAACTGGGTCAGAGGTCAATACTAACTGATAATGCTAACACAACGTGGAATTTTGAGGGGATTAGTCGAAGTCGATACCCAGGCTGATTCCGATGACGGTGTCTATTATTTCTTTGTATTCTTCATCCAAAGGAATGCGGATGTAGGCGCCCGGCCTGAACATGCCGAGGATAATATCCAGACCAAAGGTCAGTTGATGCATGCTGCGTTCACCAAAATCACCATCTTCCATAGATGCCGAGTATCGACCGGAAAATCCTCCGCCGAACCGGAATATATCTGTTTCATAAAACACTTGAGCGCTGTACATGATAAATGTTTCCGATTCCTCACGATCGCCTGATGCAAACCAAAAGGAAGGGCCTCCTCGGAGGCGAAGGGAAAATCCTGTCCTGCTCGAAAAGATGTAATTGACAAATCCTGTGACAGGAATCGCATTTGTAGCAAAAGCTTCGGCGCGATCCACAAAATCGGTCAAACCGCCGTTGATAGTCGCCTCCCCGTTTTCCCCTTCTATGCCGGTTGCCAGCGGCGCGCGCACTCCCAGCTCAAAAAACAGCGCTGTCCGACGCGGATGATACTCCAGTCCAAAGTAGGGATTGCCGAATGTCTGTTGTGCCCCGAGGTCCGGGCCTTGAGGAATATCCCATTTTATGTAGGAAAAGGGGAGTTCTCCTGAAAAGTTGATATTGCGGGTCATTGGAAATCGTGCGGAGAGGAAAGTCACCGATGTTAGGAATGAAAGATCTATTTCGTCGGCATAATGGGGTTTTAAAAATTCTATGAAAATGCCTTCCCATGAGGTGGGATCCTGCCAGATAGATTGGGCGCCCAAAGAGGAAAAAGCGAAAAGGATCATAATGGCACAAAAGACTGGGATCAAACGATAAGGGGATTTTTTCATGGTGTAACTCCCTATTTTTGAATTTTTGGGTAAAAATAAAAAGAATCCATTACCGGTGGAGAGATTCTATGGCATCGATGCCGAAAGTGGACTCGATGGGCTGTCTTCTAATGAATTTTACGGGCCGATCCGCATTGCTGTGAGGCCTAAACATTATCCTTAACTTTTTTATAGAGGATAAATCTCCGAGACCGAAATTTTCCGGACCTTTTGTCCCTGTGCCTTTACCTAAGGCAATCCATTCTCCTTGTTCGTCCATTGTAAGAACACCGTACCATAAGCCTTCCCAATACTGAAAATCTACTGAGAGTTCAGGTATTCCCCCTTCTTCCTCGCCCCCGGGAAGTATTTCTTTTGCACCCGTCTGTCTTGCATGGATGGCGATATCATCTCCCGGCCCGTTAATTGCACTAATTTCAAGGTCAAGGGTCCCCAATATGGATAGTTCGGCAAACCGACCATCGGGCTTTTTTAGAGCTAATTCGGGATTCCTGACAAGCTCATTGGAGCTCGAAACTTGAATAGCATAGTCACTCCTGAATCCTCTCGCTTCCGTCTGATCCAGTTGATCCACCTTGTCCATACTAATATCCATTTGGTCAATAATATCAATTTGTCGGGATGGCTGTCTTTTTGAGGAGCTGGAGGGTTTGGATGGGATCGTCCTCTGGACATTCTGAGGCTGATCCTCAGAGGGAGCTATTCTTAGAGCTGCCTCCCTGTTTGTTTTTTCCAAATCAGCGTTTGTCACGATAATTGCGCTTTTCTTTTTTAATCGCATTCGCCGTTCCTTTTCCTTTTGACCGACTTTTACCAAATCCTGGGAGAGCGTAAAAGTGCTGCCAAGAAAAAGAACGATCATCATGCCGACGAATTTTTTCATAATAAGCTTATTCCCATTTACATGATAAGACATTAGCAGGATAAGTCAATAGGGAGAAAAATGGCTTTTATTGATTTTGGATGTGCTTATTTATGGAGACATTGTACGGCATCGATGCCCATCGAAGAAGAAACGTTTTGTTGTTGGTAGGGCTTGGCCGTCCACATACTTTGTGTGAAGTCTTTGAAAAGGAGCCGTATTTTTTTTGTCGATGGGATTTCACCAAGGTCGAATGTCTCCGGGCTGGTGATCCCTCCACCGAATCCGATGAACTCCCATTCTCCCCGATATTCGACAAAAACGCCATAATTTCTATTCTCGTTTTGATGGCCCTCTTTTTGTCTTTTCGCATAGATGGCGATATCGTCTCCCGTTTTGTTTTTGATATCGATTTCAAGATCGAGTGATCCGAATTCGTTTATTTTGGCATGCTTTCCATCCGGTTTATCCAACGCCATCTGAGAATTTTCCACATATTGGGTTGTGCCCAAAACTTGGGTAGCAAATTCCCGGCTAATACTATGTGTCTCCAGTTGATCCAAGTTGTCCACGCTCAGGTCTATTTGGTCCAGATTTTCTATCTGTTGGGTTGATATTCTTTTAATGGGACGTGGGGGGGTTGTCGGGACCGTTCTCTGGGTTTTCTGGGGGACGGATCTCTGGACAGTTGTGGATCGTTTCTCAGGCGGAGCTATTCTTGGAGTTTTTGGCCTTTCTTTGGTGTGTAGATCAGCATTTGTCACGACAATCGTGCTTTTCTTTTTTAATTTCGTCCGTCTTTCTTTTTCCTTTTTGGCGGCTTCCACAAGATCCTGGGAAAGCAGTAGGGAACATCCGAAGAAAATAGCAATGATCACGAGCGCCCATTTCTTCATGGTTATTATATTTTCATCTAATATAATATAGCATTATACCGATAAGTCAATAACTGGAGAAAGGACTATTTCCATTTTCGTTGACGGCCGCTTGTGGCTTTGATATAAAAGCCAATAGCATAAGGCTCTTGCATCATGTTTTGTCGAACGACACGCCGTAATTTTCTAAAATTTTTGGGTTTAGGGGCTGTGGCGATGGCGCATCCGATTGGCCTATCCTCATGCAAACAAAAAAAACCTCCCCATGTTCTCGTTTTGTTCACCGACGACCAGAGGTTCGATACCATTCGGGCTTTGGGTAATCATAAAATTCACACTCCTCATTTGGACACCCTAGTGCACTCGGGGACGAGTTTCACGAATGCCTTCATCATGGGAGGGACCAGCGGGGCGGTATGCATGCCCAGCCGTGCCATGTTATTGACCGGACGTGGGCTCTTTCATATCGAAGGAACGGGAAGATCGATTCCCGAGGAGCACATGATGATGCCTGAACTTTTCAGGAAACATGGATACGAGACATTCGGGATCGGAAAGTGGCATAACGGCAGAGAAGCTTTTGCCCGCTGTTTTACGGATGGGGCCGAGATCATGTTCGGCGGGATGAGCGACCACTGGAATGTGCCTGCCTATGATTATGATCCGGGAGGGGACTATGCGACG
>CP070750.1:3960992-3982138 GCA_020348385.1 Candidatus Aminicenantota bacterium | reverse complement strand
GAGGAGGGAGTCGAACCCACACTCACCGTGAAGTGAACTGGATTTTGAGTCCAGCGCGTTCTTTTTTGTGCAGATTTGTCACTCAAATCCCTTTCAAAAGGGATAAAAAATTGACGCAAAATTGACATTTCAGGCTGAAAATAGCCCAAAATGACGTACTTTCACGGAAAAGTTATCCAAGGGAAATTTGTTGATTTATAGGGGGGAATAGATGGAGCCAGCAGGGGGATTCGAACCCCCGACCTACTGATTACGAATCAGTTGCTCTGGCCGACTGAGCTACACTGGCTCTAAACGTCAATCTTCCTCATTCCCGACAGATCTCAATTTCTCTTGAACCATCTCTAATTCTTTCTTCGCCTCTTCCAGTAACTCCGACATGAAACCCAATGTTCTAAGCTCCACCGTTTCGTTCATGGTTTTCCGCATCTTCTCGATACGTTCCAAAAGCGCTTGTTCCTTGCGTTGTAAATTTTCTATATACTCTTTATTATCCATCACCCTCTCTGCCCACTAATATCCTGCTACTCCTAGCTGCCAGCATTTTTTCACTGGCTCTTTGCAATTGTGTCTGAAATGAATAAAATATGGACTCAATGTAAATTTAGTGAGAAACAAATATAACTTGAAAGGTAAAAAAGTTCAACTCTACAAATCATGATTATCAAAAAACTTGAACTCCAAGGTTTCAAATCCTTCCCTGAGAAAACCAAAATCATGTTCCATCCCGGGATCACCGTCATCGTCGGACCCAATGGAACCGGCAAAAGCAACATCGTCGATGCATTGATGTGGGTTCTTGGCGGCAAACGACTCAAATCATTCCGCGGGGAAAGAGGGACGGAGATGATCTTTAACGGCAGCCAGCAGAATGCCCCGATGAGCATGGCGGATGTGACTCTTTCACTGGAAGATAAGGCCGACCAGCTGAAGATCAATCATCGGTATTTTCGTTCGGGAGAAAGCGAATACCGGCTGAACGGCAAGCTGGTCAGATTGAAAGACATCCAGGAGGCCATGTGGAAAAAATCCATAGGGGAAAAGGAATATTTTGTGATTGAACAGGGCGCTATCGGAAGTTTTCTCTCCTCCAAACCTATGGAAAAAAGACACCTCCTCGAGGAAGCAGCCGGGACAGCCTATTATAAGGACAAAAAAAGGCAGGCCCAGAATAAACTGGAAAACAGCGAACAAAACTTGACCAGGTTAGAGGATATTATCGCCGAAGTATCCAAGGCGAAAAACTCCCTGAAAAGGCAGGCCAATGCTGCCATCCGCTACAGAAAACTCCGGGAAAATATTCGTCATCTCACCGCATTCAATTTCAGGAAAAGAATCCATGAGTTGGAACAGCAACAGGAAGAGACTCTGTCTGGTTATAACAAAAGCCTGAACAGAGAAAACCAGATATCACTAAAGCTAAAGGAAGAGGAAGCGAACCTGGCTGCCATGAGAAAGGATGTCTGGGACCAAGAAAAAACAATCAAAGAGTCTCGAGAAAATTTGTTTGGGACCAGGACACAGATCGCCAAAGCCGAATCTGAAAAAGACAAGGAATCCAGGCGGAGCGATTTTTTTGCAGACAAGAAAAAAGGGGCAGAATCAGGCCGGGGAGAATTGGCCCAAGAGTTGGAGTCCATCAAGCAAGCGCAATCAGATGCTACTAAACAGATTGAAAAGTTCCAGGAAAACCTCGATCAGATACGAAAAAACCTTAAAAAAGCCGAGAACAAAAATCAATCCGTCCAGATGGACCTGGATGCCGGACAGAAAAAAATCGAAATCCTGAGGAACGAGCATCTCCAACATCTGTCTGAATACACAGAAATCAAAAATGAGAGGGCAAAAACCGAAAAAGAATACGAGCTGGTAAACCGGCAACAGGAAAAATTGCAATTCCAGCTCGGTACAGAAAAGGATCTCCTTGCTCAGAAAAAGAAAGTTTTCCAACAAAAAGGCGATGAGTTCGCCAAAACCCAGACTCTTTTCAATTTGCAATCAGAAGAACTGGATAAGATGAGATCGGAATCAGAGGAATATCAAGCTTCTATCCAGCAAATTCAGGACAAAATTGCCGGCCTGTCATCGAAAAGGGAAAAAACCCTCCACCAGCTTCATGCGCTGGAAAAGATGGAGGAAACAGAACGGGCATCGGCAATCCCTTCTGATATTGAAGGAGCACTGGGAATTCTGGCCGACCTGATCGATGCCGAGGAATCCCAGGCACCATTGATCGATCTTTTTTGGAAGGAAGAAACAAAGGCATCGCTTCTGGATGCAGAGTCATTTCTGCGCACACTATCGGATAAAGGACTCAAGGGGAGCTTCTTGCTCCTCCATCCGCATGAGAGAAAAACCGCAGTTCCCAAAGTCCAGGACGATCCCCGAGTCATCGGGCTTCTCAAGTCCCATATCCAACCATCCCAAACAATCAAAGACAAACTCTCCCATCTGGAAGATGCGATCATCACCAAAGACATCAAAAGCGCAGTGGAACTTTGGCTCGACCATCCATCCCTTAACTATGTGACCGCATCAGCAGATGTGTTGTTCTCCTCCGGATTTTTAAAGGCTGGGGACAGGAAAGAAGGCCTGGTTACACTGAGACGCGAGAAAGCAAAACTGCAGAATGCGATCGACCAGCTAGAAAAGGAGATTCATCCTCTTACCATCCAATTGGAAGAAAAAACCGGACAAAAAGCAAAAATGGATGAAAAGATCCAGAGTCATTCTTCTCAGATCGGGGAAACAACAAAAAAAATCGAAGAAGCGGAAAAGGTGCGCCTGGTCGAACAGGCAGAAGTAGAAAAGATGGAAACAAATATTTCCCTCATCGAAAAAGAACTCGCTATTCTTGCTGAAGACAAAGCGCAGATCCAGAAAAACCTCGACTCCCTCAAGATAAACACACAACTCATAGAGGACAAAGAAGAGGAGCGGAAAAAAACGATCCTGACGCAAGAGACCGCATTGATTTCTTTGCAAGAAGCTTGGGAAAAAGGAAGAAGAGGATTCTTCGAACTCAAATCCAATGCCGATCTTCTGACCGAAAAAATCAACAACTTGAATGCACAAATGTCGACTCTGGAACAAAGGAAACAAGCCATACAGGCAAAAACAGAATCCCTCGGTTCAGAGATCAAAAAATCGGAACAGGAAAAACAACAGATTAAAAAGAATATCCGGTATTTCACCGAAGAAATTAAAAAGCTTAACAAAGAACTAAAAGATAAGGAAGACAAGCTAATCCAAGATGAGACCCGTTTCAAACAAATGCAAAAAGAGCAGAAAGTACAAGAGGAGAGAGTGGAAAACACGAGAGAGGAATCGGAGGCCCGGAAGGAAGAACGGGTCAAATGGGAGATCAAGAAGGCTGAGAGAGAACGGGACCTGGTGAATTTGGAAGAATCCTGCTGGCAGGAGATTAAAAAAACCCTCCGAGAAGTCAAAAAAGACATGCCAATCGAAGATATTCCGGATGAAGATATCGAAGGATCATTGACAAAAGCCCAGGAACAGCTCCAGAGTTTCAAAGCTGTCAATCTTATGGCCGAGGAAGAATACGAAATCCACAAGAAGCGTCATGATTTCATGATCAAGGAAAGGGAAGACTTGCAGGAGTCTATCGCTTCGACCAGAGAAGCTATCAAAAAAATCGACCAAGAAAGCAAAACACAGTTCCTCAAAGCCATAACGGAAGTGAACAAAAATTTTAAAGAGATTTTCGGGCTCCTTTTCCAGGGAGGCCATGCAGAAGTCAAATTGACAGATCCCCATCAGGTACTGGAGAGCGGAGTAGAAATCGTCGCCCAACCGCCAGGAAAGAGGGTCCAGAACCTGAACTTGCTTTCGGGAGGTGAAAGGGCTTTAACCAGCCTGGCCTTTTTCTTTGCCCTGTTTCAATACAAACCCACTCCCTTTTGCATGCTGGATGAGGTGGATGCAGCCCTGGACGAAGTCAACCTGGGACGCTTTCTCAACCTGATGAAAAAGGTGAAGGAGAAGACCCAATTTATCCTGGTCACCCACAATTTCAAGACAATGGAGGTGGCAGATTATATCTACGGTACGACCATGGCCGAGCCCAATATCACCAGCATTTACTCGATGAAAATTGAAGATAAGGATGCCCCCTAAAAGATGAAAGTACAGTTGATCATTCCTCCTGGCGGCTACTTTGCCGAGCGCTGGACTAAAGGATCGACCATGCCCCCTCTCGGGCTCCTGTATATCGGCTCCGTTCTCGAAAAAGAAGGCATCGATGTGCGCATCGTCCCGGCCGATATGAAAAACATGAGCTGGAGGGATATCAAACAGGATATTTTGTATTACGAGCCGGATATTATAGGAGTAACCTCGACCACAGAAAACAGATTCCAGAGTTTCAAGTTGGTCAAACTGGCCAAAAAAACCTTTCCTCAAGCTATGGCTATCATGGGAGGACCGCACGCATCCATGGCGGCCGAAGATTGTCTTGCCCACATCCCTGAACTCGATCTTGTCGTTCGGGGAGAGGGTGAGGAAACCATGATCGAGCTCTGCAGGTGGTATCAGGAGGGGAAAGACTCCCAGGCTTTGGACCAAGTCAACGGCATATCCTTCCGGAAAAACGACGAGGTGAAGAGCAACCCTTCACGCCCTTTGATAAGAGATCTCGACAGCCTCCCCTATCCGGCCTTTCATCTCGTCCCGTTCGAGGATTACAATTTCAAATTCCCCGTTCCAGGACAGGGGGATCTTCCCGCCGTGAACATCATGAGCAGCCGGGGCTGTCCTTTCAAATGTAATTTCTGCGCCACCCCGATCAACTGGGGCCGTAATGTCAGGATGAGAAGCCCGGAGAATGTGGTCGATGAGATCCAAAGGCTGATCGAACGATATGGCGTCAAGGTCATATTCTTTTTCGACGACACTTTCAACGTCAACACCAAAAGGGTCGAAAAAATTTGCGATCTTATCATCGAACGGAATCTGAATATTTTCTGGAAATGTGATGTCAGGATAGACTTGATCGATAAACCTCTTTTGACCAAGATGAAACAGGCCGGCCTTTTCCATCTGTCGTTTGGCCTGGAAGCAGCTTCGGAAAGGGTACGGAACGAGATCATCGATAAAAAAGTCGATATAGAAGACTTCCACAACCTGGTAAAGTGGTGCCAGGAACTGGAAATCATTCCCAATGTGTTTTTCATCTACAGCCACCCCACCGAAACCTGGGAAGAAGCCCAGGAGACCATTAATATCATCGAACAGTACGGGGATGGGATAGAGGCGAGCATTGCCATCCTCCACATTTATCCAGGCACGCCTCTTGAGGAGATAGCCAGAGAAAACGGGGTGCTTCCTCAAGATTTCACCTGGGCAAAAAGATACAGGAGCAAGATCGTCACACTTCCTGCGGCCCAAGGGGATGTTCCTCTCTACCTAGACCAGCTCACCTGGTCCCAGGTGAGTGAGCTCATTTTCCGCTGGTCTTTAAGCGGGGGACAGTCAACCATATTGAGGAAGATTCCCCGGATCATATCTAACATCCGCTCTTTTGGGGATGTTGCCCGGTATACAGTCATGGCCTGGATCTATGCGAAACTCAAGATAAAAAAAATTTTCGGAACAAAATGGAACCTTGTCATAAGATAAGCCGAGATCTTAGGGAAGGAGCGAAACATTGACATATCTGGCAACCATCCTCGTGTATCTTGTCATTCTGTTCGTCTTCGGTTTGCGCGTCAGCAAACGATTGAAACGTAAAGAAGACTTTCTTGTGGCAGGGCGCACCCTCACAGCGCCGATACTGGTAGGAACCCTTCTTGCCAGTTGGATCGGTTCGGGAGATATTTTCTCTGTCTCCGACCTCAGCTACAACCATGGATACTCTTCGCTCATCGGGAGTGCCGGAGGCTGGCTGGGTATCATTATCGTCTTTTTCATCGCGGCGCGCGTGCGCAGGTTCGGTCAATTCACGGTGCCGGACATCCTGGAGGCTCGGTATAATAAATGGGCAAGGATCCTTGCCACCATCACCACCATCGTCGCCTACGTGACCATTGTCAGCTACCAGTTCCGCGGAGGAGGCTGGGTTTTGAATATCATAACCGAGGGAAGAGTCTCAGAAAAACAGGGGATGATCATCGTGGCTATCTTCGTCATTTCGTATACGCTTCTTGCCGGTATGCTTTCTGTGGCTTATCTGGACATTTTCAACGGCTTGATCATGATCGGCGGGATTTTCCTCGCCCTCCCCTTCCTGATCCAACATGTGGGCGGGCTGGATTACATTGTTGCAAACGTAACACCGAGACAACATTCCTTCCTCGGAAACATGACCTGGATACAAGCCATGGGATACTTTGTTCCGACCTTTCTCCTGGCTCTCGGTAACGGCAACATGTATCAGCGCTTTTTCTCGGCAAAAAATGAACGGGAGGCCAAAAAATCGGTGATCGGTTGGGTCATCGGCGTTATCCTCCTCGGGCTTGTTTTGCAGAGTCTGGCCGTCGTGGGCAGCAGCTATTTCAAGGGCTTGTCAGCTTCGGAATCGGGGAAGATCATTCTTATGGTTGCTCACAAGGGAGTTCCTATCGTGGTGGGCTGTGCTCTGATGGCAGCCATCACAGCGATCATCATTTCGACTGCAAACGGTTTCCTACTCGTCCCGGCAACGAACGTGATCCGGGATGTTTACCAAAGGTTTATCAACCCCGATCTCTCTGACAAAAAAATGATTCTGTACTCCCGGATAACAGTCATCGCGCTGGGGATTATTGCCTATTCACTGATCACATTTTTTCCCAGGATATTGGATGCCGCTTATGCAGCCTACACTGTTTACGGAGCGGGAATCACACCTGCTCTGGTGGCTGTCTTTTTCTGGAAAAGAGCGACAGCCGCCGGTGGGGTTCTCTCGATCATCGGAGGTCTTGGGACCACTGTTATCTGGGAGTTAGCAAATAAAATTATGGGGCAACCTCCCTTTGGTATTCCCGCCATTTACCCCGCACTTGTCCTTTCTTTGTTTCTCCTGATATTTGTCAGCCTGATCAGCCCGAAACCATCACCGGATAAATGGAAACCTTTTTTTAAACTGAATCATTCATAAAAAATGCTGACACCAACATCGACTTTCCCTTTCTTCTCTATTTTAAGTAGGTAAGCTTGAATGGAAAATGGCATCAGGTATGTCTGCAGCGTCATTGAGGATCTAGCCTTCACGAATCGGTCATCGGGGGAATCTGACGAAGTCAGACGGCAAGTTTAAATAGGAGGCAATCAAAATGACTACAGGGATTATTAAAGACAGACGATACATGGATCATCATATGGGGTATTCCCATGTTGAAACACCTCAGAGGCTGGAAGTCATTTACAGAATGATCGATGAAAAAATCTCCTTTTCTTTGGATAAAATTGAACCGCGACTGGCAACAAAAGAGGAACTCGCCCTAATTCATACAACTCACTACATCGACATGGTCAAATCGACGGCAGGAAAAGAACATGTTCAGCTCGATCCCGACACATCCACCTCAGCCAAGTCCTGGGAAGTGGCTTGCCTGGCTGCAGGAGGAGTCATAAACGCTGTCGATTCCATAATGGAAGGGAAAATCCAGAATGGTTTTGCCCTGGTCAGACCCCCGGGTCATCATGCCGAGGCATCCCGAGCCATGGGATTCTGTCTCTTCAACAACATCGGTATTGGAGCCGCTCATCTCATCCAAAAACACGGGCTCAAGCGGATTTTGGTGATGGATTGGGACCTTCACCACGGGAACGGAACCCAGCACTCTTTCTATGAAAGCGCACAGGTCCTTTATTTCTCTACCCATCAATTTCCCCATTATCCGGGCACAGGCCACTGGAATGAGGTGGGCGAAGGGAAGGGAGAGGGATTCACAGTCAATATTCCTCTTCGAGCTGGAAAGACAGATGGGGATTATCTTCGCATCTTTCAACAAATCCTCCGACCGATAGTGTCTGAATACAAACCAGAATTTATCCTGGTATCTGCCGGTTTCGATATCTACGAAGGAGATCCTCTGGGTGGAATGCAGATCACAAAACAGGGATTTGCAGCCCTGGCCGCAGAGCTCCTCGATCTGACAGCCTCGTTTTCGCAGAAACGACTCCTGTGTGTCCTCGAGGGCGGGTACGACCTTCAAGGGCTCCAAGATGGTGTGGAACAAGTTCTGTATCAACTGGCGGGCGAGGCTTCTAAGCCCAACATCGATCCCACAATATCTTCCACAATGGACCAGGAATTAGCTCCAGCAATAGAAATCCAGAAGAAATTCTGGAAATCCGTCGACCTCTGAATAGAGGCTAATCCCTCGGTTGCTGCCCCCTGGTTGTTGCAACCGTCATATATTAAGGACAACAAAATACCCGAAAATCGCACTATCTCTCTGAGAAAAAGTTGGCATAACAATTGCAATATACTCTTATGGAAATTAAATGAAGGAGAAAGAAAATGAAAAAATTAGCTTGTCTGACAATCGTTCTCCTTTTTTCTCTCTCTGCGGTTTTTGCCGATGAACCGGTCAGATACACAAGCGATACGTTTGCACGTCTCAGCTATATAAACGGACACGTCTACATCCAGAGGGCCACCGAGTTGGATTATGAAGAGGGCATGTTGAATATGCCCGTCACCGAAGGTGACAGGATGGGGACAACAGAGGGAAGAGCGGAAATCTACCTGGGAAGAGGAAAATATCTCCGGTTGGACCGAAACACCAAAATGGATGTTCTCAATCTTCCTAATCCTGCAAATGATCTGACTCGCATCCAAATTTGGAGAGGCAATATCTTTTTCTCGATTATGTCCTTGAAGAAGGAAAAGGCGATCGAAATCCACACCGATGATGCTTCTCTCTACTTGCTGGAAGCCGGGCTCTACCGGATCGATGTGAGAGGAGAAGAGACGGAGATTTTTGTGTTAAGAGGTCTTTTGGAAGCGGCAGGAGAAACCGGATCTGTTCTGATCAGAGAGGCCCAAAGGATTGAAGCTGTCAACGGGTATTTTCTCGGGCAGCCTTCAGGTTTTATGGCTGTGGTAGAGGACAGCTTCGACCGCTGGAACGAAGGGCGGGATCTTGAAGTACGCAAACGCATGGCCCGAAGGTATCTGCCTGCTGAATTGGAGGATTTCGAGTACGAACTGGCATACCACGGAGAGTGGACCTATGTCTTCCCATATGGGCATGTTTGGATTCCCGGTGGGATCACAACAGATTGGCGCCCATACTGGAACGGACGATGGGTGTGGCTGCCGGTCTGCGGTTGGACATGGCTTCCGTACGAACCTTGGGGTTGGGCGACCTTCCACTATGGCCGTTGGCACTGGAATGCAGGATTCGGTTGGTACTGGATACCGACAACGGTGTGGGGGCCTGGATGGGTGCACTGGTACAGCGGATATGACTATATCGGTTGGGCTCCGGCCGGCTATTGGGGAAGACCTGGAGTCATCATCGACAGTATCTATTACGGACGCAATACCGGCAATTCTTACAGGCAAGGTTCTCGAGTCCTGACTGTTATACACAAGGATCAGCTCAAAGCCAGGAACATTTCCAAAGTCGCTCTAAGCCAGAATTCTGTTAAAAGCATTGGTCAAATGAGCCTGGTTAAAACTCTACCGGCTGTCAAACAGACAAACAGTAGCAAAATCCGCCTTAAATCACTCAGAAGCGACTCCTCACCAACACCAAAAAGCACCTATACACCATCAACAAAGATCACCAACTCTGACAGCAGCAAAAGAATTAAAATAAAAAGTCCAGAAATAAGAGAGAAAAAAGAAGAAAGAAATATCCCGAAGACAACGACAAAAATCAAGTCCAAAAAAACCAGCACTACCCTTGGCAAAATAACCAGTGTCCTCTCGAGCAAATCATCGAAAGGCACTTCCTCAAAGAGCTCGTCTTCAAAAAGTCCTTCTTCAAATAAGATAAAATCGAGTTCGATCTCGAAGTCAAAGTCAAGTTCGAGTATCAAAAAATCGTCCTCACAGAAGAGTTCGTCACGCACACGTGTGAGTTCTAAAAAAGTGAAAAAAAAGAAGTGAAACGGACTGAGGGATTACTCCTCTTGCTCGTTTTCTTGTGTCAATCGCAGGTAGTAATCATATGTCAGCATGTGATCATCATAGGAACAGAATCTGTCCGGTATTTTACCTGGAAAGAAATACTCGTTGATCGGGAATAAACAGATCGGCGTCGCGAGCAACCCGGTCTTTCGATCGATCGTTCTTTGCACGAGATTTGGCGGCACTTCGAATTCCTCCCACTGGTATTCAACTCCCGCCTCTTTTGCCATCCTTTTCTTGTCCTCTATAACGCGCTGGAAAAAGTCAATAAAAACGGGCAAAGCTGCTACTGCTCCGGATTGACGCTCTCCGATGGTAATTCGTTCTTCCTTGTGGCCGATCCACACACCCACAACTAGGGATGGGGAGAATCCGATAAACCAAGCGTCTGCCCAATCATCTGTCGTTCCTGTCTTCCCACACAGATAATTTTCTAGATAGCCGGCCCTCCATGCGGTTCCTCTTTGGACCACTCCGCGGAGCAGGTTGGTCATCATAAAGGCCATCTGGGGAGATAAGACTTCCTGCGACTCGACTATGGCTTCCTCTTGAATATTCCCATCCTTGTCTTCGATCCGGGAGATGAAGTAGGGTCTTATCCGGATACCTTTGTTAGGAAAGGTCGTAAAAGCTGAGACCATTTCGATCATCCTCACTTCAGGAGCTCCGAGTGAAAGAGACATATACGGATAAATTTGGGAAGTGAGTCCGAATTTCTGGCAGTACTCCACTCCCACCTGGGGGGAAATAAACTCGAGAAGCTTGGCTGTGACGATATTTCTCGATTCCTCAAGGCCCAGCCGAACGGTGACCGATCCTTTGTATTTCCCATCATAATTGGGGGGGGACCAGAGTTCGCCAGACCATTTATCGACAAAATCCGTGGGCTCATCCACGACCCTGTCAGCCGGAGTGAAGCCGTTTTCCAGAGCAGCGGTGTACAAAAAGGGTTTGATGACAGAGCCCGCCTGTCTCAAAGCTTGCATAGCGTTGTTCCATTTGCTGCGGCGGAAGGAATAGCCCCCCACCAAAACTTTTATCTGACCGGTTTGGGGCTCGATGGCGAGCACAGCTCCTTCCAGTTTCGGCTCTTGATCAAGGGAGGCAGAAAATGTCATGTTTTCCTCATCGATCTTGTCTATCTTCACATGGACGATATCCCCTTTTTTTATCAGCTTTCTCAGATCGGTCGTCAGAGTCCACCGGATATTTTTGTTCATCAGTTTTCCCGTATAGTTCTTTACTTTCACCTGCGCTTCGGTTCTCTTCGCCTCTAAAACCACAGCCTCGATGATGTCGCCTTCTTCCAAGGAAATCTTCAACCAGCTGGATAAAAATTCCTCATTTGTTTCTCTATTGCCGGTTTTTATGAAAAAGCGTTCCTCGATCTCGTCCAGATTTTCGACGCCCTCATCCAGCAAATTTTGCTTATCATTCCGCCAACCCTGTCTTTTATCAAGAATATGGAGTTGTTTTTTCAATGCCTCCTCTGCGTATCCCTGATACACAGGATTGAGTGTCGAATATACCTTCAAGCCTTCTTTATAAAGTGCATTCACCCCGTAATTCTTCTCGATATGTTTGCGGATTTCTTCTTTGAAATAAGCGGCAAAATCAGAATCTTCCCTGAATCTTGGGAGAACATTCAGAGGTTCCTGCTTAACCACATCGGCTTCCTCGGTGGAAATATATCCCTCATCGACCATGCGGTTGAGCACATGGTTTCGTCTCCGTAATGTTGTATCAGGGTTTTCGTAAGGATTATAAACGGCAGGACCGCGAAATATTCCTGCAATGGTGGCGGCTTCATTCAAGTTCAATTCAGAAACACTCTTGTCAAAATAGAGCTGAGAAGCCGATTCCACACCATATGCGGTGTTGGAAAGCCAGAACTGGTTGCAGTAAATTGTAAGGATCTCTTCTTTTGAGTATCGTTTCTCCAGCTCTAGAGCAAGAATAACTTCTTTTAATTTTCTTCTTAGGGTTTGGCGGGTGTGCAGCAAAATCGTTCTTATCAACTGCTGGCTAATAGTGCTCCCCCCATGGAGTCTTCGCGGCGTGAGGATAAGCTTTATATCCTCCTTGACCGCCCGCATAATTCCCCGAAAGTCAATCCCTTTATGCTCAAAGAACCGAGGATCTTCTGTGGCGATAATGGCTTCCTTCAGGATTTGGGGAATTTGGTCATATGTTACTTCAACTCTTTTTTGTTGAGCATACTCCCCTATCGTGGCCCCATCCTCCGCGAAAACGTATGTGATCTTGCCAGGCTCCCATTCTTCCAGCTGGGCGATATCGGGCATATTCTGCAAGACTGCTTTATAAAAC
Source organism: Candidatus Aminicenantota bacterium (assembly GCA_020348385.1). Taxonomy (GTDB): domain Bacteria; phylum Acidobacteriota; class Aminicenantia; order Aminicenantales; family Aminicenantaceae. The sequence continues at coordinate 3,969,726 of CP070750.1, read as the reverse complement.
CCAAGGACAATGCCCAAACCCAACGAGCCCAAGATCAGGCAAGTTATCAGAGCCCACTTAAAAATCTGGCGAAATTTGAGTTTTTTGAACTTGGGGATCTTGAAACGGGGTTTCTTGAACTTGATCTTTTTTATCTTGACGATCAGCTTGTTTTTAATCGGCATCAATAAAAATATAACAAAAAGGGGTAACCCAGGCAAGCTGATGCATCAGCCCGGTGATTTTCCGCCTAGTTTCAGCGAGGAAAATCCCATTATTCCTCGACTCGCTCCCCTCTTCGAGGAACCATGCCCGCTCGTCTCCGGATTGCTTCTTCATCAGCATGCCTGGCTTCAAATAGCATGTTTGTGAAAATAGGAATTCCTCAAAGTGAGGGGGATTAATCCGACTCGAGAGATCGCAGATAATCGAAGACGATCTTTTCGATGTCTTTGTAGATATCTTCCTCTGGACGCGAAGCATCGATATGGTGGATATTTTCCCCTTCGAGTCCCCGAAATATTTCTCTAACACTGACCAGATAGTCCTCTCGTTCAAAGTGCGAATCCATTTTTTCACGATTTATGGCGATGCGATTTAGGCCTTTTTGAGGGTCGATGTCCAGAATAAATACCAAATCGGGTTTGACCGCAAAGGATTCGTTTTGAAGCCTGATCATTTCGGGATCGATCCCCCTTGCACCTTGGTAAGCGATAGTCGAAAAATAATACCTATCCAGAACGATCACTTGTTTTTTTTGCAAGGCCGGTGTTAAATTCTTTTCCACGTTTTCTTTTCGATCCTTTTGAAAAAGGTCGAGTTCCTCTTCCGGTGTAAGGGAATCGGCGATGACGGCTTTTGCTTTGATCGTTTTCCCCCAATGGCTATTCGAGGGTTCGAGGAAATAAACCGCATCCGCTCCCTTTTTTAGGAGAGTTTCCAAAAGCCGTTTGGCTTGGCTTGTTTTTCCGGTTCCATCGATGCCGTCGAGCACGATCAGAACGCCTTTTTTCAACTTCATCTTAACCTAAATATTACCATATAATTCGGGGACAGGTACCGAATTATTAATGTTTGCCCCCAAAAGATGCAACTTTTAATCATGAATCTAGTTATTAGTTATTGGCCTGATTGAATTTTGGGCCGATGTGTGCTAATTTATATTTTAACTCCGAAGGAGGAAAAGAAATGAAAAAAACCCTGTTCATAGCTCTATTCAGCTTTTTCCTGGGGCTATTCCTGGCGGGGATTTTATTTGTTTATATCCCCGAGAAAAACACACCAACCAATGTTAGTTTTCTGGACGAAACAGCTGCTCCATCTATTTCGTCGAATCTTTATGCAGCCGCACCGGTTCAGACAAAACCGGGCTACGATTTCGCCAGCCTAGCCGAAAGAGTTGCACCTGCTGTCGTGCACATTGAAGCCGAAAAAGTGGAACGAGTCCAATACAGAAGTATGTTTGACGACCCATTTTTTGAGGACTTTTGGAGATTTTTTGGGGAACCCCGTGGAAGGGAACAAGAACGACGGTCCATAGCCCGCGGGAGCGGCTTTTTTATCAGCGCAGACGGCTACTTGGTAACAAACAACCACCTCGTTGAAAATGCCGAGAAAGTAACTCTTAAAACTCTGGATGATGAGGAATACAATGCCAAAGTCATAGGTACCGACCCTGAATCAGACCTGGCCCTCCTCAAGGTCGATAAAAAGAATCTTCCCTTCGTAGAACTGGGAGAATCGGCTGGATGTCGCCCGGGAGAATGGGTTCTGGCCATAGGAAACCCTCTCACTTTTGAACACACAGTTACAGCTGGTATCATCAGCGCTAAGGGACGACAACTCCTGGGCGGACCGACATATCAGAACTTTATCCAGACAGATGCGGCCATCAATCCCGGCAATAGCGGCGGACCTCTCGTGAATATGCAAGGAGAGGTCATCGGGATCAATGCCATGATCTCCACTACAACCGGAGGAAACATAGGGATAGGATTCGCCATCCCCTCTGACCTGGCCAAAAAAGTTGTCAAGCAGCTCAGGGAAAAGGGAAGAGTCATCCGCGGGTATTTGGGAGTTGAAAATCCTATTCCTGTGGATGACCAAGTAAGGAAAAGCCTGGATATCGATGTACAAAATGGAGCCATGATTACAGACGTTACATCCGGCTATCCGGCAGAAAAAGCAGGAATGAAGCCCTACGATGTGATAGTGGAAGTTGATGGAAAGCCCATTAAAGATCATAATGACCTTCTCATCAAGATCGCTGACATCCCACCTGGAACGACGGTTGAAATTAAAGTCGTCCGTAAAGGCGGAGTGGAGAAAACTCTCATGGCAAAAATCGTCGAAAGAGAATCGGAGCAGGAACAGGCGCCTTCTACCTCCACTGATAAAGACATCGGTTTTAAGGTCAGGGAAATGACATCCCGCCTGGCAGCACGATTGGGATACCAGACGGAAGAAGGACTGATCATCACAGATATCTCGGAGTACAGCGAAGCGGACAGAAAAGGCGTCCGGAGAGGAGACATCATTCTCGAGGTCAACCAGACTAAAATGAAAACCGTGCGAGACCTGGAGAATATTCTGAAGAAAGCCAAGGCGGGCGACGCAGTCATGTTGCTTATGCGGAGGGAAGGTAACGGGGGAAGCAGAGATTTTATCGTGACACTGAGCATACCGGAATGAAATTTTCCAAAATCCACTCCCTCGGAAACGACTTTCTGATCGTCGAAGAGGGGAAAATTCGGGGGGTCGAAGATAGACCAGCCCTGGCTCGACAGATCTGCGAGCGACACACAGGTGTAGGGGCAGACGGGCTCCTGATTATTCGCATAAAGGATAAAAACAAAGGCCAAGTCCATTTCCGTGTGTTCAACGCGGACGGAACCGAAGCGGAGATATCGGGAAACGGGCTAAGATGCGCAGCAGCCTACCTCTACCACTATAAAAAAATCGACACCAAGAGATTAGAATTCCACACAACGGCGGGAAAACGGAAAAGCAAGCTCATCAAGCAAAATGAAAATCACTATCACGTCCAGATAGAAATGGGGATACCGTTGCTGAGTTCCCAAGACATTCCCTTTTACGACGGCTCAGTTCATGAGAAAATTATCGATTATCCCTTATCTATCAACCGGAAGGTCTATCCGATCACAGTCGTGTCTCTTGGAAATCCCCATTGTGCTATCTTTTTTGACAGGTTTCCTGCAAGGATAGAATGGCACCAAATTGGCAGAGAGATCGAACTTCATCCTTTTTTCCTCAAAAAAACCAACGTCGAATTCATCAGGGTCATGAACCGCAAAGAAATCGAAGTCCTGTTTTGGGAACGCGGAGTGGGAGAGACTCTTTCCTCCGGAAGCGGGAGTTGTGCGGCAGCTGTGGCTTCCATTCTGAAAGACTTGACCGATCAAAAGGTAAAGGTGCGGACCAGCATGGGCGTGCTGGAAGTGGAGTGGAAAAGACAGAAAGTCTATCAATCCGGACCAGCTGAAATCGTACTCGAAGGCAAATACGTCGCTTTTTAGAAGTGGCACCATGGTTTGGGTTGGAGTTTTTTTCGCCGCCCGTGGCGATCAACCACACATATCCCCTTTTGTTCGATCATGCTTCCTATCACAACAAGATCAAACTTTTTCTTCAATCCAGAAAGCGCACCCTTCTTCTTCTCAGGGACAGAAAACAAAAGATGATAGTCCTCACCACCATTTAGGGTAAAATCATAGGCTCTTCCTGCCAAGAAGCCTCGGTGGATGATGACGCAAGATAAGATCGTCCCCTCTGCCGAGTGTCAGTCCGGGATGTTGTGCTCGGAACTCCTTCCGAATAGCCCGAATCAACTGCTTTTCGTTTAACCGATGAAGCTTTATTCTTCCCAGACTAAGACTTGCTTTTCCTTTTAACCTGGGTCGTTTTGTTCTTTTGGGCTTTTGTTCTGGAGGGTTTGACAAGAGCATGTTTAAAAACTTCCCCGATCTCCTCGACAAAAATAAACTCCATCTCATCCTTAACTTTCTTGGGGATATCGATCAAGTCCTTTTTGCTTGCGGTCGGCATGACCATTCTTTTCACTCCTGCTCTCTGAGCTGCCAGCACCTTTTCCTTAATCCCCCCGACCGGAAGAACGATACCTCTCAGTGTGATCTCCCCTGTCATGGCCACATCCCTCTTGACTTTTCTGTTGGTGCACACGGAGATTAAAGACGTAGCGATTGTCACGCCAGCAGAAGGCCCGTCCTTTGGAATAGCTCCTTCAGGGATGTGAATATGAAAATCATTCTGCGAGAATATCCGGATATCGATACCCAAATCTTTCGTATGGGCTCTGGCATAACTGAGAGCCGCCTGCGCAGATTCTTTCATCACATCTCCCAATGATCCTGTGAGAGAAAGCTGTCCCTTTCCTTTCATTTTGGAGGATTCGACAAACAGAATTTCCCCTCCCGAAGCTGTCCAAGCAACACCAGTGGCCACTCCGATCCGGTCCTTTTTGAGCAATTGGTCCCTGAATATTTTTGGCGGGCCAAGGTAGCGCTCGATGTTATGTGAAGTTATCCGAGTAATTTTCTCCTTTCCCTCGGCCACTTTCCTCGCTACTTTCCGGCACACAGAGGCGATCTCCCTCTCCAAATTCCTCACTCCGGCCTCTCTTGTGTAAACGGATATGATCTTTTGGATGGAACCTTTGGTGAAGGATATGTAATCGCTGCTGAGGGCATTCTCTTGAACCTGTTTTGGAACCAAATGACGAAGCGCGATCTGTAGCTTTTCCTCCTCTGTGTATCCGGGAAGCTGGAGAATCTCCATCCTATCGCGAAAAGCCGGTTGTATCGGATCCAATAAATTGGCTGTCGTGATAAACATGACCTTGGAGAGATCGAACGGAACGCCGAGATAATGATCCCGGAAGCTGAAATTCTGTTCCGGATCCAACACCTCGAGCAGAGCCGATGACGGATCGCCCCTAAAATCAGCTCCGATCTTGTCGACCTCGTCCATCATATACACGGGATTATTCGAACCGCACCGACGAATTCCTTGGATTATTCGGCCAGGCATAGCCCCCACATAGGTCCGTCTGTGCCCCCTGATTTCGGCTTCATCCCTAACTCCTCCCAAAGATATCCGGTTAAACTTCCTTCCCAAAGCCCTAGCAATAGAACGGCCAAGGGAGGTCTTCCCTACTCCCGGAGGACCGACAAAACAGAGTATCGGCCCCTTGATCTTTTTGGAAAGCTTCCGAACCCCCAAATATTCGAGGATGCGCTCCTTGAGTCTATCCAGGCCATAGTGATCTTCATCCAAAATCTTCCGTGCCTTGATCAAATCCAGGTTGTCCACCGTACTTTTATTCCATGGCAGGGCGAACATCCAGTCCAGATAATTGCGGACCACTGCCGTCTCGGCAGACTCGGGATGCATCTGGGAAAGCCGGTCGATTTGCTTCGTCAGTTCTTCTCGAACCTCCTTGGCCACCTTCAGCTTTTTCAGTTTCTCTTGATATCCCTTGATCTCCTCCTGGATTTCACTCCCCTCACCCAATTCCTTTTGGATGGCCTTTAGCTGCTGGCGCAGAAAATACTGTCTCTGGAGTTTATCCATTTCTCCCTTTGCTTCACTGGTGATCTTAGACTGGACATCCAAAAGCTCCAATTCTTTAGTCAAAAGCTCATAAACTCTTTTCAGCCTTTCAAACGGTGCGGTGATCTCCAAAATCCTTTGAGCTTCCTTGACCTTCAACTCCAAGTTCGCTGCCGTAAGGTCGGCCAGACGACCTGGCTCCTCCACATTGGCTGCGATGATCATGACCTCAGGAGGTATGTTTTTCCCCAGTGCAGAAGCTTTATCCAAATCCATCCGCACATTACGTACAAGGGCTTCGACTTCAATGGATTTTTCAGCCTCGTCAGGGTCGTGCAAGACCTGCACGCCTGCCGTGACATAGGGTTTATCTTCTCGAAGGCTCTCGATTTTTGCCCGCACTAATCCCTGGGCCAAAATCCTGACCCTACCATCGGGGAGCTTCAGCATCCGCATGATCAAAGCAACCGTACCTATCTCGAAAACATCTTCAGGCTTGGGATCTTCCACCTCTGCGCTCTTCTGTGTCACAAGCAGAATCATCCTATGCGACGAGAGAGCCTGATCCACGGCACTTTTCGATTTTTCTCTGCCAACGAAAAGAGGCACAACCATGTACGGGAACACCACGATATCCCTCAACATCAGGACTGGGAGTTCTTTGGGGACATGAAGTTTTTGATCTTTCTCTTCGATTAGATCTTCGAACTGTTCTTCAAAATTACTTTCTTTTTTTGCCATAGGGTCCTCCAACTTATTTGCCAGACTTCTGGACTTTTACCACGACTTCCTTTTCTTTTTTCTTCCGATACTTTTTCAAAGTGACTGTCAAAATTCCGTTCTCCAACAGGGCCTTGGATTTTTCGGGAACAACAGCGCTTGGCAGAAACACGATCCTGCGGAATGTCCCGAACTCCCTCTCCAGCCGGAAATATCTAACAGGGGTGCGGGGCCGTCTATCCTTTTTGATGCCTTTGATCTCAATCCGATTGCTGTGGAGAAGAATCGCAATGTCTTTCTGGGCTACACCAGGAAGTTCAGCCTTGACGATGACCTCGTCTTCCTTTTCGGAAATATCGACACAGGGCACCCAGCTCTCATCCAACCCTAACAGATCTTTTGTCTGGGAGAAGAACTCGCCGAATATCTTGTTGATCTCGGCCTCGATCTTCACAACCCTTGAGACAGGTCTTATTTTTTTTACCATTTTTTTATTATATAAGTAGAATTATTCATAAAAAATGCCACTCTTTTTTTATTACAGCAATATCGGGATATTATCAAGATATTACTGCCATTGATAACATGAATATTTTCAAAAGTATCATCCTTTCGAGCCCACTATAAACGGGCGGGGCGGGTTGGCATAAGGTTGGGGCGGGTCGGCGTTAGATTTATCTCTCTTTTAATAGAATTTCCAGCTCTTTCTTGAACTCCAACACATCCTTAAACTCTCTGTAGACAGATGCAAACCGAACATAGGCAACCTTGTCCAAATCCTTTAGCCTTTCCATCACAAGTTGGCCTATTTCTGATGTTTCTATTTCCTTATCAGGACGGTCCTGCAGTTTGGCTTCGATCTCATCGACTATCTCCTCCAATTTCGAAACCGGAACCGGCCTTTTCTCACAGGCTTTCAACAAACCTTGCAGAAGTTTCTGACTGTCGAACCGCTGTCGTTGTCCGTCCTTTTTGACGACCATGTACGGGATCTCCTCGATCTTTTCGTAAGTGGTGAATCTTTTCGTGCACGAAAGGCATTCCCGACGGCGCCGGATACACAAGCCGTTTTTGCTCTCTCTTGAGTCGATAACCTTGCTTTCGGAAAAATCGCAAAAAGGACATCTCATTGCTTTGTTTTTTCTCCCAGTTTTTTAACTTGTAACAGGGATATGCCTTCTTTCCACAATATACCATATCCGATGACATATGTCACCGCGAGTTGGATGGCATGAATCACAAGAGTCATCCCGACTGCCAAGTTGGTTTCGACACCATACAGGGAAGTCAAACCATATTTACTGAAATAATCAAATCCTCCGACCATTCCAGGGGTAGGAATCGATGCTCCCACCATTGTCAGAAAGACAAACGGAAAAATGTAAAAAAACGGAACCCGGATATTATAGGCGCCCAGCCAAATCCAATACATAAAGGCAATGTTTATCCAGACCATAAGTGACCAGAAAATGTAAACAAAAATATCTCCGGCAGAATGAAAGAATTTTAATCCTTCGATGAATTCGTCGATCAGTCCCAAGATTTGATCGCGCCATTTTTGGGATAGAGGTTTCAGAAAAAAGGTAATGATCTTAAGAGTTTTCGTTTTGAAAAAATACAGGGATAGAGTAACAAAGAGCATAATCGAAGCGATGGCAATCCCGATAATTCCCCACAGAGCCAAGTTAGAATATGCCTCCTTTTCTATTTCTATATTGAAAATCGAGATGTAGAGGGGCCGGGATATGAAAAAAACCCCGAGTAGAAAGCACATGTTGAATAAATCGAACATTCTTTCGACCACCACAGTTCCGATCGCAAAGCCCTTTTTCAAGCCCTCTTTTTGTGCCAAATAAAGGGGCTTGATCAGTTCTCCCAACCGTCCAGGGAAAAGACCGGTGACAGCAAAACCCACGGCATTTGCGGCAAACCTGTTGTAAAAACTTACGCCTTCTTTTTCATGCTTTAGGAGGCACTTCCAACGTATGGCTCGCAACACAAAATTCAACGGGACCAAAAGCATTAAAACGATGAGAATCGTGAGGTCAATGTCATTCAGGTATCCGAGAACCTCGTTCCATTCGACACTGCGGAAGAAAAAAAACAGGAACACAAAAGTGAGGGCAAACAGGACAATAGCTCGGATATGATTCTTTTTCATTTTTTGGGCCATATTATCACCAACAATATGGACTGTCAAACTTAGCTAATTGCCTTTTTTCATGCACAATTCCCTATCCTTGTTTTATAACTAGGGGTCATAAAAAGGGCGATTTTCTGCTTTTGTATTACAGGGAGTTATAAACTGTCTCCCAGGCCTCTCCGACTTGAAAAACATCCCTTAATCGAATATCATGTCGCTATCGCTGGGAAGTCGTCCAATGGTAGGACACATGACTCTGGATCATGGAATCGGGGTTCGAATCCCTGCTTCCCAGCCACCCTG
>CP070750.1:3942975-3960892 GCA_020348385.1 Candidatus Aminicenantota bacterium | reverse complement strand
GGGATATCCACCGGGGCGACCAGTTGGCCGGGCTGGATGTTGGTCTGGGCTTTGACAGGCTTGATGCGCGTTCTGGCTTTGGAACTGGATTTCTTTTTGGCCGGAGGGGGTGGAGGAGGTGGAGGAGGTGGAGGAGGAGCGAGGAATGCGCTGTAGATTTCGACTTCGGGCAGGTTTCCTGTATTGAGCAACGGCATGATCACCAAAAGCAGGGCTACAGCCGCATGGGCGAGAAGGGATAACGGAAAAATAGCGGCTTTCAGTCCATAGTTTTTGCCACCTTGGATAAAAGAATCTTTGAACATTTTCGCCTCCTTATCTGGAGTTGGACTAAGGTTATGTTTAATACCGGTTGCCACTCTTTCGGAAAAGGACTGCCAGTATCCCTCATCCTGAGAGGGGTATTGGAATTGTTTGGATAATTTCTCCAATTTACCCAAATTAAAAAGCTCCTTCTGGCATTCCTGACAATTTTCCAAGTGTTGCTCAACTTGTTGTTTTTCTCTGCCATGGAGCTCCCCATCAAAATAAGCACTGAGCATTTCTTTTATTTTCTGATGCTCCATCTGGTTCTCCTTTATAGATATTCTGCCATCGATAATTTGAGTTTCTCGCGTGCTCTGCTCAACCGCGACATGACCGTTCCTTCTGAAATCTCCAGTAACTGGGCTATTTCTTTATAGCTTAGATTTTCGTACACCCTCAGGATGAAGACGATCTTTTGTTCGGGGGGAAGAGCCTTAAGCGCCTTTTTGAACTTTTGTTCTGTTTGGTTCCTTTGGAGCATTTCATGAGGCAATTCCTGTCCCATTGAAGAATTACCTGCTATTTTTTCAGCGCTATCTCCTAAAGGCTCTTCCCGTTTAGAGACTTTAATAAAGTTGAGGCTATTGTTGACTGCGATCTTTCGTATCCAGGTGAAAAAGTTCATCCCATCTTTGAATCTGTTTAGAGCGAAATAGGCCTTGATGAAGGTTTCCTGGGAAACGTCATCTGCCGATTGATGACTTCCTGTCATCCTGCGGCAGAGGTAATAAATGCTGTTTTGGTACCTTTTCACCAGGGTTTCAAAGGCACTGACGTTTCCATTTTTGGCCTGTGTGATTAGCATACGTTCCTCTTTTTTCTCGTCTTGCCTCATTGGTGCTCCCTTTCATATACAAACGAAATCATGGTTTATTCCCAGAATTTCTGTTCATTTTATCTCCACATACCCTATGTATATCTTTAAAAGGCAATTTTTGTGCCGAATGGAGATATTCTAAATCGTTCATAATAAAGAGGATAAATACATTTTGGAAAAGAACACTCAGTAAAATATCTTTACAGGTGGAAAAAAAATTATCACTTTTTGATTAGCTTTAAGAGGTCTTCTGCTTTTTCTTTGATTCCAGGATGAGAAACGGCTTTTTCTGCAAGTTGGCTGGCCTTTTTTGGGAATCCGGCATTGTAGAAACCGGCAGCGGCATTGTACCAAGATGTTGCTTTTGTCAATTGCATCATTTTCAGTTGGCTCGTCTTCTTCGCCAGGTGTTTCTTTTTTCGTTCTTCGGAAAACGCGGAATCCTTGATCGCATCGATCTTTTCCTGAATCATGTTTTCTTTTATTCCGTATCGTCTGCTTGCCGATTCAAAATAGGCTCCAGCATTTAACCAATCTTCCTGAATGTTTTTTATTTTTCCCAAATAATAAGCAGGATCCCCGTTGGAATCATCCTGTTTATGAGCTTCCAGGAGGTTTTTCTCCGCTTCATCCAGTCTTTGCCGATTGAATGCGATGAGACCCGACAGAAAAAACACTTCTCCATGGCCGATCAAGTATTTTTTTGAGGTCTCAATTTTATTCCAGGCCTCTTCCCACTGCTCCAATTCGTTCAGATTCCATGCAAGCCAATAATGGGATTCGCCCAGATAATATTTGCCCAAGTCTACAATTGTGTTGCAGGCATCGATGGCTTCATCATGTTTTCCCAGGTAGCTCAGACACATGGCCTTTCCCAAAAGAGCATCTCTGTGGACCGGTGCCAAGGCAAGTGTTTTCTCATAAAATTCCAGACTTTTATCCAATTCCTCGAAAGCAAAATAAATACTGGCCAGGGAAATAACGAGGGAAGAGGATTGCGGGATCTCTTGGTATGCCTTCAAGAAATTTTTCTCTGCTGTTACCAGCATCCCCTTTTTGAGGGCGCTTTGACCGAGAAAAAAGAAGGCTTCAGAAAACTGCGGATCGTCCTGAGCCAAATTTTCCAGAACAAGTGGATTCCCTTTGGGCAGAAGTGCCAGTTTATACCGAATTAAAGGGGAATCAGGAAAGGCCTGTTCGATTAATTCAACATCCAGCTCTTCTTTAATGAAATAGGAAAAGGTAGGAAAAAAGCCGATAGCCACATAGGCGTAAATCTCTTCAATCTTTGATTTTTCCCTGATTAACTTGGTCCATTCCTCGAGATCGTTCCTTAGATCGTCCATGGATACAATGACACGATCTCCATCTTCAACAAAGTCTCCCACAATGCCGACTGTTTTTCTGGGAATGGTGCTGGCGATTTTCAACAGGACAGAATAATCTGCTAGGTAGGGAGATGCTGCAAGAATAGCTTCGGCTTTAGGGAAGTACGTTTCTTGCAGGACTCCCAGTTCCCGCTCCCTGAGGCCAAGAAGGATGGCAGTCTTGAGAAGTTTTTCCGTGGTTTTTTTCTGGAAAACAGGGATGGAGACTGCTTGTTTATACAGCTCGAAGGCCTGTTTGAGGCAGACGTAACAACCTCGATCGTAAAGTTCATCGGCCTCTTTGGAGACTTCGTTGTACTGGATGATCTGTTGTGTCGTCACTTCAGGTTTTTTCTTCGCAGCACAACTGGGAAATAGAAAGACAAGTGAAAGCAATAAAATTATCGGAGTTGGACATATGCGATTCATATTTATCCCAAGTTTATACCTTAACCTATTACGCCCAACCTCCTCAACCTGTTTATAGAAAAGGGGATAGAAAAGGGGACGGTTCTTTTTTTTCTCCCTAAAAGGAAAAAATGGCTACAGAATCGAAAAATAGAACCGTCCCCTTTTTTATCTCCTTTTTTTTAATAAATGGGTTGACAAATCGACTGAACTGTATTAGATTAATAGTACAGTAAGACAGAGGATAAAAATGATTAAAGTCGACACATCAAGCTTTATTCCGATTTATGAACAGATAAAAAAAGAGTTCAAAAAAGAAATCTTCAGGGGGGATTTAAAACCGAATGACTTGTTGCCGTCTATTAGGGATTTGGCCACAGAACTCCTGATCAATCCCAACACCGTGGCCCGTGCCTACAGGGAATTGGAGATGGAAGGTTTCATTTACACGAGAAAGGGGAAAGGCTGTTATGTCTCGGATGATTCCACACGACTGATGAAGGAAGAACGTAAGTCGATTTTGATACAAACTTTTGACGAAGTGATAGAGGAGGCAAAAAAGTACGGCCTGGGTCGCGAAGAAATTAAAAGACTCTTCGAAGAACGACTGAATACTCCTCCTGAGATCATAGGAAAAGGAGAATAAAATGGCTGAAATACTGCAAGTGAATAACCTATTTAAAAGCTTTGGACGAAAGCAAGTTCTCAAAGATTTCAACATGTCCTTGGAAGAGGGAAAAGTTTATGGCCTTCTCGGGAAAAATGGAGAGGGAAAGACCACTTTGATTCGGATGGTCATGGGCATCATCCCTATCGATAAAGGCAAAATCCATTACAAGGGAAAAAAGATCAAATTCAATCATCCCTGTTATAAAAAAGAGGTTGGCTACATCCCGGAAGAATCCATCTTTTTTGGCTGGATGACGATCAATGAACTGATGTCCTTCAATTCCTCCTTTTATCCCAAATGGAACGCACATAAAGCAAAGGAATATCTGGATCGGTTTGATCTGGACGGGAAGATCAGAATCAAAAACCTTTCCCGGGGTATGAAACTCAAGTTGGGATTGATCGTGGCTCTGGCTGCGGAGCCGGAGCTTTTGATCCTGGATGATCCCACCTCTGGAATGGATGTCCCCACTCGCCATGACTTTCTCAAAGGCCTCATCCAGGAGATTCTAGAGCAGGGAACAACTATACTTTTCTCCTCCCACCTGGTTCACGAACTGGAAGGGATCATCGATCATCTGGGTATTCTTCACAGCGGCAAACTCATCCTGGAAGAGAACTTCGAGCAGGTGAAAAACAAAGTTAAAAAAGTCCATCTTGTCTTTGATGGATCTGTTCCCGAAGGAATCGACATCGAGGGAATACTGACAAAACAGACCGACGGCAACAAATGCGATCTGGGGATTTATCCTTGGAATGACGAAGTTAAGACTAATTTGGAAACGTTGCATCCTACGAAGATGGATGTTGAGTCCATGACACTGGAAGAGATTTTTGTTCATTTTGTGTCTTGAATGATGATAGGAGGCTATGATGTTTGCAAAAATATTCATAAAAGAATGGCGGGAGAACATTACGATATTTTCTTTGGCTGTCCTGATGATGACCGCCACGGTCATCCTCAGCCTGACTAGTAAGGAAGAGATGACTCTCTATTCCTCCGAGATGTTTTTATTGCTGTTTCTTCCTTTAGCCGCCTTGTTACTCGGCTCCGGAGGATTTTACACGGAATTTAAAGACAACGCTTGGGTGTATCTCTTTTCCCGACCGGTCAAAAAAGAATTACTCTGGATTTTCAAGTATGTGTCCCAATTGAGCGTGCTGCTGGTTATTTTTGTTATCTTCTATTTAGTGAGGCGGATCCTGCCTGGGTTGGATAAGATCCTCCAAGATTTGGACATAAATTACCCTGAAGCTTTCGGTGAACGTTTCTCTATTTCTGTGTATGTTGTCATTCCTATCATTGCCTTTACTATCGCTTTCTCCCTATCATTGCTATATGACAAACAGTTCATCATTTTTTTTGTGTCCATCCTCTTAGGCACGGGATTGTTGTATATTTCCCAAAACTATCTTTACTTTCTATGGGAACGAGGTTTTCGTGTTAGGAGTGAGGGCATACTCTCCGTATTATTTGCTTTGAGTTTTGCTTTTGCCTCAATTCTGACTCTCGCCAAATCGGATTTTTCTCAAGTGGGGAAAAAAATATTCCGGTTTTCAGCTTATGCATTGATCCTTCTCATCATCTCTTTCTTAATCAGCACTGTCTGGGTCACAAGAGGACAGATCTTTTCTTCCAGTAGTAGCTTTTCCATCTGGCATTACCAAGTACATCAGGGCAAGTTTTACTTCCAGGATTTTAGACAGGGAATTTTGTTATATGACCCAGATCAGGAAAAAATCCAAAGGCTGAACAGAAAGTCCAGGTTCTCTTTTGGATCTTTTTCTTTGAGAGCGGGAAAAATTGTATTCCTCCAGATCAGAAGCATGAGACAATGGACTCAGGATCTCTGGATCATGAATACCGACGGAACCGGAGCAAGACCGCTGGTCGAATCTTCAAAAGAGGATTCCCTGTTTTACAAAAAACGAACTAGATCCTTCATTCTTTCTCACGATGCCGATAGAGTAGCTTTTATAACGACTCATTCCGAAAAAGAGGGAGAGAAGAGTGTTTGGATTCAAACTCTGTGGCAGATGAACACGGACGGGACCAGATTGAAAAGTCAGATCTTGGATGTTCCAGAGTCGCATGGAGCCGATTTGATTTTCTGGCCTTCTTTCGGAAATAGTCTGGTCTTGGTGGTTCATTCCGTGTCATTAGCTCGCCAAAAATCTTCCCAAGTGAGAATGATCGATCTCGATGAGGGCACCAGTCAAGTATTGTTAAAAAATATCGTGGTGCCTCATTTCTGGAGATTCGGACATCTTCACCCCAGCCAGGAATATCTGATATTCAGAATGCGGGAAGATGAGGAAAACAAAGAAAGTCTGGCTCTATTAAATCTCAAAACCAAGGAAACAACGGAATTGTTTTCAGCAGATCTCCTGAAGCTGTGGTCGGGGAAGTGGAGTCCAGACGGAAGCAAAATAGCTTTTTCCCGCGGAAGAGAATTGTGGATATACGACCTGGAGGAAAAAAAGGTCGAAAAAATCAGCCAAAGAAATTATGAATACGAGATCGGGTTCGACTGGACATCGGACGGACAAAAATTCATCCTCCTAGCACCGATCGACGGGGAAAATCAATTGATCGTCATGGACAGCAATTTCCAGGAAATAAAGTCAATCAAGATCCCGATACAGTTCATGGGTACAATCACTGTCAGGGGTTTGGAAAATGTTGCCATTTTGAAAGGAACAGGAAAAGGACGTTTCTGGCGCGTGGACCTCGAAACCGAAGAATGGAAAAAGGTGTTTTGATGAAAAAGTTTATCCAACTCATTGTCATTTTCTCAGTTATGTTACCTTTTATCCTCGATTCAGCCAGCCATCCATACTTTCAAGAAATCATCTCTAATCATAAGACACCTCAACCAGAAAATGGCATCCCAATCCGGATCGTTTTCGAAGAGGAGCTTTCTATCGGTGCCGAGTATGGAGATGAAGAACACATGTTCGGCAACCGGGTGTATTTCAACGTCGATGGGGATGGTAATTTTTACGTGAATGACTGGGATAAAAGGTGATTCAGCTTTCAAACCAGCAATGACCTTTTTTGTAGCTGAGGATGACTCCATTTATCTTGGTTTCCCCGAGAGATACGAGATAAAGGTGTTTTCCCCCGAGGGAAAACTCAAAAAACTCATCCAGAGGGAGTACGACCCAATAAAAGTCGATAAAAAACATATACAGGATTTCATCAATCATGAAGAAAATGAATTTTTCCTGTTCACACAATATCCAGAGGAGCTCAAGAAAAAAGTGTTCGACTTGATCGAATATCCAAAACATAAACCCGCATACGATTCTTTCACTCTCATGGATAATGGGTGGATCGCTGTGATTGTGGACTACATTGAAAACGAACACACGCTGATAGATCTTTTCGATCAAAATGGAAAATATATGGCGCAGTTCGAGGCTGAAATTCCGATTGCGAATTTGCTATTCAAGAATGGAAAAGCCTATGCTTTGGACATCATCAATGATTACAGATATGTGAAAAGATATAACTTCGAGATTCAAGAGAAAAACAGAGATAATTAGATGGTGAAAGGCTCCTGCCCTTCAAGTTGACTCACCATTGTTTTATTGTTAGATTGATAGGAGTTATTACACAATTGGAATAAGTCAAAGAATCCAGTGTATATAAATTACAGGAGACAGAGGGATGCTCCTGGTTTTTCTGCAACGTTTAGCCCTGATGGGAAGTATATAGTTACAACTGGCGATGATCAAGCAGCAAAAATTTGGAGATTGAAAAAATAGCACGGGAGATTCAGTCTAATAATCAATTGAGGTTGTGAGCATACCGATAGGTTGAGTCCATGAAAATAACACAATTAACCGTCAAGAGACCTGTTACGACACTCATGTTTTTTCTGGGTGTCGTTCTTCTAGGGTTTGTCTCACTCCGAGAATTGAGTGTGGACCTTCTCCCGAACATCAGCTATCCCCGTCTTTCTGTTGTCACCCAATATCAAGGGGTGGCACCGGAGGAGATCGAAACGCTGATCACCACTCCTATGGAAGCGGCAGTCAGCCGAATTCCCGGACTGCGCCGCGTAGAATCCGTGTCCAAAGAAGGAGTTTCCTTCATGACCCTGGAGTTTTCCTGGGGAACAGATATGGATTTTGCCATGCTCCACACACGGGAAAAACTGGATGGGGCTCAGCATCAACTTCCGGAGGATGTGGAGGAACCCACCATCATTCCCCTTGATCCCCAGAGTCGGCCCATCATGATACTTTCTGTTTCAGGACCGAGATCTCTCCTCGAGCTCAAAGAGTTCTCCGAGGAAGTCATCAAACCCCGAATGGAACAAATCGAAGGAATCGGCTCGGCAGAAATTGCTGGGGGCGTCGAGAGAGAAATCCAGGTCGAGATCGATCCCCAGCTCATGTCCCTGTATGATCTGAGCGTCTCAGAGATATCCAGCCGCATACGGGCATTCAACCGGAATCTTCAGGGAGGAACCATCCGGAAGGGGAGGTTCAAATATGCCCTGCGGATAGTTGGGGAATTCGAACAGGTGGACGAGATTGGGGAGATCAGCCTGAAGACAACCCCAGAGCGTGGTGTCATCAAGCTGAAAGATGTGGCAAGAATCAATGATTCGATCAAAGAAAGAGAAGGGCTGACCCGCCTCAACGGGAGTGAAAGTATCGGGATTTTAGTTAGGAAGGAGTCCGGCGCAAACACAGTTGAAGTAACACAATTGGCCCGGGATGTCATGGGCGAGATCGAGCAGGAAAATCCTCAAATCGACATTTTAGTCGTCTCCGAACAGGCCAAATACATCGAAAACGCCATCTCGTCGGTGCTGAACGCCATCATCCTGGGAGGGATTTTGGCTTTTTTTGTCCTGATCATATTTCTCCAGGATTTTAAAACGCCGACCATCATCGCCGTAGTTATCCCGATTTCCATCATCGCCACCTTCAACCTCCTCTACTTCAGGGATATTACCCTGAATATCATGTCTTTAGGTGGCCTTGCATTGGGTGTCGGAATGCTGGTGGATAACTCCATCGTTGTATCCGAGAGTATTTTTCGGCATAGATCCCTCGGGAGGTCCCTTATCGAAGCGGCCTTCGTTGGGACTAAAGAGGTGGGCATGGCGGTCACGGCTTCGACGTTCACGACCATCTCGGTCTTTCTCCCGATTATCTATGTTCATGGAGTTGCCGGGCAGCTTTTTAGAGACCAGGCTCTGACAGTAACCTTTGCTCTTCTTTCATCCTTGATCGTCTCCTTGACTCTGCTTCCGATGCTGGCTTCCCGCCGATTCGATATCGAGAAAGAAAAAAAAGGAAAGGATGATGCAGATGAAATAGAACTTTCTAAGGAACATCGGAAAAAATCCAAATGGCGTTCCCTGGGTCTCCCATACAAAGGTCTGCGATGGCTTGTCTCTTTTGTGTTTAAAGGGATTTTTTGGGTAATAAACTTTCTATTCAGTTTCATCGTCCAAGCAGTCCTTCTGATCGTCCATTACGTATCCATTCCCTTCAGACCTGTTGTTCGGGTTATTTTTAATGCCTATAATGCTTTCTATAAGAAATTCGAAAAAGTGTATCATCGATTTCTCCTCTGGAGCCTGGATAATAAGGGCAAGATTCTTTTGGGATCATTCTTTTTTCTGGCGCTAACAGCGTTGGTAGCTACAAAAATCCCGCGCGAACTCATGCCCAAGCCGGAGACAGTCTCGTTCGAAGCCAACCTCAAAACACCGATCGATTTTTCTTTTGAGCAGACTGCCGATGTGGTCGCCTCCCTCGAACAATCGCTGGGTCAGAATGAACGTGTGAATGATTACTTCTCTCAAGTCGGGATAGTCTCGGGTCTGGAAAGCCAAAACCCAGACATTTCTGTCAATTCCGGGAGAATCTATGTGGAGGTGAATCATTCATCCGAGGTGGATGAAACGATTGAGTATCTGAGGGAAAAACTGGATAAATTTCCCGGTTTAACCTACTCGATCGTCAAGGAGCAATCCACCATGGCCCAGTTCTTGGCTTTTGCCACAGCCGAGATCGGATTAAAGATCAAGGGAGACGATCTGAACAAACTCAACGGATTAGCCCTTGAGCTTGTTGAAAAATTGAGCGTCGTTCAAGGGATTGCCGATATCAGCACCAATATCGGTGAAGGAAAACCGGAGTTTTTAATCAGAGTTAGAAAGGGAGCGCTGGAAAAATATGACATCTCTGCCGCCACGATCGGAGCCTATTTCACCGATGCGGTTAGAGGAAGAAGAGATACGCAGTTCAAGGAGATGGAAAAGAAATACGATATTCTGGTCCGTCTCGCTGAGGATGTAAGAGATAACATCGAATCTCTTTTGGATGAACAAATCTCCCATCGGGGAATCCTTATCCCCTTGAGAGAACTGGTGTATTATGAGTTTGCACGCGGACCCAAGGAGATCCGACGAGAGAATCAACAGAGGGAAGTCCTGGTCACCGCCAATCTGCGCGGGACTAAAATAAGCCAGGTGGCTCCCCAGATCAGAGAGAAAATCGACGAGCTGGATCTGCCACCCAGCTATAGAGTCGTTTTCAGCGGCGAGCAGGAAGAGATGGCAAGATCTTTCCGGAGTCTGATCTTTGCTTTTTCTCTGGCAGTGTTGTTGGTATACATGATCATGGCCGCCCAATTCGAATCCCTCCTGCATCCGTTTTTAATCCTTTTCACCCTCCCGATGGGTTTGACCGGTGCGGTCTGGGCCTTGTTTTTCACGGGACAAACGTTGAACGTGATCTCTGTCATAGGGATGGTCGTTTTGGCGGGCATTGTGGTCAATGACGCCATCGTCAAAATAGATTACACCAACCAGTTGAGAAAAAATGGAATGGCCCTGCGAGAGGCCATCATGGAAGCCAGCCGGGTAAGGCTCAGGCCGATCCTGATGACTACGGTCACGACAGCTTTGGGACTTTTTCCGATGTCCTTGGGTTTAGGGAAAGGCGCTGAGCTTCAACAGCCCCTCGCCATTTCTGTCATAGGGGGATTAATGCTTGCCACATTTTTGACGTTAATCCTTATCCCATTATCTTATGATCTGGCAGAGAAAAGAAGGGCCGAGAAAAAAACATCATGAAGATCTTTGTCGAGCGTCCAGTCGCCACAGCCATGATATTCATGACTTTGCTCGTCCTGGGCGTGTATTCTTTTATGAATCTGCCCCTGGAATTGGCTCCCAAAGAAGAGTTTCCCGAGCTTAATATCAACACATCCTGGCAAGGCGTCCCGCCCGAAGTCATTCAAACCGAGATCACGGCCCCGATCGAGGAAAAAGTTTCCACAGTTAAAGGAATCCGAAAGATATATTCCGAGTCGCTAAGCGGAAGCTCTCGGGTTACTCTGGAATTCGATGAAAAAACAAACATGGAGTTCTCCCACCTCGCCCTCAGAGAAAAATTATCCGAGCTTCGTGATGTCCTTCCCTATGGAGTGCGTCCCAACGTGCAACCCTATATTCCCGAAGAATTCCAGGAAGATCCTTTCCTGGAATATACCATTTCCGGGAGTTACTCTCTCAATAAGCTGAGAGAGTATGTCAAGGACCGCATCGAGATAGGAATCGGATCTATCAAGGGTGTGGCTGATGTATCTGTGACAGGGGGCTCTGACCCGGAAATCAAGATACTTCTCGATAAAGAAAAGCTCAAGACATTCGGGATCTCTCCTTATACCGTGCACGGCCGTATTCAGGAGAGAATAGAGATATATCCCGCAGGAAGAGTCCAGAAAGGAGCCCAGGAATATATCTTCAAAGTTTCCTACCCGATAGCAAGCACCAGGACATTGGGTGAAATCGTCGTGATCCACTCAGGGGAGAATCCGATTAAATTGAAGGATATTGCCCAAATCTTCCCTTCTTACCAGGATGCTTATTACATAAACAGGATAAACGGCCAGCCGACGATCCGGATGACGGTTTATAAAACACCAAGAACAAGCACAATAAAAGTAGCCAAAGCAGTTATGAAAAAACTCGAACAGGTCAAACAAGAACTGCCAAGGGATTTGGTATTCCGCGTGGTGAACGATGAAAGCGAAAAAATAGGAAAAGGGCTCCGAGAGCTGTATCTTCTGGTGGGAATCATCGTCGCTGTTATATTTGTCCTAGTATTTGTCGTGTTGCGAAGTTTCAAACCCTCAATTCTTGTCCTTTCTTCCATAGCCTTTTCCGTTTTGATCACATTCAATTTGATCTATTTTTTCAAGATTTCACTCAATATGTTCACGCTGGGAGGGCTTGCGCTGGGTTTCGGCCTGTTTGTGGATAACTCCATTGTCGTATTTGAGAATGTGCTCCGATTGAGAGAGAAAGGTGTCCCCCCGATTAAAGCGGCTATCCAAGGAGCTAAAGAGGTTTTTCTGCCTGTGTTGGCGGCGACTTTGACCACCATGAGTGTTTTTTTTGCGTTTGTTTATTTCACGGGCCGCATGAAGATATACTATCTCCCGCTCGCTATCGTCATCACATCTGCCCTAGCAGCATCCCTGTTGGTTTCCTTCTCACTAATCCCAGCCATGAGTCCAAGATTGCTAAAGGAGCGGAAAGAAAAAAAAGTGGAAAAGGTCCGGATTTTTTATATGAAATCCCTGAAGTTCCTTCTCCGTCATCCGGTAGAGGTCATCCTGATCATCGCTGCCATCTTTTTCGGAGCATACAAGTGGTTCCGCTCCGAGGTAACCATCGGGCCTTTTTTCTCATGGCAGTACCAGCAGATGCTATATGTCCGTGTAACCATGCCTCCCGGAACACCGATCGAAGCCACGGATGAAGTGATGATGAAATTCGAAGAAAAAGTCATGCAAAAAACCTACGAGAAGGAAATGAATACCATCGTCATGGCCGAGAGAGCCTATATTTCAATAGAATTCCCGCCGGAGATCGAATTCTCCTACCATCCCTATGTGTTGAAGGAAGAGTTGATTCAACTGGCCACAAATTTTGCAGGGATCAGTATAGGTGTTTCCGGTTTCGATCCGCAAGGCTATTATTCTTCTATCGGGCCAACCACCTATTATGATTCGCGGATTAAATTTTACGGGTATAACCTGAAAAAACTCCAGGAGATTACGTCAAACCTCGAGCGCACCCTGAAGAGAAATCCGCGGATCAAAGATGTTAAAATCACATCAGGCCGATATGGGTGGTGGAGGCTGGATTCCTACGCCTATGTTTTGAAAATCGATAAGGAAATTCTCAGAAGGTACAATGTGGATCCTCAGTACCTTTATTACCATCTCCAGGTTTTGATGCACGGCCGTTTGTCCATGCCTCTGAAGGCCAAAATCGAGGGAAAGGAGACAGACATCTCGATCAAATTTCCCGAAGCGGCTCTGATCGACCTCAAAGGTCTGCAGGATGAGATCATCCAGACACAGGGAGGAGAATTGCTGAGATTGAAGGACGTTTCCGTTCTCGAAGAGTGGCCGATAGCCGGATCCATCGACAGAGAAGACCAGCAATTCCAGCAAACCATCATGTGGGAATTCCGAGGACCTCACAAAGCGGCGGAGCGATATAAGGAGGCGGTCTATAACAAGATCTCACTACCCCCAGGATTTTCTGCGACGCTAGAGGGGTATGATTGGCGGATGACAGAGGAAGAATTGGGCCAGATTAAATTTGCCATCATTTTTTCTCTGATCATCATTTTCATGATTTTGGCATCTTTGTATGAGTCGTTTATCCAGCCTTTTTTCATTCTTCTGGCGGTACCTTTAGCTTTGATCGGGGTTTTTGTGGCGTTTGTTATCGCCGATTTCCCCTTCGATTCATCGGCCTACATAGGTGTTATTCTGTTGGGCGGGATTGTGGTCAACAACTCTATCCTTCTTGTGGATCATATCAATTTGAAGAAAAAGGAAGGGCTCCCCGTGCTCGATGCTGTTCTTGTCGGAGCGAAGGAGAGAATACGGCCTATCTTCATGACGACGAGCACGACTGTTTTGGGGATGTTACCTCTGGTTTTGATCCAGCTGGAAGTGGAAAGACGTCGGCTATGGTCTTCACTCGCCTTATCTGCGGTGGGAGGATTGATCAGTTCCACAATTTTCATCTTGATCGTCATTCCGATCTTTTATTATTATGGCGACCGCATCCGGGGCTTTGCTTCCAATAAAATTGGGGAGTTCAAGAAAGCCTGGAGCTCTTTCAATACCTAGCCTTGCCGACCCACTGTACGTCAACCCACCCCGCCCTGCGCCAACCCACCTCGCCCTACATTTAAGGATAGATAATACTCTTTTGAAATGAATTATGAAATTAGCGGTTTTTGCCCTCTGGGCAAGCCGATGCTTCTGGGTGGGGAGAGTTGACCAGGGAAAATTATCGTTTTGCGGCTTGGAGTGTGTAATAAATGACTGGGGAAATCCAGTAAAGGATTATCATTCCTATAATCGCAAAAATAATCCACCACACAATCTTGATCACCAAGTCAATCTTATTTTCGGCTTTCACTTCGCGTAGTTTTTTCTTGCGCAGCCATTGTTCTTTCTTTTCTGTCGTCCCAATTTTAGGAATGATCAAGGATTCCTTTATTTCCTTCTGCTTTTCTTTATATCTATAGATCAAGATGATTCCTGATAAGGAAAGTAAAGTTCCCACTACTATCCCGACTATCAGTCCTCCGATCGATCCTCGTGCGTATCCAAGGATCATACAAAAAAGGCATAACATGGCAGATAAGACAATGTGTCTCGGATTTTTGATGTCTTTGAGAAAAGTTTCTAAGTCATACATGGCTTATGGAAATTCTATTCTTTTTGAGATGATTAAGCAAAAATTCTATTTTGGATTTTTTTGATTTGTGCGGGCTTCTGTTATAAAATTCTGGTTTCGGAGGAAAGCATGGCGGCTTATTCCATTCCAGAGATAAAGAAAACAATCCAGAGATTTCCCAAAAGGGATTTGGTTCATCTCCCTACGCCTTTTACGAGGTTGGATAATCTCACAAAGGAACTGGGCGGTCCGAACATATACATCAAACGGGATGATATGACAGGATTGGGATTTGGGGGCAATAAATCCCGGAAACTGGAATTCATCATACAGGACGTTTTGGATAAAAAAGCAGATGCGATCATCACTTGGGCTGGGCTGCAGTCAAACTGGTGCCTCCAGACAGCAGCAGCAGCCAGAAAATTTGGGATCACACCGATCCTGATCCTTTTTAATGTTTATGATCTTCCTGCTGAATATGATGGTAACCTTTTGCTCGATCTCATCCTGAGTGCCGATATCAAGATCAGAGAAATAGGCAAAGGAAGCATTTTACACCTGGAAGATGTCGATGAGATTCTGGAGCAGGCGGCTATGGAAGTGAAGGACCGAGGACATACGCCTTATATCGCTCCTATCGGAGGCTCGGCAGCGGGAGGTTCGATGGGGGATCCCCTGGGAGCCATCAGCTATGTGAATGCCTATGTGGAGTTGAAGGAACAGGCTGAAAATGAGGGGCTGGATACGGATTATGTCCTGCATGCATCAGGCTCAGGAGGGACACAGGCCGGCTTAACTGTGGGAGCAAAGGCTTTAAGTGATAATACCAAAGTTCTTGGAGTGAGTGTTTCAGAGGCAAAAAGCACGTATACAGACTATGTCCTGGATATCACGACTGATACTGTGGCGGCGCTGGATTTGGAACTGGAAGTTGAGAATAATGACATCATTGTCTTTGATGAGTACTTAGGAGAAGGATATGGAGAAGTGAACAAGGATGTGGCAGAGGCTATCCGCCTGATGAGTATGAAAGAAGGCATTTTTCTGGATCCGGTATATACGGGTAAGGCCATGGTTGCTTTGATAGATCTTGTGAAAAAAGGCTATTTTAAGAAGGAAGACACGGTTGTGTTTTTCCACACAGGAGGAACGGCAGCCTTATTTCCCAACAAAAAGAAGATGGAAAATTTCCTGAACCGCAAATAAATTTAGTTGGAGGTATCAGCGTGAAAAAAGGGTTTATTTTCATTTTTATCATTTTTCTTTCCATGTTTTTAATAACAGCGGAACATACCTACGGACAAGAAAAACTCAAGGTTTATATTTCCGTGGATATGGAGGGAATTGCCGGTGTGGTTAACGGGGAGCAGACTTCTGCCTCCGGCGGAGATTACGGCATCGCCAGAAGATGGATGACCCAAGAGGTCAATGCTGCCATCCGGGGAGCATTGGAGGCAGGAGCCACCGAGATCGTGGTCAATGATTCCCACGGTTCGATGCGGAATGTCATCATATCGGAACTGGATTCTGCAGCCTCTCTCATAACAGGGTCTCCCAAACCATTGAGCATGATGCATGGGATCGATGAAACATTCGATGCTATCTTTTTGATCGGTTATCATGCGCGGGCCGGGTCTGAGGATGGAGTGCTGGATCATACCTATTCTGGAGGTTCTGTCTATTCGATCAAAGTAAACGGCAAGGAGTTAGGAGAATCGGAACAGAATGCTCTGATTGCCGGGTGTTATGATGTCCCGATCGTGTTGGTGACGGGTGACAAAACGGTATGCGGCCAAGTGAAAAAATCGCTGGGAGAAGAGGTCGAAACCGCTGTTGTGAAAGAAGGTATCGGGAGATATGCCGCAAAGTCTCTAACACCGACGAATGCCTGTACCCTTATACAAAAAAAGGCAAAAATCGCTCTGGAGAATAGGAATAAGGTAAAACCTCTCAAGCTCCAATCCCCTTATCGTTTCGAGCTGACCTATATGCGATCCTCGATGGCGGAAGCTGGCGAGCTCATCCCGCAGGTCAAAAGAACGGGGCCACGAACGGTGATGTACGAGGTCCAAGATTACATCGAGGGATATAAGTTATTCCGTGCATTGGTGGGCCTGGCTCGATAATCGAAGAGCGATGTGATGAAACTGGAGCGGCCTACTTTCAAAGATGTTCTTAAAGCGAGAAGTTTGATCAAGGATTACCTCCCACGAACTCCTCTTTATTCCTATCCCCAAGTCAATCAGCTTTTGGACGCAAGAGTGTATATCAAACATGAGAATCATTTGCCTACCGGAGCCTTTAAGACACGAGGAGGCATCAATCTCATACACAATCTGAGCCGGAAACAAAGGGATAAAGGAGTGGTGACAGCATCGACCGGGAATCATGGCCTGTCGATCGTGTATGCATCCAATCTGTTTAACGTCCCTGTCACAATAGTGATGCCGGACAAGTCCAATCCGACCAAGGTCAAAGCTATCAAAAGCATGGGTGCTCAAGTCGTTTTTTTCGGACGAATTTTTGATGAATCCAAGGATTATGCAGAAAAATTGGCCGGGGAGAGACGTGCCCGATTCATCCACCCGGCGAATGAACCGGATCTGATTTCGGGAGTCGGAACCTATGCCCTGGAAATTTTCGAGGAAGTTCCCCACCTGGATGTGATAATCGTTCCTGTGGGAGGGGGGAGTGGTGCATCCGGTTGTTGTATTGTCAAGGAAGCAGTCAATCCCGACTGCCAGGTTATCGGTGTTCAAGCCGCCATGGCGCCGGCTGCTTATCTCTCCTGGAAGGGCGGAAAAATCGTTAAAGACAAGATGGAGACAGCAGCAGAGGGTTTGGCTACAGAAATCGGATACGAACTGACCCAAGAGATATTACGCGATTACCTCACGGATTTTATTTTGGTTTCAGAAGAAGAGATGATACAGGCCATCTTGTTGATCATGGAACTCATCCGGAATATGGCAGAAGAAGCGGGCGCTTCACCTCTTGCAGCCGCCTTGAAGATTAAAGATAAGCTTAAAAGTAAAAGCGTTGCACTGGTGCTGACGGGCGGAAATATATCCATGCCCCGCCTCAAACAAATAGTCTGAATTAGAAAAGGGGACGGTTCTATTTTTTTTAGGAGCGAAAAGGGAAATTTGTTTTAAAAATAAAAAATAGAACCGTCCCCTTTTATTTTACTGCCGGGTGCTTTTGAGGTACTTGAGGAATTCCGCGTCTGTCGACAATAGAAGCCAGGTTTCTTTATCCATGACCGTCCGGTAGACTTCCAGGGTTTTCATGAACTGGTAAAATTCCGGATCTCGGTTGTAGGCATCCGCGTATATCGCTGTGGCTTCTGCATCGGCTTTTCCTTTGATTTCCTGCGCCTGCCTATAGGCTTCAGATTGTATTCCTAAAAGTTCCTTTTCTTTCTGACCCCGAATTGCTGCACTTTGTCCGTCACCCTCGGAGCGATATTTGGATGCAATTCTCTGACGTTCTGAGATCATGCGGTCGAACTGTTTTCTCTCGACCTCATCCACATAGTTGATTCTTTTTATTTTGACGTCTTTGAGTTCCACACCGATTTCCGGTGTTGTATTAGAGGATTTTTC
>CP070750.1:3918042-3942875 GCA_020348385.1 Candidatus Aminicenantota bacterium | reverse complement strand
CAGCCGTTGGCCCGATTTCGTGAATATTCACAGGCCTGATAAAATCGGTTCAACCGGTATTGCGGAACCAAAATATGTCAAAGCGGTAATGGGAAAAGAATTTTCCTTTCAAGATGGAATAGAGCTAGGCCGTAAGATCTGGAATCTGGACCACGCTATCTGGACCCTTCAGGGCCGTCACCGGGATATGGTTCATTTCGTTGATAACGTGTATGAAAAAATACCGCTTTTCCCCGTTGATGTTCGCAATGCATACATGCCTGGAAAAGAGAATGGGAAATGGGATTATTACGGCTATTCCCGAAGGAAGCTGGACAGGGACAAATTCGATGAATTCAAAACACGATTCTATCGCCTCCAAGGCTGGGATGAGAGTTCAGGTTATCCCAAACAAAGCACGCTGGAATCTCTCGAGCTGGGTGATGTGGCTGATGAACTCAAGAGAAATAACATGATCGGAAAAGAAGGTTAAAACCATTCACATAACGGGTTATGCCCATTGGGAGTAAATTTTGGCATAAGTGGCTGATAAGATTAACTATTATTTTGTTTTCAAGGGTTTAGGATAATCCCAGAGAATTGACTGAGCCTGATTCTTCTGTTAATTATTATGATCATATCTAAAAAATGGAAACTGAAGAGATGAGATGATGGGATTCAATAGAGACCGACTTGCTTTTCTTGCTATTGGCTTCATTTTCGGCTCCCTGATTTTCGGGGCCAGTCTTTCTTGTTCACACATTATTTTCAATCAAGTCAGATCCCTAAAAGATTCGCTTGTTTTGCTAGGATTTTTTATTGTCGTTTATGGGATTTGGATTGCAGGAACATTTCTCCTGGCTCGTTTTGTTATTGAACTGGTCGCTGGCTTCTCTTCTATTTCGAGAAGAAAAAAGAAAAAACATCTTCCTAGATCTCAAAGCCCTCTTAAGCCAACCCTTTCCCTCGGTTTTTTTGTGTTCATTCTATTTTCTGTTTTTTTTATTTCAACTACGCTCTGACTTACGACCACTTTCCCTTTGGTGAATTGGAAAGCATCAAAGGCATGGTGATGTATTTGCTGGCTAGGACTATATTGATCATAATTGCTGTCTTTATCATCTCAAGGCTTCTGACATCTCTGTTTATGCACTTTTACTCAAAAAAGAGGCTTGGGAGGGTCGCCTTTTTCCTTTTTCTTCTACAGATTTCGGCTCATATTGTTTTCCCTATTTATTATAAATTCATCAGGCCGGACGAAATTTCATTACTCAAGCAAGAAACAACTATTATAAAAAAAAGTAAGGAATTAGCTCATAAGATAGTCTTTGTGGGCATGGATGGGGCCGATTGGAAAGTGATTCTTCCCTTGATACATAAAGAGGAACTGCCGAATTTTAAGCAGCTGATGGAAGAAAGCAGTCATGGCAACTTGATGACTATCAAAAATGCTAACTCTGCCGTAATTTGGTCCTCTGTATACACGGGGAAAAAACCTCAATCACATGGAATTAATGATTTTTACACAATTCAACCCATGGGTTTCAGCAGCCCAGGCATATATCCTGTTCATCGAACTTTTTTTCCGGAAATCGCCGGCCTCTTAGAGAAAATACCCTTAGCCACAAGAAATACGGTTAACCGATCCTTTTTAAATTCTGTTCCTCTATGGGAAATACTCAAGGAAGCCAATCTGAGCATCGGAATTCTCAATGCTAGCTTCATCTCCTATCCTGCTCCGGAATTGTCTGGGACCGATGACTTTTTCGTATCACACGGGCTTGAGACCTATGTTGGAAAGTATACAGACCATCTTAATGCCCTAGAGGATCAGCTGGAGCGTTTTATTCAACCCACTGAATTTTTTTCAAGACTTAAACCATTCTTTTCACCGAATAAAATATCTGATAGGGCTTCAATATTCCTGAATTTTCTAGAAGAAGATGAACAGAAAGATTTTATGAATGTCTATTTCGATGAACCTGATCACGTTCAGCATAAATTCTGGAAGTGGTACCAGCCAGAATATTTCTTCTTTCCAAAGAAGAGGAATATTGAGGCATTCAAGGATAAAATTCCTGACGTATATAGATATTACGACGAATGGTTGGGGGAAATACGGAAACAGCTAGAACCAGAAACTGTGCTTATTATAGCCTCCGACCATGGCCACACTCCCTGTATTCTGAACAAAAACGCTTACACGGCTCACCGACACGGCCCTCCGGGAATTCTCATAATAAACGGCAGCCCCATAAAAAGAGCCCATGCATTTCAGAGTGCTCACATCTTAGATATCTTCCCTACAATCCTCTACCTAATCGGTCTTCCTGTACCAGAGGATTCCGATGGAAGAGTTCTTGAAGATGCCATTGACGAAGAATTTCTACATGACAATCCTCCTAGGTACATCCCAAGTTACGATTTTTTGTTTAGCAAAAGTCTATCAAATAGAGAAAAAGGACTTCTTGATAAGGAAGAATTGGAACGGCTGAAATCCTTAGGGTATATTAAATGACTTGAGAATGTGCCCTTCTATCCATTTATTCCTTAATAACCAAATTTTTTCCCACTCGAAAGCCAAGTGCAAGTTTTTCTCCCATGCCGAAGTAGGCATACTCCACACCTGAGGAAAACACCAGGGGACGAACTTTTTCCACGTCAGGTTTTCCGTCGGTGAGACAGTTTTCGTCTATATGTACTTCTTCGATCTGCCCGATGCAAAGAACATGAGTCTTAAAATACACTTTCTGTACCAAGCTGCATTCCTGACATCTTCAACCTCAAGGAGACCAGTGTACGCATCTTATTAAAAGGAGGGAAATTTCCAATTGTTATCGAAAATATGGCTTCTTCTTATTTCTCAGAAAGATCGAGGCGTTTGAGTTCCTCAGACCAGTTGAGAATGACATTTATCTGCGTGGGTTTTTCGCTCTGGCTCTCATCTGTGATCATGATGAACCGCGTCCCATCGGGAGAAATGTCATAATTCCGCCCCCAAGGTGCACCTCCATAATATTTTCCTTCAAAAAGGAGCTGCGGTTTGCCCACACGGAGTTCAGGTTCTGTGATGAAGGAGACCGCCATCATTTTGTTTCCGCTGACATCGCGATAATACAGCACTTTTCCATCAGGACTCCACACTGGCTCCATTCCTCCATCTGTCGAAATGGGAATGAGATCGCCCGGACCGGGATAAGGCTGCACATAGACTTCATCCCGACCTGATTCATCGGTGACATAAGCGATCCATCGTCCATCAGGGGAAAATAGGGGTTGGGTCTCATTAAATCGGGAATGGAGGAAAGGCTCAGGTTTACGATCTCCGTCGATCTTCATTATAAAGATATCTATTCCAGTTTCAGGATCCAATCCTTCTGTAATGGCCATGACTTTTCCGTCTGCCGACCAGGATTTGGGCTGCTGATGGTTTTTTCCCTCAGCAAAAAATTCTGCCGAACGGCTCCCATCGGCCGGCTTCCATAACAAATTGGCCGCCGGTCGTTTCATTCGCGTAGAATTAAAAACGATGCGTTTGCCGTCAAGCGTCCATATGGCCCAATACTCAGCTCCTTTTTCGTCTGTAAGCCGCCTTGATGTTCCCCGCTCCAAACCATAAATCCACAGGTTAGCCAGGTTTTCTAGTCTTGTCACAACCAGCTGCTTTCCATCGGGTGAAAGACGGGGAGACTGATAAAATGCGAGCGGGTAAGGCAGACGTTCAACATTGCCCTCAAGATCGACCCAAACAAGCCCATTATCCCTGGGTTTGGCAAATCCCCGAATAAAAACAAGTGATCCGGTCTCAGATAAGGCAAAGTTGGCAAGTCCCCACTCACCTCTCTGAATTCCCTCAAGGATAAGCGTTGGCGACCCGGTCACCTCTAATTTTTCGAGATCGAACGGCACAGCCATCAGATCTCCCGCCCATGTATAAACCAGAAATCCAGCCGGAAGATAACGGGCATGGCCGCCTTTTTCGATGAGAGTCTTATGTTCGTCTCTTTCTAAGGAGTACACGGCCACATTCATATCCTGCGGTTTGTTCCAGATGGTATACAATAAATCCTTGCCTCCAGGAAGAATCTGCGGCCAGAAATAAGAATGCTCAAATATCTCCTCATCAACGATTCTCAGACCTGTGGCCAGCAGCTCAGGATCACCCCCAGCAGAGGGGACACGTATGAGACTCGCTTTTTTCCAGTCCCCGAAGTAGATCGTGCCGTCCTCGCTCCAGGTTCCCCCGAGGCCAGATTTGGCATCGCAGATAAGCTGGGGAGTGCCGCCAAGAAGCGAGACTTTCTTCAGTTTGCCATCGGCATGAAACGCCACCCAATTCCCATCGGGTGAAAAGAACGGGCCTCGAGCACCCTCCGTACCGGATATCGGTTGGGCTTCGAACTCATGTATCGGTCGCAAATAGAGTTGTGTCATCTCTTCTTTTTGAGCCACATAAATCAATTGTTTCCCATCCGGCGAGAGCACGACTGAAGATCCAATTTCAAGCTCCAGTGTTTCGCCCGGAGGAAGATTGATCGCAAACCGGCTGGTTAGCTGCTCAAGAGGTTTGTTCGTTCGCCATGGGTTCCAGAGCAGAACACAAGTCAGGATAATCGCTAAGCCAGCAGTCGCCAAGAAAAGGCTGCGCCACTTGGGGGATGGTCTTGCAGCAGGTTCCACCTCCTCATCAGGTTCAGCCAAGGCGTATTGGATGTCGATCCGGGCATCGGCGATGTCATGGAGACGATTATGAGGATCTTTCTGCAGGCACCGCCGCAATAAATCTCTAATCTTGACCGACGTTCCTTCGGGAATGGCCTTCCAATCAGGCTCATTCTTCAGGATTGCGGCGATGTAATCTGAAATGGTATCCCCTTTGAATGCTTGTCGTCCGGTGAGCATCTCGAAAAGAACGCAACCGAATGACCAGATATCTGTCTTCTTGTCCAGAATTTTCCCTCGAGCCTGTTCAGGACTCATGTAAGCAGCTGTGCCTAAAATCACGCCCGAGTGACTGCTCTCGACTGTAATGGTCGGGGATTTTGAAAGATCGACACCCGGTGTTCCGCCCGAAGCCGCACCCTCGAAGACCTTGGCCAATCCGAAGTCCAGAATTTTGACTTTCCCGTCTTTTGTGATTTTGATATTGGCTGGCTTCAAATCGCGGTGGATGATTCCCTTCTCATGGGCCGATTCCAATCCCTCTGTGATCTGACGGCATATACGAAGAGCCTCTTCTACCGGCAAGGGATCATTGGATATCCGTTCTGCAAGAGTATCGCCTTCGACCAATTCCATCACCAGAAACTGCTGTCCTTCGGACTTCTCGAGACCATGTATAGTCGCGATATTGGGATGGTTAAGAGATGCGAGCATCCTTGCTTCCCGTTCGAACCGAGCCAGCATTTCCTCATCCAGGGCAAATGGCTGAGGCAGGATTTTTATGGCAACTTGGCGTTTCAAATTAGTATCCTCGGCAAGGTATACTTCTCCCATTCCTCCTTTGCCGATCTCTCCGATGATTTCGTATCTGTCGGCTAACGATGTTCCCGATTCAAATTGAGTGAAAGGAGTCTTCATTGTTTTGGTAACCCCAGGGATTTCTTTTGGAAGGCCTAATTGCGTACCACAATCACCGCAGAAGCTTTGTGTGTCAGGATTATCAGCGTTGCATTTTTGACATTTTACAGACATTTACTTACCTCTGTAACTAGTCGGTCAAGAATAGCAAGGAATAGATAATGTGTCAAATTCCTAGAAACACTCCGCTGGCAAGTCCGGCTATCATTTTTTTTCAAGAGGTTAGCGAAAATGCGGGCATTCGATTTAAAGTCCACCGCTATATCTCCCGAGCCACAGTCGCGCCTATTATGACCGCGTCAATAATGGGCCAACTACTTACTAATCCTTATTTCTTGATTTTCAAGCCCTTTGCTGTTCGATCTTCGAACGGTGGGGCCGGTGTCATCTTGGGTGGATTCGTTTTCAGGAGAATTAATACTTCTTCCACTACTTTTTCGATCTGAGGATCACGGCCCTGCACCAAAATGTTGGGATCGTCCCACACTTCGAAGTCTGGAGACACACCTTCACCTTCCCAGAACCAGTGCCCATCATTATCGTAAAGTCGGGCGCCGGGAACAGTGATCCCACCTCCATCGATCAGCATATGTCCGGTAGCAGGTCCAACCAGGATGCCCAATGTACGTTCGCCCACTATGGGTCCGGCCTCCAGCTCCTGAAAAGCCCAAGGCAAGCCGTCTCCTCCAGAACCGGCCCAGCCGTTGATCAGCATGCCCATAGGTCCGATATTGGTCTTGATGGGGTAAGGATGATCTTTTCCATGTCGCCAATGGAGGTTGTACACCACTGGCCGCTGGAGCAATTCCAGAAAACGATCAGCGAGCTGTCCGCCTCCGTTAAATCGTTCATCGATGATAAAGCCTTTCTTATTCAACTGCCCATAAAACATCCGCACCAGCTCCAATTGTCCACGACCGCCCGTATTGGACATATACACATACCCAAGTTGACCATCCGAAAGTTCATCCACCATTTTCCGGTTGTTCTCGATCCATTCCAGATATCTCAGATTGTTCTCTTCACCCTGAGTCAGGCACTTGATGACATGGTGTTGAGCATCCTCTACTTTGCCCGACTTGCTGATGGTCAAGGAAACCGTTTTTCCCGAAAGCCTATCGAAGGCGGCATAGGGATCTTTATCAGGATCCAGCGTTATTCCATTTACTGCCAAAATATAATCCCCCACTTCCACTTCAACTCCCGGTTGATCGAACGGAGACCTTACTTCTGTATCCCACACAGCAGGAGTAACAATGCGTTTGATCCGGTATAGATTGTCGTTCATCTCCCAGTCGATGCCCAAAAAACCGGTAGCTCGACGGGGAACATTTTCCACATCGCCTCCAAATGTGTAGGTATGCCCGGCACTTAGTTCTGCTGCTAAATTAGACTGAATAAAACTGACATCCCAGCGGGTTCGCGCATCATCCAGCAGAGCGCCATAACGGTCCCGCATTTCATCCCAATCAACCTGGTGCATCTTGGGATCGTAGAAAAAATCACGGTGCCTGCGCCAGGTATCGATGAATATCTGACCCCACTCCTGCCTTGGCACCAAATCCATCATCAGGCCAGTGGATGGGATGGGCTTTTCGATTTTTTGATTGGGCGCTGGTTTGATGATCCCGTATTTTCCACCGCTTAAAACCATCAAGGATTTGCCATCTGCCGTTGCCTTAACGCGGCTTACGTCAGAAATAATGGTCTTTTCCTCCCTCTTCTCCAGATCATATAAGATCAAAGAAGAAGATCTCTCGCCCGATCCTGTATTCGGAATCCTGAGATAAACAAATTTGCCTTCAAAGGGTATCAGTCCCCCGATATTTCCCGCTTTGGGCGGAAGTATAACGAGTCGGGCCTCCAGGTTATCAAAGTCCACTTCAACGGAGACAGCAGCCGCATCTTTTGATGGTTTTTCGTCCTTTTCTTTCTCTTTTTCTTCCTGTTTTTCTTCTTCCTTTTCTCCCTTTTCATCTTGTTTTATCTCATCGTTTTTGGGTTGAAGGAGTGAAGGCACTTTTTTGGTAAGGCTCAATGAAGCAATCTGGGTGGAATTGGGATAGATCCAGGTACCATCACCCATATCGGAATAGGTAGCTGTCAGACTTCGGTTGGTCATGTAAAAGAGGTACTTGCCGTCTGTGCTGAAGACCGGATTCATATCTTCATAAAAGCCGGAGGTTGCCTGATGAGATTGGCGTTTCTCCAAGTCATAAAGGAAGATGGCATTGTTGGCATTATCCAAGCCTTTTGTATAGGCAATCCACTTGGAATCAGGAGACCAGGCAATAGGATAGCCAAAACGGCCTCCATGACCGATGTTCCAATCTGTATTATCGGTAACCGTCACTTCCCCACTATGGACATCTATGATAGAGATATCGTTGGTTTCATCGATGAATGCCAGTTTTTTGCTGTCGGGCGACCAAAATAGGGCATATCCAAAACCTTTGTTACGGTTTGTCAATTTTTTCGGCTTGGAATTCCCAGCACTGTCTTGCAGATAGATCTCGTATTCTCCTGACCGGTCGCTCCAGTAGGCGATGTGTTTGCCATCCGGTGACCAGACGGGATTTTGGTCAAAGGCGCCGCTGCTTTGGGTTAGATTGATGACATATCCTTCAGAAGAGGGCACATTGAATAATTCGCCTCGAGCTTCAAAGACCACTCGCTTACCTTCGGGAGCTGCTGTCATATTAGCGATCCGGCTGCTGACATCTACGGATCTGGGTATTTCTGCCGACAGATCACTGACAATGTTCACCGCAACTGGTTCATACTGTTGGCTGCTCAGATCCATCAAATACATCTGACCTCCCGCCTCGAAGACGACGTCCTGATTTCCGGCGGACATATGGGTAATGTCAAAATCATCGAACTCGGTAATCTGAGACGACGTTTTGGTTTTTGTGTCATATGACCAGATATTGAGGCGCATATTCTCGGCCTGATCCGAGAGGAAGTAGACTTTGTCGCCAACCCAAGCGGGTTTTCCATCATTGGCTTTATTGCTGGTAACGTTTTGAGCGGTATTGTTGCGCAGATCATAGATAATGATATCCGATGACAAACCCCCTCGATAGCGTTTGAAAGGATAGTTTTCGGTGATCTTGGTGATGTAAGCCAGATGATTCCCATCGGGTGAGTAGCTCGCCAGTTCTCCATAAGGAATTTTCAGTTTCTTGGGGAAACCACCTTTTTTGCTGACCAAATAAAACTGCTGGATACGTCGGATACCGCTTTCACGGGCAGAGGCAAACAAGATATGCTCCCCATCGGGATGCCAATCGACCATTCTGTCCGCATGCGACTGATAGGTAATCCGAGTGGGCACTCCCCCCAAAGCAGGCATGACAAACACATCCTGATTTCCGTTATAGCTGGCCGTGTAGGCAATAGATTTCCCGTCCGGCGAAAAACGAGGCCATGATTCCTCACCGGGTGAGTGGGTGACCTGAATAGCTGTGCCTCCCGTTTTGGACATGACCCAGATATCGCCTCCATAAACAAAGGTGATCTGGGTATCCGAGACATCCATATACCGCATCAGCTTGGCACTGATCTGACCGGACATAGGATTGAATAGAAGCATGGCACTGCATGCCAAAAAAAGTAGTTTTTTCATGTTACCTCCTTTTGTTATTAAGAATCCCAAAAGTGATGTAGACTCACCTAGGACAATTAAATCTCACTCAATGATCTATGTCAACAAAATGGTTTTTTTTAGTAACTTCTTTTTCCCTCGGATGGCACGAAGTATTTGGGGGAGGAATTTTTTGCGTTCCTTCTCGTCATAATCGCTTTTCAAGATTACCATTTCGTCTTGCAACAAAGCATATGAGATGCTTTTCATATTCTTGGCATATTTTACTGTGGGATCGTTTTCATTGGGCTGAAAGTATGTCACTTGGATCGTTATTTTTTCTATCTCATCAATATTTTGTATCAAGATAAGTGCATGGATATCCTGATACGTATCGTCATCATCCTTGCCCACAAAAAACTCTCTTTTGATGAAATCATCACCGGGAAACTTCCCTAACTCTTTAACCTCTTTGTAAATTTCCCTCAAAACCTTGGAAGGATCCTTTTTCCCTTGGAATTCACTTCCAGATAAAAACAAAGGTATTAGGATGAATCCAACTGAGACGATTTTTGTTAGACAAGGCATAATGCCATTCACATACCTATCATAACGAGATCACAAAAGAAATGCCATCCATGAAAAGAAAATACAATGAACGTTTGTTCGATATTTGACATTTCATGATATCCTTAATAATCTTAACTAAAATTCTATTTCCAAAAAAAGGAGGAGATATGCGGAAAGATCTTTTAATCAAACTCGGAATTTTATTATGCATGGCCTTTCTGTTTGCCAATCTAAATTATGCTGCAAACCAGGCTGATCTGCAGCCCATAAAGACGAACAAAGACAAATTGCTCACTTTGGCCGTACAGGGGCAGGTAGCTCCAGCCGAACCTGCATCATCCTATGCCACGACATGGGATGGCAAGGCAAAGATGACGATCGGCATTGGCGGGATCAATTATAACCTGAAGATCGGGGATAAGGTTTTTGGATGGGCCTCTGGCGATAGAGCCACAGTGGGAGTAGCCACAGAGGGGGCCGGATCAGACAGGGCCAGATCGTCCTATCTCAATTTCACTTCCATTGGCAATGAAGTGAAAATTCTCAGCGGCGATGCCAAAGGAGAAAAAGGCATAATTATCGGGAAGTTTAGAAGCTTTGTTCTGGTTCATTTCGATGATGATGTTTTAGAACTTCTTGCCATCGGAAACAAGCTTCATGTCAAAGCCAGTGGAATCGGCCTTAAAATCGATGGATTTGATGATGTATTCGCTCATGGCATTGTACCTGATGTACTGGAAAAAATAGTCATGAAGACAACAGATGGCAAGCTGGAGGCACCTGTGGTTAAAGAAATCCCCGCCGATCTTGTTTCTAGAGGAAGCGGCGGAAGCCTTTCCGGCCACTGGCACATCCAGACCTCTTATCCTCCCGATATCCAAAAATACGGCCTCGACGAGTTGCGTTTCGGGGATCTCGTTCTCCTTAAGGATATCCAAACCGACTATGGAAAAGGGTACTATCAAGGGGGAGCGACTCTTGGCGTTGTCTGCAGCGGACCGAGCGATATATCCGGCTATGGCATAGGTGTGACGCAGATACTTTCCACACGATTCGGAAAGATCAAGGGACGGATCGATCCTTCAGCCAACATCGGTAAGTATTTAGGCATAACCATGAAGAAACCTGTACCAGCCCCGAAAACATCCGCCTTGAAAACCAATAAAGACAAACTCATCACAACGGCTGTGCAAGCTGTCGTGCAGCCCGCAGGAAGCAGCGGGTACAGAGCAACATACGATGGACAGACCAGCGCACGTCTCGGCACAGCCTCGATCAACTACACCGTTTCCCTCGGCGATTCGACCTATGGTTGGGCCAATGCGGACCATGTTGAACCGGATGTTACCATTCAAGGGAGAGATCAAGAACGAGCAGGGGCATGCGCTATCGCCATCCTGGCCTGTATCGGGAACGAGGCAAAGGTCCTATCAGGAGAGGCTAAAGGAGCCAAGGGATATTACATCGGAAGACATGCGGGCTCGGATGACCTCGCATGGTTCCCGAAGGACGTCAAAGAAAAGCTCACGATAGATGACGAGATCCAGGTTAAAGCGAGAGGTGTGGGACTCCAAATCGAAAGTTTCGAAGATGTCAAAGTGAATAAGCTCTCCCCTGAGTTGCTGGAAAATATGGGCCTCAAAATTGAGGGGAACCAGCTCGTTGTCCCTGTTGTGATGGAAGTTCCGGGACGCATTATGGGCTCGGGAATCGGTGGGCAGTTTGTCGAGAATGTCGATTATGACATTCAGACAACCGACCCTCAAACCGTCGAAGAATTCGGCTTGAAAAAGCTCCGACTCGGAGACTTCGTGGCCATCAGAGATCATTATGACTATTAT
This sequence comes from Candidatus Aminicenantota bacterium, assembly GCA_020348385.1. Classification (GTDB taxonomy): domain Bacteria; phylum Acidobacteriota; class Aminicenantia; order Aminicenantales; family Aminicenantaceae. Next base: position 3,931,319 of record CP070750.1, on the reverse strand, counting down.
GGACGGGGACGCTACGAAGGGGCTGTAACCATCGGCGTCTGCATCCATGGGTTCAGCGAATCAACCGGACATGGGCCTGGATTGAATCCGGTATTGAGCGCTTTACCTGGAAGAATCAAGACTGTTATCGATCCGTATGCCAACACGGTCTATTATCTAGGAATTCGATCCCGACAGTGATCCGAGAGGACTGGCGGTTTACTTCATTTTATTGAAAGCATCCATGACTTCAAGAAAGTCAGGGCTGGTATACACAAATTCTCCTTCGCTTATTTTTTCAGCTCCAGGATAGAGGTCCCTCTCTTTTCTCACCTTGAGAGTCATAGTATAAGGAGACGATAGCTTGTAAGGCTTGAATCGGCTTAAGTCTGATAATGCATCGGAGACTCCCCGGCGGATTTTATCTCTGACGATACCAGGATGAAGTCCCAGTTCGGCGCGTCCCATGCCTATTTTCGTCTCACATATCCCAACCTCTCCAAGGAGATCCCTGAGCTGGTCACAGATCCAATTATCTCCGGCTACAAAGACCACAGGCACATCATGCAAACCTGCGATAAGGGCGTTATATCCCCCTTCGGGCAAAGAAACTCCATTGACTGAAAGATCGATCACGTTGCCGCTGGATGTATGCGCAAGAACGCCATCCTCTGTGCCGGCTTTGGCATGGTAACCGATGAAAATCACTGCATCAAACGTTTCATCGATACCCAGCATCATATTTTCCGGCCTGCTTGTGACACCGCGAAGAAGCTTCGCCTTCGGGTGGAGAAGGTCGGGGAAAATATTTGTTTTTGCACCATGTCCATCCCTGACAAGAATTTCTGTAGCGCCGGAGTTTAATGCTCCCTCGATGGCTGCATTTGTTTCCTCTGTCATTATTTCCCTGAAATAATTATAGTCCGGACCTCTCGAGCTGCATTCACTCCCAGATATGACACCCGCGATGCCCTCCATATCGACAGAAATAAAAACTTTCAGGCCTACTTCGGAAGAATTCGAACAAGAAAAAATGAAAGCAAGCATAAAAACAAACATAAAGATAAGGATTTTTCGCATGACTGATCTCCTTTCTGTTCAAAACACACTTTTTAATATCACCAGTGAAATATCACAAAATCACTTTGGTTGGCCAGGGATTTTGTTTGGAATCTCCCCATAATTTGCTTATGTAATCTATCGAGAATAAATCCTCGAGTACATGGAGCCAGTACGAACCCTTATCGGAAAGGACAATCTGGTCCTGTTTGTCATTCAGGAACCTAAGAAAAGACAAAAGTTTCACATATCTTCCGTAAATCCTATTGAAATCCTCGCCAAATCTCTTTTTGAAATCTTTTTTTGCAAATCCAGTCTCATAGATCCTCCAGTATAACCATCCAGCCATCTGCATTTTTTCCGATAAATCCATGGACAAAGCTATCGGCATCTTTCCTTTTTCAAGGGCATTGATGTACTCGACAACACGGAATGTATTGAGATAGAATACATCCTTTAGGTAAGAACCCCCGCTTGCTCCAAGACCGACATAAAGAGGCACGGTAACAGAACAATACTTCGGAACGCCTGGCCTAGTAAAGGCCCAAACAGACGTTCTTCTAAAACCGGCATCATAAAAAACTCTCTCGAGGATTCCGAGCATCTTTCTTCTGACAAAAATGCTGGCATTTTTATAATTGCTCTTTTTCAGAGTTCTCCCCAGTAGGGTGTACGGGAAGATAAAAAGCGGATATGCGGCAACCTGGTGCACACCCATTTCAACTAGGCCACATCCCGCTTGCTCTACCTCATTATAGGTTTGATCGGGTAGGGCAAAAATGACATCGGCATTGACACATTTAAAGTTTTTATTTACAGCTCGTTCGACGGTTTTCTTTACTTCTTTTGCAATATATGGCCTTTTCAAAGTCTTCAGATGCCTATCCTGCAGAGCCTCTACACCAATACTTAAATGATCTACTCCCATCGAGATGATGGTGTCGAGATTGTCTGAGCTCAGATGATTGGGATGGCTTTCCATATGAATTTCACATTGCATATTGAAGCTCTTGTTGACGTGCTCCAGAATTTCCTCCAATCCGCTGTAAAGCATCGTTGTAGGAGTTCCGCCACCTATGTAAAAGGAGGTTACAGGTTTTTTGCCGATCAAATCAGAGTAGAACTCAATCTCTTTTTTCATCGCATTTGTGTATTTTCTTGCCACATCAGGCTCATAAATTTCTTTGTTATACGGGCAGTATGGGCATATCTGTTCACAAAAAGGGATATGAAGGTAAACGCCCAATTCTTTAATGTCTTGAAAGCTTTTCTCAAGCACAGGTATCTTTTGTTGAAGGGAAATAGACTTCTCCCCTGTTAACAATCTCCTCAGGTTTGATCTCATAAAATCTTTCAACAAAAAAGAACCCCCATCAGAATCTCCTTGGATTCGATCAAAAATATCTTAAAGCGTTTACGATTGCCGATGGTTTCAATTTTAATGTCTGATTTATTTCGGCATAACTTAAGTACCCACAGTTCCGGCATAATTCAGGATCTCCGGGAAACCTGCAACATGGGTACGTATTCCCGTTTTCATAAACAGGACAAATATTCAAAGGTCGCTTCCAATCATTATTTAACGCTGATTTCAGGCCTGTTCGCGAGTTTAATATTTTGTATTTTTTTTTATAACTCAATAACTCGAGCAAAATTTTATTTCTTTCCGCAGGTTCCAGGTATAAATCATCGTAACCGTAATAGGGTGTATGAAAATAAAAAAATATGCCTCGGATGGCATCAATCTCATGTATATATTCACAAAAGTCCTTGATATCCTCCCAGTTATACCTGTTTATGGTGTAGTTGATGTAAAGAGAGGGATGTCTTGATTCCCGGATATTATTCATTATCTTATCAAAAGTGTTTCCCCTCAAAAAATCATGCGTTTTTTGTCGTCCATCGACACTGACAAATACGGTATCAGCTGATGTATTTATCGGGATCGTGCCGTTTGTATAAAGGACAACTGTGAGAAATCCCAAATTCCGAGAATATTCAATAATATCTTCAACACTGTGCTGCCTGTCACGCCAAATTAGTGGCTCGCCTCCTTCGATATACAAGGCGCGACCTTCTTGTTCGTAAAATGAACGAATGGCAGTTTTTGCCTCTTCAAAACTTAGATCTTTCATCCCCCGATTGGCTACTCTGCAATGCCGGCATTGCAGATTGCATCTATCAGTTACGACTAATCCGCAAATTAGAGGTGTATTTTTTTTAAAGATTTGATGATTAATGACGAATCGGATTCCATAAATGAGGTGTCTCACTCCAGATCCATTTTCTTCATGATAGTTTTATATGTTGGGATTTTACGGATATTCTCCGTCATGGCCCACACATTGTATAAAGTTAAAAAAGATGTCCGCTCCTCGTACATTTTTTCCAAATACCCAAGCGCTTTATCCTCCTCACCCAGGCCATAGAATATATGGAAAAATTGTTCGGAGGAAACGAACATTTCCTTCGCCATTTTTTCTAGCTGATGCAGGATTTTCCTCGCTTCATCTTTTTGTCCAGCTAAAGAATGTGTCATTCCTAGATGCCCCAGAACATAGGTCATACCTCCTGAGAGGCTCGCAGCTTTCTCGAACGCTTTTACCGAATGGGTATAATACTTTCCTAATCCCTTCCATTCCATAACTGTATAAGTCTGTCCGAGGAATACATGAGCAAAGAGAAAGTTTGGGTCCATTTCGATTGTTTTCTGAAGTTGATCCTCAGAATCATGGGACCTTCCGGTAAGCATAAAAATGAGTCCCATCATGGCATTTATAATGAGCGATAGCGGATCCAATTCCAAGGCTTTTTTCTGCTCATCTATAGCTTCATCAAATCGTCCCATTGCTGTAAGGTACAACGAATACCAGCTATGCGCTGTTGCATATTTTGGATTGAGTTCTATGGCTTTTTTGAATTCAGATTCTGCTGCTTGCCATTCCCAATCGTAAAACGTATGAATAAATCCAAGTGAGGAATGGGCTTCGCCTAGCGATTCATCGATTTCTAATGCTTTTTTGGCTGAGGCTTTCGCTTTCGGATAGATTTCTTTTGGCGGAAGAAATCCCCACAATCCAATCAAATTGAGACAATCGGCAATCCCGGAATAGGCAAGCGCGTACAGGGGATCTTTGGCAATGGCCTGATTGAAATATTCGATGGCCCTATTCAAATCGCCTTCCAGTCTTCTATTCCAAAAATAACGGCCCTTTAAAAACAGCCTGTATGCTTCCTTGTTTTCTGTGTAACGTTTTGTGAGTTTCGTTTTTTCCTCTTCTAAGAGCTTTATTTTAAGCTTATCCACAACCGCCAAAGATATCTCATCTTGAATAGCGAAAATATCTTCCATTTCGCGGTCATACTTTTCAGACCAGATATGATAGCCATCGTCCACATTGATCAATTGAACGGTAATCCTGAGACGGTTTCCGGCTTTTCTCACGCTGCCATCAAGAACCGATTGTACTCTGAGTTTTTTCCCTATTTCTTCTATATCTTCGCTTTTATCCTTGAACTGAAAGGCAGATGTCTTAGAAGCCACCTTCAGAGGTTTCACTTTTGTCAAGGCATTGATGAGCTCTTCGGCCATGCCATCACAGAAATATTTTTGATTCTTTTGAGGGCTCAAATCAGAAAAAGAGAGAACAGCAATAGAGTCTCTCCATCTTGATTCATCCGATATCGTTGTTTTTGGCTTTTCTTTCCGTAAGGCTCCTCCTTCCGCGATTATGCTTTCTATTTTGTTTAGATCATCGAGAAGATCGACAATGTTTTTATGCCTGTTCTCCTTATCTTTTTCCAAACATTTCAGAATCAATCGACAGAGATCCTCAGGGACCTGTCTATTCAATTCTCGAGGATCCTTAGGAATCTCGCTTTTATGTTTTATTCCAATCGTGAACGCCGTATCTCCTTCAAAAGGAACTCTTCCCGTCACCATTTCATACAGAATCACTCCGAGGGAATAGATATCCGATCTCTGATCGATCTCTTTTCCCTCAACCTGTTCAGGAGACATGTACTCGGGAGTTCCGATCATCACCCCTGCACCAGTAATACTTATCTCGCTCAACGAGCGAGCAATGCCAAAATCCATAATCCTCGCATTCCCTCCAGCATCTATCATGATGTTCTGAGGCTTCAAATCTCTATGGACCACACTTAGTTTGTGGGCCTCTTCCAATCCCTCACATACTTGCTTAGCAATCGAAACGGCCTTGTCCACGCCCAAACATCCCATCTTCCTTATAAGACTCTTCAAGTCCTCGCCAGATACGTATTCCATGGTGATGTAGTAAGTGTCTTTTTCTTTGTTAAGATCGTACATCTGGCAAACATTTTTATGCCTTATCTTACGAGCAAATTTGAGCTCATTTCTGAATCTTTCAATCGTTTTTTCATCCGTTGAAATCTCAGACTTAAGGAGCTTAATCGCCACCTTTTCATTCACCTCTGTATCCATTGCCTTGTAAACTCGTCCCATTCCACCTTTGCCCAGTTCTTCGATGATATGGTACTTGTGTGCAAAGGTAGATCCTGTTGTTAGCTCTTCCCTGGGTGCTTCGATGGTCTCTGTGACGGCTAAATTCGTGGTAGGCTCAAGAGGAGTTGCACAGTTACTGCAAAACCGCGCATTATCTAAGTTTACAGAATCGCATTTGGGGCACTTAATTCCCATTGCTATCCCCTTCCTCGCTCTAACAGAGAATATCAAGGAAAACAGTGGATGTCAAATTATCTAGGCCGCAAAAAAGATACAGGAGAAATGATTTTCTTTGAAATATTATATTAAAATTATAAATTTTATAAAAATACTTGACATACAGCATATTGTATCATATATTTTTCTAGCTACTACATATAGTACGACAAATCAGGAGGTTTGAAATGGCCACAGAGGGATTCTCCCAAAACGCATTAAAAATCTTAGAGACCCGCTATTTCATGAAGAATGAGAAGGGTGAGAGACAGGACAAAAGTCCTTCTGATCTCTTCAGAAGAGTTTCCGAGTACGTCGCTTCAGCGGAGAAGACAAAAACAGCACAGAAGAAGTGGGCAGAAAAATTCTTCGATGTAATGATGGCCCGGGATTTCATACCCAACTCCCCTACTCTAACCGGAGCGGGAAGAAATTTGTGCCTGAGTGCTTGTTTTGTCCTCCCGATCGAGGATTCGATGGAATCTATTTTCGAAACTGTTAGAAACGCGGCTCTGGTTCACAAAGAAGGAGGGGGGACAGGCTTCGATTTCAGCCACCTCCGGCCGAACGGAAGTTTTGTCCGCAAAACCCAAGGAGTAGCCTCAGGTCCCGTCTCTTTTCTCAGGGTTATCGATTCAGCCACAGAAGCAGTTAAACAAGGGGGTACAAGACGGGGAGCCAACATAGGTATTTTAAGGGTGGACCATCCAGACATAGAAGAATTCATCCGCATGAAACGCGATGGGAAAAGCCTTAATAATTTCAACATCTCGGTGGCCGCCACGAATGAATTCATGGAAGCCGTAAAAAACGACAGGGATTATGATATTTACAATCCTTATCTCGGAGAGATTGTCGGTCAAAAAAATGCTCGGAAAATCTTCGACATGATCGTCGAGGCAGCCTGGGAAGTCGGAGACCCCGGGCTTCTATTTATCGATAAGATCAACGAGAACAATCCCACCATAGGGCTTGGTCCCATCCAGGCCACCAATCCCTGCGGAGAGCAGCCCCTCCACGAATATGAATCCTGCAATCTGGGATCTCTGAACTTGTCTCATTTTTTCCATCCTACAAAGAAAGATAAATTCGATTGGAAAAAGTTTGCAGAAGTGATATTCGTAGGGGTCAGATTTTTGGATAATGTCATCGAAGTCAATAGATATCCCCTTCCTCAGATCGAAAAAATAACAAAGGCCAACAGAAGGATAGGCATGGGTGTGATGGGATTAGCCGATCTGCTGATAAAAATGGGGATCAAATACGACACACCCGAAGCGATACAGGTCGTTGAAAAAATCGGCTCTTACTTGAAAGAACAAGCTGAGGCGGAATCGGAAAGGCTGGCAGAAAACAGGGGGAATTTTCCCAATATCTCCAAGTCCATTTTTAATGGAAAAAAAAGGAGGAATGCGACTGTGTTTACGATTGCCCCGACCGGGACAATATCCCGCTTGGCAGGATGTTCCTCCAGCATCGAACCTGTCTTCGCTTTTGAGTTCACTTCCAAAATCATCGATAGAGAAATCAAGGACATCCATCCTCTTTATCAAGAGTGGAAGCAGAACAACAATAATGGCCCCTTACCAGACTATTTTGTAACAGCTCATGAGATCTCTCCAGAATGGCACATCAGGATGCAGGCCGCCTTCCAAAAACATGTGGACAATTCTGTCTCCAAAACCATTAACTTCCCGAACGATGCCAAAATCGAAGATGTCGAAAAGGCATTTCTCTTGGCTTATGATCTAAACACCAAAGGAATTACCATCTACAGGGATGGATGCCGGGCAGAACAAGTGCTTTACAAATCTCTCCCATCAGGAAAACGGATCCCGAAGGAAAGGCCCAATTCCCTTCCCTCTGTGACCGACAAAATCAAAACGGGATTCGGGAATCTTTATGTGACCATCTCTTACTTTGATCAAAAGCCTTTCGAGGTCTTCACGAGTATCGGCAAGAGCGGGTATTCGACCATGGCCGATGCCGAAGCCCTCGGAAGACTAACCTCTCTTTCCCTGCGCAGCGGAGTCGATCCCAAAGAAGTCATCAATCAGCTCAGGGGAATCGGCGGATCTGAGCCCATTTTCACAGAAGGAGGGCTTGTTCAATCCATACCGGATGCCATTGCCAAGGTGTTGGAAAGACATTTGGGAGAGTCAACGAACAATCGCAAGGATTTTTTCGATATCAACTGCAAGGAGTGTGGCGCCTCTCTTCCCGATGAAAAGTGCCCCACTTGTCCCAATTGCGGTTTCAGCAGGTGTTCATAAAGATCTTATAGTTCTTCGAACCGATCTGACTCCAGGTTTTTGGTCAATTTGTTCGGGTCAAAAACTTTGCCGTTCATGACTACATATATCCCTGGTGCAAGAATTTGCACCGCCAAAATCGCGCTCCCGATGTTGAATGCCGCATCCGTTTTTTTGAATGCAGCAGGCTGCATCGCACCTGTTAGCACAATGACTTTATCGGGAATAGAATACAGAATTTTGGCTGTCTGGATCATCGTGTCCGTGCCATGCGTGATGATAATATGACGATAGGGATCGGATCTGACTTTCTCGCATATTACGAGGCAGTCGTCCTCGGTAATCTCCATACTGTCCTTCTTGAACGGGGATTCTACCTCAACATCTACGGCAGCATCAGCTTCCTGTAAAATATCTCGGATCTGAGGTTCACCCACGACAAACGTGCTCTTTTTAGTCGAATAGATTTTTATTTTCATGGTTTGCGGTGTCTCCCTCAATATTACTTATGCGGTGCAAAACTGGCAGTGGCCTTGAGAAATTCTTCCATTTCCTCCGGTGTGTTGTAATGACATGCCGAAAGTCTGATAAAGCTCGATATACCGAGCTGTTTCAACATCGCCGCAAAAAACGGATCCTGCCCAGGGGCATGGAGTCTGATCTTCTTTTCCTTATAAAGCCCGCATCCTCTGGTAGATTCAATTCCTTCCAAGTTAAATCCAACAAGGCACGCGCGGCTCGACAGCTCCTCCCCCATTCCATAGACTGTCACATGTTCCAAATCCTTTAAACCCGCAACTTCATCCGTACCATGAATTAACCTGGATAGAAGACCTGTCGAATGTGCCTTAATACTATGCATGCCAGCAACAACCTGTTTGCGCCGATCTCCAGAATTTGTGAAATACCTACCAAGCCAGCATAGATAATCGACAACAGCTGACCAGGCAGCATAAGATTGGTGTTCCACTCCACCCAGATCCCAGCTTGTTTCGGGTTTATAAATATATTTCCAATGGGGTAACTTAGCCAATCTCTCTGAAGCATGAGCATATCCACACCCCTTGACGCCATAGTTTTTATACGGGGCTATGACATAAGCATCTGCCCCTATCTCTTCGACATCGATCAGATCTGTAGGCGAGTATTGGACACCATCGACCATGATATACAAATCAGGCTTTATCTTCCTTGCTTCTTGGACAATCGTTTTAACATCATAGGCTTCCCCCGTAACATTAGACGTGTGGATGACAGCCAAAAAACAGGTATCCTTGTCAATTTTTTCGTAAATCGTATCCAGCTCGATAGAACCTTTTATTCGATTGGGTTCTGCGATCCGTTCTTCTTTCCTGTACTTCTCGGCAAACTGTGTCACTGCACTTCGAACGGACGCATGGTCCAGGCCGGTGGTAACGACGTTCGATCCTGGGACTTGGGAGAGAACCGCATTCGTGATGCGGTATATCACGTGGCTGCTGCTCCAGCCTGGAATGATATGCCCGGATTTCGCTCCGAAAAAGATCATCAGGTCTTCGATCCCTTTGGCGGTAACCTCCATGGAGTGAGCGGATCCTGGATTCGCTCTTCCTTGCTGATCAGGGAAGCACGTTTCCTTGGCCATGGCTTCGATTACCGATTTAGGCCTTAGCGATCCCGAAGCGGCTTCGAGGTAAATTCTCTTCCCGGAATAAGGATCCCAATCGACATACAAAAATTTGCTCCTTATTTCTTCCATCAACTGGGAAGAATACAAGCCTTTTCCAAAATCATCACCCATTGTTCATGCTCCTCATCTATCGCTTATTCACTTTTCACAACACAAAAACATACTATTGAATTCGAGATTGAAATACCACTATTTTCTCGTCCATCGCTCTATAACGTACTCAGTCATTGACTTTTTTTCAGAGATTGATAAAAATCCAAGGGTATTCATTTCCTGCATTAGGAGTTTTACAATGATAAAAAAAGCCCTCTTCTTTTTTTTCATGATCACAATGGCCATATTTGTGCTTACGTCATGCGGTCAAAAGGGACATGATGTCGATGCCGCAGTAGGAAGCCTAAGCACTGACGAACTTGCTGTTGATGTTGAGATCCTCAGTTCGGATGAGTTCGAAGGCCGTTTCCCCGCTTCCCTTGGCGAGGAGAAAACGATCGCATTTTTAAAGGAAGAGTTTGAAAAAGTGGGATTAAAACCAGGAAACGATGAAAGCTATTTCCAAGATGTCCCGTTGGTCGAGATCACATCCATTCCCCTTTCCCATCTCATCGTTACAGGAGGATCAAAGCCTCTCCCGCTTGCCTTTGAGGATGATTTTGTTGGCCTTACACAGCGGGTTCAGGAAAAAGTGATTGTCACAAATTCCGATATGGTATTTGTCGGCTACGGGATTGTTGCCCCTGAATACGACTGGAACGATTATGAGGGAATAGATGTCCATGGGAAAACCGTGGTCATGCTTGTTAATGATCCGGGTTTCGCCACAGAAGACGCGGAGCTGTTTAACGGGCGGGCTATGACTTATTATGGCCGCTGGACTTACAAGTACGAGGAGGCAGCACGCCAAGGAGCAGCCTGTGCCATCATCATCCATGAGACCGAACCTGCCGCGTATGGTTGGGGTGTTGTCCAAAACGGCTGGACCGGTCCCAACTTCAGCCTAGTCACAGAAGACGGTAACGCATCCCGGTGTGCTGTGGAATCCTGGGTTACATTGGATGCGGCCCATAAGATTTTCGAAGCCGCAGGTGAAAAATATGACGAGTTGAAAGATTCCGCAGAAAAACCAGGATTCAAACCCGTTCCTTTGGATTTAAAAGCCAGTCTCACTATGGAAAATAGGATCCGCAACGCCATATCCAAAAATGTCATCGGACTCTTCCCTGGTTCCACGCATGCAGATGAATACATCATTTACACTGCCCATTGGGATCATTTCGGCAAGAAACCCGAACTGGAAGGCGACCAAATCTTTAATGGAGCTTTGGATAATGCCACAGGCACAGCAGCCCTGATCGAGCTGGCCGAGGCCTTTCAGCAGCTCGGTTCTCCACCTCGAAGGTCCATCCTTTTCTTGGCGGTAACAGCCGAAGAACAGGGATTGTTGGGTTCGGATTATTACGCCACGAATCCCATATACCCTCTGACAAAAACCGTTGCTGTCATCAACATGGACAGCCTTAACATCTACGGCCGCATGAAAGATATCCGTATCATCGGCTTTGGACAGTCCGAATTGGATGACTACGTCAAAGCCTATGCCGAGGAAGTGGGAAGGATCGTTTTGCCCAATCCGACCCCAGAAAAAGGGTCTTTTTTCCGATCCGACCATTTCCCGTTTGCCAAGCAAGGCGTGCCTGCTTTAAACGCCGGTTCGGGCGTACAGCACGTTGAAAAGGGAGAAGATTGGGGGCTGGAACAAATAGAAAACTACATCCGCGAAAAATACCATAAGCCGTCCGACGAATTCGATCCCGAATGGGACCTGAGCGGTGCCCTGGAAGATATGCAGATGTATTTCAATATCGGATATCGCCTGAGCATGGAAGAGACATTTCCTAACTGGAATGAAGGAAGTGAATTCAAGCTCAAGAGGGATACGGATATGCAAAACCGTTGATACTTAGGCTATTATGGGATAGATTTTAAGAATCAAGGAACATAATGAACGCATAAGGAGAAAAACATGCGACCACAAATAACCGTGATGCTTTTAGCAGCTCTGGTGCTATTAAATATTAACAGAGCAGCAGGACAAACGAACTGGAATCAGTTTCGGGGACCTAACGGGTCAGGCATTGCATCAGATGGGAAGAAGCTGCCGACAGAATTCGATGCATCCAAGAACATGCTTTGGAAATGTGAGATCAGCAAAGGAAATTCATCTCCGTGTGTATGGGGAGATCGTATTTTTTTGACCGGATCCGCCGATAGGAAATTAGAGACGATCTGCATCGATCGAAAGAATGGTAACATTTTATGGAAAAAATCTGTAACGCCTGAAAAAATTGAACGGGTGCATCCAATCAACTCTCCTGCAACTCCCACCGCTACCACCGATGGGAAAAGTGTGTTCGTCTATTTCGGCTCATATGGATTGCTCTGTTATGATTTCGAGGGCAACGAGAGATGGAAAAAGCCACTGCAGCCCCCTGTCAATATGTATGGGACAGCGGCATCGCCGATTATGGCTGGTGACTATCTGATATTTTGCAACGATAAAAAAACGGAATCCTATCTAGAAGCGATCGATCCAGAGTCGGGCGAGACAATTTGGAGGAAAAAGAGGGAGGGATTCGCTGCGGGATGGTCGACACCGATGTTATGGAAAAACAATGGAGTGGACGAACTGGTGATCTATGGCATCTGGTGGATGAAGGCATACGATTTGAACGACGGGTCGGAACGATGGTCTGTCCCGGGGATGACCGACGAGCCGTGCATCACACCGGTTACAGGAGAAGGGATGGTGTTTACCACTTCCTACAACATGAAAAACAATCCTGAGGTTATCGGATTGCCCGAATTCGATGATCTTTTAAAGGAATATGACGAAGACAAGGATGGTGAGCTAACCCTTGAGGAGGTGAAGCCAAACAAAAGTATTTTGTCGCGTTATGATGCCGACGGAGAGGGAGATCATCCTTTGTGGGGATTTTTCAGATATTTAGACGTTGACAAAAGCGGGAAACTCACGGTCAAGGAATGGAGCAAAATGATCTCATTCCTGAACAGTTTCCAACAGGAAAATGCGCTGATGGCTATTCAACCCGGTGACGAAGAAAAGGAGGCAGAAATCGTCTGGAAACACGCCTATGGGGTTCCGGAGTGCCCTTCGCCGCTATACTACAAGGGCCGGATCTACATGGTCAAAAACGGGGGGATCGTATCCTGTCTGGATGCCAAAACAGGCGAGCTGAAATACCAGGATAAACTGAGGTCTGGCGGTCCTTACTATTCATCTCCAGTGGTGGGAGATGAAAAGATCTACGTGTCCTCTGCAAGGGGCGTTGTTGTGGTTTTCGAACCCGGAGACACGCTGAATGTCCTGGTACGAAATGATTTGAAAGAGCGCATCATGGCGACTCCCGCGATCGTCGACGGAAAGATCTATATAAGAACAGAAAAAAACCTGTATGCCTTTGGCCTGATCGAGTAGCTCATCCCCTTAATTATCTTCCCCAAGTCTGGGCAAGAAATTCTTCATTACCCAAATCTCCGGTAGCATTTCATCACCAATATAAGAGGCAAAATTAATCCGCTGTCCATCAGGGTGAAC
>CP070750.1:3895077-3917942 GCA_020348385.1 Candidatus Aminicenantota bacterium | reverse complement strand
TGGTTTCAGAATCCACGGAGGAGTTTGAGCAGATAAGTCTGGATTTAGCCAGCAAGGTGACAGCCGCCCTTATTGATTCGGATGAGCGGATCTGGGGCCTGTCAGCACTTCCTCAGGACCATCTGATCACCGATTCTGTTCAATACTTCAAGGTTGATGCCATGGGTCTTGATTTTATGCAGAATACTTACATGGCGGAATACCTCAGAGGAGAAACCACTGTCAAAGCCTTTCTCTCACAACAAACCAGCCCTGAAGTTGCGATTGATTTGGTTGAGCGTTATGCAGAATACAGCCAGGAGTATGGCCAGGGATACAAACGTACGATAAAAAATGGCGCTGAGTTTGTGCTTTGTGATATGGGTGGTACATTTGATGTCATTTTCCAAAAAGGCCGAATTGTCAGCGGGGTGATATCGGTAAATCAGCGGGTCAGGGCTATGGAGATTGCCTATGACCTATGGATTCAACTGCCTCTCGATTAAGTGGCTAACTCGATTAATTCGGAAAACTCATGATATTTCATAAGCTATGGTTTTTGTATGTCTCTCCCTCTGGAAGGACGCTCATCCAGGGATAGCTGAAATATTCCATATTGATAAAGTGTCATATCATATCCTTATATGTCACTTTAAAATAATCAGGTTTTCCAAAGGGAAAAGGCTGTTTTTCTGGAAAATAAAGAATCGGGGCGATGGGATTCGAACCCATGACCCCAGCGTCCCGAACGCTGTGCGCTGACCAGACTGCGCCACGCCCCGAAGTAATGGTTCATTATAGAGAGTAATCCTATATGAGTAAAGTCTAAGTTAAAATGTAGGATGGGGTGGGTCGGCTAGAGATGGAGCTCGATGATGTCTTCGTCCTCGAGAATGTAGCTCCGGTTGACCTTTTGTCCTTGGTATTTATTCTTTCCCCAAATCCTTGCATACTTCAGTTTCTGCGCAAAATCTTTGTGGACGGCCTTCGCCATATCCATCAGAGAGCTGCCTTTTTTAAAAACAAAGGGATCGGAGTGATCCACTTTTTTTCCCGGAATCTTGCTGTAAACACGGATGACATCGAGGAGAATGTAAATCTGTTTTCTGAGATACTCCAGGGTATTTTCCTTAAAGATGGAGATGGAAATAGGTGTAAATCCCGGATCAATGAAGCTCTTTATTTTTTCCAGATTTTCTTCCGTTCGAGGATGATCGCATTTATTGGCGATGATCATGGTCTTTTTCATGAATTGTTGTTTGTCTGGAGGGATAGGGTGTTCTTGAGGGAAAAGCCCGATCCTTTTTTCCTCTAGCTTGGCCAATAGTGTTAGGATATCTTCAGCAGGATCAGGAAGGGATAAGTCAAGGACGAGCAAAATCGCATCAGCTCCTTTGATCAATTCAGCTTGCCAGAATTCGAAATAATCCTGGGTGATCGGAGGCATGTCCACCAGCTGGATCTGGATGTTCTCGTAGGGCATCATAGCGGGAGACGGCAGACGTGTAGTAAAAGGATAGTTCCCGATTTCAGGATGTGCATTGGTTAAGGCCTTGATAAGAGAAGATTTCCCAGTGTTTGGGCTTCCGATAACGATCACCTGTCCAGCGCCTGTTTTTTCGACCTGAAACGTAGCCGTGTGTCTGGCCCCTGCCGAGCTCTTCTGGCCTTGGATTTTAAGTTTGGCAATTTTTGTTTTTAAAAGAGCTTGAAGTTTTTCCGTTCCTTTGTGTTTGGGAACTATGGCCAGCAATTCTTCGATGATAGCGATTCTCTCCTGGGGAGTTTTTGCCTTTTTTAATTCCTTCTCTTTTTCGAAATAC
The DNA here is from genome assembly GCA_020348385.1 of Candidatus Aminicenantota bacterium. GTDB lineage: Bacteria > Acidobacteriota > Aminicenantia > Aminicenantales > Aminicenantaceae. The sequence goes on along the minus strand of CP070750.1, from coordinate 3,916,140 downwards.
TGAGGAGGTAGATTCGCCGGCATTTTAACCTCTTTCTTAGTATAAACAATTTTCTAATGTTGAAAAAAGGGGACGGTTCTATTTTTATCAAAATTATTATTTTGTGAAAAATGAAAAAAATAGAACCGTCCCCTTTTTTTCATTTTTTGGAATGACCAGGGTCAAAGTTTGATCCCAAAGTGAGAGGATTTTGGAGATTCTCTCGTTATATTTATGTATGATATTTCGCGCTTATTTTTGAAGGGTGAAAAAAAGGAAAAAAACGGTAGATTTTCCCTGTTATTTCGATAATTTTTCCTTTACTAAATCGTGATTTTGAGGTACAATTAACTGTGCTAAAAATGCCCATTGGGTTATGCAAAATTCCCCCCCGTATAACCTATTTTTTTCCCAAAAAAGAGAAAACATGAAGCAAAAAACTTATACCGCGGAAAGCATCAAAGTTTTGAAGGGATTGGAGGCTGTTCGCAAGCGTCCAGCCATGTATATCGGCAGCACGGGGCCTGAGGGGCTTCATCATTTGGTCTACGAAGTTGTGGACAACAGTATCGATGAAGCGTTGGCAGGACATTGCGGCAAGATTGAGGTAACCATCCATGTGGATTGCAGCGTCACGGTTATCGACGACGGACGAGGCATTCCGGTCGGGATGCACAAGAAAGAGAAAAAACCTGCTGCAGAAGTCGTGATGACGACCCTCCATGCCGGTGGCAAGTTCGACGCAAAAACCTACCAAGTTTCTGGAGGTCTTCATGGGGTGGGAGTTTCTGTTGTCAATGCCCTGGCTGAAAAGCTCGAGTTGGAGATCAAACGGGAAGGCGGGGTTTACACGCAGAGCTACGCGAGAGGAAAACCGGTCAACAAGCTTAGAAAAATCGGGAAAACGAAAAACACGGGGACTAAGGTCACATTCCGACCTGATCCTGAGGTTTTTAATTCTTTTGATTTTAATTTCGATATTCTGAGTCAGCGGCTGAGGGAGCTATCCTACCTGAACAAAGGGCTGATGATCAGCATCATCGACGAACGGGCTGACAAGCGCCATGATTTTCAATACAAGGGAGGAATAAAGGAATTCGTTTCATACCTCAATCAGAACAAAACCGTGTTGAATCCAAAACCCATCACTTTTGAATCCAAAAAGGAAGATGTGATAGTCGAGATGGCCCTCCAATACAACACGAGTTATTCAGAAAATATCTTCACCTTTGTGAATAACATCAACACGACCGAAGGGGGAACACATCTGATCGGGTTTAAGGCAGCCCTGACGAGGTCCATAAACAATTATGCTAACACATACAACTTGATAAAGGATTTGAAACAGAATGTGTCGGGTGATGATACGAGAGAAGGTTTGTGCGCGGTCTTAAGCTTAAAAATGAAAAATCCTCAGTTCGAAGGACAAACAAAAACGAAACTGGGAAACAGCGAAATCAAGGGAATCGTTGAATCCATGGTGAACGAGCAGCTCTCCATTTATTTTGAGGAAAATCCTGCCGTTTCCAAGAAAGTCATCACCAAAATCCTCGATGCGGCCAGAGCTCGTGAAGCCGCACGCAAAGCTCGAGAGTTGGCTCGTCGCAAAGGCGTTCTCGAATCGACTTCCCTTCCAGGAAAGCTGGCCGATTGTCAGGAGCGGGATCCGGCTGAAAGTGAGATATTCATCGTGGAGGGAGATTCTGCCGGCGGTTCAGCAAAACAAGCTCGCGATCGCCGTAATCAAGCAGTCCTGCCGTTGAAAGGCAAAATCCTCAACGTGGAGAAAGCTAGATTCGATAAGATACTCCAGAGCGAAGAAATCGGCGTCATCATTTCCGCATTGGGAACAGGAGTGGAGCAAGCAGATTACAATCTGGAGAAGCTCCGATATCATAAAGTCATCATCATGACCGATGCTGACGTGGATGGTTCCCACATACGTACTCTTTTGATGACATTTTTCTACCGACAGATGCCCCAGTTGATCGAAAAAGGGTATCTCTACATCGCTCAACCCCCTCTTTACAAAATCTCCAAGGGAAGATCCTTCCAGTATCTTAGAGATGAAAGGGAATTCGAAAAGTATATTATCCGTAAGATATCCGAAGAATTCCAGATCAAGGTCAATCGACGAAAAGAACCGATAAAAGGGGATAAGTTCCGGAAATTTTTCCAAAGGATTATCGCTAAAAAGAACTTCATCCAGGTTCTTGAAAGAAAAAATTTCCCATTTTTCCTGATCCAAATGCTCCTTGAAAACGGTGCAATAAACACAGAATTTTTACAAAATAAGAAAAACATGGAAAACATCCAGAATCTCCTGAACGAAAAAGGAATCATTTCTGTGATGAGCAAAGATGAAGAGCACGGTTTGTACGAATTGTCTGTTAATTTTCAGGTTAACGGGATGAATGTTTCCTGCAAGGTGAACATGGATCTCATCACCTCTGCAGAGTACCAGAATCTCAACAAGATCCACCAAGATTTGGAGGGGATTAAGGCTCCTTTTCATGTATTGGGCAATAGCGATAAAGTGAAGATCGATAACGAATCCAAGCTCCTTGAATACCTGTTCGAACATGGAAAGAAAGGGATTGTCATCCAGAGATACAAAGGCTTGGGAGAGATGGCGCCTCAACAGTTATGGGAGACGACCATGGACCCAGAAGGACGGTATCTCCTCCAAGTATCTATCCAGGACGCTGTCGAAGCCGATAAAATCTTTACCATTCTGATGGGAGGAGAAGTCGAATCGCGGCGCAATTTTATCGAGGATAATGCTCTCGAAGCCCAAAACCTCGACATTTAAGGCCGACCCATCCCACCCAACTTTTAGGTGGGGTAGGACAATCGATGTACGTAGAGGAGTATAGATGAGTAGCAACGCAAACAAGTTATCTGTTGTGAGCCTCGAGAAAGAAATGCGGCAGTCCTATCTGGACTACGCAATGAGTGTGATCATAGGCCGCGCCATTCCTGATATAAAAGATGGATTGAAGCCTGTTCACAGACGAACCCTGTTTGCCATGTATGATATGGGCAATATTTGGAATAAGCCATACAAAAAGTCAGCCCGTATCGTGGGGGATGTCATCGGTAAATACCATCCTCATGGGGAGATGGCTGTCTACGATACCTTGGTGCGGATGGCTCAAGATTTCAGTCTTCGGTATCCCTTGGTAGATGGGCAGGGCAACTTTGGCTCCATCGATGGAGATCCTCCTGCGGCAATGCGTTATACCGAAGTCAGGATGAAAAAAATTACCCAGGAGATGCTCGCCGATATCGATAAGGATACGGTCAATTATGTTCCCAATTACGATGAGAGCCTCCAAATGCCCGAGGTTTTACCGGCAAAATTCCCGAATTTGTTGGTGAACGGGAGTTCCGGCATAGCTGTGGGCATGGCGACAAATATTCCTCCCCATAATATGGGAGAGGTTATCGACGGCATCATATACTTGATCCAGCATCCTAATGCAAAACTGGAAAAAATCATGCAGTTTGTGTCTGGCCCTGATTTTCCGACAGGCGGATATATTTTCGGCGTAGAGGGAATAAGGAGCGCCTATGAGACGGGAAAAGGGATCATACGTCTCAGAGCGCGGGCCATGATCGAACGAGGCCGGAAGAACGAACGAGACAGGATAGTCATCACCGAGATACCCTACCAGGTGAATAAAGGGAAACTTTTGGAGAATATCGCACTGCTGGTCAACAGCAAGAAAATAGAGGGAATCGCAGATATCCGGGATGAATCGGATAGAGAGGGGATGAGAATCGTCATAGAGATAAGAAGGGGAGAATTTCCAGAAGTCATCCTCAATAACCTGTACAAACACACCGCTCTCCAATCTTCTTTCGGGATCCATATGCTTGCCATCGTCGAGAAACAGCCCAAGGTGTTGAGCCTTTTGGATATGATGCGGTATTTCATCTCTCATCGACAGGACGTTGTGAGACGCCGAACCAGGTTCGACCTGAAAAGGGCAGAACACAGAGCGCATATATTGGAGGGCCTGAACATCGCCCTCGATCATTTGGATGAGGTGATTGCACTCATCCGTGCATCCAGAACAGTGGAACAAGCTAGAAAGGGGTTGATCACCAATTTCAACCTCACCAAGATTCAGGCCCAGGCCATCTTGGAGATGCAGCTGCAGAAACTGACCGGATTGGAAAGGGATAAGATCCTGAAAGAATACAAAGAGTTGAAAAAGCTCATCGCAAAGTTGAGGAAAATTCTCGGAAGCGAAGAGCTCATCTATGGCATCATCGTGGATGAACTCAAACAAATAAAGCAAGCCTATCAAGATGAGCGACGGACTGAGATCATTTCCGAAGAAATCGTCGACTTGAAACCTGAAGATTTAATCAAAGAAGAGGATGTCGTCTTAACGTACACATCTTCTGGTTATGTCAAGAGAACTTCCCTGAGTTACTATCATTTCCAGAGCAGAGGAGGAAAGGGCCGGAGGGGCATCAGCATGAAACCGGAGGATATTGTGCAGGACTTGTTCATCAGTTCGACGCATAGTTATCTTCTCATATTTACGGACAAAGGACGTCTCTACTGGCTGAAAGCATTGCTCATTCCGGATTTGGGTGTTGCGAGCCGGGGAAAATCCATCAAAAATCTTGTGGAGATGGAGCCCAGCGAAAAGGCAAGCTCTGTAGTTGCAGTAAAGGAATTTTCGAAAGACCAATTCATCGTGATGTTGTGCTCGGATGGTCGGATAAAGAAAACGCGGCTGAGTGATTTCCGTCACATACGTAAGGGAGGCATAATCGCTATCGGAATGACACCCAAGTCGGAGCTGTTGGAGGCAAAGCTGACGGATGGAAAAACCGATATCATTATCGGCACCAAACTGGGAAAAAGCATTCGATTCAAAGAAAGTGATGTCAGGCCAATGGGACGGCAGGCTGCCGGTGTTAAGGCCATGACCTTAGGAAAAAAAGATAAAATTATAGGGATGGTGATTGCTGGTAAAAAAGAGAAGTTCATCTTCACGGCGGGCGAAAAAGGCCAGGGAAAAAAAACGGCAGTTGATATGTATCCAAGACATCGAAGAGGGGGGAAAGGTGTTATCAACCTCAAGGTCAGCCCCAAAACCGGGAAAGCCATCGGGATTGTGGGTGTTTACGATGAGGAGCTCTTACTTATCACTGAGATAGGAAAAGTCATCCGCATCAAAACCGAACAGGTTCGACCACTCGGGCGAGCCACCCAAGGTGTAAAGTTGATCAATCTTGATAAAGGAGATAAAGTCGTCTCGATAGCCAAAGTCCGCGAAAGCTAAAAAAGGGGATAAAGCTTTCAACTTGACACGAGTTCCTTAACTTCATTAAAATTGACCCAACTTATGCAAGGAGGGCGTTATGGTTGAGACTATCAGCCAACTCTTTTCCAATACAATCCGATCGTATCAACGAGATGATTTGATTCTCTATAAGAAAGAAGGAAAGTATGTGCCTATGTCCACAGAGGAATTTGGAAACAAGGTTAAATATTTTTCTCTTGGATTGAAAGAAATGGGCTTGAATCCCGAGGATAAACTGGTCATTTTATCCGAAACGAGGCCAGAATGGGTGATGACAGACTTCGGCAACATATGTGCGGGGGGTGTAACTGTACCTGTCTACCCATCTCTGATGCCCGAACAGATTAAATATATCGTGGAAGACTCGAATGCCAAGATTGTGGTGTACTCTGATTCAGAACAGGGGGAAAAAATCGCAGAAATAAGGGGAGATCTTTCCAACGTGACCCATTATGTTACCTTTGAATCCGAGGCACCAGATGGCGTTTTGACTTTTGATCAAGTTTTAGAAAAAGGGAAAAAGATCTACGAAGAAAGCCCGGATCTCTTTGACAAAGCTGCCTCCCTAGCAAGGCCTGACACATTGGCCTCCATCTTATACACATCAGGTACGACTGGCGTCCCGAAAGGAGTGATGCTCACGCATAATAACTTTGTCACCAATGTCAAAGGAGTTACAGACGTTATCGAATTTTCCAATAAAGATACGGTGTTATCCTGGTTGCCCTTATCCCACAGTTTCGAAAGAATCGCCACCTACACCTATCTTTTTAAGGGATGTTCCATCGCCTATGCCGAAGACATGCTTAGCGTTGGGCAGAATATGCCCGAGATTCGCCCCACTATCGTGGTCGGCGTTCCCCGCCTTTTCGAGAAAGTCTATGCGGCTGTCATGGATAATGTATTGGCCAGTTCTCCGATGAAGAGGAAAATTTTCTTTTGGGCGACAAAGGTGGGGAGAAAATTTGGTCAAAGAACCCTCCGGGGGGAGCCCATCCCGAAATTTCTCGAATTCAAAAGGAAGATAGCTCATAAGCTTGTATTCTCCAAAATCATCGCCAAGACCGGCGGAAGAATCAGGTTTTTTGTTACTGGAGCTGCACCCCTTTCCAAGGATATCGCTGAATTGTTTTATGCGATGGGGCTTATTGTATTGGAGGGATACGGGTTGACTGAAACATCCCCCGTTATCTCTGTGAATAGACTGGAAAAGATTAAATTTGGGAGTGTCGGTCCTACAATTCCTGAGGTTGAAGTGAAAATTGCCGAAGATGGAGAAATTCTGGCTAGAGGTCCCAACATCATGAGGGGCTACTACAATATGGAAGAAGAGACAAAAGAAGCCATTAAGGATGGATGGTTCTACACTGGGGACATCGGCCACCTGGATGAGGATGGATTCATCTTCATCACCGACAGGAAAAAAGACATCATCGTAACAGCCGGAGGCAAAAACGTCGCTCCTCAGCCAATCGAAAATGCCCTCAAGTCCAACTCATATGTGAACGACGTTTTGGTCATCGGAGACAAGCGCAAATTCATGTCGGCTCTTGTCGTTCCCAATTTTGAAAAGTTGGAAGAGTATGCCAAATTCAATAACATTCCGTATAAAGATAAGCAGGATCTGATAAAAAACGAAGATGTTATCAAATTTTTAGAGGCAGAAGTCGATAGGGCGACACCGAATTTTGCATCATATGAAAAGGTTAAAAGAGTCGCGCTTCTTGATAGAGAATTCACCATCTCCGATGGAGAGATCACCCCCACATTCAAGATTAAGAGAAATGTAGTCGAGAAAAAGTACAAAGATCTAATCGACGCTCTTTATATCGAATGAAACTCAGTCTGACTTTTTGACGTAGTATAAAATTCTACCGCAGTTCTCGCATGTGGTGATTTGAGTTCCGGCAATGAGTTCATTTACCATCTGAGGACGAACACGCATATGGCACATGGTGCAGAATTCCTCGGTAACAGGAGAGAGGACAATTCCATTTTTAGTCTTGGAGATCTGTTTGTACAATTTCATCTGATCAGAAGGAATTTTCGGGATGAGTTCTTCCCTTTCTGCTTCTAAATCGTTAAGTTTTTTTTCGGCTTTGTTCTTTTCTTGAAAAATCACCTCTTTTTTTCTGGATAGTTCTACCTGGACTTCCTCTGCTTTTTTGCTTGCAGCTTTGATTTCCTTTTCGATGTCATCGGCTGAGAGCATTTCTCCGATTATTTCCTCTTCTAAAGAGTCGATTTTTGCGTTTGTGTCATCGATTTCTTTAAGAAGAGAGCTGTATTCTTTGTTTGTTTTGACCTCATTGAGCTGCCGTTTGTATTTTTCTGTTTTTTCTTTAATGTCTTGGAGTTCAGATTCCAGGTTGCGGCGCTTTTTTTGGTTCTGGGAGAAATTATCCTTAGCTGTTTGAACGATTTGGAGGCTTTCCTCGGATTTTTTATCGATCTCATTGATTTGGTGGGGAATGTCGTCAAGAAGGACAGATGTATTTCTTATCTCGATATCGAGCTTTTGGAGCTTAATTAAATTTGCGAACTCTGTTTCCACATCTTATCCTCAAAGGGAAAGTGGGCCTACCAGGATTCGAACCTGGGACCTGCCGGTTATGAGCCGGTGGCTCTACCGCTGAGCTATAGGCCCTTAGTTCCACTTTATATCAGATAAAAATATTCAAGTCAATTTTCAAAGCCAACCCACCCCACCGCCAATCCACGCCACCCTTACATAAAGGTTTTTGTGAATTTATAAAATATTCAGTTTTTACCCTTCGGGCGAACCAATATTACTGGGTGGGGTGGGTTGGCATCTTCGTCATAACCAATCGCAGTAGTCTACTATAGCTTCATGGGCCACTTCCTTGCATCCTATATTACTAGGGTGGGGTGGAGGGTCTTGGTTCGCGTATTATCCAGGATTATTCAAAATATTTTACAAAAATTGCAGGGTGGGGAGGCTAGATTGGTTCTTCGCCATTTGTGAATGACTTCAACTTTCGGCTCCGGCTGGGATGCTTTAACTTGCGCAGGGCTTTCGCTTCGATCTGACGGATTCTTTCACGTGTAACCTTGAATTGCTGGCCAACTTCCTCCAGGGTGTGTTCGTTTCCGTCTCCCAATCCGAATCTCATTTTAAGGACTTTTGCCTCTCTCTCTGTAAGTGTTTTCAGCGCATTTTCTATCTGCTCTCTAAGGTTAATGTGAATGACAGCATCCGGAGGGGATGGGATAAACTTATCTTCTATGAAATCACCCAGATGACTGTCTTCCTCTTCTCCGATGGGCGTCTCGAGAGATATGGGTTCCTGGGCAATTTTGATGATTTTCCGTACCTTGATGATAGGCAGGTCCATTTTTTTTGCGATTTCTTCGCAAGTCGGCTCCCTCCCAATCTCTTGCACCAAACTTCGGGAAACGCGGATCAATTTATTGATTGTCTCGATCATATGGACGGGTATCCTGATCGTCCTTGCTTGGTCAGCAATAGCGCGGGTGATAGCTTGTCTAATCCACCACGTGGCATAAGTCGAAAATTTGTAACCTCTTCTGTATTCAAACTTATCCACAGCTTTCATCAAACCCATGTTGCCCTCTTGGATTAGGTCGAGGAATTGAAGTCCACGATTGCTGTATTTTTTTGCGATCGAAACGACCAATCGTAAATTCGCCGCGACCAATTCTTTTTTTGCCTGATCGCTGATTTTTCTTCCCGTTGTGATGGCCCTGAGCGTTTTTCGCAACGCCTGGGAATCTAATCCTATCTCTTTTTGGAATGTTCGCAGCAGTTTATTTATATTTTTTGTTTTCAGTTTCAGGTCTGCTTCTTTTTTCTTGGCTCGTTTCGTTTTGGCTTGTTTAAGGGAGATATTCAGTTCTTCTTTTGTTTCTTCCAGCTCGTTTATAACCTTCAGTTTTTCTCTTAAAATCTCGATGATTTCTTCACGCAGGCTGGGGCGGATATTAAGGTCTCGGATGGATCGGCTCATTTGAACGATCAGACGACCTCTGGCAATTGTGTTTTTTTTGACTGGAGAAATGGCATCGTGCTGTTCGCTTAATACTCGGATTTTTCCGATCTTTTTCAATATCTGATTTTTTTTCTCCTCGAGCTTTCCCTCCCCGATATCGTCTTCGCTGATCTCGAACATATCATGAAGAATATCCGGAAAATCATCCAGTTTGTCTTCGATAGCAAGCACCTGGTTGAGGACCAATCTTGTTTTCGATAGAGCTTTGATTATCGTCTTTTCTCCGCGCTCTATCTCCCTTGCAATGGCGATTTCCCCCTCTCTTGTGAGAAGCGAAATGTTCCCCATTTCTCTCAAATAGAGTTTTACAGGATCTGTCGTTCTTTCCAGGCCTTCTAAAGAAACGATATCGCTTTTTCTTCTCTTGGGAAGGTGCCCCCGCCGCTTATATCGGATTTTTATCCCATAGTCGTCCATCGAGCTGATAAATTCGTTGAAGTCTGCATCGGAATCGAATTCGTCTTGGAAAGTCTTATCTATTTCTTCGAAGAGAAGATATCCTCGTTTCCTTCCCTTGGAAATCAGATCGTGAATTTCTTCTCTCTCGTATTTGCTGTCAGAAGGCAATTTTATCTCCTATCACTCATTGGTTTCGTTGCATCGACAAAGAGAGTTGCTTTTTAATCTCAAATTTTTGGTTTAATAGTTCATTGCTTTTTTCATAATTTCCGTCTCTCTGCAATTTTTTTATTTGGGAGTCTAATTCTGCGCATCTCATTTCAAGAGATCTGTCTTTCAGGCTGTCGATACAATCCTTTGCTTCTTCAAATGTGTGCTGAATATTCTCTCCAAATTGTATTTCCGATAATGCACTATAAATAGATTTATCTAAATTTTGCTTAAATTCATGGAAATCTGGGATTTTTTTATTTTTTGTATACGCGTTCTTTATTTCTCTAAAAATTGGCTCTCCTTTTAATCCTTTAAAATAATCTTCCTTAAGAAAGTTAATAATACGCGAAGTAATACCCTTATCTCGAAATAATATTTTTAAAAGAATTTTTTCGGCGGGAAGAAACCGGGCTTTTTCTTGCTCAGGAATCTCCTCTTCTTTTTTATTGATAATGGACCGCAGTCTCCCTTCATCAACCTGAAGATATTCAGAAGCCTGTTTGATGTAATCATCGCGGACGATCAAGTCCGGTATTTTTCCCAATTCACTGGCAATGTTTTTTACGATTTGCGTTTTTTCCTCGGGAGCCTGAGATTTTATCCCTTTTTTCTGGACCTGGATCAAAAATTTCAGGCCCGGGATGCCTTCCTTTTTCAGTTTATTGAATGCATCGATCCCATTTTTTTTAAGGAAACTGTCTGGGTCATATCCTTCGGGGAGTCTTAATATGCGAGTTTGGATTCCTTTCTCGAAGCTCAAAGAAACGGCACGGGAGGCTGCTTTTATCCCGGCGACGTCGCCGTCGAAACAGACGATCATTTTTTTTGCGTATTTTTTAGTAAGATAAACCTGGTCGGGAGTCAGGCTCGTGCCCAAAGGGGCCACCAGATTCGAAATTCCTGCCTGATAAAGCGCGATAAAATCTGTATATCCTTCAACAAGAATGATCTCTTGAGATTGGCGAATTGATTCCTTGCAAAAATTTAGGCCGTATAGGAGTCTCCCTTTTGTGTAAATTGGCGTATCGGGTGAGTTGAGATACTTGGGTTCTGCGTCGAACAAGCTTCTTCCTCCGAATGCCACAACTTTGCCGGATTCACTGAATATCGGAAAGATGATCCGTCCTCTGAAACGATCATAAAAGCTGTTTTTGGCTTGATTGTAGATGGCCAGGCCTGCTTTTTCCAGATCTTTCGCAGAGATGTTTTGTCTTTGAAAGGCAGAAATTAGCGAATCCCATGAGTTTATCGCATAACCGATTTTGAATTTCTGTATGACTTCATCCGAGATCTGTCTCTTATGAAGATAGGAAAGGGCTTTTTTGCCTTCGTCCGTGTTATGAAGATTTTTCCGGAAATAAGCGAGCGAATCTTCGGTGATTTTTTGAATTCGTTCTTCCAATTTTTTGTATTGTGGCGATAGCCTTCTTCTCTCTGGAACGGGAATATTGTATTTCTCAGCAAGGTAACGCACTGCTTCAGGGAAACTGAGGTTTTCTTTCTCCATAACGAGGGTAAAAACATCACCCCCTGTTCCGCATCCAAAACAGTGAAAGAGCTGTTTTTCATCATCCAGAGTGAATGAGGGAGTTTTTTCCGAGTGAAAAGGACACAGCCCGACATGCCGACGGCCAGCCCTTTTTAGAGTGGTGTACTGGGAAGCCAGTTCGACAATATTGGCAGCTTGCCTTATTTGATCAATAATCTCCATAATTTTCTGAATTATTCATGAAAAAATATGTCAACCCACATCGATCTATAAGTTGATAAAAGATAGAAGTTAACTAGTAAAATATAGGGTTGGGAGGCCGAATTGTCAAGTGACGACATGTTACGATTGTGCGATCAAAGATGATTGATCAAGCTTGCTAGGTAAGCAGCACCGAATCCATTATCGATGTTCACCACCGCAACACCGCCCGGGCAAGAATTCAGCATTGCCAACAACGCAGCCAATCCCTTCATGCTTGCTCCATATCCCACGCTCGTCGGAACCGCAATGATAGGCTTATCCGTGATTCCTGCAATTACACTGGGGAGAGCCCCTTCCATCCCGGCAACGGTGATGATCACTCTTGCTTCGGTAATTTTGTCATATTCTCCGAAGAGTCTATGGAGGCCTGCCACGCCCACGTCATAAACTCGCTCCACATCGTTCCCGAAGATTTCGCATGTAACAGCTGCTTCTTCGGCTATCGGGATGTCGGATGTTCCGGCCGTGATCACGATTATTGTCCCTTTTCCCACGACCCCCTTTTTTTGTCTACAAAAGATCGCCTTGGCTTGAGAATTAAACTGGACTTTAGGCAGCTTTGCTTTGACCTTTTTGTAAACGGAGGAATCGACTTTTGTGATCAACAAATTGTTCCCCTTTTTTAAAATTTCTCGGGAAATCTTGATGATTTGATCAGCTGTTTTTCCAAGGCCGAATATGATCTCCGGAAAACCTCGCCGGAGTTCTCTGTGGTGGTCGATTTTGGCAAAAGCCAAGTCCTGATAGGGGTAATCCCTCAGGCGTTTGAGCGCTTCATTGGGGCTTAGTTTTCCCAAGTGGACCTGATTAAGGATGTCTTCAAGCTGTGATTTCATTGTCCTGATTTTAACATATCTAGCCGTGATGAAAAAAGGGGACGGTTCTATTTTTTGCATAAAAAATAGAACCGTCCCCTTTTTCTAGCAGGGGATCGAGGTTTGACCCCAACTTTTTATATGGGTTATACTTAAAAAATCCAAGACGGATTCAAACAGCTCATGGTAAGAAAGAGAACATTAGAAAGAGATTTGGAGTTCTTTGGCTTCGGTATCCATTCAGGGAAACCTGTCGATCTCCGACTAATCCCCTCAGATACAGGTGAAATCGTCTTCAGGAGATCGGATCTAAAAAACAAAGAATTTCGTCTTTCTCTTGAAAACATCAAAACCAAAAATTGCACTATGTTGGTTACCAACCAGGGAAAAATACAGACATTAGAACACCTCTTAGCTGTTCTCTGGGTTTACGGTATCGATAGCCTAACGATCGAGCTTAATCAAGAAGAGATCCCATCTATGGATGGCAGTGCCCTTCATTTTGCCCGGGCTGTCAAAAGAGCGGGATTCAGGGAGCTTCCAGAGGAAAAAAACCTCCAAAAAATTACACAATCGCTTACTATTCGGGATGAGGGAGCTTCTATTTCTGTTGACCCGGATGCCGAATTCAGAATCACTTATCAAATCGAGTATGAACATCCCTGCATTAAAAAACAGGATTTGTCTGTCGTTATAAACCCAAAGAATTTTGAGAAGGAAATCGCCTCAGCTCGTACGTTCGGATTCTTAGAGGATGTTCCTACCCTCCAAAAACAGGGACTGGCGCTTGGGGGATCCTACAATAATACAGTTATTTTGGATGAAACACGCGTGATCAACGGCCCCCTCAGATATCCTGATGAGTTTGTGAGACACAAAATATTGGATTTAATCGGAGATCTCTCGCTTCTAGGAAACCCTGTAACCGGTCATTTTGTCTCAAAAAAGGCAGGGCATGATCTTCACCTTAGAGTCGTTCGTTTTATTTTGGAGAATCCGGAATACCTTTCCCCCGACCGATAACGGTTATCCATCCGTAGCCTGCTCTTGTCAAACAACGAATTCTGATATAAAATGACACACCTTGTTTATTTGTCAGGATTATTCACGAGCCGAGGCCGAATCGTCCCACCCTAACGTTAAGGTGGAAGCGAGAGATGGGGCATGCATATGCAGTGAGATCGGTTCGCCATAAATAAAATTGGAGAGAAAAATTGCCAGAAACTAAAGAAAAATTGAAAAAAGACCTGTATGAAAAAATCCTAGCTGCTTACGGTCAGGCCGTGAAGGCCTATCGTAAGGGAGATTGTGCCAAAGCGAAAGAGCTATTCAAAGCCTTTCTTGAAAAGCATGACACGGAAAAAGAACTTGTTGACCGAGTTCATTTGTATCTTGCACTTTGTGAGAATCGCGAGAAAAAAGAAACTATTTCTTTAAAAACCTTCGAAGATTATTACGAATATGCTGTATACAAGCTTAATCAGGGAGATCACGGCGAGGCGATCAAATTGTTGGAGAAGGCCAAAACGCAAAAACCGAAAGAAGGAAAAGTGTCTTATTTAATGGCACTCACGTATCGTCATATGGAAGAAACCGAAAAATGCCTGGAGAACCTGAAGGATGCTGTACACAAAGACAAGTTCTTTGGGATTTTGGCTCAGAATGAATCGGGATTCGAGCCCCTTTGGGAAGATAAAAAATTTAAAATCATCACAAAAACGGGATGAAAAGAAAACTTCTTGCTCTTGTACTAGCTGCGGGGAAGGGAACCAGATTCAAGTCCGATAAAATCAAGGTTCTTCACCCCATGTTGGGAAAACCCATGATTCATCTGGTGGTGGATTGCATGCATGCTTTGAGGCCTGAGACTATCCATGTGGTTGTGGGGTATCAGAAGGATTCAGTCATGAAGGAGGAATTTTCCAAGCCCGTTGAGTTCATTCACCAGAAAAAACAGCTGGGAACGGCCCATGCTGTTCTGGCGGCAAAAAAAATTCTTCAATCCAATAAAGACAAAGATCTCCTGGTTATTAACGGAGATTTAACACTGATTCGTCCGGAATCCTTAAGGCCCATGATAAGGCAACACCAAAGAGAAAAAAACGCGTTAACGTTTTTAAGCGCAATAATGGAAAATCCCACAGGATTTGGGCGGGTGACTTACCATGAGAACAATGTGATCAGGATCTTCGAAGAAAAAGATGCCACTCCTGCTCAACGGAGGATAAAAGAAGCTAATGTCGGAGTCTATCTGTTCAAGATCGAAGATCTGCTAAGAGCCCTTCCGAAGATTTCGAATAAAAACATCAAAGGTGAGTTTTACCTCACAGATATCATAGAGATCATGTCAGGAGACAAGGGAAGAGTTGGCGTATACAAAGCTCCCGAGGAACAGGAAATTGTTGGAATCAACGACCGTTATGAACTGGCTCAAGCCGTGGAGATTTTGCGGCAAAGGAAAATCATTTCTTTGGCTGAAAGCGGAGTCACCATATATGATCCTTCTACCACATGGATTGACTTTGATGTTAAAATTGGCCGGGACACAACGCTGTATTCATCCGTTGTTCTTGAAGGAAAAACTGTGATCGGACAGGGATGCAAACTCTATCCCTTTGTCCATATAAGGGATTCTCGGATTGGCCATGAAGTGAAGATCTTGACATCGACCATGATCGAAGAAAGCACGATAGCGAAAGGCGCCCAAATTGGTCCGTTTACTCATTTGAGACCGAAAAGTAACGTTAAAGCGGGTGCAAAAGTCGGAAATTTTGTGGAGATGAAAAGTACGGTTTTTGGCAGAGGATCCAAAGCCGGCCACCTCTCTTATCTGGGAGATACCGAAGTCAAGGACAATGTCAACATCGGAGCGGGCACGATCACATGCAACTATGATGGGAAGAAGAAGCATAAAACTGTTATCGAAGAAGGCGCCTTCATCGGGTCGGGCACAGAACTCGTTGCTCCAGTTAAAATAGGAAAAGATTCTTATGTAGGGGCTGGATCGACAATTACTAAAAATGTGTCTTCCGGCGCTTTGGCCGTTTCGCGGAGCAGACAGGTTGAAAAACCTAGATGGGTGAAAAAAAAGAGGAAAAAATAATGTGTGGAATTATCGGGTATGTTGGAGCGAAAGAGGTTGTCCCGATCATCGTGGACGGCTTAAAAAAGCTGGAGTACCGCGGGTATGATTCGGCGGGCATTGCTGTTTTTGAGGAAGGGAAGATAAACAGAAGACGGGTCAAGGGAAAAATTGCAGAGTTGGAAAAGAGCCTGAACGAAGAACCATTAAAGGGGCATTATGGTGTTGGTCACACACGCTGGGCTACACATGGGAGGCCATCCGAAGAAAACGCCCACCCTCACCAGGACTGTACAGGATCATTGGTCGTCGTTCACAACGGCATTATCGAGAACTATCTCCAGTTAAAAAAAAGGCTTCAACAGGAAGGCCATACCTTTCAAACCGAGACCGATACAGAAGTCATCGCCCACCTTATCGAGGGATACTACGAAAATTCCTTAGAGCAAGCTGTCCAGCAGGCTCTTCAGGAGCTGGAAGGGGATTTTGCGATTGCCGCTGTTTCGGTGAAAGATCCCGAGAAAATCGTCGCTGCCAAAATGGGTCCCCCCGCGGTGGTTGGAATAGGAGAGAATGAATATTTTGTCTGTTCCGATCTCAATCCCCTGATCACTCACACTAAAGAGATCGTCTTTCTCGAAGATGGAGAAATGGTGGTTGTGGAACCCGATGGTGCAAGATTCAGAGATTTTTCCGGAAACGAGGTGACAAAAACACCAGAACACATCACATGGAATCCGCTGATGATAGAAAAAGGGGGATTCAAACATTTTATGCTCAAAGAGATATTTGAACAGCCACAGGTGGTCAGGGATACACTTCAGGGTCGGATTTCTCTGGATACAGGGAAGGTGTTTTTGGATGAAGTAGGCATGCCTGCCAACCGCATGGATGCGATAAAAAAAGTCGTTATCGTCGCCTGTGGAACCTCATATCATGCAGGCCTTCTCGGCAAGTATTTTTTGGAAAATATGGCGGGGATTCCTGTCGATGTCGAATATGCCTCTGAATACCGTTACAGTGATTTTATTCTGGACAAGGAAGTTCTTGTCGTTGTGATCTCTCAATCTGGAGAGACAGCCGATTCGCTGGCAGCTTTGAGGTCGATCAAAGAAAGAGGAGCGCTTTCTTTGGCCATTTGTAATGTGATGAATTCTTCGATTGCCAGAGAAGCTAATGGTGTTCTTTACACCCATGCGGGACCGGAGATCGGGGTTGCAGCTACAAAGACTTTTTCGGCTCAGATGGCGGCATTAGCCTTATTGGCCATCTATCTTGGTCAAATGAGAGGGAATTTGGATCCAAAGGAGAGCCTCACCTTTATCCAGGAATTGCAGCGCATTCCCCACAAGATGGAAATCATTCTGGATAGAGCCAAGTCTATTGAAGAGTTGGCCTTACGTTTTGTTCCGTTTTCTCATTTTCTGTATTTGGGGCGCTGGGTAAGCTTCCCAGTTGCTCTGGAAGGTGCGTTGAAATTAAAAGAAATTTCCTACATCCATGCCGAAGGCTATCCGGGTGGAGAAATGAAACATGGTCCAATAGCACTGATCGATGACTTGATGCCCACCATGGTCGTTGTTCCCAAAGATCGAGTGTATGACAAAATACTGAGCAATATTTCAGAAGTGAAGACAAGAATCGGCTATGTCATCGCGGTAGCTTTCGATGAGGATGAAGATATCAAGGACAAGGTGGAAGATGTGATTCCTGTTCCCCAAGTCCATCCGTTGTTTACGCCGTTTTTAACGACGCTCCCCCTTCAGCTATTTGCCTACTACATCGCGGCTCACAGAGGTGCAGATGTGGACCAGCCGCGAAATCTTGCCAAAAGCGTCACTGTCGAATAGAGATGCCTACCATCTTAACCTGATCATCACACGGGCTTGCCGCGGCTGTTGACGAGACCAGATCTGTCCGAAAATCGGTATGTTTTCTTTCACGTAGGATATTGGCCTCTGGCTGTTCAACAGGTTTAAAAGGTCGAGTCGGAGAGTCAGAATCGAGAAGAATTCTTTTTCGATTCCCATATCCAAATAGAAATGAGAAGGACTTTTTCGAATCCCTCTTGTTTCAGGGAAAGAATAATATCCTCCGAAGAATGGAACCAAACCCAACTTCTCCCAATAATAACCCGATATGTATTCGAAGGCCGCCGAAATTGCAATCCCATACGGAGCCAAATAAATCGTGTTGAATTTAAAATTGTGGTCTACCGAATAGGGAAGGTTTCCGTACCATCCCTCATCACCGATTCCTCTTCCTCCCAAACCTCCCAATTCTTGATCCGCCCACTCTTTGACATCTTCCAATCCGGGAATGTCTGGAACATAAATATGATTGCCGAAAAGGCCTAGAAAATTTGTACTTCCTTCCTCTTGAGTCCAGGACCCGGTTTCCACTTGACCGGGGTTTGTCCCTTTGGCTGAGGCATGGCTATAAGAAGCGTTCAGAAAAAAACGTGTTCCGATTCTCCCGTTGAGCTCTATCTCCACACCCCAATAGTTCCTTCTCTTGTGTTCGAAATTATCGTACAGGAATTTGTAGAGGGTGTTGGGATCGAGGATCGCCAGGACCTCAAGCAGATCATTAGCTGTGGACCGGATATACCTTGCGCTTATGGCCCAGTTCGTGCCGAACCTCCGGTCGAACTGGATGAGATAACGGGTCAGGAAGTTGGGCTTCAGGTTGCTTGCGATTTCAAACGCTTGAAGCTTTTGCTCGACATTGAATTCCCAGTTCGCCGTGTCATAGAGTTCGCTGTCCGAAGGATTATCAGGACCTAGCCAGCTGTAATTTCGGAAACTCAAACCTGCGCCAGAACTCAGAATTCCCAAGGGCATGGTCGTAATGTAGTCGGAAAAACGTCCCCATCCTAGTTTGAGCACATTCACACCGTCGCCCGTTATGTCGATAGACATGGAAAGGCGCGGCGCCAAAAAATCATTAAGTCCCCATGACCAGAGCTTTTCTCCTTTTCCATCCAGGCACACCTGGGTTTGGCTGCGAAATCCGACCATGAAAGTGAATCTGCCCACAGTGAATTTATCCTTGAAATAAAGTCCGATCCCCCTGGAGGAATTGATGAAATCAAAAGGACCGTATTCGTAAAAGAATGTGGGTATTTTTTCCCCTCCCTCCCATGATTTGAAATAATACTTGGTCCCGACATCGAATCCGTTTTTCGGGAAAATGTCTTCATCCCCTCCTGTGAAATTCACGACAAATTCTGATCCAAAGGAGGTGTATTCGATACCGAGGTTGATTTCGTGGTGCCCGAGGTTCGGCGTGTCGAAATATTTTGTGAGCTTTGCATTGAAGTCCCACCGATACTGGTCATCGACCACATGACCATAGGAGTTGTTGATGTTCCTTGCTAAGTCATTGACGTAGTATTGAGCGGGGCCTAGGTTACCATCCAGTGGCTCCCTCAGATTGTCTCGGCTGACATGGCCCAATCCCGCTTCGACCAGTGTTGTGGCATTGATGATCCCCCTGTAATTCAGCCGGAAAATCATGTCAGCCCAGGTATACTTTTCGTACAACTCAGGGATTCCCGTCCCTCCTTTTTGTCCCAATGATTTGTGGTAGACAGCCGACAAGGAAAGGTTGTGATTGTCTGTGAGGGCGTAACTCAATTTAGCAAACAGGTTGTTGTTCCGGGATGTGAACTTTCCCCCAGGGACCGTGTAATAATCAACGGTCGTGTCTGTTGTTTCTTCCGTATCTGTGAAGAAGTTGTTGGAGAGAAAAAACCAAAGCTTGTCCTTGACCAACGGGCCCCCGAGGTTGAAGAAAAGATTGTAATTGGAAAAAAAAGCGGGTTCACTGATGACAGCCAGTTGTTCCTGACGGGCGGCCTGGAGCTCTTTATTCGTGAAAACGAGAGAAAATTCCCCAGTGAAGTCGTTGCTCCCGCTTTTTGTGACCATGTTGATGATCCCCCCAAAAGCGGGGCCATATTCAGGGCTGAAAGGATCGGAGATGATCTGGATTTCGTCGATGGAATCATAATTAATGTGTACTCCTGCATTTTTCAACCTGACACCGCTGATGGCCAGACCATCCATGACCCACGAGCTGCCTTCTTCCCCTTCACCTCTAAAGCTGGGTAGTCCCTGGGTCGAAACACCCCGCCGGGTGTTAATCCTCACTCCTGTCACACCAGGGGTGAATTTGGAAACATCCACGACATTCCGATTCTGGACTGGAATTTTTTCAATGTCTTTGTCGCTGAAATAGTAACTTGTGTCGGTCGATGTTTTATCAATGAGTGGCGGTGTGGCTGTGACGACGACTTCTTCTTCGATGTTTGTGACACGCAGGATGACTTTCAGGTCGGTCACTCTGCCTAAACGCACGATGACTTCTTCCTGAACCACCGGATTGAAGCCGTCCAGATGGAAAGTGAGTGTATATTTTCCGACAGGAAGAAGAGGGAATGTGAAAAGCCCATCGGCTGTGGAGATCACGGTTCGAGTTCCTTGGAGGTTTGGGCTCCTTGCTGTGATTACCACGCCCAGAAGGCCTTCGCTGCTTTCATCTAGAACCCTCCCTTTAATTTCTCCGGTTTCGATCGCAAAGGCTGTTACCCAAAGCACAAAGATCAATAGGGCAATAAATAAGCCAACTTTTTGTTTTCTCATAGGAGGTAATTCCTTTTTGTCGCCCTGTTTATGCCAACTGTTTTAAGAGCTTGTTTTTGTCAATTTTTCTTTCTTTTTCACGTGGTATATTCTTTGGAGGGTGGTAATATTAGAAATCACAGCTATCGCTATCAATACGGCTATCATCACGGCATCGAAAACACCAAAAGCGGAGCCAAACAGAGACCCGATAGCAAGAAGGCCAAGCCTTTCTGCTCTTTGCATGATCCCGATTTGACAATCTATGCCCAATCCTTCAGCTCTGGCTCGTGTATAGCTGACCATATAGGATCCAAAAAAAGTGAAAAAGCACAACCAAAGTGCCCAGTGATCCCGAAAATAATAAGCGATGCCCAGATAGATAAAAAACTCGGAATATCTGTCTAAGGTGGAATCAAAGATGGCCCCGAACAAGCTTTTTTTATTTGTTTTGGCTGCCACCTGTCCATCCAAAACATCGAAAAATCCGCAAAGGATAATCACAACTCCGGCCCACAAAGGTTGGGCCATGGCGAATAGGATCCCGGCTCCAAAGCCTAGTGTGAGGGCGATGAAACTGATGACATTAGGTGTGAATTTGAGACTGATAAAAAGATTGGCAATGCTTTCCGCGCTGTTGTCTGCAAAAGTGCTCAGTTGTTTTGGCAGGATGCGAGCTGTTTGATGTTTTTGATTATCCACTTTGGATGACTTTTACCCTATTCTACCACCAATTGGGGACAAGTCAACAATGATGTGTTATAATCTTTCCGCTTATTGTGCCGGGGTGGCGGAATTGGTAGACGCAAGGGACTTAAAATCCCTCGGAGGCGAGCCTC
>CP070750.1:3844351-3894977 GCA_020348385.1 Candidatus Aminicenantota bacterium | reverse complement strand
TGGAGTTTTGGGAATTATCCGAACTCCATGATTCGATAGTTCCAATCTCGAAACTAATGCCGAAGTTTTGTTCAAAAACCCGGGAGGCATTCGCAACATGCTGTTTAAGCTCAAATCGCCAGTCCCCTGTCTTCCTGAACTCCTCATCCACAACAACCTTAAGTTTGACAATCCGGATAGATTGATTCTGAGATAATGCAGGTTGGAAAAGAAAAACGACAAACAGTGAAAGTGCAAAAATCTTAAAAAAAATATTAGAAAAATCTCGAGAATTTCTCATCGGTCTGTAATTTCCCGATTAAATTATAACACAAAACATAGCAGACGGATTTGCTCCCTGGATCCTGGTCCAGCCAAAAGTATAGTTTCCTGGCTTCAAACTGCTCTGCAAACTGGCGTGGTGTCATTTTTTCGAGCGAACTATGCGGCCGAAACTCGTTATACTCCTCACGGAATATCCTTTATTCATACCGCAGGGAATCGACTGGATTGGCGGTGGCGGCTTTGATGGACTGGTAGCTTACTGTAAGCAGGGCAATGATGAACGCCGCCAAGCCGGACAAAAGAAAAATCCAGACACTCAGGTCGATCCGGTAGGCAAAGTTCTGCAGCCATTTATTCATAAAATAATACGCGACCGGCCAGGCTATGATGTTGGCCAGCAGCACCCATTTCGTGAATCCCCTGGAAATAAAAATCACGATGCTAGGGAGGGATGCTCCCAAGACCTTTCGAATGCCGATCTCTTTGGTGCGCCTCTCTGCCGTGAATGAAGCCAATCCGAAGAGACCGAGACTGGAAATAATAATGGCAATCAGAGTAAACAGCCGGAAGAAAATGTTCAGCCTGATTTCAGATTTGTACAGGTTGTCATAAGCTTCGTCCAGAAAGTAGTATTCAAAGGGATACCCGTCGGAATGCTTTTTCCAGACCTTTTCTATCGCTCCCAAGGTATGAGTAATGTTTTCCGGCTTCACTTTAATGGAGAGAAAGTAGATGTTCCACGGACCGGTGTTTAGGATCAAAACAGCAGGTTCTCCCGGAAAATGAAGGGAATGGCAGTTAAAATCCTTAACAACCCCGACAACCGTTCCCATTTTTTCGCCTTCGGGGAAGCCAATTTTTTTTCCGACAGGATCTTCCCACCCCAAATGTTTGACTGCGGTTTGGTTTAATATAAAGGCCCCTCCTCCCACGGCATCCGTGGTCATTTCACGAGAGAAGTTTCTTCCGTCCGTGATTTCCATATTGAAAAAATCCACATAATCATAATCGACTTGGGAGTAATAAAAAAAAGGATATTCATTGTTTCCCCTTCCTTCATAATCAAAATCGGAATCCCAGTTGATGTTGGTCGGCAGGGTTTGGGTGAATGTGACTCCGTTGATACCCGGATACAGAAGCAGCTCGTTTTTGATAATATCTCTTGTTTGTCTTATTTTGTCGTCATTCAGATTGATCACTACGACATGGTCCCGGTCGAATCCGAGTTTTTTTGTCCGTATCAGATGGATTTGGCCCGAAATGATCAATGTGCTGATGATGAGAAACAGGGATATGGCGAACTGGAAAACAACCAGAAAATTCCGCAGATTCAGGCTTTTGGATGCCCGGGGGGTGGGACCTTTTAAAAGGATTAGCGGTTTGAATCCGGAAAGATACAGAGAGGGATAAAAGCCGGATATAAAACCCACCAAAATAAAGGCGGCCAGGAGTCCCAAAATAAATTCCGGATGGATTATGGCATGGGCTGTCATTTCTCTGTCCATTATATGCGCGAATCCCTTGAGAGCCAGAAGAACGAATCCGACAGCAGCAATCAGGGAGATGGCTGTGAAGATCAGGGATTCGCCGAGAAATTGTTTTATGAGCTGAGAGCGGTAGGCCCCGACAACCTTGCGGATACTGACTTCCCTGGAGCGGGTGAAGGAGCGGGCTGTGGAGAGATTGATAAAGTTGATTCCTGCGATAAAGAGAATGAGGACAGCGATCAAAGAGCAAATATAGATAGACTTGATATCTCCTCCCTCTTCGAGTTTTTTGAGAACATCCGTCGATTTCAGATGGATATCTGTCAGAGGTAGAAGGAGATAGGTCCAATTTTGTGAGGAACTGAGGGGGTGTAGTTTTTGTTCGATAAAGGATTGGATCTTCGTTTCCAGTTCCCGGGCGTAGCTGCCCTTTTTGAGGAGGAGGTAGGAATGAAACCAGTGGGCATCCCACGAATTCAGGGATCTAGACAACCCCAGGCTGATTTGAGTCTCGAATTGGCCGAGAAGATTCGGCTGAAAGTGTGAATTTGGGGGAAGGTTTTTCATGACTCCTGTGACCTGAAAGTCCATTTCTTTGCCCCGGATAACTTGGAGCGTTTTTCCGACGGGATTGATATGGCCGAAAAGCTTGCCCGCCGTGTCTTCGTCGATCACCACGGAAAATGGTTTATCGAGAGCGGTTTTGGGATTGCCATAGACAAAGGGCAGGTCAAACACATCGAAGATATGCTCATCCGCCCACACCCATTTGTCGAAGAGAAATTTTTGATCTTTGACACGGACCATGACGTTATTGTATTTGCTGAACCGGGTGGCTGTTTCGATTTCAGGAAACTCATTCATTAATGTAGGCGCTAGCAGGGGATGGGAGTGGGCCTCTTTCGGGGTTCCCATGGTATAGTCTCCTGTAAACTTGTAGATGGCATTATATATCCGGTCAGCCTTTGTATGCTGCCGATCAAAGCTGAGCTCGTATCGTATGAACAGAAATATGAATATGAAGCAGGCAAAACCGATCGTCAGGCCTGAAATGTTGAGGATAGAATACCCTTTGTGCCTTTTGATGTTTCGTAAGGCTACCTTAAAATAGTTTTTAAGCATAACGAACCTCCAAACCATGATTATCCGGAAGACTCCAAAGCAAAGTTTAATGATTTCGGAGCAGAGCCAAACTCTTGCCCGAAACAGGCCGGCCTCTTCAACCAGATCTCTGTAGGCCTCCTCCAGATCGCCTATTCTCTCGCGATAGTAATCCTGTTTCACTTCCCTTTCTCCAAGGAAATCTCCGGGATGCCTGACCAAACCTGTTCGTGGGCTTTTTTGAGCATTTTCAAATTTTTGAGGCCTTCCAGAGTGACCTCGTAATAAAATTTGCTTTTTCCGCCTCGCCTAGCCGTAGGATCGCCCTTCTTCCTCATGACATGTTTTTTCCGGACGAGATTATCCAAGGGCTGGTAGATGGAAGCAAACGACCACTTGTCGCCCATATCCTGGTAGATCTGCTTCCGGATGCTCACACCGTAGGCATTGCCCTCGAGCTTGAGGATGGTCAGGAGGATGATTTCTTCGTTGCGCGTTATGAATTTTTTCATGGTTTCCTCCAATTAATATCCGTTATGGATATTAATATAGACGCGGTTTTACTGGAAAGGTTGCAAAAATTTAGTATTGATGGGAAAAAATGTGAGACTTAAAATCCCTATATGGCCAGAAGGAAGACTTTATGCTTCCCAAAATTCTGTATTTAAAAATGTGATTTGCTACCACTCGATACTCACAGTAACAACGTCACTATAAAAACCGGGCGCCACATTCTGGAAAGCAGGGATACTGCCGTATATGATAAACTCAAGACTCCCACTCCCTGTCCTGGTATACGTGTTATCGGTGCCGTCACCCCACACTCCCGTACACGCAGCATCGATATAAAGGTTGTAGGATAGCCGATCCTTCTTGGAACGCATTAGCCTGGGATGAAATCCTTGGCTGGAGTTTTTTCCCGAATCTATCCTTACTATGTATGGTGTCGATGAGTCAGTGACAACAATGATCCGGCCAGTCCCCAACAGCGGATAATGGGAATAGGAATTGTAAGTGCCAAATTGCACGGATATAGCGTTAACATATGTCTTTGGGGCCCATGTGTTTCCCAAAAACAAAAAAAGGAAAAAAAAGCTTAAATATTTAATCGATCTCACAGAGCAAATCCCCTAAGTTGACGACAATTTCTTTGCTTTCTGGGATTATCAAATCCAAATAAAATTTTTCCTTCATCCTAATGATATTGACCCGATATTTCCCTGGCGCTAGATTTTCCAGATAAAATTCTCCATCCTTTCCCGTTACACTCGATAGGATTTCCCCTCCAACATCGATCTCCAAAAAGGCAAATTCCAGGAATTCCTTCTGGCCGTTTTTCATGTGAAAAATCCTGCCTTCGAATGCCTGGAATTTTTTTACGTCGAATTCCAAAAGCCCGCCTCCCCGGTAGAAAGTAGTGGCATATCGTGAGGTCTCGAATATACTGTAATTCAAGGGGACATCATCGGTTTCGAGGGAAATTCTATTCGATAAATAAGAAATCAGTCCCGGAACGATCAGTTCACCATTCTTATTGGTGGATCCTGCCTTGTGATTATTGAATTTTATCCCAGCCCCTTGGATATCACCGACTTTCACAATAACAAAGCTGTCGCTAATCGGCCTGCTCATATAGAATTTATGTCCGATATAAGCAATGCTGCCTGCGGCTCTGAGGCTATAGGAATTTCGGCCTGCAGATGCTCTGTAGTCGAGTGTGTAGATCCCGTAGGGACCGTGATATTCAAATCGTGCCAGCTCGCTCGTATAACTCAGGCCTTTTGCCTGCGAATTCCGATTCCCATCCACTTGAACCCTGTACCCTGTTCCTATCCCAATCGGCGGATTTTTGTGGAAGCTTGCATTGTACCGAGTTACCCCCTCGCTAAGCCGGCTGTTTACAGTTACTGTTTTTCTTCCTCCCAGATAAAAATTCAATCCGACATGAGCCTCATAAAAAGAAATATCTGCCCAGACCTTCGAAAACGAAAGGAAGAGAGATCCATTCATGAACAGGCGACGTCTAAAAAATAATGCTAAGCTTTTTCGTGCATGAGATCCATATCTATCCTGAATGGAATAAGTCGCTGAAATAGAACCAAGATTTCGGTGATGGTAGCCAATGTTTAAAATTCCGCCGAATTTTATATTCTGGCGCGATATGGAAAACAGGCTAGAATAATCTCTCGAATATCCTACAGCGGAAAGCCTCAGGTTTATACCTTTCCTTCCAGGAATAAACAGGTTCACTCCTCCTCCATACCCGATTTTGCCGTGCTTTCGGCTCATTGTCAGTGAAGCGCTCATTTCCCCCCATTTTCCGGGGACGAAAGTAGCGGTAGTACGCAGGTTTATCATACTTTTATCCGCTTCAATCCCGATTCCGCCTGTGAACTGTTTCGTGAAGCCTTTTCTATGAAAACCGACAAATGTCAAATTCCCATATTTTTGGTTGTTCATCCCTATCGGTTGTCGCTTGAATCCGAGACTGTAGCTGAACGAGTCCAGCCCTGGTTTTAGAAGACGCGACGAGATAAAATAAGGATTGGTAAAGATCTCCTCTCTTCCGAAGGCATCCTTGATCACAAGAGTGGCTTCTCCTGCCCCGAATATAGAGAGGTCACGGAAATGAAATTCCCCTGGAGAGAGTTTTTCTGTCCGGATCAGCCTATCGTTGATATAGATTTCAACCTCAGAAGGAGTTCTTGCTACACCGGAAAATTCCATCCCCGGATATCTGGTCATATAGGGTTGAAGGGTAAAGTTTTTTGAAAAATTGACGCCGCCGAGGATTCCGGCACCCCCATACTCTCCGGCTGTGGCCGGGTAATCACCCATTACCATTCTGATCATTTTTTTGGGGAAATCTCTGGACACATGGGTCATATGCCGGAAAAACTGATCGTAGGATTGGCTCTTGGCATAGGAAAAACTCGAGTAAAAAAGGAAGTTCGATAATCTCATCCCCATCTCTAATGGCAGGCTGAATGCCGTAGAACTTGATCCATCTCCCGCGTTGAGATTCAGCGAGTAATTCAGGAACGCCGAGTTTTCTTCGAGAAAGGCCGTTTCTTCTGGAGGCGAAGCTTTCAAATCGAAAATGTGGTCTTCGAACAGTTCAGGCTCGGCCGTCATGATAAGGGTTGCCGCCAGCTCATCGAGTTCAAATGTCAATAAGGGAAAAAGAGATTTGAGGGATGCGTGATCATCGATCAATCTTGCCTTGTCCGATAAATCCTTAAAACCGAAGCCTCTTAAATGGACAAGAGGAAATAAAATATCTTTTTCTTCGGTTTGAAGGACGAAAAAATCTCCTTTGATTGCCGAATTCAGGATGACCCTCAAGACGATGGTTTCCGGCTTTTGTGGAAAAAGCAGGAGGCAGATCAATAGGATAAAACAAAAGATTCGGCAAGGATAGAGAACGGCTTTAATTCTACCTCTATGAAGAGTATCCATCTATTTCTGGATTTTTTTTCAGAGTCTTTTCGCTCTTGAGTTATTCTTTTGAAAGCATAAAAGTTTTTTCGAGGATATCTTTTCCCGAGCTGACCTTGATCAGGACCTTTTCCGCACCGAGCGCTTCCTCTTCGGATATCTCGATCGAAAATATCCGGGAAACACCGGATAGGACATACCATCCCGTAATTTCATGTTTAAAAGTTTCCTGATCAGTAGAATCCATTCCGATAGCCTGGATTTTTTCGGCCAGATAATGCACATTCCCCGTGTTTTTGATGTTGACGGATATTTTCTGATCGTCAAGTCGGACAGACTCGATAACGGCGCTTCTGTTTTGATTTTTAGGGCTGATGAACACAGGGATGCCAAGTCTAACCGCAACGCTCAACCCTTTTTGGTCCGGCGTTGTGATGGGAAGCTCTCTTATAAAAAGCCGATAATTTTTTTCGGTCTCCGGCCAGTCTCCTTGGTAACCGACACGAATGACAGCATCCTTGCCCGGCTCGACCTCGAAAATCTTCGGGAAAAAGACAATGTCTTCTGTGGGATCGAATTTATCTTTGCCCTCTGGATCTTGACTCCAGGCAACCGCCCGGACCTGGATGTTCATCTTTTCGCTTTTTTCATTGGTAATCTTGAGGTCAGCACTTTTTTTCCCGGGGTCCAAAAACACCCTGATGGGGACCACCGTGATCTGGGCTTGAATGAGAGAGAACGCCATCAAAATCAACGTTCCCGCAAAAATCTTTAAAGTCATTTTTCTAACCATTAGGTTTCTCCTTAACTTATCCCCTATATCCTCAACAAAAGGAAAATAACTTTGCTCTAGGGAAATAAACGAAACTCCGTAAAGAAGTTGAGAAGACTAAAATTGAACAGTGACAGTAACGGTGTCTGTGTAGGTTCCTGTCATCAGGCCGACAGAATTCCCAGCTCTTCCGTAAACTGTATAATCCTGTTCGGCGCCGGTCCCCAAAAACGGTCCTGCAGAACTGCCCAGCGGATAGGTGTTGGCATAATCGGAATCCCCCCATTCTTCAGTATAGGCAGCGTCCTTATACAAAAAATATTGGATCAATTCTTTGTCAAATTCGACGTTCCTTGTAGGCGATTCGTAATTGAGCCCGGCGTCCAGAGCGATATGATAATTGATCGCAGGAGAAGCGTTTACTGTTATGGTGGCTGTGCCGTCTGTCGTATTCACTGCATCGAGAATGCCGAAGTCCAATGTGGTGGCGGATACGGTCACGGCCTCGGGAACGACAGCGGTCACATCCAGGTTCGTCGTCACTTGCTGCTGTCCGGATAAAATCGATGCCGATACGATCAGGATCAGAAGCTGCATGGTTTTGTGCTTATTTTTCATTTCCGATAAAAATGTGATTCACAGATGTCTATCAATAATGCACAGTAACAGTAACAAGATCGTTAAAATCATCTAAAACAACGAGAGGGGCTGAGTTTGCCTGACCGTAGACTGTATAGTTCTGAGCAGTTCCATCTCCAGTAAATGGTCCTGCAGAAGTTCCAATCGGTTGGGCGCCGCCGAAATCAGAATCACCCCACATATCCTCTGGTTGTAACCCAGCATCTTTCCATAATCCATAACCAATACTTGTTCCGCTGTCACTAAGCATTGTCCTAGAATAACTATCCCAATTCTGCCCTTCATCCAAAGCAATGTTATAAATAACACCTGTCGCTGCCATGACACTGATTGTCCCCGTGGCATCTGTCGTAGATTGGGTTGATAGTTCTCCAAAATCCAAACCTGTTACAGATATTGAGACAGAAGACGTAACTTGGCTATGAACGTTCATTATCGCGGTCTGTGTTTCTTGTCCAATGGACGTTGAAAAACACAAACCAAATAAGAGAATAAATGATGTGATAAAAGCTTTTTTCATGTTTTTTCCCTCCTTTTAATGGTGATCTATATAAACTGCTTACGCAGAATTAGACCCATATGATTTTGGTTTTTCTAGCCCTATCTCCCAATCTGGGACAAATTTAATTTTAATTTTTATAAATGTCAAGAAAAATCTATTAAAATTTCCAAAATAGATTTTCTGATACCCTTCATAACGAAAATAAAGACAAGCTGTCAGCCTAAAAATCAAGCTTTAAACCATCTCTGGGTTCGTAAGCAGATTCTCACAAGCATCAGCATCACCGGGACTTCGATTAGGACACCCACGACCGTCGCCAATGCCGCTCCCGACGAGAGGCCAAAAAGCATGACTGCTGTTGCTATGGCGACTTCGAAGTGATTGGAGGCACCGATCATAGCTGATGGGGCTGCATCCTGATAAGAAAGCTTCAGTATTCTTGCTGATCCGTATGCGAGCCAGAATATGAGATTCGTTTGGATAAAAAGCGGGATAGCGATCCATAGTATGGTCAAAGGATTTGAAAGTATCACCTCTCCTTTAAAGGAGAATAAGAGGACAAGTGTGACCAAGAGAGATGTAATGGTAACAGGCGTGAGGATATGCAGGAATTTTGTGTTAAACCATTCTACCCCTTTTTTAGCCACGATCAATCTCCGTGAGATATAACCTGCCACAAGCGGCAGAGCCACGTAAATCCCGATAGAGAGCAAAAGAGCTTTCCAGGGGACGGGGAGACGGCCTATCCCCAACAGAAATCCGCCGAGAGGTCCGTACAGAAAAAGCATGGTCAAGGAATTGATGGCGACCATGATCAGTGTGTGTCCGTCATTTCCCTTTGCTAAATAGCCCCAGACCAGAACCATGGCCGTGCAGGGAGCAATGCCGAGCAGAATGCACCCTGCTAAGTAGCTTCGCCATAAGGGAACTGCCAGCATCTTGACTCCTTCTACGAGAACTACCGTGCCGGCTCCGTGTTCGGCACCTACGGGAAGATCGAGTCCTAAAGGCATTTTTATGTAATCAAGGGCTTCGGGACCTATGAAATTCCTAAAAAGAAAGCCAAGAAACAAAAGGGCTATGGCATACATTGTGAATGGCTTGACGGCCCAGTTTACGAAAAGAGTCAGACTGACAGGTTTGAAATTCTTGCCGGCTTGGAGGACTTCGGTAAAGTCGATCTTGACCATGATGGGATACATCATGAAGAAGAGGCATACTGCGATCGGGATGGAAACCACAGGCGCTTCATTGACATAGATGGCAAGCCCATCCAAAAAGGTCGCCGCTTTGGGCGCTAGTTTTCCAAGTAAAATACCCGCCATTATGCACAGAATTACCCAGACGCTCAAATAACGTTCGAACAAACTCAGGCCTTTGGATTGTTTGGTTATACAGGCTTTGTTTTCCACTTATTTATCCCCCTGCGATTTTTTTGAATCACATTCACTCTGTTTCGCACCAGTTCCTTCAGCACAGCCTCCATGCAATCGAGAAAATTCAACATGTTTATATTTAGCACAATAACCAACTGTATTTTTTGTTGTCAAGAAGATATTTGAATCCTACCTAAGACCCAATACTGTGTGTTGACACCATCCTCATACATTGGTATCCTTTTCAACCAATCCCTATTTTTAAGGGTTGTGGAGTCAAGGAAAGACAAATCATGCAGAATGTCTTGATAACAGGTGCTAACGGTTTCATCGGATCGAACCTCTGCCGTTATTTTTTGGCTAGAAATCATAACGTCTATGGCTTGGTCCGAAAGACCTCTGACCTGCATTTCTTAGAAGGGCAAGATGTCCATTTGATCTATGGTGACCTAAATGAAGTGGATAAGATCGAGTGGCCCAAAAATTTGGACGTCTTGATCCATTGTGCTTCTATTGTATCAGATGCGGCCGATGATGCATGTTGTGAATCCAATATCTACAACAGCACGATCGATCTTGTTCGCCACATAAAGGATAACGGCATCGATCTTAAAAAATTTATATTTATGTCCTCAGCCCTTGTTCTGGGGTATAGAAAACTCAATATCTCAGAAACAAATCCAGGAATATCTGCCGACCATCTACCTTATGTGAGAAGCAAGAAAAAAACTGAGGAAAAATTGCTCCATATGCACAACGGAAACAATTTGCCGGTTGTCATCTTGAGACCTGCCGATGTTTTTGGCCCTAATGATAGGGTCACGTGCGTGCATCTCCTGAAAGGCATAGATGATGGCGTGCCCATTATCGTCGGGAGCGGCAAATGGATCTTTCCCTACTGCTTTGTCGACAACTTGTGTCAGGCCACTTACTTGGCATGCCATTCCAAAAATAGCGAAGGAAAGACCTATACTATAACCAATGGTTCCGATGTAACATGGAAGGAGTTTTTGTCCTTCTTCCAGAAAAAACTCAAGAAAAAACAATGGATTTACATCCCTGCTTTTTTTCCGTATGTCGTGGCGTTTGGCATGAAAATCATTCAATGGATCGTTCCTTCCTATGAGTCGCCGCTGACGCATTATCGGATCAAGAGAATCACTTCTCACACCAATTATGATATCTCCAAAACTATCGAAGAATTGAATTATATCCCGGAAAATGACATAGAAAAACAATTCAGCGCAATCGTGGATTGGTACCTGGCCGAAAAAGACGCAGGCTACATTAAATGATCCCGGATTTTTTAACAGATATATCTCCTCACTCTTGGTTGCTCGTTATCTATGCTGTCGGTTTTGCGTTGATCTCTTCCTTTTTCCATTACAGGAACCTGTTGAAGAACCATACGGATGATTTTAAGTCATTTATCCGTTACTTCATTTCCTTTTTTGTGCTGCTTTTTGCCATTCCGTTTGTTTTTATTCTTCTCTCTTTTCCTCAGCCTTTGGAAACTCTCAGAGGTCTAGGACTTCAGTTTGGCGAGTTCAATCTGGGTGTGATGATCATCCTGATCGGGATACCTATAATAGCCGTTCTGGCGTACATCTCGACCAAACATCCTGCGATCAAAGAACAGTACCCGTTTTCGAAACAAGCATGCGATAATCCCAGAAAATTTGTGGTTTATGAAATTTTCTATCTGATTTTTTATTACAGTGCATGGGAGTTCACATTCAGGGGAGTCCTCCTCTTCTCGTTGATCGAATTGATGGGGGAGAACTCCACAGGAATAATCGTTGCTATTTTGATCCAAACCATCATCGCGACTGTGTATCATCTGGGGCACCCCCACATGGAAATACTCGGGGCGCTTGTTGGAAGTGTCATTTTTGGGATCATCGCCTATGCCACACAATCCATCCTTTACACCATTTTCCTTCACGCCCTAATCGGCATCCTGAACGATACGATCATTTATCTCCGTTATCACAGAAATAAAAAGAGGGACCAAGTCCATTCATGAAGATTCTGGTCACAGGGGCCACAGGCTTTGTGGGGAATGTCCTGTTGGATGAACTACCGAAGTCTTATCCAGAGGCGCAGATTTCTGCCTTTGTCATGCCCGGAGATCCTTTCGAGAACACGGTTTCCCCAAGGAAGGGATTCCGCATAATCCGGGGAGATATCACGAAACAGGAAGATGTTTTCCAAGCAGTCCAGGGGCATACCCATGTGATTCATCTCGCCGGTCTAATTTCCTACAGCCAGCAAGATAAAAAGCCATTGATGGAAGTGAACGTAAAAGGCGTTCAAAATATTGTCGAAGCATGCCTCCATCATGGCATCCTTCGTCTCATCCATATCTCATCTGTCGGTGCCTGCGGATTTTATAAAGACGGAAAATTGGCTGATGAAGAGACGTTTTTTAACTGGCCGCAGAATTTTCACTACATGACATCCAAACACTTGGGACAGAAGATAGTGGAACAGGCCTGTAAAGAGAAGGGGCTTCCCGCGGTGATTCTCCTTCCCGCGTCCATCATCGGACCGGGAGATCCCGACATAACGACTCCTCATAACCAACTGTATGAAAGAATCTATAAAAAAGGGCTTTTTGGCTGTTTTTCTGGAGGTTTGGCCGTTGTCGATGTGCGGGACTTGGTGGAAATAATCCTCAAAGCTTTAGAGTCAAAGGTCGTATGTGAAAAATGTCTTGTTGTCGGTAGCAATGTGAAATACACCGATGTGGTGAAAGCCATAGCCAAATATGGACAGAAGAGGAACTTCCCTTTTCCTGTCCCTGCACTCCTTTTAAGCGCTCTGGGCAGAATCTTGGAATATATCGGGAAGATTACCAAATCGAAGCCGTTGCTGACCTATGCCTACGGGAAACTGAGTGGGTGGACCGTGTATTACTCGAATGAAAAAAGCAAAAGAGAGTTCGACCACGAGTACAGGTCGTTCGAAAAATCGATCGCCGATTCTTGCCGATACTTCGAAGACAATTTCCTGGATTAAATCGGATCTTCTCTCCGAATCTTGATCAATCTCAAGCCCAAAATAAAACTGAAGGCTCCCCAAATGTATCCGGAGATGGGATCCACAGCATGGTGAAGTGTCAAGTAGACGGTGGAAAAACCGATGCCTATGGCAAACGGAAGGATGATATACCCTAATTTTTTGTCATACCGCAGGGCTGATAACGCCCAGACAAGGGCCCCGGCAACATGGGAGGAGGGGAATGCGCCGCAAGCGATTCCTCCTTTGGCCTGGATGATCCTGTTGAGCTCCACAAATAAAAATCCGGTTTGTTCTTTGACATGAAGGCCTGCAAGTAGCGAAGCGGGCTTTGCACCCAGGGCAGGAAGAAGATAAAAAAAGACAAAATTGGTCATGTATGTGAAAGTCGCCAGGGAATATATGGCGAAGGAGACTTCCTTTTTTTTCCGGATGTAAAAAATCAGCGGGACCAAAAGGAAAAAAGTATAGTAGGAAGCATAGATAAAGTTCATGAGCTCATCGAGCCAAGGATTGTACAGGTTTTGAACCCACACGGTCGGGTGGACTCCAAAAAGAAGCTTATCCCAGCGGACAAGCGTGTCTGTGAACCAAAAAGAGCCATAGATCATCGACTGCAAAACGGCCAGTTCTTCCCACGCATACAGGAAAAACACCACCGGATAAAAAGTCCGAAGAATGGAAAAAAGCTTATTCTCGGGATGTTTTTCAACCAACCGCACTATTTCCAGGATCCCGATGACAAAAACCGTATGGATGAGAACATGATTGGCCCAGTTGTCGACATTTTTACGAAAAAAGATAACCAGGAGGCCGATCAATCCCATGTAGACCGAAAGGTTAATGTCCATCAACCGGAAGCGAATTCCCGCATACCGCCAGTTCCATGCTTTTAATATACTTTTTTTGAGCTTCATTTTTGTAGGGGGGTATTCTAACAGACTTGGTCCTAGATTATAAGCTGCGGGATTTCCATTCTTTCACTGCCAGCCGGACATCCTTTTCCTTGACCGTTTGTCTGCCGGCGTGTTCGGCAAGCCATTTGCTGCGCTCGGCAATCTCACGCGCGATCTCTTCGACCGAGCGCGCCAGCTCTCGAGCGGCCCCTCGGCTTGCCCTGGCTCCTGTGTCTCTTATGATCCTTTTTATGGCGAGTTTGGATAATTCAGCCATCTTCCACTCCATCCTTTCCTGAATTATCTATAAAAACTACTGATACCTTCTTTCATTTTCATGGAGAATAATTTTCAAAGTCATTTAAATATTTATCAGCAGTTTTTACCCTTCGGGCGAGCCAATCTCATCGCATCGACTTCGTTGCAGTCCATTCGCGGTAGTTCACTACAGCTTCATGAGCCACTGCCTAGTCGCTGCAGCAATCTTGTCTCGTAAATAATCCAGGATCTTTGGTCCGTTTCATGCAGAGATTGGATATTTTAGCAAAAAATAGGCCGAATTTAAACCTGGATTTATAAAACATGACGATTTTTGTGTTTTTTGTTTTGCTTGCTTTCTTTATATCGGCATGATATGGAATCAGGAAGGAGGTGGCGATGATCAAGCGATTTCTAATTTTATCAGGAATAGCGTTTGGCATTCTGTTGGTTGGGTCGTCCCTTTTTGCTTCAATCTTCACCCCACAGGAATATGCAGCCCGGCGGGCAAGGATGATGAAAAAAATTCCCGATGGCGTGGCGATTTTTCTCGGAGCCAAATCGCGAGTGGACTATAACGAATATTACCAGAACAACGACTTTATGTATTTTACTGGAGTTGAGGTTCCCGATGCCATCCTCATCATAGACGGCATTCATGAGGAAAGCATCCTATTTTATACCCTTTCTGAAAGGGGAGCCCGAAACCATGGAATCAGCCTAGACTATGTCCAAAAGCCAAGTGAAGTCACTGGGATCGATAAGATTTATCCAAAGGATAATTTTTCAGGCTATCTCGAGGGGCTTGCTGAAGGTTCTTGCGTGTTTTACACGTCATTCAATCCGGAGGAGCTCATGCGGGAGTGCACTCGAGAAAAGCTCCGCACACTCCAGCGCAACATGGTTAATGACGAATGGGATGGTCGGCCTACTCGGGAACAGCAGTTCGTTAAACTTGTCCAAGATCGATTTTCTCAGGTGGAGGTGCGTGACTGTTCGCAGATGATCTGGGATCTGCGCATTATCAAATCCCCAGCTGAGATCGAAGTTTTACGCAAAGCTGCGAAGATCGCGGTGAAAGCCCACAACGCGGTGATCAAAACCACGCGGCCCGGGATGTACGAATATGAATTGGCCGCATTATACGAATACATGGTCAAAAAGGAAGGAGCCCAGGACCTGGCCTATTACATGATAATTTGTTCCGGAGAGAATCACCCATATCTGCATTATTACGAGCATGATAGGTTGCTCGCAGATGGCGATTTCCTAGTTATCGATGTCGGCCCTGATCTGGGGTATTACGACATCGACATCACGGTTTCCTATCCTGTGAACGGCAAATTCTCACCGAGGCAAAAGGAGGTGTATGAGGCTTGCAATGCTGTTCATGAAGCATGCATGCAGGTTTATCGGCCTGGGTTGACGCGAGAGCAGTGTCGGTTGGAGGTGCAGGAGATTTTGGAAAAACAGGGGCATGACCTGTCCAAGGATTCTTTCCAGCGTATGCGCGGTAGCTTTGGCCATTATGTCGGGATGGCTGTTCATGATGTCGGTGGAGGCCCGAGCGAGCTCAAACCGGGTATGGTTTTCGCCAACGAACCCTTGTGCGTGTTTCCCGATGAAAATCTGGGTGTGAGGGTGGAAGACACTATTTTGATTACCGAAGACGGATGTGAGAACCTGACGGCGGGAATTCCGCGTACAGTAAAAGAAATCGAAGCCCATATGAAAAAACGCGGCATCGTCCAAATCCTCAAAAGAGCTAAAATTTATTAATTCGGTACCTGGATATCTTTTCACTTATATGTGAAGGTTCATTTTGAATTAGGTTAAAAGGTATCCTGTCCCCGATTAGGAGAATAAAGATGAAGATGAATTTTGCGAGTATAGCATTGCTCTGTTTCTTGGTGGTGATGGGTGCATGCAAAAAAGAGCCGGGCCATAAATCAGCGGACCTTGTTCTTCTTCACGGGAAAATCCTCACCTTGGACGCAGAAAATCCTGAGGTGGAAGCATTAGCCGCAAAAGGGGAGACTATTTTGGCGATAGGAAGCGATCAGGATATCCAATCCTACGTGGGCAACGACACCTCTGTCATCGATCTGAATGGTATGTTGGTCATTCCCGGCTTAATAGACGGGCATGGCCATTATATGAGTCTGGGGGAATCGCTGATGGGAATCGACCTGCGGCATGCTCAAACGTGGCAAGAGATCGTGGGTATGGTGGAAAAAGAGGTCCAAAAGGCAAAACCGGGAGAATGGATAGTCGGGAGGGGATGGCACCAGGATAAGTGGATCAGTCCGCCCAATCCCAACATTGAGGGGCTTCCTATTCATCACAATTTGAGTGAAATCAGCCCCGATAATCCTGTGCTCCTCATCCATGTCAGCGGTCATGGAGCATTCGTCAACGCAAGAGCGCTGGACATGGCCGGGTATTATCCGAATACACTCGATCCTATCGGAGGAGAGATCGTTAGAGATAAAGAGGGTAATCCCACAGGAATGCTCCGGGAGACGGCCCAAGATGGGGCACGGGAAGCTTTAGCCCGATACAAAGCCAGGCGTTCTATGGATGAGATCGAGGCGGAGCTGCGGGATCATGTCAGGCTTGCCGCCGAGGAGGCCATTGCCAATGGCATCACGACCTTTCATGATATGGGAGAATCATTCGAAACCATCGATCTGCTCAAAAGAATGGCCGAGGAGGGAAACTTACCTGTTCGTCTGTGCGTTGCCATACAGGAACCGGCCAGGATCCTTGAGGAGAAAATGGCCATGTACCGGATGGTCGGATACGGGGATGGCTATCTCACGGTACGTGCCATCGGCGAAAAAGTGTTGGATGGGGCTTTGGGCACCCACGGCGGCTGGCTTTTGGAACCCTACAGCGATAAACCAGAAAGCACAGGGTTTAATGTGACTCCAATCGAAGATATCCAACGTTCTGCCGAACTGGCCATCCAGCATGATTACCAGATGGAGATCCAGGGGATCGGAGACCGGGCATGCCGGGAACTTCTGGACATATACGAAGATCAGTTCGCCAAGAATCCAGACAAAAAGGACCTTCGCTGGCGCATCGAACACTGCCAGGTGATTCATCCCGATGACCTTCCTCGGTTTAAACAACTGGGCGTGATCGCTTCGGTAAGGGGGGTGTTTGCCACATCCGATGGGCCCTGGGTCGTGAAGCGTCTGGGTGAGGGAAGAACACGAGAAAGGGGATACCTCTATCAAACGCTATTCCAATCGGGTGCAGTCGTTATCAACGGGACCGATCCTCCTGTAGAAGACATCGATCCCATTGTCAATTTTTATTGTTCTGTTACACGAAAAACAGCCGATGGCGCTGTCTTTTTTCCAGAACAACGAATGACCCGCCAACAGGCGCTGGAATCCTACACCATCAATCCTGCTTATGCTGCCTTCGAAGAAGGCATCAAAGGGACTTTAACATCGGGTAAACTGGCCGACATCACCGTCCTTTCCAAGGATATCATGACCATACCTGAGGACGAGATATTGAGCACAGAGGTCGTCTACACCATCATCGGCGGCAAGATCAAGTTCGATGGTTCGATGCGGTCAAAGTAGTTTTTTTATGGCTTCGACGCGAACCCAGTAGATATCTCCTTTTCTGGTAAAGAAAAAATATTTGCCGTCGGGAGAAACGATCGGGCAAAAATCATAACCATTCGTGTTGAAGGTTTTTCCTAAATTTTTGGCCTCTGTCCAGGTGCCATCTCTCCTGCGGGAGCTGATGTACAGGTCTCCCGTGCCGAATCCCCCGGGCCTGTCCACAGAAGTAAACAAAAGATAGCTTTCATCAGGAGCGATAAACGGATCATGTTCCAAGTGCTTCGTGTTTATCGCGGCCCCCAGATTTTCTGGCTTCGCATAATGACCTTCCACAAACCGTGATCTGTAAATATCGAAAGAACCCAAACCTCCGGCTCGGTTAGAGGCAAAGTAGATTGTTCCATCCTTTGTGAGTGAAACATAATATTCATCTACATCGGAATTCACGGGAGGGCCGACGTTTATGGGGTCAGACCATCCCTTGCCTGTCCTTTCCACGTACCAAATGTCCCAATCCCGCGACCTGGGTCTATCCTTTTTAGGCCTCGTGGATATGAAATACAGCCTGCGGCCATCAAAAGAGAAAATTGGATCGCAGTCATTTTGAGGGCTCACGAACGTGGCTGGCTGGGGAGGTGTCCATCGATTTTTCTCCTGTATCATGCACTTCATGGTCTCGCGCCCGCCTGATTCATTCACGGAAAAGTAGAATTCCTTCCCATCAGGGGAGAATGCTGCATTGAATTCTCCTCGTGCCGTCGAGACGATCCCCAGAGCAAAAATCTCCGGGCTCAGCCCGGGCAGTTTCTGGCCTAGATAGGGGCCTTTGATAACAAGGGAATCATCCTGTTGAGCATGTCCAGCCAGTATTATAATAACAGAGAGTAAAATTCCTGCATAAATCGCCTTAAATTTCATGGTTCCCTCCTCTGTTAAAATTCAATTTTAGAATGGATCGGATTCACTTCTTGTCTTGAAGCCGTTTCATCATTTCAACCACAACCTCGTACTC
Source organism: Candidatus Aminicenantota bacterium (assembly GCA_020348385.1). GTDB lineage: Bacteria > Acidobacteriota > Aminicenantia > Aminicenantales > Aminicenantaceae. The sequence continues at coordinate 3,876,624 of CP070750.1, read as the reverse complement.
GCCATTATATTTCGCGCTGATCGGAAAGGTGAATGGCGTAACGCTCCATTCGTCTGTGTGTGCACCCCAATTATAGTTTATTTCATTGAAAAAATTCAGTGCCGCCTCTGGCCCATCTTCATGAAGCACCATTTCCACAGCTTTTACTTTGTCTGTAAATATGGCCTCGAGCGCCGGGTCTTTCCCCGAGAAAAAATCCGAGGATGAAAACGGTGCCGGAAAATGGGGAGGAATGATATAGTTTTTATTCGCAGGCCATGTTATGTTGAAATATTCCGACGATATAAAAAGAGTTGCGCCGCAATTTGGCAGTGAGCCGCTGTTCACGATATCGCTGAACATATTTTGAGCGGCTCCTGCCGGTTCACCGACAAGCAGTGTTTTTGTGTGAAGCATCATTTCAGCGACAAGCAATACAGCGGCACTGAATGATCTTCGCCCGATCAAAGTGTAGAGATGCCCGAGTCGGTTAATCTTGTCTCGTTTGATAATCTCATTCATGAAGGGCAGAACCATCAGACCGTTGCCGCCGCTGTTGAAGCGTAAGTCCAGAATGAATTTATCGATACTTTTGGCATTGTTATCGATATATTTAAACATTCTTGTGTAAAACGCATCGAAACTTTCATCCTGTTGATGTATGACCAAGTTGAATTGCATATATATGGCCTTGTGCTCTTTATCGTGTTCAAACCAGTAATTGTGATTTCCATCGAGGTGTTTCATATATAAAGGGAGTTCCTTTTCTGTGCCAGTAAAAAGCGGATGCAAATGGAATTCCGTCAGGACCTGAATCCAGCCCACGGAGCATGTTGTTTGCCTTCGGCGGGGTTACAGAAAGTAAGATGATCTCATCATGCGATCCTTTTGTCGTTTCAACAACGAGCGACAATTTATCTGTCGTTTCGGTAATGCCGAGGCCATATGCAAGTTTGCAAGCGATAACAATCAGCGGCACCTGATTTTTCTTTGAAAATTCATTATCGGCGAATGCAAGCGTGCCGGCTCTGTTAAAAGCCTCTTCCGCAGAAAACAGCCCTATTTTTATGACTTTGGCACCAACATACTTTTTATATTTTTCTGCAATGCCTGTAATAAATATACCGTCGGAAAATTCATACAACCGAACTGGATAGATATCGCGGAAGCCCGGCAGGTTATTAGCCCCAAGTCTTGTGTGTCCATCGCGTATAGAAGCAACAACCTGACGAATCGCAATGAGACATTCTTCGTCAGCTTGGCTCCGCTTAATCTTTTGTTCAGCTCTTACAATAGTCCGCTTAAAATCATCTTCACTTATCCGATAAAAAATATCCGGATGTTTATCGATGAGTGTTTTCGCTGCATAATGAAGATCTTCAAGCCATTGCTGTTTTGTGAGTTTTAAACTGTTCTGCGCGTGTGTGATATTGAACAAAAATAAAGATATTATTATGGCTGATAGGAAGTACTTTTTTTTACTCATAGCGAAGAGAATCGACAGGATTGGCCAGTGCTGCCTTTATGGACTGGAAGCAAACGGTAAGAATAGCGATAACCAACGCTGCAAATCCTGAGAATAAAAAGGTCCCCAAACCGATCTCTGTGCGGTAGGCGAAATTTTTAAGCCATTTTGCCATCCAAAAGTATGCCACCGGCCAGGCTATGATATTGGCCAAAATGACCAATATAATGAATTCCTTGGACAACAGCCTGACAACATTGCCCACGGATGCTCCCAGCACTTTGCGGATTCCTATTTCTTTGGTTCTCTGTTCGGCCGTAAAGGCTATCAATCCGAATAACCCGAAGCAGGAAATGGAAATCGCCAGGAACGTGAAGATCCTAAGGATCGTTTCCAGACGCTGTTCTTTCCTGTACCTTGCATCGATGGTATCGTCCAAGAAATGGAATTCAAAAGGATACTCAGGGATGGCTTTATCCCACATGTTTTCAATAGAGGCGATGGTTCGCGAGATATTGTCCGCACTTATTCGTACAAAAACATAATTTCTGTACATCCAGTACTGATAGGGCATCATGTGAAACACCAGGGGCTCTATTTCTTCGTGAAGCGGAGCGAAATGAAAATCTTTTATCACCCCGGCGATAATTCCTGTTTTATCCAACAACCGAAATCTTTTTCCCACAGGGGATTCCAAACCGGTGGCCTTGATCGCGGCGTCATTCAGGACGAAATTTTGGGAATCGGAGGGGAATTCTTCTGATAAAAATCGGCCCTCGATCATTTTAAGCTGAAATGTTTTAATAAAATTAGGATCGACAGCCATGTGATTCATCGTCACCTGATACTCTGGATCTTTCCCGTCCCAATCCAACTGCCCAAATTCTTTCCCCATCGAACCAAAGGGAAGACAGGTAGCCGAGGAAACGTCCAGGACGTTTGGATTTTGTGACAGTTCGTTTTTTAGCGTGTCATATTTTGTCCATGTTTTTTTGGCATCATACCGCTCCCATAGATTGCCTTCACTTCGGAGTTGTGTATAGATCAAATGATTTTTTTCGAAACCCAATCCCCGGTTCTTGATAAAGCTCATCTGTCGGTACACGGTCGTTGTGCTGATTAAGAGCACAATAGTCAGGATGAATTGACAAACGACAAGACCTTTTCGAATGGATGCGGTGCTCATTCCTATTTTCTTGGTGGTTAATGTTCCTTTTAGTATCCGATCCGGCTGAAAAGAGGAGAGGAAAAAGGCTGGATAACTTCCGGCGAGAATCCCGGTCAAAAGGATAATGCCTAGAATAGCGAGAAAAAGGAATTTATTTTGTACCAAATTCATGCCCAGTTCTTTGCCTGATATTTGGTTAAAAACCGGGAGAAACAAGGCAACGAGTATAATGGATACCAGCAGCGCAAATAACGCAAATAAAACGGATTCACTCAAGAACTGCCTCAAGATGTTGTTTTTCTTCGCTCCCACGACTTTACGCAGTCCGATTTCTTTGGCCCGTGTCCCGCCTCGGGCCGTAGCCAAGTTCATGTAATTGATGCAGGCGATCATCAAGATCAGTAGCGCCAGGGTCGAAAACAAAGACAACGGGCGAATGGCGCCCTCTCCCTGCAAGCCGTACATGTGTGCGTCTACGAGAGGCTGGAGGTAATAGCGGGATTCTTCAATTCCTTTGGTTTCGATCCATGCTTCTAGTTTCGCATTCACTTCCTCGAATGATGTGTTTGGTTGGAGCAAGACGTAGGTGTCGTACAGCCAACCTGACCAGTGGGTGCGGGCTCCCATGGCCACCGCACGCTCGATAGATCCGACAAAACCGAACTGAAGACGGGAGTTTTTAGGGATACTGTCGAGGACACCTGTCACGATATAGTCATTCTGATTTTGCGTCTGTAATGTTTTTCCTATGGGATCCTTGCTGCCGAAATATTTTAAGGCCATGTCTTGTGTGATCACGATCGAGGAGGGAGAGGATAGGGCAGTTTGGGGATCTCCTTGAATAAAAGGAAATGTGAAAATGGTAAAAAGAGAAGGATCTGCAAAAATGAAATTTTCTTCGTAAAACCTTTTCTCTCCGTAAGCAACCAATATTTTTCTTGTCGGCAGGAGGCGGACGATCTCTTCGACTTCAGGTATTTCTTCTTTTATGGCAGGACCCAGTGGATAGGCTGTGCCGTCTGTGAGTTGCGCATAAGGGCCATAATTCAAGTCATTCAGAACCCGATATAAGTTTTTATTTTGTTTATGAAAACGGTCATACCGGATCTCATCATTGATCCACAAAAGGATGAGGACACAACAAGCCATGCCGATGGCAAGCCCCGAAATATTGATGAGCGCATAAATTTTATGTCTTTTGAGATTTCTCAACGCGACCTTCAGATAACTTTTTAACATGGTAAAACTCCACCAAACATAAACTGTGATGCCTGTCCAGATCGATTTTATGATCTGGCCCCAATACCAAACATATGCCCTGGATTTCCCTCGAGTTTGGGAGATTTCTGTGTACAGCTCTTCATAATCGCCAGCGACAGATTCGCTTTCCCCCTTCGGGAGAAAAAACTTAAGCAATTTCTCGCCGAGTTTGGGAGGTGCGTCTTTATTCTGTTCCATTTTTTGTTTTATACTTTTTTTATTGCAGGGAATTTGGCCCAAAGGACGTCATGCTCCTTTTTGATCGTTTTGAGGGCGTCAAGACCCAATTTTGAAACCTGGTAGATCTTTTTACTTCTTCCGCCCCTTTTAGCCGTTGCTTCTCCCAGGTAGGATTCGACAAGTCCTTCCTTTTCCAGTTTCATCAAGGGTTTGTGTATGGCCCCGACTGACCAGTCTGTCTCCATGATTTTTGATAAATGGTTTTTTATGGCTAGGAGGTAAGCGGATTCCTTGAGATTCCAGATGGCGATGAGAATTTGTTCTTCTCTTCTTGAAATCGTTTTCATGATACGCTCCAAAATCCTATTTCATAGTAAAAAGTAAAACAAATAAACACAAAAGTCAAGGATTTTTTGGAAAAAAGTAAAACAAATATAATGACCTACATTTTCGAAAAATAATCGTAGATCCCGCTTCCCTTATCGACGGAGATTCCTCGTATCTAGTAACAGTTCTTTTTGTAAGCTTATTTCGTGTTGACCTTCTTTGTTTTTTACGACAAGCTTGATATCTTTCACACTTTCCTTCTCAAGAAATTGCCTCAATTCAAATATATCATCCCCAATGAGAGATGTTGAGTTGCATTCGACGATCTCATCTCCCACCTCGATACCTTCTCTATCCGCTGGACCTCCTGTCCAAAGTCCTTCAACGACTATTGTGTTGCTTTCACCTCTGCTGAGATTCACACCAAAAGAAAACATGTTTTCGACAAATAGGGCATCTTCGTAAGGCACAAAAAGAATCTCATCGTTGGGGTAGTCGATTGTTATCAAAAACTGACCTAAATAATCTCTTCCGAGCAAAGGGACAGAGAGAAGAGGGGGGAGTTCGGCGAAACAACACATCAGATTATTTATCTTCAGGTTTCCCTGCTCAAACTGATCAAGCCTTCCGAGGTAGGAATCGATTGTTTTTGTGTCCGGCCATTTGATCATAACTCCCTTCGATTTCACAATAGATGGGTTGTTTCCGGCGTTCAGTTTATCAAGATATTCGGGAGGAAACACGATCGAATAAGGCTGACCAGTGTCGACCATTGCCTTCACAGAGACATTACCATTGATCGTGCACTCTATCATGGGCGCATTGTTGATGCGATGGTTAGTGAATCTGCATCGATAACTCTTGACGTTCTCCCTGGTGACCTCTTTGTCAGGTGAGATTATCATTCTTTGATTTCGGTAATCGAGAGTGACTTCAAATCTTTCCAAAAGATTCGAACCAATAATTCCATGGAGGAGGATACCGTACTTCTTATGCGGCTCTAAATTGAAAGTAGTAAAGGCAAAGATGTTGTGAATAGAAACCTCTCTCATCTTCAGCGTATCCATTTTCGCCATATTTCCTCTCGTTTTGAGGCCTAATTCCTTAGCGACTTCTTTATCGATGAAAGTCAAACCTCCGGTGTCAAGAAGAAAGTTATAGTGATTCTGGGAGCCATTAATCTTTCCTTTGATAATAATAAGGTGTTCTTTAAGTTCAAAAGGGATAATTCCCTTTACCGCTAAATCTTCCTCTTGAGCGAGAATCCCTCCGTTTAATAATAGAACTACAAGAAATAAGCAACTTGTTGTTTTCCTCATGCTAGCCTTCCTTTGGAATCACAACTAAGTTAAAAATTTATTCCATATAAGCATAAGTATACAGCAGGACATGGCCACAGTCAGCCCTCGGCATTAAAATAGAGTGCCTTTTGTTTTATTCCCCCTGTTTGTTAATTGGTTCTCTTCCACATAATTCGGTACCTGTCCCCGAATTTTTGATGAATTAGGTACTCAGGTATCCCGTCACCTAATTAAAAGAATGGAATGTAGATGCCGACAAAGATTGTCCGGCCGAAAATGGAATAGGTATTGCTCCGGATAGAATAATCGCTGCTGTATTCGTACTGGAGGATGTTTTTCCTGTTGAACAGGTTCGTGATCCCAAAATAGAAAACGATAAGCCTTTTGTGAAAGTTGACGTTTTTGCTGCCGTTTACATCTAGCCTTTGGTAGGAGGGATATCTTTGGCTGTACGGTTCCCCCCAGATCGGAATGAAGACGTTGTTGATCTCGTCCCATTCTCGTCCGGCCAGAGGGGTGTAAGGCAACCCTGTGGCATAGGAGAATCGGATACCCAGGGTTCCTGTTTTAAACTTGTATTGGAAAATTCCGGTGAGAGAATGGCTGATTTCGTAAGGGGATGTCGTAAGGATCTGAACTTCATGCTCCCTTCTTTTCGAGCTCAAATAATTGTAGACAAAAAACACATCATACTTTGGATGTTTCCGTTTGATATACAGCTCTGCTCCCCGAGCGAAACCTGATCCCGTATTATTGATTTGGGTTCCTTGGTACAAGAACAGAGACCAGTATTCCTTGTTGTACAAAGTCACACGAAGATCAAGATCATCGCTGATCCTATCATAAGTCAGGGAAACATGGCCCGCTTTTTTTGTCCGAAGATCGTTCTGTTGAAGCGTGAAGTAATCGCCGTATTGGTGGTGCAAGCCCACAGAGAATCTTAAAATATCCTTCGGTGAAATGAAGTAAGCGAGGGAGAATCTGGGAACAAAGTTCACCTTCATCCCTTTTAAAGAGAGGGCATTGAACCTTGCCCCCAACGTGAAATATACCTGGTCGGTGACCCGGAATTTATCGCTAAAGTAAAAACCGTAGCGTGTTCCTTTCGCCTCAGGGTCTTTGTGGAGTCCATCATAGGTGAAGAAAAAATCGAGATTTCTCCTTTGGATATCTGCGCCGAATTCTAGGTAGTGTTTTTCCAGTTCAAGAGAGGTGTCCCATCTGAATTGAAGCGCATCGTCGTTGAAATTTTCCTTGAAAGTGTCAGGAATTTCATAGGCAGCATGATGACTCACTCGCGATAGAGTAAAGGTGGAGACCATGTTTTGTGAAAGAGTCGAGGTTAGGGAAAAACCAGCGATAGTGTTTCGCGATCTACTCTCGAATCCACTGTCATGGGAGAAATCATAATTGTCCCTCAAGCCCAATATTCTGAGGCTTGTGTTTTTATTCACACGAATATTCAATTTGGCAAAAATATGCTCGGTCTCGAATTCGCTCTCTCCTCTGTTGTTGATCTTTGTCATCAAACCTGAATGTCCCCTGTTGTAGCTGGCCACAAAACTCCCCACTTTTTTAATGGGTAAACCGACATAACTGTTCAAGCCCATGATCGAAAGCCCAAAACCTCCTTCTCCCAGCGATAGGAAATCTTTTACGGAGATGTTCATGACGCCGGAAAAGGCATCCCCGAACTTGGTGGAAAAACCAGAGGTGGAAACTCGGAATCCATCGATGACTTGATTGTTGAATATGCTGAAATAAGCCTCGTGGAGGGAACCGGTGAGAAAGGGATTGTCAATCTCGATCCCGTCGAAATAATAGGCTACTTCATCGGGTGAGCCACCCCTTATAAGCATGCTCGAAGAATCGGGCAGGGAATTGACACCGGGAAGGACCTGAGTGGTGTAAATCGGATCGGCCGCTGTTCCCGGAAGCGTATACACATCCATTTTTTTCAGAGTCACTGTTGCTTGGACCGTTTCTTCTGCCACCAGACTGTCCGCGGTGACCACAACTTCATGAGGGGGAAGAGGTTCCAGTTCCATCTCTATTAGGATATCTTTGCCTAGGCGGGCTTCCACTTCTTGTCTTTTGTACCCCAACTGAAACACTTCGAGCACTATCAGCTCTTGGATTTCGGTTGAATCGAGGATCAATTGAAATGTCCCGTCATAATCTGCCGAGCTTCCGTAGTCTGTGTCTTTGATAGTTATGTAAGCGGGAAGCGGGTCTTTGGTGTCCTTATCTATGACTTTTCCTTGAATAACTGCCTGAGATTGGGAGAATAGAAGGACAGAAAAGAGAAATATAAAGAGGGCAAACAGAATAGATTTTTTTAACATAAACATACTTTTTACCAAAATATGGGTAATAACAGCAACGATTATTTTTATTTTTTTATTTTTTCCAGTTCGTCCTTTGCCATACCAAACTCAGGATTGACTTCCAAAGCCTTTGTAAAATATTCTGCGGCTTTGCTTTTATCTCCCTTTTGGTTGTAAGCCATGCCCAGGAATGTGTAAGCCTCATCTTTTCCCCAAGAGGGCTTCACAGGATCTTCGACGTTTTCTTTTTCGAACAGATCGATACTTTTTGTCAATGTTTTAATGGCCGCATCCGCTCCCCCTCCGTACTGCTCCGGTGTATAAAGATCCGACGCGCCTTTGAGGTAGTGAACCCTGGGATTTTCTGGGCTTTTTTCGAAGGCTTTGCCAAAATATTTATAGGTCTCAAAGCCCAATGACATGGCTTTTTCGGGATTGAGGGCGATCTCAAAACCCAGCATATAGGCATAAAAGGCATCCAGCTCTCCAATATCGGGCTCGAGCTCCATGGCTTTTTTCAGATAATCCTGCCCTTCTTTGATGTAGGGTTCTGCCCTATCCAGCTGGCCCTGGGTAAGATAATAGGTGGCCAAGCGGTAGTCACAGAGAGCGATGTAATACACGGAATAAAAACCTCCGGTTTTTTCCCCGGCCATAAGCCCGAGCAGTCGATTTCTTGCTTTTTTCATCAGTTCAGGATCCCATGTATTCACTCCTTTTTTTAGGAGGGATTTTGCTTCGATGATCTGCGTCTTTACGGTTGAGTTCATCTCAAGAGTGGGCGATGTTTCCGTCTTATTTTCTGGTTGGGCCAGAGCATCTTCAGGAGGATTGATCTTAAGAGCCAACTCTTCCCTGTCCAGTATTTTTCCATTCTTGATGACCATAACGATATTTTGTGTGTTTTGGATTTTATCAAGAGGATTACCCTCGACGACAAGAATATCGGCCAATTTTCCAGCGGAAATAGTCCCCAGTTTTTCGCCTTGTCCCAAGATTTCTGCAGCATTGATTGTGGCTGCCTGGATGACCTTTGCCGGAGAAATACCCGCTTCCACCATGAGTTCCATTTCGCGATGCACCGAATGCCCGAAGAACACGGCTGGATTCCCTGCATCTGTCCCGACGGCCAATTTTATTCCCAAATCGGACATCTTTTTCGCGTTTATCTTGGCAAAATGGAGAGTCTTGCTCCAAGCATTCAAGTGGTCCTCAATTCCAGGCGTCTGCGTTTTTTGGACTAGGTCTGCGATTATTTCTCGGCTTATGCCCTGTTTTGTGAGGGGGCCTTCCAGGCTTTCTTTTATTCCCACCATTTTTCCCGAGAAAGACTCAAAAACGGCTAAGGTAGGAATACAATACACATTCTTTCGTTTCATTTCAGCCAGGAAGTTCTGGGGGACTTCCTGGTCGGTTACCATGTGGGCGAAGCCATCTGTCCCGGCTTCGAGGGCATCTTTGGCATGCTCGAGCGTAATGATGTGAGTGACGACAGGGAAGTTGTTCTTGCGTGCCTCATCGATGATGGTCTCCATCAGTTCGTAGCTCAAGGAAGTAAAATGCTTGGATCCTTTTTCATAGATAATCTTTATGTGGTCTGGATTCTCTTTTATCAATTTTTGTACAGCTTCGCGAGCTTCTTTTTCTGTTGTCGGCGTCATGGACATCGGAACGCCATATTCGGTCCCATGGCCGCTGGGAGAGGTGAATACAGGACCCACGGAAAAAACCCGTGGCGATAGATGAGTTTTGCTTTTTTCTGCCTTCTGAATGGAGAAAATCCAGTCTGGTGGGGCTCCGAGATCGAAAACAGAAGTGACGCCCGAGTACAAGAAGGCACTGAGTTTTCTTCCCTCATCGATGAGGATGTACCCAAGGGTGGATGCCCCCCCCAGGTGGATGTGGGCATCGAACAGGCCGGGGAGTATGGTTTTCCCCGAACAATCGATCATGGTTATCTCTGGCGACTTTTCGAATGTCTTTGCCGGCCCGGCGTAGGTGATCGTGTTTTTCTCGATGATAACGAGAGCGTTTGGGATGGTTTTCCCCTCTGAAACATCCAGGAGATTGCCTCCTGTTAGATAGATGAGATCTGTGTTGATTTCAGCTGCTTTCAAAGGAAGCAGGGAAAGGGAAAAAAATATTAAACAGCATAAAAATTTTCTCATTTTATCCTCCCCGTTTTTAGGACGTGCTGCGGATGATTTTTTCCAGGTTTTCCAGATATTCTTCAAAGGCCTGGCGGCCTTTTTCAGTCATCTGACACAAAGTCTTGGGCATTTTTTTGACGAATTTTTTCTTGATTTTGATATATTTTTCCTTTTCCAAAAGACTCAGGTGGGAACTGAGATTTCCATCCGTCAGTTTGAGCCTATCCTTCAAATAATTGAACTCGGCCCCTTGGGAAGCCATCAGGATGGACATGATCCCCAGCCGGGCTTTCTGATGAATAGCCTTGTTGAGTTTGATGGTTATGTGGTCTTCCATTGTTCGTTGATAACTATTCCTGTGATAATCAAGCCCACTCCGAACAGGGCCCCCAGAATGATATCGCTGTATTCGAGAAAGTAAATAGCGCTGATGATTGACGTGATATAACCGATTATTCCCATGTAAAGAATTCCTTTGTAAAACATGAATCCGATCATAAGATATCCTGTGGAAACGACTAGCAGAATCACAGGGGAAATATAGTGATTGGAAAGGGAAGGGAGCAGGGCGACAAAAATTGCCAGTGTATAGCCTAAGAGGATAAGCGGAATCCAGAATTGGAGGAGATATCTGATATAGTTGCGCTGGGTCCTTTCCGGTTGAGATTTAAGATGTTTTTTGGTAGTCAGATATGTTGCCAATCCGGCAATGACAGCCAGAATCATCCACCAGGCGCCTATCAACGCCCCTTCCGGGATGAATAGCCTCTGTCCGGCCACACCGATAAGGCAAAAAATCCCCCAGATAAAGCATATCCATCTTCCGCCATAATTTCCAACATGCTTTTTAGTCTGGATGACCAATTCTTTGATGAGCTCGATGTTTTCCAGTGCCTCTTGTCTTTTTTCTTCGTTCATTTTGTCCTCATTTTTTTTCTTTGAATCACATTAATTCAAAGTACTTTGTTTTACAAAGTAAAATATAAAAGTTTTTTATCGCCTTGTCAAGTTTTTTTTAAAACAAATTGGGGGAATAAATTGGAGACACTGTATTTAGTTACGCAAATGATTCTAAAATAAGGAATTAAGGGATCAAGAAATTAAGATATTAGTTTTCGACCGGTGTTTCGTTAATCGTAATACTCCAGACCCAGGTGGGTGATCAGGTCTTCCCCTTTGATAAAGCGCAGCGTGTTTTTCAGCTTCATCAGTTGGATGAACAAATCGTGTTCGGGATAGAGTTCTGGGGCACATATCGGGCTTTTGAAATAAAAAGAAAGCCACTCTTGGATTCCCTTCATCCCACACCGTTGGGCCAAATCCAGAAACAATGCCAGATCCAGGACAATTGGCGCGGCCAATATGCTATCCCTGCAGAGAAAATCGATCTTGATCTGCATCGGGTATCCCAACCACCCAAAAATATCGATATTATCCCAGCCTTCTTTGTTGTCTCCCCGCGGAGGATAGTAGTTGATCCGGACTTTATGATACAAATTCTGATAAAGATCAGGATAGACTTCAGGCTGAAGAATGTATTCCAGAACTCCCAGCTTGCTTTCTTCTTTGGTTTTGAAAGACTCCGGATCATCCAGGACTTCACCATCGCGGTTCCCGAGGATGTTTGTCGAGAACCAACCGTTTAAGCCGATCAACCGAGCCTTAAGTCCAGGGGCCAGGATGGTTTTCATCAATGTCTGACCGGTCTTGAAATCTTTTCCGGCGATAGGCACCCCTTTTTCCCGTGCTAACTCGATCATGGCAGGAATATCCACGGTTAGATTCGGCGCGCCGTTGGCAAAAGGCACACCTGCTATGATCGAGGCATAGGCATAGATCATGCTGGGTGCGATGGCAGGATGATTTTCTTTCATGGCCTTCTCGAAGGATTCGATCGTTTCATGCACAGGATCAGGTTTCATGAATACTTCAGTACTTGCACACCATATCATCGCGATCCGATCGCAATTATTTTCTGTCTTGAATTTTTGGATGTCCTCGATAAGCAATTGCGCATAGTCATATTTGGTATCTGCTTTTTTGACATGATCCCCTTGCAATTTTTTAACATAATTCCGATCGAATACCGCTTTCATAGGAACGATGGGGTCTATATCTTTTTTGACCTTGTCCAATATATCCTTATTCAACACCCCAGCATTCAGGGCCGATTTATACACATTGTCCTCAAAGATATCCCAGCCGCCGAATACCAGGTTGTTCAGGTCGGGCAATTCCACAAAATCTTTTATCAGAGGAATCCTTTTATCCGTTCTTTTCCCGAGCCGGACAGTTCCCATTTGTGTCAATGAACCGAAGGGGCGTGCAATTCCTTTTTTTATGGCCATCACACCAGCAATAAATGTTGTCGCCACGGCTCCCAAGCCAGGCATAAGGATACCGAGCTTTCCTTTCGGTTTTTTTACGGTGATCGTACCGCTCACTCTCATATCTCCTATTTTTTTGTTGCTGTGAGACATAACGTTGATTTTTGCATATGTGATTCTATAGCAATTTTCGCTTTTTTCCAACATCCAATAGCAAGCGACAATATTTTATGCGGTTTTTTTTAAAATAAATGCTTGACAAGCAAATCTATATATCGTATTTTTTTTACAGAGTACAACAATATATTGTGGTTAAAGCATTTTTTAGGGATGCCCTGCAGATTGGATTAAGGAGTTTTTTGCATAAAGACTATTAGGGGAGGAGGGCCGAGAGAGGAATCCCCGTACTTCCTACTCCCTTTGTAGCTTTCACTACGCCTTGGATGTGGCCCTCCTCTCTTTTTTTTTCTATATTTCTTTTCATTCTTTCCACGGAAATGATGTCACAGCCTCTCAGATGGGTCAATCGCCTTTCGGGGTAGTTGGGGGGATGATTTTTGTTTCTCCCTAGTCACCTCTAAAGGTGACGTATTTGGATTTTTTTATTGCCCCTTTTTCTGGATATGGTGTATGATTTAACAAATTTTTAATGGAGAAAAAAATTGGATGTAAAAGAATTCATCGATCAGAGAGTAGAAGAGATTAAAACAATCGTTGGACCTGAGATGGCTATCTCGGCTTTGTCCGGGGGTGTTGACAGCTCCGCATGCACAGTCCTGGCTCACTGGGCCATCAAGGACAACATGAAAGTGATATTTATCGACGATGGTTTGATGAGAAAGAGTGAGCCCCAAGAGGTACAAAAAGTCTTTGCAGATTTAGGAATAACAGTTGAGATCATCGATGCCCAGGATGAGTTTTTCATGGCTCTCAAAGGAAAGATCGATCCTGAGGAGAAAAGGAAAGCATTTCGGAATGCTTTTTATACAGTATTCAAAAAGGCTGTATTAGATAGCGGAGCGCGGTTCTTGATTCAAGGAACGATCGCAGCCGACATAATCGAGACAAAGGGCGGCGTTAAAACACAGCACAACATACTCGATCAAATCGGGATTTCTGCTGAAGACCAATATGGATACAAACTTGTCGAACCCCTGAGGGATTTATTTAAACATCAAGTGAGAGAAGTGGCCAAGGAGCTGGGCCTTCCTGAGGCCATTCACCAGAGAATGCCCTTTCCTGGCCCAGGTTTGGCAACACGCGTTGTGGGTGAAGTGACTCCAGAGAGGGTGGAGGTGGTCCGGAAAGCCACAGTGATTGTGGAAGAAGAGATCATTGGGCTAAAGCCTTTCCAGGCCTTTGCCGTTCTATTGAGCGATAAGGGCACCGGAATCGATGAGGGAAAGAGGCTGTTCGGAGATATTATCATCGTCCGCTCCGTGGAGAGCAGGGACGCACTGACGGCTGAGCCGACCCCTATTCCCTGGGAAACGTTGATGACAATTTCGCGGAGGATAACGGCTGAACTGCCGAATGTGGTGAGAGTTGCCTACGAAATCACCCCAAAGCCACCGGCCACGATCGAATACATTTAGCCTAACTTCTCGATTTAACCAATTTGTAAACGCCTATAGTCAAGATCGGAATGATGTAGGCGATCAGAAATCCCCATGCGGCACTTCCGTAGCCCTTTGCGATGAGATTTACCAATCCGAACGTTGCGATACCGAGGGCAATCGACAGCATGATCAATGCGATGAGTGGCCTTTGCCAGCGCAACAGTTCCTTCCCTTTTGCTAAAAGGGTGGCTCGGATCCGTTCGTTCACTGAGTGGATGAATCCTGTGCCCGTTTCGATCAGAGTCCCGAAAAGAACGAGTTGAAAGAGGATCAACAACAAAGGAACGCCAGCTTTTTGTAATAAAAAGACGGCCGGGATTTCTTCAGGAAGGACTCCCGGATAGTAACCGACAACGGCAATAAAAAATAGTGCTCCGGGAATAATCCCTATGAATCCTCCCAGAATTCCTGCGGTGACAGCTTCTTTCCGGGATTCGATATGGTTCAGGCAAAAAAGAACTGCCGGAACAGTACCGAGATTGTATAGCGCATACTTGAATCCACCCAAAGCCCATTTGGGAAGAATGATCCCGGACGCGAAGTTTTTTTGAATCATGGGACCGAATTTTAAGAGAGCTACGATAAAAAAAGCAGTGTATACGAGATAAAGGATGATGGACCACACGGAGAGAAAGTTTTCGATGAGGCCTTTTCCCTTGAACGTTAGAAAACCCACAGCTGCCAGCATGATGATAACACCGGCCATGTAGGGGAGGCCAAAATTATCCCTCAGGATGATGCCTGCAGCAGATCCGATGACTGCCAGCACGAGAAAGATCTGTACGGCATAGATGATCTCGAACAGGAACCAAAAGGGCCCGAGCAGTTCTTTGAAGAAGGTCCGATAGTCATAGGCTTTGAACCTCCGGCTGAATTCGAAAGATACTGCCAGGATGATCGACCACATCAGGGTCGTGACTAAAAACATACCCAAAAGGCCGCCCAACGGTCCGTAATTGAGGAAAAACTCCACCAGTTCCCGTCCGGTGCCGTATCCTCCCGCTATGGTGACAGATTGGAAGACAAAACCCGGTAAAAGATATTTTTTAAAGAACGATGATTTAAGAAAAGTCACGGTCCGTTCCTAATCTTGAGCAAAGTTGAGCCCATCTTACCAGAACAAATTTTATTTTCATAGGGCCGTTTGTCTTGAGATTTTCATGATTAGCCAGATTGGGATATTTCCATTATAATTATCTTGATTCAAAAAAGGATTTTTTTCCAATGAAACAAGTGAATGGAGACTTGCTGCGAGAACGGGAGAGAAAGATCCGTTCGATAATCCTTTGGGGGATACTTGCCAATATTTTCCTGATAGCCATCAAAGTGTTTTCAGGCGTTTTGATCAAATCTTCAGCCCTGATCGCCGATGGATTTCATTCTCTCTCCGACCTGGCGACGGATTTTGTGGTTTTGGCAGGGGCCCGTTTGTCCAGCAGGCCACCTGATGAAGCCCATCCTTATGGACACAAACGATTCGAGACTCTGGCAACTCAAATAGTAGGTCTTGTCCTGTTGGCTGTGGGTTTTGGTTTCATCTGGAAGGCCAGCACGGCGATCTTTCGTGGAGAAGAGAATTTTCCCGGAGCAATCATGCTGGTTGTGGCTGGCGTTTCCGTTATCGTGAAAGAAGTCCTATTCTTTTTGACAAGAAAAATCTCGAGCGATACCCACAGTACAGCCCTTTATGCCAATGCCTGGCATCATCGCTCCGACTCTCTCTCTTCAGGGGCTGTTCTGATTGGAGGTGTGGCGAGTCTTTTTGGTTGGGGTTATGCCGACCAGGTAGCCACGATAGTCGTAGGATTGATGATCATCGGAGTTGCAGGGAAAATTTTATACGAAGGGCTCATCGAAATCACAGAGCACGCTGCAGATAAAAAATCTATCGAAAAAATCAATAAAATTCTTACCGAAGAACCGAAGGTTTTGGATTGGCATGCTTTGCGGACAAGAAAAGTTGGAGGCGAGCTATTTATCGATCTTCACCTGCTTGTGAATCCCGAGATATCTGTGAGAGAAAGCCATGTGATTTGTGAAAAGGTAGAGCAGAGGATTGAACAGGAACTGAAGAAACCAATCAATGTTCTAATCCATATCGAACCCTGCGATGCAATATAGATTGGCATTCTCTATCAAATCCTTTTTCTTCTTTGGTGGTTTCTTTTTTAGTGGTTTCTTCCTTATTTTTGTTGCTTTCGGAGATACTTTCTTTTTTGTTCTATAGATGTTGTGACTCCGGACACTGTGTCTCACTTTGGTAGGGCGCCAAAGATTCCTGTGGAATTTGATGACTCTTGATTTATGAACCGAGGGTGGCACGGGCTTCCATGGTTTCCACCATCCAGGATAGTGACGCCAGCGCCATGGCGAACGATAGGGCCGGTATCCTGGTCTGAAAATCAGGCGCACTATTGGCAGGGAAGCAGCGACAATTACAGTGGATCCTCCTCTCGGAACGGGATTCGGTTCGATGATATAATTTGCGCCGTAAGTCTCTTCGTTTCCGACAGCTTGCATGGTGTATTCGGTATCGCTTTTTTCTCGATCTCGATTGTAGTCACATCTTGATATTCATTCTCTTCAAGAGGAACTTGCAGGACAATGACGTGTGTATTTCCTTCCACATATTCTTCCACGCGGATGTAGTCGACTTTACCATTTTCATCGAGATCAAGATTATTCACTTCACTGTTCGGATCATTCAGGGCCTTTTCAAAAGCCTCCAGGTCTTCTGCCTCCTGGAATAATTCCAGGACTCCATACAGGTCCAGCTCCTCTCCTGCCTCTGTCAACGGCGAGACAATAGTCATATCACTCTGAGTACATAAGCCGATACAGGGAAGTAAACACAAAGTAAAAGCGAGAATTAATGATTTAACCTTCATGGTTCACCTCTTAATCCATCCGTATCACACAGGAAACTGTGTTGTTAACTTATTCCAATTCTCTTTTCTCTTCTTCTTCAATCATTGTTCCTTGACGTGCTATTTAGATTATGCTATTGTAAATATACTATAAAACGTATATTATTATGGGTTATTCATGAATAATTCAGGACAACTTGGATAATTTATGCTTTATCCAGGTTCCTAGGAAGGACATCGATGCAATTTTTATCGAGGATCGAAGAGATTTTGCTTTTGGCCATCTGGAAATTGGGTGACAATGCTTATGGGATTGCGATAAGAGAACAAGTCGAGAAAGACACGGGTGTGAAATGGCTTTCGGGCGCCATCTATGGCCCCTTAAGCCGCCTGAGGAAAAACGGATATGTCAAGACAGCCATTGCCGATAGTGTCGCGGATCAGAGGGGTAGACCCCGTATCTACTACACACTCACTCCTGTGGGAAAGGAAAAACTCCAGGCCATCCAGATATTGAACAGGGGTATGTGGGCCGGTGTCACTGATGTAAAGTAAAAACTCTTTTGGGAAAATTTGTGCGTATGAATTTATTTTCTCGATTAGCCAAAGGAATTCTTTCTCTCATCACCGATGAGATCATTTGCTCTTCTGTCATTGAAGACTTGGAATGCCGGTTTGCCCAGGACTTGAAGGGGAAAGGACGACTGAGAGCAGAGCTCAGCCGGGCCTTTCAATTTGTTGTTATCATTGTGCCTCTTTTATTGGAAGCCGTTTATGGAGGCGTGTCCATGTTCAGAAATTATATAAAGATAGCCTTACGGAATATCAAGAGGCACTTGGGATATTCATTTATCAATATTTTTGGATTAGCTGTCGGGATGACAGTCTGTCTCCTTATGTTGATGTATGTGGTCAACGAGATCAGCTACGATGATTATCACGAGAAAGGTGATAGAATTTATCGCTTGACTTGCGATTGGGGAACAGAGGGCAGCAAGATGAAATTTGCTGGATCTATGCCGGCGATCGCTCCGGCCTTGAATTCCGAAATCCCAGAAATAGAAGTCGCCGCAAGGATCATGCACAACAGCGAAATGATCATTCTCGGTGAGCAAAACGAAAAGTTTAAACAGTCTCAAATATTCCATTCAGATCCCGAGGTATTTGACATATTCAGCTGGAGACTGCTCGAAGGAGATGTTTCCTCGGTTCTGGTGGATCCCTTTTCCGTTGTGATCACCCAAAAAATCGCCAAAAAGTATTTCAACAAAGACGATCCGATCGGAAAAACGCTCAACATCGACGATAATCTTTACAGAGTCACGGGGCTCCTTGAAGATTTTCCACCCCATACCCATCTGGAATGCGAAATATTGATTTCCTATGCGACAATTCACTCCCTGGGCGAATATTCTTCAGAACCCTGGACTCAGTGGGGGGATAATCTTACATATTTTGTGTTGAGAGAAAATTCTTCCC
Organism: Candidatus Aminicenantota bacterium; assembly: GCA_020348385.1. GTDB lineage: Bacteria > Acidobacteriota > Aminicenantia > Aminicenantales > Aminicenantaceae. The sequence goes on along the minus strand of CP070750.1, from coordinate 3,858,175 downwards.
TGGACAGCGTGGCAGAAAAGGTGGATGCCCTGTTGACGCAAAACACAGGGGAGTGGTTCACGAACAAAATGGATCTTGTATTGCAGCCGTTGGCAAAAATTCACTGGGAAGCGGATTACAGGGGGGATGTCGGCGATAAAGGGAATCTTGTGTATGTGTATTTGTTTTTGTCGGCTGCGATCCTGGTGTTGGCAATCGCTTGTTTCAATTTTATGAATTTATCAACGTCACGTTATCTGGACAGGATGAAGGAGATCGGTGTCAGAAAAGTTATGGGGGCGAACAGGAAACAATTGATCAAGCAGTTTCTGACCGAATCTCTTTTGGTGACTGCTGTTTCGATGGTAGTTGGCGTTCTTTTGTTCAATATCCTGTACTCATCCCTCTACTCATACTTGGATACACCTTTTGGCTTTAGCGTTTCCCACTTCCAAAGTCTGTATGCTATTGTTGTTATGATGGTTTTTATAGTGGGTATTTTGGCCGGGAGTTATCCGGCCTGGTTCATGTCCAGATTCCATCCTGCCGATATCATGAATAAAAGTGCCTTGAAAGGCAGGACCAAAATATCCTACAGAAATGTGCTTGTTGTCCTTCAGTTTGCCATATCCATCATACTGATCGTGGGGACAATTTTTATCTATCAACAGATCGATTTTATGAAAAATACGGATTTGGGATTTGAAAAGGAGGATGTTGTCCTAGCCTATTTTCCTTTTACGAATCCCCAGGCCAAGGAGAAATATCCTGTCCTCAAAAATGAATTTCTAAAGCACCAGAATGTTTTAGAAGTCACGGGTGTTTACACTGTCCCGGGAATAAACAGCCAGTACAACATGACCGTTAGGAAAAAGAGCGGAGGAGAGGAGGAGAGTGTGACGATTCAAGCCCTGCCCGCTGATTTTGGATTGGTGGAGTCCCTGGGGCTGGAAATCGTAGCGGGAAGAGATTTTTCCGAAGAATATTCTTTGGATAGCAAAGAGAGCGCCATACTCAATGAAGCAGCCGTCAAAATGTTTGGATTTGAAAACCCGATCGGTGAAAAACTCCTGCTTTTCGGGGATCGGGAAGTGTCGGTCATAGGAGTGGTAAAAGATTTTCATGTGAAGTCTCTGCACAGTAAAATCAGTCCTATGCTGATCTACATCGATCCGAAATTTTATCTTTTGACAGCGACGAAGATTAAACCGGAAAATACCGAAGCGACCCTGGCATACATGGGGGATGTTTGGAAAACAGTTCTGGGTGAATCGGAATTCAATTTCAGGTACATGAAGGATGCTTACCACAGTTTATATTCTGCAGAAGAAAAAACCGGCAAACTAATATCCATCTTTACCTTGCTGGCCCTTTTTATTTCCTGCCTGGGATTATTCGGTTTGGCAGCCTTTATGACGAACAGAAAATTCAAAGAGATCGGGATCAGGAAAGTGTTGGGAGCCTCGGTCCGGAGCATTGCCACACTTTATTCCAAAGAATTCACGAAGTGGGTGATTGTATCCAATATTCTGGCGTGGCCGATCGTCTACTTTTTAATCGATAAATGGCTGGGTAACTTTGCCTACAGGATTTCGCTCACTTGGATACCGTTTGTTCTAAGCGGAGCTGCTGCCCTGCTGATTGCCCTTGTCACGGTCAGTTCCCATGCGATAAGGGCGGCCATGGCGAATCCGGTCGACTCCCTCCGATCCGAATAACCGGGCACTCTATTGCATAAAGGCTTAAATTTTCCATTTAACTGCGCATCTTTTCACGAGCTGGTATCCCTCTTCATTTTCTTCAATGGAGTAGAATTTGCCTTTTTTTATGACATATGGCCTGGATTTGAGAGGGATTTTAGCCATGTATTTTCCTTCCGAATCGAACACATCATAATAATACTGGCCGGATTCTAGTGCCTTCTCGTATGTCCGGGTGAATATTCGCCCCATGTCATCGACACATAAATAGATAAAAGGATTGTGGTGATCATCCCATATCAGTCTGACCACAGAGTCGATGTTCTCGCGCCCTCCAAATCTTTCTTCAATGAAAATCTCTATTTCCTGTTCTGTTATTTTTATCGGGTCGTATTCCCTGGTGATTTTTTTGATAGATTTTCCTTCAGAATCGATGATATACAATTCATATTCATCGTTGAATCCCCATATGATGTTTGTCTCCTCGATGAGATCCCAGTAGCATCGAGGATAGAAAGGATCGATTTTAGGGTATTTTAAGACCACAAAAGAGAAGATGGGTAATGATTCCTTTAATTCCGGATTGAATTTTTTCAGTACATAGGTGACTTCTTTATCCATAACCATATAACTTGCCGTGATGTTCTCTTTTGTGTCGATCTTTGGATCGGCAAAGAAACTCATGTTCCTTTGGGATAGGAAGTGCAGAAATTTCCCTGCGAGCGTGAAAAAGTGAATCTTTCGAGCAGATGAATCGTTTACAGCTATTTCATTCTGTGGAGTAATTTGAAGAGAAGAGGGACGGCTCATTTCTCCTGGGCCCTGCCCTTTTTTTCCGATTATTTTTACATAATTGCCGTTTTTGTCAAACACTTTGATGTGAGCTTCATTAGAATCGAGAATATAAATCGTCCCTTCGTCATCGACCGCGATATCTCTTAGCTCTGAAAATATATATTCATCTCCTTTTCCTTCTTCTCCGATGGACAACTCCTCTTCCAGATGAAAAACATCTTCTCCATACATCGGCTCTTTCGGATTATTGACGACCGTAACGCCATCGATCTCCCTGATGGTACCTTTCCACTTGACTTTTTGATGTGCAGGAGAAGCAAAAATCAGAATCATCCAAAGGAAAACCATAGTCGGGAAAATAAAAACTTTAATTTTCATAGTGTTTTCCCTTTATTGTATATACAGAGCTGATTCACGTTTATTCCATTATAATGCCCTACTCTTACATCTTTTAGCTGATTAATGAAAAAATAATAGGAATCTTATTTTATTTTTGATGTTTTGTTCTTTTCCTATTATACAACTCATATAACAAGATGACACACAGAATGAAGAAGAATAATCTAAAAAAATAGCTGATCCTTACAACTGACCATTCACCCGTTGTTGATGTCCATTCAGGCAGGTCCTCTGAAAGAGTGATGTCGAGACGTTCTAGGATACCAGTACTGACGTATTCCTTTTTTTATATCATGTAAAGCCAAAAAGTCACTTATTGTCAGAAGGAATCCGATCACGCATAAAGCTATAATTATCGTCACTAGTCTTTTGTTTTTTTCCATTTTATCGCCAGTCCATTCGATACCGCAAGACCACAGGAATCCCGTCTTCGCTATCGTTTATGAAAGTGTGGGCTTTGTTATTCCTTATGCAGTACAGCAATTCTTCCGGAGGTAGAAAGAATGAGAGGATGTAAATCCCTTCCTCATCGAATACATCCCACTTGAGATCTCCTTGGTTGTTTTCTCTTTGGGTTCGAACATAAATCCGTCCGATGTCGTCACAGATGAAATAATAAAACGGAGGGTAGCTTTTTGGGAAAACGATCTTTATTATGTCTGGAATCTCCATGCCTCTGAACCTCTCTTCTATTATCTTTTCCTGTTCCTTTTTGGTTATTTTCACAGGATCATAATCTTTGATGATTTTCTTTACAGGCTTCCCATCCGGGTCATGAATTGTAAATTCATATGATGTATTCCTTCCCCAGATGAAACGATCATCCTCCAAGACCATATACATGAACCATTCCGGGATAGGATTCACCTCGGGAAATTTTCTTACTTGTTCTGCTCTTGCGATGGTTTCAATAACATTGAGTTCCGGATCGAACCTTTTGATCTCATAAATTCCTGTATCTCCATCAACAGTCATAGTGTCTGCATAGACATATCCTCTGGAATCTGGTTTGGCCCGGGAGATGGAGGAATGTTTCCCCAAAGGTATCTCTTTGAGGCACTTTCCTTCTTTGGAATAGTAGGATAGTCTGTTATTGCCTCTATCTAAAACGACGATATCCCTCCTGCCTTTTAGCAGAATCCGGGAAGCGGTATTGAACTCTCCGGGTCCTCCCCCGCGTTTCCCGAAAGTCCGGAGATGTTTTCCTGACTTGTCAAAAACTTTGATGACAACCTCCTTCTCATCGATGACTATGATATCCTCATCAATATCGACCATCACTCCGCCGATGGTGGAAAACATGTAATTTTCATCATCAGGATTGTCTCCGATGCAAAGATCCTGGACTAAAACTAAGGATGAGGGGGCCCCAGGTTTTTTCACAGGTTCCTTGGGATTGTGGACGATTGTCACCCCGTCCTTTTTTTCGATCTTGGCTTTCTGTGCATAGTTGGGGGATAACATCAAAAGAGTAATCCCTAGGAATATCACAGCGAATTTATATGATTTGCTTTTTTGGCACATCATACCCTCCCTCTCTCTTAAATCATAACCCAACCGAGGATGAATCACAATAGGCTTCTCCCCAGAAGAATCCCCATTTTTAACCTGATTTTCTTTTCCTGAAAACTATACAGAATATGAAAAAATCGAAGGGTGTCAGTACAATGATGATAATCATCTCTATGAGGAACATGGTTTTATTGAGGTAATAGGTGTCTAGATCTGTACCTGGAACCGATCTTATGGTTGTTTTATTCCAACCGAAAGCTGTCTTAAGGGAATGTGGATCAGTCGGTGAAATAGCCAGCCCGGTGGGTGACTTTATAATTTTTGCCTTTAATTCTCACTTTAATATTACGGAATTTTCCGTCAGCTAGAAATTCTTTTGGTGTGTAATACAGAAGATAATAGTTCTCCGAGGCATCTGATGCTTTTTGAAAAGATACTGCAGGATTGGCAGAACTGTCTATCAATCCTCCAGTCGCCTTTGCCACTTCATGAAGTGCGCCAAAAGTGTTCATAGACCAGTCTTTGACTATTGCATTGCTTGGACCTAGATTGAAAACACTTTGCTGATATTTTTCTGCATTGGTAATGTATATGAAATGAGCTGAGATCGATGAATCAGAGAAGGCTTGTTTTACTGTGTCGACATTAAAGGTGATTTCTCTTCCCAGGTCATCAATAGAATAGAGATAGTCTGATGCGGACAAGTTACCGATTGATGCATTTGGACCCGGTATAGCGTCTCGCTGGTACAACAAGAAAACATTCTTTTGCCCTTCGATTTTTTTCAGGATTTCTGCACAATCCAGTAGCTTTTGCTGCTCAAGACGCCTCATGCTCTTCAGTCTAAGATAATCTATGTAACTGGCGTCTCCCCTGATAATACTTCTCATTATGCTTTTGTATTCTGCGTTTCCTTTCCGGATGTCGCTTTTCAGTTTTTTCTTCAGCTTGTTGGATACCTCTTGTATAGGCTTTTTCGCCAATAACTCATTCTTTAAATTATAGGTATTTATTGGTGTCACAATGGTGAGTTTGTCTTCTGGTGCGAACACGTGGCTAAAAAAATGGTCGATGACTTCATCCAACCCCCGTGAATAATCGATAACTTCAAAAACGAGGATATATTGACGCAAAGAGGGCTTTGGGGCAAATTTAATCATCGCCTCTTCTTTTGTCAGATCAGATTCCTCCCTTGCGATGGTTGTTTTTTTTATAAGATAAACTGCATCTATTTTCTGCTTTACTCCTTCCTCATAGAGCTCAAAATCGTCGATGGTTAAGTCATCAATAAATACACCGCTTTTAAAAACCCGAACCGGCACCTCGACATTGATGGCGATGGCCTCATGCTGGAGTTCCTGGGCCGATAGGAAAACAGCCAGTATGACAGTGATGGATAATACGATTAGTTTTTTCATCAAATGACTCCTTCCAGCTATAATACGGATGAGCTTGCTCCAAACGTTTATCCGGAAGATTCCATTCAGCAGGTATCTCCTCCACTCTAGTGAGGATCTTTAACGCCATTCCCTCACCGCCCTTCTCGGCGGCTCTGAACTGCGCACTTTAATCCAAATCTCTCCTACCCAATTTCATGCTATAAACCACCAATTCTTTATACCCACTCTCTTTTTCGCAGATGCTGTATAAGCGATTATGCTTTGCCTCAATTGCGATCTGTCTGGATTCAATGCGGCTTTTGATGGGGATTCTTCCGACAAAAACTCCTTCGACAGTGAAGATGTCAGAAACCCACTCATTTGCGCTTTGGCCTTTCTCATAGGTCATCACAAATATCCGGCCCTCTTCGTCGGTGAAAAGATATTGAAAGGGAGGAAAGTGTTTGCGGAGTTCATACTTATCCAGAACAGGGCTATTTTTTCTTCTTTCAAAAAAGTTGCTTTTGTATTCTTCTGTCAGTTCAACCGGATCATGATCTTTACGGATTTTGCGCACCAAATTTCCTTCCAAATCGAAGACCATAATCTCATAACCGAGTTTACCATCTCCTATATAAATTTGACTTTCTGAGGCCCCCTCGATCCAAAAATTTCCTGGCGCATATACTTTCTCGACAACCATCACATTGGGAAAACTATACGTGTAGATTTCCTGGATGTTTTCAAGCCCGAAATCGGCTACCCCCAAGTGATTGATATGCTTATCCATGTTTGGTGAATTGTCTTGCCAGAAAACGAAAAGTTTTCCGTTGCTGAATTCTTTGAGTATGCTGATGTGGGTTTTTAGAAGCTCCTCCTCCAAAAATTCTCCCTCTGTGGTGTAGACCGAATATTTTGTTCTGCCTGGATCTTTGATTTTGAGTTTGTTATCTCCGACATACCTCACTGATCCACCCCATTCGATCTCGCCAGGACCCTGTCCTCTGCGGACAAATGATTTCACATATCTTCCTTTATTGTCGAATTTATAGACAAAGTTTTCATTGCTTGTCCGACGGATGATGTAAATGTTCTCTTCATCATCGACAGCAAACGTTTCCATATCCACAAGTCCGGTTTCTGCGATTTTATCCTTTTCGGTATCGATGACCATCTCCTGCTCGAGCGTCAAAGTCGACGCCAAGTCCTCGGTTTTATAAGGCTCGAGATGATTGATGACGACCTCCACCCCATTTTCCATAATCCTCTCCACTGTGTCCTGATTCGAAGAGCAGGTGATCAAAATCATGACAATGGAAATCAGTGGAATTATTTTAAACATGATGATCTCCTTTTGGATAACCAAATATTCCCTAATCATACAATATATAAATTAGTGTTTTTCCCCTGAAAAGCAAATTCATCCAAATCTGTGGGAAGAAATGGCTGGTTTTGATGGTCTAATTAAGCTATGTTTAAAATTTAGGCTAAGTCAATGAACTTTCGAAACAGAACAAGGCTATGGGCAATCAGCGTTTTTGTTTTATTGGGCATCTTTGTATGCTCTATGATCAACTGCAAAAGTCCCGAGAACCCTGATGAGATAACCGCGCGCATTGTCGTTAGTAACGAATACGGGATCGAAATCGATGTTTATATGGAAGGGGTTTATCAATTTTGGCTCGAATTCTTATACTACGAAGTGATCGAGAATGTGTCGGCGGGCGTGTATGTAATCACAGCCAATAAAAAGGATACTGAGGAAGAAATATCTCGCAGTACCGTTAATATTGATACAGGCGGAGAATATTGGGTTGCGATTTTGAGCTCTGCCAGCCTAACAATAATCAATGGATTTGGAGAAACCCTGAATATTTATACAAACAGTTCTCTTCAAGGTGAATTAGGCGATCAGGAAAGTCTGGTTATTGACAACGTTCCCTTTGGAGATCATGTCTTAGAAGCCTCAATGGCTACCGATAACTCATTGGTTGCATTCACTGTCATAAGTGTCGTCGAAGAAAAAGAATATACCTGGACGATTAAGTAATCCTCTCTGCTCGCTTCAGATTGTAATCCGCTGCTCTCTTGTCTTATTTTCGTTCAAAGGCATGCTGAGAAATCACACCTGTTGACAGAGACATATATTATTCCACGACAAATGTTCTGGATTTGCCCTCATAGAGTATAGGTGTTTTCGTAAAAAGCTTTTTGCAGTATCCCTTGTGTCGGATCCGGTACACTCCCGGGATGGCATTGAAAGGAATTGCCCATTCAACGGTAATTTTGGACCAAAAAAGACAACATTTTTTCCATTTAAAACGAGTATCTGGGTCCCAGTCGTGGCTTATTGGTTCCCACCTGCTGTCAGATTTCCTTTCGACAACGAGATAAGAGTCCTGGATCAAAAAGTTATTTCTGGGGTTTCCGCCCCAAAAGACAGCGGTTGCTGTCTGACATTTTTTGTAAATGGGGGAAGGTTCTTTATGAACATCTCCAATGCTTTTAAGCAGAGGTTTCGCATCCCAGCATACCTTGGTTTTGACTTTGATCTTCTGTTCTTTTGAAAGATCTGGAGGCGACTCTCCCGGGGAAGGGATCGTTCCGTTTTTTATGCTTTCTGCCAGCTCATGGAATGCCTGCTGGTATGCCATTAAAGAAAAGGGTCCGAAGTGGGTGGAGGCTCCTTCGTAATGCTGAGCGGCGTACTCCTCCCGGGTTGTCACATATCCGGAACACGCATTGGACAAACTCGACACAATGACATGATCGATCCCTACCGATGCCAGGTCATCCTTGACCGTATTATGGAGTCTTCTTCCTGACATTGTGCTGCACTCGAATGGCCCGGCCAGAAGGGCTAGGTTCCCTAATTTTATGATCTGCACAGGAAGAATTTGGGGAGTCCAGGGAGTATCAGATAAAGGGCTCATATCGCCGGTGGGCAGTAAAATTCTTTTTTCTTTATGACATTTCTGTAATTCTGGTACAAGCGTGATTTTTGGGAATTTGATGCCGTCGTAAGTCATCCCCTCAGGAACAAAGGTAAGGCCGATCCCATCCTCTTTGCTACCGGCGATCTTGGAGAAGCCGATAGCAGCTTTGCAGGTGTAGAGCTTTCTCTGGCCATCGCCCCACTTGGGATGGTTTGGATCGATACAGACTTTCGAAAAATCGACATGTTTATGACGATAATCCACGCTCCCACTGAGTTTTTGTGCCGCGTTTTGATAAAGATCTTTCGCCTTTTCCAACTGGCGGGCGGCGATTATCTCCATGTTTTCGTAGTCGCTAACACCATCGGGATAACCCCAAGGAATATTGGGCGATACATCCCCAGACTCAGCCTGGGCGAAGATGGCCACAAAAGCATCGGATGGTCCATTCCCATCCATGTAGGCATTGTGATCATTATTTTTAAATTCTGTCTCGAATACATACGAAGCAAGTCCTTTATGGTCGCCGGTTATCAATCGGTTCGTCACGCCAATGCATGTGGAGTGAGTCCCAAACCAGTTGATCGTGCCGATTTCCTTGCCCTCTGGTGTCACAAATTTTAGTAGAGTCATGGTTGGATTTGTGTTGAAGGGATATTGCTTTCTTTCCCATTCTGGGTTTTTATTGTATGCGATTGGAGACCTGTTCCATCCTGCGTACAGACGTCCATTTTTTGTTAAATCGTCTGAGTTGATCCATATATCAACAGGAACTAGGTTTTCGCCATTCGCTTTGTGTGCCCTGACGATCGAGTTGTAAATTCCATCTACGATACAGTTGAAATTGTTTTTGTCGTAACCAAGCATCGAAAGATTATAGAGTGTGTAGTGTGAAAATCCTCCAGGCCCACTGTGGGTGTGGTTTGCAGAGAGCAACACATTTTTCTCGTCATACAAATTGCTATACGTCTGCTTTAGTTTTTTGATAACTTGCTGCTTTACCCCCTGGAAAATCATCCCCAAGTCCGCACAAACATAAACGATTCGCTTCCCGTTTGCCGGGCTGGCGATGATAAAAGCCCTTGATCGTAATCTCATGTGAATGCCGTTGGTTTTTTGGCTGACCTGACTGTAGCCGAGCATCCCGCGGCCAGCCGCTGGTCCCGTGACATCATAGATGCCTGTTCCGACTAAAAAATCCGGGTTTCCAGGATTCCCTTTAATTTGATTATTTCCCATTTGAAGCCCCCCAAAATAATGCATAAGAAATTTTCAATGCTTTACGATTCTTTCCCCGTTTATATTTTAGAGTTAAAAAAACCTAGGGAATAGATATCAAACAAAAGACCGGTCTGTCAATTTTTGTGATCTCATTGATGTTTTGATTTCAATCAATGCCATGTGACTTTGTACCGCACAACAGACTGATAGCCATCCTCGTCTTCCTCGATCGTGTATAGCTTGTTGTTCTTCCAAACTCTTGGGGTGATTTCCAGTGGGATTTTGACAAAACAAATTCCCTCGGAATCAAAAACATCATAAATGAATGCCTTCCCGTCTTTTGTCTTTTCCCATGTCTGCACGAAAATCCTGTTCTCATCATCCACAGTGAATCTCTGAAAGGCTGTGTGATGTTTGGGAACGATCAACTGTATATGGGATGGAAGTCGAACAACTTTTCTCATGTGAGCCAGTTCCTCTTCGGAAATTTTCACAGGCTCATATTTTTCTAAAAACTAAAAATGATGTGATTGCCCTTAAAAACCGACCACCGGAGTCAGGGTCTGAAATAATTATACGTGCTCCTGTCTCCTTCGAGAGAGTAGCCGAGAGTGTGCAGAAAGACAAGTTCAGGAGAATAGCGATTCAGCACTTGAACGTTCCCAATCAGATTCCCACCCGAATCGATCCCGGTCGTGAAGATAAACACCCTTGCAAACGAAACATTTCTCAGGAAATCTCCTTCCAAAGTGTAAAACACGAATTGCCTGGGCGAGTGGTCCTCGATCATGATCTCATCCTGCCAGGTCGTAAAGATGTGCTGAGGTGTCTGCAGCTCCCCAGGTCCTTGTCCTTTTTTCCCGATGGTTTTCAGATAGCTGCTGTTTTCATCGAAAACCCTGATTTGGATTCGTTTGGAATCCAGGATAAAGATTCTGCCAGAATCATCGACTGCGATGTCTTTGACATTGCCGAAAAGATACTCATCCCATCCGTCTCGCTCTCCTATCGTCAGCTCCTGCTGGATCGTCATTTTTGAAGGAACTACAGGTAAAACACTCGGTTCTTGTGGATTCTAGACAATCTGGATTCCTTCTTCCGTGTTTATTTGAAACTTTTCTTTTCCTCATATAGGAATGAATAAAAGACACAGAGAAAATAGACAGAAAGCAGCCTATCCGTAATATCTTCTTATTTTCCCATATATCACTATATTTTCGACCAGAACTTATCTGAATTTTTCTTTTTGCCGTAGCCGAAAAGATCGTCCAACCGAACCAAGGCTTTGTCGAATACTCGAGAATGGCGAATGATCCATCTTGCTGCATTGTGAAGGGCTCCACTTTTTTTGTTGAACGGACAGGTGCGGATGCAATTGGAACAACAATGTCCATTGCTTGCCCAAAAGGCGGCGCATTTTTTTGCATCGATTTTCCAGGTCAGTAATCCCTCTCTGTTGGATTGATCGATGGGCGCTTCTGTGGGATTTTCGAGAGACAATGCCCGGCTGGGGCAGTGTTCCGCGCACTTTTTACAGGTTTTACAAAACTCCCAAACACCGAATTCAATGGGTTTATCCGGCACCAGAGGAAGGTTTGTGAAGACCTTGGCGATCCGTACCCGGGGACCGTATTCCGGTGTGATCAACATGCAGTTACGCCCCAGCTCTCCCAAGCCTGCATCGATGGCCAAAGGGATGCTGCAAGCTGTGTCGTTCCCGCAGGGAATGGCCTTGTAGCCGATCCCCCGGATGTAGGCTGCGAGCAATCCCGCTTCAAAAGCCATCCGCGAATACCCTAATCCTGTTGCAGAGGAGGCAGGACCGTCTGGTGAACATGCGATGGCATCATAATCCATTTCGATAGCGAGAACGATGACGTATTTATACTCTTCAGGGATTTCAAAATCGAATGATTTGCCACCTTCGGCTTTTGTATAACCTTTCGAGTAGAGCCATCGTCTATCCAAATCGCAAACGCCTACTTTGGTTGCTCCAAAAAAAGACCCGACTTTTTTGATTCCGTCCGTGATCTTGATGGGATCATCGCCGTCAATTTTCAAACCTGAGGGGACGAGGGGATAAGAATATTGCCCATTCCAATCCCATCTGTATAGATCCGTCTGGCCGCCCCACGTGCTCCTGCCGAAGTTGTGTTCCAGGTACCATGAAGCATTCACCATGGCAAGATCCTCTAATCGATGCCCGGCATTATTTGTCGGGAGAACTGGTGTTTTGTAGTACTTTTTCCCCAATTCGTGCAGCTTAGGATCCCATAGCATTCTTTTGAACATTTCATTTTTCTGGTCGAATAGGGTCACTTCACCGACAACATACCGATCGGAACCTTTGTCGGCTATGCGATAGTTCTTTTTCATTGCGCTTATTTGCTGATTTTCACCCCTTGTATTTCCATTCCCATTGTCACTAGCAAGCATTGTGTGATTTTTCCGTTTTCATCCCGGGAAAATGTTATCTCGATAAATTGCCCCTCTTCGGTCGTGACTTCAAATCCGAGCTCTTTGCCTTCGGCTGGTTCAAGCTGGGTTCCTTTGTCATCATCGCTATCCCTGCCCATGAGTACTCCTTCTTGTATAAAAAAGGTGATGGTTTCTGCTTGTCCCTCAAATTCAAACTCGTAATCCCCGGCTATCTCTGCGTAGAGTTTTTCAGTTTCAGTTTTTTCCTGAGAGAAGGGCGCCGCATAACAGGTAAAAAGCGCCAGTGTAAGAGTTGAAATAACACATAAAACGTGAAGCTTGAATATTTTTTTCATTTTGTCCCTCCAATTTATTTATTTGTTTTCAAGCCGTTTTCGATTGCATCCACAATCATGATGCAAAAAGCTTCATGATATTCCTTGGCCTCATTAATTTTTAGACTTGCCGGATCTCCAAAATATCCTAAAGGAGTCACTTTTTTAGCATCTGTCACCCATTTCCCTACGTCACGATAGGTCAGTTGGGTCGGTTTGAGGCTTCTTGTGAGTTCCAAATCCACTTGATCGGGAAAATGTGCCGCCATTATGCCTGTTTCGCCTCCTCCCGCATGGAGATCCAGGTATTCCTGAAGTTCTACTTCCCCTGGAGGGGATTTATGGACAACGATGAAGGGCTCATCCCCTTTTAGCCCATAACGGCGGACGTCCTCTTCTGAAAGTACAAAATAGGTATTGATTCCCACAGATTCTTGTGCGTTCCTGATGGTTTGAAACAGGGTGGATATGTGGCCGCCGTCATAATGCCAATTTATGCTATACACGCGCTTAAAGCCCCAACTCTTCAACGATTTCAGAATATCCTCCAGCAACGCTTTCATCGTTTCTTGCCTGACTGTAAAAGTCCCAGGAAAGACATGGGTTGTCCTGTTTATTCCCCAGTAAAAAGGAGGAGCAATGAGTGTTTTTATGCCCCGGGATTCAAGCTCGCGGCGTGCTAGTTTACACGTTTGATAAGCAAGGTAAGTATCCACCCCGCATCCCATATGCGGGCCGTGCTCTTCGATAACGGCTGTGGGCAACAGGATAATAGCACCTTCCTTGGCAGCTTTTTCCACCTCCTGCCACGTCATATCAACCATTGTCTCATGAAAAATGGAATATCCTTCTTCGTTCGATGACAGTGCAAAAGGGGCAACTGGTGTCATCATAAGGATGATCAAGGTTCCGAAGATAAACAGTATAATTGTTTTTTGCATAGTGCCTCCTTGGAGATAATACATTACTTTATATACGGATCAAAGAATATTTTATTCGTTTAATCCGTCATCCTTGACTTAACAGGGGTACATCTGGTATTCTGGCGGTTCCCTACGTAGGTGGCGCTATCGTCTAGGGGACTAGGACAGGTGGTTCTCAGCCATCAGACCCGGGTTCGAATCCCGGTAGCGCTGCCACTCTTATCAAG
>CP070750.1:3841745-3844251 GCA_020348385.1 Candidatus Aminicenantota bacterium | reverse complement strand
TAGAAATATTTGCTCTGATATACTCGTTATCCAACCAATCGATTTCTGTTGATGCGGACGGAAAGATCTCTTTTCCTAACGGCGGAAGATACGGAAGATGGGGATCGATGTAATGAAGATACAAAAAAAATTTATTATTTTTATTCTCTGATTCATTCAAGAATTCAATGGCTTTCGCATTGAGATTCCGTGCTATGCCCAATCTATCATGATAATTTTCAAATCCTTGGGCAAATCCCATCTCAGCAGAAAGATGAACGTTATTTATGAAGGCTGCAGTTATGTATCCATTTTTTTGCATCACTTCTGCCAGAGTCGTTAGGGATTCATCTAGAACATCCCCTCTTGTCACAATTCTTTTCCTTTTTTCATCGCCAGAAATCATGACGGGCTCATCCAAAACCCCATGTTGTGAAGGATATAAAGAGGTAAAAAGCGAAGCGATAGAAGGTTTTGTCCATGGAGCTTGGCTAAAGGCATTCAAAAACAAAATTCCATCAAGTGCCAATTTATCTATATTAGGAGAAGTCGTGTTCTTTTCGTACCCGTAACAATTCAAATGATCATATCTTAGTGCATCGATCACAATAATAATAACATTAGCATTCTGCTGTTTTTTAAATGTAGATGATGACGATTTACATCTGCCAAACAAGAATATTATTGCACATAGGTAAACAAGAGAATGAAACAAAATGTTCTTATTTTTCATTTATCCTCATTATCGAATTTCATTTTATCGCTTTGACTTTCCTGGGGGACACATTTTTTTCCCAGCCAGTAATAAGATTGAGCAAGTTTATAAGAAGTCTTTCGCCTGTTTAAAAAAAGGTCGAGGTAGGACAGAGGAATAAGACACAAACTGGTTACAAACTTAACTGAAAAGTGTAAAAACCTGTTGTTGAAAAAAGCAGAAAAAAACTCACGCAAAGACAAGGCAACAGCTGAGGCCGGCCCGCAATAGATTCCGCTCTCAACTCTATCGAAGTTTCGAAACAGGAAATCCAATCCCATCAAAGTCCACCTTCGGTAATCGCTATCGCTGTGATGCCGAGAAACGAAAGGAGTCGTCGAAAATATGAGGCCATCGTGTTTCAAAACTCTGTGGCACTCCTTAACGACAGCAGATGCATCTCGAACGTGCTCTAGGACACAGCTCAAATACACAAGATCAAAAAGATCGTCTTTGAACGGAAGCTCGTGGCCATCTCCCACGACATGGACATTTTCAAAATAATCAATATCAAAGTTTACGATCCTTCTCTCAAATTTTTTAAATAATGTCAGGTTAGCCTTGGCAAACTCCCCGCTTCCTAAATTCAGAATTTTGGCTTTCTGCGATAAAATGTCCGGCAAGTATGCCTGGGTTATCTTTTTCCCTTCAGCTGAGATTTTGAGTGGATGACGATACAGGCTGAATAATTTCCTGTAGAATTTATTACCATATTTTTTTTTCACCTGAGAACTGACTGATTCGAACTCATCTGAATATTCAGGTGGAAGGTCTACATTTTTAAAAATCGGAACGCCATCTTTAATAGAATATTTGTCAGGACATTTTGGACAAACCAAGTATTCTTTCGTTTCTTCTAAAACTCTCGTGAGTTCTCCTTTACATCTGAAACAGGCTAACGTATCGAATAAATCAAAATCTAAATTTCGATTTTCATTTGCGATTTGTTCTCTATTTATATTCATCCACCTCAAAACTCATGTGTTGGATAAAAATTTCATCGAAAGGCAACGATATGATAACCCAAGATCATCTTCTCTTCAAGTTGGAAAGGAATTGCTAAAAAAAAATAGACATTGACAAATCTATCAAATAAACATACATTATTTTGCATGAACAGCAAAAATTGCTGTGAGAAGGTCTAATTACTCAAATTAAGGAGGATGCTTAAATGAAAAAACTACTTTTTATCTCTGGAGTTGTTTGTCTGCTTCTTTTCTCTGCAACAGTGGGTTATGCCGTCGAGTATATGTGGATAGGCGCGGCTGCTATGACTCCCAATCAAACAAATGTGCAGTTCAATAAAGATTGGAACTACACGAAACTTTTTGCAGGTGGCGCCGACATGCAACTGGTTGCTCCTGTTTATCTCCCTGATGGAGCTACGATTAATGGTGTGTACTTCTTCTTTGAAGACAACAACACCACTGGTCATATTTACATTACGTTAATCCGTGTAAATGTCCAATCAGAAGTCATGCAAGAGATGTTCCGCACTATCACGACTGCTGGAGGAGCTACTCCTGGAATGCAAGTCACATCAGATTGGACAGTGACAGCAGGTCAAAAAGAAGTGAAGAATTCAACTTTTGCCTATTATGTCCATGTTCATCTCGATCAAGACGAAAGCGCAGGTAATTTAAGATTCCACGGAGTAAGAATTCACTATACGCTTTAATAATTTTTAGGCAAAAACCACAGGCGTTTTTTTCTGATGGAGGAGTGCGTCAAAATCTAAATTAAAACCTCCGACAAGAGTAAACACAAGATTGC
>CP070750.1:3806652-3841645 GCA_020348385.1 Candidatus Aminicenantota bacterium | reverse complement strand
GGCACAGCCGAAGACGTGGCTTGCAAAATCGCCGATTTCATTCCCGTGGCCCGGATAATTAACGGCCTGAATAAACTCAAGATTATCGCTTTCGGCCCCCGTCCCCAGGATTTTCTAGCCTGCAATGCCCCGATCAAACCCCTGTATGACCTGGGTATCGAGATCATGGAAAACAGCGAATTGGACCTTTACGACATCTTCCTCAAAGCCAAAGGAGATCCGGCCGTTAAGAGTGTTGTGGAGGACATGGCCAAGGAGTTGGGAAAGGGGAACGCTTATCCTGACCTTCTCGAGAAACTGGCGCAATACGAAGTGGCCTTGACCAAATTCCAGCAAGACCATCTGGGCGCTTCGGAGTTCGGCGTTTTCGCCAACAAGTGCTGGCCAGCATTCGAGAGTTATTTCGGGTTTGTCCCCTGTTATGTGAACTCCCGGTTGGCTTCCCAGGGAATACCGGTAGCGTGCGAGGTGGATATCTACGGGGCCTTGAGCGAATACATGGCCACCTGCGCCACCGAACTTCCGGCCACGCTTCTGGACATCAACAACACGGTTCCTCCGGATATGTATGAAGAAGCCAGGGATCAGATCGGCGATTACAAAAACGGCGACCTTTTCATGGGATTCCATTGCGGCAACACGGCGGCTTCCTGTCTGCTGGACGGCGCGATGAAATTCCAACTCATCATGAACCGGCTTTTGGAGGCTGGCGAAGAGCCGGACATAACCCGGGGAACACTGGAGGGAAGGATCCGCCCGGGCGAGATCACCATTTTCAGGCTTCAGTCGACAGCCGATGCGAAACTCCGCGCCTATGTGGCAGAGGGGGAAGTTCTCGATGTCGATCCCAAATCTTTCGGGAGCATCGGGGTTTTTGCCATCGAACAAATGGGACGGTTTTACCGCCATGTCCTGATCGAAAAAAGATTCCCCCACCACACGGCCGTGGCGTTTAAGCACGCGGGAAAAGCCCTTTTCAGCGCGACAAAGATGCTCGGTGTGGAAGATATAGGATTTAATCGACCAGAGAGTATGTGTTATTCGGGAGAAAATCCGTTCGGTTGATGACAGGCTAATCTAATCAAATAAAACATAGGGATATAATCGTATGAAAGCAGCTCTCCTGACCGACATCCGGAAGATCGAAATTGAGGATGCGCCTTTCCCATCCATCCAAACAGATACAGATGTTCTGCTCCGCATCGCCGCAGTCGGCCTATGCGGTTCTGACCTCCAGTATTATTCCACAGGGAGAATCGGGAGCGATGTGGTCCAATTTCCCTTCATAATCGGGCATGAATGCGTGGCCGAGGTCAAGGAAGCAGGCAGAGATGTCCATAAAGTCAAACCAGGCGACAGGGTGGTCGTGGACCCGGCTGTCTCCTGCGGGACATGTGATCAGTGCCTGGACAGCAGACCGAACACATGCCGTAACCTCCGTTTTCTCGGCTGCCCGGGGCAGATGCCCGGGAGCTTGGCGGAATTTATCGTGATGCCCGAATCCAATTGTTATCTCCTCGATGAGAGCACAAGCACAAAACTGGGCATTTTGGCCGAACCTCTATCTATAGGCATCTATTCCGTTCGACTAATGGGCGATTCCCCGATCTCCTCTATCGCCGTACTCGGTGCCGGGCCGATCGGTTTGAGCGTCGGACTAGCGGCCAAGGACACAGGCATCCAAAAAATTTACATGACGGATAAAATCGACGGCCGTCTTGAGGCAGCACAAAAGGCCGGAGCAGCCTGGACAGGGAATCCAGACCGCTTGGATATCGTCACAAATATTTTGGAAATCGAGTCATCGGGATTGGATGCCGTTTTCGAATGCTGCGGCGATCAGGAAGCTTTGGATCAAGCTGTGGAGCTGCTCAAGCCGGGCGGAAAATTGATGATAGTCGGCATACCTGATATTGATCTCGCCACCTTCGATGTTCACAAACTCCGCCGCAAAGAGCTCACCATTCAGAACGTCCGGCGGCAGAACGACTGCATCGCGGCCGCCGTCGATCTCATTTCTCGGAGGGCACAGGATTTAGATTTTATGGTGACCCATTCTTTCCGCCTGGAGGAAGCCCAGGAGGCATTTGATCTTGTCGAAAACTACCGCGATGGTGTCATCAAGGCCATCATCCATCCCTAAAAAGGGGACGGTTCTATTTTTTTATCTGTTCTTTTATTTTTTATTGGCGAATTTTTCCAGCTCAGGATAGGACTTCAGAAGACGCGCATCCATCTGTTCATGGATCTCCTGTATTACCTGTTTCCAGACGCCGTCCCCGTGACCCCCAGAGTCCAGAATCCTGATAAAAGCATCGCTCCCCAATTCTTCCATGGATTTCTGAAAAAGCCTGATCGGATCATCCAAGCGCGCATCGTCATCGTCGGCCACGTAGATGTAAAGTTTTTCCTTGAGCTTCGGACCCAGAGTTTGCCAATTCTTCTCCAATACAAGGCGGATGTCATAACGTTTCCAGAATTCGACAACTTCGCGGTCGATCTCTCCCGTTTCCCTTCCCCACATATACACAGGATTATCGTCTTTTCCTTTGGGGCTGAATACGCCTTCGAAAGTGTTCATCCACCCACCGGGCCCGGTGATGAGCTCTTTATCTGAAATGTCTTTCCAGGTGTAAACGGTATCACTTCCCTTTACGATCAAAGGTCTTAGCGTTCCATCCTTCTCAAAAAAGGCATTTTCTGCTGGATCATACAGATTCACTCCTAGAAAATGACGAAAATCTACCGGATCGGGAGAGACCGGCCAGGCCCCACCAAAAGAATCCGGATACGTTACCTGAAGCCACAGACTCGCCCATGCCCCTGAGGATTGGCCCGTCAATAACCGGCCGTTTGCCTCGGGAATCACACGGAAATGTTTTTCGATGTAGGGAAGAAATTCCTCGACCAGGGCTTGCCCGCGGGGACCGTTGTTTTCCGAATCGGCAAAACAATGATATCCCAGCGGACAATCATGGCTCAAAAAAACAAAAATCTTATCCATCCCCAGCTTGTTCATGCCATACCGGTTTTGATTCCATTCGCCCATGGCAATGTGGTCGTGAAGGCCGCCGAATCCGGGGAAGGTGTACACCACAGGATAAAATCTGTCCGTATTTTTTTGGTAGGAAGAGGGCAAAATCACAGCCGCCTCGATTTCGATCGGACGTCCGTAGAAATCACTCAAGAATTTGCTGGTGATACGGACTTCTTTGTGTATCTCCGTCTCTTCGAATGGTTTTTGGGTTACCAAGTTGTCGATAGTCAAGCGAACCGGTTCCTTGGCAATATCCATAACCGCTTTGGAACTGTAGGCATTACCCGGTGCATCGGGCAATCCCCAATCCAGATTGTTCCTGTCCACCAAAGCCCGGACGGAGTATTCGCTCTCGGGAAGCTGATCCATTCGGTAGGGAAAATCCATGGCTTTTTTATCCAGGATCACCTCATCACCTGGGATCCAGTTTTCCACATCGACGGCAAAAATAATCTTTTCGCTGAACATGGGATTGCTTTTGGGATCGTCATCCAGCATGACAAAAACTCTGCCCGAAATCGGTTCCATGCTCACATCCTGGGTGAACCGAACGCGGAACTCAAGAGAACCAGATTCAGGGGTGCAGAAAAATAGGGATAGGATCCAAATGAAAATCAAACAGGGGACAACTCGTTTCGCAAGCATACAGCACTCCTTTTTCCTAGAGCACAATTCGGATGATACAAATATGTCTCAAATATTAATACGATCAGATCGTTTTTATGATGACAAATCCAACCGGTGGAGCTCCCACATTTCTTTGTCGTCGTTGTATTTTAAATAGTAATAATCTCCCTTATGGAAGGTATAGACATATTTGTCGACCAGGCTCCCCTCTTCATACAGGGGCAAAAAGACCGACTGGGATGAACTTCCTTTCAAATCCAAGATGATAAATTCTGTTTTCCTCTGCTCGGTCTTGTATGTCTGCACATAGATCCTGTCATCGGCAACCTGAAATTCTCTGATATCCGGAAAAAATCTGTCGTATTCCACTCCCCATTGGTCAACCGCCGTCTTCCATTCCTGTCCCTGACCCCCAGGTCTGGATGTCAGCTGTTCGATGTAGGCTGTTTTGAATTCGTTTGTGATCCGGATTTTTTCCAGCTCTTTGTCGATGATGTATTCCTTCTCTCCGGAGCTGTCAAACACTTCAATCACAAATCCCTCGCGGCTGTCGGCAATGAAAATACGATTTCCTAACGTATCAAAATTCATGTAATCTCGAATCGGGTTGATTCCTCCCTTTCTTCTCACTCTTAAATGACGGTGAAGCTCTTTTATCTGCTTCATATCAGAACCTATAAGATTAACCGTTCGGTAGATATCCTCGCCCTCCCTTACTGTTCCGAAGGAAACATAGTTATCCCCCGCAGGCAATGCTTTGGTGACAGGAAACTGTCTGTTTTCCTCGATGAGTTTTCCGTCCTTAGAAAATACCATAACTTTGGTATAAGCCCCGAGAAACAGAGAATCGGGAAAAATCTTCAAAAAAGGAAGATATTGGAACTCACCCGGCCCTTGTCCCTTCTTCGAAATCTCACGAAGCAACATCTGCTCTGATAGGGAATACACTTCGATCTTTGACCGACTGTCCACGACAAACATCTCATTCCCGTCGATCTTGATCCTCGCAGGCTGCATCATCTCGGGAAATTCCGCCACTTTCTCCGCATGCAGAATAATCGCACAGAGAATCAGGATGAAACACATCAATGTATTCTTCAAAATATCCTCCTTGTGGGATGCCAACAAGGTTATAACTTGACGAAAATCCTGTCAATAATAGGAAAAACAGATTCTAGATTCCATTTGACTATCCAATTACAAACTGATATTCTTCCTCACAGCTGGAGGGTAAGGGAAAAACAGTGATCATTCCACATTCCAATTGTCATCTTGTTTAAACGGCACAATTCTAACAGACGATGATTTGGATTACCCAATGAGCAAGAAATTTTTCTGCAACCTATCGAAGTCTCACGCGTTAAAAGAAGTATGGGCTAGACCAAAGCAGAATGGACCGTTAAGGGGATCGGACGAAGAGTTGATGCTAGGTTTTCGCAATGGAGATGAGAGGTCTTTCGAGATCCTTTATCGCAGGTATGAGAAGCCACTTTTCAATTTCTTGTATCGCATGGTGGTGAACGCTGCCGAGGCTGAGAGTTTATGCCAAGAGGCATTTTACAGGCTGGTGCGCGCAAAAACTAACTATGAGCCAACTGCGCGGTTTAAAACATGGCTCTACCAAATAGCCGTCAACCTATGCCAAGACAGAAAGAGGAGGATGAAGCACCGATCGCATCGATCTCTGGATTCCCAAGTTTCCTCTCGACAGAATGAAGAAGCAGCTCTTCAGGATTTCATTCCGAATCCCTCGGCTGATCTCGAAAAGCAAGTGGAGACAGCAGAGCTAGAATCCTTTGTGAAAGAAGAGATTTCCCGTTTACCCGAAGAGGAAAAACTTGTTGTTAT
This sequence comes from Candidatus Aminicenantota bacterium, assembly GCA_020348385.1. Lineage (GTDB taxonomy): Bacteria > Acidobacteriota > Aminicenantia > Aminicenantales > Aminicenantaceae. Next base: position 3,836,133 of record CP070750.1, on the reverse strand, counting down.
ACTGAGGGAATACCAAGGTCTCAAGTGCTCAGAAATAGCCGATATCATTGGATGCCCGATTGGAACGGTTAAATCACACAATCATAGAGCCCATGAGAGGCTCCGAAAATCTTTGGCAAAATACCTAGGAGATTGAATGAGTCCATGTGAAAACATCCGAAAAGAATTGGAGGCCTTTCTTTGCGGTGATGTTGACGAAACACAAAGAAACGAGATACAGCATCACCTGGGCAAGTGCCAGGAATGTTCAGAGGTTCTCCGGCAGCTCGAAAAGTTGGCTGGAGTGCTTCAGTCTTGGAGAGACCGCGAGCCCTCGCCGATGATGTATGAGAAGTTGAAGGTCCGATTGACAAAGCCTGACTCGGCCTGGAACCGGATTTTCATGTATTCCTACGGAAAACGGGTGGCCATTCGATTTGCGCAGGTAGCGACGATTGTGATTTTGACGCTGTTGATAAGCAATTTGCTCCAAAAACCCGCTCCGAAGGCGAGTGAAAATTTGGCCCCTCTCAATTTTTACTTGAAGGAACACCAGGGAGCCGTTATTCAATCGGTCTCCGCAGAACTGCAATCACGTCCGGCAACCCGGATGTATGTAGGCCGAGATAACATCATTTATTTTGAATTCATGGAGGATCACCCTAAATTCTCGAGGCCAGGCATTATTTTCAAAGGCCCGCTTGTCAGGAATAACATCCAGTTACCCAAGGCTCCAGCAATCACTAAGGGACAACCCTTGGAACTTTCGCAAATCAAGAATGCCGTTGATTTCGACCCGGTGATACCACCGCAACTTCCCCATGATTATATTCTGGAAAGCATCAGGAAGATCGAAGATTACCATTGCCTTCATTTGCTCTATGCTATGGGCATGGAAACTATTTCGCTATTCGAACAGCCATCGGACAGCCAAGAGGGGCTTGTTGCGCAGGATTTCAGGGAATTTGCTGTCTACAGCAGATCAGGAACCGATGCGGAATTTGACAAGCAAAGCAAAGGAACAATTCTCTCCTGGAGCGACGGCAAGCTATCTTTTGTGTTGATCGGTGGAAAAGACATGTCCCGATTGATGGAGATCGTTCAATCCATAAGCAGCACGGAAAGCCCAAATCGTGGACATCCCGAATAAGATTGGTATATCCGCACTGTATGTCTGGGATATATCGAAATTAAATATAAAGTCAAAGTAAAAGGAGGTTAGGATGAAAAAGGCATATGTTCTCGTTGTGCTCCTTATTCCGCTCTGCCTGTTTTTGGGATTCCGTGTTTTCGGAGTGAGCGGTCAACAGGCACAGCAGGCCATGGGACCGTCGTATGGTTATGAATCGGAATCCATCGAGATGGCAGAAGTGGGAAAGCTGCTCGAGCGGATAGGCAAGGAAATCCAGGAAAAAGGCCAAGTCACAGCAGGTGGCGAATCCTACGCCCTTGACGGTGAGGGAGGATTGGAATGGGGCGTTAGGAAAATGCGAGGAGGAACAATAATGCAGTTTCAGATCGTTGCAGGCATGGAAAGTCCCAGACAGGCAAATACCCTCGTCGCATACGCAGAAGGGAGCCAAGCCGGAACACCAACAGAATTAGCCGAAGCTGTGGCCAAGGTCGGAGAGACTCTCGCAAGCGATGGCGCTTTTGTGTTGGAGGATTACTCTGTAGCTTTTACAGGAACAGCCACAGTCGAGCAACGTCTGACACACGCCATTCGAGGGCGTGGAAATCAACCGCCATACGCTTTCTATTTCGATGTCAAATATGGGGAGACAAGCTTTCCAACTCCTCAAGATGAAGTGGATGACGTTGAATTGGAACAGCGCGGCTGGATCAAAGAGCTCGCCATAAAGGAAACCACAGGCGTTGACCAAGATGCGGTTGTCAAGATGTTCGAGTCCCTGAGTGGTGATCTAAAAGCGGGCAAAGTGAAGGTGGGTGATACAGCCCTCGATGTCAAGGAAAACATTCAATTCGGCATGACACATTTGACCACCCCGGACAAAAAAGCTCATCGCATCCGGGTCGGAGTCCGCTTCGGAGAGACTCCCCCAAGGAAACGGCCAACCGGACCGAGATATAACAAAGAGTTTTTCGATGAACCGATGAAAAAAGTCGGAGAGCTGATGAAGCGCTGGGGAACCGAGATCTTGGAGGCCGGGACCTTCAAGCTTGGGGAGAATGAGTTTAAAATCAAAGAACTCGCCTCATACGAAGTTAGCGCAAGCGAAAGAGGTTTCTCGATAGAGCTTAGCTACACCGAATCACAAAAGGATAAATAACTCGAGGAATTCTTGACATTGTATGTCCTCATTTAAGGAGGACCAATAGACACATAACAAAACAAAGGAGGTGGCTATATTCATTAGGCTAAAAAGCGCTTAAAGCTTTTACATAAATTTTTAAACTTTTATGGGAGGTTTTGATGAAAAAGATTTATGTTCTTGTCTTGCTTTGTATCCCGCTCTTCCTGATCCTTGGATTTCGAACGATCGGAGTGAGCGGGCAACAGGCACAGCAGCCCAGGGGACCGTCGTATCATCTTGAAACAGACCACATCGCAATGAAGGATTTTGGGAAACTGCTCGAGCGGATAGGCAAGGAGATCCAACAAGAAGGTCAAATCACTATCGGTGGGGATTCTTACCCAGTCACTGACTTCGGCGGCCTCGAATTACACGTCAGCCCTTCACAAAGACTAGAAGGCACATCGATCGGCCTCGAGCTCTCCTCCGGTCGGAAAGGAGTCCCCCCAAAAGGGACAACCTATATCTCCTACCAACGCGGTAGAATAATGGGAACACCGCCAGAATTGGCCGAGGTTCTGGCCAAGCTCGGAAAAACCCTTGCCAGCAAAGGCGCCTTCGTCATAGACGATCACAGCGTGGCTTTTGAAGGAAAAGCAAAAGTGGTGCAGCATTTGACACAAACTTTATCGGGACGCAGAGGATCATCTTACACTCTCAATGTTGATGTGATGTTCGGAGATAAGGATTTTCCGGTCCCACAGGACGAAGCAGAAGACATAAAAGCGATGAGATCAGAAGAGAGTGGCCGGTTTAAGGAGCTAGCCAAAAAAGAAATGACCGACACAGATCAAGAGGCCATTGTCAAACTCTTCGATACCCTGAGTGGCAATCTTAAGGATGGGCGAATTCGCTTGGGTGACCAGGATCTCGAGGCAGGGGAGAATATCTCGTGCAGTCTTTCGCATTTGATCGCCATGGACGGCTCGGCTCATCGAATCCGGGTCGGCATTCAGTTCGGAATTGTGCGTCCGCAGAGACAACAAGAAGGGCCTAGATACTCGGAAGAGTTTTTCGACAAGCCGATGAAAAGAGTCGGTGCGCTGCTGCAACGCATAGGGACCGAAATCCTGGAAACAGGGACCTTTAAGCTTGGGGAAACCGAGTTCAAAGTCAAAAAATTTGCCACCTACGAAATCAGCGCCAATGATAGAGGCTTTGAGATCGGACTGGGCTACACAGAGCCCACAAAAAAGGAGTAGCCACGGATTTAAGGAATAAATTTCTGCTTCAAGGCAGCCATCTCGATACATCAGTGGATGAATAGATCCTCCACTCATTGATGCATCGGATGTTTGCAGAATGCTTTTAATGCGCTGGATAACTCCAGCCAAAGATTGGAGTGCGGAATGAATCAGGACATTGACAGCGAATTTCTTCACAGCCCTCCCTTTTTCCCGAAAATCCTTCGCCCCTCCCAAATGTGGCGGTCCCTATCATTTTGGGTCAATGTCGCGTTCCTCCTGATTATTCTGCGGGCCGTCCCCAAAATTATCGTGGATTACTGGTTTCTGAAACACCTCGGACAGCAAAATGTGTTTTGGACCAACTTCACAATCCACGTTATCCTTTTTGCCGTGAGCCTTTTATTGTTCACTTTCGTCATCTACCTCCCTTTCCGAGCATTCGCCACCACTCCGATATTCCGGAGGGCTGGATTTCAAATCGGCCTATGGGTCGGCATTTTTGCAGGATGGCTCCTCACCCTTTCATACCAGAAGTATCTGTTGGCTTTGAAAGCCGTCTCCTTTGGAGAAAAAGATCCTGTCTTTGGAAATGACATAAGTTTTTACGCCTTCACTTTGCCAGCAATCCGGATTTCCCTGACTTTCCTAACCGTCCTGGTAGCAATAGGGGCAGCGGCCGCAATATTTGCACGGAATCACCAGCTCAGATCACAAGGAATCTTCCAACGAGGCGAAATTCGTCCTCTCCAAAAAATTGGCCTTATGATCACAAATATTTTGAACCTGTACCTACTCATTTTTGGCCTATCTCTGACTGCAAGAACGTTTCTCAGCAGGTATGGCCTGTTGTTTAAGAACAACGAGGCATCAGGAGTCCGAATGGGTGCGGAATATCTGGACATCAGAGGCTTTTTTTCCATACTGAATATGATCCATGTTTCCGTTTTGCTAGAGCTGGGGATACTGGTTACCGTAGGCATCACCCTATTCTTTTTGATGAAAGCAGCCAGAAAAACCGCACAACCTGTCGGTTCGGATGAGGGCGATTTGCCAAAGTGGCGTTTTTCATTACGAGTGCCGGGCCGGATCGTGCTCGGGTTGCTGGCTGTGGATCTTGCCTTTTTCCTGGGCGTCGTTCTCAAAAATCATCTTATCGTAGCTCCGAACGAGCCTACTATTCAGATTCCCTATATCGAGCGCCACATTTCTGCAACTTTAAAAGGTTACCGGCTTGACAACATCAAAACCGTCGAATGGAAACCGCCCCAAGAACCTATTCCAGCGGAAAGTTTACTTACAAGCAAATCCGTGCAGAATGCGCCCATTCTACCAACATGGGTCAGTTATTTGGAAGAGCCTCCTGACATTCAGCATTTCGAAAGGGTTCAGGCCGCAGGAACCACAATGGTCTACGGTCCGGTGTTGGAGCTTTACGAACAGGAGCAACAGCTTCGCCCTTACTACAAATTCATCTCTGTGGATGGTGTGCGTTACACCATCGATGGAGAAAAGCGGATGTACGCAAGTGCGGTCCGCGAACTTCCCTCTCGGGGTTTACGAGGGCCCAAAGCATGGCTGAGGCACTGGGGAAGCGCTGCCCTAATGTACACACACGGCCTCGGACTCGTGATGAGCCCTGTCAATCAAGTGAATCAGGAAGGAGGTCCGGTTTATATCCTGCACAGTGTCCCGCCTGAGACATCCTTATCTCAATTCGAGACGGAATCTCGGATTTATTTTGGCGAAGGCACAAAGGACGATTATATCCTGACCGACATCCGTTATCTGAAGGAATTTGACCATGCAACAGATCAATTTCGGAAGGAAAACGTTTACTCTCCCGAGGTGGAAAGCGGCATCCCCGTCAACTCTTTTTTCAAACGCTTGATTTTTGCGTTGGACACCATGGATATTCCGGAATTTTTGTTCACAGACTTCATCGATCATGACCGGACCCGAGTCCATATCTACAGGACGCCGATGCAAAGAATCAAGCGGATCACGCCTTTCTTATTCCTGGACACAAATCCATACGCCTTTATTGCGGATAAAAAGATCCTATGGATGGTCAATGCTTTGACGACAACAAAACATTATCCCTACGCGTTCCGTGAGGTGTTCGGTGACAAGGCCGATGAACGCGCCGTTGAAAAGTATCCGGAAAGGATCATCAACTACGCAGAGGACTCGGTGAAGATTTGCGTTGACGCCTATACGGGAGAAGTGCACTTTTACAAAATCGCCGAAGATCCTATCATCGATACTTGGGACAGGATTTATCCCGGTTTGTTCGAACCGATTTCCGTTATGCCAGAAAGTGTCCGAGCACAACTGACCTATCCGTTGCAGTGGTTCCATATTCAGTTCGACGATATCTACAAACGGTACCACCAGCAGCACCCGATCGAGTTTTACAACGTGGAAGATCTCTGGGACGATGCCGATGAAGTCCTCGGCTCCCTCGGTGCCGGACTGACCGAATTCGGCACCGGAGATCAAATGACTTTCTCGTATGAAGGTTATAACATCTTGGTGGACCCGGCCGATCTTCCCCCAGGGACCGATATCGGAGAGCCGGGTGAGCTCCAATTCGTGATGATGATGCCCTACACTCCGGAAGGGGCTCGCAACCTTCGTTCCCTTGTGATCGCACTACAAGATCCGGGGAATTATGGCAAGCTTCTCAACCTCAGGGTTCCCCAGGGTACCTTCATCGGGGGCCCGGAGCAGGCCGACACGAGCATCGATAACGACGCCCAGGTAAACCAGCAGATCACCCTCTGGGTAAGACATGGCTCTGAGGTCGTCCGCGGACACACCATCCTAGTACCTGTGGCAGGGGACTTGCTCTATATCGAACCGCTCTGGATTGTATCCCTCCAGAATCGATTACCACAAATCAAGCTCTTCTCAGTCGTCTATAGAGGACGTACTACTATGTCTGTAGACCTCGAGGAAGCTATTCGGCTTTTCGAAATTTCTGAGGCTGAGGAACAGAAGGCCAATGAGCTACCTTGGTTCAATGAACTCCCACCGCAAGTAAGGCAGAAGGCCAAAAGACCGTCAGAGGGGCGGCAACAATTACCGAAGAGGAGGTAAAATGGAAGATAAATCAAACATGCTGACACCAGACGGCCGAGGACCTCTGTCGGCTTCTGTTGGGTGGGGATATGCCCTTGCATTCCTCCTGATGTTATTCATCTTCCTGATCCTGTTGCCCGATGCGGAAGGACCTTCTCCGTGGGATGCCGTTGCCTTCCAAAAGGGAGTTCTCGAGATGTTCGCCAACTTCCGTATTCTTGACGAACTGGCCGATCTGAGTATTGTCAAGGTCGCGGATGTCGGAAAAGGAATCCTGAAGGTCGATTTAGACTTGGTCTCTGTTTCAAGCAGAAAATTCGGCTGGGCTCCTTTTCTGATCTCTCTGTTCTTCGTCAGCATCGCCCTTTTCCTTCGAGGTATCAGACAGCGTTTTCTTGCCAGTCACTTCAAGATTCCTTCCTCTGTGAGAGGCCAGATCTCCACTCATTACTTCGGACGTGGCATCAATCTGTTTTTTCCGTTCGGGCCTGGTGACCTGGGAACAGCACAGGCCTTGAGACAAAATGGAGCCTCTGAAAAACCCGCAACACAAGTCGTTTACTACAACCGTGTTTTTGAAGTCATCGGAATCACCGTTATTCTCCTGGGAGGATTAATCTATCTCGGTTGGGAGGGTGCGGTCGAGCCATTCCTGTGGACCGCCTTGATTTTTGCCGCTGTCGTGACTTTGACGCGGCCCCTCGGCCCCACAAAAGATAAAATCAAGAGATACAACATTCCTGCCCGCATCTGGGGTGCATTCAACGGAAGAGCATTGGTGCAATCCCTGAAAGAATTGCGCAGCAAACCCCAGCTCCTGTTTGGTCTTATCATTCTGTCTGCCATCACGTTGGGAATCGAGATTATCGGCTACTGGTCGATCAAGCAGGCTTTTTCCTCTCCGATGGACGACTACATATTGATGAAGGACTTGAATTTTATCCATTTCGCCATCGCCATAGCCATCGCCAACATCGCCCGAGTCATTCCCTATACCTTTGCAAGCTTCGGTATTTACGAGCTGATCTCGGTATTCATGTTTCGGATTTTCGGGGAAGGATACCTCAGTGCCACAACGGTCACGTTGCTCGACTCCCTTCTTATCAATGGGTTAACTTTTGTGTTTTTCCTGTTTTCTCTTTTTCTCAGCAAACGCCCAAGCATCTTGGATACCTGGAGGAATTTCTTCGACCAATCCCAAGTAAAAATCCCCAAAGAAATTCTTCAACCCTCAAATCCGGGTGGCGAAAAAAATGAATGAACCATCGATTTCCGGCCTCCTCCCTTACATCCCTTCACCCCGCACGCTTTGGAAATCCTTTACCTTTTGGATTTGGGTTTTGTTCGCCCTCTTGATCGCCAACGCCATTCCCGATTACGTTGTCCAATACTGGTTCAACCTTTCCCTTGGATACCAATCGATCTTCTGGACCAATATCTACATGCAGATTTTCCTGTTCATGATCTATGGCATTGCCGTTGCGCTGGCCATTTATTTGCCTATGCGCTTGTACACCAGCAGCCACTTGTTAAAGAGGGCCTCCATCCATTTCAGCATATGGGTCGGTGCGTTTGCAGGATGGCTGCTCGCTCAAGAATACCTCCAGTTCCTGTTGTTATCAAACGGAGTTCCTTTCGGTGAGCGGGATCCTGTCTTTGGTAAGGATATCGGATTTTATGTTTATACTCTTCCTGCATTACGGATAATTCTCACGGCCCTTGGATTTTTAATTCTGCTCAGTTTCATCTCTTTTCTGATAGCTCGGTGGAATGAGTTAATCGCAAAAAAGATAAAACAAAAAACCCACACAAAAGTCAGGACAACGATAGCCCTGCTTTTCTCACCCTTGTACTTCCGGATTCTTCTCATAAGCTTTGGTGTGATCGTGACGATCCGGACATATTTTGGTCGCTACAGCCTATTACTCAAGAGCAACGAAGATTCCGGAGTTCGTACCGGCGCCGATTACCTGGATTTGCAAGGATTTTTTTCCAGTCTCAACAGAATCTATCTCGCAACTATTGTTGTGGTGGGCCTATTTCTTCTGGCAACCTATATTTTCCACCGGATCAACAAACATTATGGCTGGATCACCCGGACGTCCAACCCGAAGGATCCCCATCCTGGCGGTCACATTGCACGATTGATACGGGTACCGACAACGATTGGCTTGGGACTTTTTGCCTTATACATAGGCTTTTCGCTCTGTGTCATCATAAGAGACAGTTTTTTTGTGAAACCCAATGAACCCTACATACAGCTGGAATACATCGACCGCCACATAAAGGCCACGAATAAAGCGTATCGTCTCGACAACATAGAGACCCATGAATGGAACCCGCCCAAGGAACCTCTATCTCCTGAAAACCTTCTGGCCAGCAAGACATTGCAGAACGTCCCCTACTTACCCACATGGGTGACATACCTCGAGGAACCACCCGACCTCCATCATTATGAACGTATCAATGTCTCTGACTCGACTATGGTATTCGGTCCGATGCTTAGCATCTACCAACAACAGCAACAGCTGCGTCCCTATTACGATTTTTTATCCGTGGATGGCGTTCGTTACTCTGTCGATGGCCAAAAGCAGATGTTTGTCAGTGCTGTTCGCGAACTTCCCTCACTGGCGTTCATCGGGAAACAGGAATGGCTCAAATATTGGGGATCTGCCGCCCTTCTTCTTACCCACGGCATGGGACTCGTCATGAGCCCCGCCAACAGCATCGACGAAATGGGATCTCCCGAATATGCGGTCAAGGATGTGCCTCCGATGACAACACACCCTGTGCTCGAGCATGAGCCTCGCATTTATTTCGGAGAAGGGGCCAAAGACGACTACGTCCTGACCAACATCAAGTACCTCAAAGAGTTCGACTATGCCACTGAGCAAAGCCGTCGAGAATTCACATTTCCCGAGGACCTCATCGACGGGCTGGATGTGAGTTCTTTCTTCCACCGCTTGATTTTCGCCCTTCACACCAAGGATGTCACGGCCTTCCTTTTCTCACGCTATATCGACCATGAAAAAACGCGCGTGCACATCCGACGCACACCCATGACAAGAGCGAGCAGTATTGCCCCCTTTCTGTTCCTCGACAGCAATCCTTATGCATTCATCGCCGATAAAAAGGTCCTTTGGATGGTCAACGCGCTCACAACCAGCAGGGAGTATCCTTACTCTTTCCCTGAGGTCTTGGGGGACAAGGCAGACGAACGTGCCATCGAGACATTCCCGGAACGCATCATCAACTACGCTGAAGATTCAGTGAAGATCACCATAGATGCCTACAGCGGGGAAGTGCATTTCTACAAGATTGCGGATGATCCGATCGTCAACACATGGTCCAGGGTCTATGATGACCTTTTTGAGCCGATTTCTGCCATGCCGGAGGAGGCTAAAGCGCAGCTCACCTATCCGCTGCAATGGTTTCACATCCAATTCGATGATATCTACAAACGGTATCACCAGAAATACCCTATCGAGTTCTACAATGTCGAAGATCTATGGGATGACGCCGACGAGACAATCGGCTCCATCGGTCGGGGTCTGAGCGGATTCGGGACCAGGGATCAACTGACTTTTTCCTACGAGGGATACAATATACTCCTCGATCCAGCCGATCTTCCCGAGGGCGTTGAGGCCGGCAATCCCGGCGAGCTGGAATACGTTATGCTCTTGCCGTTCACTCCCGAAGGAGCCAGGAACCTGCGATCGCTTATCATCGCTTTTCAGGATCCTGAGGACTATGGGAAACTCGTCAATCTTCGGATTCCCCAGGGCATGTTTGTCCCCGGCCCGGAGCAAAATGATGCCTACATTTGCAACGACCGGCCAGTCCACCAGCAGGTTACGATGTGGATCCGGCATGCTTCTGAGGTCATTCGAGGAGGCACATTCCTTCTCCCTATCGGAGGGGATTTGTTGTATTTGGAAACGATCTGGGCAAACTCGATACAGAATGAACTGCCGCAGCTGAAGATTTTTGCCGTGAGGTATCACGACCTCATCACATCGGGAACAACACTGGAAGAAGCCATCCTGAACAGAAACCTGGTGCTAGGATTACTTCCTGCAAGTGAAGGACAAAGCGCATCCGATCGATAAAAACATACGTTGGTTCGGGGTCAAAGTGTTGGCGATCTACCTGAAAAGAAGATAAATTAAATACTCCAGATTCAGGGTGAGGATGGACAGGAGAATGGCGACCAGGGTCACCGGCACCCCGAGTTTGATGTACTGCCAGTAGGAAATCTCCACCCCTTTGTTTCGAAGAATCCTGAACCACATCAGCGCAGCGAGCGAGCCGATCGGAAGCATCTTCGGACCGAGGTCACCGCCGATCAGGGCAGAAAAAGCCAACAATCGCGTGCTGATATCTGTCAGAGATAGATCGCGAATGGCCATCGCCATGACGCCCGCAACAGGATGATTGTTCATAAAAGCGGAGCAACCCCCTGCGATGAAGCCGGTTGCAAATGTTGCCGTTTGTTCGCCAGTGCCCAATGCCTTCATGATGATGTTGCCGATAATCCCGGTAAAGCCCGCGTTTCTTAGTCCGCTCACGACGACGAAGATTCCCACGACAAAGATGATGGCATCCCAGCCTATTCCCCTTGCGACCTTCACCAGCGAGCCGCGCCCCAGTATCTGATGAACGACGGCCAGGGCAATCGCTGCCGCTGCAGCAACATAACCGGCCGGAATTCCTGTCAACCCCTCGGCAAAGAATCCAACCAGTGTAAACAGCAGCACCAAACCACTTGTGATCATAAAACCGGAGCTAGCCGTTTTGACCTCGCTCTTTGGCTCTTTGCGACATTTCTTCGGGATCGATCGCCCGAAGAAAATCCGCATGCCATAATATGTCGCAACCATGCTTACCACAGCGGGAATGACCATCCAAACAGCATATTCGGCGAACCCGATCCCGAACCAGCCAGAGACGATGATGTTGATCGGATTGCTGATGATGAAAGCCCCGACTAGATTAGCAACATACAGGACCGCGAAGTAGTAGGGAACTTTGTTTGCCGCTTTCCAGGAGTCCTCTGCGATTTCTTCGATCAAATGATAGACCATGGGCGTGAAGATCAAGACAGCCGCATCGTTGGTGAATAGCGTTCCGGTGATCGTCCCTGTAAAAAAGAGGTAGGCAAACAGCCTAATCCCATCACCCTTTGCTGCCCTTGCTATCCGCCAGGCAAGGAGCCGGAAAAAACCAGCCATTTCTGCGACCAAAGTAATGACCATAAGGCTTACGATGGTGAGGACGGGAAGGGAGAGAAATTCGAGTGTGCTGAACAAGGCAGGCCATGGAAGCAGTCCGGCGCCTACGGTCGCAAGCGCGCCGATGACGGCAGCCGAGGCTGGTTCTATCCGGATGCGACCTAATGTAGGCCGGGACAGCGATAGGCTTACCGTAAGCCCCAAAACGGAGAGTGCAGCAACAAGCGCCACCTAGAAATACCCCTCGCTTTTTTCTCCCATATATTACCTTTAACGCACGAGGTTCCAATCGGTTGCAAGAGTTTATGCCTATCACTTGCTGGGTATATAAGCTGACAAAAATGGGATATCGATTCGCTGCATCGGTGGAAAAGACTTGCTGTTACAAATGCCGACAGATGGCCCCGGCGGTCATCATCGGGGAGTGATAGCCAATTCGGGAGGGATTTTCAACCCATCGTTTGACCCACAGGAGGTCGCTATGATATAAGCAGTATTCGTCTCTAAAATGATGGCCAATTGACATTTCAGACTATTTAAGGAGTCGTCCGATGAAAATCCAAAAAAATCTCTTTCGCTTTTTCTTTCTCTCAGGAATCATCCTCGTGTTTGCAGTCTCCGTTTCTGCTGAATCAACGTTGGGTTATTACCGTTACCCGGCCTTGCATGACAATACGCTGATTTTTGCTGCCGAAGGGGACATCTGGACAGCGGATATCCAGGGCGGAACGGCCAGGCGTCTGACAACTCACCCAGGCGAGGAAACCCATCCTGCCATCTCTCCCGATGGCCAAACATTAGCTTTCTCGGCAACCTATGAAGGGCCGACAGAAGTCTACACCATGCCTCTGGCCGGGGGGATGCCCGTTCGCTGGACCTACGAAGCCGATTCGTCCATCGTTGTCGGGTTTACTCCAGACGGCCACCTTATATACACGACTCGGGCATTTTCGACTCTACCGAATCCCCAGCTTGTGACCATCGACCTGAAAACCAAAAAAAAGAAACCGATTCCCCTCAGCCAAGCCAGCGATGGTTCCTATGACGCATCAGGACAAACTCTTTTTTTCGTTCGTCCGGGATTCCACAACAACAATACCCAACGGTACAAGGGGGGCACAGCGCAGAATATCTGGAAGTTCACGATTGGCCAATCTGAAGCCCAAAATTTGACAGCGGATTTTTTGGGAGAAAACTTTTCTCCGATGTGGTGGAATGGCCGGGTATATTATGTTTGTGAACGGGACGGAACTTGGAATATCTGGTCCATGAATGAGGAGGGAAAAGACCTCCGACAGCACACCCAGCACCTGGGCTGGAATGTGAAGACTCCGTATCTCGATAATGGCCGTATCGTCTACCAACTGGGGGCTGACCTAAGGACGCTAGATGTGCGGAATGATCAAGATTCACTCATCCCCATCTCGCTGGCCTCGGATTTTGATCAATTGCGGGAGAGATGGGTCAAAGATCCGATGGAATACCTGACATCCGCCCACGTTCATCCTGCAGGAGAGAGCGTTGTCCTGACTGCTCGCGGACGTGTTTTTGTGGCTCCTGTGGGCGACGGACGCCTGGTGCGCGCTTCCTTCAAAGAAGGCATCCGCTACCGGGATGTCGTCTATATGCCCGACAGCAAAACCCTCCTGGCTCTCTCCGATGAAAGCGGGGAATTGGAGTTCGTCACCCTTCCTGCCAACGGTATGGGAGAGGAAAGGCCGTTGACAAACGATGGCAAAATCCTGCGCTTCCAAGGTCACCCATCGCCCGATGGAAAATGGATCGCCTATGATGACAAGAACGACGATCTTTGGCTTTTGAATACAGAGAGCAAAAAACAGAGTAAAATCTCCACATCCCGAGAAGGAATCAGAGACATAGCATGGTCTCCCGACAGCAAATGGCTGGCTTTTTCCCAGTCGGCTTTGAACACATTTCTCCAGATCCATCTCTATAACATAGAAACAGGAAAGCAGATCCCATTGACCAGCGATAGGATCAACAGCATGAGCCCGGCCTGGAGCCCTGATGGCCAGTTCATCTATTTCCTCTCAGACCGGAATCTCCGATCGGTCGTGGGAAGTCCTTGGGGAACCAGACAGCCCGAACCTTATTTCGACAAACCGATAAAGATCTATTGCCTTTCGCTCCGCAAAGGTGTCAGATCTCCGTTTAAACCGGAGGATGAGCTCAATGAATCATCCGAGAAAAAAAGCAAACAAGAAAGAGACCCTGCCCAAGAAAAACGCATTGAAATCGACATGGACGGCATCCAACATCGCATCCGGGAGATCCCAGTAAGTCCCGGTAATTTCGCCAATCTCAAAGTCAATGACGAAGCTCTTTTCTGGGTGGAGAGGGAAGGAGGTTTTGGCTCCCCAGCCCAATTGAACGCTGTGAAGATCGGGAATAAAGACATCAAAGTCGAGACCGTTCTGGAGGGAATCCGCAACTTTGAACTCACGGCAGATGGAAAAAAACTGATGGTCCGCAAGGGTAATTCTTTTTATGTTTTGGATGCCAAGCCCAGAAAAATTACCGATACGAGAAGCGGGGAAGTGAATCTTCGGGACTGGAGCTTTCCTATCGATGTCCGTGAAGATCTCCGGCAGCTCTATATCGATGCTTGGCGTCTGGAGAGGGACTATTTTTGGGATCCCAACATGCATGGGGTAGATTGGGACGCCATGCGGGATAAGTACCTTCCTCTGGTTGAGCGGATCACCACACGGCGGGAATTGAACGACCTAATCGGAGAGTTGGTGGGCGAGCTTTCGGCACTTCACGTCAGCGTACGAGGCGGCGATCTCAGACGGGGTCCTGATCAGATCAGGATGGCCACTTTGGGGGCCCGTTTGGAGCGCGACGAATCCGCCGGCGGTTATAGAATCGACTACATATATAAATCCGACCCTGACTATCCCGATGAGCTATCTCCTCTGGCAGACCCTGACCTGGATATCCAGGAGGGGGATATCATAGTAGGCATTAATGGTCAAAATACCCTTTCTGTTCCACATCCCCATGTCATGCTCAGAAATCAAGCAAGACGTCAAGTTCTCGTTTCCCTCAAGTCGGGCAAAACAGGAAACATCCGTCAGGTGATTGTCACTCCCACAGGAAATGAATACAATCTCCGTTACAGCGATTGGGAATACACGCGCCGTCTCGAAGTGGATGATAAAGGCAACAAGGAGATCGGCTATGTCCATCTTCGCGCTATGGGAGGGCGCAATATCACCGAGTGGTACCGAAATTTTTATCCCGTGTTCAAACGGAAAGGTTTGATCATCGATGTCCGTCACAACAATGGGGGCAACATCGATGCTTTTATTCTGGAAAAGCTACTAAGGAAGGCGTGGTTTTACTGGAAGTCGCGCACAGGTGAACCTTACTGGAACATGCACTATGCTTTCCGCGGCCACATGGTTGTGTTGTGCGATGAAGATACCGCTTCGGATGGAGAGGCTTTTGCCGAGGGGTTCAAAAGGCTGGGCCTGGGCAAAGTCATCGGCACTCGGACATGGGGTGGCGAAATTTGGCTCAGCAGCAACAATCGTCTTACCGACAGAGGATTGGCAAGAGCTCCTCAAACGGGTGTTTACGGGCCGGAGAGAGAATGGCTGATCGAGGGACATGGAGTGGATCCGGATATGGTCGTTGACAATCTGCCGCATGAAACGTTCAACGGGAAAGATGCTCAACTGGAAGCAGCTATCGCTTATCTCAAGGAACAGATCCGACTTCATCCGGTAGACATTCCTGAGCCTCCTCCGTATCCAGACAAATCGTTCAAGTCTAATAAAAAGAAAAAATAAAACGTCAACTCGATATCCTTATGAGAGTATTCGTAATAGGAGGAACAGGATTCCTGGGAACCTTCCTGATTCCCAAGCTTATCGAAAGCAAACATGAAGTTACAGCACTCACGCGCAGCAATGAGAAAGTCTCCGGCCTGGAATCCTTGGGTGTCAACGGGATAGTCGGCGATTTGCTTCAGCCCGAATCACTTCCTGCAAAAATACCCTCTCAAGATGCCGTTATCTCTATCGCCATGCCTGAAATTAGGCCAGGGAGAATATCGTGGAAACGGATCAGGAAACTGCAGGGGCAGACAAAGGTTTTTTTCTCAACTTCCATAACGATTGCCGAAAAATGCCGTTGCCCGCTAATCGTTACTCTCGGCACAAGCTTTACAACCCGTGGGGAAGAAACAGCCGATGAGAGCTGGCCTATCGAGCGATTTGGCATTGCTAGGGTTGGAGAGCATGTCGATCCCCTGCTATCCGAAGTGACTTCCCGTGGTTCTACCCCCTTAATCCAGATGCTTCCCGGCCAAATATACGGGCCGGGAGGTCTATTCAAGAGGGTCATGTACGAATGGATGAAAAAAGGGAAGTATCGCGTCGTAGGATCTGGTGATAATTACATCCCCAGAATCCATGTCGCTGATTGCGCCGAAGCTTATGTCAAAGTGCTGGAAAAAATGCCGGCGGGGGAACGGTTTATTATCGCAGATGACGGACCTTGTACCATGAGGGAATTTGCGGATTTCATGGCAGATTGCATGAAAGTTTCGAGGCCAAAATCGATCCCGAAATTCGTGATAAGGATCGCCTTAGGAAAGCTCATGTACGAAACAGTCACCATGAACTGCCGTGTCTGCAATGCAAAGGCAAAAAAACATCTCGAATGGAAACTCAAATATCCAACATACCGAGAGGGTTTGCCATCTGCTATCCAAAAACTTGAAGAAGTTAGTTTACTTGCGCGTCTTACTTCTTCAGAAAGTTCCGGCGACTTTTAGAGACATCGATGACGGTCTCCATGAGTTTTCCGTTGCGCAAAAACTTAACCGGCACTTTTTCCATCGAAGATATTTGCTCGTAGGCCCTCACCAGGCATTCGCTGTGACAGGCCTCCTGTTCGCCAATCTGGATGATCAAGTCACCCCCAAGAAGTATATCTCTGCCCAGAATATTTGCGGGAATGGTCCCCCCTCTCAAACCAGCCCTTTCAGCTGGGCTATTTTTCTCCACATACTGGACAAGGATCCCTCCTTCTAGGGCCTGGTTCAGCAATCGAGAAAGGGTTTCCCAATTCAAAAAGATCCCTTCAAAGCCGATCCAGATTCGGTCCTCTAAAGCCAGAAGCTGTTTGGCTGTGTTGATACTTACAACAAATCCCAAGCCCTGAGAGCCACCCGAAGCTGTGAGGATTCTGGAAGCAATCCCTACCACTTCTCCTTTTGTGTTAAATAGCGGCCCACCGCTATTGCCGGAATTGATGGCCGCATCTGTCTGGATAAATTCTGCCAAGATGGTTCCATCGTAAAGACGATCGAAATTCCGGAATCCACTGAGATGTCCGGCAGAGAACGAGAATTCCAATCCATAAGGACTTCCGATGGCAAAAACACGCTGGCCGATAGCAAGGTTGTCCGAATTTCCCAGTTGAGCGTGTTCGAGTTCGGGCGGATTAATGACCTGGATGAGGGCGATATCGGCCCTCATTTCACTGAACAAAAGCTCTGCCTTGTACATCTTTTCATCAGAGGTTCTGATCTGAATTTCTTCGGCACCGCTAACGACATGAGCGGCTGTTAACACATGGCACTCGGGCGATATCAGGACACCACTTCCCAGGGCATCAGTTTGTTGCGGGCCTTCTTCTGTAAAAACCAGACGCCTGGTGAAAATGGTAACAACCGTTGGAAGTGCTTTTTGGTATAGTTCCACAGTCAGGGTTTCCTCCTCGGTTAAATATCCAGGTCTCGTGCGCTTTTTCGGAGAGGCATGTTCCTGAGCAAACAAGACAGCTCCTATAAATACAGTAAGAACCAACACAAGAAAAGTACTTTTCCGTTTCATCGCGGATCTCCTTTTAGCCAGATGTGGAGACTGTTATCTCCGTTGCGCTTTATGAAAGTAGCATATTCTTCATAAGCGCGCAAACGCAATTGATAGACCCGTTGACACCCTCTATCGTCATTGGTATTCTTTCCTCATCTTGATTTCAAGGGAAATCAATAATAATGAGAAAGGAACATCACCATGGCTGATCTTCTCGATTTCTGGATCATCGATATCGCCATATTAGTCATGTCATTGCGAATTTAATAAACCTTCTACTCATCGGGATATTTCTATCTCGGCCAAAAGGGCTACAAAAGGTCGAACACATTCTCGGGCTTTTTGTGGTGGCCATGAATTTGCCTGTCGGGCTGGCCATTATGCTGAGTATTTTGGGAAAAAGGGAGTGGTGGACGATCGTTCTGCCTGCGATTTTAATCCTTTTCCTGGTGGTCGAGCTATTATTCGACTACATCTTGAAGTTGAATTTCAGAAAAACGAGATGGCTCTGGCCTTATCTTTTCCTCTACTATCTGGCCATGATGGCCATGATCGGCTATTCCTTCTTGATAGGAAAAACTTACGGATTCGTAACCTTGGGAACCTATTTTCTCAGCCTGTTCGCCACATGGTATTCCTATGCTAAGGTCGGCCACGGAAGATTCTGATTTAGAACGGCCAGCTCAATTTTCATCTAGGGAACTTTCCGTGCAAGAATTCGTTTACCATTAATGAACTTGGTCATTTCTTTTTTATTCTTATCGAGAGGGCATTTTGGAAGATAAAACAAATATCGTGAAAAGGCTCGTCACTTTTGTCGTTCTCACTTATGGGATCAGCTCCGTGTTTATGGCTTGGGCTATTTCCGCAGGGAGCATGAGGGCCGGGGGGATGCTTGCTGGACTCGGCGGCATGTGGAGCCCAGGGATCGCTGCAATTCTTACACAGCTCATTTACAAAAAAAGCCTTCGCGGATTCGGATGGGGCTGGGGAAAGACAAGGTTTCAGGTTTGGAGTTACGTCATTCCCATCCTCTATGTCGGCGCTGTTCACGGTATCGTTTGGCTCTCTGGTCTAGGAGGTTTCAATTCCGATCCATTGACTGTGTCTTTGGGATCGACTTTGAAGAATTTCGCCCTAGTAACTGTTGGAGGCAGTTTTTTTGCCCTTGGTGAAGAAATTGGATGGGTCGGTTTTTTTGTCCCTCAACTGGCAAAAATTACCAATTTCACGAAGACCGCTCTCCTTAGGGGAATTGTCTGGTCGGTGTGGCATTATCCTCTCATCATTGGCGGTTTGTACGGCCCAGAAAATGTGCCTGTTTGGTACAAGCTCTTATTCTTCACCATAACCATGACGGGGGTTAGTTTTGCCTTTTCTTGGATGCGGTTAAAGTCAGGAAGCCTGTACACGGGAATGTTCATGCATGCCAGTCATAATTTGTTTATTCAAGGAATATTCGACAGTTTAACTACCGAGACAGATACGACTTGGTATTTTGTCGATGAATTCGGGGCGATATCTGCCGCTGTAGCCGTCGTGGTTGCCCTTATATTCTGGAGCAAGCGCAAGCAACTCGAAGGCTGATTCCATTCAATTGTTTTAGTTTTGTCGATAACCCTTAGCAAATTCAAGAAAATCCTCATGGATGTGATCTTTACCATCGGATAATAAATCTGATGTCATGGGCGCTGAACAACTTCGGCGTTCAATTGGAGGAGGCGTCCCAGGCTTTCCCGAAAGCTCGGATAATTCTGCTGATAGGGAAGTATTATCGAAGATCCTAGGTGCGCAAGAAGCTTTCCACATATTCCAGGGATTGATGGCGGAAGTAGGTGTTGTAGAGTTCTGCATAGTGCCCGCCGCGGGCGAGCAATCCCTGATGGTCGCCTTCCTCGACAATCCGTCCCTTCTCCAGGACGATGATACGGTCGGCATTGCGCACCGTAGACAGGCGATGGGCGATGACGATGGCCGTGCGGTCCTTCATCACAGTTTCCAGGCCCTCCTGGATCTGGGCCTCGGTGAAGGGGTCCACGCTGGCGGTGGCTTCATCCAGGATCAGGATAACCGGGTTTTTGAGAAGGACACGGGCGAGGGCCACAAGCTGGCGTTGTCCCATAGACAGGCTGGCACCGCGCGCACCGACCTCCGTTTCCAACCCTTTGGAAAGGGCTTCCAGCCAGCTTCCCTCAGCGATGCTCATGGCTGCGCGGTAGGCCTGCTCCTCCGTGGCTTCAGGATGCCCGTACCGGATATTGTCTTTCACCGTGCCCGAGAAAAGAAAAGGATCCTGGGGAACCAGGCCTATTTGATGCCGGTACGCATCCAGATCGATCTGCCGGATATCATGGCCGTCTACGAGAAGCTCACCCTCCTGAAATTCATAAAACCTCGTGATCAATCGTGCGATCGAACTCTTCCCAGCCCCTGTGTGCCCCACAAAGGCAACATTTTGTCCGGCAGGAACCTTCATGCTGAAATTCTCCAGCACCTGTTCACGCTCCGTATAAGAAAAAAAGAGATTCCGGAATTCGATTTTTCCCCGCAACGGTGGCACCGTTCGGGAGGCTGTCTGAATAACCTTGGGTTCTGAATCGATCAGGGCAAAAACCCTTTCCGCTGCGGAAAGGCCATCTTGGAACTGGCTCCAAAAGGAGGCGATGCCGATCATAGGCCACCAGAAATAGGCCGTGGCCTGCATGAACAGGTACCAATCCCCCGGGCTAAAACCACCGGACTGGACAGCTGCCCCTCCGGCATAGACCAGCAGGGCTACAGCCAGACCCGAAGCTGTGCCGAGCACAGGGAATATGCTATTCATGGTCAGACCGCGGGCCAGCCCCACTCGATAGGCCTTGCGGTTGTTTTCCAGAAATCGTCCGAACACCGCCTGTTCCTGCCGGAAAACCTTTGCCACGCCGATGCCGCTTATCGATTCCTGGATTTCCGAGTTGATGACGGCTGTGACCCGTTTGGCATTCCGGGTCACTTTCCGGGCGATCTTCCGGAAGGCCAGAGCGATCACAAAAGCGACAGGACTCATTCCCAGGATCAGCAGAGTCAAGGGGATGTTGATGAAAAACAGCCAAATGGACAACAGCAGCACCAAAAGGATCTGGCTGATGACATCCAGGACCAGAGTCACGACATCGGAGAAATCCTGTGTGTCGGAAGTGACGCGGCTTACGATCTTCCCGGAGGGATGCCGGTCAAAAAAGGAGAGGTCGTTCCTGATGACCGCATCAAAAACGTCTTCTCGTAGACGCAGCACCACGTTTCCCACCATGCGGGAGGAAACCACCTGACGGATATAGTTGAATCCCCAGGCAAAAACACCCAGAAGCAACACTCCCAGGGAAAGGAGCAAAATTGCTCGGGTCGAAGAATCTTGTTTGATAAGATCCAGAGCCACGGCGATCAGGATCGGGCCGGCCGTCCCCGCTGCCGAATTCAAAGTGAGCATCGTGGAAGCCAAAACGACATGCCGCCGGTAAGGACGGAAATAACGGATGATACGGCGCAGGAGTTCGCTGTCTTTATAGGCACGGTCATAAGCCTCGCTATCCAGGCCATCGAGAATAAACGGCATTCATAACTCCTGTTTTGTGATTCTTTGTTTCATTCATACTTGGCGAATATCCGCCGGTAGTCAGGGGACCGCGACATCAATTCCTCGTGCTTTCCCTGATCCGCCAGCGATCCCTTCCGCAACACGAGAATGCGGTCGGCCCAGCGGATCTGACTCAAACGGTGGGTGATGATAAAGGTGGTTCGATCGCTAGAAATCCTTCGCATGGCTCTCTGGATCTGGTCCTCTGTGGCGCTGTCGATAGCGCTGGTCGAATCGTCGAGAATAAGAATCCTCGGATTTGTTAGGAAGGCGCGGGCGATGGCGATCCGTTGGCGCTGTCCGCCTGAAAGCGTCACACCCCGCTCCCCGATCTTCGTTTCGTATCCCTCGGGAAAAGTCATGATAAACTCATGCGCCTGGGCTTCCTTCGCGGCTCGCTCGACCTCCTTCGGCCCTGCCCCAGCATGTCCGAAAGCGATGTTTTCTCGGAGTGTCCGAGAAAAAAGAAAAACATCCTGCTCGATCGTGGAAATCTGGGAGCGCAGGCTCTCCAGGCTCCAATTTCTTACATCCACGCCGTCCACCAGCACTCGGCCTGATCCTGTGTCATAAATCCGGTTGATCAGCCGGGTCAAGGAGGTCTTCCCGGAGCCTGTCAAACCCACGATAGCGACGGTTTCCCCAGGAAGAACACGGAAACTGACATCCCTTAGCACTTGTGCTCCGCCATAACCAAAACTCACGTTTTCGAAAACCACCTCTCCCTTAATGGGTCGGGATATGCCTCCCAAATTTTGGTCAAGCTCGGTTTCGGTTTTGATCATCGTCAAGACTCTTCTGGCACTGGCCATTCCCAATTGGACCAGGTTGAAGGAAAAAATCGAAATAAACGTGGTGAAACGCAAGGTCCCGAATAAACCCATAAACGCCACCACCTCTCCCAGGCTGACGAGATCCTGCCGCCACAGAATCAAAGCATGAAAAAATCCGGCACCCCAGCACAGGCTGAACATCAACATGGGCCAATACCGGGCCTGGATTATGCCCTGGCGGATGAAATAATCCCGGAAGACACGGGCGTTGCTTGTGAATTTGTTCCACTCGTAGCGCTCCTGGACATTGGCTTTCACGACCTCGATCCCGGCCACCGCCTCGGCCAACCCTGCGTTGATGATACCGAATTGTTCCCGTTGGGCGATGCTGACAGGCTTCAAGCGCCGGTTGTAGTCCATCACCGTGACCGCTAACAAAACGGTGAAAACCAAAGGTACAAAAAGGAGACGGGGGTGGATCAGCCCTATCATGATCACCGGAACCACAAGGGCTAAAACCGAATCGATGATAAGATTCAACCCCGGACTGAACATCAAGTTGAGTGCCCTCACATCGTTGGTGGCGCGAGCCATGATATCACCGATCCGCTGGCGCCCGTGGAAGGTTTGGCTTTTTCCCAGAAGGTTCAAATACAGCTCTTCCCTGGAATTGCGCTCGATTCGTTGAGCCAGGAACTCCGTGGTGAAATTGCGGACGATTCCGGTCGTGCCTTGTCCCAATGCGCACGCCAGAATTCCCAATACGGGAATCATGAGGGCAGAAAGAAGAAAACCGGGAGTCGAAATCAAATCGAAGGCCTGCCCGACAAAGATTTGGATGTAACTGTAGACAAAGTTATTGGCCACCGCCGCAGTACCCATGATTAAGGGAAAAAGAGGGTATCGCAGCAGATGCGATACAATCCACCTCACTGGGCCTTTCACATTGTAAGCATGGGCATTTTCGACCTGAAATTCACGCCGTGAACCGAGAGAGGCTTCTTCTGCCATTTTTGATCCTTGTAGCGAATAATTATCCGATATTCTAACCAAAAGGAAAAGGAAATATTATGAAGTATGATTGGTAATTTTTTAATGCAATCGCTTTTGTATCGCTGACTTCACGATTTTCGTTTTATCCGAACAGGAGGTTTTTGATCGGGCGAAATGCCGCTCTTGTAGGTGTAGCCCTTCCGTTTCTCATCAAATTCCTTTTTCATCTCTTCCAAAACATCCGGACTGCGCAAGAGGTCCAGGGCCGTTGCAGCCATTACCTTCGCCGCAAGGAACATGCCCTTGTAGCCGATGGGGTGTTTGCTCGATGCGACAACAGCCCAGCTGTGCCAGGGGATCCCATGTGGCGCGCATGTGATCGAGAGATGGATGGTCGGAGTGATCCAACTGACTTCGGCAACATCGGTTGACCCCCCCTCTGGATATTTTTCGGGTTCCTTCAGTTTTTCGATGTTCACAACCATCCCCTTTTCATCGATCCCCGCTTCTTTCTGAATTTTTTGGGCATAAAGGATTTCCTCTTCGGTGTAGGTAATCGGCCCGATTTTCTCCAGGTTTTTCTGCATGATTTCCGATCCTTTCCTGTTGATCAACATCTCATGATAGCTGCCTTCGTAATGGATCTTATGGGTTGTGCCCGTTGCAATAGCCGCGCCCTCGACGATCTTTTCAACCCTTTCCACCACGGCTTTCACTCCGTCCCTGTCAAGATCCCTCACCCAGATCCAGACTTTGGCATATTCGGGAACGATGTTGGGAACTTTCCCCCCATCCGTGATCACATAGTGGATGCGGACAGAAGGCTTGACGTGTTCGCGCAGAAGATTGACTCCGAAGGTCATCGTTTCCGCTGCATCCAGGGCGCTGTTTCCCATCCAGGGATCGAAGGCGGCATGGGCGGTTTTGCCGAAAAATTCGACACGCAAATCGTCCACAGCCTGCCCGCTGTCCACATCGACAGATGTCTCATAGTCCGGGTGCCAGGCTAAACAGGCGTCCAGATCGTCGAAAAGACCGGCTCTAGCCATGTAGAGCTTTCCCCCGACGTCCTCCTCTGCAGGACAGCCGTAGAGCTTGAGGGTCCCCTGTATGGCATGTTTTTCCATGACTTGCTTGAGGGCCAGTGCTGCGCCAAGGCTTCCCGCACCAAAAAGGTTGTGGCCGCAACCTTGTCCGTTTCCCTCTTCCTCGAGGACTTTCTTGAACGGTGTGCTGTCCTGGGAAAGCCCGGGTAGTGCGTCATACTCGGCCAGGATACCGATGACCGGATTCCCGGAGCCGAATGTGGCGACAAAAGCGGTGGGCAGGTCTGCCACATCCTTTTCCACGCGAAATCCCTCTTTTTCCAAAACTTCCTCAAGAAGTTCGGATGACTGGTATTCCATCAGGGCGATTTCGGCATATTCCCAGATTTTATCGCTCACATCTATAAGGAGCTGCGCTTTTTGATCGATGGTCCTGAGGGCCTCCTTCTTTACCGGATCATCCATCGTTTGAGAGACAGAAAGGTTTATCATTGTCAAGCCGCAGATAATCATAACAACCGCTAATCTTATTATCTTGTGCATGGTTTCCTCCACCCCGACAATATCACTTTCAAAACAGAAAGGTCAACGCTTCCGCTCCTCTATCGGGCTGGTCGATTACAATGGTGGATTCGGGCGCTATTCGTAGCGGAGGGAATTGGCAGGATTTGCCCAGGAAGCTCTTAAAGTCTGGGAAGCGACGGCAAGAAAAGCCGTGAACAATGAAACGGAGACAGCAAGAATATAGGTGCCGGCATTGATGGGGGTGATGAACAGCAATCCGGTTTGCAGCGCCTTGTTCCAGCCGAAATACACAAGACCCAAAGCGATGGCGTTCGCGATAGTCACCAGCAGAAGAAATTCCCGAGTCATCCTCCACATGATATTCCAAGACGAGGCGCCCAGCACTTTGCGGATCCCGATTTCCTTGGTCCGTCTCTCTGTCAGATAGGTAGCCAACCCCATAAGACCTAGGCAGGAAAAAAGAACAGCCGTCATCCCGATCATGTTCAAAAACCCGGTCAGTTTGCCCAAAAGCCCGAAAACCCGCCCGAAATATTCCGTCAGGGTCAAACATTCGAAGGGCTGATCCGGCATAAGGCCTATCCACTGTTCTTTGATGTATTTGCGGAGGTCGGGAAATCCATCCGCAGAAGAATACCTCACCAGCAATACGCTCAAGTTTTCCGGCTCCAAATACAACACAGCAGGAGGCATTTCGAACCCGATATCGGCAAATAGGAAATCTTCTGCTACCCCGATCACGGTACCAGTCCTGTCGCCGACGATCAACTGTTTGCCTAATGGATTTTCCCATTCGAGTTTTTTAACAGCTGTTTCGTTGAGGATGAGACTGGCCTTATCGGCAAAATCTTTTGCAAAAGTCCGGCCCTCCTTCATCTGAAGCTGGAGGGTTTCGGTAAAACCATAATCCACTCCATAGGCTTCCATGGCGAGGTATTCATCCTCGGCTGCATCTGGAAGGCGAACCGGTGACGGAGAATCCCAGATCAACGGCAAATTTCCCGCCGCCGAGACATGAATGACCTCTCGATGGCGTGCGATTTCGGTCTTTAACACTTCGAGCTTGTCGACTGATTCCTTACCCAGCCGCACGAAAGCTACCTTCTCCCGGTTGTACCCGAAATCGGCCTCCAACAGATGACCGGCCTGGTATTTCAACAGAGCAGCACAGGCGATAAAAATAACTGATAGGGAGAACTGGAAGACGATCATGGCCTTGCTCCCCCTTTTCTTTTTTTTCCCCGGTTTGAAATTTTCCTTCAATACATGGAGAGGTTGAAAACTGGAAAGAAAAAAGGCAGGGTACAGCCCGGAAAAAATACCGGTGAGGATGGCGGCCACCAGGAGATACTTCAGAAGAAAAGGATAGTTCCAGATGGAGTTGGAAACCTGCGGAGTAAAAGACACAAGGATTATATCCCCCATGTAGGCATAAAAAAGCGGGTGGATGATTTCGTACAGGATAATGGCGAAGGGTATGGCAATGAATGACAAAACAGTCGATTCTCCTAAAAATTGCATGATTAGCTGCGGTCTTCTGGCCCCGATCACTTTGCGCAATCCGATTTCTTTAGTCCGGTGCATAGAGCGCACAGTCGCCAGGTTGATAAAATTTATGCTCACCACCAACAAGAGCAAGATACCAATGGAAAACATGATGTACACGCTGGAAGGATTGCTGCTTCCCAATAGGGAAGTGATGTGTTGCGATTTTAGGCGAAAATCGAGAAACGGATACAGGTATATCCGCTGCGGGGAATCGAGAGAATCGTCGAAGTGCTTGGATAGAAAGCCCGGAAGCCTTTCCTCAAATAGGGTTTGGTCGAACCTTTCGGGTGCCACTAAAAAAGTGGCCATGCGATGGACCGACCAGTCGTCCAGGATGCCGGAGAAGGCTCTGGTTGTCTCTAGAGAAACTAGGAAGTCGAATTTGATCGACGAAGTCCGGGCGATGTTTTTTGTAATACCCGTAACCGTTAGGATGACGTCCTTCTGAAGGGTTAGTATTTTGCCTATGGGATCATCATCGCCGAAATATTTCTCAGCGGCCGCTTCGGACATCACCAGGGAATACGGTTCCTGAAGTGCGGTTTCTGGATTTCCTGCCGCCATCTTAAAGGAAAACACGGAAAGAAATGAGGGATCGACAAAAAGCATGCTGCGTTCGAAGAAAGCATCTTCCCCCCTTTTGAGTGTAATCCTTCCCGTCGAATAAACTCTGGTCACGTCTGCGATCTCGGGGAATTCAGTACGCAGGGCTTCGGCCATGGGCCCGGGTGTGAAGGCGAGGTGTTGGTCCTCTTTGTTTTCTGTTTGAAAAACCTGGACCACGCTGTAGATTCTGTCGGCGTTTGCATGAAACTTGTCGGCCCGGAGTTTCACACCCGCCATCAGGGCGAACAAAATGAACCCGGCCATTCCGACGGCCATTCCGATAATGTTGATCAAAGAATAAACCTTTTGTTTTTTCAGATTTCTCAAAGCGATAAATACATAGCTTTTTAACATGATGGATCTCCTAAACGAAACGGATTTACACCTGTTTTCTCACCAGCATAAATTTGGCGAATTTGCCATGGATTTTTCCCATAAGGCCGGCAAGGTGTAAGGCGGCAAAAAACAGCAATACTCCTGCCAAAACGACCATGGGATAAGACCAAGCTGGCGGATAGAAGGGTTGGCCGATATTGATCAAGGAACGGCCCAAGCCCCAATACCATACAGGATAAAAGACACTTTTGATGGAAAAACCGATCATCACGAACATGATCATAAAATGGAGCCATGCAAGGGGAAAATGCACGATCAGGTAGGCAAAGGCTTTCCAAGTGTAAGATTCTGTGGCCAAGGCCTTGTATTTTTGCCTCCAGTTAAGGCCTTTGCGGATAAAGATCGGTTTTCGTGGCATGCGGACGCCGAGGAGGGCTTCGACGATCAGGCCTTCCAAGAGAGCTATCCCGCGGAGCGAAAGAAGAAAAAACCCGGTCACAGGTATCCCGATGATCAGGACAAGGGAGAATAAAGAAAAAGTTCCGCCCAAAAGAACCCACATAAAAAACAAAAGGGAGGTCAGAGCAGATAGGAAGATGTACAAAAGGGCACCCCAATTTCGGGCTTCTTTGATAACACCAAAAAACTTTGCCTGGAAAGACCGAGGGGACAATGGCTTTGTGATGGCAAAAGTCGGCACTATCCGGGATTCGATCTCTTTGTAGGCGGAGGCGATTTCAGGTGGGGTGCCGTATTTCTCGATCTGGGCCTGTAGGATGTCTGCCTCAGATAATTCGGGAGGCCTCTCGAGGGCCTCGTCTAAGGCCGTTCTGAAATGTTCCTCAGCATCGGATAGGGCATCCTGGACAAGGGCAGGATCGCTTCCGCTGAGTTCCTTTTTGAGTTGATCTAAATATTCCTCGATTTTTTTTATCATAGTCCTATCCTTCTTATTTCCTCACAAGCATGGATTTGGCAAACTGGCCGTGAATTTTCCCCACAAGCTTGGCCAAATGAAGTGACAGGGGCAGAAGTATGATTCCGGCAGCACACACAAGAGGCAGAAGCCAGACAGGGGTAAAAACATTATCACCGAACAAGTCCAGAGGAATACGGAAAAACAATTCCATCACAGGGCTAGCTATAAAACTCAGGGAAAAGGCTAAAAACAGGATAAAAAATGTGGAGTAAATGAGCCCCAAGGGGAAGAGAAGCACTGCGTACAACAAGGCTCTCCAGGAATATTTATCTTTGACTAAGGCGATATATCTGTCCGACCAACTGAGGCCCTTTTTGAGGAACATGGGCCTTCTCGGCATACGGACGCCGAGGAGAGCTTCCACGATCCGGCCTTCCAAGAGAGCAATCCCGCGGATCGAAAGGAGAAACAGCCCGAATATGGGAAGTCCGATGATGAAAATGAGAGAACTCGCTGAAACGATTCCGCCAAGAAGTGCCCAGCCACCAAAAATGATCCCGGTGATAAAAGCTAGAAGCATATAGAAAAAGGCGCCCCAGGCTCTGGATTCAGCCAGCACGCCGAAAAATTTCCCTAAAAATGATCGCGTATCTGGGCGGGGGATATGTGACAGGGCAGGTGAAATATGAGGTTCTATGGCCAGATAGGCAGCGGCAACCTCGGAGGGGGTACCATATTTTACGACGAGGGGAGCGAGGATTTCATTTTCGGACATGCCAGGATTATTCGACAGTTCCTCCTCCAGTGCAGTCCGGAGATGGGTTTCAGCATCGGAAAGGGCATCCTGGACGAGGGCAGGATCAGCGCTTCCGCTCAGTTCTTTTTTAAGTTTGGCCAAATAATCTTGGACATCTTTACACATCGTTATTTCCTTTTAAGATGTCGTCCACAAATGTTTTGGTTTGATCCCAGATCACGACCCAGCTTTTCAATGTCTCGAGACCAGAATCTGTGATCCTGTAGTAGCGTCGGGGAGGTCCCGAGATGGAGGGATCGACATAGCTTTCCAACAGGCCGTTGCTCTCGAGGGAACGCAATACGGGATAAAGCGCCCCCTGTTTCATCATCGGGGCGCTTTCATCGGCCGCTTCCATAAGCTTGGCGATCCGGTACCCATACATCGGCTCGTCCGCGTGGGCGAGGATACTGAGGAGTACCAGAGCAGCCGTACCTGAATTTAATTCCTTTTGAAATTTTTTGTTGGCATCTGTTGTATCGACCAAAATTCACCTCCTCCGATCGTTTGGGTAAATCTCATCGTTTTTAAATGTTATTATCAATTTATACATATTACTCATTTTTTAATACTCTTAACCTTAATATAGTGTTAAGTTATCAATATGTCAAGTATTTTTTTTATTTTTTGGGGTCAGACCGACTTAACTTCTTGAAAAGAAATCATTTAGTCAAAATAATT
>CP070750.1:3689161-3806552 GCA_020348385.1 Candidatus Aminicenantota bacterium | reverse complement strand
GAAGACATCTGGGACAAACGCCTGCTTCTGGCCCACCTGGCCTATCTCTGCGACCGGTTGACACTTCCTCTACGCAAAGACCGCCTTTATGCCCACATCATCGAGGTCAAGGTCCGGTACTCAGACTTTAAAACCGAGGCGAAAAGACGCCTCCTGCTCTCTCCCCTCCAGGAGATGGGGAGGATCTTCCCGATCGCCAAGGAACTTTTTCATGAGCTCTTTGCCGGCTCCCGTCTCTCCCTGCGTCTGGTCGGAGTCAAGGCCTCTGACCTTGTCCGGGCCAGGCCCCTCTCCCTTTTCGAACCCTATTCGGAGCGGTACGTGCGGTTGGGCCAGGCCGTGGACCAGGTACGGGAAAAATACGGGTTCGGGTCGCTGTTGACGGTCCGGGAAAAGATGCTGGGGAGCCTGTACAATTTCGAGAGGGACCGGGGTTTTGTCCTGAAAACCGCCTCGTTAACCAAATGAGATGCAAGGAACAAAACAGATTGCTATATAGGTCATCCGGAAGGGATAAAGCGACCATTGAAGATTTAGCCTTCACGAGCCGCTCTTCGAGGGAATCTGACGAAAAAAAGGCGGAAGACGGTGAGGATGTATTGAGCACGACTATACTAAAGGGTAAGAGATCCGGGCAGGCAGGGGAACAGAGGCTAGAGTGGTGAGATTGGGAGTTAACGGGCGGAGTTCCGGAGCCGCCGAGAAGAGCGGTGAGGGAATGGCGTGAAAAATCTGAAGAGAGCAAATCCCTTCCCGATGGCCTCTGTTGCTTTGGAGAAAAGATTCTGGAAGAAAGAGCAAACGGAATGGGAAGGATAGATTAAGATGTTCGTGCCGCTAAGGGTGCATTCGGTTTACAGCAAAGGTCGGAGCGGGATCACGCTGCAGGAACTGGGTTCCTGGGTCGCGCAGAAAAAACTCCCGGCCGCCGCCCTCACCGACATCGCCAACATCTTCGGGTGGGCCAAATGGAAAAGAATGGCCCTGCATTCCGGATTTTCCCCTCTGTTCGGCTGTGAGGTGGAGATCGCAGGGCGACAGTTTCTCTTCCTGGTCAAGACCAGGGAGGGATACTGGAACCTGATGGAGATCCTCAACCGCAAGGAAATAAGGGAAACAGAAGGGTTGGTTGTTATCCTGCTCCCCCAACCCAAGGAGAATGATTCTCTCGAGAATGCCGAGCCTCTGGAAGCGCTTCTTGGCGGAGAAGATCTGTATATCGGAGCCGATTTTTTCAATCTCCCGAAGGCCCGAGAATGGGCCAAAAAACACAATCTCCCGCTGCTGTGGGCCAACCCCCTGAAGTTTGTCAAAAATCCCGAAAAGCTCATCCTTCTCCATTCTATCCAGAAAAAAATCCCCTTCCCGCCGGAAAGGGACAAATGGGGGGACAGGGTGCGCCTTTTTGGTCCAAGCCAGGAGAGTTTTGCCCTCAAAAAATTCGGCCCGGAAGTAAAACCCCTGTTCGAAAGGACATTCGATGTGGCGGAAAAATGTGCGTTTCCTTTCGCCGATATCGTCCCGCCTCTTCCCGGCGACCTCTTTTCCACTCCTCTGAGGGAAGTGGTCATGGAGAAGCAGAGACGGTTGAAAAACCTGAGCTGGAAGGAGCGGCAGCGGGTCCAGATGGAACTGGGTGTTGTCGAGCAGTCGAGTTTTGCCCCTTACTTTCTCGTGGTTTACGATGTGGTGCAGTTTGCCCGCCGCAACGGAATCCTCCACAACCTCAAGGGCTCGGGGGCTTCCTCTTATCTGGCCTATCTGCTGGGAATCTCCCACATCAGCCCGATCACCTTTGACCTCTATTTTGCGCGGTTCCTGAACAGCGGGAGGCCTGATCCTCCGGACTTTGACCTGGACTTCGACTCCCGCCGCCGGGACGAAGTGCTGACCTATGTCCTGGAAAAATACGGCAAGGGCCGCACCGGAGCGGCCTTTGTGTGCAGTGTCAAAAATTTCCGGGCCCGTTCGGCCCTGTATGAGACGGCCCGAGCCTTTGGTCTTCCCCCTGAGGAATCCCGATCTTTGAGCAAGAAGGCGCCCTATTTTGCCGATCCTGATTTTTTGAAAAAGGAAAGGCCCCTCCCCGAGTACAGGGAGATATGGCAGGCCGCCTCTGACCTGACCTCTGTCTACTGCGAAAAATCTCTCCATGTGGGCGGTGTCATCCTGACGCCGGCGCCTGTGGAGCGGTATCTGCCGCTCGAGAAGTCGGCCAAAGGTTATGTGATGGCCCACTATGACCGGGATGCGGTGGAAGATTTGAAGCTCATCAAACTGGACCTCCTTTCGGTCAGGGGGCTGGCCGCCATCTCCGAGACCAAAAAAAAACTCAACATCAAAAACATCCCTCCCAAAGATGCCAAGACCTACAGCGTTCTCCAGAAGGCCCAATCCATCGGATGTTTCCAGGTGGAAAGCCCGGCTATGATGAACCTCCTGCGGCGGATGAGGCCGGAAAATGTCTATGAACTGACCCAGGCGCTGGCCCTGATCCGGCCCGGGCCGACAGAAAGCGGGATGAAAGAGAACCTCCTCCGCCAGCGGGAAGGAAGGCCGGTGAAGCGTGACTCTTTCCTGGCGAAAATTCTGCCCGAGACAGGGGGACTTCTCCTTTATGAAGAGCAGGTGATGCAGGTCGCCGAGCGGGTGGCCGGGATGACGCCTGAGGAGGGAGACCTTTTGCGGCGGAGCTTGAAGAGACGGAAGGAAAACGGGGCGCTCAAGAAGAGGTTTTTCCAGGAATCGGGCGAAAGGGGATACACGCCGAACGAGATCGAAAAACTCTGGAAGGTTATGGAGGCCTTTTCCTCCTACTCTTTCAACAAGGCTCACAGCGCCTCGTATGCCCATATGGCCTACCAGGCCGTTTACCTGAAGGTCCATCATCCGGTCGTTTACCTCATGTCTGTGCTCAATGCCGGGGGCGGCTACTACCACCTGGTAGAATACGTTGAGGAGGCCAAAAGAAACGGGATCCGGGTCCTGGGGCCGGATGTGAACCGAAGCTTTTACCAATTCGAGGTGGAAGGCGAGGGCATCCGTGTGGGGTTTCTGTCCATCAAAGGGTTGGCCATGAAGACCGCCGAAAAGATCATCGACGAGCGGGAGTACGAGCCCTATCTTTCGATAGAGAATTTTCTCGCCCGGGTGTCGCTGACGAGAACAGAACTTTTTTCCCTGATCAAGGCCGGTGTTTTCGATTCTCTCGAACCCAAAAGGAGCAAGCAGATCCTGGGGTATTTCCAAGGGATCGAGGACATGGGGGACATCTCTGACTTGGGTCGGAAACAAAAACAGCGGATGGTGGTCGAGTCGCTCGGTTTTTTCCCGGAGGGAGATTCCCTTTCCCTCATTGTGGGCAAACGGCCTCCTCTCCGGATAAAGGATTTGAAGGACTGTGCGGGACAGGTGGTGGAACTTCTGGTACGTGTGGTGGATGCCCGGCGCAAAAGGGTTAGCAGCGGGGAGAAGTATTTTTATCTTTTCGAGGACGAGACCGGTCTTTTGGAAGGCGTGGGGGAGAGAAGGTGTGTGACCATGGGCACGCCTCCTTCCTGCTACCTGAGAGGAGAGGTGCGGAGCGACGGCAACGGCCGCCCCAAAATCTTCGACTGCTCTTTCGCCGCCAAACCTTAACTTCGACGGATCTCCTCTCCACCAGGCATGTCGGAGCGCCTCTCACCCAGATATTCTGGCCATTACTTAGTTTCATCTAAAAACTGTTCCAGCGCCTAACAGTCTATGGACATGAATAATTTTGTTAAATGGCTTCGTTGATGAGATGGATTCCTTTGAATTTGCAAAAATACTGAAGCTCTTTGGTGATGTCGCCGTAAACGGTCTGCCGGTGGAGCCCGTGGGACCAGTTCCGCCAGAGCTTGGCAAGGTCCCCATCCACTTTGACAGCGATTTTGGTGCGGCATCCTCGGTCATGTTCCAGCTCGACGAGTGTTTCGGCGATCTCCCCTGTGAAGTAATGGATGAGATCTTTCCCCATCAATAGTGCTTGTGTTACGCGCTGCCCTTCCCGCATTTTGACCTGGGGAACCACTCCCTCCTGGCGTTCCATGATCGTGCGCAGCTTATAAGAATGAGCGGGTTTTTTCGGGCCGTCCATTTTTGGCGTGCCCAGACAATGGGCTAGAATGATATGCTCCTTCCCCTCATCCACGGTGGGATCGCTGATGAATCCGGGTTTACCCGTCAAACCTTGGAATAGGATGTGGGTCATGGCCGAACGCAGATCTGACTCACATATGCCGCCCAATCCGATGTTGTTCAGATGTCCGAATCCGACACAGGGATAAGCGGGGAGCTTGATTGTCTTATCCCACATCGTGCCATAACAATCCACGGTCAAAACCGAAGCTTCTTCCTCATCCACTAGCCTCTCAAAAGCCAAAGCCAGTTTACACGACTTGAATAAATCCGCTTTTGACGGCTCCACGATCTTATCGGCTCCTTTGGCCCAACGGATGGTCTCAGCCTGGGCCTCAACATCGCTAACCTCATCGTAGGTTTTGAGTACGCGATCGAGTTCGATCCGCTTGATTTCTGATCCAAATTTTAGCTTCACCATCTCAGCATACTCTGAAAAATCACGGGTTGTGAGGTTGAGGATTTTTGCCTCTCGCAGGTGATGGATGGCACGGAAAGGCCGGATGGCCCATTCGAGCCGGCTGTAATCTGAAGTCAACAAACATTCCATCTGGGATCCCTTCTCCTGTCGGAGAAGATCGCCGTACCCCACCCACTCGTGACCAGAGTAAGGTGCAGCAAAAACCACCGTGGGTTTGCCTTGTTCGAGTAGGGCGTCCAGGATGCGGCCGATCCAGATGGTTAGGTGAATAGCCAAAATGCCATCCACATCCTTGAGATTATCCTTGAGTTTTTCCACTTGTTCAGGAGAGCTAACCAACCGGTTGACCACAAAATCCACATCGGATAAGTCATCCTTGTATTTGGCAAACTGAGACTCATAAAATTGGATCTCTTTTTCAAGATCGAGTGTAGGCTTTGGCCAATGAGGATCGGGAAGCCCCATGTAAATCTTGGCAACCTTCACCTTGGTTCCCCGACAGCCCGGGCTGACGAGTTTTGTTGCCTTATACTCCTGCCGAGGCCTCTTTCTAGAATAAAGACCTGGCCCGGCAAGACACAGCGCGCTACCCGCCGCTGATATCTTTAAAAATTCCCGTCGATCAAATATTTTGTTCATCCCCTTCTCCTCGATTTCATTCTTAAAAGTTGACAGGACATTAGGCCTATATCTATCATGATTGCGTATCCAATTCAATGCCGAACATAAGGAGCGAACCTGATAATGTTGGAATTTTGCGGTAAAAGGTGCTCCAATACCAAACATCTCTCTTTTTTGTCTCTGCTTTGTGTGCTTTTGATCGCAGCCAACCCTGTTCAGATTCGTGCTGCCCAGGAGGTTGAAGTCACTTATACAGGCAATGAAGGATTTATGATCGTGGTTGAAGGAAAAAAGATCTTGATCGATGCTTTTCACAGGTTAGGGGATCTTAAACATCAGGAATTATTACAAAACGGAAAGCCTCCGTTCGATGATGTCGACCTCATCCTAACCACCCACACAGACCATGACCACTTCGATCTGCACATGGTGGGACATTACTTGACAAACCACCCCAAATCTTTGTTTCTCTCCACAAAACAAGCGACGGATGCTTTTACAAAATATTACAAAAACTTCGAAAAAATAAAAGCCAGGCTTAAAGGTTTCGCGCCTGAGGAGGGCGAGAGGATCCATTTTTCCCACGAGGATATAGATGTAACCATGATTCTCCTTCATCACGGCTGGAACAGAAAGGTCAAAGTCACAAATCTCGGATTCTTGTTCTTCATCGGTGGAAAGAAATTCTTCCATATGGGAGATTCGGAAATTGTTCTGTCTGAGCTGAACATATACAATCTTCCTGAAGAAAAAATCGATGTGGCCTTTGTGCCCTATTGGTACTTCACCAGTGAAAAGTACAAGCCGGCATTACAAAAGGGCATCGGCGCCAAACAGGTAATCCCGATGCATCTTATCCTCGTAGATGGGGGGCCCCAGGAACGACTCAGAATCATGAACAGAATATTTTCCGAATTTCCAGATGCAATCCTTTTTTCTGAAGAAATGGAAAAAAGCGTCATTCAGTAATCTTTTCTACCTTGATAAATTCGATCGGAGTCCCATTATCGACAATAAAAGCCACGGTAATTCCTTTGGATGGACTGTTGGGCATAATCAAAATCTCTTTGCCTTGAATCTCGGCTTCCAGGTCATCGACCTCGAAGGCCACATGAGGAATGGATTTAACGAGTTCAGGCAGGGGCGAATCTGGTTCGAAACGCATCCATTCCACACCGTAAGGACTTTCTTTAAATCCTGAAATGTACATTTTATATTTTTCAAGATAGGTCTCATTTTCTCTAGGAATATCAGTCGGAATCCCGATGTGATGATACTTACGCATAGTCGGCAATCCTTTTTAAAGAAATGTTATTTCTGAATTATTTTAGCGTTTTTCCGATTCGGGAGCGATTCGAAGAAAGGTAGATGTACAAGGGCTTGGCCCAAACACTATCGATCGGAACAAACCCAAAATCAGGATCTCTGCTATCATAGCTGTTGTCGCGGTTGTCACCCATCACAAAAAGCTTTCCGCCAGGAACGGTGATCGGACCGAACTCATAAGCCTGATGTTTTCTGTTAAAATCATCAAGTTCTGCATTTCTCCCGAAATAATGGGCATAAGGTTCTGGAAAAACTGCATCGTTTATGACAATCTCATCACTCCTTCCTTCTATTCTGTCACCTGGAAGGCCTATTACCCTTTTACACAGGGGCCCTCGATATGAAGCTCTCAGGAAGGCTATCAAATCTCCCCTTTGGATGTCATTTTTCTTGTAATAATTCAAATCGAGGATGAAGGAATCCCCCGCTTGTAATGTGGGGGCCATGCTGTTGGTGATAATTCGCATAGCTCGCAAACCTATTGTATTTTTTGTGCTATTGCTGACAATTATATAAACATCAGCCACAATAAATATCACAAGCGCAAAGAGCAAAGTCTTGTTTATTGTCCGGGATTCTGTTTTTTGCTTACGTACCGCACTATACACAGCATCACCAACATTATAAAGATACAACCACACATAGAGAAAAAACAGCAGCACTAGCCCCCAGAAGGAATGCAGGCATCTGCAAAGGACAAACACAATCGGAAGAAGAAAAAAAATAACATACCAAACCAGAGTCTTTTTCTTTTGCTGATTGTAAAGCTGTCCTCCTCCCGGAAAGACGATCGAAAGCGCAGCAGCTAGGAATGGATTTTTACGAGACATTTTTCATTCCGCTATTTTTTTCGTGGTCCAAACAGAAAATAAAGTATGAATCCAACAACGGGCATTATGATTATGATCCCAAGCCATTTGTAAAAATCTTTGCGCGGGACCTCTCTCTTCAACAAATTCACTACTCCCCAAATCCATAGGACCAACACAACTGAGACTATGAGGATATCGAGCCATTCGATACTTGGCATCTATGATCCTCCTACACTTTTGATTTTGCCACACCTCTTACCCAAAGGAAGTAGCAGGGTACGCCAAAAAGGACCGTCAATACGGCAGCTGAGGATTCCATTGGCCGGTTTATATAATTAAAAACCATCAATACCAGGCTGGAAGATAGAAAAAACAGCGGCACAAAAGGGTATCCCCACACCTTAACAGCCGACTCCTCCCCTTCTTTTCTTTTACGCGCAAGGAAAACACCCGCAACAGCCAGCCAAAGAAAAATATTCAGAGCAAAGGCAATGTAGATGATCAGCTGCTCGAACGATCCGATCAAGACCATCAAAACCGCGATCGTTCCCTGCACGAGGATTGATTTTGCCGGAACCTTATAACGGGCATGAACCTCTCCGGCAAATGGGAAAAATAGTCTATCTTTGGCCATCGCATAATAAACGCGCGGGCCGATCATGATAAATGCACTCAAACAGGAAAGAAGGCCCACTCCTACCAAAAGACTCACAACTTTCCCCATCCCTGCTCCGAAGGCATTAACTGCTGCTGTTTCCACCACAGGGATTACTCCCTTAAGGTCGGAATAGGGGACCATTCGGAAGATGAAGAAATTGATTGCCAAATACAGAACGATTACGATGGATGTTCCCCCAAGCAGCGAAACAGGAATGGTTTTTTTCGGGCGCTTGATTTCTCCGGCGATATAAGCACTGGCATTCCATCCGCTGTAGGCAAACATGACCAACATCATGGCTGTCCCGATAGCCATGACACCGGAGGATTCTCCTCCTAAAGAGAGATTGGGTCCGCGCCCGTTTCCAAACAGCATTCCCACAGACGCCAATCCGGCCACAATCAAAATCTTCAAAACAGTCAAGACATTCTGGATTCTCGAGCCCAACCGGAGACCAAAATAATGCAGGAATGTAAAAAGTAAGATAATGAATACGGCTATGCCCTTGTTAAAAAAAACAAGTTGAGAGGGATTGAGATGAATTAATTGGGAATCCAGCCCCGCATGGATGTATTCGGAAAAACCCATGGCAGCCGCAGCGATCGGAGCCGAAAAGCCGACGATCAAACTGGTCCAACCAGCAAGAAATCCTAATGCTGGGTGATATAGCTTTTTTAAATAAACATATTCCCCTCCAGCCTCGGGCATTCGGGTGGCCAGTTCAGCGTAACAGAGCGCTCCGGCAATAGCGATCAACCCTCCGAACAACCAGCAGAGAAGCACCCATCCCGGACTGGGAAGATTGGCAGCAAGAAGACCGGACATGGTAAAAATGCCAGTGCCTATCATGTTGGCCACAACGATGGCTGTGGCGGAGAATGTTCCCAACTTTCTTTCCAGTGCTTCCATCACAAATTCCTTTTTTTTGAATAATAGAGATAAAGAACGGGCATTTTATCATCCTTTCCTGAATCGATCACTTTATTTTTCCCTTCTGATAAAAAAACCTATCGCCTTGCTTCTTTGCACAGATGACTCGTGTTCTGGCCCCCTTTTGCTGGGCTTCCTGGGCAAACTTCATGTAAAAGCGTTCCCCCCCACCCTGGTGCATCGGGAATGTGACTTTCGGCCCCAACCTTTCCATGGTGTACATATCCCCGTTGTTGACTTCTCCACCTGCGCGGCTGCCGAATTGGGAGATGAAAGCCAGATCGATTTGATTTTCCTGTTGGGAGAGATAATCGATGTTGGCTTTGAACAAGGGATTGAGTACTTCTCCTGTGCTTCCATGATCGCCAGAATGAAAAATAACCAGGTCATCTCCCTTCACCAAAAAGGCCGCCTCTGGAATACCATCGAATGCATGATTGATGTTGAATATTTCTAATCCATCGATCGTTCTTTTTGTCCTTGGCTCGGTGAGATAAAAATATTTGGGATTCTGATCTGCCTCCCATCCAAAGATATACTGGATATTTTCCACAGATTTTTCCCATTTGAATATCATGGGATCGAAATGATCCCCATGTCGATGGGAGATAAATACAAACACGCTGAAATCCCCTATCTCAGCTGGATCGATATATCCATTGGCGAGAGTTGGATTCTCAGGTATTTCACCAGATCTGGGTACCCAAACATAGTCAAATATGAGTAAGTGGTTTTTTGTTTTGACTGCCCAACCGGCATGCCCAAGATACCAAATAAGAGCTTCGCCCTTATTGAGATCTCTCTTTAAATCAGGGCTATCGAAATTTCCTTTCCCCTCCAGTTGAGACAAGCCCAATACAAATATGAGGATGAGAATAAGGAGTTTTCCGATGATTTTTTTCATTTCAATCCACGATAAAGACTTTGGCTCCTTTGTCTGTGAATGTCAAATGGGGATTCCGCTCATCGTCTTCTACTTGAAAACTAGTCCCCGGTTTCAAAACAAATTCCCTTCCATCTCGGAATTGAATGCCCAATTCACCTTCAAGAACCAAAAGGACATGCCCCCGGTTGCACCAGTGGTCGGAATAGAATCCTGGTGAATACTCCACCATGCGCACACGGATGTTTCCTCGATCAAAGGTCCGCCA
This sequence comes from Candidatus Aminicenantota bacterium, assembly GCA_020348385.1. Classification (GTDB taxonomy): domain Bacteria; phylum Acidobacteriota; class Aminicenantia; order Aminicenantales; family Aminicenantaceae. The sequence continues at coordinate 3,796,472 of CP070750.1, read as the reverse complement.
CTGAGATGTACCCTTGTCTCCTGCGTGTTCCACCAATGTCAGTTGATTCCAATCGGTCACCTCGAACGGGACATCCTGAATTTTCATGGCCAACTCCTCATTGTGTGATCTCCAGAATTCTTCCTGTCCCCATCGACACATAATTATCCCCGAAGGCTTTTTTGAATAATTCGAGAGGACGGTCTCCCGTGCAATGGGTGGCCCCGCATTTCTCGACGCCGATATCCTTGAAGTCCCGGATGATTTCCTCCACCTGTGCATCCGGCGTGCCACCGAGATGAAATCCGCCGAACACAAGATAGATTGGTCTGTCGAAAAGTTTTTTAGCGCGCTTGAGGACATTCACGATACCCTGATGGGAACACCCGGTGACAATGATCAATCCTTTTTTAGTGTTTATGATCAGAGATTGCTCTTTTATCTGAATGCCCATCTCTCCCGTGGAGTACACGTTTCGGCAGATTTCGACGGGTTCATCGATACTCACAACCTCAGCGTTTTTCCTCTCGACACTGCGGACGATCTCATAGGCAAAAGAACCGGGCATGTAGACCGAAACGTCATGATTTCTGTCTAGCACATCAGGAAGCCCGCCGATGTGATCATGATGGTCGTGGCTGATCACGATTTGCTCCACCCTTTTCAGATCGATACCCAAATGATCGACATTATGAAGCAGAATATCCGGTTGGGTTCCGGTGTCGAACAAGATGACTTTTTCTGTCCCCTCGATTAGACAAGAAAATCCCCAATCCGGCTTTGTACCTTGCTCATGCAGATAGTTGTCGTAGAGAATCGTAAACTTTAGGGGCGTATCCAATCCATTCTCGTCGATTTGATCTGAAACGATTTTTTGGGAATTTTTTTTCAACTCAGTCCTCCCCTCCGCTTTATGGGACATCAAGAGATCCACCACATCCTTGTGTCCCCTTCTCAGGGCATTGTCAAGAGGCGTATCCCCGTTGTCGCTTTTGGAATTTAGTTCTGCGCTGTTCGAGATCAAAAATTCAACGGTTGGTTTATCACCCTTCCAGGCCGCTCCATGAAGAGGGGTATCTCCACTGCCTCCCCTTTGGTTGATATCGGCACCCTTCTTGCACAAAAGCTCCACCAGTTCGACATGGCCACCATGGCAGGCGAGATGAAGAGGGGTTCGCCCCATTTCATCTGTGGCATCTGTCAAAGAAGGATCTTTGGCAATGAGCTCCTGAACTTTTGTTAGGTCCCCTTCCATGGCAGCCTTGTGGATATCCGCACGCATACATGGAGCCATCAGAAAAGAAAAAGCAAGGAATCCAAAAAGGGCCCTTTTAAACATTTTCATTTTTCCCTCCAATATCATATCACCGAGTGCGCGGCAAAGAGATTTTGTATTTTGCAAAAAAACTCTTGCCTGATTCATCTTCTAGAATAGCATAACAATGATTTTCAAGTATGATAACCTTTTCCACATGCGTATACAAAGGCGTTTCATCCCCAAACTGCAAATGGGAGCGATAGAGGTATTTTCCCTCGGGAGAAAAAATATCTAAAGCGATTTTATCCTGCTTCATATCAAGACTCTCAGTCGAATACACAAAAATCAACCCTTTGACAACCTGAATCCGCATGAAATAGGTCAATTCATCGGGAAGAGTCGGGATAATTGCATCGATCCTATCCTCGGGAATAGAGCTTTTTTCGAAGTGTTTTCTTTTATTTTCATTGGTCACTGTTCTTCTTTCCCGATCTAAATGGAAAGAAGACAACTTTCTTCCCCGTGCATCTGAAATATAAATGGTGTAATCATCCGATCTCCCGTAATAAAATTTCTGGGAATCATTGTCATAACCGATTTTGATCTGTGGAGTTAGACCCAGTACCACAAGCGACATACCGCCTTTGGTTTGTTTTTCTCCCGGTGTCATCGTTAATTCATCAAAAACGGATTCTTTTCCTGTTTTTAAGTTAGAGCGGATGATCTTGTCTTTGATTTCTGTTGAGTTATTCACGATCCTTGAGCTATACAAAAATTCATCTTCGTTAACAAAGAACAAAGGAAAACGTTCAAAAAGATTGTTAGGGGTGGATTTCAGGAATGATCCTTCCTCGGAAAAAAAATGAAGCTTGTCAGGCGATCCGATGACAACTTTATCCCCGGCCAGGAAACAGTTGAGGTATCGGTTAACCTCACCGGGTCCTGTCCCCTGTTTGGCAAAAGACTTGATGAATTTGCCTTCACTGTCATAAACATAACTCACGGCTCGATCAAAGTCATGGAAATAAAACTTTTCATCCTGAGATGCCCGGAGCTCCGATGGCCTTTCAAAAGGCGCATCATTCACATTGTCGATCTCCCAGACTTTTTGGGGTCTGAAATCCCACTCTCCCTCAAGCGGCTTATCCGCATTCTTCACATCGGCAAATAACACAAAGCAAAAGATTCCACACACCAGCATAAACCATAACTTCTTCATCGCAACCTCCTCAAATACACAAATCTAATTTCCACTTTTTTCGTTTCAATTCTTGGATAATTTTCGCATCGATCCTATACACATTTCCCGGGCCATCCGGGATTCTGTGTTCGTTCAAAATAAAAATCCTATCAACAGCAGAGTCTTTGGGCTCAACCTTTACCGTTGTTCAAAAACAAAAAAATAACAAAACAAAAATAATTATCAGAATGATTTTATTCATTTTTATAGCTCTCGTGTATTGAAGTTATCCAATAATCCGTGTCTAAGAATTCGAGAAAAACGCCCCAGGACTTATAATCTTTCAACACGCCTTCTTGCTTCATGTCTTCCACAGCTTTCCCAGCTTTCATTTTTTTGTGCACAATATTGATGGTATCCTGAAGCATTTTATGGTATTCCTTCACCTCTACCATGGTGTAATCCCGTCCATGACCTCCGATGAACTTTGTGCTTGGAGGAAATTCATCGAAAACCCAATCCAGGATCTCCAAGTATTTCTTGACTCTAGGTCCGACAGCAGGAAACGACTGGGTCAAAAGGAGATCTCCCATGTGAACGACTCCGGATTCGGTGAAATAGATGATCAAATCCTTGTCGCTATGAGCGCCGGGGGAAGGAATAATCCGGATCTCTTCCCCGTTAAAATCCAAGGAATAAAAGTTGTTCGATTCATCTCCAGGTGTGAGCACGCCTTCAGACACCATTTGTCCAAGATCGTCATATCCGATGACGACAGCATTTTCCCCACATGTTTTGTTACCGCCTGCATGATCCCCATGGGGATGCGTGTTGATGATGTACTTGATATCCCCTTCTTTTAGCTGATTTACAGCGGTTAGTAATTCGCCCGCCACGTCCTGATGCCCTGTATCCACCAGCATTATCCCATCTGGACCTGCAGAGACACCAATATTCGGGCGTAAACCGAAGTCTAGAGTTATGCGATATACAAAATCAGAGAATTTAATAACAGTCTTTTCTGTTCCCAAACCATGTCCTGTTAGAAAATTGGACAACACCACCACAAATAAAAACACGATGAATAAGATGATCCGCTTTATTTTCATCTCCCCTCCTTTTTTATCTTTTCCTCATTTCCCCACTTTAATGATGTAAATGTTGTGCTGGGGAAGGAAAGTTTCAATACGATCTAGATCAAAATCACTATTTTTTATGTGATTCAAAACCTCTTCCTGGGTCAGGACGTGGCGGTTATGTCCCCCCAATTTGTCCGGATCCCTGTCGATAATCACCACAGAAGCTCCGGGTTTTAAGCTGGGGACGAGGTTATTGAGCAGTTTCACAGGCTTAGCAAGATCATGAAAGGCATTTACGATAAAGACCATATCCAGTTCGCCATCTGGCAATAGGGGATCTTCCACTTCTCCGACGATTGTTTGTATATTGGTGATTCCTTTTTCATCACATTTTCGGTGGATAGCAGCTAGCGCCCGAGTTGCAATATCGTTGGCATAAATCTTCCCCGAATCGCCCACCCTCCGCGACAGATGAAAAGTGAAATAACCTTTTCCGGCACCGACTTCGCCGATGACCATCCCCGGTTTCACGCCCACAGCATCCATCACCTTATCCGGCTGATGATAAGTATCCCGGACATCAGCCCTAAGGAACAAACAAAAAGTCACGAAAAGGATAACAACAAAAAAACGGCGTGGGAATCTCATTCGCTTCTCCCTTTGATAGGCATTACATATATTCATAAAAGAATTTTTTTGTAATGAACAAGAATCAGCCTGTCAAATTTGCTTGATTAGGGGAAAATGTGTAAAAAAATTTAACAGGTTTTTGCGATTTTCGATCGATTTTTCCTTCCTTTATTGTCCATCATGACGATTTTCCTGATAGACTCTCCCTCCATAAATATCCATCCTTATTTTATATGCAATATCAATACCAACACACAGAGCCTCAAGAAATATTCTCATCCAAAAGAATAAGAAGCCATAAAAATGTGTTCTGAATGACAAGATCAATACCCAGACAAAAAAGAATTTTCGGGAAGACTGGATTTTCCCCTACCGAATAGGCTGGAAATTGAGCAGGAATGGATTCCTTGCCGTGGAAATATCCGACAGGTTCTTTATTTCGATGCTCAATCTGTAAAGGTTGGTATTTTTATAACGATATGAGGAAGGTGATGATTGGACAAGCGTTTTCATCTCTCGAGAGACGATTCCTGAGTACAGCTTTTGATCGAAAAACTTCAGATTAACCTGATATTTTCCCTCCAAAGAACCAAATTCGATCTTCAGATTCTCTATTTCTCTCCAAGATGTAAAATGCAGATCCAGTGCGTGATGATCTTTGGTGATGGTGAACCTTCCCGGCTCATCCTTCTTCATCTGCACATGCCGCCCCAGATCATAAAAAGAAATCCTCTCGCCTGAAGAGTAAGCGGCCTTGGTTGGGAACATAAGTATAGCACGGGGAAAAAGCACAAACCACAGGAAAAAAACGGCCATCCCACAAATTGTGAGAAAAGGAGTCAGGAATGGCCAGGGAGTTTTCTTCATTTTTTTCTGGGGATCATCTTTTTTCCAAAGATACCCAGCGATGAAAACAAGAATAGCTGCGAGCCAGATGTAGTTCGGTAGGTACCTCAAATTGTTCACCTTGATGAACGAGGGCAAAAGGTCAGGGAAATAAAAGTGGAGGTTGCTGAGATACAGGAACAACTCTCCTCCTCTGAATGTGAATTCATGGGTGGTGGGTTGATACAGAAAATGAGGATTTCGGAGAAGGATGATGACAAAAACAAGACCTGTCAGGGATAATATCCAAAACAGAAAGGAATACAATTTCTTACGGTTGTGGACGAGGAAATATCCGATAAAGATTGCTGCGATCCAAGAGATGCTGGTCAACACGCGGCCCTGAGGAGAATGGCCTTGGCGATGGGAAAGAAAAGCATAGTTGAGAAGATACGGGAGGCTTATGAAAAGAAGGGCAAACAAATCTTTTTTGGATCGCCGGAAAGCCTCGACACCGCCCAAAAAAATGAAGAAATACATCGGTGAATACAGCAGGAGTCCATCTCGCTGGTCGAGAAAATAATCCAGGAATGAATCGATCCGGATCATAACCGGGATTTTCATCACAACTTCCCTGAAGGCCTGAATTTTTTCTGGTGTTAGCACTCCCTCATAGATAGCCATCGGGTAGAACGTCCCATATAATTCCTTGGTGTAGAAGGCAAAAAGCGCAACAGAGATAACGGGGAATGCCAGGAATGCCAATATTTTCCCCTTGGCTTTGTGATTTTTTACCAGGAAATAAACCGAGACAAAAAGCAATGGCCACATAATCATGTTGTACTTAAGGCCAAACCAGGGAAATAAGGCAATGAGGAATCCGAAGAAGCAATAGTGAAAAAAGGATAAGGAGTTTCTTTTTTTCGAGCGGACTTTGCGGAAAACATACACAGAAAAAAGGGCAATGGGCACTTCGGGGTAGAGATGAAAAGCATAAAAAAGGAGCGGGGCAGAAAGGGAGTAAAAAAACCACAAAAGGAGGGAGACCTTTTCGTTCTTCCAGAATTCTTGCGCGAAAAGAAAGATTTGGAGCCCCAGCAGTACAGCCCAAACCGACAGGCTTATCTTAAGTAGATATATGAGCGTTAGCCCGTGAAATTTTTGGCTTAGCCAGTAATAGGGGAGCATCAGGACTGAAACACCGGGCTGGTTGATCGGCCACAAATAATCTCTGCCTTTTCTACCGGCTCTGGCGTAGGCCAACAAGCGCACTTTAGGGTAGAGTTCTTTCGGATAAAAGTGGGAGTAATCACGGTCTCTATAATTTTGGGCCAAGTTGATATCGCCATCCTGATATAGGCTGTGTGTCGTCATAAGATAATAAGGCTCATCCCCAGAGTAAGACATTCCTTTGGAGACATGACAGAGAGCACACAAATGGTATATGAGGAAGGCAGCAAGGAAAAGGATAAGAAGTTTTTTTGTAATGGTAAGCCTGGTAAAACGAGAGATACTCCTTTCCCAAAGATCTTTCAGTCGGCCACGTTGATACCATTGGACCAGCTTGATCAAAACAAATCCCAAAATCATGGACCCCAGGAGGAGATTCAGACGGACCTTTAAATCTTCCGATGTCAGATAAAAACACAAAAGGATCGGCGTGAGGAGAGAAAAACCTAAAGGCAAGAAGGCAAAGAAATTTTCCCACATATTTTCTTCACCTTTAGTCATGAATCGCCAGGATATAATCAGGAGAGCCAGGAAGCCTGAAAAAAACATGGAAAATAAAAGAAGCGGAGGCCTAAAGGAATGGGCTGCAATGGTGAAAGAGGAAGCATTTTTGTAAATGGTGCAAAATAGTGCCAGGCCAAAAGCGATCAAGGGAAACATTATGATAAGGGTTACAATCTGAACCCTTTTCATTTCATTCCCTCTTGTATTTCAACCACAATTTTCCCCATTCGGTCTTTTCAAATGTCTTGATCCTATGATGTCCAACCGTGGGATACCACATCCCATCGTGGTAGACATTGCTGGCAAATGGGGCCCAAACCACAAGGGGAGATCGCAACAGAATCCTTTCGAGAAACCTCAAAAACCCCACCCGCAACATCTGATCTCCCCAAATGACCAGGCTTTTTCGAGTTTTAAAATGAAGATTGATCGCCGAAATATCGTCCCCGAGTACCTCTATTTCTTGGGGATCACCGGTGCCCAGATCCCGTTCATGACACATCCGTATATACGGGATAGACATCGGATCGAAACCCATGATTTTGGCAGCCACAGAATCAACGGCCACAGAATCGCCGCTGGCAAAAAGGATATTACCGATGCGGGGTTTCATGGTCCGTGGACCCGCTCCATCCCCACAGACGGTCCCATCCATGACACAAAAAATCCCGGGATGGATTTCCTTTTGCATGATCATCAGGTCCACCAGGATTTCATGGATGAACTTATGGGCAAAATGTCTGACCTCTTTTAAAAGCCCTCCGAAGGCATTTTTGATCGCCCCGGTTGTCACAGAATGGCCATGGGTTTTCACCGTGGGAAGATGAATAACGTTTTTCCCGATAAACATTTTGGGTATGACAAATCCTTCCGGGAAAACTTGATTCATTTTGAGCAATGTCCCCTTGAAATCATAGGTTATCCATTCGACATCGGTTAAGGGAAAAAAGGGTAATCCGTATCTTTCGAGCACAGGGGTCCATAGATTATTCATGGCTCCCTTGATAGGATCAGTGACGACAGTCTTATTTTCAACTGGAAACAGTCGGCCTTTTGGGTACCCTTTTTCGATGAGGGTCTTAACGACTCCTTCAACTTGCCAAGGTTGGCTGGAACAGGATGGAAAATACTTGGTCCAAGAGAGGTTCAATTTGATCAGAGTGTCTTGATCCAAAGAGATGAACTTTTCAATTTCTGCGAGATGAATGAGCCGTCTGTAATCCTCCAGGACTGTGGTGGGTGATGTTTTTAAAACGACAACTTTAGATGACATGCCTCTACTTTCCTCAAATATACAAGATCAACATGGCTGTGGCGATCCAGAGAAACAGATCGACAAGCAGGGGCTTGTCTTTGATGATTAAAGCCTCAGGGCTTCCCCCTTCATCCTTCTGATGAACGAGGTAAAGATAGCGGAAAATCCCATACAACACAAACGGGACCGTAAACAGCATGTTGGTTGTTCCGAACTTCGCAATCGTCTCGCTTGAAACCGTGTACAGACAATAAGAAATCACCGTCGAGGCTGTAACCACAGCGATCATCTGATCGAGCAAATGGGGCGTGTATTCTTTGAGGATGGGGCGGTGGATTTCTGCACTTTTATCCAACAAGACCAGCTCATGGCGCCGCTTGCTAAGGGCCAAGAACAGGGCAATCAATATGGTGCATATAAACAACCAAGGAGAAATCTGGACCTCGATGGCCAAGCCGCCGGCAATAACCCGGAGAAAAAACCCTGTGGCAATCAAGAAAACATCAATGATGACAACATGCTTGAGCCAGCTCGAATAGGCGACCTGGAGAACGGAGTACACCAGAAGTGCGACAAAAAAATAGATATTAAGGAAGTAAGCCCCGGTCAATCCTAAAAGAACAAGAAGCAAACAAGCAAAAAGAGCATGATTCTTTTTCAATCTTCCAGAAGCCAAGGGTCTTTTAGATTTATAAGGGTGGATCTTATCTTCTTCTAAATCTTGGATATCATTCAGGATGTAGGCCGCACCCGAGATAATACAGAATAGAACAAATGCCAGTATGGTTTTGATAAGCAGACTCAGGTCGAACACATTCTGGGAAAATATCAGGGGGGCGAACACCCACAGATTTTTGATCCATTGCTGAATCCGCAAACTCTTCACGACTTCTAAAATCATCATTTCACCCATTTTATTTATTTTTTACTCTTCTTTCAAATCATTTCACTCGAAACAAAGAGTAAGCCAGACTAGCTGGTGAGTAAACCATCAGAAGGCGAGCGTTATAACTTCCAACCACCAGATACGACGAGATTCGTTCCGGTTATATAACGGGCTTGGTCTGAAATCATAAACATAACAGCGCTGGATACATCATCGAACGCACCTAAACTGCCAGCGGGAATATTTTGATCTTTGGGCAGGACACCCCCCTCGATCAATCCCGGAGAAACCATGTTGACAGTAATCCCATCGGATGCCACAGAAGCGGCCACAGATCGGGTTAAAATAAGAAGCCCTGTTTTCGCTATGGCATAAGGTACGATGTTTCGATAAGCCACAAGTTGTTCCACTCGGCTGAAACCCATATTGACAACCCTGCCCCATTTTCTTTTACGCATTCCGGAAAGAGCCTCTTGCATACAATAAAAAGCACTCCCAAGGTTCCCGCGCCACATGTAATCCCAGTCTTCAGCATTAAGTTTTTCCCACGACTTTTCTAAAATCGGTCCAAAGTTGTTGATAAGAATATCGATTCGGCCAAACTGCTCTTCGGCATCTCGAATAAAAGCATGGGCTTGATCTTCTTGAGTCAAGTCGGCTTGGAAATAGCCAGACAGCTTTCCCTTTTTTTCTATTTCTTTAACGACATCTATGGCTGCGTCCCGGTTTTTATTGAAATGTACAATGACGCCTTCCGCCTCATCAGCTAATCGCAGGGCAATATTCCTCCCTATCCCTCGACTGCTACCTGTCACCAGGGCGATTTTCTTATCCATAATTTTTCCCTGAATTATTCATAAAAGAATGCAGATGCCATCCCCCCCCACCCCTGCTTTTAAGGTTGGTCTTGAAAGTGTCTTTGTTTTCATTGGCAGTAATATCAATATATTATCCTCATATTATTGGAAATGACAACGAAAACATTATCCTTCCTTTAAAGTAAGGGTGGGGTGGGTTGGCGGTGGGGTGGGTTGGCATTTGATTATCTAATCTTGTTGTATATAATCTAGGATGAGGATGTAGATTAGGAGGTTTTAATGGTACACTGCACAGAAATGAAAAAAGGTGAAGTCTATTACTGTGATGAGTGCGGTCTTGAATTCCAAATCATAAACGAATGCCAAGGATGCGGCACATCCGAAGATACTTGCGAGCATGTGGAATGCCGTTTTGTCTGTTGTGATAGGTTCATAAAAATAAAAAAATAATCCTGAAAAATCTCGTGCCAGCCCTAGATAAAACCAATAAAGCTATCGCCTCTCAATTCATCAAAAACTTTGATGACGTCTTCAACAATCATGTCAGGGCTAAGTACGGGATTTTCGCCGGATGGATATCTATCACGGCCATCGTGGTATTATTCATCATAAAGATGGGGCTTGGTATCCGGGCAGGATCCATATCCGTTGTAGCCAATGCTTTTCATCTCCTCTCACATCTGGCAAATTCTGTGATTTTGTTGGTGAGCTTCCGGATGGCCACGCGCCCGGCAACAGCCAAAACTCCCTATGGTCATGGGCGAATGGAGCATGTTGCTCCGCTAATAATGTCTATTTTTCTTTTTGTCTCCGGGATCCAGATCGCCGAACAATCTTTACACCAAGTTCTCCAACCCCACGAGGTCCACTACTGGAATGCCCTGCCCTGGATTTTGTTGGCCACGATAATCATCAAACAGTGGTTGGCACAATTTATCAAATATTTGGGCAAAAGGGTGGAGTCTCACGCCATCCTGGCCAATGCTTTCCACCAAACGATAGAAGCTGTGATGTCATTAACCGTCATTGCAGGCCTCGTAGCCGGCCATTATTTCCACAAACCAGAAGTGGATGGTTATATCGGGATTTTGGTCTCCCTGTGGTTGCTCTACATGGGATTCTCTCATGGTCGGGAGGCCATCGTTCCTCTTCTGGGCAAAGCCCCAAGCCAAGAATTTATTCAAAAAATTCGAGAGGCTGCAAAATCTGTAGATGGTGTGGAAGATGTGCACGAGATCATCGTGCACGATTACGGAACAATGTACACGATTTCTCTGCATCTCGAGATCCCGGAAAAATTCGGCCCGATCGAGATCCATGATATAACAGAAAGATGCGAAGCAAAGCTTCGTGTGACTTTCCGGGGGGAGACGATTGCCCACTCCGATCCGCTTTTAGAACTTACTCCTGAGATCCAGGCAATAGAAGATCGTTTCAAAAAGGTCCTGGAAGAATTCCCTGAAATCACCGGTTATCATGACTTTCGCGTCGTTGCTGAATCGAAAAAAATGAAGATCATTGTGGCCGATATCGACACAGCCGAAAAATTACCTGAATCTGAATTCGACCGCCTCGCGAAAAAACTGAATGTGAAATGCATCGAAAAAATCCCGGATATCGCCTACTGCTCCTTTTACATCACTCCCAAATATGCTTATTAATTAATTATGACCTGGATAATTCAGGTCAAGAAAGGGTTGCGAAATGGGGAGGAGAAAATTATAATCAAATCACTCATCGTGGAAAAATATCGACATCAATCAGCATGGAGGAAACATGGATAAAAAGTTTTCCGGTCATCATTTGGGCATTGTGGTTATGTTGGGTGCGGTTTGGGGGCTCTCCGAGGCTGCTCTTGGCATGGGACTTAGGAATTGTGCATCTGCTATGTCAGGATCGATCATGACAGGCGTGGCGTTATTTTTTATCGCTGCATGCTGGGTCATTTCCCAAAGTTGGAGAGGTGTCGCTCTTTTGGTCATCGTTGCTTCATTGTTCAAGTTATTCGACGCTTTGCTGCTCTCTCTGCCGATATTGCACGGAGCAGTGGCCAATCCCATATTTGCCTTCGTCATGGAGGGTGTGGCCTTTTTGATTATCGTCTCCCTTGTAAAAGATAGGCTCTCTAAAAAAACGACCTCTCAAGCTCTCACTGGAGGCTTGTCTGCTTTGGTAGCCGTCAATCTATTCCCTCTCGTGAAATTTGCCACGGGTATTCCTGCTTGTGTGGCTGCCGGCACAGGATATCCACTCTCGCTCTATTATGCCTACATAGCTGTTGCTCTTTCATTTATCACCGTTCCTTTCGGAATTTTGGCAGGTGAAAAAATGAGATTTATGGAAACAGGCATGATCAAAGCGATGGGCATCAAAAAATTCCAATTTATCGTATCCCCGGCGGCGGTTATCCTCTGTCTTATGCTTGTCCTCCTCATTCGATCGATTTAGATTTTTTTTAAAAAGGGGGCGTACAATGAACAAGGGAAAAATGAAAAAAGGGAAAACGAATACGTTTACACGACGGGATTTCCTGAAAGGTTTCGGCAGTGGAACCCTTGGAGTCGCCATAACTCCCAAACTCCTGGCACAAAAAGCCGAATCCATTCAAACCAAGGCTGGTGAAGTCCCCGTTTACGCCAAAAAACAGATAAAATTCACCGTAAACTCCAAGGCTTATACGAAAGTCGTCGAACCTCAGGAAACACTTCTCGATGTCCTCCGGGATAAACTGAGCCTGACCGGAGCAAAAAAAACATGCGATCGCGGTGAATGCGGCGGATGCACAGTCCTGTTGGACGGAAATCCCATCTACTCCTGCATGTATCTCGCGATTAGGGCAGACGGCACAAATATCAAGACCATCGAAGGAATGGCCAAAGAAGGCAAACTCCATCCCCTCCAACAGGCCTATATCGACAAGGACGCTTACCAATGCGGTTTTTGCACGCCGGGTTTTATCATGGCTTCCGAAGCATTGTTGAAAAAAAAGTCAAATCCCGACCTTGGAGAGATAAAGAAAGGCCTTTCAGGGAATCTGTGTCGTTGCGGTAATTACACCAAGATCTACCAAGCAGTCGATCAAGCGGCAAAAGCGGGGAGGTCTTAAAATGGAAAAAAAAGACTCTAGATACGCCATGGAAGATAGCAACCTCTGGTATGAAACATATGCAAGCGATCAAACCCAACATTCCTCTGAAGCGCTCTCGTCCGATTCAGACAAGAAGTTCAAACTCATCGGTAAGCACATCAAAAGGATCGATGGAAAAAAGATCGTCACAGGGAAGGCTCCCTTTACTCAGGACATCAAGCTTAAGGGGATGCTGATCGGGAAAATTCTGAGATCACCCCATGCAAAAGCCGAAGTTTTATCCATAAAGTTAGATGTAGCCAAAAGCTTGTCCGGAGTCAAGGCTGCCATTCTTATGATTAGAGGAAACATCCAGTATGCGGGGCAAATGGTGGCGGCTGTGGCAGCTGTAGATGAAAAAACGGCTGACAAAGCGTTGGAACTCATCAAAGTCGAATACAAACCCATGCCATTCGTTGTCATCGAGGAAAAAGCAAGGGAAGAAGGATCCCCTCAAGTTCATGATAAACGACCGAATGTCGAACAACGGCGAGGGTACAGCCGGGGAGATGTGGAAGCCGGATTCGGAAAAGCCGATGTTGTCATCGAACGCACATACAAAACAGCGGTGGAAATCCACCAAACAGCCGAAACCCATGTCAGCATCGCCAAGTGGCAGGGGGAAAGGCTGACGATCTGGGATTCCACACAGGCCATTCACAGCGTGAGGGATCAGCTTGCCGAAGTACTTCAAATCCCAGCATCAAGAATCAAAGTCATCAAACAATACATGGGAGGAGGATTCGGCAGCAAATTGGGCCTGAATGAACAAACGGTAGCAGCGTCAATGCTGGCCAAAGAAACCAACAGGCCGGTCAAAGTCATGTTGACCAGAAAAGCTAACTCCCTATGTGTGGGCAATCGACCATCCACGTTCCAGACTTACAAAGGAGGCGTGAAAAAGGATGGGACGATAACCGCGCTCAGCCTATTGAGTCACACATCCGGTGGAATCCGGGGAGGAGATCGATCTTCTGAGCCTATGATCGATGTTCACAAATGTGAGAATGCCAAGGTGGAAGACTACAACATCTACATGAACACTGGTCCATCAAAGCCAACAAGAGCCCCAGGTCTGGTTCAAGGAACCTTTGGATTGGAAGGATTTATTGAAGAACTAGCCAACGAGATCGGCATGGATCCGCTGGAATTTAGGAAGAAGAATTACACAACCAAAAATCGCGGGGGAACTGGAATCCCCTATTCTTCCAAAGGATTGGATAAGGCCTACGAAATCGGAGCTAAGCAAATCGGATGGCACAAAAGAAACAAAGTTCCCGGAGAAGGGAAAGGCAGAATCAGACGGGGAATCGGGATGGCGGCTGGGATCTGGTGGGGCGCTGGCTCCCCAGGGACATTAGCTGACGTTAAACTCCATCCCGATGGAAGTGTCGAGGCCGTATGTGGAACCCAGGATATCGGCTGTGGGACAAGAACCCATATGGCCATTGTCACAGCAGAAACCTTGGGATTAGAACCAAAAGATATCACCGTCAAGCTGGGAAATTCGGATTATCCTTGGGCCCCTCTCTCGGGCGGAAGCCTAACGACACCTTCGGTGGCTCCGGCCCTAAGGGATGCGGCTCTAAAAGCAGCGGAACATCTCAAGGGAATGGCTGCTTCCAAACTGAAAGTGTCCGCCTCCAGCATCGTTTGTGAAAATTTCACGTTCCAGGAAAAGGGAAATCCTAAAAATGCCACTCCCTTCAAAGAAGTCTTGGGAGATTTAAGCCATGAAATAGTGTTTCATGGGGAAAGAAAAGGACTTCCAGAAGGTTATGCGTACAACACCTTCGGCGCGCACTTTGCCGAAGTGGAAGTCGACACAATGACGGGGATGATCAAGGTGATCAAGGTTGTGGCTGTCCACGATAGCGGAAGAATCATCAACAAACTGACAGCAGAAAGCCAGGTCATCGGCGGCATCACTCAGGGACTGAGCACCGCTCTTTTCGAACAAAGGATTATGGATAACGAAACGGGACGGATGGTCAACCCCAACCTGAGGGATTATAAGATAGCCACCTCCATGGACATTCCCGAGATCGTGCCCCTGTTTGTGGATTCCGTCGACCCGCGGATCAACATCCTCGGCACTAAGGGTTTGGGAGAACCTCCACGAATTCCGGCATCTGCCGTTATCGCCAACTCCGTATACAATGCTATCGGTATCCACATCCGAGAAATCCCGATGACGCCGGACAAAGTCCTTCAAGCTTTAAAGGAAAAGGAGGTGGCCCGATGAAAGAATTCAAGATTGCGCAGCCCAAGTCGCTAGACCAAGTCACTTCCCTGCTCTCTCAGAAAAATACAGACTATGCCTTGATGGCGGGAGGAACAGACCTTCTGGACGAAATCAAGAACAAGATTATCGCACCCGAAGTCGTGATCGACCTCAAATCTGTTCCGGATCTTTCCACAATCAAAATGGATAAAACCCACGTCTCGATCGACGCCATGACATGCGTGGCAGATCTGGCTGAAAATCCAATCATTAGGGAGAACTTTCCTGTCCTCGTAGAAGCCGCGCTTTCTTTGGCCTCTCCTCAGCTCAGGAATGTGGGCACGGTCGGCGGCAACCTCTGCCAGCGGCCCAGATGCTGGTATTATCGCGATCCGGATACAATATGCCGTAAAAAGGGAGGAAGCCGTTGTTTTGCCCTGAGGGGAAGAAACAGGTATCACGCCATTTTCGGGGGGGGCATGTGCTATATCGTTCATCCATCCGATCTGGCTCCAGCTCTTATAAGTTTGGATGCAGAGATCACGATTAACGGACTGGAAGGCAAAAAAAACATTCTTAGATTAGAGGATTTTTTCACACTCCCACAGAACAATGTCAGGAAAGAAAATGTTCTGGAGGCGCGTCAAGTTCTGAGTGAAATAAGAATCCCTCTACCAAAAAACGGCTCAAAGAGCACCTATTACAAATTCAAAGAGCGGGGCACATGGGATTTTGCTGTGGTTTCGGCGGCTATCAGCGGAGTGATATCCGGCGGTGTATTCAGAGACATAAAGATCGTCTGCGGAGGATTGGCGCCCATCCCCTGGCGACTCAAAAAGGCAGAAGATTTTATCAAAGGAAAAAATCTGACAGAGGAAGTTATCAAGCAAGGCGCCAAGGAAGCCCTGACAGACGCCAGGCCTCTTGAAGAAAACACATACAAAATGGGCTTGGTTGAAGCCGTTCTTTACACAGCGATTTCCTCGATGATTTAGTCCCGGATCAAACTAGATAAGACGTGATAAATATACTGACAGGCCCGGTCCACTCGGGAAAAACGACCCTCCTTAAAACCATCATTCCAGTGCTCAGAGGAAAAAATATCCGGATAGATGGCTATTTGAGCGAAGCCGTTTGGAAAGACGAAAAATTTCTCGGGTACGACCTCCTCGACCTGAAGGATCAGCACCAACAACCCTTCATCCGCAAAAAAGGTCAACAGGGCTGGCAAAGGATCGGTCCTTTCTATTTTCTGCCTGGAATGCTGGATGTCGCCGAAAAAATCATCCACAGGAGCAAAAACGAGAATCTTTGTGTCGTGGATGAAGTGGGCCCACTAGAACTCAAAGGCAACGGAGTCTGGCAGGCCCTCGAAGAAATCCTGATGATTCCAGAACAAGGCGTGCTCCTCGTCGTGAGGGAATCCATCTTGAAAGATTTTCTAGAGAAAATCCAAAGAGATGATTTTAAGGTGTATGATATCGGACAGGAAATACAGCCAATTCGAATGGTAGAATCTCTTATGCAAAACCTGGAAAAAAGGAGACAATCGGAAGCGAAATGAAAAACATCTATGCACGGCTTTGCGATGAGATTAAAAATAAGAAGCTGGTATTGGCGACAATCGTTTCTACCAAAGGATCAAGCCCTCAAGTGCCCGGCGTTTCTGCCCTTTTTTCGGATAAAGGACTTCTCACAGGGACTTTAGGAGGAGGGATAATGGAAGCCCGGGCTGAGGAAAAGGCTTTGGGATCCCTGCAAACCGGGAGGTCATCCCTTGATCGATTCGAGTTGTATGCGGATATAACGTCAGAAGCAGAGGCGATTTGTGGTGGGGAAGCGACCATCCTTTTCGACGCCCAACCTGCCGATCACGAGATTACATTTCAGGAAATGGTCCGATCTCTAAACGATAGGAAACCTGGGATTCTGGCCACACATATCCAACTGACAGATGACAGAATCCAAAAATTGTCCCGATCCTGGATAGAAAAGTCAGAAATATTCGGGGAGGAAGCGGAAAAACAAAACATTCCGTTTCGAGAAAAAACCAAACAAGCATTCACGACAGGAAAACCTGTGTTTTCAAAAAACGTGTATCTGGAGCCTCAGTTTCCCTTCTCCCATCTTGTGATCGCTGGAGCAGGGCATGTGGGCCAGGCTGTTGCCCACATCGGATATCTTCTCGACTTCGAGGTCACGGTTATCGACGACAGGCCAGAATTCGCCAACAAAGAAATCGTGCCTGAGGCGGACCACATCATCGTCGAAGACATTGGACAGGCTATCGATGAGATGCCCAAGACGGCCGACACTTATATTGTGATCGTCACCCGAGGTCACAGTCATGATGCGGATGCCCTGAAGGCCTGTATCAGATCTGATGTCGCCTACATAGGGATGATTGGAAGCGGGAGGAAGATCGCTTTGATGCGCGAAAAATTTATCGAATTGGGCTGGTCCACCGCTCCCCAGTTCGACCGTGTGTTTGCACCGATCGGCATCGATATCCAATCCAAAACGGTCCAAGAGATCGCTGTCAGCATCGCGGCAGAACTCGTTCAGGTCAGAAATCAAGTTCAGAATAGCATGGAGGCGGAAAAATGATTTGTGCATTGGTTTTGGCTGCTGGCGAATCCCGTCGCATGGGATATCCTAAGCTCCTCCTTCCCTTTAAAGAAAAAACAATCATTGAGCACATAGTGGAAAACATACTTGCCTCGAAAGCCGATAAAATTTTGGTGGTGCTGGGTTCATACCAAGAGGAAATTCTGAGTAAAATAGCTGACCGGACCGTTTCATCGGTCGTGAACCATCGCTTTCGGGAAGGGATGCTCTCCTCCATTCAAACAGGATTCGAAGCCCTTCCAAAAGAGACATCGGCAGCTATTGTCTGTCTCGGCGATCAACCCCTCATCCCCTTTTCTGTCATGGATGCCCTCATAGAAACTTATCATAAAACAAAAAAAGGCGTTGTTCTTCCCGTCTACCGGAATAAACGCGGCCATCCGATTTTAATCGATTTAAAGCATAAACAAGAGATCTTGGATCTTAGTTCTGACATCGGGCTCAGAGCCCTGGTGCACAACCATCCTCAGGATATTTATGAGGTGGAAGTGGACACTCCTCACATCCTCAAAGACATCGATTATCCAGAGGATTATCAGAGCGAATTGAAGATAAAGGAGGAAGAATGAAAAAGATACTTATTTCGACATTAATTATTACTTTGACATTACCTCTCACAGCTATACAAAAGTCCAAGATCGAAAAAGAGCTCATTCGCATCCACGACCTTCAAAGGAACGCCTGGAATGAGGGGAACATCGAGGGGTTCATGGCACACTACTGGAAGTCCAAAAAAATGACATACCAATCAGGAGACGCACGGTTAAGTGGGTGGGATGCACTCCTTGCCAGGTACAAAAAAGAATACCCCAAGGAAAAAATGGGACAACTGGAGTTCTCCGACCTCATCATTCACGTCTTGAGCGAAGATTCAGCCTATGTCCTGGGCAAGTGGAAGCTTAAAACAGAAACATGGACAAAACAAGGACTATTCACGACGATTTTGAAAAAAATGGAGGATGGCTGGAAAATCATCCACGACCACTCCAGTTAAGCGCTGGACGGGTATAAAAGAACATTCAACAAAATAGCAAGTATGGATTGAAACCTGATGAAGTTGATCATAGAAGTCATCGAAATCAAGGGAACCTGCCCGGTATACAAAATCGGCGATAGGATTGTTCTTGATGAAGGCTATAAAGTCAATCTCAAAGAAACAGATAATATCTGCATGCACTCTCTGGCTTCCATCCTCCCTTATTACAATGCTCTGGCAAAAGGAGTCGAACCAAAAGAACTGGGTCTAGCTCAAGAAGGGGAAGACGCATACATCCAATGTCTCGATCCGCAGGAACACACCGATGGCGGCACAGTGATTTTTAAGATCATAAAAAAATAATCAAGAATCACCATCTATTCTAACCCGATTTTTTGAAGTCCGGGGTATCCCAAAGAAAATCTGATTCAGAACGAGCAATATGCCGATGATGAGCATGGCCGTGTAGATGGAAAATGAATCGGAAAGACGTCCGATTATGGGGAGAAAGGCTAGAAGAAACAGGGCACGGAATAGAGAATCCGTCGAAAGAATGGTCGCTCGCTTGTCCGATGGAATATGGGTATTGAGTTCTGTGATAATGGCGGGTCTTCTGGCGCTTTTTAAAAACAGGATGAGGAAAAACAGAAATATCCCAGAGATCGAAACAAACTCCAGGCCTAAGATCACAAACGGAACGATGCCGATCAATCCCGAGATGTTGGCAATATCCGCCCGGCTGAATTTTGATTCAAACAGATAGGCGTACCGAGATCCGAATGCCGTGAAAATCAGGATGATCATGTAAATGATGCCGAACCATTGGATCGGAATCTGAGCCTCAATCATGTACGGCTGGAAGAATTTTTCCGATGCCTCCATGCAAGATACGAAGATGGCGGAATTGATGATCAACTGCTGAACGATCTTCTTGCTTTTGATATCGACAATTGATTCCCCGATGTGTTGGAAATGCATGGAAAGACTGAATTTTTTGACACGGTGTTTTTCTTGGATTTTTTCATAAGTCAACGCATTGACGAAATTAACAAAGGTGGGGATGAGGGCAAATACAAACACAACAGGAAACCCAAATTTGGCTGCGATAAATCCACCTGCTACAGAAGCCAACGCCTCGCCTAATCTTGCCCAAAATTTATTCTTACCGAAGACTTCGCCAGGAGTGATCTTCGATGGGTTCTGTTCCAAGTACTCAAAGATAAAAGCCTTGTGTGTCCCCGATTTGAAGGCTTTATTCAGAGCGATGAAGATCATGGCAAGCAAAAAAATCCAAAAGTTTTCCGCCACTGCAAACAGGGCATAGGCAGGGATAAGACTCGCCCTCGATATGAGCAAAGCGGCTTTTTTACCGAAAAGATCGGCAAACACACCACTAGGAATTTCCAATAGAAACACCACAAAAGATTGAATCGCGTAGAGGAGAAAGATTTCTGTGTAGGAAAGCTTATGGAACTGGAGAAAAAGGATCATAATGGGGATGAAGTATCTCTGTGTCTTCAGGAACTCTGTCAGGTAAAACTTGTGGATCTGCCTCATCTGTTCTGCCTTATTCGATCCCATTCTATCATAAGAAAGCATCCTTGTTTCTTTGATGTATCGGGCGTTCAGGAATGGCTGAAGCGACCATATAAGATTTAAACATCACGACCCATTCTTCGGGGGAATCTAACACAGTCAGACAGCGCTTGACAAAATATCCTGTGTTTGGACAAAATTGTGTTGGATCGAAGCGTTAAGCAAACTTGTATTTAAAGGGTATTCGATGGCTCTGATCAAAAAAAAGAAACTGGCCGATGAGGTGATAGACGAGATCAAACGGATGCTCCAATCGGGTGAACTCAAGGAAGGAGACAGGCTCCCGAATCAAAACGAATTTGCCGCTCATCTTGGCGTCAGCCGGACATCGCTCCGTGAGGCCTTCAATACTTTATGCGTGCTCGGTGTCCTCGAACAACATCAGGGATTCGGCACCATTGTAAAGTCCAGGTTTTCCGCCCTTTACGCCGACCATCTTTCTGCGCCGTTTATCACAGATGAAAAAGCCACCATAGAGCTCCTCGAAGCCAGGCAGTTCATCGAGATCGGGGCTGTCCGTCTGGCAGCCAAGAACGCCACGCCAAAGCAAATTCAAGATATGGGAACCCTGATCGACGACATGGCAACGGCAAATGAAAAGGGGGATACCCAAAAACTCTCTGAACAGGACATCAATTTCCATTTCCTTATCGCCCAGGCCACTCAAAATCGCGTCATGATCCATCTTCTGGCAACTTTACGTGGCCTGATGGAAAAATTCATGCACGAGGCCTTCCTTGTCCTCCACGATCAAAAGCGATATTTGAAGGCACACCGAGATATCTTCAACGCTATCAAAAAGAAAGATCCATTAAAGGCATCCAGCCTGATGAAAAAACACATTGCGGATGTCCAGAAGGATCTGCGGCAGTACTACAGAGTCGTGAATAAGAAAGGGTAAGGAACTATCCCAGAGAGCCGATCTCTTTCTCAACCTCTTCTAAAATCTCGCAGGATTTGACAAGCTCCTTCATCCGGGTATGGTCGGGGTACAGGGGCCGATCCTCATCCAGAAACTCGACATATTTCCGGATCACATTTTTGGCTGCCGATACGCCTTTTCCCGGAGTAAATTCCCGGAAATCCAAAGCCTGGGCTGCCGCCATGAACTCTATGCCTAAAACACCATAGGCGTTATCGATGATCTGCTCGTTTTTGATCGCTGTGTTCATGCCCATCGACACAAAGTCCTCCTGATCGGCTGCAGCAGGAATGGACATGATCGAGGCGGGAGCGGACAAAATGCGTTGTTCGACGATCAGCGAGTCCGCCGTGTACTGGCTGAGCATCATCCCGGACATCATCCCAGCTCCCTTTGTCAGAAAAGCGGGCAATCCCACACTCAAAGCAGGGTTGGTCATGCGGTTAAGACGCCTTTCCGAGATCACGCTCACCATCGTGACCGCAGCTCCGGCCATATCCATCGGGAGAGAGACGGGGGTACCCTGGAAGTTGGCGCCGGTCAGTGTCAATTCATACTCGGTAAAAAAGATGGGATTATCCCCAACACCGTTGAGCTCGATCTCTACCTGTTTTTTGGCGTGAGCCACGGCATCATGTGCTGCTCCGATAACCTGTGGAGAAGATCGCATGGAATAGGCATCCTGAACTTTGATCTTGAACTTGCCCGACAAGAGATCGCTTCCTTCGATACACCTCATCAGGGCAGAGGCTGTTCTAACAGCCCCGGGAAAACCGCGTGCCTGATGCAGACGAACATCATAGGGTTTCATGTTGGCATTCAGAGCCTCGAGCGTCATGGCGCAGGCGATCTCGGCCTGCTTCAGCCAGCGGTTTATATCGTACAACTGCATGGCGCTCATGGATGTTATCAAGTTGGAGCCGTTTATGGTGGCCAATCCATCCCTGGCCTTCAATCCGGGAATGGGAATCCCGGCATGTTCCAGAGCCTCTTTCCCGGGAAGTTTTTCTCCCTGGAAATAGGCCTCACCCTCTCCCATAAGAAGCAGGGCGATCTGGGACATTGGGGCCAAGTCTCCGCATGCTCCCACAGAACCTTTCTGGCAAACAACAGGAGTCACCCCCTTGTTCAACATGTCGATCAGAGTCATGGTGATTTCCGGCCGGCAGCCTGATCTCCCTTTGGCATGGACATTGATCCGGCCCGCCATAGCTCCCCGAACATGTTCGATGGAGGCAGGATCGCCGATACCGGCCGCATGGTTGTATATCAGATATTTCTGAAATTGTTGAACTTGGGCATCGTCCAGTATGACTTCTGAAAACTCTCCGATACCTGTATTGATCCCATACATGATCTCACGGGCTTTTATTTTTTTCTCCAGCATGGTGCGGCAGGCTTTGATCCGCTCCAAAGCTTCCGGATGAAGTTCCACTTTTTCATTATGGCGAGCAATCTGTATTATCTTTTCGACTGAAAGTCTCGAACCATCCAAAACTATGGCCATTTTTCTTCTCCTTATGTGCGTGTCATTATTTAGCAAGTTCCAAATTCGTATTATCATCATACCAATTCATTTGTCAATAAAAAGTAAAAAGGGGACGGTTCTATTTTTTTGTTTCTTGTTAATCCGAAATCAAACTTTAATCTAGGACACCAAAAAGAAGTTTTAGAATATTAGACTAGAGTGATCGTTAGCTAAAAAATAGAACCGTCCCCTTTTATTGGAAAAGGTGTTTTTTTAACCAGAGATATCCGATGGAAAAAATGACAAACAACAGACAAGGCCCCACAAAACTGATTCTGTCCCACTTCGTGAGTCCAAAGATGAGGAGCAGATCAGAAAACCACATACCCAAAGCAAGAAGCGCTGCAACGAACCCAAATTTTTTCAGTTTCAGCAAGCCAATAGCACCCAAGACCAGCAGCCCGGATAACACGATATCGGGATAAACAAAAGCTCTGTAAATCTCCGGTCCCACGGGCAGGGTTTCAGCAACGGGTTTGCCGATCCATCTCAAAACCCAATAAGAGGCCGTGCCCAACGCGACAAAAAACAAAACCACCGCGATAATCACCACACCGAGTGGAAACCTTTCTATCCTTTCCCGGTCGATCTTTTCTATCATTTTCTTTAAAAATCCTTCAGAAATATCTCGGTGTCGAGAACACGGGAGTAGTACCGGTTGAGCGAACTCAAAGTTGACATATGCACATCGGCAGCGCCGATTTCTCTATCACCATATGTCAACGCCCGAGTGGCGCAGGCATCGTGGATGAGGATAGTTTCAAAGTCATAATCATGGGCAGCCCGAACGGCCGCCTCCACACACATGTGTGTCATCATCCCGCAGATCACCAATTTCTTGATCTTGTGTTCCCTCAGATATTCCAGCAAATCCGTGTCCTTGAAGCAGTTGACATGATTCTTAGAGACGACCTTCTCCCCTTCTATGGGGTATACATTCTTATGGATCTCTCCTCCTGTATCTGTAATGTGGCGGACATGCACGACCAACTTTTTTTTCTCGCGGAACTTCTGAAGAAGCTTTTTTGCATTCAAACTCGCTGCTTCAGGATCGACCAGTTCCGACCTTCCTCCAAGAAAATAAAAATCTTGGATATCGATAAGCAGAAGCGCCGTATCCTCTTTATTTTCTCCTGCATAGCCATATAAAGAGAAACCGACCATTATCATCAGTAACCAAAGGACCATAAACTTCGATTTATTTCTCACTTCACACTCCCTAAAAGCAATATAACCATGATCGATATTTCCGGTCAACATTTGCTTTGTTAGAAAGTCTATTTCATTATATCCGAACGATAACCAAGGTCAGCTCTTTGAGGTTTAAAGCCTTCCTAAATATGTTATTCAGTTCATGTTTCGAATCGTCAAGGCCAGATATAAAAATATTTTTCACACCGCAGGCGCAGGCGATCTCTTCTATATCCAAGGCCGGCGCTTCCTTTCCCCAAGCATTTTTCCCGACTCCCGGATGAGGTTGGAATCCGGAGGTGGCCGTAGCCTTGTTATCCAGGACGACCATTAAAATACTGCTACGGTTATGGGCTACGTTACAAAGAGCAGGAAGCGCAGAATGGAAAAAGGAAGAATCGCCAAATACGGCAACAGTTCGCTCATCGATTCCCGCTTTGCTCAAACCATCGGCCACGCCGACCGCAGAGCCGAGGGCATACTTGGCATCGAGCCGGTCCGCCACCGTGACCAGGCACCCTGGATCACCGATAAGAACGGGCTTTTGCCCCAGGCTTCTAGCGGCCTCCTCCAGCTTGTCCAGAACTTCATCATACCTGCACATAGCGCAGTGATCCTTTTTTTTCGGCCTTTCTGACACCTCATTTTCTTTCAGGTATTCCCTTATCGGGATAACACCCGGGATAAAATCGGTCAGAACACGCTGGATCTGCCATCGCAACAATTCCCCTTCTCGGGTGAGATGACGATTCTTTTTGCCTATGATTTTGGTCGAACAATCCGAGTCATGGGCAATGGCCAGGATACGAGTTTCAAGAAACGGCTCGGTTTCTTCGATCACTAGAACTTCCTGACAATTTCGGAGAAAATTCGTGATGAGTTTTCTGGGCAGAGGATACAGGACGCTCAATTTGAGCAAACGAAAATCCTTAGGAGGATCCTTTCCCACAACATCAAGGAATTTTTTGTAAGCAAACCCAGCAGCAATTATCCCTTTTTCTCCCTTACCGGTTTCTCGATTGAAAACAGAGCTTTCTGCCCATTCCCTCACAGCCTCTAACCGATCATGCAAAGCTCTGTGCTTTTCTACGGCATTGAGCGGGACCGGAACAAACCTGAAGGGTTCTCGGGCAAGGCCAATATCGTATTCTTGGTATGGCCCATCTGATATAAGGACCGACTCCTCTTGTTGGGAAAAACTTCGAGTCTCGCGAATAATCACAGCCGTATGAAATTTTTCAGATAGAGCAAAGGCCTCTCTCATCATCACGTGTGCTTCAGCCGGTCCTTCCGGCTCCATCATCGGCATCTCCAGTGATGCAGCCAGAGGTCTCGAATCCTGGTCGTTTTGGGATCCGTATCCTCCAGGATCGTCCCCGAGAAGAATGACAAGCCCTCCGTTCACCGGCGTCAGATTCAGCGCCATCAACGGGTCCACCATCACATTCAGACCTACACTCTTGGTACAAACCAAGGCTCGCCGCCCCGCAATGGATGCCCCGATCCCCATCTCTATGGCCACTTTTTCGTTACTCGACCATTCCACATATAAGTTGTTTTCCTTTGCCAGATCTATCAGCGTTTCGACTGTCCCAGAGCTAGGGGATCCGGGATAACCTGTCACAAGCCTGACACCGGAAGATAAGGCCCCGTAGGCCATGGCCTGGTCTCCATTAAGCTGTTTTAAGCCCATCTTTTGTTTTCCTTTTTCTCCGACACCAATAAAATGCAAACGGGATTCCCGTCACGATAAAAGCCAGATCCACCAAAGATTTCTGCCACTCGAAATAAGCCCTGAGAAGGATTAATCCAATAATCAGCAGAAGAAAAATGAGGGGAAGGAAAGGATATAAGGGGACACGGAAGATGTCAGGTCCTCCTATATTTCCTCTCCTCATCCTGAAAAGCGCCAGGGTGGAAAGCCCGTAAAAAATCAGGATGGCAAACACAAGACCGGCTGCAATGGTTTCAAAAGTTCCTCGGATGAGGAGAATTGCCCCGGCCCAAACACAGTGTGCGACTATCGCCCGGGAGGGAGTTCGGAACCGCGGATGGACAAAATCCAGCCATTTGAAGAAAAGACCGTCTCTTGACATGGCATAATAAACTCGCGGTGCGGTCATCATGGTTCCGTTAATGCTTCCAGAGGCGGAAATAATCACAAGAATGGCGATCAGAGCTGCTCCGACAGGGCCGATGAGCACGGTCAGGACATCTGATGCGACGATCGTGCTTTCCCTCATGCCCGCCATTCCCAGGGTCTTGTGGTAAGTTAGATTGGTCAGCGCATACAGCAGAACAACCAGGGTGATGCCGATCATCAAGCTTAGGGGGATAACGCGTTTGGGATTTTTCATTTCTCCGGCAGAATATCCGATCCTTTCCCATCCTGTATGGGAAAAAATGATCAACATCAAAGCAGCGACAACATTGCCCACAGGCCCCACTCCTCCTTCGGGAGCGGCGTGGGAGGAAAGCAAATTTTCATGGCCGCCACTGAACAAAAAACCCACTGCGACAATGGTCATAAGAGCTCCAACTTTTAGAATAGTCGAGAGCTTCTGGTAGATGCTGGCCCTCTGAATGCCGATATAGTTCAACAAACCAAACAGAAAGATGACAGCAAGCGCTGTCAAAACCCTGCTAGTTTTATCCAGGACGATAAAGTAGCCGAAATAATCCGCTACGATCAAGGCCAACCCTGCGGCTGCGCTCGTCCGGACGATAAAGAGCTGGGCCCATCCGAACACAAATCCGGCGAAGGGCCCAAAACACCGGCTTATGTAAAGGTATTCCCCACCCGTCGATGGCATCCGGGTTCCCAGTTCCGCATAGATCAATCCGCTTGTAAAAACGAAGACGCCGGCCAAAAGCCAAAGGAGAAGGATGGGGCCAAAGGATCCGAGGTAACCGGCTATGATTTGAGGCGTGGAATAGATCCCGGCACCGATACTGATCCCGATTAGGATGGCGATACCGTCAGGCACGCCCAGAACCTTCCGGAAAGAATACCCTGAGGATTTTTCCTGGGCTGGCATCTTGTGTAACATATAGCACAGCCCATAATCCCGGTCAAACGTTCTCAAAAAACAGAATGAGACTTTTGTCTATTGCAATCAGTTCATTTAAGCCATATATTATTTTTCAAAGCCCAGATGAAAACCCAAAAGGAGAATCGATGAAACGAAGAGAATTTTTAAAAAAGACTAGCTGTGGGACAGCAGGAATTGCTGCTTTTCCAATGGCCCAAGCAACCGGCGACAAAGAAAAGGAGGTCGTCCTCCGCAGATACGACATGGAGATCGAAGTCGTGGAAGTCGGTCCGAAAACACGGTGCCATAAAATGGGTGAAAAATTTATATGGCCCAAAGAAATCGGGAATGTATGCAATTGGTTGGCAAGCGCGCTAGATCCTGTGGTTATTTCCCTATCCAGAGGCGCCATTTTTCCATGGAAATATCAAGGCACACCCTATGAAAAAGTCATCGATCCCGAGGGAGTGACTACAGAATACATCCGCTGTCCCGATCCGACTGAAGCAGGAATCGTTATGAAGATCACACGCACTTTCAAAGACAAAAGAACGGTCAAGCTCTGATCCTAAAAGGCAAGTTCGTTTAAAGCTATATTCAAGTTCGCAAGACCTATCTCGATTTCTCCCGGATCTGCACCAAATCCGATCCTGAAGTGCCGCTCATCCATCTCGAAACAACGGCCGGGGACTACGAATGTCCTGTATTTTTCGGCCAATAAGCGGTAAACCTCTTCTGGATCGACGTTCACATATTTTTTTATCCTGGGGAAACAAACAACTCCAACCTCAGGGTATACCCATTCAAAATCGTTTTGTTTGGACATCCAATCGGCCACGATCTTGCGATTGAATTCAATCCTGGTTCTGGCATCAGCTAAAAACTTATCCTTCCGGCGTAAAACGGAAAGAGCAATCTCTTCACTCAGACTATTATTGGATATACTCAGTTGTTCTCTGATGGCCACAGCCGAATCCAGAATGAAAGGACTTTTGGTCGCCAGCCAACCTGTGCGGATTCCCGGAAGACCATAACATTTGGACATGCTGGCAATGCTGACGACATTCGGGCTGAGCGCTGCTGCCGGAGGCAGTAGTTTTTCATCCGATGCCATGTGCCTATAGGTCTCATCAAACAACAAATAGGTATCTTTGGATTCAACTAGTTCTATGACGCTGTGAAGAACCTCCTCAGATATCATCGATCCAGTTGGATTATTTGGGTGAGTCAGACTCACCAGCTTTGTCTGGGGTGTGATTTTCTTTTTCAACTCGGCCAAGTCAGGTCTGAATCCGTTTTCGAATTTCAGTGTGTACAGGCTCACATCACAACCCAAAGATCTGGGAACCTCGTATAAGGAAGGATAATTAGGGTGTTCGATGACAACGTGATCGCCTGGTTTGACAAGGGCAGAAACAACGATAAAATTCGCCTCGCTGGCTCCCGTCGTGACTATGATGTGATCACCGGAAAGCCCCGGGTACTGTTCGGCAAGGGCTTCCTTGAGATCAGGACGACCCGTATGATATCCATACCTTAAGAGTATCTTTCCCAGGTCGATGTCGATATCTTTGACTGAGAGTGCCTTGACAGCGCTCTCTCCTATGTCATAATCGACGGCATACTGGTACTTATCAAACCAAATCTCGAGTTCCATCCGGTTGAACCACATAACATCCCTCCTAAACGAAAAGAATACATGACTCTTGCGCTAAATGTTGTATAAAATTTTCGAATCTCAAGTCAACCAAGTAGAAAAACAGCTCTCTTCCATATTGTGTAGGAATGACTTTCAAGGTTATCTTTGCCATTAGAGCTAATCAACACCAAATGGAAGAGACTCGAAAAAACAAATGCGTTCAAGTTTTTGATTGACAAAGTTTCTCTGAAAGATAAACTAATCATACATTGGAAAAAGAAAAACTTTTAAATATTTTGGAGGTACGATGGCAAAAGAAATGAAAAAAATCATGGTCACAGGATCGGTCGGGCAGATCGGCTCTGAACTCACCATGGCCTTGAGAGAAAAGTATGGAAATGACAATGTTTTGGCAACCGGGCATCGGACCCAGCCTAAACCCGAGCTTCGCGATTCAGGCCCTTTTGAATTCATCAATGTGGCAAAAAGGGAAACAATAGACGAAGTCGTCAAAAAATACGATATTGATACTATCTATCACCTTTCAGCCATTCTTTCGGCTGTGGGAGAAAAAAATCCCTACTTGGCATGGGATGTCAATATGAACGGGACCTACAATATTTTGGAGGCTGCCCGTGAGTTTGACATGACCAGGATTTTTGTACCCAGCTCGATCGCCGTGTTTGGCCCAGAAACCCCGTTGGACAACACGCCCCAAGAAACCATCCTGAAACCCAAAACCATGTATGGTGTGACCAAGGTAGCTGGAGAGCTTCTGTGTGACTATTATGTTAAGCGCTTCGATGTGGATGTACGGGGCTGCCGATACCCTGGCATTATAAGTTACGAGACTTTGCCGGGTGGAGGCACCACAGATTACGCGGTAGCCATTTATTTTGAAGCGGTCAAGAACAAAAAATACACCTGTTTCGTTAAAGAGGAAACTATGCTCCCGATGATGTACATGCCGGACTGTATCAAGGCGGCCATCGACCTGATGGAAGCAGATTTTTCTCAACTGAAGCACCACTCGGACTTCAATGTAACAGGTATGAGCTTCTCTGCCGGTGAGCTGGCAGCGGAGATCCAAAAACATATCCCGGAATTCGTCTGCGAATATGAGCCTGATTTCCGTCAGGATATCGCAGATTCGTGGCCCAATTCTCTGGATGATTCGGCAGCAAGAGAGGAATGGGGTTGGAGCCCGAGTTTCGATTTAGCTGCCATGTCAGAGGATATGCTCAAGGTTCTATCTCAACGGCACGCAGACGGCACCCTCGACTACTAAACTGAATTAATTACTTGAGGATTTTTTGGAGGTAGTTGGGTAAGGCAAACGCGGCCTTGTGTATCTCTGGATTATAGTATTTGAGATCTGAAGGCGGCTCTCTTTTGGTTGCGAAAGGATCGACCTGATCGGAAAGATACACATAACACCAATTCCCTCCGGGATAGGTAGGCACAGGCGCAAGGTAAAACCGGACGATTCCAAAAACATCTTTCAGATCGTTTTTTGCACGCTTTAGGGATTCCGTTTGGAAAAAAGGAGCCCCCATCTGCGCACAGGCGATACCCTGGGGAGCAAGCCTTTCCTTGATGAGTTTATAAAAATTCCTTTCATGAAGGGTCACAGAAGGGCCTACCGGTTCAGATGAATCCATAAAAACAACATCATATTTATCATGTGAATCCTCGAGAAATTCTCTTCCGTCAGCAATTACGATATCTGCTCTCTCATCCTCGAGGCTGGGAAGAAGCCAGGGTAAATATTTTTTGGCGACTGCGATGACATCGGGATCGATTTCCACCATTCTGACTACCTCGCTCGGATATCGTAGAGCCTGTTTGATCGCCCCCCCATCCCCGCCTCCGATGATCAAAATCTTCCGAGGATCGGGGTGGGTAACCATAGCGGGATGGATGAGCATCTCGTGATAAAAAAATTCGTCTTTTTCTGTCGTTTGGACAAGCCCATCCAAAAAAAGCATACGACCGAAGTGCGGATTCTCGATGACCTCGATCTCTTGAAAACAGGATCTTTTTTTAACAAGCGTGCGTTTCATTTCGAAAAAAATACCGTTCGAGCAGGAGTGATATTCTCGTTTTTCCAGTTTGTTCATAATTCCCAAATAAACGGTTTTTTATCGGTTAGAATATCCCCTTTTTTCAAGGCCAGTTCCAAATACAGAGGCAAGGCAAAAAGCCCGCGATGGATCCCAGGATGATAATACACCAGCTTTTTTATCTTTCGGTCCTTGATTCTAGACTTAATCATTTTTTCATCCTTATCCAAGGGATCTTGTTTCCAGGATGCCATAATAAAACCCCAGGGAGAATAGAAGGAAAACATGAATGTCCAATAGGGCCGCACAACCGGGAAAACCTGTTCCAGCGTTTGCGAACAAGATGAAAAAAACTGATTGTAACTGATGTCTGTGCTCCCAGCTTGGAGGACAAACACGCCATCATCCTTCAATATTTGTGATACTTTCCTGTAAAATTCCTCGGTAAACAAGTAGACAGAAGGGCCTTTTTCTATGGGCTCGGTCAGGTCGGAAATGACGACATCGAATTTTTTGGAGCATTTTTCGACATACTTCAATGCATCGCCGAATACAACTTTTGCCCTCAAATCCGAAAAGGCTCCTGACGACCACTCAGGAAGGTGTTCCTGGCACAAGCGGACCAGCTGTTTATCGATATCCACCATCGTGGCACTTTTAACGCAGTTATGGCGGAGAACTTCCCGAAGAGTCGCCCCTTCTCCACCGCCTATGATCAGCACATTTTGAGGATTATGATGAGTCATAAGAGCAGGGTGCACTAGAGACTCATGGAAGATGCTTTCATCGATTGCGGCCGATTGGATTTTTTTATCCAAAAAAAGCATCTTTCCCAGCATTTTGTTTTCGAAGATCTGGACATATTGGTATTTTGTTTTCCCTTCGAAAAGGATTTTTTCCACCTTGATGTTTCGGATTAGATCTTCCGTAAATGTCTCTTCGAAATAAAAACCTTCCTTCGTCATGCCCGAGATTATAACACATATGATCTCCTCATTTAAAAATGTGGACCTGACTTCCCATTTTTGATATAGTCATATGCCTTAAAGGAGGTAAATATGTATGGCAAGATCAAGGAAGATCTAACAAACGAACTTCAATCCATCCGCGACGCTGGCCTGTTCAAGGATGAAAGAGTCATTATGACCCCACAAGGTGCGGAAATTGCAGTCAAAGGGGGCAAGGAAGTCCTCAACTTCTGCGCTAATAATTATCTCGGCCTCTCCAGTCATCCCAAAGTTATCGAAGCCGCTCACAAGACTCTGGATGAATGGGGATACGGGATGAGTTCGGTGCGCTTTATCTGCGGCACCCAGGACATTCACAAAATATTGGAACAGAAAATCTCCGATTTTCTCCATACTGAGGACACGATTCTGTATGTCGCGTGTTTCGATGCAAACGGAGGCGTATTCGAACCCATCCTCGGCAAAGAAGACGCCATCATCACAGACCAATTGAACCATGCTTCAATCATCGACGGAATCCGATTGTGTAAGGCCCAACGATACATTTACAAAAACTGCGATATGGCTGACCTGGAAGAGAAGCTTAAGGAAACACAACACCTCCGCTACAGATTGGTGGCCACGGACGGCGTTTTTTCGATGGACGGGAAAATCGCTAAGCTGGACGAAATCGTCGAGCTTGCCGAGAAGTACGATGCTCTGGTCATGATCGATGACGCCCACTCCACAGGATTTATGGGAAAAACAGGAAGAGGCACACCAGAGTACAGAGGAGTTTTAGGCAAGATCGATATCATCACAGGAACCCTGGGCAAAGCCCTGGGGGGAGCATCGGGTGGATTCATTTCCGGCCGCAAAGAACTCATCGAGATCTACAGACAACGTTCCAGGCCTTATCTCTTTAGCAACACAGTGGCCCCTGCAGTAGTCGGCGCATCCATCGCTGTATTCGATCTTCTCTCCGAAACCACAGAACTTCGTGATAAATTGGAAGAAAACACCAAGTATTTCCGGGAAAAAATGACAGAAGCCGGTTTTGATATCACACCGGGCGTTCATCCGATCGTACCGATCATGCTGGGAAAGTTCGAAAACGATGCCAAACTATCGCAGGATATGGCCAAAGATCTTCTTGAAGAAGGAATCTATGTCATCGGTTTTTATTATCCGGTTGTAGCCAAAGGACAGTCGAGAATCCGAGTTCAACTCTCCGCTGGCCACGAAAGACACCACTTGGACAGAGCAATCGAGGCATTCACTAAGATCGGGAAGAAACACGGCGTCATCCAATAGACACACATCAAGCAAAATAAGGGCAAACGTTTTTAACTAAAAAAGGCCCGGTTTGATGGGAAATCGGGCCTTTTTTTATTTAGAATTATATTAATGAGCGTGACTATTTAGGGATTTATTCTGATTCTTCCTTATCTACCTTATATGAAGGGTGGGGTGGGTCGGCTGAAGGGTGGGGTGGGTCGGCAACCTTTTCCATCGTGATCCCGGTGTAGCCATAAAATATCGATACCACAGGGTTGGTGAGATTCAGAAAAGCATACGGAAGATAAAGCAAGGGATTCACGCCGAGTGTGGCACCCATGAATGCCCCGCAACTGTTCCAGGGGATGAGAGGTGAGGAAAGAGTTCCAGAGTCTTCAAGACACCGGGAAAGATTTTTAGGATGGAGTTTTCGATCGTCGAAAGCTTTTTTATACATTCGACCGGGAATAACGATTGCGATGTATTGGTCGGCTGCGATAGCATTCATCCCTATGCAGCTGAAAATCGTGGCCACCACCAAGGAGCCTGTCCTTTTTACTCTCTTCAAGAAAGATCGTGCCAAGACCTCCAGCATTCCGGTTCTCTCCATAATCCCTCCGAAGGAAAGGGCACAAATGATAAGGGCGACCGTCGTCATCATGTTCTCCAATCCTCCCCTGGTCAGTAAGTCATCCACCATTTGAACACCTGTCTCGGAGACGTGCCCGGCTTGAGCAGCTTGAATGACGTCTTTGAGGGACCTGGATTGGGCCAACAACGCAAAAAAACCACCCATGATCGTCCCGCTCAAAAGAGCAGGAAGTGGAGGTATCTTTTTCACCACCATCACGATGACTAGTATTGGAGGAAGAAGCAGCACAGGATGGATGAAAAAATGGGATTTGATAGTGGTGAGAATGGTCACTACGCCTTGATTTTCGAGAGCTCCTCCCGCATATTTCATGCCTATAATACCGTAAAGAACAAGGGAAAGGATATAACCAGGAACCGTTGTGTACACCATGTGCCGGATATGGGAGAACAGATCCGTGCCGGCAACAGCTGGAGCCAGGTTTGTCGTATCGGACAGAGGGGACATTTTGTCACCAAAATACGCACCTGAAATGATCGCGCCGGCCACCATGGGAACGGGAATGCCCAAACCATGGCCTACGCCGATAAGGGCAACTCCCACTGTCCCCGCCGTTGACCAAGAAGATCCTGTTCCAAGGGACACTATAGAACAGATGATGAGCGTGGCAACGAGAAAAATACCCGGTGAAAGGACTTTCAAGCCGTAATAAATCATCGTGGGAACGATGCCCCCAGAGATCCAGGTGCCAATCAAGGTACCGACGATTATCAAAATCAAGATGGCACCCATGGCAAGGTTAATGCCGTGAACCATGCCATCCAATATCTCTGCCCATGGATGTTTGTTTAGGGATGCCACGATTGCAGCGACAGCAGCCGCTAGGATCAAAGGGATGTGGGGCGGAAGTTTGAGAAATCCGACGGTTACAGCCAGTGCAACGATAAGGAAGAGGACAGGGAAAAGAGCATAAATAAGTTTTATGTCTTTCCTTTCGTTCGTCACTTTTTATCTTTCAGAAAAAGATCTAGTAAAAATCGGATGACTTGAGATTTTACAGAATTCAAAAATAAAAGGCAATGATCGGGTTTATAGGGATCTATTCCTTTAAAAGATCATCGCGGGTATAAAGAGAGAGAAATTTGTATCCACCCTCTTCCAGGTTTTCTCTTCCTCCTTCAAGACGGTCGACGATGGTCAAGGCGAGGGCAATCTCTGCCCCTTCCTCCTCCACTGCCTTGATTGCTTTGAGAGTCGAACCTGCTGTGGTCACGATATCATCCACAATCGCCACCTTCCAGCCTTTCTGAAAAGGGCCTTCGATCATCTTCCTTTCGCCATGTTTTTTTGGTTCTTTCCGGACGATAAAAGCGGGCAACGGGCGATCGGTCTTAGCACTCAATGCTGCTACAACGCTGACAATCGGGTCTGCCCCTAGAGTGTATCCCCCTATTGCATCAATATTGAACGGCCTCAAAATATCCAAGATCATTTGACCGACTAGATTGGCCCCTTCTGGATCGAGGGTGGTCATCTTAGCATCGATGTAATAGGTGCTTGTTCTGCCCGAAGCCAGGACACGCTCAACATTGGTCTGCAGGGATTTTTCTTTGATGATTTCCAGTAACCTCATTCTTATGGTTTCTTTGTCCACGTATCTTTCTCCTCGGTGTGTAATTTAGGTTAGTAAAGCTTGGTTATTTTAATGCCTTTATAGTACTTTTTCAATATTTCTTGGTAATCTGCTCCCGCTCGAGCCATACTAAAGGCGCCAACCTGGCAAAGCCCCACGCCATGTCCCCACCCTTTCCCTGTGAACAGGATATGGGAAAATTCGCCTGCTTCATCATATTCTTTCTCCATGACAAACAATGTCTCCTTGAGTCCTAGAACTCTCCGAATCCGCAATCCTTTGACAACAGCTTGTGTCTCCGATCCCATTATCAGAAGCTCAGCAAGACGATGGGAATCTCCTCTCCTAATCGGTATCAAATCGATAAGTTTTCCAATCGGGTAGTATTGATTAATCCTTTTTTCCAATTTTTCCTTGGATCGTCTGACATGCCAGGAATGATAGACAGAATCCCTATCAAGGATATTCGAATGGGCAGGGTAGACAACCTCGAGAAGTTTGACCCTGCCATTTTTTTCGATCCACTTGAGCTTCTCCCCACCAAGGAGAAAAAGCTGAGACGAAAAGGTTTTTTCTCCCCCAAGATTTTTCAAAAGATAAAAATCAGGTAAAAGAACGAGCGCATCTTCATCCTGATCAGATTCCAAAATGATTTTTTCTCCGTCGAGCTCTTTAAAGATCCCTTGATGGATCAAATCCTCATAGGATTTTAGGGCTCTCCACAAATAAAGGGCCATTTCTCCTCTTCGGAGCGGCATATCCGTCCACCTCAGTAAGTCGGCATCGGGAAAAATACCAGCCTGCACAAGATAAGCGATAAACTCACGGGATTTTCCATTGGATCCTTCAAGGCTTTTGAGGATGAAGTCTGTTTCGCTGTCCAACAAAAGGTTATCCACTCTCTCCTGCCAACCTAAACCATGGATGAGAATGTCGGCAAAAGAAGCATAATCCAATTCTTCTGACTGGGGGAGAAATTCCTCGTTTTTTTTCCCGAGCAGATCTCTTGAGTGGTCGATCCAGCGCAAGGCTTCATCGAACGATGCCTCCTCCCGATAATAGAACGGATCTTCATTCGGGGGTATTATATTCAGGCTGATAAGACCTGCTATAGCAGGAGCTATATTTTTTCCTTCAATGTAAATGGGCATGGGAGTGTGGGAACTCCTGAGATGCCACTCCTTCTGTTTCTCGTAAACACATTCGGTTCTTCTAAGATAAGGGAGGGCTGGCCCCATAAAAACGTCTTCCACATTTTCGGTCATCCCTCCACATGTGCTTGTGTAAAGGGCATC
This sequence comes from Candidatus Aminicenantota bacterium, assembly GCA_020348385.1. Classification (GTDB taxonomy): domain Bacteria; phylum Acidobacteriota; class Aminicenantia; order Aminicenantales; family Aminicenantaceae. Next base: position 3,760,157 of record CP070750.1, on the reverse strand, counting down.
GATAAGCTTGCCTTTATATGTTGCGACTTCTCCTCGTGTCTCCTCCACTGCATCGCTGCTCAGAGGATGCTCAGCATTCATCCCCTTGTAAAATTGGGAGCTGGGTGTATCGCAGAGATCATATCCCAAGTCTTCATTCGATCCCAAATTTTTGAAGGCATAGGTTCGTGCGGCCACGGCCTGTGCCTTGTGGGCTTCGAGCTGGCGGAAGTTGTAGGGCGATAACTCGCTCGGGACAACGGCTCGGATATAGTCCTCGATGTTGAGTACATTCACCAACACAATGCCCTTGCGTGTGGCCTTGAGAATGAATAATCCCCGGTAATCCCTCCCGTTATAAGAAAGATAGCTCTGAGGATTTCTGGGGATGAAATAAAGGACCGTCTCATCATGGAGGCTCTTCAACTCATCATTGACCAGAATCCAGAGAGGTTTGGATTCTTCTGCTGTGATTTCTTCTCTCAAGATCCATGTATCATCGATCCCCATCTGGTTCAGTTTTACAATATAGTTAAGCGCATCTCCTCTGGTCAAAAAATCTCCGATTTTAACCTGGAATGTTCCAACTAAGGTTTCTTCAACTTCCTGTTTTACATACACCTTTTGCCCGGTTTTAGTCCGGAGTTCTTGGGCAAATATTTCCGCTTCCTCCCAATCCTTGGTTTGTGCCACCTGAATGACAAATTTTTCAGTGAGTCTTTCTTTCCTCCCCTTAATCCAGGCCTCCTGTACATCTTCGGCAATAAGTTTGTAATGGGAGTTGATCTCATAGATTTTCATTCCGGAGGAGGAAGCGATTTGGATATCACTGAGATTGATCCCCAAGCCGACTCGTATAATAGGAGTCTCGATAAGATAACCATGAAAAAATGTGCTCTCCTGTCCAAACTCAACAGGTTGCCCCCCCAATACGAAAAACGAGAGCACGAGTATAATAAAGTACTTTATAAAACTGGTGTAGGATTTTCTCATTGGATGGTGTTTCTTGGAAAAATTATATAGACTTTTTTAATTTGATGTCAAGAAAAAAATCAATATATTCTATATTTCCCTTTTATGCATACAATATATGGTATCCTTATTTTTATGTTAAGAAACAGCTACCTTAGCCGAAATGTTCCCGATTGTCAAGATGGAACCAGGCTTTTATGACCTTCATAAACGGTCAAAAATTTGTACAAAAGCCCTGGATGTGCTATCAACATGGTAAGAGGTGCAATGATGAAAAAAAGCGTGTTTGTTCTGATGATGATATGGTTTGCCTTCTCTAGTGAGGGGGCGGAAATCGAAAGCCTGTCTGATGTGTTTAACCTGGGAAAAGGAATACTCGACCAGGACAAAGACGGTTTTGCAGATAAAGTGGCCCTGTGTATCGTCATTCCTGACGAGCCCTCGGCTTGCGAGATTGCTGCAGCCTCTGACATCGCTGCCCGTGCGAATTTCGATAGCCTGGTTGTCGATTTTTCTCTGGTAAAAAAAGAATCCGAACTCAATAAAATTCCTTCCTCCATATATCCCATCCTGCTTGGATCAAACCTGGACGCCGTTAAAAAGTGGTCTGCGCAGGAAAAACTCTCCCTAGACAAACTGGATAAAGATCAAGGAATCGTAGCTCTGTTCTCTGACAACTTGCATAGTGGCCTTGTTGTGGTGGCGGGTTCGGATGAAGCGCTATTGCATACGGCACGGGAATTTTTCCTCCGATGGCCATACCTGTGGGAAATTTGGGGACGAGAAGAAGGTGATACTTATCTCTCTTTGGAGGAAGACCTCCACACATTTTTCGAATTCCAACAGCTTCCCTGTTCGCAAATAGAGATCGTGAAAGCCTGTTACCGTTTTCCGACACTAAAATCCCCTCATGATGCCATAAAAAAACTGAGGTTTGACAGAGGAGAAATCAAAGACCTGTCTGTTGCAATCGATTTCGTTCACCCCGAGGCCCAGACACAGGCCATCAAGACCCTTGAAGAGCTCAAACATGACCATAAACGAGGGATCAGGACAGACACCCTTTCTTTTCCAGGTTGTGCCAAGATCACGTTCGAGCTCCGATCCAACGGGAAAGCTTCAACATTATCTTTGCCTCGAATGGGCCATCCTAAAAGAATGCTTACGCCTTCCTATAAGCCCCGCTTCCGACCCGGTAAGTCGGGAAAAGAATTTGACCTTACCAACCTTTTCACAGCCAAAGGATTTTATTCCGACGCCGACAGAGACAATATCCTGGATACACTGGACAGCGTCGTGATCCTCCCCCAGAACACTCCTTCCCCAGGAGCCCATTGGCTGACATCGCGCCTGGCTCTCAACACGGCCGGTATCTCTTTTCCGATGGCCTATCTAGACAAAGAAATCGAAAACAAACAAACCCTTAAAGCACCGATTCTCATCGGCAAAGATAACCACTGGAGTCGGGAACTGCAGGATGCTGGAAAGCTTAAAAAGTCGCCAATGGAAAAAGGCTGGGGAAAGGTGCAGATCGTTCCTCAGGCGCTCAACAAGTCGAGTGCAATGGTGATTTTAGAAGAGGATGCGCTAGGGCTTCAAAAAACCCTCTTCTTTATTGGCAGGACCTTTCCGTATTTCAGTGAATTCGGTGAGGGGCATGCCAAAGTGCAGGATGTTCCCGTTGCGCTGGAAGAATTTTTAGAGGGAAAAAGGGGAAGCGCTGAAGCCCATTTCTGGATAAGCCTCCAAACTTACGTCAAGGACCTCGAGGATAAAAAATTCGACCACTTCAATCTTCGCGTTTTCCTCCCAGAAGAAAATAAAAAATTTATGCAACACGTCCATGAATTCTTGGATGAAACCCTGGATGTCAAAAAGATCGACATACAAGAGTTTGCCCTGAGAGACAGCAAAAACATATTCCAAAAGGAAAAAGAATTCTCCTGGGAGGGGGATGATGCCATCCAGCTGATCCAGGAGGATGTGAAAAAATGGCAGGTTTCTGATTCTCCTATCGGGATTAGCGTTGGCGTGAGTGAATCCCCTGATGTCAGGAAAAGGATCAAACAAAAGGTCGAAGATCTCCTTAGAGCCTCCGGTTTCCCTCGTTATGATGTGGATGTTTCCTGCTCTTACAAACAGGGCTTTTTCTGGATCATTGAGAAAGTTCTCCCAAGGCTTTGGGACAAAAACGTTCACCACGTACTCATCCGGTTTGCCCCTGAGACTGAGGACTTTTCCCAACCCAAGCGATTCTACAGCGAATCCTATCGCTGGTTACAGGAACTCTATCCCGTGGATGAGCTCATCGCCGAGAAAATAAAAATTCCGTTGGATATGATTACGTTTGAGATGAAAGACACCGAAGAACCAATCTATGATTTTTTGGCTTATGATCAATCGGATAAAATTCTCTTCCAAGATCATTTTTCACCGCATATCAAGGAAGCAGTTTATATGAAATCTCTCCCTGAATGGGGAAAGGTCAAATTGACCACAGGCTGGATCCGGATCGAACGAGACCGAAGGGAAGTTCTGGACACTGGACTAACCAGCGACTTGGAGAAGTTTTGGGAATTTTACCAGGAAGAAATTCTTAAGGAAGTCTATTCCCACATCCTGAAAAAAACCGGGAACCACCCTACATTACAGAAACAGCCGTATTTCAAAAGAATGTTGATCGAAATGTGGTTCAGCGAACCCGATTTCAAGATCGGATTGGATGAGGAAATCGTGAGCAGCCTAGAAGCCATTCACGACGAAATTTATTTCGACACGCTTGATTTTTTTCGAGGAATAACCGAGATCGAGCTGGAACAGGATGATGAAATTCCCGAAGATACTTCTCGGCTTTCTGCCCCAGGCAATATTCTCCCAAAGATCTACCCCTCCTCCGAAGGAAAAAAGGGCAAGGCCAAAATCACTTTTGATGACTGGCAGGCTCGCTCTCCAGAGATGGTTTTAGAGTGGAAAGAGGAGGAACGAAGAAAAAAAGACAAAAAATTCACATTTCCTAATCTGAAAGCCAAAAGCCTTCAAGTTCCTTCTTTCATCTACAACGGGATGGAAGAAAGAATAGAAAAACTGACGGCCGAATTGGAATTCGAAAAAGAAAAAGATTACCTGACGCTTCTCGAAATTATCGACGCCTACAAAGAGCTGCAAAGCGATGGCGTCGTGGATCAACCTTTTGGCTTCCCGAACCTCCATTCTTTGGCAGTCATATCTAAACACAAAGATTGGGAAAAGGAAGAGATTTTTTTGCTCGAACCTCTAAGCACTAAAGAAAAGACGAATTCAGCCAAATCCTTTCCTGATGAAGTCTCGATTCCCACGGAGGAGATCATATCGCCCCAGATGTGCCTGGACCTGGTGGAACAGTTGGACCGTTTCGAAAGCGTACGTACCTATATAGGAGGAAAATCCTACGAAAACCGGAAGATCCCTGTTCTGGAGGTCTTCACTCCGCTTGAAAAATATATCTCTATCCCACGTCTCATTTCTCGTAAACCTACCCTTTATCTCAGCGGGCGGCAGCACGCCAATGAGGTGTCGGCCACAAATTACATCCTGAAATTTGCCGAACTTCTGGCTGAAGATCCGGTATACCGGGAATACATAAAAAATATCAATTTCATCCTTCACCCGATGGAAAACCCCGACGGCGCAGAACTGGCCTACGATCTTCAAAAAATAACGCCGTTTCACAGCCTGCACGCGGGGCGTTACACCTCTTTAGGGATCGATGTGGGATACCAGGTCGGAGCATCCAAGCCTATTCTTCCCGAGGCCAGAGTGCGCAAAAATCTTTATGATAAATGGCTCCCGGACATCTACCTCAATCTCCATGGCTATCCTTCTCACGAATGGGTACAACAATTTTCCAACTACATCCCCTATCAATTCCGCGATTACTGGATCCCAAGGGGATGGTTTGCCTATTACAGGGCTCTATCGCTCCCTCTATACGAAAAATGGGCCAAAGCCGGAGAAGAGCTGAGGAATTCCATCACACAGGAGATCAACGCAAACACAAAATTTAAGGAATCGAACAGGAAATTTTACGATCGGTATTACCGCTGGGCTGCACGCTGGCAACCACACATGAATTACTTGGAAAACCATGATGGCGTGAACCTGTATGCCAAAAGACGTTCCTCCCGGGAAAGCAAGCTCTCTAACAGGCGCCGCATAACCTTTGTGGAAGAAACACCCGAATTGATGGATGAAACGGCTCAGGAGAAATGGCTCGATTTTTTGGTCACCCAGGGATTGACATACCTGAGAGCCCATGCCAAATATCTGTCTCAAGCCCAGTACGAAACAGTGCGCATAGAAGAAGAAGGCCAAGATAGAGTTCATATTCAACTTGTGCGAAGCCGTCCGGGAAAAATCCAAAAAAACAACTAGCTTGAATTTTCCATTAGGCATACCCTTCGCTTTAATGCAGATTATTAATGCCACGCAAGATGGAAGAAATCTACTTTAAATGAATCCGACATAATTTTGTTAGCCCGAAGGGAATTGTCAAAAGAGAGTCAAATTGATAAACTAAAACAAATTTAGCCATGACCCAACGCATGCAACTGCTGATTATTTCTGAGACTCCGTCATTCGTCAATAAATTAAAAAAATCTGACATAACGAGGAATCACGACGTCCACTACTTGGCCCCACGGGAAGATGTCCTCGCTTTTTTAATAGAAAATGAAAATCATGTTGTTGTCATCGATCTAGATTTTCGCAAATATAAAAAAAAGGCCTTGGATCTGCTGAAAAAAATCAAAGCATTCGACGCGTTGATCGATGTCTTGATATTGGGAGCCACTGCTCCTGAAGAGGATATTGTGGAATGGATCGGTAAGGGGGCAACAGATTTTTTCAAAGAGCCGATTCATCCCGCAACTCTAGAGCGGATCATAGAAAACATCTCCCGAAAGCGGGCCCTCAGAAGAGACACCCTTCGGTTAGAACAAAAGCTGGAAAAAAAGTATTCTTTCCATGGCATCATCGGAAAGAGCCCGTACATGCTCGAGATTTTTTCTCTCATCCAGAATATTGCTCAACACTTTTCGAGTGTTCTGATCACTGGGGAGACCGGAACGGGAAAAGAACTTGTCGCCCGGGCCATTCACAAGCTAGGTGATCCACAAAGAAGAAAACTCATCGTATGCGATTGTGTGGCTGTTCCCGAGAATCTTTTCGAATCCGAGCTTTTCGGTTATACAAAGGGCGCATTCACAGGAGCAGACCAAGACAAAAAAGGTCTGTTCGAAACCGCCGATAACGGTATCATCTTTCTGGACGAGATCGGAGAGATTCCCGTTTCCGTCCAAGCCAAGCTCCTGCGCGTGTTGGAGCACCGACAATTCCGTCCACTCGGATCCAACAAGACACGATCGGTCAACGTCCGTGTGATTGCAGCTACGAGCAAAAACCTAAGAGAGGGAATCAAAAAGGGTACATTTCGACAAGACTTGTTTTACCGGTTGAACAAAGTTGAAATTTTTCTTCATCCACTGAGAAAAAAACCAGAAGATATTCCCTTGCTGGTGAGGCATTTTTTAAACATCAAAAGGAAAAATCTTTCGAAAGAGTTAAATGGGATTTCTCGACAAGCGCAAAAACTCTTCCAGAAATATCCATGGCCCGGAAACGTCCGAGAGCTGGAGAATGTCATCGAAAGCGCATCTATCCTTAGCAAGAAAAATTACATCGACATCCTGGATCTACTCAAGCACCTCCAGGAATACTATGACTCACTGGACAAAATACCCTTCATCGAAAAAGAAGATCTCTCCACACTGGAAGATCTGGGAAAGGACTACATTATCCACATATTGAAACTCACAGAAAACAATCTGAGAAAAGCCGCAAAGATACTTGATATTTCCCGAACTACCCCGTACAGCAAACTAAAAAAATACGGGATCCGTCAATAGTTGGATTATCTGACATGTTCATTTTTTGAACACTATCCTTCCGGTATGCCTTTCCTCGCTTATAAACTCAAAAAAATGTAAATCCGTGAATGCCTATGTTAAGCTACTGAACATTCCTCCTGCACGCATCTCCAGGAAATAAACCATAACATTTTTATTTTCTGTATCTTATGAAATTCTTCGATTCTGGCATCATTCTTGCTAAGCCTATAGCTTCATAAATTTTCAAGGCTTGACCATGATTGCCAGACAATATTTGAAACAAAAAGGATTCCTGACCACTATTATTGTGGGACTCATCCTGTGTTGGGCTTTGCCCAGTTCTGCCGCAGACAGGAAACAAGAAAATCAACCGACACCCGTCAAAGTCGGTGGAATCGATTTCGAGCCCATGGTTTTCAGCCTCGCCCTAAAAAAATCAAAAGAAATCCAAAGTGTTCCCCTGTTAACGCTTTTAGGTGACTATCATTTGAACCAGAATCAAAACTTTCCCTCTCTGCGAAAAAAAGTTCAAATCAGCCAAAAAGTACACGATGGAACCCAAAAAAAATCCAGCCGTTTGGAAAATTCTCTTTTCACAGCTTCTCTCTTGACTCTCACAGCACTCAACATTGCGGACTACGTCTCAACTGTCAAAGCGCTTCAGCTGACAGGATTAGAAGAAGGCAATCCCATCTTGCGTCCCTTCACAAAAAATATGCTTTTATTCGGTGCTGTCAAACTCGGGATTTCCGCCTTCGATTTTTATGTATTGAAAAGCATACACAAAAAAAACAAGACCCTCGCTTGGGTTCTTTCTATTGCAGGAAATTTTGCCATGTCCTATATCGTTTCCAACAACATCCGCAAAATTCAATCCGTCATGAGGAAATAACGATGTCGACTTATCTAGGTTATTACCTGGAAATGAAAAGAAAACAAAACCCCGGTGAAAAATTCCCCTCTTTGGAGGAAGTTAAAAACAACTACGTAAACTACCTTCTCAATTTGACCGATAATAACCTTAAAGAAACGGCAAAAATTCTCGATGTCAAGCCGACATCATTGGAAAAGAAAATCAAGGAATAATCCGCTCACTCCGAAGCATTTTCACTCAAGACTTCACGTATATGGGCCAACCCTTTCACCAAATTATCCGAGTCGCCTCCAAAACCTATACGGAAATGCTGTGGCCGTTCAAAAAAACTTCCGGGCACGATTGCCGTGTCGTGATCGGTTCGAAGCTTTTTAGCCAATTCATCTCCGGTAAGCCCGGTTTCGATCCTTGGAAAACACACCACACCTCCTGCTGGTTCTACCCAAGAAAGGCTCGTTTCTCTGTCGATCAAATCCTTCACGGTAGACATGTTTTCCTCGATAAGTGCCTTGTTTTTGCTTTTGATCGTATCCAGATGGGCGAACATTTGGTGTGCGATTTTCTCTCCGATAAAGGTACCCTCGACATGGATATAATCAATGATCCTTCGCATCCTCTTGACCAATTCAGGCTGGGCCAGCACCCACCCACACCGGAGGTGTCCTAAACCAAAAACTTTGGTCAAACTGGAAATGACTAAGACATTATCTGCAAGGTGAAAGGCTGTGGGCTCAGAGTCCATGAATTCCAAATAAATCTCATCGATAACGACTGGGATGCCTTTCTCTTGTGCTGACAGGACCGCTTCCGATAGGAATGATCGGGAAAACAGGACGCCGCTGGGATTGTGGAGATTTGTCAGGAGGACAAGCTTGGTTGCCGGTGTTAGGATAGACTGGAATTCTTCCAGAGATAACCCATAAGCTTGCTCATATTTTCTGTCAAGCCTTTTCACTCTGGCTTCTAAGGCCTCGGGAACGGATAGGATAGGTTCATAAGCAGGGCTCTCAATCAGCACGACATCCCCGCAGTCCACTAGGGCCGCACAAACCAAAAAAAGGGCGTGGGACGTTCCAATGGTGGTAACGACATTATTTTCCTTAACACCGTATCTCTCTGCGATGGCCTCGATAAGAAGAGGATAGCCATAAAAGTTATCGCCAGTTATTTCCAATGCGTCCCAATCGATATCCAGATCTTTTTTTTGGAGCTGCGCGACGCTGCTCGAGCAGAGGTCTACGGCGACTTTTTCTTTTGTTTTGAACCACTCGATATATTGGATGGTCTTGAATCTCAAATTCTGTCTCCTTTAAAACAATATCAAGGCATCTTCTTCCTATCTAAATAAATGTTTCATGTCAAGGTTCACCCCTTATGTCCCGATTAAGAAGCTTTTCCTTGCTCTTACACACACTTTGAATTATGATACCCAGGATGCCAGCTGTGCGGCATAGGTTTTAGAAAAGAAAACAAAGGAGAATAAACACATGAAGAAAATCACAATTATCAGCATTTTGGGACTATTTCTGGCTACCATCGTAACTTCGTCGGGACTCGCCCAAACATCCGAAGAGATCGTGGCAAAGATGATCAAAGCCCAGGGGGGGAAAGCGGTTCTCGAGAAAATCGAAGATATGACTCTCACAGGCATGCTGGAAATCGTTTCCATAGGGGTTAGCGGTTCTATGACCATGTACAGGAAAGAACCAAACAAAGCCCGGATGGATATGGAGCTAATGGGTATGGTTATGACTCAGGCCTATGACGGAGAGAATGCATGGGGTGTGGATCCCAGTACGGGAAGCATACAAGACATGCCCGAAGACCAAGCCAAGGAATTCAAAAGAATGGCAATGGGAAATGAGGCTATTCTCCATCCAGAAAAATTCGGCATCACATTTACTCCCAAGGGGAAGGAAACCATAGAAGGAAAGGATTACATACTAGTGGAACAGGCCTATGATGACGGCCACAAAGAGACCCTGTATCTCGATTCGGAAACATATCTTTTATACAAAACCAAATCCATGTCCGCCAACATGGCAGGAATGCAGGTGGATACAGAGTCTTTTGTTTCAGATTACAAAGAAGTGAATGGCCTGATGGTTTGGCATTCCATGAGGATCGTACAAGAAGGCGAAGAAGCTATGGTGATGACCTTCACCGAAGTCAGCATCAACACAGGCTTGGAGGATTCTCTTTTTAAAAAAGAAGAATAATTCCGGCAAAAAAATTCACTAATTCAAAGCGCCTAAAGGAGAGTTGCTCTCCTGGGGATGGAGGATAGATTGAAAACAGTCATTCCCATTTTATGTTTTTCTCTGATTTTCCTCACCATTTCTTGCGCTATCAATCCAGTAACAGGAAAGAGAGAGCTCAGTCTCATCTCGGAGAAGGAAGAAATTGCCCTCGGAAAACAAACTGACGAGGAAATCAAAGCCCAATACGGGATTTATAGCGATCAGGCCTTAAACGCCTATGTCCAGAGAGTCGGGCAGAGCATGACCCCGCTTACCCATCGTCCTCATCTCAACTATCATTTCGCTGTCCTCGATACACCCGTGGTGAATGCCTTTGCGGTTCCAGGAGGATATGTTTACGTCACAAGAGGAATTCTTGCTTTGATGAATTCAGAGGCAGAGCTGGCCGTGGTTTTGGGCCATGAACTGGGCCATGTCAACGCCCGCCATAGCGTTGCCAAGCTCAGCCAACTAATGCTTGCCCAGTTCGGCCTGGCAGTTGGGGGAGCCATAAGTGAAACGTTCGCCAAAATCACAGGGGCTGCCAGTATCGGAATTCAACTTCTTTTCCTCAAATTCAGCCGTGACGATGAGAGAGAAGCGGATGCCCTTGGTGTGGAATATTCCCGCAAGGGAGGATACAATCCGGGAGAAATGGTGGTATTTTTCGCATCTCTTGAAAAAATGGGCGACCTCTCTGGGGGCCAGAGCCTGCCCGGATTCCTCTCTACCCATCCGTTGACAAACGAACGCATCCTGAATACCAAGGACATGCTGTTGGAATCCGATCGGCAACTGAAAATTGAAACAAATGGCTATCTAGCAGCCGTCAATAACATGGTCTACGGCCAGGATCCCAGGCAAGGCTATGTGGAAAAAAATGCCTTCTACCACCCCCAATTGCGGTTTTTCTTTTCGTTCCCCGGAGACTGGCAAGTGCAGAATATGCCATCACAAGTCACTTTGGCTACCAAAGACGGCAATGCGGGAATTATTCTTCAAGCGGAAAAAACTTCGGAAAATCTCAAGGACTATGCCAATAAGGTCGCTGCTAAAATCGAGAACGGAGAATTCATCGACGAAAGAAGTTTCAGGATAAATGGACTGACTTCCTATCACCAAGTCTATGACATCACCCAGGAGAGCGGCGGTAAGATAAGGACCCGCCTTTCCTATATCAAAAAAGGCGGCTTTATCTATACTTTTATCGCTCTGAGCGCGCAAGACGATTTCAGCAGGTATGACAGACAGTTCCAATCTGTTGTCGGTTCCTTCCAGGAACTCAGGGAAACAAGATATCTCAACCGAAAACCTCAAAGGATTCAGTTGATCAAAGCGAATGGGAGGGATAGTCTTCAGACGATTTTCCAGAAATCAGGGATAGCGAAAGACCTTTGGCCAAAATTCGCAATCATGAACTCTGGCGAGCTGGATTTTATACCCAAGAGCGGACAAACAGTCAAGCTCGTGCGGTAAACAGGGTTACGCTTCTGCCTCGTTAAGGACGCTGTAGGCAAGTCTGAGAGCGCGGAGCCCCTCTTCCCCGGTGACTTTCCTCTTTTTTCCGTCAATAATGCAACGAAAAAAATTCTGAAGTTCTTTCTTGAGCGGTTCTTCTTTTTTTATCTTTAATGTTTTGATGTCTGTTTGACGGCCGTTGAGCGGAAAGACTTTCACTTCCTGGTCGATGTAATCGATGGAATAATAGGACGTGGGTTCAAAAATTCGCAGTTTCCTCACTTTTCCTTGGTGGACTCGGCTGGCTGTCAGAGTGGCAATACAACCAGAGGTAAATTCAAGCCGAGCATTGGCAATGTCGATCTTGTCGGAAAGAACATGAATACCTGAGGAACGGATGACCTTCACCTCATCTTTAATCAGGGCCATGATGATGTCCAAATCGTGGATCATCAGGTCGAGCACAACATCGATGTCGAGGGATCTTGCAGAAAAAGATCCCAACCGCTGCACTTCGATGAACTTGGGTTCTGAGATCAGATCTTCCAAAGCTTCCACAGCAGGATTAAACCTTTCAAGATGCCCGATTTGCAGGATGAGTCCGTTTTTATCTGCAGCAGCAACCAATTTTTCTGCCTGGTCGACCGTTTCGGTGATGGGTTTTTCGACAAGAACAGATTTTCCTTTTTTGAGAAGCTTCATGGAAATAGCAAAGTGTTCGGATGTGGGAGTGGCCACGATGCCGGCATCGATCTCATCCAGCATGCTTTCGTATTTGTCGTAATACTTCACACCGTGCCGGTTCCCGATCACCATAGCTTTTTTAAAATCGATGTCGGCTACCCCTATAAGCTCGGCTTCTTCCAAATAGGATAAAATTCTAGCATGTTGCGTACCCAAATATCCGACACCGATGATTCCAACTTTGACTTTATCCATCGCCCTTACTCCGATTGCCCATTATACAACTTTTCTTTATAAAATATCACATTAATTATAAACGCATAGATCGTTACCATTATTCGTGTATCTATTACCTATGAATTGCCATCAGGCACGCACTCAGCGACATTGAAACCCCCGTCCCAACCTAACCCAGCCATATTTAAAGATTGTCTTTCGAGGGAATCCGACGAAGTCAGACGGCGAGGATGTACCCGGCACGACTTTGCCAAAGGATTAGAGAACCGGACTTTCGGGGAACAGAGGCTAGAGTGGTAGAGATGGGGAGTTAACATACGGAGTTCCGGAGGCACCGAAAAGAGTAGTGAGGGGATTTTTATTGGCAAAAAAATTAATTGGCTATTTCGCGATGATGGATATTCCATGGGAATCTGCTAGAGAAATCGCCTCTTCTTTCTGGAAGAACGGGATTTTTTTGGCCTCAAAACCCAATGCCTCTCCTCCAGCAAGAATCAAACTTTTAACCGTCTCCAGCCCCACAGCAGGCAGATCGATCCGCGGATCCTGGGAAGACCGGCTGACTTTTACCACGACGATCCCTTTCCCAGCCAATTCTCCTGAACGTTTGATGGCTTCATCCGTTCCTTCCATGCCTTCCACGGCCACGATGGCTTTTCCTTTGACAATGATCGTTTGGCCTATATCGCTGTCAGCGAGCTGCCTTACGATTTTCCAGCCAAAATCAATGTCTTCCTCCACTTTTGGAGACAGCTTCGTTTCGGTCAGAATCCCTTCCTCACAAAAGGCAGAGGCAATGAAGGGAGTCGGGTCAATAATGGCAATCCCCTGTTTGCCTAAAATCTGGATGGCCGTCTGGATCAAAACTGTTGGAGTCCGAACTTTTGCTGTTTTAAGCAAAACAGGCAAAGTTTTGCTCAGCTCCTCGCTTTTATAGATGATGCGATGATCGATCTTTCCGGCAAACACCGCTTCAGAAACATGGTTTTTTTTGAAAAAAGCGATCAAATGGCTGATTTCATGAACATCGAACCATTCAAAATTTTCAGCTCTCTCCGCAAGGATATTTTCAGCCTCCCCTTTAATACCGGCTACGACACAAGCGTCTCCCATTCGCTGTACTTCCTGGCAGACATGTATCGGGAACCTGCCAGAACCAGCTATCACACCCAGTCTTCGTCCCATTTCTCCGATGGTTTTTTCACGATCCCTCTTTGGGAATCCCGGATGAAACAGAGAATTTCATCTCGGTCTTCTCCTTGAGGAAAATCCTTTTCAATCCGTTCGACTGCCTGGGCCGTATTCAAGTCGGAATAAAACACGATTCTAAACATATCCTTCAGGGCCTTAATTCTATCTTTGGAAAATCCCTGTCTCCGCAATCCGACGGCGTTCAAACCATAAAGAAGCGTGGGGCGCGCTCCTGCCACTCGGCAAAAGGGGAGAACATCTTGAGTGATGACTGTGTTTCCACCTATGAAAGCATGTTTCCCGATTCGGCAGAATTGATGAATCCCACTCAACGCCCCCATCGTAGAAAAATCATCAACATCAACATGACCACCGATCGTCGCCCCATGGAGGAAAACAGTTTTATTCCCCACGATGCAATCATGAGCAACATGGGAATAGGCCATAATATAATTGCCATTTCCAATGACTGTCTCGCCCCGCCCCTTGACAGTGCCCCTATGTACAGTTAAGAATTCCCGGAAAATGTTATCGTTGCCGATTTTGACACAGGTCTCTTCTCCTTTGTACGAGACATCTTGAGGTTCTCCTCCGATGGAGGAGAAGGGAGAAAACCGGCAGCCTTTTCCTATCTCTGTTTTCCCTGTGATACAGACATGGGCTTCGATAACGGTATTTTCAAGGATGCTGACATGTTCACCGATAACGACGTAAGGGCCGATCTCAACTCCGGAATCCAATTGCGCTCGAGGATGAACAGAAGCAGTGGGGTGGATGGATACTTCCCTGTCACTCATTCAGCCCCTCAGGGTTCACCAAAGAGGCCCAGATTTCCCCTTCAGTCACAACCTCCTGGTCTACAATCGCTTTTGCCTTGATAAAGCCTATCCGGCTCTTGAGCTTCACGATCTCAACTTCTAACCTGATCTGATCACCAGGCACCACGGGCTTTCTGAATTTCAAGTTGTCTATCTTACTAAGAAAGACACGCTTTCCCTCAGGATCTGGAATGGAATTATACAGGAGAATAACCCCTGTTTGAGCCAACGCTTCCACGACCAAAACTCCCGGCATCACCCTGTAATCAGGAAAATGTCCCTGAAAAAAGGACTCGTTGATCGTCACATTTTTGATGGCAACGATCGATTTGCCTGGTTTGAGGTCTAACACCCTGTCCACCAGTAAAAAGGGGTACCGGTGGGGCAGCATGCGGAGGATTTTTTCTATATCGAACAACGTGGTTATTCGGAGCCCTTCGAGGCGTCGTATTTTTGAATGACCTCATCAGTAAGATCTATGGCAGGGTTAAAATAGATGATTCCACCTCCCCCTACGTCGAAAATAAGATCCAAATTTTTTTCCTTTCCGATCTCAGTAATGATCGGGCGGAGTTCTCCCTGAAGCCTGTTAAAAAGCCGTATTTGGAGGTCATTCAACTCTCGGCGGGAATCCTCGACAAAGCGTGTTCTCTCTGTTCTTTGTTTATCCAAATCTGCCATAAGATTAGACAAGGCTTCTTGGCTGAGGGTCAACCTTTGCGTATTGAGCCTTGTTTCAAGATCACGGATTTTATCATCGAGTCGCACCAAATCTTCCTGGAGTGTTTTGTTTTTGGCCTCGAGCTGGGCTGTGACTCTTTTCCCTTCCTGTGATTTCTGGAGAACTAACTCGGCATTCACAATACCAACCTTCATGGGTTGTTGAGCATACCCAAAAGACACCAAGCCAGCTATAAAAAGAACCAGCAGGATTTTCTTGCTTGTACTTCTCCTTTCCATCCTATGCCTCCTTTTTTGGAATCAGTTTTTCGTGTTTTTTTTTATTAAAATGTGGTTCCTATCGCAAAACGAAATGCGAAATTGGAATCATCCAGATAGATTTTTTTGTTATTATAAGCAAAAATGAGCCTGAAGGGAACACGCAAAGCAGGAACGAAAATTCTCAACTCCAATCCCGTTGAGTAGAACATTTCTTTGAGACTGAACTTCTGATATCTTGATATTGCATTCCCTATATCAAAAAAGAATATAGTGTAGATCGGTCCACCTACGGGTATGATATATTCAGCATTCGCGACCAGCGACTTATCCCCCCCGACGTTTTGACCATTTTCGTTACGAGGGCCGACAGTGTAGATCTCATAACCTCGGATGGATCGCTCGCCTCCCAAATAAAACCGCTCCCAATAAGGAAGGTCGGATCCTCCCATAGATGTGAGGAAAGAGTATTCAAAATGAATGCCGAATCTCTGCTCCCCAAAAGTGGGCTGATAATGAGTGAACTCGAATCGCGGTTTAATGAATTTGACATCTCCTCCAAGAATGCCACCGGCGAATTTTACCGATGCCATCAAAAGAGTTCCTCTCGATGGAGTTAAAGGGCTATCGATGGTACTCCTGTATAGCGTCGGCGTAACGCTGCTCATGTTGTATTTTCCATACCCATACGATCCAGAATAGTAGTACGGATTCGCATAACCGCCATATCCATAATAGGGGTTATAGTACTGATCATACTCAATGCTGGGTTCAAACATCTCGAGATACTGAAAGCTGTACACAAGACCTGTTCTCCAGTAGCCGAAGACTCTTGCGTTGGCTTGAAGATCGATTCCTCGCGATTTTTGGTCGAACAGGCCCGGATAGACACTAAAACGGTTGTAAACGTTAAATCCGAGAGTCAGCGGGAGATCAAAAACATAAGGTTCTGAGAATCCGAAGGAATAGTTCTTCACCCTTTTCCCGTACTGTACTCCCAGTTCCAATGTCTCTCCGGCTCCTAAAAAATTCACAGTAGAGTAACTCAGCGCCACAAAGGTTCCTTCATAACCGCTGTAACCTGCCGTAAACTGGATGTTGTTCCTCTGTAACTCTGTCACGCGAAGGGTGATGTCGAGTCTATTCGGATTATCAGGATTGGGTTGGACATCTGGCTCTTCTTCCAAATCCACCAGTCCCAACTGCCTTATCCTGAGGATGCTGTTTTTGAACATAGCCAAGCTGAAACGCATGCCCTCGGTGAGCAAAATTTCTCTCCGGATGACCCTATCCTTGGTGTATGTGTTTCCCTTGATTTCAAGACGATTGACATAAAACACATCACCTTCATGGATATTGAATGTGATATTGACAAGTTTTCTCTTGGGATCCAGGCTTTCAACGGGCATAATCTGCACGCCCAGATATCCTGAATTACTGTACATCTCTCTTACGTCTTCTATCGAGTCCTCGCGCAACTTCGTGCTGTAAATTTGCCCTTTTTCCAGCTTGATCAGTTTTTGTAAATATTGTGAGGATACAATTTGGTTTCCCTCGATTTGGACGTCTCCCACAAAATACCTGTAGCCTGGATCAACAGGGATGACGATCCTTTTCATCGTTTGCTTTTTAAAAAAGATCGTTCTCTTGGTCATATCCTCGATACGAGGCTCTCCGATCGAGGCTTCCATGTACCCATGTTCCTGAAGTCTCGTTTTAAGGTTAGCGATATCCTCATCAAGTTTGTTCGGTTTGAAGGAATCTTTTCCGGTAATCCAAGAAAAAACACTGTGCTCTTTGTTTTCGGAAATCGCTCCTCTCAGGGTGCTTTCGCGTAGTTTTGTTCTTCCCTCAAATACGATTTCCCCGACCCTCAATTTGGGGCCTTCATCGATTTCAAATATTATCTCGATTTCATTATTGCCCTTTTTTTCAGTTTTGACATCGACTTTTCCGTCCATTAGGCCTTTTTCGAGCAGGAGATCTTGAATGGTCGCTGTGACTCTTTGTATCTTATAGGGACTGTAGTAAGAATACGGAAGAATATTCCCATCATTTTCATTGAGTTTATCGACAATATCCTTTTCTTTCACCTTCTTCCCGGTCTTATAGGTGATTTCCTTGATTATCGGATTCTCTTCGATCGTGATCCTGATGATCTTCCCGCTCGTTCCCTGATCCTGTTCGATCTTGATGTTGGAAAAAAAGCCTGTTGACCACAAGACTTTGAAATCCCGTTTCAATAAATTTTCGTTGAAGTACTCCCCCTCTCTTGAAGACAGGTAATACATGATGGTCTCGTCGGTGACTCTCTCGTTCCCTACGATTTCTATCTTTTCCACTACATCTTGCCCGAATATAAACAGGGGAAGAAGGCTGAAAATCAAAATATAAATTAGTCTTTTCATGACTCTATCCTTATACCATATTCTCCCTGAAAAATAAAGACACTCAGGGGTCATTCAGGGCGTAGCATAACCCTGATAATTTAGCCCAACATAATTAAAACTTTAAGGGCGGGATAAAAGTTTCAACTGACCGCTTTCCATCAAAAAAACCTTATCGCAAAAATCAGCGACTCTTTCATTGTGCGTAACAATAATCGAGGAAAGGTCTTTTTCAGCGTGAAGGGAACGAATGAGTTCTAAAATGTTCTGGCCTGTTTTCCAATCCAAGTTACCGGTCGGCTCATCGGCCAGCAACAGTTTCGGCTCGTTGATCAGGGACCTTGCGATGGCCACCCTTTGTTGCTCTCCACCGGAAAGCTTGCCTGGACGGAGATACGCTTTCTCTTCCAGCTGTACATCCTTGAGGAGGTTGAATGCTTTTACAAACGCCTGTTTCTTCCCAACCTCTCCGATGAGGAGCGGGAACGCCACATTTTCCATAGCCGTGAATTCGGGAAGAAGGTGGTAAAATTGAAAGATAAAGCCGATCTTCCTGTTCCTTACCCTGGCTCTATCCCGTTTACTCAGTCGGAATACATCCTCCCCTTCGAGATAGACATTTCCCCTGGTAGGGGTATCGAGTCCGGCGACAAGGTTAAGGAAGGTAGTCTTTCCGACACCTGAAACACCCATGATCGCAACAATATTCCCCTTTTCAAGCTCAAAACTCAATTTATCGAAAACACAGAGTGTGCCTCTGGGCAAGGGATATTCCTTACCCAGATCTTCTGTTTTGAGTATGGAATTTCTATTCATATTTTAATGCCACCACGGGATCGATTTTAGACGCCCTGTGAGAAGGGAAGAGTGTCGACAAAAAGCTGATCAGGAGGGCTACCCCTATGATCAGTGCAAGGTCAAGGAATTTCAGACGAAACGGTACATAGGCGATGTGATAAATATCCACGGGGACTTTAATGAGTTCGAGTGTGTTAGCCAGCCAGTTCCAAAACAAACCTAAGGCTGTTCCGGTAGCTGTCCCGATGATCCCGATCAAAGCGCCTTGGAAGAAAAATATTTTCCGGATGTTTTTCGCTGTTGCACCCATAGCGATAAGGATTCCAATTTCCCTGGTTTTGTCCATGACCATCAAAATGAGAGTGGCCACGATATTCAAAGCAGCCACGATAACAATAAGTGTTATAGTCAAAAAGAGAAGTTGTTTCTCCAATTTCAAGGCAGAAAAAAGAGGCTTATTCATCTCCATCCAGGTTGTGACATATGTCTCAGCAGGCAGGACATTTTTGATACGATCAGCCACTTCCTCGGCACGAAAAATATTGCTGATGCGAATCTGAAGTAGGCTAATTCTGTCTCCCAGCTTAAATAACTTCTGTGCAGCTTCTAGAGATACCAAAGCCGTGGCATTATCAAATTCATACAGACCGGTGTGGAAGATTCCGGTGACCGCATATCGTTTCTGCCGCGGGATCAGGGCAGTGGGTGAAAGCCGAAAGGATGGGGTCAAAACATTCACATGATCACCGATACCGGCTCCTGTATTCAAAGCCAGGTCGCGACCCAACAAAATGCCGGGTATTTTTTCGTCAGGCTCAGGGAGTCGACCCTGCAGATCTTGGAGCCACTTTGTGGATTTCTTCTCCAAGCCAAAATCGATTCCCCTGATAACACCTGGAGAATTTTTATACGGCCCGGTTAGCAGAATATAATCATAAACAACAGGAGAGACGTTGATCACCTCTTCATCGGCCTCCAATTTTTCCATGATTTGAGAGTAATCGCTCATGCCTTCCCCGAGATAATGTTGAACCATGAGGTGTGCGGTTGATCCCAGAATCTTATCCTGGACATCATCCTGGAAACCCGTGATAAGGGCGATCGCGATAATGAGGGCCATAACGCCTATGGCTATCCCCAGGGTAGAGATGAAGGTGATTACGGAAATAAAAGCTTGCTTCCGTTTTGCCGTCAGATATCGCCTGGCAACGAATAATTCAAAATTCATATCTATCTATCTTATTGTTTCGGTCGGAGGAGCGGAAACAGGATGACTTCCCTTATGGATTTTTTGTTCGTCAGGATCATGACAAGCCTGTCGATCCCGATTCCTTCTCCTCCGGTAGGAGGCATGCCATACTCCAAAGCCTGGACATAATCCAAGTCGATCATATGCGATTCATCATCCCCTTTTTTCCTCTCCTCGGCCTGCTGTTCAAACCTTCTCCTCTGCTCCGCTGGATCAGTTAACTCGCTGAAGGCATTGGCAATCTCCATTCCTGCGATTATGAGTTCGAATCTTTCAGCCTCATCGGGATTATCCTTTGCGGCCTTAGCTAAAGGGGAAACTTCTTTGGGAGGATTGGTAATAAAAGTCGGTTGGATAATCTGGTGCTTCACATTTTTATCCAAAATGATATCCAGAGCTTTCCCGAAGGAAAGAGATTTGTTATCCGGAGCGAGCGTTGAAGCAAATTCCAAAATCCCAGTTTTCTCATCAAACTTGTTTGGGGCCAGGCCGCTGTACTCACGCAAAGCCTGCATGAACTTTATCCTCTTCCAAGGTCTTTTCAAAGAAATCTTGTGTTCCCCGAAAGGGATTTCATCAGTTCCTAAGAGGGATTTCCCAAGAGAGCAGATCAATTCCTCGGTCATATCCATCATGTCATTGTAATCACTGTAGGCCTGGTACCATTCCAACATCGTGAATTCCGGGTTGTGTTCGGAAGAAATTCCCTCGTTACGGAAATTCCGATTGATCTCATAAACGCGCTCCAAGCCTCCTACGATCAGCCTTTTGAGGTACAATTCCGGTGCGATGCGTAAATACAAGTCCATCCCGAGCGCATTATGAAAGGTTTTAAACGGCCGTGCCAAGGCCCCACCAGGGATGGCTTGCATCATCGGAGTTTCGACTTCGATATAACCTCTTTCATCGAAGAATTCTCTGATATGGGCCATGATGGAACTCCTGAGTCTGAACACATCGCTTGCTTCAGGATTCATGATCAAATCAAGATGGCGTTTTCTATAGCGAAGCTCCACATCTTGCAAGCCATGCCATTTCTCTGGCAAGGGATGCAGGCATTTGGCCAAAAACACAAAAGATTCGGCCATTATGGTAAGTTCCCCTGTCCTCGTTTTAAACAGAAAACCCTTGACTGACAGCATATCACCGATATCGACAAGAGAGAACACTTTGTAGTCTTGTTCGCTTACCTTATCTTCTCGCAGGTAAACTTGCAGTTTTCCTCTACAATCCCCGATATGAAAAAACGTCGCTTTGCCCATTTTGCGGACAGACATGATCCTTCCCGGGACAAAAATCTCGATCTTTTTCTCCTCCAGCTTTTCCGAGGAAAACTCGGAATAATCCGTTAGAATATCCATAATGGTATGGGTAGAAGTGACATTGTGAGGAGATAGGTCTATTCCTTCTTGAGCCAGTTTTTCCATTTTCTGCTCACGTGCAATCTCTTGATCGGTCTTTTTGCTTTCATTATTTGTATTAGACATCTTTTTCATCCTCGGGCGCTTTTTTCATCGCCTGGATTTCTTTTCTAACAGCATCCAATATCCCGTTGACAAAAGTAGCGCCGTTCTCGCTGCTGTACTTTTTCGCAACCTCGATGGCTTCGTTGATAATGATTGCGGGAGCGATGCTCTCTTCGTATAAAAGCTCACAGACTGCTATCCGCAAGATATTGCGGTCCACGATAGCCATCCGAGATATTCGCCAATTTGCAGAAACAGATTGAATGAGATGATCGATGTCTTTACGGTGCAACGTGATATTGTCCACAAGCCGTCGACTGTGCTCCTTAATCTCTTTCGTGGCCTTTTTATTCTTCCAAAAGGACTCGAAGACCTTTTCCGGTTTGGTAGTGTCAAATTCCAGCTGGAAAAGAATCTGCAGCGTGCTTTCTCGGGCTTTCCGTCTTTTACCCATAAAGGTATCGTTCAATCAAGCCCTGATTCCTTTAACAGGTTCAGCGTTTCAACGAGAGCGAATGTGGCATCATAGCCTTTGTTGCCCGCTTTTGTACCAGCTCTTTCTATGCCCTGCTCGATCGTATCCACGGTCAGTATCCCAAAGCTGACTGGGATCCCGTCTTCCATGGCTATCTGAGCTAATCCCTTTGTGACCTCTGCACTCAGGAAATCAAAATGGGGAGTATCCCCTCTGATCAAAGCTCCCAAGCAAAGAATGCCGTCGACCTTCCCAGCTTTCGCCAGCTTTTTGGCAAGGACTGGGATTTCAAAAGAACCAGGGACTTTGTAGATGGAGATATCCTTTTCTTCTCCCCCCATTTTATGGAGAGCATCCAGCGCTCCTTCCAGCAGTCTTTCTGAAATAAACTGGTTAAACCGGCTGAGAACAATGCCGATCTTAAGGCCAGCCGCTTGCAATTTTCCCTGGTAAGTTTCCATTTTATTTCTCCCTCATTTTCCTTTAAAATTGGCCTTTCTTTTTTCCAGGAAGGCCTTTGTCCCTTCATTGCTATCCTCTGAGGAACAGGTGATGCCGAAGAGCTCTGCTTCGAGGAGCAAACCCTCGGGCAGGTTTTTGTCCAATCCCTCGTTTATAGCCCTGATGGAATATTCCAGAGCTAGGGGGGCATTCGCAATCATTTCCCCGGCCAGGGCTTCACAAGTGGATACGAGATCATTTTGGAGAACGACACTATTGACTAAACCGATGGCCAATGCTTCTTGGGCATCGATCATCTTTCCGCTGAGGACAAGCTCCATGGCTTTTCCCTTCCCAACCAACCGAGCCAATCTTTGTGTGCCCCCGAAGCCAGGAATTAAACCCAGCTTCACCTCGGGCTGTCCCATCCTGGCATTTTCCGATGCAATCCGGATATGACAGGCCAGGGCGAGTTCGGTCCCGCCACCTAATGCATAGCCATTGATGGCTGCGATGACTGGTTTTCTGTAATTCTCTATCAATTTTGTGAGCTCCTGTCCTTCCAGCACATAGTCTTTTCCGGATGTTTGATCCAGCTTGGCCAATTCGCTGATATCTGCTCCCGCTACAAAGGCTTTATCACCGGATCCTGTCAGGATCACACTCTTGATCTCAGGATCATCCCTCAGGGATAAGAAGGCGGCATACAACTCTCTAATCGTTTCGGCATTCAGCGCATTCAGCTTATCCGGCCTGTTGATGACTATCCATCCGAGAGGAGGTTCCTTTCGAACCTGCACATTACCTAAATCCACCATTCCTCCTTCTTTAAAGGATATTTTTCTCGAATATCCTATACTTTTTATAAACCTTCCCGCCCAATGATTCGACGAATCGATTGACAGGTTCATTATCTTCCAGCTGCCAGGAAGTTTCGCACCATTCATAGCCTTTGTTGATCAAGTTTTTATCGAGCTCTGCATAAAGCATGTAACTGACACCGGTGTGCCTGTACTCTTTAAGGATACCAAAAATCATTGCGCGAATCCCTTTTATCTTTTTTCTATAGTATAAGAATTTAAGAATTCCCCAGGGTGTCAATTTTCCGTCTATGCGTTTTATCGCTTCATTCAGGTTAGGAAAAGCAAGCGCGAAAGCAATGGGCTTCCCCAAGTGTTCTGCAATGATGACCAAATCAGGATCGGCCGCAGCTTTGAGTTTCTTTGCTATGTGGTCCACCTCTTTTTCTGTCCATGGCACAAATCCCCAGTTCTTTTCCCATGCGTTGTTGTAGATATATCTGACACGGGCGGTTTCTTCCTCAAGGTTCTTCAAATTTAACGTGCGAAGAGTCAGCGGGATCTCCGTCTTGGCTTTGGCAACGATCTGGTCGATCTGGGCGACTGTCTGATCTTCTCTAGTCATATAATATGCGTAAAGATCCTTGGCCTTTACGAGGCCACATTTTTCCATCAGTTCCAGGTAATATTTCGGGTTATAAGGCATCATCACGACCGGGGGGGAATCGAAGCCATCCAGCAGAAAGGCTGGTTCATCATTCATCGAGAGATTCGTCGGTCCGCGAAGGATTTCCATCTCCCTTTCCCTCCCCCATTCGGCCACCTTCCCAAGGAGAGCTTTGGCCGTCTCCAAGTCATCGAAACTCTCATAAAGCCCAAAAAAAACCACTTTCTCATCCTGAAAATCGTTATAGTTCCTATCCAGTATTGCGGCTATACGGCCCGTGATTTCTCCATCTCTGTATGCCAAGAAAAGATCCATATCGGCATGCTCGAAAAAGGGATTTTTTTTCTTGTTGATTTTATCTTTGAAATCCATAACAAGGGGAGGAACCCAATGGGGATCGTCTTTATAGACTTTCCAGGGAAAAAACACGAATTTCTTCCGGTCTTTGTGCGATGCAACTCTTTGTATACGAATGCTGTTCAATCTTGTTTCCTCGGAAATTTTTCCTATTTTATCAGATAAATGTCTTTTAATTCAATGGGGATGTCCTGTTAAGCACCTCCAATTCGGGGACACCAATTCAGGGATAGGTTCCGAATTTACGGCCTCTCCATTTTCGGGATAGATCTCTCTTTTCTAAAGTTTGTTAATTCGGCACCTATCCCCGAATTAATGAATTAATCGGGTGGTACCTATTGGGACGTCTCGGTTTTACATTAAAAGAGAATTGTGCTACAAATAATTTGTTTATTCCAGATATACTGGATGGATGGAGGATACACAGATGAAAAAAGCAACAGGTTTTAAGGAACTCACTCCCGATAAGCTGTCATGGACACTTGACTCGGATAAAATACCTTTTGAATCGAGCGATGATTGCGAAGCTTGTGAGGGGATCATCGGCCAGGAGCGGGCTCTCAAAGCCATCCAGACAGGTTTAGACATCCATAGCCTCGGCTACAACATCTTTGTTACCGGAATGGTTGGAACAGGACGAACCACAACCATTAAGCAATTTTTAGAAAAAATGCGGAAAGAAGACGAAAAGCCGGACGATATTTTGTATGTGAACAATTTTAAAAATTCAGATGAGCCCACTCTCATCATTCTTCCAGCCGGACAGGGAAAGCACTTCAAAGAAGCCATGGAGCAACTTATCGGGATGCTCAAATCAAACATTCCTGAACTGTTGAAGAGCAAATATTACACGGATAAAAGGGATGAAATCGTCGAGAGCCAGCAGAAAATACAAAAGGAAATTCTTAAAGCATTCGAAGAGGAAGTCGCCCAGGAAGGTTTTTCTGTCATTCAGGTCCAAATGGGTATGTTTGTCAAACCGGACCTCATCCCGGTGATCGATGGAAAACCCACTCCCTTTAACCAACTGGATATCATGGTCAGAGAGGAAAAATTCCCAAAAGAAAAACTGGAAGAACTGAAGAAAAAATACGAAGAATTGACGGGTAAACTGGAAGAAATCTTCTCAAAACTCAAGGAATTGGAAGAAAGAACCCGCCGTATGCTCAAAGACTGGGATGAAGAGTCCATTACCCCCATCATAACTGGTGGTATAGCAGGAATCCGTTCACAATTCGACGCACAAAAAATCTTGGATTACTTGGATGATGTGGAAAACAATCTCGTCAAGCATATCGACCTTTTTAAGACCCCCCCCAAAGAAACAAAAGAAAAAGAAATTGTCGATCCATTCATTGAATACAGCGTGAATCTTCTGATCGATAATTCTGAAAAAAAGGGCACTCCTGTGGTCATGGAAACCAATCCCAACTATCTCAACGTTTTTGGATCCATCGAAGCCACTGTGAGCAGAACTGGAGTATGGCAGACAGATTTCACCAAGATCAAGGCAGGATCGCTCCTAAAAGCAAACGGGGGTTACCTAGTGATGAATGCGCTGGATGCGTTGGTGGAGCTGGGAGTATGGCAAACCCTCAAGCGCACGCTGAAATATCAAACCCTCGAAATACAAAATCTCGCCTCGATGTATCTGATCTCCACGAGCCGTTTGAAGCCGGAGCCGATCAACATCGATGTTAAGGTTGTTTTGATCGGGGATGCCTACATTTATAACCTCCTGTATTATCTCGATGCCGATTTTAAAAAAATCTTCAAGATCAAATCTGAATTCGATTCTGAAACAAAAAAAGACAAAAAGACCATCATGGAATACGTCCAGTTCATCAAGAAAATTTGCGATGAGGATAATCTCAATCATTACGACAAAGAAGGAATGGCTGCCATAATCGAATATGGAACCCGGCTTGCAGGTAAGCAGAAAAAAATATCCACACGTTTTCATATCCTGGCAGATGTCGTCCGCGAAGCATGTTATTGGTCCGGAAAGGACAACAGCAAACAGGTTCAGCGGAAACATGTTGAACAGGCAATCAGGGAGCGGTTTGAAAGAGTTAGCCTGATCGAGGACAAAATCCAGGAAATGATCGAAGAAGGCACGATCATGATCGATACGGATGGGAGCGAGAGAGGGCAAGTAAACGGGCTTTCGGTCTACGCGATGGGGGAATTTTCTTTTGGTAAGCCAACCCGGATAACGGCCTCCACGGCTGTCGGAAGAGCTGGCGTGATCAATATCGAGAGGGAAGCCGATATGAGCGGCCGAACTCATAACAAGGGCGTGTTGATCCTTGGGGGATACCTAAGGGGTAAATACGCACAAAACAAACCCTTTTCCCTATCAGCCAGTTTGGCATTCGAACAGTCCTATGGAGGAGTAGACGGAGATAGCGCATCCTCCACCGAGGTTTACGCCATCCTCTCCAGCCTCTCAAAACTTCCCCTTCGCCAAGATATCGCTGTCACCGGGTCTCTGAATCAGAAGGGTGAAATACAACCCATCGGGGGGGTAAACGAAAAAATCGAAGGATTCTATGAGGTCTGCAAGGCTAAAGGTTTGACCGGAGATCAAGGTGTTATCATCCCACACCAGAATGTGCAAAATCTCATGCTAAGACAAGAAGTGATCGATTCGGTATCAGAGGGAAAATTTCATATCTATCCGGTTAAAACCATCGATGAAGGCATCGCAATATTAACAGGCGTAGAAGCCGGCATCGTACAGAAAGATGGGACGTTCCCGGAAGGAACGATCAATGATCTCGTTGACCTGGAACTGCAACGACTAGCCAAGAGCTGGAAAACCTTTTCTGCTCCTGACAATAAGGAAAAGGGAAAGGAATCAGCCTAAACCCACTTTCTTTTTGAGCCGGATCACTTCCTCCCGTTTGAGGTGACGCCATTTTCCTTTTTTGAGAGGCCCCAGGTGGAGGCTCCCTAATTTCACCCTTTTGAGGGCAATCACGCGAAATCCCATGCATTCAAACATCCGTCTCAGTTCCCTTTTTCGCCCTTCGTGTAGTTTTGCCATAAGAAGGGTGCCCTTCACGGTCGTTGTCAGGATGCGGAATTTGGCTGGTGCCGTTTTTTTCCCATCCAGAGAAATCCCTTTTTCCAGAGTTGCAAGAGTAGACAGGTCAGGTTTGGGTCTGACCCTTATACGGTATTCCTTTATCACTTGATAGCTCGGGTGCATCAAGCGATTCGCCAAATCGCCATCATTGGTGAGTAACAGCAAACCTTCGGAATCGAAATCCAATCTTCCCACAGGAAAAATTCTGTTTTTCATCGCAGGGAGAAGATCTGTGATGGTGGGGCGCAGGAATGGATCTTTAGCCGTAACCAAATAGC
Source organism: Candidatus Aminicenantota bacterium (assembly GCA_020348385.1). GTDB lineage: Bacteria > Acidobacteriota > Aminicenantia > Aminicenantales > Aminicenantaceae. The sequence goes on along the minus strand of CP070750.1, from coordinate 3,732,832 downwards.
CAGGGGGTTTATTCAACATCAAGTAGACATCCGATTTCATCGGTTTGACAATCTTCCCATCCACGGCGACCTTGTCCTTCACCTCATCCACCTGGATGCCCAACATTTCGGCCGTTTCCCCGTTAACGCTCACGCGGCCCTCAGAAATCATCCTGTCCGCCTCTCTTCTCGATGCAACTCCCGCAAGGGCCAGGTATTTGTTCAGCCGAATTTTCATTTTTAGAAATAGAAATTAAAACCCCCGCTCAAGGTGTAATTTATCAGTTCCATTTCAGATTCTAGGATATCCACTTTGACATTGTGATACTTACCTTCGGCCATTAAAGAAAATTTGTCGCCCAGTTGCAATTCCACTCCCAATCCAACATTGATCCCTCTGTTGGTATCTTTGCCGATGTCTTTGAGATTGGCGGAATATGAACCATAGCCAACCGTGAAATAGGGATGCACGAGAATAAGGGGAATGTATATCCTTGCGTTGATACCCAAGTAGTTATAATCGACGTCGACACCTTCCCAATCGAAGGCCGCCAATTCTTTAACAACGAGGTTGTGGGCCGCTTGGAAAAAGTTGGCCTCGATGGCAAACATCATGAATTTCACCCCTACTCGGGCACCGTAGAGAAAGCTCGAGTCCGAATCGAATTTCACCTCTTCAAAGCTAGGTTTCTGCATCGACCAGCCCCCTTGGACTCCGATAAAAAAGCCGCTTTTGGCTGTTGCGCCTGAAGCTAATATCACACAGAATACCACCATCACAAAAAACCGAAATACTCTTCTTTCCATTTCTATTCCTCCTGATTAGATTCTCAACTCCTATTATATGAGTCGGGGTTTCGCCAGAATCTCCAGAATTTTCATGTTGAAAAAATTCTGAGCATGGGCAGGCTGCAGCACGATCGCGGTATCCGCTCCTTGTGCGGTTCCGCCCACTGAGATGCAAGGTTCCTGGGTCGAGACAAGGCCTGCATCAGCAGCCATCAAAGCGATTTCCACAGCCACCTTCGTCCCTTCGCCGAAGATACGCAGGGTGTAGGCCATGATCTCTTCCAGTTCGTATGTATCAAGCTTTTTCCGAACCGCTCGCCCCACTCCTCCCAAGGCATGTTGACAGGTGAGGATCTGGCCCTCTTCTTCCTGGATCTGTTTCCTCATTTCCGGCTGCAGCTGTTGAAAATCAGGTTTGAGAAATCCTGTGGAGTGGGTGACGATAACGACTTGTGCAGCCGAAATTATACGGGCCGCCAGCAGGCCCGTTTCTCCGGAGGTCGAGGCCACCAAAACAGTCTTGATCCCCAATTCCTCAGCTCTGTGAGCTGCGATCTCCAAAGTCCTCTGTGTGTTTCCCTTCCCTGGTTCCCAGTGATAAAAACAGGGGACTGATACAGCCAAATCTTTTCCGCCTTTTGTGTCAATCATTTCTCATCTCCTTCGTTCCTTCATTATATATCGGGCCTGGTCATTCATTAAGGAGTTAGAAGGACTTTTATCACTTCAGGATCTTTCGCTCTTTCGAATGCTTCAAGGGCCTTTCCCAGAGGGAAATCGACATCCACCATACTTTCCAATTCCAGCGTTTCCTTTTTTAAAAATTCTAGGGCTTTGGCAAAAGAACCACACCGGGAGCCGAGCAATTGAATCTCGCTCACAACTAGAGCTGAAATATCGATCTTGGCCAGACCTTCAAAAGTACTTTTAATCACGATCTTTCCTTTGGGTTTGATAAAACAAAGGGCTTCCGCAATCCCTTGGGGATTTCCTGTGGCATCGACAATGAAATCGAACTTGCGATCCCATTTACCAGCATCAAGTGCGGTCTGGATTCCTCTTTTTTCTATCAGGGCGAGTTTTCGGGGGTGACGGCCGACACAAAAAATATTTGGCGTGCGGGTCTGCAAAACTTGCGCTGCAAGAAGCCCCAGCTTTCCATCCCCCAAAATCAACGCATCATTGTTCTGATCGGGATAAATTTGGTCAATAATGGCGATGGCTGCAGCCAGAGGCTCGACAAAAACCGCTTCTATTTCGGAAACGTTCGAGGGAAGGGCATGCAAATTTTCCAGAGGAAGAGTCACAAATTCGGCAAAAACCCCATCTTTTTGTTGAATACCCAACACCATCCTCGATGGACAGTGCTTTGGATCTCCTCCAAAACAAATCTCGCATTGACCACACGGGATGTTAATTTCTCCGACCACTCTTCTCCCGATCCATTCTTTTTCACATGCTTCGACAACCCGGCCCACGAATTCATGGCCCAATATTCCCTCGAAATTCATGTATCCTTTCACAAGCTCCAGGTCTGTGTTACAGATTCCTGCTTTAGTGACCCTAATCAGAGCCTCGTTTTTTGTCGGCACAGGATCCGGCCTCTCCTCAACACAGATATTCCTGCCTTTTAATGCTATGGCCTTCATCTCTCCTTTTATTTTGGTTCCTCATCCCAGAGCTGTCAACCTCATTCTTTTTTAAAGAAGCATCGTTTTTCCTGTGATAAACAGGGCTATTGAAGATGGTTAAAGCGACCAGGGAGGACCCCGACCCAACCTAGCCCAGCCCTCACGAGCCGCTTTTCGAGGGAATCTGACGAAGTCAAAAGGCAAGGATGTACTCGGCACAACTTTGCAAAGGATATGAGACCGGACAATAATGGGAATAGAGGTTTGTGTGGCAGAGATTGGGGATAACGAGTGGAGTTCCGGAGCCGCCGAGAAGAGCGGTGAGGGGATGGCGTTAAAACTGGTCACAGGAGCGAAACCATTCCTAAAAAACCTATTCCTTCGCTTTTTCGTATCATATATAATAAATCCGGATGAATAAAAGAATCAGAAGAATCCACGTGGGTGAATCTGTGGCGATGGCCATGAGTTCTCTCTGGTCGAGCAAGCTCCGTACATTTCTTACGCTGTTGGGAATCATCATCGGTGTTCTCACCATCATAGCCGTAGTTTCAATCATCCAAGGCTTAAACAACTATGTGTACTCCAAGATGGCTTTTTACGGTGCCAACGATTTTTCTGTCCGCAAATTTTCCCTTGACGTAAGAACTATTAAAGATCTGAGAGGACAATTCGCTCGAAGGGATCTTACCCTAGAAGATATGAGACTTATCCGGAGCCGATGCAACGCATGCGAATTGGTGGGTGCTTCCACAGAAACGAGTCGAACTGTTAAACTACAAAATCAATCTCTCAAGGGAGTTACCATTAGAGGAGTAACTCACATTGACCATCTTATCGGATCGGTCTTAGAATTGGCGGGAGGCAGGCATTTACAAAGGAAGGATGAAGATCACTCTCGCAACGTCTGTATCATTGGCAACGATATTACAGAAAAACTTTTTCCATACACGGATCCTCTAGGCAAAAGGATAAAGATCGGTCAACATAACTTTTCAGTAATAGGACTCGGCCAAAAAAAGGGCAAAATTCTGAGTTTCAGTCAAGATAATTACATTTTGATTCCGATTACAACTTTCCAGAAATTATATGGATCCAGAAGAAGTATCAACATCAACATCCACACATCCTCGCAAGAGACAATGTCAGAGGCACAAGAAGAAGTGAGAACCATTCTTCGTTCGAAGCGTCATTTGGCATATGAAGATTCTGACGATTTTTCCTTCCAAACTTCAGAGACTTTTATCCAGCTCTATAAGTCGGCAACATCCAGCATCTTTTTCGCCATGATTATCGTATCTTCTATCGCTCTTATAGTCGGCGGGATTGTCATCATGAATATCATGTTTGTGGCCGTATCGGAAAGAACCAAGGAAATCGGGATCCGGATGGCTGTAGGAGCCCGGCGAATGGATATTCTTTTTCAATTTCTCATCGAATCTGCTGTTATTTCTACGGTCGGAGGAATAATCGGCATAATTTTGGGATTTATCATCGCAAGTATTGTGACAGCCACAACCTCGTTGCCATCGAGTGTGGAACCGATATCTATCGCAGTTGCCATTCTTGTTTCGACCTCCGTGGGCGTCTTTTTCGGGCTTTATCCGGCAAGCAAAGCAGCAAAGCTCGATCCGATTGAATCGATAAGGGCAGAACAATGAGATTCGGGATTCTGAAAGAAATTATCCAAATGGCCCTTGATTCTCTCAGGATGCACAAACTTCGTTCCTTCTTAACATTACTGGGAATCATGATCGGGGTGATGACGGTCATAGGGATGGTATCTATCATCCAAGGTTTAAACCGATCCTTTCTTGCTGAACTGGAATCGTCCGGGACAAATCTCATAGCCGTGCAAAAATTCAATCCAGGACCAGAATTTTTGCTTTCCCAAGAAGAAAGACAAAGAAAAAATCTCACATTCGAGGATGCTCTAGCCATAGAGAAGGAATGTTCTTTGGTGAAAGCGGTCGTCGTTGCGCTTGTTGCAGATATTTTCACACCCATAACAATAAAATATCAGAATAAAAAGACCCAAGATTCCTTTGTTTTAGGAATGAATGAAAAATATCCTGATATTCTTACCGCTTATCTTCCCGAACAAGGACGATTTCTGACAGAAGCCGACATAAATCATAAAAGAAAAGTCTGTGTCCTTGGCGCTGAATTAGCAGAGGTGTTGTTTCCTCACACGTTTGCTCTAGGAAAAAGAATAAACATTGGACAGGAAAAATTCACTGTCGTAGGGATTCTAAAAAAGCGGGGCACGCGCTTCGGGCAAAGTCAAGATGATTTTGTTGGGATTCCAATAACAACACTTATGAAGCATTTTCCATATGATCTTTCAAATCTACAGATTATCGTCACCCCTAATAAAGAAGGTTTTATCCAAGAAACCACTGATCAAATTATCAACGTTCTCCGACAAAGAAGACAAGTCCCGTTTGGGAAACCGAATGACTTTGTGATCTATTCCCAAGATACAATGATCGAAATCTATAATCAGCTCACTGGCGCAGCTTACCTGGTGATGATCATGATCTCCTCGATAGGACTGCTCGTGGGTGGGATCGGAGTGATGAACATCATGTTGGTATCTGTGAAAGAAAGAACAAAAGAGATAGGGATCCGCAAAGCCATAGGTGCTCGTTCGGGGGACATCCTTAAACAGTTTCTGATTGAAGCCGTGTTTCTGACTGCAACAGGAGGATTGATCGGCATTCTGATAGGCTTCGGGATCGCTCAATTGGTCAAAGCTGCAACGCCCCTTCCAGCCTCCGTGACATGGTGGTCAGTCATTTTGGGCCTCGCTGTGTCCATTTCGGTCGGCCTCTTTTTCGGGATCTTCCCGGCCCAGAAGGCTGCCAAGCTCGACCCCATCGTCTCCCTCAGATACGAATAAAAAAGGGGACGGTTCTATTTTTTCATCTTTCAAAGGGATTTCCTTACTTAATAAAATAAAAAAAAATAGAACCGTCCCCTTTTTTACAATCAGTCTATAGCTTTTCTTCTATGTGCTGGGAAGCCGCTTCAAGTGCTTGTTCGAGGTTTTCTTTTTTTTGCCCGGATATCTCGACCAGCGAAGATCTTCCTCCTCCTTTGCCCTCGATCAGAGGAGAAACGACTGGCTCAAGCTCTCGCATATCCAAACCGAGATTCTCAGAACAGGCTAGGAAAACATGTACTCTTTCATCGCCTTTAAGACCAAAAAGCGCAACAAATTCCCCCTTCCTAATGATAAGAAGGGTCAGAAGCCTGATCTCTTCTTGAGATCTATCTGTAAAAATCCGCTTGAGGAGCTTTCCCTCGGCTTTTTGAATCATATCTTCAGCCTCATGCTGTATGATTTTCTCCTGCATTTTACGGTTTATTCTTTTCTGCATTTTGAGATCGGACTTGGTTTTTTCAAAGGAGGCAACGATTTCCCTATCATCTACTGTCAAGATGTTGGACAAAGTTTTTAGATCCCGATGTTTCCGAGCATAGTCCTGCACGGCTCGAATTCCACAGATAAATTCCAGTCGCACATTGTCTCGGATCCTATCCCATCTTAAAATTTTGATCGTGCCGATCTCACCCGTGCTTCGCGGATGGGTTCCTCCACAAGCCGTGTAATCAAAATCCGATACTTCAACTACCCTTATATCTCCCATCTTTTTAGGAGGCCTTCTCAACCGGACATCGGAAATTTCTTTTTCCCCATAAAAACAAGTTTTTATTTCCTTGTTTTGGAAAACAACATCATTCGCATGCCTTTCAACGCGTTCTGCTTCCTCCTCGCTCATATTCCGCTTATCCACTTCGAGCGTTGATGACTCCTCCCCCAGATGAAACGAGCGAGTTGCGGCATCAAAAAGCTGGACAAAACACTGGGAAAGGATGTGTTGGCCGGCGTGCTGCTGCATGTGGTCAAATCGAATGCTCCAATTGATCTCGCCTTTCACAGCATCCGAAGAGAGGTCTTTTTCGAGCACATGAATGATCTGGTCATCCTTCTCCAAAACATGAATGACAAGGACCCCGTCAATAGTCCCTTTATCTGCGGGTTGTCCGCCACCCTCTGGATAGAAACAGGTCTTATCGAGGACAACCGCTGGATTTCCCTCATAAGTAATTCTTTGGATCACATGGGCTTCAAATTCGACTTGGTACGGATCTTCAAAATACAACCGCTTCGTTTTCTCAGCCATCACTTTCTCCTTTCCGCACGCGATTCCCAATCCATTATACTTCTAACAGAAGCCAGGGAAGTTGAAGAAGAAGCCATCGTGTTTCCCTCCTTTTCAAAGATTGAAAATCAGCGAAAAGATATCAAGAAATTATTTCTTTTTTTTTGACAAATCCAAGATTCGGGGAGTGAGCTTAAAATGTGTTTTAGCCACCTTGCCCAAGACATCCGCCCCGTGTTTTTCCACCAGTTCCAGTCCTACCTCTTCCGATTTCGTGGAGGAACCCTTCGGGAGGTCGATCTTGAAGTCTTGTGAGAGAAAATACAATCGTCTGAGAAACTCGGCTCGAGCCAGGATCGAAGCAGCTGCCACAGCCATGTCCTCTTCAGCTTTTGGCCTCTGGACCAGCTCGACATGCCTCCCCTTTTTCATCATGGCATTTTCCACAAACAGCTTATCCCCGAATTGGTCCGTGATCGCTTGTTCACAGGCGACCTCTTCCAAAATGTTCTCGATAGCCCGGGCATGAGCCCATGCCAACAGGCGGTTCAGATTTCTCAGCTTGCCGTAAAGCTCATTATATTTTTCAGGACCGATGGCGACGACAGAATGTTTATAACCTCTTTTAACAAGATCCGCCATTTCCCTAACCCTGTTATCGGAAATTCTTTTGCTGTCCTTCACCCCCAATTCTTTCAGCACATCCTGCTGCTCATCCGGAACATAGACTCCTGCCACCACAAGAGGACCGAAGTAATCCCCTTTTCCCGATTCATCGGTACCGATATGTCCCTTTTCCACTGGAAACAGTCCAGTCTGACGCATCACTATACCAATTAGGACAGGAGATTCCTGTCTTTGGCTTCTTTGATCAAATCATCCCTGAACTTGGGATGGGCAATGTCAATGAGCGCCTTTGTCCTTTCCTGGAGGTTTTTGCCATGGAGATAAGCCACGCCGTATTCTGTCACCACATAGGTAACATCGGCACGGGTGGTTACGACTCCTGCTCCTTTTTTAAGAAACGGAACAATCCGAGATATTTCATCACCTTTTGCTGTGGAAGGTAATGCAATAATGGGTTTTCCTCCTTTTGAGTGAACGGCACCTCTGATAAAATCCACTTGGCCACCAAAACCGCTGTAAATATAAGTTCCGATCGAATCGGAACATACCTGACCTGAGATTTCCACCTCGACCGCCGAATTGATGGCGATCATGTTATCGTTCTGAGCGACTTTGAACGGATGATTGGTGTAATCAGTGGGGTGTGCCTCAAAAGTGGGATTGTTGTCCACAAAATCATACAGCTTACTCGACCCCAGAATGAACGTCAAAATCACTTTGTAAGGATGGAAGTTTTTTTTGGCTCCGGTGATGATCCCCGCTTCGATTGCCTCCATCGCACCGTCCGAGACCATCTCCGTATGGATCCCCAAATCCTTTCGTCCTTTGAGAGCAGATAATACCGCATCCGGGATTCCCCCTATACCCAATTGGAGGGTGGAACCGTCCTCGATCAAGTCTGCGATGAAATGACCAATTTTGCGTTCAACCTCGGTGAATGGCTTTTTCTTCAATTGGGGAAGATCCTCGGAAATCTCGACGACCTTATGAACTCGGGAGACATGAATAAAAGAATCCCCCAATACGCGAGGCATTTTCTCGTTAACCTGAGCGATAACCATCTTGGCCGTCTCGGCGGCTGCGCTGGAAGCAAGGACCTCAACACCGTAGCTCATGAAGCCGTGTTCATCGGGGGGAGAGAGATGAAGCATGGCCACATCGATGGGCATCTGGCCGGAATAAAAAAGATTGGGGATCTGGTGGAGAAAAATCGGAATATAATCGGCTCTTCCCTCGTTTATGGCTTTTCGATCAGCAGGCCCTACGAACAAAGAATTGTGGCGGAAATGTCCCTCCATTTCCGGTTTTGACAGCGGATCCTCCCCAAGAAGAAGAACATGAACAAGTTCAACACCGTTCAGGTTGTCCTTACTCTCAGCCAAAGCATTCATGAGCACATAAGGAGTGGCTGCATTGCCGCTTATGTAAATGCGGTCGTGGCTTTTGATAGCAGAGACCGCTTCTTCCGCTGTCACCAATTTTTTTTTGTAATCATCTACCCAAGGCATCTGAACCTCCGACCAACACTAAACAACCATCCCACCCTATGCCAATCCTCCCCACCCCATCATTAAGGGAAATATGTATAGGTGGAATATTGTTTTTATGAATAAATGTTGGTATCGGCATTTTTTATAAATAATTAATGGCTATTTTTTTTTATGGTTTTGGAGATATTTATCCATCTCGTTAGCTGCAATTCTGGCATCGCCCATAGCCAGGATAACAGTCGCTCCTCCCCTAATGATATCGCCACCGGCGTAAACACCTTTCATGCTGGTTGCCATGGTGTCCCAATCGACTTCGATGTTTCCCCACCTCCCCACTTTGAGCTGGGGAGTGGTTTGAGGAATCAGGGGATTAGGGCTGTTCCCGATTGCGACAACGACCAAGTCCGCCTCCATGATAAATTCCGATCCTTCGATCGGGATGGGACGGCGTCGTCCGGAGTCATCGGGCTCTCCCAATTCCATTTGTATGCATTCCATTGCTTTAACATGGCCCCTATCATCCCCGATAAACTGTGTCGGAGTAGTCAGAAAATGGAACTTGATTCCTTCCTCCTCTGCATGATGCACTTCCTCGATCCTAGCTGGCATTTCTACTCTCGAGCGGCGGTATACGATGGTCGATTCCTCGGCACCCAGTCGCTTTGCGGTTCGCACCGAATCCATAGCCACATTTCCTCCGCCAAGAACAACGGCATTTTTCCCCAAATAAACAGGTGTGTCATATTCAGGGAATTCAAAGGCTCTCATCAAATTAACCCGCGTCAAGTACTCGTTGGCCGAATAAACGCCGACCAAATTTTCGCCGGGAATCCGCATGAAATTAGGCAATCCGGCACCTGTCCCGACAAAAAAAGCATCAAAACCTTCCTTTTTCAATTCTTTAAGGGTAGCGGTCAAACCCACAACAAAATTCGTTCTCAATTCCACGCCTAGCTTTTTCAGATAATCCACCTCGGCTTCCAGGATCTTTTTCGGAAGCCTGAACTCTGGGATCCCGTACCACAACACACCTCCAGGGACATGAAGCGCTTCAAAAATTGTGCACTTGTGTCCCTTGAGGGCCAAGTCTCCAGCAACGGTCAATCCTGCAGGCCCTGATCCGATGATAGCCACCTTTTTTCCTGTGGATGGAGGCAGAGATGGGATAAACATATCTCCTTTTTCTCTTTCATAATCGGCAACAAACCGTTCCAGGTTGCCGATGGCCACTGGCGTCCCTGTGGCTTTTTTCAGATTACACACCACTTCGCATTGGATTTCCTGAGGACAGACTCGTCCGCATATAGCGGGAAGGGCATTAGTTTCTTTCAACTTGCGAACACTTTGATCGAAATCACCAATCTCGATCATTTTGACAAAAGCCGGAATGTCGATACCCACCGGACAACCCTTCACACATTGGGGATTGGCACAGTCCCAACATCTCTTCGCCTCAGCGACAGCCGCCTTGGCTCTCAACCCCCTGTTGACTTCGAAGAAATCCTGATTCCGTTCGTCAGGATTCCTCTCAGGCATCTTCTGGCGCTTTATCTTCATGCGTTCTTTCATGGGGAATGACTTGCGGAGTTCCTTGCGCCACTCCTGGTTAAAACCAGCTTTCAGTTTTTCCTTCAGTTCTGGCGGCATATCTTTTTTATTATCAGCCATTTTTTACTCTTTTCTGTTTAACTTTAGGGGAAATTTTTCTTTTCCCAGTAACACATGGAATGGATTTCATCATCGAAATAGGATTTCCTTCTCATAAAAAGCTCATCCCAATCGACCAAATGACCATCAAAATCCGGCCCATCCACACAAGCAAATTTTGTTTTACCGCCGACGGTCACACGACACGCCCCGCACATCCCTGTTCCATCCACCATGATTGGATTGAGGCTCACCAACGTCTGGATTTCATAAGGCCTCGTTGCCTCCGCACATGTGTACATCAGATAAGTGCAACCGATAGAATGGATACGGGCGATTTTTTTCTCCTTTTTCAGCAGGCTTTCCAATGTATGCGGGATGTATTCTTTGCAGTCATAAAAACTGTCACGGCTGGAGACATGGAACTGATCGCTCACTGCCCTCAATTTTTCTTCCCAATACAAAAGGTAGTTTGCTTTAACATCGATTAACGTTATGACTTTATTTCCCTTTTGTTTCAAGGCTCGAGCAATCGGATAGATGGCTGCAATCCCAAAACAACCACCCGCGACAAGAACGGTACCAAATTTTTCAATCTCTGATGGTTTTCCCAAAGGACCGACAAAAACAGGTATATCATCCCCTGCTTTGAGCTCGGCGAGCTTATGAGTAGAAGTCCCGACGACCAAAAAAACAGAAGTGATAGAACCTTTCTTCTTATCCCAATCCGCAACGGTTAAAGGGATCCTCTCTCCCTTTTTATCGGGCATGATGATGACAAATTGGCCAGGCTGACATTTGCGGACGATTTCAGGGGCTTCAACTTCGATAACATGGACATTCGGAACTAATCGCTCTCTTTTCAGTATCTTAGCCATTATTTTCCTCTTTTTATTCTAACTGGTAAAGGATTAAAGGCTTCCTCTGTCCCCTCGATCCAGAGGAAGCTGGCTCTAACCGTACCTTGGGGAACAGCTTCTGTGATTTTAGCTACGCCCTTCTTTTTACCAACCGAAGATTCCATGATAATTCCTTCTCCTTCTTCCAGTTTTAGTGTTTTTGCATCTTCAGGATTTATCATGATCCATCGTGCATTTCTCACCATTTCAAAGCCTTTGATCTCACTACTCAGGACAAGGTTTCTGTAAGTATCCAAGCTGTAATCCGAACTCAGGATAAACGGGAATTTTTTTCCGATCTTCGTGCCGTGATACCTGGCCCTTAATGGCACAAATTTTTGTTTTCCCCTTTTTGTATGGGCTGAGCTGGGCTTTTTAAGGGATGGGATCCTTTTTTTCATTTCCTTCAAAATATCCTGGGATTTTTTGTAAGCGAAGTTCTTCTTTCCTCTTTTTTTGGCCAATTGGCTAAGGATCCACCAATCCGGTTTGGATTCACCGATAGGTTGGATTACCCTGGAATAACTTTGAGTTCTTCCCTCCACATTGACAAATGTCCCATCTGTTTCTGCAAAAGTGGTAGCAGGCAAAACAACATCCGCTCTTTCAGCAATCCCGCTCAGGTAACTGTCTTGCACGATAAGTAACTCCGTCTTAATCTTCTTATCGAGAGGAATAGGACCAATCGTGTACAATGCTTTTATCTGTCCCTCTCGCACAGCTTGGAGAATTTGTGATAAAAGCTTTGTTTTGCGCGAATTGTTCCGTTGCATTTCGAATATGCATCTCTGATTGTTCTCCAATCCCAACGGGATCAGTTTTCCTTTGCACAGGAGAGAGAGGTTCCATAGGGAGGCAATATTCTTATTCTCCCCAGACGAGGGAGTCAAGCCCATTCCCGCAATAAAATAGGGTTTGCCTCGCATCAACATTTCAGTAGCGCGGCGTAAACTCTTTTCATCGATCCCTGTAACTTCTGCAGCCTCAGACAGATTGAGTTTCTCCAACGATCTCCTGAATGATTCGTAACCTTCGAGGTCATGACCACCCACTTCTCCTTCTTTTAGGATCATCTTGGAGAGACATCTGTACAAAAGATCTTCAGATCCCGGCTTAATCGGGAGCCATGACGAAGCATACCGGCTTCCCGCAATTTCGAAAGGGCTGGCCACTAAAAGTCTTGCGCCATTGCGAACTGCCTTCAACACTTCGAGCCAAAGCATGGGATGGGAGAGGGCTAAATCTGTTCCAGTGAGGAATATGACCTTTGCTCGAGCGATATCTTCTTTATTAAAATGGAATGAGGGGGAAATCCCATTCTTCTGTTCAAGATGCCAAAGAGAATCTAAAGGAGTGAATCCTGTGGACATGCCGACATTCCTGGTTTTGACCACCTCTTGAGCAAACTTTTCAGCTACGACGTTATCCTCACAAGAGAGCTGGGGGGACGTGATAAAGCCTATTTCATTTCCTTTGTATGTCTTGATTTTTTGCGCCACGAAATCCAGTGCTTCTTCCCAAGAGACTTCCTCCAGTTCTTTTCTCCGACGGATCATGGGCTGCAGAATCCTTCGAGGACTGATGACCACATCCTTTATCAAAAACCTCCCTTTGACACAAGCTTGGCCCTGGTTGACAGTTCCCTTTTCAGCAGGCTTGGCACTCAACATTCTGCCGTTGCTCAACATTACATCCAATTCACATCCCATCCCGCAGAGAGGACACAGGATTTTGGCCGTTCCATCGGGTAAAGGTTCGTACTTGACGGCCCTCTCTGTCAGAGCTCCGGTCGGGCAGACATCCACACAAGCCCCACAGAACTGGCAACCCGATTCATGGAGGGTCCGGTCCAAGGCTGTTCCGATCACGGCTTCAGGCCCTCTATCCACAAAATGGACGGTCGAAGCTCCCCTCAGTTCGTGGCAGACTCTAACACACCGTCCGCAGAGAATGCACAAATTGTAATTCCGGTCAAAAAAAGGATCATTTTTTTTGACCTCTAAATCCCGATATACGGAAGGAAAATCCACTTTGTCGATCTGAACAGCCTCGACGACATCCTGTAAATCACATCGACCGTTGTTCGAGCAGAGCACACATCCGGTGACCTCCCCTACCTTCCTGATGGTGGATTTGAATTCATCACAGCTTTGCTTCTCTGTGCATATCAGACAAGCATCAGGGTGTTCAGTTAAAATGAGTCCAAGAATCTCTTTCCGTGTCTTCCGAAGCTGGGGAGTATCGGATTTCACCTCCATACCATCTTCGGCATAAGTGCTGCAAGAGGGAGCGAATCCTCTTCTCCCTTGAATTTCAACAATACACAACCGACAGCCGCTAAAGGGGCCCAATATCGGATGATCACACAGAGCCGGAATGTTGATATCGTTCTCCCGGGCCACATCTAATATGGATTTTTTCCCTTCCGCTTCAATCTTTTTTCCATCAATCGTTAATTTCATTTTTAAACTCTTTTCCCTGAAGCATTTTTCAATATTCTGGCCATTTTTCTTCCTGTAACCTTGGAAACTGCGTTGATTTTTGGCGGGCAGACATCCAAGCAGGCCCCGCATTTGATGCACAAATCTTGGTCGATGACATGAACCTCTTTTCTTTCGCCGGATATGGCATCAACAGGGCAGCTTTTCAAACACAAAAGACAACCCACGCATTTGTCCGGATCGATGGTGTAGGCGATCAAACCTTTGCAAACCAGAGCTATACAAGTCTTTGATTTGATATGAGATTCATATTCCTTCCTAAAATATTGAAGAGTCGTCAAAACAGGATTCGGTGCCGTTTGTCCCAATCCGCATAAAGAGCCTGTTTTAATGGTTTTGGATAGATCTTCCATTTTTTCGAGATCCTCTTCTTCTCCATTCCCTTCTGTAATCCTATTTAATATTTCGACCAGCTGTTTTGTTCCGATACGACACGGCACACATTTTCCGCAAGATTCCTCCTGTGTGAAGTGGAGAAAGTAGCGGGCCACATCGACCATACATGTATCCTCATCCATGATGATCATACCGCCAGAGCCCATGATCGATCCGGCTTTCGCCAAGGTATCATAATCAACGGGTAGATCTAATTTTTCGGCTGGTATACATCCGCCCGAAGGCCCTCCTGTTTGAATGGCCTTGAATTTCTTGTTGTCTTGAATCCCCCCTCCGATATCATATACGATTTCCCTCAGGGTTATTCCCATGGGAACTTCGACCAAACCGGTGTTGTTGATCTTTCCTACTAGAGAGAAAATTTTCGTTCCTTTGCTTCTTCTCGTACCGATCTTTGCATACCAGTCAGCGCCTTTCCGCAAAATGAGGGGAACATTCGCCCAGGTCTCCACATTGTTGACATTGGTCGGTTTTCCCCACAATCCTTCCTGTGCGGGGAAAGGTGGTCTCTGGCTTGGAAATGCCCGCCTTCCTTCGATGGATGCAATCAATGATGTTTCTTCTCCGGACACAAATGCACCTGCTCCTTCGATCAGGTGGATTTCGAAGGCAAATTCTGAGCCGAGGATGGATTCACCGAGAAAGCCGAACTTCCTGGCCTGCTCCAAGGCTAGGTTAACATGCTGAACAGCAAGAGGATATTCCATGCGGACATAGATATATCCCTCCTGAGCGCCGATGGCATAGGCACCAATGATCATACCCTCTATGACGCTATGAGGATTCCCTTCTAGCAAACTCCGATCCATGTAGGCACCGGGATCACCTTCATCTGCATTGCAGATGATATATTTTATATTGGATTCGACTTTTCGACAGATTTCCCACTTTCTTCCCGAAGGAAAGCCTCCACCGCCTCTTCCTCGTAAACCGGCTGTTTCGATTTCGGCTATAACCGCCTCAGAGGTCATATTGAACAAGGCATTGGCCAAAGCCTGGTATCCATCCAACGCGATGTAATCCTCTATTTCTGTCGGGTTGATCTTCAGGTTATTCTCAGTGAGAAGCCTCTCCTGTTTTTTGTAGAAAGGAATATCATTCTGTTTTATGGCTTTCTGTGCAGTTTTGAGGTCTTCGAAAACCAATGACGAGACGATTTCATTCCCAAGAATGGATTTTTCGACGATTTGGGGCACATCTTGTGGTTGGAGAGTTTTGTAAAATATCTCCTCGGGATAAACGATCAGGTTTGGCTCTAATTGACAAAAACCATGACATCCTGTCACCTTCAC
The DNA here is from genome assembly GCA_020348385.1 of Candidatus Aminicenantota bacterium. GTDB lineage: Bacteria > Acidobacteriota > Aminicenantia > Aminicenantales > Aminicenantaceae. The sequence continues at coordinate 3,717,412 of CP070750.1, read as the reverse complement.
TTCTACATGATCCTTTAGCCCTTTTTTTGCCAATTCTTGGTTAACCGCATCGATGATTTGGAGAGACCCACTGGCTTGACCGCAAGTTCCTGACGAAATAACGATCTTCTTTTTCGAGGGGATACGTTCCGCTAAAATTTCATTCTTCCACACAGCCAGTTCTTCAGGATGGTTGATTCTTTCCATAATTCTTACCTGCCTTCGCTATACTCTTTTATGATAGAATCCATTCTCTTCACATAGGAATGGTATTTGCCATCCACAACCACCACAGGACCGATTGCACAACACCCCAAGCAATTGACAGTTTCCAGGGTAAAATGTTTGTCAGGAGTCGTTTGGCCCACATCAACGCCCATTTCCCGGCTCGCATCATCCACCAATCTTGGAGCTCCCCTCACGTGACATGCTGTGCCCATACAGACTGTAACAATATGTTTCCCCCTTGGTTCAAGGCTGAATGCCTTGTAAAACGTCAGGACACTGTAAATTTCATTTTCGGAGATTTTCAAATGTTTCGCAATAGCAGAGATAGCCGGAGGAGAAACGTATCCAAATTCCTCCTGTACCCTATGGAGAATATGGATAAGCTCTTTCTGGTCTCGTTCAAATTCTTTCAGAATGTTTTCCATTTTGTTTCCTGCTTCATAATAGGGAATCCAGCTTTTTAGAAGAAATGGCAAACCTTTCTGCCACCCCTTTCCTGACAAGCTGTCCTTTATAAACATAAACACCCTCGGCTAATGATGTGGTAGTCTTTAGCGTATTTTCTATTCCGTTTTCTGCGATTTGAAGAAGATAGGGGACAACCATATTCGAAAGCACCTTGGTGGACGTCCGACTTACAGTGGATGTGATGTTCGGAACGCAGTAATGGATGATTCCTTCATCGACATAAGTGGGCTGCTCAAGGGTGGTTAGGCGAGAGGTCTCTGAGCAGCCGCCTTGGTCGATTGCCAGGTCGATCAAAACCGATCCTTTTTTCATCGAACCCACCATACTGCGTGTTATCATGATTGGCGCTTTCTCTCCCGGCCTCAGCACCGCTCCTATCAGGATATCAGCGATTTTTATCATGCGCGCCAGGTTATACTGGCTTGCCATAAGGGTGACTAATTGACCTGAGGTCATCTCCTCGAGATCTCTCAACCTGTCCATATGCCGACCTAACGCAATGGTATGGGCACCGGCTCCGAGCATGGCCTTTATTGCACTTCGGGCAAGGATCCCACTCCCGACCACAACAGCCGTAGCTGGGGGAACGCTGACAACACCGCCTATCACCAGACCTCGACCTCCTTGACTCGTTTGAAGATAGTGACCTGATATGACTAAACACATTTGCCCCGCAATCTCGCTCAAGCACTCGATAAATGGGAGTTCATCGCCATTTTTTTGGACGATTTCATAACCCAACATGGTAACATTCTTTTTCAGGAGCCCATCCAAAATATTTTTACTTGAAACAGCTAAGTGGTGGAATCCGAAAAGGATCTGATTTTTCTTCACGAGTTTGCTTTCTTCTTCATCTAAGGGTGAAATATTAAGAACGATGTCCGATCGGCCAAAGGCTTCTTCCTTGGTAAATACGATATTTGCGCCCAAAGACGAGTAGTCCTCATTCGTATACCCAGACTTCAATCCTGCTCCGGCTTGCACATAAACTGTGTGACCTTTTTCCACTAGAAAGGAAATCCCGCTGGGGGATAAGCCTGCTCTATTTTCGATTTTATTGCTCTCGTTAATAACTCCAAAATTCATGTCATCCTCCATGCAATAAAAGGACAAATAATAATAACAGACCAAGTTTTTAAGTCAAGAAAATTTGGGATTTGGCTTAATTAACCTGCATTATTCGCGGGCCAAGGCCCTCAACCCCACCCTAACGCCAGCCCACCCGGCCTGCAATATTGGCTCGCCCGAAAGGCAATGCATCTAGAAAGAAATTTGAAAATCTTGTTTTCTTGAAAGTGAATAGAGGTATGAGCATTAGTTATGAATAATTCAGGCTAAACAAAAATGTAGAGCATCAGAAAGATGTAAAATCCATAAAGAACAAGAAGGATGATTCCTTTGAACTTGGTCAGCCGACAACCTATTCTCAAGCTCAGCAGCATAACGACCACGATCAAAATCATGTAGGGGAAGGAAAAGTTTATGATATCCAGATCCACTTCGATCGGTTTGACAAGCGAGGCCACGCCGATAATCCAAAGGATATTAAGGATATCTGCCCCGATTATATCTCCCACCGCAATCTCCCCTTCTCCTTTTAAAGCGGCCGTGATACATGTGCTTATCTCAGGCAAAGAAGTGCCAATGGCCACGATGGTCGATCCGATGATGATTTCAGAGATTTCAAAATGCTCGGCGATTTTTACCGCCGATTGCACGACAACAAAGCTCATCGAGGCCACACCCGCCAAACCCAACAGAAAAAGTGTGATAGGCCGTTTTAACGACTGATTGTCAAGCTGATTGGAAACACGTTCTTGAGAGCGAGATTGATTCCGCCGCTGGTGCCGGATGATAAAAACATAATAAACACAAAGAATCAGAACGAGACAAAATCCCTCGATCCTACCCAGCCTCCCGTTTTGAGCTAAAACATAGGCCAACACATCGATAGAAATCAGAAACAATCCCATCACTTTCAGAATACGGCAATTGACAAAGATCACGGCCGGAGCTACGATCGCAGCTAAAGCAAGGGCAACTCCATCATCGCAGATAACAGAACCGATGGCGTTGCCGATGGCGATTTCTCCTTTTCCCATAATGGCTGCATACAAGGTCACTCCAAATTCTGGGGCTGTCGTCCCCAGGCCTACCAGGACAATGCCTATCACCAGCTTGGGAACATCCAATATGCGTGCGATACTTGAAGCCCCGGCTACAAAAAAAGAGGCGCTTTTAAACAGGACGGCAAAAGCAACAATGAATGCGGCGAAATATAAATAAATCATCGAAGGCAACTAATTTTTATACACTATTTCTCCATCGAGGATGGTCATAATGACTTTCGTATCTAGAATCTTTTCGGGAGGGATCTCAAAAAGATTCTGGTCGAGAATAACAACATCGGCCAATTTCCCTTCTTCCAATGATCCCTTGAGGTGTTCGGCAAATTCCGTGAAAGCGGCATTCAGCGTGTATCCCTTGATAGCCTCTTCCAACGCAATTTTCTGTTCAGGGAACCATCCATCAGGATTGTTACCATCCAAGGTTCGGCGTGTGACCGCAGCATAAATCCCTGTCAGTGGATTAATCGGCGCGACAGTCCAATCCGATCCACAGGCCAAAACAGCTCCATTCTCTAAAAGGGATCGGAATGCATAAGTGTGACGACTTCTTTCCCTGCCGATTTTTTGCTCTGCCCAACGGCCATCATCGATGGCATGATAAGGTTGAACAGAAGCGATGACACGGAGCTTTCCGAACCGTTTAAAATCCTCAGGGATAAGATGCTGGGCATGTTCGATCCTCCACCGCCGATCCCTTTTCTCGTTCGTTTCCATGACTTTCTCAAAAAGATCCAGAATGACATGATTGGCTTCATCTCCGATGGCATGAACGGCTACCTGGAGACCGGCTCGATCGGCCGCCATAAGCCTTTTTTCCATGATCCCTTCCGGGTACATATCCGTGACCAACAGGCCTCGTTTTGGCGGATCATCCGCATAAGGATCAAAAAAAAGAGCTGTCGAAGAACCCAGCGACCCGTCCACAAAACCCTTAAGTCCTGCAATTTTCAGAAAGTCGCTCCGTGGAAAAGTTTTTTTCTCAGCTCCGGCCAAAAGATCGATCGCAGAAATGGGGATATACACATACATGCGAGCCGTCAGTTTATTCCGATCCAGAAGTTCCTTGTACACTTCAAAATGCGATGCATAGGACATGTCATGAATCGACGTCACGCCAAAACTGTTGGCATGCTTCAATGCCGTCTCGATGGCTCCAATCTTTTCTTCAAGAGTAGGCTCTGGAATATGCTTCGTTACGAGATCCATCGCTGCATCTCGTAATATTCCAGTTGGTACTCCCGTCTGTGGATCCCTGAGGATCTCGCCTCCTTCTGGTGCAGGAGTATCTTTCGTTATTCCAGCAATCTCCAGCGCCACGCTGTTCACAAGAACCATATGACCATCAAGACGATTCACACACACAGGATTTGTGGGGGTCACAGGATCGATCCATTCTTTTTCTGGCAATTCCGGTGGATCAAACTGTTGATGATCCCAATTGCCGTTGAGGATCCAGGCTCCCTCCCCTAGCTCTAGCGCTTTTTTTTGGATCCGAGAAATAAAGTCATCTGGAGTCTTTGCCTCTCTCAATTGCACATTGGATAAGGAAAATCCCCCGTCAAGAAAGTGTGTGTGAGAGTCTATGAAGCCAGGGAGGACAAATGCACCTTCCAAGTTAATCACTTTGGTGGAATCTCCAATGACTCTTTCCATTTCCGATGAAGACCCGACCTTAAGAATCCTGTTTCCCTTGATGGCCAAAGCCTCAGCTTTGGGCTTATCCGGACTCACCGTCCACACGACACCATTATGGAAGACGATGTCGGCCATGGCATTCTTTGATGGTGATTGACAGGAGAAACCCAACCCTAATATTAAAACCATGGGGATGAATAAGAGCCATTTCATGATCACCTCTTTAACTAGATTATCCATAATAAATGCCGATACCTCTATATCCTTTCAAAAAAAATTTTTCAAATTTACTTTTAGATACTGGGCGGGGAGGATCGGCGACTTCATTGCAGCCCATTCACAGTGGTTCACTACAGCTTCATGGGCCACTTCTTCGTCATACATTGAAGTTGGGTTGGGTGGGTCGGCTTGGCTCATGAATAATCCAGTTACGTTTTTTTTGTAAGGGGGATCCTGGAAAAATCCTCCGGGATCGTCAATTCCCCTCGGAAATTTTCCCTGATTTCATCCTCGATCTCCTTTATAGAAAAATCGACTTCTCCGAAGAAGTGACATGGAACCAGGTGCTTCACCCCAGCCTCCTGGGCAATCTTCCCCAAAGCCAAGGAATCCGTGTGCATGGCATAAAGCGAGGGATATTCCTCGAAGATCCTTGAGGGGGCACTGCAGTCATGGATCAAATAATCTATGTTTTGCACTCGTTGCAGAAGCTCGGGAAAACGGGGGGTGTCTCCCGAGTATAGCAGATCTAATCCTTCCTCAATCTTGTGAAAACCGACAGCCATCGAAGAAGGACTGTGGGGGATCTTGTAAAAAGCACAGGTTAAGCTCGGAGAAATCCGGTAGTCCTCTCCTGGTACGACCGGAATGAAATTTACATGGCATTTAACCTTTTCACTTCTCAGGTTAAATAGATCGAGCAATTCCGCACAAAAATTCACACTGCGCTCTGAACCGAGAATTTCGATGACACAATCTTCAAGCATCAGGCTGTGTATCAGAGATGGCAATCCATAAATATGATCGGGGTGGATATGAGTGACGATTATGGAATGGACGCTTCGGGGATCGATTTGGGCTTTTTTCAGCTTTTGGATCACACTCCCTGGGCAATCTATCAACGCTGCTGTATCCTGACTCAGGAGGAGGAATGAAGTGTTGTCTCTCTCCTCGGTCGCCACGGATCCTCCAGTTCCGATAAAAAGAAGTTCAATCATCTTGTTTCTTCAGTTCATCTTGGAATCAAGTCCTTTATATAAAAAATAGGGGTATCATGCAAGAGTTGACAGCAAAGTCGGACTTTGGATAATAGAAGACATGAAAAAAAAGGAAATATCCATCTCAGCTCCAGGGAGGATCTGTTTGTTCGGCGAACATCAAGATTATTTTGGCCTGCCCATAATCGCTGCTGCTATCAACTTGAGAATATTCATCCAGGGAACGCCCAGAGATGATCATCTGGTAAAAATCGACCTCATCGATCTCGAGGAGAAAGAAGAATTCTCGCTTATGGGAGACCTAGCCTACCATAAAGAGCGAGACTATCTTAGGAGCGCGATCAACGTTCTCAGAAGAAAGGGCATACGGTTCGAATTCGGTTGGAATTGCACCCTGCATGGGACCATCCCCATCAATGCGGGAACATCCAGTTCATCAGCTCTCGTAGTAGCTTGGAATAAATTTCTACTCGAAGCTGTCGAAAACAGGACTTTGAACAATTCAGAGGAAATCGCAGAGCTTGGATTTTTAACAGAGGTTGCCGAATTCCGTGAACCCGGCGGAAAAATGGACCACTATGCCTCTGCTGTAGGAGGCATTGTCAATGTGTCTTTTGAAGGCGAGTTGAAGGTCAACAGATTGAAAAATCCTCTGAAAACATTTATCCTTGCCAACTCTCAGCAAAAAAAAGACACCACTGGCATGCTCGGATATATCAAAGGGCACGTCTTGGATGGGATGGAGGCCATCCGCAAGAACCACAATAAATTCAGCCTGAACAGTCCTGTGGGCACGAAGGAACAGGATGAAATCAAGAAGCTCCCCCCGGATAACAGGCGATTGCTCCAAGGGACTCTGATGACTCGAGATTTAACGAAGGAAGGGAGAGATCTATTCGAGGAGGATGAATTCGATCACTTGAAATTCGGTCAACTCCTGACACGACAACACGAAGTGCTTCGTGATTATCTGCAAACATCAACTCCAAAGATCGACCAAATGATGGATGCCGCCCTCGATGCCGGGGCTTTGGGGGGAAAGCTCAACGGTTCTGGAGGGGGAGGATGCATGTTTGCCTATGCTCCTGAAAGGACGGAACAAATCGCCGAAGCCATTAAAAGGATTGGAGCAAAAGTCTATATCATTCACGTAGATAAAGGCGTTCATAAGGAGGAAGAATGATCAATGCAACTCAGCTCAGGAAAGGGATGACCATAAAATGGGAGGGAGAACTTTACAAGGTGCATGAGACAACCCATGTGACTCCTGGAAAGGGACAGGCTTTGATGCAAACCAAACTTCGAAGACTGAGCGATCAGACCTTGCACGATATCCGATTCCGGTCCAAAGACAAGGTGGAACAAGCTTATCTGGAGGGGATCGAAATGCAATATCTCTACCAGGAAGGCAATGAATACATTTTCATGAATCTCGAAAACTATGAGCAGATAAAACTCTCTCCCAATATTCTGGGCAATACGGTCGCCTATCTCATTCCTGATGTCACCTTTACCATCGAAATGTACGATGGAAATCCTGTGGGTGTGAATCCGCCGTTGACCATAGAGCTCAATGTTGTTAAAACCGAACCTCACCTCAAAGGAGCTACCCAATCAGCCAGCAACAAACCTGCCACACTGGAAACAGGAATCACCGTTTCTGTTCCCCAATTCATCAAAGAGGGAGATATCGTGCGTATCGACACAAGAGATGATTCCTATCTCGAACGCATCTCCAAATAACCACCCCACCCCAAGCCAATCTTCCCCACCCCTGCTTTCAAGGTCGCCTGGCCAACCCACTTCTACCCTAACATTCAAAGAATGACAAAGAAGTGGTCCAGGAAGCTATATAGGAATACTGCGAATAGACCGCGACGAAACAGATGCAATGAGATCAGCTCGTCCGAAAGGTAAAAACAGCTGCCTTAATAATTCATTTCGATATTACTATTTTACATATCTCCACAAAACCGGAAGAAGTCCATTATCTTCCCTTAAAAGCACGGGTGGGGAGGGTTGGCACGGCTAAAAGGTGGAGCGGCGGACGCCGATATTCCCATGCCGATCCTTCACCTGCACGATTATCAAATTATCCGCGTTTGGGGGAAGATTCGTTGTGAACCGGAATGTTTCACTTCTAGAATCACAAATTCCATCCTCAGGAAAAATGACCTGCCAATCATTGGGGTGAATCAGGAATTTCACCTCTTTGATATGGGAATTGGCATCCTCTGCTCCAAAAGATAGGGATAACCGATTGCCCTGTCTTTGGGCTTGAAAATTCCTTATTATCGGAAGAGAGTTGTCGATAACAAGCGGACGGCTGATTTTCTCTGTTCTCAATTCCGTTCCTTTCGGATTGGAGGGTGAATCGGAAACCTCCACTTTCACAAAATATATACCATCCGGGAATTGGGATGTGTTAAAAGCTAGAATTTTTTCTGCCCACTTCGACTCGAGTATTCTCCATCTTGTTTCATTTTCCTGACGAATGGATACAGAATACAGGAGGCTGTCACCGTTTTCATCCAGAGCCTCCCAGATTATGGTTCGATATCCTTTCTTCTCTATTTTTTTGGGAGCCAAGTAACTCTGTGACTTATTTTTGTTTATGGCCTGCTCGGACAGACTGATCTCCTCTCCCCAAATAACATCTTCCTGCTCTGGAGGTTTCAGATAAACTTCGTTCGGGGAAAGAAGATCAAGTTTTGTCAGCGACGGCGGAAGATTGGAATGAAGATAGAATAGCGTAACTTTATTTAGGTGTGGAGACATCCGGCTAGACTCAGCCTTAAATCTGACCTTGAATTGCAGATACCGACCCTTCGGGCTTAAGATCTGTTCTCCCTGGGAATTCTGGTAGGGTGGCGACCAATCGCTCCAGGTTCGATCCGGCTCGGCTGAGTTTCCGCTTCTTGTGAGAAACAGTATTATCGCTCCAGTCGGAAGTTCAGCATCCCACTCTATCCGTCCCCATTTGGAGAGGATTTTTGCATCCAGGACTCGACTTTGATATTCTCCTTCAAATCTTTTCTCAGGAGAAATGCGGCTCAACCGGGAGGGATTGTTGGATAAAGCATAAATGCCCGGTCCCTCCGCGAGGAGATAATATACCTGTTCCGACTCCTTTTGAAGAAGCAGTGAAATTTTTTCATCGGCATCGATTTCATAAACTCTGCCTTTGTTTCCCGTGCCAAAAATAACTTTTTTCTTTTGTTCATCCCAAAGCAAAGAATAGACCAATTCATCATCGGATGACCACAATTTCTTGGCCAACCCTTCTGGGTCGATTCGGTATACTGCGCCGGGTTGCTTATCCGCTGAAGTTCCTGCTTGCCCAGTCGAAGGGGGGGATGGAGTTGCTGTGACTGTTATCGCGGTAGATTGTTGGGCAGGGAGAAGAGAAGCGGCATTTTTTTTCGGCTCGACCACCTTCCCACCTGCTGCAGCGTAGATATTACCCTGTTTATCCAGAGCGATGCTCTTGATTTCTTCATAAGAAGACTCGTACAAAATGGTGGATTTCTTTCCAGGTATCACTCTATAAATGACCCCCCGACCGCCACTTCCTGCAATCAGCTCGTCGCCCTTATTCTTATTCATACACAGGATATGATTCTCCTCTACTTCTACGATTTTTCTCCCTTCACCTTTTTCGTTTATCTGATAAATTCCTCCGCTTTCACCAACGGCTGCAAGGAGAGCCCCGTTTTCCACAAACATCAGGTCCCAAATATACTTCTCAGTGGGATCGAAGAAAGGCTCAAACTTTCCTCGGGGCGTGCTTTTATAGATTTGGCCATTGGGCGAAGTGCCGGCGTACAAATTTCCGCTTCGATCTTGAACAAGGCAATAGATATCCATTTCGGGAAATTGGAACAACAGTTCGAACTGACCGTTTGTGCTCACCTTATAGATTTTTCCGCTATGCCCGGTTCCCAAATACTTGGTTCCATCGGACGTGATCAGAAGAGAAAGATAAAAATCCTCAGTAGGCCCTTCAATGGATTCTTCTTTTGGGCTAAGGGAAAGAATGCCTTCATGGGATATAGATATCCCATCGAATTTGCCAGCAATGTAGTCGTCTATTTTATATAATTCCCAATTCTGAGGGATCACACCAAGCAGAATATGAGCTGTGGCCAACAGAAAAACGACAATCAATGTTTTTGTCTTTTTCATACTATCTCCAATCATCTAGAGTTGGTCTTATTTTATTATTTTAAGCGGAATCACAGCCAAGCCACTAAAAACATATGGAATGCCATGCCGGTATTCCCCCAGTGTAGACCGAGTGATTTCGACAGGTGGAGCTGAAGCTGCTCTTGGAGAAGAAAACATGGATTTCATCGTAGGCGGTAAGTTTGGCATCTCCTCGCCTCTTAAGAAAAGTCCGGGTTTGGCGGCAATGATTTTGAAATAAATATAATTACGTTTCCTTAAGCTATTCAATAACCTGATCAACTGATACAGGCTTCGGGGCACAAATCCAGTGGTCCTGTATTGACTGATCTCGACACTCTGGATTGAACCAGCATCCCCGACAATAAGGCTAAATTCCGAGCCAGATGGAAGGTTAGGGGTTGGGAGGGAAAAGTCATCGACGATCGTTTCGCCCCGAAAATTCCTGTAAAAGACTTTCATAGGAATGATCTCACCGGGTTTTGCTTCATACTTACCCAACCAAACCTTCTCGAGGGTGGCAAACCTCACTTCCTCGGCCACTCCGATATTGAGGTCGATCCGATGAATGCCCAACTCCTTGAATTCATTGTTAGTCAGATAATAGACTACAGCAGCCACAAGGCCAGAAAGATCCGTGGCTGCCATATCCAAGTTCCCGGAGAATAGATCCTGCAGATTGACTGGAGGAGCATCATCGAGATATATGGTCCCTCTCAATTCAAGAGAAAGGTCTCCCAAATTTCTTTCCTCCGCTAATACAATGCTTGACACCACAAGATTCGCTAAAAGCGGAGTGAATAGTTTGTCATCGGCGATCTGAACTTTAAACTCTCTTGTCTCTCCATCAGCCATCAGAAGATTTGCATTTATCGGGATATAGCGGGGTAATTTCCCAAGCTCACCGAACACACCTGGATTTCTATCTTGGACAAAACGGCCCACTGTTCTGTCGCTAGCAGAAAGCACGAACGAAGTCTCGAGACTTGGAAGAACAGCCAATATTTTGGCTTTTGTCATAGCAAAATCAACGGCGCCCAAGTTGTAAAACGGGTGTCCGAATGCAAAAACTTTGTTGCCTTCAACATGGGTTACCGTTCCCACTGCAGACATATCCAAGTCTCCTTTTATGAGCTGGACTGCAACCGGCTCTCCAGCCTGAAGGCTCATTTGAGATGGAGAAAGTTTTGGCTGAATCTGACCCGAGGATCCTGACTGAATCGGAGAAAAACCCAAACGGGAAAAAAAAGGCTTGGCTTTGTCAAAGACATGGGAAGAAAACCCTCTGAATAACAGGGGTATGCTCAAAGGTTTGACCAAACGACCCTCGATGCTCGAGATTGGCGGGGGATAATACGCCTTGCTCAATTCCTGAAAATCTTCCGAAGTTATAAAATTTCTCATCTGCATTCTTGGTGCATAGCTCGATTCAGGGCTTGTTTTATCGGGGATGGCCATCATTTCCTCTATCGGAGTGATCCCTGCAACCGCCTCTTTGGAAAAAGTTCCTAAAGAATAAGAAACAGCCCCGATGAGTTTGCCATCGATATAAACAGGGCTTCCGCTCATCCCCTGGATTACACCAGTCTTGTCCAACACATCACTCTGGAGTTTGGCCAAAATCAGACTTCTCTGCGGTTGCCAATTGTGCAGAACGCCGAGAATTTCAACTTCGAACTCTTCGAATTCATCATCTTGGAGGAATGTTTTCCCCTTTCCCTTCATCCCAGTTTCTACTTGATCTACTGGAAGAACAGAAACCGAAAAATCTTCAGCCAATCCAAAACTGCACAGAAGTAGCCCTACAAAAAGAACTATATTTAGTTTATTTTTCATTGTGTGATACCATGTGTTACTTGAGGATTCCGAGTTGCTTTCCGCAGTTCTCAAAAACTCCGAGAACTTTATCGAGCTCTTCATCAGAGTGGTTAGCGGAATAACTTGTTCTGATCAAAGCCTCTCCCTTTGGAACGGCCGGATAAACGACAGGGTTCGTGAATATACCATTCTCCCTCAACAGCTTCCACAGCATGAACGCAAGTTCGTCGTTTCGTGTGTATACAGGGATAATCGGGCTTTCTGTGGGCCCTGTGTCGTAGCCCATGCCCTGAAAACCGGATTTCATCTTGTTGGTGATTTCCCATAACCTCCTTCTTCGCTCGGGCTCATGCTGGATGATGTCCAAAGTCGTCAATACCGATGCCACGGAAGCCGGGGTGATACTGGAGCTAAAAATCAAAGAGCGGGCAAAATGCTTTATGTAGGAGATCACTTTTTTGTCTCCAGCTACTATGCCACCGAGAGAGGCAAAAGATTTGCTGAATGTGCCCATGACGATGTCGATCTCATCCTCCACGCCAAAATGTTCTGCAGTCCCGCGTCCATTCTCTCCCATGACGCCGATACCATGAGCTTCATCGACCATTATTTTCGCGTTGTATTTTTTTGCTAAGTCGACAATGTCCGGTAGGTTGGCCAGGTCTCCTTCCATGCTGAAGACACCATCCACCACGATCATTTTGTCGACATCATTTCCGATGGATGAGAGTTGCTTTTCCAAATCAGCCATATCATTGTGTTTGTATTTGTACACATCCCCGTAGGAAAGACGACAAGCATCTATGATGCTGGCATGAATCATTTGATCTGTGATGACAGCATCCCCTCGGCATACTAGAGTGGAGATGATGCCAAGATTTGTTTGGAAGCCTGTGCTGAAGGCAAGAGCAGCTTCCTTTTTCAAAAACTGGGCCAATTTTTCTTCCAATTCTACATGAATATCGAGTGTGCCGTTAAGGAACCTAGAACCGCATGTCGCAACTCCATATCTGTCGACAGCTTCCCTTGCAGCCTTTTTCACTTGGGGATGGTCGAGGAGGCCAAGGTAGTTGTTGGATCCTACCATGATCATTTCTTTGCCATCCACCTTGACCTTATTCCCATAGACTTCCTGTATTGGGGTAAAAAATGGATAGATCCCCATCGCCATGGCTTCCTCGGCCCTGGTAAACTCATAACATTTATCAAAAATACCCAAAATATCCTCCTCGTTCACAACTCATCTGCGAACTGTCTTTCCTTGCTTCAAGATAGCCTGAATCAGGAAACAAATGTGTTTGACGCTCAACAGCATTTTTCATACAATCTTTCCTATGAGAGCCTTGGTTACAGGTGGGACCGGATTTATCGGAAGCCACCTTATTAATCACTTGTTAGAAGAAAAAAATGCAGAAGTATACGCATTGGTTCGAGATTTAAACAATCTCAAATGGCTAAATGGCATGGATATCCACTTTCTGAATGGAGACCTTTTTTCTATACCATTTCTTCCCAGTAACATCGACTACGTTTTCCACATAGCAGGCATAACCAAAGCACGCAAAATAGCAGATTATTATACAGTAAACCAACATGGGACAGCAAGTTTTTTTCAGTCACTACGTGAACAGAATATAGTGCCGAAAAAGATTTTTTTTCTCAGTAGCACGGCCGCTGCGGGCCCATCTCTCGATGGGAATCCTGTGAAAGAAGATGATGAATCCCACCCTGTGTCTGCCTACGGTGAAAGCAAACTCTTCGGTGAAAGAGAAGCCCTTAAATTCAAAAAGGATTTCCCTCTTGTCATCATCCGGGTTGGAGCTGTCTATGGCCCAAGAGATGAAGATTTCCTCCCCTATTTCAAATCTGTTAAAAGGGGAATCCTACTCTCCCAAGCCTCCCAGGAAAGTTTGTATCACTTGTGTTACATCAAGGACCTTATCAATTCCTTCGATCTTTGCATCCAAAAGGATCTCATATCAGGGGAGATCATCAATATCGCCCATCCACACCATGTCACTTGGGACGAATTCGGAAAAATCGCTGGGGAAGCATTAGGGAAAAAGCTGTTGACGATCAGATGCCCTTACTTCCTCTTGAAATTGGCAGCCCTGGTTTTGGAAGGAGCGGCTGCAATAACGAACAAACCCAGCAATTTTAACAGGGATAAACTCAAAGCCATCATGCAGACAAGCTGGTTTGCAGATATAACAAAAGCAGAACGTCTTTTGTCCTTTTCTCCCCATTTTAGCCTCAAACAGGGTCTCCAAGAGACTTTAACGTGGTATGTTGATCAGGATTGGCTTTGAATCCTATTTTTTCTTTATTCTGGTGCTTCGCGTGTAGAAAGATGCCGCAAATTTTGCTGTGCTTTTAAGACACCATCCTTCCTGCTTGGAAAAGGCGAAATATTTGATTCTTCCCTCGAATGAATGATTGCCTCTTTCTGCATCGAGACTTACTGTGAAAGGAATCTCGATAGGTTCTTCGAGATTCAGGTACTCTTCTCCTGTCTCTTCCTTTATCTCGATTTCTAAATCGGATGCTGTGAAAAAATTTTTAGGGAAAATAAGCTCATAAGATGGATCGCATTCAATTATAAACGACGGTTGAGGATTGATGGTGATACCTTCGGCCAATGTTATTTTGAGAACGACCTTTCCTTCTTGCCCTCTTGAAAGATATCTCGGACTTATCGATGCGTCGACCTTAAGACAATCCTCATCCTTTTGCGCAAATCCTCCCAGGCAAAACAGAACAATAATCATGAGTCCAAAAACGGTTTTGTTCACAGACGCTCCTGAATTTTTCCTGTTGAATAGAATGGTACTCCCTCTTTGCCCAGGAGTCAAGATGTTCCTTAGGATAAGAAACGTCACCATTTCCTCGATAAACTTTAATACAATCTGGCTAGCTGATGAGGAAATCGGATTTTTCTCGCTGAAACAAGGCTGACAATCAAAGGGCTAACATACCCGCTTGCCCAAAAGTTACCCTGGAAATAGAGAAACACCAGGCTTTATTTTTCCCTTACTATCGAGTATATTATAGCTGCGGAGTTAAAATCATGAATAGATCAATAATCTCTGGAACTGGCCGGTATATCCCTCCAAAGATCATCACGAATTTCGACCTTGAAAAGACAATGAACACTTCGGATGAATGGATCCAACAGCGTTCCGGAATCAAAGAAAGACACTATGCAGAGCCAGGCGTCGGAAGTTCTGATCTTGCCTACGAGTCCGCATTGAAAGCCATCGATGATGCCCAAATCGACAAATCTGAAATAGACTTTATCATCGCAGCCACTCTCTCTCCAGACCACTACTTTCCGGGTATCGGTGTTCTTGTTCAGGCAAAATTGGAACTTGAGAACATTGGGGCTCTTGATGTCAGGAACCAATGCAGTGGCTTTATATACGCTCTTTCGGTCGCAGACCAATACATCAGGAATGGAACTTACCATAAAATCCTCCTTGTGGCGGCAGAAAAACAGTCGGCCAACCTAGATTATTCCGATGACGGGAGAGATCTGGCCGTACTTTTTGGGGACGGAGCGGCTGCTGTGATCATCGAACCTGGCAATCCCGACGAAGATCGAGGTATTCTTTCCACCCACCTTTTTTCGGACGGAAATTATGTCGAGGATTTATGGATGCAAAGGCCAAGTCCTAAGGATCATCCAGTTTTTTCCGTAGATATGGTAACCGACAAAAAGCTTTTTCCCTCCATGAACGGGAGAAACGTATTCAAAACAGCCGTGGCAAAAATGCCGGAGGCTGTGCGCTCCGCCTTAGAGCATAACAATCTGACAATCGAAGATGTCGACCACTTGATCCCTCATCAAGCAAATGAGAGAATCAGCCAAATGGTAGCAAGAAATTTAAAGATTCCAGTCGAAAAAGTCATCAGGAATATTGATCGATACGGAAACACAACAGCCGCCTCTATCCCCATTGCATTAGACGAGGCTCTAGAGCAGGGTAGGATCAAAAGGGGCGATTTGGTCATGTTGACAGCGTTCGGATCAGGTTACACATGGGCCTCTTCGGCAATCAAATGGTAGCCATGAATATCACTATAGATATATTGCTTTAAAGGAACACTTTATGGTAGGATTGCACCTTATATTTGCAACCAAAACATACATATAGATGAACACAAAAACACTCGCACACAGGAGGACCCAATGAGGAAATTCATCACCTCTATCTTCATCATCGTCTTCGTCCTGTCTAACACAGGTCTGCTTCTGTCCCAGCAAAATGAAGAGGATGGAAAATTTCAAAAACTCATGGAAGAATTTTTGGACGCCATTTGGAAGTTTCAACCTACAGCTGGCACAATGGTCGGCTTCCACAAGTATGACAACAAATTGGAAGATTTTGCGGAAAGAAATCTCGAAAAACGTCTGGAAGAACTGGACCAGTTCAACCAGGATCTCGTGACCAAAGTGGACCGGACCAAAATGAGCCCGGAGTTCCAGATCGATCACGAAATCCTGATGGACGCCCTTGACTTGGAAAAGCTGAAAAACGAACAGCTCATTCCCTGGGAATATGATCCCATTTTTTATAACTCTATATTCATCAATTGCGTGAAACCTTTATTGGAGAAAGACTTCGCGCCTCTTGATACCAGGGCTAAAAATGCGACAGATCGACTCAAGGCTCTGCCAAAGCTAATCAAGCAGGCCAAAGAAATTTTAAAGACTCCCACACAAATATCGACAGAGACTGCAATCAAACAGTTCCCTGCCATTTTCGAGATGTATAGAACCGACCTCCCCACACTGATTTCCGAAGTCCCAGAAGAGCAGAGAACCAAGCTTCTCGCCGAGCTGGGAAAAGTCATCCCGGCTTTGGAAGACTACCAAAACTATCTGAGCAATGAACTTTTGCCCAAATCCACTGGGAATATCCGATTAGGAGAAGCGCATGCCCGGCTCATACGCTTAACTCTCCAGAATAACATCCCGGTCCAGGAGCTCGTGGATAGAGCGACAGCCGATATCAACAATATCACAAAAGTTGAGATGTCCATGGTTTGCCTTCCTTTGTACAGACTGATGTATCCCGAAGTGGACATGCAGCAACTGACTGCTCAGAGAGGGGAGGATGAAGCGAGGCGGATAATCATTCAAGGAGTCCTGGAAAAAGCCAAAGAAAACCATGTGTCCAAAGATGAATTTATGGATAAGCTCGAATCATCCGTCGAGGAAATCAAAAGCTTTCTGATGGATAAACAACTGATCGATCTGCCCGATAATAATTTAACGATCGAACCGATGCCTGAAGCCTATCAGGGAATCACATGGACCAGGCTTGTGTCCCCTGGGACTTATGAGTCTTCGAGTGCCTATAGCTACCAGGTTACTCCTATTCCCGATGATTGGAGTGCAGATCAAACCACATCGTTTCTCGAAGAATATAACAATTTTTTACTCCCGTTTTATGCTGTCCGGAAAATCTATCCCGGAGTATTTGTTCCCTCATTTCACACGAATCAAAATTCCACATTATTGAGAAAACTCTACGCCAGCTTGCCGCTGCTGAAAGGCTGGCCAATCCTCTTCGAAGAGAAGTTGATATTCGAAGGTTTTGGTAACTATGACCTGAATCTCCGTCTCCACCAGCTCAAGTTGAGGCTCCGTGTTATCACAGATTTTATCGCTGAATTCCAAATTCATGAAAGCAACTGGACCAAAGAGGATGCCGTTAACTACATGGTCAGGGTCGGATTCCAGACCGAAGCCGAAGCAGAAAGAAAATGGAACCGCATCCTGCTTCTCCCCGGAAATGCGGCCTACGCTTATGTGGGATTGCAAGAAATTCTGGACATGAGAGAGGAGTACAAGCAGCTTAAAGGAGATTCGTTCAGCGAAAAAGAATTCATGTCCAAACTCCTCAGTTACGGAGCATTGCCCCTCAGGCATCTGAAAAAGAAAGTATTAGAGCAGTAATCGGCCAAAGGATCTAGCGACCCATTCGGGTTTATTACTCTGTGTGTAAAATTTTACCCACTTTGATAATATGACTATGAAATTCGTCGACTCACATGCCCATATCAACTCGGAAGAATTCCAGAATGATCGCGATCAAGTCATCGCAAGGGCATCCCAAGAAGATATTCAAGCTATCCTGTGCCCGGTTGAACTCACAGAGCCTAAAAATCTCCAAACCGCTCTAGACCTGATCGAAAAGCACGAAAATATTTTTGCTGCAGCCGGAGTACATCCTCATAATGCTAAGGATTTTCATGCAGGTGTAGCTTCAATATTAAAACAATGGGCCTCCGAGAAAAAAATATGCGCTGTCGGAGAAATCGGACTCGATTTTCACTATAACTTTTCCTCGCCTCAAGAACAAGGGAGGGTGTTCCGGAACCAGTTGAATTTGGCCCAAGATCTGGATCTTCCTGTCGTGATCCACAGCCGGAATGCCGCCGATGAAATCGCCGTTGCCATCGAGAAAGAGGGTTTCTCCAACGGAGGTGTGCTCCACTGTTTCACCGAAAACTGGGAATTCGGTGAGCACATGCTGGAACATGATTTTTTGATTTCTTTTTCAGGAATTCTCACCTATCCAAATGCTCAGTCTCTAAGAGATGTGGCAGCAAAGCTCCCGCTTGACAAAATTTTAATCGAAACCGATTCTCCTTATCTTGTTCCTGTCCCATATAGGGGAAAAATCAAAAGGAATGAACCGTTGTATGTGAAAGAAGTCGCTAAAACATTGGCGATCATTAAAAAACTCGATCTCGGAGAGATCGCACGAATGACATCGCAAAATTTTTCGGCGCTTTTTCCGTTTGAAATATGACGAACGAGATGTTAATATAAGGCATCGATTAACGAGCTAAATATGAAGGATTTAGTCAAACAACTGGACAAATCCCAGGTCAAAAGGATTCCGGGCATCCGCAATCTGTACCGCGATATCCAGAAGGATTTGGATGCGGTAGAAGAGGAGTTGAAGGAATACATAAAATCTCCGAACAAGATCATTGCTGAAATCAGCTCCTACCTTTTCAAGAATGCGGGAAAAAGGATAAGGCCTGCTCTTCTTATCCTCTGCTCCAAACTTTATGGATACACAGGGGATGAACACATCATCTTGTCGAGCCTCGTTGAAACCATACACACTGCCAGTCTCCTCCATGACGATATCATCGACAATTCCCAAACGAGAAGAGGACGAGAATCCGTTCATACCAAATGGGGTCCGAATATCACTGTCCTGTTGGGTGACTATCTGTATATCAAAACGATCGGTTACTCCCTCCAAAGCCGACACAAACAGATTGTCCAGATTCTCACAGATGTTTCATCCAAAATGATTGAGGGAGAGCTGAACGAATATTATGTCAGCTGGAACCTGGATATAGACGAACACAACTATCTTGACATCATTAATAAGAAAACAGCCTCATTGTTCTCAGCTTCCTGTCAATTAGGCGGAATCTTGGGCAACGCAAAAAACAAGGAAGAAAAAATACTGACAGATTTTGGAACAAACCTTGGGATGACATTCCAAATCATCGATGATTTGCTGGATTATACAGGTGACGAAAATACGATGGGGAAGCCTATCCTCTCGGATTTACGAGAAGGTCGCATTACTCTTCCATTGATCTACACTCTCCAAAATGACGGAAGGGAAAACCGGAACCGCATCTTGGATCTGTTGAAAAAGAAAAAGTTAGACAAGTCATCTCTCGACGAGATCCTATACACTGTGAAATCCAATGGAGCCCTGGATTACACCTTTCGCAAAGCCGAAGAATTTTCGGTTCATTCCAAGGAACTCCTCCAACACCTTGGCCCATCCGTCCATAGGGACGCTCTGTCGCTATTCCCTGATTATATCCTACACAGAAATAAATAGCCTGAGCTATTCATAAAAAATGCCGATGCTATTTTTTATGAATAATCCGGGAAAGGGATTATGATAGAAATCGAAGTTAAAATAAGAATTGATGATCCAGAAAAAATGGCAGATAAGCTTGGTACTTTGGGGGCCGAATTATCTAAAGGCCGCCATTGGGAAGAAAACACCCTTTATGATTTTCCTTCCCGGTCTCTTTTCAGCCAAAAACGAGCTCTAAGACTTCGGATCGAAAACAAAAAAGCCTATCTGACCTTTAAAGGCCCTCCTCAAAAATCGAGAAAGTTCAAAATCCGGGAAGAATACGAAACTGAAGTGAAAAATGAGAAACAGATGAAAAAAATCTTGAAAGAGTTGGGATTCATCCCCACATTTCATTACAAAAAATACAGAACAACCTATCGCTTAAAAAAATGCAAAATATGTTTGGATGAAACATCAATCGGAAATTATTTAGAACTGGAAGGAGAACAAAGTCAAATTGTCCGGGTCGCAACGTCCTTGGGTTTTTTAAAAAAGGAATTCATCAAGCTGGATTATGTCCAACTGATAAAGAATGAGGGTGGGAGCTAGGCTTTTTTGCCCTTTTTTGGTTTCTTTTTTTCTGAACTCGTCTTTTCTTGTTTTTCCTCGACTTCTGGTGCTATTTCTTCCCCGATAAAAATTTCCTTATCGGCATCAGAAACATCTCCCAGTTCTTCCTTTACTGCCTTTACTATCTCATAATCTACAAGTCCCTGCTTCACCTCTTCCTGGGCAATACGGATAAGATTTTTCGACCGGGATTTGATCCGTGGCTTTGCGCCACTCAGCAATTGCTTCGCTCGCATCGCTGCTAATATCACATACCTGAATTTGCTATCGAGATCTCCGTAGTCTTTCAACTGGTAAGTTCTCCTCGGCTAAATTGATTCGCCAACAAAATACACTTATATAAACACGTAAAATAACAGAATTCGCTCTGTAATTCAATAATTATATTTTTTACATCTTTTGTTTAAATTCAACTTTTTAATATGCTAAAATGAAAATTCATCAAAATCGCAAGACTGAGAAGCATTTTAATTACCATCGAGACAAGATGTACCAAGTAAATCCAGAAACAAAAGGCCCCCTTTTATCCATACACGAGGGTAAAGAGAAAACCATATGGGCAATAGGAGGAGGAAAGGGAGGCACAGGAAAAAGTTTTGTGTCAGCTAGCCTTGCTATTCAACTGGCCAGTCTAGAAAAGGATGTGACCCTGATCGATGCAGATCTGGGAGGCCCTAATCTTCATACTTTCCTCGGTATGAAAGAATCAAACCTGGACTTGGGCGATTTTGTGACGAACAAAGTTCCTAACCTTAAGGATACAGTGATTCTGACTCCTTTTGCGGGGCTAAAACTCATAAAAGGTACCGAAAATGTTCTTTTTATGGCAAACCTGAATTATTATAAGAAACTGAAGCTGATTCGACATATCAAGGCATTCGATGCCAAAAGAGTGATCGTGGATATCGGAACTGGGGCATCCTACAACTGCATCGATTTTTTCCTCCTTTCCAATCCTGGAATTCTAGTCGTGAATCCCGAACCCACTTCCATAGAGAACGCCTACTATTTTCTTAAATCCTGTATCATTAGAATCCTAAAGGTTTTTACAGAATATTATGGTATCGAGGATCTGGTAAAAAAGATAGCCAGCCACGTCAAAGACAATTCGAAGTCCATTTATGCATTTTTAAACGAGATCATATCTTATGACAAGCAATATGCCCATGTCTTGTTCAAGGCGCTAAAAGAATTCAATCCCTGTCTAATTATCAACAATGCAAGGAATGAAAGAGATTTTCTGTTGGGACAATCTATCGTGGATGTGGTTAAAAAATATCTCGTCGTAGATATAACGTATTTGGGAGCGATCCCTCACGATGAGAGAGTCCATGTCAGCTTGAAAAAAATGACACCTTATCTGAGCACATATCCTGATTCTGAAGTTGCCCTATCCATTCGATCTATTATTGAGAAATTAGCCTATAAATAAAATTAAAGATTTAATAATATTGAAATAGCCGGGAATATTCATGATCCATCCCGCCCAACACTAAAGTGAGTCAGGGAAATTGCCGATGAAAAAAGACTAGGATGTCAATGAAGATAAAGAATGTCTTGGAGTTGGATTACTACGAACTCTTGAATGTCGACCGAAAAGCATCTCTCCAAGAAATCGAGAGAGCCTATGAGTTATGCAAATCCACTTATAAAACCGATTCCATTGCTTATCACAGCCTCCTCTCTGAAGATGAGAGACTACGTGTACTGGACCGCATAGAAAATGCGTATGATACGTTGAGGGATGCAAAAAAAAGAAAAGCCTATGACTTCGAACTATATCAAAGCAAAACAGATTACATGGAGAGGGCTTTTTTCCGAAAGACGACAGAAAAGATTTTAATCGAGGATACGACGGAAAAAACAAGTTTTTGGAGAAGGATAAAATATCTGTTTTTCTCACCCAGAAAGAAATAAAATCAATTCACAATCTCATACACATATTGACCATTTTGCAAACAAGCTAGACTATAACGGCCGATCATACCGGGCGGCATCTTTCCCGGGCCTGTAACTTCACAGAGAGTGTATCTCACTCCGTTTACGACCAATCCCTCACCAGTAAAAGAGGGAATGGCCAATCCCACAAAAAAATGATTGGGTACGGTTATCAACAGAATCGGATACTTTTTGAAATTGGTCCAAAAAGATGCAAAGGTCACTCCCTTTGAATCGCAATCGCCAAAATTGTCTGCCAAAACCCTAGGAGGGACCCAAAAGGAAAGGATGGTTTTCCCTCTCTCTTGAAGAGGAGGAATGTAATATCGGATATCCTGGATAAAAGCGAGTAAAAGGCCTAAAAATTGGTGGAGGGAAAAATTTGCATAATTTTTATGCATGATTTCAAAAATTGGCCTAATCCTGTCTTTATTCCTCATGACACAAAATCCATGATTCACCCCTATCTTGTCATCAAAAACGCGGATGCCGCGACTCTCAAAAAATTCGATTCTCTCCTCATCCTGTTCTTTTTCCGCCCGCTTGAGATATTTTTCTTGTTCCTTGGCTATCTTGACTTTTATCTTGTCGAACTCCCGTTTGACTTTTTTGTGGAGGGAAGGAGGAACAGAGAGCTTCAGGTCAAAGCTTTTTGCTGTGATATTTTCAATAATTATATACTCGGGATATTTGCTCTTCCGGATCAACTCCTCCACAAATTCTCTCAGGTCTTCAATCATCTTCTCTTCGGAGAGTTCCATACTGTCATCCATGTGTTTCCTTAGGTCTGCTGGGAAATAGCCAAACTCTTTCTCTGCCTCATTCAGCATGCTTTTCGAAAGAGGAAAGGACAAATGATGAGAATTTCCAGTAAAATCAGCCCATCCATAGGTGAGATAATAGTTATCTTCGTCTTCTTGTCTATCAAAAACAGGTAAGACCTGAGAGACATTGTTTCCCATTCCTTGATGAGAAACAATAAATACATCCGAATCTCGACGGCTTTCAGCAAGCCAAGAGAGCAGGATAAGTCCTATGATGAAAAACAGAACGGTGATAATCGAAAAAATTTCTGTCTTTTTTTGAATTATCAAAGTTAATACTATTTAAGAGGAATGGAGCCGATCTCGGGAAATGGGATAAGAGCGCGCACAAGTCCTGAGACTCCCGCACTCATCAACAGGCAAATCCCGACTATGAATAAAGCCATCAGCAATGCCACCGCTAGATTATTTTCCGTTATTTCCTGATACGTATCTATGTTAGGGGTGAATCTGTTAAACAGCCAAAAGCTGAAAAGAATACAGAGGATCGCCAATATCCCGGCAAGAAAAACATAGCCTAGGCTATACAGTAATACTTCTGTAAAACTGCCCAAGTCTTTTTCCTGACCTAAAATAAAAAGCTGAATAACCGCCATCACGGGATACAAGGCCTGTTTGACCACAAGTGCTTCTCCGATGAAAATGCTACCCAACACGATACCGACGGATACATTTTTTTTCCTGAGCTGTTTTTCTTCATCGATACGCCGAGTCAACACAAGAATGATGCGATAACTGCCAAAGATCAGGATAAAGCTGATCAAAACAGAAACCAAAAATTCCAGGAGGCCGAAAATTAGTTGTTGACCACTCATTTTCGCTCAATTCTTGATGATGATGTCATCATCCGTGTGAAAGTTCTTATCCTTCCCTGCAGAGATCAATCGATAGCTAGAGTCTGATATCCTTTCGTATTTAATTTTATTCCCCCAGGAATCCGTGTCAACATAAACCGAACGGCTAAACGTTTGCAATTCCTTCAAGTCTTTGGGAATTTTGCCGTGCTGGGCAATAAATAAATCAATCGCTCTCTCCAATGATGTCAGGTTCGTACGAGTGGTTTTTTCCTTAACCTCAGCAAAGGCATCCACCTGTTCTTTCAGCCTGGATTTTCCTCCGGGTTTCACCACATAAAGGAAAAAAACCACAATAACGACCAAAAGAAAGATGACTAAAAATCCCTTTATTTTCATTCTGTTTCCCCTTTACAAAACTCCATCTCTCGAGCTGATCCACCCCACCCCAAGCCGACCCACCCCACCCCAAGCCGACCCACCCCACCCCAACATTATTGTATGGACGAGAAGGTGGCCCGAGGTTCAGCATTCTTTTTAAAATAATTCAGGGTCATTATATATTTGTGGGCCCCCTATAACAAGACAGTAAATAAATTAATTGCCGTTACTTCTGGCCCACAATGATCTCTACAATGATGGTCTGTGTTTGTGTGTGCGGTTGACCTTTTAGTGTAACTTTGACTTCCATCGGTATGCTTTTATCTGTGTGAACGATTTCTCTCTTTGTTTCCATCGGAATAGTCTCACGCACAACAGGTTGCCTGGAGTGTTCATGATCTTCTAATCTTTCTTCTCGAGTATCTCTAATCCAGCTGAGCGGATCCTGAGGACCGAGTCTTCTCTTTTCGTCCATTTTTTCCCCTGTTTAAAACTTCTTTGGCCAGAGCCATGTAGTCTTCGGCTCCGTACGAGCCGGGAAAATATTCAAAAATAGTCAATCCATGTGATGGACTCTCAGCCAATGAGATATTCTCTCGAATCCGAACATCGAAAACCTTCTCACCAAAATGTTCTTTGATCCTATTCACGACCTCTCGGTTAAGAATTTTGCGCTTATCATAGCGTGTTGCCAACACCCCGGTGATCTCGAGGTCGCGATTCAGACGGTGTTTCACGATTTTGACCGTTTCTAAAAGCTTCCCAAGGCCCTGCATCGCCAAATATTCTGTTTGGAGTGGAATAAAAATTTCTCTAGCCGCTACCATGGCATTCAGTGTCAGAACGGCCAGCGATGGGGGGCAATCGATGAAAATGTAGTCATAGGAATGGACTTCATTCAACGCTTCCTTCAGGAGGAACTCTCGACCAGGGAGCCCGGACAGTTGCACCTCTGCTTCTGCCAGTTCAATGGATGCAGGCACAAGATCTAGATTCTCCTGATCCAGCGCAATTTCCACTTTGATCTCGTTCACAGGAGCTCTTCCCCTCATGAGATCATAGACAGTCCTCTCTCTTCTGTGGGCAAGTATTCCCAGACCATAGGTGGCATGAGCTCCTGGATCCATATCGATGAGAAGGACTTTTTTTTTCAGTTTTGCTAGCGCTGTTCCCAAATTGATCGTCGTGGTCGTCTTTCCAACACCACCTTTGTGATTAACAATAGCTATAATCCGGCATGAATCGTTATCCATTAGGACCGCACTCCTCCTCGGCTCTTATTCTTGCAATCGGTTTAGTCGAATGAAATATGGTTCCTTAGAAATGTTGGGGGGAAATTGGAGTGGTTATTTGACCGAAAGTTTTTTGATTTTGCGGTCTACTTCGGCAAATTCAAAATGGTGAGAAACAAAATCTTCCGCTCCCAGTTGTTTTGCAATCTCTTTCAGTTCATCGGATGTCAATTGAGATGCCATCAAAATAATCGGAATGGAGTTTGTGCTAGGTGTTTTTCTCAAAATCTCAAAAATGGCAACTCCCCAGTCTTCGAGCAGATCTATATCCAGAAGAATCACATCGGGAGCGACCTCTAGAACATGGTCCACATTGAACATCCGAGGAGGCTTGGATATCACAAGATAACCATATTCCTTCAAATAGGAGGCCATTAAAGTCACCAGGGCAGGATCCTCATTGATGATCAATACTTTTTTTTCTACTTTTTCTTCACGAGATGAGTATTGATGGATATGTTTGAGTAGTTCTCTGAAATCATAGGGTTTTTTTATGAAGACACAGATTCCGTCCTGATGACAAGCCTCAACAAATTCGGACGAACCCATCGCTGTTACGGCAAAAATGGGGATATCTTTTGTCTTTGGATCATTTTTCAACCGGATGGTCGCTTCAAGCCCATGCAAACCTGGCAAAACCATGTCCATCAGAATCAAATCCGGTAGCTGCTGATGAGCGAGTTTGATTCCCTCCTCCCCTGTGTGTGCCACGATAACATGGTATTTTCTTGCCTTCAATCGGAATTTCAGGATGGCGACAGCGACGGGATCGTCCTCGATGATCAATATTTTCGCGGTCTTTTTGCCTGTCATATCTCGAACCTGTGCTTCACCCTTTTCATTTTTCACACAGAATATGCAATGAATCCCCTGAGGCGTCAATCGCCCTTTGAGATGAACTTGGGGGTGATTTTGATCAGATTAGTAAGCCAGCCCAGCCCATTTGATATAAATAACACAAGCCAGGCCAAAAAGGATCTTGCCGATATAGTGCAAATACCATAACAAGCTGGCTGGAGGCATAGCAACAAACTGCGGAAGAAAAATGATTATGGCCATGATCGAGGCCAGGATTATTCTAGGCTTAATTGTTTCTGCATGAAAAAACGCGATAATAAAAACAAATACAATAACTATGTTCAGTATCGTTCCAAATGGCATATTCCTGTCTTCATAAATATGGTAGACAATCTGCATATATAAAGAAAGGCATTTCCCTGCAGAAAAGGGCTTGTGAAACAGTAATGAAAAATCTATAACTACAATAGATCGCTATTTGAGGAGGAAGAAATGCCGCTTGTGGAAATTCATATGGTGGAGGGCCGAACCGAAAAGCAAAAAAAAGCGATGTTGGACGGCGTGACCGAAGCCATTCGCGATTCATTGGGAGTTCCCCTGACATCGATCCGAGTTTGGATCCAGGAATTTTCCTCCAAAGATTTCATGATTGCCGGGGAGCTGTATATAAACAGAAAAGAATAAGGGATTTACTTTTTATGGGAAGCTCTCTCTGCTGGTTTCCCTATATTCCAATAAACCTTAGATACTCTCGACTATACTATTGCTCTCATTTTGAGGCCATACATCAAGAAGCGCCTATTATGCGATAGGGAGGCCCGGTTTCGGTCGGGCCTCCACTGGCCTCAGAAAGCGGCCTAGCACAATACTCTCCTCGTGTCCTTTCAATCTCCTTCTACCACGAATATGGATTCTACTCTACAATAGGAAAATTTCTCTCCCTGAGGGTCAAGAGTGCTTTTGTTGTAATATCTACAATTATAATGAATCCCGGATGGTGATCTGACTCTCTCAAAAAAGGGACATTTCTCACATTTTGCTGGCTTGATGAGTGTGCTTTTCATTTCCTCGTGTACACTGTGGTGTAACAGAAAATGCTTAACATCGACGAAACTTGGCTCTATTAAATCTCACCCCGCAAACTATGTCAACCCATCTGTTAGAATGTTTTATTAGATGATTAGGCAAGCCTGCCCCTGGGGGATTCAATGAGGGTTTATAGCGAGTTGATGTCAGGGTATGCTATTATTCCTTTTCTGGTGGTGGAGGAAGCGGAAGGTCTGAGTTGAACATATCCACCGCAATTAGCCAAGAGCCGTCTTCCTGTTTTCGCCGAATCTCTATGAACTTGCCGGTATCCTGAATTGGCTCTGGTGCACCTTCCGGAGCTATAGTCATGGATACTGTTCCAACTAAAAAGGCAAGATCTCCACATCCATCAATTTTCATGACTGTTAGGTTGAACTCTGTCAAGGTCGGATATGCCTCCAGCCAGGTTAGAATCGCTTCTCGATCCTGAACTATGGGTTGGTTTGGAGGCATCAAGACCGCATCCTCGGTGTACAATGCTGCAACAGCCGTCCAATCCTCGGTTCTCACAGCTTGGACATATGCATCAAGGCTTGACTTATTTGCTGCCACATTTTCATCAGACAATGCTGTCACTTCAGCTGTCGCTTCCTCTGCCGCCTCTTCACCCTGTTGGCAGCCAAAAGTAAAACAAAGCAGCAAGACTAAAGGAATAATCATGAGTAGTTTTTTCATGGATCCTCCTTTTTCCTTTATGAAATCCCTCTAATTGCCCCTATTTAATCTCACCTAATAATCTATATCAACAATATGTATGAAAAAGTGTTATATATGCAGTAGGGAGTTTCTGGAATGTGTATTAGCTACTACCCCGCCTCTCCCCAGCCAGTTTAAAATGCTTTTGAATTAACTTATTTGTAAATCCAGGTCTATTCTCGGACAAGGAGATGTCGCCAAATATATACAATATCCTATGTCAACAGCTAAATTACCAACGAAGTTCTTTGATAAGGCATCTTGTGTTTCAGCATGTAATAAATGATCTTTAAGAGCTGC
>CP070750.1:3649610-3689061 GCA_020348385.1 Candidatus Aminicenantota bacterium | reverse complement strand
CAGGCAATCATCAGTTTATCGACACCAGGCCTGTAAATCATGGTTGGCATGAACTGGTGGCAGGGCATGTTCTGCTCCCC
Organism: Candidatus Aminicenantota bacterium; assembly: GCA_020348385.1. Classification (GTDB taxonomy): domain Bacteria; phylum Acidobacteriota; class Aminicenantia; order Aminicenantales; family Aminicenantaceae. The sequence continues at coordinate 3,688,981 of CP070750.1, read as the reverse complement.
ACCAGGCCGGGGATCATCGATAGATAATGGTTCGATTGTAACCGGAGTCGGCCAGCTGGATCCCCAATTTTCTCCGTCAAGGGATGTGATAACTATCCTCGCATCATCAAACGCTGATATCCGTTGAGACCATGCCACATAGATACGTCCGCTGGCATCTACTGCCATAGTCGGAAAGGAGAGCGTTCGGAACATTGATGCTCCATCTTGGTAACCCATGGTTGGCTGGTCGAACGGGAAATCGATGGTCGCCACCTCTTCTACCTTTGAGAAATGTTTTCCGAAATTTTCAGATTTGGTTATAACAATAGCGTCTGTAACATTCGGTCTAGCAAACCTTCTCCAGGCAACATAGATGGTACCGTCGTCCGGGTCTATGGTGATGGTAGTGCCCTGGTTCTTGTGCTGGCTCTCGCTGAGCTTGGAGGGCGCCTCCCATGTATCACCGCTGTCAAACGACCTAGCCATCATGATCTTTGTAGAGGAGCTTTTTGCACTCTGGCCAAGAACGTTAATCTCGCCTTGGAAGATGCTATAGACTAAATACACCCGGCCGAGCTTGTCTGAAACGATCCACGGTTTGTCCTTGAATTGCCCGCTCGTACCCACGTCGATGATATTCGTATCAACATAATCTATTCTGCTGCCGTTATCTTTGTACCTTACGACAAAAACAACGCTATCTCCATTGCGCTCTCTATCAAATGCGATGCCGCTGTAGTAGAACCACCCGTTGTTTCCGGCACGTACAGTGGGATCGGCGGCTGCTTCAAAGCCATAAAGCAGATGAGTTTCATCTGTATCTGCTCCTTGGAAGACACCTTGATATGGGGGGAGCATATCGTGTTCCCAGGATTCTCCCCCATCATAGGACTTAAAAACACCCAGCCATGAGTCATACGTGACGTCTACTTCCAAGCCGTTGAAATAGACCAAACTGTAGTCGTTGGCTCCAGCTAAGAGATGCCGCGGATTGATCGAAGATACATCAACAGAAGGCTCATTCTGCCGTTGGAGAAAGGGATCGTCGTTGACCATGTTCACGTTCCGGCCGGCAACGAGATCCGTTCCGAAAAGATTAGCAGATGTTTGTATCAACGTAAAAGAAAATATTCCAAAGATTAAAAATGAAAAGAAAACATGGCGTTTTGACCACATAACAAATCCTCCATTCCAAGTTTAGCTTGAAATACAAACTAAATATATAGAATTAATAGTGATTGTCAAAGACAAGTTGGAGTTTGTGCCCAGTTTTTCCGGCAAAATTTCCCCCCGAGGAAAAAATCCCCCGGTGTCTAATTTCTGGTCTAATGCCCTTTCTAAACCTATACAACCCGTACAAAATCTAATTACTTTTAATTTTTACCAATTTATAAGTTGATTTGTCAAGTATAAATATTTGCTTTACCGGGGAGGTGATTTTCTTTAGCATTATGATTAGAGCATACTGAATGAAGAAGGAGCGAGATAGATGAAAAAAGTATCCATGATCATGGCGATTCTATTGATCCCTTTTGTTTTTGTAGAAGGCCAAGAGCAGGAGGAGATAAAGTTTGCCACCTATCAAGATATGAGGGCGCATATCGGGAAGCTTTATCGGCAGAAAGACTTTGCAGAGGCGGCAAGAATCTTGGAAAAAGCTTTGATGCAATTTCCCGATCATCTTCATGCCAACGCCTTCAATCTGGCGCTGATGTATGTTCAGATCAAAGAGTACAAAAAAGCCTTGAAAGCCCTGGAATATGGTTTGGAAAACGGCATCTGGTTCGGAAAGTATGAGATGAATAACGAAATCTGGGATCCTCTGGAAGAAATGGAGAGCTTCGATGTTTTCAAAAAGAAAAACGAGGCCAAGAGGTTGGAGGCACAGAAAACGGTCCAGCCAAAACTGGAAGTCCTCGTGCCAGAAGATTTCGATGAGAGTAAAAAATACCCGTTGTTCATCGCTCTGCACGGAGGTGGCGAAAACGTCGAAATGTTCAAGCCACAGTGGACATCGGACCTGCTGAAGAATGAATTCATCGTGGCCTATCCGCAGTCCAGCCAGCTTGTGTCTATGACCGGATACAGCTGGACAGAGGATATCGAACGGGCAAAAAAAGAGATCCTGAAGGCATACGACAAAGTCCTTCTGGATTTTCCGATCGATCCTTCTCGAGTCATCATCGGTGGCTTCTCATCGGGCGGTGTGGCATCGCTGGAGGCTGTTTTGGACGAGACCATCCCAGCCGTCGGATTTGTGGTGTTGTGCCCGGCCAAACCCGATGGTTTTTCGGTAGAAAAAGTAGGAAGTGCCAAGGCAAGGGGAATTCGTGGCACCTTGATCACGACGGAGATGGACCCGCGATTGCCCGATCAGCAGGAGATGGCCGAGATCATGAAGGCCCAAGGCCTTGCTCATGAATTCATCGTGACGCCCAACATCGGGCATTGGTACCCGGAAAATCTGGCCGAGATGATAGATGAAGCCATCGCTCATATTCAGAAAAAAAACTAGGGGACGTTCCATTAGGAACCACCCCATAATATTTTCCCCTGGGTTATTCTGAGGAAAAGATGTGTGGATATATGGAGTAAAAATATGCGCAAACTGAAAGCCCTGTCAATTATTTTTGTCATGGTTGTATTTGTTGGAGCGATAGGTTGCTCCAAAAAGGAAAAGCTCCCTGAGGAGCCGGCATATCCCGTTCGGGCCGAAGTCATAGACGGTGTCGAAATCCTTGTTAGCCCCGGCTTCCCCAGGGACGGAAGGGAAGTCTGTGCATTCGAGGAAGAGCTCAACATCGGCGTGGAAGAAGGGGACGAGCACTATCAGCTCTATCGCCCGCAAGATATCAAAGTGACAGATAATGGAGATATCTATGTCATTGACTGGCGCGAAGACCACCTGCGCGTTTATGACAAAGAAGGGAAATACCTTCGAACCGTCGTCCAAAAAGGGAGAGGCCCTGGCGAATTCGAAACGCCGGCCTCTTTTGATTTTTTGTCCGATGGACGGGTGGTGATATTGGACGGACGAAATCGCCAAGTTTCGATTCTGGATAAAAACGGTGTGTATCAGAGCGGGTTCAAAGTCGAAGGATATTGTTCAGACCTGGTGGTCGATGGACAGGATCAGTTGTATTTCGAGAAAAATCTACCCAAGGAAGTGGATGTCGTCGGTGTCACTCAGATTATCGAAGATAGAATGAATATTTACCGCGCAGGTTTAAATGGCAAGATGCTCCTCGATTATGGCGTTCACAGAGGCATAAAGATGAGCTATACCAGAACGAGACAGGGATCCATGTCCGGTTCTTCTCCGTATGCTCACACGACGGTGTGGACGGTTGACGATGAAGGAAAACTTTATCTGGGGTATAACGAGTATTATAGGCTGGATGTATTTGATCCGGAGGGAGAATCGATTTTCGGATTCGGCCGGGAATTTGTGCCGATTAAATATGAGAATTACCGAGGACCGCCCAATCCGGAGTTTTGGTCTGCTTTTTCCCGCTTTCTCATCTTTGACGACGATGGGAATTTGTGGTTGTGGCATCACACAGGCAAAGAGAAGGAAGAAGGCTACGAGTATGATGTTTTTTCTCCGGATGGGATATATGCCAAGCAGGTGGTTGTGCCTCATCGCATACACCGGATAAAAGACGAGAAGGCCTATTGCATCATCCGGAACGAAGAAGGCTTCAGCTTCATCAAACGCTTCCGCTTCATCCAATAAGTAAACCCTTGTTGGTTTTTTTCGTCTTAATTAAAGAGGATGGAATTCGTCTGGAAAGGCATTTTTTGATCGAGGAGGCTTTTATGATCAATCGCAGGAATATTTTATTTATCATTTTTTCATTCCTTTTGTTCTCCCTATTGTCGCCATCGTGTGCCAAAAAACCGAAGGAGGAAAAACTGGCAACAGTTCTGGAAAGAGAGATCCTCAGGCTGATGGAAACGGCAAATATTCCCGGGCTTTCGATGGCCGTTGTTCAAGATGGCCAGATCCTCTGGAAAAAAGCGTTCGGGGTAAAGAGCCGGGATTCAAACGAACCTGTGGATGATAACACCATGTTCGAAGCGGCCTCCCTCACCAAGACCATCACTGCTTATGCGGCCATGCGTTTGGTGGAGAGAGGGGAGCTCGACCTGGATACGCCGCTCTTCGAATATTTTCCGGATAAAGAATATCCCCAACTGGCCAAGGATGAACGCTACAAAAAGATAACGGCCCGGCTGGTCCTGACCCACACAACGGGCCTTCCCAACTGGGGAGGGCGATTCATTCACGAGCCGGGAAAACAATACGCCTATTCCGGTGAAGGTTTCCTGTATCTCGGCCGGACTATCGAGCAGATATCCGGAATGTCGCTCCAGGAATTTGCCCAAAAAGAGGTATTCGATCCTCTGGGGATGGCACACACAAGCTACGTCTGGAACGAAACATATGCGGCCAACGGTGCGTGCGGCCACGACCGCCATGGGAAAGTCAATGCACTCAGGAAAAACACCAGTCCCAACGGTGGCGCTTCCTTGTTGACGACCGCGACAGACTACGCCACATTCATCTGCGCCCTCCTCAACGCTCAGGGACTAGGTGAAGAAACCATCGACCAGATGACCTCCAAACATGTTCAGGTGACCGTAAGCAGGGAATCAGCGGATTTGTTCGCCAATCTGTTTTGGGGATGGGGCTGGGGGATTCAACCGGGAAACACCGGCTTTGGATTTTGGCACTGGGGAGATAATGGCGACTTGAGAGCTTACACGGTGACGTACAAAGATTCCGGCAAAGGCTTTGTTTATTTTGCCAACAGCAACAACGGCCTGGCCATTGCCGAAGCCGTCACATCCCTCATCTTGGATGACCATCAATATGCGCTCGATTGGTTGGACTATGAAAAATACGATGATCCGAAAAGACTCGCCGGGTTGTCCATAGAAAAAGCCTTCATGGATGAAGGAATAGAAGCCGGATTGCAAAAAATTCAGGAGGCGAAAGAAACATTTCCCGAGTTGTACGACGAAAAAGCATTGATCTCGATGGCCCAGTACTTGGATGGTGGAGGCAAAGGAGAGGCGGCCATCGCGGTTTTTCAAACCTGTCTGGAGTCCTTCCCCGAGTCGGCCGATGCTTACCTTGGTCTTGGAATGGCCTATCTTGGGATGGGGCAAAATCAATCGGCGATCGCAAGTTTTGAGTCGAATCTCAAAATCAGGAAAGGCAACAGGTTAGCCACACGCGGTCTTCAGTGGGCAAGGGAAGCTTTGAATGCGGAGAAAAATCCTGTCGAACTTTCAGTCGAGGAGATGGAGAAATTTGCGGGTGATTATGGTCCACGCCACATAAAGTTTCGGGAAGGGCGATTGTACTATCAGCGTGACGGGAGACAAGAATACAGGCTTTTACCATTGAACAAAAATACGTTCGCGCTCGAGTTTTATGCGCCGTTCCGTATCCAGTTTGCTTCGGATGAATCGGGCCAGGTCACAAAAATCGTCGGCCTTTACATCCAGGGCAACACCGACCAGTCCCCCCGCGATAAAAACTAAGGTTTGGTACGGAGCCTCCTTCTCATGAAAGTGGTGAATACGATCACGAAAATGATCACTCCCAGGGCGATGCCGAGGATAAGACCGAGTGAAGTTTCATCTGCAGCCAGAGATTCATCTGCAGCTTGTATAACCGGGAGGGTGATGTAGGAAGCATGCTGCGTGTTCCGGTACACAGAAACTGTCGGTGGTGGCGACAGTTCCGGTGTTGAGGCATTGTCCTTGTCCGCGCAGGTTATGGTGATCCGGATGCGGTTTCCCGCGTTGAACACATTGGATATCGGCTGGAGGTCGAAGGCGAGTTCTGCCGGTTCGCCGGGCTTGAGTTCGACCATATCCTCCTCATGACTTCTGTGAAACGGTAACCCAAGATTGTCATAATAAGGTTCATGGAGAGCCCGGTGGGATGCCCGCAGCGCACCTTCCGAAACATAATGGCTGACTCCCTCTGCATCCACTTCTTCCAGTAGGGCAAAAAAATCCCCGTCCGTAGCTGTGGAACTTGCCCATAAATGGACAACAGAATGCCCCGTGATCTCCAAATCTTTTTCCAACGTTTCTGTCGTGTAGGTCAATCCCTTTTCATCGTTTGCGGTCATGTCGGGATAATCGAAACTGCCTCCGACAGCATTGTCCCATCTTGTCGCTGTCCCAGATGTAGTCGTGTAATCCACAGCATAATCATCTTTCCCGGAATTGCTCGATAGCTGTTCTGTGCTCAAACGCCCGTCATTGACCGACGCCACGCTCCCTGAGGGGCCTGCGTGAAAATAATATTTTGTCGGATTTTGCTCTGGGAGGGGCCATTCATCGGCAGTCCGCCATTCATTATCCTTCGGGGCATTCATGACGTGATACCGGATGGGCGGTTCATCCATAATCCCGTTGTCGATGCCCTTCAGCCAGTAATCGAACCACCGGATCTCCTCGACGATAGCCGGCATGAATGCTTCCTTTTGGATGTCGGGATCTCTGGGAGAATGTGACCATGCGCCCATGACGATTTTTTTGGGATTTTTAAAGTTGCGGAACATGCTGAAGCCTTCCCTGGTGAATGAGTCCATCCAGCCGCACCAAAGATAAATCGGGACAACTGATTCGTTGATCCCCTCAAGAAAGGCAGCAGGATGCCAGGTGTAGAAGGGCTGGACTCCCGTCACTTGATCGACACTGTCGCGGTATTTTAGCGGCATGAAGATTTCGATGAGAGGCCGGCTCAGTTTGTGGTCTGCGATGGCCGATTTCAGAAGGGCTTCGTCTTTGTCTTCATCGACTGGGGCGGCAATGACCTGTGTGTCCATTTTCGCGGTCAGCTCGCTCCAATGCTGGATGAAGTCATGGTAAAAGACTCCGCCGGGATAAGCGACAGCATAGATATCCAAGAGGGCCACAACAGGAAAGATCGCCTTCAGGTGGGGCGGTTTTGTGCCGGCTGCCATGAGTTGCGTGATCCCCAGGTAAGATCCGCCGGCCATCCCGATTTTTCCATCACACCAGGGCTGGGAGGCCAGCCATTCGGTGATTTCATAGGCATCCTGGGTTTCTTCCTGGGACCAGATACCCTGCCAGCTTCCGAACGAAGCACCGGAGCCGCGCACATCGGCAGCGGCAAGGACATAGCCATGCTTGAGCAGAGTTTGGTAAAAGGGGGAGTCCAATTCGCTTCTAAGCTTGCCGTCCCGGACAAAGGAGCGGCGGTAGCGGGTGTGAGTCCACACAACAGGAAGAGGATCCTCATGGACTTTGTCGGCTTGTGCGGGGCGGACAATATCGATCGCGATCTTGATGCCGTCCCTCATGGTCAGGTATTGTGATGTCCGGACCGAAGAATCATAGATTTCTTCCGAATAGCCCTTGTACTCCCCGAACTTGGAAATCTTTTCCATCTCCTGAGCGGGAAGATTCCCCGACAGCACAAAGGCTGCACATGCGCATACGCAAAGTATTCTCAGAAGACCCATTAGCCAGACACAGTCTGCGTTTGTTTTTTTCGAAATTTTGATGTTAAACAATTGATCCCTCCTCTTATGTTTATTCCTATTTATTAACGAAATCCAATCAAATAAGTTCATTTCTAGATACGGGCGACGCCAAGGAAAACCGCATGAAGGACCACCACGAGAACGACGAACGTGGTTCTCGACTGGTCTGGCTTCAGCCCCAAAAAGTGGTATTCGATCAAGTTATCCTTGCAACTCGTCACGCAATCTCCGCAGAGAGTGCACGTTCCCTTGGGGCGACGTTTTGAGATGTCATCCTCGTTAAGAGCATCATATCGGCAGGCCAATCGACAGAGCTGACATTCTGTGCACGCATCTTTGATCCGAATCCGAAAGGGGGAAAGCTTTCCGAACCAGTTTGCCAGGATGCCGATCGGGCAGTAGGTGACACAATGCGTCATCGCTCCTTTTTTTCGAGACCAGAAGAGAATCACGCCCACACCTGCGACCCCGAAGGAAATTCCCAAACCGGTGGCAAGAGCAGAAGGAGCTCCGATCGCCCTGAGGATTTTTGCTGTGCCAACCACAGCGGCCAGGATGCCGATCCGAACAGGTTGTCTCCAACGAGGCATTGGCTGGGATTTCTTCATTCTTTCTGCTGCAACGGCATCCCAAGAACCGATATAACAGAGATAGCTGCACCATGCCGCACCCGTTAGGAGAACGGTGGAGCCAAATAGGATAGGCATGAAAAAGCGTGCTCCTCGATAAACAGGGCCGGCTACAATCATGGCCGGTATCGGGAGATGGAGTTTGCCCGTCATCATGAATTTTTCGAATCCTGCCAGGCCGATGATGAATTGAGAAAAAAACACGACGGAGAAAAGAACCCAGATCTGTATTCTCCATTTATGTGTTTTAGAGGGATCGATCATCTTCCCGGCGATGAATCCCGCATACACGGATAAGAGCAGGAGTTCTATCCATCCCAATCCTGGGACGAAACGCTCCGCAAGCAGAATCGGCGGCTGGACTTTCAGCTGAATGGGAATCAATAACCCTGCTGTCAGCAACCCAGCAAAAAAGGGGACGGTTCTATTTTTTTGATTAGAAATAAGCAACCTCCTTGAAAAAAATAGAACCGTCCCCTTTTTTCATTTTTTTCTATCATATCGAATTTCATCCTTCTTGTCCCGACAAATTCGCAGCCTTTTTTTGTGGACATGTTTTTATGACTTCCAGTTATAAAAAACCTGAAAAAGACCGATTTTGTAACTGGGGGTTATAAATTATAAACAGATTTGATGGGTAAGATTTAAGAAGGGATTATGTTTTATAGAACTGCGGAGCGAAGATTAGTTCTTGATGAAGGTGCCGTTACGGTACTCTTCGAAGGCTTGACTCAGTTCCTCTTCGGTGTTCATCACGATGGGACCGTACCAGGCCACAGGTTCGTCGATGGGCTTGCCGGAAATCAACAGAAATCGGAGCGGCTTTTCAGAAGCTTCGATGATCACATCTTCCCCGTCAGAAAATAGTACCAGGTTCTCTTTCGAAATGGCCTTTGCTTTATCCGGATCGAAATAACCTTTACCATCCAACACATAAGCGAATACCGTATGCTCCAAGGCAATTTTATGGTCGAATTTCTTACCAGCCGGAACTCTCACATCCAGGTATTCGGGATCGCAGATGATATCTTTTACAGGTCCCACATGCCCGTTGAATTTCCCGGCGATGACTTTCACTTTCACTCCATTATTTGCCTTGTATTCCGGAATATCCACAGCCTTCACATCCCTGTACCGAGGCTTCATCATCTTGTGGCTGGCCGGAAGATTGACCCAGAGCTGAAGCCCCCACAGCATGTCGCAATCTCCCTCCGGCATTTCCTGGTGGATGATTCCGCACCCAGCCGTCATCCACTGCATCTCCCCGCCTTCTATCGTTCCTTTGTTGCCCATGCTATCGCCATGCTCGACTTTTCCTTCGATCATGTATGTCACGGTCTCGATTCCTCGATGGGGATGCCAAGGGAATCCTTTCATGTAAAAATCAGGATTGTCGGAGTGGAAGTCGTCCAAAAGCAAAAACGGGTCGAACGTCGGCACTTCAGCATGCCCGAACGCCCGTTTCAGGTGCACGCCTGCTCCTTCCAGAGTCGGCTTTGCCTGGAAAATTTGATCTATCTTGCGAATTTTGCTCATTTTTTATCATCTCTCCTTGATTAAGCATACAATTACTATAATAATACTAAAGAATAAAAAAATCAACCAGCAGGGCCTGAATCGTGCTTGGATTCCATCTCTTTGAGGAGGCTCTCTTTGATTGACCTGAGGATTTTTTCTATGATATAAGCTTATCAGGCTAAAAAGGAGTCTCGATTCATGGGAAAACAAAGGCCAATTCTCACCGTTCTGATTTTTACAGTACTACTTCTTCTTGCTGCGTTTTACATTTGGGCCACCTCAACCAAAACCATCTGGTCCTTTTCTTACTTCGGGGAGGATGATTTTCTGTACATGCCCTCCGACATCGAGGTGGACCACACAAGTTCCCTGATCTACATCGCAGACTCCGGTAACAATCGCATCCTCGTATTCGATTTCGATGGAAAGTTTCAAAAAGTCATCGGCCGTGAGGGCCAGGGCCCGGCCGAATTTTCTCGTCCCAGCGGATTGTTTGTCTTCAAAGACGGAGGATTGGCTGTTGCCGATCATTACAACAAGCGGATTCAAATCTTCGATAAATCCGGGGAATTCGTCAAGATGATAAGTCCCAAGTCTGTCGATGTGGCAGATCTCATTTTTAAAGATGACAAGGTTTATACCATCCCCGCATACGGTTTCAGCGGGTACAGCCCGGATGTGCGTTCAAAAAAGGAAACCCAGCCCCTGGTCAATGTTCTGGATCAGGAGGGAAATGTGGTCCAAAGTATTTCCGTCGAAGATTTCCCCGAATCCCAAGCTTTCCTTCGAGCCATCAAACATCGCATTTGTTTGACTCTGACAAAGGATGGAAAACTCTTCCTCCCTCATTATGCGATGAATATTATCCAAGTTTTTGACCTGAATGGTAAAAAAATCACAGAATTCGACAGATCATTACCATTCAAACCGAAAGCTCCTCAACTTGTTCAGCAATCCCAAGACAAAGATGGGATCATCCGGATGCAAGCTACCATGGATATGATAACACAGGATGCCGAGATCGGCCCTGACAGCAACCTGTATCTTTTGACATACACGGAAAGTTACATGAAGAGGTCCAAACAGGAGGACCGTGATAACCTTCCTTCGATGGGGAGGAAGATCGATGTCATAAACACCAAGACCTACAAAGTGATCAGGAGCTTCGACGTCGATGGGGGTGCGAGATGTTTCGGCCTCTTGGATAAAAACCGTTTGGTCTATGCGTATGAAGACAGCGAAGGCGAGCTGTTTCTGAAATGTGTCGAGTTTTAATATGAAATGCCCAAAGTGTGAAACGGAAAATCCCGAAAGCCTAAAGTTCTGCGGGGAGTGCGGGACACAGCTGGGTATAGCAGAGGATATCCATGCCATGCCCACAAAAACGATCGAGGTTCCGATCGAGGAATTGACAACGGGATCCATATTTGCCGACAGATACAAGATTGTCACGGAATTAGGCAGAGGGGGAATGGGAAAGGTTTATCGGGCTATCGATCAGAAGATCGACGAAGAGATTGCCATCAAACTGATAAAACCCGAGATTGCAGCCGACAAAAAGACCATTGAGCGCTTCGGGAATGAGTTGAAGATGGCCCGGAAGATCGCCCATCGGAACGTGTGCAAGATGTACTACCTGGGGGAGGAAAAAGGCGCTCACTACATCACGATGGAGTATGTCCCGGGCGAAGACCTCAAGAGCATGATCCGGATGTCGGGACAGTTGAGCACGGGCATGGCTATCAAGGTGGCTAAGCAGGTTTGCGACGGCTTGACCGAAGCCCACCGCCTGGGTGTTGTGCACAGGGACCTCAAGCCCAACAATATCATGATAGACAAAAGCGGAGAAGCCCGGATCATGGATTTTGGGATTGCCCGTCTGCTCAAAGCCAAAGGTATAACAGGTGCCGGCATCATGATCGGAACGCCAGAATATATGTCGCCAGAGCAGGTGGAGGGCAAAGAGGTTGACCAGCGTTCGGACATCTATTCCCTTGGTGTGATTTTGTACGAGATGGTGACAGGTCAAGTGCCTTTCGAGGGAGACACGCCCTTTGCCATAGGCATGAAACACAAAGGTGAGATTCCTCAAGCGCCAAAAAACATGAACGCTCAGATACCCGAGGATCTGAACAGCCTGATCTTGAGATGCCTTGAAAAAGAAAAGGAACAACGGTACCAGAGTGCGGGGGAAGTCCGCTCGGAGTTGGAAAAGATCGAACAGGGTCTTCCCACAACAGAACGTATCATTGCCAAGAAGAAGCCAACCACCTCCAGGGAAATCACCGTTAAATTCAGCCTGGACAAACATTTCAAGTGGGGATTGATCTTTGCCGCCATCGTTGTCATCGGAGTTATCATCTGGCAGTTGCTGCCGAAAAAAACACCTCTGCTTGCTCCCAAGATAGAAAATTCCATCGCCATCATCACATTCGAAAATCAGACAGGGGATGAAGTCTATGATTATCTCATGAAGGCCATCCCGAGTCTCCTTATCACCAATCTCGAGCAAACAGGCGATTTTTACGTCGCCACTTGGGAACGGATGCGAGATCTCCTCAGCCAGATGGGGCAAAGGGATGTCGAAATCATCGACTCAGATCTGGGTTTCGAGATCTGCCGGAGGGAAGGTATCGAATCCATCGTTGTCGGATTTTTTGTCAAAGCGGGTGACACATTCATGACGGATGTGAAGGTCTTGGATGTGGAGACCAAAAAACTCATCAAAAGTGCCAGCACTCGTGGTAGGGGAGAAGACAGTATCCTCCAAACCCAAATCGACGAGTTGGGACAGGAAATTTCTTTGGGCTTGGGGATTGCGCAGCAACAGATAGAGACCTCCCTGCGATCCACAACGGATCTCACCACATCTTCGATGGAGGCATACAGATATCTTCTTCAGGGAAAAGAAGAGGTCGACAACCTTAATGTTGTGGGGGCTCAGCAATCCCTGGAAAAGGCGGTGGAGCTCGATCCCCAGTTTGCTCTAGCACATCTTTATTTGAGTGATGCCTATTACGAGCTCGGAAGTAGGGCTGCAGGAATCGAATCAATCAAGAATGCTAAAGCTTTTTCGGAAAAAGCGACAGAGAAAGAAAGGCTTTACATCGAAGCCCAATATGCCTTCAGAATCGAGAGGGACTCAAATAAACGATTCCGTATCCTTAAAGAGCTCTTAAATAAATATCCCAAAGAAAAAGACGCCTATTATGAACTGGGAATGTATTATTATGGAGGCGGCGCTTTTAGGGAGGCTAATCAAGAATTTCAGAGGGCCTTGTATTTGGACCCGAATATGGGCGCGGCTTTGAACATGTTGGGCTATACCTATTCGGATTTAGGTGATAATGAGAAGGCCATACAAGCCTTTGAAAGATATGCCGAAGTCATGCCCGAAGATGCCAATCCTCTGGATTCCATGGCCGAGCAATATTTTATGATGGGAGATCTGGATAAAGCCATAGAAAAATTCAACACGGCCTTGGAAATACAGCCGGCTTTTGGGTGCGAAATCCGGCTTGCTTATGTCTATGCATTGAAGCAGGATTATTCGGAAACTATGAGGTTGATAGAAGGATTCGTGGACTGGGCGGGTACGCCTGGGATAAAAGCAGAGACTTATCTTTGGATGAGCTTGTACGATATTATCCTTGGAAAAATCGAAAAGGCTTTTGAAGACCTGAACAAAGTGGATGAATGGGCAGATAAGGCTGGCAATGAGCTTCGTCATGGTTCTGCGGAATTCACCAGAGGGTGGATATATTATGAATTGGGAGATTTAGAAAGTAGCGAAGTTCATTTACAACGAGCATTTGATATTTTGTTTGGATTGAATCCGAATTCAAAAAGTTTAAGATTCAACTATCATTTCAGCCTTGGCCTTATAAAAGTCAGGCAGGGAAAATTGGAGGAAGCGAAGTCGAGGCTGGAAAAGATCAGGTCCATTCAATCTGAGTTGGAAAGACCCGGGGATAAGGTGTTAGCCAAACTCCGCCATGATTGGCTCCAGTCAGAGATATTGATAGAAGAAGGTTCCCCAGATCAGGCGATAAGGATTTTCGAGAACATTGTCTATCCTCCTTTTCCCTCCATGCGCGTCGATGCTCTTGGTCCGTACAATCTGCCCACTGTTAGGGATACGTTGGCTCGCGCCTATTATGAGAGCGGGCAGTTGGATCAAGCCATAGCCGAGTATGAACGGAAAAGTAATTTTGACCCCCAGAGTCATGATCGTCGCCTGGTCCACCCCAGGTACCGATATTTGCTAGCCAAGCTGTATGAAGAAAAGGGAGAGGTGGCCAAAGCCATCGAACAGTACGAAGTGTTCCTGGAGTTGTGGAAAGACGCTGACTCCAACCTTCCCGAGCTTGAAGATGCCAAAAAACGACTGGCTTCGCTCCAGTCCAATTAGAAATACTTCCAAAAAATCGATTTTAAAAATTGAAGGTTCAATAAAAATGGGGTTGTATTTCTATAGTCGAGGATATATAATTATATATAAATATATCTTTTTAAGAGAGAAAATATGAGACAGCTGCTCGTCAAATTAAGTGAAGAGGACTATAAGATATTGGAAGAATATTGCAGAAAGACCGGTAGAACAAAAAGCGCGGTTATCAGGCGTGAGATTGCAAAGCTCAAGAGAGAAACTTCCTATAATCTATTGCATCGTAAGATAAAACGAATCTCCCCTGGAAAAGGGAAACTTGTTTCTGAACTCATTCGGGAGATGCGTGATTGAGAATTTTTTGTGATACTTCTGCACTGGCCAAACGTTATGTGCAGGAGCCCGGTTCGGAGGAATTGGAGGAGCTTTTTTCTTCGACCGCCTCAGAAATATTTATATCCACACTGGCTTTTGTGGAACTTGCTTCGGCATTGAGTAGAAAATTGCAGAATAAGGAGATTGCGGCGGCTGAAGTCGGCGAAGCCATCAAAGAATTTGAGGAAGACTGGTACGAAATGTTTGCCAAGATCCCATTGGAAGATATGTTGGCAGCAGAAGCTGCAGCCATAGCTTTGGAGTTTTCCCTAAAAGGTGCTGATGCTGTTCATTTGGCATCTGCCAAAGTAACAGATGCAGAACTATTTGTCGCTTCGGATAATAGACTCATCCGAGTAGCCAAAAAGATGGGGATAAACTCTTATAATCCTGAATCTGGTTCCTACAAATGATTGGAATAATGGACAAGCCTTAATAAAAAAAGGAGGAAGGCATGATTTTTATCAGAAAAAATCGACATTTTTTGCTTTTTTTAAGTGCTATTCTTTTCTCGTTGGTGTTCGCTCCTTCATTATCATCCGGGATGCAGGCTGATCAGAATAAGGAAAGCGAGGAATTGAAATTGCTGAAGAGGGAGTTCGAGAGTCTTCAGCACCGGTTGGATGTCGTGGAAAAACTCATCGACGACGTGCTCTGGTTTCACCGTGTCGGGGACATCTGCCATGTGGATAAGGTGCGCATCACCGGCCCTCCCAATCCCCATGTGAAAAATCCTACGGCCATGGGTGCCAAAAATCCGATCAAGTTTTACAGCTATGTCTTTATCCCAAAAGATATCGACCGCAGCAAGAAGTATCCCCTGCTGGTCTTTCCCCATGGCGGCGTGCATGGGGATTTCACCACTTACCACACGCACATCATCCGGGAGCTGATGTCCCAACATTACATCGTGATAGCCCCAGAATACCGGGGAAGCACAGGTTACGGCCGTTCCATATACGAGATGATCGATTACGGTGGTTTGGAGGTCAAAGATAACTATTGGGCCCGCAATTACATGATCGAAAACTACACCATCGTGGATAAGGACCGCGTCGGGATCATCGGCTGGAGTCACGGCGGTCTGATCGCCTTGATGAACATTTTCGATCATCCCGAAGATTACCAGGTGGCCTTTGCGGGCGTTCCGGTCAGCGACCTCATCTCCCGCATGGGCTATGCCACAGATCGCTACAGGGACCTGTATTCGGCCGATTATCACATCGGAAAGACCGCACGTGAAGACGTGGAAGAATACCGCCGGCGATCCCCTGCTTACCAAGTCCATAAGTTCCAGAACACGCCGCTGCTCATCCACACCAGCACCAATGACGAGGATGTGAATGTTCTGGAGGTGGAGCATCTCATCAAGGCCCTCAAGGCAGAGGGAAAAAAATTCGAATACGAGATCTTTCAGGATGCACCAGGAGGTCACAGCTTCGATCGGATGGACCTGATGCTGGCCAAAAAAATCCGGGTCAAGATCTACAAGTTCCTTGCCAAGCACCTGAATCCGGATAATCCTATCCAGACCGTTGAAGCCTTGATGAAAGCAGGCTATAGGTGATAAAATAAATACCTGAGCGGATGATAGCAGAAACAAGACTCATCAAAAGCATCGGTGAATTTTTTTCAAAATTGTTCCAAAGCAAGAAGGAAAAAATAGCAAACGACGCATCGCTTTTAAAAGAATCCTATGATCTGCTGAAAGAGTTGGAACAGACATGGCAGGCTCCTCCGGCTGAACGGAAAGACCTTGTCGACACCACGAACCTGCTTCTCCAAAAGACCCAGGAAATGAGACTTGGAAAAAACAAAGCCATTGCCCGCCATATACGAGCCTTCGCCCAAAGGAATTGTCTGGCCGGTGTGATCCCCGATTCCGAGATGGAAAGAGTGCACAAAGAGACCAAAGAGCTTCTCGATTTATTGACACCTTCCTTATGACTTGATATTCTTCTTCCGGAAAAACAAGGGTAAATTGTGTCGGTGAAGTATCCGAATTGCTAAGCTGAGAATCCCGAGAAGGAAAAAAATCCGGAAAGGTTCTTGGGATGAATTATATTAAGGAGCTCGTATAAATGAAAAGAAAATTCTCTCCTTCGAGGGCAAGATATATTGTAAGTTACGTCGTGTTTGTGTTCTTTGGGTTTTTATCGACCCTAACATCCTGGGCTCTTGCTCAAAGCGGTCAAAGGATGGTTTTGACCTTTCGGACTCAAGGAGCCACAAAGGTTATAAGTCCTTATGGCCCTGCCGGTGTCTCAGTCAAAGCTGAAGGATATGCCTACTTGATCCCTGGTTCACAAGGAAAATTCACTGGGACGGGAGACATCTATGTGACCATGGATTTCGACTACAAAAAAACCGGGACTTTCAGCATCAGCCAACTCAAAGGGGAAGGGCCTCTCGAAGTTGTCGGGGAAACTGAAGGAAAATACCTGCGATTCTATTTCAAGCACCAGAATATTCCCTGTAAAGGAGAAATTGTCGTCAATGCGCCGGCTCCGATGGGGACGGTGAAGGAGCCTTATGAGGATAATTTCGATCCCCATGTGGTTGCCCCTGGGGAAAATCCCGGAGCGAAGATTGAACTGAAAGATGGAGCGACGAGTACATTCAGTTATGGCCCCAAGAGTTTTGGCGGGGGTGTCCAGATTATGTCATGGAGAACAGATTTCACGCTGGATGGTGCAGAGTTGTGGCGGGTTGCAATCGAGGGGGAGGAGATCGATACCACACAGTCCCCGATCAGAAATAAGAAGCTTCAGAACAAAAGCAAAGAATTGCCCATCGCCATGCAATACGAATGGAAGCTGATCGGCGAGTTTGCTCTCATCGGTAAGGGAAGTGCTCGACAGTACTACGAAGGCCAGGTTTTTTCGGCGAATATAAATCCCGTGATCCTGTTCGACCACTGGGATCTTTATAGGGTTGAAAAGATGGAACGTTCGGATGACTGGGACCAGGAAGATTTGGCTGGCCAGCCCCTCGGCGGAAAAGTGAGTGGAAGTACGGTTCAGTTAAAATGGCCGGAGTTTGATGCTTTGGAACGTTATGTCTGTATTCCGAAGAAATCCTACTTAGGGAAGGTTCCTCACCGGCCTAATTTCGAATCCAGGGAATTCATCGGGTACATTTCGAGAGAGAAGCTGCCATTGGTGGATGGCCAGGTTGTCACAGGAGGGCAATCGGACTGGTTGAAATATAAAATAACGCTCACTAAGCTCGATTAAACTGATGAGGGATACTCATTCCGCTAATTGAACTAATTCCTTGAAAAGAGAGAAGACAAATAAAATGAAAAAATATTTTAAAAACAAATGGTGTCTGTTTTTAATCGCTGGATTGATCCTAACATTAGGCTGCTCGCGTGCCCAAACAACGGATTCGAGCCTCACCCTCACCACCACTGAGCATGAACTTCCTAGAGGCAAGATATCTCAAGGATCGTATGCTGTTTTCGAAAACAGAGAAGCTGGTTCGGGAAGGATGATCCACCTCGATTTGGTGATCCTTCACGCAACAGGAGACGACCCCAAACCTGATCCGCTGTTTTATCTTGGCGGAGGACCTGGTCAAGCCAATGTGAGTGTAGCCAGAGGGTATGTCGAGTCTTGGATCCGCCGGGATAGAGACATCGTGCTGGTCAATGTGCGTGGAACAGGGGGAGACAACAATCTCCAGTGCGAGCTCCACGGCGGTGACGATAACATCCAGGGGTATCTGGAAAATCCGTTCGACGTCGAAGAATTTCGGGTCTGTCTGGAAGAATTGAAACAAAAGTTCGACCTGACAAAATATTCCACCCCCCTAGCTATGGATGACCTGGACGATGTGCGCAAAGCCCTCGGGTATGAAAAGATCAACCTCATGGGGACATCCGGAGGTACACGTTCCATACTTGTCTACATGCGCCGTCATCCGGAGACGGTACGATCCGCCATTCTCATCGGGGTTGTTCCTCTTGCTTATAGAAATCCACTGTATCATCCCGGGGGAGCGCAGTATGCCATCGATCTCCTTTTTAAGGAATGTTCGGAAGACAGCGCTTGCAACGAGGCTTTTCCGAACCTGGAGGAGGAGTTCTGGACCGTCCTCGAGCGCCTGGAAGAGGGCCCGGTCCAAGTCGAAATCGATCACCCTGTAACCGAAGAGATGATAGAGGCGGAGCTCTCGCTTCATGCCTTCACAGAAACCATCCGGTCCATGATGTATTCTATTCGCCGGAGCCGTAGTGTTCCGCTGTATATTCATCGAGCTTTCCTGGGCAACTTCAAGTCGATCACTGAGGAGGCCGTGATGCTGGAACGGGGAAGCCAGCTGGGTATAAGCTTGGGATTATTGCTTTGTGTTACCTGTGCGGAGGATGTCGCCCGTATCCGGCCAGAAGATATCCTGAGAGAAACGAAAGGGAGTTACAGAGGGGATGTGCGGGTGCGATCCCAGGTGGCTGTTTGCGATATTTGGCCGAAATCCGAGCTACCGGAAAACTATTCTGATCCGGTTAAAGTGGATATCCCGGTTTTGCTGTTTTCAGGGATCATGGATCCAGTAACGCCTCCGCGCTGGGGAGAGGAGGCAGCCCGTCACCTGCCCAACAGTCTTCATGTCGTGGTTCCCGGAGCCCATGGTGTTTATGGAAGCTGCACATCCGGCATCATGCAGGAATTTCTAACCATAGGCTCTGCTGAAGGCATCGACACCTCTTGTGTCAAAACCATGACACTCCCCCCGTTCCGGATTGAATAATAGCCATAATTGCTACGTGTCCCCGATTTGTTGCAATATATGGTATGGTATTGGCATGATGGAAAAAACGAATCCTGAAGAAGTCTATAAAAAGAGGATCGACTCGGTTGCCTCACAGATTCAGCAGTTGAGGAGGAAAGAAACGATCCTGTCTGCCATAAAATTGGTGGAAGTGGTTTGTGGGATACTCCTTCTGGTTAAATTGGCCACAAAATTCACGTTGGTTCCTTTTTTATCCTTCATCGCAGTCGTGATCCTTTTTGTGATTGCCGTCGCCATCCATGAAAACATCATCAAAAAAAGAAAGTTTTGTGAGGCTCTCAAAGAGATCAATGAAAATGAAATCAAAGCCACCAATGGGGAATTTCTCGATTTTGATGCCGGAGAAGAATTCACTTCCACGGATCATGAATATTCATCGGATCTTGATATTTTTGGGTTCAGAAGTGTTTTCCACTCCTTGAACCGAACGACAACGAGTATCGGAAAGAAATTTTTATCCGCATGGTTAGAAACCTTTCCGGGAAACTTGGGCCCCAACGAGATAAAAGAAAAGCAGGCAGCCGTACAAGAATTGGCCGACAAACTCGATCTCAGGCAGAACATCCAGGCTTACGGAAAATTTATCGAAGATTCAATGAAACGCCTGGAATCCTTCCAGGGCCTATTCGATGAGCCTTCCGCCGTTTTGGGAAAAAAACCGTTGATTGTTTTCATCCACTTGTTCCCCTTGATCACCGTAGGGGGTGTTGTTTCATTGTTCTTCCATGTGTCCTGGCTTGTCCCCGTCGCGTTTGTTTTGATTCAGGGAATCGTGAACCGGTTGACAGGAAGGGATAGGAAGCGGATTTACGACCTTACTTCTCGTAATGCCAAGATTCTAACGGCATATTCCAAGATTACAGAAGAGTTGGAAAACGAGAATTTTGCCAGCAATAAACTCATAGAGTACAGATCGGAATTATTCCTGGAGGACAATCCAGCATCCTCCCACATCAAGAAATTGTCCACGCTTCTCGGGTATTTTGATATGCGGCTGAGTAAAGAATTTTATTTGTTGTTCAACAATCTCCTTTTTTGGGACCTCCACTGTGTTTACAGGATAGAGAAATGGAAGGAGAAAACAGGACCGGTGATCCATAAATGGTTCGATGTCATCGGAAATTTCGAGGCGCTTTCCAGCTTTGCCAATACCCTGTTCAACAATCCGGATTGGACAATGCCCGAAGTTTGCGGTCCAAATTTCAGGCTCGAGGCTCGGTCCATCGGTCATCCGCTTATTCCCAAAGCCGAAAACGTTCGCAACGACATCAGCCTGAACCACGGGGGGAATGTCTTGATCGTTACAGGTCCGAACATGTCGGGCAAAACCACGTTCCTGAAAACACTGGGTGTGAACATTGTCCTCGCCATGGCAGGGGGCCCTGTATGTGCCGAACGGTTCGTTCTTTCTCCGTTGAAGCTTTATACAAGCATGAAAGTGACGGATTCGTTGGATAAAAAACTATCTCTTTTTTATGCGGAGTTGCAGAGACTGAAGATGATTATGGATGCAATATCAGGCAAAGAACCTGTGTTTTTTCTGATCGACGAAATGCTCAAGGGAACGAATGAGTCTGATCGGCACAAAGGGGCGATTGCCTTGATAAAGCAACTTGTGGAAAACAATGCCGACGGCGTATTGGCCACACACGATCTCGAGCTGACCAAGCTCGAAAAAGGTCACCACGAAACCATCACAAACTATCATTTCGACGGGTACATCGAAGGGGATAAACTTCTGTTTGACTATAAATTGAAGAGCGGTGTTTGCCAGAGTTCCAACGCTCTGGAATTAATGAAAAGAGTTGGAATAAAAGTATAAAACCTTTTGGAGTATTATTTCGTATATAGTAATTGACATGGTAATAATTTTGTAATTATGATTGACGTAATAGAGAATTGTGTTACAATATGGTAGGCTAAGCAACATAAAAAGGAGGGAACGCATGACAGCCGTAAGAAAAATAATAGCATTGCTTATCATTGTCCTGATCGGCCTCCCGATACTTTTTGGTGTTATTTGGGTCGTGGGCCTGACAAAAGCCACGGTGTCTTCTGAATTCATCTCGGAACTGCCCCAGGAAATCATTCGAGAAATCCCGGATATCGCCGAAGAGATTTTCGAGGAAGGTCAAAACGAAAGGGTGATTAGAGATGAGAATACGCGGGCGTGGTTTAGAGCGGCCGTAGAGGCTGGGGTGTCGCCCAAACAATTGATGACCGACATAGGCTTGTTGGATTGGCTGAAATACGAGTTGTCCGACTCCCTGGATGAGGTCGGAGAGATTCTCAGAGGTGAGAGAAGGCCGAGACCCATCACCATCGATCTTCGGCCTCTGAAGGATATTCTGATGCGGGATGAAATCGATCAATACCTAATGCGAGTCCTGGAAGAGTTGCCGCCCTGTGATGAGGATGAAGAGAGTCAGTGGATTCGGATAGGCCGCTGGGGCCTAGAGGATCGTGAGCTGCCGGCTTGCCGTCCCGATATGGAAGTCGCCAGAGAGGCCTTGACGGAATGGCGCATGGATGCTGTCACAGAAATGGATAATGAGATCGAGATCTTCAAAGATGTCGAATTTATTCCGTTTGGCTTTTCCAGTGCCTTACCTGTGCTCTCCTCGTTCCTGTTTGTGTTTCCGGCCTTATTCATCTTCATCGGTTCTCTGATCGCGGCTACATCTCCAGCCAGCTTTTTCCGGTGGAGCGGCATCTCCACTTTTCTGGGTGCTCTACCAGCCCTGCTTTTGGCCTTTTTTGTCAAGCATGTATCTTTGTGGGGTCTGAGGATTGCCCCGTTTTATTCTTCTGATTGGAACACCTGGTCTCCTGAGTTGCAAGAGTTGGTTTTCGAAAAAACGAGTTGGATCCCGATGAGAATCATCGATCAGGTATTCTCGCCTGTTGTGACGGTTGCAGGTATTGTTTGTGTCCTTGGTATCGTGCTGTTTGCCATATCCTTGCTGGTGCGAAGCAAACCTCGAGGCAGGGCAGTGACCTCAGCACAAGCCACGCCTCTTGTAACTCCCGAAAAAGCTCCCGAGGAAGAAACTCCTGTGAAGGCCGAAATCGATGAAAAGGTCGAAGAAGAAAAACAGCAAGAACAAGCGCAGGAACAAGAACAGGAACAAGAAGAGGAACAAGAATTTGAAAAACTCGAGGAAGAAAAGCCACAGGATGATAAGGCCGACGATGAAGAACCGGAGGAAACCGAACCGGACAAACCCAAAAAAAAGGATTAAAACGAATAAAATATAGAATTGACTGCCCTGTCTGACTGTGATATCAATGGTGAATCCCTTAGGGAGGAATCGGTGTCATGCCAGAAAAAGGGCTCATCGCTAAAATTATCGTAAGGTTCATCTTAGGGCTGATCTCTATCGGGGCCATCCTGTTCAGCACGGCCGGTACTCTCAACTGGCTCGAAGCCTGGATCTACATCGTCATCCAGTTTGGTTGGTCGGCAGGCCTTACTGTCTGGCTCTGGAACTATGATCCAGAACTTCTCAAGGATAGGTTGAAATTCATGAAAAAGTCGGCAAAGGGATGGGACAAAGTCCTGACGTTCGTGAGCATGCCTTTTTACGCAGCTTATTTGCTCATCCCTGGATTCGATGCCGTACGATACCAATGGTCTCACGTTCCCGTGGGCGTAAAGGTCCTTTGTTTTATCCTGATTGTCGCTTCGTTCCTCTGGATTACGTGGGTCATGAAAGAAAACACCTATCTCTCCCGGTTCGTCGAGATCCAGGAGGAGCGCGGACACAAGGTTATCACCTCTGGACCCTACCGGTTCGTTCGCCACCCGATGTATATCGGAGCCGCGATTCTCCTGCTTGCGCTACCCGTAGCGCTCGGTTCGCTTTATGCCCTCGTTCCGACAGCCTTTGCTTTAGTTTTCATGATCATTCGGACTGTGCTGGAAGACAAAACGCTGCACAAAGAACTGGAGGGATACGTGGAGTATGCTCAAAAAACGAAATACCGCCTAATTCCCGGCATTTGGTAAAGTAATGGGAAGACAAAGCCGACGGGAGTTTATGCGGGCTATGGGGCTGGGAGCTTCTGCTTTTGTTTTGAGCCGATTTCCTGCTTGTCGAACTCGTGGCCAGACCTATCCGAACATCGTGTACATCATAGCCGATGACATGGGATACGGGGATGTGTCCTGTCTCAATCCAGGCTGCAAGATCCCGACACCGCACATGGATCGATTGGCATCCGGAGGCATGATATTCACCGATGCCCATTCGGGCTCTGCCGTTTGCACGCCGACCCGCTACGGGATCCTGACCGGCAGATATAGCTGGCGGACGCGACTCGAATCCGGTGTTTTGTGGGGATATTCCCGCCCGCTCATCCCACAAACTCGTTTGACGGTTGCGTCCCTTTTGAAACAACAGGGATATGCCACAGCCTGCGTTGGCAAATGGCATCTTGGTTGGGATTGGGCGACGACAGATGGCACCATTTTCAACGATAGGAGCGATGAGATCGGAGAAAGCGTCGATTACTCCAAGCCGATCTCGGGAGGCCCTCTTGATTTAGGCTTTGATTATTTTTTCGGCATTCCTGCATCCTTGGATATGCTTCCGTATGTTTATGTGGAAAACGACCGGGTGCTCGCGGCGCCGACAGAAACCATCACGGGAACAGAGGGACGCCGGTTTTATAGAGGAGGTCCGATCGCTCCGGGATTCAAACACGAAGAAGTCCTCCCCAAATGCACTCAAAAGGCCGTCGCGTTCATCGACAATCATGCCAAAACAAGATCCGATGTGCCCTTTTTCCTGTATTTCCCGCTCAATGCTCCGCACACACCGATTCTCCCGATCGAAGAATTTCAAGGAAAATCCGGGATCGGGCCCTACGGTGATTTTGTCATGCAGTGCGATTGGACGGTCGGGCAAATCATGCAGACTCTCGATCGCCATAATATGACAGAAAACACGCTCTTTATCATCACGAGCGACAACGGCTGCTCCCCGATGGCCGACTTCGAGGACCTGGCTCAGCAGGGCCATCACCCGAGCTATCACTTTCGCGGATACAAAGCGGATATTTATGAGGGCGGGCATCGCATCCCATTTATTGCACGTTGGCCCGCAAAGATCACTCCTGGAGGCACGTGCGATGATACCATTTGTTTGACCGATCTTATGGCCACCTTAGCCGAGATCATGGATTATGATCTGCCACAAAATGTAGGGGAAGACTCCGTCAGCATTTTACCCGACCTGCAAGGCAAGGACACAGGTCCGGCGCGTGAGGCCACGGTCCATCATTCCGTCAATGGCTCATTCTCGATTCGACAGGGAAAGTGGAAGCTGGAATTCTGCCCTGGGTCTGGCGGATGGAGTTATCCGGCACCTCATGAAGCTGAAAAGCTCGGCCTGCCCAAGTTTCAGCTTTACGATCTCGAACAGGATATCGGTGAACGAAATAATGTGATGGACAAGCATCCGGAAGTGATCGAAAAACTGACAGAGCTAATGGCGAAATATGTGAACGATGGCCGCAGCACTCCCGGCCCTGCCCAAAAAAACGACCGCCCTGTCTCGTTTTTGTTCTATTGAAAAAATAGAACCGTCCCCTTTTTTAAGAGTGAGTTACAATAAAAAGGCTTATATGGAGGGAATAAAATGAAGATGCAAGCAGTGTTTACCTTAATCATTGCGATGGTTTTTTTGACGCCGTGTTTTGCCCAGGAAGAATCCGCAGCTCAAATGGAGAAAATCGAAAAGCTCATGAAGCCTGGTGAATTCCATGAGCTCTTGAAGCAATTCGTGGGGACATGGACCGCCGATGTGAAGATCTGGATGGAACCGAATGCACCTCCCGTCGTTACCAAAGGCCAGGCTGACTTTAAACTGATCTTCGACGGTCGTTTCCTTTACGGTGACTTCCTGGGAGAATTCATGGGGACTCCATTCAAAGGGATCAACATCATGGGGTATGACAATGGTAAACAGGAATTTTTTTCCATCTGGATCGATAACAGCAACACGGGGGTGCTCTCGAGCTCTGGAAGTTACGATGCAGAAACGAAAAAATACCGATTCTTTGCGGAGATGTTCGATCCTGTCTCAGGACAAACCTTGGAATTACGCGAAGAAGCCTATTTTGCCTCCAAGGATGAATACATCTCCATAACCTACGCAAAACTTAAAGATGGAGAAGAATTCAAAAACATGGAGATGAAATACACAAGAGTGAAGTAAAGGAAGTCAGGCAAACTGCTTCGTCAGGCCGCTGAATTTCCCTAGCGAGGAAATTCCGCTTATTCCTCGGCTCGCTCTCCTCTTCGAGGAACCATGCCCGCTCGCCTCCGGATGCCTTCCTAACCAGTTTGTTTGACTTCCAAGGAAATAAAGTGAGAAAAAGGAATTTTGCGAGGAAAAAGCGAAAATTGAACTTTATGGTCGAGTCTGCGTATAATGGAGTGGATGGATCTTTCAAGCGTAAAAGGAGGTATCATGATTAAATTATCCAAAAATGTTGTTGTGTCCGTATTTGTAGGAATGTCATTTTTGTTGACTCTGATGGCACTGCCGGCTGTAGCCCAGGACCTGGAAAAAAAGTATGCCCCGATCTTGGGAGACTATGAGTTCGACATGACTGAATCAGGACAGGGAGTTATGACCGTTCAGTTTTATGTCGAGAATGACGCCCTCTGGGCATGGCCGCAGGATGCGGGAGATCCGGGGGAAATGATTCCCAAAGAAGGCGAAGAGTTTGTGTTCACTATCGAGGATGAAATGAGCGTCTGGGTGCTGACTTTCTCGAAAGACGAAAACGGAAAATACACCAAGTGCCATGCGGTGAACGAGGCACAGGGAATTGATATAACAGGCGAAAAGATTATAGAGTAGTCGACTATTTTTGTAGTTTATACAATTTTGAGGGCGAGTATTCCAGGATAACTCTTTTTTCGTTTTCTGGATCCGGCTTTTCACCGAGATAAAATTTCACGGTCAGCGTAAGATTTTCTAGGTCGTACTGCGCGTACCAAAGGGTGCGGCCTGGAGCGATTGCTGGATTGCGCGGTGCATTCGGTGGAATGGCCACTTGGGCGTTGATGGCGGCGATATCCTCGATCGTGAATTTTTCCTTAGCCTTGATAGAATCATCCAGCATTTTGTACCTTCTCAAACTCCCACCTATACCGGTTTCCGGGATTTCATCAATTTTTTGATGGTGGAAAACAAGGTGGTTTGTCACACATTGAGGGCCATCCCCGTCGATGATATAACTCCGGTTGCGGGCGGAGGCGAACTCGAATATGAAAGATTTTCCACTCCTGTCACCGATGATGTAGTGGCAGGGGATGATAGCATAATAATGCTTCAAGGAAAGCAGAGCTTCCTTGGCTTCTTCCACATTTTTGCAATTGTCCAGTAGGTAGCGCATGCCCATCAGTTCATGCATGCCGACTTCATCACCGGGTTCGCGGCCAACTTTTCCACCAGATTCCTCATCGGCAAGGATAGCCACGACAAGGCCTTCTGAATTGATCCCGTCCAGCACGCCCCCGAGATATTCGGCGACACACAGGGATAAGGATGGATAACCCTGGTCGGGATGGATCTCGAACAGGATCGGCCGGGCCATCATGGCCAATTGCCCCTTTTGCGGCTTTCTGCCGGTCATATCACCCGTTATAAAATCATAATTCCGGCTCAAGATGTTGTGTCCGCCTACTGTGGCGCTTGCCGGATAAAACGTGACCGAACATCCCGATGGCGTCATTTGTTTCTGGAAAAGGCCTGAAAAATCATAAGAATCGTCGGAGAAGTTCAGTCCATAGGCAGCAGCCAGTCCCCTCATACGCTCGTGTAGGATCGGATAATTTTTTGCCATGTACTCCCGTTTGGCCCTGTTCATGATGTGATTGCCCGAGGGCAAAATCGGGGTGCCATCCCTTTTGGCAATTTCTCCGATCTTTTTGCCGATTTCGAAATTCGACCCCTTGAGGACGACATGCCGGACTTCCGCGAACTTGTCCGGTCCGCCTGCGATAACCGTTTCCTTGTATTCCAGCTCCTGCGCTGTAGATGGCATTGCCATCATACTCAGCAAAAAAGCCATTCCTACAATAGCGGATACTACGACATTTTTGGAAAATCTGATCATGTTGTCTCCTTTAGTGTATTGCATAAGTTTTTATATTGTATCACAATTCACAATTACATCAAGCTAAATTACATAATTACTAGAATGCTAGTTACATGATTCGTCTTTTTCTGACTGTTTTCTCATTTTTCCAAATAAACTCATTACTCTAAACGGATTTGTTATAAAATTAGTTCGGCATAAACCTTTTATTTCCTCACACGTCATGTAGAATGGATGGTATCGAAAGGAGAAAACAATGAAAAATTTGCGTTTTCGTTTTAGACAGTTTTTATCCTTCATAATTTTGGTTTTGTTTGCATTCGGATCATTTTTGAAGGCTCAGGAGGCGCCACCTCTTAAAGCCGACGCAGACAGTCAGAAGCTGATCGCTGAACTGGAGGAGCTGGTTCCGGAGTTGATGAAGAAAGCTGATATCCCGGGAATGTCGATAGCAGTTATCAAGGACGGCAAGATCATCTGGACCGAAGGATTCGGCATCAAAAACACCAAAACGGGCGAAGCAGTAACAAAAGACACAATTTTCGAGGCAGCCTCCCTGACCAAGCCCTTTTTTGCCTACATGGCCATGCAATTGGTGGAGCGTGGCGAGTTGGATCTGGATAAACCGCTACATGAATATATACCGCAGGAAGTTCTTGTAAAAAAATACATAAGACACCCATGGGACCTGGAGGGATTCAACCGGGATTGGTTCCGCCGCGTAACCGCCCGTCTAGTCTTGAGTCATTCTTCGGGTTTGCCCCATGGGGAACCCCGAAGGCCCCTTCCGATACTTTTTGAGCCGGGCTCTCGGTACAAATATTCTGCTGACGGTTACCAGTATCTCCAGCAGGTCATCGAACATCTCAAGGGAGAACCTCTCAAAGACCTTATGGTGAAAGCGGCATTAGAACCGTTGGGGATGGAACACAGCAGCATGGTGTGGCAGAAAAGGTACGAGGCACAGGCTGCAGTCGGCCATGATGTATTCAGTGAGACCAACGGAAGGTTCCGCAAACGTAGAAGTGCCACAGCTGCCGCCAGCCTGTACACGACCGCAGAGGATTACGCCCGATTTGTCTTGGCTATGCTGAACGATGTGGGATTGAAAAATGAAACGATCGCAAAAATGCTCACACCTGAGATAGATGTGGATAAGAATGTGTATTGGGGACTCGGATTCGGGTTGGAAAAAACACCGAATGGAAAAGCCTTTTGGCAGTGGGGGGATTATGGAATATTCCGAAATTATATAGTCGCCTACAAGGAAAAAAAGATCGGGGTCGTCTATTTTACGAACAGTTTCAACGGGTTAAGTATCGGGGACGAGATCGTGAAACATGCGATTGGCGGAGGGAATGATTTGGGACTCGGCTTTTTAGGTTATGACCGGTTTGATTCTCCCGCTCGGGCCTTTACCAAGACGATGGTGGACAAGGGTATGAAGGAGGCAGTCAAGGTTTTTCACGAGTTGAAAAACAATCACCCCGATGATGTTGATGAGGCGGCAATTAACAGGATCGGTTACACCTTTTTGAATGCAAAAAAGACAAAAGAGGCCATCGAAATTTTTAAGCTGAATGTGGAAAACTACCCCGATTCGGCCAATGTGTACGACAGCCTGGCAGAAGCCCACATGAATGACGGGGACATAGACTTGGCCATAAAATACTACAAAAAAACCCTGGAGATGATCCCTAAGGACAAGAAAGCAGACAAGACAACTCTGGAAAATCTCAAGAGAGGGGCGACAGAAAAACTGAAAGAGCTCGAAGCAAAAAAGAAAAAAAGGGAATAGAAAAAACTCTCGGGGATTGATCTATCAACTACCGTGTGTCCGCTTCCAGTCGGACAGGGCGCGGTTAGCGTGATCCAGGAATTGATCCCGGTTGTCGGGGGAGAGCCGTATGTTCATCTTTTTTATGCGGACGATTTCGATCTGATTTCGGTATGAGGTCACAGAACTGTTGCTCCACACAGGCGGTATGCCTTTGGCTGTTTTAAGACACTCGATCGTCTCGTAACGGACATTCCAGTAGAACTGCCCGTACTTTATCTTTATTTTATCTTGGTGGATGAAGATCTTTGTCGGAAGAACGAGCCAGTAAATAAAAAGGATAAAAGGGGCTGTTGCGAACAAAACGATAGAAGCGACATGGAATCCATGAACAGTCACGGCAGATATCCCCTGCTGTAAACGGGCTATGTTGTAAAAATAAAGTCCCATGGCTATGACAAGAACGATCGGAAATCCCAGGAGGATTTTGACCCAAGTTTCATATTTGATTGAACCTGCGTAAAGAATCATGGAATTCCTCCCATCTGTTTATGTATACGATGAGAAAACTACTTGGGTTACACAAGAAATCCAATCTTATGGAGAAGTTTCTTGGTATTCTCTGAAATATCGAGCTCCTCGATCTCATCAGGATCGAACCATCTGGCGTCGCTGACATCGTCTGCTGGATGAGGATCTCCGCTGATGTATTCACCATGGAGGTCCACGATCACATAATGGAATATGACTTCTCCTTTAGAGTCACGCTCGATCAGGTCAAAAGTGTAGACCGGCTCTTTGGCTTCGGTGATCAATCCCGTTTCTTCTCTAACCTCCCGTTCCGCGGCGGCTTGCAACGTTTCTCCCAGATCCACAGAGCCACCGGGGATGGCCCACTTTCCTTTTTTAGGGGCGTACTTCCGCTTGACCAGCAACACCTTTCCCTCTTTTATGATAACAGCGCCGACAGCCGCCTTCGGAGCCGATGGTGGTTTTGGCCATTGCATTTCTGTTCACCTGTGGATTTTATTATACTAACTAATTCGGTACCTGTCCCCAAATTAAATTTGATTGAACTTTTTACGAGTTTGGGTCGTATAGTTTTATGGAAGGTAACGATGTTTGTAAAATTTATTTTGTGGCTGCTTTTGCTGTTGATATGCTGGCCGGTGGCTATCCTTGCGTTGCTTCTTTTTCCGATCGTCTGGCTCCTGATGCTTCCCTTGAGGCTGATCGGCATCACGGTGGAGGCCTTTTTCCGGTTCATTAAGGCTTTATTCACGCTCCCCGCCAGAGTCCTCGGCGGATAATCTAGGGGACGTCCCCAATAAAATTATTCGTGTTTCAGAGCTTCCACGGGATTAGCTGAAGCGGCGCGGATGGCCCTGTAGATCACGGTCATCAATCCGATGACCAGGGAGAGGATCAGAGCGTTGAGGAACATCAAAGCGGGAATATTCGTTCGGTAGGCAAAGTTGTCCAACCAATCCTTGATGGCAAAATAAGCAACTGGCCAGGCGATAAGGTTGGCTAACCCGATAAGCACCAAGAATTCCCTGCACATGAGTGCCGTGATCCCCGGCACTGAAGCCCCCAAGACCTTGCGGATCCCGATCTCTTTGGTCCTCTGTTCGGCTGCATAGGAGGCGAGCCCGAAAAGTCCCAGACAGGCTACCAGGATGGCCATGGCCGTGAAGATCTTGAGCAGCGTCCCCGTCCGTTCTTCCGACCTGTATATCGTGGCAAAATCCTCGTCCAAAAACTGGTAGCTGAACGGAATAGCGGGCAGGATTTTTTCCCAAGTTCCCTGGACAGTTCCGATGGTTTCCATGATACCTTCTGGAGCGATCCGGAGAAACAGAAAGTTCGTCCAGTTCAGCTGAGACCACCGTATGATGAGAGGCTCGATTTTTCTTCTCAAAGGTTGGAAATGGAAATCTTCGATCACACCGATAATTTTCCCTTTTTGATCCCAGAACGAAAAGGACTTCCCGATCGGGTCTTCATGACCCATAAGCCGGGCAAGCTCCTCGTTGATCAAAAAACTCTCTGTTTTGTCGGTCGGGAATTTTTTGGAAAAATTGCGCCCTTGCACAATGGTCATCCCCAAGGTGTCCACATAGCCGTCGTCTGCTTCCATGTAGGTTATATCCACCTTAAGGGCCGGATCTTTGCCTTCCCAATCGAATCCGCTGGAGCTCCAACTGGTAAAAGAGGGTTTCTGCGTGGCGACTGCGACATTTAAAATCCCGGGTGTATTTGCCAGTTCGGCCTTCAGGGTTTCCAGCGATGGCCGGCTGTAGGAGCGTATAGGAATAGCCACGACCTGTTCTTTGTTCCACCCTAGATTTCTGTTCTTGATGAATGTCATCTGTTTGGAAACAACGCCTGTTCCGATGATGAGAGCGGCCGATAGGACAAACTGGACCACGACAAGGGTTCGGCGGAAAATGGCGTTTCCTTTTCCCGATCTCAGTTTTCCTTTGAGGGTGTTAACAGGTTGGAAGGATGCCAGGAAAAGGGCGGGATAACTTCCGGAGACAAGGCCTGTCAACAGGGCGATTCCGGCCAGTCCCAAAATCAGTACTCCGGCACCCGTTACATTCCAAGACATGTCTTTCCCGGCCAGATTACCGAATGCCGGAAGAACGACCGAAACTGCTGCCACGGCAAGTCCCAATGCAATGAAGGCAAACAGGAGAGATTCGCCATAAAACTGCCGGATGAGCTGCGACCGGAAGGCACCCACCACTTTCCTCAGTCCGACCTCTTTGGCCCGTTTTGCCGAACGAGCCGTGGACAAGTTCATGAAATTGATGCAACCGATAATCAAAACGAAAATGGCGATAACCGAAAACAGGTACACGGACTGGACGGCTAGGTTCTTTTCGTAACCGGAATAGGTGTACAGATGCACCTTTGTGAGCGGAAGGAGTTCGAGAACCATCAAGCTGCGGGAGACTTTTGTTTGTACAAACCCGCTGATTTTGGCGCTGACCTCCTCTGCAGAAACGCCGGAATGCAATTGAATCCAGGTCAGGATTTGGTTGTTGGTGAAGTTATCATCCGTCCGGCCGATGGAAACAAGATACTCATACGGGATGAGAACATCGAACTGGAGCGTGGAGTTCCGGGGAATGTCCTTTAAAACGCCGGTGACCGTGAAGTCGGACGATTGAGCCACGTTTATCACTTTGCCGATCGGGTTTTCATCGCCGAAGAATTTTGTGGCCAACCGTTCTGTCATCACGAGGGATGAGGTCCCGGACAGAGCGTTTTCAGGATTTCCCTGGATCATCGGGAAGGTAAACATATCGAGAAACGAAGGATCAACAGACCATACGTCATACTCCTCGAAAGCTTTGTCCTCGTATCGGAGGAGCTGTGCACTCAGGTTTTGGACCCGCGTGGAGTCTTTGACCTCTGGAATCTCTGCTTCGAGGGCCGGTCCTAGAGGGTGGGGTGTCCAGTAGATGTGCAGCGTCCGTCCGTTGAACTCCTGGCTTGATTCCACACGGCATATCGAGGAGGCATTTTCATGAAAGCGGTCATAGTTCAGTTCATCCAGAACCCAAAGTCCGATCAGGATGCAGCAGGCCATGCCGGCCGCCAAACCAAAAATGTTCAAAAAGGCATAACCCTTGTGCCGGATGATGTTCCGAATAGCAATTTTTAAGTGATGAATCCACATAGATAGACCTCCGGATCGATCTCATTCGGTTCATTTAGATAGACGCTCCGAGAGGTAGAAAGGTTACACCTTTTTCAAGATCGCCCTGACTTCATCGGCGAATTTCCTTGTATCTATGGGTTTGGCCAAATATCCTTCACATCCCGCTTCAAGAATCTTCTCTCGATCCCCTTTCATGGCATAGGATGTAAGGGCCAGTATCGGAATATCCTTTGTTTTTTCGTCTTTTTTCAGAATCTCGACGGCACTCAAACCATCCATGACTGGCAGGCCGATATCCATAATGATAAGATCAGGAAGCTGTTCTCGTGCCATTGCGATTCCCTCTTCTGCTGTCTCTGCCTGGATGATGACGTAACCTGATACCTTCAAAAGGTCCGTGGTCAGCTCCATGTTCATAGGATTGTCCTCGATGATTAAAATCTTTTCTCCAGCCATATCTTGCCCCCTCATGAAGCGCCGTCTTCTTTTTCAGAAGAAAGCTCCTTGATATTTATCGGAATCGAGAAGGTGAAAGAACTCCCTTTTCCTTCTCCCTCACTTGCCACCCAAATCTTCCCCCCATGCAATGCCACCAGCCTCCGTGTCAACGCCAATCCCAACCCAGTCCCGCGCTGCATTTCCCCGGCTCCCGTCTCCACCTGCTCGAACTCCCCGAATATCCGGCGCTGATCCTCCGGCTTTATTCCTATCCCCGTATCGGACACGCTAACCTGAATTTCCTCTCTCTCTCGCTTTACCGATACTTCAATTTTCCCCTCATCAGGCGTGAACTTTGCCGCATTCGATAACAGATTGAACAGTGCCTGCCTCAGCTTCCTCTCATCCGCCAAAACTGTAAAACCATCCAGATCATTCGATAAATTATGGGTCAATTCTATCCTGTGTTTCAAACACTTCTCCCTCACCATAACCAAACTGTTCTCCACAAGCTCCGCAATGTCCACCTGCGAAAGCTCCAGCTCCATCTTCCCCGCCTCTATCTTCGACAGATCCAGAACATCGTTGATCATGTGCAGGAGATGGTGTCCGCTGCTGAGAATATTGCTCACATACTTCACCTGCTTCTCGTTCAGATCGCCAAACGTTTTATCCTCCAACACCTCCGAGAACCCGATGATGGCATTAAGCGGCGTGCGGAACTCGTGGCTCATGCTTGCGAGAAATTGACTCTTGATTCGGCTGGCCGACTCGGCCTCCTCCTTGGCCATCTGCAGCTCTTCCTCTTTCCTCTTCCGCCCTGTTATGTCGTGGGCCACACAAATGGTGCCCACGATTGCCCCCTTCTCATCCCTCAGGGCAGAACTGGAGAATGTTACAGGAACAGAATTGCCCTGTTTTGTCCGGAATGCCATCTCAAGGTCCTTGATCATGTCTCCCTGGACAGCCTTTCTCAAAAAAGCCGACTGATAGTCTTCCTTGGCAAACAGCGTAGAAAACGATTGGCTTTTCAACTCTTCCTCAGAATAACCCAACAGATTCTGTGCTGCCTCGTTGGCGGTCACGATATTTCCCTTCTGATCCAGAAGTATCAGAGAATCCATCATGGTTGTCAGGATTTTGTCTGCGGCTACCTCGGGAGTGATCGTTAAAAATTTGTACTTGACGATCGCAAACACCAGCCCGAACGCCCAGATCAATGTGGTTGCATTCGCAATATCAGGTATAAAATGAATGTTGAGCACAGTAAAAAGATTGTCGATAACAGAACCGATGACAAAGGCAACAAAACCAGTCAAAAAGATGATTCTGGCTTGTTTTTTCTGGATAGGATCCTTTGTTTTTCTCCAAAAATCGACGAGAAGATAAAACCCGACTCCGATATAAACCAGATAATACGCAAAAAACACGTTCGGCCAGGCCGAATCCGCCCATACGCCTGTCCATCCGTAAGGTAGTTTTTTGTGGCTAACGAGGATGGATTCGGTCCACTGCTTGTAGATTAAAAGCAATGCAGGGATAAAAATAATGAAGTAGAATAATTTTGATTTTAAAATCCTATCCCTCTGGGTAAAAAGGAGAAAAAACCATAGGGCAAAACTACTCCAACCTATCCACCCGATGGAGCCGATTTTTTCGAAGATCATGACCGTCTCTTCGTCCGTCAAAGGATTGTGGGCAAAAATCTTCAAGAAACTCCACAGGGCAAAACAGATCATGAGGGCAGAACAGACACGATTGAGCGTCGACTTGGGATTTTTAAAGAAAATCAAGATAGCGAGGTAAAGATAGACAAGAACGGCAAAGGTATGCACGAATGGCCAAATGGTCATGATCGTCTAAAGCAATCCTTGCACTTCGAACACTTTCAGCGGCTTTTCATAGCCTTTGACTTTGACGGTGTCCAATTCCCGGGCCTTGACGATATCTTCGACCAAGTTGAACGTCCTGGGGCCGATTAGGATCTGCCCGGGCTCTGCTTTCGTCTCGAGATGGGCCGCCACATTCACGGCCCTCCCTATCACGGTGTAATCCTTGTGATTGGTGGGTCCGATATTCCCGACAGTCACGTACCCTGTGTTGATTCCGATCCCGATGGAGAGAGGATAATTCTTTAGAATGGGTGTCTTTTCATTCAGGCGGCTGATCTTGTATTTCATCTCCAGCCCCATCTTGATGGCCAGTTCCGCGTGGTTGGGACACTCTTCGGGATCACCGAAGAATCCCATAATCCCGTCGCTTATGAACTTTCCCACGGTTCCGCCCCACTCGAAAATGGTCCGAGTCATCTCGGTAAAATACAGATCCAGGATACTAAGAAGTTCTTCCGGTTCCAGCGTTTCGATGAATGTGTTGAAATTCCGGATATCGACAAAAAAGATGCTGAGGTTTTTTCTTCTTGGTTTGAATATGTCTTTATCAGAGACCAATCTTTCAGCCAGTTGAGGAGAAAAATATTGCTTGAGTCGGCTTAAACTCTGTATGTGGCTGACTTGATCTTTGACTCTCTGTTTCAAGGTTTTGTTGATGTTTGTCAGTTCATCGTAAAGACTCCGAATGCGGAGCAGGGATTTCACTCTGGCCAGAAGTTCGGCCCTATCTATTGGTTTGGTCAAAAAATCATCGGCCCCCAGCTCAAGAGCTTTTATCCTATCTTCCTTGTCTCTGAGAGCGGTTACCATGACCACGGGAATCATCTGTGTTTTGGGATTTTCTTTGAGCTGTTTGCAAACCTTGTAGCCGTCCGGGTCTGGCATCATGACATCCAGGAGAATCAGATCGAGGGATTCTTGCTCTGTTTTCTCCAGCGCTTCTTTTCCGCCATAAGCCGGGACCACGTCATACTGTGGGCTCAAGTGGGCCTCTATTAACTCGACATTGACCTCTTTGTCATCCACAACCAGAATTCTTGGCCTCGATTTTGGCTCAGGGCTTCGTTCCTTCTTCTCGGGTAGATCTACCTGGGGATCCGGTATTTTTTCTTCAGGAAGAATTCCCCCAGCCCCGATAATCTCGTCTTCGATTTTTTTCAAATCCGCGAGCAAATCTTCGACCTGTTGATAACGTTTTTCTCTTTCATTTTCCAAGCATTTGAAAATCACGCGTGCCAAATTTTCCGGTACCTGATCATTGATGTTCCTGGGATCAGGGGGAGGCTCTGTTTTCATTTTTAGAGCCATGCTGACCGGAGTTTCCCCTTCATAAGGGACGTATCCGGTTAATATCTTGTATAGAATGACTCCCATGCAATAAATGTCCGATCGTTTGTCCACATCCTCGCTCTCCAGTTGCTCGGGCGACATGAAATGAGGCGTCCCGACCAAAAGCCCTGCTTCTGTCAGGCCTTTCTTTTTCATCGACCGTGCGATGCCGAAGTCCATGATGTGGACAATCCCATCTGCGTCGATCATGATATTCTGGGGCTTGAGGTCCCGATGCACGACGTCCAGTTTGTGGGCTTCGGCCAGGCCTTCACAGACTTGTATTGTGATAGACAGGGTTTTCTGCACAGTCAAATTTCCCAGCCTTGTGAGCAAATCCAGCAGACTTTCCCCAGAGACGTATTCCATTGAGATGTATTTGAGTCCCTCTTTTTCGCCCAGATCGAACATTCGGCAGACATTCTTGTGGGATATTTTCCGCGAGAATTTCAATTCGTTCCGGAAGCGCTCCACGGTCTTTTCATCGGAGGCAACGTCGGGATTCAATACTTTGAGGGCAATTCTCTCGTGGATCTCATTATCCAGAACGAGGTAAACTTTTCCCATCCCCCCTTGACCCAATTCCTTGATGATCTGATATCGACCGGCAAACAGGATCCCTGGCACAAGCTCTGTTTTGTGAGCGATAAGGGTGTCAGCGTTCTTATCGGTCATTTTTATTTGCGGCTGATTTTGCCCGTTTTGTTAGCAGCTAAAGTCTAATCATTAATTCCGAAAGAGTCAAACGATTTTCGACAGACCTATTCTGACCGGTAAACATCCTGCTTGTGGGCA
Organism: Candidatus Aminicenantota bacterium; assembly: GCA_020348385.1. GTDB lineage: Bacteria > Acidobacteriota > Aminicenantia > Aminicenantales > Aminicenantaceae. Next base: position 3,651,742 of record CP070750.1, on the reverse strand, counting down.
ATTTTGTAGATCTGTCCAGTCAGGTCCTCATCCTGGATGGAATATACTATCCGGTAGTCACCCTGGCGGATCCTATACCGTTCTTGAGCAGATAGCCTTTTTGCTCCATGGGGGCGAGGATTTTTAGCCAGGGATTGGATCTTACTGATAATATGGTTCAAATTTTTTTTTGGGATTTTTCCCAATTCTTTGGCCGCCGATTCTTTAATCAGAATATTATAATTTGCCATTCTTTTTGAGTTTCTTCAGTACATCTTCAAAACGAAAGGAAGGCTCGTTTTTTCTCTCTTCAAACGCCTTTAAATCGATGGAATCTTCGATCAATGCATATTTCACGGCTTCGTTTACCAGGTCGGAGATGGATCTTTCTGTTTCTGCAGCTTTTATGCGTAAGGCTTTGTGCAAATCGGGATCTAAATAGACGGTTGCTCTTTTTGTTAGTTCGCTCATTCTAGGTTCTCCCTATTTCATCGTGAGGAATAATAGCACTATAACGTTATAGCGTCAAGACGTTACAAAAGATATTGTGAATTTTTTTGGGAGGGGATGCGTAAATATTATGGAGCGACAAAATGGCAAACACACTACTGGTATTAGCTATCCTGTTCGTAGGTTTGTTCGTGATATTTTCGATTATGATTGTGAATGAAGTTTCCAGGCGGGGAGTCAAAATCAATTATTTTCTTTTGAGGCTCTACATCATCAAATACATCCACCAGTACAGAAAAATCACTAAGGAAGAAACGGGCAAGGTCGGCCCTCTGTATTATCCCTGCGTCGGTTCCGTGAATATGGCATTGGTTTGCGCTGTCCTGGGTCTTGTGTTGAAGTAATGCCTGTGGTATAGACAATAACATGGGCGCAGATGATTTGATGATCGGCAAAAACGTCAAACATTATAAGGTTGACGAACTCCTCGGAAGGGGAGGCATGGGTGTCGTCTACCGCGCCCAGGATATGAAACTGAAACGTCCGGTTGCCCTGAAAATGCTCAAATCCGACCTGACAGCCAACCCGGACAGGCTGAAGCGTTTTCTCCAGGAAGCCCGTGCCGCGGCGGCCATCACCCATCCTGCAATCGCCCAGGTTTACGAGATCGACACAGTGGAAGAGAAAACGTTCATCGTTATGGAATTTATCGAGGGACAGACCGTCGGGAAACTGATCGCAAACAAGGAATTGGATTTGATAGGTGCGGTGGAGATCGCGCATCAGGTGGCAGAGGGGCTAGCGAAAGCCCACAAGTCCAAGATCATCCACCGTGACATCAAATCGGAAAACATCATGGTCACACACGATGGGCATGCCAAACTCCTGGATTTTGGCCTAGCCAAACTGCTGGAGCCTTCCTCTGAATTAGACGGAACCCTGACTTTGCTGGAGGAAGGAGCTCCCACCAAAACCATGCCCAAGACTACGGCCGCCGGCACGATCATGGGGACCACATCCTACATGAGCCCGGAACAAGCCCGCGGCCTGGAACTGAGCTATCCCTCTGACGTCTTTTCACTGGGGATCGTCCTGTACGAGATGGTGACAGGTGAGCTTCCGTTCGAGGGGGACAGCCCGGTCGACACCATGCATGCCATCGCCTTCGAAGAGGCTCGTCCGGTCACGGTCGTCCGTAAAAATCTCCCGTCCGATCTTCACAGGATCATCGCCCGTTGTCTCCGCAAACGTCCAGAGGACCGATACCCGGATGGCGGAGCTTTGGTCACAGATCTCAAGCATCTGAAAGCTGATATCGAATCCGGTGTCCAGCGTCCGTTTTCACCGGCCCAGAAGTTGGATGAACTGAAGTACTGGTTGACGACGGCCATTCCCGTCGGCCCACAAGGAATTTTGATCGTGGCTGCGATCCTTGCCGTGGCGGCCCTCCTCATCTTCACCGAATTCCAGTGGGCCAATTTGGTGGGCATAGGGATCATCGGCCTATTGGTATACAGGCACATCAAGAACCGGAAAAGGCGCATGCTGAAACGTTTCGTGAATCAGGCTTCCAAGATAGAATCTGTGAAGGCCGTCAGTATCCAGGGGGATTCGATCACCGTGGTGTTGGATAAAGCCAAAGCCAGTCAGTATATCCGGATCAACAGCATGGTGGATGCGATCAACAAAAAGCTCTATTTTGG
>CP070750.1:3472331-3649510 GCA_020348385.1 Candidatus Aminicenantota bacterium | reverse complement strand
GCGAGGATAGACATCAAAGACATACGCGGGCGATCCGCCTTTCACATCGCGGCCTTAAGAGGACACGCGATCCTGGTCGATCTTCTCTATCACAACGGAGCACGGATCAACCAGAGAGACGCCTTGGGGATGACGCCTCTCCACACGGCGGCGTACGGCGGTCAGGTAGAATCGGCCCGTCTTCTTGTATCGCTGGGAGCCGATGCGAAGCTCAAGGACTTCACCGGACAGACCCCGCTTCACCTCGCGTCACTGGCCGGGGACAAAGATTGTGTCGCCGTCATTGCCGCGGCTGGTGTATCCCTCAACGTAAAGGATTCAGTCGGAGAAACCGCCCTGCATATCGCTGCCCGGGGGGGACATACGGAAGTCGCCGCTTGGCTAATCGAACGAGGTGCTTATATCAACCTCAGAAACAACCGGGGTGAGTCGCCGCTCCAAATTTCCGAACGGGCCGGCTTCACGGAGATCTCCGACCTGCTGGTTTGGAAGGGAACGAAACGGTTCTGACTATTTAAGCTTTTTCAGCTCTTCCAGCTCGGCCCGGTATTTTTCCATATCGGTGATCATGTAGGTCTGCTCCCAGCTGGCACGCTCCAGATCCTGAAAATACGGGCTTTCGGACACACCAGGATTGATTTTTCAGCTTCGGGGCAATGTAAAATCAAACCGGTAGGTGACAATCGATAACGAGATCCTGGCCTATAACGTGGGCGAATTCTACTTCTCCAACCGGAATCTTGAAGAAGCCATCACCTACTATGGGACAGCGATTAGGATTAAACCGGATTGGAGCCTCCCCTATTACCGCCTGGGGCTGGTGTATCTCAACAAGGAAGATTACTCCAATGCCGAGGCGAATTTCCGGAAATTCCTGGAGATCGACCCCGGCTCCGAGTTGGCGGGCAGTGTCAGGAGCATGCTGGAATACCTTGAGAAGATTAAAAGGCAGGGCTTTTTAAAGACCTTTCCAAGGCCTGAAGCTCAGCGCGGGCCTGGGCGATGCGCTCCTCGCTCTCTCCTTCCGAATTCTCCAGGTAGAGCTTGAGATAACGTATGGCATCCTCGAGCTTTCCCACTTTTCGCATGGCCACAGCCAGGTTCAGATAGGCCAACGGATCCGGATGGAGGCTGACGGCTTTCTCCAATTGCTCGATGGACCGGCTGATTTCACCAGCGGCCCCATAGGCTATTCCCAACTCCTTACGGATCTCATGGTCGTCCGGATAGTCCTCGATCAGCCGGCTGTAGATCTCGATAGCTGGATTCAACTTCCCTGAAGTCGCCAGGCTCAGGGCATAATTCTTACGGGCGAATTTGTTTTCCGGCTCGACTTCCAGGGTTTTCCGGTAATAACCCTGCGCATCTTCCTTCTGGCCGATGAGGTCGAGCATCCAGGCCGTCGCCATCAGCGCATCAAAATAGCGGGGATTGGTCTTGAGAATCCGGTCAAAGGTATCGAGGGCCTTCTTGACCCGGCCGGCCACCATATAGGTGTGTCCCAGGCGGGAGAGAAGTACCTCGGAGTCCGGCATTCGTTCGACACCCTGCTCCAGAATCTGGATGGCCTCATCCATCTTCTCGCTGCGGGCCTTCATGAGCGCCACGTTCACATAGCTGGTGGGAACGTCGGGCCGCAGGGCCAACAGCTTTTCATAGATCGCCTCGGCGTCCTGAAACCTTTGTCCCAGTTCATACGATTCAGCCTCCTGGATCATCAGCATCTCCTCAATCCGGTCCTTGGGGTCGGGAAGATCGCCCTTGGGAGTGCCCCCGGCGAATGAGATATAGCCCAGAGAGCGCAGCCGCTGGATTTCTTCGTCGGACATGGCCCTTTTTTCTGTAACGAGCGGGGAGGTCGACTTTTCGATGATTTCCGCTAATTTTTCTTTCTTCTCCTGGACTACCCTCCGCTCCCGCTGGATGAGGTTCGTTTCCTCCAAGGGATCCTGTTCGAGATTATAGAGCTCTTCTCTCGGTGCCTTGACGTATTTCCAGGGCCCGTCGATCAGGCCCACCAATTCGGACCAGCCGTAGTTCTCGCGCGGGAAGAAGCTTTCCACGTAGGCGGGCAGGTCCTGATTCTCATTTCCCGACATGTAGGGGAGAAGGCTTATGCCCTGGACATTCTCAACCGGAGGCGCATCCAATAGATCCAGGATGGAAGGCATGATATCGATCAACCTCACCCGCGCCTCGATGACCCTGCCTTGAGGGAGACTCTCTCCGACATAAAAAATAAGCGGGACCTTCATCGATCCCTCATAGATAAAAATCCCATGACCCCGCTCCTGTTTCTCGCCGAAGGCCTCCCCGTGGTCGCCGGCAACGACGATCAGCGTTTTATCGAGGATAGCGTACTCTCGCATCTTCTCCAACATTAGGCCGATGAAGGAATCCATATAGGCGATTTCGCCGTCATAGGGCTCACCCGGGAACTGCTCCCGATAGGGAGACGGCGGATCGTAAGGGATGTGGGGATCGAAAAAATGAACCCAGGCGAAGAAATGGGCAGCCCGGTTCTCATCCAGCCAGCCGGCAAAGGGGGCGAAGACATCCGCCGCCCTCTTTTCGGAATTCAAGGCCTTGAAGGCCTGGCCCGGCGCGAACTGATCTTCATAGACATCGAAGCCCTGATCAAGGCCAAAACGCGAATCCACGGTAAAGGAGCTGACAAAAGCTGCCGTCTCCATGTCCAGGGCCTTCAAGGCTTCGGCCAGCGTCTGAAGTTCCGGCGCGAGATAGTAGGTCCCATTGTTCCGGACCTGATGGTAAAGGGGGGTGGTCCCGGTCAGGATGGAACAGTGGGAGGGGAAGGTCAAGGGGACCTGGCAGTAGGCGTTCGCAAAACGGACGCCGTTTGCGGCCAGAAAATCGAGGTTGGGAGTATTTGCCTGGGCATAGCCGTAGCTGCCGAGCCGGTCGGCTCGGGTCGTATCAAGTGTTATGAGCAGGACATTGAGGCCGCTGTTTCGCAGGATTTGCTCTTGTCGCGGGCTTAAGACGAATAAGACGATAAACACCACCGCAGCCGCTATGATAAACAAGCTTGCGAAGAGAAAAACTTTTAGATTTTTCGATTTTTTCTCGGGAACGGGCTTTATCTCAACGGTCTTAGTCGTTGGTTTGGGAGGCAGGGGCACCTGAGTCCTTCTCCGCTTTTTTTTCTTCTTCTTTTTCTTCGCCATGAGGTTAAAGTACCCGATCGCCCCGCTGGAGTCAAATAAAAAAACCCGCCTCCTCGTCAAGAGGAGGCGGGTTTGAGTTGCTACTTGAGAAGAACTCTAGAACATGAACTTTATGCCGAATCGTACACTGATCGGGGGATAATACTCATACTCCATTTTGTACAGGGGATCCTGCTCGTAGTTTATATCGGGAGTAGTCAAAACATCCCAGTTCTTTGAGAGAAGCATTTCTTCGGTGACGGTCATCGTCCATAGGCATCGGGTGTTATCGACTCGGCGTGCGGTTGCAATGTTGAAGACATTGTCCACGTTGACATTGACCTGGATCCGGTATCGCTGGGTGATCTTGAGGTTGTATTCCGCGTAGAGGTTGGCGAACCATAGGAAGGGGAACCTCTCTTCCACGATACTGCCGTCATCGAGCCTCTGCTTTCCATAGCCCCAAGGATAAAAGTAGGCGCCACGCAATGCATAGCGTTCTGAAAACGGCGTACCGCTCATGGCGTTTACGACGGCGCCGACGGTAAGGCGCCACGGGAAGGTATACGCACCGTAGAGCTTAAAGAAATGGGTTCGGTCGGTGATCAGGGGCCCGTCGAGCGGAGTGAGATCCTTGGTGTAGGCCATGGCCCAGTTATCAAAGCTTCTCTCCACATACGGGCTGGTCCGTCCGTACTCATCGGAGCTGCCCAGGCCGGAATAATTTCCCGTCAGCCGGCTCCAGGTGTACGAGAATCCGCCCAGCCAGTTGTTCGCCAGCCGCTTGTCCAGAGCGAAGTTCACCGCCCAGTACACGCGTCTCGCTCTGGGAGTCTCGGGAAACTTGGGATCGAACTTGCCGGTCCCGTTGCCGATATGGAGCGAGTAGCCGAAACCGGGATTGGTCTCGTAATACTTTTCTCCTGCGCCGGGAATGATGACGCCCACGTCTTCGATGGTATGGAGCAGCGTCTTGTTCACGACCCTGATCGAGGCTGAGAAGTTCTCCATCAACAGCTTTTCGGCACCAAACGATAATTCGCGCTGGCCCACGGGCTTAAGATCCGGATCGGTGGAATCGAACGAAGGTGTGCGGTGATCGATGACCGCCAGGAGCGTGCCGGGGAAGTTACCACCCACGCCTATCTTGTCCCATTCATAGGTGTCCAGTGAGTAGTAGGCGCTTTTCCACTTAAACCCGGCATAGGAGTGGGCCGGCATGTAGGTCTTGATCACATCGTAGTAGATGCCGAAGCTTCCGAAGACTTTTAAGCTGGTGTCGCCGTACACGTCGTAAATGAACCCGAGCCGGGGCGCTAGCTTGTCGCCGAAGGAGAATTCAATGGGATTAAAGTTCTTGGGAATTGAGGGATCCGCAGAAAACGGGGGGATGTACTCAGATTCAGCCCGGATTCCCGCGTTGATGGTCAGCTTATCGCCGATCGTCCAGGCATCCTGGATGTACAGGGACCAGCGGTCGTTTGAGACATCGAAGAAGTCTCCGAAAGGTCCGGTGGCATCATTCCCCCGGATCTGATATGTTCCGTAGGTTCCAATGCCGTAATCAACTCCGCTGACGACGGCCGGTCGGTCCCAATTGAAGTAAACATAGGGATAGTTCTGATCGACTGTGCGGTCAGAGACTTCTCCCTGACGCACCCACTGCACACCGAACTTCATGGCGTGCTCGCCGGCGGCGGACAGGAAATAGGTGAAGTCGGCTCCGAGATGCATCTTGGATTTTTCCCACTTCTTGTACTCCAGAATCCCCGACCGGCTGGACCAGCCTCTCTTTCTCTGAAGTGAGGCGGGAATCTCCATCGCTGTTCCATCCCAAAGTGACATATCTTCACCGCCCATATACCAGCGGGGTATTCCCGTAAGCTCGCCAGTGACCTGCTGATTAGTCTGATCGTACAGGAACTTGCCTCCCCGGATGTTGACCATGAAGTTGTTGGACAGGGTCAGGTCCGCAAAGCCGGAGGCGGTCCAGTTGGGGTAGTCAAAACCGTATTTGTCCCAGTAGGGGTCGTCCGGGTTGCTGGTGCCGGAGCGCGAGGGAAGGTGTCCCCGGTATCTGCGGAAATTGTTCACAAACGATGCCCCCACCCGCATGAAGCTGAACGGCTGCGCGGTTATTTTGGCCTGGAAATTCATCCAGGTGGTCTTCCGATCGTAATCTCCTTCAACAGGGGGATCGGTTAAGAACTCGACATGCCTCTCTTGAGTGTGGAATACGGGGAGGAAGGAACCGAAGAACCACAACCGGTCTTTGATAATATAGCCGCCCAGGCTGAATCCGACTTCATACCTGTCTATCAGGTCCTTGCCGTACAAGTCTTGGTAATTGACATACTCGGCGACGCGAACATTTTCGGGACTCCGGCGGAGAATATCCCGCTCCTTGCCTGTCAATCTCGAACCGCTGTAGTAGCCGATGAGCTCACCATGGAATTCGTTTCCTCCCTGGCGCGTGATGACACTGACCACACCGCCCAGGGCGCCGCCGTACTCCGCCTCATAGCCGCTGGCCACGATCTGGACTTCTTCCACGAACTCGAATGCCGCACTCTGTCCGGATCGGCCTCGGTCGACCTGTGTAATGTCCGTGCCGTCGACGTAGTACATGTTCTCGGCCGCAGACGCCCCGTCCACCGAAACACCGCCCAGCCAAGGCTCGTTGTTAACCCCCGGCACCGCCGTGACCAGGGTGTCGAAGTTCCGCCCCTTGGGCAGAATCTCGAACATCACCTTGGTGATGGTCATCCCCTTGGTCGTGCTCTTGACGTCGATGAGCGGCGACTGGCCCACAACCGTGATCTGTTCCTCGATCGTACCCATCTGCATGACAACATCCACCGTGACCGTCGCGTTGATCTGAACGACGATTTCCGCCCGGGTCACCGGCCTGAAGCCTTCCAGATTATAGGTTATCGTGTAGAGCCCTGCAGTAAGTGAGAGAATCCGGTACCGGCCGTTGACATCCGTCACAGCCGTGGCTTTACCCAGGAGGCTAGGGCTGATGGCTTCTACGGCCACGCCCGGTAAGGGCCCCCCATCTTCATCAGTAACCGTCCCGGACAGATTTCCTTTGGTCGGAATCTGCGCGAACAGCGAAGACGTGAGAATAACGACGCCAAGAAAAGCAAAAAATAAATTTCTGTATTTAACCATTCATCCTCCTTGGTTAATCCCGCCTCTTTTTTGGGAACAGGGCGGGACTTCCAATCTTTTCCCAGCCCTTAATGGCTGAGAAGACCTCTTTCCTTAGAGTGCGATCATTAGGAATGCACTCCACCAACCCAATTTGTTTACTTAAAAATAACCGTGATTGCACCTCCCCGCCTGAATTTGTTTGCAACACTTCAGAGATATAGATTCTTCTTTACCCTGTTATAAAAACAGCAAGATTTGTACCAATATTAATTTTGGTTAACTTTCCTATTTTCAAGCAGTTAATATTTTCCATTCTCTAGAATCGGTACAATTTTTTGAATATTATTCAAAAAATTGAATTTTTCCCATCCCTTTATGTTCTAAAAGGACAATGTTTTTTGATAACAAGACTTTAGCTCAAATGATTCCGTCTCCATACAAATGGCTTCTGTTTTCCTAAGTTATAGGTTACTCCAGGTAATAAGCACGTTAAAATAGAACAAAATGGAGAATTTGGCGTGAGATATCCGAAGTTCATGAAGATCACTTTCCTGCTCATGCTAATACTACCCTACTGCTATAAGGCTGATTATAAGCTGTATTCAAACATACATTTGCATCCCACGAACAGAAAGGGAAGTTTTACGAGCAAGAAGACAATCGAAGGTCTGTAGTATGAAATCTGGAGCGGAATTCGATATCTGAAATATCGAAGGTGAAACCCCGTTGGAAATCGCATCCGAAGCCGTCCATCAAGAGATCGTTGACATGCTTCGCGGTGCGACTTTTTCCTTGACTATGTGATGGTTTATTGATCCTGAGCGAGCTTGATATCGATCCAGAAGGCATGTTTTTTCGGCATTTTCCCAGAAGCGCTTCTTGGGGCACCGGTCGCACCGCCTCTGCTGCTGTCAATCACACTACCAGGTCTGCTCTCGGTGGAGACGTCTCCTCTTCCACTTGGCTGAGCTCTGAGCTGCTTCATCAGCGCTTCTGTCATCCCACCCCATTCAAACCCTATCTTTAGGCTTTGTCCAGGCTCAATACCCATTCCCCTGGGAGAGATCTCAGACTTGATGAGGGGAACTCTGAATTCATAGATGAAACCATCGCCCTTCTTTTTTATCTTGAAACCCGGGTTCAAGTCGGCTGGGATCGGTTCCGTTATGGAAATTTTTTTGTCCTTTTTTCCCGTCCTCTCTGTCATATACACACTGTAAGTATTTGTTGGGATGATCGACTGCATCTGTTGTTCTGTTAGAACTTCCCCTCTCTTTTCCAGGTAGGCCAAAAGTTCTTCGCCTGTGACTTTCTTTTTAATAAAGTGAAAGGCGTGGTCCTTCTTTTTTTTCCCTTCTGTATTATAATACAAGGTGATGCCCGTTGCATTTATAGAACTCATGAACTTCGGGTCTTTAAAAATAAAAAGCACGTACATATTCTGAGCATCGTTCCTGAATGCGAAATCCACTTGCACTTTTTTTTCAGAGGCCATCTCATCCCCTTTCCACTCATCATCTAGGCCATCGACTGTAAGGGGTTGAGTTGTCCATTTGCTCTGAACGACATTTTCAGCGGAAAATCCAGTCAAGGTTAGGACAGACAAAAGGAAGACAACGGAAACAAGCTTATTATATTTTTTCTTATTCATTTTAGCCTCCTAAGATCAAACTTAATTTTACATCAAACGAGATCAATTTTCAAAAATAAAAAAGTCTCTCGTTTGACAATCCCCTATTCTTGATTTAAGCTTTGATATGTGCATCTACGATGAGAAAAAATTTTTATTAAGGGAGGGGGAAATGAATGTTAACAAAAAGGGGATCGTGATTTTCCTTATTCTTTGCTTCAGCGCCTGTTCGTTAAAACTCATGCCTTCGAGGGACCCATGGTACGCCAAACATTACATCATCATGCAGGACTTCGAATGGGACGCTTATAAACAACTTTCAAAAGAAGGAAAAACACAATTCCAGGAACTCTTTTGGACAGTCAGAGACCCAAAAGCACAGGCACTATTTACGAGCCGGTTAGATATTGTGATCAAAAGTTTCAAAACGGAAAATCGTAGCACGCCTTGGAACACCGATAGAGGGAGAACCTTTCTCCTCAATGGCAATCCTGCTGAAGTTCGCTATGCTGATAACACGGATTTGGGAGGGATTGTCGTCGTCCCCACAGGGGGAGAGGGAGGCGGTGGCCTGTACGGGGTCAATCGCGAGCGATCAAACGAAGACATAGGCGCAAGACAGTCAGAGCTCTGGGTTTATCCTTACATGAGCTACAGAATCACCTACCAGTTCAATTTTGCACAACCAAGACAATGGAAATTTAGTCCCAAACTATCTGAAAGTTCCTTTCGAGAAGAGCTGGAACTCTACAACCGACAGGTGACCTACGGAATCCTCGATATAAAAAAATACCAGGAACAATTGGAGGAGTTGAAAAAAATTAAATAATGAACTCACTTAGGAAAAGAGCTGTCGGTCTCATCCTATCCCTGTTGGCTTTCTTTTTTGTTCCCAATCAGAACCTCCTTTCACCACAAGAGAGAAACAGCAAAACCACTTTGCAGCATAAGGTATCGGTCAATCTCAAGCTCATTCAAGTTTATGTGACCGATAAAAAGGGAAATCCCGTCGTGGATTTAATAAAAGAGGATTTCCTCATCCGAGAAAACGGCGCAAAGAAACAGATCACAGAATTCGAAAAACACATCCTGCACCTGTCTCCCTCTGAGACGAAGGCTCCCAAGACAATCCCAGAGAGTAAAACCCCTACGTCTCAAGATCTGATGAGCCGCAAATTTTTTCTTCTTTTTGATTTTGCCTATAACAATCCCAAAGGTATCAAAAAAGCGAAAAAAGCCGCTTTACACTTTATGGATACCCAGGCTATGTCCTCCGATGAAGTCGGGGTGCTTTCTTACTCCGCGATAAAAAGTCTCACTCTCCATGAATATTTGACCCGTGATCACACAGAAGTTCGTAAAGTTATCGAAGCGTTCGGCACAAAAAATAGAGGAGGAAGAGCAGAAAATTTTGAGGATGAATATTGGTTCCAAGCTACAGGGGAAAATCCCCTCGATCCCAGCAAAAGAGGAAAAATCACATTCAAAGAAGGTGCACAAAGGGATGACAGACCCGTTACAGGATCAACGCCTGACTGGGATAAATTTAACACCCAAGAAGATAGCAATGTTCATGCCATACATTTTGTTCAAAAAATCAAAGATTTTGCTGAGGCCCTGAAGTATATTCCCGGTTATAAACACATTATTCTTTTTTCCTCGGGTATTCCCTATTCCCTTATGTACGGGGTTCAACATCCCAATGAAACCTGGAATGTGACGAAGGGAAGAGATACCATAATCCAACAGAGTTGGGATTTTGGCAACAGTTTAGTGCAACAGCATTACAAAGATATGCTCAAAGTGCTCGCTGCCTCCAATAGCACCGTCTTCACCATAGATACCGAGGACTTAATCTCGACAGTTGGATTGCACTCGAGACTAACGGGATGTTTTTCTTTGCAGAACATAGCAAGTTCAACGGGTGGGAAATACTTCGGCAATATCAATAGCTACGAAAACCACTTTGAGAGAATTCAAGACCTAACCGGTTGCTTTTATGTCCTCGGATACTACATCGATGAAAAATGGGATGGGAAGTACCATAAGATAAAAGTCAAAGTCAACCGCCCCGGTCTTGAAGTTCACGCCCAGAAAGGATACTTCAATCCCAAGCCATTTAACAAATTCAGCAAGCTCGAAAAGATGCTGCATCTTGTTGATCTGGCTCTGAATAAAAGATCTCTTTTCCGGGATCCCTTTTATTTTCCTCTGATTTCGTTACCATATTCCGTAAAGGGAGACACATATATCTCTATGTTCTCTTTGATGCCCAAGGAATATATCCAGGAATTTTCGGGAAAAAATATCGAAATCGTTAGTCTCATTTTCGATGAAGAAAATAGTATCGTAAAGATCGGAAGAAACAAGAAGGATTTTTCGAAATTGCCTGAAGGAAACATGTATTACTCGAATTTCACGTCTCTTCATCCTGGCAAGTACCAATGCCGGCTTATCATAAGAAATGCGGAAACAGGACAAGGGGCCGTGGCGTCATCCTCTGTTATTGTTCCAAAACGTTTGGATCACGGCATCAAACTCTATCCGCCCTTGCTTCTGAAACCAGAAAGAAATGCCTTTTATTTAGGGAATCCATCTGCCGATTATCCCTTTAACACAAGACAGTATTTTCCGATCGTTGAACAATTGGAACAAGGAACGAGCCGTGTGTGGGCTGCGGTCCGGTGCTCGTTTTCAGGAATTCAGCCGGAGGATATTCAGCTCTCGACAAATCTTATTCACAGTTCCTCAGGTACAGGAAAAGTCATTCCTGCAACCATCACTATTCTCGATAGGCATCATGATATAGACACGGAAATATTTCTATTGGAGATTCAAACAGAGGGGCTGAAACCAGGTGAATATTTTCTGTACCTATTCGCAACGTCCAACCTGACTCAATCACGCTCTGGTGCGAATGCAACTTTTCAAGTCAAATAAAGAGACATCCTCATAAAATAAGACAATAAAATAATCCATTTGCAACAGTCCAAGAGCATCCTTTGCTTTTGATTTAAATCTAGGATTAATGTATTATGAAAATTGATGGAATCGGAAAAATGAAAAAAACAGCTTACATCTCACTCTTTTTGTTCAATTCCTTTCTTCTCGTCTCTTGCGCTTCTTTATCGGTGCAAAAAAACCTTGATCCGGAATCCAGGGAATTTATCTCTAAGGTAAGATACATCATCACCAAAAAAGAACGGAAAGTTTTCCTGAACCTTCCTGAATCTGAGCGGAAGGCGTTCATCGAGGAATTCTGGAAAAGCAGGGACCCTGATCCGGATACAGATGAGAATGAATACAAGGATGAATATTTCAAACGCATCGAGGAAGCCAATCATATATTTAAAGAAGGATCTCCCGGCTGGCTCCAGGACAGAGGAAGAGTTTATATTCTGCTGGGCCCCCCATGGGAGAGGCAAACTTTCCCCAGAGGCATCAATTTCTACGATAAACCCGAGGAAATATGGTATTACGGGTGGTTTGTTATTCGATTTATGGATTATGACTGGAGCGGCGAATACAGGCTTGTCCCCGACAGCTCATGGCAGCTCGCCGAGCTCAACAAAGCGCAGATGGTTTTGCAGCCAAAAGGCTCAGATCAAAAATACCCGTTTAAGTTTGATGTGAAAGTCAAAAAGAGTGCAGAAAATGAAGCGGTTATTCACGTCAATGTCCCGTACAAAAATATTTGGTTCGAAGAAAAAGAAGGGCAACTCAAAGCCTCGCTGAAATTGACTATTGATATATCAGATTCTTCCGATCAAATGATTTGGGATCACAATAAAAGTTACCCGATCGACTTGACAGAGGAAGAATTAGAGGCGATTTTAATCAAGGACTATACGATAGAAATTCGCGTGAAGCTTGCACCCGGAAAATACACATTTTCTGCAGAGCTCACAAATCTGGCTGACGGGAACAAAGCCTGGCAAAAAGGAAAATTTTCTATTTGACTGTGTTTTTGTGTTTTTCTATCTTTTCCCTTTTCCTTTTTTCTGAAAATCTTCAACTAAACACAAAATCCAGGAATCAGGATCGAACAAAACTTGCAACGGCTTTTCTTGAAAATCGAACTGGAAAAAATTTGTTTCCCCATCCACCCAAACGACCTTTTTTTCAGCTCCAGAGGAAAAGACAAATTCCAGCTCCACAGGCATGCTAAAAAGAGGGGATTCTTCCTGAATCTGATTGATGATAACTCTTGCCCTGTTCTGAGATGAATAGCCCCACCCGAACTGAAAGACCGGATAACCTGCCTCGTAAATCCATTGATCGAAAAACCATCCCAATTCTCCCCCATATACTTGTTCGCATATTTTTTGAAAATCTTCAGTAGAGGCATTTGAAAAGGCATAAAGCTTGGCGTATTCTTTGAGGATTTCCCAGAAGTTTTCCTCGCCGACAACAAATCTCAACATGTGAAGCACCCACGCCCCTTTTTCATACTCGATCTCGCAAAAAAGATGCCCCAACGGAGGATCATAGATCGGGTGGTCCTTTCCTTCATGACGAATCATGTATTGGTATTTAAAATCGGCCATCCTCGATATGAGGCCTTCCAAACCATAAAGGTTTTCAACCCAGAGGGCATCGGAATACGTGGCAAAACCCTCATTCAACCAAATATCAGCCCAGTCGGTCAAGGTCACCAAATCTCCCCACCATTGATGCGCCAGTTCATGAGCAACGATGTAGTCATACTGATGGGTTCCTGTGACCAGCCTGGACGATAATGACGTGCAGGTTTGGTGCTCCATGGACGCATTTCCGGGAATGATCGCCATCCCATATTTCTCTTCCAGAAACGGATATTCACCGAACACGTCAGCATAGAATTCCATCATAGGGACAGTTACGGAAAAATCTTCTTGAGCCTGGGAAAAATGTTCTGGATAGACATAGTAAAGAACATCCATGGTTTCCGAGCCTGAGGTGTAAACATCAGAGAAAGTTTCATAATTCGTGGCGGCGATCGAAATGAGATAAGTGGAAACGGGATAGTTCTCCTGCCAAACAAACGTTTTGGTATTATCTAGATTGGAGATAACATCTATCAGGTCCCCGTTCGAGGCAACGATCATGCTATCAGGCACAGTGATGCGCATTTTAACCGTTGCTTTATCAGAGGGGACGTCGTGACAGGGAAACCACTCTCGAGCACCGATGGGTTCATCCAGGCTCCAGATTATCGGATCTTCTCCGTGGTAAGTAAAATTGAGTCCCGATTGAGGAAAACCCGAATAAGATATGGTGACCGTGAGTTCTTCGTTGGGATTCAATGTTTGAAGCGGATAAATTTCGAGAAGATCATCTTGATGAATGAAAGAAATAGGAGCTTGGTTCTGAGTGATCCAGGTCACAATCATGTTATCGGCAAGATGGATGGTTATCCTATCCGTTGTGCTGAGGCTTCGTATTTTTATTGTGGCTTTCCCTTCGATCCGCCGCGCCTCAAAATTCAGTTTCCAGTCAAACTCATAATGAAGGACATCAAAATCATGAGCCTGATCTTCGAGGAAAAAAACACGAAAATCTTGTTTTTGGCCTGATTCATGATAGGGTATTTCTTGGGCAATCAGAGGAGGGATCAGAAAGAGGAGAAAAAGGCAAAAGATTCTGGTCCTTTTCATTCGTCCTCCATTATACAAGTATCAACACATTCCTATCAACAATCGGATTATTTGATCCGAGGATATTCCTGCAGGAGCCCCTCTTCTTTCATCAGTTTTTCGACATCATCGATTGCAAGCGGCAAAAAGTCAGAAGCGATCTCAGCATGATCGTCGTGAATGATGATTAGATCTTCACAACGGATGTAGATGTTCTCTTCGGGAACCCTGAGGGCCGGCTCGATCGTAAAAACCATCCCTGGGCGCAACGGTCCAGAATCCCTTCCCACATCATGCGTCGAAAGTCCCACCCAATGTCCGAGTCTGCTCCCTGCATAGGATGAGGCACGAGTGAACCTTGCAACAAAGCTCTTGGCTGCCTTTTCATAGATCTCCTTAGAAAATTCTGTTTCGGCGAGGGCTTGTTTCATTTCAGCGACAGCTTCCTTTATAATCACAGACGCGGTTTCATGCGGACGTATGGCCTTGAGGATGGCCTGGTAACACCTCACATAAAACCCGTAAAGCTCCCGCTGCCAGCCGTTGAATTTACCGTTGACAGGCCATGTGCGTGTCAGATCGCTCATGTAATACCTATAGTCGGGAGCATAATCCAGGATGAAGAAATCCCCATCTTCCACTTTGCGAAAGTTCGCATTGTAATGGGAATGGATCATGTTCGGGCCGCTGGCTGCAATGGCGTGGTAGGCATCCCCTTGCGCGCCGTTCCGCAAAAAGACAAATTTGGCTAGGGCTGCGATCTCGTACTCAAAAACTCCGGGTTCCATTGAACGCATACACTCCATGATTGCCTGACCTGAAAGCACGGTTGCTCTTCGGATGAGATTCAGTTCTGCTGGGCTTTTGATCAAACGCATAACATCCAGGATGGGAGATAGATTTTTCACCTCGAATTGAGGATACCGCAAACGGAGGAGGTTCACAAAATTTGCGGCTCTGGGTGGCCGGTTATCCCATGGATTAGCCGATTTATTCGCATCTCCAATACTGGCAAGATCCCGACTCATGGCCAGCCCTTCGAAAGAGAAAAAGGGAGTGTAGATCGACTTGATGGAACTTCTGTAAGAAAGCCGGGCCAGATACTCACCCATCTCATCCACAGGCATTGTTGCGTTCACCCCAGTCATACCAATGATATGGCGCTGATCTTCAGCCGCAAACATATGTCCTTCGACAGATCTTTTAGGGGGAAGAAATATTATGCTCCGCCGCTGTGAGCCATCCAAGAGGAGGGTGGAATTCCAGGTCTCCACACCACACAGATAATAGAATTGATTGGACTGGCGAAACTTGACATAGGAGTCGGGCATAGGTGCCGATTGGATGATGGCTATTGCTTCTTTTCCAATCTGATCGTAAAGGGCATCCCGTCGTTGCTTGAATTCTTCAGGAGAGAAGTCGGAAGTGAACAAAGGGATCTCCTCCCCTCCCAGCAGAAGAGAAAGTGAAAGAAGCAAAATACATAAAAAAGACTTTTTTTTCATAACGTTGCCTCCATCCCTCAAAGATAAATCCATCTTATGAGAATCATAAATTTATTGTCAAACATACCTTCTCATTCCTTCTTTTTCGGAGCCACTGAAAGGATTTTTTGGATGAGAGCCTTGTCCTCGGGAAGTTGACCGACTTTGGAAAGCCTCGGCAAAAGAATGGCCCAGTTTTTATCCATCGCAAAAACTTTTTTAAACAAGGGAAGGCTTTTTTCCACATTGCCCGATGCTGCGAGAGTTACGGCCGGCCAAAAAATCATTTCAGCGTTGTCGGGATACATTGCCATAGCCTTTGTATAGGCTTTCATGGCCTCTTCTATTTTTTCTTCTGCCAGGTATTCATCCCCAAGGTTCATGTGATTGTAAGCCTTATTAAGCAAAAGCAGCCGCTTGAGCTCCTTAACGGGGGCGGGATGATCCTCGATCCTCAGGTCAAAAAGCCTATCCTTCCACCTGACGCCAGAACTTTCGCCTTTGACAACGATCAGGGCTGCCGATTGTTTTCCCCTGATATCTCCCCCCTCAACTTCAGCTGATTCGAGGGCTGCAATCAGCCTATCGGCTAGCTCGCCCTTGGTCTCCAGGAAAGCTTTCGCCATGGCATCCCAGACGGTATTTTTGAGCATCAGGTTTGCCTGGCAGGTGAATCCATCTCCGGTGTAATGGCCAGCCTCAGGGATGCAGTTAGACCCAGTATGGGCTGCCACACGGCCCGTCGTATCCACCATTGCCACCTGCCGGACATCTCGGTTTTTGTCAGCCTTAAGCAGAGCACTGAGGGTTTCCTCAGGACTTTTGCCAGCCCTTAATAGCTCCAATCCTAGCGGGCCGTACGAAACCTCGACGAATGATTGCGTCGCGATGGCTCCGATGCCGGACTCCACCCATGGCACGATCGGCCCCACCGAAAACCAATGGGACTGAACCGCAACACCCAATTGTCCCGTTTCCCTATCATAAGCAACGATGGAGTAAGTGCTGACCGGACGCATTTTTCCATCGGCCAAAATCAAAGCGACAACACACATCGTAAAAAGAATCAACGCGACAAATCTTTTCATGGCTCCCTCCTTCTCTTGGGTTTTGATCTTTTTTATCACACAGTTATCCCACGGTCAACAATGCCTTCAATAGGACAACGGATGAAATCCTATTTTATTCATCCTTTTTTCTTGACTAAACCTAAATCCAAAATATAAAATTGCCGCATACAAAATGCAGATTCAGATCGGAATCATCCTGGTTGTTATGATCGCAGCCTACGTGCTGGCAAAGGCAAAAAAGCTTTCTGTCGAGATCAGCATGCTGGCTGCCGCTGTTGCCGGGGGTGTCGCCGGAGTTTTTGTTCAAACGCCCCCTGCTGGGCAACTGGCTAGACATCTTATCGAAGGATCCTTCACCTACCTGGATGTCATTCTCGTTTTTTCCACGGCCACCATTTTCATGGCCATCGTCAACGAATCGGGCGGAGTGAACTATGTGGTTCGGGTCACGATCAAATACTTCTACAATCTGCGCATCATCGCGCTTCTTCTCCTGATGTTTATCATCCTGATCCCCGGCGCTCTGACGGGTGCGGGCAGTGTATCTCTGCTCGTGGTGGGAGCCCCGACCGCTCTAGCTCTCGGTTATCTGGGAATCCCCAACCGGAAAGTGGCGGCTATCCTGTTCATTGTGGCAGGCCTGAGCGCCGCTGCCCCACCGGTCAACATCTGGGCCATGATCACCTGTGCAGGTACGGCTATACCGTACGTGGGATTCGAACTGCCCTTAGCCATCCCAGTGCTGATACTCGGTATATTCACGATGCTCACGCTGGGTTGGAAAAGGGAAAGCCGGATGGATAAGCAAGCGGTCCTGCAGGAAATGCCTGAAGTACCGGCAAAAATGAGCTGGTGGCGGGTACTTCTCCCCTTCCTCGTCTTTTTTGGTTTGGTCATCGCCTACCGGATTTGGCCGTTTGATGTCCCCATCCTCGGCCTGCCGCTGCAATTTGTAGCAGCAGCTCTCGTAGCCTGGCTCCTCAGCCCTAAAAAAATCAACATCCTCAAACTCTCGAGCGACACGATGAGGAGACTCCTCCCGTTACTGGCCACCATGGTGGTTGTCGGCATGCTCCAGCAGATCATGACGATCACGGGTGTGCGGGGCATGTTATCGTATGCGGTCATCAGCACACCCCTCATCCTGCTGTTTATTTCATTGGCCATCGTGATCCCTGTCTCAGAAGGCGTTTTAACATACGGCGCCGCAGCCATCCTGGGTATTCCCTTGATCTGGTTTCTGGATTCCATCGGGCTTCATGCCACGGTGGCCCTCTCCGGTCTGAGCCTGCTCTGGCCTCTGGGTGATGGGCTCCCCCCAACCGCTTTGATAGGCCGGCTCAGCGTGATGGTCTCCGATTACAAAGGAAGTTACTGGTCTTTTTTAAAAAGCACCTGGCTTCCATGGATCGTGATAACGGTGGTGGGAATCTTGATGGTCGTTTTTAGCGCCAAATTGGATTTTCTTGTCAGATGGAGCATGTGATATGGAGGAGATGATATGCCTTTGATCATGATCATCTACTATGTGATTTGTGTGTACTTGATTGCCCTGTTGCTCTGGAATTTCATCAAAGAAAAAAAGAGTGTGAACGATATGCTCCTTTACCTTCTGGTTTTGATCCCTCTCATCCTGCGGGTATTGAGGGTTAAATAAAAAAGGAAAACAAGATGCCGCGAATTCAGCTCATAAAAATTTTGCTACTGGCGGTCGTTGTGGCAGCGATGATCAACGGAGGGATGGAACTCTACAAACACCGGCATTACCAACTGCCGATTGTGGCCGGGCCAGGTGTCACAAAAGTCTCAAAGCTCAGCGAATATTGCGAAGGCATCAAAGGCACCATGGCCGACACCAACGTGTTTTTCCTGGAAGGGAGAGAGCCCGGGGGGAAAATGTTGATCATGGCCAACACCCATTCGAACGAGCCGGCCGCTCTGCTCGCGACACTCATTTTTATGGAAAACGCCGTCGTCGAGAAAGGCACGCTTATTCTCATTCCCATGTTTAACCACAGCGGCAGCCGGAACACCCGGCCAGGAGACGGGTACCCCCTGTATTTCGAGATCCCCACAGATTGGGGCAGCAAAAAGTTCCGGATGGGAAACCGGGATGCGTCTTGGTTGGACCAGTGGCCAGATCCGGATGTTTATGTCCACTATCCTGACCGGCAGCTTCTTTCGTTTATCGACACACGAAACACCAATCGGACTTGGCCAGGACGGCCAGGTGGCCCATTGATGGAGAGGGTGACCTATGCGGCGATGCAAATCATCCGAGAGGAAAAGGTGGACATTGTGATTGACGTTCATGGCGCAGAGACCATGTTTCCTGTCACAAACTGTATCGTGGCACCGGAAAAATCCATGAGAATAGCCACCATGACCACGTTGACGGTGAAGGCGAGAGAAAAATTCGACAACCATGTCGAACCTTCGCCATCTGGATTCAGGGGACTTTCTCACCGAGAGATCGGGGACTTCTCCGATGCGATGCCATTCCTGTTGGAAGCCCCGATTCCTTTTCTCGACCAGCCCACAGGGCCAAAAACCGTGGAGCTGCTTCTGGATGGGAAGGATCCTTTCCTGTTGAGCCTTTCCAAAAAAGGATTGCTGTTTGTCCCGTACGATGAGACGGGTTGGCCGATAGAAAAGCGGGTGGGACAACATTGTTCGGTGATTCAAGAACTGATGCGGCAATTCACACGAAAATTCCCGGAAAAAACCATTGCCGTTCAAAACGTTCCCAAATACGCTGATGTGGTTAAAAACGGTGTGGGATACTATTACCATAATCCCGATGAAACGGACAAAAAGAGCGTGTATTTCAACTAGCCGTTTTGACTGTATACGATAGACTGATCAGCGCCATAGTGATAGCGCCTTTGGAAACGACATAAAATTGAGGGATCTATCGCAATTTAACGAAAAAGAAAAAAAAGATTAGGAGGGAGATCGTGAAAACAAAAAAACTTTGGCTTATTGTCAGCGTCCTGTTTATCGCTCTTATTTTTGTCGGCGCTTTGGCATTTTTTCAGCCGGAGCAGAAAAAATTCGAAAGCAGTGAACCGGCTTATGCTCTGGACGGCTGCACGGTGATCATCGTCGGAAAAAACGCTTCCACAGACGGATCGGTGATGACCACTCATACCTGTGATTGTGGGGTGTGTGATTGGACCTTCCGATCTATTCCGGCTGCCGACTACGAGGCTGGAGCAACACGCAAGATCTACCATATCGATCAATTCGAAACATGGCCGCCGGAACAGGGCCTGAAATGGGAAATCTACAAAAAAAACTTCACGGGTGTGGAGATTCCCCAACCGGTCCATACCTATGCCTATATCCATGGGATGTTCGGCTACATGAATGATCAACAGCTGGCCATCGGAGAATCGACGATCGGATGCCGCAGGGAAATGAGAAATCCGACACCATCGGCCACCTTTGATATCACATGGCTCACTCTTGTGGCTATGGAGCAGTGCAAAACGGCAAGGGAGGCCATCAAACTCATGGGAACCCTTGGAGAAAAATACGGTTACGGCTACACCGATTCAGGAGAGATGCTGGCAGTGGCCGATCCCAATGAGGTGTGGATCTTCGAGATCATGCCCGTGGGTCCGCTGTGGACACCCAAAAGCGGGAAGCCCGGCGCCATATGGTGCGCACAGAGGATTCCGGATGACCATGTCAGCGTCTGCCCGAACGAATCCCGCATCGGAGAAATCGACCTGGACAATCCCGATTATTTTATGGCCTCGCCCAATGTCATTTCGTATGCCGTCGACAAAGGATATTACGATTCTGATAGTGGCGAATCCTTCAACTGGAAAAAGGCCTATTCCCCTTCGGAAACAAGTGCCGCAAGCTCGAAAGGATCAAGGGCCCGTTTATGGCGATTCTTCGATCTAGTGGCGCCTTCTCAGAAGTTCAGTCCCGATACCCCCAACATGGAGCTTCCGTTTTCGGTTAAACCGGAAAAGAAGCTTTCGGCAAAGGACGTTATGGCAATGACTCGGGACAAGTATGAAGGAACAGATTATAATCCGGCGAGGGGATTACAGGGAGGGCCTTTTGCCAATCCTAACTTCCTTCCCTATGGATTTTCGCTGGATAAGCAGCGGTACAATACACCCAGGGTCATCGGCGTGAATCGGGCAGAATACGTGACGGTTACCCAATGCCGAGACTGGTTGCCCCACCCGATTGGAGGGATCGTGTGGCTGGCCTTCGGCGCGCAAGACACTTCCTGTTTTATGCCACTGTATGCAGGGATTACCCGTATCCCCCACTCTTTCGAAATCGGCGACCATTGGGTGTTCAACCGGGAATCAGCCAGGTGGGCATTCGACTATGTGGATTTCCACACACAAACAGTTTACTCCCATGCCATAAAGGATGTGCGTTTGGCGCAAGAAGAATGGGAAGAAAAAGCGCTGTCGAGGGTTGAATCAACCGACCGTGTGGCCCTCGAGCTTTATAAAAAAGACCCGGCTGAAGCCATCGTGTACCTGACCGATTACAGCAACAACCAGGCTAACGCCGTTGTGAATGCATGGTGGAAGCTGGGAGACGATCTGCTGGTGAAGTACAATAAATTGTGGAGCTACGACGCCAAAACAAGGGAAAGGAACAGGTTGACGTTTCCTGATTGGTACTTGAAAGAACTCATCGAACACAATCAGTTGAAGCCTGAAGAGCCAGAAGGAAAAAGGTGATTCAGACACGAAAATTGATTAAAATAAACAGGAATCATTGGAAGGAGTAGATATATGAAAAACCTCAAACGAATGGTATTTTTTCCATTAGCCATCGGGCTGCTGCTGTTTGCAGCTGCAACGAATACAGCTGCCAGCGACATCCCAAAAAGCACCCTGCCTGTGCTCACCACATCTGCAGGACAAAGCGCGGATGTGGAAACGCTGAATGTTATCTGTGAAGAAGCCGGTGTGAAATACGATTATTGCGATGTGCCGACCGTGGATCTTATCAAGGCAGGCGTAGGCCTCGCTGATAAAGAATCCGGCCCCGGATTTCACGTCGAAGTGAATACGGACTTGGGGACTTATCCCAAAGGCACACCCTACAAAACCATCATTTTCGCCATTGGCGCAAGCTTGAAGGGTATGGGAGCTTCTGGCCTGACAGTGGATGCGGAAGTCAAACGTCTCAAAGAGATCATCGACTACTGCAAACAGGAGAATATCTTCATCATTGCCATGCATGCGGCCGGCACATCTGGGAGAGGCGCACCTGGAAGTGACAACGAAAAGATGATCGATGCTGTGGCGCCGTTTGCAGACTATATCATCGTGGCCGCAGACAGCAACAAAGATGGACGTTTTGACTCCATTGCCAAAGACAAAGGAATCCCGATAACCCAAGTGGAGTATGCCCTAGAAATCGTGGACGTCATCAAACAGGTCTTCGAATAAGGGGGATGCCTTCCTCTTCTGCTTGCCTGTTTTTGTAGCTTATTTATATATAGGGGATAATTATTGAGGGGGAGGTTTTTTTTGGGCTTCGAGATAAACCTTGGCGCGGGGGATGATCTCTTTGATTTTCACCTCGATGTCTTGATTTATCTGTTCCAAATCACCCACAACCAAGTCATCTTTATAGTCGATTTCCAGGGCTACCAGCACCTCATCCGAGCTAAGATGCATGGTCTTCAAGCTTAAAACCTCGATTACCTCTTTAAATGATTTGACAATTTTTAAGATCTTTCTTCTTTTGTAGGGTGTAACAGCTTCACCGACCAGAAGCATCCTGGTTTCGAAGGCCAAAAACAAGGCAAAAACCATGAGCATGGCCCCGATGAAAATCGAGGCAATGGCATCGAAAATCAAGCTCTGGGTGAAATGAACAATGGTGATGGCGACGCCTGCAATCAAAACACCAGCGATAGCCAAGGAATCCTCCACAAATACGGTGAGGTTAGTGGGATCCTTACTTCTCCGCAGAGTCTCCAAAAAACTCCCATGTTCTTCTCTCTTCATCTCTTCTTTTATATTTAAAACGGCAATCCTGAGGGCAAGGCCATCGAATATGATGGCCACAGCAATAGCCATGTAAGTCAATCCAATATACTTTATCGGTTCAGGATGACGGAATTTATGGTAACCCTCGATGATGGACAATGTTCCCGCAATCCCGAACAGGATCATGGCCACGATAAAGGACCAGAAAAACTGTTCCTTACCATGTCCGAATGGGTGTTCTTTGTCGGCAGGTTTTTTGCTGGCCTTCAATCCATACAGGAGTAAAACCTGATTGAACGTATCGGAGACCGAATGGTAGGCTTCAGCCAGCATCGAAGAGGACCCGCTGAATAATGCTGCGACAAACTTGAAAATAGCAATCCCCAGGTTTCCGAATAGGGCTGCTAATACGGCTTTCTTGCTTTGATGATGCAACTTTCGACTCCTTATTTCATTCGAGGTTTTCCAGATTTCGAGCTGTGGTTACGATGAGATCAAAAGCCCTTTCTACGTCCGGTTTATGGGTACGGAAACCCAGAATGCAGATGCGGATGACGAACTCTCCGTTCAATTGGGTTGATGAGAGATATAGTTTTTTGCTCGCAACGATGGTCTTCAACAACTTCCGGTTAAATGCATCTATGTCCCCCTTTTCTGGGCGGTAACGGAAGGCAAAGGCGGAAAGTTCAGGAGGGGACAAACATTCAAACCCGGGCTCCTCGGCAAAGCGCTGGTAAATCCATCGGGTCAATCGGAGCTTTTCGGACAGGTTTTCCCGGAATGCCTGAACACCAAATAGTTTCAATGGGAGCCACACACGAAGTCCCCTGAACGACCGGGATAATTCAGGTGAATAATCTGCAGCATCCCACATATAATCCGGGACAGGATGATCCTGAATGTAGTCAGCGCTCATGACATGCGCCCGGCGAAGGAGATCGCCATCCCTGACCAAAAGGCTTCCGGTTCCATATGGGATGAAAAGTCCTTTGTGCGGATCGAGCACGACAGAATCCGAGCACTCGATGCCTTTGAGTTTTTTCTTTCCCTCCTCACAGAGATTGAAAAATCCTCCATAAGCAGCATCGATGTGATACCATAGCCCATATCTCTTGGCCACATCACCCAATTCAATAAGCGGATCCACAGCGCCCGTATTGATAGATCCAGCATTTCCCACGAGCAGAAATGGCTTCAGACCTTTTTCCAGATCCTCCTTTATGGCAGCCTCAAAATATTCGGGAAAGGCTCGGAAATTCCCATCAACATCCAGCATCCGAAAATTTTCCTCTGGAATTCCAGCAAGATTCGCCACCTTTATCACGCAATGATGCGTTTGGCTAGACATATAGACAATCCCTTTGCTGAAATTCTCCCCGAGCAAATGTTTTCTTGCTGTGACAACTGCGCTAAAATTAGCTAACGATCCTCCGGACGTCAGGATCCCCCGTGCCGAATCGGGATACATCATCCATTCGACAAACCAATCCAAAACGGTTTTTTCTAATTGAGCTAAAACCGGGGCAGCAAAACTAACGCCCACATACCGATTCGTGGCTGCCGCGATAAAGTCGGCGATGGCCGAAGCATACAACCCTCCTCCCGGAATATAACCCATAAAAGCAGGATGAGGATGAGTAATGGAAGCTGGGATTGCCTGGTTTATCAGATAATCGAAGACAGGCTCAAAATCCATGCCTTTTTCCGGAGGAGGTTCCGATAACAATTCCATAACTTGATTATACCGGTCTAGACCATTGCAGGATGAAACCGGCAATCTGGCGATGTGGTCGATGACGGATCTCAGGGCAGATTCCCCCATCCGTAACATTTCATCAGTCGAAAGTTCCAAATTTGTGACTTTCATGGCAAACCTTTCATCTTTTCGATCGAATATGCGCCCCTATGATAAATCAAAACTATCCCCGATGGGAATGAAAAGTAAAGGTTCACGAAGAATAATTGCTGTTTGGATATTATTCCCTTATCTAGTATCATAGGCTTTTGAGATGGCAATGTTGTCCCAAAAAGACTAATATCATGCATTATTCGCCATCTAACTATCAAAAAGACGGTAAATTCAGAAAAATCAACGTCAGAGTTAAAGGGAAAAATCATCGGGCTAATCATCGAACGGGATATATCGCGGCGTAGACGATCGTTCCTGTAAACCAATGCCAGACGATGAATCATAGCTTTACGGGAAAGGGCATAGGAGCATCACTTGGGAGAATCAAGATGTCATTAAACAAACCCATTTTGCTGTTAATTTCTTCTTTTATTTTCTTCGGCGTATTCATTCACTCGAGCCAACTCCAGGCATTCTCGCAAGAAGCTGTGCCTCGATCTCAATACCTGGATTATGCGCGGGAGGCCGCCGATTACACTTGGGAAAACTACGATAATCTTATGCAACGCTGGAAAGAAAGTTTTGATCCCGAGAGTGTGTTCGGATACCGACCTCCTGGCGGCTTGCTGGAAATGGCCGTCATCTATGCGTATCTGTACCAACAGGAAAAAAATCCAGAATATGCCGTTCGTTCCAAAAAAATTCTCTTCAGTTATTCAGGATATCGATCCGCATTTCCAGAATGGGCAAGAGAAAAACGCCCCGATTATGGGGATGGCATTCCGATGCTCCCAGATTTTTTTACGGTGATGCGCTTCCTCAGAGCCTATGACATCCTGAAGACTGCCGGGGCTTTGAACGCAGAAGAAATTCACAATATGCAGAACGACATTGCCCACAGCATGGCGTATGTCCTCCAAACGCAGGAGTGGGGACCGATGAACCGGGCAGCGCTTCGAACCGAATCTCTGGCATGGGCTGTGAGAGCACTCCCCAACCATCCAGATGCTAAAACATGGGAGATGCAGCGCAAAGCCCTGGGAGACGACAACTGGGGAAACTGGCAGATCGAAGATGCTACCATCTACCACGCCGTCTGGTTGTATGCTTTGCTGGGGTATGCCGACGCTATGGGGAAGCAGGACGAGTTACTCAACACCCCAGAAATGTATTATTATGCCCAATATTTCCTCCACTTGATGTGCCCGGCAGGAATGGTCCCCGATTTCGGAGACGCCAACTGGATGGCTAATTGGGCGCGCTTCCTGGTATTTTTCGAAACAACGGCCAATCATTTTAAGGATCCCCAGCTCAAATGGGCGGCCACAACGATTGCACGGAAATTCATCGACTTCGGAGAGCCTCGAAATATCGGCCTTGCCTACAATCTTTTAGACTGTTTTCTTTGGGGCGGAGACAATATCCCTGTCCAAAAGCCGGGATCCCTGTCCCAAGAAGTTATGGAGGACGTTCAGGGCAAAAAGATTGTCTTCAGAAATGGTTGGGATCCTGATTCCACATATCTTCTGTTGAATTACCGGGATGAGGGCGATGGCGGTTTAAACTTTCGGGATTATTTGAGAGACACAATTCCGGTGGAAGAAGAAAAGATGACCCACGGGCATGCGGACGAAAACAGCATTATTTTGTTGATGTCCGGGAGCTCTATCCTCCTTCATGACGGGGGATACCGTGATTATATGCCCAGTGGTCCTTACGGCGCCTATCGCCAGGATTATTTCCACAACCGGTTGTGTGTGAGGCAGGAAAAAATCTGGATGGGACAGAATCAGGGAGAATTTCGGTACAGCACAAGGAATGCCGTTCCAGGACAGAGCATTCTCGATTTTTTGCACAACGCCGGCTCCTACCGCAAGGTTCGCACACAAAAGGTGGACTTCTTGAGTTTGGATGATTTCGATTACAGCCGCACGCGGCTCACAGATGACAGCATGGGTTATGCGTGGGACCGCGTCATCGTGAATGTCAAAGATCCTGAGCTTTATGTCGTGTTCGACATCCTCAAATCGCTCAAGGAGGAATATTTTACTCTGGCCAATCTGTGGCACACGCGTAAAATCCTCGACCAAGGGGAACACTGGTATGACACAGTGTATGACAAAATCCAAAACCATGCTCTCCCCACAGAAAATAACCTTCTCATCCTGTTTCCGGCAACCCATTTCAGATTTGACGGAACAGAACCGGAAAAAAGACACTACCAGGATGAATTTTTGATCCATCAAACCACAGCCCAACACTTCGAGCTGGGAGAAACCGTGGGTTTTATTACTGTCCTCATCCCCCACCCAAAAGATGAGCCCCCCGTCAAATGGCTGAATAAAATTCGTGTCATCCAGACAAAACCAGACCGAGCAGGCCTCGGCGTAGAGATCGATTCAGAAAATCGGAAGACCGTCATCGGGGTAAAAAATGATCTGCGCATGGATATGGCACGTGACTGGCGTCGTCCGCGCTACACCTACGAGGCAGGAAAAATCGGATTTGGCGAATTCGAAACCAACGGGGACTTTTTGTTTGCCTCACTACACGGATCAAAAATTACCTACACCATCGTTAACCTGACCAAAGCTTTCTTCAAGGAAAAGCCACTATTCGAAGCCAAATCCTCCTATTATGGGTTGGCCTATGATGCCAGCCCGGACAAAGGAGGCCTCGGCAAGCTCCGTTACTGGAAAGACGAAGTCAACATAAACAGGTAAATATCACGACAGAGATAACATTCTTCTTGACAATTCCAATAATTCTTACTATACTGAATTTATCGTATATTCAGATTAATCTGGCTGGAGGTTTTAGATGGCTCGAGAAGAAAATTCCCCATCCTGTTGTGACTCTGCAGACAAGGATTTAGGATGCTGCGCAGTCGAATCCGTTGTCAGCATCGACGAGCGAGGACAAATGGTCCTTCCCAAGGAGATTAGAGAAAAGGCGCATATCTATCCCGGAGATAAACTTGTTGTGATCACGATGGAAAAAGACGGCAAATTTTGCTGCCTGTCTTTAATCAAAGCCCAGGATTTCGAAGGGATGGTGAAAAACCTGCTATCTCCCATGTTGACTGACTTTCAGTCGAAAGGAAAATCCTGATGAAGGATCCTACAAAATTAAACAAAGAAAAAATCAAGGGGATTGTCAAAAAGCGCTATTCACAGATCGCCAAACAAAACAGTGCTTGTTGTGGCCAAAGTGAATCATGCTGTGCGCCAACAGACATGGCTGCACACATCGGCAAAGCCATTGGGTATGACGAAGAAGAATTAAAATCTGTACCTGAGAATGCCAACCTAGGGCTCGGATGTGGCAATCCTGTTGCTCTAGCATCCCTTAAAAAAGGAGAAATTGTCCTCGATTTGGGTGCAGGCGCAGGTTTTGATTGTTTTCTTGCCGCCAAAAGAGTCGGCGATAAAGGAAAAGTGATCGGCATAGACATGACAAGGGATATGGTATCAAAAGCAAAGGAAAATGCTAGAAAAGGACAGTATGACAATGTGGAGTTCAAGCTCGGCGAGATCGAGGATCTCCCGGTGGAAACAGAATCTGTGGATGTGATAATCTCCAACTGCGTGATAAACCTTTCACCGGACAAAAAGAGGGTTTTCCAAGAGGCGTTCAGGGTACTCAAACCAGGCGGTAGATTGATGGTTTCAGACTTGGTTCTTTTGAAGGAACTCCCTGAAGCCATAAGAGAATCAGTCCTAGCCTACACAGGATGCATTGCCGGAGCTCTGAGGAAAGAGGAATACATTAATCTCATCAGGGAAGCGGGATTTCATCAGATCGATCTGCAAGGAGAAGAATTTTTCTCTCTCGGTTTGGAATCCGGAGATGCGATGGCAAAAGCCATCGCTGAAGAAGTGAACATTCCAATCGAGCAATTGAATGAAGTAGCCCGTTCTGTGCTGAGTATTAAGATTGGCGCCATAAAGCCAAAAAATAAAATCCGTCTTGATTAAAACCGAAAGAGTTTGTTCCCCAGTTTTTTCTGTTCCTCGTTCCATCTTGTTATCAAATAGGGTTTTTCCTCTTCAAATACCCTGACTATCTTTTCAAAATATTCCTCGCACTCTTTGATATCCATGTGAATGGTTTTGTTCACGAAGGACAAGATTCGGGAATGATAAAACGGAATCATGGACTCTAAAATCATTTCCTTGGGGATCTGGTTGTTACGGTAGGCTATCGCATAATTGAAGAGGATGCGAGCCCAGAGATCGCTGCTATAATAGAATTTTTCCTTAGGAATTTTTTTCGTTTTTTTGACTTCGGCATATTCCTCTTTAGGAAGAATCTTTTTCCACACTTCCCCATACCAATCAAAACCTTTGACAAAGCTTGAGTAGAGGGCGTCTGTATCCACGGAAACAGGAGGGGGGGATTCTGAAACTCCCAGGCCAAAGCCAAAAATGTTGCTCGGCCAGCTTTCTGAGGTATCCTTCCAAAAATATTCAAAGTCTATCATCAGTTCGAAAAAGGTCATGATCACCTGCATGAACATCGGCCCCAAGTGCTTGGCCGGGTCCTTTGCTCTGTGAGATTTGGGTGATCCCAGAAACGTCTGGCATACCTTGAAACGGCGGGCAATGGCAACGGTCGTCATCCAGATATCTATCCCAAAATTCGCCACATTTTCTGTCCAAGTCTTTTCGGATAAGAATGCTTGGGCCAGTCGCCTTGAAAATCCAAAATCCCCCCCGATGGGCTGTCTCACCCTAAGCCCAAACAGGGTTCTCAAAAGCGGATAAGCGATGTGATTGGTGATCGAGCCATCATATTTATGGCGGATATAGATGGGAGTCACGTAGTTGAAACCGGTAAACAGAGGTTCGCCTAGGTACTGAATCCATTGGGGCGTTATGCTCCTCAAATCGGCATCCACTACAACAGCAGCTCCGGCTCCCAGTTCGACAACAGCCTCGAACAGATTCAGCAAATTATTCCCTTTCCCTCGAATATCGCCAGGAGTCGAGATGTAGATCTTCGGGACATCGGTGGGTGTGTTCAAGAATGCCGTTTTTGTTCCATCCGGTGAATTATTGTCCACGTTAATGATGACCGATTTTTTCTCCGGAAAAAATTTGCACAAACCTTGATTGGCCATTTGAATGGGATAAGAGATGGAATCCGCCTCGTTGAATGAGGGAATCCCTACGATAAAATCAGCTTTTTTGACTTGCTCTGGATTCTCGATAATAACATCCATTGGTACTTCCTTTCCGCCAATAATAACATGAATTCTGTTCGAGTCAAGACTGCTGTTTTTGGACAGCTGATTTGTTCATATCCTTGGCATGATTGATCAAATCTTCTAGACGGTCCAGGATAATCCTGACTTTGATATTGGATAACTTTCGTTTTCCCGATTGTTGTGTTTGAAAATGCTTTTTCAATAGAAGTTCAATGCTTTCTTCGTCCATCAATCTGCGCAAAAACTCATCCTTAATAAGTTCAGACTTGAGATCCTCATATTCATGACTCATCGCTAAAATTTGAAATTCTTCGAGAAGTTCGTCACGCCACTTTTGGTAATCATCCGAGCAATAAGGCGGGATGGGACCGAGAAGTTTTTTGGAATTCTCTAGGGTTTCCTTAAAGCACCTATCGGCATCCTGGAGCAAATTTCTGGCTTTGTAATAATCCGCCGCATTAAAATCTCTCTCTGCTTTCAGCAGTTCGCTGAATAACTGGACAGATTTGTTCACACACTCCCAGCATTTGGACGCCTTCTGATAGATAAGATTTTCTGTGCTTTGTTGCATGTTTGTCTCCCTCACCCCATAAAAACTCTCTCTTAGATTGCCATTATATACAATTTTCCTCCTTCCTTCAAATTCTGTTTTTTTGACTTCAGACGATGAGTCTGGTATAGATTTGCTTGCCTATTCACACAAAAATGAAAGAGGAGAAAGACCTATGAAAAGAGTGCTATTGCTGATTTCCTTAATCCTCCTATTGATTTCACCTCTGCTTATTGCCCAGAACAAAATCACAACGCCAAAAGAAGCGATGGGCTTTGATATTGGCGAGGATTATTTTTTGGCTTCTTACACCCAATTATCCGATTATTGGAAAAAACTCGCTCAAGAAAGCGACCGTTTGTTCCTGTTAGAAATCGGGGAAACAACTGAGGGACGGCCGATGTACTTGGCCGTCATCACATCGCCTGAAAATCATCATCAGATCGGCCGTTACAAGGATATTGCAAAGCGTTTGGCTCTTGCTGAGGGACTAGAAGAAACCCAAGCACTGGAACTGGCAAAAGAGGGCAAGGCCGTTGTGTGGGTCGACGGAGGGCTTCATGGAACAGAAGTCTTGGGAGCCCAGCAACTGATCGAGCTTGTCTTCCAGATGATCAGCAGAAACGATGCAGAGACCTTGCGGATCCTGGACAACGTCATTCTCCTGGCTATCTGTTCCAATCCTGATGGCATGGAGCTCGTTGCCGACTGGTACATGCGAGAACCGGAACCGTCCAAACGCTCCACCAGAGGATTGCCCAGGCTTTACCATAAATATATCGGCCACGATAACAACCGGGATTTTTACATGTCCACCCAGGTCGAGACCGAAGCTCTAAATCGCATCCTTTACAGGGAATGGTTCCCCCAGATCGTGTACAATCATCATCAAACAGGGCCATCGGGATGCGTCCTGTTTGCCCCGCCTTTCAGGGATCCGTTCAACTACTGCTACGATCCCTTGATCCCTGTCCAAATCCAACTGTTGGGAGCCGCTATGCACACGCGATTCGTCCAAGAAAAAAAACCGGGCGCCACGATGCGCTCAGGAGCAGGCTATTCCATCTGGTGGAACGGCGGATTAAGGACAACCGTATACTTCCATAACATGATAGGGATCCTGACCGAGACGATCGGAAATCCCACTCCGATGGAGATTCCTTTCCTCCCAGATAAGCATCTCCCCAACAGCGATTACCCTTTTCCCATAGCCCCCCAAAAATGGCATTTTCGTCAATCCGTGGAGTACTCCATCACAGCTGACCGGGCCATCCTTGATTTTGCATCCAAACACAGTGAAGAATTTTTGCTCAATATCTATCGGATGGGAAAAAGATCTATCGAAAGAGGCAACCAGGATAGCTGGACCATTGTTCCAAGAAGCATCGAAGCACTTCAGGACCAAATCAAGGCGGATCAAGCAAAAATGGAAGGATCGGGAAGGTCAAGAGGATTCCCTCTCAAATATTATGAAATGCTCCACGATCCCGCTTCTCGCGACCCAAGAGGATTCATCCTTCCATCCAACCAGCCCGATTTTATAACCGCCACCAAATTCGTCAACACCCTTATCAAAGCCGGCATTATCGTTCATCAAGCCAGCCGGGATTTCGAGGCAGCCGGTAAAACCTACCCATCCGGTTCCTACATCATTAAATGCGCCCAAGCTTTCCGTCCCCATATTCTTTCCATGTTCGAACCCCAAAACTATCCCGACGACATCCCCTGCCCTGGTGAGCCTCCTAGGCCCACGTACGACATGGCCGGATGGACTCTTGCCTTCCAGATGGGGATTCACTTCGACAGGATCATGGAAGGATTCGACGGTCCTTTCGAAAAAATAGCGGACTTCGCTCATACTCCAGCTGGAAACATGACCCATAAAGAAGAGGCTGTTGGATTCTTGCTGGATCATAGGATCAACGATGCCTTCATCGCAACAAACAGGCTTTTAAAAAACGGCCAAGAAGTCTACTGGTTAAAACAATCCTTCGAGATCGACGGAAAAACTTACGCGGAAGGGACGATATACATACCGAATAAGGCTTCAACGGCGAATCAACTGGAGGCCATGTCTAACGAATTGGGTCTGAGCTTCGATGGAATCTCACGCGGGCCGGTTGGCGAAGCTTTCCGCCTTAAGCCGCTCCGCATCGGCCTTTGGGATCGCTACGGTGGATCCATGGCCTCTGGATGGGTCAGATGGCTTTTTGAGCAGTTCGAATTCCCATTCGAGGTCGTTTATCCCAATATCCTCGATTCTGAAAATCTGATAAAAAAATTCGATGTCCTGGTGTTTGTCAGCGGAGCCATTCCCGGACAAAGTTCTCAGAGAGAACAACGCTTCCGCCGATCTGATCCGATGAGACCGGAAGATGTTCCTGAAAAGTATCGCGATCGGTTGGGAAACATCACAGCCGATAAAACAGTACCTCAACTTCTCCGTTTCCTGAAAGAAGGGGGGACCGTCTTGACCATCGGAAGCTCCACAAGCCTGGGTTTCCATGCCGGCCTCCCGATAAAAAACGCCCTTGTGGAAAAATCCCAGGATGGAACAGAAAATCCTCTTTCCAGCGGACAGATATTTATTCCGGGCTCTCTCCTCCAAGTCCGGCTCGATCCCAACCATCCCTTGACTTACGGAATGGGCGACAAGGTAGATGTGGTCTTCAACCGAAGCCCGGTTTTCAGGCTTCAGCCTGAAGCTCAGCTCAGGGGAGTTCGCCCGATCGCATGGTTCGAGGACAGCACACCCCTACGGAGCGGATGGGCTTGGGGGCAACACTATTTGGAGGGAGGCACGGCCGTGATCGAAGCGACCGTCGGCAAAGGGAACCTTGTCATGTACGGGCCTGAAATCACTTTTCGAGGTCAGCCTCACGGCACTTTCAAACTCTTGTTCAACGGCCTGTACTATGGGTCCGCCGAAGTTGTCAGTTTGAAAAATACCCCATTCGATGGACCACTTTAAGGTTTTTTTCCTTCACTCTTACTTTTATTTCCTTAAACCGGCCATCTTTCTTGTAGTTTTCGGGAGAATAATACAACAGGTAAAAATTCTCAGAAGCGTTAATCGCTCGTTTGAAGGACGATGTCAGATTGGCGGATGCGTCCACAAATCCTCCTGTCGCATTGGCCATTTCCCGAAAAGCACCGAAAATATCTTCGGAACGCTCTTGAAAATACACCCCTTGCACATGCTTGATAGCTGGAGTCAAAAACAAAAAATGAATCGAGATGGAAGAATCGGCATAGGCCTGTTTAACCAGTTCCACATCAAAAGAAATATCCCTGCGAGAAGTGTGAGTCATGCTGTATAAGCCCTGGAGAACATGGGGCTTATCTTGAAATTCGGTCAAATACTTGTTCAAAATACTGGGTTCTATTTGGGGGATGGACTCCCTCTGGTAGAGCAAAAAAACATATTTTTGACCGGATTCATTTTTCAGCATTTCCGCAAACTTCAAAAGCTTTTGCTGGTCCACGCGCCTGAGCTTTCTGATCCTTTCAAGAATATTCAAGTATTTCATCAGCTGTTTTTCGATAGGCATACGTCCATAGCCGGAGAGGCTGTATTCATCCAACAGCGCGGCATTGTTGCTGAGTCCATCGGGGGAACTTGTGGCCAACGACTTGGCCATACCGATGAGATCTTTGACAGCCCCTCGATATTCGGCATTTCCCATCAACGCTTCTTTTCTCACAAGCTCTTTGAGTTCTTTCGAGAGTTGTTTTTTCGACTGAAACTCCAAAACTCGACTCCTCAGCTTGTAGGTGTTTAACGGCGTGACGATTATTATGTTATCACCCGGGGTCAAGACATTTTCATGAAAATAATCAATGGCATCTCCGATCTCGGAGTTATACTCGGATATCTCAAAAAAAAGGAAAAAAGTTCGTTCGGTAGACGGGACAAATCTTTTCTTTTCTTCGCTTCTTTCAACCGTCCTTTTTTTTATAAGATATACCGCTTCGATCCTCTGTGGGATCCCTTCTTCCAATATTTCAAAGTCATCAATTGTAAGGTCTTCGACAAACGTTCCCCCCTGGAAAACCCGAACAGGTACCTCAATGTTGATAACCACTGCTTGTTCGGCAAGTTGCTGGGAAAAAACACATAGGCCAAACAGAAACAAACAACCAAAAAGAAGGAACCTTTTCAAACCAACCTCTTCGCAAAAGAGATATCACAGAATCAGGATAAAGTCAAAAATTTTTATTTTGTCAACATTGGATCATCTCTGATGGTAATAAAGCCTGAATAGCTCTTTCCATCGAGGGTCATTTTCAGCGCGTAAATCCCAGCTTCGACTTCAGGGCCTTGGAGAGGTCGCAGAAAAAAGCCTCGTCCCCTGACGTAATTCCTGAACTCTTGCATAACTGTCCGCAATATTTTGTTGTAGCCATCGGTCGTATCTGCTTTATTGAATTCTTTGTGCAGCGAATTTAGTCGTTTTTTTTGTTTCCCTTTGACTTGTTTTTCCAAATCAACAAAAACATTTTCCAGCCGTTTCATAAAGCTTTTTTTCTGCTCTTCGGTCGGTTCAAACCGCATATCCCATCGGTATCGCCCGATTCCCGGTTCATCATCCAGCAGTATGGTCCTTGTTTTCGTTTGTTCCAGGTTGCTTATTTCAACCACAGCGTTTTCCTGAAGGTTTGAGCTGAGATAAAAATTTATCGAAGCCGTGTTCTGAATAGGGGTGGGTGAATTCGAAGGTCCGACCTGCGACATGGAGAGTGGATTTCGGCCCACAAATAATTTGTGGCCCCGGGTCGCTCCCCTGCTTATCCCCTGCCATTTGGTAGCCACCGGATTTGCGAACAGGTGGGCGTCATTACCAGACACCTCTTCAGTGAACTGCTGCAACGGCGTTATGTCATCCAGAATATACACACCCCGTCCATGCGTTCCAGCGATCAGATCGCCTGCGCGAGGATGTATCAACAGATCGTGCGCCGCAACCGTCGGCATTCCGTTTTTCAGCTGTGTCCAGGATTTACCGCCATCGATAGAGGCAAACACACCAAATTCTGTGCCCACAAACAACAGGTTCCTGTTCTTCAAATCTTCCCTGATCACATAAACGCTGTGTCCATCCGGTAAATTGTTGGTGATATTTTCCCAGGTTTGGCCAAAATCTTTGGTTTTGAAGACATAAGGGCGGAAATCATCGCTCCGGTGGCCATCAAAGGTCACATAACACACTCCTTTATCGAAGTGGGAAGCTTCCACCCGGCTGACCCAGAGGGATTCCGGGACATCGGAGAAATTCGGCCTGACATTGGTCCAGGCCACTCCATCATTCCGGGTCAACTGCACATTTCCGTCGTCGGTTCCAACCCAAATCAATCCGGGCGCTAGGGGAGATTCTGAAATGGCGATGAGGGTACAGTGCACCTCGGCTCCTGTGACATCTCGGGTCAATCCCCCGCTTTCCCGGAGAGTTTTTTCGGGATTGTTCGTGGTCAAATCAGGACTGATGATCCGCCAGTGATCTCCTCGATCCACACTTTTGAACAAAAAGTTAGCCCCATAATATAACGTGTGGGGGTTGTGATGGGAAAGGACAAATGGGGTATTCCAGTTCATTCGTACCACAGGACGGCTGGAATCTGTTTGCTTGGGAACGACATCTTCCCAATTCAGTGTGTTGGTCCGGGTAGGCGTGATCCCCTTGGATTCCTGACGAAATAAGGCATGGTTTCGCTGCATTCTTCCCCCCTGGCTTTCCGAATAGACCGTGGTCCAATCGGTGGGATCCACCGCTGAGTGAAAGCCATCTCCGCTGTGAAATTTGAACCAATGATCGTTAAAAATACCGTTATAATCCCGGCTGTTGCTCGGGCCTCCCCAAATCCCATTATCCTGCAGCCCGACATAAACATAGTAAGGATCCCGCATATCAGCAGAAACGGCATAAATTTGACTGATCGCATAATTATCAAAAAAGTTGAAATGTTCGCCATGATCATAGGTGATCGAAACCCCTTTATCGTTTCCCACATAATAACGGTCCTTGTTCTGGGGATCGAGCCACATCACATGAAAATCGCCGGCGATGCCCGGCATTCCCGATTCAAATGTCTTGCCGCCATCTTCGGAGACCTGGGCTTGCCCCCCCATAGCATAAACTCGATCATCATCATTCGGATTGATATAGATCTGGCTGTAATAAAACGGCCGGTTGTTGTACCGGTTCACATAAATCCAGGTTTCGCCTCCATCCTCAGAGCGGTACACCCCTGATCCAAGCTTGCTCATAGCCTCATACTCTTCGGTGCCCCGTCTCGGCTGAAAACCATGTTCAACGATGGCCATCACGATTTTCGGGTTGGTTCGATATATG
Source organism: Candidatus Aminicenantota bacterium (assembly GCA_020348385.1). GTDB lineage: Bacteria > Acidobacteriota > Aminicenantia > Aminicenantales > Aminicenantaceae. Next base: position 3,613,446 of record CP070750.1, on the reverse strand, counting down.
GCGATGCCGATGCGGCCGACATCTCCTTCGGGCAGGCCTTCAGTCAGCTTCTTCCAAGTCTGTCCCCCATCCGTGGATTTGAATAATCCACCGTTCGGCCCGCCGCTGTCAAACCGGTGCGGCTGCCTCAACCTTTGCCAGAATGCCGTGTACAAAACATCCGGATCTGTCGGATCCATCTTGATATCGGTACATCCGGTCTTGCCGTCATCCGGCAGTCCGTTCCCTAATTTCAGCCAGGTCTCTCCCCCATCTGTCGTTTTGTACAAACCTCTTTGTCCTGTGTATCCCCACAAATGTCCCTGAGCAGCTGCATAAACGATATTCTGGTCTTCTGGATGCGTGATTACCCGCGCGATGTGGTGAGAATCTTCCAACCCAACACGGGTGAAAGTTTCTCCGCCATCCATGGATTTATACATCCCATCCCCCCAGCCCACGCTGTTCCGCACATTAGCTTCTCCTGTGCCCACCCATATAATGTCCGGATTCTTCGGGAAAATCGCCACGGCACCGATCGATGCTGACCCGTACTCGTCAAAAATGGGCACCCATGTTGTCCCGGCATTGGTCGATTTCCAGACTCCTCCAGAAGCAGATGCCACGAGCACATGCCGAAAGTCGTCGTCCAGAGCTTGAATGTCAGTCACCCGACCGCTCATGTTGGCCGGTCCGATATTCCGCCATTCCAGATCTTTGAAGAGTGCTTCTCCCGATTGTTGTGCATTCAACACGTCCGTGTTCAGAAAAAAGAAAAACACCACACTCATCAGACAGAATAATGTCTTAATTTTTAACCTGATAGACATACAATTTTCTCCTCAAATTATTTGTTTTCCTATTAAATTTTTTCTCATTTAGGTAACAAGGTATTTCAGCCAAAATGGAATGTCAAGTCGACCTATGTCTTCTTATTCTACTTGACTCCTCCTTGGCTTGATTATATTTTATCCCTGATCTTTCTTATAATTAGAAACACAGGTATTGCCTTTTCACGGGAGCAGATATGGCAAAAAAACTAACCCTTGAAAAATTACAGGAACTCGTGGGAAAAGAAATCGGTTTATCCGATTGGATGGAAATATCTCAGGAAAGGATCAACGCCTTTGCCGAAGCCACCGAAGACAGGCAATGGATCCATGTGAAACCTTTAAAAGCAAAGTTTGGCCCTTTCCGCAAAACCATCGCACATGGTTTTTTGATCCTTTCCCTTTTGGTCCACCTCACATCCAGGATAGAGCTCCTCCAACATGGGGTGAAAATGGTGGCCAACGTGGGTATGAACCGCGTGAGATTCATAAGTCCTGTGCCTGTCGGGTCAAAGATCAGAAACCGTTGTGTGCTCAAGGAAGTAACAGAAAAAAGCGATGGAAAATTTGTCATCACGATAGATAACACGGTTGAAATCGAGGGGACAGAAAAACCAGCCCTAGTGGCCGAAGTTTTAGCCTTGATTGTTGTGTGAGGATCCCAGATTCAGCGTTTGTTCAGGAGTTTTGAAAAATGAGTCTTGCAACCCTATTTGATCAAAACATTTTTGTTTGGGTTATCATTCCCTGCCTTATTATTTTAGCCCGCATCCTCGATGTTTCTCTCGGGACTATGCGGATAATCTTCGTTTCTCGAGGAATGAAATATCTTGCGCCTCTTGTCGGATTCTTCGAAGTGACCATCTGGCTGATTGCGATCAGGGCAGTCTTGGAGAATCTCAACAATATCGCCTGCTATCTCGCTTATGGAGCGGGATTTGCGATGGGGACTTATATAGGCCTTTTTATCGAAAGAAAATTGGCAATCGGGAGTGCGCTCATCCGAATCATTACGCAAAAAGATGCCGCTGATCTGGTATTTCATCTCCGATGCAAGGGATTCGGAGTCACCAGCATGGATGCAGAAGGTATAGACGGAAAAGTAAATATCATCTATTTGATCATCAAACGTCAAGACCACAATAAGGTTACCGAAATCATCAGAAAATTTAATCCCAAAGCGTTCTACACGTTAGAACATATCCAATATGTCAGTGAGGGGATATTTCCTTTCTCGAAAACCAATCAGTTCTGGCAGCCACTTCTCGGCCCATTCCGTTTCTGGAGAAAAAGCAAATAAAAAGATTTTTGATTCAACGAGATAATATAATCATAATCGCAAGAGTCATCAATAATACGATCCAGATCATTAGAGCAATCCGAGTCGCTTTTTTCGCTTTTGTGGCCTCCCACCACGTCAGAGGGCGGATTCCTTGGATAAGAAAAGTGACAACGCCAGCCAAATTCACGCAGATAAGATTGATCAGGAAAAGAAATAAAGATCCGAGGGCTAATTCCCACTGGCTTGACGCAGCAAGCATGCCAAAAGTAACGAGGGGGGGGAGGAGAGCGACGGCAACCATGACACCGATGAGGGCACTGAATAATTCAGAAGTAAAAGACAGGGCCGCGGCACTCCCGGCTGTCAATGCCAGCACAATATCCCCCAAGCTCACTTCCGTTCTCGTTCTAAGCTCAGGGATCTCGGGGTTCACTTCAAAAACCATCCCGATCACCATGGAAGATACAAGAGCCGTCACTATCCCGAAGCCGATGGCTCTCATAGCTCTCCGTGAAAGTCCGATATCACCAAGAGTTGTCGCTAATGAAAGGGCCACATTAGGTCCGAGAAGAGGTGCGATAACCATGGCGCCTATGATAAAAACCACGCTGTTGCGAAGGATTCCGATCGATGCAACGATGGAGGAGAAAAAAACCATCGCTAGGAAAATCCAAGAAAGCCTCACGGTTTTTTCGATATCAGAATAAAGTTCTTCCCGACTGACACGGATCCAGCGCGAAATGACATGTTTGGCTAAGGGTGTAGCTCTATTCTCGGTGTGAGTTTTCTCCCCCTTTGTTGGTCTAGGGATCGTGGCCTCTACTGGGAGTAGGATGATCCGGAATCCTTCCATATGAGAAAATCGCTTCTCCATCAGGTCGAGAACGTTCTCTGTATGCTCAGTCGGTACCAAAATTTTCACATGCAATCGAGCATCATCGAGAGTCTTTTCCCAGAAATCCAGGATGTCCACTTTTTGAAGGGCTTCCCTTAGCACATTATGGTAACCTTCGGGGAGGACCAATTCGACCAATCGAAGAGACATTTTTTTCTCCAAGAAAAATCAATTTTTTTTTGACATCAACATAAATCTTTATTAGATTTAAATCAAACCTTTTTATGGCAATGCGAAAAACCGGACAGGTAATTGTTTTCACCGATCTCGACGGAACGCTTGCGGACTTTCACACCTATTCTTATGAGCAAGCTCTCCCCGCTCTCGACTCTCTGAAAAAAAACAGCATTCCTTTAATCATTTGCTCTAGCAAAACCAGAGCCGAAATCGAAAAGTTTCGATCCCGGATTGACAACCCCCATCCCTTCATATCCGAGAATGGCGCAGCTATTTTTATTCCCTTGGACTATTTTTCCTTTGAGTTTCCTTTCACACGAGAAGATTTTACATATCGGATAATCGAGTTTGGCACGCCCTACCACAAAATCAGGGGAACATTACAGAAAATGCAGTCTGAATTCCCCGATACAGTAAAGGGATTCGGTGACATATCGGCCCAAGAAGTTGCAAATCTATGCGAAATTCCTCCAGACGAAGGATTCCTGGCAAAAGAGCGAGAATACGATGAACCTTTTCTCCTGAAGGACAAAGCAAAACTGGAAAATATACAAAAGATCGCCAATGAGGACAATCTCCAGATCATCCAAGGCGGCCGATTTTATCATCTCATCGGGGAGAACGATAAGGGGAAGGCCGTCTCCTATCTTACGGATATTTCCCGGAGAGCATACGACAATATCACAACCATTGCCCTGGGAGATAGCCTGAACGATTTGCCCATGCTTCAAGTTGTGGATTTTCCTGTACTGGTTAAAAAACCGGATGGAAGTCACGATCCCAACATAACATTGGACAATCTTATTCATTCTCCAGGCAAAGGTCCTGGGGGTTGGAATTTTTCTGTCCTGGAGCTATTGGAAAAATTGATGTAGTTTTCGCCTTTCCTCCTTTATTCTTCACTCCGTTGGAATTTCAAGAGCCTAAATAGGAGCAAAAAATGATCGCACAAAAAATATTAAAAAAAATTCGAAAATATTTTGTCACCGGGATGATCGTCATCATTCCCATCTGGGTTACCATCTTGATTTTAAGGGCTGTGGCTAATCTCATCCAGAGTGCATTCGACCTGCTACCTCCTTCTGTTCATCCGCGCACCTACATATCCTTTTTCGGGATAGAACTTGTCATCGCTTTGGTTTTAATTCTTATAATCGGACTGCTCGCCAGCAATTTTTTCGGGAAAAAATTCCTCAAATTGGGTGAATGGGTTTTGACAAAGATCCCGGTCATCAAAACCGTCTATCAAGGAGTCAAGCATCTCACGGTCGGAGTCCTGGGGGAAAAGCAAATGTTTTCCAAGTTTGTGCTCCTGGAATTCCCGATCAAAGGATTATCCTTCATCGGGTTTGTCACAGGAGAAGACACCCACCTCATCCATAACCGTGATGGCAAAAAAATGCTAAAAATCTTCATTCCTACTACCCCCAATCCCACTTCTGGATTTTTTTGCATTGCGTCAGAAGAGGAAGTGACTTACTTGGAGATCAGCGTGGATGAGGCATTCAAGCTGATCATTTCTGCCGGATATTCCAACCTTCAGCCTGGATAATAGGGATTGTTTTCGAGATGGAACATGTAATCCGGATCGACTCGGGGTTCATCTTTGCGGTGATTTTCCATCAGTGCGATCTTTTTCTCGAGCAATTGGGAAAAATTCTCGGCATGGATAAATGGGGTTTCCTCTGCCCCAGAAACGATCATCCATTCTATCGGAGACTCGTTCCATAGCTCGATCAATTCTCTGCAATTTTGAATTTCTCTGTCTATCATCTTTTTCAGAAGTTCACGACAATCGGCTTTGACATGGGAATCATTGGAATCTAGGTACTCATGCACAGCATATATCCAAACAGCCGTATTCCTTAGAGTCGTGTACAAACATTTTAATGCGCGTGCCCGGAAATACTGATCTTCAAAGACCGTTGCGGCTTTTTGTTCTCCTGTGCCTGCGGCCTCATCCCTCTTTTCTTTGAGATGGCCAATCGCCGATCCCAACGGAGCCCAGACATTCTCATCGATCCTTGAAAAAGCCATATGCGCATAGTCCTTTGTTACAAGCTCAAAAAGCACGTCCTTGGACAAATCTATCCTGTTGGGATTATGGATGGAGGTACACATTTGCGACTCATAGTACGTCCTTTCCGGCCTCGGGATCTTATCGATATCCGGAACGAGCGGTCGCACAAAAAGCCTCTGCCAGACCACGCCATAATGGGAATAGATGGAAAGAGGGATAAAAGCCCGTATGGCTTGCTCCACAAACCGCCAGCTTTCAATCAAATCTTTCCCATATTTTCGACCTGCGTAGCGTAAGGCGATTTTCCGGATAGCCTCTTCGATGTCCAAGGATGGATTCAACTGGAAGAGCCGGAATATTTCTTGATTCACAGCATAGGGCACCTTATCTGGAGGATGGATGCCACCGACATGAGCCAGATTCCTTATCCCCAATTTCACACAAGCCAACAATTTCTCGTGGGTAAGCCATGGAAAAGGAATCCCCAATAGGGGCTCATGGTTGGTGTGGCATCCCAAAGCATGATAAAAATAGGAACGGCTGTTCCGGGAATCCAACTCTTCCATCACCCCCCTTTCTTTGTTTATCAGTGTGTTATGATAAGCCGATCCCAGAATTTTGACATCCGAGTATTGGGGATGGGGATAAATTGACTCCCATCCTTTGACCAACAAGGAATTCACCTCCACATCCAACCGTTCTCCCAGTTTCGCCCAAAGGTGATCTCTCTCACCATAAAAAGATTCCAACCGGGTAACGATGCGAAATTCTGGATTTATCCGGGATCCAGCATCCCGCAAAAGCCTGTAAAAGCGGATGATGTTGGAAGCTGCACTCCTGGCGATAGCCTCATCGTCCTTCCATTCCCGTATCAGATAAGCCCCGCCGTTGCGGCCCACGTACAAAGATTTGGTGTGCTCGAAGCCGGCTCCGCTGTCATTGCTCCAGATTGTCATAAAACCCAACTCCGGGACCTCTTTCATTAACTTGATCAAAAGCTCTTGATAATGCTTTTGAACGACAGGATGGGCAATCGATAGATTGTACCGAGGTTTGAAACTGCGGAATGGGTGGTCCACGCGGGCCCCTCTGAGTGTGGGGTATTTTTCCAAAAGGGTTTCGGGAACAGAGCGGGGCTCAAAACAAAGCAATCCGGGAACAAGTCCATACTTTAAAGCTAGCCTGGCATTGTCTTTCAACAGCTTCAGATTGTTCTCCAGATATTCCGCTGGGTAAATTCCCTCGTTCAATCGGCTTGAAACGAATTGGTCGAGAGCCGGGCAATATGTGTAGAAGTCCGGATAAAATTCCCCTGGAACGCCCTTCTCCAACGGGAAGGAAGAATCCAGAGAATTGACCTCGATATGAGTGAATCCTAGGCGGGCATACTCCCGGATGTATTTTTCCCGATCAAAATCCCGTATCATACGGGCATACTGGGTAAGGAAAAGGTCAAAAGTCGACTTTTCGATGGAAAAACCCATTTGGTGCATCCAGGGCAGGACAGCGGTAATATCCTCATCTAAAAAATTCTCGATCAGTTGGGTGAAACCCGTGTACAGAAAATAGGGTTTGGAGCTCAGAAGCCAGAGACACTGATTGACATCACTGTTTAGAGACACCCAATCATCCTGGGAAGAGAATGCCATTCCCTGATGATCCAGCCGTGTTCTTAGGCCTTTGGGAATGACAGCGATATAAAGGGCCCCTTCCTCAGAAACGAAACCGGAATCGCCAACCTTTACCACATCAGCTCGGTTATCACACAATCCTAAAAGCTCCTTTGCTACCGTTTCCTCAACAGGATATCCCTTTTGAGGAATCCTCACCTGTCTGACCAGTCGCAAGACCTCGCTGACCTTCATGCCGACCTCCGCCGTACTAAAAATCCATGATGCCCAATTCACGCAAAGCCAGATACGCCGCCCCAAAAACGCCAGCTGAGTCGCCCAATCGTGCTTTGATGATCGGCACTGTTTTCCGAGGGATCCCGAAAAAACACTGCTTCATCAAAGGAGGAACTTTTTCATACCACAACGGAATATTGGATACTCCTCCTCCGAGAATGACTGCTTCCAGATCGAGTGCATTAATGGTGTTGGCAAAAAACACGCCCATGATCCGGCAGCTTTCCTCGAACAACCTGTGAGCGATCGGATCTCCCTTTTCAAAAAGAGCGTAGATTTCGCGAAGATCCAACTTTTTGCTACTCAACTCCAAATACCTTCGGCTGTGGCTTGGTCCGGAGAGATAGGCTTCGACACATCCCTTTAGCCCACACTCACAAACCCTTCCGTTGATGTCGATGGACGTGTGCCCGATCTCCCCAGCGCCTCCCTTAGAGCCCCTGTACAGCTTGTTATCCAAAATCAAGCCGCATCCCACTCCCGTTCCCAGGATGACTGCCATCACATACCGGTATTTTCCTTCACAACTGGCAAAAAATTCTGCCAGCGCTAAGCAATTGGCATCGTTGTCAACCACAAGAGGCACGTCAAGACGCTTTTGCAATCCCTGGACCAGACCCGGATCTTCATATATGGGCGTGTGGGGAGCTCCATAAAGGCGGTCTTCCGAAGGAACATATGTCCCTGGTGTTCCCATCCCCACGGCGGCAAAATCCTTTCCCTCTGAAACCTCATGGATTATGTTCGCGATGTTTTGAACAACATGATCTATGCTCTTGGAGGCTTCCGAAGACACCCTCTTGCGGCCGAAGAGATTCCGATCCTTATCCAAGAGACAGGCTTCCACCTTTGTTCCACCCAGGTCCACTCCGACGACATACTTATTCATCTTCAAGCCTTCCTCCCTGTTTTGCCCAACGCATCCCAAGTCTCATAAACGGTGAACACATTATCGGGATTCGCTTCTAAACCGAACTCGCATTGCCCGATGATCCCCCCATTCTGATACAAATGGAGCCACACTTCGTATACAGCCTTCTGAATTTCCTCCCGCGTTCCATGCGGTAACAGGTGCTGCCTATCTATCTCTCCCCAGAAAGTGATCTTTCCCCGATACATTTCCCCCAGATCCTTGACGCCCATACAAAAAATCTGGGCATTGAGGGCATCCACTCCTACCTCAATCAAATCCGGCATGATATCCAGGATATACCCGTCCGAATGCATGAACAGATATTTACCGTAATGCTGCGCAACCTCCGCATATTCTTTGTACATCGGTAGAAACATTTGACGGAAAACTTCAGGCGAGGCGAGCAATCCCTGCTGGGTTCCCCAATCATCCATCAAACAGATCGCATCCACATCTGTCTGCGCCCAAACTTCCAATTCCTTGAGATAGTGCTGGTGAATGGTGTCGAGAAGCTGGAAGAACTCCGGAGGCTTCTCAACAAAATCGACGAACGCATTTTCCATGGTCCGGATAAATTGGAACCTTTCGAACGGGCGCACAAAAGACCCCATCAGGACAAACCTGTCGGATTCTCTGCAAAAGGCATTGACCGATTCCCGGTCAAGGCTGAGGATGGCGTCGGGTGGTTTCAACTTGTCCAAATCCTGCCACTCGGCCACTAGAGGCGTTTGTACAATCCCGATGGCACCGTCCAGAGGATTGGTGAAGACACATCCCCACTCGTCGACATACGTTCCTTTTTTGTGCTTATCGCCTTGCGTACTTAAAGATTCGGTATAAACCAAGGGTGCTGAAACTATATCATCCGGGAAAACCTCATGGAGCCTCCGCACAAAGTCTGGATAGTTATCTTCGGCCCATGGCAGAAGCCACTTATGACGAGGAATCCTCGCTGGAAAATCGAATGTCAATGTTTTCTGGACGAGTCGGCGGGGGTTCATCTTATCTTCCCCCAGGAAACTGGCGGTAATTGCCGAGGTTCACAGGTTTTCCGCTGCTGGCCCAATCCAAACCCGCTTCGCTCGGTAGGATAGCCCTTTTGTAACAATTCTCAAGTTCCGGGAGAAGATGTTTCACCCACCTTCTGTTGCATCCATGATCGGAATCAATCTTGGAATCGGGGAAATCGATAATTGTGGAAACAGATTCCTGTATTCCGTTCATGCATAGCGTTTGGGCGATGGAAGCCTCTGGTCCGCAGAAGATGGTTCTTGGCTCCTGAATCGTCCTGACAGCTTCGAACAATTTTAGAAGCGGGTGTTCGGCCTCCGGAGAACCGTAATGTATCGTGTTGCCCTTTTTATCCTTTGCAATGATATCGTCGGCGGCTTCGCCGTAGGTCACTGTGGCATGCTCGAATTCCAAAAAAAACATCGGCCCCAAATCACCGGATGTGGTGTGGGAGGCATAAAACAGGATTTCAACGCCATCGCGGGTGAAAGCTCGGCAGGCAACCGTGTCGTAATTTTCTATAGGATAGGTCCTGTAGAGTTCGGCGGTCACTTCAAACGGCATGGCACACCCATCGGTCTTTTCTCCCAGCGTGTAAAAAAGGTTGTGGAGGAAGTGGGACATGGCATTGTTGGCCGGGCTGTCCAGCACCCAATTCCCCTGAGAATCTTTGATTTTTCCTGCCCAATTATTCCTTTTGTAGTAGGCCTCATCACGGGGCCAACAACACAGGGTTCTCATTCGAAGAGGCTTCCCAAATTTTCCGGACATGATGTCTGATTTGAGAGACTGGATCGCTCGAGAATAGGACCATTGATAACCTATCATCACCCAGACTTTTGTTTGATTCATGATTCTGATCAATCGCGTGGCATCCTGAATGGTCGCGCCGATGGGTTTCTCGCACAATACATGACTTCCATGTTCCAAGGCAAGGGATGCTTGGGGCACATGATGATGAATCGGCGAACACACAACCAAAAGGTCAGGCGTCCATTTTCCTTTTATAACCTGAGCGAATGAATCCAAGACTGGAATCCCTCTATCCTTCAATTCTTCTTTGTACGCGGAACGCTCCGGATAAGGTTCGATAACAGCTTTTAAGTCGATTTCCCCTGGTGAAAAACCTGCCAGCAGGGTCTCAAGGTAGGGCTGTCCCATCCCGGTTATACCCACAAGAACCACAGAAACCGGTTGTATTCCCTTTCCCTTTCCCTTTTGTTTCATATCATCTGTCACTCTGGTTTGAACAACGAACCTTGTGTTTTGAGTCTCCTCTCCACCAAATCCAGCTCAAACATTTCCTTGGATCGCAAATCCACTGCAATAGTTTTTAGCTCGAACGCACCCAAGGTCACATCAATATTTATGTTTAACGGGAGAATGGTCATTTTTGTCTTTCGGCTTTTGCCCGTCGGCTCAAACAAACGGCAAACGAGCCAATTTCTATTCTCAGCCATCTTTACGGCTGGAACCTGGATAGCCTTATCGCTAAGAACTAAACTGGGAGGAATCTTCTTCCCCCCACCTGAAGGAAAACAGCAAATGGCCATCGGAGCTTCATTTTTAGCAACGGCCTCCCGGTCGACAAAAGTCAGGCGCTCCGACGCTTTCCCGCCGTTTATCCAGAAGCGGAAAATCTTTTCCCCCTGATCCATCCGGGGAATGAAACGGTCTTGGATTCGCAGGGACCGGGAGTCTCCCATATCGGCTGCAAAGGCCGGGGAGCGCAGGAGAGAAATGCGGAACTCGCCTCCTTTAAAATCGAATCCATAAACCCTGTCATTGATCACAGTCAAAGCATGTTGATTGTCCGAAGAGACAACACTCACCCATTTCTGGGCTACCAGCTCATCCTCGGTTGGCCCGAATTCCTCGACACCATACGCCACTTGTCCTCGACCGTGGCCATTTCGAAAGATAGAAGGAATGGCCATTTTGAGCATTCGATCCTTTTCATTCCAGAGCACGCGCACTTCGACCTCGAACTCACTCCCCGTTTTCGGAATCTTGTATCTCTGGCAAATATAGGATTGGTTATACTGGAACAAGGCTTCAATCACTGTCCTTACAGCGCCCTCTTCGATGATCCGCACATTTTCCAACCTCGACCCGGCCACACCAGCGAATTGGGCTCTTTCCTGCTCGGGCATGGCCGAAAATTTCCCCTCATAGTTGCGGAATGAGCGCACCTTCATCCCCCACGAGTCCGGGTCATCTTCCATCACCAATGCTTGAAAAGCCCGAGATTTCAGGAAATCAATTCCGTTGACCTTATACGATTCTAGCAATCCCGTGGTCGTTCGGATGGACCACTCCGCTTTATCCGACCTCAGGACCAGCAAAGGCTTTTCCTTTTTTAACGGATCCGGTTCGGAAGTGACATTTTTAAGCCGGCACACGAAACGGTTCATCTGCCCCGGTTTCAAATCAGCTCGGAACACGACTCTCTTCCGCCACTCCACAGAAAGGGTGCTGCTCTCCTTTTCCATTTGGGATAGCACTTTTTTCCCTCGGTGGTTCCTCACCTCAGGAACCAACACGGATTTTTTTTCGAAATGGGGCTCATGGGGTTGAAATTCACAGACTACAATCTGTTTTAACGGGAAGGGATGGTGATTGTACACAAAGATAGGGAACTCTCCTTCTTTAGCTTGCGGTTGCCCTCCAAGCAGAGCGAAAAAAGAACGTGTTCTCAAACGAGAAAGTATCTCTAACCCATGGTCCAGCCTCTGCTGGGCATGGTCTTCCACCTCGGGGATCCCCGAGCCGGGCAGTATATCATGGAATTCACAAAACAGAAGATCTTCCAGAGCCTCGTTGAGTTTTTCCCGAGGATAGGGCATTAAATCCACCAAGGAGGCGTGAGTGACCATTTTTTCTGTCCCATAATAAAGATTCTCCATATCCCGGTGTTTTTTCTTCACCGCCGCCATAGATGTGTAGCAGCCCACAGCCCATGGATTGAGATCTTTGGAATGATGGGGGAGCTTGCCCCCCTGTTTCTTGAGGGCCGTAAAATAGTCTTCCGGTCTCCCATGACAGATATTCCTGTTTTTCCCCTCGGCCATCAATTTTCGGAGTTGCTTAAGATCCTCCCGGGATGGCCCGCCTCCATGGTTTCCGATCCCCCAAAGAAGGATCCCGACATTGCGGTCGTGATTATCCGCCATCCATTTTCGAACCCTCTGGGCAGCCTGCCCTTTTGGGGAATTGTAATGCTCTATCGCCCGGTGGGCCAGAATTTCGGAACCATCGTATCCTACCCAAATAAAATCCTCTCCAGGAAGGGGCAACCAATTCTGGTCAGGACGACAGAATAGATAGGATGTGTAACCCGCTCTTCTCAGTATTTGTACAAGTCCTCGGGTATGGCCAAAGGGGTCAAAATTGATTGCCGTTTTTGGTTCGACACCGAATTTTTTTTTGAAATACATTTTCCCGGCCAATATCTGCCTGACAAAGGACTCTCCGGAAGGCATATTGCAGTCGGGCTGGACATACCACCCTCCCAATATATGCCATTTTTTCTTTTTCACCAGCGCCTTGATCTTGACAAACAAATCCGGCTCGTATTCCTCGATCCACTGGTAGAGGAGGGCTTCGTTGTGAGTGAAGACAAATTCCTCGAACTCTTCACACAGTTGGGCAGCCGTGCGGAATGTCGAAAGCGCCTCAGCAGCTCCTTCTTCCCATTCCCACAGCCAAACCGGATCCAAATGGGCATTGCAAACTAGAAATAAAGTCTTATCGTTGTCGTTCATGAAGCTCTCCTCTGATTTGGTGCTCCAATCTTTTTTCTGCGAATCATTATATTAAGGAATAAAACAAAAGCAAACCATTCCTGCTCGTGCCGGATATCTCCACTATCAGTATGCCCGCTCGCTGATTTATCATGGAGTTTAGAATATTTAGCTTTCGGGGATCATGATAAGCGCATTCATTTGATTTTTTGAATAGGCAATAGAGACTTCATTTTTGGACATTTTGAGCACTTTGCAGTTTGACCGGACGTGAACAGCATCCTGATGTAATTTCCTATGAATTTCGATAAAGAGCAGCGAATTTCTGAGCGGGAATGAGGCTTTGATTTGCTTCATGCCAGGCAAAAGTTTGGGACAAATCAGGAGATGGTCGAACTGGGGACGAATCCCGATAATGTGATGAACCAGAAGGATGATCATCTCAGCCCAGGTCCATGGAGTGACTCCCACTTGCGGAAAAGGTGGAGCCAAGCGCTCTCCATAAAATTCAAACCAGGCCCCAGATATGGCACCGGGAATGGTGTTCAGCCAGTTCAGTATCTCCCAAACCTTCTCCTTCTCCTTTTCCTGCATTTCAGCATAGGCGCGGGCCACAAACAGGGATGGAAAAGGCCAGGGGCCTGGAGAATCCGGTTCTGAACTGACATGATAACGTCCGTAGCCTCCTCCCTCCCAGGCTTGACCCCAAAGAGATTCAAGCGATGCCATGGTTTTTTTAGCGATCGTGGAATCGGCAGGGATGAATCCCAGGGCTATCGGAAGAGCCGTGGATGTATCCGGATTCAGGAGGTGCGCACCTCTTTTCGATAGCGGCACTCCTTCGGGCAATTGAGCCTCGTCCGAAGCCTGGATAGAATCCTGCACGGATCCGTCATGGGATCGTCTTTTAAAAAGCTGTCCGTCTTCCACCAGGCCGAATTTTTCATCGAAAAGACACGCCTGTTTTAATCTTTCAGATTCGGATTCCCAAAAGATTCCTTCTTTTTCTCGACCGACCGAGCGAGCCAGGGCTGCCGCATCGGAAAGCCCCACAGACACAAACAATTGATGAGCCAGCTCCATGCCCTTCTGGATCCCGAAAGCCCGGTGACGCTCCCAGTACTCCCTTGTGTTCGCTAGAAGGCCAGATTGGGGATGGCAGAAGGCACTTTTGAGCGGGAAATTGGCAATGACCCTGAGCTTTTCCCAATTGTCATTCACGATCTGATGATCTCCGGTCCACAGGACATATTGTTTCAGCGCATGAAGCAGCACGCCGTTTTGGTCCAGCTCCACTTCTTCGGGATGGCGCTTTTCACTGGAATCGATGGTGTCCCCATCTTCTGTGACAAACTCGGTGATCAGACGCTGAAGAATAACCTTGGCTAGATGGTTATGACCAGTAAGGGTCAATCCCACAGTCATCATGGCCTGGTCTCTAACCCATTCCCTGTTATACTGCCAGATGCTCCCGTCAACCCGGCCCGATTTGGAAATGGCGGCCGGGAGCTGGGAACGCGCAGCATGAAAATAGCGATTGAGGATAGGCGAATCAAAAGAGACATCTGCAGTCTTTTCCCAGTATCGGATGACTTCCGGTTCGTCATCCCCTTTCAATCGACAATCAAGTCTTAGCCTCTTTCCCTGTTCTCCCAGTGAGTACTGGAAAAATAGTTTTTTTTCACTCCCGGTTTTCAGGTCTATCTCTTCTTCCACAAAATCTCCCTGAAATCCGGTTTTAATCCGGCATGAGATCCCATCATCCCGGAGGTTTTTCACACGGACCTCCCTGACCAGAACAGGTTCCGATAATTTCGAGCAGCGGAAAAACTCCTCCACCAAAAACACGGATCCTTTCCATTTCACATGGACATAAGGAACTTTTTGGTTTTCGATCCAACGCGCTTCCAGAGTGCCTGGTGCTGGAAAATGGATAGACTCCCCAACCATTATCCGGAGCATCGTGTCTCCCAATCCCGATTCCGGGTCCATGGTCAAGGATTCCCTTTTCTTGGCCAGGATTTCGGGATTCATGATCAACAGCCCGACCGGCGTTCCTTCGCCAGAGGGAGAGATCTGGACAGCCGCCTGGATCAATCCATTTCCCAGGAAAAAATACGCGATATCTTTGAGGCGGGTCCGCACGTCCGGATGACCTATCGATGGATCATCGTCATAAAAGTGTTCTTCAGAATCGATCATGGCGGGCCGACGAATTTATAAACCTTTCCGGTACCTCCGTGTCATGGCCACTAGCCAGGCATGAAGTGGAAGCAGGGGGCGGAATTTTTGCCAGCAATAGTTCACCAGTTTTCTGGAATAAAATTCCTCGGGGATCGTCGATTCAACGCCCACATGAATGCCGTTATGCAGCAAAAGATCGGCATTGGGGTGGGAAGGATCGTAACCAGCAGGAACGCGTTTGTAGTGCTTTCCTCCAATCTGATAGCCTTTTGTTTTTTCGATCTTGGCCACAATTTCGGCCAGGTCTTTACCATATTTGGCGTGCACGACAGAATTTCTGTACGTGTCGAACAGGTACTTGGGAAACATGTATAAGCCGACGCCCAACAACAAGGTGTTCGGCTCCATATGGAAATAAAATCCCGAGCATTCCATCCGCGGTCGGATTCCTTCCCAAAAGAAAATGCCCATGTTGGTCTTGTACGGAGATTTGTCCGGGCTGAACCGGGTGTCTCTGTTTATCCGGAAAAGCGACTTATTGATCTTCGGGACAGCCACGATGTCTGGGACTTGGATTCTCAGTTTATCCCCCATGTCCATCACGAAAGCCCTGGCAGGTTGCATCACAAAGGTTACATGGTCCTGTTTATGAGCCCCGAACCATTGTTTCGTGTTGTTTTTCTTGAGGTCTTTAAAAAACTTGACGGTTTCTTTGGAAAATCCTTGAAATTCTTTCTGTTCTGCCATGTTTTTATCTCCTCTATTTTTTTGTTACAAAATCATAGACGATCCGGCTCAGCTCTGCGATCAATTTTTCGGCATCCGCACGTTTTTCGATTCCTCGAGTCAAAACCACAAGGATATAGGGCTTGCGGCCCTCGGGAAAAACGATCGCCGCATCATGGTCGATCCGTGTGATGGAGCCGGTTTTGTTGGCCACTCTGACATCCGCGGGAAGCCCGGCAGGAATCTTGTTGCGATACTCTTGTCGGGACAGGATTTCGATCATCTCCTTACAGGCTTTATCGGAAGCGGCCCGTCCTTCTGCGATCGACTTCAAAATCAGCATCATACTCGAAGCATCGGTCCGGTTGTTCAATCCTTTTTCATAAGCCTTGATATCTTCCACCCCCCGGAGAACTTTCATTTTTTGGATTCCCCATTCTGTAAGCGTGCTCCTAATGTTCTCCACACCCACAAATTCGATGAGAACATTCGTGGCCAGGTTGCTGCTCACTGTGATCATCCGATAAACCAGCTCCCGTAATGACATCTCCTTTCCGATATGTCGATAAATATCATCGTCTGAATCTTCGATAATCGTAAGCGAATACGGGCTCCCGTCCACGATGCTCTTAAACTCATTCGTGACAATGATTTTATCATCCAACGAATATTTCCCCTGTTCCGCTTGTTTGAAAACCTCGATCATCACCGGCACCTTCATCAGACTGGCCGCGTGCATGTCAACAGGATTGATTCCAAATGCTTCAAACGCTTCCAGATCTTGGAATTCAATCGAGACCTCGGCTCCCGATCTTGCTATGGCTCTTTTCAGCTTCCCTATCAGGGGGTTTACCTCACCCGCGGCAGAGACATTCAAAAGGCCAACACACAGCAATCCCACAGCCATGACAATCTTCCTGTGCCATGTTTTTTTCATGATGTTCCCTATCTTATCTCTGGACGCGACCTGTGGTCTCACCAGCCACCAAACGTTTCACCTCCTCGACGCTGACGATGTTGAAGTCTCCCCATAGGGAGTGTTTCAAGCAAGCGGCTGCAATCCCGAAGGACAACGCTTCTTTATCTTTTTCTCCTCGAATTAGGCTGTATATCAATCCGGCGGCAAAGGCATCGCCTGTTCCCACGCGATCGATTATCGGCACGTGATATCTAGGCCCCTGGATGAACTCTTTCCCGTTGAACAGACAGGCCGACCAGAAGTTCTCCGAAGCAGAGATGCTCTCTCGGAGCGTGATGGCGACTTTTTTAAAATTAAATTTGTCCATAAGGATTTTTGTCAAATCTTTGTAACCCTCCAAATGTAGCTTGCCCTTGTCGACATCCGTACCCTTGGGTTTGACGCCGAATACTCTAATCGGATCTTCTTCGTTTCCGATCAGGATATCCACATAGGACATGAGATCAGTCATCACCTCCCTTGCCTTTTCTTCACTCCAAAGCTTTTTCCGGAAATTAAGGTCGACACTGACCGTGATCCCCTTCTTTTTGGCCATTTCCAAGCCAGCTCGAAGGATAGCCAGCAAGGAATCGCTCAGGGCAGGGGTGATCCCTGACCAGTGGAACCAGCGCATCTCTTCCGATACCTTTTCCCAATCCACATCACTTGGAACGAGCTTGGAAACAGCCGAATGAGCCCGGTCATAGACAACTTTCGATGGCCTTAGCCCATGCCCATGTTCCAGGTAATAAATCCCGATCCGATCCCCTTTTCTGACGACAAGCTGCGTGTCCACGCCATATTTTTTTAACGTCCCGACGGCATTATCCCCTAGGTCATTGTCCGGAAAGGCGCTCAAAAAACAGGCATTCAAGCCGAATTGCGCCAGAGACACTGCCACGTTGGCCTCTGCTCCGCCGAAATGGACATCGAACGCATTTGCCTGCTGCAGTCGTATTCCTTTGGGCGGAGACAGGCGGACCATCATTTCGCCAAAAGTCACGACTTTAGGCGTTTGGGTTCGAGCGACAGGTTTTTCCGCAACCGGCCTTTCCTTTTTGAGAGCAGAGTCGGGTTTCAGGGCCTTCTTCCATCGCCTGATTTCCGCTTTCATTTTTTCGGGATTGTCTATATGTTTGGCCAGGGTAGAAGCACAAAATATGCCATATGGATCTTTCTGAACCGTCTGTTTCAGCGTTTCAAGTGTCAATCCTCCCGTGTAGACAACAGCCAGATCTTTATACGGCCCTCTCCAGGCCTTAGCCAGCTCTATGTTCGCTATTTTGCCTGCAAAAGCAGGGAAAAGCTTATAAATCCATTGATAGGGGTAATTTTTCTTCAGATCTTCGATAGAACACCCATAATCCTCGGCTTTCCGAACAAGCTGTTTGCCGGCATCAGAAAGCCCCCCTGGAATGCACATGATATCTTTTTGCATGCAAACATCGACTACCTCGGGGATGTAATCGGCAGACACCACTCCTGCCACTCCCGCCTCTATTGCCTGTTGGGCTTGCCGGCCTGTCATCACAGTCCCTGCCAGGATAAGAGCGTCCGGATATTCATGGACTATCGCTTGTATGCCTCCAATTGTATGCTCCGAACGGAAAGCGATCTCTAGGATAATCCCTTCCGCTTCGGCGATTTCATATGCCTTTGTGCATTCGGCTGTGCTTCTAGGATTCAACAGGGCCACTAACTGGGCATCTTTTAGCTTTTCAAAAACCTCTGCTGATTTTTTCATCTCCTGACTCCTCTAAAGCCTCTGGATGTGCATCCCACCGCTCACTTCTACCACCAATCCTGTGGAGTAGGCAAAATCTCCCCTCGCTAAAGAAGCGACTGCCCTCGCAACATCTTTGGGAAGGCCCCACCGTTTCTGGGGGATAAGGCCTTCGGCAATGAGCTTGTCATACTTCTCCTTAACAGAAGCCGTCATATCGGTCTGGATTATGCCAGGCCGCACTTCATACACATTTATTCCATACGCAGCCAAACGGTCTGCAAATATTTTCGCAGCCGCGCTCAAAGCAGCCTTGGATATGCAGTACTCTGGCCTGGATGGGGAGGAGACATAAACGGATATGGAGGATATAAAAATGATACAGGATTTACTGTTTGTTTCTTCTCCGACTTGTTGGATCATGTGTTTGGCGATCTTCTGGGTGAGAAAAAAAGCCCCTCTGGTATTTATGGAAAGCACGCGGTCGTAACTTTCAGGAGTTGTCTCCAGAATATCTATCCTCTTCTCAGGAGCCACTCCGGCATTGTTTACGAGCACATCGATCCTTCCAAACTTTTCAAGAGTGGAATCGAGAATCTTAGGATGGTTGTTTAGATAGGCAATATCTGCTTGGATAGGCAAGAACTTTTTGTCGAATCCCTCAACCCGCTGCTGAACCTCGGGAAGCCCTTTATCCTTGTTATCTTGATCCAAAAGGATGTCGACGCCGGCAATGTCGTACCCGTTTTCCGCTAATTCCAAGCAAATTTTTCTACCGATCCCACGGCCAGCACCTGTAACTAAAGCCACTTTTTGCACTTTTATGCTCCTATTTACTACCGAATAATATTGTTTTTTAAAAACTGATTCCAGACGTTTTCAAACCAGGTTTCCTCTTGAGGAATCGGGCGTATATCGACCCACTGCTTTAAAAGATTTCCCCCAGCATCTATTGAAACTTCCAATATTTTTTTATTCACGAAAGAATCTGGATCATTCAAAAGGAACTTCCATTCATCACCCAATTCTTCACAAGGAATTTTTCCTTCTAGATTCAACACCAAATAAGATCCCCGGCTCTGTCCTCCTTTTTCCAAGTATTCAGCAATCGTCTCTAGATAGAGCGCGTGAGTCAAGCACAAATCCATGTTCTTGAAAGCCTCGGGCAGTTTTTCTGCAGACGAAATACTCATGTCATTCTGAAGTCTACGATAAAGATCCCATGCTTCGGTTTTGGCCTGTTTGATTTTCTTCGGATCCCTAATATGAGCACCACAAGCGGTCATTCTTTCCTGTATGTCCTTTCTTGCATCCTGGAGTAACACATCCCTCTCCCGATTGGGATCGAAGATATTATCGGCAAAAGCCAGTTTATCGGTAATTTGTTCTCGAACGGTTTTGAAGAATTCCTTTTCATGCGGGGGGTCACCTGCATAACGCCTGGCGATATATAAAGCCGCCCGCAAACTCCCCACCTGGCCGGAATTCAGTGCCGAGCCACCCGGCCTGTAAACTCCGTGGGTTCCGTTGACCTCGCCCACGGGAAACAAATGTCTGACATTGCTCTCCCACCAGATATTGCCCTTTAGTCCTCCATTATTGTGCTGCGCACAAACAGCTATCTCGAGGTGTTCCTTCGTTATATCGATTCCATGATCTTTGTAAAGATCGATGGCAGGTTGGTTCATTTTTTGAAGCCTTTCGATAGGTGTTCCCAACAAAGCATCAGAGTTTTCGAGATACTCATAAGCCTCTTTTCCTAAACATTCGAACGCAAAATCACCCAGGGCTCCTCCACCAGGACTCCGCATAAAATCCAGAAACACCCTCCTCCCTTTGAGGACCGTTTCCTGATAGACCAGGATGTCGATCAAGGACGATCCATGGCCGTCCACCTTCCGAGGATCGAACGGCCACTGATATCCTTTCAAGAATATGGCAGTAGCCAATTTCCCTATGTCGGGGAAATAATCATTCAAGAATTCACGTTCGCCTTTCCCATCCTTGTCGGTTGATACATAACGGGGGATGACCTGCTGATAGGTCCCGGATAAATTCCAACGAAACTTGATCGATGCCAGCCCGAACTGAGATTCGGTAAGATTGTGGCCGATAGCTCCGACCGCAAAGGCCAATCCATGAGAACCGATTTGGCTTTCGGGATAAACGGACGTTTTGTAGATCCCGGCTGGCCCACCTGTCGCAAACACCACATTCACAGCATTGAAGATAACAAATCCATAGTTTTCGGGATCAATGTTGTTCCTATCGATAGCAATAGCGCCGACCACGTTTTTATCTGGCAGCTCCCCTGATGATAACAGCCCGACAATCTCGTGACGATCGAAAACAACAATCCCATTCTCCTTGACTTCCTCCGAGAGCGCTTTGAACATCAGATGAGAAGTCAGGGGCCCAGCCGAAGCGGCTCTTCCCTTCAGATCATGGTCTGTTTTATATCCCACATAACCCCCATACCTATCGTAAGGAAAAGGAACACCCAAACTGACAAGATTGAAGAATGCCTGGGCTGAATTCATGGCTTCACACAAAGCAATATCCCCATGCATACACCCGCCATTGGCCAGATCCTGAGCCATTTCCAAAGGAGAGTCGGGGGAATCCCCAGAAACAGAGAGTTTGTAATAGGTTTGTTTATCCGATCCGGCATTGTTCGAGGTACCGCCTCCCCATAAATCCGTGGCGATCGCGATATCTTCTTGGCCATACTTATACAGGCTCACTGCGGCATTTAAAGCTGCTGCACCACTCCCGATGATAAGAGTGTTGAGTGAGCACAGGGGAATTTTTTTCCCATCGACTTCGATTTTGCTTGTTTTCATCGTTAAGTTCCCTTTTGCAATAGCTTTTTGTATTGTTTTCCGTATATCTCCTTATCTCTTATCACACACCCAGCAGAGCCTCCCATGCGCATCATTTCGGTGCATCGGGAACAAGAGATACAAACTTTTTTTGGATCCAAAAATCCTTTGTTCATAAGGTCCTTGGGAGCTTCTGGATAAGCGAACGCACTTCTTCCCAGGCCAATGGAAGCGGCTTCATCGTTTTTTAACACAGCGGCTCCCACATTAGGAAAATATTGTCGCAACCAGGAATAGCCCGTCCCCACAACTGGAATCTCTGGGTTCTCTTTCTGCACCTTTTTTGTGAAGGAAATGAGTCGAGAAATTCCTTCCAGTGGATGTTCAGGAGGAACAGGAGCTCCAGGAAGAGGGCGGTCGAAGGGCCTCCCCAGATGAGGAAACAAATAGGGAATCCCGGCCGTGATGTTGAAAAGAGAGCAACCTTCCTTGATCAGTCGAGACACAACCTGTTTCGGCTCTGTAAGGTCGATCTCTTCTGATTCATCTCTCGAACTGCCAAAACCATAAGGGAAGGGAATTCCATCATAGGCATTCATCCGCACGGCAATGCCAATTTGGGAAACCTCTCGACGGATTTTTTTGACGACAGATGTGAGAAAACGAGCTCTATTGTTAAAAAAGCCTCCATACTTGCTGTTCTGCCGATCAAAAGCGGCCAAAAGCTCGTTGATGACATAGCCGTGGCAGGCTTTTATATCCACAGCATCGAAACCGGCTTGATATGCCAAAAGAGCGGCATCGACAAAATTCCCCTGCAAACGATCCAATTCCTTATCACTGAAAATTTGTAAGGTCGCCTCCTTTTCATCCAAAAAAGGATTGGCCAATGCCACCTGTGGCTGGGGCATTCCTCGAGGCTTGCTGTAACGGCCTGAATGCGTCAATTGAAGCACACAATAGATGTCATGCCCGGCAACGAAGGATTGGGTGGCTTCCTTGCGCGTTTCCTCTACCAGCCTTGTGAAACCATCAACACTCTGTCTGTGAAGCCAAAGTTGGTGGGGATTGGACCGTCCTTCGGGGACCACACTGGTCGCTTCGAACCAGATTATAGAGCTTCCGCCGCTGCCAAATCTTTTGTAACGACGAAAGGTCAATTCACTGGGTGATCCATCCGGATTAGCATCATATCCTTCCATGGGCTGGACTGCCACACGGTTGTCAATTCTTTTCGATCCTAAAGAAAGTTCTTCGAACAAAGGGCTTAAATCCGTCTGAAAAGGAAGCTCTATCCCTAAATCAAATGCCTTCTGGAGCAATTCTTCACTCGATTGAAAGGCAAACATCTCATGTTGGGACATGGTTCCTTATTAGTTTATCGAAAATCCCATCCAAAGAGAATGAAAATTTAAACGCAAATCAATCATTTCCCCAGGATATCTGATTGTCAGATTTTGTGCTTGCAATAGAGTATCTGTTTAGCAGAACATATGAATACCTCCCGTGGAGGAAGGTTCCATGCAATATGATGTCATCATTATCGGTTCAGGATTAGGTGGTTTAGCAGCCGGAGCAAAATTGGCAAAAGAAGGAAAAAAAGTACTATTGCTG
Source organism: Candidatus Aminicenantota bacterium (assembly GCA_020348385.1). Classification (GTDB taxonomy): domain Bacteria; phylum Acidobacteriota; class Aminicenantia; order Aminicenantales; family Aminicenantaceae. Next base: position 3,590,662 of record CP070750.1, on the reverse strand, counting down.
GAACAGCATTTCCAAGTCGGCGGATGTGCCACACATTTTAAACGAAAAGATTATACTTTTGAAGTCAGTTTGCATGAATTAAATGGCCTCAACAAAACAGATCACATATATAAAATGTATCAAAACCTTGATGCTGTAGAGAATCTCACTTTTTTAAAAATCCCAGAATTTTATCGGTGGCTTGGTCATGGAATGGATATCGTCGTTCCCGATAATGCAGAGCAAGCAAAAGATATCTTGATCGATAAGTTTCCTGACGAAAAAAAAGGTATCCAGAAATATCTTGCTTCCCTTTTTAGCATCCGTGATCAGCTCTTTCGAATGCCCGAGGATCGAAAGAAAGAAAAATTACTCAGGCCGCTTTTTCCTATCTTGTACCCCAAAGTGGTATTCAATATGAAAAAATCCGTCGGAGAATTCCTGGATTCTATGATAGAGGATGATAAACTCAAGTTGATACTCTTAGGAAATCTTCTTTATTACCACGACGATCCCTATACCATGTCTCTGCTCTTTTATTCCGTTGCTCAGACTAGCTTCCTTTCAGGATCGTATTATATCCAGGGAGGATCCTATAAGCTCTCCGATTTTTTGGCAGATAAGATCACCTCGAATGGTGGTGAGGTTTTGAACCGTCAATTGGCAACAAAAATTATCACAGAAAACGGGAAGGCTATAGGTGTCGAATACAGACAAAACACAAAGAAGGAATCGGAAACACAAAAAGCATATGCAAAATATATAATCTCTAATGCGGCTGTTCCTAACGTTGTAAACGAACTTTTACCACAGGAAGAAGGCCATAAAATAAGGGGAAAAATCGAGAGCCTACAATACGCTCCTTCTCTTTTTAATGTTTACATCGGGTTTAAAACTTCATTAGATAGATATGGGGTTCAACATTATTCAACGGTTGTGTGTGACGAAAGCTGTAAAACATCAGCAGATATCTATCAGAATTACACGGGTGATTTTACCAAGAGAAATTTTATCTTCGTCGACTACGGTCAAATCGACTCCAAGCTAGCTCCGGAAGGGAAATCTGTCGGTTCGATTTGCACATCCGATTACTTATCAGACTGGGAACATCTTGGTAGAGAGGAGTACAGATCCAAGAAGAAGGAGGTAGCAGAATCCTTCATTCAACGATTGAATGATGTGTACCCAGGAATCAAAGAAGCTGTGGATTATTATGAAATCGGTACGGCCAAAACAATTCAACGGTACACTTTGAACCCGGGAGGAAGTGTGTACGGATTTTCTCAGATCCCCAGTCAATCTGGCAATAAAAGGATCCCTCACGAAGCTTCGATAGAAAACTTCTATTTTGCATCTGCTTGGACACAACCCGGCGGTGGATTCGGAGCCGCGCTCGGAAGCGGATATTTGGTAGCCAATAAGATTTTAAAAAAGGAACAAGGCTAAACTACCCGCTGTCAAGATATATTTCATCTGTTTTTTGCTAGGCATAATAGTCATATAATTAGTTTTTTGTGTCTTTTTTGTTGCCCTATTCTGGACGGACCTACAGAAAGAATAAGGTGACTTGACCGGAGCAGTCTGCTGTGGTAATAGCTAAACAAGGCTTTCGGATTCCTCCAGGCATCGGCGAATGAAACGATTTTTCCAGCGCTTCAAGAAAAAAAACATCTCTGATAAGAAAGAATCATTCCGGCAGGAAGATAAATACATCCCTGATGAATTGATCCTCACAAAAGTGGGCAAAAAAGAGGCCTCGCCTCTGAACGGCCCTGTATGGAAAGCCTCATTGCTTGTCGTTTTGGGCAGTTTTTTGCTCGGCCTTCTCCGGCCTTTCTCCGACTTTTACAATCCGATCACTGCCTGGTTTCTCGCCTTGATTGCCCTGGCTACCTGGGGATTTGCAGTCAGGATGCTCCTGATGGATGCCAAACTGAAAAAGTTATGGGTAGGCTGGCTTATTTTGAGTGGCGTTTTGACAATATTCCTTTCCAGAGATGAGAGCCTCTGGATAGCAGCGGTGGGAGGATCCTTTGTCTTCCTATTATTCCGGAAGTACAAACCTTACAGACATCTCACCTCTCGTCGTCGAGCAGCCTTGTTTCTCCTGGGTCTTCTAGTTTTTATTCTGCTCAGCATCGGAGGGAGCACTCCACCCTCAACCGAATCCGCAGAACTACTGCCAAGCGAAGGTCAAGCAGCAGACACAGTTGCTCCCGCGGCGACAAGTTTAGGCGTTTTCCTCGGACGTTATGCCACCGGATCGCTCGAGCTTTTCTGGTTTTTCAGCCTTCTGCATTTATTCTTGCGTGCCCGCCTGCATTTCGTGAAACTCAAGCCAAAACTTGCCATAAGCGCCATTTTGATAGCTGTTGTTCCGTTGATACTTGTTATCCTCATGGGATTCCTTATTCTTTACGGCACTTTGGGCGCATCAAGAGCGATTCAGGCAAGGTCCATCCTTTATGATTGGAAAAGTATATCCGAATCCGATGAAAATTTCATTCCCAGTGTATTTATGCAGTCTTTCAAATACGAAAAAGCAGCTGATGGTATTCCAACGCAGGTAGAAATCCCTATTTGGCTCCAGGGATTTCTCTCTTCACTTCGTACAAAAGAATCCCCTTATGTTGAAAGTAAAAAACGGGAAATGGCAGACTATTTTTGGTTAGACTCCGGCTTATGGCTCATTCGCATCCAAAAAGAAACAGACGAATTTTTATCTATTCAGGGAGGAAGAGTTGATCAGTCTATGTTAAACCACCTAGCTCAAATCGTCCGAACCGATGTGAGCTTCGTATTCTCCAGTTCTGTCAAAATGACGATCGCCGGGACACCTGTACGTTTGGTGGAAAGTGAAGATGGCCAGCCCATCGAAAAGGTTCAAGGAAAATATATTGCAAAGGACGCATCACCAAAAGATGTCCAAAAGTCTTCCCGATCATTTTGGCGTCGTCCGCTATACTTCGGAATGACAGATATCGATGTCGTTTCGCTCGTTGCTGAAAAATTTGAACAAAGAAAAACACTGCTTTTGATTGAGGTATCCATCGTCAGCATACTGAACGAATTGATTTCACAAAAGAACCCCTTTAGCCTGGCCGTTATGATAGCGCTTTCAGCGTTGGCTGTCTCGATGTTCATTTTCGAAGCCTTTATGTTTTTTTTCGGTGTCCGGATCACCACAGGATTCACATCTGCTGTTAGATCCCTCCACCGAGGCACAAAGCGTATCGCCGCGGGTGACCTGGATACCAAGATCGAAATCCCCAACGAGGATGAGTTAGGTGACTTAGCCGTCTCATTCAACGCCATGGCCAAAGCTGTCAAAAAAGGTAGAGAGGAAGCTATACTGCGGGCCCATCTGGAAAGCGAACTGGAGACAGCGCGAAAAATCCAGGAAAAACTCCTTCCGCACGAGATGCCTCAACTTCCCGGTTTCGAAATTGCCGGCACCAGCATCCCAAGCAAGCAAGTCGGCGGAGACTATTTCGATTTTCTGGATTTGGGAAAGGGTCGATTGGGAATTGCTATTGCCGATGTCTCCGGAAAGGGCATTCCCGCTGCTCTACTGATGGCCAACCTTCAGGCAAGCCTTCATGCACAAACCATGGAGACCGTAAAGGTGGCTGAGGTAGCGAACCGCATCAACAACTTGCTGGTTAAGTCGACAGATGCCAACATGTTCGTGACCTTTTTTTACGGCCTTCTAGACAGGAATCAATCCACTTTCACTTCCACAAATGCCGGCCACAATCCTCCCCTTCTCCTGAGAGCTGACCAATCGACGGAACATCTGGCAGAGGGCGGTCTCGTTTTGGGATTCCTTCCTGATCAAAATTATGCGCAGCAAACCACAATATTGTTTCCTGGTGACATTCTTGTTTTGTACACCGATGGCATCACAGAGGCGAGAGAGCCGGAAGAAAAAAAGGCAGTGGAGGACAAACTCTTCGGAGAAGTCCGGCTGGTTCACGTTGTCAAGGAGAGTGCCTCTCTTTCGGCAAGGGAGATTCAATCTGCCATCCTCCAGACTGTTTCCGCTCATACAAAAAACACACCTCAGGGCGATGATATCACTCTGGTTGTTATCAAGCGCCGGGAAGCCTAAAACAAGGAGAAGACTTTGATCATAATCGACGGAAACTCTCTCACGATCGAACAAGTCATCCAGGTAGCCAGGCACAAAAAAAAGGTCAAAATCCACCAAAAGAATAAACAACTGGTGGATAAAAACGCCGCTGTAGTGGAAGACTTCGTGAGACAAGGCCAGGTTGTTTACGGGATCACCACAGGCATCGGGAGTTTTGCCGATGTGCTGATACCCAAAGAGCATGTGAGGGAGCTCCAGAAAAACCTGTTGATGTCCCACTCCACAGGTACCGGTCCCCAAATCCAAGATGACCAGGTCAGGGCCATGATGCTCCTCCGGATCAATGCTTTGGTCAAAGGCTATTCCGGAATAAGATGGGCAACACTCCAAAGGCTCCTGCATTTTTTGAACAACGATATCCTCCCTCGAGTTCCTCAGAAAGGAAGCGTGGGCGCAAGCGGCGACCTGGTTCCGCTGGCCCATATGTCAGCCCCGCTGATCGGATTGGGCCAGGTCAAACACAAAGGCAAAGTGTGGGATGCGGCGGACCTCCACTCCAGTTTGGGACTCAAGCCGATCATACTGGAAGCTAAAGAAGGATTGGCGTTGATCAACGGCACCCAGTTGATGTCGGCGGTTGGCGTTTTGAACGCTTATGACAGCACGGTTCTTTGCAAAACGGCCGACATCGCCTCGGGCTGCTCGATCGAAGCCCTACGGGGGACGGATGTTCCGTTTGATTCGAGAGTGCACATGCTGAGACCCCATCCGGGTCAAAGCATCGTGGCCGATAACATCAGGAGACTTCTGGAAGGAAGCAAGATCCTTCCCAGCCACAGCGAGTGCGAAAAGATACAGGATGCCTACTCTCTGCGCTGCATCCCCCAGGTGCACGGAGCAACACGCGACACGGTCGACTACGCTTCTGTCGTGTTGGAAACCGAGATCAATTCTGTTACCGACAATCCCATCGTTTTCACAAAAACCAAAGACAGTATCAGTTGCGGCAATTTTCATGGGCAACCTGTAGCGTTTGCCCTCGACTTTTTGGGGATAAGCGTGTCCGAACTGGCCAACATTTCAGAACGTAGAATCGAACGGCTGGTGGACCCGGCCCTGTCCAATCTTCCGCCATTCCTGACTCCGGAAGGAGGCCTGAACACAGGATACATGATCACACAGTATACAGCAGCGGCTTTGGTCTCGGAGAACAAAGTCCTTTCCCACCCAGCTTCGGTCGACTCGATTCCCACATCAGCCAATCAGGAAGATCATGTGAGCATGGGCGCCATCGCAGCATTCAAAGGAGCGGACATAGTCCGAAACGTGAGAAATGTCCTGGCGATCGAATTGCTGTGTGCGGCACAGGGATTGGATTATATCGCGGAAAAACCAGGTAAAGGCGTGGATGTCGCCCACAACATCATTCGGGAACACATCCCGACCCTAACCCAGGATAGAGTCATGTCCTATGATTTGGAAAAGATGGCGGATCTGGTATTCGATGAGACAGTTGTCAATGCTGTCGAAACAGAAATCGGTCCCCTCCTTTAGTGAACTTTTTCCTTCATCCAATAGTGCCCATCAGCCATTTCCTTCGCTCTAATGCGGATCTTTAACGCCATTCCTACATCGACCTTCTCGGCGCCTCCGAAACTCCGCTCCTCAACTCTCAATCTCTATTCTAGCCTCTGTTCCCGTGCTTGGCCGGATCTCTACTCCTTTTGCAAAGTCGTGCTCAATACATCCTCGTCGTCCTCCATCCTACTTTGTCGGATTCCCTCGAGGGACGATTCAGAATGGCTAGATCCTCAATGTCGCTCAGGAACTACCTGATGGGCACTATTTATTGCTTTTAAAGCAATTGCTGGAGGGATTGGATGTCGCGTTTGATCCTCGCTTCGCAGATTTCCGGCCATTCTTCTCTTGACGTGATTTCCATATCCCCGTTCTTGATCTTTTTTTCTGTCTGGAGGGCCAATCGAATAATCTGGGCAAATTCTTCCGATGTCAGATCAGGAAACTTCGAGAGAAAAAGGGGATCAAACATCGGGATAAGAAATTCTCCCCCATGGTCCTCTATCGTGAGGTTGATTTTTCTTGGGGAGAGCTCAAAAAAAGAACAGATCTTCCGTAAATCGATCACGCCTTTCCCTATCTCTACCGGGAAAGAGGTCAATCCTGAATCATCCAAGATGACTGCCCCGTCCTTAATATGCGTACAGACCACCCAAGGTAAAATCCTTTGTGTGGCGCTGAGGGGATTTTCCAGCATGGTCAATAGGTTCATCGTATCCAGGCAAATCCCCAGGTATTCACCCGGCACAGCCCCGCAACGGTCAAACAGCCGTAACAATTCATGGGTCGTGAATTCGAAATGGGTCTCGATGGCCAGGATGACATCGTTGTCCATCAACATCTGCCGTTGAGCTCGGAGGCTCTTGGCCATTTCCTCCAGAAGGGTTTCTGTCATCGGGCTTTGGGGATCCCACCGCATCAACCCGCCCGAACAGGATCTCACGATCGATGTGCCAAGAAGGGCGGCCTGTTCGGCTGCCTTTTGATTGATCCTTGAAATATCTTTCTGCTCCCAAGTCTTCAAGTCAAAAGGAATATGCTGCCCTCCGCCCCACTCCAGGTAAAGACCTTTGTCGGAGGCGGAATCGGATAAATCCCTCAAATAAGCCGCATCCACTTTTTCGGCAACTTCGAGGTTGAGTCCTGAAAACTGGATGCCTTCAGCCCCGTTATCCTCGGCCCATTTCAGAGCTTCCAAAGGCGCCAACTGGAGGGGATATAGGCAATAATTATCGATACCGACAGCCCTCTCTTTCATTTTTCCTTCCTTTTGCGTAATTCAGGTTAATTGAGTCTTTTGATGATGTGCCATCCATACTTGCTTTTTTCTGGAGAAAACGCCGCCATCCCAATTTCATTCACAGAAAGCATGAAACTCACATCCCCAAATTCTTTCACCATTTTAGAACGCTCATATTCTCCTTGGTCTACATTAGGTTCAGCTTTAAAATTTGCCATTTTGTAAACACCTGGATAACTATCATCCGTGTATTCTTTGACCAGCGCATCAAAATCTTCCCCTTTTTTCGCTCTCTCGAATATCTCATCGGCAAACTTTTCCGCTTGTTCCCTTGTTCGAGTGACTGACTCTTTTGGGATTGATCCTTTGAATGCGATGAGGATATGCTGTACCGTGACATGATCCGGTTCTTTTTTGCATGACACGAAAAGTAGTGAAAGCACTAAAAGAATCACCAAAATCCAACAAAAACGCTTCATTCGAACTCTCCAGATCTTTTCCTCTATTTAACACCAAGAAGGGGATTGAACGCAACTCAACATTTTCAGCCTATTGTAAATAATTTTTACAAATTTTTATATCTCTCCTGGGTAAGGCCGTGGTATAGTTCTTGCATACCTAGAAGTGCTATGTATTCAAATTTGGAGGGGAAAAAGTTGCTAAAAAAACTTGTCTTTTTAGCGGCCTTGCTGTGTCTTTTGGGGTTATTTCGCACCAACCTGAAGGCTGAAATTCAATTTCAAGCTGATTTTGTATCTCGGTATATTTGGAGGGGTTTCGATCTGAATCCTTACAAAAAGCCCGTTTTTCAACCGTCCATTACGTATGAATTCGGAAACAGCGGGTTATCTTTGGATGCGTGGATGAGTTTTTCGTTCGCCAACAAGGAATTGAACGAAACCAGGTTGACTTTAGCTTATGCACGTAGACTATCTGAACAATTCACTCTCAAAGCCGGTATAATTCACTACGGGTGGTATTTTGCTCCGAATCTCCGCTTCGAAGATGACACCAGCCATGAGGTGTTCGCCAGCGTAGGGATGCCGGAGATTGTGCTCCAGCCGGCCATCACGTTCTTTTACGATTTCACCAACGGCGATGGATTTTATGTCCTTCTCAAAACACGATATTCTTTTGATCCAGTAAAATTTTTGAAAACATCCTTCTCTGCCTCCCTCGGATATAACGGCGGGCAGTGGTTGGCCGAAGGGTCCGATCCCGGATTCAGCGATCTTAACATAGGACTATCTCTGGCTTATGCATGGAAAGAGTTTCGGATCATTCCGTTCGTCAACTACACCATCCTGCTGCTTGATGCTATCGGGAAAGAGAATCATATCTGGTTCGGAATTTCTTTGATCTATGAACTTGAAAAATAGGGGGATATCATGAAATTTATAAGATTTTTACTCCTATTGGTCTTAATCTTTTTTTTCGCCCCTTTTGAGACAGATGCCTCCTTTGGCCTGAAAATCGAACCCTGTTACATTGAAGAATTGGGAGAAGAAGTGTTGTGTGGCACCTACGAGGTCATGGAGAACCGGCAAGTCCGGAAGGGTGCTAAGATCAGGCTGAATTTTATCATCCTGCCGGCTTGGACGACTAATCCGGCCCCGGATCCCGTGTTTATTTTTTCTGGCGGCCCAGGTCAAGGCTCGGCTGATATGGCGAAGTATTATGCGTGGGATTATGCGAAACTCCGCTGGGAACGGGATATCGTGCTCGTCGATCAAAGGGGCACCGGAGAATCCAACCCTCTCCACTGCCAGAGAATCGGAGATCAGGACAACGCCCAAACTTATCTCCAAGACATGTTCCCTGAGGATTATGTAAAGAATTGTAGAAAAGAGCTGGAGAAAAAAGCCAATCTCAGGCACTATGACAGCACGACAGCCATGCAGGATATCGATGATCTGCGCTCGGCACTGGGTTATGAGCGGATCAACATCATCGGCAGTTCGTATGGATCCTATACGGGAATCGTTTACATGAAGTATTTCCAAGAAAGAGTGAGAACGGCATTCCTTAGCTTTGTCGCTATGCCTAACTGGACATATTCCGGTTCGATCGCTCCCAACACAGAGGTTGCATTGGAGAGACTGCTGTCAGATTGCGCTATGGATCCGGATTGCTCTTCCGATTACCCCCTTTTGCGTCAGCAGCTTGGCCAGGTCTTGGATCGACTCAAACAGGGACCGGTGACAGCTTGGATCATCAATCCTATCACAGGCGATCCCGAGAATGTGGTTTTTACTTATAACAATTTTATCCACGGTGTGAGAAGCATGCTCTACAGCACATGGAGATCAAGGTGGATACCGGCCTTTGTCCACTGGGCAGCAAATGGGAATTTTTCTCCTGTCGCAGAATACACGGCCAATTATCTATATGGGATCAACCGAGATTTAACGGATGGGATGTTTCTGTGTGTGACATGCACCGAGACCATTCCTTATATCAATTATGATGAGGCCAGAGCTCTGGCCCAAGGTACATTCGTGGGAACATATCGTCTGGATCAGCAAAAAAATGCCTGCGACTGGTGGGTAAGAGGGGAACTTCCCGCTGATTTTCATCAAATGTATATGATGGATATCCCGACAGTGATCCTCTCAGGCGAGATCGACCCTGTCACGCCGCCCCAATATGGTGAGGAGTTGGCCGCTTATCTGCCGAACAGTATTCATGCCATTATCCCCAACGCTGGTCATGAATACGGTACCGTTTGGGAAGATTGTTTTGATGATGTGGTTGCCCAATTCATATCTCAGGGCTCTGTGAATGGACTGGACGCGTCCTGTGTCGATCACCACATTCGTCCCCCCTTTGTTTCGTGGAGGCAGTATGAAGCAAGCAATAACGAGCAATTATCCAGAGAAATGAAGAATCTCGTTAAATCCAAGCGCCAGGAGATCGGGAGGCAGAATCCCCCTCGCAAATAATCGAAATCCATTTCTAAATTCCGCCTGTTTATGATAGTATCAGCATAATTTCCATGGCTGCCTGGATCTATGTTTCTGCCGTCATCGCCCCTGCTTTGGTCTGGATCATCTATTTTTACTACAAGGACCGGTTCCAACCCGAACCTTGGCGCAACCTGGGATTGACCTATCTCCTTGGATTGATTGCCGCATTCGCCTGCATCTATTTTTTCAAGCTCCTCCCCTATTTAGGAATACCTGAAGATTCCAGCGTCTTGATGGAAGCCCATGAATGGCCCTACCTCTTATACAGCATCGGCATCACAGGGATCATCGAAGAAACGTTCAAGTGTCTGCCATTTCTTCTTGTGGTCCTCCGGCTCAAAGAATTCGACGAAAAAATCGATGGGATCATTTATGCCTCGATCATTGCCCTGGGATTTGCCAGCTACGAGAACGCCAGGTACTTGGCCTATATGGAAGGATTCGAACTAATCGGCCGTGCCATCGCATCTCCCCTGACCCACACCATCTTTTCCTCCATCTGGGGTTACACTGTTGGAGTCGCCCGCATGAGGCATAAATCTATTATCGCTGCATCTCTAAAAGGTCTGGTTCTGGCTGCTATCGCCCATGGGCTGTTCAACTTTTTCACGACATCTTCCGCACTCAGGATTGTATCGTCGTTTCTGATCCTTGTCATCTGGATCTGGCGGATCAGGATCATGGAAAAGCTCAGATCTGCACCTCATACACAGCCGGAATCTTTCTAAGGGATATGTCCTGGTTAAAGGTCCAGGCGACCATGTTCACATACCGAAAATACGGGAAAAATCGGTTGCGGTATAGGGGCTCCATCGGATAATACTTCCGTGTCCATTCCACCGCACCTAGACAACCGGTATCTTGAACATAACAAAGGAAAGCTTCCACAAACCGCCTCCGCTCGCGGGGGTAAAGCGCGGGGTAGGCCACATGATTGATCCAAGCCCACCGCTCCTTTGTTTTCCCCAGATGATCATGATAGATAAAGTTGATAAGACCTTCCACCTTTCCATCTTTCTCATAGACCACTGTCTGCGAAACGTCCGGATAATCCAGTTCTACACCCAATTCCTCACTATCCCAAACCAACGCCAGCTTAATTTTATCTGTATATTGATTGAGAAGTGTTTGACATCGGGCTAAATCTTTTGGCCGGTATTCCCGGAAAGGAATGGAACCCCTCTTTTTTGGGGACTTCTGTGCACCGATAATCCGGATCGCTGTCTTCTCCCATGTTTTCAGCCCTTCCGATGCAGCCGCACGCTTGAGATCCAGCACTCGAGCTATCACACCATTGCGCTTGAGCCACTGGACTGGATTGCCGGTCGCTTCCAGCTTTTTGACCAATTGGGTGGATCGATGCCCTTTCTCCAGGGCAAATATCGATAGATCGTATCGGGCCTTTTTGTTAAGCTCGAGGGCTTCTCTAATAAGAGCATTGGCAATGCCTTGCCGGAGGAGTTCTTTTCTGGTGACCAACAGACAGGTGTAAACACCAGTGTAGATTTTCCCCTCGATGCTGAAACGGCGGGGCAAATTGGCCATAAAGGAGACGATCTCGTCTCCTCGGTAGGCTGCGATCAGATGGTTTTTATCCTCGATCCGATCGAACACGAACCTCAAAAACTTGGGACGGTAGAGGTTGGGAAAGGACTCGATTCCGTATTCATCCCGCCAGGCAGAGTGGGCCATCTTCTCCAGCCCTTCCAGGTCCCCCCTGAAAGCTTCGATATCTATTCCAGAAAGCATATCCCCTCCTATTCCAGACCAAGGTCAAACCTTGATTTGGGACCTACCGCAGCTCTCATCCTGTCATTCAAACGGAAGATAACGCACGGCATGGCCACACCAGGCTAAAAATCTCTCAAAATCAGGAAAAGAGATACCGACCGTCGCTGTGTTCACGTTGGGATGAAAATTGACCGCTTCCGCTTTTTTTAAATCATCGTCGATCACGACCTTGACGTGATTCTCTTTGTCATAGATCAGGCCAAAAGCCGAAACAGCGCCCGTTTCCAAGCCTAAGTATTTCATCAGCCTTTTTTCAGAGGCAAAGCTCAACCGGTCCTCTCCCAAAATTTTATTCAGGGATTTGAGATCCGCCACTTTTGAGGCTTCCAGGATCACCAGATAATGGCGATTGCCTTTCTTGTTTCGCAGAAACAGATTCTTGCAATGAGCTCCGATGATTTTTGTCCACTGTTTCTCGGCCTCCTCCACCGTGTACACAGGAGGATGTTCATGCCGAATGTATGAAATCCCCAGCTTATCCAGAACACCGTACACCCTTTTTTCGCTTTCTGATAATGCCATCTGCCTCTTCCCTAATTCATGACAAAAGTGGCATCCAGTTCCCGTGCTTTTGTGACAATTTGGTCAGAAAGCTTATCCACAGATTTCATGTGTTTATCCATATCCTCCAGCGGTTCCATAGCGAGATCATGCAATTGCACGTAGATATCATAAAGCTCAACCAGTTTTTTGTATGTCTCTTCAAATCTTGAAGGAGGCTCTTTCAACTCCTCCAGGAGATCCTCGATCATCGCTTTGTGCTCGACCATCGTGGCTTTGTTCTGCCTCGTTTCTGGGCCCAACATCTGAGCTGCAGCTGTTTTAAAATCCATTTCCGACACTTTGGCATATTCCCAAACCGCCTGGTAAGCCTTGGATTGGCTGACACATGCATAGGCCTGTTGGGTTGTCAGCTCGCCCAGACCCTGTGCTTTGATTTCGTACTTTCCTTCGACCCGTTCCCGATTGCTGCAGCCTGTAAATAATCCAAAAACAAAAAAAATAATCGGGACAAAAATTAGGCATTTTTTCATGGATTCCTCCTGGTTTTTTGTAGTTGAAGCTTGATGGCAGCCCCACCTCTGATCTCAGAGCTAAAATCCACATAAGGACTATTCTCGATTTTTCTATTATGAAAGCTGGTATCTTTTCCCCCCACTCTCACAGATTCTGCTTCGAAATTTTCAGGAAGTAAAACATGGAACAAAATCTCAGAATGCGTCGTCTGAATGTCGAGACAGATCTGATCCCTCTTATTCTGGTAAAAATAAGCTATCTTTCCCCCTGAACAATCATAGGTAACCTGGACTTCGGCCTCCTCCGCTCCAGCTGCCGCCCAACGGGGAGAAAGCTTTACATTTTGGAAGAGGCTCAGCTTATCTTCCACACCGGCCAATCCTTCCAAAAAGGCATACAGCATCGCACTGGAACCCCACGCATCCGAGGGAGACGCTTCCGGACTGGTGCTTGTCTCCGTACTCGAGGGTGTGCCATCGGGAAAATACCAGAGGTATGTCTTTCCAGTTTCGGCGATCATTGTGAAATACCGGTTTAAAATATCCACGCCATAGGCTTCAAAGCCATGGTCGAAGGCAGCTTTGGCCAATTCCCCACCCACAAGCGGCATGATACCTCCATTGACATAAGCTCCCCCCACCAATTTCTCATCGCCAAAAATTCCGTCCGGAAAAGGAGGATCGATCGAAAACCACTCGGCAAAAGCCTGCGAGTTTTCCTTCCGCAATCGATATTCCTGGATGATCGCAACAGCTTGTTCATGGAAGGCGATCCCACGGTTGATTGCCACGGGATTGCTCAAACTCAACTGTTTGGCTTCATCGACGTCGGGAATTTCAACAGGGCTGATCTTCACAAAATGGGTGAAAAATCTTCCGTTCCAGCAGGTTTTATTCATTTGTATCCTTAGATCTTCTGCGCGTTTTTCCCAATATTCTGCTCGGCTCCGGTTATTGAAATACGCGTAGATAAGGGCCAAAAGACGGAAAGCTTCATAATAGCCGCTGTTGTCTCCGTGCATGATTCCCCAGTATGTATCCTCTGTTATCTGAAACTGGAGCCAGTCATGGGCTCCTCCCGAGTAGGCAAAGTCCCATGTGTCAATGGTGTAGGCCCTTTTCACGAGCTTCAGCTTTTCATCCCACCGCCAGGGATGGGACAGAACATACTGCAGGGCCTTGTCCAGGCAGGGCAAAAGCTTCAGCAACCATCGGTCATCCCCGGTGGCTTGCCATGCAAGAAAACCCGCTTTCACAAACCTGTATTCCACATCCGCTTCAACAGGTACACGCACATATTTGGTCCAGTTTTCCCTCTCACAGGGTAGTTTTTCGGGAAAAGTCGTGACATAGTCAAAGATGCGCCCATTCTGCGCTTGCGTTTCAGCGAAGTGCTCGATCAGGCTTTTGAGGTCTGTCTCGAAGTACTTCAAGCCCCGGAGCATATCGCTGTAGTCTCTGATCCAGAAGGATTTGGTATCGGGAGTGCGGTATCCCCGGATATTTTTCCCATCGATCACGATGTCTAAAGCATTGTTTTCGAGGAAGGCCCGAACCTTAGGGAAAAACTGATCGAATTCTGGCCTGCCGGTTTTGACAAAGGTCTGCTTACCCATTGTTCTTTGTTTTATTTTCGAAGAGAGCGAAGGGTATCTTGGGCGGATTTTGCAAGATAGGAGGTATCTGTCCCGACAGCAACAAGTGAATACCCGATATCGATGTAGGATTTGACAGCTTCAGCGTCCATACCGAATATCCCGGTCACAACACCTGCCTTGGAACATATGGCATGCACCTTCTGAACCAATCCTTGAATTTCAGGATCACTTACTCTGCCTAGCTTGCCGATGCTTCCGGACAGGTCATAGGGACCAACAAAAATGGCAGAAAGTCCGGGAATTTTAACGAATGATTCCAAGTTTTCGACGGCTTCGATGTGTTCCACCTGAGGCAATATGACAAGAGTTTGATTGGCTTTGATCATGTAATCCTGGAGGTTCAATCCATAATCCTGAGCTCGAGATATGCCTGCACTCCGTGTCCCTTCAGGCGGATACTTGCTCCAACGTAGAACCTTTTCCGCATCCTCGGGTGTGTTCACATGGGGGACAAGAATTCCAGCAGGACCGGATTCGAGGACTTTTTTGATCCAAGCCTCATCCAAAACCGGAATCCTTACAAGACAAGGAAATTCCTTGCCGACAGCCTGGAGGATTCTCTGTACATCTTTCACATCGAGGGAGGTGTGTTCCATATCGACAAACAGCCAGTCAAAACCAGCCTGGGATAGGAGCTCCGCTATCTCGGGGGACGGGAGCGTAAGAATCGCACCCAACAGCAAATCGCCGTTTCTCAGTCGATTGCGAAAAGATTCATTCATTACTTCCTCCCAAAAAGGGGACGGTTCTATTTTTTCCCAGGATATTATATGTTTTTGAAAATTGCCAGACAAAAAAAAGATCCGCCCCTGAATATTCAAATCCATAAAATTTTGACTGGGTGTCCAATGTCAAGGTTTTATCCTGCATTAATAGTTGGGTGGGGTGGGTTGGCCTGGATGGGGTGAGGTGGCGGTTGACATTGGCGCTGATACGAAGTAAAAAACAAGGGATCGGAGCAACAGTTCGGATGAATATTTGGGGCCTGCATATCGTCGATGTCGGAATCATCATCCTATATATCGGTCTCATTCTATGGATTGGAAAACGCGCAGGGGAAAAAACCAAAAGCACCGGAGATTTTTTTCTGGCCGGACGGAAGCTCGGAAAATTTTATCAGTTTTTTCTCAACTTTGGATGTTCCACCAATGCCGATCAGGCCGTGGCTGTCTCCCGTGAGATCTACCGGACAGGAATCGGAGGCATGTGGATCCAGTATCTGGTTCTCTTCCTCACACCCTTTTATTGGTTTTCCGTGTTTTTCTTCCGCCGGATCCGACTGACAACCATCGGGGATTATTTCACGGAACGCTTCAACAGCAAATCTCTCGGAGCAAGCTACGCTGTTTTTATCCTCCTGATGTCCATCTTAAGCGGAGGGATCGGCTATATGGTGGCGGCCAAGACTATGATGGCCATGACTCCCAAATCGCCTGATCAACTGACAAAAGAGGAACGACTGACTGTGGAGCAGTTCAGGGAATTTCAAGCGCTCCGAAATCAATTGGACGAGGGATTGAGCCAGCCGGATAAAACTCGATACGACGAACTCCATGAGAAGAACAAGCGCGGCGAACTGCACTCTTTCATATCTCATACTAACCCCGTGCTTTTTTACTTCGTTTATGCTGTCATCGTGGGCATCTACACCATGCTGGGAGGATTCCGAGCAGCGGCCATCACCGATGCCATCCAAGGTTTGCTGATCATCACATTCTCCATGATCCTCATTCCGATAGGCCTCCACAAAATTGGAGGATTTTCCGGCCTTCATGCTTCGGTGCCCGACTACATGTTCGAGCTCTTCGGATCAGTGACCATGAGTGAATACGCATGGTATACCATCCTCGGGATGGTCTTGGCCAATCTCGTCTCGATCATAGCTGTGGCTCATGGGATGCAAACAGCGGGGTCAGCAAAAAACGAAATGACAGCCCGCTTCGGCATGATCGGGGGCATGTTTTTCAAGCGGTTTATCATGATCTTCTGGGCTTTGGCAGGCCTTCTGGCCATCGGATTATACACCGGGATCCTGCACGATCCTGATCTGATATGGGGATACATGTCCAAAGACCTGCTATTTCCTGGGGCGATCGGCTTGATGCTGGTGGGCATTCTGGCTGCCAACATGTCCTCACTGGATGCTAGCGCTGTTTCCTATTCGGCCCTGTTTATCAAAAATATTTACCAACCCTTTAAACCGGCAAAACCCGAAAAGCACTATTTGTTCGTGGGACGCATCGCCATCGGCGTAACCCTGCTGGGAGGAATTGCGGTCGCCCTATATGTGAACAATCTCCTGGAGCTTTTCAAATACAGCATTTCCATACCCGCCATCTATGGGGCTTCCATCTGGCTGGGTTTCATGTGGCGGAGATTGACAAAAACCGCCGTGGTTATCCAGGTAGCGGCCTGTTTGCTCATTTATGCTGTTATCCCCAACCTTTTTCCTTCTTTAAACTGGGCTAAACACAATCCTTCCTTTCTCCAGGAAACACAACCCAAAGTTGTCAAATACACAACAAGTGCGCTCAAAGAAGATGTCGAGCAAGGAATTGCTGAATTTGTCGGGCAATCCATCCCGAAACAACATGTCATCGAACCTGTAGGCGTGTATTTCGAAAGCGTCGCCCGGGTCGATCCTTCAGATCCTGAATCAGCAAAAGTGGGGCTGGGACGATTCCATGCCGAGCTCTGGGTATTGAGCTGGTTCGGGATCGATTTTTCCGGACTTAAAAAATCACAGCTTGTCGCGATCCGCTTTTATTTCGACGCCCTGTTTCCGTTTGTGTTCTTATTTTTGGTCTCGTTTTTCACAAGACCGGCCCCCAAACCGAACCTGGATAGATTCTTTGCCAAGCTGCACACACCGGTTCAAAGAACAGAGGAGGAGGAAAGGGAAGCTCTTAAGGAATCTTATGAGAATCCCAGAAAATTCGAACAGGACAAGATCAAGCCCGGTTCGAGTTGGGAAATCATGAAACCAAAAAAGATCGATGTTTTGGGTTTCGGAGGAAGTTGGGTACTTGTGGGAGTGGTTATCCTTTTGCTCTGGTTGATGACCTCAATAAGATAGACTGAATAGTCCGGGAACCGCTAGTTTCTATTAGCCTTTCAGGTCGGAAAGTTCTTTTTCCAGCTGTTTGACTTTTTCCCTAAGAGCTTCCTTCTCTCCCTTTTTGGTCATCAACATCATACGAGACAGAAGACCAATGAGACAAAGCAGAAGAAGAACGCTCAACAAGGACGCATTCAATAAAGGCACTCTCCATTCCTTCATGAATGCAAGTAAGCCGTAATCGGCAAGATAAGATAAACACGTCACAATAACCATCAGGAAAATCCACCAAACCATAGGACTACCTCCTATCGATATGAGAAATTGGGATTTCTATGGATATGTACTATTGATGTCAACATTTTCTGAATCCCCACAAGACGTATATCACAGCTGGAATTATATTGTCAAACTCACTTCAAGGCTCTGATTTTGAGGTGGGAAGGGAATTGTGACGAGCGATAGACTCTATGGGTCGCTTTCTGGAAATCGGAATCCTGAGCGTGGTAAATGTCAACAAACTTTTGCGGGTTGCGGTCGATCAGGGGAAACCAGGTGCTTTGAATCTGGACCATAATCCTGTGTCCCTTGCGGAAACAGTGACATTTGTCTCTCAGGTCATACTCGATCACAGAAATCTTATCAGGAACAAATGGCTCGGGATGTTCAAAGCTGTTCCGGTACTTGCCCCTGAACACATCCGCCCCGACCAGCATCTGGAAGTTTCCCATTCTCACGTTGTAAGGATTGGGTTTGGGATCAAGAGCATTACCGGGATAGACATCAATCAGTTTGACAATCCAGTCGGAATCTGTTCCGGTGGTTGAAACATACAGACTGGCGATGATAGGCCCGGCAATAGTGATGTCCTCTGTCAAGATATCTGTCTGGTAAACCAGGACATCGGGCCTTCTGGCTGCGAACCTCTGGTCTTCGACCATCCACAGGTGCCCCTGCGATGTTCGAATCTCTGCCGTGTAAGGGACAGGCTTGTTCGGGTCACTGATGAAGGAATCATTCTTGTCTTTTCCGGAGGGAGGATCAAAGGAGAGCTTCCCATCGGCATGCAGGAAGAGATTCTTCTCATCTGTTTCTGTTGGAGGCCAATGGTCATACGCATTCCATTCATTCAATCCGGTCACAAAAACCAAAGCCTCAGGCAGATCCAGCTGCCCCGAGCCTTTCAAATAGTAGCGGAAAAACGGGTATTCTACTTTTTCCCTGAAGTATACCCCGGTTTTTGAGTCAAACTGGATATTCCCCAGCTTATCTCCATACATCCTCGCCCATCCACCATGAAGCCAAGGTCCGACCACAAGAATGCTCTTATTCTTCGGATTCCTCTTCTCGATCGTATAGTAGATGCTCATCGGGCCATAGAAATCTTCGGCATCGAACCACCCGGCAACGTTCAATACAGCGTGCTCGATGTTTTCGAGATACTGGAGCACATTCTGTTTCTTCCAGTATTGGTCGTAATCGCCGTGCTCCATGTACTCATTCCAAGTTGGAACACGGCCATGAAAATATTTTTTATCGACGTTCGAGACAGGGCCCAGATCCAAAAAGAATTGATAGCCATCAGGCGTCCCGTAATCGAATCCTGCATCCCGTCTCTCTGTTGCTCCTGATCTTGTCTGGGCATTACGTGCCAGCCATCCAAACGTATACATGAGACGAAAAGCACCGTTGTGATGGAAGTCATCCCCTATCCACATATCAGATGGAGATGCTTGAGGGGAAGAAGCTTTCAGTGCAGGATGGGCATCGATCATTCCCATGACAGTCTGAAATCCAGGATAGGAAATTCCCCACTGTCCTACTCGGCCGTTATGATTGGGGATATTTTCCAGAAGCCACTCGATCGTATCATAGGTGTCGCTGCTTTCATCGGTATCCTGAGGGCCACGCTTGATTCTCTGGTGAGGCCTCATCACCACGAACTCCCCATCTGATTTGAACTTTCCTCTTACGTCTTGGTAAACAAAGATATATCCATCCTCAGCATATCCCCTGCTCGGACCCAGGTAGGGTCTGTAGTTATCCTGCCCATAATGGCCGATCGAATAGGGAGTCCGAAAAAGAAGGATAGGATAATCCAGGCCTTTATCCTTTGGCGCAAAAATCTGTGTGTGGAGTTTGATGCCATCCCGCATGGGAATCATGTGCTCTGTTTTTATGTAGCTTGTTTTAATATCGAATGCTTGGCCGAATACTAGGCTGACGGTTAAAAAAAGCCCCATTCCTAATGCGGCAAAATGGCGCCTGGGTATTTGTTTGAACCTTCTCATAACCTACCTCCATTGCAGGGTTAGGAATTTGATATCCCCAGAAACATATAGCACGGGACAAAATCGAAGTCAAAAAAAGAACTTTAATCGCTGCGGAAACATGGCTGCTTACGGCGGAGTATGAACTTTTGACATTGCAAAAAAAGTTGTGATTAAATGGCAACGTTTCCAGGTTGTCATGGAATCGAGGAAATTCATCTTGGGAGGGGAACATCATGTCAAAAAAATTGACGAGAAGAAAATTTTTAAAAGACTGTTCGGCGATCACCGCAAGTTCTTTGGCTTTGGGCAGTACACCCCTAGTCTCCTGTTCGAAAACGGGAGTTCGGGTGAAAGAAAGCGGCGTCATATCGATCGATCCCGAGCCTAAGTACGCAATCTCTCCCTATCTTTATATGCAGTTCATGGAGCCCTTGGGGATCACGGATGGCTCGGTAGAAGCCGCCTGGGATTACAACAGCGATGATTGGCGAGCCGACCTTATCGAGGTCGGGAAGGATCTGGCTCCGGATACGATCCGCTGGGGTGGGGCCTTCATCCGTTATTATAAATGGCGGGAAGGCGTCGGCCCTGTGGAAAAACGGCCACCGATGTACAACTATGTTTGGGGTGGGAAGGAAACCAACCGGATTGGCACGGGCGAATTTGTGGATTTCTGCCTGAGGGTGGGAGCCAAGCCTTTGATGTGTGTCAACCTTTTGAGCGACGGGGTTAAAGCGTACAGGAATACTGTCCACGGCGAAAACCGGACAGCCGGCGTCAAGGAAGCGGCCGATTGGGTCTCGTATGCCAATGACCCGGACAACGAAGAACGATTGAGCCATGGGGTAAAGGAACCTCTCAACATGGAGTTGTGGCAGTTGGGGAATGAATCATCCTATTTGTATGAGGAAGGGTTTCCTCTGGACCAGGCCGCCGACCATGCCAAAGAATTCGCTAAGGCGATGAAAGAGCGGGATTCTTCCATAAAAATCGTCGGTTGGGGGGATGTTCGGAATCCAGAAAAACTCAGACCGGAGACCCCGAGGGACGATCCCGACGTTCAATTCTGGGCGCCTGAAATGCTCAAACGGGCCGGGGAATACCTGGATTTTATCGCCATGCACATGATGGGCATTTATTTCAAAGACGATTCTTTTATCACCGGATTCGAATACCAAAGACATCCTGAAATGATATGGGAAAAACTGCTGGAGCTCTCCAGTATTGCCGAGTTCAGAATCCAGGCCATGAAAGAGATTTTGGATTCGATCCATTCCGATGTGGGAATTGCCGTCACCGAAGGTCACCTGTCCTTGCAACCTTATAACGCCAACCAAGTCCTGACCGAATGGTTATCTGCTGTGTATCATGCCCGGACGATGAACACCTATCTTCGTCACGGCGACAGGGTCAAGATCTGTACAGGGGCGGATTTTTGCGGAACCCGCTGGACAGTCAATACGGTCATGATGCCCGTCCCCAGAGGAAAAAGCTTCCTGCTGCCGATAGGTTCGATCATGCGCCTTTTTAAAAGGAACATCGGCAGATCCGGAATAACCATCGGCTCATGCCCGACAGGCTTGGATATCGCGGCCAGCCGGAGTGAAGATAAAATTTTTCTACATGTCCTGAACATGAATTACAACGACTCTGTCCAAGCCAGTTTTTCTGTCGATGGGGCAACGATCACAGGAGGAAAAGTCCATGAGATCGCACCGGAGAGCCCTCGCTCGTATGTCAATCAGAACAGGCCGGATGTATTCGATCCCGAAGTGAAAAATTTACAGCCCGGAAGACCCAAGGAATGGACCTTCCCGGCGACATCCGTGAGCGTTGTGGAATTGGACATTTCTGTTTGAGGAGGAAAAATGAAAAAGGGAATTTTTTTAAACTCTATTCTCTGCATGCTCCTGCTCTACGCAATATCCCTGCAGATAGGGTGCCATAAAGCCTCTGACGAAAACGAGGGAGTAAAAATCGATCTTGTGGCCGAAAATTTTTTTCTCACATCATCGGAATTGACGTTGAGATTCAGTCATCCTGAAGGAGCACGTCAATTATACTTCAGCAAGTTTGATGGACAAGAAGAGGTATGGCGAGAAAAAGCCAAGTTAAAACTGACAGAACTGCTTAAGGTCTCGGAACCAGAGCGCTGTGAGGTGACACAAGTGCGGCAAATCGAACACTTGGGCGTAATCATCCAAGCCTTGGTCATGACCATAGACGAAAATCTTTCAGTGCCGGGATATTTGCTCCTCCCGAAAGAAGGGGTAGAGAGAAAAAGCGCGGTTATGGCCATCCATGGGCACGGCCGGGCAGAGCCCTGTATCGGATTGCGTGATGATTACCATCATTTTTTCGCTTTGGAAATTGCAAAGGACGGACATGTGGTTCTCTGCCCGGAACTACGGGGTTTTGGCGCGCTCAAGGACCTGGCCGCAGGAATGGAGATAAACCGGCTGGATTACTGGATAGGTGGCTACAGTCAATTCACCCTCGTCTCCGATGGATTCCTTTATGGGGCCACACTGATCGGAGAGACGGTCGAGGATCTGCTGCGATGGGAAAAATGGTTCGTTGAATCCCAGGGGGTGACGGAATTCGATGTGGCAGGAATTTCCTACGGGGGTGATCTATCGATTATCTATCCCGTATTCAGTGCCCGGGTGCGCCGTATATTTGCCAGCGGGACATTGGGCTCTTTTTCAACGATTTTCCAGCGGTGCTATAATGCGCCCGCCCATTGTATCCCGGGAATCCTGGAATGGATGGATCGCAGCGACATTGCCGGGTTAAATGCGCCCCGACCGATTGCTATTCACTATGGCGAACTGGACACGCCCTCTCCGACAAATGCATCCGCTTCCTACAACGAGACCGTCCCACAATCCATACAGGAATTGCGGGACATCTACAAAGCCTTCGGTGGCAAGGACGCGGTCAAACTGATCGTAACCCCTGGAAAACACCACGAGATGGATATCCCCCAACTGCTTAAATTTCTCGGGGATGCTCCTTAAGGCACCACCATACTCACAGAACAGTCCCGAGGACAAAAAGCAGAGCGACCCCGGCTTTGACACGCGGACAAAGCTTCATCGGAGTTATAGCCGTTCTTGCTCCTGTTGCCGAGCTCACGAATGCCAAGACAACCAGCATAATAGCCGATGCTCGGATAACGATGTGGGTAACTTCGTTCCCAAGCCCACCGAAGATGGTGACGATAGCGATAAGTATTCCAATAAAACACAGCGTCAAGCCCTCCGCAATCCACTCCATCGTGATGATCAGTCTATTATCTTTAGAAATTTCCCCAAAATCCTTTACCACGGATCGCGTGGGAATGATGTGCCCGACTCCCCACAAAAAGATGCCCCCAGAACCAACGTATAAAAGGACTTGATTGAGCATGAATCCTTCTCCTTTATTGCCTATTGTTTCTTTACGCTTCCCTCAGTATAGCATAAAACTGTTGGGAGGCACTGAATGGGACATTCCCTAGTAGCCGAAGAGACGGGGGAGGAAGAGGCTGATCTCAGGGATGAAGGTGACAAGCAGGAGCGAAACGACCATCGCGATAAACAGAGGAAGGAGCGGGCGGATAACGCGGGCGATACTGGTGCCGGCGATCCCGCACCCGATAAACAACACGCTCCCGACAGGCGGCGTGCACAGCCCGATACTCAAATTCAACACCATGATGATCCCAAAGTGAATTGGATTGACACCCAACTGCATCACGACCGGCAAAAAGATAGGGGTGAAAATCAAAACAGCCGGTGTCATATCCATGAAGGTCCCGACCAAAAGCAGCACAAGATTGATGATCAGCAGGATGAAAATCTGGCTGTCGGATATCGCCATAAGCGCTGTGCTGACATTTTGCGGGATGTTCTCGTAGGACATAATCCAGGACATGCCCATGGACGTTCCAATGAGCAGCATGACAATGGCTGTCGTGGCTGAGGTATCGACCAGGATCTTGGGGATCTCCTTCCACTTGACTTCCCTGTAAATCAAGACGGAGAGGATGAAAGTGTAAAGAACGGCGATGGCCGAGGCCTCGGTCGCCGTGAAATAACCGGCCACGATCCCCCCGATCACCAGGATTATCAAAAACAGGCTGGGGATCGCATCCAAGAACCGCAGGACGCCCTCCTTTAGTTTTATCCTCTGAGCAATCGGATATCTTTTTCTGCGCGCGATCATCCCAGCAACGACCATCAAGGAAAGCCCAATCAAAATCCCCGGGAAATAGCCGGCCACGAACAGCGCCCCAATGGACACACCTCCGCTGGCAAGGGAATAGACGATCAGGATGTTGCTGGGAGGGATAATCAGCCCGGTTGTGGCCGATGTGATGTTCACCGCTGCGCTGTAATCGAGGTCATAACCCTCCTTTTTCATCTGCGGGATCATAAAACCGCCTATGGCAGCCGACGAGGCCACGGCTGAACCGGAGATCGATCCGAACAGCATAGCAGCCATGATATGGACAAAGGCCAATCCTCCGGGAAACATCCCGACCAATACCTTGGCAAAATCGATCAACCGGCGGGCGATCCCTCCCCTGTTCATCAGTTGCCCGGAGAGGATGAAAAACGGAATGGCCAGCAGGGCAAAACTGTCCAAACCTGTGGCCATACGTTGGGCCACCGTGGTGAGGGCCGGGCTTGTATCGATGCTCATCAACATGGTTGTGACTGTGGCAATTCCGATACAAAAGGAGATGGGCAACCCAAGAAACAGCAGGAATGCAAAACTGCCGATCAGGATGAGGATGTGGAACAGTTCCATTTGCTAAATCCCCTCCTGGCTTTCCACAACGACGGCCTCAACCTCCAGTTGTTTCCCAGAGAGTGCCCGTAATCTCTCGATGATAAAAACCGATGCATAAAACATGATTAGCATCCCGCTCAGCGGAAGAACCATGTACACATACCCCAGTTTTATCCGCAAAGCAGCGGAAATCTGGTTCAAAGTCAGGGTGATGGTCGCCAGTCTCAGCCCCCCGATAACCATCACACTGAAGGAAAACAGAAATACAAAAATCTGGATGCCAATTTCAGCCCAGATTTTCTTTTTGTTCTTGAATGTTTGCAGGACCACATCGATCGCCAGGTGCATTTTTTTGCCGGCAGCATAGCTGGCACCCAACAATCCCACCCAGATCAAGAAATATCGGGCTAGCTCTTCTGTGAAGGAACTGGGATCTTTCAGGGCAAAACGGGTAAAGACCTGCCAGAGTACGTTGAGCACATTGGCGCCCATCAGGATAATCAAGGCCAGCTCAAGGAGTTTATCGATCGTTTTTTTGGCTTTTTCGAGCATTATTCATCTTCCCGGATTCTTTGTATGAGGTCAAAAATGTGGGGCTGCGATTCGTACGCGTCGTATATCGCTTCCACTTTTGCAATAAAGGGTGTTTTGTCCGGATAAAAGATCGTAACGCCGGCTTTTTGCACTTCTTCCAAAGCCTTCTCTGTTGCCTCTCTCCAAAGCTTTTTCTGGTAAAGTTCCGACTCGTCGGCTGCCTCCTGCAAAAGTCGCTGATATTCGGGCGTAAGGTCCTCCCAAATCTTGGTGCTGATGACCAGAACATCGGGTACGCCGGTGTGTTCGTCCAGTGAATAAAACTTGCAGACTTCATAGTGCCGGGAAAGGTGGAAGCTGGGAGGATTGTTCTCTGCCCCATCCACCACCCCCTGCTGGAGCGCTGAATACAGCTCACCCCAGGCAATCGGCGTGGCCGATCCCCCGAGTGCTTGGACCATCCGCAAGGATGTGGGACTCTCCTGAGTACGGATCTTGAGTCCGGCAAGATCTTCGGGATTGAGAATTGGACGGTCTACGGTGTAAAAACTCCTGGTCCCGGCATCGTAATAACAGAGCCCGCGCAGCCAATATCTTTCTCCGGCGTGAAGAAGTTCACGGCCGATCTCCCCTTCCAAAACTCGGAAGCGGTGGGCCTCATCCCGGAAAAGATAGGGCAGGCTCAGAACGCTCATCTCAGGCACGAATCCTTCGATCACGCTGCAGGAAACTTTGGTCATGGCCAGACTTCCGATTTGGAGAAGTTCGAGGCATTCCCGCTCCGACCCCAGTTGTTCTGAAGGATAAACATCAATCCGCATCCGGCCTTTGGATTTATCAGCAACCCGTTTTGCCAAAAATTCCATGGCCAGATGAACGGGATGGGCAGGGTCCAAACCATGGCCCAACTTGATGACCTTGACTTTTTTATCGGACTTGCAGGCAAATTGGAAAACAAAAAATGCAAGGATTAAAACAAGGGCAATGGATTTTGGACCACTCTGCCGATACCTCATTTACTCGATAATGGGTTTGATGACCTTGGCTCCGATCCTTCCCAATTCAGACTCCAACCGGGTATACATTTCCTCACCCTCATACATGCCGATGATCGAACCGCCCGATCCCGCGAACTTGGCGGATGCGCCACAGGCGCGAGCTGTCATGACCATTTCCATGTTGCTTTCACTGATTTTCATGATCTGGCTTCTCAGGTCGAAATTTTCATTCATCAATCGTTTCATCGTGCCAAGATCTTTTTTCAACAGAGCTTCTTTCCCTTCCTCAGCCTTCCTCGCAATGCGGCTGAGCACCTCGAGAACAAAATTGTCTCCTCTATCAAAGCCCCGGCGGATATCGTTCAAAACTTTGCCCGAAACCTTGCCCAAAGCAGGCTTGTAAGCAAGATACAGATCAGGGAGAAATTTGGGGCTCAAACGTTCGTAGATGCCATGCCCTTTTTCCTGGATCACCTGTTCATCCAGATCCATATACACACAGCCCTCGTAGACCTGGATGACACGGTCCATAAAACCGGCATTGATGCCCAACTCATCCCTCTCCGCCTCCAAAATCAATGTGGGGAGAATCTCCTGCGGTATTTTAATGCTGTAAAATTCCATCAAAGCCCGGATGGCCGCCGTTATGATTGCGCTCGACCCTCCAAGGCCGAGCTGGCGCGGGATCCCCGAGGAATACCGGATGCTAAAATTTTTCTTCTCCAGCTGAATACACTGCTTTTTGCAGTATTCATAAAACTTTTTGATCATGGCCTTGACCAGCCGGACTCCTCCGTAGTAGCCATAAAGCCCGGCCCTCTCCACAAGGTCTTGGATATTTTTGTACACCGGGATGTCATCTTTGTGGGACTGGATCATCAACTCATGGGATTCGTCGCAAAAGACCTTGGCTTCGAAATCCTTGACTGTAATGGCGATGATTTTCCCGAAATACCCGTCCGAGGGATTGCCTAGGATACCGGCCCGCGCGTAAGCTTTTGTTTGGATTGTCATGTTTTCATGTTTTATCTCAGATAGTTGCCAGCACACCACGCACATAGCCGACCGATTCTGCCACGCCAGGGAGCGGATCCTTCCCGTCCTTCTCGAATTCAAAAGAGACCGATCCCTTGTAATTGAGTTTAAGCAAAGTCTTCAAGAACTTGGGGATATCGATGACGCCGTGGCCGATCTCGATGGTCCCCCCTTCTTTTGTCGCGGAGGTAACATCTTTGATATGCACATCGTGCAGCCGATCAGCAAACTTAATGGCAGACTCCGAAGGATCAACACCGGCACGTTTTGTGTGCCCGATATCGATGCACAACCCGATGCGCGGATCCAGGTTTTTTATCCGGGCATAAGCACTCTCTGGCGTTGGATACAATTTATCGCCAGGGCCGTGATTATGAATGGCCACTTTTATGTTATGCTTGTCCACCATTTTGTTCACCACATTCAGCAATTCATGGTTCGGCACCCCGATAATGACCTTCATGCCAGCTGTTTTGGCATAGTTGAAGGCGCGTTCCACCTCCTGTTCGTTTTTCATGTAGACCACGCCGCAGCCGTAAAGGTCGAGGCCAGCTTCTTTCGTTTTTTTAGAGACAGTCTTGATCTCTTCAACCGTGCTCTCGAGAGAGAGATGAAAATCCTTGAAAGCGATGCGCTCCAGACCCAACCTTTTGGTCATTCTTAGTGTGTCTTCTAGAGGAAACTCCCGGAAGGTATAGGAGGCCATTCCCAGGTTCAACCGGCTGAGCTTTTCTTTGAATTTGAGAGTGGCACGATTGGATTTTTTAGGATACTTCGTTGATGCCGTCATAAAAGATGACAGGGATACACCTGCCACCCCTAAACCAGCATTCTTTATGAAATTTCTTCTTGTCGTTTTGCCCATCTTTGTCTCCTTTTGAGAGTCTGCCTAATTACATACTACAATCATCCCTCAGATACAATATTTAATTGGGGATAGGATATCTTTTCACCTATTTCTCAATTGGATTTCTTAAAAAACCTTTCGCTCCGGAATAAAAATATTGTCTCTCTGAAAGAATTATGTCATGATATTTCGGAGAAAAAAACATCATGCTTAAATCGGTGTTAAAGTCTCTGATATTTGTTTTGCTTTTTGCTCTTTTTATGTCATGTGGATCTCAACAGAAAGTCGAGCCTACGGATCCAACACCTGTGGAATCCCAAGTTGTCGATACAGAGGATTTGAATACCCTCACAGATGAGGAAAAAGCAGAAGGCTGGACACTTCTTTTTGACGGGAAGTCCTTTGAGGGATGGCGAGGTTTAGGTAGAGAGGGAATTCCCGAAGGACACTGGATCATCGAAGATGGCACCATAAAAAAAGTCCCAAGTGCAGACGTGCCTCTCCTAGAAGATGGGCAACCTCTCGAAGGAGGAGATCTGATAACTATCCAAACATTCGACAATTTCGAATTCGTGTTGGAATGGAAAATCAGTCCAGCCGGAAACAGCGGCATCAAATACAACGTGTCCGAAGAGATGTCCAACGCCCATCCACCCGAGTATGCTGCTTTGGGATTCGAATACCAGATCCTCGATAACGAAGGACATCCTGATGCTCTGGTTAGCGATAGTCACACAGCGGCGGCCCTGTATGATTTGATTGCTCCGGAAGGCAAAAGCCTCAAACCTGTGGGGGAATTCAACACAGCCAGAATCATCTTTAATAGAAATCATGGGGAACACTGGCTTAATGGGGTGAAGGTTTTGGAATATGATTTAGATACTCCAGAAATGGATACACTCATTGCAGCCAGCAAGTATAAAAACATCACGGATTTTGCCAAAAGACGGAATGGTCATATCGTGCTTCAGGATCATACAGACGCTGTTTGGTTCCGGAACATAAAAATTCGAACCATCGAGCCATAAAGATTTTAAAATAAGGAATGGAATAATGGCGAAAAAAAACATCACAAGACGCAATTTTATCAAGACCGTATCTGCAGGCACAGCTGGAATGGCCATAGGCCTTCCTTCTGTGAAACACCGACGGGTTTTGAGATCCAACGATAAGGTTCGGGTCGGGATTGTCGGATTCTCGGATAGGGCTCGGCATTCTCTAATCCCGGCCTTTCACTGGCATGCTGAGGAACTCAACTTCGAGATCGTGGCGGTCTCAGATATCTGGAGTCGGCGAAGAGAGGAAGGCGTGACATTCCTCGAGAAACTTACGGGGAAAAAGGTCGCCCCCATGCGCAATAACGAGGAGCTGTACGATTCAGGAATGGTGGATGCGGTGATCATCAGCACTGCGGATTTTCAGCATGCCCTCCACTGCATTCAAGGAGTGGAAGCCGGATGCGATGTGTATGTGGAAAAACCCTTTGCCAACACCATGGCAGATGCTCGGGCAGCGCTCAAAACGGTCACGAGTGCGGACAAAATTGTCCAGATTGGCACCCAGCGCCGTAGTGCCCCGAATTACATCAAAGCTAACGAATTCATCCGTTCCGGACGCTTCGGGGACATCATCGCCGTCGAGATGACCTGGAATGTCAACCAGCCGGGCAGATGGCGCCGTCCTCAGTTGGTGGCCGATCTCAAGGAACAGGATGTGGACTGGAAGAGATACCTGATGAATCGGCCGTATGAGCCTTGGGACCCACGAAAATATATCGAATACAGGCTATTCTGGCCCTATTCCAGCGGCATCCCGGGTCAGTGGATGGTCCACCAGATTGATACGGTGCACTGGTTTACCGATCTTCCGAGGCCGCGAACTGTTGTGGTCAACGGCGGATTGTACCTGTGGAAGGATGGGCGGAAAAATTTCGACACTCTCACAGCTGTGTTCGATTACGGGCCGCTCAAGGATTTAACCAGAGGATTCATGGTGACTTATTCCTCAAGGCAGACAAATTCTGCAGGTGGCGTGAAGGAACTCTATTTTTCAAACGGGGGCTCTCTAAACCTCGACACCAACATGGTCACACCCACTGGAGGGCTAACCCAGAGGATGGCCCAAGCTATGGAGATGGAGGAAAACAGGCTGGCGGAATTTTCATTGGCCGAAGAGGGAGGAGTAGAGACGGCTGCCAACACCGGATCAGACCCGACGACGTTGGCACATATGCGGAACTGGATGGAATGCGTCCGATCGAGACAAAAACCTAACGCTGATATTCTTGCGGGATATAATCACTCGGTGGCACTATGCATGACCATCGCCGCCATGCATACCGGAAAGCGCGTCACATTCAATGACTCCAAACAAAAAGTCATCATCGGTTGAGGACTGCTAGGCTCAATACAACAGATCAAGCTTCTTCTATGATTTCGAACCGGAGAAGTTGGGCAATCTGATAGACTTGCCTTTTAAAATCGCCGTAAAACGTGACCCTATGCCAGCCCCACTGGTCCCAATAGTTGAGCAGTTTGTAGACATCGCCCTGGACTTCAACCGCTAATTTATTCCGGCAAGCAAGGTCCAAATCCACGTTTTCTACAGTTTTTCCCTGATGGAAGATCACCTGTTTCCTTCCGACATCGAATTCGATAGTCGTGGTCATCTCCCCTAAAGGCATCAGCGAACGATCGCAGGCTCCTTTTCTGTCCTCTGAATGGCTGCGTATATGAAAGGGATTGGAGGGGCCTTCCGGCCCGAAGACTTTGGTGGGAGCCACACAGTGGGCATAGATGATCTGATTCTTGGCTGTGTCGATCACTGGATCGGAGATGAATCCAGGCCGCCCCACCAGATACCTCATCAAAAGCATGGTGATCGTGGATCTCTGGTCTGCTTCACACGCTCCCACATGCCCATCGTTATTCAGCTGCATGAATCCCAAACACGGATAAGCCGGCATATGGCCTCCATAAAATCCGCCAAGGCAATTAACCGCAATGGCTTGAGCATCGTATTTCTTCATTAAGTCTGTCATGGCAACATAAAGAATGGCGGATTTGACAATATCTGCCTGGGAGGGTTCGATGATCTTGGCTGCCGCATTCATCCATTGATCCGCCCATTTCTGGGCCGTGGCTTTATCGGCAGCGTTGTAGGCCTCGTTGATCTCAGGGAATGCGACGCCGATCATTTTGGTGCCAAAAAACTCCTCGATGTTTTTGTCCGGCTTTCCCCCGACCACCAAAACCGTGGAATCCTTTAACATTTTTATGGTGTCGAGAGCACAGACAGCTTCGGCCACATCTTTGAAATCCGAAGAGGATACAGCAGCCACCGGAAATCCCTCTCGTCTGACTTTCGCATAACTTGTGAGGAACTCGCCGGAACCGGCGAATAGATTATCCACCATGACGGTGGGTTTACCTGCACCGGCTATGGTTTCGGGAACATTCCCCCAGAGGCAACCGGACAGATACACTATGTATCCATCTACTGTTGGGTCGGATTGGAGAATTTTGACTGCGTCGTCATCTTTCCGGGCTGTAACAGGGTGGAACTCGATATCGGGGCAATATTTATTCAGGTTTTTCATGAACTCGGCTTTGTTGGCTTCGAAGTCATAACCGATGTTCGGCCAACAAGGTTCTTTCGAAGAAGGGTGAGCCAACACGACTTTAATCCTGGTTTTTCCCAAGTTTTTTCTCCTAGAAAAAGTTTTTGTCTTTTTGGTAAATCCAGCCATACTGAAAGTAGACAAAGCCGTCATTCCTGCCGTATAGGCCGAACACTTTCCCAAAAATTCTCGCCTTGAAAGTTTATTCTTCATAGTCCCTCCTTTTTCTTAGAGGAGTGATTTGCACCCCAAAAAGTTAATTCTAAGCGGAAAAAAAGCACCCATATTAGCCATAATCTATTCTTTATCAATAGGTTAAGTCGGTCTG
The DNA here is from genome assembly GCA_020348385.1 of Candidatus Aminicenantota bacterium. GTDB lineage: Bacteria > Acidobacteriota > Aminicenantia > Aminicenantales > Aminicenantaceae. Next base: position 3,558,870 of record CP070750.1, on the reverse strand, counting down.
ACCCCTATATCTTGACCAATTCTTCTACCTTGAAAGGTCTTTCCTGTTCAATACTGCGGCGGGCAGCAATCCCGATCAAAATAGACAAGGCCCCATCCCTGCTGCCGGCTCCTTGACCGAGAAGATCCTCCCCCGGTTTCCGGAAAATGCGGTCCTGCATGACCCTATCTGCTCCCCAGTGACCACCGCCCTCTGATGTCAATCCAAACGTCTTGGTCTTCCCGAAATTTTGTGTTATCCGGAAATCCGCCATACTTTCTGTCTTCCAGGGCTGGCTGTGGTAAACCCGGGCATCCAATCTCCCTTTTGTCCCGTTGAATCCGACAAAATATCCTTCATACGGCATGAACGCATTCAAGGAGTAGCTCATGGTCACACGGTTGTGGTATTGGACTTGCACATTCATGGTGTCCCAGATATTTATCCTTTTACGGAACACGCAGGCATCACGGATATAGCCGTCCGCTGATTCTGCATTCACATAAAGCTTCATCAGGTGTTCGTTCCTCGTGATATCCCAGAAAAACTCACACTTCCCCTTATGGGGACAATCCCTACACTGCCCACTCCGGAAATTCCCATTGTGTCCGTATTTTCGGAGCTCCCCATAGGCATTCACCTCCACAGGTTCTGCTGCAAGCCACCAGTTCATCAAGTCATAATGATGTGTCGCCTTGTGGACCAAAAGGGATCCGGAAAATTGTTTGAACCCATGCCACCGCCGAAAATAGGATGCGCCATGGTAGATATCCAAGTAATAGTTGAAATCCACTGAGGTGACTTCCCCTATCTCCTTGGACATCAGGATTTCTTTGATCTTTATGGCCTCCGGGCTGTATCGGTAATTGAATGTGACGATCAGATTTTTCCCCGTTCTTTTTTCGGCATCCAGGATGTTCTGACAGAGGTTTTCATCGGTGGCCAAAGGTTTTTCTGTGATCACATCACACCCCATCTCCATGGCTAAGCAGATGTATTTAGAGTGGAAACAATCAGTCGTGGTCACGATGATAGTGTCCGGTTTAGTCGATTCGATCATCTTTTTAAAATCCACGAATGTCGGACACTCGGCCCCCATATATTTTTTGGCATATTCCAACCGCTTGGGATTGATATCACACAACCCGACCATTTCCAGGACATCGCCATAATTTTCAAGCAGAGCTTTCCCCCAAGTTCCGCTGCCCCGAATTCCCGTTCCGACTAGAGCCACTTTACGTTTGTTTTCCGCTTGTGCACCCCATAAGGGACCGGATTTTAACAGAGAATTCCCGGCTACACCGAGCGCCGCACAGGCAGATGAGGATAAAAATTGGCGACGGCTGATTTCACTCTTTTTCTTTGTCATGCTTTCCTCCCTCTGAAAGATCGGATTCCAATTCCCGTTCAGCCAATAAAATCCTATTCCTTTGGGAATCTGTTTGTCAACAAAGGAGCGAGGAAAGATACAAAAACTTCAAGGATTTCGGAATGCTTGTGGGAAGAATGAAATTTGGATTAAAAGACTATTTTAAAAGTGGTGCCGCCGTCACGCTGCAATTGGTAAGCCCCTTCAATCTGCTTCACTAAATCGTTCACAAGCTGCAACCCCAATGTTTCGGTGTTATTCATATCCACATCATCGGGAAATCCAACACCCGTATCCTTGACCACAACGGTGTACCTATCCAGCTTGTTATTCAGGTAAACCTGAATTTTTCCCGTTTTGCCATCGGGAAAGGCATGTTTGAAGGCATTAGAGACAAGCTCGTTGATGATCAATCCACACGGTATGGCTTTATCGATGTCCAGATAATATTCCCCCACATCCAGTTCCAATTTTATCTTTTTTGCCTTCCTGCTGAACATGGCAAAAAGATGATTGGTGATTCTTTTGATATAATCTGAGAAATTGATCTTATCCAAATTTTCGGACAAATATAACACTTCATGGATGAGGGCCATGGATTTGATCCTGTTCTGAGCGATTTCAAATGTATCTATCAGTGTTTTGCTTTTGATCGATCTCGCCTGCAGCCTGAGCAAACTGGAGACAATCTGCAGATTGTTTTTCACTCGATGATGGATCTCCCGCATCATCGCTTCTTTTTCTTTGAGGGAAGCTTTAATCTCCTCTTCAGCACGCTTTTGATCTGTGATATCGGACAGCACACCCTGAACGCCTAAAAATAGCTCATTCAAAAAAATGGGCCGGTCGGACGACCGAATCCATTTGAGATCACCCGATTTGGTCACGATCCGACACTCGCTCGGTTCGGGCTTTCCTTTAATATTCTTTTGGAAGTTTTTCAGCGCAACCTCCATATCTTCTTTGAAAACAAACTGCATAAAATTTTTACCCATGACCTCTGATGGGCTATAACCGCTGAGTGTTTTGGCAACCGGACTGATATAGGTGATGATGCCATTTTCATCAGTAGCATAAAGAACCTCGTTTGTGTTTTCCACCAGGTGACGATATTTTTCTTCTGACTTTCTCAACGCTTCCTCTGCCTGCTTGCGTTCGGTAATATCCGTGATGATTCCGAGGATGGCGCTTTCACCTCCAAAGCTTATAAGCTTGGTCGTGACAATGGCGTCTATCTTTTTTCCTGCTTTTGTTATCAGAGAATACTCATAGGGAGACACTTCATCTCCCTTTATATGCTTTTGAAAGTTAGCCTTAACGATGCCGATAGAATCAGGCTCTATCATGGAAAAAAAATCAAAGTCAGGAGAGTAAAACTCTTCCCTTCTGTATCCCATAACTTCTTCGCATTGCTGATTGGCATACACAATACGTCCCTTCTTGTTGATAAAGATCATATTCGGTGATTTTTCTGCCAGCATGCGGAATTTCTCTTCGCTTTCTTTTATGGCTTCCTCGGCACGTTTGCGTTCTGTGATATCTCTCGCAATTCCCAGAATAAGAGTTTGATCCTTGATTTTTACAGGATGTGTGCTTATGCCCACCATAGCCTTTGTGCCGTCTTTCCGATGGAGCCGAAACTCATCTGGCCCTGTTGAAATTCCCTCGGTATTTTTCATCAAGAGTTTGGCTGCCTTGGGGATTTGGGTTGGTGGCAACAACCTCAACTTCAAAAAGCTTTTCCCGACGAGTTCTTCCTTTTTATAACCGGTCAATTTTTCAGCCATCTTGTTGCCATCGATGAGTGTCCCCTTTAAATCGCTTAAGTAATAGGCATCAGGAGCAGATTGAAACAGGATCTTGAACCTCTCTTCACTCTCTCGGAGCGCTTCCTCAGCTTGCCTCCGCTCTGTGACATCTCGGGCAAAAACGGATACTCCTGTTATCTGTTTGTCATGCCGGATGGGATTGAAAGATATCTCTGTGCTAATGATTCTATCCCCCACCTTAAACTCATCCTCCACAGTGAAGTTTTCCCCTTTCAAGGCCCGCTCATAACGCCTGATCCAGATTTTGCTCATCTCGGGAGGTACATAATCGGTAATTGTCATTCCCTCTTCGAGGTTTATACCGAAGGCAGCGGAGAATTCTCTTTTAAAATGGGAATTGATGGTGAGGATCCGATAGGCTCTATCCACCGACCAAATGGAATTTTTGGCGTTTTCGATCAAAGCATGGAGATTGGCTTGGCTATACTGGTATGCCTCTTTTTCCGACTCGCATTTCTTCTTGAATTTCTCCAGTTCCTCGATCTTATTGGACAGCTCCCTGATTTTATCTGTGAGCTGCTCCTTTTTCTTGTTCTCGGTTTTCATGTTTTTGCCACGGGCGAGCCGAGCCTCTGTTGAGGATATAGTGAAACAATCTATCTCCTTCGATGCAGGGCTATAGCCATGTGTCCTGCATCCATAATGTAAAGGCAATATGAAATTTGAGCAATCCCCCCCAAAGAGGATTTTCAAGGTGATATTTTTTGGTTGGTTATCGCCTCAAAAGATGAGTTGCAAAAAAAAAGGATTGCTGGTGCTCTGAGAGGAGACAAAAAGGAAGATCCGGTTTCAATGCTCCTGATATATGGAAAATTATCCTCGATACCACAAAGATAACACTCTCTGCAATGAGAAGGGAATAAACCACGAGAAAACTGGAATGAAGAACTCTCAAAAAGTGTATTCCAGGCTCAGTGCAATTCCCAAAAATGTATAAGAATTGACGAACAAATTTTCTGCGCGTACTATATTTCCGGTCTCCTCATATATTTTATAGTCGAATTGATCAGGCCCGAGATACTTTATTTCGCCAAAGCCATATTCTCTCCGCCAAATCGTCCCACCTACTCCTCTGAAGTTGATGCCAATTTTGGGATTGATTTGGTACCTAACACCCAGACCGAGTTTCACCATGTTGCCGCTTTTTTCGGGTCCCAGACGGGTTCTGGAATAAAACCGTTCTTCATCACCGCTCGAAAAATAGTACCCGACTCCTGCAGAGATATATGGCTGTATTTTTTCATTGGATCGAAGAGTGAGTTTATACAGTATGGATGCCGTGATAGAGGATAAAGTCCAAGATTCCTTGTAGGGCTCTTCGATGTGATTGATCTCAATGATTTCATCATTGGAATCAAGCTGTCCGTACCATTTCAAATCACAATTGTAGCCGGCCTTTTGATGATCAAATTCCAGCTGAAATCCAAAGCCGAGCCAGGGGAAATATTGGACATAAAAATGGAAATTATCCCTCAAGTTCAATTGCTCGCTGAGAAAGATCAATTTGGGATGGTAAACTTCGTAAATTTTCAATCCAGAATCGAGAAAAAAGGAATATCCTGCGCCTATTCCAAGGATGATCGGTCCCCTTTTTTTTGCTGCATGAGAAAGAGAAGGACCAAAGACGAGAAAAAGGAGCATAAAAAAGAAAGAAAAACGCCTTTTGCTTTTTATTTTGTCAGCCATTCCAGTTAAATCCTCTGTTTACCTGCAGCGGCGCCAGTCCGAATCGCTGTAGAAATGTTCCAGCTCTCTCCACAAGTTTTTTGGTTTACATGTCATGATTATTAAGTCTTGGGGCTTGTCCGCCTGATCCCAAACATAATTCGGGATGACGGTCTCTTTATGGAATCCAAGTTTTTTGCAAATATTTATGGCGCCTTTCTGAGGCCTCATCATTTTGACAACAATCCTATCAATATCCTTCTTCAAGGCGAGGGAATGGAGTTCCCTGAATATAAGCATCCCGAGCCCTTTTCGCTGATAGGGTCTGGCCACGATAACTCGGATCTCCCCCTGATGTTTACGCCACTCTTCCTTGGAAATCTCGAACATCCCATCTCCGACTATTTCATTATCTTGCAAAGCGATGATTCTAAAAACTGTCCCCTGCTCGATCAATTTCATACGTTGCTCGACTACCTTCCTTTTCGTTACATCCACTTTGAGATATACTCTATCATCGAGAGGCAGAGATCGATAAAATTTCATCAATTTATCAAGATCTTCATAATGCATGTCTCTGATGAGGACTGTGGTCCCATCCTTTAAGGTCTCCCTTTTTCTTCTCATAGACTAAACCTCCAAAATATCTCTCTCACAAACCTAAACCAACATCCTCCTAAATTAATCTTAGTTGAATTGTTATGCGGGGTCAATAACTCTGTTAGGCTTTGTCATATTAGACGTATAAGCGAAATGGCAATCCATCTGTTCCGCAAACAGATCGAGCGTGCTATTTTATTCCAGAACGAAGATATTTTTTTCCGCGCAAATATCCTTGAGGATCTTGGGCCAAACTGTGACACTGACTTCACCGAGATGGGCCTTCTTGAGAATGTACATGTATGTGCGCGACTGCCCGATTCCTCCACCAATCGAGAGAGGCAACGTACCATTAATGATGCCTTGGTGATACGGGAATTCGAGAAAGTCCAGCTGACCGCTCATCTCCAGTTGTTGTTTAAGAGTTTCAGCATTCACACGGATGCCCATGGAGGTTAGTTCATGCCGTCGTTTTGTCACATGATTCCAGACAAGGATGTCTCCATTCAGACCATGCGTAGGTTTTCCATCTTTTGATGTCGTGGGTGTGATCCAGTCATCATAATCAGCGGCTCTCATCTCATGAGGAAGACCATCCGCTAGAGGGTAGCCCACGCCGTAGATAAAAATAGCAGGATATTTCTGAATAACCTCAGTTTCACGCTGCTTCCTGGGGAGATCGGGGTACATCTCGAGAATTTCTTCAGCATGCAGAAAAGTCAGTTCCTCCGGCATGTTTGGATACTTATCTGTTTTGAGTTGGGGAAACATCTCCTGGACATGAAGTTCCGCTCCTACGAGAACCTTCCAGATCTTCTTTACAACGCCGGTCAAGAAGTCCAAGTTACGCTGATCTTCAGTGATAACCAGTTCCCAATCCCACTGATCCACATAGGCACTGTGATCGTGATCGAGGAAGTAATCTTTTCTAACCGCTCTCATGTCCGTGTTCAGGCCTTCGCCCACACCCATCCCAAATTGTTTCAATGCCACTCGTTTCCACTTTGTTGCGGCCTGCACGACCTGAGCATCGACCGGATTTTTGTCATAATCATTGGAGATATGAAACTGAATAGGCGTCCGAGAGCCATCTCGGTCCAGCATATCATTCACACCGCTCTCGATATCAACGATTAGTGGACACTGAACCAATTGCAGGTTGAGTTCTTTCGCCAAGTTATCTTCGATGTACTCTTTCACCGCATAAAGAGCTGTCATGGTATCTCTGCGATTTAGAAAAGAACTGTAGTCAGTGGGCAGGATGTTCTCCAGTTCAGTATAATTGCCAATACCCGGACCTGCCAAATCAGCTTTCTTATCATACGTTTCAGACATTTAATCACCTCATAATAAAAATGATTTAGTTTAATATTTTATAAAGAAGACCTGTAATCTATAGTGTTTCCAGTCTTTTGTCAAGAATTTGTGGGGCGATATAAAAAGAAGAAATGATGAATGTGAGCAGGTGAAGGAGCGGCTTTTCTGACCAGCTAGTGATCCAAATGAGAGTAAATTCTAGGTTCCGAGATTTGGTATTGATTCTTGCCATTTTGTTTAGCCCGATAAAGCATCGAGTCCGCTTGAACAATGAGATCTGTTTTGTTCGAAGCTTCTTCAGGAAAAACAGCAATTCCCATGCTTACCGTGGGATTTTTCATCTCTATCGATTCATCGTGGAAAAAGTCATGGCTTGTGAGAGTCTTATGGATTCTCTCTGCAACAATAATGGCATTCTCTCTATGCACATAGGGCAAAACCACGGCAAACTCTTCTCCTCCATAACGAGCGGCAAAATCCACCTCTCGGATGCTGTTCCTCACCACCTGTCCCATCTCTCTTAAAATAGCATCTCCGGCCGAATGCCCCAGATTGTCGTTATAGCTTTTGAAGTCATCCACATCGATCATGATCAAGCTCACAGGGAAACCTTGCTCAAGAGATCGTTTCAGCTCATATCCCAGAAACTGTTGGAAATATCCATGGTTATAAAGTCCAGTGAGCCAATCCAGCTGGGATCTACCCAAAGCTTCCTGGTAATGAGTTCGAAGGCTGTCCAGATGAAATTTTTTCTCCATCAAGGTTTTAACTCGCGCTTTAAGTTCCCTTCCGACGATGGGTTTAACCAAAAAATCGTCTGCACCAAGCTCAACCCCTTTTATCTTGCTCTCAAGATCATCAAGACAAGTCACGATAACCACCTGGATGTCCTTATAATCTTTCTTCAAGCGGCGGCATATCTCAAAACCATCCATATCGGGGAGAATTATATCCAATAAAATCAAGTCTGTTTTTTTTTGACTGACGAAGGAAAAAGCCTGTTTGCCGTTATACACTTTGCTCAGCTGAAAAGGCTCTCCATCCAATGCTTTTTCGACAACGATGGCATCCACCTCGGCGTCCTCAACAAGAAGAATCTGAGGCAGTTCTTCTTCTTTGATCTGGATTTCCTCTTTCGGTTCGGATATAACCCCAAATCTCTCTCCAGAAAGTGTCCGAATTGTCAACTGATCACGGTATTCCTTGAGACGAAGCATGGAACTGACTCGAGCCAGAAGCTCTGTGGCGTGAACGGGCTTACTGAGGAGTTCTTCAGCTCCCCCCTCCAGGCCCTTAATTCTGCTTTCAGACCCATCCAAGGAAGTGATGATAATAACCGGTACATCCTTTGTTCTTTTGTCCCTTTTGATCTTCCGGGTCACCTCAAACCCATCGATACCGGGCATCATGATATCCAACAAGATCAAATCGGGAGGTTTTTCGAATGCGGATTCCAATGCCTCCTTCCCGTCATTTGCTTTGACAACGTCGTATCTCTCGGCAGGAAGCATAGATTCCAGTATTTTTAGGCTTGTGGGATCATCATCAACGATCAGGATTCTTTTCTTGTATGTGCTAAAATTCATGACAACTTTCCTCAATTACGCGCCCGTAGCCAATTTAAGCTTTCGGCCAATTCTCTGAATACCAGTCTATCGAATTGAGTAAGGAAGTAAATCACCTTTTTGTGTGAATTAGACGGTGATATTTTTCCACGGAATATCACCGAGTACGATGAGATTATGAGGTTAGATTAATCCTTTGCCTTAGGAAATCAGTTTTTCTCCACAATGAGGACAGACCTTCCAATCCTTTTCAATGGGTTTGTGACACTTCGGGCAATCGGAATGCAACCGGGTTGCGCAATTGGGACAGAAGACATAAGTGGGAGATAGTGGTAACTGACAGTTTGGACAAGTTTGAGAAGTCGGTTGCGATGTTGAGGGTTCTTTAGTCGCAGAGCCGTTGCTCGACCGCACGATCAGATAGATCAAAAGGCCGATCAAGTTTCCGATAAACACGAGTAGTGCCCATAGGACCCCGTTCATCCCGCGGCGTTCGGCATCACGGTAGACCCAAACGATCACAAATATCCATATCACGAGAAGAATGAAAGATATGATCGAATAAGAAGTAACATTGAAGAAACCATAGGGACCAAACTCTATGCGGCCGACTTTTGGGATTTTCACAGTTTGCCAAATGTGCGGAAAAATGCCAAAAGGAGCAAAAATAAACGGCAGGAACCTGCCTAAAACCAGTATGAGGAGAACCACCAATACGATGATGGCGATCGTTTTTCCTGCTGTGCTATCCATGACATACCTCCTTATCTATAAAACCGTTCATGGGATCATTTTTTCTAAACCGGAATTTTTGGATCAAAACTGGTGTAAAAAAGAGCATCAACAGATTTTGGAGCATCAGAATCAAAACGCCGATCACTGGGAGGGAAAGAGGTTGATCCAACCCAATTTCCCTTGCCAATGGCAACATCAAAATACCCGTTAGAACGAAGAGAACCGCAAATGCCGCCCATATGAATTTCGGGATGGATGATCTCCTCAACCTGGCATGACATAAAGAGCGGGTTTGTTCGAAAAACGTTTCAGATGGCATTGGAATAGGCACCTCCTGGAGATGAGTCCGGATCTCATTCAAATCATCCTCCAGAGTTGCACTTTCGATATTTGGTTCAACATCTTTGTATTTCATTTGGCCCTCTCCCGTTATTGTTGATTTTTTTCGGATGATAAGCTGCCAAGTCCTGGCGAAGCTTCTTCACCGCGCGAAACATAACGGACTTAACCGTCCCGATCGGCACCCCGAGGATTTCGCTGATTTCCGATTGCTTAAATCCAGCGACCTCTTTAAGCATGAAAACGAGGCGGTGCTGATCAGGCAAATGGGATACAGCTCGAGAAATGGCATGGGCCATTTCCACATGCTCTGATCCTTTTGTTTCATCGGGGCTGGCATGCTCGGGAAATCCTTCACACCCGGTCACGTCTTGATCAGCAGTCCATCTTTTCTGGAACAGAAATCGTCTTCTCGTGCGCTTTTTCCGCAACGAATCCTTATGCAGGTTGGCGGTGATCGTGAATAACCAAGCTTTGACTTTTTTCATATCCAATACCTTCGGAAAATACTGAGCGACGCGAAGCCAGGTCTCCTGGAATAAATCTTCCGCCTCTCCCCTGTTCTGTGTCAAACTGTAGGCAAAACTGAAAACAGCGGATCTGTGTGTATCGTACAGTTCGTCGAACTTCTGATGGCTCATGCGGTCTGCATCCGATCTCATCACCAAAGACGTATGAAAATGAAAAAAGTTCTAAATGAATTTTATTTTTTTTGAACAAATGAGGCAACTATGCAACTTATTTAATCCTTTTTTCGTCTAACCGAGTGAATAACTTTTATAACATAAAAGAAATGAGAGATATAAAGGACTAACGTGAAATATCTGACCCGTAAAGAAGAAATGATTTTGCTGGCCATCCTCAGACTGGAAGATTGCGCCAGCCTGGTCAAAATCAGGGAACACCTCAAAACCTCTACAGGACATGAGTGGACAGTGGGTAATGTATATGTTCCTCTGGATAGGATGAGAAAGCTGGGATACCTGGAATCGCATATAGGCGATCCAACTGCACAGAGGGGAGGCAAAGCCGTCAAATTCTACCATCTCTCGAAAAAAGGGAAGGAAGCTTTGACTGAACTCAGAAAGGTCCACGACAGGATGTGGACGGGAATTCCCGAGTTCGCAAAGAAAAAATAATAACCCCATGATGCATCGATTTCATCCACCTCCAAAAATGGCCCGTTGGATAATGTATCGTTTTATCCCGAGAATAGAACACACTTATCTCGGAGGGGATTTTGATGAGATCTATAACAGCATCCTCGAGGAAAAGGGGCGGGCAGCAGCCAACCGCTGGTACTGGTTCCAACTGATCCAATCGCTGCCTGAAATTTTTCTCAATTCAATCTTTTGGAGCCTTGTTATGTTTCAAAACTATCTTAAAATCACATTCCGAAATCTCAAAAGACACAAGGGATATTCTCTTATCAACATCGCCGGCTTATCAGTAGGGATGGCCTGCTTCATTCTCATCCTTTTATTTGCCATGTACGAGTACAGCTATGAATCCCATCACCAAAACGCTGACCGGATTTATCGCGTGAATGTGGAACAGCACCTTACTGACCAGGTGTTTCGCGCCCAGACCTCGCCCGTTCCTCTTGGCGAAGCACTCTACAACGAGGTCCATGAGGTCCATGAATTCACCCGATTCCAGTCTCTTCGCACTTTTCTCTTGCGTCATGAAGACAATAAATTTTACGAAAATGAGGTCGTTTTTGCCGACCAAGGCGCCCTGGATATGTTCACCTTTCCCCTCCTCGAAGGAGACAAAAACAGCGCGTTAAAAGAGCCCAACACTGTGGTCCTGACAGAAGATGTGGCCACTAAATATTTCGGCAATCAGGACCCGATTGGGCAATCCCTCGATGTGGAGAACAATTTGATCGGTAAAATGTCCTTGATGGTGACGGGAGTGATGAAGAATCAGCCCCGTAATTCAAATATTCAATCCAATATTCTCATTTCGATGGAATCCTTGAGAGATATTGCACCCCCGGCTGCCTACTGGAACAACTGGATCTCCCAGCAATTAGAATCCTATATTCTTCTCCCAGCAGGACATTCTATCGATGAGGTGGAAAAAAAAGTTAATGAAGTTTTCGCCAAGCATAAACGGGAAAGCGACACACGGGTACTCAAGCTGGAACAGCTCAAGCGAATGCATCTCTACTCCGCCATCACAGATACGGGGGATATCCGCACTATTTACATCTTTCTGGCAACGGGGCTCCTGATTCTGTTGATCGCGTGCATCAACTTCATGAATCTCTCCACGGCCCGCTCGGCCAATCGGGCCAAGGAAGTGGGAATGCGCAAAGTTGTGGGAGCCATGCGTAGACAGTTGATCAACCAGTTTTTCGGAGAAACCCTCCTGTTTTCTGCCTTTTCCATGGTCCTGGCACTTGCCCTTGTTTATGTTTTTCTTCCTTCGCTGAACAACCTGACAGGGCAGTTCATCCGGTTCAGCGACATCGGGCGCGGTGAAATCGTTTTAAGTCTGATCGGCATCGTGGCTCTGGTAGGGATTCTTTCTGGAAGTTATCCAGCGCTTTTCCTGTCGGCCTTCCAACCGACAAGCGTCCTCAAAGGCATTTTTCGGACAGGCCGCAAGGGAAGCACGTTTCGAAAAGTGCTGGTCATCTCGCAATTCAGCATCACGATCACTCTGATCGTCTGTACATTTGTTCTGGCCAGGCAACTGCAATTCATGCGCAACAAAACGCTGGGATTTAAAAAAGACCAGATTCTGGTTATCTCCAATGACAGCGCTGCCGGAAGTCAAAATATTCAACCATTAAAGACAGCCTTAATGCAGAATCCGCAAGTTCTTAGCGTATGTGGTTCTCTCCAATTGCCCAGTCGGATTGGGATGTACAATGACGTCACATGGGAGGGGGCTCCCGAAGGAGAAAAGATCGAGCTCATTCATAACAGCGTGGACTATGACTTCATCGACACCTATGAAATCGAACTTATCGCCGGCCGGAACTTTTCACCGGAATTTCCGACAGATCATCGGAACACAAGGAGATCGAGCGGAGATTCTCCCAACGCAGGAGCGGTTATTCTCAACCAGGAGGCTGTTCAGCGTTTCGGCTGGGAAGACGCAATAGGGAAAAAAGTCATCCAAACCTACGGTGCAGACCGGAATTATTACACCGTAGTCGGTGTGATAAAAGATTTTCACTTTTCTTCCTTGAAAAATGCCATCAGGCCAATGAACCTATTCCTGAGTTTGGGATCGAACCGATATATCTCTGTCAACATGCAGACTCAGGACATCCCCTCAACCGTATCGTTCATCGAAGAGACCTGGAACAAAATTTTTCCCAATCTGCCGATGAATTACTATTTCCTCGACAGCGTATTCGACAGGCAATACCGTTCCGAACAAAGACTCCAGCGCCTTTTCAGGTATTTTAGTGCCCTGGCCATTTTTATCGCCTGCTTGGGACTCTTCGGTTTGGCCTCCTTTGCCGCAGAACAGCGAACCAAGGAGATCGGGATCCGGAAGGTGCTGGGTTCATCCGTTTCTGGGATAATCGGGCTTTTGTCCAGGGAATTCACTTATTTGGTGCTGGTTGCCAACATCCTCGCGTGGCCGACAGCCTACCTTGTGTCCCGGGCCTGGTTGAAAAGTTTCGCCTATCGCATCAACATCAACAGCCAGTTCGGGTATTTCATTGCCGCCGCTGTTCTTGCCCTCTTGATCGCCTGGTTAACAGTGAGTTTTCAAGCCATAAAAGCTGCCCACGCCAACCCCGTCGACTCCCTTCGATACGAATGATTCTATACGCTTATAATCATCCTGCTCTTCAAGTAATTATTTAACTGATTGGGCAACACCCATTGATTTTTATACAATAGAGTTATATAGAAATTGTGTGTAGGGATTTTCTAGGAGGATGCGTATGAAAAAAACATACAGCCTTTTCATATCCGTAATCCTGGTATTTGCGCTGCTTCCCCATCGAACACGCACATTAGGCCAGGGCCAACCATCGTCAGACAAAAGTAATTTAAGGATCCTCATTCTTGAAGGAACTCCCTATGAAAGGGGGCTGCAGCATGGAAAATCGTTGAAACAGGAAATCCATGCTCTTGTCGATCTCTGGAAAGCCGATATCGAGCAGAAATACAAAACTGAGGCCAATGTATTCATAAAAAAATTCCTGGAATACTCCGATTTTCCAAAAGCAATCAAAAGATGGACACCGGAGCTTCTAGAAGAAGTCAGAGGCATCGCAGACGGAGCCGAACTGGATTACGACACCATCTTTGCTTTCCAGTTGGTGGACGAGATGTGGGTCATGGGTGCAGAAATCCTGGGAAGCGATCACAAGATGACCGCCGATCATTGCACCACTATAGGAATTAGAAAATCCAAGCACGGGCCGAGCATGGTCTCACAAAACCTGGATATCCCCACCTTTTATCACGGATTTCAGACCTTGCTGCATATCAATGAACCGGAATCAGGGTTACAAACAATGTTATTCACCTTTCCGGGTTTCATCGCCGCAAACGGCCTGAACAGTTCGTCTGTAGCCGTTGTGGTCAATGCCGTCCAGCAGTTGGAACACTCCCGTGATGGCCTTCCCGTGGCCTTCGTCATCCGGGGTATCCTGCAGAAAAAAACTTACAAAGAGGCGGTCAAATTCATCCGTACAATCCACTTCGGCGCGCCGCAAAATTACATGATAGGAGACCCGGAAAATGTGGGAAGCTTTGAATGCTCTGCCTCTCATGTGGAAGAATTTTCCCCATATCCCGGATCTCTCTTCACCTATCACACCAATCATCCCTTAAAAAACAAACATTTTACTCCCGAGATCCAGAACATCTTTAAATCCCGAAATATCGATCCTAAGGAATACACATTCCAGTGCCAGCGATTCGAGGCTTTGCAGAAGATACTCAAGAAGAATGATACAGAGATAAGTATAGAAAAGCTGAAGGATATCTTCCGCGACCGGGAAACCATCATCAACAATCAGGGCACTTTCGGGACCACCATCATGGTTCTCTCTGAAAATTCTGAACTGCACATTTCTTCTGGGCGGCCGGACGAAGTACCGTTCCAAATTTTTAGGTTCGAAGGATTTCATTCCAATCTTCATTAAAATGATATAGTATAAAAAGACTTTATTAGTATTTATTAAAAAAAGAAGCGGGAGGTCACATGAACGAAACCGAAAAATATTCCATCAGTCCGGACGGGGAAAAATTTCCCTTGCCCGAATCCGACGATTATAAGCAGGAATTTAGAACACTTAAAAAGCGGGTAGGTCAAGAGAGAGAAAAAGGGCGTGAAATTGTGGTTGTGATGGGAGTCGGCTTTGTCGGGGCGGTAATGGCAGCCATCGTTGCCGACGCAACAGATGAAAAGGGGAATCCCAGCAAATTCGTTGTCGGGATGCAGCGGCCGAGTGTGCGCAGTTATTGGAAGATTCCTTTACTGAACAGAGGTGTCTCCCCGGTCAAGGCAGAAGACCCTGAGGTCGATCCGATGATCAGTCGCTGCGTGAAGGACAAACAGACGCTTATCGCGACCTACACTTACGATGTTTTATCCCTTGCCGATGTTGTTGTTGTCGATGTGCAGTGCGACTATCTCAAAGAGGACCTGGGAAATGTGAGAACCGGCAGGACGGAAATGGCTGCACTGGAAAATTCTTTTGGAATCATTGCCGAACATATCCGTCCTGACGCCTTGGTCCTGATCGAGACCACTGTGGCACCGGGAACCACAGAACAGGTTGCCTATCCGATTATAAAGAAGATTTTTAAAAATCGAGGAATAGAAAGCGAACCATTGCTCGCCCACAGCTATGAACGGGTCATGCCGGGCCGTAATTATGTCGCCAGTATACGCGATTTTTGGCGAGTTTGTTCCGGTATCAATGAAGAGGCAAAAAACCGGGTTGTCAAATTCCTGAATGATGTGTTGAACACAGACGAATATCCGCTCACTGTGATGGACAAACCGATTGAGTCGGAAACTGCAAAAATTGTCGAGAACTCCTACCGCGCAACCATCCTGGCCTTTTTGGATGAATGGAGCCTATTTGCCGAGCGGAACGGTGTGGACATAATCAAAGTTATCAAAGCCATCAAGGTGCGCCCGACACACACCAATATCATCTTTCCCGGACCTGGCATCGGGGGATATTGTCTTCCTAAAGATGGAGGTCTAGGTGTGTGGTCCTATAAGCATATTCTGGGATTCGAAGATGACATCTTCAAGATTACGCCTATGGCTATAGATATCAATGACACACGGGGGGTACATGCTGCCCAGCTCACCCGAGACGCGTTACGCAATATGGGACAGCCCATAGCTGCCGCAGAAATACTCATTTTAGGTGCTGCGTATCGTGAAGATGTTGGCGACACCCGTTACAGTGGTTCCGAGGTCATCATTCGCAAACTGGCAGAGATGGGAGCTGAAATTCGCGTTCACGATCCGTATATCGATCATTGGTGGGAGTTCGAAAAACAGGACTCTTATCCAGGAGTTGGTCAGAGTAAATCCCGCTTTTTCCGCAACCAAGAGAAATTGGCGGAAATATCTATCCAGAAGGACCTGAATAAAGCTATGAACGATGTCGAGGCTGTGATTTTCGCCGTACGTCATGAACCCTATCTCGATCTTCAACCTGATGATGTGATAAATGCTATCGGTCATAAAGCAGCCATAGTTGACTGCTTTGGCATTCTGACAGATGATCAAATACACCGCTATTTTGCGTTGGGCTGCGAAGTCAAAGGACTGGGCCGAGGTCACATCCAGCGGATAAAAGAGAAAGTGAGGAAATCATAAAACTCAGAATAGTCCTTTATATCGAAGACCATATGCTTTAAAATGAAATAAGAGCAAATGGTAAAAAGGGCTGTCGTTTTAGGTTTGATCCCTTTGTTCGTTTTCCTCTCTACCTCTCCGCTCTCCTCGCAAACAAGAGAGTCGTGGCAAAAACTGGAGCGCAATGGCCAGGGTTACGGCTACGACCATATCATCGCGGAAGATCTCGCGAATGGGGACATAAGATATGAGATTTACCAAACCATAAAAACTGACATTGCCGGCTACAATCCTCAGGAAATCACTCAGAAGGGTCATTACCTCGTCGACAAAAACATGAATCCGGTTGCTTTGGACCTCCAAATCAAGTTCAAATCCAGAGAAACACACATCCAAGGCGAAATGAGGGATGGGACTCTGTATTTAACCCGTCAAGTGAACCGCGGGGAAATCCAAAAACAAGAGATCCCGTTCGATGGAGTCTATTTTGAAGTTGTCCTTGGCAATGTGATTTTCCAAAAAAAAGATCTGGGTAATTTCGGGCTGAAAGTTTTCAATCCTGTTGAAGGGAAAGTCAATGAATATGATGTGGAAGTCATTCCCGATGACAAAGGCAGCATCATCGCCAAGGTGAGAGAAAGAATCACCATGATCTTCTACATCGACAAAAAAGGCCTGGTCAAGCAGATCAAGTTTGTCGAGCTCAACAGCCGTTCATATGTCACAACTGCCAGAAATGCCAGAAGAATCAACTATCTCAACACAGCAGATGGATTGACACTGACAGTTCTGTGCAAACCTCAATTCACGAATGTATGGAACATCAGCAATGCACAGATTTCCATCAAATGGAAGGGGATTCCCTTCGAACAATTCCGATTTACAGACAACAGACAAAGAGCTATCGAGAAAGCACAATATGGGAATGAATATGAGGCAGTGATTGAAATACGCAAGCCTCATCCTCCCTCCATGGAAACGGTTATGCCGGTCCAGGACGGAAAATACGCGCTATATTTGAAAGATACGGAGTATATCAAGCCGACTGATCCCGCTATCCAAAAGCAGCTTGTCGAAATTCAAGGAGATGAAAAAGTTGCTTTATCCCTAGTGAAAAAAATCCTTCTCTGGGTTTACGAAAATATCGGAACAGAATACCTCGCTGAAACCCTATCAGGACCGGAAGTTTTAAAAAGGAAAAGAGGTAAATGTGTGGAATTCTCCATTCTATTTGCCTCACTCACCCGAGCAGCAGGAATACCGACTCGAGTCGCATTCGGTGAGGCCATAAACGGGAAAAACTGGGTCGGTCACATGTGGTGCGAGGTGTGGTTGGGCGATTGGATCGCCGTCGATGCAGCAGCAGGGATCCTTGTCGAAAATCCTTCCCACATTAAATTTATCGACAGCCCGACCGTGATGGGGACCCAAAAAATCCGGTGGAAGCTTGTCGATAATTTGGGGATTGAGATACTGAATATCCAAAAATAACAACCACATTCCCGAATTATTTACCTAAAGGGGAATAACTCCAATTCTTGTTTGTATAGTTAATGAGGCGGCAATTTCGAATGGATGGAGGGAGGGCTCATGAAAAAGCTTCCATTTCTTTATTTTATTATCGCCGTTACTATTTTTTGCTCCCCTAGTTCCGACCAGATCGAAAAATACATGGAAGATGGAGTGGAAATCGTCATAAATCATCTAGAACCTTATAAACTAAAAGGTGAACGAACCAATCTCATCCTCGAGAAAGAGTTTTTTATCGATTTCGCCGGGGATGATATCGGGGAATTAGGAATAGCTGATACCGTGGATTTTGAAGTAGACACAGAAGGAAACATCTATTTTTTCTATGCCAATAAAGAGGGGGATCTTATTTTCAAATTCAATCCTCACGGGAATTTTGAAACATCCTTTGGACAAAAGGGACAAGGGCCAGGAGAGCTGCAATGGATCATCTGGACAGGAGTCGACAGCCAGGATCGCCTTATCATCTCTGACAACGGGAATAGAAAAGTCTTGTTTTTTTCAAAAGATAAAGTTCTTATCAAAGAAATCAGATATCCCTCAACTGTAGGCCTATTATATCCTTTGGAGAATGGGAATTTTTTTGGCCTGTGGAACAAACCTGCTAAAAACAAAGACAAAGACATGTACACGTGGGCCTTCAGTCTATACAATCCCCAGTTCGAAGAAATAAAGCTATTAGACACCCAGAAGGTATACGATTTTAATACCCAGGGATTTAGAGGGATAATCTCTCGTCCCTTTAACGCTCGGCAGTTTTCAAAAGAAAATATTTTTGTTGCCTGTGAAGACAGAGGATACGAGATATTGAAATACGATCTAGAGGGAAACTTAATCCAGAAAATCCGCAAGGAATTTGAACCTGTTGCGATTTCAGAGAATGTAATCAAGGAAAAGAAAAAGCAGTTTGAGACGATGGGGGGAGAGGTATGGTTCCCCAAATTTTGGCTCCCTATGGGCAATTTTTTTCTGGATGATGATGGCCGGATCTATGTAAAGACCTTTGAAAGAGGGGAAAATCCCGGCGAATATATCTTCGATATTTTCAATCCCGAGGGAATTTTTATCGGTCGCAAAGCCATGAATATTTTGACTCTGGGTGATGCCTATGCCTGTGCTAAATCCAGAAGAGACCG
Source organism: Candidatus Aminicenantota bacterium (assembly GCA_020348385.1). Classification (GTDB taxonomy): domain Bacteria; phylum Acidobacteriota; class Aminicenantia; order Aminicenantales; family Aminicenantaceae. The sequence goes on along the minus strand of CP070750.1, from coordinate 3,539,999 downwards.
TCTTTACTGTTTCCAGGAAAAATCCGATGGATTCCGAGAATTCATTGTCTACCGGATGAAATGGGAATAAAAACAAGGTTTTAGTGAAACCCTACCCTTATTCTTCCAGTATTATAATGTGACACAAAAAGTGTAAAGGCCTGTATAATAGCCACAATTGTAGTTGGATTTATTGGAGGCTGGATATGAAACATAATATTTCCAGACTTTTAATAGCTGTTTTCTGCGTTGTTTTTTTGATCAGTTCTGTCAAAACTAGCAATAATGATGATCTGATAGCAAAGATAAAAAATGGCTTAAATTCCGGAACGATCGCCTACAAGCTGACCACACCTGAAGAAATTATATCTCTCCTTGGGGAACCTTTGAAAAAGAAAGAAGATAAAGATGGCGGTATGCAGATGCTGGGATTTGAATATCCGGACATTCAAATGACATTTTGGAAAATGCGGAACGATCCGGCTCCGTTTACGCTTAGACGGATCTTCTGTCATGAAAAACAGCTCGACATGGGGGAAGGAAAAAAGCTCGTCCTCAGGACGAACGACGATTTAAAAAAGATTGATCAATTCGGGGGATTGGCCAACATCTCTCTTGTTAGATTGGACCTGAGAAACCAGATTAAATTTCTGAATTCCATGACTTTTGACACCCTCACCGAATGGCCGTCGGAAGGCAAACTGCCACAGGGATTCCGTCCTGCCAAGTTCATAGTCAATGCAAAAGATCCCGGGTTGGGGGTTCGTGCTCTTCATGAGAAGGGAATAGACGGAACCGGCGTAGGGATCGCCATTATCGATCAGCCTTTGCTCTTGGGCCATGCGGAATACACCGCCAGCCTTACCCGCTATGACGAGACGGGGCTGAAAGATCTATCTCCACAGATGCACGGTTCTCCGGTCACTTCTATTGCAGTCGGGAAAAACCTGGGAGTCGCGCCGGGTGCATCCCTCACCTACTTTGCTGTCCCGATGTGGGAAAGAGACAACAGGCCCTACATCACAGCCCTCAAGAAAATCCTCGAATGGAACAAAAGTCTTCCCGAACAAGAAAAGATCCGAGCGGTTAGTATTTCAAACGGAATGTTCCCTCATTATCCGCATTATGACGAATGGAAAGTGATGTTAACACAAATGGAAAGCCATGGGATACTAATCGTGACCTGCGATCCGGCCATGCTCGAGTACGGTATCCTGTCTCTTAATCCTGGGGAGAATCCCGATAACTATGCAAGTTATAAACCCGGGATTTATGTATCGGAAGGGGATATGGTCAGAGTTCCTGGCGCAAATAAAACTGTGGCAAGCCATCGAGGCCATGATGTTTATACATTCGATAGGATGGGCGGGATGAGCTGGGGTGCACCTTATATCGCCGGATTGGCAGCACTCGCTTATCAGGTCAATCCGGATATCCAACCTAAAGAAATCATCAAGCTTCTCATCGAGACCGTGGTTAAAGCCGATGCCGGCCCGATCGTTAATCCTGGGGGATTTATCGAAAAGGCCCACGTTAAATAGAGGCTTTATAATAATTCAAGCGCATTTCTGTATTTTTTTTCCAGCCAAATTCAAGGGCTCTTTTAAGGGACATCTCAGTTAGATTCTTTTTTTCGGATGCCGTAAGATTGAGCATGGATTCCATGGCTTCTGCCAGTGCCATAGGATCTTCGGCGGGCACTGTTTTGCCCACTATCAAGTCCTTTAGCGAAGGGATATCCGTGGCAACCACAGGCAATCCACATCCCATAGCCTCCAGTGCTGCCACAGCGAATCCCTCTTCTCGCGAGGGCAATACACTGAATTCTGCGATATTATGGAACTCGGCAATCACATCCTGCGTGACATGACCGATGAGATAGGCATTTTGTTTTTCTTCTCTCGTAGGGCCCCTCCCCAAAACATCCGTGATATCTCCCGAGCCAAAAAATAAAAGTGTGCATGGCTGTCTCTTTTGCAGAATTGCGTTGGCCGCAAACAAAACATCCACTCCCTTTGTTTTGGACATCTTGCCGCCGAATGTAACAACCGGAAGAGATACATCGGCTTCAATGCCATGTTTCTGAAAAACTCCACCTTTGGAAAGCTGATGCGGCTGGAAAATATTTTTGTCGTAACCATTCGGGATGACGAGCACCTTTTCGTCTGGTACGTCATAGAGTTTTAGGCATTCTTCTTTCACAGTATCGGAGATGGCAAAGACATATTTTGCATTAATCGCACAAGCCGTTGCATACGGGCGCATCCTGGGATCGTATCGAAATCCCATTTGATCGGAATTATGCGCTCCCACGATATAAGTGTATCCCAACTCATTAAGAACATACCCCGTCAACCAAACATGTTCGGTTTCTATAATATCCGGCTGAAATTCCTGAATGATTACATGGAGTCGGAATTTCAGGAAATCGATGTAGCCAGCAAATTCCATATCTGTCATGTCTTTGAAGGTCCACGCATTTTTTATGTTTCGAGGATTGGGATCAGGAACGATCAGTGGAAATGTCGGAAAAGTGCTACCCTGATATTCGACAGGAAATTTGATGATGTGATAGAGCTCCAGATTACCGTAATATTTATTGCAATCCGGCGAAGGCAATCCGAGATCGGGAAATACCACCTTTACCCTGTGCCCTAGATTTTGCAGTTCCTGGACTACTCCATCCACGACAGTCGCCGCTCCAGTTCCCCATGGCCCTGTTATCGTGAATAGGATTTTCATTTTCTTATTCCCGGGATTGGTAGATCTTCCAGGCAATGACCATGACGACACCGATGGCCATCCCGATCAAACACCGGCTACGCACAGTTGCTGCCAGCACTGGATCATCGGCAAAAAACGAAATAATGAAGCCAAAAATCCCTGTTACGAAGATCAATATAACGCCGCAACCTAAAGCGGCCTTTACAGAACCTAAAGGCGCTTTTTTCAATCTATTCACTCCAAATGACATGATAGCGTTTGTACACCCTGTATCCTGTTTCATCATTGGTTTCCTTGGTGTACATTTTTCCGTTCTTAAAAAGTCCCAGGGATATGTCCAGCCAGACTCTTGCTTCGTAGACTCCGTCTTCGTTAAAAATATCGAAGGCTGTAAAAATCTTCCCCTGTTCCTCTTTTTCTTCATTTGTTTCAACCCAGAGATTTCCCGAGTCATCGACTACCAAATTGTCAGTTACGGTCTTAACAGAGGGCATTTGGACATGTTTGTCTATCAGAGCCAGGGATGTCTCAGACGAGCGCGTAAAACCCGCGAGATATTTTTTTTTATCTTCCGATCTTGTCAGCAAAAGTTTGTACGGCCGGTCGATCTTCCGGAATAGCTTTCCGTTTGGATCATAAACCTCTATTAAATATTTGTCATTCATGCAGTGATAGAGACGGGAGTTTTTTTGATCCCCCGCCAAAATGGAACGAACATCGTAAGGAACTGACACGCTAAACCATTGCCCTGCTTCCTTGATGTCCTGTGAGTGGCGGGGCTCGAAATCTCCATAGGTGAAGATCTCATTTCCGGCAAAATCGCATGTCTTAACCACAAGTTTTGTTTTTTCTCCAAAAATTCGCTCATCCCGAACATAGGAGGAACTTGTCGTCAAAAAAATGTCATAGCTCCAATTTATAAATTTATGACTGTTGACAAATTTGCCCTCAGTATCGAACATGGATATGCGATGGGCTTCCCAATCCAACACCAAAAGCCGGTCATCCGGCAGCAGAGCTATTTCTCCGATGTTTTGAAACTCACCCGGTCCATCCCCCTTCTGGCCAATGGTCCGGACTAAAAGCCCAGCAGGATCAAATACCTTTATCTGGAGATCTTGAAGATCGCATATATAAATAAATCCTTTCCCATCCACAAGATGCCAACTGGGTCGGAACAACCGGATATTCCCCTCTGCATCTTCACTTCGGATAGATAACTCCTCTTCAAAAACGACCGTTCTTTCCGGATACAGCGGTGTTTCTGTGTTGTGGATGTGCTCAATCCCATCGACGACTTCAATTGTTGCTCCTCCTTCCCTCTTTTTTGAACAGGAAAACCAAATCAATATGGTGGCTGCAAAAATACAGAAAAGGATTTTTTTCATTATTCCCTCCGCGCGATTCCACATAGGGATTCCCGCTAAGCACAAGAATACACATTATAACAAAAGAATAGTTTTTGAGGAAAAAGGGAAATTAGATTCTGTCTCTCTCTATTTCTTGGACTTCACTCTTTTTACGATTTCTTTGCGGCCATCTGGGAAATGGCCAATGATCTCATACTCTTTGGTTTCATCGCTGAATATGAATTCCACACGTATGCTCGGCTCTCCGTCCAACACAAAATACGCTTCGCTCAAGGGGATCATTCTGAATTGTCGCGGCCCTGCTTGAATAAACAATTCCCCTTCCTTCAGACTCACTTCCCCTCTGGTGAAATTGCCCACATATTTTTTTAAAATCTCCTGATCTACTGTAGCAGGTTCTGTCTTCGCTTCTATGCCATCCAACGCCCACATGAGCTGACGTTTTTTCCCCTCATCTTCCGTTTTCTCCAGGAGTTTTTCCAAGGCAACGGAGTGGGCTTTATCCAGGGCTTGATCCTGCGGCACCGAAATATGGGGCGTAATACCCTCCCCCTCCCAGTTTGTCTTGGAAATAGGATTGATGGCTCTTCCGCTCGGCACCCATACGAGAAAATAGTCATTCACGATGCGATCTCCCCCTGGATGTGCTCCTCCCCCTGTAGTTTCACCGACAAGTGTGGCCCGCTTGAGATTCTTCATGTTGTACGTAAACTCTTCCGCTGCCGAAAATGTCCTTGGACTGGTGAGGATGTAAAGATCGGTGTCGTACATCTTTTTCCCTGGGACATACTGGAGAGTCCAGAACTGCTCGAGGGAATCACCACCTCGCCACTCAAAGCTATTCAAATGGGTATATGCTTCCAGAAAGTAGCTGCTTATGATCTGTATGGTATATGGACTTCCGCCTCCATTATTGCAAAGGTCGATGATCACGGCATTGGCATTAGCTAAGAAATTCATAGCGGCAACGATCGTTTCGCCGGCTTGGCTAGATCCGGAGAAATATCGAAGATCTAGATAGCCAATGTTCCCTTCCAAAAGCTCTATCTTTTTAAAGCCGAAATTTTGCTGCCTCTGTCGCTCGATATTTGCCCTTCGTTCTCTCTCTCGCTCTTCCTCGCTTTTGCTACGACTGGCTCTTATGCTCCTGACTCTTTCTGGATTATAAGTGACTCGGATGTGTCTATCTTTGCTCACGCTTCGTAAATCCTGTGTGAGAGCCTGTGAAAATTCAAAAACATCATCCATTTTGTTGTATTTCCTTTCTTCGAGCTGTGTGTCCAGCTTTTCTGCCATTTTTTCAGCGCTTTCTTTGAATATGTAATTATCTCTCATCAATTGACCGACACGTTCGACAACTTTAGCCCTCATTTCTTCATCTAGGGTGATTCTTTTCTCATCGGCCTCCTTTTTCTGGGCTAAGACAGGAAAGCTAATCACTGCTAGAAAGAACAAAAGAAGCAAGATAATCAAACCGATTTTTTTTGCATTCATCTCGATCATGACTGAACCTCCTCCGATATTAAATCCAATTTCATTTGGATCCCAAATCTTTCGCGCTCATATTTTTCGCTGGCTGTGGGTTTGGTTTGCATGATTTTGAAACCGAACGAACGGTATAAATTTAACGCAGCCCTCAGCCGGTTGTCTGTTTTCAATACAAGCCGCTTCGCCCCCTTCTCTCTTGCCCTTGCAATCGCTTTTTTTGTTAGTTTTCGTCCGATCTGCCTACCCTGGGCTTTTTCTGTCACAGCCATTTTGGCGATCTCATAGGTCTTTTCGTCTCTTTTTAAAACAGCAGTCGTTCCAACAATCTCATCTCCTAGACGCGCAAACAATATATGTCCCCCCTTCAGGATGATTTCCTCTTCTGGATTAAAGAGTATTTTCCTATCCAAATCTTCCACTTTAAAATATTTTTCCAGCCATTCATAATTTAATTTTTGAAAATATTCCTTGAATTTTGAGGTAAAATCGAAAATCTCAATCGCGTCGTATTGCCTCTGTTTGATCCGATTTATTATCCGGCTATCGACATCTTCCTCGTCCAACTGCGCTTCAACTTTTTGAATGATGTCCAGCATATCCACACCGGCCTTATTGAAGAGTTCCGATGTGGCTGTCTCGAAATCATTCCAGATGGGAATAAGGAAATTAAGCAGCTCTTTACCCTTTTTGGTCTTAGCAAGCCGCCTGATCCTTCGATCTTGGCAATCCTGGAAGGATTTGATCAATCCTTTTTTGATCAGCATCTGAGTTGTCTGGATGACCCCGGGATGCGAGATTTTTAAAGAACTGGCAATTTCAGAGATGGACAAAGGAGCAGTTTGGGTGTAGATCAGATAAAACACGGTGAACCATCGGGGCTCGAAATCAATGTTGAGGGATTTGTAGGCTTGACTGCCTCCGCGCATGAAACGGTCCGTCAGCCTTTTCATCCGGCTGGCGATGGCGAGATATCCAAGTTCTTTGATAAAATCCATTTTTTACGAAATATATGTAATCACTTACGTAATTATATCATAATTTCCGGATAAGTCAAGATTTTTACAGGTTTGAGGGAATTGGAAAATCTTAAGGAAGTCGATCTATCAAACTACAGTGGTAATGGATGCAAAAAATTCTTCGAAAGTGTTTTTTGCCAATACGTATAAATGTTCTGTCCATTCATACAGAGACATGTGATCCAGCGCATCCGTGAATATGACATGAAGTATATGGAGGAGCCACCCCACAAGGATTACATTTATGACGACTAAAACAAGCATAAGGGGAGAATTCAGAAAAAAACTCCTGATCCGTTTTCGTTTTCTCTCCTTTAAAGTTTCCATCCGGAGCTCCTTTCGGATGCGCTCAGCATTCAATTGTTTAGTCGCCTGAGCCCCGAATAGTTAGTAATCAAATATCCTGATCATCTTTTTTATTCGGCTTTTCCAAATATCCCCAAACCTTGGCGAAATAGTTTGTTTCCCCAGTAGAGGGTTCGGAGAATTCCACCCGAAGCCCTTTGCTCTCGAAGATTTTCATCCATTCCTTGAGTTTATCGGGTGAATAAACCGTGATTTCAGCCACCGGCCCCCCCTTCAACACCACCTCCTCCTGCATGTTTTCTGGAACCATTTTTTTGGTAATGGCCGAAATCGTATCTTTTATATCTTTGAGCAGCCGATTGGTCTCCTGTGTTTCTTTCAAAATTTCGTTCAGGATTTCGTGTTCCTTTTTCATTTCAATGACCACCAATTTTCTCACTCATGATTATAGAGCATTTAACCTCGACTTATCAAAGCTTGGGACATTTTTAACAGTTTGATCAAATTTCCTTTGGCTTTGATCTTTCCTGCCAGAAGCGCCTTTACCGGTCCCAAGCGGCCACTGCTTATATCGGCGAGTTCTAGGAATCCTGCTTCAATAAACGCTGCAGGTCTCTCTATAGCATCATTTTGAACTCCCACATCTCCCTCGTCGAAAATTATCGTTGAGGATATCCCTGACTGTTTTTCTCTCACAACAAGGCTCCCCTTCAACCTGCCCACTTTTTCCTTTATGTCGGGGACTTTTAAGTTCGTTTCGATTATTTGTTTTAAAGTCATGCCCAGTCCATTGAGTTCTTCACCGATTATTTCTACTCGTGACATATGACTTTATGCTAATTCCCTATTCGCCCAAAAATTCTGATTCGAACGTGCCTAAAGAATCGGCGACAGCCCTGATGAATCTGGCATTGAGCATTATTTTTGTCATATCCCCCTTCAATTTGAAGACTCCCCTTACCACTCCCTCGATAAAATCTTGTTCTCCCTTGACGACGGGCTTGAATAATTCATAGGATCCTGTGCAGAAAAATCCCGCGTCAACTTCAGAAGGATCATCGATCAACCGGGAATCTGAGCATTTTCCTGCTTTTGCCTCTAAATACAGGTAGGTCGTTTTGTCCAGCCCGCCTCCTGGAGTCACTTCAAAAAGCCAGTTTCCGTTAAAATCGACTCCCCAATTCTTACCTGTTTCTTCGATGACTTCGTTGCTGTTTATCGCCTTTTTCCACTCCTGACACCACTCATTGGAAGGGTATAAAACCGCCATTCTTACCTCCTTTTGATACTTACAATATTTTCCTTACAATGTCTCTAAATTGTACCAATATCTAGCGTTTTCGAGAGTCTTGAGCGTCTTTCCTCCCATCCAAAGCCCGATGACTTTCTGATCCCGATAGTGTTTTTCGATATCAAACTCCCTGGCATAACCATAGGATCCCATAAAATCCATTGCCCGGCTACATGCCCGTTCCACGGCATTACTTGCAAATAGAGAAAGGCCTCTCGTTTTTAATAGATACCTTTCATCCCAGGGATCCCAACCATATATATCTGGACGAGAAATTTCTCTCACAAGAGTCCACATCCACGCTGATGTCGATTCGATCAGTATTGTGACCTCCGATAGCATATCTGCAACGATGCTGTGTTCTTTCAGCGGTTTTCCGGCGATGACTCGTTCGGATGTCCATTTTTTTATTATCTCATACACATTCTTCATGACACCCACACATATAGCCGTAGACCCGATGCTGCCGTAGGTAATCGCCTCCCGCCAGTACTTGAGATCATCCCCCGGACCATGCATTCTGTACCTTTTGGGAACCCTCACATTCTCAAACCACACATCGGTGTTTATATCCGCCGACATCCCACACTTCTGGTAAGGATTCCCCACTGATACACCTTTGGCATCGGCAGGGACAAGGATGAGAGCAAAATCATCGGGATCTGTGGATCCCTTATTTGTTGTGCAGATGACAGTATAGAGATCACCGACTTTGCCCGAATTCGACGCCCACAATTTATGCCCATTGATTATCCATTCGTCACCGTCAAGGGTTGCGGTTGTTTTTATCGTTTTCCCCTGCAGTCGGCCAAAGTTTTCAATGTCCGCTCCGCTGTCTGGTTCTGTCATGACATGACATCCGACAAACAATTCTGGGCCGCAAAATTTAGGCCCGAACTCCTCACAGAGCTCCATGTTCCGGTGTGGCTTCCAAATGATCGGAACCATGCCCCAGACCGAGCATATCGCAGCCACACAAAACCCAGCATCGATTCGTGCCAATTCTTCGCATACAACTGTGACACATGTGAGAGGGTCCGGTATATCCGTGCCGCCGACTTCGGCAGGAAAAAAGGCGGCATTTATTCCCAGGTCCACAAGAACTTCTTTGAGAAGCGGCTCGACGATCTTATGTTCTTTCCAATCCTCATCCACCTGCTGCCTAATCGGAATATAACGCTCTTCGCCCCACTTTCGTATAACCCTGCCCAGGTCACTTACAAAGCCCGAAACCCACTCTTTGGGCCGAATGAAATCGTCTATCGTCGGCATCCTACCTTCCTAATGTTAAATTTTCTGAGTTGTGTCTTGCTCTTCGTGCCGATAAGATTATCATGGATATTTTGCCGAAATCCATGACGAAGTAACCGGCAGAAAGAGAATATCAATCTAGGAGGGAAGAGTCAATCCGTCCATTCTGCGATTTTTTGCTCGAGTTTATTGGGTTTGACCGGTCGTGAGAGGAAATCGTTCATCCCCGCCTCTAAACAACGCTCCTTGCCTTCTTTGAACACATCAGCTGTCAGAGCGACGATCGGGAGGGTCGTGTTCCCTTTCTTTCGGATCTGCTCAGTCGCCTCTATGCCGCTCATGACCGGCATATGGATGTCCATCAAACAGATGTCAAAATCTTCGCTCATCGCTTTTTCCACAGCTTCTTCGCCGTTGGAGACGATTTCGCTTTCAAAGCCGAGTTTTTGTAACAGTATCGCGATGAGCTTTTTGTTGACAGGATTATCCTCTGCTACCAAAACTCTCGCTCTTTTACCAATCAATTCTTCAGCCATGTGAGTCGTGACAATCTGCCCATCAGCCCTTTTGTCTCCCAAAACAGTTTTCATGACATTGATCACGCCTCGCTCAGTGATAGGTTTGGTAACAAAGGCATCAAATCCAGCATCTTTGGCTTCTTTCGCTGATCCAGGCCTGGCATCCGACGACACGGCGATAAGTTTCAAGCCTTTGAAGTTGTTGCTTCTCACTTTGCGTGCAAACTCATACCCATCCATCCCTGGCATCATGATATCAGAGAGAATAAGATCGGGAATCGTCTGCATTTTTTCCAGGTCTTTCAGACCTTGAACGGCAGTGTGAGCCTCAGCAATAATGTTTAAACCAGCCTTTTTGCAGAATGTCCTCAAAAGACGCCTGGCATTCTCGTTGTCATCCACAATAAACACATTTTTTCCTATGAGCTCCTCAGTATTGAGGGGGGAGATTTCTGCGATCGCAGAAGGATCGGATTCCCGGAGATTGAGGGTAAACGTGAACTCGCTTCCCTCCCCCGCTTCCGATTCCACCCAAATCGCACCATCCATCTTTTCTACCAAAGCCTTTGTTATGGCCAGCCCCAATCCCGTCCCGCCGTATTTTCGTGTCGTCGAGGAGTCGGCTTGGGTAAATGTTTCAAATATCAACTTCTGCTTCTCTGGAGGAATCCCGATTCCTGTATCTTGCACCGAAATTTGCACCCCAAATAGCTCATTATTTGACCTTTTATCTGTCTTTTTTCCCGTAGACGGCAATACACTAACACCGATGTCACCTTTTTCTGTGAATTTTATTGCATTGTTCAAAAGATTCAGGATGATTTGCCTAATCCGGGTGGGATCTCCGACAAAATTTGTCGGCACTCTTTCATCATAATCATAGTACAGCTCAACCTTGGTGTTGGACACCTTTGGCCTGGCTATTCTTAACACATCCTCAACTAAGTTTTTCAAGTTGAAGTCGATAGCCTCCAATTGAATCTCCCCTGATTCGATCTTGGAAAAATCAAGGATGTCGCTGATAAGCGCCAAGAGCAATTTCCCGCTTTCCTTCACCGTGTCCACATAGTCTTTCTGGATGTTACTTAAGGATGTATCCGTGAGAATATCTGAAAATCCTATGACAGCATTCAGAGGAGTTCTGATCTCATGAGACATGTTAGCTAAAAACTCGCTTTTGGCTTTATTGGCCTGCTCTGCTGCTTCTTTGGCTTTGATCAGTTCTCTTTCATGTTTTTTCCGCTCTGTGATATCCGTAGCTGCATACACAATTCCAGCAGGATCACTTTTTTTATCTCTGATAAGCGAAGCAGAAACGCTCAATTCGACTTTTGTGCCATCCCTTCCCCTCCATTCCATCTCTTCATCACGAAGCACCCAACTTTTGTTGACATTTGGGAAAAAATTCTTGTCATTGATCTCGAACAACAAGGTTATGGGCTGTTCATTCAGTTCTTCCTCTTTGTAGCCTAAAAGCTCGCACAGCGATCGATTCACGAAAGATATCCTTCCGGAGAGATTGACAACCGCTACCAGTCCTTCCATGGTTTTGAGGATATGATTGGCGGCAAAAGATGGGGTCAGATCGATCAATCTGAATCGCATGATGGTCTGACCAAGGATCAAGGTGCAAATGAAAACGGGAATGTATCCAAGGGGATAAACCTGGACCCCAAATACACCCACAAAATCGATAGCTCCCAACAACCCGACAGCAACTCCAAGAAATATTCCCATGAGCCGGCTGCGTTCTCGATCGGACGCGCTTTTCATGTATTCAAGCCAGATCAAATCCAAGCTTATCATCATAAAAAGAGCAAGATACACTATCAAAAGAAAGCCATAAGTGCCGTATTGGGGATAATAACCCCATGGCATAGAGGTGACACCTTTCAGAAAGTGGGGGCTGAAAACAAAACCTGCACAGAATCCCCCCGAAAGGACAAGAGTAGCCCAACCGAAATATTTGTATTTTTTGTAACGTTGGACAATGTCAAGTGTGAAAATGAAAAAGAAACTGGGAATAAAGGCTACACCAAAATGTTCGATTTTAGCCCAGAAGAGGGCTACGTGTTCGTTGGAGGCCGAATAAAGCCAGGGTAAAGATCCCAGCCACATAAAAATGCTGAGGGTAACCAAGAAAAAAGATGAACTGACTTTAGAAGCTCGATCCCTGATGATTGTCACCGTACCAAGGACAAGCATCAAAAAACCTACAATAAGAGGAGCAATAGCAAAGATGTTGAACTTTAAGAATAGCGCCTCTATATATTCCATTTACCTATTACGCCTCCACAGGCTTCTTATGATTACAAATGGAGGTTTTTTTGGTCAATCACCGGAAGGGAGGATATCGGGGGTGAATTTTCGTTTCAGCTATTCATACCTCAGCAATTCCACTGGATTGGATCGAGCTGCTTTCATCGTCTGGTAACTCACTGTGAACAGGGCGATGATCAGAACAACGATTGAGGCAAGAAAAAAAGACCAGATCGATATGGCCTCCCGGAATGCAAATCTCTGAAGCCATTTTTGGAAGAGAAAATAAGCGATTGGCCAGGCAATAAGATTGCTCAAGACAACCCATTTCGTGAATTGTTTGGATAAAAGAAAAATGATCCCCGATTCTGTCGCGCCCAGCACTTTGCGGATGCCGATCTCTTTGGTTCGCTGTTCGGCAACAAAGGCAGCCAATCCGAATAAGCCCAGGCTAGCTATGATGATGGCAAGTAAAGAGAATGAAAAAAATATCTTGCTTGTTCTCTCCTCAGCCTTGTAAATTTTTGCAAAATGATCATCGAAGAATTCAAATTCAAAAGCTTGATTTCCCGCAAATTTCCGCCAGGTTTTTTCCAAATAAGCTATGGTTTCTCGTATTCCTTCAGAGTTTATCCGCACAGAGACAAAACGGCCACTGTTATCCGGAGCATACGGAGCGATTAAGAGAGAGCGTATCTGAAAGTGCAGCCTTTCGAAGTGAAAATCTTTCATCACGCCGATGATCGTAAATGTCAGCGATTGTTCTTGCGTTGGGCCCAAAGCGACTATTTGCTCTCCGACGGGATCTTCCAGCCCAAGCTCTTTTGCAGCCATCTCATTAATGACGACCGATTGCAGGTCGGCCTGCCTCCCTTCCTCAAAATACCGGCCAGCCGCCATCTCAACTTGATAGGTGTCGACAAAATGAGGATCGGTTTGATAGGTCCAGAGAAGGTGGGTTTCCTCGCCCGTTTCTCCCGCCAGTCTGAATGCGGAATTCCCAAAGATATTTCCGATGAGATTCTGGGTATTCGTGGCATTGATAACATTGGAATTATTCAGCAGTTCCTGTCTGAAAGTCTGAATCTGGTTTCCCAGGTCATCGGTCTTTTTTACGACGATAATCTGCTCTTTGTTGAACCCCAAATTTTTATTCTGGATGTATCTTATCTGCCGATTGACGATAAGAGTTCCCACGATTAGAACGATCGAGACCGTGAACTGAAAAACCACGAGCACATTCCGCAAGTTGGATTTCCTTGTCCTTCCTACGGTTTCGGACTTCAAAACAACAGCCGGATCAAAAGAGGCCAGGAAGATAGAGGGATATATCCCCGCCAGAATACCGATGAATAGAACCACCCCCAGAAGAGCAGGAATAGTGAGAACATTTTTGATATATGGAACCGCCAATTCTTTCCCCGTTATGTTATTGAACGCCGGTAGAGCGAATTGTGCGATTATCAATGCGATAAGGACCGCAACGAAACTCAAGATTGTCGTTTCTGCTAAAAATTGCCGTATCAATTGGCCCCGCATGGATCCAACAGTCTTGCGGATCGCCACTTCTCTGGCTCGGTTCACAGACCGAGCGGTGGCCAGATTCACAAAATTGATGCCCGCTACGAGGAGAATTCCTATGGCGATGATGGAAAATATGTAAACGTACGCGATATCTCCGTTCGGCTCCAGCTCAAACTCATAGTGGGAGCGCAGGTGGATATCTGTCAAGGGCTGAATGAAATATCCCCATCTCCCTCCCAAATCGAAAAACTTTTCCAATGAGATTCCTGCTGCTGCTTGAATCTGGGGACCGACATATTTTTTGACCAGTTCGACCAGTTTTTCCTCAAAAGCCTTGGGAGACGCTCCCTTTTGAAGAACCAAATAGGTGTGATAATTGTTGCTTACCCAGACAGGACTTCGGCTGTCTTCGTAGGTCGAAAGGGAAGCCAAAAAATCGTAGTGGAAATGGGAATTACTGGGCGTGTCTTCTACCACGCCGGTGATTAGATAATCCCGTCGATTATCGGCATTGAGGGATTTTCCGATAGGATTTTCATCCCCAAAATATTTTAGTGCCATCGACCGGGTGAGGACGATGCTGTTGGGTTCGGCAAGAGCTGTTTTCACATCTCCCCTGATAAAAGAAACGGTGAACACATCAAAAAATGTCTGGTCCACCCAAAAAACCCGCTCCTCGCTGTAGACTTTGTCTGCATACCGGAAAACGGGGAATCCAAAGTTCCTCAACCGTGTTGCTGCCGTGACTTCAGGATATTCACGGACAAGGGTTTGGGCCATCGGAGAGCAGGTTACAACGCCCTGGAAGACTGTGTTATTGATATAGCCATCGATGCCGACCCGATAGATTTGATCCGCTTTTTCATGGTAACGGTCGAAACTTATTTCATCCAGCACAAAAAGCACGATCATCAGACAACATGCCACGCCGATGGCCAATCCGAAAATATTGATAAAAGAAAATCCTTTATGCTTAAGAAAGCTGCGTAAGGCAATTTTGAGATAATTTTTAAACATGGCTCTCTCCTCATCTAATCTATACGATAATAGATTTCAGAAAGTTCACTCCGACTTAACCAATTTGCAGTGAATTCTAAAAGTCTGACTCACACTATATTTTTTCGAAAAAAAACATGATAATAGACAAAATCATGACAGCGAAAGGTCCTAGGTATTAGAGCGGTACAATCCGGAAGAATATGAATTTAGAGGAACTTTACGACCGCTACGGAGAAAAATTGTATCACTATCTGGTTCTAAGGCTTGGTTCATGCCAAGATGCCGAAGACATCTTGCAGGAAGTTTTCTATCGTTTCAGCCATTATTCCATGCGCTGGAAATGGATCAAAAATCCAAAAGCTTTTGCATTCAGGGTCGTCAGAAACGAGGCCAATCGTTTTCTCAAAAGGAAGATCAAACAGCAAAAAACGATGGAGCTGAATCCAGACTATAAAAACGCAATCGCCTCGGTCATCCAGGGGCCTGATCAAGAATCAGAGAATCTCCTGGCAAGGTCACTCTCACAGTTACCTGACAACCAACGTGAGGTTATTTTGCTCAAGGTTTTCGAGGGGATGACATTCAAAGAAATTGCCCGTATCTGCCGTCTATCTGCAAACACGGCCGCAAGCCGTTACCGGTACGGCCTCTCCAAATTGCGCTTTTTTCTGGAGGAAAAGCATGGAAAAGGGAAATAACAAAAAAACCGAAGAATTTCTAAAAAGATTTTCCTACAAGGTTGCTCCTTCGGCAATGAAAGAAAAAATACTCAGCAATGCCCTTCGACGGCATAAAACAAACCAAGTGAAAGCAGCATTTTTGCGGAAAGGATTTGCAGGATGTCTCTTGACGTTGAGCATCGTTATCGCGGTCGATGCTACCATTACCCAAGCCCAAAACAGACGTTTTTCTTCTTTTCTGGACAATAAACAAGAGGCGGCAGAAAAAGCAAAGGAAGAATGGTCCATGATCAAAGACATCATTTGGGGACCTCTCGATTCGTCGGACAACATTATGAAAAAAAAGTTCCTGGGCACACAGAAAATAATCGAAAAAAAGGGACGCTTGCCGGAATGGAGGGAATCTTTAGAAAAGGAGTTCGAATAAAATGAAAACACGAAAAATCTTCAGCAGGGTGTTATTATACCTGCTGACCATCTTGACATTCGGATTGCTGATCCGAGCATTCTTCAATTACAGAATGGGTAACAAGCTGGAGGAGTATATTGGAGACCGTCAAACCGAAGGTGTGGCTCTCAGCAGAAAGGCTCTGATGCCTGAATGCAGTGAGGCAGATAACGGCGCCAACCTTTGGAAAGCGGCAGAAGCTCTTTTTCTGCGAGAAGGAGTGAATGTCAACACGTTGCGCGATACCATGGATGCATTTTTCTACGGAAAGTCCTTGGGATCTGATGTGCGGAAAGAATTGGAAATTATGATCGCAAATAATCCTAGAGTCTTTCAGTTTATGGAAGAGGCATCGGAAAAACCCTGCTTCCGGTATGGAGACTGGAGCCAAAATCTGTACGATATGAAGATTCCCGATGCCGTGAAAATGATCAACGCGATCAGGCTTTTGGGAATCGACGCCGTCTTCAAAGCAGAAAAAGGCCATGTGCATGAGGCTATCGACCAGATTCGTTGGACAAAGCTTTTGGTTAAAAAGACTTTGGACGAACCCCTCCTCATCACAGGTTTGATCGCCCTCGCCAACATGAAGTATCTTCAGACTTGTTTCATGCGCATCATCAACGGGAGGGATCTCGATTCCGACACCTTGCGCATGAATATTCAGGATTTGTATCCGGAACGCTGGCGTGAAAAGTTCGTCCGGGGGATTCATGGAGAGAGGGTATTTCTTTTGGAGAATGCATTAGCCGTTCTAGAAGGAAATATGGACGCTCTGGGTTATAACCTGGGAGATAGGATCTTTTTTTGGATCATGCGTCCAGCAACAAAAGCGGATGTTCTGTGGGCTCAGAAGATGTTCGACAAAGTCGAAGCTGCGACCCTTTTACCCTATTACGAGATCAAAGAATCCCACAAAGACATAACCAAAGACATCGAATCCATTCCCTGGTCATTCCGCCTTTCCGGAGGTTTGTTCCCAAACTTTACTTCTGCATGGCTGAAAGAAGCGATCATGGAAGCGTTCATGGGGACAGGCCAAATAGCTCTTGCCTGCAAAATATATAAAAACCAGGAAGGCCACTTCCCTGAGAACATCGCGGAGCTTGTCCCCGGAATTTTAGAGAAGGAGCCGCTCGATCCCTTCACAGGGGATCCATTCATTTACAAACTTCAGGAGGACGGATTTATCGTCTACAGCGTCGGATCCAATGAAAAAGACGATGACGGAAGGGCGACATACCAAGTCACAAAACTCGTGATGGAAAAAGACGACGACTGGCCATGGAGGGAGAGAACAAAATAACGGTCGGACCGTTTATTCCGAAATCAAAAGCGTTTTGGGATCGAGCTTGATCTTCAGGTCGCCAGGGGGCGGATTGTCATAATCCTTGACTAAGCTGAGACGTACGTGCTCATCCTGGTAGGCAAGAGTGATCAGCACATCGATCTGATCCAGATATCCTTTGAGCTCATTGGGCAATCCTTTATCATCGAATAAAGGATCCTCTCCCTTCAAGGAAGCGCTGAACCAAACGCGCAGCCCCATTCTATTGGCAAAATCTTTGAACTTCTGTAAATCTTCCAGCGTGGATTTCAGGAAATCATACCCATCCACCATGATCGAATCGGCAGCAAAATCGCCGCAATCGATCATCGCTTCCACCGTTTTCAATACCTGGTTTGTGTTGGCTGCATCCTGCTTGAAATTCATAATCACGCGTTTTCGTATTATTTCATCATGCACTTCGACAGCCGATTCCAGTTGTCGCTTTTTGGCGATCTCTTTGAAAATATCCTCATACCATGTGATGATGTAGTCCACGCGACTGGCATACGAGACATGGATCACGGGTTTATCTTGAAACAATTTATCCGTTGAGAGATGAACGAGACAGGCTGTTTTACCCACGCCTTTTCGGGAAGCCAGTACCCCGATATTGCCATCTTTCAATCCACCGTGGATGGCTTTTTCCAGAATCCGCAGAGGGCTCCTTCTTATCAACTCTTCTTTCACCATGCTGTCGTCTCCTTATTTATCAGGTATCAGGAAGATTCCTTCTGTTTCGATTCTCTATATTCCTCTTTTAATGATTCGGCAATGCTGGTTGGGAGCTTACCATATTTCAAAAATTCCATCGTAAATTCCGCCTTTCCCTGTGTGAGTGAGCGGAGCGTTGTGGCATAGCCAAACATCTCGCTCAGGGGAACTTCGGCATCCACACGGGCAAAAGTGCCGTCCTCGACCGTACTGATGATGATCCCACGCCTCTGGTTGATGCTGGAAAAGTAATTCCCGATGAATTCCGACGGCCCTTCCACAGAAAGTTTCATGACGGGTTCGAGGATCTGGGGTTTGGCCTTCATATAGGCCTCCCGGAACGCTTCTCTGGCAGCCGCCTGGAATGCAATGTCTGAGGAGTCCACCGGATGGGATTGTCCATCAACCAGAACGGTTCGGATCGATGTTACAGGGAAACCGATGAGCTGGCCCATTTTGAGAGCGCTTTGGAATCCCTTGTCACAGGATGGAATGAATTCCTTGGGGATATTGCCTCCCTTGACCAAGTTCACGAACTCGTAGGAGCTATCGCTATTAGGTTCGATGTACCCGATAACCCGACCGAACTGGCCCGCTCCACCGGTCTGTTTTTTATGTATATAGTCAAATTCTGCTCGCTGGCTTATGGCTTCCCTGTAGGCGACCTGCGGTTTCCCGGTTTCCACTTCAGTTCTGTACTCGCGTTTCATCCGTTCGAGGTAGACATCCAGATGCAGCTCTCCCATTCCTTGGATAATCGTCTGTTTGGATTCGGGATCCACATATGTTTTGAATGTCGGATCCTCCTTCACAAACCGCTGGAGGGCTTTGGCCATATTGTCAGAACTTTTATTATCCACGGGTTTAACCGCCAAAGAAATCACAGGATCTGGAACAAAAATCGAAGTCATCGAATAGTTCAAGCCAGGAGTGGCAAAGGTATCCCCTGACCGACAGTCGATGCCGAAAAGAGCCACGATGTCACCGCTTTCAGCCTGCGAGATATCTGTCATCGTGTCGGCATGCATCTTGACCAACCGGCCCACACGAATCATCTGTTGAGAGCGGGTGTTGAGGAGTTGATCTCCCTTTTTCATCGTTCCTTGATAGATGCGGAGATAAGTGAGCTGGCCGTAGGGGCCATCCTCCAATTTGAAAGCCAATGTCACACAACCGGCCTCCGGAACCGATTCCAATCGGACTTCCTTGTCATCCTCATCCAAATCCCTGGCATAATTGACCACATCGGCAGGATTGGGGAGATAATGCACCACAGCATCCAACAGGGGTTGGATTCCTTTATTCCTGTAAGCCGATCCCATAAAAACAGGAGTCAGATCCCCGGTGATCGTTCCATTCCGGACAGCCTGATGGATCAGTTCTTCGGTCTCTCTTCCCTCGAGAATTGCTTCCATCAATTCATCCGAGAACATGGATACCACATCCAGCATCTCTTCCCTGCTCTTATCCGTTTGGTCTTGTAATTCGGCCGGAATGTCATCGATCCTAACATTCTCCCCATCAGCTCCATCAAAATATACGGCTTTCCTGTTTACCAGGTCCACCACGCCCTGGTGCCTATCCTCTAGACCGACAGGAATCTGCATCAGAACGGCATTGTGGCCCAGACGCTCCTTAAGTTGGGCCTTCACTTTGAAAGGATTGGCTCCGATCCTATCCAGTTTGTTGATAAAAGCAATGCGGGGAACTTTGTACCGCTTGAGCTGTCTGTCCACGGTGATCGTTTGCGACTGGACACCACCCACAGAACAAAGCACCAATACTGCACTATCCAGGACCCGGAGAGATCGCTCGACTTCGATGGTGAAATCCACATGTCCCGGTGTGTCGATGATGTTGATAACATGATCCTTCCAGTCGACGGTCGTTGCAGCCGAAGCGATGGTGATCCCCCTTTCCTTTTCCAGTTCCATCGAATCCATGGTGGCGCCTTTGCCATCCTTACCGTTCACCTCATGAATCTTATGAATTTTTTTTGTATAAAAAAGGATGCGCTCTGACAGTGTCGTTTTACCGGAATCGATATGCGCACTAATCCCTATGTTTCGCATCTTTTCTATACGAGTATTCATAGTCATCTGTACACAATCCTTATCTCTGCTTTAATTCTGGGGGATTAAAGTGTCGTCAGAATGAAATTTTCTGAGGTTACATTATACTCGATTTTATCGAATTTTGCAACCGAATGTATGGGTTCATAACATTAGTGAAGAGCTTATGTTATTCGAGGAGCATCCGGCACCTTGGATTTCCAATCCGTCCTCCTGCTTTATATTATAAAGCAGTAAAGACGTTTTTAAATGGATGTGGTATGCATCCTCATTTCCGGCAAAAATTTGTTTCGGACTGAACAAGCACAACTACCTATTTTCCTCTTTTTGGGCGTCGAGGCGACGTTTTTTTTTCATATAGGGAATGCCATTGGCCATCCAATCGGGCATAGGTTTTCCTTTTAAATAATGGTCGAAATACTGCTTCATCCGCATCTGGAAGTCTTTCTGGTTCTCCTCCTTGGCAAGATGATGCGGTTCCCCGGGATAGGAGATAAAGATCACCTCCTTGCCGAGATAACGGGCTGCATTGTAGTATTCCAGTGACTGGATCCAGTCAACCGATCCATCTTCTGTCCCATGGAGCAGCATAAAAGGCGTTGTGATCTTTTGGGCGTTCTGAATAGCCGATTGGCTGCGATAAAGTTCATGGGCCTTCCAGGGATCTGTTCCCATGCGTCCTTGGCTACGGGAGTAATAAGAATGGTTGTTGTTTCCGGAACCTTTAAAGACCTGGTTGAACTCCCCTTCGATGCATGTAGGCGGAGCCCCCGATACTACACAGGCGAACATATCGGTTTGGGTCACGATAAAGGACGTCTGGAATCCGCCCCAGCTGTGCCCTTGGAGGCCGATCCGTTCAGAGTCTGCATAGCCCAATTCGATCACTTTTTTCACAGCACTACTGACACAATCCAACGAAGAAGTCCCAGGCCTCCCAATTTCGAAGACAATATCCGGCATCAACACCAGATACCCATCGCTCGCATAGGCCGACATGTGGGGCCTGTCATCGTAGGTGGGCATGGAATATTGGTGATGGCGTTGGGACATCTTTTCGTAAAAATAGACCAACATCGGATATTTCTTTCCTTCCTGATATCCAGCCGGCAAAGCCAATGTGGCCTGAAGTTTAGATCCCTTACTGTTGGTGTAGTCGACCAAAACCCGATGGCCCCAGGCATAGTCTTTCTGCTGGGGATTCGCGTCGGTCACTTTTGCAGGATTCTTAAAGGAGATGTCGCTCGCATACAAATCCGGGAAATCCACAAAGGTTTCGATGGAATAAAGGAGCTTGTTCGCCTTTTTTGCTTTACGGGGAAATCCAATTCGTTTATCTGCAAAAACCAAAACCCTGGGCTCTTCCCCAACTTCTAGCGAATAATAGCCGGATTTTTTAGTCCATTCGCCATATGCGGAGAGTAACATGAGTTTGCTGGTGTCGATGAATTTTTCTTCGGGATCCAATCGGACATAGCGAAACTGGATTTTTTCCTTATCCCCTAGACCTTTGCAGATGTTGATGGGATTTTTCCCATCCAACGGCAAAAGCCAGAGGTCATACTTATGGTTTACAATGACCGCCATGCCATCTTTGGACCAACCGGCCAGCCCAAAAGGGGGTTTTTCATTCGGGCGGTCATCTTCTTCGTTTACAAACACAACGGGAGCCTCTGCCGATATATTAGTTGTCGTTCCTTTTTCGAAGTCATAAATCCACAGCTGTTTATCCTTTAGATATAGAAAATGACCATTGTGCGCGGAAATGCCCAGGGTTCGGCGGATTCCTTTGACAATGGATTTGCGTTCCCCGGTCGATGTATTCACCAGATAATAATCGGATTGTTGGGTTTCCACATCGGAAAGATAGGGCGTGGCATCTCTACCCACTCCCCAATTTCCATCTCGGGCCAGTGTAACCGTTCGCATGTTTTTGTCGGCCAATTGCAGGAATTTTTTCTCTTTCAAGAGAAAAACAGACCGATAAGTAAAATTGACATCATAATTGAAACGTCTGGTCTGAACGGACTGGATCTGTTCATCCTTCCAATGCCAGATGTCCACATTCGGAAGCTCTTCTTTGCTTTTCTCGGGCTTTTTTTCCTGTTCTTTGATACCGCAAAATATCCTGGATAGGTCTTCACTCCAGATGAGGGCCTTGTTCTGGGCAGGAACCGAGGATCCAGGTCTTCTTCCTCTTTGGGGCAAAACTCTTTCGGAAATCACCATGTTTTTGGAAAACTCGGCATCTTGGGAAGGATCGTATTCGATCCGGGAAAATGTCTCCCCTCCCAATCCTGAAAATGCCAAGAGAACATTGTCCTTCTCCCAGCAATCCTTTTCCTGTTTTCCTCGGAGGAATGCCAAGGCCGACCCTTCTTTATCCCATGCAATCTGCGCAAAGTCAGCTTCACCTGTATCCAGCGGCAGAAATCGCCCTGTCATCATGTCCATCAGGTAAACGCCATTGCCTCCCTTGTTGGCAGCATCCACCGAGTAAGCCAGCATGGTCCCTGGTTTGTTAAACTGATATTCTCCGACATTTCCGATGTTCTGGGAAAGCCCAGTCTCCAGATTCCGAAGCACAAGGTCTGTACCCTTGTGCTTGGCCGCTTTTTCTTGCTGGGCTTTTTTCGCGGCAAAAAACTTGGAGTTTTTTGAAAAACCGAAGTTTGCAGTATTTTCAATCGTATATTTTTCGCCTGTTTTCAAATTCAGGAGTTCTCCCTTTGTGGGGATAGGTTTTTTATCCTTTTGCAGCTTTTTTGCCTCCTCCTTGGAAATCCCAATCAAGTAGGCAGCCCACCTGGAGTCTTCTGAAAACTTCGCTCCTGATCCGAAAGGAATGTCATAAATCTTATCCGATGCAAGATTCTTGAAGTAAAGGGTCGCATCTCCCCCATTTGGCCGAAAGGCATAACAGATCCAATAACCATTCGCATTGATAGCTGGAGAAAGGATGTGCTTCCACTGGGGATAATCCTCCAGACTCAACACTTTTTTTTCGCCTTGGGCAGAGAGTGCAAATGCGAAAATCAGCATCAAAAAAACCGATAAAATACATTTTCTCATGTCACTCATTTCATTCCTCCTCAAGAAGAAGTATCTCATATCATATCTTTCCTTCTTTCACAAACAAGGTGACATCAGGTATGTCTACAGCGACATTGAGGATCTAGCCTTCACGAGTCGTACTTCGAGGGAATCCGGCAAGGACTCGAGTATGTATTGAGCAATACAGTGTACTAGCGGTGATGTCGAGTGAGCAACACAAGATTTCCTGATTGATGCATGGGGTAATGGTGTGAGTTACCAGGAGCCGAGAAGGACACTCCGGACACACCTGAAGTCAAGGAAAATTTCAGAAAAGCCCAATCATTCGTATCTGAGGCATTCGACCGGATCGGTAATGGCTGCTCTAATGGATTGGTAACTCACTGTAAACAGTGCGATTAGAAGGGCCAAAATTGCAGAGAAGATAAATGGCCAAAATCCCATATTTGTTTGATAGGCAAAGTTTTGCAGCCATTTGTTCATGACAAAGTACGCGATCGGCCAAGCGATAACATTGGCTAAAAGCACCCATTTAGCAAATTCCTTGCTCAGGAGGAAAAGGATATTGGTAGAGGTTGCTCCCATCACTTTCCGCACACCGATCTCTTTGGTTCTTTCTTCGGCCGTGAAAGCGGCGAGGCCAAACAGGCCCAGACAAGCCACAAAGATGGACAGGATAGAGAATATCAAAAAGAGACTTCGCATCCTGCCTTCGCTTTTGTACAGAAGATCAATTCTATTGTCCAGAAAATTGTATTCGAACTGTTCTCCAGGGAAAATCTCTCCCCATTTTTGTTGGATGAAGCCGATCGTTCCCCGGACATCACCAGGCATGATCCTGACCGAGATGGTGTCGAAACTGTCTGGATCGAGCACTAGCAGACAAGGTTCTATGATTTTGTGTAAAGATTTGAAATGAAAATCCTGAACAACACCGATGATGGTTAATTCACTAAATTCATTCACATCGACAAAACGCAACAATTTTTTACCGATGGCTTCTTCAGGAGTGTAGCCGACCTCCCGTGCTGCCGCTTGATTGATCAGGATAGCCCCATCGATATCCGTGCTGAATTCTTTGGAAAATTGACGTCCGTGGGTAACCTCGAATCCATATGTATCCACGAATTCGTAATCTGTTTCCATGAAGATCAAAGCAAAAACATCATCGGTTTCTGCCCTCTTGTAGGCTGTATCGGAAAACATGCGGCTCCCAGGAATATTGGAAGAAACAGCAAAAGATTTAATCCGTGTATCTCCTATCAGGGCGTTCCGAAAGGCATCGATATTTTGGCTAACCTGCTGGCTATCCGCTGGTATGATGAGCACATTTTCCTTGTCAAATCCGAGGGACTTTTTCTGGATGTAGTCCATTTGCTTGAACACGATAAGTGTCCCGATGATCAAGGCGATGGAAATCACGAACTGGATAACGGCCATGCTCCTGCGGAAGATCGATTTCCCGGTACCCGACTGTACTCCTCCTTTCAGTACCTTGGCAGGATCGAAGCGCGTTAGGAAAAATGCAGGGTATAAGCCTGCCAATAATCCTGCCGCCAATGCGATCCCAACAAGTATAAGACCGTTGCCCGCACCAAAAAGCATGCCCACGGACAAAAACTTTCCCGAGATCGCATTAAAGACCGGAATAGAAAGTCGAATCAGCAAAAGGGCCAGAAAAAGGGCAATAAAAGCGAGAAGCACAGATTCTCCTAGGAATTGTCCCCGTAGTTGGCGTTTGTGTGCCCCGACAGTTTTGCGAATGCCGACTTCCCTAGCTCTTTTATTGGCTCGCGCAGTGGAAAGATTCATGAAGTTGATGCAGGCAATGATCAGAATCAAAACGGCAATAGCTGAAAAGATATAAACAGAAGTCAAGCTTCCCTGCGGTCCGATCTCGAACTCCGCGGCCGGATGCAGGTGGATATCCAACAGAGGAACCAATTTCAGCTGAAAAATATCATTGATATCTGCATCTTGCCCAACGACTTTAATGAAATCCTCGGCCATATACTTGGTCATAAAAGATGAGAATTTTCCTTCCAGACCTTTAGCTGAAGCTTCTCGTCCCAACAAAACATATGTGTAGAGATAATTATTGAACCAAATCTCCATTTGCTCAGCTGGATAGGTTGAGAGGGATGCGAGAACATCGAACTGGACATGGGAATTGTGCGGGACTTCCTCCAAGATTCCTGTGATCTGAAAATCGACCAGGGATCCTCGCCAATCAACGGTGATGGATTTACCGATAACATCTTCAGTCCCGAAGTATTTCATAGCATTTACGCTGGTCAATACCATCGACTTCGGCTGAATGAGAGCCGTTCGAGGATCACCCCTTTCAAGAGAAAAATCAAAGATTTCGAAGATGGAATTGTCGACAAAAATCAATTTTTGTTTGTAGAATACATTTTGGTGGTCCTTGAAAGAAATTTCCTGACGATGCAAACGGACATAATTTGTGATTTCTGGATAATCACTCACCAGTGCCGGACCGTATGGCGCGGAAGTGATAGGCGCTTGTCCATGCAAGTCTCTAAAGTCAACCTTGCGTTCAACTCGATAGATCCTTTCGGCACTGGAATGGAACCGGTCAAAGCTCAATTCGTCCTGTACCCAAAGCCATATCATCAGGCAGGCTGCTAAACCGATAGCCAGACCGGTGAGGTTTATCAAAGAATATAACTTGTTGCGAAACATGTTTCGGATTGCGATCTTGAAGTAATTCTTGAACACTCTACCCTCCAGGATATTTTCGATTCACTATTAGCTACGGAAACAAGAACAGAAAGGTTCCGAAAAGTTTTTGTAACCTTTTTGTTTTTGCTGCGTCTTATTATATGAGTGCAATTTGCATACAAATGAAAGGACTAGCAGATGATACTTTTATCCAGGAGTGAAGAAATCATTCTTTTGACCGTTTATAAGCTTCACGATAATGCCTACGGAGTCACCATAAGAGAACAGATTAATGACGATATCGGGCGGTATTGGCCGTTCGGCGTCATCTACAAAACTCTTAAAAAATTAAAGGTAAAAGGATACGTAGAAAAAATCGCGAGCGCCCCCCTCTCTGAACGAGGTGGAAGAACCCGTTATTATTATGAAATCACTCCTGCAGGAATTTCAGCCTTGAAAAAAATCCTCAATATTCACGCCTCGATTTGGCGGGGAATACAAGACTTCCATTTAGAAAAAAAAGCAAAATAAATGGATAATATCAAGATAACGCCCCCCCCAGTTCCCAACCTTATTCTGAAATTTTTTCTCGAAAAAGAAGACTTCTGTGAGTTTTCCGGTGATATCGACGAGATTTATCGGTACAAAATCGAAAACGAGTCAAAATGGCGGGCAAAAACTTGGTACTGGTTCCGGGTTCTGGAATCCATGCCCGGAATTATCAAAGAAATATCATATTGGAGAGCCATCATGTTAAAAAATTATCTAAAAATCGCATTACGAAATTTCCTGCGTCACAAAGGATATTCCTTAATCAATATAGCAGGCTTCGCCACCGGCATGGCCGTATGTCTGTTGATCCTCATCTATGTCCGCCACGAATTGAGCTATGACAATTATCATGAGGATGGAGACCGGATATTCCGAATCGCACAGGACATCCGCACTCCGACTTCAAACAGGGTCTTTGCCCCGATCGCTCCGATGGTAGCCCCGACTTTGAAGGCCGATTATCCCCAGGTCGAACAGGCCGCCCGTTCATTGACAACCGGCAGCAGGTTGGTGAGGAAGAAAGATACATTCTTTTATGAAGACCGCTTCATGTTCGCAGACCCGGAACTGTTCGACGTTTTGACCATCCCGTTTATCCAAGGAAATCCCCAAGGAGCTTTGACTCGACCCAATACCTTGGTCATTTCTGAAAAGATCGCCTTGAAATATTTCGGGCAAGATAATCCCCTCGGAAAAACCTTGGAAATCGATAACGACACCTATGAGATCACAGGGATTGTGGTCGATTCTCCGGAAAATACCCACCTGAAATATGACTTGATGGCTTCGATGGAAACACTTTCGGACTGGGAAGAGATGAGCAATTGGCATTCCACCATGTTTTATACCTACCTAAAAGTTAAACCGAATGTGGATGTGGATGAATTTGCTCAGCAAGTCACCAACCTCGCGGATAAATACGTGGGTGCACAGCTGAAAAAATGGGGCGACTCCTATCACTATTTTTTGCAGCCCGTCTCCAGCATACATCTCCACTCGCACATCCGGTATGAAGCTGAACCACCGGGGAATCCCCAGTACGTCACCATCTTTTCCTTCGTGGGCCTGTTTATCCTTCTCATCGCATGTTTAAACTTCATGAACCTTTCCACGGCCCGTTCGGCCAACAGGGCCAAAGAGGTGGGCATGCGCAAGGTTGTGGGAGCGAAGAGGCTTCAACTCGTCGCTCAATTTCTAGGAGAATCTCTCCTGATTGCGTTGCTGTCGTTGGGGCTAGCGATTGTTATTACTAAATTCGCCATTCCCTTCATTAACAACGTGACTGGAATCGCATTGGATTTCAACATGCTTTTGAATCCGGCGAACCTGATCTTCCTGATCGGCGGTTCGATTTTGGTTGGATTGGCAGCTGGCATCTATCCTGCACTTGTGCTTTCTGCCTTCCTGCCGGTCGTCACCCTCAAAGGAAGCCTCAGGAGTGGATCAGGCGGTTTTGCTTTGCGAAACGTGCTGGTGGTTGTCCAGTTTGCCATTTCAGTCGTGCTCATTATCAGTACCCTGATCATGGCCAAACAGTTCAACTTCATGAAAAATCAACACTTGGGATTCGAAAAGGAGCAGAAGCTGGTCATCCCATTAAGGGGGGGTATTTCTATGCAAGAAAACTACGAAACGGTGAAAAACCTTTTTTCCGGAGATGCCTCTATCACGGCCGCAACCGTTTCCTCGACCGTGCCGGGAAGAGGAGTTTCCAATTTCGGTATCGCTCTTGTCGGAGAAGAAGATCCGAAAAATCAGTCCATGTTCCACATGTATTTTGACCATGATTTTGTTCCTAGCTACGGGATTGAAATGGTTGCAGGGAGAGCCTTTCAAGGGGACATGAGCACGGATATCGCCGGAGCCTTTTTGATCAATGAGGCGGCTGCCACAGCCTTTGGATGGAGCAGTCCAGAAGAGGCCATCGGGAAGCGCCTCAGAACGGGAGCCGGGGGCCGGGTCAATCCGATAATCGGGGTGACTAAAAATTTTCATTACCGTGGACTGCAATCCCATGTCGAACCAATTGTTATGGAATATCATCCCCGGATGTTCCGGTTTCTTACGTTATCCGTCGATATTTCCGACATCCAACAATCCTTGGCTTTTGTCCAGTCCCAATGGAAATCCATGTTCCCGAACCATCCTTTCGAGAGTTTTTTTCTGGATACAGATTTTGACCGGCAGTACCGATCGGATGAGCAGGTCGGCAGAATATTCGGTATCTTTACAATCCTGGGGCTTTTTATTGCTTGTCTTGGATTATTAGGACTGGCTTCCTTTACAGCACAAAGCCGGACAAAGGAAATCGGGATCCGGAAAGTCCTTGGCGCAGCTATCCCAGGAATTGTGATAATGCTTTCCAAACAGTTCACCAAATGGGTGGTGCTGGCAAATGGCCTGGCATGGCCCGTGGCCTATGTCATCATGAGCCGCTATTTGAAAAACTTCGCATATCGTACCCAGATAAATATCCTGACGTTTGTATTATCCGGTCTTCTCGTTTTGGCTATCGCTCTGCTCACGGTCAGCTTCCAATCAATCCGAGCAGCCACCACAAATCCTGTCGATTCGCTTCGATATGAATAAAAAAGAAAGGAAATTCCCGATTTCAATTCCCAACGGGTGAAGATTTCATACTTTCATGCCCCCCTGATTCTACTGAAGTCAAAACATAGACATACTTCTTGGATACATCTAAATAACCATCCGAATATCTAAAAGTGCCACTTTGAACCGTGTCTAAAAGCAGGAAATCTTCCTCGCTTGAATTTGCATTTTTTCTATATATCCTATAACTAATTATCGAAAAATCTTTATTGTTAGGATTTAACTGCCAACTTATCGTATGAAATGCTTCCTTCCTGAATAAGTTTCGATTGATCTTTCTCTCTAAACTTACATCTATCGGAGGATTAAGCGGGATTTCTTCGTTCCCCCAGGTAGCACAAAACGGCTCTGGATCAATATATTTCCTGACAAAAAAGACATCAAACCAGCCAATAGATTGTCCGACTATTATTCCGACCTTTCCTGGTCCCTCATGCTTTGAATCTTTGCCAACAAGCATAACCTCATCCATTTCGCCATCATTATAAATCCCTGTAAGTTTATTGCCGTATATTCTTAACTCCATAGTATGAGGAGTTCCTTCAAATGGGTGATATGTAGCTTTGGGGGGAATGCCGATATAACTCGTCCTTCTGTCTCTAACAAGTGCAGGAGAGTATCTATAGTATCCTCCACAGATAAAAAAACCATAAAATGAATCCCCCCCCCTCCATCTTCCCAAAATTCCATTTGATGTGTTATAAGGATAAACTCCTGTTATCCCGAAAACGATTTTCGCAGCAAAATTCTCGATATTCAGATTGTCACTCCGAACCATCCATCCTCCAGTAGCATCATTCTCTGTATCAAATGCTATTCGCCCGCTGATGGGATCATAATAGGGAAAATCAGTACCTAATCCATGCCAGTGGTTGGCATGCTTCCCTATATCATATTCATCCGAAGAGTCGGCCGTAAAATCATCAAACCAATCGAACGTATTCACACCATTGCTTGTGGTCGTCGCAATGCTGTTGCCGTAATATACATAGATTATGGCCGTATCAGGGCTTGCAGGTATGCTATCGATATTTACCCAGAAAATTGCATCTTCTCCCTCAGTTAATTTTTCTATCCAGTAGGACAGCTGGGTCTCCCCATCGCTGTTCGTAAAACGAATATCCCCAAAATCTGGCTGACTCTTATAATCGAGGAAAACATCTTCGCCCATATCGGCCCCATCTTCATGATGAACGATAATTCGGACCGGATAATCGGACTGCGGGCCAACGGACGAGCCGCTGATGGTGAGGCTTTTCCTGTGTTTCCAACCATCACCTACCCAAACGATCTTGTCATCGATTTCTCTAGGAGAGGTGTTGCGAAATCTATTCGCAAGGTCATCTCTTTTATAGATGGTGAAATAATCTCTTCTGCCTAAAGGTTTTTGGAATTCAACCCGCGTACGCTCAAGAGGGGCGAAATAATTTTGACCGAAATTGACTTCAACTTCAGGCGGCATTTCCGCACTTTTGCCGAGATTACTGGCACTACTCAGTCCTTCTAAATCACAACAATGAATCCAAAAAACCCATTGATTCGCTTCATTTCCAATCATACCATCCCGAAATTCATACTCGACTGACCAGTCCCATCCGAATCTGTTTACAGAAGTATAGACGTCCAAATCTTCAAATTTTGGACTTACAGGAACTATGCTGATCATCCCAATCTGTCCGTAAGCTCCAAATTGATTGTTCGATAAAGCGCCTGGGATGTTCGACACAATAGGGAAAGGACTCCACATGTTAGGCATATGAAACAAGGCGGTCACATTTTTTGGAAAAAAGTCCTGAGAAGAAAAAGTCCACATATTTTTTAGTCTTGCCTTCACCTCATGCCCGTTTGATACATAGAAAAATTCAAGGCAATAATTATCCGATTCAATTGATCCAGCCTGTGTTGCCGTTTCGTTCTGAAATTCTACGTTGTAACGGACCGGCCCTCCTGTAATAGATACGATGTTTTGACTAGCGGCCTCTTTTCCGTGCATCTGGAATCGCAATCCAGAAACTTCGCCTTCAAAAAGCGAATCCCCGAACGGCGGCTTCATGAAACATAGTTCCCCATTCTCGGTATTCACTCTCGCTGTCTCGTATTCGACACCGCTGATCTTATAAATAACCGAAACATAATCATCTGAATTCAATACCAAAACGCCTCCATCTTCGAAGGAGTCATAATAGGATGGAAATAACTTGGGTCCATTTTCTAGAATATCAAAATACACATAATATGTTTTTCGGGTGCCCGCACTCATTTCTCCGGTGAGCCAAACAATTTCTCCTGTGGATGGATCGAATTGGGAGAGCACTTCTGATGGGGTATCGCTTTGATCGATGACTCTAATGGAATTGGTGTCAAGGACACCGGAAATCCCCCATAATGAAAACAGAGATGCGAAGTCAATCTCTAATTCTATAGGTTCATCATTTCTGGCAAAATTCCCGCTATCGATAGCAACCTGTATCCTATGATGCCATTCTGGATCCCACCACCCCTGTGAACTCGCTCTGAATCCGGTTTTAGCGAATTGAAAATCGATCGCGGGAGAGATCATAAAAAAAAAGAACAACATCAGCACAATATATTCTTTTAAACCAATATTCTTTTTCATGGTTATATATCAATCAAAAAGTGTAACCCACCCCAATCCCAGTACTGAATCCGCCCAATTTGATGGTTTCATCAAAGGGTTTGGCATCAGAGATGGAGTATCGAAAATTTAAATCGAAATACAATCTCTCCGCTATGACTATATAACTTCCTCCTTCAAAGTGGAGTCCCAGTGTCGTGTCTGAAGTATCTCCGATTCGAGCTTTTTCATTGAACAAACAATAATTCAAACCAGCACCGAGATAAGGACGGATGTGTTCTAGATTTATTAGTCTGAATCTTGCACCAATGGTGATCGGAATTAGGGAGAAACTCGTGCTTTCTCCTGTTAAAGATGTCTTGCCGCGCTTATTGAAATACCCGATATCTCCTCTAAGTTCCAGCCGATTCATTACTCCGATGCTGACGAATCCCCAAAAAATGAAGTTCCCTGAACCATAAAGATCTTTGTAAATGGGATCTGCAACGAAGTAATTCCCGAACATCCCTCCAAGCGTAAAATTTCCCGGAAAGGTTAACAGGTTGAACAGAAAAAACAAAGATATGGCAAACGCTAAAATCCTTTTCATTTTTTCCTCAACGTATCTAAATCAATATGTCGCATTATAAATTTTGCCTTTGATCTCTAGGTTCCTTCCTCATTCATATTTTAAGCTTAAGCGTTTATTTGTTTGTCTCTCAATTTAGACAAATAAACTATTTCAATCATTATATTTAGCAAATTTCATACCAAATATATCCATTCCGCCTATTACAGATTTACCTGGAAATAAAAACAAAAAGAACCAGTAAAGGTTGACAAATTAACAATATTTGTCACTTAATGTCAAATTTTGTTAATTTAGCACACCTGTGAATATGGAAGGGAGATTATTCGTAGCGGAGGGAGTCAACCGGATTAGCCAACGCGGCTTTCAGGGAGTGATAGCTCACCGTCAGCACCGCTACGATTAGCGTTAAGCAAGCTGATAACACAAAAACCAAGGGTCCTATGCTTACCTTGTAGGCAAAATCCTGCAGCCACTTGGACATCACAAAGTAGGCAATAGGCCAGGCAAGCAGGTTGGCGATAAGAATCCATTTCAGAAACTCCCGGGTTGTCATCGTCACTATCCCAGGAATCGAGGCTCCCAAAACCTTGCGGATCCCGATCTCCTTGGTCTTCTGCTCGGTCGTGTATGAGGCCAGCCCAAAAAGACCCAAGCACGCAATAACTACAGAGAGCAGACTGAATCCGTTGAATAAATCTCCCAGTAGTTTCTCGGACGTGTATTGCTGGTTAAACACCTCATCCAGGAAAAGGTAATCGAAGGGAATGCCCGGTGAGTAATTTTTATAGGCTCCCTCGATGCTGGCCAATGCGGCTTGGATCTGTGATCCATCGATCTTGATGAAGGCATACTGGTGCCAGGGCTTATACATTCGGAAGACAAATGGCCGGATGGCTGTGTGGAGGGACCGGGAGTGGAAATCTCTAACCACTCCGATCACACGAGCAGGCCGGAATGATTCCGGCCAAGCAGGGTGATCCATATATATATTAGTACCGATAGGATTTTCCAATCCCATTCGCTGAGCTGCAGCCTCATTGATGAGGCAAGCCGCAGCCTCGTCTGTTGCAAATCCCTTTGAGAACGTGCGTCCCTGGAGAATTTGCATATCGAAGGTCTTAAAAAAGTCATAGTCGACACACGTATAGTCCGCAGAAAAGGTCTCATCGGTGGGATTCCCTTCCCAGTCGATCTGAATATTTTCTCCAACGCGGAAGGGAGGCTGGGCGGCGGAGGTGACTTCTCTTATCCCTGGTTTAGTAAGGAGGACGTTTTTAAATGCATCAAACTTAGGTATGAACGGGGGGTAAACATAGGCAGCAATAATATGATCCCGGTCAAGTCCCAGGTCCCGCTTTTGAATATAACGCAACTGGCTGGAGACCAACAGGGTGCAGACGATCAGTCCCACTGAAATGGTAAATTGAACCACAATCAGGGCTTTGCGGATCCCTCCTCCCTTATTCCGGAAGGAGTATTGGCTCTTAAGGGTCTGGACGGGCCGAAATGCAGAAAGGAAAAGCGAAGGATAACTCCCAGCCAGAAATCCCGTTCCCAGGGTTATGAGTAAAAGCGTAAGGACAAGAGGAAAGCTTGCTCCTGATAACAACACCAGAGCCTTTCCTGTGAATTGATTAAAATACGGAAGTACAGCTTCCACCACAATCAGGGCAAGCAAAAGCGCAAAAAAGGCGATCAGGACAGCCTCGCCCAAAAACTGCCGGATTATTTGCCGCCGCAGGGCCCCGATCACCTTACGCATTCCCACTTCCTTTGAGCGCTTAGAGGATTGGGCAGTGGCCAGATTCATGAAATTGATGCAGGCCATAAGAAGAATAAACACAGCGATGACCGAAAACATGGCGACCCTTCTAGCCTGACCGGGACGTCCCGGTTCATACAGATGAACCCGGGAAAGTGGCTGGAGTTCCGGCACAAAGGTCGTTTCCGGATCAAGATTTTTCTTATAGATACCTGCGATTTTTGACTCAAAATCGCCGGAAGATACTTCCGGCTGCAAGAGAACATAGTTGGGACCGGACCATTCCTCCCACCGGGCTAGTCGGTCCTCCCCGAGAAACTCGATCCTACCGATGAAGTCGAACCGAAGATGAGAATTCATCGGGATATTCTGGATAACCCCAGTTACCATAAAATCGCCTTCCAACAAAGAAAGATTAATGATTTTGCCGATGGGATCCTTATCCCCAAAATATTTTTGTGCCATCTGTTCGGTGATGACGATAGAATATTTATCCTCAAGGGCTGTATCTGGATTGCCTTTGACAAAAGGGAAAGAAAAAATCTTGAAAAAACTGGGATCAGCAAGGTAGATATTCCGTTCCGCGTAAGTTTTATCTTGGTATTTCACATGCGACCCATACCAGAGCCATACACGGCAGGCTTCTTCCACTTCCGGGTATTCGGCCTTAAGCGCCGGTCCTAAGGCATAGGTTATTTGGAAATAAGCACTACCATCCTGCATCCTATTCAGGACACGGTAAATCCGGTCCTTTTTTTCATGAAATCTGTCAAAACTCAATTCATCCTTAACCCACAGGCCAATCAGGATGAAACAGGCCATCCCGATCGTGAGGCCCAAGATATTGATAAAAGAATAGACTTTTCTCCGTTTGATATGGCGGAAGGCCACCTTTATGTAGTTTCTGAACATGGTTATCCCCCAAAGGAATGATTCAAGTGAAAAAGAGAAAAGGAGCAAAATACCCTGTAAGTTGCATAAAAAGCTGGCAAGGACAGAGCCGTATTTCTCAGCAGCAGCAGCGCAACGCACCCCCAGGTCCTCCTCCATCGAGGCTAACACCTCTTCGTCGGCAAACCACCGCAGGATAAACCAAATCAAACGCGGCGGCTGGAAATCTTTTTTATTCATGCTTTGCGTTCTTTTTTAAGGTCGGGGACATCCATCCATATGGATTGATTGACCTCCTGAATGGTGGCCAGCTTTCTCATGCCCAATTTGGTGAGTCGATAATAGATTCGCGGCCGCCCCCCCTTCTCGGCCGAGTTTTTGGCCTGATAGGTACGGACATAGCCGTTTTTCTTGAGCCGGTTCAACGGAGCATAGATAGCACCCGACATCCATTTCACCCCAGTATCCCGCTCCACCTGCTCCCTCACGGAAATGCCGTAGGCATTATCCTCAAGCTTCCAGATGGCCAGCAGGAGAATTTCCTCGATCCTCGATAACATATCCATCGTTTCACTCTCTCATTTAAATTCGTTTCGAATAATTCGTTTCATAGTATTCATATTATATAATACGATATAAAAACAAAAAAGTTCAAGAAAAAATAAAAAAAATTCTCCCCCATTTTGCAAGGCTGAACTTTATTGAGTAAAAGCCACCAGAGATATCCGCAGCAGAAGCGAGGATCTAGCCTTCACGAGTCTCTTTGGAGGAGGTACAGATTCAGCTATTACTTGCCGACATCCAGGTGGCCATAATGCAGCATGGCGTTGAAAACCAAAAAGAAGGATCCATGGGTTTGATGGCGCCACATCGGATTTATGCTGAACAGAACCACATGGCCCTCACCAAGCTTGCAATCAACGACGGCCGGTGCACCGGCTAATTCACTGCCACCGGACAAACCACCGCTGATCAGGAGCTTTTTCTCATCCCTAGTGAAGCGGAGCACGATTCGAGGTCGCACACGCGATGTCGCCGGACGGGTTCCCGGTTGCTGTTTGCTTTCACGTTCCTGTTCTTCTTTCTGCCTTTTTTGGAATTCTTCGATCGTTTCCTTGCCAAGATCTTTTGCTCTCCCCTGAGGGATATCCGGATCATTTTTGCTCCCGCGACCGGTCACACGATCTCTCGAGCCTGCTTGCATGTAGCGGAATCTCTGCCCGCCCGTGCTTCCTATGGCAAAAACGGGAGAAGAATTGAAGTAGACTCCCAGATCTTTGTCATACCCATATGCGATCGGGCTGGATGTGTCGGCCACCTCAGCTTGAAATACGCCTCCTCTAGCCCAAAGCTCGTTGGTTTGTTTGATCGTGATGCCCTGAGCTAGGCCAAAATGGATCGGCAACGACGAGCTGTTTGTGAGAGTAATCAAGAGGCCACCCTGTTTTATAAAATCTCTCAGATGCAGAACACCCTCCAGCTCTATTCCCCCTCGCATGTCGTCTGTGGAATCCTGACGGCCGAGGTTGGGAGTGAGCTCTGTTTTTTTCCAGGGCATGGGTTTATCGCCGGTAACTCCCTGTACAATGTTCAGCGCACTTCCTGAAGATGGGCCGAAAAGAATGACGTCATACCTGTCTCGGAGTTTCCCGTTGTCCCGCACGTCATGGACGGAAATATAGTCATACGGGATTTCAAGCTCATCCAACGCAATACGCACCCAACCTTCGGTTTGTGTGGATCGCCATGTGCGCATTAGAGCGACACGAGGAACCGTGATCTCGTGCATGGGAACATCGGGGAGATCAGCCAAACCCCAAGCCGTAAAGCCATAGTTTTTTCCTTGCTCGTCAAGGAACGCTCCAAGATTTTCAGCATTCTCATCTGTTTTGATGATAAACGTTCCCGCTTTGAATTTTTTCTTCCCCACTTCGAAACCTTTTTCGGCCGCATGCATTTTAAGGTCTGCATTCTTGAACCTAAAAGTAGCAAGGGGATTGTCAGCATTGTGATCTATCAGAAAGGCCTCTATCTTACCCTTTTTGGGCTTCTCGATCCCTCCTGGGACGCGGAAACTGTTCATCAGGGTCATAGGGTGGGATAGAATTTCAATATCTTCAATCCTTACGGTTTTCACATTGTACAAAGGCCCCATGGTCCATCCAACATCATCGTATGGCCGGGGATCGTCGATATTGAAATACTGTCGGTCGAGCATCATGTCGGCCATCCGGGAATAAGGCTGATCCATCCGCACGATGTAACTTCCCTTCGGGAAGGTATCTTCGCCTATTTTAATTTCCTTATCTGCCCTGTGGATTTCGACGCCTTGCCGCCTAAGCAATGTCAGAAGGCGGGCGACCTGACCCGGCCTGGGATCCACGCCGGGGAAAACATAAGCAGCAGGACCTTCATTTCGAGCTTTGGCCACAGCACGTTTGCTCTTGAGGTAAAAATTCTCCATGAATTTTTGCGCGTTGGCCGCCACATAATTCATGGCGATCTGGATGCCACTCCCTTGCATATTGACGTTATTCCGGAGTGACCAAAGGGTTCGCGGAAGTGGCGGGTTGGGCCGGTACCAGGCACGGCTGCCCCGTGTCGTGATAATCCGGGTGCTGCCGTCGCCAGCTCCCTGAGTTTCATAAAAACGGCCGATGGCATTGTGCCCGTTTGCCGCGTAAAACGCGTAGTTGGGTGCCCAACCATCATAAAAACCGTGCGTCCATACACCGGGTACGCCTTCTCTTGTCATCTCATTGACTTCCTGATAAGCGATCATGTGCCATTCGTCAATCAGAATCGGATCGACCCAAGCATTATACGGTCCGGTCCCTGTCGATACGTAAAGGTGCGATGCTGTTTCGTGAAGGTCATGCAGCACTTGAGGATGAAACTCCAGAAAAGTTTCCATGATGTGCCTGCTTAAGTCCAAGCTGAGGGCCAGGTTGTCTCGGTTGTTGTCGTGGGCCACGTATTTCCCCCAGTAAAGCAGCCGAGAAGGATAGTTGGCCTCAGGATCTTTGCGCTTGGCCATGGACACATCTACCATCTTCTCGCGGCCGTCTACTTCCAGAACAGGAGTGATCATAACGATGGCATTGTCTCGGATGGTTTTGAT
Organism: Candidatus Aminicenantota bacterium; assembly: GCA_020348385.1. GTDB lineage: Bacteria > Acidobacteriota > Aminicenantia > Aminicenantales > Aminicenantaceae. Next base: position 3,502,194 of record CP070750.1, on the reverse strand, counting down.
AAAAGGAGATTCATCCACAGCCAAACGATAGGCCAATTCCATCAGCATCTCGGGTGAGCCGGTCTCTCCTGAATGCATAGCTCCTGTCGCCCAGTACATGGGTTTGGCTTCTTGGATGAGTTTCTGAGCTTCGTCTTCGCTTAATGTTCGTGGATCGGCCAGCTTGGCATTGATTGCTTTGTACCGGTCAAGATCCTGGATGGTGTTCTCATGCGCAATCACGACAAAAACCCGTTCGCGTCCTTCCTCCGATGTTCCGCCAGGAAAAAGCTTTACCCGCGGAGAAGCTTCGGCAAGAGCCTTCATATATCTGTTGATATCCTTGGTGTATGTCAAGATATCCCGTGTACCTGCTATATGTCCCAGAATATCCAGAGGTGTGGGTATATCTTCCGAGTGCGGCAGGTTATCCATCCACTTGGGAAGAAAATGTTCGTCCGTCGTGAATTCTCTGATTTTTGCCGTGTATTCCTCATCGATCTTCTGCTGTGCAGCAACAGGGGCTAATCCAAGATGCAGGATCATGCAGAAGGTCAACAGGATATAAATAAGCCTTGATTTTAAGGAACACTCCCTTAATTTTTGCAGAAATGATAAAAACATACTCAGCCCTCCTAGCTAAATTTAAATGAAAAAACAATGGCCCCATCAAAATGGAAAGAGGCTATCAAGGAAAACCAGATAATCAATGAGGCATCCTGCGCTTTTTTAAAAAGGTTATCGGATGCAAGCAACGTATTAAAATTAAAACATTGGGTCAAGCAAAATTTCAACCTGACCTGTTCTAAAAATCTTCATTGCAACCTTATTTTACTTATATTACAATCCTTCTCTTACTTAACCTGAACTATTCACGAAAAATGCCAATATCATCCTCACGCCCATCCTTTAATGTAGGGTGGGGAGGGTTGGCGGGTGGGGAGGGTTGGCGGGTGGGGAGGGTTGGCATTACCCTTTGCAGGAGGAATCAATGAGATTTTCACGAAAGCTCGTAGCAGCTGCCCTCATATTTTGCTTTCTCTCTAGTTCCGCATGGCTTGGAGCGGATGATAAACGGCCGTTCACAATCGATGACTATGCCAGCTGGAGGAGCATCACATCCACATCCATTTCCGATGATGGGAAATGGGTAACCTATGCTTATCGTAAAACCAAGGCCGATGATGAATTTTTCATAAAAAGTCTCACATCTGACAAAGAATTCAAGCTCATCGGAGCCTCTGATCCAAAGTTTTCCGATGACTCCCTTTGGGCAGCGTACATATTGAACCTACCACGGAAAGAAGCAGAAAAACTTCGGAAGCAAAAAAAGCCGGTTCCCCGCAAAGCTGAGCTCATCTATCTTTCCACCGGGGAAAAAATGAGCTTTGAAAACGTTTCTTCCTTTTCCTTTTCTAAGGGATCAGGTTTTCTGGCCTTAAAAAAGCCCAAAACCGATCCCAAAGCCAAGCACAAAGGCTCAGACCTCATCCTGTACGACCTCAAAGCCAAAAACTTCCACAATCTGGGGAATGTGGCAGAATTCAAATTTAACAAATCCGGAACATATCTAGCCTATAGCGTAGATGCGGCTGATAAGTCAGGAAATGGACTTTATCTATTTAACCTATCGCGAAAAATTCTCACCGTTCTCGATGCCGACAACGTCGAATACAGCCAACTGACATGGGACGAAAAAGGAACAGCCCTGGCCGCACTCAAGGGAGAAAAACAAAAAGAATTCAAAGAAAAGGATAACATCCTGCTGGCTTTTACCGAAGTAGGGACAAAGAATCGGTCTGTACACAAGTACGATCCTGCCAACGACCCAAACTTTCCGAAGGATATGGTAATATCCGAGCGGAGTGCTTCCTCCGGACGTTCCCGTTTCCGGCGCTCACCTACCCCGGTTCGGGGGAATCTGTTCTGGAGTGAAGACAACACACTCGTATTTTGTGGCCTCAAAGAACAGGAAAAAATCCCGGAAAAACCAGGAAAAAAAGTAAAACCCGAAAAGGGAAAAAAATCCAGTGAAGAGAAAGCGCCTGAAAAGAAAAAAGCTGAGGATATAGAAGAGGAAGAACCCCCGGCCGATGTGGATATCTGGCACTGGAATGATGAAAAGATTCAATCTGTCCAGAAAATCCGAGCCGATCGAGACCGGAATTTCACCTACAGGTCAGTGTACAATCTCGAGACCAAACGATTTATTCGTCTGTGTGATGAACGCATACGGACAGCCACCATCGCTCAAGATGGAAAATGGGCTATCGGGAGGGATGAAAAGGATTACATCTCCGATTGGAAAGAATCCTTGGCTGACTACTATCGGTTGAATACAAAAACGGGAGAACGGACTCTGATGTTCAAAGGGCAGAAACGGACTCTGGGACTTTCCCCTGACTCCAAACATTTCCTTTACTGGAAGGATAGCCATATTTGGGATTATGTGATCTCAACCGAAAAAATCATCAACCTGACGGCTCAAGCGCCCGTAAGTTTTATCGATCAGGAATACGACCATCCAGGCACCAAACCTCCCTATGGGGTGACAGGTTGGACAAAAGACGGTAAGGCTGTGATCCTCAATCATAAATACGATCTTTATCTCCAGCCTCTGGACGGAAGCCCAGCCAAGAACCTGACAGGTGGCAAAGGTACTGAGAAAGAAATTCGATTCCGGTATGTCCAGACAGATCCAGAAGAGAAATCCATCGATCTGGAAATGCCCCTATTGATTTCTGCTTTTGGTCACTGGACCAAGGAAGCTGGATATTTTCGCCTGAATGAAGGCAAGCTCAAACTGTTGGTCTATCAGAAAAAATCGTATGGGCGCCTAATCAAGGCAAAAAAGGCCGATCACTTCTTTTACACCATTGAAGACTTTAAGGAGTTTCCCAACTATCATGTCGCAGACCAAACATTCCAAAATCCTAGACGGATCACAGATGCCAATCCGCATCAAAAGGAATTCAAATGGGGACGCAACATCCTAGTCGAGTATACAAACAAAAACGACAAACGCCTTCAAGGTGTGCTGATGATCCCTGAGGAATACAAAGAGGGTGAAAAACTCCCGATGCTCGTCGATTTTTACGAAAAAAATTCACAAAATCTCTACCGCTTTTCACGCCTTGTCTACCGAGATACGCCGATGTTCTACAAATATGTGAGCAACGGTTATTTGGTTCTGCTCCCGGATGTGCATTTCAACACACGCACCACCCATTCCGATATGCTCGACTGCGTGGAATCGGCGGTGAAAAAAGTTATCGAACTGGGATATGCCGATCCTAAACGTATCGGATTGCACGGGCACAGCTTTTCTGGACAAGGGGGAGCGTTGATCGCCACAAAATCCAAAATGTTTGCAGCCGTCGTGGTAGGAGCGGCAGCCACCAATTTGATATCCGATTTTAACCAGCTCTGGAAATCATCGGGCACAAGTCAGCACCGATATGATTACTATGGACAGGGCCGCTTCGGCACCAATCCGTTCGATGACCGTGAGCTCTACATCAAGGAGTCTGCGCTGTTCAATGCCGAAACCATGGATACTCCCTTGCTTTTATTCCATGGGACAGATGATGGTTCAGTGGAATGGCTGCAGGCCATCGAGTTCTACAACGCCCTTCGTTTTCTCGGCAAGAATGTCATTCTTGCGTCCTACCCGGGCCAGGGACATCATCTCGACAAGCTCGAAAACCAGATCGATTTCCAGCACCGGATGGAAGAATTTTACGACCACTATCTCAAGGGTAAACCAGCGCCGGAGTGGATGACCAAGGGAGTGCCCTATCTAAAGAAAAAGGCATTGAAATAGCAGATATTATAGTCGTCTCTTTGTGGGACGAAAATCTCTCGTCAACGCATAAATCAGACGTTCGATGAGTTCTCTGTATGTCTCTTCTTGGTCCCTTACATCAAAATAGGGGATCTGGCCATGTTCCATGCTCAAATAGGCAAGGGAGTCTTTCTCAAGGACAGAATCCGTCCATAATGTCACTCCTGTTTCTGTGGACAAAAACCTGGCCGTTGCAGACATGCTAAAAACAGCCTGGACTCTCATGCTTGAGATCAATGTGCTGATATCGATTTGCGGTCTGACTTCAGAAACAGAAATTTTGCCGAAAAAAAATGCGGTAACCCCATACTCTTTTCCGATTGCCAGGGCAGCTTCTTGGTCGATCGTCGATTTATCGATTCTCGCCAACACATCTTCCAGGGTTCCCAGTTCGATAATCTGAGCACCTCTCTGATGAAATGTAATTTCCTGCAAAAAACGCTGGGTGGCAATTTCATCGATCCGACCGGCAGCATTTTCCAACGAAAATGATATCAATCCGATTCGCTCAAACGGGATGAGATCGATTTCTGGAGGAATCAACACAACGGGACCACAAAGAGAAAAAAGGGACATTATGATAAAAACCAGCAACAATTTCTTAAACATGTTTTTTCTCCCCACTTTCAATCCTTGAATAAGTGACATCGTGTTGCTATTTGGCTTATACCATTGGAAGAAGCGAATGTCAAAATTGTTAATATTCGGTTGGAAAAAGAGAATAAATCCAATAACATACACCCTATGTAAGCACGACAAAAACAATTGGAGGTGAGGATGGATCGCTTTGAAAAACCTTTGGAAAGAAGAAAGTTTTTAAAAAAAGGGATAATGGGAAGTGTATTTCTCATAGCTTTACCACCTGAGAAAGCATTGCGTTCCGACGCTTCTCACTATGAAACAAATTCCCTGAAACGCGGCATTTTTCCGGCTTGTTCTGCTAATAAACTTCTCCGAATTGTGCGCAAATATGGAGGGGAGTTTGGGGTCTTCAAAGGAGGTTTGTGATGGCTGTTTTTGAAGTGGAAAGCTGGTTGGTCGCTGAGGGGAAACAGGAAAAACATGATGACGCGATCCGCCGATGGTTCAAATGGGTGAATGGCCACCGGGAGCTCTTCAAAGAATGGAAGAGTGTGAGGTATTTTGTCAAAACGGTCGCAGGCGAAGAATCCAATCGGCACTTTATCATGTGGGAATACGACAGCCTGACAGATTATGAAGATTACAAAGCCCGGCGCTCCAACTATGAGGGTCCATATGAGGAATACAAGAAAAACGATCCCTATTATACTGATGTTTTCAACCACAGCAGCATGAGACTAGAATTCTGGAAAGATATGGATCGAGATCTCTGGATCGAGGAGGGATAAAACGATGAGAAGACGAGATTTCTGCAAAACCGTTCCTTGTGCTGCCTTGGCAGCTACGTATCCTGGATTTCTGAATGGCACAAATTTAGAAGCAAAGGCCATCACTGCGGTGCAAACAAAAGTGATCAAAGGGACCTGTGACTTGCATAAAATCGGGGATGTTGCGGAATTCAAAGAATCGGGAGTCAAAGGGAAAATCTGTATCCATGCACTTTACAGCATGATGCCTGCGGTATTCGCCATGTTATTCAACGCTCAGTTTCCCTGGCTCGAAAATCCGGACACAAAAACCCATGCCTGTCCCGATGCTTTCAATCCGGTCGTTTTCGAAATCACGAGGATAAGGAAGGAATAAAAAAGCAACGTAAAATGTTAGAATCTGACTACAACTCTAACAATCTAGCCGCATTTTCTCCGTAAATTTTGGCTTTTGTATCTTCAGGAATATCCAGCTCCTCTATGCTGGAAACCATCATCTCTAGGCTTCCGATCTTGTGAGGATAATCGCTGCCCGCTACGAATTGACTTTCGCCGGCAAAGCTTATGGCGAACTTTAAAGCATGGGGATCAAAATTAACCGAATCATAATAAAATTCCTTCAAATATTCGCTCGGTGGCTTGCTGATATTCGCCCTGCACTCTTCAAAAGCAAAATACCCGCGGTCAAGCCGTTCTGCAAGATACAGGATGGCCCCGCCTAGGTGTCCCAGAACCCACCTGATCCCAGGATATTTTTCGACAACACCGCTGAAAACCAGTTTCGCCGCTGCCAATGTCGTTTCGAACGGAAAACCGACTAGAGGCATAAGCCGATAATCTGTCATGGCCTCCACCCCGACAGGAAAAGAGGGATGGATATAAAACACGGCTCTCAAATCGTCGGCTTTTTCGTACAAAGGCCAAAAACGCTGTTCACTCAGAGCAGTACCATTGATATTACTGTGAAGCATGACTCCTTTGAATCCCAGTTCATTAAACGCACGCTCAAATTCAACAACAGACGCAACAGGGTCATTCAGCGGAAGTGTCGCCAACGCTGAAAATCGGTCTCTTCTCTCGTTCATGATCTTCGAAAGGCTGTTATTCACCAGACGGGCTAATTCGACAGAGCGTGCGGGAGATTCGACATGCGTCCCGGGTGTCGTGAAAGTGAGAATCTGTTTGTCGACTCCTGCTTTTTCCAAAACCTCTGCCCGATACTCGATGTCTCTGTGACCGCGAACCACGATATTATAATCCCCGGGATAGTGGAGAAGCGGATTGTTATCCGCATCAAAAGTTATTTTAACATTGCTTGGCCCTATCTGTATGGCCTCCAAGTACTCCGGAGGATAAAAGTGATTGTGAAAATCTATCATTTTCATTTTTGATCCTCGTTTCGTATTTTTCTAAACCAAAAATGATACGCTGGCAATCCTATCAATATAAAGGTCAACCCAATCAGGCTTTCAGCAGGGTCCGAAATAATTTGGTTTACCACGAGGGAAAACGCTGCTAGCACAAAAATTGCAGGAACCAGTGGATAACCCCATATTCGGTATTCCCTTTTGATTTCTGGTCTGCGTCGTAACAAAAACAGCCCTATTGCCATTAACCCATAGAATATCCATGCGGCAAAGACAACTCGAGTGAACAGGACTCTGTAGCTGCCCGTTGTCACAAGCACAGAAGCCCAAACCGCCTGTATAACAATTGCCCTATGGGGTGTTCTGTATCTGGGGTGGATCTTGCCCATCCATTTAAATATCAATCCATCTTGAGCCATGGCAAAATAGGCACGCGGGCCGCTAAGTATGATACCACTCAACGCCCCGACTGTGGAGAACATCACCAAACCAGACATGAAAGCTCCTCCTCCATATCCGATAAGAGCATTGGCAGCATCGGCGGCAATCCGTGTGGAAGATGCGACTTTATCAAGAGGCAAAATGTACATATACACAGCATTCAAAGCAATGTAACAGATCGTGACGATCAGCATTCCAATCATCAGTGCACGAGGGATGTTTTTCTGTGGATTTTTGGTTTCTTCGGCATTATAGGTAACCATCTGCCATCCACCGAAGGCAAATAAACCCGCAATGAGTGCAAGAAAAAATGGACCCAGAGAAATATCATTCTGCGCAATATCGCCAAGTGTGAAATGATCTGAAATTCTTGAACCAAGCACAAAACCGACAACAATAATGAATAAAATTGCAAGAATTTTTCCCAGAGTAAAAAGGGTTTGAAAAGTGCTACCTTGTTTGACGCCGAGATAATTAATTGCAGAGAGGAAAGCTATGGCAGCGATGGCAACAGCATTGATCAAAAAATCATTCATCGGTAAGAAATAGGAGAAATAGCGGGAAAATATGACCGCAATCGCTGCGATAATCCCCGAATGCACACTCCAAAACATAGTCCAACCCCAAAGAAACCCAATCGAAGGAGAAAATGCTTCTTTTAGATAGACATAAATTCCCCCGGACCGAGTGAAAATGGATGCCAGCTCCGCACACACCAAGGCACCAAAAAAAGACAGAATCCCCGATACCAGCCATACCAGGAGAACTCCTGTGATCGAATTGACCTGACCGGTAATTTCAGAAGGTTGCACAAAAATGGAAGCACCGATGATTGACCCCACAACTAAAGCTGTTGCTTGAGGCAAACCGATAGCTCGGTGCAATGGGATTTTTTTATCGTTTTTAATATTCAGCAGTGGTTTTTCTCCTAGAAGCTTCTACCACAGGAATAAAAGGAAATCAATCGCATTTCTGGATTTTTGATAGATCAAGCATCAAGAAACAGTTTTTTTTGGGAAGAAATAAAGCTAAGGGATCATTCGTACTTCAAAGAATCAGAAGGATTAGCCAGTGCAGCCTTGGTTGTATGAATGGTAACTGTGCTCAAAGCAACAAGCAGTGCAAGGAGTGATGAGAAAAGAAAAATCCAGACCTGGATGCCGGTCCGATAGGCGAATCCCTGGAGCCACTTGGACATGGCAAAATAGGCCACAGGCCAGGCGATCAGATTAGCAACGATCACCCATTTAGCGAATTCTTTTGAAAACATCAGAATCAGCCGGGGAATCGAGGCGCCGAGTACCTTACGGATCCCGATCTCCTTTGTCCGCTGCTCTGTCAGATAACAAGCCAAGCCAAAAAGGCCCAAACAAGAAATGAAAACCGCAAACATGGCAAAATAGCCCAGGATCTTTTTGAATCTATTCTCTACCCTGTACATTCCGTCAAAGTCAGAATCGAAAAATCTGTAATTGAATGGATAGTCAAGTTCCAAATAGTTCCAAATCCCTTCGAAGTCTTTCAAGGCTTTCTCGATATTCGTCGGTTTTATTTTTGCATAAAGATAATTCTGCCCTTCTTCTGCAAACCGCAGCACCAGTGGCCCGATGGGTGAATGAAGAGATTCATAGTGATAGTCTTTGACCACGCCGATAACAACTCCCCTATTGTCGAAGACTTCGATCTCATGGCCCTCAGGATTCGCGAATCCCATCTGCCGGACAGCTGTCTCGTTCAGGATATAGTTATTCTCATCCAAGGAATATTCTTTCGAAAAAAACCTTCCTTCCGCCAATTCCAATCCGAATGTTTCCAGATAGTCATACCCAACATCCGTAAAGGCGAGCCGGACATATCGGGTGTTGTCCGGGCTTCGCCAATCCGTCGAACTTATGTGGGTGAATGGCCTTTTCGAAGCCGATGTCACATGGGAAACATAAGAAAGATTGAGGAGATCGGTCTTCATCACGTCATACTTTTGCCTGAGGTTCTGCGTCAATTCCATAGAAACGATACGTTCGTGATCAAATCCTAATTTTCTGTGTCGTAAAAAATCCATCTGCGCGTAAACGATTACTGTCCCGATGATAAGGATAATCGAGATGGCAAACTGGGCCACCACGAGAAATTTACGCGAAAAGGATTGAAAATGGGAACCGGATGCCCGTTTTCCTCGGAACATCACGACTGGTTTAAAAGAGGATAACAACAGTGCAGGGTAACTGCCTGAAATGAAGCCTGTAGTAAAAACGATGCCAAGGACAACCAGGAAAAATCCATAATTCCCGGAAAAATCCAATCGCAATTGTTTACCCGAAAGCCCATTAAAGACAGGCAAGAAGAGCTCGATCAGAATAAATGCCAGCGCCAAAGCCACAAAGGTCATTAAGATAGACTCCCCATAAAACTGTTTGATAATATCCTTTCGAGACGCCCCGACAACTTTTCTCATCCCGATCTCTTTGATCCGTTTTCCCGATTGGGTTGTGCTCAGATTCATGAAATTGATACAGGCGATCAATAAGACAAAGAGAGAGATGATCGAGAATAGATACACATTTTTTATATCCCCTGTTCTCCCCATCGCACCGATATCGGAGGCGTACAAATGAATGTCTTTCACAGGGAACAAAAACAATTCAAGATTTTCCGAATCTTCGACTTTTGTATGAATATATGCGGACAGTCTATCCTTTTCGATCACGGGGCTCTCTGGATGGAGCTGCACATAGGTCCCGATGAAAAAACGATCCCACTGTTCCAAGTTCCATCCAAATTCTTCAAGAAAATCGACTGGCACAAGCATAACAAAACGGAAGTGGGAATTCAGTGGAGGATCCTCTACGAGCCCTGTGACTTTGAAATCAAAACGTCCTGCAACGGTGAGTGTTTTCCCGATAGGATCCTCTGTGCCAAAATATTTTTTAGCCTGGGATTCTGTGAGGACTGTGGACTTGGGGGCTGACAGGGCTGTTTGTGGATTTCCTTTGATTGGGGGAAAAGAAAACATTGTCAAGAACTGCGGATCCACAAAAGCCACATCATCTTCCAAAGATTTCTTGTCGCCATATTTGACCACTATGTTTCCTGGTTCATAGTATCGGGTGGCTGCAACGACCTCAGGGAATTCCTGTTCCAAAGCCGGCGCGAGCGCGGGTGTCGTTACAGCGAATTTATCATCGGCCAAAAGATCGGAGCAAACAATGGTGTATATATGATCCCCGTTCTGATGAAACCGGTCATAGCTCAGCTCATCATTGATCCATAGGATAATCAACAGACAAGTTGCTAAGCCTATAGCCAGACCGAAGATATTGATGAAGCTGAACAGCTTATTTTTTTTGATGAGCCTTGCTGCAATCATTAGATAATTTTTGAGCATTTTGGCCTCCGCCACATATATATCCAAGTTTCATGCCAAAAGAGTATGAAAAGGGGTTTCAGATATAGCTATATGGGAGATTACAAAATGTGGCTTTTACTATGTTCGCAATCGAAACACAGAGTGTGCGGAAATGCACATTCATTCACTTGACATAGGCTTAGAAAAAATGTTCCTATTGGACAGCCATTTTTCCATAAAACGATAAAGGTTCTGATGAAGGTATTGCTTATATACAATGCCCACGCTGCCCACAAACGGGCAAAAAAAATCCTGCCAGAGGTAGAGGCCTGTTTTATCGACAAGGGCATAAAATTCGACCTCCAGTTCACCGATTATCCCGAGCATGCTGTGGATATCGTTGGCAAAGCGGATTTCAGCCAATACGAAGGCGTGATCGCGGCAGGAGGCGACGGAACTCTGTTCGAAGTCATCAACGGGTATTACAAAAATCCCGACACAGGGAAAATCCCTCTCGGCGTCCTTCCGATAGGCACGGGAAACGCCTTTGCCCGTGACTTTGAGTTGGATGTTTCCCGATGGGAAAATGCCATCGAGATCATCCAGTTGGGAAAACCAAGGTATGTGGATGTGGGAAAGTATCACACGCGCGGTCAAGATTATTACTTTCTCAATATCTTGGGCCTAGGATTTGTTGCAGACGTGGGAAAAACAGCCCACAAACTGAAGATTTTCGGTAACGTTTCTTACACACTGGGTGTGTTTTACCAGATGGCCTTCCTGAATGCGTACCAGGTGAAAATAGAGGCCGACGGAAAAACTTTAGAAAGAGAAAATATTTTTGTGGAGATTTCCAACACGCGCTACACATCCAATTTTTTAATGGCCCCAGATGCCGAGATCGACGACGGGCTGCTGGATGTCACTCTTTTGGGTAAAGCCACTCGTCGACGGCTGATCCAATGTTTTCCTAAGATCTTCACAGGGGAACACATCCACTTGGATGAAGTCGAGCAATTCAAAGCGAAAAAAATTTCGGTCGAGACCGACATCCCCAAGGTTTTAACGCCCGACGGAGAGTTGGTCGGCATCACGCCAGTTCAGGTCGAATGCCTCCACCAGGCTGTCCCTGTTTTCTGGAAATGAGACATCTGATTTCGGCTTATGCATGGTTAGTCGGCGGTTTGTACTTTATCCTCCTTTTATTCCTTTGCATTATTCTCTCATTTTTTATAAGACAAAAGACCCTCGATCCTTTCATAAAAAAGAGCCTAAGGCTATTATTCAAGATCCTTTTCATCAAGGTTCATGCGAAGGGGACCGAAAACGTCGAACCGAATAAAACTTACCTTTTTATGTCCAATCACGAAAGCCTTTTCGATATCCCTCTACTCGAGGCCTATGTCCCCACGTTTGTTCGCGGCGTCGAGGCTATGCGCCAGTTCAAGTGGCCGGTCTATGGGTGGGCCATCAGGCAAGTGGGGAACATCCCGATCGACCGGAAAAACATCCATGCCTCGATAAAAAGCATGAAGATAACGGAAAAAACCCTGAAAAAAGGCAAATCCATCATCATTCTGCCAGAAGGACATCGGACATTGGACGGAAATCTAGGTTCGTTTAAAAAACTGCCTTTTCATCTGGCCAAACAGGCAGGCGTTCCGGTTATCCCTATCGGATTATCAGGTTTATTTGAACTTAAACACAAAGGATCCTGGCTGATCCGTCCAAGGCCGATTAAAATCAAATTCGGCCAACCCATCTCCCCGGACAAAATCCGCTCTCTCTCCACAGAAGAATTGCGGGATTATATTAGGGAGAAAATTCAAAACCTGATCGAATAACCAGCGATTTTCTCAGATCAAGAATTTGTTTGATCTAATAGTAAATCTGAAAGCGTTTTGAACTTGAACCCTTTCCTTTTCAAGATGGGGATGATCTCGGAAAGAGCCTCAAGAGTTTGCGATCTGTCCACCCGCTGGGTGTTTCCCCCATCATGTAAGATAATTATTGATCCCGCGACGGTCCGCTGGAGAACCCTATCCACGATTTTTTTCTTCCCCGGAAGATGAGGATCCCGGGGATAAACATCGCCAACGACTGTTTTGTATCCCAATTGTCCAGCAATATCCAACACTTGCTTCGTAAAAAATCCTGCAGGCGGTCTAAAAAACTTCGGCTCGGCTCCGTCGATATTCCTAAGTAGGGTATCTGTACGGCTTATCTCATTTCGAATTCTGTTTCTTGTTGACACATATAATAGAGAATGGGAAAAGGTGTGGTTGCCAATTTCATGCCCGGCACCAACCATTTCACAGGCTATCTCAGGGTACTTTTCCAGGTGTTTACCCACCAGGAAAAAAGATGCTGGGACATTAAGCTGTTGCAAAAGCTCCAGGATCTGAGGTGTCGATGTTGCATGGGGTCCGTCATCGAAGGTTATGGCGATTTCAGGTTCATCCGTGAGGGCACGCCAGTGGATGCGTTCGAACAATTTCTCCCCGAGCCGTTCTAGAGAAGCCGCATGACTCAGGTCGCTCAACAACAGCTGAGGCCTAACATTGTCCAATACCTTTCCGATTTTTGTTTTTTTTGTCTTGTTCCGAACCATCGCTATGATCTTCTGTACCTCCGCTCCTATTTATTTCCGCTAGTTTCTTTATTCATCTTTTCGAGATATTCATCTTTACAGGAATTCATTTCCGCTATCAGCATATTCCTCGTACGACGCATTTTACCTATCAAGTGCTTGTTTGTAAAAAGAAAAAAGGAAAAACTGATGCGCTCCTGAATTTGCCGGATTTCCTTTCCATAATCCAATGCAAAAAAGCCGGATAAAGGCAAAGTGCAAAAATACAGGATTGCCCATAGATATCCTGCTAGGTACCAAACCAGAAAAAATTGGGCTCCATAGAATAAAATAAATGTGATCCCCCCTCCCAATAAAAGAGCCATCAGAATTTTGGTCTTATCGTCAATAAACTTCTTTACAATGAATTCGGTTATCCTGTAAGGAAAAAAATTGTTAAGAACACCATAAACTGCGAGGGGAAATCCAACGATCGCTTTGGCAATTCCTGTTAACTCGGCTCTAAAAAGCTTTTTTATGCTTGTCTTTTCCCTTACCATGATGTCCTTCAAATGAAGCCGCTTCAATTTCCGCTTGTAATCGGAGATTTTCTCTTCCATGTCACGCACTTTTTGGGGGTTGTTTTCGTGGAAATATTCCACACAATCGGCAATCTTCTGCGTGATGACAAACTCTGCGACGATCTTTTTGGACGATTTATGATCGGCCAGGGTTTGGGTCATTAAATCATCCCGATAGATGCTCTCGATATCCCTCACAAAGCGATCCAATTCCGTATGTTGGACATTAACAGTGAGGTGCTCCAAACTTTCCTGGATCTTGGCCGTAAGTCGAACAACGGCCTCGACATTATCCTTCCCATTTAAAGAAAAATAAGGCTGCAGATCGATAGGTCTGCCCACATTGACCAGGACTCTGCTGCGGAATCGACTGCGCGAGAAAAAATGGAGCCCGATCGGGATAAGATTGACACCGAGCTCATAATTGTTCCTTCGCTCTGATTCCAACACGATCCTGGCAGCTCCTGTTTTTATCTTTCTCACACGACGTGCCATTTCGCTTATGCCTTCAGGAAAAATACCGATCACTTTTTCCTTTTCCAGAACCTCATAACACTCCTGGAAGGCCTCGACATTCCGACCGACGTCCTCTGATTCATCCCGCTTTCTAGATACAGGGATCACGCCGCAGCTTTGCAGCAACTTCGCTTTCAGTTTATTGGCAAACAATCCGGCATGAGCGATGTAATGGACCTTCCGCTTAATGGTAGAGCTTAGGACAAATGCATCCATCTGCGAATCGGGATGATTGACGGCCAAAAGCACCGGCCCTCTCTCTGGGATATTCTCCCCGTGACGGATCTCGATCTTCTGGAAAAAAATGGCCAAAGCAATCTTAATGATGTTCTGAATGAATTTGTAAATCATTGTCGTCAGCCGTGACCCACCCTTATCTTTTTTTCTCTAACTTCTTCAATTCCTTTTTTAATCTTCTTATCTCTTTTTCTCGCAGCTCCAATACTTCCTTTTTTCTTCTCTGCTCCTTCTTCCTTTTTTCAACTTCGAGAATCCTCTTTTTCAGACTCCTCTCATCGAAATGCAACAAATAGGAAATAGAAACCTTTAAGGCTTTCGCTATTCTCTCCAAGGTGAACAATCCAGGGTTTTCGACTTTGCCCGATTCAATCTTGCTTAGGTGTGATCTGGAAATGCCGGAAGCCTCTGCGACATCACCCTGATGTAAATTCCTTTCCATCCTGAGGAGTCTGATTCTTTTCCCTATGAGTGCAGCCTTAGTCAATCTTTCCTCCCTAATCTAAGAATAAAGATATATCTCTCTATCGATCATTCCTTCAATACAAGATAAGATTCATTCAATCCTCATTTCGAGAGTTTTGGTGAAGTAGGGCCATTGTTATCCCCTTAGTTGCCTATTTCACCCGGCAAAAGGATATCAAGGAACAAGATAGGTGTCAAATGCGCAAGGAACTGCATCCGCCAATTCATTGACAATTTTGTCAAAAGGAATTATTGTTGTTGTTCGGATATGCCTCTTAAAGTCATTCACTCTAGGGGAAAATATTTTAGTGTCCAGACCCGAATGGTATATGACCACAGCACAGTTCGAGGCCCCCATTCTACGCAAATCCATTTGGCAAATTATCAACACTTTAGTGCCCTATTTTCTATTGTGGTTTTTGATGATCCGAGCCATACAGACAGGCTACCCTTATTGGGTGATTCTTCTTATAACCATTCCAGCCGGATTATTCATGGTCCGGCTTTTTATTCTTTTCCATGATTGCGCACACCAGTCGTTCTTCTCATCAAAAAAAGCTAACCGGATTTTTGGATATATATCTGGTGTCTTAACCTTTGCCGCTTATGATAAGTGGAGAGCTTCACACTGGAGGCACCATGCCACAGTCGCTGACCTCGATCGGCGTGGTGAAGGAGACTTTTGGACATTGACCAAACAGGAATATCTCGAATCATCCAAATGGAAACGATTGGTTTACCGGCTGGCTCGGAATCCCTTTGTCGTGTTTATCCTGGGCCCCATTGTTATTTTTCTCCTCTATCAGCGGGTTCCCATTGGGTCACAGAGCAAACAGGAGCGCAACAGCGTTCATTTCACAAATCTAGGGATCTTGGTGGTCGTTTCGCTTGCAGGTTTCACCTTAGGTTTACGCACATATATCCTGATTCAACTCCCCATCCTTTTCATTGGCGGGATGCTGGGTCTCTGGCTGTTTTATATCCAGCATAATTTTGATGGAGTGTATTGGACTCGCCATGAAGAGTGGGACCGGATGAAAGCCGCGATGAAGGGGAGTTCCTTCTACAAGCTCCCGAAGATATTGCAGTGGTTCACCGGCAGTATCGGCTATCACCACATTCACCACATACGACCATTGATTCCTAATTACAGATTGGAAGAATGTTATGAAGCCGTGCCTGATTTGAAAGAGGTCGAACCGCTTACGATACGTAAAAGCCTTCGGTCTCTTCGATTGCATCTCTGGGATGAGATCGATCAAAAGCTTGTGAATTTCCGCTCAATCTGACAATAATTTCACTTGCAATCCGTTTATTTATCGGTTATACTGCGTTTTCGAACATTTGGAAGGAAAATAGTCTAGAAAATCTTCTCTGACATTCCCCGCCTCATGTTTTAATCAATTAACAAGGAAAATAAATGAACTTCAATGAATTCCACCTCGAACCCCGTCTTCTGCACGGAATAACGGATCGAGGCTATAAAGAAATGACGGCAGTCCAAAAACAAACCTTGGAAGTCACTCTTCGCGGATTGGATGTGGCCGTACAATCCCAAACAGGAACCGGCAAGACTGCCGCGTTTTTAATCACACTGTTCAACAACAATATCAAAGATCGCACGTCCAAAAGAAAAAAGGCACTGATCATCGTGCCCACCAGGGAGCTGGCTGTTCAGATCGAAAAAGAAGCTCGGTTGCTGAACCGCCACTTGGGATTAGCCATAGGCAGTTTTTTCGGCGGAGTGGGTTATGCTGCCCAACTGGCATCCTTAAAAAAAGGACTTGATATAGTCATCGGCACACCAGGAAGATTGCTGGATCTCAGCCAAAAAGGTCACCTGAAGCTCAAAAATTTCGGATTCCTGGTCATCGATGAAGCCGATCGTCTGTTCGACATGGGATTTCTCCCGGACATCACGAATATTATCCGGAAAATGCCCCCCCGTCATGCCCGGCAAAATATGCTTTTCAGCGCGACACTGAACCGCGTTTCCCGCAAAATCGCCATCGAAAACATGAAAAGCCCAAAATTCATCGAAGTCACTCCTGAAAAGCTGACAGTCGATACCATTTCACAGGAACTCTACCATGTCAAAAGCCACATCAAGATGAACCTCATGCTGGGCATACTGAAGGATCAGACTCCCCAGAACGCACTTATTTTCACGAATATGCGGCATTCAGCTTTTCGCCTGGCAAAAAATCTGCAGCAAAATGGATTTAACAGCCAACACTTGACCGGAGACCTCCCCCAGAAACGGAGATTGAATATCATCAAAGACTTTATGGAAGGAAAGTTCGCCTTTCTGGTCGCCACGGATGTTGCCGCCCGAGGACTCCACATCGACGACTTGGAGATGGTCATCAACTATGATATTCCTCAGGATTGTGAAAATTATGTCCATCGGATCGGGCGAACAGCCCGTGCCGGAAATTCAGGGAAAGCCATATCATTCGCCAGCGAAGGCACCGCAGATCACATAGAGGCCATCGAATCCTTTATCGGCATGAAAATTCCTGTGCAGGCAGCGGAGGATAATCTGTTTGCCACGGATAATAGTATAAGAGCAGATTCGAAAAAAAGGTTTCGAAACGATAGATCAAAAAAGGACCGGAAAAATTCACGTTCTAAAAATTTCCAGAGAAAAAAGAATCCGGATAGAGCAAGACAATTTGCGGTTTAAAAAGTCTATTCGTTTCAGAAAGGTCAATAACACATGTTGACTGATAAAGAAAAAGAAAACAAAGGAGAAAAGAATGCAAGGTAGCAAACTTTATGTGGGAAATTTCAGTTATTCTGTATCTGAAGAAGATCTGAAAGAAATGTTTTCCAGTCACGGAGAAGTTAAAGAAGTCAAAGTTATCGAAGGGAGAGGGTTTGGATTCGTTGAAATGTCCAGCCCGTCAGAAGCTGAAAAAGCGAAAGAAGCTTTGAATGGTTCCAATCACAAAGGCCGCACGTTGAGGGTCGACGAAGCCCGTCCACCAAAAGAACGAAATTCCAGTTTCGGAGGCGGAGGCGGTAGCAGAGGCGGAGATCGCGGTTACCGTAGATATTAAGCCAGAAATCAGCAAATAAACGATAAACGGATTATTTCCGTTTTTTGCCGGTGATGTTTGCTTCGCCGTACTCCATCGAGAGATAGCCTTCAAGGGTATCTTCTTTGATTGTGGCGCTGTAATCAATCGTCATGGTCTGACCGCCAGCATCGATGTTTACGGTGAAGGAGAGCTCGTTGCCTTTGTAGGAGAGGTCTTCCATCTCATAATCCCCAGATGTCCCCTTAAATAAGCCTTTAAGATTCTCTCCCTCCATAGAGAAGATAAACACAAACGTGTACTGGCCGTCTTCTGTCTGGACATCCCATTCCCCAAGAAGTCCTTCATATTTCGCATTTTGAACGGCTGAAAGGGAGGCCACGATCAAACTGAAGAAGATTATCCCCACAATAGATAAAACCAGAAATTTTGCTTTTTTCATTGTTTCTCCTCAAGCTTTAAAAAGCGAAAACGGGCTAATTCCGTTTCTTTCCGCTGAAGTTCATCTCGCCCATCTCCATTGAAAGAAAACCTTCCATGGAATCTTCTTCGATCGTGGCGGAAAAATCGACAACGAACATCTGGCCGCCGGCATCGACAGTCACGGTGAACATAAGCTCGTTATTTTCAAAAGAAATATCTTCCATTTCAACCTCACCGCTTGGGCCCTCGAACATTCCGGTTAGGGTATCCTCCTCCAAGGAAAAGGTAAAAACAAACGCAAACTGTCCGTCCTCTGTCTGCACATCCCACTCTCCCAATAAAGCCTCATAGTTCGTTTCCTGTACAGAGGCAAGGAAGGTCGCAGATAGGCAGAATAAAACAATCCCGACAATTGATACATCCGATTTTTTTTCTTTAAACATAATATCTCCTCGTATGAATGTACCCTACCATACAAAAATTCCACACGTCAATGCAAAATTGGTTTATAAAGAAACTGAAGGGAAGGGAGTTCAGTTATTCATATCGTAAGGAGTCAACAGGATTTGTCACAGCTGATTTGATGGCCTGATAGTTGACAGTGAGGACGGCAACAAGCAGAGAAATGACTGCGGAAAAAATAAAGGCCGTAAAAGTGAGGTTGGTTCGGTAGGCAAATCCTTGGAGCCATATGCGCAACGCAAAATAGGCGATGGGCCAAGCGATGGCATTGGCGATCAGCACCCACTTCGTAAATTCCTTGGACAGGAGCAAGACTATGCCCGATACCGAAGCTCCTAAGACCTTGCGTATCCCTATCTCCTTGGTTCTCTGCTCGGCCGTGAAAGATGCCAAACCGAACAAGCCCAAACAAGCGATAAACACGGCCAGGATAGCAAAATAGGAAAAAACCCTGCTCAATCTCTCCTCAGCTCTGTATTGAGCGTCGAAGGAATCATCCAGAAAAGCATATTCAAAAGGCCGGAAGGGATCGAGCATCCTCATTTTACTCTCCAAAAAAGACAAGGTCGCCGGAATATTTTCCGTTTTGATACGGACAGAAAGGGAATTGATGTTATGCGTCGTGTAACCGATAAAAAGAGGAGCGATTTTCTTGCGAAGGGACTCCATGTGAAAATCTTTTACAACTCCGATAACTGTGTATTCACTCAATCTCCCTGACGTGGACACTTCTTGAATGGTCTTGCCGACAGGATCATCCCAACTGAATTTTTGAGCGGCTGTTTCGTTGATGATGACGGATTCCGAGATATCGGTCGTGAATTCTTCAGAAAAATTCCTCCCAGCCACTATTTCGATGCCCATCGTGGGAATGAATTCATGGTCGATGTAGAGTTCGCCCATGTACTGCATCTGCTCTAAGGAAAAGCCTTCCGGGATAAAAGGATTGAAATAGGTCGTCTGGCCCGGGACATGGGAAGAGGCAGCAGCTCGTACGATACCGGTGTGGTTTTCCAATTCCTGTTTGACAGGCCTGAGTGTGCTCAGCGTGCTCTCGTCGCTGATGGGAATGACCACAACCTGTTCCTTCAGGAATCCCAATCCTCTGTTTTTCATGTAATTGAGCTGGTTAAAAACGATGATCGTGCTGACAATAAGAGCAATAGAGATGGTGAACTGAACGATCACGAGGACACTCCGAAACCGATTGCCTGCTTTGCCGGCCTTGTACTCTCCCTTGAGAACGCGTGTGGTCTGGAATCCTGATAAGAAAAAAGCTGGGTAGCTGCCTGCGATCAACCCTACAAACACGGCCAATCCCACAAGCCCAGGAATCAGCCAAAAATTTTGAGTGTAATCGATCCGCAAATCAATGCCCGATATAGACCGAAACAACGGTAGAGTGAGATCCACAACAATCAGGGCAATGACACATGATATGATGCTGTTTAAAATCGACTCGCTCAAGAACTGCCGGATGATTTTTCCTCTATCTGCGCCCAAGACCTTGCGCATTCCCACTTCTCTTGCCCTGTTCGCAGACCGAGCCGTCGAAAGATTCATGAAATTGATGCAAGCAATGGCCAGGATAAAAAGCGCGATGGCCGAGAAAATATAGACATAGACGATATTGCTGTTCCCTGAAATCTCTTGCATCAGCTCAGAGTATAAATGAATGTTTGTGAGGGGCTGCAATGAGAGGACCATTTCTCCCTTGACATATTTCAACATGGTTCCCACGTTTTTTTCGATCATTGCGGGAAGTTTCAGCTCCAATTTTTTGTAGTCAGCACCCTTTTCAAGAAGAACATAGGTGTAGTTGTTGATAGACAGCCAGTTATTCATGTCCCGTTTGAAGTTTTGGGCGTATGTCTCGAAGGAGCAGAGCATGTTGAAGATAAAATGGGAATTGTGCGGAACATTTTTCATGACACCGGTGACCGTGAAATCAAATTGATCGTTGAGGTTCAATAGTCTGCCGGTGGGATCTTCCGATCCGAAATACTTTTGGGCCATGTCCTCTGTGATGACGCAAGAATGGGCCGTACTCAAGGCCGTTCGGGAATCACCTTTTACTAGGGGAAAAGTGAAGATATTGAACACCGAATTATCAGCAAAAAAAATGTGATCCTCATAATCCAAGTTTTCTCTGTATCGGATGGGCACTCTTCCTATTTTGCGAAGTCGGACAGCATCGATAACCTCGGGATAATTTTTGACGAGATAGTCGGCCATCGGAGGACTGGATTTGGGAATATCGAGGTCATCCCCAGAAATTTTTAATTCAGACCGCAATCGATAGATCCTTTCGGCTTTTTCATGGAATTTGTCGTAACTTAGCTCGTGGAACACATAGGCAGCGATCAAGATACAGCACGCCATGCCGATAGCCAAGCCGAAAATATTGATAAAGGAAAAAGCTTTGTGTTTTTTGAGATTGACAAAGGCAATTTTCAAGTAGTTTTTAAGCATTCCGATCTCCTGGCAAAAAAATGCAATAAACATGCCATCTTATAACACAGGAGTAATTCCTTTTCATGAATACAAAAAGACTGTTCGATAACGGATAGAAAATGTCCCGAAATGAACATCTCTGGATTTTTCCATCGATTGAAATCTCTTAAAAAACTTTTGGTACAATTTTTGCTCATAAGACAAACAGGAAAGCACAGGAATGTGATTGAACGCAACAAGGAGAGCACATGTTTGGCAACTATTTAAAGATCGCCATCAGACACATCCTAAGATACAAGGGACATTCCTTCATCAAAATATTCGGTTTGTCGATCGGCATCGCCGCCTGTATGTTCATATATCTGTTCGTGGCAGACGAATTATCATTCGATAAGTTTCACAAAAACGGGGACCATCTCTTTCGGTTTGTCCAGATACAAATCGATAAAGGTTCCGTGAATGAAACTGGGCTCCAGCAATACATCCCAACACCCGTGGGCCCTGAACTCATCCAATCCATTCCTCAAGTGAGATATCAAACAAGATATGTCAATGGATCTGGAGTTGTCCGGTACAAGGGGGAAATATTCAGAGAGACTCTCACAATGGTAGACTCGCCCTTCTTCGAAATGTTTACTTTCCCCCTAATTGCTGGGGATCCCAGAACAGCACTTTCTGATGAACACAGCATCGTTCTTTCCCAATCCCATGCTGAAAAATATTTCGGACAGGAAAATCCCCTAAGCAAAACGGTTACGATCACGTACGGACACACAAAAAGAGACTACATGGTGACTGGCGTAGCCGAAGATGTGCCTCCCAATTCTTCTATCAATTTCGATATCCTTATTCATTTTCATAATCTCCCGATTGTCTTGAATAATCCCCAAATATTGAACAACTGGAACAGGTGGTACTGTCCTCTGTTCGTCCAACTCCAGCCAAATGTGACATCAGAACAGGTAGCGGGAAGATTAGACCAGTTTTGTCAACAACACTACAGCTCTATGATCCAAAGATACATCGACGAAGGCCACAATCCATTCACGTTTGGTCTACAGCGGGTCAAGGATATGCATCTTGATACACGAGTTGTCGGGACAGCCGGATTATCGACCTCATACCTTCTTTCAGCGATTGCCTTGGCCATTCTACTGATTGCCTGCGTAAACTTCATGAATCTTTCTATCGGATCGTCTTCTGTGCGCTCCACGGAAGTTGGGATGCGCAAAGTATTGGGAGCAGGGCGAAGACAACTTTTATTGCAATTCTGGGGCGAGGCCCTGGTGATCAGCCTTTTGGCAATCCTGATGGGATTCGTGATGACCGAGTTTCTGATTCCCAAATTCAATGCCTTATCAGGGAAACAACTTTCTCTTTTAACTCTTTTCGAAGGGGGACATTGGACGGTTTTATTGGGGATTGCCTTCTTCTCAGGAATTTTTGCCGGTAGTTATCCTGCCTTGGTTATGTCGGCGTTCCGCCCTGCGGATATCTTGAAAGGAAAGCTGAAGGCCGGGGGAAGAACGACGCTCACCAAAGGACTCGTGATCCTTCAGTTTACACTTGCTGTGATTCTCGGAATTTCTGCGGTCATTCTTGGAAAACAAGTATCATTCATGATAAATAGCGACCCAGGTTATGTCAGCGAAGGTCTAGTCGTCATCATGACTCAGGAAAACGAACCACAGGAATCAGAAAGCCTCTACCACCGTTTCCGTAACGAAGTCATCTCCCATAACCGAATACAGGGTCTTTCAGCCAGCAACAGAGAATTTGGCCTGTTTCTTCCTGGTGCGAGCCTGGAATTGGGCGAGCGGAAAATCAACTATCGGTATAACCGAGTGGATCCCGATTTCCTTTCAACGATGAAATTCAAACTGATTCAAGGCAGGGATTTCTCACCGAATATCGCAGCCGATAAGGATACACTCATCGTGAATCAAAAGTTCAAAGAGATGTTGGGTTCCGATCTCGTCATGGGCAAACCTCTGGGAGATATATCCAAAGGATTCCCCTACGACCGAAGAGTAATCGGGGTCATCGAAGATTGTCATTATGAATCCCTGCGGAATGAGATCCAACCTCTGATTCTTTATGTGGGAGAAGGGACTGCCCCCAGGAGAAATAGGTTCAGCAGGATTATTGTCCGTGTTGAAACAGAACAAATAAAGAATACCATGGCTTTCCTGGAAAACGTATGGGAAAAAACCCAACCGGATAAACCATTCATCACCTACTTCCAGGATGATGCATTAGATAGCCTGTACAATCAGGAAAAACGATGGAGTGCGATCATCCAGTATGCATCTGTGGTGAGTATACTGCTTGCTTGTTTGGGAATTTTTGGCCTGACTTCCATCACTTTAAGTCGCCGGATCAAAGAAATCGGTATCCGCAAGGTGCTGGGGGCAAGCGTGGGACAAATCGTGTATCTGGCAACCCGGCAATTTGTGTTTTTGATTTCTATCGCCAATGTCATCGCCTGGCCGGTGGTCTTTATCATTATGAAAAGGGTGCTCCAAAATTACCCCTACAGGATAGATATCACCATCCACTATTTTGTCCTGGCT
Source organism: Candidatus Aminicenantota bacterium (assembly GCA_020348385.1). Lineage (GTDB taxonomy): Bacteria > Acidobacteriota > Aminicenantia > Aminicenantales > Aminicenantaceae. The sequence goes on along the minus strand of CP070750.1, from coordinate 3,478,550 downwards.
TGGGTTGCTTCTGTATTTATCGCCGTGCTGACCATATTTTACCTCTCTTTAAAAGCAGCCATGCAAGATCCTGTCGAGAGTTTGCGATACGAGTAAACAAGCTAACTTTTTAAGCTCTCTCCATTATGTGCTATAATTTGACCTTTCTTCTAGAGTTGCCATGCTGCAAAAAAATGGTGAAGAATAAACAATCCGCGCTATACGCTATAGAGGAGTAATCAGAATGAAAAAAACTGTGATCCTATTCCTGTTTGTTTTGGTATTAATTTTCCCTTTTAAGGGATTTTCCCAAGAGCCTGACTATTTATGGGACTATCAGTACGATGTCCCTTATGTACCGACGCCACATGAAGTTGTCCAAGAAATGCTCAAGATGGCAAAAGTGGGCAAGAATGATTACCTCTATGACCTGGGATGTGGAGACGGACGCATCGTCATCACGGCAGTCAAAGACACAGGATGCCGCGGTGTTGGCATTGACATCGATCCTCAACGTATCGAGGAGAGCAAAAATAACGCAGCTGAAGCAGGTGTGACGGATAAAGTGAAATTTTTGCAACAAGACCTTTTCGAGGCCGACTTTAGCAAGGCGACTGTACTGACTCTATACTTGCTTCAGACAGTCAATCTTGAACTGCGGCCAAAAATTTTGCGGGTTTTAAAACCAGGCACCAGGGTTGTATCACACGATTTTAGCATGAAGGATTGGGAAGCGGACAAACGCACAGAAGTGAAACTGGAGCGCAGGTCACATAGCATATATTTCTGGATCGTCCCTGCTAACGTATCAGGAACTTGGAATTGGATTTCATCAAAGGCGTCGGGAAAAGACCAGTATGTTCTCAAGCTCGAACAACAATTTCAAAAAATCAAAGGAACTTTGTACATCAACGGTTCTGGATTATCGATCGCACGCGGTGAATTAGTTGGCGACAAACTGCAATTCACTGTCGGGAGAATGTTAGAGGGACAAACGGTGAGAATGTTGTTCAGCGCAAAGGTCAAAGGCAACTCGATTCAAGGAAGCTTAAGGACTGAAACAGATACAGCGATGAAGACAAGCAAATGGGAGGCCAAACGCGATCCCTATACCGTAGTACCTATCGAAGGCTCTGATAAACTTCGCTGAGGATACGGACGCACTCGTCCATCTGTTCCTTGGTGTGCTTGGCAGAGACGGAGAGTCGGAGGCGGGTCTTGTTCTTCGATACAGCCGGGTAAGTGACAACTCCCGTGTAAAGCCCCTTTTCCTGAATCATCTTACTGATCTCCCGCAATCTCAGATCGTTTCCGGCCATGACAGGGATGACTTGAGATTTGGTGCTCCCAATATCCAAGCCGGCCTCTTGTAGCTTTCCATGCATATAATACACGTTTTGCCACAGCTGATCTCGCAGTGATTTGTCTTTTTTATAGATCTCGAACACCTTGAGGATTCCAGCTGCTGTGTGTGGTGCCATCGCACAGGAAAAAACATAAGCGCGGGAATATAACCGAAGATAGGTCATGATTTTCTCTTTACCAGCTGCAAATCCTCCAATCGCCCCGAATGATTTGCTGAATGTGCCGATCGAGATATCGACTTCATCCTCCAGTCCAAAGTGCTCGGCCACTCCCCCGCCTTTTTCTCCAAAGATTAGAGTAGCATGGGCTTCATCCACCAAAATTTTGGCTCCGTATCTTTTGCATATAGGTATCAATTCGGGAAGGTTCGCGAGGTCACCATCCATGCTGTAAACACCTTCAACGCAGACAATCACACGTTTTGTATCCAGATTTTTGAGGACCTTTTCCAAATGACTGGGATTGTTATGGGAAAATACTTTGATGTCAGCCCCGGCAAGCTGGACTCCGTCATAAATAGACGCATGAGAAAGAATGTCCATAACGGCGACATCCCCGGGACGCAGGAGTGCCGAGAGGATTCCGAGATTGGTACCGTATCCGGTCGGGAAAACGACAGCCATATCCTTGCCTTTGAGACTTGCGATTTCCTCCTCGAGCTTACGAACTATCCCAGAATAGCCGCTCAGGAGAGGGGCGGAAACCGCACCTGTTCCAAATTCAGCAATCGCCTCCTGAACGGCTTTGATCACCTCAGGGTGATAGCTGAATCCCAAATAGTTGTAGGAACAAAAATTCAGGAATTTCCTGATTATATTCCTGTTCCAATCGAAAACTTCAAATTCTGTTTTGGGGCTTGTCATCATGGGCTGGCCGTAGACCATATACTTCTTCCTGAATGTATCCGCGACAACTTCGTAAAAATACTCTGCAACTTCAAACAGGTCGTCACTCTCGAAATCCTGGAAATCCGCCATGGTGAAATCATCGCAGTTTACATCTTTACCTTCGAAATCTTTTTTACTCAGTGCCATCCAAATCTCCTGGATTGTCTTAAGAAATCCCCTAAAGAATAACCATTGAGACCGCCAAATGTCAAATACCTTTACTATTCATAAAAAAATGCTGATGTATTTTTTGAATAATTCGGGATATTGGCTGCTGGTGGAGTGAACTCACATAAATTTGATATAATTCATATGGAAGAACACATCAAAATGGCTAAAACTGACTCTATGTCTCCTAAGATGTGCGAAAAAATCTATGAAAAAACTGGAGAGGTCAAAATCTATGGGAGAGGATCTCTTGGAGGGAAAGGCATAGGGCTGGCCAAAATCAACGAAAGCCCCATTCCACACGCCCATAGGTTGAGGACACGAATTCTCACGACAACCTACTTTGATAGCTTTGTTGACAACGGACAAAAACTGGATAAAAATAAATTTAATATCCTCATCTCTATTTTGGAGGAATTGGGAAACATCCCGATCAGCGTCCGGTCATCGGCAACTGATGAAGGCGGCATATCTCCAAAGGGAGTGGGGCCAATCCATGCGGGAGAGAATACTTCTTTCATGCTGCCCAATAACCACTCCGATTTTTCCGTCCGGCTGGAACAGCTGGAACAGGCCATTTGTCACATCTATGCAGATTTTATCCTCAAACAACCTTCAGAGAGCAAAGAAAAAATGGCTATCGTAATCAATCCCATCCCGGGTATTCATGATGATACGTTGGCAGGGCCTTTTTATTATCCCTATATTTCAGGGGTTGCTAATTCCTATTTCCCGTATGCACTCAAGACTCAGAATCCCGATGATGGCTTTGCTCGGATCGCTTTTGGACATGGATACGCAACTGTGTTAGACGATTTTCCGGTCATTTCGATGGTCACGATCAAGGAACCGATTCCTCAAAGATTCTTGAGTACTGGACAGGGCCAACAATATTTTTATGCTTTGGATATGACAAAAAACAACGGTCTTCAAGGCAACGAACTAGAAACCATGAAAACTCTCCATGTTCGATTTGCCAACCACGAGAAGGTGAAATTGCTTGGTACTCACAACAATATGATCACAATCAAAGAACTGGTCCAGAATAATCATTTCGGCTTCAAAACGGGTCTTATCAAAATCATGGAAATGATCTCTAAAAGAGTAACATCCCATTTCCAAATTGAATTTGTTTTTAACATCGATTTTAAACAAAAAGAAGAGGAAGCCGGCCGTTTTCATGTTGTGCAGCTGACCTATTTACCGACTTTACGCTTTGAGACTATCAAAATTCCCGAGTCTATTGGTCACACTTATCTTTCTATCAGCAGTCTTCAAGGGCATGGTATTAAAAAAGGAATAAAATATGCACTCGTGATCTCCCCGTTCATCTATACTCAAAACATGCATGATGAAGTTGTGAGAAATATTGCCGATTTTAATGCTAAAATGCGTGAACAAAATGAAACGTACATGATGATTGTGCCAGGAAGATTGGGGAGCACAAATAGAAATTGGGGGATCCAAGTGGATTACCGGATTGTAGATAGAGCTGTCGCCATTTTCGAATACGGAGTGGATATTGCCGGCCGTTCTGAGCCCCTTCCCGAAGACAGCAGCCTATCGGGTGGATTGTACGGAAGCCACTTTTTGTATATGATTCAAGGCGGCTTTAATGAGGAACAGAAAAGACTGGAAACACGTATGTATGGGACTCAGGGAACACACTTTTTAACAAACCTGATCAGCAACAACGTAATATACGGATACATAGCTCCTGCACAGGACTTGATCGACCCGTGGTTATTCAGCGGATCGCGCCATTCAGACCCATTTTTTGTACGCGAATTTCCCAAAAAGGTGAAAATTTATGCGGATTCAAAAAATCAACGTTGCATGGTTTCAGATTAATGTGTGAACGATCCATAAAGAAAAAAGAATTCCCATTCATTCCCAGGATTATCAATCCTGTTAAAATCAAGAATGTGGTTATATTTTCGGCTGATGAACAAATTCGCCAGACAAAGTATGTACTGGAAAAAAGTATGCCATGGGTTACGGTTAAGATTATTTCTGATCCTATCTCAGCAGGGAATTATCAATCTGAAGAGGCCATGGTCTTGATAATGGATGATGTTGCTCTCAACTTAGTCGATACCTCAACAGTAAAACATAAAAATAAAGACGCCGTCGTTGTCCTTCTCTCAGCCACTGAGCTTATCCACTGCTCCCCGCCTGCAGTCGCTCAGGAAAAGCTTCCGTATACAGCTAAAGCAGATTTAGTTTTCGCTTTCAACAAAACCGATTGCGCTCCGGGAAAAATTATTCAATCTGTTGTGAGGTCCGCAGAAGATCTTCTGAATATCTCCGAGTATTCCAATGTAAGACGCTACATTTTTCTGATCGTGGATGATGAGCCCAGATGGTTCTCCCAATTTTATCCGATCCTATACGGAATAATCGGTCAGAGAGCCGACGTCATGATTGTCAGAACTTACGAGGAAGCATTGAACTTCCTATTCGGCGTTGAAAAGGAATCCGATATCGACGACAAACAATTCATTTATTCTGGACATGGGGATGATGTCGTTTGTCTCATAACAGACATATTTTTTCCCAAAGAGAACGAGATTAAGAGTGACGCAGGAAAACATCTCATCAAACTCATCCAAAATTACTACCCAAGAATTCCCATCATCATAGCATCAAAAACGAAGGAGGCAGAAGCATTCAAAGACTCTGTCTTTGTCCTTCCCAAGGGGGATCCTGGTAGCTTGATAACTCTACGTAAGTATATCCAAGACTACACAGGTATGGGGGATTTTCTGATTCAAAACGAAACAGGAGAAGTTTTATATAGGATTAAAAATATAAAAGAGATGATTAAGATCTTGGAAAAAGCTGGGAAAAACACAGCACAGGCCATGAAACTGAGAGAGCGTCTCGAAGAATATGGGAGAAGAGATTGTATCTCCACATGGCTTTACATGCACAGTTTCAGAGAATTGGGAGATGTATTAAGGCCGATGCGTGTTGAGGGTCAACGCATGATCGCTGTGCTAAAAAAACACTTAAAAAACGAAGTCCACCGGATGGCCTCGACTCCATTGTATATCGACAAGAAAAAAGCCTCCAATTTAAGCCAGCTTCTTCACTTGCTAAAAGTATCCGATCCGGGCAAGATACAAAGCCTATCGGACAACGATGTCTTCTCCTCATGGCTAGATCGCAAGGGTTTTACCGAGCTTGCTGAAGAACTTCGACCTATTCATGGCACCGGCCAAACGCTGATTAAATCCCTCACATCGATCATAGAAAAATGGATACACACCTACGAAGAAGTCCTCTAAAAAAATTCGCTTTTTTTACGTGTTATTTCTTGACACGTCAATAAGTCATCTGCTATAAATCAAGGTCATATTTATAATAATATTATCATTAGATCGACAGTATAAAGGAGCAATAATAATATTTTGCAAGAAAGTCTTTGCTCCCTTAAAGGGTAGCGTTAGATAGTCATAAAAAGGAAATTCCCAGAAATCATTTAATTATAATATTATTCCACTTGGGAGATCATTATGCTTCATGACCAAACGGAATTTGAGGGCATCATAAAAAAACATCCACAAGAAAAACGAGCCTTGATTCCTATCCTCCAAGACCTACAGGCTAAGTACAATTACCTCCCCCCTGTAGCCCTTAACATGGTCTCACAGGCTCTGAATGTTCCCCTTATAGATATCATTTCTGTTGCTTCGTTCTACAATGCTTTCAGTCTGGAACCAAAGGGGGAACACCAGGTAACAGTCTGTATGGGAACGGCCTGTCATGTCCGAGGTGCTCCACTGATTCTTGAGGAATTCGAGAGAAAACTCGATGT
>CP070750.1:3427520-3472231 GCA_020348385.1 Candidatus Aminicenantota bacterium | reverse complement strand
ATAAGCGCCGATGACGATGGGGTTGGATGAAGTGCCTCCCTTTCTTATATACAGAGTCTCATCGGAAAAAATTGTATCTCTTTTGAGAAGGATTCTGTCGCCTGGTGTTATTCTCGACCAGCTATCGTTTAGCTTCCCTATGGTCCTCCAGGCATTTTGGGGGGAAAGGCCGTTGTTGCCATCGTTTCCGCCGGTGGCGTCTAGATAATAATCGGTTCCTGCATAGATCGACGAAAGGAAAAAAACGGAAATAAGAAGGAAAGCCCAGAAAAGTTTCTTCATTCTAACATTCGCCGTGCCTTGGATCTTCCGTATTATAAACAAAAATGTTTATAAATGCGAATGTTTTTTGGTTATTTCAGGTATGTGAATGTTGTGGAGGCCGAAGACGGTGTCATCCCTTGGATGTCATCAATATAATTTTGGATCCGGACCTTTGTTTGCTGATTGGAAGAAGCTGTGGACTTGACCTTCAGCTTCACGATGACGATCGTTCCGGTGCTCGATTTGGGTATCGGGTTTGCCGAACCTGCAAATCCTCCGATCTTTATCGTGCCGGCACTGACTTCGTTCCCATCCACAGCAGCCCAGCTTCTTGTGAGGGAGCCATCAACGATGCTATGCAGTTGGAAAATGTTTGTGTCAAAGGTCAATTCCAACCCGAATACTGAAATTTCGTTGAGATTTCCCCGGATTGATATCGGAAAATTTACGATGGTGTTGGTCTGTGCAGAGCTGGGATTGCAGGAAATAGATATCGAGTTGTCTGAGGAAGGATTGGTAATATTGAGATTAACGCTAATTTGCTGGGGTGTGTTCGAAGCCTGAGAGTCGGAGACAAAGATTGTGCCTTGGTAGCTCCCCGTGCTCAAGCCTCCTGTGTTGACGGAAACGGTGTGTTTTTGATGAGCTCCCCCGGCAGATTGTCCCTTGTCTGGGCCCACCAACAGCCAGTCGGCATCCCATTCCACAGAATATTTCAATTCACCGCCCCCCGTATTGCGTACGGTGAAAGATTTCGAGGGAGGGTCTGATCCCCCCTGAATAGCAGCGAAATTGAGATTACCGGTGGAGAGTGAGATTATCGGAGGCTTATTTTTGTTGATATTCAATGTGACTTCAATGGCCTGTGGACTATTGGCGGCATTGTTGTCTTGGACTGATATCTTTCCATGGAATTCCCCTGAGTTGAGGCTGGCTACATCCACTTGGACCTGATGAACTTGCAGGTTTTTCTGAGCGGAGCCTGAGGGGGGATTCACCTTGATCCATGAGGCATCTGTGTTCAGTTGGTAGTTCAGGGTTCCCGGCCCGTCGTTTTTTATCCTGAGGTTTTGATGGGAAGGATTGGGCCCTCCTTCTTGTGCATTGAAGGTGAAGTCTTTAGTTTCAACCCAGATTTTTGGAGGCGTTCCATTCGTGATATTGAGTTTCACCGCCATGTGTTGGGGATTATTATAAGCACTCGAGCACTTGATGGTTAGGTTGGCAGCAAGCTCTTCTTCCTTAGATTCCAGGCCTGCTCTGTTTACAGAAATTTTGTGCTCGTTCACCTGTCCTGTAGAAATCCCAACAGAGGGAGAGATGCTAACCCAGTCCACATCCGCTTCTATGGTGTAGTCCAGTTTATCGGGGCCTGCATTTTTTATTTGGAGTGTTTGACTGGGTGGATTTCCTCCATTTACAGTGGTGGCGAAGGACATTTCGGATATGTCCAACCAGATCAACGGGCGCGAGGCATCGTCGATCTGAGGAATCGTGGGGGTTTTTTTGCAGCTGCAGATAAAGGCCAAACTTAGAAATAATATTATGCTGAGAAACGAAAGGACGTTTTTTTTATCTCCGGACATATTTTGCTTCTTTCTTTTCCTCACGATAATTGTGAGGTTGGTTATAATACGCGCTTTCGACGTCATCAAAGGTGTTTAAAATATACATCTGGCTATTCATGTCGTTATTGATCCCTTTTCTTTTTAGTTTAAAGATCAATATGACCAGTTCCCCTGCAGATTCGCTGGCGATCGGTTCCACTCCGTATGCTCCCACACGCAGGACTCCTTCTTCGGTTACGTTTCCATCTACCTGGTAAAAATCCTTCACCATATCTGTTTTTGCCACACCGACAAATTCAAAATTTTCTGGAGGAAAAACAAGATCGAACCCCAATGCATCGATATCGTGAGGATTATTGACCATAATCGGAAGCTGCACTTCTGTTTCTGATATTCTGATCAATTCCCCCAATCCAAGGTGGATATCCTGAGTAGGCTTATATTGGAGGTTTGTCTCCTTTGTTTCCAGGAGGAACCCAAATTCGGATATTCCCAAAAGTTTCCCCAGTTCGAAGTGGAAGTCCTGTGCGGGCACATATTGGAGGATCGTCTCCATCGATTGTTGTGTTTGATCGGATAACGTTCGGACGTCGTAGGAGCAGTCGCAGGGGAGATTGCCCTTGTTCAGATATCTGACAAAAATATGCTGTGCATCGGCTGGCGAGATATAAGGATCTGCCCGTGTGCCATCCCCGTTGACATCCCCATTTTCCCTTTGGCAGATGGAAGGATTGTCGTTTTTCCCCAGAAATATGTCGAAGGCAGCCTGGGAGTCCAGAGGACTGATTCGGAGATCTCCGTTGACATCTCCACACAGAGAACAGAAGAGGGCGGAGATGGTTCTACTCTGGGACATGGATACAGAGATTGTCGCCTTTCCGGCCTTATTTGCCCATACATTCCCGATCCATCTGGCGAATCGATAGTTTGCCTTAGGGGTGGCCTCGAGCCGAACATCGCTACCCAGGGGATAGGTGTAGTCTCCGGGTGCAGGAGCTATGGACCCTCCTTGCCCCGATGCAGGCTGACCGGTCGCAATAGAAAGTTTGAGTTGAACTTGGGCTGAAGGAACGGTTGAGACACTTATGCTCACGGACGATGATTTCTGCTGATCGGTGCTGTCGGCGACCGTGAAGGTGGCCGTGTAATTGCCAGGTTCGGAATAGGTATGAGAGGGATTCCTTTGCGTGGAAAAGTCACCATCCCCGAAATCCCAGCGGTAGCTGTAAGGGGTATTTCCTCCCGATGCAGTACCGGTGAAAGACACGGCCAGTGGTGCCTCTCCTGAAGTCGGGGAAGCCACAACTCCGGCGGACAAGGGATTCACCACATTTGCCCGGACAGTCAAAGAATCGGAGTCCCTATTGCTTTCACTGTCAGTAATGGTGAGGGTAACGGTATAGTTCCCCGCTTGTTGGAAGGTGTGAGTCGGATTTTGGCTGGAAGATGAACTGCCATCACCGAAGGTCCAGTTGTAGGAATAGGGGGACTTGCCTCCGGCAGCTGATCCTGTGAAATTTACGGTTAAAGGAATCGTACCGGATATTGGGGAGGCTTCTGCATCGGCTCGCAGAGAGGAGTCCATTCCGTATTCCAACGCACCGATGTCCGGGGCTGAACCCTGTGGAATTCGGGCCCCTTCGAAATCGCGATTGACACCGACATTTGCACCGGTATTGACACAGATAGAATAGCCCTGGAGATGAAAATTTTTTTGGGAAGGATTGACTAATTGAGGATCAATGAAATATCCGTTGGGGTCCTGGTTACATTCAGATCTCCACCTGCTGAAGCTGTAGGATCCTCTCACATGATCATAAAACATCCCAGAAGAATTGCCGCTGGGATTCCACCATGTGTTATTGTCGAAATGGCTGTTGGTGCTTTGAGGAGATACCCTGTCCAGAAAGCTAACATAATAATTTATACGGCTTCCCGCCATACGCATGAATATGTTGTTCTTGAAAGTCACGTTCGATGCGCCGCTTCTGATTTCTACGATGTTGCCACTTGTGCTTGAACCGCAAACGATCGTATTGTGATAGGCCTGAAAATTCGAACAGTCTGCAACTCTTATGGAGTCCGCCCCCACATTGTAGATAACACTGCTGGTGACTTTCACATTCTCGGACGGACCTATAATGATCCCGAGATTCTCCTCGTCATGAGCATAGTGCCTATCGATCCAGACATTTCGAGCTCCATGCCCGACGACAATGCTATCGTCGTTGTTAAACGTCGTGTTTCTCCGGACGGTTATTTTGTTTCCCGCCGTGATATCCAGTCCTTCTTCTCCGCATCTGTAAACAGTGTTCCCTTGCACCAAATGGTTTGGTCCCATATTATCGCCTGCGTCATTTCTGTGTAGAGTGATTCCGTCTCCACTGTATATGTCATGAATAATATTCCCTAAAATAGTTCCATTCGTTATGGGATCAGTGGGAGAGCCGTAGATGACGATTCCGGAAAGGCCACAATCAGAGATCTTACAATCTTCTATGTGATATGTGTCAATTTGGTTCAAGTAGATGCCGTTGGAGGATGAGTTTTCGATCTCGAGACGGAAAAGTTTTATGTTGGACAACCCCTTTGTGAATAAGACGGCAGTCGAGTTGCTCCTGACTATATTTTTAATCATGATGTCTTGGACAGTGATGTTACCCAAGCCCGAAGTCGAACAATTGATGCCATTGGACATGTTGCCGGAATTGCCATCAATGATCGGCTTTGTTCCGCTTCCGAAGGCCCCTATGATGATGGGATTGGATAATGTGCCTCCTTTTCTTATGTTCAATGCGGAGTCGGTAAACCTTTCCCCTCTTTTAAGCAGAATGCGGTCACCAGGGCGGATGAAGGACCAACTGTTGTTTACTTTTCCGATGGAGCGCCATGCTGACGATGGTGAGAGGCCATTGTTTGCGTCGTTTCCGTTGGAGGCGTCCACATAATAATCCTCAGCCGTGAGAATTATGGGAATCAAGAATAATAGGATAAATACCAAGCACGTTTTTAGTTTTTTCATTTTATGGCCCTGCTCCAGATCTAAAAGATCCGATGGTTTAGTCGTTCTTAGGGAGAAACGCATCGGGGTGATTTTTCTCCCCTTTTCTCACCCCTAGAGGCTAATCATGTTCTAAGGCATAAAGAATCAATGGTTTTTATTGAAACCGAAGCGATGCTTAAATATAATGGGGAAATTGAGAAGGAGTGTGGCATGCCTTTTCAGTTTTCAGAAAATGTTTGGAATACACTGGCCTGTCCGCATTGTTCTGGCCCAGTAGAACAAACAAAAACAGGGGCATTTTGCCCGACCTGTGATACAGGATATGGTTATACCGAAACGGGCGCACTGGACCTGCGGCTAAAAGAACATAAAAAATACGTTCTTGAATTTATGTTGAATGAACCTCTCCTTCCTGAGTCAGGATTCAATTTTCGACCTCTTTCTCCCAATCCAAAGCCTGAAGTCGACTTTTCTTCCCTGGGTGTGCCTCATCATCTGACAAAGGAGCTGATGAGCTATATACCAAAGGCAAAGGGAAGGGAGAGCCTGATTCTTGACCTAGGCTGCGGAAGCGCTGTGCATAGAGAACTATGTGAACATGCCGGTTTTGAGTATGTTGGCTTGGACTATGATACAGAACAAGCGCCGATTCTCGGGGATGCGCACTCCTTGCCGTTTCGAGACGAAAGTTTTGAGTCTATTCTCTCTATTTCTGTGCTGGAACATATCCGTTATCCTTTTGTGATGATGCGGGAAGCATACAGGGTATTGAAACCAAACGGAAGTTTTATCGGGACGGTGGCGTTTCTAGAGCCCTTTCACGGGGATAGTTTCTACCACAACACGCATCTCGGCGTTTACAACTCTCTCCAATTCGCAGGATTTCGCATAGTTCGTGTGTCTCCCAATAAAAAATGGCCGGGTCTCGTAGCACAGGCCAGACAGGCCCTCTTTCCCAAAATGCCCAAGATTTTTGCCAAGTCCATTGTTTTGCCCGTGTTAGCTCTCCATAGATTGTGGTGGTGGGCGGGGCGGTTGATCACGGGAAGAGACACCGAGGACATGCGAGTTCGCAACACCACAGGCTCCTTTGCCTTTGTGGCCACGAAGGATTAAGCTAGCCGGTTTTCCTGAAAAAAGGTCTTATTAGAGATTTTAATGCAATAGATATATGAGCAGGTTTTATCGCTCTGGGATGTGATTTTAATGCCTTGAAAAAGCAGGCCCAAACTTTGGACGTTCTGTTTAATCCAAGATAACCCCCCATAAAGTCCAGATAGCGGTTGGCATAGGCTCTGTTTTTCAGGCGTAGGATTTCCTCTGGTAAGTCGTCACGACTGAAGATTCTATCCAGGATGATGGTGATTGTTTGATCTAGCGGTTCTCCTTTATGACTGAGGTTGTCTCCGAAAACCCTCATTTCGGCAAGAATCTCAGGAACCAAGTCAAACTGGACATGCTCAGAACATCTCAGCCAGAAATCCCAGTCTTCCGATCTACTCAAGTTTTCATCGAAATTGCCTATCTTGTCCACCAGTTCTTTCCTGAATACAGCTGTTGTGTTGGGGATGCAATTGCCCAATATGAGCCTGGGAAACAAATAACCTGTACACACGGTTCCAAGAACCTTGTCCGGTCTATTAAATCTCTGTCTTGTGCAAAAACTATACACAACTCCCACGTCTTTGTTCTTTTCGAAGAGGGGGATTTGGCGTTCGAGTTTATCCGGATACCAGATGTCATCTGAATCCAACAATGCAACATAATCTCCTTTAGAGATCCTGACTCCTGTCGCTTTTGCTCCTGAACAGCCCTTGTTCTCCTGGTAGTGATAGACAATTTTTTCATCCTTAATGTATTTATCCAAAACCTGGCGGGTGTTATCGGTCGACCCATCGTCTACGACGACGACTTCGATGTCTTTGTAGGTTTGTGCCAGGGCGCTTTCAACGGCATCGGAGACCAGATTTTCCCTGTTAAACGTGGTGATAACGATGCTTACCATGGTATTAGCCTCCTAAACTAGAAAATGAAAATCCTTTTTCCGATTATTTTGTTGAACACTTCTCGATCAGATTCAGAAAATCCCTTGTTTAAAAAGGAAACAAGGAGATAAACAAGAGCTCCTGCGGCGATGATGATTATGAGAAAAAAAAGGTTGTTCACATATTTTTTTACCATCAGGCAGAAAAGACCCATACAGCCTGCATTCAAAAAGAACCTAAGCAGGGAATTCCAGGGAATATGAAGCTTGACATGCCTGCTTATCATAATGAAGAGAAACATATTCTTGAAAAAAACAGCTGAACTTGTTGCTAATGCTATCCCGATTATTCCGAAGGGCCGGACAAGGATCAGATCCAACACAAGGTTGTAGATCGAAAAGATTTTGCTGTAAAAGTTCAATTGCACTTTTTCGAGTGTCCCGATCGTAAGCACCAAGGGCAGTTGGAAAAAATTGAATCCTGTGAAAATTGCCATGATGATCAGAACAGTCATAGATGCTGTGTAATTGGGATCGAATACATGGATGATGATTTTATCCCCGAGCGAAATTATTCCTGCAACTATCGGGAAATAAGTGAATGCCAAGGTTTTCAGAAGCATCCCAAACATCCTATCCAACTGGCGTTTGTCCTTTTTTTCGGCGTATTTAGTCAGAAATGCTGGTTCGATGACATTGAATAAAAGACTGTGTGGCATCCATCGAGTCGCCAAATCCATAACTTTGCCGGCAAAGGCATACAGACCGACTTGGTGGGGATTCAGAAAAGCCGATATCACCAGATAGTCTGTCGATTTATCGAGGATTTGGGCTCCCCCTTCGCTTAAATAAGAGAACAGTCCGAAATGCGCGAGTCTTTTATACGGCAGTTTGGTCTTTTTAATCTCTTCAGCCGGGATTTTTCGTTTCTTCCTGAACTTTTGATTATAAAAATAGAGAAAAAATGTTAAATGGAGAAAAAACGCGATAGCCTCAGCAATCAGAAGCCCGTTCAAGCCGTATCCGGCTTGGAGAAGAACAAACAAAACTGCTGCTCTGGCCACAGCATAGACGGCTTCTGTGATCATGAAATACTTATGCAGGAAAAGAGCTGTTAGAACAGCTCCAATGAGTTTCGCTTCGATTGAAAAGATGATGGCAAAAAGGAAAATTTTAAAATACGAACTGAAGTCAGCAACTTTAAAAACCTTACCCAGGAATTCAGAGGAGAGCAGCACCACGAGGACAAAAAAGATGACCATTGCCAATCGCAGGACAGAACCCTGAAAGACTAGCTTTCGGATAGATTTGATATCGTTTTGTTGATGAAATTCTGGAACGAAACGCCTTAGAATGAGAGGAATTCCGAAAGAGGAGAGGAGGCCGATATATCCCATCACAGCTAGAAGGACGTTGTAAATGCCGTAATCATCGACCGAGAGGATTCGGATCACGTAGATAGTGACGAGTATATTAATGATGGGGAGAATCAGTTTTCCGCTCAACACATACGCGCTGCTGGATTTCACTTGGCGAAAGAAATCTTGTGAATCGGTCAAGTTGTTCGAGTCATTTTCAAAATTCATCGATCGGCTTTTTTACCTTCTCCTGCAGGAAATTCCTCTTTTTCATTATATATCATATATCACTGTGAACTTATCGAGTAGAGTAAATGGGGAATAGTTATGTTTAATCAAGTCATTATTTATCAAAAAGATGTCTTTTTTTCAAATATTTCAGTCTTATGCCTTATGTTTATATAATAATTGGCTTGACATTTTTTGCCACATAAATAGAATTCGGGACTTTGCCAGGTCGAGAAAAGACAGAAGTGAGGTCACCCCTAAAGATGACGGTTGTGGGCAGAAATTCACCCCTCATTTCATCCATAAAAGGTATTTCCTTTGTTAGAGGAAAGATGAATAATCGATGTGTTTCTATAGTTACACTTGGATTAATGATGAAGAGTTTTATTGATGAATATAATGATAACGGCCAGAAAAATTCATCAGGAGTTATTCTGACATTTTTGTGTTTTGTTGGGTAGATGTTGTTACTAGACAAATTTTAAAAGAAAGGATTGCTCATTGTTATGTCACATTTTTTCCAACGGCGGTAGCCTATCTGGAACAGAAAATAGGATAATGAAAAAAGTTGCTTTGATTTTTTTTGTCAAGGTATGGTAATTTATTTTGTGGTGACAACAGGTTGTGGTGCAGGAAAAAGCTATTTTTTGTAGAGGCATGAGAATGCAAAATATTATTTCGTTTTTTGCTTTGTTTGCACTCGTCTTGCTCACGTTGACTCCTTCTCCGTCAGAGTCTCGATTCGAAAAATCTATCAAAAAGCAGAAATATATCATCCTTTTGGGGGCCTCGGTGGGCAGGGAATGGAATATCGATGCCCTACCGGAGAGAGAAAAAAATTCTGATTATATTTTTGAATATGTTTATGGGGGAAAGTTTGATAAAAGTAAAAGCTTAGGAGAAATACTTGCTCGCAGGGAGCGTAAGCCAGATGCCATATTTTTGAAGGAGTGTGCTGCTTATTTTCCTGGCGATTTTGAGCTATACTCAAAGTCAATGATGCGATGGATCGAAGAGTGCCGTAGGGCAGGAGTCATCCCTATCCCGGCAACTATTGTGCCTGTCACGAGACTTCATTCCCTCAAGAAATTCTTTATCGATGTTCTAAAGGGGAGAAATCCTTTCCAACATAGTCATCCTCTGAAGCAGGAAAGAAACAGTTCTATTTGTGAATTTAATGATTGGATTAGAACATATTCTCGGGAAAAAGGACTTGCTGTGCTTGATTTGGAAGCTGCGCTTAGGTATAGCGAAAGAAATCGGTTTCTAAAGGAATCTTTTGCCAGAATCGATGGATTGCATCTAAATAAGCAGGCTTACAAGAATCTGGATCGAATCGTAATTCCTGCGTTGGAAAGCGTTCAATGGGAGAATCTGGACTAATGCGACGTTTTGCACATAAAACAAGAAGCAGAGCCGTAAAATGGATATCCTTCGTGAGAATCAGATATTACAGATTTATGGGCATCACAATAGGAAAGAACTGTTTTATAAGCTCAGATGCCCGTTTGGATGTCCGGAGAGGAAAGATCACAATCGGGGACAATGTGAATATCGCTAGCGGGACATATGTGTTGAGTCATACGGGATATCGACCGATGGCAGAAGAGGTCGAAACGGTCATCGAGGATAATGTAAGGATTTTTGTGAATTCAGTCATTCTTCCCGGTGTTAGGATCGGGAGAGATTCCATTGTTGGAGCGGGTTCGGTTGTCATGAGGGATGTCCCTCCGTTTTCAACAGTGATGGGCAATCCCGCAAGGGTTGTCCAACAACAGGAACCAGAGGATAATAAGAAATCTTCAACCTAGTTTTACTGAAGGCCCCGCATCGAATCCGTTCAGCCTCGCCTTCGGAAAATAAAAAAAAAGTAAAAAGCGATTTCGAAAAGTAATAGGTGGATGAAAAAAAGATCGAGTGTTTTTTTTATCAAACAGGGAGATTGTATAAAGGAGTACAAGGCCATTTACGAAAATGGGGATTACATGCTCTACGATGGACAGGTGTCTTATTTCAAGCAGATCGTTGATCTCCTAAGAGACAAAAAAGACTATCGCTTTTCGGTTTTGACTGTTGGCAGGAGAAATGCCCACTATTCCCCTGAAGAAAATCTGGACTTGAAAGTGATCGATCAGTATTCGAAGAAAAAAGTGACGAATATCCTAAAAATTCTTAGGAATCAGTTCATTCTTTTTCGTTGCTTTGTAAAGACAAATCCAAAACGCATCATATTCATAACCAACCTGTACTACCTGGTCACGACTATGTTGTACGCATTTCTATTTCGAAAGAAAATTCATCTGTTTTTGGCTGGATATATAGAAAAACATACTTATATGAACAGGTTAATTGTTCTTGGTGAGAGGCTGTTTGAAGGTATTTATTCCCGGATCGAAGGCAACATCCAGATTTTAGAAAAACTGGGATGCTCGAAAAAATGCGAGCTCTATTTTCCGAAGTATGAGGAAGTATCCGAGACACAACTCGTCCCCACGGTGATAAGAAAGGATCCCAACTTTCGGGTGCTTTTCATCGGTCGATTGGCTTTTGTGAAGGGTGTCGATAGATTGATAGAAATCATATCCAAAACAACGGATAAGGAAATTTCCTTTTATATCATAGGCGAGGGACCCTACTTAAATGAATTGAATGAACTGCAAAAGAGAGAATCCACAAATAACTTGCATATGTTGGGCTTTATGTCGAATCAAGATATATATTCCTATATAAAGGATGCAGATTTGGGGATTATGCCATCCAGATCCGAGGGACTCGGGAAAGTGGCGCTTGAATTTATGCTTATGGAAACACCTATCGTAGCCTCTGATGTTGGGGGGATTCCTGAAATAATTGAAGATGGGATAAACGGATTGCTGGCTAATCCAGAGGATATAGAAGGATTTGTGGATAAGATGGAACTTCTCAAAAATGATAAAGATCTTTACAGTCGATTGGTTAAAGGGACTGGTGCGACGAAGAAGAAAATATTAAATTTTGAAAAAACTTTTTTGTTTCATCTGGAAAATAATATAAGATCACAAAAAAGATAATTTTTATGAAAAAAAAGATTTTGTTCAGCCCCGGGATATCAAAGAAAGTTGTTGGTGGGGCGGAATATCAGATGAGCCTTTTAGCCAAATATTTGGAAAGGGAGGAGCACTCGATTTACGGCATTCTTAAAGAAAATCTCAGGAACGAGGCAAAGTATGAAAATTTGTTCTTGACCCAGAAATCTATGCTGCAAACGTGGTTCAAGTTCACTTATTCTAGAAAAATTTACCGCTATTTGAAGCAGATCAAACCAGACATTATTTACCAGAGGGGAGAACTTCCCTATCTAGCTGTGGGTTGCTATTACAAGAAAAAACATGGGGGCAAAACAATATGGCACATTTCGAGTAAGGGTTGTGTGAGCCGCTTCCACTTTCGATTCGGCTTTTCCCTTTTTGGTTATATCGATAAAAAATTCGCAGATTACAGTATCAGAAATGTGGATTATATCATTGCTCAGACTCATGATCAGAATGAACTTCTTAAAAAAAACTACGGAAGGGAAAGTGATCTGGTTGTCCCCAATTTTGATAAACTTCCCCAGGATGAAATCAGCAAAAGCCCTCCTCTCAGGGTTGTCTGGATATCCAATATTAAACCCATCAAAAAAGCAGAATGTTTCATTCCTCTTGCTCAAGAGTTTGAGGGACGAAAGGACATTCGCTTTGTGATGATCGGGAGAGAGGGGAGTCGTTCATACCAAGAAAAAATTGACAGGATGATCTCAGGTATGACCAATGTGGAATATTTGGGAGAAATTAGTCATGAGGAGGTGAACGCTTTTTTAGGCAAGTCACATATTCTTGTGAATACAAGCCTTAGCGAAGGTTTTCCGAATACATTTATTCAGGCATGGATGAGAAAGGTTCCCGTTGTCAGTTTGTATGTGGATCCCGATGGGATCTTGAGGAAGAACAAAATTGGCTTCTGTTCGGGGAGTATTGAGCAGATGATCGATGATGTGAAACAATTGACAGATAACAAAGAATTGAGAGAGGAAATGGGGGAGAGGGCCCAGGAATACGCTTTCGAGAAGCACACTTTCGAAGAAAATATGGCAAAAATTGTCGACCTGATTTTTCCATGAAAATTCTATGGTTTCTTGACAAAGAGTTTGACGTTGCCTTGAACGTCTCCGCGAGATTAGCCACGCTTAAGTATTTAGAGAAAAATAACAGAGTCCATGTGGTCACAACGTTCCGGAAAGAAAAGAGAAAGTACGAGGATTTTAGCGCCCAAGTGACATATCTGGACAAGATAAATCTTCCCTTTCTTAAAACTCTTTATCTGTTTTATCAGCATCTCCGTTTTGTCAAAGGCCTCGATGAGATAGAAACGATTGACGTGGTGTTTATCAATTCCAGTAATCCGTGGCTTTTAAAAAAACTGATAAAGTTGAGAAACGAGAATAATTTCAAACTGGTTTTGGATATCCGCACGTTGCCTGTGGATCAAAATTACTTGAAGAAAAAACTCAATAATTACTTTTTTCGGAAATCCTTGAAAATAGCCGCAAGCCACTTTGATGGCATAACATACATCACCGAGGAGATGAGAGAGTATTGTGAAGAGATGTTTTCTATTCCCCCGCATCAATGTTCTGTTTGGAGTTCGGGTGTAGATATTGACATATTTAAACCTTCCCATTCAGCGGAAAGCAGGACTACATTCCGGTTGATGTATCACGGCAAATTTGCCCATAAAAGAGGGATTCATAACATCGTAAAAGCAATGAGAATATTGAATGACCCGGATATCGAGTTGTTTCTACTGGGTTCGAGTGAAGAAATGGAAGAGTTGAGGAAACTGGTCAATCAGCTGCGATTGGAAGATAGAGTGTTTTTCAACCAAACGGTTCCCTACGAGGAAGTCCCAGACTTTATCAACAGAGTGGACGCGGGGGTGCTCCCTTTTCCAGAATGGCCTGCCTGGAACACCAGTTCACCTATCAAGCTTTTTGAGTATTTAGCTTGCGGCAAGCCAGTGATTGTAACGAAGATCCCAGCACACACGAGCGTGCTCAATGGGAAGGATTTTGCTTTTTGGGCAAAGACGTCCAGTTCAGAAGATATTGCTCGGGCGATTAGCGAAGCCAAATCTCAAAAAAATAATTTGAGGAAAATCGAGGAAGAAACGAGGGATTTTGTCGAAATGAACTACAGTTGGGAAAAACAGCTCTCTAAGCTAGAAATATTTTTGAGAAGTCTTCAATGATAGAAATACTCAAGAACCGGAAAAACCTTTTCCTGTTTTTTGCGATTACTATGACAACGGCAATTCTTGCCTTTTCCATTGTTTATGTTAATGTCTATCTTATTCTTATAGTTGTTGGAGCATTTGCGGTATTCCTTGTTCTCAGATCCAATATGTTTTCTTTCCTCGTGATTTTTGTAGTCGCTTTTTTTGGGGCTTCGTTAGAGGATTACGGATTTCTACTGCCCCAGATTAATTGGCTGAATGAATTTATCTTTCTCCTCCTTTTTTTGAAAGCCATCACCCTCAAGTTATGGAGGAGAGAAAAAATCTGCCTGAAATTCAAGGGTGTCTTTTTTGCACTGATTCTTGTTGGTGTGATTTCTTGTCTTTTGAATGAATCCTCAATCATGCATGCCTTGCTTTTTTTTAGATTGTTACTCCGTTTTTATATTTTGTTTCTGGCCATCATTAATCTTGATCTTGATGAAAAATTCATGCTGGCGGTGAACAAAGTATTGATCTTTTTGTTCATCATACAGATCCCGACAGCATTCATTAAACTTACCATATACGGGCAGGGAGAGTCTGCGATAGGAACCTATGATACGCATGGGGGAGGAGTCTCAGCTGTGCTCCCATTGATAGCGATAAGTTTTTTAATTGCTTTTTATTTCTATTATAAACCCTCGTTGATATATCCGATATTATCATTAGGTTTCATCGCCTTTGGATTGGTTGGAGGGAAAAGGGCATTGATCATATATACTCCTGTTGTTGTCATGTTTTTTATTATCTTCATGAAAGAACAGTTTAAGAAAACTGTCGTGTATGTGGCTGTTGCTGCAGTGGTCATTATCTTAACGGGATATTTGTCGATCAAATTTTTGCCTACCCTCAATCCCCAGCGCACCATTGGAGGTGAGGTAGACCTCAGCTATACAAGGGATTTTCTTTACGGCTACACCATGCAGAGATATGAAGGGCGGTCAGCTGGCCGATTGTCAACTACGATCACAGTCTTCCAAATTCTAGAGGAAGAAGGGTGGCGGGGCTTGTTGTTTGGGCTTGGCCCAGGAAGTTATATCAAGACGCGGTTTGAAAGCCTCAAAACAACGTTAAGGGAAACCGAAGCGCTGCCAATCGAATACGGAGTTCCTGGATTGTCATGGCTAGCTTTGCAAGTGGGATACACAGGTTCGTTTATTTACCTGTTCCTTTTTTTTCTAATCCTGATTCAGGCCGCTCGCTATTTTAGGTCAGAAAATAGACCCTATTGGAAATCCTTCGGATTAGGAGTGGTGGGATTTTCCTTTGTGATGTTGATAAAGAGCATTTCTTACTGGGCTGTCTTTATTGATGACTTGCTTCCTCTTATCTACTTTATGTTGGCAGGATTCACCATAAGATTGAAAATGGCAAAAGACGCAGAGAAGACGCAAGGAAATACCGAATGAATCTGATGTCTCCCCAGAAGGTTTTATTCCTTTCTCCTTCCATGCAAGGGAAAGGAGGCGTTGTAGACTTTTGCCAGATGTTGATCGAAAACCTCGATCCAAGCTTTGAAGTGGATCATTTTATCGTTGCGAATAGGCCTGGCAACCGGAACGTACTGAAGCGCCTGAATTATTTGTTGGGCGACTTCCTTAAACTGAGAAAAAGATTGAAGAGCCATCGATACAGCCTTGTTCATCTTAATCCATCCTTCAAGATTTTGGCGATGATTAGAGATGGCTTGTACATGATGCTGATCAATAGATTCTACCCCCAACGTATCCTTGTCATCTTTCATGGTTGGGATAGCAGATTGGCGGCCAAAATGACAAAAAATCCTTTTTATCGAACGCTGGTGAATAAGACATACAAAAAAGCCGCAATGATCCTTGTGTTGGCCAGCGAGTTCAAGCATCAATTGGAGAAAATGGATTTTTGCCCGGAGAGAATCAAGGTTATCACAACGATGTACCAGGGGAATTTTGAAAAAAAGAAAAACGATGGCACAGGCACTAACTCCCGGATATATTTGCTCTTTATCTCACGTTTTGTTGAGGCGAAAGGAATATATATCGCAGCACAGGTTGTGAAATTGCTCGTAGACCACGGATACAAGGATTTTTATTTCTTTTTTGCAGGGGATGGACCAGAGTACGATGGCCTGAAGAATTATGTTGAGAAAAATCGACTGGAAGATTATGTGAGAATGACGGGATTTATCACCGGTGAGGAAAAACGAAATATCCTAGAAGGCAGCGATATCCTTTTGTTTCCGACTCATTATGGAGAAGGATGCCCGGTTGTGCTCCTTGAGGCAATGGGAGCAGGATTGGCTGTGATTAGTACACCCATAGCAGCCATCCCGGAAATTGTGGAGAACAACAAAAATGGGTTTATTATCGACAGCATGGATCCAAAGGATTTCTTCGAAGCGGCAAGGAATCTGCTCGAGGATAAAGAGCTATTGAAGAAGTTTCAAGATCAGAATAGGGAAAAGGCGAAAAAAAACTACGAGGCTAGTGTGGTTACCCGAAAAATCGAGACGTTATATACGGCAGTTATAGAAAATGAAAAAGTCTAGGTAGAAAAATGGATTCGAACTTGTGGAGAGGGGAGTTTGCTGTATAATAGGGAGTGCTGCCAGGATGCGAGAAAAGGAAGATACAATGCATGATGTAATCGTAGTTGGTGCCGGTCCAAGCGGACTGAATGCAGCGAAAATATTGACAGAAAAAGGTCTGGATGTACTTGTTTTAGAAAAAAAGAGCGAGGTAGGCAAACATATTACCTGCGCTGGTATTGTGGGGGGAGAGGTATTTTCAGAGTTTCAGCTCTCCGAGGAGTCTGTATTGAAGAAAATCAGGGAGATTAAAATTGTATCTCCCGATTCAAACATTATATATTATAAACATCCGGATCCTTTTGCCTATATTGTTGATAGGGAACGGTTCGACAAATCCATTGCGCGTGACATCGAGGAGAGGAAAGTCAAAATACAGTGCGACAGCAAGGTGGAAAACATTCATGTAGATAATGATTCTGTTCAAGTGTGGGCAGGGACTAACGGTAAACAGCGGACGAAGTTTACAGCCCAGATAGTGCTGATCGCGACAGGCGTCAATTACAGCCTTCACAAGAAACTCGACCTTGGATATCCTAAAGATTTTCTCCATGGTGCCCAGGCTGAGCTGGATCTTGGGCCGGTGGATTGCACACACATGTTTCTTGGAAAAGACATCGCAGCAGGAGCTTTTGCTTGGCTAGTGCCGATAGGCCCTAAAATTGTAAAAGTTGGCTTGATTACCGAATCCGATCCAGAAGGATGCTTCCAGCGCTTGATCGAAAAACACTTTCCCTCCCATCTACAAAATTTAGACAGAACGCGCGTCCAATTCAAACCCATTGCCCAGGGCCTAACGTCAAAAACGTATGGTGAAAGAGTCTTGGTTCTTGGGGAAGCAGCGGGACATGTGAAAACGACAACAGGAGGGGGGATTTATTTTGGGCTGGTTTGTTCAGAAATTGCCTCCGGAGTTGTGTTGAGGGGATTTGAGAAAGGGGATTTTACAAAAAACAGTCTGGCAGAATATGAAAAATTATGGAAAAAGAGCCTCCAAAAGGAGATACGCATCGGCTATAAAGTCAGAAAATTCTGTGCAAAACTCAGTGATAGACAAATCGAAAAAATCTTTAAGTTTATCCAATCCGATGGGATTATTCCCCTTGTCCAGGAAAGGGGAGACTTTGATTGGCATAGCGATCTTCTTCTGCTTTTGATGAAGCGCATCCCGTTTTTGCAAATTCTAAAAAGCCAGATTGTTAATGATTAGTTGGAGTTACTGATAAAAATGAAAAGAATTCGACAGATTAGTTTTTATTCAGTTTTTTTGTTCCTGACCCTGTGCCTGATTTATTTTATCGCTCCGCCAAAGGTCTCAGGTCAGGCCTATCGCACCTTCAATCAGCAGAGGGATCTAATCGAGAATTTAACCAGATGGCAAATCGGGCCGTTCAGGATTTATCCTGTAATCAATTTTCAGCGCATCGGCTATGATAATAATATATACCGACAGCAAGATGATTCAGGCCCGATCGCAGATGCAACAGCCACAATTTCTCCTGTTCTGAATACCTATGTGCTCTTTAGGAATTGGATTATTCTGGATTTTTCGATAAATCCCGAATACGTTTATTACGTGAAAACAGAGAGGGAGAGGTCTCTGAACTTTGCTTATTCACCCACAATCAGATTTAATATGTTCAACCGTTTTGTTCTTTCTGGTACTTACCAATACGACAAGGCTCGCAGACGAGCATCCAGTGAATTTGATGTGCGAGCCAATCAGATATTGAATAGTTTCACCGGGCAGTTTTTTTATGAATCGGCACGAGAGACATCTATAGGAATAACGGGATGGATAAGAAAGTTTGAATTCGAGGATGACTTGGAGCAAGAAGAAGAGATCTATTATTCCAGACAATTGAATCGCACGGAAAAAAGTATCAGCGGAGAATTTTATTACATGCTTCGTCCAGAGATTTTTATGTTTATAACGGGAGGATATACAGATTATACTTTCGAATATGAAGAATCGCGATGGAGAGATTCCTATTCCTATCAGGTTTCTTCGGGCGTGAGATTTCCGATCCTTGGAGACGTTAGAGGGACAATATCTTTGGGATTCAAAAAACTCACTCCAAAACTCGGCACCAAAAAATACTTCGCTGGGCCTATCGGGAATATAAACGTGGAAGCTCGGATGAATCGCCTCAACCTCCGTGGGCGTTATATCAAAGATGCCCGGATTTCTTACTGGACAAACAACGCATTTTATGTAGAATATATGTACGGAGCCGGGCTATCGTATTACTTAACCCAGTTTTTCAGATTAGATTACGATTTTTTCAATGGCGATAACAGATATCCTGAGACGACGTTGATCCGTCTCCCGGATGAGAGTTATCTGGAGATCCTTCGAAGGGATAAGTATCGCACCCATAGAGTTGGGACGGTAATCAGAATTATTTCAAATACGGGTTTGGGATTGACTGTGGATTTTTGGGAAAGAACTTCGAATGATCCCCGAATAGCTAGAAGAAGCGCTTTGTTTCTCGGTGGATTTATCACCTATGATTTTTAGCGATGACATTAGTGGAGAGATAAATGAACCAAAATCAGAAAAAGAAAGAAGTCGATTTGGTTGAGTATTGGAGAATTGTCCTCAAGAGAAAATGGGTAATCATTAGCTTTGCTGGAGTCCTTTTTTTCTTTACTGCTGTTTTTACATTCCTAGCAACACCGATGTATAAGTCAACGGCGACCGTGATGATAGAAGAGGAAACCTCGAGGATGTTGAGTATAGAAGATACATTTGGTTATCAAACTCCAGTTTCACGAGACTTGAGAGGATTTAATACTCAACTTAAGCTGCTGAAAAGTAAATCTCTTGCAGAAAGGGTCGTCAGTAAAGCAGATTTGCTTTCAAGAGAGGATTTTATCCAGGCGAATCAGCCGAGAAGAGGCTTGCTTGGCGCAGTCAAACACATCATCACTTTTAGCTGGCTAAAATCGAAGAAGAATGAAAATGAGGAAGAATCAAATCCCTTATATCCTTCAAATCCAAGCTCTGCCCTTGCTAGAATCATACAAAACAGGCTAGAAGTTAAACATATCCGCGATACAAAGTTGGTGGAATTAAGCTACAAATCTCCTTCGCCTGCTTTATCTGCAGAGATTGTAAACACAGTTGCCAGGGAGTTCAAGAATTTTTCAGTTGACATGCGGCTTCTAACGACCCAACAAGCATCCGATTTTCTGAGTGGCCAGATGGCAGAGCTCAGCCAGGAGCTTTCTGAGAAGAATATAGAGCTGCAAAGATACAGCAAAGAAAAGGACATTTTTCTGTTGAATCCCACAGAAAGCACGGCCATAAATGAATTATCGCAAGTGAATCGAGCTTATACAGAAGCCAGATTAGAGACCATTGAGAAACAGACCATTGTCCAAGAACTTCGAGATATGGATGCAAACACCATCCCTCAATTTGTGGATAATCCAGCGATTCAACAGATGAAAGCCAATTACATCAATGCGAAAAAAGATTTTGAAGACGTACAAAGGGAATATTTGTCCAGCCATCCGAGATTTATTCAGGCAAAGTCGAGGATGGAAAGCTTGGAAGCCGATCTCATGAATGCTGTTGACACTGCTGAGTCAGAATACAGAGCGGCCTTGCAAAAGGAATATAGGATTAAAGCTGAGTTGGAAAGACAGAAAGAAACTGTGGTGAGGACAGATTCCAACGCCCTCCAATATAGATTGCTTAAAGATGAAGTCGAACAAAAAACAAAGCTTCTGAATTCGATCATGGAAAAACAACAGGCTGCCCTTGTGTCTGCGAAATTGGGAGGTTTGGATACAACCAATATCAACATTATCGATAAAGCTGAAATTCCTTTGAAGCCCGTTTCACCGAAGAAACAATTAAATTTGTTCCTTGCTCTTTTTTTCGGGCTTCTGGGGGGAGTTGGATTATGCTTTGTGTTGGAGTACATCGATAACACAGTCAAAGGGCCTGAAGATGTAGAGAAATTGGTAGGCCTTCCTTCTGTTGGCATTATTCCCTATATGCCATTCGGAGAAAATCATAAGCAGAAAAAACAAATTTTTGCTACGGGTTATAAATCCTCCTATGAGCAAAATAACAAGGATCCATATCAAACGGAAACAGAAGCAGATCAGATCGAATTGATCAATCACCGATATCCTAAACTCTCGATTGCAGAAGATTATAGAACAGTAAGAACTTCTATTCTGCTATCGTATGGAGATACCCCTCCCAAGACAATTTTGGTAACAAGTGCTCTGCCCAAAGAAGGGAAAAGTGCGACCGCAGCAAACCTCGCCGTTGCTTTTTCGCAGTTGGGAGAAAGGGTCTTGGTCGTTGATTCTGATTTGAGAAGGCCACGGCAGCATGACATATTCGAGACGGATAAAAGCGTGGGATTAAGCGCTTTTTTAAGTGGGAACCTTGTCATAGAACAAGCTATACAGAAAACACACATCGATAATATTTTTATTATCCCCAGTGGCCCGATTCCTCCTAATCCTTCTGAGCTCCTGAATTCTAAGAGAATGCAGCTATTGATGGAAGAAGTCAAGGATGAATTCGATTTTGTGTTTTTCGACTCACCGCCTGTGCTCGCTGTTATCGATTCCTTGATTGTCTCGTCTCTGGCAGATGCGACAATGTTCGTGATCAAGGCGGGGAAAACCCTGAACAAACCTTTTGTGAGTGCGATTGAAGAACTGAACAAGGCAAATGCCAAACTCCTTGGAGTTTTATTCAATGAGTTAGTATTGAAGAAGGGCGACATGCATTTTATGGATTTCTATCAGTATTATAGGCATGAATATTATGGAGATGAAGACTGAAATCCTGTCCTATTCAATAGAATAGAATCTTAAAGCTCAAAAATATTTTGGGGGAGTTGGCCACGAACAGCCTAAGTCAAGATTTAGTGCTATATCGCCGAGTCGGGTAGGACGGTGTTGAATAAACGTGACAGATTGTACCAAAAGATCATCGAATTCGGTATCATGGGCTTGATCATTTTCTCTCCTCTTCCTGCGGCATCAGTACACGAATGGTCAATTCTTGTGATTCAGCTGACCGTTATAATTCTGATGATTTGTTTTTTTTTGATAAAAGAGAAACCGCGTTGTAATGAACGATTATCAAAAACGTTGAGATGGCCGAAGGTTTTGTTTATTGGTTTCTGGATCTTTCTTTTTTTTCAAATTATTCCTCTCCCAAAATTTTTAACAAAGATCCTATCACCAGGGACCTACGCATTCCAAAAACTTCACGCTCCGGATTTTTCTTCGATAAAATTTATGAGTGTCTCCCTTGTTCCTTCAATCAGCTTGAAAACAGCGCTTGCCCTTCTTTCCTATTTTCTGATTGGTTTTCTGATTGTGATGACCATTAAAAAACGTTCTCAGATTATTCGGCTATGCTCGGTTATATGCGTCATGGGGATTTTTGAGGCTGCCTACGGGCTGTTTGGGCTTTACAGTCGCAATCTTCATATATTTTCGTACGAAAATAAAATGGCGTTAAATTATGCATCGGGGACTTTTTTGAACCGAAATCACTTTGCAGGATACCTTGAGATGATAATTCCCATCACCATCGGATTGATTATTTCTCAGGTGGGAATGATGCCTTTTTCACCAGTTATATGGAAAGAAAAATTAGTCCGGTTATCAGAGAGAAAAATAGCCGTTTCCATCTTGCTCGCACTTGGAGTGATTCTCATGTCCCTGGCCCTTATTTTTTCTAGATCGCGCACTGCCACAGTTCTATTGGCCTTTATATTTGTGGTTTTCGTTCTGCATGCTTTCCTCAACTTAAAGAGGAATGGACTACAAAATAAAGCAACAAAGATTTTTATTATTTCTATTTTTATCATAATTCTCTTTCTGTCGTTTTATATTGGCAGGGATACTATTTTCCAAAGATTTGCAGTCAGACATTTTCAGAATGAGGGCCGCCCTGCTATTTGGGCCAATACTCTAAAAATTATTTACGATTATCCCATTTTTGGATCGGGATTGGGAACGTTTGCTGCTCTTTTCCCTATTATGGAAGCAGATGGCGAAATTTCCATAATCACTCACGCACACAATGATTACCTAGAGTACATGTCTGATGTTGGAGCAGTGGGATTTTTTCTATTTTTTGGGGGGATATTTTTTATCCTCATTCAGTGTGCTAATATCTGGAAGCGAAGAATCCATCCCTTGGCTCGAGCTCTTGGTATTGGAGGAATTATTGCCATTATTTCCTTGCTGCTCCATGGCGTCACAGACTTTAATCTCCAAATTCCTTCAAACATGCTCCTGTTTTCAGTTATCCTTTCTATAACGCTTGTCACGGTGACGCGCAAATCCGCAAAATCAAGATGAATATGAGAAAAAAAATCGTTCTGATCGGGATTTTTATTTTATTGGGAGTTTTTAATATCCTGATTTATTTAAACTATCATTTATATTTTCGAGCTAAGGAGATGGTTGATTACGGAAAAAAAATACAGATCCTCCAAAAAGCTAATAAAATCTATCCTTGGAATAGCAACGTTTATTATGAGTTGGGGAAAGCCTACTACACGTCTTGTATTCAGAGCTTGAATAAAGAAATGGATGCGAACTATCTTATCGATGAATCCACCAAGAGCTTCAATCGCTCAGTAAGGCTAAATCCCGCCTCACCATTCGGTCATTTCAATTATGGGCAGTCGCTTCTGTATCAAAATCTTTTGACTCCATTTTCGGATGACCGATTTTTAAAGGAATTTAAAAACTCGGCAAAACTAGCTGGTGATAATCGAGAAATGCTTTTTGAGGTGGCAAAGTTACTCATGATTCGTTGGAATGTCCTCACAGCTGAAGATAGGGATTTTACCTTGGAGATTCTGAAAAAAACATTGGAAAGGAATCCTGTGGATAAGTTTCCGCCCTTGATGAACATTTGGGAAATGAACATTCGGGACTTTGCTGTCATGGATAAGTTTATGCCCCCAGTCGCACAGGCCTATAGAATGTTTGGGAATTTTTTAGGAGAAAAGTCTTTTTCAATAAGACAAAGGCATAGGATGCTGAGTTATGCTGATCATCTACAATTTGAAAGGGCTAAGAGAAACTTTGCCTCAGGAGAACAGGAATATTTTTCTGCAGAATATGGTGAGGCTAGGAAATTTTTCACATATTGCTTGTGGGATCTTCAGAAAGTGCGTTTTTTTCATAGGCTATCCGGACTGTACCCTTTTGATGAGTCAGAATATTATCATCTATATAAGCTCGTGAATTATTGGCTTGCCAGAAGTCTAATTGAGGCAGGAGGTGGGTTGAAAAAAGTCAGGGAATATTTGCTCAAGTATCTAGAGCTTGAGGAGGATGAAGTTTCTTTGAATGAATTCGAGTCTTACATAATCGAACACAAGATTTCATACCTTCCCATTCAGCTTTTCCTCTACGACAAACAAGGTCGCCATCAGGATATTATTGAAATTGGAAATCTCATTTTGAAGGGGCAAGTAAAAACGCCAGACTTAAATAAGGCAGACATGGTGAAAATGTTCTCCATCATGGGCAATGCCTATCAAAGGATGAATTATCCAGCTAATGCGATAGAATCTTTTAGGAAATCCATTAAATTCATTCCCAGCTACGTTCCTTCCTTATTGCAGCTCCGTGAAAATTATCTAAGTTTGCATGAAGATGAAAGGGCTGAGGAAATAGAGGCAGAGATTGAGAGGACTATGCCTCCAAAGACGTTGAATTATTCTCATTTAATCATCAGCAAAGACCGAGAGTTTTCACATCGGTTGTACTTAGCAGGAAAGGAGCTATATATCGATTTTTATTTTGAAGGGCTAAAAAAAGAGGACATTCCTCTTATCACTATTGAATTTAATAGGGAGGTCGTTTGGGATAATTATCTAGAGGATGAAATGATAACTCTTTCTGTCGAACCAAAAATAGGAGAAAATATCCTCTACGTCAAGGCAGCTAGTCATCCTTTTTTGCTAAAAAAGTTTGCCTATAGGTCTTCACCTTAGGTATACTAACTTTGGAATGATTTTTTGTTAAGTAGTTTTTTTCCCTCACCTTTTGGGATGATATAGAATGTGTTAAATTCACCCCTTGAATCCTCTGGATAGGCGATTTTCTAAAATAATCTATTTGGGATAATTATGACGTGGGATGTTGAAATGAAAGCCCTATTTTTAAAAAGGCCGTTTGACATTGCTTTGTCTTTTGTAGGGCTCATTCTGTCATCTCCCTTGTGGCTTCTTTTTGGCTTGATGATTTGGATCGAGGACAGAGGACCCGTTTTTTTTAAACAGGAGCGTATAGGAAAAGATGGGCGCGTTTTTATGGCCTTAAAATTCCGTTCGATGATCGCAAATGCTGAGCAGAATAAGGGTCCTATTCAGGCAAAAAAAAATGACAAAAGAATCACAAGAGTAGGAAAGATTTTAAGGGCCACTGCAATGGATGAACTTCCTCAATTGACAAATATCTTAAAAGGGGATATGAGTTTTGTAGGGCCACGAGCGTTGAGGCCGGCTGAAATCGAAAACTCCGAGAACAATACAACATCATTGATGGACCTTCCTGGATTTGAAAAAAGACATTCCATTCGGCCGGGTCTCACTGGGCTTACTCAGGTCTACCTCCCGAAGGATTTCCCGATCAAGAGGAAATTCCGGTATGATGTGTTGTATATAAATAATCGCAGTTTTTGGTTGGATATGAAACTCATTTTTCTATCCTTCTGGATTACGTTTAGAGCCAAGTGGGAATCGCGGGAGAAAAAAATCTGATAGGCCATAGCTGTACGAAAATGGAGTTTTTGTCAAAGTTATGTGATGTAGTTTGACTATATTTTTATTGGCCAATTATAATGAAAATAAAGAATCGGAAACGCATGCGAAAACGAAAACGAAAACCAGAACGAACTGGAGATATAAAATTGACAAAATTGAAACTTAGCGTTTTAACAATAGGGATGATCGGCTTGTTTTTGGCTTCACAAGGAATCCATTCCCAGGAAGCCTCGAGAGATTATAAAATAGGGGCGAAGGATTTGCTGGAGATCCGTGTTATCGGTCACGAAGATGCCAGCACAACGGTCCGTGTTTCTGAAGGGGGAAAGATTTCCATGCCGTATCTCAAAGAGGTGGAAGTCGCAGGATTGACGGGGATAGAACTGGAGCAGAAGCTGGTGACGCTCCTGGGACAGGGGTATTTTCAGAATCCTCAGGTTTCTGTGTTCATCCGTGAATATAGAAGCAATATCGTGAGTATCATGGGTGCTGTGAGAAATCCGGGAGAATACGA
The DNA here is from genome assembly GCA_020348385.1 of Candidatus Aminicenantota bacterium. Taxonomy (GTDB): domain Bacteria; phylum Acidobacteriota; class Aminicenantia; order Aminicenantales; family Aminicenantaceae. The sequence goes on along the minus strand of CP070750.1, from coordinate 3,446,679 downwards.
GCTCCTAGGTCGGTTGACATTGATGGATCTGATCTCTAAAGCGGGGGGGCCTACCGGTGAGGAAGGAAAAGAGATCATCATATTTCGCCGGTTGAATGGAGAAAGCACATCTTTAAAAATTTCCAGGGATGGCTTGCTGTATGAGGGAGATCCGGATCTGAATGTTCCTCTTCACCCTGGCGATGTCATCAATGTCCAGATTGACAGGATGGTTCATATTTTTGTTACGGGAGAGGTCAGGAATCCGGGAATGCTGGAAGTCAGGAAATCAGAACTACCTAATTTCACGCTTCTTAAGGCTATTGCTCAAGCGGGTGGATTTGCCGAAAGGGGCTCCAAGAGCGGAGTAAAAATTATCAGGAGAAATGAGGAAGGCAGAGAACGAACGATCAAGGTTAATGTCAAGGAGATAGAAAAAGGGAAACGCCCGGATTTGAAACTCCAAGAGGGGGATGTTGTCATTGTTCCCGAAAGCATCTTTTAAAAATTTGGGGATACATTACATTATCATCGAAGTAACGTCTCCTCCCTATTATGCGCAAGAATCATAAAGTGATGGGGCCTAAATTATTTGTCCCTCGAGTTGCCCTGATATGATAGATCTACACTGTCACATACTCCCCGGTTTGGATGATGGGGCTAAAACTCTAGATCATGCTATTGAGATGGGACGAAATGCCTGGGAGGATGGGATCACGAAAATCGTGGCAACTCCCCACGTGTTTCGTGAGAACATAAGCCAAACCGATTTTGTATCCATCAGGCAAAAAAAAGAAGATCTCAAGAAAGCCCTTGAGGAAAATAATATTCCTATAGAATTAGTGGCTGGCGCGGAAGTTCATATCTCGCACAATTTAATCGATGAGATCAGGAAAAATAGACAAGATTTGGTGATCAACCGAGGTTCTTATGTGGTTGTTGAGTTCCCCCAAGTCCATGTCTTTTTTAGCGTGAAAGATCTGTTTTTTGATTTGATGAATGAAGGAATCATACCGATCATTGCCCATCCGGAAAGGAACTCGGTATTCATGGAAAAGCCCTCCCTCTTATATGAACTCATTCGAATGGGGGCATTGGTCCAGTCGAACAGCGGAAGCTTTGTCGGCCGGTATGGGAGAGAAGTTGAGGAGATTGCTTTCAGGTTTCTCCAATACCAATTCACTCACTTCATAGGCAGCGATGGCCATGGCGTTCATTCCATTCCTCCAATACTCTCAGAAGCCGTTAGAATAATCAGCCCGGTCATTGGAGAGAAAAATGCTCATATGTTGGTTCAGGACAATCCCCAAGCCGTGATAGACAATCAAGAGCTGCCCTATCTGCCGGATCCTGTGGATCCCCATGCCTCTCAAAAATCTTTTAGAGTAAAAATACCAAAAATATTTAAACGATCAGACTAAAATATTACGATGAAAAGAAAGTTAAATCCGTTTCCTATCTGGAGCTTTTTTGTTTTGTTTTTGCTGATTCATAACCCCGGAATATCTCAAAAACCTAATCCCACTCAAGGAGACCTTGTTGGACACATTTACGAAAAAGGTGGAATAGCTCCTGTCGGGCAGGCTATAGTCCAAATAAAGAGGCTGCCTAGTGGTCAGGTTTATTCGAGCAACCCCTCTGATGGGGAGGGAATGTTTAGAGTGCGTGGTATCGAAAAAGGAGTATACCTCATAGGCGTGAAAACTTCTTTCGGGAACTTCAACGGTCAAAAGTTGTTGGGTATTCTCATTTCGGACGATGTAACTGCCCAGATAGAAATTGTTCTGTCTTCCCAAGAGAAAACTTCCGATGCCCTCTTTTTTGTGCCTTTGTTACCCAATCCTGTTGGTCATGTCTCGATAGCGGCCGGAAACCAGGCCGTCTTTGATGGAATCATGGAGATCAAAGATGAATCCGGAGAAGCAGGCCCGTTTCGAATCAATTACCCTGAATGATAAAAACGTGCCCGTTTTCGTCCCTAGTTGATGGGGCTATATTTGTATGCTAGGATGATAAAAGAAGCTAAACTTATGCGAATCCAGCATATTTTCCCATTCCTGTTCCTAACTTTGTGTTGTTTTGGATGGCAGGACTATTCCGTCAAAGAAGCTCTGAAAGTTCTGGACGTTATCAACAGGATCGAGAGAGAGCAGCTGACAAAAGGATTGGATGATACCCGCGCGGTCGATGTGACCGAGAGCGAGTTTAATTCCTATATCGCTCATAGGATAAAAACCGAAAAAGAAGAGGTGTTGAAAGAGCTCCGATTCAAGCTGTTCGACAAAAACAGGATCGAGGTCATGGCCCTTGTCGATCTGAAAGAGCAGAAGCTGCCCAAGTATCTTAAACCGGAAATGATTTTTTATTTTGGAGGCACATTGGAGATCCGAGATGGAGGGATAAGGCTTAATGTGAAGGACCTATTCCTCGGAAATCAGCGGATACAGCCTGTGGTCTTGGACTTGGTCATATTCATCGCTTCGAAGATTCAGAACACAGAACCGTCGAGCATCGAAGACTGGTACGAACTCCCCTACGGAATAAAAGATGTCAAAACTCAAACAGGTCGTGCGACTTTTTATTATTGAGGATGAAAAAAGAATGTCAAACAAAATAAAAATCCCTCTTTTTGTTTCGGTCGCTCTTTTTCTATCCTTTTTCAGAGGTTTCGCACAGGAAAACAAGGTGAGAGTTATCGTTGATAGGGCGCGTATTTACGCCGAGTCATCCATAGACAGCTATAGGATAGAGACGATAAAAAAGGGAACGATCCTTACCCTTTTTGGGGCCAAGAAAGCTGATGAAGATTGGCTTTATGTGTATTATCAGTCGCCCAGATGGGGATCCAAAGTAACAGGGTTTATTCAGGCAAAGATGGTCGAGGACTTCTCGGAGGCCGAAAGAGACGAGGGAAAACCGGAAGAGATTCCGGAAGACAAGCCTGAAAGAAAACCTGAAGAAAAACAAGCCGTCGCTGAGCCGATCAAAAAGCCCGAACCTAAACCAAAACAGCCTGAGCCAAAAGAGGGGCCGGTCCGGATGGAGAGGCTGCTTGGGCTTACGGCTATCCCTTCACATAAAGCATTCCCGTTTCCTTTGTTTTTCTCGGTCGGGAAGAATCCTCGGGTTTTTAATGTGGCCACAGAAAAGGCTTTGAAAGATGTTGTCCTCCCAGCAGGAGCGAAGCATGCCGTACAGCCGAAGGAGACGATAAAAACAGAAGTTTGGGAGGATGAGGTCGTAATTCCCGAAAAGACAGAGGTGACCGAGAAGAGACGTGATATTCAGAAGGCCGATCTACCGGAAAAAACGGAGCAACCACCAAAGAAGGAACCTCAGATAGTGACGCCAAAACCGCCAAAAACTCCTCGGATAAGCCCTCCTGAAGCAAAACCGTTGGTCACCCTCAGCCTTGGGTATGGTCCTTCTTTGGGAGGATTCGGTGGATTCATCCAATTGAACGCTTCCAATACCTTCTCTGTCCATTGGGGTTTCGGTTACTATCCCACCTCGATGTTTTATCCAGAATACGATTGGGTTAAGGGAAAGCCTTTATTCAGCGTCGGTGTAAAATATTACCTTCCGTGGAGAAGCAATCAAGTTCGCCCCTACATAGACTTTCAGTATGGGGGAATAAGTGTGGAAGCTGTCCGTGTTATTACAGGGATTTGGTACTACTCTTATGTCTATGAAGATATCCAAAGAACACTATGGGGTCCATCGCTCCTTGCAGGAATAGAATTGCGTTTGGGCTCCTTTGGCTTGAATGGAGCAGTGGGTGCCTCCTATGTCATAACAAAATGGGAATATTGGGACTCACCTCTGACTGTGACCGCTGATGTGGGATTCCTGATTTTCTTTTAATCGGGGACAGTAATTTTGGTGTATTGTCCATTGAAATCTGTGAAAGAATCAGTTGTTTTTATAAATAATTGGAGGCCTGGATTATTTACGGGCCTAGATTGTTGTGGCAGCAAAGAAGTGGCCCATGAAGCTGTAGTGAGCTACCGCGAATGGGTTACGATGAAGCCACTGCAGTGTGATAGGTTCGCCTGAAAGGTAAAAATTTTCGATTATAGATTTATATATATTTAAAAATTTGGTTTTTTATTGAAGAATGGAATCGAAAATTTTTATAAATAATTCAGGCAAACGATGATTAGGGTGATCAGTGGCCAATACAAAGGCAAACGTTTGAGGCGAGTTCCGTCTGACCTGGTGCGTCCGATGCCAGATAAACTCAAAGAAGCGCTGTACAATATTTTACATGATGATGTGAAAGACAGTTTTTTTCTAGATGCTTATGCAGGAACCGGCTCGGTCGGCATCGAAGCTTTGAGCAGGAGGGCAGAACTGGCCGTTTTTGTTGACGATTATTATCCTTCCATCAAAGTGATCAAAGCCAATCTTGTCAAGTGTGGAGCAGAAGACAAGGCCCGCATCATGCACAAGGAATTCAACCGCGCTGTGATCCAGCTGTCCAAGGAGGGCGCTAAGTTCAACCTGATTTTTTTGGACCCGCCTTACAAGATGTTGGAAGAAAGAAATCCGCTGAAGGTCATCAAAAAAAGAGAAATTCTCGCCAAAGAGGGAAGGGTCATCCTCAGGCATTTCTACAAGATGAAATTCGATGGTAAATATTTTGATCTCGAAAGAAGTGTCACTCTCGGCGACGACACTCTCCAATTTTATAGATAAAAAGTCAGCAAAAGTCGGTCCGTAAAGCATTGAATTCCTTTCGATGTTGGACTACAATCTAAGATCCCATTTTAAATTAGGATAGCTGTGAAAATGTTCTTCTCAAAAAACAGAACCGTCTTCAAGGAGTCCGTGTTGCTTCAAGAAGAGGATATTCTCTCCGATCTTACAGGGAACAAGGGTTCCTGTCTTTTTCTCGGGAGATACGCTCTGGCCCAGGTGGAAGCGGTTTTGAGAAAAAGAAATTTTTACAAAGATGCCAAGAAGAAAAAATTGTGGCCCTTGAAATTTCATATGGACTATTCCGAGTTCCCGCTTCAACGGTTCCAGATTTTTTTCCAAAAGGAAGATCTACAAAATATCGTGGTGGACCTGAAAATCAGGGAAGGAACATTCCAGCCAAAACAAAAATTATCTTCGGTGCTCCCTCTTCCCAGTTTTCGATTTTTAATCCTCGATTGGCTCACTCTACAAAATCCTCTTCAGGAATTTTCGGATGAAAGGATCCCCTTGCCGGGCCAGAAACATCCGGGTCTCAATCTAGGAAAAAAAGTGCTGGACATTTTTGTCTACCTGGCACGGATTAACAGGCTCGATGGACTTTTAGCCTACCCCGCTTATTATCATAACGCCCTGTTGTTTTGCCGCTATTTCCAATTCCTCAATCCTGAAAAGCAGGCGGAGGTTCTGGCTATCCAGAAGGCATTAAAGAAAATTCCATTCAAAGAGTTGGCCTGGATCGTCCATCTCGATTGCTTGAGGGACCAGGATAACAACACGTACAAATGGGAGGCAGAAGAATTGGTGGTACCTTTAAATAAAACCTTGAAGATGTACATGAATTCCAGAGAGTACGACAAAAAAGTCAAACAGAACATGAAAAAGATCCAATTCACAGTCGATTGGGATTGCTACAGAAAAAAAAGGAATGACGAAACTCAAATCCCTTAAGCCGTTCATACCTGCCTACAGTTTTGCCACACTGATCCTTATCGGCTCATCCATCCCCACCGACAGGCTAAATCGACTCCAGAGACAAATCCCTATCATGAGGATTTTGCTGTCTGACTTCGTCATCCATTTTTTTGCCTTTGCCATCCTGGTAATTCTCCTAGGCATCGGCTATATCAAGGCAAACAAGCCGAAATTCTGGTGGGCGAAAGCAGCGGCGGCGTCTTTGTTTGTCGGAGTGCTTGTCGAAGTGATCCAGCTTTTTCTCCCGTACAGGAGCTTTTCAACCGGAGACCTGGGCGTCGATATCATCGGCATAATCGCGGCCTTGGTCCCTTTCGTAGTAATAAACGAAATAGATGGGAAGTAAAGAAAAAATAGAACCGTCCCCTTTTTTTTGTTATAATGAGACTCCGACAAGGAGTGTTGAAAATGAAGAAAGATATTCATCCTGATTACGCGGAAAGCACAGTGATGTGTGCCTGTGGTAACACGTTCCAAACGAAGTCAACGAAAAAAGAAATACGCGTGGAAATTTGTTCCCAATGCCATCCTTTTTTCACCGGAAAACAGAAGTTTGTCGATAGCGCTGGTCGCGTGGAGAAATTCAGGAAGAAATATGGCGACCTTAAAAAATAGACGAAATGCATCAAGAGCTAGAAAATATAGAGGAGAAATTCCGCGAACTCACCCGATCTCTATCTGATCCTGCCTTAGTTACCGATCCCCAAAAAATCCGCAAAATTTCCAAACAACGGGCAGAATTGGAGCCTGTTGTCAAAAAGTACGAAGAGTACAAAAAAGTCCTTAAAGATATCAAAGATTCTGGGGAAATCCTTTCCGATTCCAGTGCTGAACCAGACTTGAAGGAACTGGCTGAGGTGGAGCTGAAGGAACTGGAAGAGAAAAAAGAAATCCTCCGCGAGGAACTTCAAATTTTGCTTGTGCCCAAGGATCCCAATGATGAAAAAGATGTCATCATGGAAATTCGGGCGGGAGCAGGGGGGGATGAGGCATCTCTTTTCGCTCAAGACCTTTTCCGAATGTACTCCCGTTATGCCGAAAACAAAGGTTGGAAAACCGATGTTATGAACACGAGTATCTCCCCGATTGGCGGTTTCAAAGAGATCATTTTTAACATCCGTGGGGACAAAGTCTACTCGATGCTCAAATTTGAAAGCGGCGTGCACCGTGTCCAGCGTGTTCCCCAAACAGAAGCCAGCGGTCGGATTCACACATCCACGGTCACCGTTGCAGTGCTCCCAGAGGCTGACGAAGTGGACATCCAGATAGATTCCAAGGATCTGAAGATCGAGGCCTTCGGAGCTTCGGGTCCAGGAGGCCAGAGTGTCAACCGGAATTACACGGCCATCCGGATCACACATCAACCATCAGGAATGGTCGTATCCTGTCAAGATGAAAAATCCCAGCATCGCAATAAGGATAAAGCCATGAAAATACTCCGGTCCCGGTTGCTGAACAAAGCCCAGCAGGAGCAGGACGCACAGATCGCTCAGGATAGAAAACTGCAGGTCGGGACAGGGGAGAGAAGCGAAAAGATCCGGACCTATAATTTTCCCCAATCCCGTATGACCGACCACCGGCTGAATTTGTCCCTGCACAAATTGGAAAGTGTTCTCGATGGGGCGCTGGGTGAAATCATCCAGGCTTTGATCGTCCACTACCAAGCTCAGAATATGGGAGATCAACTGGAATCCTCCTGATCTGAGAACGGCCATTGAGCACGATTAGAGAACTTTACACTGAAGCGCTGTCCCTCCTTAAAAATTTCCCAGATGCTTCCGTCGAATCGAAAGTCCTGGTCCTAAAGAGTCTGGCCATATCCGAAGAGGTGTTTTATTCTTATCCCGACAGACATGTTTCAAAATCGGAGAAGCAACGGTTTTATGAGTCCGTACTCAAAAGACAACAGGGAATACCTTTGTCCTATGTTGTCGGAGAAAAAGAATTCTGGAGCCTGCCCTTCAAAGTTTCTCCCGGGGTATTGATCCCTCGGCCTGAAACAGAGCATCTCGTCGAAAAAGTTTTAGAGCTCTCTACAAGAACGGAAGAGGTCATCATCGACATCGGAACAGGTTCTGGCAATATCGCCGTGTCGCTGGCCAGGGAGCTTCCCAAAGCGCGAATACTGGCAACTGATATTTCCCCAGAAGCGCTGAAAACTGCCCGGATGAATGCCTCTGTGCATAAAGTATCGCGTATCACTTTTTTAAAAGGAAATCTGTTTTCTGCATTGAGCGGACTTCTTCTAGAGGAGCAATGCGACTTCATCGTTTCGAATCCTCCATATGTGACAGAATGTCAATGGGAAACTCTTCAGGATGAAATTCGGCTCCATGAGCCTAAAAAAGCGCTTGTTTCAGGAAAGACAGGAAGGGAGATTATAGAAAGGCTTGCTTCAGGTGCGCCGAATTTCCTCAAACAGGGGGGGTATCTGTGCATGGAGATCGGTCTAGGGCAGCAGGATGACGTTTTGAACCTTTTTGGAATGGAGTGGGAGAGAGTCGATAGTTTCAAGGATTTAAGCGGCATCCCCCGCCTTGTCATTGCCCAAAAAATTATCTAGCTTAACTTACGGAAGGCTTCGAAGGATGGAATAAGATGGGTGGTCTCGAAGCGGATCTTTTCCCATGTTTCGATACTTAAGGTACCAAAAGCATCAACGACTTGAGGATCGAACTGTTGGCCCCTATTTTCTTCAATCTCATTCTTCGCAACCTGGAAATCCCTTCGCTCCCGGTAAGGGCGGAAGGATGTTATGGCATCCAGAGCATCGGCCAGGGCAAATATCCGCGCTTCAAGAGGTATCTCGTCTTTTTTTAACCCGCTGGGGTAACCCGAGCCATCATACCGTTCGTGATGGCACAGGATGATGTTCCCCACTTCCTCCAGTAACTTGATTTCCTTCACCAGCCCGTAACCGAGGGTTGGATGGAGTTTGATTTTTTCCCATTCATTTTGATCGAGAGGGCTCGGTTTCTTGAGAATGGAATCGGGAATCGCGATTTTTCCCACATCATGGAGGAGCGCACCCTTTCTGATGTTGTCCAATGTCGTTTTATCCTTGATGTCGAGAATCCTGGCGAGTATCTGGCTGTATTTGGCAACGGTTCGGGAGTGTCCGAAAGTCTCTACGTCTCTCAAATCGAGAGCGGTCATAAGATTTTCGAGTGTCGAATCGTATATTTCTTCCAGATCCATTGCTCTTTTGAGATTTTTCTCCTGTTCTGATTTCAGGCTGCTCAATCGCTTTGAATAGGCTGCATTAGTACTGATAATCTCCTTCTTGCGGAATTCGTTGATGATGGCAGAAAAAACAGAAGGAAGATTGTCCTGGCTAGATATTTGATCCACGATCCCCTGCTGGAGAAGAGCGATGGCCAGCTTGGGATTTTCCCTGCTCAACAGCAGGATGATTCCCAATCGCGGATTCGCTGCTCTGATTTTCCTCAATAAATTGATCTTGGGAGTATCCAGCGGAAAAAATGAGAAAACAGCTACGGAGAATTCATGGGCCTTGAGCAACCGGTTTTCTGTTTCGGACACAGTTTTTGCATCCGATATATTCAGGGCCTGCCCTAAAAGGAAGCGCTTCAGATTCACTCTCTGCTTGATGTTCTCCCCGAGTAGGAAGATTTTTTGCTGCCCCGTCATTTGCTTCCTCCTTCCTTAGCCAAAATACATTCAGTTTCTCAGCTTTTTTATACCCTATTTGTATCATCCTTTCAAGGGATTTCTTTGTTTCCGGTATCACCCTTATAGGTGAGAAAACAATCAGAAAATTCCCCCTTGGAATCGTCGCAAAAGGCTATTGAACAGAGATCACCCATCTGGCATTATGATTTTGCTTAAACAAAGGAGAGAATATGGAGAAGCGGCCCTTTATTGACAGATTTCAAGGGGCATAATAAGATAAAGTTAATCGGCGAAGGAGATTCAAAATGGCTAAAAAAGGCGATAAACCCACAGAAACCGATTCCATTGTTGACGAGATTGAACAGCAGCTTGAAGAAGCGCTGGCTAAGAGAAAGAAAGAGGTCGAAAAGGAACTAGACGAAAAGATCAAGAGGGAAAAGGAGGAGGCCCAGAAAAGAATCGACCAGATCAACAGGGAACTATCGGAGGAAAAAAGTGCATTGTCGAATTTTAAGACTTTGCTCGCTGAATTTGAATCCGATAAGTCTGAGCTGAAAAAACAGATCAAGGAACATATAGACAAAGCCATTTCGTTCCAGACGGAAATAGAAACCTTGACCGGTAACACCTTAGAGGAACTCAAGAAGGTCAGTGAATTGAACCAAAAACTCGAACAATTGCAGCAGAACACTGGAAAAGAAGTAACAGAATTGAGGAATAAGCTGGAAGAAAAATTCGGGATCGTGACCGAAGTTCCCGAAACCGAGATGGATGAAACAGAAATCAATCTCGAACAGGAACTCATCAAGCTGAAAAAGATTAAAGACCTTTTGAATAATAAAGAGATCAGCGATTTAGAGGTCAGCGGAGAGGCTGAAGAGGCTGAGGAATCTGTTGAGAAGGGAGAGGCTGAAGAGGAAGAAACACCTGTGGAGGAATCCCAGGAAGAAGAAACCGTTCCTGAAGAAGCGGCTGAAAAGCCTGAAGAAGAAGCTGTGGAGGATGTGTTACAGGAAGAACAACCTGTGGAGGAAAAGGCTGAAGAGCAGAAAGAAGAGCAAGCGGAAGAGCCCGAAGAAGAATCTCCAAAAGAGGATGCTCAACCTGAAGAAAAAGCGGAAGCCGAGGAAAATGCAGTGCCTGAAACTCCTGATGCAGAAACCCAGCAGCCGGCGGAAGGAGTGGAGGTGACAGAAAAAACAGAAGAAGATCAAGAGGAGCAGAGTTTTCAGGATACGTTCGAAAAGCTGGAAGGTTTCCGCAAGGGCAACCGGAATGAAAACGATGGGGAAATTTCCTATTTCGAGCACAATGATAAGATCGTGCTAGACGGGGAATACCTGGTCGCTACCCTGAACAACAGCTTCGAAGAAGCTAAAAAGATGTATATCAAATTGTCCCAGAGCGAATCCCCCAAAGATCAATTCTTTATCAAACAAGAGATCATCAAACAGCAAGAAACTCTCCGAAAGGTCATGTTGCGGAGCATCCGGCTTTGTGAAAAAGATAACTGCACACTTCCCGATTTCACCGCAGAGATTCTGAACCTCGATGTTCTAAAAACAGTTCTCGAAAAAGTCAGCATGGAAAACTGGAGCAATCAGGACGATTTTGCATCCTTTGACAACTATTCCAAAGAGCTCAAAGAGGCCTTTTACTCGCGCATCACTCCCCCCGCTGCTTATCTAGAATCGATCATGAAGCAACTGGAAATATCCGCCTAAACTGAATTATTTCTAAATAAATAGTTTAATGGGGGAGGGGTTTTGTGTTGAGATTCAGGGAAGCAAAGTAATCCTCTAGAATTTTCTTTTCCTTCATGGCCAAATCTTTGAACCTGATCCCGGTAAAATAATGAAAATATTCTTCTCCAGCTAATTCAGAATACACCACATCGCCCTTCAATTGACATGCGTTATTCCCGAGGATAAGAATGAGTTCCAAAGTTTTTTCAGGGTTCAGCTGCGCTTCTGTCGGGATTTTGGCTCCACTCAAACTCAGGTTTATGGTTTTGGTTACCTTGTGGAAATCCTTTTCTTTGTAAATCAGGATGGTCGATGTGTAGAACCTTTGGTGCTTCCTTCTTTCTTTGATAAACTTATCCATGTATTGTTTAAGACTTTCAGGTTTCCTGGGTTTTTCCGCTTTTCCCTTGTCGAACACACATACCCGGTTTTTGAGTAAAAGCCTGTCCTGTATGCCATCACGTCCCATACCTAAAAACTTTTTCCCCTTTGCTTCGGCCAGAGCTATATCTGCCTCGTTTGTAAGTCTCTTGAGGTTGGTTTTATTAATCATATCCCAGGTTCTTATTCTCCTCTTGGAAAAGAAAGTGAGACCGAAACTCATGGTGATGTTGTTGTTGGGCTGGGTTTGTTGATTTTCGAAATGATATTCCTCGATATTCTTCCTGATCCTTTCGGTGAATCCGCTAGCCTCATCTTCGCTGTTCAAGCCAGATAAGAAGATCAAGAATTCTTCCCCGCCATAGCGGCAGAGAAGGTCTTCTTCGCGGATGGACAACTGGAGGACACCTGCCAGCGTTCTTAGCAGTTTGTTTCCAGCTTCGTGTCCATACCGGTCGTTGTAATTTTTGAACCAATCCACATCACCCATAACCATGGCATAGGATGATCCTTCCGTGTGCCTTTTCCTTTCGAGATTCAACTTTTGGATGACCTTGTCGAAAAAGGGGTCCGGCCGCAACAAACCCGTTAAAGCATCGTATTGGATGAGATTGAGTTTGGTGATCGCTATAGAGATGTGCTCGGAAAATTTATTCATGGCTTTTTGATCTTCTGCAGAAAAACCGATGGATTTTTCCTTAGCCGTCTTGATCTTGTTGTAGACTTCGATGACACCGATGACTTTTGTATCTTGCATAATCGGAACACACAAAATACTTTCAAGAGGGAGCTTTAATTGATCGGCATACCTTCGGGAATAACGCTTGTCCGACGAAATATCTGAAGTATTGATCTCCTCTCTGTGACGGGTGGAATAGGCGGCAAAATCGTCCGAATCGATCAGAACAAAATGCTTGCTAAATTCTGGATGTGATAAAAAGGCATCATCCCAAACCAAGGGCTTCAAATATTGTCCGAGAGTTTCATTCTCATCCAAAATGTAAAGAGAGATCCCCTCGGCTCGGACGATGTCCTTTATATCGTAGACGATATCCAAAAGGCTGGTGACGTCGTTAGCAATATAGAGTTTTTTCAGGGTTTCCTCGATCCGTTGCTTTTCTTTTTTGATCCCCTGATATTTTTCCTCCACGAATACCCTTTTTTCGATTTCTTTGACGATGTTGTTGTTGATAAAACTTTTGATTTCTTTTATCTGAGAATAGGCATCCTGAAGCCTGAATTCGTGTTTTTCTCTGTCTCTTTTGAGTTTTTTCAACTGTTTTCTCAATAAAGAATGCTCGAAGGCAATAGTGAGTGTCCGGAGGAAACTGTTGTTCTCCCAGTTTTCCGTCGGTGTGAGATGATGATCCACATAATATCTCAAGGGCCAGGAACTGACGACAGACTTCAGTTTTTGTTCATCTTCTCCCGTGATGATAATGCTCGTGGAGATCATGAACAATCCCTTGAGCTTGGAATAGTGGGCCAAAGACCAATCGACAACAACCACTTGGAAACTTCTGCTTTCTATGAGATGGATCGCTTTTTCGAGATCGGGTGCGGTAAAAACCGAGCCGAGTCGGCCGCAAATTTTTTCCAGGAGACTTACTTCATCTGTTTTTTCGTTAAGTATAAGGATATTTTGATCATTCATGGCGATGTTGGATTCAAACCTCGGCTCTCCTCTATATTAAAGGAATGAATTCCGTTTCTAATCCCGACACTAAGCCCAATCCAATCCTATAATATTTTTTTCTCCTGAGTCAATACTTTTTTTCAATATTTGTGCAATCATCCGCTAAAATTGTTCGTGGCTTTACTAAATGGAGCACACGGATTACACTATAAAAGATGGTTCGTGTAAGGTTTGCTCCCAGTCCCACTGGATTTCTCCACATCGGGGCAGCAAGAACCTGTTTTTTCAACTGGCTGTATGCCCGCAGTCATAATGGGACATTCATCTTGCGTATCGAAGATACCGACGTGGCCAGGTCTTCGGCAGAGATGTCCGAAGGGATCATCCAAGGTCTTCGATGGCTGGGTTTGGATTGGGATGAAGGCCCGGTCTTCCAATCCCAACGACTGCCCCTGTACCGACTGAAGGCAAAAGAACTGGTCGAAAAAGGCCTCGCCTACACATGTTACTGCACGCCGGAGGAGATTCAGGAAAGAACAAAAAAAACAGAGGGAGCAGGGGATTTCTGGGGATATGACCGGTTTTGCCTGGAACTCTCCGAAAAACAACGCCTTCGCTTCGATTCCGAGGGAAGGGCAAAGGCAGTCCGATTCCTCGTGCCTGATGGGGCCATACGATACACGGACCGCATTCATGGGGACATCAGCATCGACAGCAAAAACATCGAGGATTTTGTGCTTTTACGTGGGGATGGGCTGCCCACCTATCATCTCTCTGTTGTCGTGGATGATATAGATTCACAAATCTCCCTAGTTCTTAGGGGCGATGATCATATTTCCAACACACCGAAACAGATATTGCTCTACCAAGCCTTCGGCGCCAAACCCCCGAAGTTTGCTCATCTGGCACTGATTTTGGGTCCGGATAAGAAAAAATTGAGCAAACGCCATGGAGGGATTTCCGTTTTAGAGTTTAGGGACCATGGATACTTGCCTCTGGCTTTTCTCAATTTTCTGGCCCAAATGAGCTGGTCTCCAGGAGAAGAAAAGATCTACACCCTGGAAGAACTGGTTGGAAGATTTGCTTTAAATAAAGTGAGTAAGGGTAGTCCTGTATTCGACCTGTACAAGCTAGAATGGCTGAACGGACGCTTGATCTCCAATTTGAGTGCCCTAGAGTTGAGTCCGTTGGTCAGGAAAGAAATGCAGTCTGCGAACCTTTGGCAAGAAACATTCGCAGCAGAACAGAAGCCTTGGTTCGACAAGATGATAAACCTTCTGAAGGAAAGAAGCCGGACGATCTGTGCGTTTCCCAAGGCAGCCCTGCCATTCCTTGTCGATGAGATAACCTATGATCCGGCGGGAGTGGAGAAACACTTGATGGATGAGAGGTTGGACACACTTTTGCCCCTATTGGCGAAAGATTTCCAAACCCTAGATGAGTTCTCCGTTTTAGAAATCGAGCGGACGCTCCGCCGAAGAGCAGAAGAGGAAGGTGTCAAAGCCGCCCTTCTCATCCATGCTTTGAGGATGTTGGTCGTGGGAGAGCCTGTGAGCCCGAGCATCTTCGATGTTATGGAACTGGCAGGGAAGGAAAAAACCCTGAAAAGGATGAACAGGCTTTCCGATGCAAGAAAATTGGCCGAAAAAAAAGGAGAGGAACATGAGTGAGTATCAAAAAGTGAGGGCCCCGCGGGGTACGCAATTGGTCACAAAAGGTTGGGCACAGGAAGGCGCACTCAGGATGTTGATGAACAATCTGGATCCCGAAGTGGCAGAAAAACCGCAAGAACTCATCGTGTACGGAGGAACAGGTAAAGCGGCCAGGAATTGGGATTGTTATGCCGCTATCGTCGAATGCCTGAAAAACCTGGAAAATGATGAAACGTTGGCTGTTCAATCAGGTAAACCAGTGGCGGTTTTCAAAACCCATCCCGAGGCCCCCCGCGTCGTTATCGCCAATGCCCAGATCGTGCCCAAATGGGCCACATGGGATGAATTCCGACGCCTCGAAGAAAAGGGGCTCACGATGTATGGGCAGATGACAGCAGGAAGTTGGATATATATCGGCACCCAGGGAATTCTTCAAGGAACCTATGAAACCCTGGCATCCGTTGCCAACAAGCATTTTGGCGGCACCCTGAAAGGTAAACTTGTTTTAACTGCGGGTCTGGGGGGCATGGGAGGTGCGCAGCCTCTGGCCGTGACCATGAACGAGGGAGTGGCCGTCGTCGTGGAAGTGGATGTGGAACGGATCAAGAGGAGACTGGAGACCAGGTATGTGGATATCATGGTCGACAATCTGGACGAGGCCTTGACCGTCACCATGGAAGCCAAAGAAAAGGGGGAGGCGCTTTCTGTGGCCCTTCTTGGGAATGCTGCCGATATCCTTCCCGAATTCGTGAACAGGGGGATCACACCGGATGTGTTGACTGACCAGACATCCGCCCATGACGAACTGAACGGGTATGTTCCGCACGGTATTGCGTATGACGAGGCACTGCGGCTGCGGGAGGAGGACCCGGAGGATTACAAGAAACGTGCGTATGAATCCATGATCGTTCACGTGGCGGCCATGCTCGAGCTCCAGGAAAGAGGAGCCAAGTCCTTTGATTACGGCAACAATATCCGAGGTCAGGCACAAAAAGCTGGGGTGGAACGCGCCTTCGATATTCCCGGTTTTGTTCCCGAATATATCCGCCCGCTTTTCTGTCAGGGGAAAGGCCCTTTCCGGTGGGCAGCTCTTTCGGGAGATCCTCAGGATATCTATGCGACGGATGAAGCGGTGCTCTCAGAATTTCCACAGGACCAGGCAATGGCTAGGTGGATACGAAAAGCCCAGGAGCAAGTGGCTTTCCAAGGGCTTCCATCTCGGATCTGCTGGCTGGGATATGGCGAAAGGGCAAGGTTCGGAGCGCTGATCAATGACCTCGTGAAGAGAGGAAAGATAAGCGCACCGATCGTCATAGGGCGCGATCATTTGGATACGGGGTCGGTCGCATCTCCCAACAGGGAAACAGAGGGGATGAGAGATGGTTCGGACGCCATCGCCGATTGGCCGATCCTCAATTCTTTGTTGAATGCGGTGTCCGGTGCCTCCTGGGTATCTGTCCATCATGGCGGAGGTGTGGGAATCGGCTTGTCTATTCACGCGGGGATGGTGATCGTGGCAGATGGAGAGCAGGGGACAGCCAAGAGGTTGGAACGCGTCCTGACCGTGGATCCCGGGCTGGGGGTCGCTCGTCACGCCGATGCAGGGTATGAAGAAGCGATTCGATGCGCCGAGGAAAAAGGCATCAAAATCCCGATGCTTTAGGGTTCGTCCCATAAGGTATCGTTCCCGATCGTTTACAGCTTTGTAAACAGCGGTAGAAAATAAACATCAGGTCCGTCATTCAGGCGGGCCTTTTTTTTTGCCTTTTCCTGGGGGAACATGTTTTTTTATCCAAGATTATCTGGTGGTATGCTTTTTGCTTTATAAGCTGCGAAAGGAGGTCAAAGATGAAAATTTTAGTTTTTGGATTGATCGTTTGTTTGTGTTTCTTTTTGGTTTCTTCCGGCTATGCTTTGGAGAATGTGTGTAAAAAAGCGCTATCCCGATGCACAGTTGATGCTGTTATTGCGGGTTTATTCAGCGGACCTCAGTCGTTTTTGCTGTACTACTCGGGGTGTTTTATCGGTTATTCGTGGTGCCTGAAATATTATGATCCCCAAGTTTGAGGGGGAGGAGGTTTTTGATGAAACGAACGAACATAATTATGAAAAGATTGACCATCGGGATGGTGCTCGTGGTCTTGTTTCTCTGTGTCGGTTTGATCGATCTTCATGCCGGCGAGTGCGAGAGGGCCTTCAGGAGATGTACCGAAGATCCCTATTGGCAGGCTGTTACATTCGGCGTTGTTTACTGTGTCACGGGTTATGTTTTCTGTAAAAAGTACATCGAAGGCTGAAGTGTATCGTTTGGTCGTTTTTCTTGTGATGCTTGTTCCCTATTTATCTTCTCAAGGAGCGCCTCCTAAAAGAATTTTTTTGGAGGAAGTTCTAACCATAGGAAGTTTTGAAGACGATTCCCTTTTTCAGTGGGTGGGGGTCGTGGCTGATGATGAGGAGAACATCTATGTTACCGACGCCATGGATTATTCTCTGAAAAAATTCGATGCAGCTGGGCGCTTTGTAGCAAAATCTGGTCGCAGAGGGCAGGGGCCGGGGGAATTTACCGCCCCACGGCTCCTGGACTGTTCTGAGCAGTTTCTTTTTGTGACCGAACAATACCAGCCAGTAATCAAGGTTTTCGATAAAAAATTGCAATACCAATACCATATTCCACTGGAAGGGCCAGCAGGAGATATGAAAGCTCTTAGGGGTGGTCTTTTGGCGGTCGTGGTGTTATCAGCCAAAAGTGAAAGCCAGCTAAAATTTTACGATCGAGAGGGAAAAATCGTTAAAGAGCTGCATTTTCAAGAAAGGCCCTCCCTCATGTTGATGGATATGGTTAGCTTTGATTTGGATGGTCAGGGAAATATTTACCTTGTCTATAACTTTATGGATAGGATCGAAAAATTTGATGGGTCGGGGAAGAAAATTTGGTCCAAGAATTTGTTGGGACTTAAACAGGTGAAAAGGGAAAAAATATCTTCTTATATGGTCCCAACCGAAATTGTCTTTAAAGACGTGGCGCTGGATCAGTCGGGGAATCTGTATGTTTTGGGTGGGAAATTTTCCCAAAATCGGAGTCGTGACGTGTATGTTTTGAGTCCAGAGGGAATACTCTTATCGACCTTGACGTTACCAGAAACGAGCCATTGCATCTACATCGATAGGGAAAACTACCTGTACTCCAGGGCCAATGAAGGGATCACCCTTAAAAAATTCAGGATGGTGTCTAAGTGACGCTGAAGGTTGGGGATTGGATCATAGTATTTCTTTTTGGCTGTTTGGTCTTTTTTTACTTTCGAGGGATTGATTTGGTCGCCAAGGGAGATTCTTTTGAAAAGGATGTTTTTGAAAACAAATGGATCCTGTTCATCCTCGATTTCCAAGATTTTTCCTGCATGACATGTCTCGATTCATTCCTCGGGTTTTACCAGCAACTTCCCCTTCGTTTTAAGACTTCTTGTGCTTGGGGAATACTTGTCATGAAAAAAACAGAAAAGGAAGAAAATACACATACACGGACATCTAAATCGTTTTGGATCGCTGAAAAAAAACTCAGAGGTTTTATTCGAGCCAATCATATCGTATCCCCGTTCCTGATGGATACGAACCAGGTGTTTGGAAAATGGGCAGAAATGGGATCCAGTGTTCTGCTGTTTGACAGAGTTGGCAAGATGGTTCACAGATATAATTTCCCTTTGACAGGAGCTCAATTCGAGGAAATTTTCGAGATTTTGAATAGATAAAAAGGCAAAGTTTTTAATATATATTGTAGATTATTCACAAAAATTGTATACTATTCTCTTATCTTTCCCCATCCACCGTTCGGGGGATAAAAAGCCGGGAAAGAGAAAAGGAAGTTACGGGGAAGCCTCTTTTTCTTTTACGGCCACCCGTCACCTTTTTTTAGGAGTGATAGTGCCGATTTGTCTCAAGCATTCGTTGAGGAAGGTCTCCTCTATTTCTAGACATCTTGCTTTTTTGACTTCCCTTCTTGTATTGTTCGGTATCAGCTCAGCTTTTGCACAGACAGTATCTTTTACAGGTACTCCCTATACAAACGGTGAAACAGGGACCAAAATCATTACTGTCACTCTAACTGGGACCTCTGTCTCGACTGTTTCTGTGGATTATGCGACATCGGATGGCACTGCCACAGCCCCTGGTGATTACACTTCGACAAGCGGAACACTGACATGGGATCCAGGAATAGAAGGGGACAGGACGTTTCCTGTGACGATACAGACGGACACGCTGCATGAAGGAAATGAGAACGTTGTGCTTACCTTATCGAATCCAGTGAATTGCACAATAACCGGAGGGGCGACGGCGGATTTGACGATCATTGATGATGATCCAGAGCCGACAGTATCGTTTACGAGTGCGACGTACTCGAATCCTGAAAGCGGGAGTGCGGCGATCACGGTCTCCATTGCGGGCACCTCTGCTTCTACGGTAAC
>CP070750.1:3409807-3427420 GCA_020348385.1 Candidatus Aminicenantota bacterium | reverse complement strand
GTCATTTGAGGAAGACTTAAGCGCTTGAGATTGTTCCCGATAAGGTAGGCAAACACAAGAATAAAACCCAGAGCAAGAGATATGCTCTGATCCGAATTGGCAAAAGGTAGAAGAGCAGAGCTTTTCAAAAGGAGCATGAGTAAAAAAACGATACCAAGCGGGATCATTATTTCTCCTTTGAATCAAGCTGGAAAACAGAAAATTTTAATCCCCACGGACTGATAAACTCGGTGATGAGAACTCCGAAAAGAGCAATGGTGAGGAAAATATCTGTCAGCGGAAGAGGATAGGCCAATTTCATGCTGACGGCAAAGGCAACGCCTATCCCACCTGAGGAAAGGAAACATAGCCCAAATCGTGTCGGGAGATGCAGAGGAAAATCTAAAATAACTTTGAACAGCGGAAGGGGCAAAATATAAGCGAGTACCCTTAGAACCACCATCAGAACAACCAGAAAGACAACGGTGTAATCTAAATCCACATCCCAAAGTGCACCAATCAAAATAAGGAAGATGATGTACAAAGGTTTTTCGGTAGAAAGAAGCAGCGGATAAAGCCTTTCGTGGATCTTCGTCAGATTGGAGAATGTAATTCCCAGCACCATACTTAAATAGAGGGGGGGAAGGTTAAAGTAAAAGGCTGCTCCTGAGACAAAAAAGACCAACCCTAACAGATAAACTAGCATCTGTTCCTCGGAAGTTTTCTTTTTCGTCAAGAAGTGAAACAAAAATCCCAGGAGAATCGGAAACAATGTGGACAGCAGGAGGAATCCTCCTCCTTTCAAAAATACAAAGGATTCAAAAAAAGGAAAATGCCAGAAAGAGAGAAGCAACACAAGGCCGACGATCCCCCAAAATCCGCTCACACTGGCCAGAAACCGGGCTAAATAAAAGTAATTTCCCCGCTCTGGGATGACCCTCGAGGCCATACTCAGTAATGTCGGAGAATTCAAGCTCAACAACAATCCCAAAGCTGCGGCCATCCCATACAGAAGGTATACTTGCTCTGTGGGATAAAAGAGCTTCAAAACAAGAAAAAAAACAAATCCACTCGATAGAAACACAAACACAAACTGCAAAAGGGAAAGGCTGATATATTTGCCCGGGAAACGCTTGAGGTACTTGGTTTCCAACTGGAATCCAAACAAGAAACCCACCCAGCCAAGCCCCAGACCGACTAGCGGTGTAAGCCCTGTGAGGATGGAAGAGCTGAGGACATTCCATCCACTGCTTCCCAAAGAAAGTCCCAAAAGGATATATATAAATCCGGAATAGAAAAAATAATTCACAGGAGAAAGAGATGTTCTTTTGGTGATAAATCTGGCCGCAAGAAAGGCGATCAGGATAAGAAGCCCGAATGCATAGATCGCTTGCATGTAAATTTAAAATTCAGGCTTGAGGCCTTCTACTCGATCCAAAGAAAAGGTGAAAACTATTCCTGTTCCCGGTTGGCTCAAATCCCCCAGGATCTTTTGGAGAAGCCTGATGACCTCCTCTTCTTTATCATCCTTAATCACAGAAAAAACCGTTTTGTTATGGGGTTTTGCCCCAGCAAACATAAATCTCAAACCTGCAAAAATCGGAACTTCTTCAGAAAGGATATGGCCCATGCCAACGCTGTCCACCACTGTAGCACCAGTAATACCGACCTCCACATAGCCTTCTAGGACCTCTTCCAGTTTTTCGACTTTATTCAAGAAGAGCACCAGAAGTTTCATACAATCTTCTCCTCTTCTTCCTCGAGGAGGTCGCAGATTTCGCTCGGATCCACTATCTTCCTGATCTGTTCAACGAAATTTGTCTCCTTTACCAGCCGGCACACATGGGCAAGGATCTTTAACTGCGCACCCGGATTATTCTTGCTCCCGAGAAGCAACATAAGGACGTAGGTCGGCATTTGATCAACGGCCTCGAAGTCGATTCCCTTTTTAAAAACAGCAAGCGCTAAGAATGGTTCCTTGACCTCATCGATCAAAGCATGGGGGATGGCGATGCCTTTTTCCAAACCTGTACTTCCTAAGCTCTCCCTTTTCAACAATTCATCCAGGATGAGCTTGTCATCGAGGATCAGATTTCTCTTTTTAACGGCCACAACAAATTCCTCCAGCACCTGCCGCTTGTCTCCGGGTTTAAGATCAAGAAAAATATGTTTTTCCTTTAAAAGGCTGCAAATTTTCATATCATTCCCCTTTTCGTCTGTATTATATCATTTTCATACAAATTGTATCGATTTATCCTACCTCCTTATTTGCCTTTTGGAGGCTTTAGGATAAGCGTTGCCGACGCATTCTTTTCCACTCCATCTCGGGAAAAAACCATCGGATGGTATTCTCCCCCAAGCCACAGAGGGACCTGATTATCATAAAATCGGCTCAGGAAGTGTCCGCTCTGTCCCGAAGAAATCACACAAACGGATTTATCCCAATCGGATAAATCGATGACCTGGCGATAACTTGCAGACCAGCTGGTTTTGTGGGAAGTCAAATAATTCACTTTAACGGTGAAGGCATTTCCATTGGAAGGATGAGAGCCTAGATTGAAAAAGCGAAAAATAAAAAGGCGGCCCAAAGGATGCTGATAGCGGATAGCATTCATCTTGCTCCAATCCCAATTTTCGGGAGAACCGTATAGCCAGTCCAGTCGGTTATAAGCCCTGATGAGGGTGCTTTTAATCACATCCTCCCTCTTTTCAATCTCAGGAGTTTCCTTATTATCGAACCAAAAAGAATCCGGTTCAGAGAGAATGCGGAGGACACCGGCCATCTTCCTCCTGAAAAAAAAGTCGAAGCTGCGAAAATCTTCTTTGAGTTCATCTCGAAAAATTTCTTCCGGGAAAAAGTTCATGAATGTGGCGTATAAAGCGGGAGCATTCCCCGAGTCCATCTGTAAATCCCAATTTTGGAGGATGTTGAGAGCTTGTTTCAGCTTGCCTTGAGCTCCAGCTATGTTTCGGATAAGCGGCTTAATGAGTTCTCCCTTTTGGGAATAAATATCTCCCTGGAGAGACTGGAGGGAGGACACTGAGTGTTTTGATTTTTGTAGAAGGAACTCTTTTATTCTATTTGCCCTAAATGGTGCATCCCAGTCAAAACTCACGTAAAATGGATAATCTTCCGGCAGAATATTTTGATTCGCCGTGACGATCAATCCTTCTTCTGGATTGTACAGATTGGGCTTTTGATCCTCCTCAAGATATCCCTGCCAGTCACCTCCTTCTCTCCAACTGGGAAAAGGAAAAAGGGCTGCTTCCTCAGTACGAAGCGGAATCTTGCCACCCAAATAATACCCTATGTTATTATTCTTGTCGGCGTATCCAAAATTTTGTGACGGGGAATCGAACAGACTCAATGCTGCCGCAAAATCATCCCAGTTTTGCGCTTTATTGAGGAGATATCCGGCTTTAAAAACTCTGTCTCCCTGATGAATAGTCCATTTGAGAGATATGGGATTCTGGCTCTCGATAATATGGGGAGAAATAACAGGGCCACGTTTTGTCCACGTAACCTCCAAATTTTCCGGCTCCCTTCTCCCTTTGACCTGGATGACCTCTTCCTTCCGCATCAACGGTACCCAACCATTCTTTTCCCAGTACATGTCCTTCGTTTCATTGAATTTTTCGATGTAGAGATCCTGCGCGTCAACAGTGGAATTCGATAACCCCCAAGCTATGGCATCGTTATGCCCGATGATTACCCAAGGAAGACCTGGAATGGTAACACCCATAACGTTAAGGGATGAACAGTGTAGATGCATTTCGTACCATACAGGCGGAAGGTTGATCTCGAGATGAGGATCGTTCGCCAAAAGGGGTTTCCCAGAAATCGTCCGATCGCCGGAGAGAATCCAATTGTTAGTTTGTTGAGGATAAACGATATCCAAAAGCATGGATAGGGATATTTTTTCTGTCTCAAAGGAAGGCGGCTTCACACCCTCTTCAAGAACTTGGAGGGCCCTCTCCTGGCCCATTCTGTAAATCAGATTGGAACGAACCGCTTCGCTCGGAAAATCCGTGCTCAAAAGCATGGCCATAACCTGTTTGATAATCAGCGAATCTAGCGGATTCCATGGTTCAGGCCGATAGCGCATTAAAGAAAATTCGGGGGGCCACTTCCATCTCCTGGAATCGAGCCAGGCATTAACACCTTGACTGTAAGCGACCAACATATCCTTAATTTCTGGAGGGAGCAGCTCATAATCCATCAATGCGGCTTCCTTAAGACCTATCACTCTCACAAATCTGTCTCTTTCTAAAAGAGCTTCTCCGAACAATTCTGAAAGCCTTCCATATCCTGTTCTCCGGGTGAGATCCATCTGCCACATTCGTTCATTCGCATGGATGTAACCGCAAGCGAAGAAAAGATCTTTTTCTGTGTCTGCGTAAATATGGGGAACTCCCCAAGTGTCGGTTATGATTTTCACTTCCTCTTTCAGCCCTTGAACAGAAACGCTTCCTTTGTATTTAGGCTTGGAAAAGAAGAAATAGCCGGGAAAGAATAACAAGAATCCCAGGATGATCAACAGGATAACCAGAGCAATTTTTTTTAAAAACGATTTCATGAAGTTGCGGAATCCTTCCGGGATTTTCCTTCGATCCTGAGTATTTCATCGGCTTTTGCCAGGACATCCTCGGAAAATTCAACACCCTGCTTAGCGGCTGCGTTCAAATTGAGATGGAGCTTAATATCTTTCATATACTGGATAGGAATGCCAGCCGGGCTTTCCCCGTTTTTAACCCGGATAGCCACTTGTCCTGCTTTATGTCCCATTTCAAAAAAATCCCACCCCAAAGCAGCGCAGGCTCCAAGATTAGTGGAAAACAAAGCTCCTCCGAACAGGGGAATTGCATTCTCATCGGCCACACGACTGACAGCTTCGAACGAAGCATTGATGGTATTATCGGAAATCTGATAAATGACATCGATTTTTTTATTCATCAACACCTGGGCAGCCAACAGAACTTCGCTTTTGTTGTTGACAGGAACAGCGATAATCTCTAGTCCCAATCCCTTAGCTCCTTCTCTTGCCATGTCCAGGTAAAATTTGGAATTCAGCTCAGAGGGAGTCCAGAGCGTCCCGATTCTTTTCGTCCCAGGAAGAATTTGCTTGATGAAAGCCAGGCTTTCTTTGATGGGTCCTTCGGAAGAAATGCCAGTAACGTTGGGAAGGTGATCATCCACTGATCTCCCGGCCCCGACCAGGAAGGGATTGGCGATTGACGAAAACACGATCGGAATCTCAGAAGAAGCATGGAGAGCTGCCTGGAGACAGGGGGTGGAAAAAGGAACGATCAAATTTACGTGGGATGATACGAATTCTTGTGCGATGCGCTGGACCTCCTCAATGCTTCCCATCCCATTACGAATCACCATCCGAATATTCACACCATCAATCAACTCGGCTTCCTCGAGAGCGCTAAGAAAACCTTTGCGGACAGAATTCAGGGTGGGAGCATCGTCGACTTGAAACAGGCCGATAGTGAAGAGATCTTTGTTCTGCCTTTGGCAGGCTGGGAAAAAGAAAAGAATGGCGACAAGTAAAATCCCGCATTTTTTCATGAACAGACTCTCAAATTTCCTCACCTGAACCATTCATACAAAACGTTGATGCCAACCCGCCCCATCCCAACATTAAGGTACACATATTGGATATTATCCTGACATTGTTAAAAAAACTTGTCAAGATTTATTACACTTATTGTAAGGGTGGGGCGGGTTGGCATCGACTTTTTTCTCCTCCGGGGAACCAATGTTGCAGGGCGGGGCTGAGGATCTCGGTTCGTGAATAATTCAGGCCAAAACATCCTAATTAAAAAGCCAACAAGAAGCAAATTTTTTTGTGGGATCAAAAAAGATTTGATTTTTATTTTGGATTGGTCTAACTTGAAAAATGTCCAATGTCAAGGTTTGTCTCTCATTATTATATCGGTACGGCGGGATGGAGTTATAAGGATTGGGAAGGGATCGTCTACCCGTCAAGAAAGGGGGCCAACTTTCATGCCCTTATTTTTCTGGCAAAATACATTAACATTGTCGAAATAAACAGCACCTTCTACAGACCACCCGCTACCCGGATGGCCTGGTCCTGGATAAAGCGAGTTGACGGTTATCCTGACTTTTTGTTCACCGTCAAACTTCATCAAGTTTTCACACACCAACGGAAAGGATTTTCGCAAAAGGATGTGAACGAATTTAAAGGAGGTATCGAGCCCTTAAAAGCCCATAATCGGCTCTCAGCCATTCTCATCCAATTTCCCTGGTCATTTGCCCGGAACAGCGTGAACATCGCTTATTTGACCAACCTGTTCAATTTATTCGAGGATTTTCCCCTAGCTTTGGAAATTCGACATGGCAGTTGGGATAACACAGAATTCCACGAATTTTTATCCGAACACAAAGTGAGTTTCTGCAACATCGACCAGCCCCTTATCGGGAACTCCATCAAGCCCAGTGCCATTTGCACCAATTCTGAGCTTTCCTATGTCAGGCTTCACGGACGAAATTACAAAAGTTGGTTCAACGAAAAAGCAGGGCGTGACGAGCGCTACAATTACCTTTATTCCCATAATGAACTGGAAGACTGGATCGAAAAAATCAAAAACTTAGGGAAAAAGAGCAAAAAGGTCGTTGTCATCACGAATAACCATTACCGCGGACAAGCAATGGCCAATGCCCTTCAGATCAAAAACATGATCACACAAGAAAAGCTGGATATCCCCTTAGATCTGCTCAAACAGTATCCCGCTCTTAAAGAAATCATCAAAAAAATAAAATCAGGACAGATGGATCTTTTCGAAGAAAGCTAGGCTTCAAATCGATCGATAGATACAAGCTCTGAAAATCTCTTCCTCTTTGGCCTCTTTTTTTCAGCGGCCGCTTGTTTCTCAGACAGAATCGGGTTGGTCTGATCGGCACGCTTTCCCACGATAATAAGGGTAATCACCTGATACTCCTCTGGAATGCCAAGGATCTCTCTCGTTTTTTTGGGGCTGAAACCAGCGATGGGATGCGCAACAAGCCCCAACTCTGTCGCTCTCAATATCAGGAATCCTGCCGCTAATCCACAATCAAACTGGTGATATATCCTGTCTCTTATGATGCAGTCATCTTCCACTCTACTGAAAACAGCGATGATCATCGATGCCGCGTGAGCCCATGCATTCCCCTTGGATAGAGCTTCATGCATTCTCTCGAGCATCTTGGAGCTACGGACAAAAACGAATCGCCAGGGCTGGTTGTTGGAACAGGAGGGAGCCAACCTGGCACTACGGGCCAAATCCTCGATTAAGTTTCCTGGAATCACCTCTGAAATGAGAGAGCGGTAAGCTCGTCGTTTTTGTATGGCTTGATGAACTTCCATTATCTCCTCCTTAGGATGAGAACATCTCTTCTCGAACGGCTGCTAGTTTTTGATGTCGATCCCGCCTAGAATAGCTGTTGCCTTCACATGCAGAGTCGCTTGGACTGTGGTCGCAGGGACAGGGCTGTGTTTATCATCCACTCCCCCCAAAATAGCGCTGCTGTCCACGATGACTTTCCACTCCCGAGGGACAAAAAGGTCGATCCCCCCCAAAATGGCCGTCAGTTCGACGGTGGCCTGGTTCTCCTGCAATTTTGCATGCGTGAGGTCCAACTCTAATCCCCCCATAATAGCGGTCGCTTTCCCTCCACGGAATTTGTCCGATTCGAAACGCCGCTTCAGACCGGAGAAAATGACAAAGGCTCCGAGATCATCATCTTTGATCTCGGGTGCATTTTCGCCGAAGCCTTTGGGCCTCGGTTTGAAAATGATCCACAACCCAGCTGCAATAATCAGCAAAGGCCAGAAATAAGCCCAGACTCTACCGCCCAAAACACCCCAATTGTTCAGCTGGAAAAATGCTCCGATTGCGATCAGGAGCAGAGCAACGCCTGCATTCCGTAATCCGCTGGTTAGGATGTGGGACAAACCAATCAATATCAAGATCATCGGCCAGTAGGTGGAAATAAAATCACCAAAATCCAGTTTGTCCATGTTGGCAAGCAGAAAAATGATACCCACAGCGATGATCAACAATCCTGAAAAAATCCGCCCTTGATAATTCCGCCATTGACTCATGTTATCCCTCCGCAATAAATTTTATCGATATCCTATGATATTTCAAATGAATTTTAATATCGAGGTTTCCATTTTCCCGAAAACCCGACTTTATGTCTCCTGATGAAATCCGGAGGAACACGATGTCCCTTATAATCGACATAACTAAGGGCATCGAACTGGCACTGCACAACACAGGCTCCGCAGCAAATACATTTTTCAGGCCTCTCGAAGATAACAAGCTGTTTTTGTTTATCCAGAATGAAACAATCCAAAGGACAGGCATTCATACAGATACCATCTCCGCGACATTTTTTGCTATCAACCTCGATTTGAAGGCCTTTCTCTTCTCTAAATTCACTGATCAAAAATGGGGTGCTTCCTGCAATGTCTCCGCCAAGGAGGAGAACTGTTATAAAAGAAATTATCCCCCAAAACAGAAGGAAATGGGCAGTGAAATGAGAAGTCAAAAGGCTAAAAATCCCAAGACCCGCTAAGGCCAAAAAGAGAAAGGAAACCATAAAAATTAGTCTTTTCTTTACCCCTGGACGCAACAATGGCAGATAAACAGGGAATGCGGAAAACACAAAAAGAGTTAGCAGCCAAACAACGAAAATAGCTGGGACAGCAGCCTCTCTCTTAAAAATCCACAAAACAAAGAAAAAAACAGCAGACATCCAGGAGGCCCAGGCGATACTCATTTCGAGGCGGTCCTGCATTGGGAATCGGACGATACTCATATCAATACTTTTTTGCTGGCCGATCTCTAAATACGCAAGGAAATCTTTGATATGAACTGGGCCCCACTTCACATTCCAGCCTGTTCTTTGATGGATAACTTTTGCCTCGATCCCACAGGCCGCCAATTGTGGAAGGATGACCTCTCGATGGTCGACAAGACTTTCGATATTGCTGAGTTTTAGGGCCGAAATCACATCATGAAATGTGAAATGACCGCCTGCAGCAGCACACCACACATTGATACCGCGGCTGTTGGCAACGAGGAGGAAGACATTTTGCCCTTTCAGCGCGCGTAAGACTTTCAGGACTGTAAGATGATAGTTGCCTGTGACTAAAACCGGCGAGTTTTTGTTTGGGTGGCCGATTTTAATCAACCCCGTTTTTTGAGGTAAAGGTAAAAACCGGAGGATTGTCTCCAGCAAATAAAAAAAAACGTATTTCACCCTATTCATCAGGGTTAATCCCGATTTTTCTTGCGGCCAATTCCAGCAGGTTTTGACTTTTATTCAGCTGAAAGGAAACGACCTCGAATCCTGCTTTCTCTATCCTATCTTGAAAATTCTTCAGTGCCCTAGTGGTGGTCCCACTGAATAAAAATACGAAGAGTTTGAAAATTGACCGGAAGAATCCCTGGAGCAATCTCCTTAGGAATCTCTGAGGTCGGGTTTCATCGATCACAAGAAAAAGGCCTTTTGGTTTCAATATCCGGCTCACCTCATTCACCGCAAAATCCAGTTCTTTTTTGGAGAGTTCAGAAAGGCAAAGGCCGCACAGCACCACATCATAGGTTTGATCCGGTTCATTGCCGAGCTCAGCCACCCCCATTTCGACAAATTCTATGTTCTGGGAAAAATCGGCTTTTTTGGCTTTTGCTCTGGCAACATCCAGCATTCTTGGGTTGATGTCGATGGCTTTAACAATTGCTCTCTTCTTCGCTGCCCGAAGAGTCAGCGCCCCGGTTCCACACCCTATGTCCAGAACCCTGTCTCCTTCCTTGACGTGCACTATCACCCTATCATAAAAATTGTCCAACTGCCCACCGGTCAACAGGCGAATTCCTCTATCATACCGATTGGGCGTTGTCTCGAATAGTTTCATCAACAGCAGCGTACTCATCCTATGCCATATTATCCTAGACTTTTCCCAAATTGAGGTCAATCCATTCAGAAGATACGTTGGTTTACAAGACAGACCTCATGGGACTAATCAGGACAATCAATCCCACTATTTTTTCTCTTTTTTATAGAATCGCTGGACCAGGCCAAGCAGGATGTATAGAGGACCAAACGCAGCGGCGGCAACAGCCGTCGCCCCGATGTTGCTCCCCTGGAGCATTCCTACCCAGAGACCGAACTGATTGTCCGTTATCACATACGTCCAGGTAGAGGAAGGACCCCGGATCCCTTCCTCATCTAGATCGATGCCTTTCTCTGTAACAGGGAGGGACTTGAACGTTTGAAGGATCGTGTTATCGATTTTCTGTTCCAACTGTTGAAATTCCTGGTCCACGATCTTGTGAAATTCCCGGATAGGAGACTGGCCGCCTACGCTCGTCAGATGGATACCTTCCCTAATGTCGGCAATCATCGCGAGATGTTCGGTCCAAGACTGGTCGATGGCGTAAAGGGTGATCTGTTGTTCTATTTCGTGTATTCTGCTCTCTCCCATCAGAGATTCCAGCCTCGAATAAAGCTTAGGTGCCGCATCCTCAAGAAAGCCCAGATTCGATCCATCACAGAGTATCTCTTGACGCCGGCGTTGTGTCATATCCCGCTGTCTTTCGACAAGGATAGAATATTTCCAGAGCGTCTTTCGAATCTCGAAATTCTGACCCTCTATGATACGCTGTCCCCGGGCGATTTCCTTTTGCACCAAAGGATTGCCAATCGGTTTAGCCTGTTTAAGAGCCCGGTATTTCTTCGGGAGGAGATTCCGCATGTTGTACCGTTCGATCAGGTTATCTTCGAGGCTTATGAAAAATCGCGAGGATCCCGGATCTCCCTGCCGGCCAGCACGTCCGCGCAGCTGCTGATCGATCCGGAGACTCTCATGGCGGTTGGTGCCGATAACGTACAAACCGCCTAAGCCCACTATTTTGTCCCGTTCCTGCTCTTTATCGCCACCCAGTCTGATATCGGTTCCCCGGCCTGCCATGTTGGTGGAGATAGTCACTGCCCCGGGGCTCCCCGCCTGGGCTATGATTTGTGCCTCCAACTCGTCGTTTTTAGCATTCAGGACATGACAGGAGACGCCTGATTTTTCGAGATCCGCAGCCAGTTCTTCAGATTCCTCAACGCTGGCTGTCCCAACCAAAACGGGTCTCTCGGTTTCGTGACAGCGTTTGATCTCATCGATCAAGGCGTCGGTTTTGGCTTTTTTGTGGGTGTAGATTTCATCAGAAAAATCTTTGCGGATGCAGGGGCGGTTGGGAGGAACGACAACAACGGTCAGTCCATAAAACTGCTTAAGCTCATCAGCCGCCGGCTGCGCTGTAGCGGTCATTCCGCTTATTTTGGGATAGAGCTCCAAAAAGTGCTGCAGTGTGATTGATCCGAGGATTGATCCCCCTGAACCCAGGCGAAGTTTTTCTTTGGCCTCAACGGCTGCTTGCAGCCCATCCGGCCAGTGCTGGTCCTCCACAACTCGTCCGGTGAACTCATCAACGATCTCGATTTTCCCCTTTCGCACGATGTAGTCGATATCCCGGTGCAGTAAATATTCGGCATGAAGGGCCTGATTCAATCTTGTTAAAAGATCGATATTTTCAGGGGCATGAAGATTATTACAATCGAGTATGGTTTCAACCCGTTGTAAACCGGCAGGAGTCAGGTAGATGTTGCGCTTCCCCTCATCTGTCTCGAAATCGACATCTTCTTTAAGCCCCTTGGCGATCTGCACCAAATGACCGGGATCTGCTTTTGGTCTGTCCGTGCTTCCAGCGATAACCAAAGGAACGCGGGCTTCGTCGATCAGGATGGAATCGGCCTCATCCACGATCACATAATGAAATTCCCGGTGAACGAGATCTTTTTTCTCAAAGCAGAGTTGGTCCCTCAGAAAATCGAATCCGGCTTCCTTTGCTGTGGAATAGGTAATGTCAGCATTATAGGCCTTTTTTCTTTCGCTTGGGGACATTCCCTCCTGGATGCAGCCCACTTTCAATCCCAGAAATTTATAGATGGGACCCATCCAAGCAGCATCCCTCCGAGCCAGATAATCATTGAACGTATGGATATGGACGCCTTTACCGGAAATAGCGTTCAGGTAAGCCGGGAGAACGGCGACAAGAGTTTTTCCCTCGCCAGTATTCATCTCGGCGAGTTTGCCTTGGTGCATGACGATTCCTGCGAAGACTTGGACATCGAACGGTCGCATACCTACGGTTCTCCAAGCTGTCTCCCGCACAAGGGCATAGGCTTCCCCAAGCAATTTGTCTAAAAAAGTGCCCTGCCGGGCCTTTTCAATCAAACGCTCGGATCGTTTTTTGAGTTCCTTGTCAGAAGCTTTTGAAAGATCGATCTCACTGATTTTTGTCAATATTTTCCGATAAGAGGAGAGGTCCCATTCGACCGAGACTCCCTTCAGTTTGTTCCAGTGATGCAGTATTTTTTTCTTTGTCAGATGATTCATGATTTCCCTCAAATGTGCTCCTTTGACATCAGACTAGATCCTCAATGGCGCTCTGGAAATACCTGATATCTTTTTGCATCCAAGTTTCCTTTTAGATAATAAAATGGAATTAACAAATAGAAAGGAGGAAAATTTAGAAAGGTGGGCTTCGAGCGCCGGAGAAATTGGGGAAATGAACAGATTTGACTGGGATCAGAGGAAAAAGCCTCCGGAAGAAGAAGATCAAATAAAAATAAAACAGAATCGGGAGAAAAAAGAGCAGCGGAGGAAAGAAAACTCCCAGTACGAAAACAAACGACAACAGAAACACTTTGTTCATAGCCTCAAATCTCTCTGACTAAGGTATTAATATAAGCATCGCGCTCCCTTATGTCAAATACTTGGGGATGCACCTTTTTTATCCTCACAACATTAGAATAACAGTGAAAACCGTGATATTTTCACCCACGTTTTCCTGTGTTTGATGTGGGATTCATCTTGTGTTATAAGACTGAAGGTGTCCGCCATGAAAACGAGAGGAGTATTAAAAAGTGGCCTGATTACAGCCCTCTTCCTGATTATTTTAGGTCTTGCAGCATGCCAGAAAAGCAAGGTTGTCTCTGATCTCGTGAAAGAGCAGACATTTGCCCGGCAAAAGGGAGATGTGTTCTTCCATGATTACATGGAGAGCCGAGAGGATGACTGGCTCGGATGGGGCTGGTCCAAGCTCAGGAAACAAGGAAACAGGCTTGCTGCTTATCCCAGCTCTAGACTTCGCTTTATTAAAGAGGAAAAGGCACCCCTCTATCTATTCTGCGCATGCAGGCCTTTTTTGAGAGATGGAGTAGGAGCAAAAAGCATCCGCATTGAATTTAATAACAAAGTATTGACCACTGTGGAATTAAAAAACCAATTCAATCGGTTCCTGAATATTACAATTCCAGAAGAAGAAATTAAAAAAGGTAATAACTGGATCGAATTTTTCTATATTGCTGAGGACGAGGCCAACCAGACGGAACATATTGTAGAGGACGAGAAGAGGAAATTTTCTCTCAGTGTTGATGACCTCATTCTTTCTACCCATTCAAATTTCAATTTTGTCAAGAAATACATCCGGTTCTATCGAAGTTTATCATACGAAATGAAGCCCAGGACACTCATCCAGAAGGTGCCCAGTGTCATGGACTTTTACATCGACATCCCTCCAGAATCTTTTTTTAGAGCACAATGTACTTATTTTCCGTCAATCCCGGGTGCGCCAAGCGGAGATAAGCTTAAACTTGAAATTTCTAACCAGAAGCCTGGGGACCAAGAACAGATTCTTCAAACAATCCCGATTGGTGCAGAGAAAAATAGGATAATCCTTGATTTTCCGTTTACGGAGACAGGGGTAACAAGGTTGAGGTTGAAAGCTGGAGATTTAATAGACTCAAATACTTTAAATGGTGTTTTGATCTGGGACACAGTCCATGTTGTCGGGCAGAGGAATAGGGAGGAACCCTCTGTTGCATCAAATGTATTATCGGAGTACAGGGAACTCTTTACCGACAAAAACATCATACTCATTATTTTTGATGCGGCCCGTGCCGACCACTTTTCCACCTATGGATACTTCCGGCCCACAACCCCTAATACAGACGTGTTTGCCCAAAATGGCACTGTTTTCACCAATGCTTACAGCGAGGCACTTTCTACCCGCTGTAGCATAGGGACTCTTTTTACCGGATTTCCTCTCACGGTAACATCTTTGACGGAGATTACAAGTATCCTTCCCCGTAAACTGACTACCTTAGCCCAATTGTTCAAGTCCAGTGGATTTAAGACTGTGGGTTACACTGGAATAGGGAACATCGCAAGGGTTTTTCGGTTCCACCGGGGTTTTGATCAGTATTTCGAGCTCAACAAGGAAGAGGGATTTTATAAAAAGTCATCGCAGTATCTTCCCTATGTTTTGCCCTGGTTAGAGGCCAACAAAGACAAGAAATTTTTCCTCTACATTCATTTCAAAGAGCCTCATGAGGCCTACATACCTATGCCTCCATTCTTAGGCATGTTTTCCGGCAGTTTTAAGGAGACGGTTAACCTGACCCAATACCAAGACATGGGCCATGAATTGACAGAGCAGCAGGTGGAATACATCAGAGCCTGTTATGATGAGACCCTTGCCAGCGCGGACTCCGCTTTTGGCTCGATTTTGGACAAGTTGAACGAATTGGGATTGAATGACAACACCATTGTTATCTTAACAGCCGATCACGGAGATTTGCTCGGAGAGCATGGAAGGCAATTCGGTCATGCAGCTTATTTTGGAGAAGGCGTGATGCACATCCCTCTTATAATTCAATTCCCATCTCAGGACGGATTGAAGATCCCAACGAAGATTGATTCATTAGTGAAACTATCGGACCTGTTTGCCACCTTGGCCGATGGGTATCAGTTTGATATCCCTTGGGAATTGATTGGGGGAACAAGTCTCCTCCCAGTTTTTTCAGGTTCCACGGAGGAAGTCAATCCCTTCATCGTTGTAGAGAGAAGATCGCGAACAGGATTTTGTATCAGGACAAAATCTTACAAGTTGATTATCTGGGACGACGCCCCGACGGAATTCTACAACCTCATAAAAGATCCTCAAGCGGAAAATAATATCTACCATCAAGAACTTGTCATGGCAAATTATCTGATGACTATTCTGAAAAAGTGGATTGCTGGACAGGAGCTCATCAAAATGAGAATTTTCGGAAAATTTTCTCCGAAGAACGAGATCAAGTACGACCAGATCGATAAAGAGACAATCGAGGACTTGAAGGCGTTGGGATACATTAAATAGCAAAAATCGTCACCTATTCTCTCGACAGGAATTATCTGGTTAAAATCCCGGTGACGTTAGCCCTCAAATCATTTACCTAGTTCGTGATCGGATGAACAAGGGAGTATGAATCGATCAGATAAAAACATCCCAGATAGAAAAGAATGAAAAATATAAAAATGAAAGCTTTAACAAGAATTCTTTTTTCCAATTCCTTTTTCCCCCACGTGAACAACTGATAAAAGGCGAAGATTTCCAGAGCAAAAGGCATGAATCCTGTGTAACCGAAAACAGGCATGTGAAAAATTCGCCAAAAATTTAAATAAGGAAGAGAATATTCCCAGTGAGATCCTGCGAAGGAATTCCATAATTCCCAGAAGAAACCTGCCACAAGACCACCCAGAATCCAGCTCAACAGCCTTGTCCAATTTTTTCTCTCCAAATCGGCGAGGAATGTCACATTCTTCAACCGATAATTCAAAGGCTCAAGCAGGAAGATAAAACAAAGCCAGACCAAAGGGAAAAAGAGACGAGGCCAGCCGATGGTTAGAAAAAAGAAAAGGGCCCCTAAAAAGATACAAAGTTTTAGGAAAGAGGGAGAGATTTTCAGCTGAAAAAGGGCAAGGTTTTTTTTCTTTAGAAAGCCTTCAATAAAATAAGAGATTTCCCATATGGCAGGAATCACAGAAGCAAAAGCAATGAAATAGCCAAGCCATCTTTCTAACCAAAAAGAAGGAAGATCATGGTAATGCCAATTTTTGAGCCTCAAATTGAAAAGTTCAAATATGAGCCAGACAAAAACCGAAATAAAAGCTGAAAAAAGGAAAGACTTAGCGGATTCAGAAAGAGGAGAGGCTTTACTTATCCTGAAGTTCAAACTGTCCATCACCAAGATAAAAGACCACCACGCAAAACAATAAAACCACGTTATCATAAAAGAAAATCGAAGGAAGAGGAGAATGACCGAAATGACAAAGATGAGAAAGCCCGCATAAAAGTTGAAGCGAAGAATTTTTTCTTTTTTCTTCATCTCAAATAAAATTAGCGGAAATGCCCGAAAAATGCAAAATGAATGATGTCATTTTCACAAACATTCGATGCAAAAAATGCTACACGATGGAATCTGGTGCTGAGGATAGTAAGATTTTTTCTTTCACTCGAGCGAACCATGAGGATGCCTGTTCGGACACCTGAGCTGATGAACATTCCATATTCAGGATAAGCGAAAGCCCGGCAGAAATTTTGCACTGGCAGAAAATTTCCGCGTTTATCCTTGGATCCAACTCCAAAAAAGAAGGAAGGGTTTTGACATTGTTCAAAACAATGGTTTCGCCAGAACTCTCGGTATAGTTCGAAAAGATGCAATTTTCGTATGTTTCTTTCCGCCCAAGATGGGTTGCATTTTCGGCTATCAATAAAACGATCTCGCACATCCTTTCCGGATGATAGAAAAATTCGGCCGTGAATAAAATCATATCCTCAGGAATTTTATTTGCCAGGATAAATTCCGGAATTTTTTCAAAAAAGGATAGAACTGCCACGTGTTCATGGAGCTTTTTTTTTATGGTGTCGAACAGCATATAAACTTGCATCTTGCATGCCACTCCTATCTAATCTGAATTATTCATATCGCAGTGAATCCACCGGATTGGCTGTGGCCGCTTTGATGGACTGGTAGCTGACAGTGATCAGGGTAATGAATATGGCCAGACCTGCTGAAAGGGCAAAGATCCAGAACTGAAAGCTGGTCCTGAAGACAAAACCCTGAAGCCAGCGGTGCATGGCATAATAGGCAACAGGCCAGGAGACCAGGTTGGCAAGCAGGACCCAGCGGGTGAACTGCCGGAAGAAAAGAAATGTGATGCTGAAGACCGAAGCCCCTAGAACCTTACGGATGCCGATCTCTTTGGTCTTTCGCTCGGAGAAAAAGGACGCAAGGCCGAAAAGTCCCAGTGCGCTGATGAAGATTGCCAGGGCAGCAAAGATTCTGAAAGTGGCCCCGAATTTCTGTTCGGAACGGTAAATCCTATCAAAGCTCTCATCCAAGAAATAATAATCAAAGGGGTGGAATACCTTGTGCTCGTCATAGATTTTCTGTATGAAGGCGATGGTCCCGGGGATGTCCTCCGGTCTGATTTTTACACAGAGATAAATGGACCAGAAATCTCTCATGCAGAGGGCCATGGGCTCGATATCAAGATGATAGGACTGGAAGTGGAAGTCCCTGACAACTCCGATGACTTTCAAGTCCCAATCCGGAAAAAGCTGGAAGGATTTTCCCAGAGGATTGTCCCATCCCAACCGCCTGGCTGCAGTTTCGTTGATGATTATGGCATCCTCGGTATCCGTGGCAAAATCCCGGGAGAAGTTCCTTCCCGAAAGGAG
>CP070750.1:3372112-3409707 GCA_020348385.1 Candidatus Aminicenantota bacterium | reverse complement strand
AATGAATTTGTTCGAATTCGTGAACAACTTCAACCACTCACTCATCAAAAGGAGGATAACCATGATGACAAAAGGCAAATCGAAGTCCTGGGCTAAGTCCAAATTTCTGATGCTGGTCCCTGTGATCTGTTTTCTCGTCCTGGCTTTTGCCAATCCCAGACCGGCAACTCCGACAGACCATGCCGTGATGAATCCGGATGCCCCGATAAAAATCGAAGATCAAAAGACTTCCAAAGAGGAACAGCATAAGAAGCAGGAAGAACTCATGAAGAAGGAACAAGAGCTGAAAGAGTTGTTGGCCAAAACGGAGAATGCAGAAAAGAGAAAGATGATCAAGGATAAGTTGAAAGAGATTCAAAAGGCAAAAAAGGAAGCAGGATGGGAAGAAAACGGACCAGTAACCATCAGCGAAAAAGAATACGTTGATAAAACTAATAAGATCAAAAAACTGCTGGAAACCACCGAGGATCCCAAGGTAAAAAAAGAATTAAAAGCGAAGCTGAAAGACCTAGAAGAAATGAAGAAAAATGGGCTGGTTAAACCCACCAACATCGACTACGAAAAGGAAGCGCTGATACTCAAGGAAATGTACGCTAAGGAAAAAGATCCGGAAAAAAAGAAAAAGATCAAAGAAAAGTTGGAGCAATTAAAACAGATGGCGGCTAAAGAAAAAGCCAAGAAAAAAGGAAAATAAGGCCCTGAGACGCCAAAAAAGGATGTGTGATCACTAATCCAGGGGGAGCCAGATGAGCTCCTGGTTCCCCTCCTTCACCCCCTGTTTTTCGATTTCCAAGGCCCGGTCACGGCAAAGGTGTATCCGGCGACTTGGTAATTGACGAACATCGTGCTCCCATCTGGGGAAAAACAAACCCCCGTGAATTCCGACTCATCTTGAGCATTGTGGGCGAACCGGTAAATCTTCCCCTGGGGTGTGAGGCCTACTAAATATTGCTCGTCAAAACCATCTTCACAGACAAACACATCCCCCCACTTGGTTCCGATCATCTGATCAGGGTTCTCAAGAACGGACCGATCGGTCACTTCCAACAACAAT
Organism: Candidatus Aminicenantota bacterium; assembly: GCA_020348385.1. Classification (GTDB taxonomy): domain Bacteria; phylum Acidobacteriota; class Aminicenantia; order Aminicenantales; family Aminicenantaceae. The sequence continues at coordinate 3,408,653 of CP070750.1, read as the reverse complement.
TCAAGATGCCCCGGCGAATCGATCTCCCCCTCCGATCCCTCATACGAGCTGGGCACATACCCCCAGATCTGGCCCGCTTTGATACGTCCCCCGTTTGTGCAACTAAAATAGACCGTCCCATCAAGATATTCCATCCCCTCACCGCTGGCAAATAGAGAGCCCTCCTTCTCATGCCCGCGGATGCGGAGGTCGTCCTTTTTTGGATCCACATCCTCCAGGTCGATCCATCTCACCAGTAATTTTTCACCTCGCTTCACTCTCTGTTTTTCCCAATTTCGCGTGTCGAACTGGGGTATGGAATTTATGGCCAGGCATTGGAGGCGGCCGCCTTCCTCCAAATGCCCTGGGCGGCTTGGAAGAAACCGATAGACGAGTCCGTCCAGTTGATCTTCTGTTAAATAGATGATGTTCGTTTGTGGATCAACGGCGATTGATTCATGGACAAAACGCCCCATAGCTTTGAGAGGCACCGGTTTAACGATCTTTTGTTCTAACGATGCAGGTATTTCGAAAACATACCCGTGTTTTTTTACCAGATTAAACGTGGGATTTTGAAAAATCTCCTCACATGAGAGCCAAGAGTTCCACGGCGTCACACCCCCTGAACAATTGACCAGTGTTCCCGCCAGGCTTAAAAACTGGCCTTGGAGTTCCTGTGCTTTGGTATCATAAACAAGAGTTGTCACAGCTCCGAGGGCAGGGCCACCCTCTCTTCCTCTATCATAGATCAATCTTCTGCTCAGTCGTCGAAACAGCTGATTGTTTGGTCCAAAAGGTCCGAATTCCGGTCGATATTCTGGAAAGTTCTCATGATTGCAAAGGATTATCGTCAATCCATCCGGTCCTTCAAAGGTGCCCATGCCATCGGGATGCCCAGGCCTATAGAAACCATCTGTCATTTTTTCGCTTGAACGAGAAATGATCTTGTAGCTAAAGCCTTCGGGGAGATCCATGATTTTGTCGGAATCTTTGACCAAAGGACCATAACCCACTTCAGATTCATCTTGAAGGTACGGAAAAGATGCTTTTCCAGCGAACAAAGAGGGGAAAGATAATATTCCTAACGCAGCAGAGCCCGTTTGAGAAAGAAAATCACGACGCGAGAGCTTTTTCCCAAAAGCCATGATATACCCCCTATCAGTCCAGCATTGTTTTGCGGGAACCGAAGAATTTTTGAAACCAGGATTTGACATGCCCGGTGTATCTTTTGGTCAGGATGATGGGAACATCCGTTTCCTTGACGATATGGAGAGGCAGGTCGCCAAAAAAAGCTCGACGAACCAATCCTTCCTCTGGAGCTCCCATGATGACCAAATCATTGTGTTGAATCTCAGCCAGAATGGCTTCTGCATAATTATGTGTATATTTGATCACGATTTCATATCGTGATGGATCGACCTCATTTTTGAGTTTTTCAAGATCTTCGCGATATTTTTTTTCAATCGGAAACACATCTACCTTATGTGTTGCATGATAAAGCACGATAGGTGTTCCGTTTTCTTTTAAAATGGCTTCTGCAATCTTCAAGGAGAGAATCGCGAACTTTATGTTGCTGATTGGTATCAAAATCCTGTCGATCTCTTTATCGGCCGGAGACCGGCAGACCATGGCGATATCGCATAAGGTATTAAGGATGATTTCATCTGTTATCGTTCCGAAAACTCTGTCGCGAGTTGCCCTTTCGCCTTCCCAACCTAGGACCATCAAATCGATTTTTCTTTCCGCACATGTTTCGATTATGGCTTTGGGGACATTGTGTGTCAATTTCACAAGAGAATATACAGGGATGTGTTCTTGCTCGGCGACCTCGATGGCTTTCCCCAGCAATGACCGGGCACTATCTACATATTTCCTGCCCTCGCTCGGGGGAAGCTGGGCAGGAACCTGGATGACGTTTAAAGCCGTGATGTCGGCACTGTAAGCTTTGGCCATGCTGACGGCAAATCGCTGCAGGTTTTCGACCGTCTTATCATTGGCCACAGGCACGAGGATATGGAAATCTCGGGGAGTGGCTTCGAAAACAGGGTGTTCGGCGTGAACAGCAGGAGCAGCCTTGGCTACGAACTCTTTTCTGCGTGAATACAGGTAGTAAAATCCGATCCCGAAGGCAAGATACCCCAGACAAACCCACACCCCAAGGGGCCTGTAGAAGAAAAGGAACACAGCCAGGATGAGGTTGAGAACAGTTGCGAGGATGGGGATGAATGGAAATAAGGGAACCCTGAATCCCCGGTCTAGATCCGGGCGGTTTTTCCGTAAATTGATGACGGCCAGGTTCACGAAGATGAAAAGCAACAGAAACATGGCATCGGTGGCGCTGGCGATATCTTCGATCGGCAGGAGCACTGCCATCATGACTATCATCATCCCTGAAATGAAAACGGCCATGTGAGGCGTTCTTTTTTTTGCATGTATTTTTCCGAAAACGGATGGCAGGTTATGGTCGCGTCCCATGGCAAAGCTGACCCGTGATGATGAATAAACCGTGGCATTCAATGCCGACATCGTGGAGAACAGTCCGCCAATCAGGAAAATGATCCGGCCCAGTTTCCCCAGCATGAAATGCTCGGCGGCTTCGATCATGGCCATCTCTCCTTTTTCTCCCAAATACTGCCATGTCGGCATATCTCCTTCGGGAGCTGCGGCACCCAGCGCCACAAAAGCGACCAGAATATAGATGGGAACCACGATGAGAAGAGAAAGAAAAATCGAAAGCGGGATGTTCTTTTTTGGATTTTTAACTTCTTCCCCACACTGAGCGATGATCTCGTAGCCTTCGAAGGCGATGAAGGTCAGACCCATGGCCATGATGATTCCCAAAGGGCCCTTTTGAAAAAATCCCCGGAAATGGTCGGGCCAAGGTTCGGGAGTTTTGCCGGCGAAGATAGCGTACAGGCCAAATCCTATAAACATGGCGATTACGATGATTTTCAGTATGGTGACCAAACTTTCAGCCTGACCGGTCTCCTTGGCCCCCCGGAAGTTGATGTAGACGAACAAAATTGTCGCAAACACAGAGATGAGCTTAGCGGCAAGGATATAAGGTTCAGAGGATGAAGTAAAGGACAAAAGCCTGTTGAAATCGATGCCGGCCATATGGAGCAAGTCCACACTGAATGTACCAAAAGCGACCGCATACAGGCTGCAGGCCACAGCATGGGCAAACCAGCTTATCCATCCGGAAAGGAATCCATTGGGTTGGGGAAGGGCTTCTTTCACCCAGAGATATCCGCCTCCCGCTTCCGGAAAGCAGGAACCCAGCTCTGCATATGACATGGCTGTCAATCCGGTAACAAACCCGTTAAAAGCAAATACGATAAGAAGGGCGGGACCAGCCACGCCGGCAGCTAACCCTGTAAGCACGAAAATCCCGGCACCGATCATGGCGCCCACGCCGATCATGGTGACATGCATAAGCCCCATGTCCCGCGCAAGTTCTGTGGCGTGCTTTGGGTCTTCTGCCATATCCTCAATCCATGGGTTTCAATCTGATTCAAAATAACTTCACGCCAGAAAAAAGTCAAGAATTACAAAAAAAGCTTTACATACAGTGTATCATACAGTATATTTGTATTGCACAGTATTGATACATAACACAGTATTCACATTCGAATACAGAGGAGGTGGCCAAGATGGTCATAGACATCAGCCCGTTCGAAACAGAAATGAATCGAGGCTTTCTTCAAGTGCTCGTCCTTGTCCTTCTGGAAACAAACATGTACGGATACTCCATGGTCAAACAATTGGAGGAGAAGGGATTCACATTGGAAGAAAACACGCTTTACCCCCTGCTCCGAAGGCTGGAAAAAAAGGGCCTGATCAAAAGCAAGTGGGATACCAGCGAGGACAGGCCCCGTAAGTTTTATGTCATCACCAAAGAGGGGCGTAACGTTCGTTCAGAACTTCTCAAGATCGGGCAAAGACAAAACGAAATCTTGAATCACATAATAAAGGAGAATCAAAATGTCTGAAAAACTGGAAAAATATCTCGAAGAGATCAGCCATTATCTCGGGACAAGCAAGGAAAAACAGGAAATACTCACAGAGATAAAGAGTCACATCATGGAAAAAGCCGAACAAGAATTCGGAGAAGTCACCGAAGAATCCCTCGAAGGGGTCATCAAAATCTACGGAAACCCACGAGAGGTAGCCGAAAAATATATGGACGATCAACAGATCATCGCCCCATTATTCAAAGGGCATCTTTTTCGGTATACAGCTGTAGTGTTTTTCATACATTTCACACTCGCTGTTCTCGCATTTTTATTTAAAACCCGCATGCTTATCCTTCCCTTTTTTTTCATTCCGAAAATGGATAACTTCCAGGATTTATTCTATATTCCGATGATGTTCATCTATGATCTGGGACTGGTCGGAATCATCCTGTACTTCGTGACCCAGAGCGGGAAAACCGTCCGGCTTCCTTGGCCAAAACTCAAACTGAATTGGCAAAAAATGGCTGACAGTCGGCAAGAAAAGTCCAAGCTTATCCCCTTGACACTGATGATCCTGGGATATGCAGCCCTTGTTTACGGCTACGTCCGGTATCACACCCTTTTCTTCAAAAGCCTCAATCCCGGAGGAATGGAATCCCTGTTCAATCCTGAGGCTTCCCGATGGTATTCGCTGGCGCTTCTATCCATTTTGGGAGTGGGAATATTGGCTTACATTGTCAAATTTTTTGCCTCTTCAGAGTGGGTGAATCTCCTGAGAAGCGGTAGCCAACTGGTCATTCTCGGTATAGTCATCAACAGGCCGATTGAGGATGCCATTCAGGAGTTCTTTTATTTCGATATCCACCTGGTCGCCGATTTGATGGTTGCTTTTATTGCTGTATTACTAATGATCGACTTTCTAAAAAGCCTGATTATTCTCGGAAGAAAAGCCCTTAACAAGGAACGCCAAAGATCCTGACACGTTATAACATATCGGTCTTGTTGTGGTAAAATTTTTTCGGAGGGAAAATGGCAAAAGATAAAAAAGGGAAAGACCTCATCGCATACTGTGGTCTGTACTGTGGGGAATGCCCCGGTCACCAGGGAATTATCGCTTACCTATCCAGAGACTTGCGTAAGGAGCTGCGCAAAGCCAAAGTTGAAAAGATTGCGGAGACTCTTGCGACAGCATCTCCCTTCAAGGAGTTCAAATACTACAAGGAGACATACGATCTGTTGGGAGCATTGGTTAAATTCCGCTGCAAAAGAGTATGCAAAAATGGAGGCGGCCCTCCTTTCTGCAAAATCAGAAAATGCTGCCAGAAAAAAGATATCGATGGCTGCTGGCGGTGCGAATTATTCACGACCTGTGAAAAACTGGATTTTCTGAAATCCGGCCACGGTGATGCCCACATCAAAAACCTGAGAATCCTCAAAAGAAAGGGCGAAAAAGAATTCCTTCAGGGAAAAAAACACTGGTATTCAGCAATCAAACAATAGATCCTAAGTCCCCCCTCAATATCTTTTGAATTTTTCCTTTATGGGCTGGGAGTAACTTCCAGAAAGCCCATACTTTTCCCGAAGTCGGCTCACCTTGCTGTAAAGCTTGGTTTTATACCTTTTGTCGGCGCCGCCTGTCCTGTAAAGCAATCTGTATTTTTCGTGAAGGTCTGGAAATTCAGCCTTCAAGAACCGGAAAAAATGTTCCCGAGTGGGACCTCTAAGATAAAGTGTGCCTGTAAGAACGTAGTCCACCAGGCATTCAGCAGCCAGGACAAAGATTTTATCCAGATTGTCTTCGCCGTCGGTGAGAAAAGGCAATATGGGCATCACATGTAGCCCGATGCTTGCGTTTGTTTTACGGAATTGACGGAGCACATCAAACCTATTCAGAGGTGGGGCAGCCCCTGGCTCGATCTTTCTTTTTGTGTCCAAATCCAGAGTGGTCACAGTAGCGGCCACGTTGACATAGTTGAGTCCGGAAAGACGGTCGACCAAATCAAAATCCCTCAGGATCAAATCGGACTTTGTGGAAATAATCACAGGATTTTTGTACTCAATCATAATTTTTAGGATGTCAGGCATCAATCGGTAGGTTTTTTCGGCAGGTTGATAACTGTCCGTGACACCTCCGATGTTGACGATATCTCCCTTCCAATGTTCGGACTGCAATTCTTTCGCCAGAACATCGGCAATGTTGAACTTGACGAATATGTCATCGAAAAAATTTGAGGATTTCAGAAAGCGATGGGAATATTGGGCATAACAGTAATTGCAGCGGTGGCCACATCCTCTATAGATGTTCAAGTCCCAGCTATAGGGATGTTTCCTTCTAAGCTTTTTCAGAGCATTTTTAATTGTGATTTCTTTGTACACAGAAACTTCAACCGAAGCAATGTTTGGAATCAGATAACCAGAATGATTCTCAAATCCATGACATTGGTGTAGGTCGGACCGGTGATGATTAAATCATCCAGGGCTTCGAAAAAATGGTAGGAATCATTCTCTCGCAGGTATTGGCCGGGATCCATTCCCAACTTCCCAGCTCGCGAGGTGGTTGTACCATCGGCAATCGCGCCCGCGGCATCGGTCGGGCCGTCCGTTCCATCAGTTCCTGCGCTCAACAGAACAACATTTTCCAGTCCATCGATATCCATGGCCGCAGCCAGGGAAAACTCCTGGTTTCGCCCGCCCTTTCCTTTACCATGGATAGTGACAGTCGTTTCTCCTCCGGATAAAACACAGGCTGGACGATCTATCGGATTCCCCGAGCTCAGAATTTCTTGCGCGACCGCGGCGAGCACTCTTGCCACCTCCCTGGTCTCTCCTTCTACAAACGTGGAAAGAATGAGCGTGTTGTATCCCAACTCCTCTGCTTTTTTTGCCGCTGCTTCGACAGCAATGATATTGCTGCCGATGATCAAGTTTTGTGTTCGTTCAAAGACAGGATTCCCAGGTTTTGGTGTTTCTTCTAACTCTCCACGGACTCCTTTTTGTAAAATTCCTACCGCAGCAGAAGGAAGCCGTTCGGAGATCTGGTACTTTTCCATGATGTTCAAACAATCTCTGAATGTGCTGTGGTCAGGGACGGTGGGGCCAGAGGCAATACTGTCCAGATCATCCCCTATCACATCGGATAGCACAAGAGAAATCAGCGCTGCAGGGTAGGCAACCTTTGCCAACCGTCCCCCCTTGACTCTGGAGAGATGTTTCCGCAGAACGTTTATCTCGTGGATGTTGGCCCCCGCATCGAGCAGGATTTTTGTCACATCCTGCTTATCTTCAAGTGTCAAGCCTTCCTGTGGGTAGGGGAAAAGAGCGGAGCCACCTCCCGAAATCAAAAAAAACACAAGATCTTTTTCACCGCTTTGTTCGAGAACCTGGACAATCTGTCGGGCCCCCCGAAAACCTGCTTGATCGGGAACAGGATGCCCCGCTTCGATGACCTGGACTTTGTCCAGAGGAAGCGCATGTTCATGTTTCGTAATGACAAGCCCGGAATTCAATCTCTCCCCGAGAATCTCTTCCATGGCTCCAGCCATGGCAGCAGAGGCTTTTCCCACTCCGATAACAGAAATTCTGTTGAAACCAGAGAGATCGGTAGTTTTTCCTCCGACAATCAGGTGATTATTTTCGAGTTTGATATGACTTTTTATCGCTTGAGCTGGGTCGACCGCCTTCACCCCTGCTTGAAAAATCGTTATAGCATCCTTTCTTGCTTCTGCCATATTCATTTTCGTTTCATTCTCAAGATTACCAGATTTGACACAATTATGCACCTGTGATAAATCCCATACAGACCTCAATGTATGACAGATTAGAAAATCAAGACAAACTTCAGGGAAGGAGAGGAAATTGAAAATATCACTTTGCCTATTTCTAGGTCTTTTTGTCTTTGGAACTCTTATTTCATCTGCACAATATGACAAAAATGCAGAGGGGAAAATAAAGGTTTTTATCGTCAAAAACAGGACCGAAGGGCCAGCGATCATGGAACAAAGCGGCCTATTGGACCGACTGGCAAACCTGGGATGTGATGTCGCAAAGGTTTCTACCGTGCAACTAACCTCCGATGAGGAAAAGGAATACGGCGAATGGAACCAGGATGCCCTGGAGAGCAAGCATCTGGGAAGACTCATCGCTGAAAACAGAGCTGACGAATATTTCACGATTGGTCTTTTGACCAACTGCACGGATTTGCTGGGCATGCTGGCCGGCCTCCAGCATCTAAAACCTGGGCAGAAACGGGAAGGAGATTCCCGAAGCTTGCAATCGGAGGGATTGGCAGGACAGAAACCACTGCGCGTGGGTCTTATCTGGATCGATGCCCATGCCGATTTCAACACACCGGAGACCACGTTGAGCGGAATGCTCGGAGGGATGCCGGTGGCAATCGCAGCAGGCTTGTGCCTGACACGGCTGCGCCTAAAAGCGGGCTTGGACCCTGCCTTGCCGACAAAATACATCGTCATGACCGGGTTGAGGGATGTGGATCCTCTGGAACAGGAATTATTGGACAGATCCCAATGCGAATACATATCCGTACAGGATATCCGAAATCTATCTGAAAACATAAACCAGCAGATGGAGCGTTTGAGTAGGCTCACGGAAATCATCTATGTCCACATCGATATGGACGTTCTCGACCCCCGTGAAGTCCGGGGCCACTCCCTCACAGCACCCGAAGGACCGACAAGTCATGAACTGGCGGCGGCTTTGGAAATGATGTTCCGGCACAAAAAAGCGGCGGCTATAGGCATCGCCTCGATGCCTTTCGGGGAGCGAGATACGGATGGCCTTTCTCTTCAAGCGGCCTACCGATTGATCGAAGGCGCCATCATAGGAATTAAAAAGAGATAAGCCCTGCCAGCTTAAGAATCTGGATGTAGTTCATAACACTCTCTAGATTGGACTTCCGAGAGTACTGAACATCCAACATATTTTTGATTTCCAACACGCTCCGTTTTCCGTTGATTAGACATTGGAGCTCACTCGTGCTGGGAATGCCGTCTCTCCCATAGGGATATTTTTCCTTTTCTTCTTTTGGTACCTTGTTGATGTGATCCCTGTACTCCCTGTATCCCCCCTCCTTTATCAGAGCCGTTGGTTTGGGCAAAATTTTCACTGCCCTCTTCTCCATCTCGCTCAATTGAACTTTGACAGGCTTGATCCCAAACTTGTTAGCCACAGCAACCATATGTGTTTGGAGAGCGGCCAGATGGGATTTTCCGATCGTGTCGATGGTCTTCTGCATCTGTTTGATATACTGCCCCACAGTCGTTTTATTTGTGGCAAGCTCTAGTATAGATGCCAGGGTTTCTTTTTCATTGATCATGGCCATCTGAACTGGGAGGCGAGCGTCCTTGTAAGATTGGGACAGAGTTTCAGCGACCGCTTTATTTAAAACCTCCAATCCGACAACAAATTGATGCCCGAGCCGGCGTGACCCATTGCTGACAGTTTCCCCCGCAATTTTGATGGCCATGTCATCATCGGCACTGGCGATGGTGTAGGCCGCAGCCGCTCCGATAATCACAGTCCGTTTCAGCTGAGTCGGATCCGCTTTATCCGCATTGTCCCCCGACAAATGATACCATTTATCCGGCCAAGCGATCATCATCACGCCTGGGATCCCCACAGACCAATCGTTGAAGACTTCATGGTCTGAAGCGCCGTAATGTGTTTCGATCGAATAATAAAACGGCTCATCCGCTCCAGAAGGAGCCACGATACGGTGAGGCACCCTTTCTACGCCACTCCGATTCTGGATGCGTTCCCTGTTCCCCTCTCCTACATACCGGTAATAGTTTTCCATCACATCATTGATGTAATGAGCATTCCCGTAGGTGGTTCGCATCAGACACATGAAGGACTGGTGCTTGCTCAACCACTCCCCCACCATATCCATGTTGATGTTACATAGTGTTTTTTCCATGATGTCTTTGTTGGCCTTGACCCAAGGTCCTGTTCCTGAAAATTCCGGCCCCCAGAGAAAACGGATCGTTCTTCTGGGTCGGGGCAGTCGTCCGTCTTCGATAAGCGTATGCAACACTCGGGCCACTTCCAGGATTCCTGCGCTCCCGGATTTATTGTCGTTTGCACCCTGTTTCACGTATCCTTCATAAAGGTGAGCAGAGAATATGATCTCCCCTGCATCGGGATCTGCACCAGGGATATGACAGATAACATCCTGCATTTCATACGTTTCCGTCTTGGCTTCAACGATGGCATGAACCGTGATCTTTTCATCTCTAAGCAGCCGGGATTTGAGAAACTTGCCTTCGCGACGCGGAAGTTGGAAGCCAAATCTTGGAGTTTGGTCATCCTCTGTTCTCCTTCGGCCGCTTATGCCTCGGAATGACATCTGAAGCGGATCCCAATCAGCCCCGACTGTGCTGATGGCAATGATTCCGAGGGCTCCCTGATTCGTGCAGGCCTCCCTATGGACGCCATAGAGGTTCCCTTCGGTGACGACTATTTTTCCTTCAACGCCAGCTTTTGTGATCTCTTCCTTGGTTCCCTGTCCTACCCACACCAGTTCAGCCTCAACATCAGTGTTAGCACTCCCTGAGGCCAACATTGCTGCCATGTCTCTATATGAGGCGAGTTTTTTGCGGTTCGGGCTGGTTTCCCAGAGTTCACCTTTGATTCCATCCCAGGTAGTTCCGCCCGGAAAACGGACAATTTCTGCACCCGGAAGCCCGTAATGCTTTAGCTGATCATAGATGTACTGGCTCTCCACAAATGTGCCTGCATACTCATCGGATAGCCTGTCTCGTACATATCCGGCCGTCTCCATAATGGTATGCCAAGCTTCTTCGCCGGAAGCCTCCCCGACGATATAATCCATCTGCTCCTCGGGGAGAAGAGTCCAGTACAGCCATGGCGTCATCTGGGCTATAGATAAACTACTCATCAACAAGATGAGGATAAAAAAAGAAATAAACACGAAAATTCGCTTATCCATTTGACTCTCCTTTTCTGTCATTTTTCTTTGGCTTTATCCTTACACCAGTTAACTCTTAATGTAAAGAAAAAGAAGAAGATGTAAGGCTTTGAGCTCAAGAACTGAAGGTTGCAGTTTTTATTTGGCACCCTAATCATGTTGTGATAGTTATTAAAGCAGATCATTTGGATTGGCAAAAAAAAATAAAGGGGAGGAACTAATCAAATGCAAAGACTCAATCGAACGATCATTATTCTAGCTTTATGTTTTGTTATTACGGGTGTTCTTTGGGCATCAGAAACCGGGGAAATCAGAGGTCGGGTTTTGGACGAGGAAGGAGGACCGCTTCCCGGTGTTACCATCACGGCAAAAAGCTCTCAACTGCAAGGAAGTCGGACAGCGATAACGGATGATAAGGGCCTCTTTAAATTGCCCCTGCTGCCATTTGGGATTTACTCTCTGACCTTTGAACTGCCCAGTTTTAGCGAGTTGACACAAAGCGGCTACCATGTCCGTCTGGACTTCACGATTAGCATCGAGGTTGTGCTACAAATGGAGGCAATCGCAGAGGAAGTTAGCGTCACAGCAGAACAGCCTCTGATCGACAAGACTAAGGTGGATACCAGCTACAGGATAAATACTGATGATCTAAACCGCGCCCCCATACAGGCAAGAACCATACAGGAGCTCGTGGCATATACGCCTGGCGTGACAGGGGTTCGCGCCGACACCATAATCGGCAGTGGAATCGGTCTCCCAAGCTTTCGAGGAGAAGGAGTAGAGGGCAACAATTATTTGGTTGACGACTTATCAATCCATGGATCCAGGTTCAACGACCCAGGAGTTACCTTAAACTATGATGCCTGGGAAGAAGTTCAGGTTGTCTCGGACAGGTTTTCCCCTGATTGGGGACAGGCTCTGGGGGGGACTGTCAATATCGTCACCAAATCAGGAGGGAACGAGTTCCACGGATACGCAGCTGAAAGACCCGGAAAACTGGAAGTTTTCCTTCCAGCAAAGCGCCGAAACAACTGTCTACGAAGTCGATGAAGAACTCAAACCGAACAACACAAAAAAATTCCTGTTGGAATTCGACCGCCGCCTTGGTGTCCATTGGGCCGTGAAAGTGCGGGGCATTTACGCCTATTCTCATGATCACACCGAACTCATCGGTGTCTATGATCCGGATACCCTCTATAGGTTTTACATGACGAATTTCGAGCTAAAAAAAAGAGATTACAGAACGATCAATCTGAAATTGAACGGAAGGATTGCGGATAAATTCGCGCTCTACGCATCCTACACTTGGTCCGAAGCCAAAGGAACCAACCCCGGGCAGCTCGAACGTCCAAACTGGGCAAGCGGGACAGCCAATGCTTATGAGGCAGGAGTGTTCGGCGACCATGTGAATCTCCCCGAAGGCCATCCCTCGAAAGAAGTCTTTGATTGGATCTTCGGAGGCCTTGGAGGAAGAGGCGTCGGGGATGCGGGGTGGTACGGTTTCCTCCCTTACAGCGTGGACCATCAAGTAAAAGCACTGGGAACATATTTCGCTCCCTAGGGTTTCATGGTTTCTGCTGGAATCGAATGGCTCTCCGGTTACCATTGGGAAAAAAAGGCTATTCCGAAAGCTACGGTGATTTTTATCTCTTCCCTGAGGGGAGGGGCGGAAGGACAACTCCTGGGCACTTGTTTATCGATCTGTCGATTGAAAAGAACTTTTCCCTTCCCCAGGGATTTGTTCTCACTTTGCGATTGAATAGTTTCAACCTTCTAAACAGCCAAAGACCCATCTCCTTTGTCAAAGAAGACACAACACTGTTCGGCTAAGTCTGGGGAAGGCAGATGCCTCGTTGGCTTCAGCTCCAGTTTTCACTCAAGTTCTAGTTTTTTAGCGACGATAATAGGATAATTATTCTTTATTCGGTAGCTGAAGTCAGAATGGCGTTGAACAGCAGCTTGAATGTGCCGTAGGGCTGAGCCCGGTGCTGGACCTTTATCGGGATCATGACCATGCGGCCGTTCCCCAATTTGACTTCTGCCACTCCCACCTTGTTATGAAGGTATGATTCTCCGTGGAGCCAACCGCTCTGGAGAATGTTCCCAGTCGGATAACGCACAACGATCGAACTGGACATGGTCGAAAAGGAAGGTACTGGCTCGAGGACGAGAGAATTGGAAAAGGCTGCATTTGCCTGAATTGGCATGCCGTAGGCGATGGGATGGGTGTTGTCCACAAGAACACGCACAATAGAGCCGGGGCAGAAGAACTCTTCTCGAGATACGCCCTGCAGGCTATCACGAAAGGGAGCAGCGAATTCATCCATCAATAACGTGGCACTCCGACCAATCGTGATAACTGTTCCTCCTTTGCCGATATATTTTCGTAGAGCTTCGACACCGGTCTCTTCGATTCCTCCCCTGTATTCAGGCGGGGTTGTCTCCCCTGTCAGCCCTTTGAGGATTTGTTCTTTTCTCATATCGGGAAAGATGATGGCATCGAATGTTTCGAAAGAATCGCCTTGACGAAGGTCTTCAGGATGGATTGTCTCAAACGGAAACTCATTCTGTTCTAAAAGCCAGCGTGTCCATCCCTCGTCCATGTTGCCTCCCCAGGGTTGGTAGAGCGCCGTTTTCGGACTTCGAATGCGTATTGAGTCCGAAATCGGGATATCTGCAGCAACCACATCGACTCCCAATGATCGAGATAGCTCTTTCATGGTTTCGGCCAATCCACTGCCCCCCACAACAATAGCGCCGGGAGCATATGTTTTCCCGTTGACCATCACCTCATCCTTTATCCAGGAAATCTCATACCCTTTTTTGAGAAGACGATTAACGGCCACGAGGCTATTATTCGGCTGGTGGTCCAGGAGGTATTTTGACCCTGTACCGGAGATATTGCCCGGTGGCAAAACAATCTGTTGAAGCTTGGCAAGATCGGCTTCAAAGGGCTTCTTGACAAAAATCGTCTCGACTCCCATCTGCATCCCCAACGACCAGCCAGCCGCATCATATGGGGGCCGCGCTGGCACCCCGGGTGCGGGCGAGATTTTGGGATAATCTTGTGCCTCCAGTAAGTCCTTGGCATAGGCACGGAAAGGTTGGGCCATCAGGATAACGTACGTCCCAGTTGGGTAGGAGATACCGTCAGCGGTAAAGGCCTTTTTGGACTGATGGACCTCCACTCCCCCATAAGCCATGGTTTGAAGCAGTTTGATAACAGTCGGTTGGTCGGCCTGTTCCTTTGGAACGAGGATGGCAAAGGGATCGCCTTTTTTGCCCATGGCGACCTGGCGCTTCCCGACAACCAAGAGTCCTTCGAGAAGTTGGGATCGAAGATTCGCTGCCGCTTCCAGCAGCCCAAAGGTGGCGATGAGCTCGTATTCCACGATATCGCGCAGCGTCCACTTCCCGCCCAACCAGGGTCGGGGATACTGAGAACGAAATTGGATATCCCTCGGCGGAGGGATCGGGCCCCGGCTCGATCGATCATACCGTCCCCGGGAACTAGCCCCAGAATCAACCGGTTGAGGTCGACTGGGATCCGCTTTTTGTTGCTCAGTCGAGGTTGCGATCCTGACCGATGCCAATTCGGTCAACATACCAAGCATGTTGTGCCACCATCCCGCCCAGCCCATAGCCCCCTGCCACCAGTAGGTGTAGGACCTTCCGTATATGATCCCTTCTTTTCCAGCTTTTTCGAGAGCCGCTGCCTGAGCAAAGCCCAAAAGCCCTGTATTGCGGTATATCAGGGGATCGACGTTGGGATTGATCGGATCGGCGGCCGGCATCACAAAAATCCGGGCCCCGGAGCTTCCCATCTGGTGTTCATCCAGCCACACTTCAGGCAGCCAATCCTGGAAGACGATCTTTCCGATGAGCTGACTCTCTTTTTGTGTGAACATGTAGGCATCTCGGTTATTGTCGTGTCCGACATAAGGATGATACAGCCAGGGCATCCGAGATCCTTCATAAGGGGTTCCCAGTGTTTTGTTGTACCAGTCTGTCACCATAATCTGGCCGTCCGGATTCAGACAAGGGACCAGGAGGAAAACCACGTTGTCCAGGATGTTTTGTATATAAGATGATTTCTCAGTGGCCAATCGATGGGCCATCTCGACCGACATCTGTGTGGCCCCGACCTCTGTGGCGTGCATGCTGCAGGTCACGCACACAAAAATTCTGGCTTCGTCGATCAATGACTCCGCTTCCTTATCGGATTTGATGGTACGCGGATCGAAAAGCTTTTTGTTGATATCCTTGTATCGTTGAATATTCCGGAGATTGGCGGGAGAAGATATCACCATCAGGAGAAACGGGTTGCTGTTCGTACTTTTTCCCACCTCTTCGACAATGACCCGGTCGGAGGCTTTGCCGACCAGCTGCATGTAATCGACGATCTTATCCCAGCGTGCCAGTTTTTTTTCCGCACCCATTCGGTGGCCAAAGAATTTTTCCGGTGATGGAATGGATTGGCCAAAACCCGGTGCCCCTACCAACATCAAAAGAATCGGAAGAAAAGCCCATGATGTCTTTTTCCAGAATCGCATTTTTCCTCCTAATCATGTATACAACCCACCCCGCCCTTGCCGACCCACCCCTCCCAAACTATTAAGGAAAGGATGAAGTGGCGCATGAATAATTCAGGTTAAAAGAGGGATGTTTGACTAAGTTCCTGTTTGATCAAATTCGCCAGTCTCTTTATGCCCTCATCAATCTGTTCTTCGCTCGGGTAGGAAAAATTCAACCGCATGGTATTATGGCCGCTCCTGTCGAAATGAAAGGCCGATCCGACGACATAGGCGACTTTTTTTTCAACGGCCTTGGGAAACAACTCTCCGGCATCCATGTTTTCGGGTAGCGTTATCCAAAGGAAAAGGCCTCCCTCAGGATGTGTCCAATCGATCCCCGAGCCCTCGGGCATGTATTCCTCCAGGGCGTTGATCATGATGTCCCTCTTTTTCTTGTAGAGCTCGACAATATTGGAAATGTGGGTTTTGAGGAGGCCGCGCCGGCAAAACTCATACACGATGGATTGATTCAGGGGCGAGGTGCAAAGATCTGTAGGCTGTTTGGCCATGGTCAGCTTTTCCTGGATGGACTTATCTGCAACGATCCAACCCAGCCGGGTTCCTGGAAACAAGAGCTTCGAAAACGTGTGTATGGAAAAGGCATAGCCTTTCTCATCCAGGGATCTGAACATCGGCACGGGCTCGCCCTCGAATCTCAAATCACGGTAGGGAGTATCCTCGACGAGAACGATCCCATATTCATAGCACAATTGGAGAAGTCTTTCCCTCCTCTCCAACGACAGGGTCACGCCGGAAGGATTTTGGAAATCAGGCACGACATATACAAACTTTATCTTTTGAGCTTTGGCGGTGTAGGTTCTCAAAATATCTTCAACCGTCTCCACATTGATTCCCTGTTTATCCAAACGGGCCCCCACCATGTTGGCCCGGATACTTTTGAAAGCCTGGATGGCCCCTAAATAAGAAGGTAGCCCGATGATTAAGGGATCTCCAGGATCGATGAATATTTTCCCAATCAAATCCAAGGCCTGCTGAGCCCCGGATACGACCAATATATTATCTTCACTGACATCTACTCCTTCGGTCTCCTTCATCCATCCCGCTAAAAACTCGATCAACCGACTATCCCCCTCAGTCGGGCCATACTGCAGAGCAATTTCTCCTTCTTTGTCCAGTATGGAATGTATAATGTCTTTTATCTCTTCGATCGGAAATAGCCCGGAATAGGGGAGGCCACCGGCAAACGAAATAATTCCTGGTTGTCTTGTCAGTTTCAAAAGCTCTCGGATCTCAGAACGGACCAATCCTTTGGATGTCAAGGATAAAAGATCCTGCAAAACATCAGGAATGTTTTTCATACTACAATTCCTCCTTTTTCGAGATCACACATCATATGACCAGAATTATAGGTAAATCTTAAAAGCGGCTTGCAAATACAGCTTCATAGGTCATCTCCTCTCTGTGCACTGAAGTTTGGCGGGGTGGATCGGTTTGGCATTGGATAAGTCCATCATATGTGAACTTGATAAAGTAATCAATGTCTAAACCTGCCTAATAAACATATGAAATGTTGATTGCACCAAATATTTGAGGCTTGTCTTGTGTTTTGAACTGTTTGGTGCGGTAGACATAGGCATAGCTGATTTTGAACCGTTTCAGACTTATCACAAAACCTATAGCGATGTCACTCACAAAGGGATACTTGTCCACGCGGTGACTATCACTATAAGTATTTCCATCCAGGAAGATGTTTCTTATGACTCCGTGCCCGACTAAATAGACAAAGCCATGCACTCCAGAGCGTTGTGCATCCTTCTGCTGAAAAGATAGGTCATTAAAAAGAGCTCCGCTTTCCCCTCCAGGACGAATGAGAAAAGTCCCGAAATCTCTTGGAAGATTCAAACCGAATCGGAATTGCCATCCCGTAGCAACTGCTGTAATCATCGTTCCGAAACTGCCACCAGCATGACCGACAAAATCATAGCCAAATTTTTGCTCCTCTTGAGACCGAAAAATTCTCCATTTCCGGTCGAAAATGATGCCAAAAACAATTTCATCCTTGAGTTGGTGTTGCCAACCTTTGGGTTCTGAGTTTTGAAGTAAGCCATGGACAAAACTTTGTAATTCTTCGGCAAGAGAACTTGGGCCAACAATCCCCAATAGAAATTCCCAAGTATTCATGGTTCGATCTTCTTTCTTGTGAAGAGCCAGAGTAAAATAAGAAATGCCCGCATAAGGACGATCATCTTCGATGAGGTCTTCAAGATTGATATCGTAAGGTGTGTAGATGTTCTGTCCGATTGATACAGAGACAGCACGGCGTGATAAAGAGTCAGACCGTCTGGATGTGCTTCCGGAAGTTATCCAGGTAAATTTCATTCCATTGGTGTAATACCTGTCTGTACCCGCAAAAAAATCGTTTTCCAGATGAAGACTAAAGCCATCCCTGTTTTGTGCTGCACCAGGTTGAATACAAGCAATTAACAGTATCGACCCCCAAAAAATCATAAAACTCATATTTCTCTTTTTCATGCCTAATTTTTATCCTTTTTAACCATCTAAATCAATATCTATATGTATCTAAAAATTCGTTGCATTTCTTGCAGCTATCATGTCGTTGCCAGGCATGCTGATTCCGAGGCATCAATACCTCTCAAGGTATCTTGTTGTGAAAAATTCATCCTTCACTTCTGGATTGAACTGGATTTCATCCCAATCCAACACCGATTTTCTCCCGTTTTGTTTATTGACCATGACCATACGTGTCGGTCTGTATTTATGGTTTTTGGCATCGATTTCCTTCACGTTTTCGACGGCAAGCTCCTTATGGAGTTCGCCATCTAGATCATAATAAATGGCCTTACGGATAACATAATCTTGTTTGGCGATGAACGAGATCCTTTTGGAAAAGCCATTCTCATCGGCAATGTCGTCATCGACAGGTATCATTTCGATCTTCCAACATGGGGTTCCAGCCACTTCTTCCTCTCCCAATATTTCATAGGAAAAATTCTCCAAAATTGGAGGTGTCATATCCGCATAGGTAAATTCCGATCCCATGAAATTTTTGGCTTTTTCCGTGCTGACTATGCGTCGTGTTTTCCTGAGCGCAGGCATAAACAGCCACATGTCATCATCCTTGTTTTCATAGTCAAAAGTGAGCAATCCGGTTCCCTTGACATCAGCGGGAGAAAGAAAACGGATCAGTCTTTTTTCTGTCTCTCCGCTGTCATAAAGCTTGGAGACAGTGGCTATTTCTCTAACCCTTTCCCTTCCTCTGTTGTCGATGATGGTCATTGTGGACAACGTTTCAGAGCCGGCTAATTTGGTTGCCTGGAATGATCTATCCACGATCTGTTTGGCGCTGAGATTTTCCTGCGATTCTAAGGATCCAAAAAACATTATCACCACAACACAAACGATGAATGTTTTATATTTTTTCATGTATAACTCCTTTAATTTATTTAATAGTCTGGATCATTTACGAGTCGAGACCCTGCGCCCCACCCAGCAATTTTGGCTCGCCCAAAGGGTAAAAAATGCTGATGCCAATCCACCCCGCCCAACATTAGATGTAATTAAAATCATTGGCATTTTTTATAAATGATTCAGATTGATTTGGGTTCGAGGAATTTAGGTCTAATAACAAGACAAAGAGCAGGGATCAGGATGAGCGCACCCATAAGGCAAGAGGAGATGGATACCACAACCAGGAATCCGAAAAACCTAACAGGAATGAAGCTGGATGTGAATAAAACGATAAATCCCACCATGACAGACAGTGCATTAAAAACAATGCCCCGTCCGGTTGTGGTCAGAGTTTTTTTTGCCGCTTCTTTCAGATCCAACCCGTTCTGTCTTTCTTCTCTGAACCGCCAGAGATAATGGATGGTGTAATCCACCCCTACGCCTATCATGATCGAAGAGAGCATGGCTGTAGCGACATTAAGCTCAATCCGAAATAGACCCATAAGCCCGAACAATGTTGTGACAGAGACGGCTAAGGGAATAGCGGATATCAGTCCAGCGGTCACCGAACGGAAGAGAATCATCAGCAAGATCCCGACCACCAGAATCGCCAGACCCAATGAGAGCAATTGGCCGTCCACGACCCTATGGGCCAATTCCGAGAGAATCGACCCGAATCCCCCGACCAGCTTAACATCGGGATCATTCGCCGTTTTATGTTTCACGCGGTTGATGACACTATCCATTTTTTTCGTGCTGGCCGTATTCAATCGGGCGGTCAATAGGGCGTGCTCGTACGGGAAGTCCACCATTTTCTCGAAATCATCGGGATCACCGCTCATGGAGTAGAGTTCAAAGTACTGGGCCACTGCATTCCGGTTATCGGGGATTTTATCGTACCACTCTTCTTCCTGATCATTCAGGGCTCGACTCATCTGGCGAACAACACGGGCAATCGAAGTCGTGGTACCGACCTCTGGCATTGCATCGAGTTCGTGTTCGATAACGTCGATTTTATCCATAATCCTTGGATCTTTGATGTCGCCCTGAAACACCACAGATATGTTTTGGGCTCCCCCCAAGTTGTCATTGACCAGACGTCCAGAATATGCGACAGGATGATCATCTGGATAATATTTGTTGGGATCCGTGTCAACGATGACAAAAAATATCCCGACCGAAATACTCAGGGCAGATATGACAGCAAAGGCGATGATGGTCTTTGGTTTGGATGTGACCATTTTTCCAAAAAGAGTCAACATCTTTTCTAAAAAGGGCTTTTTATCGTTCTTGGCGAGCAAAATCGGTTTCGACTTGGGAAGCATGGATACAACCGCCGGGATGAACAGGAGGCTGGCTGCCAGGGCAAATAAGATTCCGCATGAAGCAAGAATGCTTATCTGGCGAGAGGGGATGATGACATGACCGAGTAGACATAGCATTCCGGCTGTGGTCGTGAGCCCGGTCAGGATGACAGGCTTGGAGAGGGAGCTGTATATTTTCATCGCCAGCTCTTTTTTCGAATACGGATTGCCTTCGTAGTTGTATTCCTGGTATTTGGCAATCAGATGAATGCCGTAGTCATTGGCAATGGCAATCAGCATGATCGGCACCAGAACAGTTATCACATGAATCTTCCAATCCAAAAGAGGGATCAAACCCATCGCAAAAAGGATGGACATGATGACCACAACAAAAGGTAGCAGGACACCGCGGAGTTGCTTGAAACAAAAAAACAAAAATACCAGCATGATCAATATCCCCAACGGTAAAAGCTTGCGGAAATCGCCTTGAATGCTTTTGGTCACCTGGACTCGTGTGAACGGCAACCCACCGACCACAACCTCTTCTTCCCCTTGATTTTGTGCCACGAGTTCTTGAACCGCCTTCACGATCACAGTATCCGAGACATCGGTTTTGAGAAGGGCAATAACAGCCGTGAGGGTGAAATCCTTTGATACGACACTGCCGTACGCGATGTCGTTTTCTGCGATTTCTTTCCGCAGAAGCTCCTTTTGCTCTTCGGTTTCGGGTATCCGCCTCACCGCCGGCTCGACGATCATCGCTCCCTCTTCTCCCTTGATATTTTTTAATTCAAACAGGGATAATACCTTGTCCACACCCTTGACGCGCTTCATCTTTCGTGAGATTTCCTTTGTTCGGATGAGAGTCTCCGGATTGAGAACATCCTCTGATTTGAGTATGACCATCAGCATCTCTGTCCCGCCGAACAATTCGTCAATCTGATCCGTGTTGAGACGGGACTCCATATCCGAAGGGAGCATGGCTTTCATATCGGACTCTATCTCAGCACGTTGTATGCGGGATCCGAAAAACAAAGCAAACGTCACAAAACCAACGATAATCAGCCAACGAAAACGAACGATGCTCTTCGCTATCCCGCTCATTTTACCCTCCTCCTTTTCTGTTTGCGCTCTTCTGCCAATCCCTTTATACCATGCAAGAACAATGTGGCAATGGTTTCTGTATATCGTTCATAATAGGCATCGTCGAATTTAAAAGGAAAGACCTGTTTCATGACAGGTCGGAGCCTGAAGTTCGTGAAGATAGCAGAGATCAAGCTAGGGCCAACAACAGCAATCATAAACACATCCGTGGGATCAAAACCCATCCTCACGACGAGTGGGCTTATTCTCTGAATCACAGCTGTTATTCTTTTTGCTTTGAGTTCCGCAATCTCCGGCAAATCCAACGGAAGCTCGTTATAAGAAACCATGGCGAGCTCGGTGTTCTCCCTGACAAATTGGACAATGTTGTGGATCAGGCCGCGAACACAAGCTTCCGGTGTCTTGTTTTCATCATCTATTCCCTCGAATACTTGCATGTACCTGTTAAAGAATTCCTCCAGAATTTCCTTAAGAATTCCGATCTTTCCATCGTAATAATAGGAGATCATCGCGATATTGACACCGGCTTCAGCTGCAATCTCCCGTACTCCGACTGCGGCAAATCCTTTCTGGGCAAAAAGCGATATCGCTGCTGCAAGTATTCGTTTTTTGGGACAACAGCACTCCTTTTCTTTCACTGATTCCTCCTTCTAGAAAGATGCCTTCAATTCCACAAAAACAGCATTCAACACGGAATCGACAAGCTCAAATAGGGTATCCTCCGGTCCGGAATACAATTCTGCGCCCAAAGTGAAAGTCAACGCATCGGCAATATCGTATGTCAATTTCGGCCGGAACAGAGCTTCGTTGGATGTGAAATTCACCATACCGAACACTTCGATCGATAAAAGTTCATTCATCAGGTCCAAAGCCGCTCGGCAGGACAGAGAGTGACTCCATTCATACTGCTGGAAGGTAATCAATCTGTTCTTGAGCGCAAGTTTAAAACGAGGAAAATCCACTGGATTCGTGGGAACTTCCAACTTCTTAAAGTCAAAAACATACCTCCCGATGTATTGGAGTATAAGGTTAAAATTCGGCACAAGTTCTTTATCGATTCCCACAATGTACTGAAGGTCAGGATTGGGTATGTGGATATTTTCTTCATAATCTTGATGGGATCGCCGGAAAGCCATTTCTCCGCGCACCCCAAATGAACCGGCTATGACTGTAGAAAAATCCACCCCTATGACATGCATTCGGTAGGATTTTGGAAATATGTCCAAATTCACGTTGTTCATAAAAACTTTGGGAAAATCAGCGGTGATCCCGGGCATGGGATTGTGTCCGTTGAAGTAGGAAATAGAACCGTCTATGGATGGAAACTCCAGATTCAATCGGAATGCGAATGCGCTGTTTTTCAGCTTCATATCAGGATAGTCTGGCTCAATCAGATTGATCCCTGAAGAAGATGCGATGAGGTCCGTCGGGATATAAGAGGGGCTGTAAGCAGGAACCCAAATTGCCTCAAACCTAAAGGGGTGTAGGTTGTAATAAGAACGAATCAAAAAATTGGCCAACCGGCGGTCATCCTCATCTGCAGACCGGATGAGCATATTCCGGGGCGTTATGTTGTCAGTGGGATTCCAGCCATCCGCCCTTCCCCAGACAACGACTTGATGCCCGATTCGGAAATCAAAAGGTCCGGTATAGGCATTGACATAAGCCTCCCTAAGAGTGATTTCCGACACCGTCTTCTGGAATTCATGGCCGCTTCGGAATCGGACCTCGGCAAATGCATCCCCGAAACCCTGTTTCCGCAATCGTAGCTTCAAAGAAGCCTCTCCGTATCCGCTTTTTATCTCCAGGCTGTTCTTTTCGGGGACCTTTCCGACAAACAGAGTACCCCTCAGATAGCCATTCAGCTCGTAAGGTTTTTCCTCGTCCTTACTCGTGGCCTGTTCAAATAAGCTTTGAGGAAGAAGAAAAGAGGTGAGAGCAAAAACGAAAAACACTGCCAAACCGGCAATTTTCATCGCCTTGATCTTCATGTCGACCTCCGTGGCAGGGCTTTAATCAAACGTTTGTTCATAATCTAAACATAAAATTTAAACAAACGTTTGTCAAGTCTTATCCCTTCTTTTTAAAAAAAACTAAGTCTTCCGTTTCATCCCGAACAGGAAACGAAGTAAGCCCAATCTTTTGACACAAAATTCATAGACCAGCATGATGGTGATAAAAGATACCGTGCTGAGAACAAGATATTTCGGCATCACAGCAGTATTCCATTCTAGGAAAAAAAACCCGAAAACAACGATCACACTCTGGTGAAGAATATAGAAGGGCAGCACGGCTACGTTGCCATACTTCAACAAACGATTCCGGAAGGTGAGATGTCGACTCCCGATGCCCAGGATGGCAAGCACCCAAACCCAGGAGTTGAAACTCCGGAAAAGGGAAATCCAAAAATAATCCAGGCTCCCGAAGGAAGGGGAAGCCCCAGAACGTCGGATGTAATACCCTATTAGAGTTGTTATTGCTGCCAGGGCCAGAAAAATCACCCTCTGTTTCTCTACGGAACGTTTGTATCTTTCATCAGATGCCAGCAGATATCCATACAGGAAAAACACCAGATAGACAAAAACATTCCATCCCCCGAAGTTGCGCTGCCCGAGTCCGTCAGGATGGAAAAGAAATTCCATTAGGGCCAAAGGAAGAATCCACAACAGAATCGTCCCAGATTTTTCGAAAAAAGATGAAAAGCCATGGATCAATAGGCCAGCTGCCTTTTTTTTGAGAGAAAGTAAAAAAGGCAGAGTCAACAAGGAAAAGAGAAAAAGAATGAGCAGAAACCACAGATGCAGTCCCATCCAGGCAAAGTTGCCACCGAATCCGTACCAACCATCAAAATATTGGGGGTAGAATTGAAAGAACGAACCGTTAAACTGGTCATTGGTAAACCGCTCTATATAAACCTGAGGCGGTATGAGGATGAATATCCCAAAAAATAGCGGGATGAACAACCTTTTGAACCTTTCCTCTAGATACTGGCCGGCACTCCTGAAGTTCAGGGCAAATTGTGAGCTCATGCCAGACAAAACAAAAAAAATCGGCATGATCCATTGAACAAGGACTCCAACAAAAACGGAAAAGCCAAAACTCAATTGAGGGTTTTTGACATGCCAGCCCTCATTGTCAAAGTATCTCGCGCAGTGAAAAAGGAAAACAGAAAACATGGCAAGGACTCGTAACCAATCGATGTCGTACCGTCTTTCTTGCTTGTTCATCGCGACATTTCTTATAAATAATCCAGACAATATGATAAACTTATCTTTACTTATTAGCAAAGATAAATCAAAGGAAGGGAGTTAGCATGGATTTCAAAAAATTAAAAAAAAGACTGGTCCGGTTGGATACGGCTTGTATCTGTGATGCAACCAAAACGTTCCGGGTTATGGATCCTGGAATTAGGCCTGTTTTTGATGGGATAAAAATGATCGGGATCGCCCGCACTGTCCACTGCCGGAGCGACTTTCTGTCGGTCATCAAAGCCCTCCAAGAAGCCCAGGAGGATGAGGTTTTGGTCATCGATGCAGAGGGGGATAAAATCGCGGTTGCCGGAGAGATGTTCGCTATCGAAGCACAAAGAAAAAAACTCGCTGGCATTGTCATCGACGGGGGTTGTCGTGACGTTAAAAAGATCCGGAAAATCCAATTCCCAGTGTACGCACGGTATCAGACACCGATGGCAGGCGGTGCATCCAAAATATTCAATACCCAAATCTCTGTCCAGTGCGGTGGTGTCTCTGTATCTCCTGGGGACATCATTTTTGGAGATGATGATGGGATCGTGGTCATGAAGGAAATGGAGATCAGCACTGTCCTGGATGTCGCCGAGTCTATCCAGCAAATCGAAGAAAAAGTCATGAAAAAAATGGAGGCAAAAACAAGCCTCTTTCTCTTGATGAATTTTCCCGACCATTACGAAAGGATAAGTAAAGGGCAGGACAGCAAACTGGAATTTACCCTCTAAGTTTCAACTCGGACAATCCCCGAAGGGCTAATCTGCGGCCTCCCATTTTTCCATGATTTCCCCAAAACACTGTAGGCCGCTGGGAATCACTGCGCCGTATCCATGACCTGGCTGGGTCCAAGCACCTGCCAGATACAGATTTTCGATGGGGGTGGAATGAGACACACGATTCGGGCCTGTGTTGTTCATGGTCTGGTCCCAACCGTATATGGCTCCCCGATAATGCCCCGTGTATCGCACATTGGTCAGCGGAGTCCCGATCTCTTTGATCTCGATCGACTCCGATAATCCAGGCAGAACCGTCTCCTCCACCTTTTTGATCAAGACGCTGGCCATCCTCTCCTTCTCAGCACGGTAAGCCTTTTTATTCCCTTTCCAATAGTCGGCCTCGTATTTTTCCCAGTGAGAATATCCCTGAAGAGCAAGGATGTTGACGGTGTTTTTTCCTTCAGGAGAATACCCCTTGTAAACATTGTCATACAGCATCAATCCGTAGCCTGAATTTTCCACGTCTGCCTCGAGCATGCCCTTGTAGTAGGCATCATCATCGTAGCCTGTCGCATAAAATATTTCGCTATCTTCGATTCCCAGCTCGCCCACCAGATCTTTTTTCAAGCCCAAGAAAATCTGAAAGCTTGAAAGGCTGACACTGTAATTTTCGAAGTTCGCTACATAATTCCTCAAGTGATCCTTATCATCCACCATTTTGAGGAATGTATCGAAGGCGTTGGCATTGGAAATTACGGCCTTTCCTTTGTATTCTGCACCATCCGCTGTTTTGACTCCGTAAGCAGCATGGTCTTTTACCAGAATTTTTTCGACTTTAGATTTAAGTTTGACCTGTCCCCCATTATCCTCGATGAATTTCACGAATGCATCGCTGATCTTCTGTGCTGTGCCCCTGGGGTAAAATCCACCGCCGTTGAGATAGCCTATGGTGGGTAAGGCATAATAGAAGCAGGCAAGCTTGGACGGAGGAAGTCCAAAATATCCCCAGAGCGAGGAAATAAGGGCTTTTAGCTTGGGGCTTTTTATCCTCATATCCACCAGTGCTCCCCAGGTTTTTGTGTAGCTCTTGAACAAATAGGGAAAGTCTTTCGGGAAGCGGCTCATATCGATCTGCCCTCCAGCCTGGGAATACTTGTTTATATCCCGGGCCAGGCCTTCCATGTCTTCGAAAATTCCTCGAATGCCCTGCTCTTCCTCTGGAAAATACCCGATCAGCATGGTTATGTATTTCTTAAGATCCCTTTGGGGCACGCGGTAGTCATAATCGGGAAAAATGGCCCGGTAAAGATAGGGATGGGGAACAAACTCCACATCTTTGATCTCGGGAAATCCTGGAATGAGATTCCAAACACCATTTCTCTCATCGACCGTTGTGGAGTGGAGGGACACATCGAACAGGAATCCTCCCGGTCTTTTGAAAGCCGAAGCATACCCGCCTGGAACATAGTGCTGTTCCAAAACAAGGGGTTTGAATCCTTGCCGGGCAAAGGCAGCCGCGCAGCTCAATCCGCCCAGCCCAGCTCCTATAACCAAAGCATCGAAATCCGTATCCTCCATGCCCGATTTTTTTCCTCTTGGGAAAGAATCCCAATCAAGCGCAAACATCGGAATCCCCGCTAACAATGTTTTCAAGAAATCTCTTCTTGGAAAGTTTTTATCATTCATTATCCCTCCTACCCATTAAATTTTTCTTTGCCAAAACAAGCATTGCCAAAACGCTGGTAATTCTTTAATTGAACGAGATATAGTCAAGCATACTGAAGAGGAAGGCATCCGGAGGCGAGCGGGCATGAAAGCAAGCTTTACTGGCAGGTAGGGAGAGTGAGCCGAGTAATAAGGGGATTTTCCTCGCTGGGGAAAATCGCCGGCCTGACGTTTCAGTTTGCTTGACTGTTTCATCATATCGGATTCGTTAATGCTCAGTCGTACATGCCGATGGGTGCACCGGGAGGCGGAGACATCGGGACAGGAAGCGTTATTTTCGAGGGATCTTTTTGAAACAGCTCGATCTTGCCGACAGCATACAGAAAATGAGCCCTTTGGTCAGGATCTTTGACCAAATATTCCCCGTCTTTTACTGTGTTCAATTGTCGTTTCAGCCAATTTTTAAGCTCTTCGAGTTTCATGAAAGCCAATGCCCTCACCTGGGAGGCATTGTCCTCATCGGCGACCAAGCTCATCATATTGTACAGAAGTACGTTGTTCACCACCCTTTGGATTTCAGCATACTTTCCCGATTTGTACGGAGACTTCCATGTGAACATTATCACCTGATCCAATACCTCTCCGAATCCGGGATATTTTTTGTCCCTTGAATGATAGTCTACCATCCGTGCAGCCCTATCCGGGTGGAGAACTAACCGGACGGTCAAATTGGCCGCCACTTCGACTGCTCCCAAAGGATCAAATGTCGATCCTGTATGCCCCGGGAAGAGCTCCCGAGTCTGCCGGTATCCCGGGGGACGCGGAGGAATGATATTCAGTATTTTTTCATCGATGGCTAAGTTCACCGGATAGATGGTCTGGAGGAGCGCTTCCAGCGCCCTTTGTTGCTCTTCTGGCTCTACGATTTCCGGATCCTTCTGCACATCCCCGCGCAAAGTGTGATTGTAGTAAAGGCCTCCCAGACAACTGGCAGCGGCTTCGACCTGATATCTGTGGAAAAGATACACAGGGACCAGTGCTTCTTCCAGCGTGGCCATCGGGGCCCACATCGGAATCCTTTTTTCAGAAAATCCATCGAGGGCAATGGTACGGATTTTCATCACCCTTTCCAGTTCGTCCACCGGGTGTTTGCCGTTATCCCATGTAGCTGTAAGAGGATGAGCGCTCGAGGGACCTGCATCCTGACTTGCAAGGTGAAACAGCCCGCTGGAAAAAGCGTTATCGAGTATGACCTTCAATTCCTCTTCTTCATCCACGCCATCAGGAAAATCCTGGTAGCCATATGCAATCGAAACTTTGTCCCATTCACCCACGCCTGTGGCATAGGCGTCGGAAAGATCAAGCGTGCCGTCCCGTTTGATCTTAATCAACGGATGGGGATAATCCATCACAGAAGCCCTGTCATTGACGCTGGAGGCATAGTTATGACCCAATCCGAGAGTGTGGCCAACCTCATGACAGGAGAGCTGGCGGATGCGTGCTAATGCCAGTTCCACCATTTCTTTTGTCGAAATTTCTTCTTTGCCTTCTTCATAATCAGCCACCAATCCCTGGGCAATCAGAAAATCCTGTCTCAGGCGCTGTGATCCCAAAGCCACATGTCCCTTGATGATCTCCCCAGTTCGTGGATCTCCAACACCTCCTCCATAGGACCAGCCTCGCGTGGAACGGTGTACCCAGTTGATCATGTTGTACCGCACATCCATCGGGTCTGCTCCTTTGGGAAGAACCTTGACCTGAAAAGCTTTCCTGTAGCCGATAGCCTCGAAAGCCTGGTCCCACCAACTGGCACCCTCTATCAAGGCTGTTCGGATGGGTTCAGGCACTCCGGAATCGACATAATAAATTATCGGCTTTACAGGATCGCTCATCTTAGCATTCGGGTCTTTTTTTTCCAGCCTAAAGCGGGGGATAAACCTTTTGGTGATGGATTGATCGATCGGTGCAGAAAAATCCATGTAACTCACGCTCCCAAAATTGGAGCGTGGATCATAGATGCGGGACTCATAATTATCATCGGGAAGCTCGATAAAGGAACGATGCTGACGGACGGTGATGGCGCTGGGATCGGGGACAACCTGCCGCAGCATCATCCCGGGACTCTGGCTGGTGAATGTCAGTATCGCATCGAACTCTGTGTTGCTGGGAAAATTTTTTGTTCGGGGCAGATGGATTGCTGATCGTGTTGTATCCACCCTGAAATTTCCCTGATTGGCGCGCTGGAGTCTCCGGACAACTCCGTGAGCATCCTGCATCAAAAACGAGGTTGCATCCACAAGCACCTTGTCGTCGCTCTCCGCTACGGCCTTAAAACCCCAGATCACAGATTTGGCAAAGGCTTCTTCAACAGCTCGTTTCTCGTTTTCATCATTGCTGAGTGCTCGAAAAGAATAATTGGGCTCGATCATCAATATCTTGGGACCGACTCGGTGGAATTGGACGATGTGGGTTGCACCGAGCTGGCGGCCATCGAGCCCGATGTCATTGGACCCAAGTCCTGCCGGCAACGAGCTCACGTACAAAAACTCTGTATCGAATTTGTCGATTTCCAGCCAAACCTTTCCTGCCCCCGCATCCCAATAAAACGGGAAATAACCTGGATATTTTTTCATGCCGGTCGTTTTTTGGCTGATTCCAGGTAGTTCAGCACACAAAAAAGATGCCGCAACGACAAATATCACGATAAAACACAGAAAACGTTTCATAGAATGCCTCCTTTGCTGGTTTTGTCCAATTTTCTCATGATATACCCTGAGTAATTACCTGGTACTCGCAAACAATCAGGCATTTTTTGTTAATAATTCAGGATTGGGAGTATATGGAATATCACAACAAATTACAAATGGCAAGCCAACCCACCCCACCCAGAGATATTGGCTCGCTCGCAGGGAAAAAAGTCATAAATAATTCAGCTTAAGCTTTGAAAAAGACTTCAAATCCTTCTTTGATCGGCGGATTTGCGTAGAAGCTCCTCAGTTTGATCAATTGTTCCTGGTAATATAGACTCTCCTCATTGGCTTTTGCATCTTGTTCGGTTTCCCAAATAGCAATCGATATGGCCTTACCTGTATCTCTATCTATGAGAAAAGTTAGCTCTGATAATCCTTTTTGTGCCTGAGCGGCGGGAACGATGCTTTTCCTGTAAACTTCAAGAGCTTTATCTATGAAAGCAATTTTGAATTGGACGGTTGTGGTGCGTGCAAACATGACTCATCCCTCCCTTATCTTAATTTCCCGTTTATGTTTACATCTTAATAAAATAACAAAACAAAAGCTATGTTTTCCCTATTATTGTTTTTCGTAAACCGGAACGTCATAACCTTCGCGGATGGGTTGTCTTTCAAAAAAAGAGATGAATCTCGCGACTTGTTCTTGGTAGTATAGACTCCTTTCATTGGCCAAAGCATCCTCTTCGCTTTCCCAATAGGAGATAGCCATACCGCTCCCTGTTTTTCTGTCAACCAGAAGGTTCATTCCTCTAAATCCTTTTTGTCTTTTTGCCTCCGGAACCACGTATTCTTTGTAGATTTCAATAAACTGATCTATTTTTTCTTCAAAAATTTCGGCTGAGGTTACTCTCGCAAACATGGCCAGACCTCCTGTTTTATTCTCAAATCATATTAAAAACATGATACCTGATATATTTCATTTTCAAGGAATTCTGTTGAGCCCGGAGAGACGTTTCTGGGCATCGCTGACTTCGGAAATGTTCGAATCCGCGTTAAACCAGAGGGCTAGAAATTTATTATAATTTTCCTCGGCCTTGGCACTGTTTCCCAACTGCTGGCAAATTCTTCCGAGTGTGTAAAAACTTTTGGCATAAATGCTGCCGAAGTAAAACCGGCCGGTGGTCAGCATCGTCAATTTTTCATAATACGCAACGGCTTTTTCCAGATCCCCTGATCGGTAATAGGCCGAGGCCAGAGAATCCAAGTAGAGAGCATGGTTATTATCAATATGCCCCTCAGTCCATGATGAACATTCAGCAGGCAGAAGAGTCAACGCTGTTTCCAGATGCTCGATCGCCTCAGGAAATTTTTTTCGATCCAGTTCTATTAAACCCATCAGATGATGGTAACGCCTTACTTCCTTTTGATGAATCCCACCTTCGATGGCGGTTTTGAGCTCCTCGGCTGTTCTCAAGGCTCTGGTCCGAGACCTCATTCTCAAATAAGCCAATCCTTTATAATGCAAGGCCAACCTTTGCAAATCCAGTCTTCGGGCCTGAGCTCCCATATCCCTTGCTTTGTTGAATTCTCTTAAAGCTTCTTGATAACGGCGGGAAGCCATCAGACGAAAGCCCAATATCGACCGCGCCTGGGATTCCACCCATGGGACGCCGATATTTTGAGAGAACGAGATGATGCTTTGGAGTTGTGTCATCGAATCCCTGAAGCGGCCTTGAAAGAGGGACACGTTCGCCAGCCCATGATATCCTAGATAAGCTCCCGCGGCCTCTTTATCTTCAGTGGCTTTCGGGAATTCTTTTTCTGCTTCCAGGAAGGTTTCAGTGAACGTGTTGTACACACCTTTCAGATAAAAGCTTCGCCGGTGTGTCGGAGCTAAGGGAACGGCTATATCCAGTTGGGCTTTGGCGATATGAAATTGCCTTTGACAAATATAATTGAAGACGAGATATTGATGGACCCAGGAATTATTGGACACATTCTCCAAATAATATCTTAAAATTTCTTCTGCCTTATCATACTGTCCCTTCATCATGTGAACATCGGCGATGGTAGTGTAAGTTCCGACAAACTCCGTCCCCGCCTCCACACTCCTCTCCAAATGCTCCAGAGCCCTGTCCAATTCTTGGACATTGTAGTAGATCAATGCGAGATTGTGTCCGGCAGTCGTATCATCTGGATACAGGTTAAGCAATTTTGTGTAAGCTTCTACCGCCTGATCATAGGTTTCCTCGGATTCATAGAAAAAATCTCCTTGAATCTGGTACAATTCTCTTTCTGATAGTCGGTCACTCAACTCCATGGCTTTCTGGATGTATTCTGTTCGCTGAGGAGAAAGACCCATGCTGGAATAGCTAACAGACAGGGATCTATAAGCCATGGCAAACTCGGGATCGATGGCAACAGCCCTTTCCATCAACTGGATGCTCTGACGGTATTCCCCTTCGATGTGTTTCCTTCTCCCTTCCACATAATATTTGAAGGCTTCTGGAGAAGTCGTGGTGATCTGAGCGACCTCGCGATCCAAATCATCGGCGAGTTCTTCGTCTGTGAGATCGAAGCGCTCCTTGATTTTTTTTGTCAGCCTATCCACCATCGGAAAAATGCTTTCTTCCCCAGTTCCTTCTTCCGATTCAGAAGCGATGGTCTTATCCCTTCGGACATCCAAGAGGTTCACATGGATGCGTATGGTCTCCCCTGCTTTGGCGTAATCTCCCACCAAAATGTGGTTGACGGCTCCTCGGAAGGCCACCTGTTTCAGCACATTGGAAGAGTATGTGCTTGCTTTTAGCTGATTCAATTCGCCCAGAATCTGAAACAGTCTTTCACTGCTCATCACGTCGATGTATTTGGATTGATTGAGATCTGCCACAAAGGAGTCCGCGATCATCTCCCTCCAGTGGTCGAGATTGGCATCTCCTGTGTTGTTCTTGAAGTACATGACGGCCAGAGACGGTTTGCCCTCTGGGACGGATAAGCCCTTCTTCAGAAAAAGCTGCCAGATCAAAACACCAATGATAATGACAGCAACAGCGATCACACCCGGAACTAGAAGCTTCTGGAGATCGAATTTGACGGTTATTTCTCTCGATGTGGAGGGCAACCTCTCGGGCACAACTCTTTCTGCAGTGGAAATTCCCGAATCGATTTTGTCTAAATCCGCGAAAAGTTCTTCTGTGCTCTGGTATCTTTTGTCTTTATCTTTCTCCAGGCACTTGAGAATCAGCCGGTTAAGATCCTCAGGAACTTGGGGATTGTATTCCCTCGGGCCCTTGAGAATCCGGTCCATATGTCTCGTGGCGACGCTCAACGGGATATCTTCTTCGAAGGGCAGCCTGTTTGCCAGCATCTCGTACAGGATCAGGCCGACCGAGTAAATATCCGACCGCTGGTCAACATCTTTGGCTTCGGTCTGTTCCGGCGACATATAAACTCGCGTGCCGATAATTTCACCCGGTTTGGTGATATCTTCTGATTTAAGAGTGCGGGCGATTCCAAAATCCATGATTCGCACGTTACCGAATTCATCTATCATGATGTTCTGGGGCTTGAGATCCCGATGTACGATTCCCAATTTGTGTGCTTCGGCAAGCCCCTCGCATATCTGTTTGGCCGTGAACACGGCCTTTCCGACAGTGAACTGTCCCATTCGTTTCATCGAACTCTTCAAATCTTCGCCCGATACATACTCCATCGTTATGTAACGGGTTCCCTTTTTTATCCCGATGTCATACATCCGGCAGACATTTTTGTTAGAAATCTGGCGGGCGGTTTTAAGCTCTTTCCGGAAGCGCCGGATCATTTTTTCGTTGGATGCGATCTCGGGCCGGATGAGTTTGAGGGCGACCTTCTCATCGATCTCTTTATCGAGGGCTTTGTAAACGCGGCCCATGCCTCCCTTTCCCAACTCTTCGATGATCTGGTATCGACCGGCAAAAGTGGTTCCTGTGGCCAGCTCGTCGGTAGGAGATTCTATGGTTTTGGTGAGATCAGCAGGTTCCTCCTCAATTTCCTCCTCAACTTCTTCCACAAGTTCCTCTGCAATTTCGGGAGGAGGTTCGGGAATGAGTTCAGGAGGAGGTTCCTGATCCTGACGTTTCAGAATGATCATATTCGCGCATTTGCCGCAATAGATCGCATCGACGGGATTTTCATAGCCACAATCGGGGCATTTTGCTAAATGAGGTTGTTTCTCGGCTGGTTTTTTTCTTGCAGGTTTTTTCTTATCGGGCTTTTTTTTCGCGGTTTCTTTTTTCGTTGACTTTTTTTTCATTATCCTCGGCAAAATAGTGAAATATTCCTGCTATTTATATTAGTCGTATAAAAGTCTAGCCCTTTTTATATCGGTAAAAGAATATCAATTCACACAAAAAAATGCAATAAAGCAAATATGGGAAATAACTCTACTTCTTAACAAATATTCTTTTGCCAAGAATTCCGCTTCGGGAGGAAGATGGAGTTAAATACTAATGTTTACCTGAAGCAATTTTTGACGCAATTTTTCCTGGATGAAAGCAAATCTTCAAAAGAGAAGTTTTGAGATGAAAACGTTTGGTTATGCCGTGGCAGCTTTTTTGGGCCGAGCAAGAATCAAAAGAATCACGAAGAGAACATCAAGACACAGGTGAACCCACCAGAAAGTCGTGAACAAACCCACCGTGAATTTGGTGTACAGGAGTGCAATAGGACCAAGGATAAAGCGCAGAATCGCAATATCCATAACAACTCTGTACTTAACGGGATCCTTGGATATGATGATAAGCAGCAGACCAAAAGCAATCAGAAGAGCACCATACGGATGAACATAAATCAAAGCCTCTTCGATGTACTCAAGCCCAAACCAACCCGCAGTTGTTTCATTGCCAAAGAAGGCTGGCAGCCCTCGGAATACAAGTTCCAGGATACCCGCAAGAATCAGAATAATCTTTGCCATTTTTCCTCCTTATGGAAAATTGAAAATATCACCTATATTAAAAAAGACAGGAATATAGATCCCTGTCTAGGCAACATCAGTAAGAAAGGGCAACTATTCGAATCAATCTGGGCATGATTTCTGCTTCTCCCCGAGGTGTCCATACTATATATAAAGCAAAAATTGTATGTCAAGATAAAAATTGATTGAAAATTAGGGTTTGATGATCTGGTAACGGCAGATCACGAAAAAAAGATTTTACTCGCGACGCAGCTCGACTTCGGTGGCACCCCAACTCCCCCCATCATAAAGAGCGGTTTGGAAGTGCAAGACATGTGGATCTTTTTCAAGAAGACTGTGAACGATCTTCCGGAGTGTTCCGGTTCCCTTGCCATGAATGATCCGGACATGATAAATGCCTTGGCTTCGACATTCCCTCAAATATTCTGGAACAAGATCTTTCACATCCTTGGGATGAAACGTGTGCAGGTCCAGCACACCATCGATGGGGATCTTTACCGGATCATCCTCAGTCATATCTCGCTAATTATAATAGGAATGGAGCAACAGAGCCAGCAAAGAAATGGGGACGGTTCTATTTTATTTCTTTTTATCCGTTTTTGGGAGGAAGTTCTCCATGACCCAGACTTCAGGCGATGGGGCTGCACCAAAAGTGTATGCGGACAAAACAATCTGTTGTCCGTCAGGATGAATCGAAAAAGTAGGTAGTTTTTTCATCGTTAGTCCCAAGTTTTCGGCATCTCCACTCTCGACAGGGACTCTCCACAATTCCCAATCAGGAGGGCCAACCGTTGGTTTTTTCGATGAGATCCTGTCAAAGTAAATATGCTGTCCATCAGGAGACCAAGAAACATCCACTAGTCCCCAACCTCCTACCTGCATAAAGCTGAGCCTTTCTTTCACATCTCCACCGTCAACAGGTATGATTTTCAGCATATGTTTCTTTTCTTTATTCTCGTAAGGATTTTCCGAACAAATCAGAGCTAATTGCCTGCCATCGCGAGAGAGGACCAAATTGTGAGGATAAAGCGGTACACTGCATAGCTCTATTTCCTCCCCAGTGCTAAGATCGCAAGCCAACACCTGAGTGACTATTTCTCCCCGATTAAACCGGATAAAAAACAACGAATTGTTATCGGGAGCAAGATTAGCTGCCCGCTGTCCTTTTGGTTCAATCAAAAGGCTGAAATCTCCGGTTTGCACATCGACTTTAAAAATTCCTTCGCCCAAGACATAAACAATAAGAAAGCGGCCGTCAGGGGACCATCGAGGAAACGCTATTTGACTTTTGTGCGGAATTTCATGGATTTTTCCTGTTTCCACAGAGTAAATACAGAGAATCCGGCGATCAGATGGCCTCCGCTTGGAAACATATACAATGTGTTTTCCATCAGGCGACCAGACGGGCCCGCTGTTTTTTCCCTCAAAGGTTAAGGCTAATTTTTTCGGTAAACTGATGATTTCACCAGTGTTGTGATTTATGGCAGCGGTGTAAACATCCGATCGCAAGCCCCCACCAATGTTGTAATAGAAAGAGCCATTTCGTGTTATTCCCAGTGGATCAACAGCGCCTATATTCCTCCGCAAAAGAACAGGATCTCCTTTTGGTTTGCCGTTTTCGACGGGAATGAGCCACAAGTCTATCGTTCCTGTTCGATCGCTTTTGAAAATGATCATCTTTCCATCCGGTGACCATCCGACAAGGGATTCATGGGCGGGGTGAGGGGCCAACGGAGCATCGATTGTTCCATCCGGAGAGAATATAAAAATATCATGATTGGGTGAATCTGCATTTTGTTGGGAATCATAGGCGATGTATTTCCCATCAGGCGAGAATTTCCCTCCTTTCGGATTATTATGGGGTTCTAAAATGTCGATCTCTTTGATGATGCGCAATGAGCCGTCTGCAGCGGACACGAGCCCGAATTTGAATGGTTTTTCAAGGAACCGGACCAGGATGTGCTTTCCGTCAGGAGTCCAAT
>CP070750.1:3312907-3372012 GCA_020348385.1 Candidatus Aminicenantota bacterium | reverse complement strand
TGTGGCATATACGCCAGGCAGAAAAGCTGGCCCCAAAGGAACCAACCGAACCCCCAATTAAATACACGATCGGACATATGGCACTAAGCCTGAATCGTCCCCAAGTGACTGTGGATACCTATGCGAAGAAAGATTTCCAGGTCTGGTTAAGCCTCTGGACTGGGCGTGCTGCAGGATCATGGGTTTTTGAGCATCTGACCTGTGCTCATCATATGCTGGGGAACTATAAACAGGAGTTGAAGGAGGCGCGCCGCGGACTCAAATACTACCCAAACATGCTTTCTTTGAGACGCCATGAAGTCCGTGCCCTGGCAGCTCTAGGCAGAGTGGATGAAGTCAACAAAATTATTGATGACAGTTTGACCATAACGTCTCAGGCTGGAACTTCGGGAGACGTCATGCTTGAGGCAGCTCAAGAATTAAGAGCTCAAAGGCATCTGGAAGCCTATAAAGAAGTCTCAGCACGCGCTGTTGACTGGTATAGAGCCAAACTGTCCACGAAAGAAGCAACAGAGAATAAACGATATGATCTTGCGCGGGCACTTTATGTGGCCGAGCAGTGGGAAGAATCCCAGGCATTGATTGAGGAACTGGCAGGCGAAAAACCTGAAAACATCGATTATAGGGGATATCTGGGGACATTGGCAGCCCGGAGAGGAGACAGGGAAGAGGCGTACAGGATATCAACAGAGCTGGAGAGTATAGATCGGCCCTATATGTTTGGCAACCATACCTATTGGCGTGCCCTTGTTGCTTCACAACTTGGGGATTTAGAACAAGCCGTGGAGCTGCTGCGAGAAGCATTTGCCCAAGGCCGCGGGTATGGTGTGTATCTACACCGCGATATGGATTTAGAACCGCTCCGGGAATATCCGCCCTTTCAGGAGCTGCTCCGCCCGAAGGGATAGCGTATTAACATTTCAATTTAAGTGGGAAAGTAATACCGGTCCAAAGTCATAGAATATTACAAGAAATTTCTCGATCTGTGGAAGAATGATAATGGGCCCTGCTCGAGGCTGAAGACGCGAGGAAGAGGCTGGCTGGATTGAAGACTTATTGAGGCAAGTGGATGTAGCCATAGATTTTGCTCTTTTTTTCACCGTTGGGGGTGATATAAAAGGAGAAAAATTCACCCTCCGAAACATCTGTAAAGAGGATTGATTTCACCCCTGTCTTATAGACTATCATTTATTAAAAACAAAGCCTTACTTTTTGACATGAATAGAAAGCTCGCTATCACACACAAAACCAAAGAACAGGTTACAAAAATCAAAGAAGCGGACATTTTGGTCGGCATCCCTAGCTATAACAACGAGGATACTATCGGTCATGTCATAAAAGCTGTCCGAATCGGCCTGACCAAATATTTTCCTGAATTAAAAAGCGTCATCGTCAATTCCGACTGCGGCTCCTCGGATAATACACGAAAAGTGATCCGCAACAATTTGAATGACTATGATGCATTCAACGCGATCCTCATCACCCACGAAATGCATCCTTACATACGAAGCCTTCATGTTCCGATACAAGAAATGGTGACAATGTTTAGAGGTGCTCCCGGTAAAGGAAAGGCGTTCAGGAGGATTTTCGAAATTGCCCATGAGCTTAAGGCAAGGGTCGTTGTCGTTGTGGACTCGGACCTGCGTTCTATTACTCCCGATTGGATCCAAATGCTGGCAGGCCCAATTATTTCGAAAGACTTTGATTACGTCGCTCCGCTTTATTCAAGGCACAAATACGATGGGACCATAACCAATTCGTTGATCTATCCCATAACGAGAGCCCTTTATGGCAAAAAAATCCGCCAACCTATCGGTGGCGAGTTCGGCTTTTCTCAAAAAGTTCTCAAACACTTTGTGGAAAAAGACATTTGGGACACTGATGTCGCCTATTACGGTATCGATATTTGGATGACGACCGTGGCATTGGCCAATGGTTTTAATGTCTGCCAGTCCTTTTTAGGCGCAAAAATTCATAACCCGAAAAATGTTTCCACTCTGGCTCCCATGTTTAAGCAGGTGATCGGAACGGTCTTTTCCCTTATCGAAGAAAACTACGACACCTGGAAAAAAATCAAGGGAAGCTATGAGCTCCCCACATTCGGCTTCCAGGCCAAGGTTATCCCTGAGGAAGTCCCCCAGGAATTTGATGGACCATTACAGAGTTTTAAAAGGGGGCACAAAAAATTCAACTGTATCTGGGAAGAAATATTAAAAAAAGAAAATCACAGGAATCTGGAAAAAATTGTTCGCATGGATAAGAAAAGTTTCGATTTTCCTTACCTTATTTGGGCCAAGATCATATACGACTACATCTTGTTTTTCCACAGGTTTAAAAACACATTTATGGAAATGAGCCTCCCGCTTGTTCTTGAATCCATGATACCCCTGTATTTTGGGTTTGTTGCTTCTTTCGTGAAAAAGACTAAGGAAAAGAACAATCAAGAGGCCGAGAGGGAAATTGAAAACATATGCCGCGCTTTTGAGAAATCCAAATCCTACCTAGTTGGAAATTGGAATAGTAGAGATTGATACTACTATTCGGCTTGAGATAAGTCGATATGTTTCTTGCCTTGATCAAACCAATTAGATACGTGACCGCATATCTAAATGACATATCTGTTTTTTGGGTATTTCCCAATTAATAATTGACTTGGAAATAGGGCTTTGTTATAAATTTTCGGAGATGTTTGATTACTCCCCACGATTGAACGAAAGGAAAAGAGATGAAGAAGGCCACAGGGTTTGATAACGAGAAATATTTGGCAAAACAGACCTCTGCTATCCTTAATCGACTCAAAACAGCAAACAATCGCCTCTATCTCGAGTTTGGCGGGAAACTCTTATTCGACTATCATGCCGCCAGGGTTCTACCCGGATTCGACCCCAATGTGAAAATGAGGCTTCTACAGAAACTGAAAGACGAGGCGGATATCATTCTCTGCATTTATGCCGGGGATATAGAAAAGAAAAAATTAAGAGCGGATTTTGGGATCACTTATGATGTCGATGCTCTGAAACTCCTCGATGATCTGAGAGAATGGGGCCTCGATATTTTAGGGGCAGTGATCACTCGGTTCAATAACCAAGCCTCAGCAAAAATATTCAAAAACAAACTGGAGCGAAGAGGCATCAAAGTCATTTGTCACCCTTATACACCAGGGTATCCGACCGATGTCGATTTGATCGTCAGCAAGGAGGGATATGGGGCCAATGACTATCTCCATTCTGAAAAGCCGTTGGTCGTTGTCACGGGTCCTGGCCCTGGGAGCGGTAAGCTTTCCACCTGCCTTTCTCAAATGTATCACGATTATTTACAGGGCCTGAAGCCAGGATATGCCAAATTCGAGACTTTTCCTATTTGGGATCTCCCTTTAAAACACCCTGTCAATGTGGCTTATGAGGCGGCAACTGCCGACATCAGAGATTTTAATCTCATCGATCCTTTTCATTTGGAAACTTACAAAAAACCGGCTGTCAATTACAACCGCGATGTCGAAATATTTCCAATTCTCAAACGCATTCTAGAAAAAATTACCCAAGCTGAGTCGATCTACAAATCTCCGACAGATATGGGTGTCAATTGCGCAAGTTCAGGGATTATGGATGATGGGATTGTCCAGGAAGCTGCCAAACAGGAAGTTATCCGGCGTTATTTTCGCTATGGATGTGAGTACGCGATGGGATACACAGACAAAGAAACTGTTCAGCGTGTGGAACTTCTGATGAAAGACCTCGGTGTGAAACCAGAACACAGAAAAGTCGTTGGGCATGCCAGAAAGGCTGCTGATGAGGCGCGCCACAGAGAGAAAGGGAATGAAGGTATTTTTTGTGGCGCGGCAATCCAGCTCAATGATGGTTCCATTTCGACTGGTAGCAATTCGCCCCTTATGCATGCGGCTTCCAGTCTCGTCCTCAAAACGATCAAACGCCTTGCGGGGATACCCGAAAAAATACCTTTATTATCGCCCAACATAATCGAATCTGTCGGGACTTTGAAAAGAGACATCCTTCAATCGAAATCAGTGAGTTTAGATCTCGAAGAAACAATGATCGGCTTGTCTATCGCGGCTGCCACAAATCCGACAGTTCAGGAGGCACTGACCAAACTCAAAGAATTAAGGGGATGCGAGGTCCACATCACTCACATTCCTACTCCCGGCGATGAAGCTGGGCTGATGAGGCTTGGAGTCAATCTGACGAGTGAACCGAATTTTGCGACAAAAAATTTGTTTCCAGCATAATTCAATCCTGGTGTCTATGTGCATATATATTGAGGATTTATTCAGTACGGTTAAGTAGCGCCCCCAAAGTGCGAGCGTCCAGAACACAACTGATGGGAAGATCCTGGTCTATTTGATAACGGCCGATGGCAAATTGGGTTTGTCTTCCAAGGATGCCGTCTATTCGCCCCTTGTATAATCCCATCTCAGTTAATTTTTTCTGGGCAGATTTGATTTTTTCAAAGGGCCTTTCCTCAGCCAGGGACAAGGCGTCCTCGAGAGAAAATTCATGACCGAAGATGATGACCGGGATTCCGGCTTTGAGTGTGGATAGCTTAAAGATTTCGTCCACATCTGTGTTTCGAAGGGATATGCATCCCCAAGTCCAATTCCTCTGTA
This sequence comes from Candidatus Aminicenantota bacterium, assembly GCA_020348385.1. GTDB lineage: Bacteria > Acidobacteriota > Aminicenantia > Aminicenantales > Aminicenantaceae. Next base: position 3,367,391 of record CP070750.1, on the reverse strand, counting down.
TACTCCCAAATCTGGGGTGCTTGCCGTGGATCTGAATTTCACCTCCGATGCCTCGATCGACAGGGACCAACCCCTCTGCTTTCATAAATTCATACCTGTTCCTGTCTTGTGCGTTGGGATAGTCGATGTCGATAGCTTTGTAGAAAGTGGCATCTGTCTGTAGATTGGTTATTTTGTAGAAGCCTTCTGGAGTGGTTTTATTATCCTGATGAATTTTTCTCTTGAAAGGGTCTCGTCCCAAAGAAATTGGGTATCTCTTAGCCATTTTTTCGTTGTCTTGAATTTCGAGATAATAGTGTTTTTTGTTGACGAAAATGACTGGATCGGTCACTTCTTCTATGGTGACGTTGGGTGACGAGATTTCAAGGGTATTACTGGTGGCGAGAGATTTTTTTTGTCCCTTGTATCGGAGGATAGCAAGATAATGATATGTCACATTGTGTGCGATGTAGTGATCAAAGAATGTTACGGGATTTTGCGCGGTATCTATCTGGAATTCTGTGATCGGATATCTGACTTTGTTGACGCTAGAATCGGCAAGTTTGACAGTGCTGCGGTAGAGAATGAGCTCCGTGTCTTTTGAATCTAGAGGAGCGTTGAAATTTATTCGAATGGAGTGGTTATTCACGACTTGTGCAGAGATCATTAAATCTTTTGCTGGAAAAAATCCAGGCAATATTAAAACGATAAAAATCCAGGCATGGGTAAACTTTCGGTAAGATTTTTTCACGTGATGCTACTCGCAACCTAGTTCAATATCTATTTCAGCAAAACCGAAGGGAAGCTCGGTTAATGCTCATTCTAGAGCAGCGAGGACGCGCTGGATGATCCCATCCATTGTCCGGCCGCTTCCGGCCCATCTCATGGCGATCACCAGATCGTTTTCCTGGTCCACGACGATGTAATTACCGCCGAATCCTATTGCAGAGAACACAGATTCTGGGGCACTGGAAGAGAGTTGTTGGTCCGTGTTGAGCCACCACATGTAGCCGTAACTGGGATTGGCTTGAGTCGGCTCTCTCAGCATCTTTATCCATTCTTTTGAAATCAATTGTCGGTCATTCCAATTCCCGTTCCGGAGGAAAAGCAGGCCGAACCGGGCTTGATCCCTTGTGCTGATGAACATCCCACCACCCCAGTGACCACCGCCACTGACAGATTGCATCTTCAAGCCATCGATGAGAACCCAGGAGTTTTCGTATCCGTGCCACCGCCAAGTGGGCGAGGCTCCGATAGGATCCATGATTTTTTCTCGCAGGATAACTGGGAGTGGGATTCGCCAGACTTGCAGCAGAGAGTAGGCAAGAAGATTGACGCGGACATCGTTATACTTGAAATGGGTTCCCGGTTCATTGAGTTTTCGTTTCCTGAGATCGCTCCATGTCGCGTCCCCGGAAGGGCGATCTCCCCAGTCAGGTCTGTCCCAGAGGGTGCCTGACCAATCCGAGGTTTGGTTCAGTAGGTGGTGCCAGGTTATTTTTGCATTGTGTTCCGAGTCGAATTTACCGTCAGCAACATAATCCTTCACAGGATCGTTCACATCAGCGATCAATCCCGCATCCAGTGCCAAACCGGCCGTGGTGGATAGGAAGCTTTTGCTCACGCTGAAGGTCATGTCCACCCGTTTTGTGTCTCCCCATTCAGCTACGATGTATCCATTTTTGACGATGATACCGTTGGATTCACCCCTTTCCTTTGTTGGCCCGAGTACTCCTCCGTAGGGCTCCACGGAGAATGCCTGTGTAACAGCGATTTCCAAATCTTTGGGACCGGTCCATTCATTGGCCACGGCGAAATCGATGGCTTCCTTCAGCATTTGGGGGTTAAATCCCAATTGTTCGGGTTTGCGCTTTTCCCAAACACCTCTTTTGGGAAAATATGTCGTTTTTTGTTCTGCTCCATCTGCATGTAGCGATTGGGTGATAGGAAGAATCGATAACAGAACAAAAAACAAAGGATAGAAATAGGCAGTGAATTTAAGCGTTTTGTTTTTGTGCGTATTCACAGCAAACCTCCAATTATGAGAATTTCACTAGTTGCCCTATTTTAATAAGTTTTTTTCATCTGTACAAACTTAACACTGATGTTCATCTCATTTGGCGCGAGTTCCCTGAGCGCTGATGCCCTGAGCGCTGGAAGGCATCCTTCGGGAATAAATCCTTGGATATCCAATTTGACAATACTCTGGGGACTGAGAGATTTGAGGGCTTTGTGAATATAGGCTTTTAGTTTTTTCTCGTCCATCCCTTGAGGAGAGATGTTGACTTTGACCATCGGGCGTGCCGGGAGTTCCACAAATTCTTCTCTGTGGATGGATAATCCGCTGTTTTTATCAGCTGCCAATTTGAACATAAAATACCCCTTTTTCTCATCCTTCTCGGCGAAGGACGTGCGTTCGATCGAACCGGGATAATACACCGGCGTGGAGAGTGATCGGCCTGTGAGATCTTTTGTCAGGATTTGATAGCGGTGGATATGCCCTGCTAGAACAGCTGTGAACTCTCGGGGGACATCACACACCCGAATCACATCCTCTTTGTATCTGAATGTGTAGTTAACCGGTCCCACCTTGGCACCTTCAAAGCAGTGGTGGACGCACAGGATATGGCCGTCACAGCCTTTTTGAAATTCTCGCCATCCGGTTTCTTGGAGAATCCTTGGAAACTGAGCTCGCACACTCTCTCGGCAGTAGGGGAAACCCGAGAGTGCTACTCTTAGTCCTTTCTTTTCGATCACAAAGGTTCGTGGGGAGTCGAATATGTGGATATTGGGATGGAGACTCAAGATCTTGAACGGAATCTTGGATCGTTCGTGATTACCAGGTACGATGTAGACTTTTATTCCCTTATCGGCAATCTCCTTAAGCGGAGCGAAGGCCATATCCACCAATCGGGCTGGGACACGGCTTCGAAACAGCAGATCTCCCCCATGGACAATGGCATCGACTTTAAGTTTGCGGGCAGGCTCAAGAGCTCTTTGGTAGTTGGCGAAAAAATCTTGGCCTCTTCGTCTTCTTTGGATGCGGGGTCGGAATGGGTAATCGAATCCAAGATGTGTGTCGGCCAAAAATAATAGTTTGATTAAACCCATTTCAATATCTTTTGCAGCTGCTCTTTATTCAGGGTATTCCCCGGATGTAATTTCAGCTCGATGTTGCGGCCCTCTTGGATGATTCGCCGCATTTCGGTGGTGACAATCCGCATCCTGTCATATGTGGCAATATCGAAATAGGACTGCCTTTGGAGAAGTGTTTTTTTATGCCCCGGTGGGCTGCCGGCAACACCGGATAGGGGATTGCGATATCTAAAGTTAGTGGCCCCTTTTTCGAATATAAGAACGTGTTTATCTTCTTCAGATCCGTTTGGTTTGGACCAGGATATTGAAGATTCGCTCAGGCGGCAAAACCATCGCGATCGTCGAATCTGGAAGGAACCCATCCGAATGATCCTTTTTTGAGCCTTGAAAACACGCTCTGGTGTCCAGCCTTCTTCTTGATCCTCTTCGGCTTCCTTTATTTCTTTTTCTAATTCTTGTTCGATTAGTTTTTCTTGCCAAAATTGTGTGCCCCATTTCATCACATGACGTACATTTATAGGCATCTCCCTATGGGCACAATATTCTTTTTTAAAAGCTTCTAACCCTGATTCGAAGCATTCCTTTTCAGGGGCGTGCTCAGGCAGAATGTCCAGGATGGTTTCGATCAATCGAGGGGAGAACTTTCTGATCTTGCCATTCAGCACATCGATGAGTTTTGCGAGCGACTCCATTTTGATATTAGAAGGAAAGGGACCAACAGGATGCTGGATGTTTGGTTCTGTTTGATGGCTTTTGAAGTCTTTGGAGTAGAAATAGATTTGTCTTTCGCTCGGTTGTAGTGCCCTGTTATAGGGAGGAGATTGGCGCTTTATATCATCGGATTCCCGGACTGCTGCTTCGAGGGCAGTTTGTGTCACAGTGGTCGAGAGGTTTTGGGCCTGGCTGAGCATTTCCAGGATATGCTCGGCATGGCGGCATTTTTTTTGAAAATAACTGTTTACCCGGTGTTTGAGAGATTTTGCCTTGCCGATGTACAGCAAATCCCCTGTGGAGCGGTACATCCTGTAAATTCCTGGCTCATCGGGGAGTTGCTTCAGAAGAGCTTTTTCCATCGGGTAATCCCTCGCGCGTTGCTTTGATAGAGTGGGGGGAGGTGTATTGCGGAGCCAATCCCGAAGCTCTTCAAAAGCGACAATTTTTTCCTGTTCTTCGAGAATCCTGACGATATGATTCCAAATAAAAGCGGTGGCCACCACATGATGCAGGCTGCGCCTGAGGTTTGGGAGGGAAAATCCTAAAAATCCTGCTGCAGCTCTTAAGCTCTTCCGGGGGAGTCCAGGATAAAGTCTGCTGATGATCTCATGGGTGCATAAGACTGTGAATGGAAATTCAATGTTTGGCGCAAATTCCTGATGAAGCAGTTTAAGATAGGGCTCCTCATACCGACTGAAATGGATCACAGCGGGGCAAATTCCCCGATTCTCGGATGATGTTCTTTTTGCCATCCGATAGAGCTTTTGCCAAACAACTTTTTTGGAAAGAGCATCCTTCCACTCTTCGGGTTTAATACCGGTCATTCTCAAGAATTGTTTGGGTATCCGGACATTTTTGCCCACTTTCACTAAGTGTGATTCGACATTTTCGGTCGTCATTTCATGATCGAAGGTGTGGTTGGCTTGAGTTTTTACCCATCCAATCTCGGCTAAATAACCGATGGCAGGATTACTGTGGGTGGCTTGACAATCTAGGGTTAAGACAGCTAATTTGTTTAATTTTTTCATGTATTTGGTTCTGCCCAGAATTCACCCGAGATATGTCTGATTTGACTGTGATTTTGAGTTTGGAGAACCTGCCATTCCTGGGGAAACAGTTCTTTGTATTGGGGATGAGAATAGCGTGTGTCGATCAAGAGAACCGTTCCCCGGTCGCTCTCGGTTCTGATAACACGCCCAGCTGCTTGAAACACACGGATCAATCCTGGAAGGCGATAGGCATAGTCGAAACCAGGCATTTGGTTCTCATCGAAGTGATGGCGGATTATTTCTCTTTCCATTGAAATACCAGGTAACCCCACTCCCACGATGGCAGCGCCTGATAGGCGATCCCCTACCAGATCAATGCCTTCGCCGAAAATACCTCCCATCACCACGAATCCCACTAGGGTGTGATAGTTTTCTTCAGAAAAGTTTTTAAGGAAATTCACTCTTTCACCTTCCCTCATTTCATGTGTCTGTACGAGGATTTTGTGGTGGGGGAAGGCTGTTTCATACAGGGGAAGAGCCATCCTGAGATATTCATAAGATGGGAAATAGACCATGTAATTTCCCTTTTTGGCCTCTACCAGAGAACCGATGGTCTGAACGAGCGCTTCTTTTGTTTGAGACCTTTTTCTGTAAAGAGTGGAAACAGAATCTGAAACAAGAATACACAGGTTTTCCTGAGGAAACGGGGAAGGGAAGACCCGTTTTTCGACAGAATCTTTTAGCCCCAATATCTGACCGAAATAGGACATGGGTGTGATAGTTGCAGAAAATAGCACGGAAGAGTTGGCCCGTTCGAATGTCTCACGGAGCTGTTCGGAGGGATCGATACAATACAGCTTTGTGCTGAAATTGCTGTAGGTTTTTTCGAGGCAAGTCGCATAGTTTTTATCGTAGAGTTCGGAGATTTTCAGAAACCAACTGGCTGCAAAATAGTGGTCAAGCATCTCTAGGGTTTGAGGAGATCCAGAGTGGGAAGATAGCCAGTGTTCCAAGCTTATGACAAAACGTTTAAGAGGTGGGAGGAGTTTTTCCGGACGTTCTTCTTGCCATGCGCTAGTCTCCTCTTCGAGCGCTTTTTTCATTTCCAACATTTTTCTGTTGACATCTCCAGCTGCTCGATAGAGTTCTGATTTTTTGTTTTTGAGGAGGCGCCGGATTTTCAGGAAATCCATTTTCTCGATTTTAGCGGAGAACATCTCTCGTGATCTGTCAACAAGATTATGAGCCTCATCCACGAGAATGGTGTAATCGATCGGGTTTTCCAAGAAAAAGCGGCGCAAATACACCCTAGGATCGAATACATAGTTCATGTCACAGATGATACAGCCTACCCAGAGGGCCATATCCAGGGAAAATTCGAAGGGACAGATTTGATTGGCATGGGCGATCTCTGCGATTTTATCGGCAGTGAAGGCGTCTTCGACAAACAGGGATTTTCGGGCTTCGATAACACGGTCGTAATATCCCTTAGCGAAGGAACATTCATCGGGTGTGCAATTTTTATCCGGGTTGAAACAGATTTTTTCCTTGGCGGTCAATGTCACAAATTTGATGCGGAGGCCGCTGCTTTTTAATTCTGCCAGAGTTTTTTCGGCGATCAAGCGTCCTGTCGTCCGGGATGTCAGGTAAAAGATCTTTTGGATGTGCCCTGCGGCCATGGCTTTGATTGCTGGGAAAAGAACGGCAACCGTTTTTCCGATTCCTGTCGGAGCCTGGATGATGATCTGTTCTTCCTGTTCGATTATGGCAAAAACGTCATTGATCATTTGGCGTTGTCCGTTGCGGAAGGACGCGAAAGGAAAATCGGATGTAAAAATCGATTGATCCCGCTCCTGGTGCCAGTCTTGTATCTTTTCGGCCCACTCGAAATATTTTGTCAGGAGCTGGATGAAGAACACCCGCAGTTCATCTGTTTCGTATTCCTGGAAATAGGTCCGGACCTCTCCGGTTTCTATGTGGCCGTAGGTCAGTTGGGTAAGAATTTTATTTAGGTTGTTTTCAATCGCGTAAATCGCTGCATACACTTTGACTTGAGCCCAGTGAAGGTCATTGTTTTGTGTGATAAATTCGTCGAAGTCTTTTTGGGTCGTTTTAATTTCTTCGATCACCACAGAATCGGCTAGTTCGTATAGGCCGTCTATCCGACCTTGGATGTCGAGAGCGATCCGTTCGTTTTCAACACGATAAAAAACAGGCACTTCGGTTGCGTAGGGCTGAGGCCGGGATTTTTGGATTTTTAGATGGGCGTGATTGCCAGCGGACAAGGATGCCCGTGAGGAAATGTCGAAACTCATCGAAAGGTCTCCACACCTGAGGAGATGTTCGACAAGAGCCCGGACCGAAATCCGAATGTTCACCATTTTGTTCACCATAATAAATTAAGCGACAATAAATGTCAAACTTTTTTTTAATTGGTGCCTGGATATGTGTTCCCCTATTTATTCAAAAATAGGGGAACAGGGTATCCCGACACTGAATCAATAGGAATGGACTAAATCCAATCGAATTTTTTTACCGTTATTTCGCTTTCGACATCTCCGGTGTGTTTTGTGTTTTTTGGCTCGAAGACCAATACGTGAGCCTCATGTTCCGAGACAGGTTTATGCTCAACGCCTTTGGGGACAATTAAAAATTCGCCTGGTTCTAGGTGAATATTTTTGTCCCTCAATTTGATGGTGAGAGCGCCGTGCATGACCAGAAAAAACTCATCTTCATCATCGTGTTTATGCCAGACAAATTCTCCTTTGGTTTTGGCCAGTTTTATATACTGGTCGTTGAGTTCGCCGGCGATTTTAGGCGTCCAAAATTCTTCGAAAAGATTAAATTTTTCGCTTAAATTTACTTTTTCCATCGATTTTTTCCCTTATTATAAATCGGGGATAAGTATCGTATTATCTGTGCTGAATTATTTTATCCTAATTATAATGAGATGGCCAATCAGAAAATTCGGTACCTATCCCCGATTTATGAATTCTAATTGCTTTTTGGAGCGGGATTGGTGAGAATATAGCCTTTGGATGGAGAGGTGTCGGAGTGAAAAAATATCTGCATTATATCATTGTTTTTATTTTTGTCGGCCTTCTGGTTCATGGACAAACCGGTGCCACCAGCTTGGAAGGTTCGGGGCTTGAGTTTGCCGTCCGTTTTGCAGAAGAGGCTCATACAGGGTCTTTGACTGGCCGGGTGTATGTCATGCTGGCTAAGAGCGATCAACGGGAGCCCCGTTTTCAGGTGCGTCGGAGAGGTATCCCATTCTGGGGTCAGAATGTTTCGGCACTTGGTCCGGGAGAAGCGGGCATTATCGATGAAAGCTCTTTCGGATTCCCCATGCCAAGCATCCGCGACATCCCCCCGGGAGAATACTATGTCCAAGGTTTTATCAATGTCTACACGGAATTCAAACGGGAAGACGGACACACGATATGGCTCCACAATGACCGGTGGGAGGGGCAGAATTGGCTGCGGTCACCCGGCAACATGTACAGCGATGTGCAAAAAATCCATATCGATCCTTCTCAGAAACAAACCATCGCAATCACATGCAATCATGTCATTCCACCTATCGAAGTCGAACCTGACACGAAGTGGGTCAAGCGGGTTAAATTCCAGAGTAAACTGCTCTCGGACTTTTGGGGGCAACCGATGTATCTCGGCGCGACTATCCTGTTGCCCAAGGGATACGACGAGAATCCCGGTGAATATTACCCTGTTAATTATATCCAGGGGCACTTTTCACTCCGGGCTCCTTACGGATTTCGAGAGAAAAAGCCCAGTGCAGACGATCGTTGGGGAAGCAGGGGATATGAATTTTTCGAGTATTGGACCTCGGATGAAAGTCCCCGGATGATAGCCGTAACATTCCAGCATCCCTGTCCTTATTATGACGACTCCCACGCCATGAATTCTCCCAACCTCGGGCCCTACGGCGATGCCATCATGCAGGAATTGATCCCGTATATCGAGGAGAATTTCCGGATTATCCGCAAACCCTATGCACGCATTCTTTCTGGGGGATCGACAGGAGGCTGGATCTCCTTTGCCCTCCAGGTTTTCCATCCTGATTTTTTCGGGGGGACGTTTTCTCTATGCCCGGATGCTTTAGATTTCCGAGCCCAGCATCTTGTGGATATTTATTCACACAAAAATGCTTATTATACTGATTTTGAATGGCTGAGGGTGGAACGCCCGGTTCTCAGAGGAACGGACGGACAAATCCGTGAGATGATGAAGGATGAAAACCATTATGAGTTGGCAGTGGGCGATAATTGCCGTTCAGGAGGGCAATGGGAGATCTACATGGCCTGTTACGGACCGGTCGGGGAGGATGGATACCCCAAAGAAGTCTGGGATAAACTCACCGGAGAGATCGATCCCGAGGTGGCCCGGTATTGGAAAGAACACTTTGACCTGCGGCATTACTTGGAGCAGAACTGGGCTGAGATCGGCCCTAAACTCGAGGGAAAACTCCACATCTATGTCGGGGATATGGATTCTTATTATCTGAATAACGCCGTCGTATTCATGGAGAAATTTCTGGAAAGCACCAAAGATCCTTACTATAGCGGAGTAGTGGAATACGGCGATGGTGAGCCTCACTGCTGGGGTCCGAGAGGGGCGCAATTGCTGAAGCTCATGGCCGAACACATCCAAAAGATGAAGGACTCCTCGAAATGAAGGAAAGCTGTATTACGGACTTTGATATGCCCGATCTTGCTTTCACCCCTCCTTACGTTCAAAAAACTGGAACTATCGCTGCCATCTTGAAAGCCTGTTATACCGACTTGGTCGCTTCCGATCCGGAGTGTTGGAGCAACGAGATTGAAGGATGGGAGCGGTTCGATACCGATGTCTACGAGGATTCCGATGGCATCGGGGACTGCACATTCTTGAGTTGGCTCGAGGATAAACTTATCGGTTTTGCGTCATATGATCCGAGGCAGTGGCCTGCTCTAGGCATCGTCGGGCACAACGCCATCCTGCCCAAATTTCAAGGGCGAGGATTCGGAAAACAGCAGATCGCAGAAATTCTCCGCCGTTTTCAGAAAATGGGATTCAAAAAAGCAAAAGTTTCTACGCTTGACCATCCCTTTTTTAATCCAGCCCAGGCGATGTATCTTGCCTGTGGATTTTGTGAATCGAGACGGATCCCATGGGTGGGAAGCCCTAAATATCAGCTTATCGAATATGAAAAGGACCTACAATGAATCATCGAGTTGTATTATTGTTAGCCACCCTAATGCTTTTTCTTTTTGTGATTTCACCTTTTTCGCCTCATGACCTCATTGCCCAGGAAAAGGAGAAGGAAAAGGAAGAAACTAGAAAACAAAAACAGATCACTGAGGAGATTGTTGTCGAGGCGGATCGCCCCCAAGATGTTCCTCTGTCCACGACTTCGCTTATCCTCAAAGATAAAATCGAAGCGCTGCAACCCCGCAACCTTGCCGACGTCCTTTCTTATTCCTCCGGCACTTTTGTTTCGACCGGAGCCAAAAATGAATTCCGACTAAAAATCCGGGGGTTCGAAGGCCAGAGGATTGTTCTCCTTTATGACGGAATCCCGATCTATGAACCCTTTTTCAACTCTTTTGATCTGAAAACCATCCCCACAGAAGAGATCGAAAGCATCAAGATCGTCAAAGGGGCATCGTCCGTTCTTTATGGGCCGAATGCCATGGGGGGAATCGTGAATGTCATCACGAGAAGGCCTGTTCCTCCTTCCTTTTCGCTGACAACTTCGTATAACAGCCAGAAGGCCTTCAATCTCGCATCTACTGGTTCTATCCGCTGGGATAAAATCTTTTTCTCGGGATTTTTATCCTACGATAAATCCGAGGGGTTCAAGTGGAGCCAGGATGGCAGCCACACGTCCATGGATAACAGCGACTATGACAGACTTAATTTCGTTGGAAAAGTGTATTTCTACCCCAATGAAAAAAGCGAAATCTTGTTCGAGGCAAGCTATTACACATCAAGCTATGGCATTCCCTCTGCCACAGAATACTATAAACCCCGCTATTGGCGGTTCAAAGATTGGAACCGATGGCAATTCAATCTGGGTGGTACCTTTGCTTTTTTCAAGAGAGGGAACCTCAAGGTCAGAAGTTATTATGTGCGCCATTTCAATGTCCTGAATGCCTATACAGGTCCGGATTTTAATGACGTGCAGTGGGAATCCACATATAAAAACGACTCATACGGCGCATTTCTTCTGGGATCATTACCATTTGCATCCCAAAATGAGTGGAAATTCAGCCTGAATTTCAGGGATGATAAGGTAAGAATGCAGGATGATATCGGGGAGGCGTGGGAAAAGTTCCAACACCAGACGGTTTCCGTCGGGTTGGAGAGCCGTTTGCGGTTGAATCCCAAATGGCGATTGGTCGTAGGTGCGAGCCTCGACCACCTGAGGAAATTCACAGGAGAAAACAAGATCTCGCTGAATCCGATAGCTGGCCTTAATTTTAATCCTTCCGATTATGTGGATCTTCGTGTATCCGTCTCACAAAAGTCACGATTCCCTTCGATGAGATCCCTGTACAGTTCCCAGGGCGGAAATCCAGACCTCAAGCATGAAAGAGGAACTAGCTATGAATTGGGATTTCTGTATGAAAAGGATTTTATGTTTTCTGGAGCTGTTTTTTACAACAAAATAAATGATCTTATCCAGAGTGTCCGGCTGATCGATGGCAGCCGGACAAATTTGAATATCGGGCAGGCATATATAGCAGGTTTTGAGATTGAATTTTCCAAAGCATTCCGATGGCTGGATTTTTCCTTGAATTATACTTTCCTAGACGGGGTGAACGAAGACGAAGACCGTCCGTTGGATCTGGTGCCCGAATCTCAACTGAATTTTATCATGAATGCATACGGACCGAAAAACACAAAATTCGCTCTCTCCGGGCTTTATGTTTCCAGCACAGAGGTGAAAATCTTTGATGACATCGTCCGGATCCCTGGATATTTTGTCCTGAATGCGGTTTTTTCGGTGAAGATTTCAAAGTTCGATGTATTCCTCAAGGTAGAGAATCTGTTAGACAACTCCTATGTGACTGAACCCGGATACCCGATGAAAGCTAGAACATTGGCTTTAGGATTCAGAATGAGACTGAGTCAAATTCAATAAAATTTCTTTTCAATCCTTACAGGAGCATTCTTGAATCCTTCATTATTATTTTTTTACCTGGATTATTGACCTATCGAAACCCTCCACCCCGCCCTAGCATCTAAATGTATTTTTATTTTTGTTATCATTCTCAGCAATGTTGGAAGAACGTTCTGATATGGCTGGAGCAAAAAAACACCGGAATTTTTTATGGAGAGTTAGGTTGAGTTTTTGGGATGGATTTTTATATATTGTAGGGAACAATGGATGAGGGAGTAATGCATGAATATCAGCGGAATTGATCTGATCATCGTCATCGCCTACCTAGTTGCGATCCCTATTTTTGGCGTGTATTTCAAGAAATATGTCAAAACCGAAGAGGACTATTTCCTGGCCGGCAAGATGCTGCCCTGGTGGGTGATCAGCATGTCGATCATCGGCACCAACATCGGTGCCTACGATTACATGGGAGCGGCAGGCGGAGCCTATCGGTTCGGGATCGCCCAGGCCAACTATGAGTGGATAGGCGCCATCCCAGCCATGGTGCTTGCAGCCATGCTTTTTGTTCCCTATTACTGGAAAGCCGGCGTTTACACGGTCCCGGAATTTCTGGGCAAAAGGTACAACACGGCCGTGCGGGTGATCGAGGCCATCCTCTGGGGAGCCTTTCTAGCCTGTGTCCTGGGGGTCTTCTTTTGGGCCAGTGGCCTGATGCTCAACGAATACCTGGGTATTCCGGTGGAGTTCAGTCTCCTGATCACAGCCCTGATCGTCGGGATTTACACCATCACCGGAGGCCTGGCTGCCGTTGCCATGACCGATGTTGTGCAGCTCCTAGTGATGTTCATCGGTGGTATCGCCCTGACTGTTTTAGGCCTTTGGACCGTGGGAGGTTGGTCTGGTCTGGTGGAAGCCATCACGCCACAAAATCCCGACCACTTCAAGTTGTTTTTGCCGTTGAGCAATCCCACGTATCCCTGGCTTGGCATGCTCTTCGGATTGGCTCTCGTCCTGGGGCCAGCTTGGTGGTGCTGCCATCAGGCCATCATCCAGCGAACGCTTGGAGCCCGCAGCGAGTGGGATGCTAAAGCCGGCATGTTATTTGCCGCTTTCCCCAAAATGCTCATCCCTATCCTGGTCGTTCTACCGGGTCTCCTTGCTCTAGCCCTCAACCCCGGTCTGGTCGGAGCGGATATGGACAAGGCCTTTCCATGGCTGATTAAAAACCTCCTTCCAGCAGGGTTGGCCGGATTGGTGTTCGCTGCCTTTATGGCAGCCCTCATCTCCAGCGTGGATTCCACTCTCAATTCAGCCGCAACCCTTTGGACTCGGGATATTTATCAGAGATTTTTCAAAAAGGATGCCTCGGACAAACACTACCTCAAGGTCGGGAGAATTCTCACCCTTGTGTTTGTTTTGTGGGCCATTGCCTTTGCTCCGGTCACCAAAGCATTCCCCGGGATTTATGTGGCCATGCAAACCCTATTGTCTATATTCCAGGGGCCCACTTTTGCCATCACCCTCCTTGGGATTTACTGGAAGCGAGCCAACCAATGGGGAGGGCTGGCCGGTCTGCTCGGTGGGGTCACCATCTCCAGCTCGTTATTTTTCATTACCAAAGCGAGTTTTTTGTACATAGCTTGGTGGTCCTTTCTGGGATCGATTTTGATCACGATTTTTGTCAGCCTGTTGACCAAACCTGATCCTATCGAAAAGCTGGAGGGATTGGTCTACGGTCTTGTGATGAAGGATAAAAACATGCAAGACATCTTGAAAAAAAGAGCCGAGAGGGAGGAATAAAATGATGGAATGGTTGGAAGGCTTACCTCTTGTTTTGGGAAAATATATCGCGACCCTGTTTTTCATCGGCATGATTTTCTGGGCCTGGCTTCGTCCCCATAACTTCATATTCGAAGGAGCACCGGATAAGAGCCGGTGGCGGGACCTGAGGATCTGGGCCACCGTTTTCTTGGGGATTCAGGTTGTTCTTTACATTGTTTTCTGAGGCAAGAAATGGAGGATCAAATGTCATCAAATGATAAGCAGTCAGGATCGAAACAGGCATTCGAACCCTTGGAAATCATGGGTGTGTTCTGGCTCTTTTTCGGCATAGTGGTATTGCTGGCCACATTTTTTGTCAAAGGCACAGAAAATGTCCCGTTGATGCGGGGAATCGTCACGAATATTATCGCTGCGGCCTTGCTACTCGCAGCCGGCATTTTTTCCATTTTGAAGGGAAAGGCCAACAAACGCCGCAGAAGAAAATAGCATGTTCATCGAGCCGAAGATTTCCCAGCAGCATGCTGAAAATATTATTTCTACCAAGAAATGGTCCTTCCCTTTGATGTCCAAACTATTTTCTAGAATAAGCCAGATTTCTCCCAAAAAATTGGAGGTTTTGTATCTGCCCTTTTATCTTTTCGATGTTCGGGTCGAAAAGAAAATCAAGGATAAAAAAGAGGGAGATTCACCTAGACAAAATGTGACGCTCTCTGTGGATGGACTTCTGGGTCATGCGGTGCTTTTCGCTGAGGATACGTTGGATGCTGAAAAGGATCCTGATACACGTACACCTACTTGCAATTTCGCCATTTCATCAACAGACGCAGCAAAAATAGCTCTGGACCAGTATAAAGGGATCTTGTTGGAACACGGATTGCGGACGCGCAGCCATCCCCGGGCCGATGAGATTTCGGAAGGAAGAAAAATCTATTATCCTTTCTGGGTCGGGTATTACCAAAAGAAAAAAGGTTATGATTTCAAAGCTCTAGATGCTGTGTCCGGCGAAATCCAAGGTGTCAGAATGCGCCGTGTCTTTATGAGGGCTCTGAGAGAGCTCGGCTAAAAAAAACTAGGGCATTACCGCCATATTTGGCGTTACGGATGTCACGTGTGTCGTAACCGAGTAGCCGGCATCCTTTCCTGAGAGCATATCCATGAAACAATCGGAGCATGTAATAAGATTAAAGCCAACCAGGGAAAGAAGGACGGCAACCACCAAGATGGCGATTTTCGTTTTTGTTTTCATTTTGCATCTTCCTTTCCCATCCCCACATATATATACGTAGATAATGCGAAAAAGGATTCATCCCATTATGCTGTAGGATTGCACATTTCTAATAAATATTGGTATAAACAAAGCACATGTACACCTTTCTGAATATTTTCTTTTTTGTGTTCCATAGTTGCATTGTCCTGTTTATCGTTTTTGGGTGGATTTGGAAAAAGACGAGATTGGCCAATCTGCTTCTTATTGGTTTGACGGCGTTTTCCTGGTTTTTCCTGGGGATTTGGTATGGCTTCGGTTATTGTCCCTGCACGGATTGGCATTGGCAGGTGAGGATGAAGCTGGGCCTGTATGACACGTCGACTTCCTATCTGGAATTTCTTGTCGAGGAGCTAACCGGATTGGATGTCAGCCGAGGCCTTGTGGATATATTCGCTGTCTCTTTTTTGGTTGTTGCTTTTTGTATGTCGATCGTTTTGAATATCCGCGATTTAAAGAAGAAAAAAACGAAAAAGAAGTCGAGGGAAAAAGAATGAACAAGAAGGAAAAATGGGGTGCCGTATTGCTGGTATTTGGGGTGGTTATTTCATGGTGTGGGTCATTTCCCGCATGTGCTTTTCCGGATGTGAGAGTTTGGGAAGAGCCTCTTGTCATTCCCACTTACCTCACGGGCGAGCCGGATATATTTCCCTTATTCTACAACGGGCGTGCCTACCAAGGAGCCAAAGGACCCATTTATCCCTACCCGATGCTGGATAAGTTAACAGACCAGCGTGAGGACAAAACTTACAAAGCGCTTTATCTTGAAAACGATTATGTGAAGATCTGTGTCCTTCCCGAGATCGGCGGGAGAATCTTCTCTGCCATGGATAAGACAAACAACTATGATTTTTTCTATCGTCAGAACGTGATAAAACCCGCCTTGATTGGCATGTTGGGGGCATGGATTTCCGGAGGTGTGGAGTGGAATTTTCCCCATCATCACAGGGCCACGACATTCATGCCCGTCGATTACACATTGACAGAAAATCCCGATGGCAGCAAAACAATCTGGGTGGGAGAAGTGGAAATCCGCCACCGGACCAAATGGATCATTGGCCTCACCCTTTATCCAGACAGATCCTACTTGGAGGCTACCGTCAAACTCTACAACCGCACCCCCCTTGCCCAATCCATGTTGTACTGGGCCAATGTGGCTGTTCATGCTACCGAGGATTATCAGATCATCTTCCCACCAGGTACAGAATTTGCGACATTCCACGGGAAAAACCAGTTTTCCCGATGGCCCAAATCCACCGAAGTCTTCAACAGTGTGGACTACACCCGAGGGGTGGACATCAGTTGGTATAAAAATCATCCGGCACCCACATCTTTTTTTGCCTGGAACTATGAAGAAGATTTTTCTGCCGGATACGACCATGGGAAAAAAGCGGGTGTGGTCCATGTGGCCGATCATAATATCGCACCAGGAAAGAAATTCTGGACATGGGGTACCGGGACACAGGGCCAGATGTGGGAAAAGATCCTGACCGACTCTGACGGTCCGTATATCGAGTTGATGGTCGGAGCCTATTCGGACAATCAACCGGATTACAGCTGGCTCCAGCCCTACGAATTGAGAGTGGTCAAACAGCACTGGTTTCCTTTGCGGGAGATTCAGGGAGTCAAAAAGGCCAACCTGGAAGCGGCTCTGTATCTCGACACGACTCCAGAGGGATATATCAAGATGGGAATAAACACAACGACCGCCCATCGAGGGGCAAAAGTCGTCCTGTTGGCAGGAAAAAAGGCATTGTTTGAAAAGGTCATCGATATTTCACCGGGTGCTCCCTTTTTTGATGAGATTAAGCTTCCGGCAGGTGTGCAGAAGGAAGATCGTCGACTTGCTCTCTTTTCTCCATCGGGGGAAAAGTTAATCAGTTATGCGCCGGCAAAGCTGAGAGGCGATCCCATGCCAGAGCCGGTCAAATCCCCGCCAGCTCCAGAAGAGATCCGGACGGTGGATGAGCTCTTTCATACAGGATTGCGTCTGGAACAGTTCCTGAATCCTGCCCGTGAGCCCTATCCCTATTATGAGGAGGCTTTGAATAGAGATCCGGATAATTATGCGGTCAATACAGCTCTGGCTATTCTTTATTACAAACAGGGGATATTTGACAAAGCAGAAGAAAGATTGAATCGTGCCTTGCTAAGGGCGACTCAAAACTACACCCGACCTAAAGATGGAGAGGCGTTATTTTATCTTGGTTTGGCTCTTTGTGCACAACACAGATATGAAGAAGCCTTTACTGCTTTCTACAAAGGCACATGGAGTCATGGATGGGGTTCTGCCAGTTATTATCAATTGGCGAAGCTTTCCTGCTTGAAAAGGGAGTATTCTCAAGCCTTGGATTTTATCCGCCGATCTCTTTCTCTGAATTCCTTGAGTTTTAAAGCCCAGAATCTAAAGAGCATTTTATTGAGAAAGATTGGAAAAACCGATAGGGCGGCTGCGATCACTGCGGAAGTTTTGTTGGCCGACCCTTTGAATTTTTGGGCGGCCAATGAGCGGTATTTACAGTCCAAGGAAGTAGGAGATACAAAGAAGGCAGCGGATTTTTTGGCCGATTTAGAAATGAAGATGCGGGATGATGTCCAAAACTATTTGGAACTGGCCGTGGATTACGGGAATTGTGGACTGTGGGATGAGGCGATTGATGTGCTGAGCCGGCTGGAAAGCCAAAAATCTGAATTTCCTATGGTGCATTACTATTTGGGGTATTATCTGGGGAAAAGCGGAGATGAGATCAAAGCCCTTGCCAGCTATAAAAAGGCGGGTCATATGCCTCCAGATTACTGTTTTCCCTTCCGATGGGAGTCAATGGATGTTATCAAACAAGCCTTAGAGGTAACTCCTAGGGATTCCAAGGCGTTCTATTATCTCGGCAACTTGTTATTCGACCATCAACCGGAAGAGGCCATAAAACAATGGGAAAAATCTGTGGCGTCTGATAAGGGAAGTGTACTTGCTCACCGCAATCTGGGATTGGCATATGCCCGGGTACAAAACGATATTAACCGGGCGATAGAGAGCATGGAGAAGGCCCGGGCTCTTTCCCCCTCAGAACCCCGACTTTACTATGAGTTAGATCTATTGTATGAAGCAGGCGGTGTTGCCCCGGAGAAAAGATTGGCCCTTTTAGTGGAGCATCATGAAACCGTGAAAAAGCGGGATGATGCCCTCTCCCGAGAGGTCGGTCTGTTGGTTCAATCGGGCGATTATGACAGAGCCCTTGATCTTCTCGAGAGCCATCACTTTCATGTGTGGGAAGGGGGAGGGAGAATTCACAAAGTCTATGTCGATGCTCATTTGCTGCGCGGATTAAAATCTCTTTGTTCTGATGAGTGTGAGAGTGCCCTTAAGAGTTTTTTATCGGCGCTTGAGTATCCTGGAAATTTGGAAGTCGGCAGGCCTGTCCGTGGAGGTGGGGAGCCGAGAGTCCAGTATTTTGTGGGAACAGCATATGAGAGTTTGGGAAAGATGGCAGAAGCAAAGGAATATTATGAAAAAGCTGTGGCACAGAAAAGAGGTTGGTCTGAGTTGAGTTATTACCAGGGAATGTCCTATCTTAAATTGGGGCGAAAAGAGGAGGCCATCCGTATCTTTTCTGGTTTGAGGCAGTTTGCACAGGAAAGGTTGGAAGCAACTGCGGATATGGATTTTTTTGTCAAATTCGGGGAAAGGCAATCAGCTGTTAAGCGTAGAGCACAGGCGCATTATTTATTGGGCTTGGGCTATTTGGGAAGCGGAGATAAGGTAAAAGCCAGTTCTGAACTCCAGAAAGCCTTGGAGCTCGATATCAATCATTTCTGGGCCAAAAACTATCTCAACGTCCTCTGAGATCGTTCCATATCCAGAGAAAATCCATTGTCCTTGAATACTATATGTGGTAAATTGCCAGACTAATTGAGAAAAGAATGAAAAAGCTCTTATGCCTTTTCCTGTCTGTGGTCTTTTTTTCTTCATTCCTAACTGGGCAATGGAAATCCAAAGAGGTGTTTGGGATTAGGACGGATTCCCTGTTAGTCGTGGATGGCCTCCTGGATGAACCGATCTGGGAATCTGCTCCGGAAGCGACAGATTTTATCCAGTATCAGCCTGAAAAAGGGAATCCAGCCTCGGAACGGACAGTTGTCAAAGTATTGTTCGATGACAGTTATATCTATTTTGGCTTTTGGTGTTACGACTCAGAACTCGGAAAAATCGCAGCTAGCATAACCAAGAGAGATTCGGATATTAAACCGGATGATTCTGTGTATGTGTTCCTGGACACATTTCATGACAGCAGAACGTGTTATTTTTTAGGCACCAACGTGTTGGGAACCCAAAGGGATGGCCGGATCACGGAAAATGGAAGAACCACTGATCCTACCTGGGACGGGATATGGAAATCGGCCGCTCAGCGAACCGATTTTGGGTGGACAGCCGAGTTTGCTGTCGAATTCAGCAGTATCAAATTTGAACCTGGAGATAATCAAACGTGGGGATTGAGCTTGGGCCGTTTGATTCCCCGTAAATTGGAGTACAGCTCCTGGACAGGACCCATAGAATCTCCTTTTAAGGTCTCCCAATTCGGCGAGTTAAAGGGCCTGGATTTGAAAAAAGCAGAAAAAAAATTCCAGATCATCCCTCACATCATCGGCAAAGTACAGGAAGAGCAAAAATCGACGGCAGAGATCGGTGTAGATGCGCGGTATGCCTTTTCTCAAGCAATCTCTGGAAATCTGACCCTAAATCCAGATTTTGCCACCATCGAAGCGGATCAAGAGGTCATAAATCTCACCCGTTTCGAAACCTTTCTTCCCGAAAAGAGAAATTTTTTCCTGGAAGGCAGCGAGATCTACAGGCAGAGAATTCAGCTGTTCTATTCGCGGAGGATCTCGGATATTTACGGGGGTGCCAAAGTCTACGGCAAAATCGGAGGCTATGAATTTCAAGGGTTGACTGCCCAGACAAAAAAAGATGTTGAAAGAGGGGAGGATTCGGCCAATTTTACAGTGTTTCGCTTGAAAAAAGATGTGATGGAATCTTCGAACATCGGATTCATCGCAGCCAACAAGCTCGAAAACGGAAAAAACTGGGGAACCACAGGCATCGACACAGCCTTGTATTTTTCGGATACGTTTAAATTCACAGGACAACTTGCCATGAGTTATGGCGACAAAAACACCGATAACATCGCTTTTTTCCTGCGTCCCAGCTATGACACTTCCACGTTTCACTTTCATGTGCGTTACACACAGATTGGGAGAAATTTTGCGGATAATGCCAACAAGGTGGGATTTATCCGGGATGATAATAGAAGGGAACTGGATTCATCCTTATCCAAAACCTTTTTTCCTAGAAAATGGGGATTCGAACGAATCGCGTATGACTCCAACTACAACATCTACTGGGGATTGGATGGCACGCTGCGCAGTTGGAAAATAGATCAAGAAGCGGAGATCGATTTGAAGAATAAATTTTCTGTCACACTGGAGCATCATGAAGAGTTCAAGCTTTTCGAGAAGGAATTCCGGAACCGCCAAAGCGAGATCGATATCGGTTACAATACCCGAGAGTGGCAGCATGCCTCTATTGCTTACAGCTTCGGAAAGAATTTTGATAGGAATTTCCAGCTGATTGAGGGGGATGTCAACTTTAAGCTAACTCAAGACCTTTCGATTTCCTATGGGTTGGAACGTGTGCTGTTCGATCCAGATCCCGAAAACGACAGCACATGGATCCATGTTATCCGTGCCACGAATTATTTCACGAACGACCTGTTCATAAAGCTTTTCTATCAGCTCAACACGGTGATCGATAAGAGCAATATCCAGGTTCTTTTTGTCTACAGATTCCAGCCCCCATTCGGGTCCATCCAAGTGGCTTATCAAAAGGGAACAGGCGAGTTCGGCGAAAAGGGTATTCAAGGGCATACTCTGTTCCTCAAATTCGCCTACATGTTCTAGCTTGAATTTATCATAAAAACTGTTGATGACATCTTTCATAAAAAAATCATGAAGTCCAAATTAAGAGCTATTATACCCATCAACAGTTTTTACCCTCTGGGCCAGCCGATTTCACTACACCGGCTTCGTTGTAATCCATTCGCAGTATTACAATACAGCTTCATGAGTCACTTCCTTGCTGTCGCAGCAAACTCGACTGGTGAATAATCCAGGCAAACATTTTTGTAGGGTGAGGTGGGTTGGCAGATGAATGGATATCTTGTCCCCAATTTATTAAAATAGAAAACTAATGAGAGTTGAAAGAGTAACTAGTTACGAAAGGTTTGTCGAGACGAAGAAGGATTGGAATAAGCTCCTCTCCCGCTCTGGGCAGAATTGTCCCTTCCTCACGCATCAATGGTTCGACGCTTGGTGGCAAAATTTTGGCCCAAATGACGAACTGGGGATTCTTTTTTTCTGGGATGATTCAGCTTCTCTCGGAGGAATATCCCCTTTGATGGTTTCCGGTGCAGCGCTAAGGTTTATGGCCAGCCATGAAGTGACGGATTACTGTGATTTCATCTCATGCGAGGATTATCGGGTAAAGTTTTATGAGCACCTGTTGGATCATTTTCAAATGAATTCATCCAAGTATTATCCTATGGAACTCATAAACATACCTGAATCTTCTCCCACATTGTCAATTCTGCCTGGATTGGCTGCTGGGCGAGGTTGGGAATACGAATCTCATGAGAATGAAATCGCTCCTGTCTTGAAACTTTCAGAATCCTATGAAGAATTTTTGCAGAATCTCGGCCGAAAAAATCGGCATGAACTCCGCCGCAAAACACGAAAATGGGAATCTCTCGGGAATGTTCGTATTGAGAAAGTCACAGAGCCAGAAAAGTTAAGTCTCGCCATCAAGAAGTTTGTTTCCTTGCACAAAGAGAGCAGCCCTGCTAAGCAAGAATTTTGGCAGAAAAAGGGGATGCCCGAGTTTTTTTCCCAGTTGGTCCATCATTTTGCTATAGAGAATTGGGCGGAACTCCATATGCTCTACGTTGAAGACAGATTGATCGCAGCCCTTTTGTGTTTTCCCTATGAAGATATCGTGTATTTTTATAACATCGCCTATGACAGAGGATATTCTCCATTGAGTCCTGGTTTTTTCCTGTTTGATCAGGCGATCAAGCAATCCATAGCTCAAGGCAAAAAGGTTGCGGATTTTCTGAGAGGAAGAGAAAAATATAAGTATTTTTTTGGCGCAAAAGAAAGTAAAATATACAGCTTAAAATTAAAACATAAAGAAGATAATCCATGAAAATCTGTACGATCAGCTTCCACAGCTGTCCATATTCCAGTTTGGGTGGAAATGGAAGTGGAGGAATGAGTGTGTACCTGCGGGAACTGACAGCAAGATTGGTGGATTTCCCCGATGTCAACGTCGACATCCTCACTAGGGCTCAAGATGCTGTTTGTGTGGAAGCCAAGGATATTTCTCCACAGATCCGCGTTGTCCAGATAAAGGGAGGCCCTGCGTATCCTATCGATCGGAAATATCTATATGAGTTCATACCAGAATTTTCGGAAAACATGGAAGAATATATTCATCGCAAAAAAGAAAATTATGACATCATTCACTCCCACTATTGGCTTTCGGGATTGGCTGGCACATACATTAAAAATAAATTGGGTTTGCCGCACGTTCACACTTATCACACTCTTGGTTTCATGAAAAAAAGAGCACAGGGCCAAACGGAACACAAAAGCCGTGCAAATTCGGAAAGACAAATTGCCCATAGTTCGGATTCGATCATTTCTCCCTCAACGGACGAAAAGGAAAGCTTGGTCGAAGAATACGGCATTTTACCCTCTAAGGTGGAAGTAGTCTATCCCGGCGTAAATCCGCGGCTTTTTTATCCTATCAACAACCGGACGATTCTGAATAAGAGAGGATATAGTCAGGATAATTTTGTTCTCTTGTATGTGGGCCGCATCGAAAAAGTCAAAGGGCTCATAAATGTGATCGAAGCCTTGCATATATTGCAAGAAAAAAATCTTCCTTTGTTCGAAAAGACCAAACTGATAGTAATAGGGGGAGGAAAAAAGGAAGAAGAACTAGCAGAAAACATGGAAGTTACCCGAATCAAAAGGGAAATGAAAATACATGATCTCAAAGACAAGGTGGTCTTTTTGGGATCAATCGATCAGTCGCATCTCCGTAAATACTACTCTGCTGCCGATGCTCTCGTCGTTCCTTCGTTGTACGAATCCTTTGGCCTGGTGACTGTTGAAGCGTTGGCATGCGGTACCCCGGTCGTTGTCAGCCAAGTCGGCAAGATGAAAAGCATTGTAAAAGAGGGGAAAAACGGATTTTCCTTTCGTCCTGACGATCCTGTCTCCCTCTATCAGAACTTAGAAAATCTGTTTAAGCATCGCAGCCAGCTTTGGAGCCGCCCCTCGATCCGAGAGGATGTCGTCCAGAGATTTTCCTGGGATAACACAGCGGAGAATACCTATCAGATATTCGAGGGCCTAATCAACGGGGGGCTTTGGCCTAAAACCATATTTCAATCCGATGGAAGCCCTCAGCCAGTTTAAACGCCTCGCCTTCTGCCATGTCTTTCGCTCTTTTGCACAACCATTTTTCCATCTCTGATTTAAACGGCTCCTTTATCTGGCTCTTGTGACAGCTCAAAGCTTGCACCTTGATTTCGAAAGTATCCGTTATGTCTGAACGAAAATTGATGTCTGGATCTTCAGGTGCCCACAGCCACACTTCTTTGACTTTGTGGGGGAGAATCCCCATCTCCATGAAATCCGGGTAGGACCATACATCTCTAGCATACGGAAAGATGGCATCCAAGACTACACGACCGACAATCCTGTGGTCCCGGTGCCACACATAACGCCGGTAGGGATCGGCTGTGATAACGATTTCTGGCTTGTATTCCCTTATATATTTCACAATCTCCTTTCGAAACTCTGGTGTGTCCTCCAGGGCTTGGTCTGGGTGACGTAGAAAGATCACCTCTTCGACTCCCAGTATTTTTGCTGCTTCGATTTGTTCTTTTTCGCGGATCTTGACCAAGTCCTCTTGACGCACATTGATGTCATCGGTGCCCTTGTCTCCGTTGGAACAGACGACGTAGACAACCTTTTTTCCTTCCCGAGTGAGTTTGGCAACGGTGCCCGAGGTTCCGAATTCTGCATCATCCGGATGTGGTGTAAAGACCAAAAAATCAGCTTTTTTTCTCGTCATATCATTTCCTCACGAAAACAGCATGTAAGAAATTGTATATTATCATATACTCTGATACAATTCTTGACTCCTAAATTTTAGAAGATGTACGCTGGTTCGCTATCCATCACAAATCCTACCCCACGAGATTGGTCAAAGTCTCAAAGCTTTATTCGTTATGCTTATCACATGAAGGGTGAAGTCTGGCAGGGGGGGTCGCCGGTTGTCAAGAATAACCTAGGCCGGTCCAATTATTCATTGAAAAATGACCTTTTTATTGCCGAGTTGAACCGCCGTATCGTCGGGATTGCCGATGTGACGATAGAGCTTCGGGTGGCCAGAGCAATTATTGAGTGGTTTGTGCATCCCGCTGTCCATCGTAAACGAGTTGGGAGAGAATTGGTGAAGTATGTGTGTGAGCGAGGACGCGAAAAGGGCGCTCGAGTAGCTCATGTTTGTATTCCAGAGGAGGATAAGTTCACTCGGAATTTTGCTGTCGAACTCGGGTTCTCCCAGGCGAGGTGTTTTTTAGGCATGGAGATTGATTTGACCGGATTTTTTCAACCAGTTCCTGTCTCTATGTGTATTGAACATTTTCGAGCGGGAGATGCCGCATTGCTGGCCACTGTTCAGAACCGGATCTTCACAGGGAGTTGGGGATTTTGTCCGAATTCTCCCGATGATATCCGGTACTTTTTTCGTCTGACTCAAAGCAAATGGCAGGACATTCTGATGATTCGAGAGAACGAAAGAATCGTTGGATACAGCTGGTTACATCCCGTTATCAGAGAGGGAAAAGCCATTGAAAAAAGAAAATGGCGACTTCACATGTTTGGTATTTATACGGAATTCCAGGGAAAAGGATTGGGAAAAAAATTGTTCCAAACCAGCTTGGAATATGTGAGAAAAAGGGAAGCGACTTCTTTGGAACTTACGGTAGACAGTGAAAATACGCCTGCCATACATCTTTATAAGTCTGTTGGCTTTAAAGTGAAATCGCGAGCGTTCTGGTACGAAAAAGATCTGTTGTTAAAGTGAAGGGAAGGTAATATAATGCGGCTGAAATGCCCTAAAGAGTTAATTAAGAATAGGAGGCGATGCCCCCATGGATAAAAAAAAGGCTCTGGAAAAAATTGCCCAAAGATTGAGGATCCACTCTTTCAAGATGACTTCCAAGGCAGGATCCGGTCATCCGACAACCTGTTCTTCGATGGCTGAGCTTGCAGCCTGTTTATTCTTCGATGAAATGAGATACAACATCCATGATGCCTTCGATTGGTCCAATGATGAGTTCGTCCTCTCCAAGGGCCATGCTGCCCCTATCCTCTGGGCGGCTTACGCCGAAGCTGGTATCATCTCGCAAAAAAGCCTTGTGAATTTGCGGAAGATCACATCTTCCTTAGAGGGGCATCCAACACCTCGGATGAAGTGGGTCAAGGGAGCCACTGGCTCTCTGGGACAGGGTCTCTCCGTCGGGGTGGGACTGGCCATGGCGATGAAACTTGGAAAATGCCCAAGACGTGTCTATATCGTTTTAGGGGATGGAGAATGTGCTGAGGGAGCTGTTTGGGAGGCAGCCAACCAAGCTGTTCTGGCCGGGCTTGATAATCTCTGTGCCGTGTTGGACATCAACAGACTGGGGCAGTCCGATCCGACAATGCACGGACACGACCTGGATGCTTACGAGAGAAAGTTCAAAGCTTTTGGCTGGAATGCTGTCAAAATCGATGGTCATAACATATCCCAGATATTGTCCGCCTTTAAAAAAGCAAAGCAGTCCAAGAAGCCGACAGCGATAATCGCGAAGACCATAAAAGGCAAGGGTGTTTCTTTCCTTGAGAATAAAAACGGCTGGCATGGCAAACCTCTGAAACAGGCCGACCTCGAGCGAGCATTGGATGAACTCGGTCCGATGCCGGAAATCGATGCAAAAAAATATGTCAAGAAGCCGAATAAATTAAAAAAGCCCAAACTTAAAAGGGGATTTCAATTCGCGAAAAACACATATGGTAAAGATACAGCCACAAGACGCGCTTACGGAAATGCCCTGGTCAACTTGGGGAAAGTCAACGATTCGGTCGTGTCCATCGATGGGGATGTCAAGAATTCCACGTATGCCGATTCGTTTTTTACCGCCTTCCCCAAAAGGTCTTTCGATGTGTATATTGCCGAACAAAACATGGTGGGGATCGGAATCGGGATGGCTGCGAGGGGTTACCTCCCGTTTCTCGCCACATTTGCGGCGTTTTTGTGCCGAGCTCATGATCAAATTAGGATGGCCGGCTATTCCTTTTCCAACATGAAGCTGGTCGGCTCCCACGTAGGAGTCAGCATTGGGGCTGACGGACCTTCTCAGATGGGTTTGGAGGATCTTGCTCTATTTCGTCCGATCCCCGGTTGTGCCGTACTTTATCCCAGTGATGCCTGTTCTACAGAAGGGTGCATTGAAGCAATGGCCAGGTACAAAGGGTTGGTTTATCTACGGACTACACGTCCCAACACACCCATCCTGTATAAAAAAGATGAGGAATTTCCGATCGGAGGTTCTCGGGTTCTGAAAAGGAACCAGGAAGACTGCGTTGCCCTGATTGCAGCAGGCATAACGGTTCATGAGGCTTTGAAAGCCTTTGAAGAGCTCAAGAGGGAGAATATAAGGGTTCGCGTGATCGATGCCTATTCTGTCCAGCCCATGGATCCGAAAATATGCAGAGAGGTCGAAAAGGCAGGGAACAAAGCCGTTGTCGTGGAAGATCATTTCCGATGCGGAGGGCTGGGAGATGCGGTGGCTTCTCTCCTCGGCGGCAAGGCAGAATTCAAACACCTTGCTGTAGACGATCTACCCCGCTCGGGTGAACCCGAGGAATTGCTGGATAAGTACGGAATATCTGCTAGACATATTGTTCAGGCAGTAAAACAATTCCTCAGGAAATAGCGGCTCTTTTCTTCCATCTTGTATCGAAGCATGAAAAAAACGCTGGTTTTTCTTCTGTGTTTCAGTCTTTTTCCTAGTCAGAATCCTAAAATAAACAACGGAAAAGTCGTCGCTATTTATGATGGAGACACCGTGAAGGTGAGATCGGATATCGGGTTTGAGCGGCGGGTCCGCCTGATCGGAATCGATACCCCTGAGATAGAAGATTCTCCGGTAAATACTCCGTTGGAGGCCTTGCTGGCTAAGAGGTTTACGTTCCATCATCTCTTCCGAAAGAGAGTGAAGCTTTCCTATGAAAAAGAAATGGAGGATCAGTATGGAAGGCTTTTGGCCTATGTTTGGACTGAGAAGGGGCTTTTTAACGAGTTCATCCTGAAGGAGGGGTTTGCCCGAGTGTTTCTCAAATTTTCGTATGGCATGAGGGAGAAATTCGTCAGAATCCAAAAAGAAGCGCAACGGCAGGCGAAAGGTTTCTGGCGTGAGGAACCTTATCCGATTTTAGCCACACAGCAAGTGAGGAATCATATCGGGAAGTTATGCAGAGTGCAGTTTCGGTGTGCCAGCATCAAAAAAAGCGGGAGCTTGGTGTTTCTGCTAGCAAAAAGCGGAGATTTTGCCGCACTGATTCCAAAGGGACATCTCTCTCTTTTTAGCAATATCCAAAGCATGAAAGGGAAGACTGCCCAGGTCTTCGGGTTCTTAGAGGGATACAGGGGACAGTCCCAGATCATGCTCTTTTTCCCCAGCCAAATTACCAGTCAAAAAGGGGACGGTTCTATTTTTTTTCTGACTAATCGGAATTTTATCAATGTTCAATAAAAATAGAACCGTCCCCTTTTTTTAAAATGAGTTTGACAGAAAGAAGCAGTTGGTTTAAACAATAGACCTATAAACATGGAAGCAGGAAATCTTCTCTTTTATTTTTTCATTATTTTTGCTTCGGCTAAAATATTGGGGGAATTATTTATCCGCCTCCGGATGCCGGCCTTAATAGGCGAGCTGATGGCAGGCGTTTTGCTTGGTAATTACGTCCTGGGAATCATCAGCACGGAGAATCACGTCCTGATGTCCTTTGCCGAGATCGGTGTGATTTTTCTGCTGTTTCATGTCGGACTGGAGATCAGGGTCAAGGATTTGTTTGCCGTAGGTCGTACCGCAGTTTTTGTCGGGTTGCTCGGGGTTCTGTTACCTCTTGTCATGGGATTCCTTACTGTGTTCTGGTTAGGTTTTCCTTTTGTCGAGAGCCTTTTTATCGCGACCGCCATCCTTGCCACCAGCGTCGGGATATCGGTGAAGGTCCTCCAGGATATGGGATTGATAAAACACAAGGTGGCCTACATCGTGCTGGGAGCCGCCGTGCTGGATGATATTCTTGCGTTAATCGTTCTCGCTATCGTCAAGGGGCTTGCCCGTCAGGAATTTAACACTCTAGAGTTTTCTCTTTTGGTTGTGGAATCCATAGCTTTTGTCGGGTTTCTCACGTGGTGGGGTCCGAAGGTTGCGCGGCGAACACGCAAATGGGTGGAAAAGCTGAACATTCCCGAAGGCCCGTTTGTTTTATCGGTCATACTCTGTCTGGGTTTGGCTGAACTGGCCGATGTAATCGGACTTGCTGCCATCATCGGGTCTTTTATGGCGGGGATTGTCATCGACGAGATGGCCGGCGTTTATGATCTGGAGAACAAAGTCAAATACGTGAACGAATTTCTGCTTCCGTTCTTTTTTGTGATGATGGGGGCACACCTCGATCCCCGGACTTTTATAGAGCCTCGGCTGGTTGTTTTAGTTCTGGTGATATCTGCGGTAGCTGTCGTGAGCAAGATGCTCGGGGCAGGTCTGGCCAGTTGGAAGGAGGATCTGCGAACGAAAATCCAGATCGGCGTATGTATGGTTCCGCGTGGGGAAGTGGGAATAATAGTAGCTCTTATCGGTCTTTCACTCCACTCGATCACACAGGAAATTTATACGGTTGTGCTGGGAATGTCTCTCTTGACCACAATCATCACTCCGCCGTTGATTGTTATGGCGTTTCGGAAGGGGAGGAGAAGGAATCGACCAAGAGGTGATTAAATATGTTTAATGCATTAACCGATAGGATTGTCCTGGAGTTGGAAAAGATCGTCAGTAAAAAAAATGTGATCCGCGATCTGGAGAAAATGATCGATTACAGCCATGACGAATTTTCTCTCAGCGATATCTCTCGAGAGCCTGATGTTGTGGTCAAACCCCAATCCACTCAAGAAGTTTCCCGGATTCTTGGTTTGGCCGATAAAGAAAAGATCCCGGTGACTCCTAGAGGAGGAGCGACCGGATTGTGTGGAGGATGTGTGCCGATAAATGGAGGTATCGTTCTTTCTCTCGAGAGAATGAACCAAATAGTCGAGGTAGACAGGCATAACCAGATGATCGTGGCCGAAGCTGGGGTTTTGCTCATGGATTTCTACCCACGTGTGGAAGAGGAAGGCCTATTCTTTCCCCCTCACCCCGGAGATGAGACAGCCATGATCGGAGGTGTCATCGCCACGAACGCGGGAGGGGCCAGAGCGGTGAAATATGGCGTTGTCCGCAACTATGTGCGGGAGTTGGAGGTGGTCCTCCCATCAGGAGCTGTCATCAACCTGGGTGGGAAACTTATGAAATCCAGCACAGGGTACAATCTATTGCATCTGATGATCGGTTCGGAAGGAACATTAGGCATTATCACCAAAGCCACTCTCCAGCTCATGCCATCTCCCCAGATGTCCCGTTCGCTCATCATCCCGTACGAAAACCTTAAGGACGCCATCGACTCGGTGCCGGAACTCCTGGCCAATAAAATCATTCCTCTGGCCGTTGAGTTTATCCCGAAAGATGTTATCCAGATCACAGAAAACTTTCTGCGCAAGCGATGGCCATGCTCAGAAGGCAATACTTATTTACTCATCATTTGCGATGCGGCAACCGAGGAACAGATGGACAAATTGTCCGAGCAAGTGGCTGTCATTTGCATGGAACGAAACGCTCTGGATGTTTTTGTGGCTGATGACCCGAACAAACAACAGCAGGTTCTCGAAATCCGGAGCAAAATTTATGAGGCCATCAAAGCCCATACTCTGGAAATTCTGGATATCGCTGTGCCTCGTGCCGAAATCGCCCAACACATCAAGCGTGTGCAAGAAGTCTCTCAGGAATACAATATCTGGCTGCCGACATTCGGCCATGCAGCCGACGGGAATGTGCATACGCACATCATGAAAGCTGTATACGAAGAGGGGCGTATCGTCCCGCTTCCTGAAGAGGATTGGAAAAACAAGCTGGAAAAGGTTCGCAGAGATCTATACCGAGACTGCAGAGATAGGCGAGGGGTGATCTCCGGGGAGCATGGGATCGGCGTCGTGAAAAAACCTTACCTTTCCTATGTTTTAGACGAAGAAACCATCAGTCTAATGAAGGGGATCAAAAAAACCTTTGATCCGAACAATATCCTCAATCCAGGAAAAATCTTTGACCTGTAAGCCTGCATGAAAATACTCATCATCGGAGGATCCCGTTTCTTAGGTTATCATATTGCCAAACGTCTGATTCAGGATGGACATGATATCACCCTTTTCAATCGGTGCCATACTCCCGATGATTTTGGTTCTCGTGTTGAAAGAATTTGTGGAGACAGGAATGATGGCGACTTTTTTTTCAATGCTTTGAAAGAAGTGGAATTCGATGTCGTGATCGATATGATCGCTTACAAAGCAACAGACAGCCAGACAGCCGTCAAAACCTTCAGGGATAACGTAGAGCACTACATCCATATCAGCACGGGTGCTGTGTATTTAGTGACCCAGGATTATCCCTGTCCCCTTCGGGAAGAGGACTATGATCGCCCTTTGTTTCCGAGGCCAAGAACCAATGATGAGTGGTGGATGTATGGGTATAACAAGAGAAAGTGCGAGGATGTCCTCCGGGAAGCTCATCAGAGACATGGATTTCCTGTGACCATGTTTCGCTTGCCGTTCGTGATCGGGGAACGGGATAACACTCTCCGGGCCTATTCTTATTTTATCCGCCTGATGGACAAAAAGCCGCAAATCCTGCCGGACAGCGGGTTGGTATCACAGACATATATCTATCAGGGAGATATCGTGAACACCGTGGCCTCCAATCTGCAGAATGCTTTGTCCATCGGCGAGGTTTATAATTTGGCCCAGGATGAGATCGTGACGTTGAGAGAATTTGTGCATAAGGCCGCAGAAATTTTGGTGGTCGATGTCGAGCTGGTAGATATTCCTTCTAAGATTCTGGCTAAAACATCTCTTGGAACGTCTTTCTCTCCTTTTTTTGGCCGAAGGCCCTTTGTCATGAATGCCAATAAGGCGAACAGAGATCTGGATTTTTCCTCCACAGCGTTCGATACATGGATGAGGAAAACCATCCAATGGTATATCGAGGAATATAGGGGTGATCCGCCTGAGAATTATTGGCTCAGGGATAAGGAGATGGAAATCATCCGAAGGTATAAGGACGCATTAAAATCTGTATAGTACAATGCAATATTTTGTAAAATGACATAGCCGACCCACCCCACCCTACATTCAAGGTGGGACAAAGCAATGGCGCATGAAGCTGTACATGTATAATGCGTATGGGCTACAATAATTCAGAACGGAGACGAAGATGGTTGATTTGAAGACCGAGTACATGGGCTTGGAACTACGAAACCCTATCATTGTCGGGAGTTCTGGTCTCACCAAATCTTTGTCTGGGATAAAACGTTGTGAAGAAGCGGGAGTCGGAGCTGTCGTTCTCAAGTCCATCTTCGAAGAACAATACCAAGTGGAGCAAGACATTCCAGAAGAAGACATCAATGTTTATCCGGAAGCCTTGGATTACATGAGGCGCGGAGGACTTCTCGAATATGCTCCTCAGGAACTCACGCAGTTGATCGAGAAGGCAAAAAAAGAGGTGAACATCCCGATCATCGCCAGCATCAACTGCCAATCGAATAAGCTTTGGCCCAGTTTCGCCCGACAACTGCAGGATGCAGGTGCAGATGGTTTGGAATTGAACATTTACTTTCTTCCAATCGATCTGGATACACCAAGTTTCGATTATGAAAAATACCATCTCGATATTTTGGAGAAGGTCAAAAAGGAAGTTACAATTCCCGTTGCTGTGAAACTAACCATACAGGTTACAGCTCTTCCTCACCTGGCCAGTAGACTTGCCGATTCGGGGTGTGATGCCCTGGTCCTTTTCAATTGGTTCCTTGTGCCGGATATCGATGTTCATAATCTTCGAACAAAAAGTCGCAAGGGGATCGGAGATTTCCATCAGAGCCTGCGTTGGGTGGGACTTCTCTCCGGGAGAGTGGGATGTGATGTTGCCTCTTCGGGAGGCATCCAGAGCGGTGAAGACATCGTCAAACAAATGCTCGCTGGAGCCTCAGCTGTTCAAGTGTGTACTCTCTTTTATCAGAAGGGGGTGGAGGAAACCTTCCATTTGCTGGAAGGACTCGAGTCATGGATGACAGAACAGAAGTGCCCTGATATCGCGAGCTTCCGTGGCGATCTCTCTTTTAAAAAACAGGAATTAAGCTTCAAGAATTTAGGAGAAGCGGAGGTTTATTTCCGTTCTCAATACCTGAAAACCTATGCAGGGAAAAAATGAAATTCAAAAAAAATAGGGGGACAGATGGAAAGAATCACTGAAATTTTTGTGGTTTTAGAAAACAAACCGTCAACACTGGGAGATCTTTGTAGTTGTCTTTCGGAAAACAAAATCAACATCGAGGCCATAGGGCTATTTCAAGACTCGGCAAAGCTTTACGTGAAGAACATCAACAAGGCAATGAAAATTCTCACCAAGTACAAGTATGAGACTGAAACGAGAGAAGTCTTGAGGGTGGATCTTGAGCATAGAGCTGGTGCTCTAGCCGATGTGGCCACATTGTTGGGCAATAAAGGCATAAACATCGAATATTGTTATGGAACTTTGAGCTCTAAGGCAAATACCATATCTGTCATTATGGATGTATCTGACATAGACAGGGCGTTAAAGATTTTAAAGGCATAAAATAGTTTCGCTTACTCTGACTTAGTCATTCAGTCCACAAATCACGTTTTTTCTCCAATCGAGTGGATTTTCTCACGCATTTGTTGTATTTAATTGTAATTCAAGCCATCTAGAATGGGTACTTTTGGCTTTTGAGAAAGGATAGAGGAGGTCAAATGGATAAGCGAATTATCTCTGTTGCTTTCAGCATACTTGTTGTGATCTCTGTTTGGGCTTCAAATACCGAAGAATCTTCCGTTTTGAAGCTCGCAGAAACCCTTTTCACCGTGCCGGCGCCCACGGGATATGAGGAACCCATAGTTGAGGCCATACAAGAGATTCTTCCTCCAGGCTGTCGGACCATGAGAGATAACTTGGGAAGCCTTTATTTAAAATTGGGAAAACAGAAATCCCGGCTGGCTGTATGCACACCCATGGATGAAGCGGGATATTTTGTTAGCGGTATAAACCCGCAGGGATATTTGAGGATCGATAAAGCTGTTTTTGGACCGGCCTTGATCGATTCCTATCACCTCGGGCATCCGATGATCGTGTGGACCGAAAAAGGACCTATCGAGGGCGTTTTAGCCCTGCCTTCTCTCCATATTCTTTCCTCTGAAGTCAGGAACGAGTTTCAAAAGAGGCCGAGCTTGGAACTGGCATATTTGGATATTGGTGTTAGATCAGAGGATGAGGCACAAAAAATTGGCGTTACCATGCTGGATGCCGTTACACCTCAGAGAGAACTCACACGGTTGGCGGGAAGCAAAATAGCCGGCCATTCTCTCGGTCTCAAACTTTGCACAGCCCTTGTTTTGGATGTTGCCAAACGAATCGCTCCCGAATCGACGGCTTCGAATCCGACACTTGTGTGGATGGCCCAAACAAAGTTTCCTTTACGTCGATCCCGCCCTCGCTCTGCTCTGGGAGCTCTTTGTGTATCGGCAAAGATCGAAGCCAAAAGCATTGTTATCGTTGATGTTTTCCCGTGCGATGGACAGAATCAAGCGGGAATAATGATCGGGAACGGTCCCGTTCTTGTTTATTCAGGGAATAAAGATACTAAGATGCAGGATAGAGTTCAGAAATTGGCCCAAGACAAAGGTATTTCTCTACAGCTCGCCCCGGATCACAGCTCTGCGGTTATGAATCCCTTTTTGTCGCAACACAACGCGGTCATCGGCCTCTTTTTGCCCGTTAAATTTTCTCATACTCCCGCTGAAGTTGTGGATATCAAAGATGTGGATTCCCTCAGGTTCATGCTTTCTGTTTTGCTCCAGGGAGAGGGGATATGATGAAAAAAAATATTCTGTTCGTTTTGCTCCTGATGGTCTTTTTGTACGGAGTTCTATTCTCTCATACGATTAAAGAATCGAAGACTTCCTGGCAATTGCTCAAAGAACTGGTGCTGATTCCGGGTGTTTCGGGATACGAAGGCCAAGTGGCTGATTTTATCCAATCTCGTTTGCCTCAAGAGGTAAAACCCCAGAAAGACGAAATGCAAAACCTTTGGTTTACCGTGGGAAGTGGGCGGCCTCACCTGGTTTTTGTGGCCCATACGGATGAACTGGGGTTTGTCGTCGAAGGAATCACTCCTGAAGGATTGCTCAAAGTGTCCAGTCGTGGAGGATTCCTGCCCCAGATGTATGAGGGGCATGCTGTTGAAATTCACACAAAAACGGGAATTGTTGGAGGCATTGTGGCCCCGCGCCCCAATTATTTTCAGCGCAATCTGGAAATATCTGCCTACACCACGGCCGATATCGCGATTTATCTTGGTGTTTCGAGCCAAGAGGAAGTAAGGGCACTGGGAGTTTCCAACGGAGATTCCATCACGATCAGGAAAAAGATTGTGGAGTTTTCACCCGAACTTTTAGCAACACGCGCTGTAGATGACAGAGCAGGATGCGCTGCCCTTCTCGAAGCGTCCTGCCGAGTGGATTGGACTAAGATCGAGAACAAAACCATAACGTTTGCCTGGGATGTGCAGGAGGAAACGGGCCTTTTCGGGGCATCCCATCTTGCTGTGAAGCTCGATGCCGATTATGTCTTTCCTGTGGACACATTTGTTTCCTCTGCTGGGCCGTT
This sequence comes from Candidatus Aminicenantota bacterium, assembly GCA_020348385.1. Lineage (GTDB taxonomy): Bacteria > Acidobacteriota > Aminicenantia > Aminicenantales > Aminicenantaceae. The sequence goes on along the minus strand of CP070750.1, from coordinate 3,332,225 downwards.
CGATTCCAGAAGATTTGCCCATCTGCCTTTGGGAAAGGGGGCGGTACTCCGTGCTATCGATTCCAGCAATATAGCTCCTTATGCGCAGTTGAAAAAAGTGATCGCCATCGCGAGAGCCAATAAAATCCCTATTCAACTCGGCAACACAAGGGGAGGGAACGACGGGTCGGTGTTTGTGCCTCATGGAGCGGTGGACATCCCGCTGTCCTGGCCGGGCACATATTCCCATTCCTTTATCGAGAAAATACACCGAGCGGATCTCGAAGCACTCACCGATCTGATCGCAGCTCTGGTGAGAGATTGGGAGTAGGGAAGGAGAGAATATGACAGAAGAAAAAAAGAAGAAAGGCATGCTGAAGTCTTTTCCGAGAACCTTCTGGATCGCTAACATGATGGAGTTTTTCGAGAGAGGAGCCTATTATGGATTGAATTCTGTATTGGCTGTTTATCTTGTGGATGTTCTTGGATTCCGCCAACAGGAAGTGGGATTGCTGCAAGGGTTTGTGTATGCGCTGACTTATATCGTTCCGATAATCGGCGGTGCTCTGGGGGATCGTCTGGGATACAGGAAGATTCTCCTTGTTGCCTTTTCCTTGTTGACTATTGGGTATTTTGCAGCGGGTAATTTTGATTCTTACGGATTGATTTTCCTGTTTCTTTTGATCATGGCTACAGGAAGTGGTTTATTTAAGCCCATCATTACAGGAACAGTAGCCCGAACCACGACCAAGGAGACCAGCGGTTTTGGATTCGGGGTGTATTATTGGTGCATCAATCTGGGCGCTCTCGTTGCCCCGCTTTTTGTTAGCTGGATCAAAGGATTCAATTGGCGGTATGTGTTTTTCTCTTCGGCCCTGTGGTGTTTCCTGATGCTTATACCTTCTGCATTCCTTTACAAAGATCCCGATAAGCCCGAGAGCACCAAGCCCATCAGAGAGGTTCTGAAGGAGGCCATGCTGGTGCTGAGCGATTCCCGTTTTATGCTGTTGATCATAGTCTATTCCACGTTCTGGATCCTCTACTTCCAGATGTTCGGTTCGATTCTATGGTATCTGCGAGATTTCATCTACCGGGCTCCGGTAGATGCCTTCATGCAAAAAACTTGGCTACTGAAACCGTTTAAGTTCGATGCCGAGTTTGTCACGATCATCAATGCTGCGACCATTGTTCTTTTAGTTGTCTTGGTTAGTCGCATCACAAAAAACATGAAAGCCCTGCCAGTGATGGCTGTGGGTATCGTGTTCGGGTTGTGTGGGTTTGTGGTTTTGGCTTTCACGAGCTCCGCTTGGATGTTCATCCTTGGGATCGCTGTTTTTTCACTGGGGGAGATGACAGCCCACCCGAAGTATTACAGCTATGTGGGGCTTGTCGCTCCTCAAGATAAAAAGGCTGTGTACATGGGATATGCATTCCTTTACGGGGTGTTCGGGAGCCTGCTCGGCAGCAATCTCGGAGCAGTATTGTATGAAAAAATCCTTGCTCCGATTGCCCCTACGGCTGAGGCTGTTGCCGCCGGTACGCCGTTATCCCCCGATGTTCTGGGACAAGTGCGAAATTTCTGGCTCATCTTTGCTGGGCTGGGGATTTTCTGTTTGGCGGGAATGCTGTTGTACGATCGCTATCTCTCGGCAGATACGCCCAGAACCAATCTTCAGGCTTGGAGAATCATGCTGGGTATCTATAGTATCATCGGTGTGGCTGGTTTGTTTTTCTTGATTCAGGCAGTTATCCTGGCTGAACAAATCCAGTGGAAGACTTTTGTCCAATCTCTGATCATGCTGGCACTGGGTAGTGGAGGCATACTGATCAGTTTAAAGGGGAAAAAATGAAATCCTTGAGAGAATATCTGGTTTTTAACACAAATAGTCGCGTGGAGTTTAGGAACATCTCGCCGGAGGTAGAGGCGCTTGTCGAAAAAAGCGGTGTCCAGGAAGGCCTCTGCCTGGTCAATGCCATGCACATCACAGCCAGTGTGTTCATCAATGATGACGAGAGGGGGCTGCATGAGGATTTTGAGGAGTGGCTCGAAGAGCTGGCGCCCCATGAACCCGTTTCAAAGTATCGACACAACAGGACAGGAGAAGATAACGCGGATGGTCATCTGAAAAGGACGATCATGGGCCGGGAGGTTGTCGTGGCGATTACTGGGGGACGTTTGGATTTTGGGCCCTGGGAGCAGATATTTTATGGCGAGTTCGATGGCCGTCGTCGAAAACGTGTGCTGGTTAAAATTATCGGGCAGTAACTATCGCACAAAAAGTATCACATCGGTTTTTTTCGTGAGGGCGTGCGGTCTATCCATCTAGTTTGATTCTGGATACAGCAGAGCATTGAGCAGGAATTTGAACGTGCCGTGTGATTGGGCCCTGTGCTGACAACGAATCCCGATAAGGATGATGTGCCCTTTTTTGTGTGTGATGTCGACAACGGCAGATTTCCGAACGAGCACATCTTCCCCGAGCAACCACCCGCTCAAAAGAATGTCCTCTTCGGGATATTTGGCAACGACTTTCCTGTCCCATTCTCCTGAGGGGACTCTTGTGCTGATTGCCAGACTTCTGGAAAACACCGCCCCGATATCACTGGGAAGTCCGTATCCGATAGGGGTTTTGTTATCCACTTCAAGCTTCAAGATGGAAGTGGGGCAGAAGAATTCGCTGCGGTTCACCCGTTCCAAAACATTTTGCGCGGGGACAGAGAACTCTTTGAAAGCCAATCCGCACGCGGCGTTTAGAGTCACGAGGATGCCGCCTTCTTCCACAAATTTCTTGAGAGCTTCCACCCCTTCTTTGCCGATTCCCCCCTCGTATTCAGGAGGCATGTTGCCATCTCGGGAATACCTAGTGGATTGGGCAGATGGACTCCGCCTACCCTCTTTTATAATGTCAGAGCTCTCGCTGGCAAACACGATGACATCGTATTTTTCGCTCAAATCGATCTTCTTGTTCTTTTCTCCCTTGAAATCCTTGTTGTGGAGAGTCGTGAACGGAATTTCCAGGTCATCCAGCACGTATCGAGTCCATCCCTCATCCATGTTCGACCTCCAGGATTGGTAGAGCCCTACCCGATGTTTGGTAAGTCGAGATTTGGCGATTCCAGAAATATCGTCGAGTGTCTGCGTTTGCATGTGCCATTTTTCTAGCAGGGAAGGGAGCAATTTCATCACTTCGGGAGAATTCTTGACGATAAAGCTGCCGGGAGCGGCCTTGAATCCTTTCTGTTTGATGACATCTTTGGCCCGATAGATTTCTGCATTCCCTTTCATCAAGCCAAACGTAACAGAATAAGAGGCATTCAAATGAGAGTCGAGCACAAAATAAGAAGCTGAGCTATCAGGAGGCATGACCTCCGGGAAAGTCACAGAATCCAGCATTTCCAGTTTTGTTTCAAAGTGATGGTCGATTTGGTCACATCTGACACCCATCTGCAGAGGTAAAGTCCATCCGGCATTATCATAAGGGGGAATGGGGGGGCCTCCTGGATATTGGCGCATATCCGGGTATTTTTGTTTTTCGAGAAGAGCCTGCGCATAGGGTCTGTATGGTTGGGACATCAAAACCACAAAGGAGCCGGCCTGATAAAATTTTCCATCGGCAATAAAATCCTCTTTCGCTTGGTGAATCTGTACACCTCCGTACTTCAACACCTTCAGGAGACGGATGGTTGTCAGGTAGTCGACTTGCTTTTTGGGGATCACAAAAGCAAAAGGTTCGCCCTCTTTTTGTACTTCGATCCCGTCTTTGCACATTTTATAGAAATTGAAAAGCAGATCTTCCTTGTGGTGATAAGCGGTTTCGACCAGGCTCAAGGAGAGGGTTAACTCGTATTCCACCAGATCTCTCAGCCTCCACCAACCACCGGGCCAAGGGTCGGGGAACTGCATGCGTTTTTCTGTGTATTCCTTTGGGATTTCCGTTGGATCGATATAGATAGGGGAGGCCACCCTAACCGATGCCATCTCTGAAAGAAGACCGATGGTGTTGTGGAGCCAGGAGGTGTCGTCACAAGCGCCTATCCACCATCCCGTGTAGCTTCGCCCGTGAACTATGCCGCTGAAACCATTTTTCTGCAGGTCGTAGGCCATGTTTGTGCCGCAAAGGGCCACCCCGCGCCAGAGTAGGGGATGAATGGTCGGAACAGGAGGGTCCATAAACGGAGGCACAAACAGACGGGCACGTGTAGAGCCCATCTGGTGTTCGTCAATATGGATTTGAGGGATCCAATCATGGTAAAGGACTTTAGAGACGGCCTGGGTTTCTTTGAGGTTGAACATGAACCAATCGCGGTTGTTGTCATGACCTGCATAATGGTGATAGAGCCAAGGCATTCTTCCGCCTTCATACTTGGTGTCCACATACTTCCGGTACCAGTCTGTGACCATTTGCTGGCCGTCCGGGTTTATTGTGGGGGAAAGGAGCACGATCACATCGTTCAGGGCTTTCTCCGCATCGAACGGCGTTTTCCCCGTGATAAGCAGGTAGGCCAGCTCCATAGCCATTTGGGAGGCTGCGATTTCTGTTGCGTGAAGGCTGCATGTGATCATAAGAATAGCCTTCCCTTGTTTGGCGAGCTGTTTGGCCTCCTCTGGAGTAAGGCCTCGGGTATCCCTCAATTTTTTGGTGATTTGTGTGTATTTTTCGAGCTCGGCCATGTTTTCTTCCGATGTGATCACGGCCAAAATCATCGGTTTGCCCAGTGTAGTCTCCCCGATGGTCAAAACTTTCATCTTCTCGGATTCAGAATCTAGCTTTTGGAAATAGGCTTGAATTTGGGTGTAGTCAGCCAGCTTGCGATCCGCCCCCACTTTGTGTCCCAAAAAATCTTCGGGAGAGGTCTGGGCGATCAAAAAACAGGGAAGAACCAGCAGGATTAATGCAATGGACAATGTTTTTGTATTTTTCATGAATCCCTCCATTTTTTATATTGAGTTTTTTTTCTATCACTTGGACAGGATGGCTGTCAAGAGAATAAATTCTGCAAGCATGTCTACAGAAATATATTATTACTCTGAGTCATACAAAAGGCCGATTCTGGAAATTTTATGACAGGGAGTAGGTTTTTAGTCTCTGGATCCACGAAGAAGAAACATGCGGAGAAGCTGCATAGCTGCCATCGCTGTTGCCGCTACATAGGTTAACGCTGCAGCAGAAAGAACCCGCTGAGCCCCATCCAGTTCCTTTCCTCTCAGATATCCTCCATCTTTCAACAGGACAAGAGCCCGCTTGGACGCATCGAACTCCACGGGAAGAGTAAGAAGACTGAAAACAACAGCCCCGGCGAACAGAAGTATCCCGATATCCATCAAGATATTTGGTCCTTGCCGGCTGAATAGGAAGCCGACAAAAAAGAGGGGAAAGGCCAGCGTTGATCCGAAACTGGCAACAGGGTAGATGCCGTTACGGATGTGAAGGGGCGCATAACCCTGATGATGCTGCAGGGCATGCCCTGTCTCATGGGCTGCGATTCCCAGGGCGGCCAGAGAAGAGCTGTCATGAACCCCCTCAGACAAACGGAGTTTCCTCTTTCTCGGATCGTAATGGTCGCTGAGCTGTCCTTTTGCTCGTTCGATGGCGACGTGGCTTGCCCCACTTGCCTGCAAGATACGGCGGGCTGCCTCTGCCCCTGAAATGCGTGCCGCCGAGGTAACCTGGTTGTACCGCCTGTATGTGCTCCGTACTTTTTGCTGGGCATACAGGGCAAGAAGGAGAGGGGGGATGAGTAAAAAAATCGTATAATCCCAAAAAAACATGATCACATTCTCCACAGTTATGATAGCAATTCCCTCATTTTTCGTAAACCCGGGCTTTTATCATTCATATCTCGTTTTCTGCGACTAATATAAATAAAGTTTTGGTGTACAACGCTATTGACAAAAAAAAGAGTAAGATATAGGATTTTTCAGAGGATAACATGAAGCAGATGAGACGGAAAAAATCGTTCTTTGTATTTGTCGTATTGATCGTGTTTGTTTTGACGCAAAGTGTTTTATCCCAGCAGAAAGAACAGGAGGAAGAGCTCCCTCAGTTGGTCTTCGATGATGGCATCGCAGGAAAACTTGAGATGGAGGTTCATTATGGATACTGGACCTTGGATGTGTTTAAAGGATTATTTGAGGATGATCTCATTCGAGAGTTTGCCGATGTGATCGCAGATGAAATCCGTATCGAGGTCAAAAATTCCGGTCATAATGTCGTTAAAGTCAGCCATGACCACAATCTTGTGTTTGGCTCATCTGGTTCGGTTTTTGGTTTCGAGCTAAGATTTTATCCAGGAGGACGTTATTCTTCTTTCAGCCTGGGAGTATCCATTGAAAAAACTCACATGGAAGCCATAGCAGAGGGGCCGGTCAATGTGCAATTTAGTGATGGTTCATCCGCCGAGATGGATGCGGTGGGAGTGGTCGAACTGAATCCTCTTTTTACCAACCTCAGTTTCCGCTGGGATATCAAACCGGATTGGGTTGTAACTCCTTATTTTGTGCTCGGATTGGGTGTTGCCGCGCTTAATGGAGAAGTGAGTTATCACTATAATGGGACGTATTATTGGGCCAAGGGCACCGAGTATCATGAGGGTAAAGATGTGAGAGATATAAAAGAAGTTGAAGAGGAGCCCGAAATCGATATCAATCTACCGAATATTCTCCCGCTTCTACAAATAAACATAGGGGTAAGGGCCGAAGTTATCCCGCATCTGCACTTGCGAGCAGAGGCAGGCATTTGGGATGGCATAATCCTCCGAGCAGGAATCGCCTATAAATTTTAGATTCATTGCCCAAAAATTATTCGTCTGACGACCCACACTTCACCATGCCACTCCACCCTGCTCTTGTGAGTTTTCTTGGGGTAAAAAAATTCTCGTGTTTATGCTAAAATGAATGTTCTCCTCGGCCTTTTGATGAATACTACGGCCGTGCTAGATGGGGAGCTAGCGGTGCCCTGTGACCCACAATCCGCTACAGTGGGATTGAATTCCCTGCCGAGGCTGTGCTTCGTTTGGACAGTGTTCATGTAAGTGGTGTTGATGGTATGGGCCCTGCGCGAAGAGCTCTCTGTAAACCCCGTCAGGACCGGGAGGTAGCAGCGGTAGCAGAGCGGTCTCTTGTGCGGCAGATCAGCCTTTCCTGAGCTAACTGCATGGATAACGCAGGGGGAGTTCCGTCGGAGCTGGGTGCACGGCCTTTTTTTTATTCTTTATTTGATTAAATTCAGGCTTTTCAAGATCTTTTCGATCTCGCGTTTGCCGCTTGCCTCCAGGGGGAGAATGGGATCTCTTGGAGGGCCTCCGTAATAACCGAGTAGATCCATGGCATATTTTGCCCCTGCAATGCCGTACTTTTGAATGATGGCATTATTCAAAGGGATGACATCCCGCTGAAGTTTTGATGCCTTTTCCCAATCACCCGCCAAAAAATCATTATAAAGGGTTGCACATAAATCGGGAATGACATCGGCAAGCCGGAGGATTCCCCCCGAGGCTCCCAAAGAGAGCCCGAAGAGAAACACACTCCCAGCACCCAACAGGTAGCTGAAATCAGAAGGAAGGTTTGGTAAAACCTCTCCCAAAAACGGCAAGTTTCCCGAGCTGTCCTTAATCCCGACGATATTCGGATGCTTGGAAAGATCGATGACCAGTTTTTGCTCTATAGATATGCCTGTCACCTGGGGAATGTGGTAGGGGATCACGGGAATTCGGGCCTCATCGGCGATGGCATAATAGTGATTCTTTAAGGCCTCACTCGTCATCACAGATTTAAAATAGCTCGGGGTTCGAATCAATGCGGCTTTTATTCCGAGGTCAGCCATGCGTTTGGTGAAGGCGATGGTTGAAGCTGTGGATTCCCTGGCTGATCCCACGATGATTTTTTTGTCCGGGGCGCTGGTTTCCAATGCTTCCTTGACTAATGTGACGGATTCCTCTTCTGTGAGATAGGCTGCTTCTCCGCTGCTCCCGGCAATGACATATCCGGCCAGATCACAGGTGTTGTATTTTTGTATATTTTCCCAGAAATGCTTTATGGCAATTTTTCCGTTTTCAAAGGGGGTGGTCAATGCTGCAAAAACGCCGTGTAGATTCTCCACCATCAATTCTTCTCCTTTTTATTTTTTCTTGAGAGCTTTCTTCTCCAACTCATCAATTTCCTTGTCTGTTCGTCCGAAATAATGCCAAATCTCATGCAGGACAGTTTTTTGGACTTGTTCCTTTATCATTTCCTCGCTGGAGCAGACCTCTTCTATCGGTTTCTGGTAGATGGTGATAACATCCGGAGGAATATTCCCATAATACGGCCCCCTGTGGGTGTAAGGAACACCGTGGTACGTGCCCAGTATTCGGCTAAAGGGATGGCTCCCTGTCTTTCTGTATACTTCAGGAGGAGCCTCCTCTTCCACAATCACCACTAAATTGTCGATGAGTTTTTTGAATTCCCTGGGGAGGTCAGCCAAAGCCCCTTCCACAAGCTTCTCGAATTTTTCTTTTTTCATCGACTTGGGGGGAAATTATTTTTCGATCCCTGGGCGGGCCTGAATCCCTTTTTTGTAATAGTGCTTGATTTCTTTCATCTCTGTGACCAAATTGGCCCTTTCGATTAAAGACTCGGGAGCGTATCTTCCCGTTAAGATCACTTCTATGCCTTCCGGTTTTTCATCCAAAAAATCGTGGATTTCTTTTTCTGAAAAGAGGTTGAAATGAACGGCTACATTTATCTCATCAAGAACGATGATGTGGTACTTTTGAGATTTCATCATCTTGGTGCATTTTTGTAGGCCGTGTTGGGCTCTTTCGATATCTTCTTTGTCAGGCTTTTCGGTCACATGAATGAAGCCCTTTCGACCGAACTGCTCAATGGTTATGAGTGATGAGAGCTTTTGGATGCCGGACAGCTCCCCATAATCTTGTCCTTTGAGAAATTGCCCAAAATAGGTCTTGAGACCATAGCCAGCTGCTCGCAATGCAAGACCTAGGGCCGCTGTGGTTTTTCCCTTTCCGTTTCCGGTGTAAACCTGGATGTAACCCTTGAATTTTTCGTCTTGAACTCGATCTTTCATCTCCTTAGACTATATTTTAATCCCCCCCTCTTCGTCAACCGTCACTCTCCAAAATTCTAGTGGTGATTTTAGAAATCCTCTGAACGATATTAAAGATTTGGCCATTTCTTTCCACATTCGAGGGAATCCGACAAAGTCGGACTCGAGGACTGTTTGAGCACTGGAACAGCCCTGAAATGAGGCCGAGTAATGGACCAAGGTAATGGTGTGTTGTAGGAATAAAGTCGCGCAGTTCCACAGAGCCGAGAATGTTGAAAGAAGAAATGGCTATAAGAATCTTTACGGGAGCGAAGAGATTTTTAAATCATCAATACCTGTGCTATAATCTTCCCCATGTTAGATCCGAAATTTGTCGAGGAAAACCCAGAACTTGTTGTGAAAAAAATGGCACTGCGGGGAATAGACCTCGACCTGGAAGAGTTTTTGAAACTGGCGAAAGAAAAAAAGACTTTTCTCCAGCAGATAGAAGCACTGCGTTTTGAGCTCAATAAAGCCTCCAAACAAATTGGGAAGATGAAGGGGGAAGGGGAGGATGCAAGTTCACTCATCCAAGATATGAAAAAGGTCTCTGACGAGATCAAGGACCTGGAAGGGACGCACAAAAAAATGGATGAGGAACTGAAAAAGATCCTGCTGGATATCCCGAATATTCCCGATGAATCCGTTCCCGAAGGTTTGGACTCTGAAAGCAATCAAGAGGTCAGACAGTTTGGTAAAAAACCGGCATTTTCTTTCGATCCCAAACCCCATTGGGAACTCGGGAAGAATTTAGGGATACTGGATTTCGACCGAGCGGCCAAGGTGGCCGGCTCGAGGTTTGCCGTGTATATGGGGGCCGGAGCCCAACTCGAGAGGGCGTTGATCAATTTTATGCTCGATATGCATACAAAAGAAAAAGGATACAGGGAAGTTATTCCTCCCTTCATAGCCAACGAAGAGAGCTTGATCGGAACTGGGAATCTCCCCAAGTTCGAGGAGGATCTTTTTAAACTGAAAGGGCAGCCGTGGTACTTGATCCCCACTGCCGAGGTTCCGCTGACCAACCTTTATCGGGAAGAAATCCTTGATGGTGAATCGTTGCCTCGAAGGTTTGTGGCGTACACACCCTGTTTCCGGAGCGAAGCTGGCTCCTACGGGAAGGATATTCGCGGATTGATCCGCCAGCATCAATTCAACAAAGTGGAACTGGCAAGTTTCGCTCTTCCCGAGAAATCCTATCAGGAATTGGACAAGCTGACCGAGGATGCCGAGGACGTGCTGAAAAAGCTCGGCCTCCATTTTCGTACGGTTGTGTTGTGTACCGGGGATATGGGTTTTGCCGGGGCTAAAACCTATGATTTGGAGCTCTGGATGCCCCACCGGAACAAGTACTTGGAAATTTCCTCATGCACCAATTGCGAAGATTTTCAAGCAAGGCGGGCGAACATCCGCTTTCGAAGAGAAGCAAAAAGCAAGCCCGAGTTCGTACACACGCTGAATGGTTCCGGAGTGGCGATCGGCAGAACCGTGAGTGCCATCCTGGAGTGTAACCAACAGGAAGATGGCTCTGTTCTTATCCCTGAGGCGCTGCAGCCCTACATGGATGGACTTGAAAAGATTCCCTAATCTGAATTATCTTATTGTATTAGCTGCGGAGGGATGGCCGAGTGGCTGAAGGCGGCGGTCTTGAAAACCGCTTCACGAGTGATCGTGACGGGGGTTCGAATCCCTCTCCCTCCGCCAGTTGACTCAGGTTGAAAACGTGTTACAATGGGGGCCAGAGTCCTCCGGCGGAGAGGTGCTGGAGTGGCTGATCAGGATCGCCTGCTAAGCGATTGTCCCGAGAAATTGGGACCGTGGGTTCGAATCCCACCCTCTCCGCCAATTTAATCCAGAGCATCTTTCCTGCATCAACCAGAAAAATCCGATACATAAAGAACCTTTTATGCTAAAATACGTATTCAATATCTATAAGAGGAAATTAAGTAAGGACTTTTAAGGAATTATTTTATCAATAGACCTTAGGTTTTTTTCCTCATCCTTTTAGATTTCTAAAAGGAAAACTATATCAAAATAGAGGATGAATCATGTCGGTTCAAACTATTTATCTATTCCATGTGAGGCGGATTCTCGCATATCTGACATGTGTTGGGATGATGCTGATGGTCCTGATGATCCCGGATGCGAATGCGGCCGAGGGAACCCGCGTTTTCAGTCTGAGTGAGGCCCAAAAATATGCCATCGCAAACAACTACGAGACCCTCAAGTCAGAGATGGAATTGGACGTTACCAAAAAAAGGATACGAGAAACGATTGGAGCGGGATTGCCTCAGATCTCTACCGCGTTAGCCTACACCAACAACCTCGAGCTGGTCACCATGCTCATCCCTGATTTTTTCGGGGATCCGAACGAAAAGATCGAGATTCAATTTGGTACACAACATAATGCCAATCTCAATCTACAGATCCAACAGCTGGTTTTCAACGGAAGTTACTTTGTAGGTTTGGCGACCTCCCGAATCTTCAAACGACTGGCCACAGAAGGTTTGGAGCGGACAAAGCTGGAGGTCATGGAAACCGTGTCCCAAACATATTATCTGATTTTGGTCTCGCAAGAAAGTGAAAGAATCATCAAGGGGAATTTACAAAATCTGGAAAAAACCTTGTTTGAGATTCTTGAGCTCTACAAAGAAGGTTTTGTCGAAGAGACAGACGCCGATGTCATTCAAATCTCGGTAACGGCTCTCAAGAATAGCCTCCAGAACCTCCAGAAGCAGACCAAAACAGCGTACCAGCTGCTAAAATTCCAGATGGGAATCGACCTCAACGAGGAGATAGAGCTCACGGATGGTCTTGACGACATCATCTCGGAACAGGATATTAATAAAGCTCTTTCGGGAAGTTTCGACATCCAGGAAAATATCGATTATCGCCTGATTCAAACCCAGGAAAAACTGGCGGAAATGAACCTAAAGAATGAAAAGGCCCAGTACTGGCCCACCGTCGCTGCGTATTACTCCTTATCCTACCAAGCACAACGGAACCAGTTCAATTTTTTGAACTTTGACGAAAAATGGTACCGCTCTCAGGCGATAGGTGTGAACCTCAATATCCCGGTCTTTAAGAGCGGAGCGCAAAAGGCCCGTGTTCAACAGGCCTCGATCGCGCTGGACCAGGCTCGCCAGACAACGCTTCAAGTTTCTCAGGGACTTCTTCTTGAAGAGGCCCAGGCCAAAAATTCCCTCTCTTCAGCCTACGAAAACTATATCAATGTCAAAGACAACATGGAGCTTTCTAAGAAGGTATACGACAAAACACTGATTAAATATCAGGAAGGATTGGCCTCCAGCACAGACCTGACCCAGGCCAATGATCGGTACCTTGCAGCTCAGGGTAGTTATATCCAAGCTTTATCCGAGCTCCTGGGCGCAAAAAATGCGTTGGATAGGCTCCATAATGACTATCAAGTCTCGGTAGAAGGATGAAATCATGAACAAAAAAACATTCATTATTCCAGTTTTGATTACGCTGATAATTGCTGCTTGTGGTCCTCCTCAGGACAACCGGGCTCGGTTAGCACGGTTGGAGGCCCAGCGAGAGGCTCTTGATGTTCAGATCGAACAGTTAAAAGCTGAGATCGCAGGGGAAACAGATGCCACTCCCAAGCAAGCTTTGGCTTATGTTCGCGGTATCGAATTGCAACCCTCGCTTTTCCAGCACTATATCCAGGTTCAGGGTACGGTGGAATCGGACAACAACATCCTAATCCCTGCTCAATCCAATGGCGTTGTAAAAAAGATTCACGTCCGACAAGGTGAACATGTGAGCAGAGGACAGCTTTTGGCAGAGTTGGATGGTGCCATCTTGGAACGAGGTATCGATGAGCTGACGCACTCTCTCGAGCTGGTCACCACCATATACGAACGACAAGAGCGGCTGTGGAACAAGAATATCGGCAGTGAAATTGAATATCTTCAGGCTAAAAACAACAAAGAGAACCTCGAGAAAAAACTGGAGACTCTTCAAGAACAGTACAAGCTGACAAAGATCCATGCCCCGATCAGCGGGTCAGTGGATGACGTGATGATCAAGGAAGGGGAGATGGCTGCAGCGGGTTATGGGACCATCCGTATCGTACAGTTAACTCGGCTAAAGATCACCGCTTCCCTTTCGGAAAATTACATTTCGCGGGTTTCTAAAAACCATCCCGTCAAAGTCCTGATCCCTGTCATAGGACGGGAATTGGAACTGAAGATCAATGCGGTATCACAAGTGATAGATCCGAACAATCGCACTTTTAAGATCGAGATAAAAATCCCGGCTAGGGAAAAGGACATAAAACCAAATATGCTGTCGGTTGTGACCATCAACGATTACACCAATGCAGAAGCACTTACCGTTCCTTATAATGTCGTCCAGGATACGGGAATCGGCTACTTTCTGTTTGTGGCAGAGAAACAGAATGATCAATGGATCGCAAAAAGGCGGACTGTGACTTTGGGCGAGAATTACGCCGACCGCGTAGAGATCCGGGAAGGCCTTAGTGCTGGAGAGTTCGTGATCACCTTCGGATTCCAGGCTCTGGCAGATGGCCAGACCGTTTCCCTCCAACAAGATTAGTAAGAAAGGATGCCATGAAGTACAAAGAATTCAAACCCGCCAATGTGGCGATCGCCAACCGCACGACCGTCTACATTTTCACCGTTTTGCTTATAGTCTTCGGTATCATTCAGTATCGTGCCACTCCGAAGGAGAAATTCCCGGAGATCATCTTTCCCTATTTTATGATAGGGACGATCCATCCTGGAACCGCTCCTGCAGATGTGGAAAATTTGATCACGCGGCCGATCGAAAAACAGCTGGAAGGAATCGATGGCGTGAAACAGATCTCCAGCAATTCTATTCAGGATTATTCCTCCATTTTTGTGGAATTCGAGCTCACAGCTGACGAGATCCAGGCTTATCTGGATGTGAAGCAGGCTGTGGACGATGCACGACCGGATCTTCCGACAGACCTTTTCCAGGAACCTCAGATCTCACGAATTGATCTATCCGAGATCCCCATCCTGTTCATCAATCTATCTGGAGACCTTGGTTTGGTCAATCTCAAAGAGATTGCCGAAAAGCTTCAGGATAGGATCGAAGCTTTGGAAGAGATCACAAGAGCCGATATTGCTGGCGCCCTCGATCGAGAGGTCCAGATCAATGTCGATCTTTATAAAATGCAAGCCGCTGGGCTTTCTTTCAACACCATCCAAAATGCGGTTGCCTATGAAAACATGACGATTTCAGCTGGTCAGATCGATACCGACGGGATGAAACGCAACCTCCGTGTTGTGGGAGAGTTCCGTCATGTCAGGGAGATCGCGGATCTCATGCTCCAGGAGGGCATATACCTAAAAGACATCGCTGAGGTCAAGGATGGCTATAAAGACCGGGAAAGTTATGCCCGTCTTAACGGTCAAGACGTCGTTACTCTTAACATCATCAAGAAGAGCGGGGAGAACCTGATCATCGCTGTGGACAAGATCAAAGCCATCGTGGCCGATTATCAGAAAACTGCACCCGAGAACCTGATCGTCACGCTCACCGGAGACAGCAGCACCCAAACCCAGAATTCGGTCGATGACCTATTCAACACCGTGATTCTCGGTTTCATCGTTGTTGTGTTCGTCCTGATGTTTTTTATGGGCGAGGCCAATGCTTTGTTTGTGGGTGTGTCCATCCCCCTTTCCATGGTGATCGCTTTTATCTTTATCCCTTTAGTGGGATTCACGATGAACATGGTGGTGTTGATGTCATTCATCATGGTGCTGGGGATCGTGGTGGATAACTCCATCGTCGTGGTGGAAAACGTATACCGGCATTTCACGACGACAGAAGGCCTGGGCATAATCCCGGCAACCAAACGGGGCGTGGGCGAGATCGCCTTGGCCGTGTTCACCGGAACTCTGACCACCATCGCGCCATTTTTCCCATTGATTTTTACGCCCGGAATTCCGGGAAAATTCATGTCATTCCTGCCCATTACCATCATCATTACCCTTGCGGCCTCCATTCTAGTGGCCTACACTATGAATCCGGTTTTTGCCGTAACCTTCATGAAACGCCCAGAGCCTGAAGATGCAAAGAGGCCATTCCGGCTTCCTTCAAAAAAAGCTCTCTTTCTGACGGTTATTGCTCTGGCGCTTATCGTGTTCTTCAGCGTATCCGGCGTACGAATGCTGGCAAATATTTTGATTTTCGGATTGATTCTTTATTATCTTTTTAAATACGTTTTGCACTTCTTTATCGACAAGTTCCAATGCTGTGTCCTCCCGAAATTTTTGGACCTCTATCGCAAAGTCCTTTCCTTCTCCCTCAAAGGGAAGAGGCCCTACCTCGTGGTCACATCCATCATTCTCCTGTTGTTTTTCACTTTTGTCCTGATGGGCATAAAAACACCTAGGATCGTGTTTTTCCCCAGCGGTGATCCGAACTCGCTGCATGTTTATGTCACCATGCCCGAGGGCACCCACATCGATGCGACAAATGAGATCTGCAAACGAGTGGAAGCCAAAGTCTTTAATGTATTGGGAAAGGACAATCCGGATGTGGAATCCGTGGTTTCCAACGTGGCGCTTGGTGCAGGGGCTAGTTTGTTCGAACGTTTTGCACAGGATAAATTAGCCAAAATCACCATCACATTCGTGGAATACAAATACCGGACTGGACCGAGAACCCGTTCCTATATGGATAAACTAAGGGATGAGGTGAAAGGTATTCCTGGCGCACAGATCCGCATCGACCGGGAAGCTATGGGGCCTCCGACCGGAATGCCGATCAATGCCGAACTTTCCGGGGAGGATATTGACGTTCTGGTATCATTATCTGAACGTTTCATCGAATTCGTAGAATCGTTGAATATTGGAGGTATCGAGAAACTCAAATCCAGTATGGAGGTCAACAAACCCGAGCTGATACTGGAGCTCGACCGCGATAAAGCCAACAAACTGGGAATGAGTACAGCCCAAATTGGTATGACTTTGCGCACCGCCATCTATGGCTTGGAGATCTCGGAGTTTAGAGAAGGCGATGAGGAATTCCCTGTCCAGTTGCGCCTGGCAAAAAAATACAGGGAAGACATCGGTGTTTTGCTAAGCCAAGAGATCACTGTGCCCTCCCGACAGCCGAACTCTCCACCCTATAAGGTTCCTCTTGCATCCGTAGCGAATGTTACATATCAGACAAGCTATGGCGGCATCCAGCGCATCGATAACAAGCGGGTTATCACCGTCTCTTCCAACGTGCTGTCCGGCTACAATGCCAACGAAATTATCTTCCGTATCGGCCGCACTTTGCCCAAATTTCCTCTGCCAGAAGGTTATACCATCCAGTTCACAGGTGAACAGGACATGCAGGCTGAGACTGGCCAGTTTATGGTCCTGGCCATGTTCATCGCGCTCGCTCTGATTTTTATCATTCTGGTTGCTCAGTTCAACTCCATAGCTAAACCCTTGATCATCATTTCGATGTTTTTTTTCAGTTTTATCGGCGTTTTGCTAGGATTCATAGTTTTCGAGATCGATATCTCTGTCATGATGACCGGGATGGGAATTATCGCTGTCGCAGGTGTCGTGGTGAAAAACGGCATCATTATCATAGATTACATCGACAACCGCATCGAATCGGGGATGGACAAAATGGAGGCGGTTGTTCAGGCCGGTGCCACGCGTCTGACGCCGGTCCTTCTCACTGCCCTTTCCACCATCCTGGGACTCGTTCCATTGGCCATCGGCATGAATTTTAACTTCCAGACTTTGCTGACCCACCTCGATCCCCAGATTTATTTCGGAGGGGATAATGCGGTCTTCTGGAATCCCCTCGCCATGACGATCATTTTTGGACTTTCCTTTGCTACCATACTCACTTTGGTGGTGGTCCCGGCGATGTACACGATAATTTTTGTGCGACGCAAGAAAAAGCTATAAATGGCTGAATTTCAAAATTGTATCCGCAATTTCTTGATGAGATAGAGAGGAGATATCTTGAGGGGAGTCGATGATGCGGAAGTTGAACAAAGGGCAATTGCCTTCATACCAACGTTCGGCGAAGGGACGATTCTCCCGTTTTCTTTGTTCGGCTTCTTTGTGGTTAAGCAGACTTCCCAAACCCTTGAGATAGACACCCATCTCCGGATCAACCCCAAGAATATATCGTGAATTCCCGAAGTTGGTCATCAGGAATGAAAATCCCTGTTTAAGAGATGTGTGGGTCATGTCTCTGCGGGCCCAGTCTTTGAAGAGATAGCTGCGGGGATTTCTCACGATTAGTCCGTCCACCCTCCTTTTTCCCGCTCCTGAGGCAAAGGGTAATTCGAGGCTAAGGATTTGGCAGCGTTCTAAATCGCACAAATAATCGAAATAATCATCCTCTGCCTTTTTAATGGCCCGCTCATACCTGTCTATTCCCGCAAAAAGGGTTCTGTTGTGGGCGATTTCATATCCTTTTTTTAAACTAAAATACAAAAAATTTATGAAACGCAGTCCTGTTCTTATTCGTGCGACGTAAGCTTCTTTATTTTTTTTTCTGATTTTCAAGAACAAAGCTCTAAGAATGGCATAGGGAGTCGTGGGAAGATCCCAATCTTTGGGTAAGGAAGCGGAATCGACCAATTTAGTGTATCCGGCGATTTTTTCCATGGCGGGATCGACCTTGCCTGTTTCCAAAAGCTTAAGTACCAAAAATATCGATGTAACAGCGTCGAAGTCAGGACGGCGGTGGGTGATAATTTGCAAGGCATGGAGTCGATCAGTTTCTTTGACAATCCTCTCCCTATCGATGTGGTTCAGGATCAACGAGGGGTGCTTTACGATCAAAGAGGCTGTGCATTCGGGTTCGGCATCGGGATGGTGGTGATCGATGATGCCGGGGATGGTTTTCATCCCGACATCCAAAATAAGAGTATCTTTTTTTGGCTCGAACTGGCTCCCATAAGGAACAAAACGATAGGTGGGAGTGATGTGTTTCAATATCATATTCTAGGGTTTGTTCCTGGTTTTTTCTAAAAATCTGATGACTTTAGCACTCCCTGAGGGAAAAGGGAGTTGGCGCATCCCGTGGAGAGATACCCAACGGTGCCGCTTCCCAATTAAGACAGGATTTGTTTTTAGGTTGCATGCAAAAGCATGGAGGGTGACCTGAAATTGTGTGTAGGAATGTTGCACTTTTGTGAGGAATTTTAGATCGTGAATTTCGGTCCCAAGCTCTTCTTTCATTTCTCTTCTGAGAGCTTGTTTGGCTTTCTCTCCCTTTTCGATTTTTCCTCCTGGAAATTCCCAAAGATCGGCCAACAATCCTGTCGACGGCCTTTTCTGAATCAAGAATTTATTGTTTTTTTCGATGATGCCTATCACAGCCTGTATCTTTTTATAACTTCGTTTTTCTGGTATCGGGATGACCTCCTGTTTTCCCGATTCGTAGGCACGACAGTATTCGAGAATTGGGCAGAGCAGGCACAAAGGATTTTTAGGCCGGCATACGAGTGAACCCAGTTCCATTAATGCTTGATTGAAAATCCCCATGGACTTGACGGGGAGAAAAGGGGAGAAATAGCAGTGGAGCTTCCTGTCGATGCTGGATGTGGATTTTCGAGATAATTTTAATAGCCGCATTAAAATCCGACGGACATTGGCGTCGATAGTAAGATAAGGCTTATCAAAAGCAATACTCAGCAAAGCTGCGGTTGTGTAGGGACCTAATCCTGGCAGATTCTTCAAGTCATCATAATTCTGAGGGATTTTTCCATCAAAGTTCGTCATGATGATTTTGGAAGCTTGATGGAGATTTTTTGCCCTCTTGTAATATCCCAATCCTTGCCATACCTTGAGCACTTTTTGCAGTGGCGCTTTACTCAAAGTATGCATATCCGGGAAGAATGTCATCCATTTGGTGTAGTAAGGAATGACGGTTTGAACCGTAGTCTGTTGGAGCATGACTTCTGATATCCAGATTTTGTAAGGATCCTGTGTCTCCCGCCAGGGAAGTTTCCTTTGATGGGCAGAATACCAAGCCTTGAGCTTTCTCTGGAATTCAACGGCGTTTTGTTCAGATAATTTCATGGTGAAAAAAACATTTCTGTATGCCATTATTTAGCGAAGTTATTCATAATGACTGCCGATGCTATCATTTCTTTTCCAGAAAAACAAATTTTCATCCTTTAAAACAGGGTGGGGAGGGTAGGCAGGGTTGGCAGCATATCAGGGGAAACTTTTCTTGACAAGAAGGGGAGAACTGAGATATTTTGTCTATCGAAC
>CP070750.1:3255653-3312807 GCA_020348385.1 Candidatus Aminicenantota bacterium | reverse complement strand
GAATTGAAGAGGTTTGTCATATAGTGGAAAAAAACTTCTAAAAGTGGTAAATTTGTCACCTATTTGTCATATAGAAGATGATGACAAATTAAATAAACATGTAATTTATTGATTATCAATAATGTGGGCGGTTAGCTCAGCTGGGAGAGCGCGGCGTTCGCAATGCCGAGGTCGTGGGTTCGAGCCCCATACCGTCCACCATCTTTCTTTTAGAATAAACGTTATGAATAGCGAAATATTGGTTTTAGCTGGAACCGCGGCCACTATCGGGTTTGTCCACACTCTACTCGGACCGGATCATTACCTGCCGTTTATCGTGATCGGCCGTGCCCGAAGATGGACTCTTCCAAAGACGCTTTTTATCTCCTTCCTGTGCGGATTGGGCCATGTGTTGAGTTCGGTGGTCATCGGTTTTGTTGGGATTGCCCTTGGAACGGCGATTTTTCGGATCGAAGGGATCGAGTCTTTCCGCGGGAGTTTAGCTGCATGGCTTTTGATCGGATTTGGATTGGCTTATTTTATTTGGGGTCTTCATCGAGCCATTAAAAATAAACCTCACAAGCATATTCATCTTCATGCCGACGGCGTGGAGCATGAACATGACCACACCCATCAGAAAGCGGCCCACTCCCATGTCCACGACGAAAAGATCAAATCGACCCTAACTCCATGGATCCTGTTTACCATCTTCGTGTTCGGGCCGTGCGAACCCCTCATCCCTCTTCTGATGTATCCTGCGGCCAAACACAACATCGGGGGTGTGGTGTTGGTTACGCTTGCTTTTGGACTGACGACGATTCTGACCATGTTGATTATTATCGCAGCGGCTTCCTGGGGCGTTCGTTTCATTCGGTTGGGCTTTTTGGAAAGATATGTCCATGCCATCGCCGGAGCTATGATTTTCATTTCAGGTATGAGTGTTCAGTTCCTCGGATTGTGAGGAACCTTTCTTCAGGGAATCATCATGAGGTTTGTCGTTGACTGCATGCTGGGAAAGCTGGCCAAGTGGCTCAAAATTTTGGGATTCGATACTCTTTTTTTCAGCAAGATCGAGGATGATGAGCTGCTGATCATAGCCCGGAAAGAAGAAAGAGTCCTCCTAACAAAGGACACCGGATTGATCCAACAAGCAAAGGATGTCGAGACTCTGTTTCTGGAGAGCGAGGAGTGGAAGGGCCAGATCCAACAGGTCATGGAACATTTCAATCTTAAGGAGAAGGTCGCCCCTCACACCCGGTGTATCGATTGCAACGTGGAGTTGAAAGGGCTACCCAAAAAGAATGCGAAAAACCTTGTCTCCTCCTTCGTTTTTGAACATGCCGATTCTTTTGCCCTATGTCCGAGCTGTGGAAGGGTTTTCTGGCGGGGCTCTCACTTCAAGGATATGGAAGTCCAAATTGAAGAAATATTGAATAAAAAACCGTAAAACCGTTGAAGCATAATTCCGTATGATAAAATAGAGAGAAAGGAGGAACCATGCTCATACTTACCACTCCTTCCATCGAGGGGAAGAAAATCACGCATTACTTTGGATTGGTATCCGGTGAAGCCATTCTTGGCGCCAATATTTTCAAAGACCTGTTTGCCGGCATTAGAGACATCGTTGGAGGCCGGTCGGCTGCCTATGAGAAGGAATTGAAGCAGGCCAAAGAAATAGCCATCGAAGAGATGAAGGAACAGGCCAGAACCATGAACGCCAATGCCATTATCGGTGTCGATCTTGATTACGAGACCATTCAGGTAGGCCAAGGTGGGGGCATGCTGATGGTCAGTGCCAGCGGCACAGCCGTGACATATGAAGAAGCATAAAGGAGGATAAAATGGAAAAACATGTCAATCTGCTCGGTATTTTTTGGATAGCTCTCGGAGTCTTTACTTTTTTTGGCGGATTTGTAGCGTTTTTTGTCCTTTTCGGGGTGTCTTTTATCCCGGATATTGGCTATGAAGCGCCGGTGATCCTCAGAACGGTGGGTGTGGGAGTTGGCATTTTTCTATTCATTCTGGCCATCCCCAAAATCATCGCAGGTATAGGATTGATGAAGAGGAAGGAATGGGGGAGAATCCTGACATTGATCGTGGCCTTCCTCAGCATTTTGAGTTTTCCATTGGGAACGGCCCTGGCGATTTATTCATTCGTCATCCTGATCAAGGACGAAACCGTCCAGCTCTTCAAGCCCCAAGAGAAATAGCTTTACCAGCAGAAGGTGGAATCGGGATCGTTAGGATCGAGCTGAAGGATCTTTTGAGATTTGTTTTATTGTTTCTGACTGTCGAATGCAAATCCCCTCTTCTCCATCTCACCCCATTCTTCTTTCCCTAATGCAAGGTCGATGAACGCCCTGGCTCTGACAAGAGCCAGCCATTGTCTGTACAAAATATTTTCCATTAGGCC
This sequence comes from Candidatus Aminicenantota bacterium, assembly GCA_020348385.1. Taxonomy (GTDB): domain Bacteria; phylum Acidobacteriota; class Aminicenantia; order Aminicenantales; family Aminicenantaceae. The sequence goes on along the minus strand of CP070750.1, from coordinate 3,310,415 downwards.
ATAAGCAATGATAATGATGATATCCTTCAAACGTGGGTACCTTCGTGCTGAATATTCTTCGAGAAGTATAGAAAGAAGGGACAAAAGTATCCCAAAAACGACAGCCAACAGGAAAAACAGCAGGGCAAAAGGCTGGTCATATTGCCCGAAAATGAGAAGGACCGTGAAAATAGTATAACCCATTACTTCGATAATCGGACCGAGCATCTCAAATATCAAATAGAAAGGCATGGCAAACATGCCTGTGATGCCGTAGCGAGGATTGAAAAGCATTTTCCGGCTGTGGTAAAGGGTTTCCACGAGTCCTCTATGCCATCTGTTTCGTTGATTTGATAGGGATTTTAAGGTCTCGGGTGCTTCTGTCCAGCATATGGGATCTGGGACGAATTCTAGCTTAAACGGAATCTTTTTCTCATGAAGATATTTGCGCATCCGGACGACCAGATCCATATCTTCACCGATAGAAGCCGCTCGGTATCCGCCACATTTCAAAGCGACATCTTTCCGGAATACGCCAAAAGCTCCCGATATAATAAGGGTGCTCTTGAGCAAGTTTAAACCTATCCTACCTCCCAAAAACGCTCTGAGATATTCGAGTATCTGGAAACGTGCTAGGGGACTACGGGGCAATCTCACTTTAACGACCTGCCCAGATTTGACTTTGCATCCGTTGGACAGCCGAACAATCCCTCCAGCTCCCACGGTTTTTTCAGGATCTTCGATAAAAGGGCGGACCATTTTTAACAGGGATTCTTTTTCGAGGATCGAGTCGCTGTCGATGCCGCAGAACAAAGGATACCTTGAGACATTCAACCCGGCATTCATGGCATCGGCCTTTTTGCCGTTGACCTTATCCACCACGACGAGTTTGGGATTGGATGGTGAGATATAGATGCCTTTGATCGGTTTTGTTTCGATCATTTTCCGGAAGACACGTTTTGATTTTTTTAGGTCAAAAGTTTTTATCAACTTTTTAAGTGTGTCATCTTTGGAACCGTCGTTGACCACGATGACTTCGTATAAGGGGTATTCCAATGAAAGAAGAGATTGGGTGCTTTCTATGATGCCCATCTCCTCATTGTAAGCAGGTGCAATAATGGATATGGGTTTAACAAGGGGCATCTGGAAGATGTCCTTAAAACTGACATAGGCCATTGCGTTTCTGTAGCGGAAAATTTTCAATATCGAGAGGAAGATGAACAAGAGATACAGGGAATTGATCAGGAAAAAATAGACGAGAATAATTGCTGTCACGACTTGGTAGACAGATCCTAATATCCCGTCCATTATGCTTCTCCCACAAGGATGGTCTCATCCAAAACCATCGTGGCCATATCCGAGGCAAACCTGTCCTTTTTTTGCCTTTTGATTTTCTTGAGTTGCTTCATGCCTGTTGATCCCAAACTGGCCAAACCATGTCCCGCGTTGAACCGCACATGCCAGAATGGTGAAAATAAAGCTTCGGAGAGAACATCTAATGAAGCAATATCTCCCAGTTTCCCCAGGCTTTTTAGGGCCTGGGCACTGACTTCCCATGCTTCATCCTCGGAGAGGTTGGTCAAGATATTCAGGGATGCCGGAATACGCATATGGCCCAAAGCCCGAGCGACTTTTATCCGAATTTCCTTGTTGGGGTGTTCGGCAAAAGGGAGGATGTCTTGATAGAGCGAACGAAGGGGGATAGCGCCGACAAGTTCAATCAGCAGACTCAATTTTTCCCAAGATAGGGATTTATGTAAGTATTTTCTAACATGGAGTTCTATTTTGCTGCCCAGTCCGAACAGGATGTTGATGTAAACCCTGGCGTTAACGATGGAGTCTCTCACGAAGGATTGAAAAATGTAAGTCAAGGTCTGGGAAGACGGGATGCGGGATAGGGCCGTTATAGCAACCAGCTTGACGATCGGTTTGTCATTCAGAAGGGTTACGATATGTTTCATGTCAGAGGGATCTGAGAAGATAACGAACAGATGAGTGGCTTTCAGGCGTTTAATTTGCCTTTTGGAATGGATATCCTTCAAACATTTTTTCTTTAGCGCAATGTTGAATATTTTTTGAAGCTGCTCTCTAGCTAAACCTTCTATCTGCTCGATGTAATTGACGAGAACTCTTGTAAGGACGTAGGGATAATATCTATATTTTTTTGCGATTTTTTTAGCGAGATTCTTATCTGGAAAAGTCACGATATCGAGGATGTCTTTTTCGATTTCAGCGTATTTTTTTTGGAAGGAATTTTCCTGATGTTGAACAACAATCCTCCGGATGATGAGATAGAAAAAAAGCAGGAACGAAAAGCCCAAAAGAAAAATGAGACTATATGTGACGATTAGAAGCGAGGTGTTCATTTTTCAGGCTCATTATTTTTTTTATTTTATATAGTAGAATTTGAGGGGAAAAAGGCTTGAGGATGTAATCTGTGGCGCCCTTTTCCAATCCTTTGAGGATATCTTTTTCTCCCGATAAAGAACTGAGAATGACGACGGGGATCCGGGACATGTCTTCAGAGGCCTGTAATTTTGCCAGCAGTTGAAATCCATCCATCCCTGGCAACATGATATCCAGAAGGATAATGTCGGGCTTTGCCTTGAATGCTTTTTTCAGGCCGTCCTCCGCATCCGTGGCAAATCCGACTTCGAAGCTATGCTGCTCGAGAATATGAGTGACAATTTTGATGGTTGTTCGATCATCCTCGACAATCAGAACTTTAGTGATTCGGTTTTTCTCTTTCTTTTTTGTCTTTGACCTATCTTTTGCCTGAAGAACGTCGCGTTTTTTTCGGGTTTTTGTTTTTTTCTTTGGTGTAGTCTGTTTTGTTTCAAATGGCGTTGCAAGCGACAGGATTTTCTTTATCATCTTCAAGTTTGTCAGCTCGTAGTCCAGCTCGAACTTGTGATTGTTGTTATGGGAAGTCGTTGAATTATTCTGTTTATTCTTGGGCTGGATTTTTTTTGCTTTTTTGCTCAGGTCTTGAAGCCTTTTCAATTCATCAATGGTCGCTTTGGTCAATTCTTCAATTTTTGTTTTATGCTGTCGGACTCCTTTGAGGTTGTTTTCCAATTCTTTATGCAATTGTAGGAGTGGATCGGCGGTCTGAGGTGGCCTCTTTAGTTTTTCTTTTTTTGTCACCATTATTTTCACCGTGAAATTTCTGCGACTTGCTGCGGCGCGATCAGATTTCTGTTGCAATTCTGACTCTGTCAACATCGTTCCCTGTATACATTAATATAATCCTTACTAATGGTACTCACGTGCTGAAATGCTACAATCGCCATTTGGGATGAATCAGGGGGGGATTATTTTGTAAAAAAATCACCCTTATGGATGAAACGGATTAGTCGCAAAGGAGAACATTTTGGGCGGAAATCACCTCTTTGGTATTCAATATATATGCTCTATTAATGTTGATTTGCTGCTATTGTTTGAATGAACCGATCGCAGCTCATAAGGATGGCGAATCCATAACCCAGGTTCTTGAGAGTAGCAAGATGGAATTCCTCGCTGATTGTGGATGTTCCATCAGCGAGGAAAAAGACACGGAAATTCCTGACAAAGGCATCCCTGGCGGTTGTTTCACAACAAAGGTTAGTCATCACTCCTCCGATGACCAAGTCTGTGACACCCAGGTCCTTAAATTTTTTCTCGAGATCGGTCTGGTGAAAAGCGCTGTATGTGTTTTTGTGGATAACACATTCTCCTTTTTCAACATTCAGCTCCGGAATAAGGCGGGAATCATTGCTCCCTTTGATAATCAAATCCGACCACCAGCGACCAAGCATCCCATTGTCTGCTCCTGGATCATGGCTGTGCTGGGTAAAAAACAAAGGAATATTTTTTTCCCTTGCAGCAGAAACCAAGCTCACAATGTTTTCCAGGATGGGATTGATGATGCCCCGAAAATATTCCTGGAGGTCGATCAAGAGCACTGCTGTCCGGCCCACCTCTGGTGCCCATTGGTGAGCAGTGAATTGGCGGATGATATCATCGATTTTGCTCATACGGAAATTGTACATTTTTTAGGCAATTTATCTCCAACATTATTTTAAGAATTATGGAAAGGCACATCGATAGAGCAAAATATTTGGAAACCCAACAGGGATTATCTACGTATTTAACATCTTATGTTAATGGACTGGTACGTATTTTGCTGCGATTACAAAAAATGACTTTTGTTATTGAGTGGAGAGAATTGTGAAATTGAATGTGAGAAAATTGTTCTCGACCGCAGTCATCATGGGAATGTTTTTTTTAGGATTAGCTAATGTTTTGCTGGCTCGTGCTGGGCAGGAACAACCGAAAGAACCCGTCAAGGCCCAGAATTATGCCGTTGCGGCTGCCACTTCCGCAATCAACGTGGACGGTGTTTTGGACGAAAAAGCCTGGGAAGACGCTGTCGTGATCCCGGTTCCGTACGAATGGCTGCCCGGAGACAATATCCCTTCTCCTGTGGATACCGATTGTTTGGTGACTTTTGATACGAATAATTTTTATATGGCTTTCCGCTGCTTCGATCCGGAGCCTTCGAAAATACGCGCGCATCTGATGGACCGAGATGCCATCGACACCTTCATCCAGGATGATCATATCAACTTTATGATCGACACCTTCAATGACGAACGCAGGGCATTTCAATTCCGTGCCAATCCCTTGGGTGTCCAGGCCGATGCCAATTTCAGCGAGTCGGAGGGGTACGAAGATTTTTCCTGGGATGCCATCTGGAATTCCAAAGGGAAAATCACGGAATGGGGATGGGCGCTTGAGATTGCCATCCCGTTCAACCAGTTGCGATTCCCCCGCACCTCTGATGTTCAGACATGGGGATTCAGTGTGGGGCGTTCCTATCCTAGAACTGTCCGCCACCGCATGACCTCTCACCGGAGAGACCGGGATTTGACCTGCATCCAGTGTCAATTCAATAAAATCACCGGTATCCAGGGAATCTCTCCAGGGCTGAATGTCGAATTGGACCCTACCCTGACAACCATCCGGACGGATAGCAGGGAGGAATTTCCGGTGAATCCCAGTGCTCCGATGGAAAACGGTAAAGTCGATCCCGATCCCGGTTTGACGGCACGATGGGGTATCACCCCAAACTTGATCCTGAACGCTGCGGTCAATCCCGATTTTTCCCAGGTCGAAGCAGATGTGAGGGAGCTTGAGGTCAATACCCGATTCGCCATCCGTTATCCGGAAAAGCGGCCTTTTTTTCTCGAAGGGGCTGATTTTTTTCTCACTCCTTTGGAAGCGGTGTTTACCAGGACGGTTGCCGATCCGGATGGTGGCCTGAAATTCACGGGAAAAATCGGGAAAAACGCATTCGGGATCTTTGGGGCCTATGATCGGGTGAACAATATGCTCTTTCCATCCAACCAAGGTTCTATTTCGACATCTGTGGAACAGGGAGTAGGAAGTGGCGTTTTCCGGTACCGCCGCGATGTCGGACGAACATCGAACTTCGGTGTGCTGTATACTGGCCGGGTGTCTGACGATTATTATAATCACGTCGCCGGTTTGGATGGTTTTTTCCAGATCAGCCGGACCAAGCAATTCCGTCTCCAGTATCTCCATTCCGAAACCAAATATTCGGATGAGATGGCTGCTGACTTCGGGCAAAATACTGGGGCAATCGGGGGTAACGCTCTGTTTGCGGAATTCATGCATTTCGGCAGGAATTGGCTCTATCTATTCAATTATCAGGATTTCAGTCCCGATTTCCGGGCTGATTATGGGTATATTCCCCGGGTGGATATGCGGAGAGGTAATGGAGTGGTCGGCTACACGTTTTGGGGTGAGCAGGGTGATTGGTTCAATCAGCTCAGATTAATGCTCAGCGGAACCCTTGTTTACGATCATGAAGGGGATCTCACCGATAGGAATGTTAATATACGGGCGCAGTACCAGGGTCCTCTACAGTCGACAGTTATGACCCAATACCAAAGAGCCCGGGAATTTTATCTGGGAGAGTATTATGACCTGGACCAAGTCATTTTTTTCACGGAAATGAAACCTCTGGGAGGCTTTCGTTTTAATGCTGTCGTTCAAGTAGGCGATTCCATCGATTACAGTAACGCCCGGCAAGCGATCGGATTGAATCTCCTGCCCTTTGTCGAAATCAGTCTGGGACGACACATCAACGTCACTCTCCAGCATGCCTTTCAACGTCTTTCCCTGGGGGGAGATAAGATTTTCACAGCTAATCTGTCCCAAGTGAAACTGATCTATAATTTTGGTGTCCGGACATTTGTGCGGGTAATCGTCCAGTATCTTGATGTGACACGGAGTCCTGATCTTTATCTGTTCCCGATTTCGGACAAGACCCAGACCGTATTCACTCAGTTCCTCTTTTCCTATAAGCTCAATCCCCAGACCGTTCTGTTCATCGGCTATTCGGATAACTATTTGGGCATGACCGATATCGACATCACCCAGACCAGCCGGACCTTTTTTGTCAAGCTCGGCTACGCTTGGACCAAATAACCCATTACTCGCAGTAGATCCGGACGCGCTCCTGGCCTTCCACATCGACTGTCAAATCCCTCAGGCTTTCGACGATCTCCTCGATGTTCTCCTCATTGATCTGGGAGAAATCCAAATTCAGCCCCTTTTCCTTCAGGGCATCGTCCACTTTGCCCTGGACGTCGTTGGGGAGAAGGGAAGCCAGTTTTATACCGGCGCGAATGAGTTTGATAGGGACGCGAATATTCACCCTTTCGTAATCATCGCTTCCCGGACCCGGCTCCACAACGACACGGAGATATTTCAACTTCTCCATCTCCGTCTTTTTCCCGGGAATCAATTCTTCTTCTGATTCAGAGATAGCAGACAGCAATCTTTCCGCCTCTTCGACACTGATCTTGCCCTCGGCAAGCATTTCCAATATTTTTTTTCTTTCCTCACTCATGTTATTTTCTCCTTAATTTTTCTTTCCAAACCCATGCCCTCTCCATCCTTAAAAGCCTGGGTGGGGTGGGTTGGCCATGTTATTTCATCCATATTAGGGTTTTGCTGTCGGGTCCTTCAACCTGGATGTGCAGGTTGGACAGAGCAGAAATGACAGAACAAAGTGCCGGACCGGCGCCCAGGATGGTCTTCCCATACCCAGAGGGCCATAAAATCAGGGCGGCCAACAACACAAAGGGAGTCAAGAGAATGATAAAAGGCAAGAGAAGTAGCCATACAAGAAATAGAGGAAGAATCAGTCTTACCTTATTTTTGTTTCCCTCAACGATATGGATTCGCATAATCATCGGAATCATTTTTCACCTCGCAGTTTTTCCAGAGCATCTTCGACCGAAATCGCTCCCCGGTCCAACTCCCCCAGAATTTCACTATGGGATGCTGGGGGATTGATGTCCACGAATTCCAGCATCTGGGAGATCCGGTTCAGACGGTTTTTGACGGTCGGATAACTGATGCCGAACAGTTGTTCCATGTCTTTGATCGAGCCATGGCTGCGGATAAAGGCTGTCACAAAAATTTGGTCCTCCATTGTCAGACGGGCTAGGGGAGGAAGCTCGAAGCTCCCCTCCAAAACAATGTCATCTTCCTTCAGTTTGACCCGTTCGACAAGAAGAGAAGCTCCTCTTGTGATTTTTGTTAGTTCCTGCCAGTCTTTGGTCATTTTTTACCTCGAATTAATTTCTCTTATATAATATAGGTCATAAAGTTAAAAATGTCAAGTAGTATATTAAAAAAATTAATATTTCGGACTTGCAAAATTAAAATAATTAATAAAAAAAGTTGTTATAACTTGGCAACCTTTTGCCCTGCTGAGGCATCGTTAATAATAAGGAGATGTAAAAGGTAAACAGATGTCACCCGCAGCGATAGTCCTAACGCCAAGTACACCACGTTTTGGGTCTGGCAGTTATGCTCGATTTCGTTTAAACTATCCCATCATGTGGCAAAAAGAGCTCTCTGATCAAAAACTGAAAGAATTGATCCAGAAGAGTCGCGATGGCGATCTCCAGGCAATGGGAACCCTGTATGAACATTTCAAAGCATCCCTTTTCAGCCTGGCTCTCCGGTACACTTATAACTATGCTGCGGCCGAGGATGTGATCCAGGATGTTTTTGTGAAAGTTTTCACCAACCTTCACACTCTTGATGAAGATAAAGCCTTTGTTGGCTGGCTCTACAGGATAACGGTCAACACATGCCTCAGTTATTTGCGAAGTCACAAAAAGCTGAAACAGAAAACGATTTCTTTGGATGATGTTCAGGGGATGGTGGCCGATACCGCGCCTTCAGCGACACAAAAGGCTGAAAGTAAGATCCTCGAACAGACTATCCGAAAACTTCCCCCAAGATTGAAGAGTGTTTTTCTGCTTCATGACGTACAGGGCTTCAAGCATCAGGAAATAGCGCATATCCTGGGATGTTCGGTGGGGACGTCAAAATCCCAGCTTTTCAAAGCGAGGAAAAAAATAAAGAAACTCCTTGAACAAAAACAATGGATGTAAAGGGAGAAAAAAAATGAAGTGCGCAAAGGCCAAAAAATTCATAAGCGAATACATAGATGGCGATTTGGATGAAGCTAAAACCTCTAGTCTCGAGAAGCACCTGGATACTTGTCCGGATTGTCAAGAATTATTGAAGGATTTTGAACAGATCAAACAAGAGGCTAAAGGTTTGGCAAAAGTAGAGCCTTCCGATCAAACATGGTTTCAGATCCAGACGCGAATAAAGGAAAAAACGCAGGCTCCTATACCGGAACCTCGAGTCCGATTTTTATTTTTCCCAGCTCGTCTGCGTTACGCTGTGAGCACAGCTTTGTTGTTGTTCATCGCGGCAGGGGCTGTTTTCATCGGCACACGAGTATTGAATCGGGAAGGAAGGATAAGCAGAGTCAACGGCCAGGAATTGGCACTGGCAAAAATCCAGGAAGCGGAACAGCATTACAAATTGGCCATCAAAGCGCTTTGGGAAGCAGTCCAGGCACAACAGGAAAATTTCGATCCCAAAGTCGCCGAAACCTTCCGGATCAATCTGGAGCTCATCGATGCATCCTTAGCGGATTGCGAAAGGGCTATCAAGAACGATCCTTATGACTTAGAATCACAATATTATCTTTTAGCTGTTTATAAAAAGAAGGCGGAGTTGCTGGATAACATGATAGATATTTCTTCGACTGCGCCGCAAAAAAAGGAATCAAAGACAATCATTTAAAGAGGGAGGACGAACATGATGTCAAAAAAAACGCTTGTCTTACTTGTTGTTTTAGCTGTGTTGATCTTTTTCTTGGGATTGAATCCTCTTGAAGCTTCAGCCCAGGGCAAGGTGAAACATGAGGAAAAGTTCGAAAAAACTGAATCTCTCGCTAGGGATGGAAAGGTCGAGATCCGCAACATCTCGGGGGATGTTGATGTTGTGACTTGGGATCGAAACGAAGTGAAAATCGATGCGCTGAAAACATCGAAAGCCTCCTCGATGGACAAGGCAAAGGAGAATGCTTCGAAGGTCAAGATCGAAGTGACGAGGGAAAACGGTATATTGAAGATCGAGACCAAATATCCGAAGCCATCGATCAAAAACTTGAGTGTTTCCGTTAATTATAAAGTGACGATACCTTCACAGGCTGCAGTCAAAGCCAAGTCCGTCAGCGGGAGTGTGACGCTCGAGAACATCGGCGGAAATGCCGCTGCAGAAACAAAAAGCGGGAATGTGACAGTTTATGGGGCGCGGAATGGAGCAAAGGCCGAAACAGTAAGCGGAAGTGTTAAAGTCAGAGACATTGATAACGGCGTATACTGCAAGACTGCCAGCGGAAATGTCAGAGCGGAAAATGTAACCGGAAATGCGGATTTGAAATGTGTATCCGGAGATGTTACAGCGGAAAATATCAGAGGTGATGTGGAAGCGGATACGGTCAGCGGAAATGTCAAATTGCTTGATATTACTGGGGCCAATGTTGTCAAAGGGAAAACGATGAGTGGATCGACGATTTATCTGGGAGAGATCAGCCCGAATGGAAGATATTCGTTAAACGCCCACAGTGGCACAGTGGAAATGACGATTCCATCCAATTCCGCATTTGATCTTAATGCTTCCACCTTCAGCGGCAGTATCAAGACCGAATTCAAAGTCATGATGTCTGGGACGCTGAGCAAGAAAAAAATCAGCGGCAGTGTGAACGGCGGAGGAGCTGATGTGACGTTGAAAACGTTCAGCGGGAGTGTTTATCTGAAAAAGAAATAGTTCGCGATAAATCTCACCCTCAAGAGGAGAACGTCCCGTTCTCCTCTTTTTTTTTAAAAAGGGGACGGTCCTATTTTTTTTCTGAGCACAAAGAAAATGTCATGTTCCCCAAAAAAAATAGGACCGTCCCTTTTTTCATTTTTGAATAAATTCGATGAGAATTCTGTATTTTAAAATGAAAGGAAGCTGTCAGAGCTAACCGAATCCTTTGAGTTGAAATAAAAGGAAATCGTGAATACAATGCCTGAGAGACGCAATATTTAAAAAGGAGGAATCAGAATGGAATTCAAAATATGGTGGATATGGATGGCCGTAGCTGCCCTTTTTGTTGTCGGCGAGATTTTCACTCAGGGATTTTTCTTGTTGTGGTTCGGGATTGGGGCTGCCGTTGCGGGCATTCTTGCCATTCTAGGTTTGGGAGTGGGTTGGCAGCTGGGTGCTTTTGTTGTTGTTTCGGGAGTATTGTTTGTTGTATCTAGGCGGTTTGCAGAAAAAATCAGCAAAGAGCAACCCCAGGGAATTGGAGCCGATCGTTTTGTCGGACTGGAAGGTACTGTATTGGAAGAGATAGATAATGTAAAAAACACGGGTCGTGTCCGGGTGCAAAAGGATGAGTGGAGGGCGGACAGCGAGACCGGGGAGCTAATCCCGGAAGGTGAGCAGATCGTTGTGACCCGCTTGGATGGAACCCATATGGTTGTCAAAATAAAAAGAGAGGAGGAATGAGATGGAAGTTGTTTTGATTATTGTCGCATTTGTTATATTTATCATCGCGGCCACGGGCCTCAAGATCATCCGCCCCTGGCAAAAGGGATTGGTCGAGAGGCTGGGGAAATACCAACGGACTGCCGATGCCGGCCTGACTCTGATCATTCCGTTCATGGAAAGATTGATTAAAATCGATATGAGAGAACAGGTCGTGGATGTCCCCCCACAGAGCGTGATCACAAAGGATAATGTCGTCGTCGAAGTGGACGCCGTGGTTTATTACGAAGTAACCGATCCTGTTAAAGTGACATACAACGTGGCTAATTTTTATGCCGCTGCCACGAAACTAGCTCAGACAAACCTGAGAAATCTCGTAGGTGACTTGGCGCTCGACGAATCATTAACTTCCCGGGAAGTTATCAACACCAAATTGCGTCAGATCCTGGACGATGCAACCGACAAATGGGGCACGAAGGTGACGAGAGTCGAGCTTCAGAGGATCGAACCGCCAGTAGATGTTACCGATGCCATGCACCGCCAGATGAAGGCGGAGCGAGATCGGCGCGCCATGATTTTGGAGGCGGAAGGTCAGAAAAGATCCGCGGTTCTCAGAGCGGAAGGAGAAGCCGAGGCCATCAAAAAGGTGGCCGATGCCAACAAATACGAAAAGCTGACTGTTGCCAAGGGTGAAGCCGAAGCTGTGGAAACAGTGTACAATGCCATCCACAATGGCCGTCCGACAAATGATCTGATCGCGATAAAATACCTGGAAGCACTCCAGAAGATCGCCGATGGAAAGGCCACAAAGATTTTCCTGCCGTTCGAGGCCTCGGGTGTGCTCGGGAGTGTAGCCGGGGTCGGAGAGTTGCTCAAGGAAAAAGTGATTCCTGAATCCTCAGAAAAATAAGCAGACTCTCCACCCCCCCCCTAGTGCCCTCCGCCCCGCCCTGGTATTAAAGGAGGGGAAGAAACAGGACATGCAGCTATGGCTATCCTCCGCAAATGTCCTGTATCGTAGCAGATTTTTTATAATTAGTGCAGGTTAGAATCGCCAGAGATAGCTGGCCTTAAAGAAAAAACTCCGCTTCATGTTCCGAAGGTTCCCATGTCCCGGAACCCAATGTTCGCTCTGCCAGTCCTGCTTTTCGTAAAAGCCTCCATAACCGAGATGGATAACCGTGCCTGGGATAAAGGTGAAAGAGGCCAAAATATCGGTCAGCAAGTTTTTTTCGTAGCTGTCGTATTGAACAATGGCACGGGCAAAAAAGTATTTGTTTAATTGATAGGTCGTCCGAGAATAGATAATGTTGACATTGTAGATCTCTTCTGTTTCCCTTTTAAGATGGCTGTGGTGCAAACTTAAAGTCAGGCTGAGTTTGGAATTGGGTTGGAGGGTGAATCCAAAACCGGCGCCGAAATAATCTCCTTTGAAAGGGGATTGCACCGGATAATAGATCTGCTCTCCCACAGTGAAGCCTCCCCCCATCTGGAACCATTTTGTCCATTGAATTTTCCCTTCGATGTTGATTGAAGAAAGAGGAAATGTTTCCCCTTTCCAACTCTCCTTTTGGCTGACGAATCTAGCGCTGAGGCTTCCCTGTTTTGTGAAGCTGAAGTCCACGGCAGCTCGGAAATACGAATCATCCATGCCCGTGAAATAATCGTGTAGGTATTGGAACGTGAGATGAGGATCGATTCTTTTAAGCCACGCCATTTTCTCCGGATTGGGATAAAAGCTGGGCCCTATCCAAAGCCATCCTTCAGCGATCCCGGTCCGGCGCACAAACCCGGAATCCATCTGGAAGTCTTTCCCAATGTGTTCAAAACCAGCCATGATCCCCAGCGGTTTGGTGATGTAGGAATACACAAGATGGTAGGTGGGGCTATGCCGGGTCGATTCTTCTCCCGGTCGCTTTGAAAAACTCTGCATGTAGGAGGCCTGGATCTGGTGATTCATGAGAAACCTAAGGCTGAGGTCAAGTCCTCCTACCCGGTTGAACCCTGTGGCAAACTCCCTGCCGCTGTAGATGGCTCCCATGTAGTTATCCCGTCCCAGGCTTTGTTTTCCTCTGGCTATCGTGAAATACGCTTTTTTTCCTTCATAGGGATTGGTCTCAGAATCCCATTCGAGGCCAGGCCATTCATCCCCAGCCGCGAGCAATCCGAGCGCTGTCCTTCCCACGGTGCCGGTAAGTTTAGCCCCCCACAGGGGATCGACGATCTGGCGCGTGTGGACAGCAGTCTGGATGTAACCATATGGGAGTGTGAAAAAGTTGAATATATCCGTTCCTTCCATGAAAAACGGACGTTTTTCGCTGTAGAAAATCGGGTAACGGCGGTTGACCTCCACCTGGAAGACATCGCTTTCCACCTGGCTGAAGTCCGGATTGAGGGTGATATCAGCGGTGATGGAAGAGGAAATCCCGTATTTGAATCCGACCCCGATTTCCCTGAAGGTATCACTTTCACTCCATTCTTGAGGTGAAAGCCGGTTGCTTCCGCTGCCCCATGTGAAGCTGGGCAGGATTTCCAGATTCAGAGGACTTTTGAGGTTTTCATAAACGATGGTTTGATGCATATTGAAAATGCCTTGGCCCGGTTCGAGATCGGGCCAAGAGCCGCTCATGCCCAATCGGCTGACCCGACGCCAAAACAGGATTCCCATCTGCACCTCTTTGCCGCTTTTGAAGCGGATGGTACGCAACGGAATGCTCATTTCCACTTGATAGCCTTCCTCTGTCAATTGTCCGGCACTTACCCAGACAAAATCTGGAGAGACATCATTGCTTCCGAGGGCCGAGCGTAATACATCAGCCTGAATGCCATTGGGATTGCAAAAAAGATCGTAGGCGGTTTGTTTGTTTCCCATAGCATCTAGGGATAAGCCCACCCAGTCGTCGGAAAATATGTTATCCCGCCTTGTGATCGATGTTTTTATTTTTCCCGGCTCGCTATCGTAACATTTGAAAGCAAAATACAGATTTTTATTGTCATAGGCCATCCAGACCTCTGTTTTTTGCGGAAGGACCTCTCCGTATGCGGGATCGTAGGTGATAAATTCTTCTTGGAGTGGCAGATTCTGCCAGATCTTGTCGTCGAGGTTGCCGTCTATTGTGGGTGATGATCCGGCGAATGGAGGATTCAGGATCCCTGGATCACTGGAATAAGATCCTCCGTGTAAGGGAAATCTCAAGCTGGTCAGACTGAAAAACAAAGCAACGGCAATACCTAGGTAGAATACTCTTTTTTTCATATGTACTCCAACATCAAGAGCTCACCATATAAGACGTGAAAAAAGCCTTAAAGGTTTAAAATTAGATAATTATAACATTATTCTTGACCTCAATTAGTGAACTCCGTATTATAAATCCTAATTTTTATTAGAATATCTCTAGGTATTAAAGCAAAGGCATTTCACTGGAAAGGAGTGTCATGAAAAAAAATAGAATCAGTCGTCGCGGATTTATGGGAGGTTCCTTGGCTGTGCTTGCCGGTCTTGGATTGCCTAGAGGTTCGAAACTTTTCGGCCAGACATCCGATACGAACACAGACGGGCCGAAAATCAAAGAATATCGCACATTGGGAAGGACCAGGTTTAATTGCTCGGATATCGGTTTTGGCAGCAGCGGAGTGACAGATCCTGCTTTTATCGTGGCTGTTCTGGATGCGGGGGTGAACTACATCGATACGGCGGAAAGTTATCTCCGTGGCCAGGTGGAAAGTGCAATCGGGAAAGCAATGCAAGGGCGTGATCGAAAGAAGGTTTTCATCTCCACGAAGATGGGGCTTCGCCAAAACGTGACCAAACAGGATGTGATCGATAGAGCGAATAAGTGCTTGGAACGACTTAAGTTGGATTATGTCGACTGCCTGCAGATTCATATGCCTTCAACGGTTGCTGCATTAAAGAATGAAGCCTATCACTCGGCCATTAAAGACCTCAAAACAGAGGGGAAGGTGAGGTTCAGCGGATTGTCCAATCATGGCTCCCAATGGGGAGATGTCCCGGAGACTATGGAGCAAGTCCATCTGGCCGCTGCCGAGGATGGCCGTTTCGATGTGGCCCTGCTTGTGTACAATTTCATTCAACAGGAGATGGGAGAAAATATCCTGAAGGCTTACAAAAAAAAGAACGTGGGTGCTACCCTAATGAAGACCAATCCTGTCATGAATTACTTGGAGATGAAGGAAAGAGTCGATAAGTCCGAAGAAGAAGGCAGAGATGTCAATCCGCGCATGAAAGCCCTTATCGAGCGATTAAAAGCGCGAGCTGATCGGGCAGAGACCTTCAAGAGCCGGTACAGCCTGACAAAATTTAACGAGATCCGGGATGCTGCGATCAAGTTTGTGCTGAATAATCCGGATGTGAATGCGGCCTGCCCGACTATCTTGAACTACAATGACTTGGAAGCCTATGTTTCCTTGTCCGGCAGTAAATTCGATTTGAAAGCCCAGAACACCTTGGCAGCATATAAAACCACGTTCGGAGAATTTTACTGCCGCCACGCCTGCGGCAAATGTGAGCCGCAATGCCCGCACGGAGTCCCGGTGAACACCATCATGCGGTACAACCATTATTTCTTGGGCCAGGGGAAAGAAAAAGCGGCCATGCTCGATTACGCGGCACTCCCAACAAACAAGGCCGATATCTGCTCTATGTGCGGGGGGCACTGTGAGCAGGCTTGTCCTTATGGTGTTCCTGTGCAGGGGCTTTTGATGATGGCCCACCGGATATTGACGCTGGTTTAACGGCTAAAACGTCAGGGTAGTCCAGCCTCCTTTCAACATTTCGGTAAGGCCCACACCCATGTATTTGACATCGATCCCCAGACCTTGAAGAATTTCGGATACGCCGTACCTGTCGGCACAGGCCTTGCAGGCAAGGAGTTCGATCCCCGCATCTTTCATCTTCCGGATCTCCTGCTGCAGTTCTTTGTCTTGGGAAAGAAGCTTTGAAGATGCTCCCCAAACGAGAAATCGAATATTTTCCCACCAGCCGTTTTTTTTGGCGTTATAGGTGTACATGAAAACCATGTTCAGGGCGACATCCCGGTCACCGCTGGTCCAGACAACCAGAAGTCTAGAAGGATCGGTTTCCTGGGTCATCATCGGTGTGCTCAAAAAGACCATGCCGATCAATCCGATAAGAGCCATTCTCAAGATTTTCATCCGTTTGCCTCCACAATGTCCAGTTTATTTCGAATTTTAATCGGAAAAAGGGCAACACGGCAAGATAAAGCTCGTTTGGCTTGCAAGAGTCGAAAAGAATTTGTTATGTATAAAAGACAAACGAGCATTCCAATTGAGTTTGGGTAAGCAGCAGAGATGAATAGATACAAGAAAATTTCGGGTTTGTTTGTACTGGGATTGATGGCCGGATTGGTTTTGTCGGTTGTGAGTTGCGGGCGACAGGAGTCATTGTCATTCGGGGATGAGATCGAACAGGTGGCCCGTTGGATTAGATCCTCTGCCGTAAAGACCGAGGTAGGGACGACATGGCCTGCCGTACCCGGTGACAATGAAACGATAAACAATACTCTGTACAGCGGGACACCGGGAGTGGTCCTGTTTTTTTTGGAATCCTTTCATGCGACAGGAGATGTGGGCTATCTGGAAAATGCGCGACTCGGTGCGGATTATCTGCTGGTCACACAGGAGGAGGAGAAAGGAGCAGGCTTGTACGTAGGTCTGTCAGGGATCGGATATTGTCTTGAGGAGACGTACAAAGCCACCAGGGATACAAAGTACCGGCAGGGTGTTTTACAGTGTTTGGATCTCCTCAAAGAAAGGGCTGAGGAAAAGGATAAAGGAATCCAGTGGGGGGAGACCACGGACATCATCAGCGGAAATGCCGGCACGGGGCTCTTCCTCCTGCATATTGCCGAGGAATGGGAGGATGAGGCTGAGGCTGTGTT
Source organism: Candidatus Aminicenantota bacterium (assembly GCA_020348385.1). GTDB lineage: Bacteria > Acidobacteriota > Aminicenantia > Aminicenantales > Aminicenantaceae. Next base: position 3,293,598 of record CP070750.1, on the reverse strand, counting down.
GGAAATGGCCAGGCAGGTGGGCGACCGGCTGTTGGCGGTCGGAATTCCGGCCGATACGGGCACAAAATGGACCATGAATCCCCAATACCCGCGTTTGATGCCCAATTTTTCCCACGGGACAGCGGGCATCGCCTATTTCCTTGCATCCCTTTACCGGAAAACGAAGGAACAAAAATATTTGGATGGGGCTTTGGCAGGCGCCAAGTATCTGAAATCTGTAGCCAAAACGGATAATGATGCTTGCTTGATCTTCCATCATGAGCCCGAAGGAGAAGATCTGTTTTATTTAGGCTGGTGTCATGGTCCTGTGGGGACGGCAAGGCTGTTCTACAGGCTTTATCAGATCACGAATAAACAGGAATGGATGGGATGGGTCGAGAAGGGAGCTCGAAGTATACTGAATAGCGGGATCCCCGATCAGGAAGTTCCTGGCTTTTGGAACAATGTCGGTGTATGTTGCGGGTCAGCTGGGGTGGCCGAATTTTTTCTAAGCCTGTTTCAAATCATCCGAAAGCAGGAATATCTGGATTTTGCCGAAAAACTCACCGACCAAATCTTGAACAAAGCAACTCAGGATGAAACCGGGATGTGGTGGGTGCAGGCCGAGCACAGGTCCCGACCTGATTTTCTCCAGGCTCAGACAAACCTGATGCAGGGAGCTGCCGGCATCGGATTATGGCTTCTCCGTTTGCAAGAACACAGAAGAGGGCAGATGCCCCTAATTGTTTTGCCCGATAATCCCTTTCTATAAGGAGACTACGAAGATGATTGATGCCATTTTGGAATTCCTTATTTATGCCATCTTTCCCTATTTCAAGAGGAAAAAAAGAAAAAAGGAGGAATGGTACGGGGTTGTTGAAGAAAAAAGAACGGAAGGGGATTATTCCGTAAAAAAGCATAAACACGCTGTCGTATTCAGGACGAGTGAAGGCCAAAAAAGAAAGTTCCATATAAGCGAAGAGCTTTTCAACAAATACGAAGAGGGAAAACAATATCACAAACGTAGCGGAGAGGATTTGCCCGAACCTGTCTCTTGAGATTTTATGAACCTGCTGAAAAGACGTTACGGTCGTGTGCGTTTCCATTTCGTCGATATCGTATGCATGGCCTACCTATTGTCGATAGGCTTTCTCCTATTGTTTTTCCACAGATTTATCCCGAGCTGGCCCCTATACGTTGTAATCCACGTCTTTGTCGTGATTTTCATTTTGGAGATCGTCCGTTGGGGAGGACATAACCAAGACAAGAAGATCCAATGGTTCATCCGGACCTTTTACCCTATAGCCTTCATACTTTTTGCCTGGAGAGAATTGGATGCCCTCATCCCGATGTTTTTCGGCCGTTATTGGGCGACGGATGTGATCATCCGGATGGAAAAATCCATTTTCGGCGTGTTGCCCAATGTATGGTTCCAGCAGTTTTACAAACCCTGGCTGGACGAGCTGATGCATGTTTTATATTCAGGGTATTATTTTTTCATGCCGCTTGTGGGTCTGATTCTGTATTTCAAAAAGAGATACAAGGCTGCACTGGCCGCCTTTTCCATCGGCATGTTTACCTATTGTGTGAATTTTCTCCTTTTTTTCTTATTTCCCGTCTTGGCTCCGTTTATGGCCGAAGGGATGGTCGATCACGATATCGGTTCCTGGACGGGTTATTTTGTTGCGGACTGCACGCAGTATCTCCAATCCACGGGTGCGTGCAGGGGGGCCACTTTTCCCTCCTCCCACATTTCTGCTGTGTTTGTCTGGTCTTTTAGTGCCATCCGGTACCTGCGGCCGCTGGGATTTATCCTGTTTCCGCTGGCTTTTGGGGTAGCGATAAGCACAGTCTATCTTGGCTATCATTATGCACTGGATTCCCTCTTTGGATTGTTATTGGCCCTTATATGTTATCCTGCTGCTCTAAAAATCATAAAATACAGGGATGAGGATCCCGTAACGAATAACGAATCTGTGAGGTGATAATGAGATCGAAGGAAGATCTGCGGGCCACTCTTCGGAGGATCGATGGAAGAGGCTACAAGGCTTATAAGGATATTGAAGGGAATTTTGATTTTAGAGACTATGTGCTGCATGTGGATCGTGCTCAAGGAGATCCGTTCGCCACTCCGAGTAATCTACGGGTGCGTGTCAACCAAAAGCTGGCCGGATTCTCTAGGGATACCTTCGGGAACAGAAGCCGGGAGATTGCCTTGCGGGATTTCATCACCCGAGCCTTTCTTGGAGCCTCCAGAAAATATGGCAAAGGCGGACGGGGCACGGGAAAAAGTGGGCTCCTCACCATCGACCAACCCGATCAGGAAATCCTCGAGCGGACATCTGTGTTTGTGACAGAGGAATTTGTGGAAGCTCGTTTTGTGATGGGACTGCCGGCATTCGGGCGAAAGATAGCGGGGCGTCATGCAGAATCCATGTTTTTTGAGGAACTTCCCCAGATCGTGCGGCATTCTCTTTTTTGTGAAAATATCGACAGCGAAGTTATGATCAGGCATATACAAACCGCCGAAGATGCCGATGCACTGCGCGACCAGTTGGAGGGATTGGACCTTGTGGCTTTTGTGGCGGATGGAGCTGTTTTGCCTCGAGCGAGCGGCATCGATTCCCGCCCTCTTGACGAGGGAAAGGTCGTTCCCTTTGAATCTCCCCAATCACTGAGGGTGACGATGGAATTGCCCAATCGTGGAAAAATTTCGGGAATGGGTATTCCCATGGGTGTCTCCCTCATTGTCGGTGGTGGCTACCATGGAAAGTCCACGCTGCTCAAGGCCTTGGAGATGGGAATATATAATCACATTCCCGGAGATGGCCGGGAGCTGGTGGTGGCCATTCCTTCTGCCGTCAAGATACGGGCAGAGGATGGGCGTCGGATACAGAAGGTGGATATTTCTCCGTTCATAAACAATCTTCCTTTCGAACAGAAAACCCAGGAGTTTTCCACAGAAGATGCCAGTGGAAGCACTTCGCAAGCCGCAAACACCATCGAAGCGCTGGAGATCGGCGCTCGGGTTCTGTTGATCGATGAGGACACTTCAGCCACGAACTTCATGATAAGAGACCACCGGATGCAGGAATTGGTTTCCAAAGACAGGGAACCGATTACACCATTTATCGATAAGATCCAGCAGCTTCATCGGGACCAAAAGGTTTCAACGGTTCTTGTTATCGGGGGCTCGGGAGATTATTTCGACGTGGCGGATAGTGTGATCTGTATGGTGGAGTACAAGCCTATGGATATGACAGAGAAAGCCCGCGCTATCGCTGAAAAATACAAAGCCGAGAGAAAATCTGAGGGAGGAGATCGTTTCGGCCGGATCACACAAAGGATTCCCCTAGCAGGAAGTTTTGATCCGAGCAAGGGAAGAAAAGCGGTCAAAATATCGCCCAAGGGATTAAAAACCATCCTGTTCGGTGTGCACCCGATCGATTTGGCGGGAATCGAGCAGATCGTGGACACCAGCCAGACCAGGGCCATCGGAGAGGCTATCAATTATGCTGTGAAGCAAATGGACGGCAGGAGAACGCTTCCCGAGGTTGTGGATATTGTGCTGAAGGATATCAGAGAAAAAGGTCTGGATGTGCTGAGTCCCAGACCGGTCGGAGATTTTGCTGGTTTTCGAAATTTGGAGTTGGCAGCTGCCATCAACCGCCTTCGTACACTGGGAATTAAGCATTCATAACTTTCATTAAGTATGCATCTCTTTTTCCATGATAGGTTAGGCTTTGGGGGATGGTTGAAGCGACCATTGAAGATTTAGCCTTCACGATCCGTTCTTCAAGGGAATCTGATGTAATCAGACGGCTATGTTGTATTGAGCACGACTTTACTAAAGGATTAGTGATCCGGGCAATCATGAGAACAGAGGCTGGAGTGGTTGAGATTGGGAGTTAACGTGCGCAGTTCAGAGCCGCCGAGAAGAGCGGTGAGGGAATGGCGTTTAAAATCTTCACGGGAGCAAAACCATTCCCAAAAGTCGATACTTGGCCTATTGGTACCATGGAAAAAGAGATGCATGCATTTCTTAATCTTTGATTTCTTTTTTTTGGGAATTGTTTTATATATTGGTCTGCATTGAGTAAATCATGAAAATTATAAAAACTTGATCCCAATAGGAGAGAGATAATGGATTTTCGACAGCTTTCTTTTCCCGAGGCCCCATTGATCAAAGCCCTGCCTCCAGGACAAAAATCCAGGGAATTCCTCGATTATCAAAAGTCTTCGGAAAGTGCTGCCATTTCCTACCCCAGGGGGTTGCCGATGGCGGTTAAACGCGCCAAGGGGGCCACTGTCGAGGATGTGGATGGGAATGTCTACATAGATTTTTTCGGTGGCGCAGGGGTATTGAACGTTGGTCACTCCAATCCATCGGTGATTGAAGCCGCCCAAAAGCAGATGTCTGATTTCACCCATTCTTTGGATGTTCCCAATCCTGCCAGAAGATCGCTCGTTGAAATCCTCCTGAGTCTGCTTCCAGGGTCTTTGAATAGGCTCTTTTTTGGAGGGCCGACCGGGTCGGACGCGGTTGAAGCTGCCATGAAACTCGCCAAATATAACAAAAAACGCCCTCCGATGATTGCCTTTGAGGGATCCTACCACGGAATGACATCCGGTGCTCTTTCCCTCTCAAGCGGCCTGGGCTTTAAGGAAGATTTTCTCCCGCTGCTTTCTGAGGTGCATTTTGTTCCGTATGCCTATTGTTATCGCTGTGTTTTCGGGAGAAAACCTGAAACATGTGAGGTGGATTGTGCCAAGTACCTGGAGCATGTCTTGGAAGATCCTCATTCCGGAGTGGGAAAGCCGTCGGCGGTGATTGTCGAGGCCATCCAGGGAGAAGGGGGATCGATTGTTCCTCATGATTTATTTATTCCTAAAGTCAAGGAGATCTGTGATAAATACGATGTCCTGCTGATCGTGGACGAGGTTCAAGCGGGATTCTGCCGGACAGGGAAAATGTTTTCTTTCGAACACACCGGTGTCCTTCCGGATATCGTCACGATGAGTAAAGCTTTGGGTGGGGTGGGATTTCCGATCTCGGGGATGGCATTTAAACAGGAGCTCGATACGTGGCCACCAGGTAAACATATCGGAACCTTCCGAGGGAATGTAGTGGCCTATGCCGCCGGATTTGCCGCCTTGAAATTTATGGTTACAAACAAGCTAGCCGAACATGCTTTGGGATTAGGTCAATGGATGATATCCCAGCTTAGAGATATGGAAAATGAATCGACCATAATCGGCGAGGCTCGCGGGAAAGGGCTGATGATGGGAATAGAATTGGTTCATGACAAAGCGTCCAAAAAGCCGGCCCCTGAATTGGTCCGACAGGTCCGGACTTTTTGCCACCAAAAAGGGCTCCTGATCGAAATCGGGGGCCATTATGACCATGTCGCCCGGTTCCTCCCCCCTCTTATCCTCACCGAAGATTTGGCTCGCAAAGGGCTCGAAATTTTCGCCGATGCTGTTAGAAAAACCGAAAAATCCAGATAAACCCTAGTTGCCCCCTTCGGCCTTTAAATACTTGTCTAAAAATGCTAATACTGCACTGTATCCTTCGATTTGATTTTTTTTAATCACAAAACCATGGCCCTCATCATCGAACACGATATACTCAACGGGCACGCCGTTCTTTTTGACTGCTTCCACGATTTCATCTGATTCAACTTTCAGGACTCTGGGATCGTTCGCCCCTTGGAGGACCATCAGAGGCCTGACGATGTTTTCTGCATGGAAGAGGGGAGATTTAGCGCGGAGTTTCTCCAGGTCTGTCTCAGGATTTCCCATTTCTGCATACAACGCTTCTTTGAAGGATTCCCACCATGGAGGGATGCTTTCTAGCGTCCTAACCCAATTGGAAATTCCGAAAAGATCAACACCCAACGCAAACTCCTCCGGTCTGAATGTCAGAGCTGCCAACACCATGTATCCACCGTAGCTGCCCCCAATGATTCCGATCTTGTTTTCGTCCACATAACCTGTGGCGATCAAATATTTCTTGGCCCACACGCAGTCGTCGAGGTCCACATCTCCATGCTTTTGATCATCCATCTTATAAAATGTTTTTCCGTATCCAGAACTGCCGCGGTTGTTGACATCGATGACCGCATAGCCGTGGTTGACGAGATACTGAACCGTAGGATTGTATCCGATTCGGGCTTGCCCACCGGGTCCGCCATGCACCTTAACAAGAGCCGGCACCTTGTCTCCCGGTTTGATGTGGGGCTTATAATAGATAGCAGGGATTTCCAATCCGTCAAACGACGGATACCGTACAACTTCGGCCTCGATCAAATCCTCCGGATCGATTTCTGGATTCATGGTGTCGGTCAATTTAGTGTAATCACTCGTGGAAAAATTGTATACATAGAGGTTGTTGGGTGACCTTGAACCGTTGAAGTAAAAAGCCATCAATTGTTCGCTCTTGGATATGTTGATGGATGTGATGTTCCCTCCGGGCATTTCGGGCAACGAAATAGGCTGGTTTGTGGCCATATCATAGACTTTGATGACGGTTTGAGCATCTTCATTTATGCCCACTACCCTGTATTTCCCGTTTCGAGAGAAATAAGAATAAAAGATATCCCAGTTGGCCTGTTCGATGGTTTCACTTTGGCCCGACTCTATGTCATAGCGTTTCAAATAAGTGAATTCACTGTCTTCATCGGTCGTGTAATAAAGGCTTTTCGAATCCGTGCTGAATGTTTGGGGAGAATAATTGACATCCCCTTCGTGGGGACTCAAGTGTTTCGTTTCCTCTATTTCTCTGTCGTACAGATACATGTCGACATTGCTGGTCGTAATGGGTTTTATGAAGGCGAAATATCGTTTGTCTCTCGAGATTGATCCCAACTCATAGCCCTCGTCATTCTGATAAACCATTTGGGGAGTGAATGTCTCGATATCCATCTCGTATATGTCCATGAAACGCGGATCCCTTTTGTTCGAACCGAAGAATAGGCTTTTCTCGTCGAAGCTCCAGCCGTAAAATCCAGCTTTTGCCTTTTCATCTGGCGTCAAATCTTTGACTGTGCCGTCTTCGTTGCGAAGGTAGATATGGGTGATCTCGTTTCCGCCTTTGTCGCTACCGTAGAGGATTCGGTTGTCATGGGGAAAGAATGAGAGAGCAAAGATGGCATCTTCTGTTGAATTTGTGAGAGGAGTCGGTTCACCGCCTTGGACGGGGAGAGTATAAGCATTATAGATACCTGTTTGGTTACTGGAAAATAAGATTGTCTTTTCATCAGGAGAAAAAGAGCTCCCGCCGATAGAGACTGTGTTCATGAACTGCTCGATGCTGTATTGTTGGATGGGGGGAGTTTCACTCTTCTGGCAGGAAATAAAAAGCAAAAATGCGACGAAAATCAGACAGGATGTTTTTTTCCACATTGTTGACCTCCAAAATTTTTTATTTCCTATTGTAATAACATTTTGGCGTGAATTGTCAAATTTGTTAAATTAAAGCGGTGGCGAGGATGAGTGCGCATATCACGCCGTCCATGACCGGAATGCCCAGCTCTTGTTGCATACGTTTGGCCAGTCCTGTCAGGCCCGCGCAACCCAGGACGATGACATCCGCTCTGTCCTCTGCGATGGCGGCTCTGGCAGCTTCAATATACCTTTCCTCATCGCTCGATTCTGGCGGAATTTCTTGTGGTGCACGCACCGAAGCTAAAGAATCCTGTAGCTGATATTTCCTCACCAGATCTTCTTTTAGAGGAACGGATTCCTTCGTTGTTTGAATGATCGAAAATCGATGGCCCAATATGCTGGCGATCCTCATCGAGGCCTCACCGATCCCGACAACAGGTTTGTCGGTGATTTCATTGATGACATCTATGTTGGGATCGCAGTGACAGGCGATGATGAAGGCATCGCATTTATCGTTGTTTTCCTTGGCCAGCTTGATCATTCCCGGTGCTGCCAAAACCTCGTCTTCGCGTGTTTCGATGAACTTGGGGGCTCCAGGCGTGGGGAGACACAAAACTTCGAAGTGTTCCCTCGCGAATTTTTCGGCTGTCTCCTGTATGTCCTTTGTCATCTCCAAATCGCTGTTGGGATTGATGATCAAAATTTTCACATTTTTGTTCATTTTGTTGTTTTCACATAAGTCTTTGAGGTGTCCACGACCGCGGTTGCATACATATTTTTATTTGATATATAGTCCCTCATCAGTTTGAAAAAAGCTCCGCTCAAGGCGAGGAGAGCCAACAAATGCTCGAACGGATGGATCGAGCCTGCGATGGAGATAGCGGCCTCTGCCTTTTCTGGCCAAGCACCTGTCGCCATCGATGATCAGATCTCCCCGGGAGAAAACTTTAACAATTTTTCCCGTTATCGGGATGTTTTCATAGGCCGACCAATCTGAGGCCATGTGAAGGCTTTCCTGGTTCATTGTCCATCTCGCTTTGGGATCGAATAGGACGATATCAGCATCTGAGCCAGGCGCCAGAGTTCCCTTGCGAGGTGCTAGGCCGAATAAAAGGGCAGGATGGGTAGATATCAACTCAACCAGTCGAGGTAGAGAGATATGTCCTTTGGCAACTCCCTCCGAGTAGAGCAGAGGCAGCCGGACTTCGATCCCGGGAATACCATTGGGGCATTTGTCGAAGCGATCGGCTCCGTATAGCTTGGCATCCCACGAGTATGCCGCATCATCCGAGGTCACCAGGGATATGCGGCCGTCCCGGATCCCCCTCCACAGCCAGTCTTGGATCATCGGATTCCGCAGCGGAGGGGAACAGATCCATTTGATCCCGTCATCCCTCAAGAGCATTCTATCGGTGAAAATCAGGTAATGGGTGCAGGTCTCTGCGATGACATCATAACCTTCCCCTCTGGCCTGGCCCACCAGTTCAACACCCGAGGCGGATGCCATATGCACGATGAAGAGCCGTGCCCGGGTTTCTCTGGCCAATTGTATGCAACGTTGGATGGCCTTGGCCTCAGAATCCGGAGGCCGGCTTCTTGCGTGAAAAATGGGTTTAGTCAATCCCTCCTTGATCATTCGGGGCACGTTTTTTTCGATAGTGTCGTTGTCCTCGGCATGAACGAGGAGCATGCCGCCGGCATTTTTCAAAGCTTCCATGATGCGTTTCAGATCTTTATCTCCGACCATCAGGCCTTCGGCTCTATAAGTCATATAGCATTTGATCGTGGGGGCTCCTTTCTGAACCAGTAAGGGGATCTCTTTTAATACCTTAGCCGTGGGCTTAGTGAGAACCGGATGGACACCCCAATCGATAATCGCTTTCCCCTTGGCTTCTTCTTTTTTAGCGTCAATCGTCTGGACAAGAGCTTCGCCCGGGATCTGATTTGAGAAGTCCACAATGCTGGTAACTCCCCCAAAGGCCGCTGCCCGTGTCCCGGAGTAGTAGTCGTGGACACTGACCGTATTCATGAATTCATCGTTGAAATGGACGTGAGTGTCCACAGCACCGGGGAGCACGAGGAGCCCTTTCGCATCGACTACCAGATCTGCTTTATGACCTTGCAGGGTTCCGATCGCGCGAATTTTTTCCCCCTGGATCAAGATGTCCTGCTTGGCAACGATCTGTCCCAGAACGGCATTCCCCCCTTGAATAAGAATGGTCTTTGATTTTGCCAATAAGCCCTCGCGCAAATGATTCAAAATCATAACACTCCCCAAAATTTAAATCCACCTCAATTGACTTAATTTTGGGACTTTGCTATAAGTCGTGACGATATTTACAGGTATATCCCGTATGGGATGAAACTAGGCAGATGAACTACAGGACAATCGTAACCGTGTTAAGCGTTCTTTGTGTTGTCAGCGGATTTGTCTATTCCGAGACCCCAGGCATGATTGTCTTGCAGAGGATAGAAGGCCCGATCACATTGGATGGCGTGATGGATGAACCAGGTTGGAAAAATATAGAACCTTTCCCGTTCATCCAACATGCTCCCAATTTTGCAGCCGAACCTACAGAAAGGACTGCTGCCTTCGTGGCTCATGATGACGAATATCTGTATCTGGCAGGGCATTTGTATGATAGCGAACCCTCCAAAATCCTGGATGCCACCAAACAGAGAGATACACAGGCGGCAGCCACGGATTTTTTCGGCATCGTGATCGATTCTTTCTGCGATAAAGAAAATGGATTGGCCTTTTTCACGACCCCCACGGGTTTGCGCTGGGATGCCACGATTGCCAACGATGGCGTTACCGACAGACCCGATATGCCCCCTTTTGGTTTGAGCTGGGATACCTTCTGGGATGTGGCGGTGACACGGAACAAAGAAGGGTGGTTCGCTGAGTTCCGCATTCCCTTTTCCAGCCTTCGTTTTCAGGACGAAGAAGGACGTGTGACGATGGGTATCATTATCTGGCGTTGGATCGCTCGGAAAAACGAGATTGTGGTGTTCCCTGCCATTTCTCCGGATTCTGGAGCCTGGAGCATGGTTAAACCATCCCTTTCTCGGGAAGTTATTATGGAAGAGGTGCACTCCAAAAAACCTCTGTACATAACACCCTATGCCCTAGGCGGTCACGGACGGGCCTATGAGTTGAACGACGCTGAGACAGAGTATCTTAGACAAAATGATCCGGTGTTCGAAGCCGGTTTGGATATCAAATACGGCATCTCCAGTAATTTTACGGCTGATATCACGGTCAACACGGATTTTGCCCAGGTCGAAGCCGATGATGTGCAGGTCAACCTCACACGGTTTTCGCTGTTTTTTCCCGAAAAGCGGCGGTTTTTCCTGGAAAGAGCGAGCACCTTTGAGTTTCGGTTCGGCGGGCCCAACCTTCTTTTCTACAGCCGGCGTATCGGGATCAACGAGGATACGGATGAACTTGTCCGTATCTACGGCGGAGCCCGATTGGTGGGCCGTGTGGGGGGATGGGATCTTGGTTTTTTGAACATGCAGACAGCAAAGTCGGAAGGAATCCCCTCAGAAAATTTTGGAATCTTCCGTGTCCGGCGCCGCGTATTCAATCCTTTCTCCTATGTGGGTGGAATGATAACCTCCCGCATCGGAATGGATGGCCGTTACAATGTTGCCTACGGACTGGATGGGATCTTTAGGGTGTTTGGGGATGATTACCTGACCGTCAATTGGGCGCAGACGTTCGAAAATGATGCAGCCAATGAATTTCTCTCCCTGGACCCGGCTAAGTTCCGTTTCAACTGGGAGAGGAGAACGCTAAAAGGATTCGGTTACGACCTGGGTATCTCCAGAGCCGGGGAAGATTACAATCCCGGCATGGGTTTCGAGATGCGGGAGGATTACATCCGGTTTGGTGATCGTTTGTTTTATGCATGGATCCCCAGCGCCAAGTCCTTTCTTCGCCTTCATCAGGTTTTTTTGAGAGGTTATTTAACCCTCCAGAACAGCGACAGCACCACCGAATCGGCTGAATTTGGCCCGGGATGGGCATTCGAGACGAATTCAGGATGGGGCGGATCTATCCAGCCAAAACTCTATGCCGAATACCTGGAAGAGAACTTCGAACTCACAGATGAAGTAGAGGTGCCGCCGGGAGAGTATACGTTCTATGGCGTCGAAGGGAATCTCATCACGCCCATGGGGAGAACTTTGTCTCTTATGCCGAATTTCAAAATCGGATCCTTTTACGATGGTTGGCGAATCAGTGCCGGAACGTTCTACTTTTTGAACCTGTCCTCGACCTGGCAATTGAGTGGGTTTTATGAGTTCAACCGGGTCGAATTCCCCGATCGTGATCAAGAGTTCACGGCCCACATCGCACGGCTAAAAATACTGGCGACCTTCACCACTAAAATTTCGGCCAGTGCCTTCATCCAATACAACGGCGCAGAGGATATTGTCGTGGCCAATGTCCGTTTTCGCTACAATCCCCGTGAAGGAAATGATTTCTATATCGTTTACAATCATGGGGTCAACACGGACCGGTATCGGGGCCTTCCCCACCGTCCATTCACGGATAATAGGGCAATCTTGATCAAATACACTTACACATTCAACGTAAAATAGCCCGAGAATATTTTTTTTAATTTCACCCCAAATGGTGATTGACTTCGTATTTTTATTCTGTTATACATCTAAAGAACGATTTGAGTTGAGGGATCGAAAATAAATGCTCGGGACGGGCCACAGCTTAGAAAGAATAGTGGATGGCGCCGTGCAACTGAAGCAGGTGCGTAAGGAAGAGCTGCAGTTCGGGGATTTGGTCCTGATAACGACACGCAATTCCGACTATTCTGTTAGCGTCCTTGAGGACGATCATTATATTGTGTCGGGGGGGTGGTTCGCCCGGAAAGGACGCTCGCCCATGAAGATCTCCATAACGGGATGTACCTGGGGGGGCAGCATTATCAAAGTCGACACACTTGCCGCGTGTGGGCTGCGAATGGAATTTAGCAACCGCGTGATCACGACGACCATTCGTAAGGTCCGTGTGATCAGGGGCGGCTGCAAAAACTAACAACCCAAAACTTTTTCAACCAATAAAAAAATGAGGGGTAAACCTGCGAGGTGACCCTCGCTATTAATAGGTCTTAAGAAAAGTAAAGAAGGCTGCGTCGAGATTAGATATTAGATAAATATTTGTCGCAGCAAGTCCTCAAAAATTTATTTTTTTTGACAATCATTCTAGATTAAACGATGATAAAAAAAATACGGCAACACAAGTTCCTCGAGAAAATCTTGCTACGTTTGGCACGTGGGAGTTGCATTTTCTGAAAGTTTTCAATATATATAAAGACTAAAAATCTCAGAGGGATAGAAAGGAGTTGGATGTGAAAAAAGGATCAAAAACTCAAGATGCAGAAGCTAAGGAAATCCGGCAAGAGATAAAAATGACCGTTGAAGAACGGCAAAAAATGGCCCAAAAGATCAAACAGGAATATTACGGGAAGAAACTCCCTGATATCCGCGATTACTAGCCTGAAATATTCATAAAAAATGCCTATGTCATACATACTTCATCAATATAAGAAAGATAGCTTGATTTTTTTGAAAAATAATTTTCTCAATACATCGGCTTTTTTTACCCTAAGGGCGAACCGATCTGCTTTGTTGCGAAGGGTTCGCGGTAGATTTCTACAGCTTCACCCGCCGCGCCTCGCATATCGGTCCGTGAATAATTCAGGTTTCTAGAGAGGAAATAATATGAAAGCATCTTATTTTTCGTCAGATGTCCAGGAATTTATCCGCGTGCTTGCCGGTCATGATGTTCGTTATGTTATTGTGGGTGGAGAAGCCGTTATTTATCATGGCCATGCTAGGCTCTCCAACGGCATCGATTTTTTTCATGAACCGACAGTCGCAAATGCAGAAAAATTATGGGATGCGCTGGATGAATATTGGGCAGGCGAAATGCCCGGTCTGAAATCATCCGATGGACTTCTCCTTATCGGGGCAACTGTCCAATACGGAGTTCCTCCAAATCAAATCGTCCTTTACAATTCCCTGACAAATGTGGCCTTTGATGAGGCTTGGGATGCGAAGGTTGAGGAGAGCATCAGGATAAGGGGAAAAAAATATCCCGTTTATTTCGTGGGATTGGAAGATTTGATAAAAAACAAAACCGCTCTCAAGCGGGATATCGATAAAGAAGATCTTAAATACTTGAATGCTCTTGTGAAAAAATAGCACTTTTTCAGAATCCATTTCTTAAAATTCACCAAGCACGTTGGTATACAATTTCCTGTGTTATAATTTAATCGGGAAAACATTTGCCAATGAGAAATCCTCAAGGAATTTCTTATGATTTTTGTCGGCTATTTATTCTTTCTCTGCTTGTCGTTCTCCTTTTCCAACCCGCATTATCTAAGAGTCAGTCTGTCCGCGTTGTCAATCTCAAGGTTGCTGTGGATGAAGAGTTCAGGAGGGATAGAGATTGGCGTCTTGTGGTTAGGAGGCATCTTGCGAACGCCTCTCGTGTTTTTGAAAAGGAATTCGGCATTCGCTTCGAGATAGGGACAATCGAATCTTGGAGCTCGGATAATTCCCAGAATTCCATAGTGGATCTTTTGAACGATTTGAGAAAAAGTATTTCTCTGGATGAGTACGACGCTGTTCTGGGATTCACCAATCAGCCCCGCATTGAATACGGACTTGAGGGTGTTGCATCCTATCTGAAGGGGTTTGTTTTGTTAAGGCGGATGAAACCTTCAACGATAATGGAAAGGATGATCGTTCATGAGTTGGGCCATTTGTTCGGAGCTCTTGACCTCAATCAACCCGGCTTGATCATGAGCCGTAAAAATCCAGGCTCTGCGTTCGATGATTTTTCTAAGAAGATCATTCTGTTGAATAAAGAAAGAGATTTCAATATCTACCAATTCCCCTTGTCCGAAGACAAACTGGATGAAGCCATAGAAATCTATAATGGGAGGAAAGCAAAAAATCTGGAGGAAGTTGAGATTTATATCATGTTGGCATCGATTTATATGGAGAAAAAAGACTATGATGCCATGATGGCAGAGTGCCTCCAGGCCTTGAAGATAAATCCCAACCTACCAGAAGCCTATCATCATTTGGGGATTGCCTACAGAAGAAAGGGACAGCTCGATAAGGCCATTGAACAATACAAAAAGATGCTCCAGCTCCAGCCAAATCTTCCTGAGGTCCATTACAATCTGGGGATCGCTTATATGAAAAAGGAAGCGTACGAGGAGGCCATTCAGGAATACCAAAAGGCGATTGAACTCAATCCCTTTTATGCCAAGGCTTATTCCAATCTTGGGTTTGTCTATCTCCAACAGGGGTTGGCCGAGAGGGCGATCGCCCACTGTGAAAAAGCGTTGGAGCTATATCCCCGTTTGGCAGAGGCTTATTCGACCATGGGATCGGCGCTCATTTTGAAAGAGCAATATACTGAGGCAGAAGCTTATTCTCGGACAGCTCTGGGGATTAATCCTGAACTGCCAGGAGCCTATAACAATCTGGGGACTATTTACATGATTAGAAAAATGGTGGAGCAGGCGATTGATGCGTTTGAAAGATCGCTGGAAATAAATCCAGAATACACCCAGGCACATTATAACTTGGGGCGGGTCTATTTACTGCAGGGACATGTGGATATAGCAATAGATAAATTTAAAGAAGCGATTCGGCTCCGACCCCACTACTTGAAAGCCCATTCCAATCTTGCCTCGGCATATCTGAAGAAAGGCTTGTTGGCAGAAGCTTTCGAGGAGTGTAAAGAGGTGTTGGCCATCGATCCGGATTATGCCGTTGTGCATGCCAATCTGGGGTATATTCATTTAATGGAAGGGAGGATGGATCAAGCCAAAAAAAAGGCAAAAAGGGCGATCTCTTTGGACCCAAAACTTCCCCAGCCCCACATAATTCTGGGTCTTCTGCTGGAGAAAGAAGAAAGATTCAACGAGGCCCTGGTAGAATACCGGGAAGCCATAACTCTAGAACCGGAAAATTTGGAAGCTCAACTCAACATCGGAAATCTTTATATGAAAAAAGCTGTGTATCCCAAGGCGCTCATCCATTACAAAAAGGTGATTGATATAACGCCCAACCACGCCCAGGCCCACAACAATCTGGCTGTGATCTACTTCCGTCAGGAAATGTTCGCAAAAGCCTGGGATCATCTCCAAAAAGCTGAAGCCGCCGGCCTCCAAGTCCACCCCGACTTCAAACAAGAACTAAAAAATAAGATTAAATAGAAGATAAAAAGGGGACGGTTCTCTTTTTGAATAAAATCCTCGCTTATCTTGCGTTTTTTCTTCGCTGAACCGACCAATTCTATTGGAAGCGGTATTGCTATTTTGAGAACTTTGTTTTATCATTCCCAAAGAAAGGAGAGGAAGCGATGAAAAAATGGGGCATTCTTTTCGGAATTTTCGTTTGTTTGGTTTTAATTTTCGCTGTCAACTGCAAATCTCCCGCATCATCGGAGGCAGCTTTGCCCTTTACGGGGCCAGAGACAGAATCAGGTTCGAGTTCAAATACCAGTTCCACGACCACCAATCTTGGCTCTTTAGTCATAAAACTAAAGGATAATCCGGTAGAAGAGGCAGCGGAAATATTGGTGACCATCGATAAAATAAGAGTTCATAAGGCTTCTCCGGAGAATTTTATTATTGTTTTAGAGGAAGAACTTCCCCCGGTCAATCTGCTTGCATTGCAAGATACTCCTTTAACAATCGTTGATGGTGAACTGGGAGCTGGCCACTATAACCAGATCAGAATGCGGGTTGTAGCAGGAACGATAGTTTTTATGGAAGATGAAAAGCCGATCGGATACGAGATGAAGATTCCCAGCAATGAGATAAAAATTCCCGTTCAATTTAAAATTGAGGAAAACGCTACACTTCAGATCATATTGGATTTTGATGCAATTGAGTCGATCAAGGTGTCCAAACAGGGAAAAGGCAAGAAAGAAGGGGAGGACACCTACACGATGAGGCCTGTTATAAAGGTCGAAGGGATGAAAAAAATAAACAATTCTTAGTTCTCGGCCGCAGAGAAAAACTATGGATCTCAGGGAAGGTTCCAGTGAAAAAATCCATTATTGTTTTTTTATTAGGGATTGTCGCTCTGCCCGTCACTTTGCCAGCTCAGGATAGCGGTTTTGGCCTGGGGATTATTTTGGGAGAGCCGACAGGCGTCAGTTTTAAAAGCTGGGTAGGAAGAAGGGAGGCGTTTGATGTCGCAGTAGCCTGGTCTTTTGAAGGAGAAGACGCTATTCACATCCATGCCGATTATCTGTTCCATAACTTTCGTCTATTCCGTATCGAAAAAGGGAATCTTGTGCTCTATTATGGCATCGGAGCAAGAGTTAAAACAGTGAACAAAACTCAGGTTGGTGTCAGGTTCCCTTTGGGACTCAGCTATCTTTTTGAAAAGGATCCGGTAGAAATATTTTTTGAGCTCGGCCCAATCATGAATGTAACTCCCAAAACGGTCTTTCGGATGACAACCGGAGTCGGCGTCCGGTATTATTTCGATTAATAAAAAAACCTTCCTCTTTTTCACTATCCCTTGACAGATTCTCCACACTTCCTTAACGTTTAATCATACCAAGTATGGTAAGCTAGCGCTGGGATAATCACATCTTTTCGGGATTGGGTATGCTTGAAAACCTGAAAATCGCTGTCAAAAGACAAAAAAGGATTATCCTGATATTTTTCCTGACCATCTTTGTCCCCTCGATATTTCTTGGGGTTTTCGGTATCCGTGCCATCAGAAACGAAAGATTCCGAGTAGCCAAACAACGGGAGAACGAACACCGGAGAGCAGCTGAACATCTGAAATCCCAAGTCAAAAATAGTTTCAGAGAACTTGGAACGAGTCTCCAAAACTTGGCACACTCCTCTTCAATTTTGGAGAAGAATTATCCTGAAGTACAAAACTTGTTCCTCACACAATTGATCGATAGTCCTTTGATGGAGTACGCATTTATCGCCTATGAAGATGAGGATGTGTTTTTTCCACAGTTCCAACCTGTCTTGAGGACAGAGGTGTCCACGATCCCCCGATTCAAAGGCTCTAAGCTTTCCAAATTACGAAGGGCAGAAGGATACGAATTCGAACAGAAAAGATACGACATGGCCATTTCTCTGTATCGAGAACTATTCAACCAAACGGAGGCTGAAAATCTAAAGGCGCAAATGCTTGCCAATATGGCTCGAGTTCGTATGAAAAAAAAGGATTATGAAAATGCCATCAAAAACTACAAAACGGTTATCGAAGATTATAAATTCAGCTTGAGTGCTTCGAAGCTTCCACTAGCTGTCATCAGTGGATTACAGATCGTGAGCTGTTACAAGGAATTGGGAGATTCTGCAAATGTCATTAAGACATCATTGGCCTTGTACAGGAATCTTTGCGATATGACCTGGTATCTTACGGAGGCCCAGTTTAAAACATATTGTTCTTTGGTCAATGAGGCCGTTTCAGAGATTGTCTCTGAAACGAAAAAAGAATCTCTTGATGACGAAACGTCTCAGGAAAGGGACCAACTTCAGGTTATATACAAAGAAAGAATTGAACAATGGCGAACAATGAGGAATATCGAGGGGGAGATCATTCCCGATCTTAAGAATAGACTCATTCGCGCTTCTGATACCGGATCTTCTCCAATTTTTTATGAGAAAACGATCGATGACACCCCCTATCTAATTGCTTCTGTTTTGTTCCCGGATGGGACAAACGCCGCTTTTTCTGGTTTGATTGGCGCTAAGGTAGATCAAGAATATTTAGTCGATCACGTATTGAAAAAGCTTATTGAAAATCAGCAATTAAGCGAAAACACAAGCGTTGTCATTTCCGATCTATCTGACAGGCTTTTATTGGGAAATAAGGACGAATCCACAGAATTGGCAACTGTCACAGAATTCTTCGAAAATAATTTCCCGCCTTGGAAGATCGAGTTTTTCCGCGGCAAAACTTCAGGTCTGAGTGGGATAGATATCAAAAAAAGTTTTTATTTTTGGACGATCGTGGTGCTCCTGATCGTCCTGACGTTCGGGGCCGCTTTGATCATGAGAACGATATCGCACGAAATGGAAGTGCTCAAAATAAAATCCGATTTTGTATCATCTGTCTCCCACGAGTTCAAAACGCCGCTGACATCGATAAGAACCCTGGTTGAGAGGCTGCAGGAGGGAAAAGTCAAAGAAAGAACAAAAATGAAGCAATATTTTTCTGTCATCGCCCAGGATACAGATAAGCTGACTCGAATGGTGGGCAATATCCTGGATTTTTCCAAAATCGATGAGGGGAAAAGAGAATATGATTTTGTGGAAATAAATTTGGCCCAGCTGGTGTCCCATCAAATCCAGGCCTTTCAAAAAGATGAACTCCTGAAAGATTTTTCTATCCAAGCTTTTATTCAAAAGGATATTCCCAAGCTTTCTGTTGATAGAGAGGCCCTGTCACAAGCCTTAAATAATCTGTTGGACAATGCCGTGAAATTTTCCCGGGATAATAAAAAAATCGAAGTCCGTCTCAGTCGAGATGAGAGAAATGTTATCTTAGAAGTCAAAGATAATGGAATCGGAATCCCCCCGTATGAGTGGGATAAAATCTTCGACAAATTCTACCAGGGAAAAAATGCCCTCAAACAAACGGTCAAGGGCACGGGTTTGGGATTGACTCTGGTCAAACATACAGTTGAGGCCCACGGGGGAAAGGTTTCCGTCAAGAGCAAGGTCGGAGATGGGAGTACATTTTCTTTGATTTTTCCGATACAGAGAAAATCGAAGTGAGGTCAATATGGCGAAGAAAATTTTGATTGTGGAAGACGATCCTGGCATATCTCTTGGACTCAAGGACGAATTTGAATCTGAAGGGTACGATGTTTGGACTGTGGATAATGGAGAGAAAGGATTGGAAGCGGTTAGAAATCAAAAACCGGACCTCATCGTCCTGGACATTATGCTGCCGGTTTTGGATGGGTATGAAGTGTGCAAAAGATTGAGGATGGAGGGAAACAGAACGCCCATCATCATGCTGACGGTCAAGGATAAAGAAATCGACAAGGTTTTAGGATTGGAGTTGGGGGCGGATGACTATGTTACCAAACCCTTCAGCCTCAGGGAGCTTTTGGCCCGGGCCAAAGCCATCTTTCGGAGAACAGAGGCTCAGCCAAACGATTTGAGCACATACTCCTTCGGTGGAATCGAGCTTGATTTTAAAAAATACGAGGCCACTAAAAAAGGAGGAAATTTGGAATTGACTCCTTTGGAATATCATTTGTTGAAGCTTTTGATTCAAAGAAAAGGGGAAGTTCTTACCCGGGACGATTTTCTGGATAGTGTGTGGGGAGAAGACAATTTATCTGTTTCAGACAGAACTGTAGACAGCCATATCGCCAACATCCGGAAAAAGCTTGAGGATGATCCTTCCGATCCCCAACACATTATCAGCGTCCGTGGTGTGGGATACAAGTTTGTGGATTAAAATGTTTTTGCTTGGTATTTTCATGGGATCTCCATACTTCCTTGACACGCTTCGTTTCAGGAATCGTTATATTGTGATCAATGAAAACGAAATGAAACGGAGGTCATCATGAAAAAAATGAAAAAGATGTCATTCATTCTTTTTTTGACAACGATCATCCTGCTTGTCCTATTCATTGATTTGTCGTCCCAACAGACTGAAGAAGAACTTTTCGAGAAAGCCTTGTACACAGAAGAGGCTCAGGGAGATCTCCAGAAGGCCATCGGACTGTATGAGCAGATTCTGAAGCAATTCCCGGACAATCGCGAAATTGCCGCCAAAGCCCAGCTCCACATCGGCCTCTGTTATGAAAAATTAGGCTTGCAGGAAGCTCCGAAAGCCTACCAAAAAGTCCTGGATGATTTTCCTGAACAAAAAGAAATCGTTAAAGTAGCCCAGGAGAAGCTATCTATGCTTCGTAAAGCCCAATCTGTTATCGCCAAAGTCGAGAAAGAATTTAACATCCGAAAGGTATGGGCCGGCCCTGGAACGGATATCTTGGGTGAACCCTCTCCTGATGGAAAATATATGTCATATGTGGACTGGAATACAGGCGATCTTGCCATCCGTGATCTTGCCACAGGAAAAAACCGCAGGCTTACCAGTAAAGGTTCTTGGGTGGAATCTCCGGAATTTGCGCTCTTTTCCAAGTGGTCACCTGATAGCAAGAGGATTGTTTATAATTGGGCCAACGAAAAGGAATCATTTGATTTGAGAATCGTTGGACTTGATAGCACCAAACCTCAGATCCTCTCATGCACATTGAAAGAAATGGCATATTGGCAGCCCTTTGGTTGGTCACCTGATGGCAAAAGCATTCTCGCAGCCTCTAACCAGGAAGAAAAACCTTTGCAGTTGGGACTCATATCAGTTGCTGACGGATCATTCCACATTTTAAAAGATATTTCTGGTAGGGAATGGGCCGGTTATCCCCCCGTCATTACCTTCTCTCCAGATGGAAAATATCTTGTTTATGATTATCCACAAGATGAAGACACACAAAAGCGAGATATCTTCATTATGTCGGTCGAGGATAAAATTGAGACTCCACTGATTCGTCATCCTATGAATGAAACACTGCTCGGCTGGGCCCCGGATGGGAAGTGGATATTCTTTGCAAGAGGCACAGGAACAGGAGACGCTTGGATTGTTGGTGTTGATAATGGTGCGCTGAGGCCACCTCCAAAGATGATTAAAAAAGATATGGGATTCATTGTACCTCTGGGATTTACCCAGAATGGCAATTTCTATTACGGTGTTAACAACCGAATGAATGATATTTACTCGATCCAAATCGATTCAGACACAGGAAAAATCCTTTCTCCACCCAAAAAGGCAACCCTGCATTATGAAGGGTCTAACCGATATCCTGCCTATTCCAAAGATGGGAAATATCTTGCCTATGTTTCCACTCGAGGACCCGGACCGGTTCCCCGCAGCGTTTTATGTATTCGTGATGTGCAATCGGGCAAGGAAAGAGAGCTTTATCCAGAATTGAAAGGCTTTACTTCTCCTCGTTGGTCGCCGGACGGCCGATTTATTTCTGTCGAAGTAGGAGACTCAAAAGATAACCTCAATAGTATTTACAGGATTGATGCACAAACGGGTGTTGTCGATCCCATTATTAAAATTGAGCCTGAGTTAATGATTTTCTCTCACAGATGGTCTAAGGATGGAAAGACAATTTTCTACACAAAAAGCGAACCAGGTGCAAAAGTCCCTTATTACCGCAGGAAATCCCATATATATATGTATGACATTGCAAGCGGTCGAGATACAGTCCTTCCTGGATCTCCTTCCGATGCAAAAGATATCGACATCTCACCTGACGGGCGATGGCTTGTCCTTCTGAATAGAGATGAAAGAAGAGTGTTGAGGGTCATCCCTGCTTTGGGCGGAGAATCTCGAATCTTGTATTCCTTTGAGGATCAAGGATTTATTGTCATTTCTCCCACCTGGGTTGCAGGAGGAAGATACATTCTTTTCTATCAGGGAAAAACTGATTCCGATGAACCTTCTCGAAGATTCTTTGAACTGGTCCAGATCCCTGTAGAGGGAGGAGAACTTCAAGGATTAGGATTGGAGATGAATGAGTTTCGCCATTTCAGCGCCCATCCCGACGGCCAGCAAATTGTCTTCCATTCAAGAGGATCTGAAGCAAGATGGCCCGAAGTCTGGGTGATGGAAAACTTCTTACCCAAAAAATAAGAGGAGAAAAAAAAGGGGACGGTTCTATTTTTTTTGCGGCCAACTTAAAGATTTACTTCAAAACAACGCGGCAAAAAAAATAGAACCGTCCCCTTTTTTAGACAGATTCATATAACTTGACAGAATCTTCATACTTCCTTAACGTTTAAGTCAGCAAATTTAAGTATGACAATGAGGGGAATAATTCGATCTCTATGAACTAATATGCTCGAGAATTTAAAACTTGCCCTAAAAAGACAGAAAAAACTGATCCTCATTTTTTGTCTAACCATTTTCATTCCCTCCATTTCCCTCAGTGTATTCGGCATAAGGGCTATACGAAACGAAAGGTTCCGTTTGGCCGAGCAGATCGAAAATGAGCACAGACTTGCTGCAGAAGACTTGAAATCTCAGATCCGTTCTCATCTCGAAGAACTCAGCTCAACTCTTGAGAGCTTGGCTCAGTCGAGCACTTTAATGCAACAAGATGTTGCCAACTTTAAAAAATTGTTGGATGATGGAATGGCTGGGAATTCCTTGGTGGAGCAGGTCTTTGTCGCTTTTAATGGGGAGGAGCCATTTTTTCCTTTATTCCAGCCAGTGCCTTTTGTTGTTCCTTCTTCTTCGGAAACAAGCTCTGAGGGGATTCTCCAGGAGAGACTAAAAAGCGCTGAAAACTATGAATTCAGTCAGAAAAATTACAAAAGAGCTGCATCTTTGTATCAAAATCTTTTTAACCGGTCTCAGAGTAGAAACTTCAAGGCCAGGATGCTGGCTAGTATGGCTCGGTGTTTGTTCAAGGTTGGAGATTACCAAGCTGCCATCCGCAACTACCAGAGAATTTGTGATGATTATCCTGAAAGCGTATCTTCCACTGGCATGCCGCTGGTACTCATCAGCCGACTACAGATGGCAAGCTGCTATCGAAATTTGGGCGAAAGTCAAACCTCTATACAGTTTTTTTTGGACCTTTACAGAGATATCATGAGAATGCAATGGCCCCTTAAAGAAGCTCAATTCAAGACCTATGCGACTCTAGTTGAAGATGCCATCCATGAGGGTCTTTTAGAAAACCAACCTGAGGTGCAGCTTGAGGACTTCAAAGAAGATTTTGACCTGTTGAAAAACCTGCATCAGGAGAAATCGGAACAGTGGGCTGTCGTTAAGGACATCAGTCAGGGTGTCGTTCCCGAGCTTCGAGCCAGACAAAATGCACAGGCATACGCCTCCACTCCTCTCCAATACCAAAAGATCATAAACGGCCGGAATTACCTTATATCTGCAGTACAAATTCCTGACTCCTCCGGAATTCGCGTTGCTGACCTATTGGGTGTCAAAATTAAAGAGCAGCACCTTATCGAGGATGTCATACCTGCAGCCATCCGGAGCATTCCATTCAGCCATCCTTCGCATGTCGTCATTTCCCATCTTTCAGGAAAAATTCTCCTGGGAGAGAAAAATCCATCGACAGAACCGGCAACAACCACGGAATTTTTCAGAGATAATTTTCCTCCCTGGAGGATCGATATTTTCCCAATCCAAGGCGGGGCTTCAGGCGCATTCGATTTGAAAAGAAGTTTCTATTTTTGGACCATCATCACTCTTGTCGTTGTTCTCATCTCGGGTGCTGTCCTTATATCCAGAACCATTGCCCAGGAGATGGCGGTACTCAGACTCAAATCGGATTTTGTCTCTTCGGTCTCGCATGAATTCAAAAGCCCACTCACATCGATAAAATCCTTGGCCGAAAGATTGCGGGATGGGAAAGTCAAGGATTCGGGCAGGATGAAGCAGTATTTTTCCGTGATCACCCAGGATGCGGACAGATTGGCGCGCCTTGTCACAAATATCCTGGATTTTTCCAAGATCGAGGAAGGGAAAAGGGAATATGAATTTATGGAAACCGATTTGGGACAGCTTGTAAAACAAAATATAGAAGATTTTCAAAAAGAGGAAATCGCCAAAGGAGTGAAGATTCAATCACGAATTGCCGAAGACATTCCTTTTCTCGATGTGGATATAGATGCTTTGACCCAAGCCCTTAATAACCTTCTGGATAATGCCGTGAAATTTTCGCCAGACAGAAAAGAGATCGATGTCTTTTTAGAAAAGGATGACAAAAACGTCATCTTAAAAGTTAAAGATAACGGAATCGGAATCCCTGCAAGTGAATCGGATAAGATTTTCGACAAATTCTATCAGGGACGCAGCAAAATAAGTCTGTCGACTAAAGGGACAGGTTTGGGATTGACCCTGGTCAAGCACACAGTCGAAGCTCATGGGGGGAGGATTGATGTGGAAAGTCGAGTCGGTGAGGGAAGCTCATTTTCCATTATCCTTCCCATCCAGAAACAAAAAAAGTGAGGTGAACATGACGAAGGAAATCTTGATCATCGAAGACGAAACCGGGATCTTGATGAGCCTCAAGGATGAGTTCGAGTCGCAGGGTTATGTCGTCCATGCTGCAGAGGATGGGGGGATGGGATTGCAATTGGCTAAGGAAAAAAAACCTGATTTGATCATTCTGGATATCATGCTGCCGGTTTTGGACGGCTATGAAGTCTGCAAGCGACTGAGGATGGAGGGCGACAGGACACCGATCATCATGTTGACAGTCAAAGACAAAGAGGTGGACAAGGTTTTGGGTTTGGAACTGGGCGCGGATGACTATGTGACCAAGCCCTTCAGCTTTGCGGAATTGACAGCCCGAGTGAAAGCCATTTTCAGACGAACTGAAGAGCTGACAAAAGATTTGACTGAGTATAGTTTTGGAGATGTCGAACTGGATTTTGAGAAATACGAGGCAAAAAAAGGAGATAAAAGGCTGGATTTGACCACACTTGAATTCCATATGTTGAAGTACATCATCCAGAACAAAGGCAAGGTTGTCTCCAGGGATGATTTCCTGGACAGAATATGGGGGGAGGATAATGTTTCTGTATCCTTCCGGACTGTGGACAGCCACATCGCCAACATCCGGAAAAAGATCGAAAACGATCAGGCCGATCCGAAACATATCCTCAGCATCCGCGGCGTCGGGTATAAATTCGTCGGATAAAATGACTCCACGAAACTTTGAGATCTCTTCATACTTCCTGAACACATCGGAGCGGAAAAAGTTTTATATTGGAAGCGATGAAACGAAAAGGAGGAGAACGATGAGAATCGGACGAAAAGTTTTGATCCCATTTTTGCTTACCGCTTCCTGTTTGCTTTTTGTATTAGGGAATGTGCCATTGCAGGAGTCGGCAGAAGAAGCTTTCGAGAAGGCCGTTTACTTTGAGGATGTGCAGGGCGATCTCCATAAAGCGATCGGACTTTATGAACAAATCCTGAAACAGTTCCCGGAAAACCGCCAAATCGCAGCCAATGCCCAGCTCCACATCGGCCTCTGTTATGAAAAACTCGGGAAAACCGAAGCGATCAAAGCCTATGAGCTAGTGCTAGAAAATTATGCCGATCAGGCTGGGCAGGTAGCTGCTGCCCGTGAACGTCTCGGTGCACTTAAAAGAGAAGAGCCGTCAGGTCCTTACAAGACGAAAATCTTTGACGGTGATCTCTCTGTATGGGTCCAGGACATTTCCCCGGATGGGACAAAACTGGCCCTAGCCCCGATTGAAGATAAAAGGATAAATATCGCCATTTATGATCTTTCCACCAAACAAATGGATTATGTCACCCATTACGGCTGGGAAAAACAAGTTCGCTTTGCCAAATGGTCGCCGGACGGGAACAAAATTGTTTTCCATCAGTCCGGTCTGGATCCGGCGGGCCCGGCTGAAATCGCTGTCTCTACCCTGGAAGGGAAAACACGCGTTCTTTACCGTGTAGAAAATAAGAAAGAAGGGTATCCTGTACCCTATGCCTGGCTGCCTGACGGCAGTGCGATTTTGACCGGTATTTTTAAGACCGGCACCGGTGGGGGAACTCTAGGGTTTATCCCTGTATCTGGAGGATCCTTTAAAGGGTTGCATTCTTTGAAAGATAATGCCCAAATGTCTCATGAGACCGCGGATGTTTCGCCGGACGGACGTTTCGTCGTTTTCCAGGATAAGAATCCAAAGGGAAAGTACGATCTCTATATTATTGGTACTGACGGTTCTTCTCTCGAGGTACTGAGCGATCATCCTGCTGACGAGGGATTGCCACGCTGGTCCCCGGACGGGAAGCACATCGTTTTTGGCAGTTCCAGACACGGCAGACCAGCACTCTGGGGTATCGGTGTCAGGGGAGGAAAACCTGTAGGCGAGCCTTTTTTCATCAAAGAAGGATTAAGCCTTTTCCCACAATCGTTGCTCAACTGGACAAAGCAAGGATTGGCATGCAAAGAGTATATCAGGGTACAGGATATATACATCGTCTCGATCGATCCAGATAGCTTTAAAATAACAGGAAAACCTCGGCAAATCGAATACACTCCTACAGGTGGAAATGTCTGTCCTTCCTGGTCTCCAAACGGGAAAGAGCTGGCTTTTGTCGCGATTAACCCGGTGACTATCCAGGTGACCGGAGAGAATAAGATCGTAGTCGCGCCTGTCAACGGGGGAGAACCACAGGAATTTCTCAGTGCAGCCAAGTATATAGCGGCCTTGGCCATTCACGACCTGCGCTGGCTGCCGGATGGAAGCGGTTTCAGTCTATCAGATTATAGACCTGAAATGGAGTCTGCTCTGCATCAACTCGATCTCAAAACAGGAGAATGGAAAAAATGGGCGATTCCTATCCAATCCTGGACCCAGACGGAACGGAGCGCCGATGGGAAATCATTTTTTTATGCCCGTCATGGATTTAGGCATGATCAGCCGGGCATTATCGAGCGTAACTTGGAAACCGGGGCTGAGCGCTATGTTTACAAACCAGAAGGAGAACGTGGGAGCGTCTTTCGTCAGCTCAAGTGCTCGAGAGATTACACTAAACTGGTTTTCACAGAGGACAATGCCAGGATAAAACTGGTCGATTTGAAAACGGGGGAACAGAGGGATGTCTCTTCAGAATACCACGGCGCATTGGCCTGGTCACCAGACGCAAAACACCTCATCACAACAGGAGATAACAATAAGCTTGGATTTCCGACAGCGATGTATATTTTGAACGTTGACGATGGTTCGGCAAAAAAGCTTGATCTGGGCTTCCCCGAAGGAAAAACCTTTTTCAGTCCCACGTGGTCACCAGACGGTAAAAATATTGCGTTTATGGTCCAATCGCAAAACCATGAACTCGTTTTGATGAAAAACATCATCCCAAAAAATAAATAATAAAAAAGTAAAAAGGGGACGGGTTTATTTAATAAGAAAAATAGAACCGTCCCCTTTTTATAAAAAAAATGACAATTTCGTGACAATTGACGTGAAAAAATCATTACATTTATATCGATTGAGAAGCCACCTCATGAAAACTTCACGCAATCTCAACATTTGCTTCACACATTGGGTGGAGAAAAGTCTTATATTGAGTATGTATGATTGATCAGGGATGGATTCGGGAGGGGGTATGACTCCAGATGCCGTCATGATGGATATGTTGGGTTCGGCCTTCCAGATCGTTACGTTCAGTGCCATAGGTTTGTTTGTCGCTGCTGTTGTTGTCGTCGTGTGGCTGTGCTGCACTGATCAAAAATCTCAAGATAAGTAAACAGGTAACCTAAACTCAACACAAACTCAACAATTCTTTAACACACTCTTTTTTCTTCTTTCTTATATTTATAAAGATGGTTAGATTATTCCAAATTGACTTTGGACTATCTGTATAATAATCTTTGCCTAGGTCGAGGGGTTTATTGCGCATGAGAATAATCATTGATTGGCATAAAAGGGCCATACTCCTGTTTGCTGTTGTGGTATTTATTTTGAGCGTCATCCTGACAGTATTCGCTATCCGGGAGGCTGAAAGGGAGAGACTGGCCAAGCAACGAGAGATAGACCTCGATCTAGAGAGGAAAGCAGTATCTTTGAACGTGGAGGTCATAACAAGAATTCAAGAGACCGAAGAGCTCTTTTTCAGACAATTAAACTTAGATCAAGGCATGCTAGACGCAAAGCAGTTGGCAGATGTCGCTAAAGGAATTCAGGAAACGGAATCGTTAGTCGATGAAATCTTTACCATCGACCGGACCGGGCGTGTGGACTTTTCCCTGTTTGAACCGCTCTATATCCTGAATGGAGAAACAGAGTTTTCTACGAAAGGCCCGACAACAATCGAAGATAACCCTCTTTTCAAATCAGCAGAATCGGCTGAGTTTAAAACCCGCAATTATTCCCTTGCCATCAGCAACTACAGACAATTGATGCGCTCGACCTCTGATAAAACCTCTCGGGCGTTGCTTCTGAATCGCATAGCGCGCTGTTACAAGTTATCCAGGATTCCAAATAGAGCTATTCAGACCTATGAACAAATTGTGAAAGATTATCCCAATGAATCGAGTTCGGATGGGATCCCTTTTGCGCTGATTGCCCTGCACCAAATGGGAGCAGTGTATTCCGATAGCAACAATGATACAGAAAGCATCAAAGCATACTTTGAACTTTACAGCGCTCTTTTGGAGCCCAGATGGGCAATCAGTCAGGCCCAATTTCATCTTTATTTGAAGGAAGTCAAAGATAAACTTAATTCCTTAAGGCAAACGCAGAACATCGAAAATATCCAAAAGGATATTGGCTCTCGGTGGATGGAGCTGGGACAGATAGAGAATGAAAAATCAGAGAGGATGGCTATCATCGAAAAAATCGCGAAAAAAATGAAATCCATTTTTATGACGAGTAAACCGGATTTTGCTAGCGGCTCAGGAGCCTTTTTTCGTGTCGTTGAAAAGATAGGATCCCAGTCTCTTCTGATTTCTTATGCGTTTCCTGATAGTGCATCCATGTTTGGATTCAGTATGGATAATGACTACCTTAAAAATGAAGTTCTCCCGTCTGTCTTGGGAGAGGAGCCTTTAAGGGATGGATTTGTTTTTCAGATCGCTGATGACGAGGATCAGGTGATAGCCGGAGGGGAGATCCATCAGGAGATCACTGCTGACTCTCCATTGAGCTATTCCCACGGTTTTGATGACAACTTTCCTCCCTGGACCATCAAGATCTATCAAACGTCACCCAGCGAGGCAGAACGGCAATTTAGCCTGCGGCGGAATATTTACGTTCTCTCAGTCGTGGTTGTTATAGTCGCTATCCTTTTTGGGGGTGTGATGGCCATACGAGGCACGGCCAAAGAGCTGCGTTTGGCCAAACTGAAATCCGAGTTTGTCTCAACTGTCTCCCATGAGTTTAGAACACCTTTGACATCCATCCGTTACTTGGCAGAACTTCTCCAGAGAGGAAGAATCAAAGAGGAGAGCAAGAAACAGCAGTACTACGAGTCCATTACTCATGAGAGCGAAAGGCTCAGCCGGCTTATCGAGAATATCCTGGATTTTTCGAAGATCGAAGCAGGAATGAAGGAATATGAATTCGATGAGACCGATGTAGCAGAAATGTGCAGGGATGTCGTTTCCCGTTTTCAAGAACAGCTCGATCCCCAGGAATTCACCATAGAAAGTGAAATAGCGGAGGGACTGCCCAAGATTTTTGCCGATAAAGAGGCTTTTCCCAGAGCGCTCTTTAATTTGCTGGATAACGCTGTGAAATATTCCGGTGACAGTCGAAAAATCCAATTTCGAGCCTGGTCGGGTCAAGAACATATTTACCTAGAAGTGAAGGACCAAGGGATCGGGATCAAAAAAGAAGACCAGAAGAGGATTTTTGAAAAATTCTACCGGTCTGGGAACATCTACAACAGCACCATCAAAGGGAGTGGTATAGGCCTGACTATTGTTTCCCATATCGTCGAAGCCCATGGCGGAGAAGTGATTTTGGAGAGCGAGTCGGGAAAAGGAACAGAGGTCACCATCCAGCTCCCCATAGATCGGAAAGTTTAAACAAGGCGGACAACGATGGAAAAAATATTGATCATAGAAGATGACAAAACCATCCTCATGGGATTGAAGGATGATCTGGAATTCGAGGGTTACAGAGTGTCGTCAGCCATGGATGGGAAACAAGGCCTGAAAAAAGCCTTGGATGGCAATTTCCATTTGATCATCCTGGATATCCTGCTTCCCGGACTGAACGGTTTCGAGGTGTGCAAGAAACTGAGGGAATCGGGGATCAGCACGCCGATCTTGATGCTCACGGCGGCCAAGACCGAAGAGATGGACAAAGTGACAGGATTAGAACTGGGCGCTGATGATTATGTCACCAAACCCATCGGAACGAGGGAGATGGTTGCTCGTGTTAAAGCCATACTTCGAAGAGTAGTTCAAAACGAGGATGCACTGGAGACTTATGAATTCCGGGATGTGTCGGTCAATTTCAAAAGCCACGAGGTGACAAAAGCCGGGAAAATAATTCATCTGACGGCCTTAGAGTTCAGCCTCCTCAAGTTTTTCATAGAACACAAGGGAGAAGTGCTGACCAGGGATGCTATGCTGGATGAGGCGTGGGGTGATGCCATCGTTTCTCCGCGGACGATCGATCCTCATATCGTGCATTTGAGGCAAAAATTGGAAGATGATCCGGCTAATCCCCGACATTTTGTATCCATAAGAGGGGTGGGGTATAAATTCAATGGCTGATATTTTCCTAACAAAAACACATCACAATCGCAACACAACCATAACTACAAACCCAAATCATTCTGTTAGGATTCCCTGTGAAATGAATTTTAACAGGGAGGTCGAACCATGAAACATGGAAGATTTTTTTCTTGGGCTTTTTTGATGTTTTTAACTGTGGTGTTGCTGGTTTCGTTCCAGAATGCTTTTACACAAGAGTCAGCCGAAGAGCTCTATGAAGCTGCTATGTTCAAAAAGGAATCCGAGGGAGATTTGAACGGAGCCATCCAGATTCTCATGAGGATTGTGCGAGAATTTCAGGGCGATAAAAAAATCGCCGGAAAGGCTCAGCTTCAGATCGGCATGTGCTACGAAAAATTGGGTAAAGAAGAAGCCATCAAGGCCTACGAGCTGGTCTTGAAAAACTTTACCGACCAACCCGAACTCGTAGCAGCTGCGCGTTCACGGCTCGCTGCTCTCCAAATGGCAGAACCGATAGGCCCTGTGATCGAAAAGCTGCCAAAAGTGATGGAAGTTCCGGCGTTTTCTCCTGATGGGACAAAGATATCAGGAATTGATTGGTCTGTTCCGGGTCAGAATATATCGGTCTATGATTATACAACCGGCAAACAAACAGCTATTACTAGTTTCAAATGGACTGGTGAGGATTGGGGTATGACTTATTTTCCCTGTTTTTCCCCGGATGGAAAAGAAGTGGCCTATTGGTGTGCAGGCAATAGTGGAAGCGAGCTGCGGGTATCGACTCTCGACGGAAAGTCCCGCACCCTTTACCGACGATCAGAAAAAGGAACAATCATTCCTTGTGATTGGCTTCCAGATGGCAGCGCGATTGTGGTTCTCAAACAAGAAGGTGCTAAATCTTTGACTCTAGGTCTCGTTCCTGCACAGGGAGGAGATCTGAAAGCCTTGCGGAGATTGGACCACGGACGCGACCACGCAACACATCCCTCGGTTTCGCCTGATGGCCGGTTCATTGCTTTTGCGGAGGGCCCCCCAGGAAAACATGACATCAAAGTTATGACTGTGAATGGCGAATTTGTCGGAAATCTTACAGTTCATCCTGCTTATGACGGGGAGGTCTGCTGGTCTCCTGATGGAAAACATATCGCTTTCATTAGCAACCGTCATGGGGGTCGGGCACTGTGGGGGATGGAGGTCAAGGGCGGTAAACCCGCTGGAAAACCCTTTATGATCAGCAGCGAAATGGGGAACACAGGATTGCTCAAATGGACGTCGAAGGGGCTCGCTTGCGAGATGTTTGTGATGACCTGGGATATCTTCCTAATGGCCGTAGATCCTAAGACGGGTGAGCCTTTAGACGAGGCTCGCATGCTGGGCTATACTCCCACAGGGAACAATTGCTGTCCACGCTGGTCTCCTGATGGGAAGTACCTGGCGTTCGCTTCCCAAAAAAAGGATAGCCTTAATCGGGGATACATCGTGGTGATTTCTCCTGAAAAGGAAGAAGCTAAGGAATATCCGATTCCCACGGATAACTACAGAGGTTTTCTAACCGACCTGAGTTGGGTCCCTGATGGCAGTGGTTTGGGTTTTACTATGTTTGTCCCAAATAAGTCAGATGGTGGACAAGAGCGCATACTTTTTCGACTGAACCTCGAAACTGCAAAATGGGAAACTTGGCCGATACCGACCCGATTCGGGGGAACATGGGGACCGGATGGAACCTCCTTTGTTTTTGTGAAAATAGATGAAAGGGATAAAAATGTAGGAATCGCCCAATGGAATCCTTATACAGGGGAGGAGCGCATCATTTATCGTGTTCCTCAGGATGTAAAGCCGCGTATCGTAACCGGAGGCATAAAGTTTTCTCAGGATGCAAAAAAACTTGTGTTCACTCTTAACAGTAATTTTCTTTTTGTATTGGATTTGGAAACCGGCGAGGTTAAATCATTGGGTTCGGATTTGAGGTCCGCAACGTGGTCGCCCAATGGTGAACTCCTATTGGCCCTGAATAATAGGGAAGATGGCTGGCCCACGACCATGTCTGTGTTGCCTACAGAAGGAGGAGAGCGGACAGAAATAAAACTGGGTGACAAGCTGCCCAAGGACTACCACCTGATGCAGCCTCACTGGTCACCTGACGGAAAACAGATTGTATTCGGGACAAGATACTCCATTCATGAAGCCCTATTACTGAAAAACGTCATCCCCAAAAAATAACTAAAAAAAGGGGACGGATCTACTTTTTCAAAGAAAAAATAGAACCGTCCCTATTCATTAGGGTAGATCTCGTAGCCAAGATCTTGGAATTGCCGGTCAATAGAGAAAGCCTTCCGGATTCCTGTTCGTCGCATGACATCGAAGCTGACACAATCGACAAGACTCAACGAACGCCGATCTGCCATTAACTGAGCGCTTATAGCTGCTTGGTGTACTTCCCTGCACACCCAGAAGATGCGCAAGATTGGGACAATATCTTGTTCAAAGATATAGACAGCCTCCATCCCCAACCGCCTCGATACTAGGGCTGATGTTTCTACCAGGATGTAATTATGACACAGCAACATATCATCGCTTTTAATGACTTTATCCCAAAATTGCTTTGCTTTCGTGTGTTTGCTGTCGTCAGCGTCCAAAACAGCATACAGTGCACTCGTATCGGCAAATATATTCATGGATTCAGCGCTTGTACTCTTCTTCCTTTGAATTTTTTATTGCTGAATATGCATCCTCTAGATATTTATCATGGTTTATTGAAATATCAGATATGCCTGACCGAAAGCGGCCAGCCGCTGCTAAAGCTCTTCGGCGACGCTCATCCTGATCGATGAAATCTGATGGGATTTCTTTTCTGAATTCCCCTGCCTCTTCTTTAATCCCAGAGACTCTTAAATCCTCCGCTTTCCATGCATTTATGGCATCCCGGATGAATTGGCTTCTTGTCCATCCTGTTTTCTGCCGTAATGACTCTAGTTCTTTGAATACTTCTTCCGACATACTGATTGCGAATTTAACTGTTTTGCTCATGGTTCCTTATCACAGTATGAATAAATCATACCAAAGTATGAATCATTGTGGAATCTTTGTCAAGTCCTTTTCTGCCTCTTTTCTTTGACCGCGTCTTTTAGCTGTGGTATATGTTTGTTGAGAATGGGTGAGACAGGAGGGTGCCCATGCTGGTAAAGAAAGGCCAGAAAATCAAATCATCTGAGATTACTCCCAAGAAGCTCTACATGAACCGCCGAAAGTTCATCTCCAGTTCGGCTGCTGTTGCCGGGTTGGGATTATTAAAGCCAGAATCATTTTTTGCTTTCCAGGAAGGGCAAAAAACAAAGCTGGAAATTGCCAAGAAGGGCGAATACACGGTCGATGAAAAGCTGACTTCATATGAACAAGCCACAGGCTACACCAATTATTACGAATTTTCCCTCCGCAAAAGAGAAACCATAGAACTTGCTAAAGATTTCAAAACGCGCCCCTGGGAAGTATCCATCAAAGGAGAGGTGAAAGAGCCTCTTAAATTCGCTATCGATGAAATCATCCACATGTTTCCTCTCGAAGAACGTGTCTACCGCTGGCGGTGTGTCGAAGCCTGGGGGATGATCATCCCCTGGATCGGATTCCCTTTAGCAGAGTTCATCAAAAAATGTGCACCCACTTCAGACGCTAAATTCATAGAGTTCACTACTATTTATGACCGAAAGCAGATGCCCGGTTTGAAATCAGACGTGCTTCCCTGGCCCTATGTCGAGGGTCTCCGGATGGATGAGGCAATGCACCCGCTCACCATCCTGTCAGTCGGGATGTATGGAGAGGTTCTTCCCAACCAGAATGGGGCACCCCTAAGACTCGTCGTGCCCTGGAAATACGGATTCAAAGGGGCCAAATCCATCGTGAAAATCCGATTCTTGAAAAAAATGCCCAGAACGGCCTGGAACAGACAAAAACCAGAAGAATACGGCTTTTATGCCAATGTGAACCCCAATGTCGATCACCCCCGCTGGACACAAAAAACAGAACGCAGAATCGGTGAGGAGGGTCGACGTCCAACCCTGATGTTCAACGGCTACACAGACGAGGTCGGCTCCCTCTATTCCGGCATGGACCTTAAAAAAAATTATTGATCCTTCCTGTGTGATATTTTTTTGATATTGAATTTCATCTAGACATCATTTCTGCTTTGACATACATTTGATAAGGGAGTATCAGCGAAATCTTGCAACCTCGGTATGACTCATGCGTTTAAGTGAGTGATAAATGAAGATTCAGCAAACGGATGAAGAATTGATGCTGAGATACAAGGATGGAGACAAAAACGCTTTTGAGATACTTTACCAGAGATATGAAAAACCTGTCTTGGATTTCATTTATCGGATGTTGATTGATGCCACTGTTGCGGAGAGCCTATGTCAAGAGGCATTTTACAGAGTCGTAAAGTCCAAAAAGAAATACAAAGCCACCGCACAGTTTAAAACCTGGCTCTTTCAGATAGCCCTTAATCTGTGCCGCGACCGATTGAGGAGAATGAAACACCGGTCCCATCTCTCCCTGAATAAGCCTCTGATGGCGCAGAATGATGGAACTATCGAGCTTCAGGATCTTATTTTGGATCCTTCCCCTGGCGTTATTGAGAATTTTGAGTCCGGGGAACTGGGATCTCAAGTCAAAGCAGCGATTGCCTCACTGCCGGAAGAAGAACATCTTGTGGTTGTCATGAAAGAATATCAGGGGATGTCCTATTCTGAGATAGCCGAAGTCTTGGATTGTCCGATAGGGACCTTGAAATCCCATAATTACAGAGCTCATCAGAGGCTTAAAGGAATCCTGTCAAAACATATAGGGGATTAGACCATGAAATGTGAAGATATCCAAAAAGAATTAAAGGCTTTTTTTGACAACGATATAGAAGATCAAAAGAAAAAGGAGATAGATAGTCACCTTGGTCAGTGCCCGAATTGCTCACGGGAATTTGAGCGACATAAAAAACTGTCTGGGATCCTTCGATCTTGGAAGGGAATAGAACCGTCGCCTCATTCGTATGAGAAATTGGAATCAAGGATTGAATCGAGCGAATCGTTTTGGGGAAAGGTTTTCACCCATTCCTTCTTAAAAAAGGCAGCATTTCAGTTTGCAATAGTTGTTGTGGTTATAGGTTTGACTCTGGCGATAAGCCATTGGCTGGGAAAACCGACATCGGTAACAGGGGAGGATATAGACACGATCAATCTCTATTTAACAGAGCATCAAGGGGCAGTCCTGAGAACTGTCTCCGAGGAACTTGCTCCACAGAGAAGGACGCGGATCTCTATGCCTCCGGAGGACTTCTTCTACTATGAACACATAGACGGTTTTCCTCGATACACAAGGCCTGGCGTAATCTTTAGAAGTCCATCCAAATCTCCAAGGGAAATCCTATTGCCTGAGGCCCCCTCCATTTCTCAGGGAAAGATTCTCGATCTCCCTCAGGCCAGGAAAGCTGTCGATTTCGAGCCCGCAGCACCTGTCAGACTTCACCCTGGCTATATTCTGGATAGCGTCAGAAAGATCGCAGATTACAACACCCTTCATCTGATTTACACCAATGGGATAAACACCCTGTCACTTTTTGAACAATCCCTTGATGGAAAAAAAGGACTTGCTGCACAAGATTTCAGGGAATATGCCGTATACCGCAACATCGAGGCTGACGAATTTCCAGTGGCAACATCGGATAAGGCCACTATCCTTGCCTGGAGAAATGGTTCTGTTTCGTTTGTTTTGATCGGGAAAGAGGACATGTCCCGATTGATGGAATTGGCACAAGCTGTCAGCACTGTGAATAAAAAAAGTCATGGATTCCGTTAATGATCTTTGACCGTTGATCGTTTTGGGAGATCCGTGAGGGAAAAACTTTCGAACAGGAGAGTATAACTATGCGAAAAAAAAGCGTTTTTCTATATTTTTTGGGAATAACGTTGGCTCTTTTTTGGGTTTCCCATCCATCGGCTTCAGTCCCTGGAATTTTTTTTGAGGGAAAATCTGCACAAGATGCCGATAAATTAGCTGATCAGCACTTCAAAAAGGCGATAGACCTGTTGAAGCAGACCCAGTACCAGGATGCCATTGCCGAATATGAAAAAGTGATCAGTCTGCTTCCAGACAGCGAGATCGCTCTCGATGCCCGGTATTGGATCGGGCAGTCCTACTTCCAGATGGGAAAACATGATGAGGCGTTATCCATATTTCAAAAGCTCATCCAGGAATATCCGGGCAGCGCGATTGCTCCTGTCACGCAGCTGATGGTCGCTCGTGTTGAGAAAGAAAAAGAGAGCAAAAAGGCCAGAGCCAAGAGAGATACATCTGCGGATAAGAAGATCATCGTCGATCCTGAAACTGGGGCAAAATATCGTAAAATTGGATCACTCACAGGCAAAAAAGATGTGATAGATCATACTTTTGCACTTAAACTCTCGCCCAATGGCAAGTTCTTGCTTTATGAAAATCTTGTGATCCCGTTGAATGAAGAAGAGCCCTTCACTCTTGTGGACATGGATGCTTGGCGCGGAATCTGGTCTCCAGACGGGAAAAAAGCCGCTTTTTTCACAAGAGAAGGACCCCTCTGGATAGTTCCCGTTTCTCCTGAGGCGGGGGGGGCAACAGGTCCCCCCAAAAAGATCCTCGATTTCAAATTCGGGTGGCAGGGACCTGTTTCCTGGTCACCAGATTCAGAAAAAATCGTTTTCTTTAGGACAGAGGGAGAATACAAGGGTGACATTTGGACGGTATCAGTCAAGGATGGCGCGCTGACACAGATCACGGATGATCCTGTCTTTGAGATGAATCCCATATGGTCGCCAGATGGCAAAACTATCGCCTACAACAAGAGCCGTTCTGAGATATGGACAGTCTCTCCTGATGGGGGAAACCCGCGGAAAATCATTGATGTCGGCCGCGGTGGCCCTGTTTCCTGGTCACCAGACAGCAACTGGCTATTATTTTTGGCCCCTGGCTTTAAGTACCGTCTCTACCGTTTCGCTGATGGGAGAATGTTTGATATAAATACGCCCGCGGGATGGTTTAGGGCCTTTTTTTCCTGGTCGCCAGATGGCAAAAAAATGCTTTTTTACCATTCGTCCTATGAATATTCTTGTGTTCTCAGGGTCGTTTCTACCTCTGGTGGCCCATCCTTCGAGCTGGGAAGAGAACTCAAGCTTTGGCCTTATGTCCACCATTGGTCTCCTGATAGCAAGATGATTATCACTAAAGGGGGTTATCCGATTGAAATAAAATATAGGAAAGATCTTG
>CP070750.1:3138694-3255553 GCA_020348385.1 Candidatus Aminicenantota bacterium | reverse complement strand
TTTGTCAGTGCACACCTCCCGGGAAAAATGTTTCTCCGCATAAGCTCTTCCGCGTTGGCCCATTTCATTTCCCATCCTGCGATCCGATGCTAGATTCCTGATCGCTTCAGCCAAGGCTTCTTCATCGCCCGCATCCACATAAATTCCGCAGTTGGCGTCGCCAATGATGCGGCGGGCATCGCTTTCCGCCGGCAGGCTCGCTATCACAGGTCGAGCGGCTGCCATGATGCCCAGCAGTTTAGAAGGGACCACGGGTGTGCGAAGTTCTGGATGAAGATTGATCAAGCACACATCAGACGCACTCAAAATCTCCGGGTACACAGACCATGGCTGGATCGGCAGCCAGCGGATATTTTTCAAGCCCATCTTTCGAGCCATGGCCTGGGCCTTTTGTTTCTCAACACCGTCTCCTACGAGGAGAAAAAGGATCCGATTA
Organism: Candidatus Aminicenantota bacterium; assembly: GCA_020348385.1. Lineage (GTDB taxonomy): Bacteria > Acidobacteriota > Aminicenantia > Aminicenantales > Aminicenantaceae. The sequence goes on along the minus strand of CP070750.1, from coordinate 3,255,117 downwards.
TCCTCGCGTAGACGAGCGGCGCTTTTGATGATCGTCTCCATGTCCTGCGCCCAACCCATGGTGCCGGCATAGGACACCACAAAATGCGATCCCAGCCCATGTTTGCGGGCGAAACCGTTATCATTATTGCCCGGGCGGATGCGATTTAAATCGACCCAGTTGCCCACGACATGGACATGTTCTCGCCCCCCAGCCTGCTGAACCACATGTCCCTTGTTCCCGGGCGAATGGACTGTCACCCTTGCCGCCAAGGAGTAAACTTGGCGTTCCATCATTTCGAACAAGCGGATGAGCAGCGGGTTCGTCAGCATCCCCAATTCAACGGCTTCTCGGGGGAAGAGATCCTGGATAGTGACGACTGCGGGCATCCGTCGCATCTTGCCGATCAGGCCGATCATCCAGGGAATCGCAAGAGGAGGCGAGAAGGCCATCGCAACATCGGCTCGAGGAACAGTAGCCGTCAGCACGCTCAGCCACAAGCCAAAGAACAAGTGCTCAAATCCCCGCGCAATCCTGCTGTTCCGAGGCAAAGAAGGGATACGGATGCGCTTTATGGTGATTCCATTCAATGTCTCGGTCATCCTCAATCCCCGCCGGTACTGCGGCGGTGTCACCTTCACGTTGTAACACGGGTAGTTTGTGAGGACGGTAACGCCGTGACCTTTGGCCTTCAAGCTTGCCGCTAATTCGGAGACGAGATGGGCCGCTCCCCCGATTTCTGGGGGGTAATTGGGCGTAACAAGAAGGATGTTCAATTTCAACTCCTCATCAAGCTTTTTTCGTCATTCCCGATCCAAGGAGGCCAGCCAATCCTGGAATTTCCCCCTGCTGATTTGATATCGAAGAACATAATACACGTATTTTTCATACTCTTCTCGAACGAATTTGCGGCTCTCCCGGTCTGTCCACCAATGATGTCGATAGGGTGTCCTCTCGAAGGGAACCGGCGCCATCTGCACCTCGATTCCGTCACCTAGCACCTTTTTATAAGCCCAGCGCGCTCTCCGCATGTGGAAAGGATCGCTGACGACGACCACCGAATGGATAGGGATTTGAAGATGTGAAATCCACTCATCCAACTTCAAGATCTCCATGAAGGTGCTGTTGACGGATGAATCATCGTAGGCAATGGCCTTCATAGGTATGCCCTGCGCCACTGCACGCACCTCTGCATGTTCACCGTGATTATAGCCATGTGTTCGACACCATCCGCCCGTAAAAAAGAGCATTTTCCCGTATCCCTGCTTGTACAGCTGAATGGCATGATCCGTCCTGTAATCCTCACCCGCAATCACGTGGATGACATCGCCAGGATGCAGATTGTCCTGGAGGACGAGAAAATCGCCAATCCACATCAACCAGAAGCCGCGAAATACGAAAAGGGCGATTCCTCCCAGCAGTACAAGCCCGATAAATATGTATTTTTTTTTAAGGAATACGCTGTTTAGCTTCATGAGGAATCTGCCTCTACGAGAGTTTTTCCTTATTTTGGAAACCGGTTTTTCCATCAAAATAAAAAGATGTGAATAATGAATAATGTCAAAAAGAATCCTTAGCTGGAACGATGACTGCCTCATGCATGACGGAGATGGGGGGCTCAGTTACCCGGCCTTGCTCGAGCAGGCCGAGGCGGTACTGCCCTAATGCCGCAAGACCGCCAAGTAACGGCAGCAATTCTCTTGAGTCATGCAGCACAGCGGCCATAATAAAAAAAACATAAATAAAAAGGAAAGCAAGGATAGAGAAAAAGACGCTTTTCGTTTCTTGGCTGACCGCACGCCTGTGTAAAAAAATGAATTTACGGATCAGCAGATAAAGAAAACCTGCAAATAGGGAGAAACCTATTATGCCGTTGCAGGCCAAAAGTTCGAGCGGTGTCGAATGGGAGTAGGCCTGGAGGATGCTGAAATATCTGAAATTATCGTACCCGACCCCAATAAAAAAAGTTTTCAAATTCATCAGCCAAACATCGACGGCCTCGAAGGCTAAAGTCAGCCGGTTTATATCTGTGCCAGGCATATCCTGGAATAATCGTTCGATCCTGCTGAAAAACGGAGAGGTGTAGATATAGTATCCCCCGATAATGATCAAAGAAACAGAAACCAGTATGATCAAAACTTTCCGGAAAACAGAAGAATGCTGACGCATGTAAAGCAATCGGGTTAAAAATAAAACGAATAAACCGATGCCGAACAGCCCCTTTTTTGATCCCGAGTAATAAATAATCAATAAAGAAATGCCCATCGGGAAAAGATAAAATACCCAACTGAAGAATCTTTTTCCGGATTTCAGCAGTAAAAATACGCAGGCCCAAAACACGGTCAGTGAAAATATAGCGGCAACATTTGCATTGGACAATGTGCCGGCAAATCGGTCATCCTCTGTCAAGGTGTCCGAGACCCTCAGAAGCAGCAAATCACCCCTGTTTTGAATATAGATTAAAAGAATAGAAAAAACGAATATTTTTAAAGCTATGAAAAAATCGGCGTCGCTCTTGATAAGCTGGGCGCATGCTAATGTGGCGATAACCACTTTAACCATCGTTATCAGGGGCGCCCATTCACCTCCACTTGCAGCGAAATAAAACGTGATAACTGCCCATAATCCCATCAATCCGTATAACCGGATCTCAATAGGAATCTTTATGCTCTGCCTGATCAGAATATCGGCAATGGCGTAGGCCACCAGGAGTATCCCTATGATTTGGGGAATGATCAATAAACCGAGAGATTCCGAGTATCCGAAGGCGGGCACACAGAATAAATAGGCACCCACGAGGTAAGCCCCCAAAGTGGGTTTGGGTTTGTTCATTTGCTCCATTTTTTTTAATACAATAAATCCGTCAGGTGCGTGCAGCTATCTGGGAATTTCGGATATGAGGAAACGGTGCTTCCCAGACGGTGGGGGGCTGATTTCGTCCGTGAATTCAAAGATCGTTTCACAATCGCTCCCCATGATCAAGTTAGTTTTGGCAGCTAATTCCTCAAGTTCGCCCGGTTTCGGGTCAGAATCTCCCTTAACGATCCTGAATACTATCCGTGAATGGCTTTTTTGAATCACCTGGTACTTCTGGATCCAATCCCTGAAATACAAAAGGGGCATGAAGTGCCCAGTCGAGACCAGAGTTCCGTTCTTGTTCACGAATATATCTAAACTCCTCCCGAGTACCTCCATGAAGACTTGACCGGGCTGGTTGTCCTGGCCGGATTTTCCAGGTGAAAGAATACCTTGATCTTCGATCTTGTATCGAATGAGGGGCATGGCATAGTTAATCAAACTGGTCACCAGAATATCCCCCGGGGATCCGTCCGGGACACGGTTGCCTTCATCATCCACGATCTCCACATAATGTCCCCAAGGAGGGACCCAAAGACCTTGAAAACCGGGGCGTTCGCAGGCGATATCCCCGACTTCTCTGGATCCATAGCGGTTGAAGACAGGACACTGGAATACCTTTTCGATTTTTTCTCTCATAACGGGATAGAGGGTTGCCGCAGAGGTAATGATAGACTCAGGGGGGAAAACTTCCAGGCCTTTCTGTTCCGCAAATTTAGCCAGTTCATAAAGACCCGTAGCATAAGCGACGAGCAACTTCGGGCGCTTCGCGTTTATGGTTTCAATATTTGTGCGCATCTGTTCAGGAGTCATTCGAAAAACACTCATGAAGCTCGTATTAGTGAGCTTATTGATAAGATGGAATTTCAATCCCCTTTTTTCATTTCCGATATACCGGGCTGCTGACCACAGATAGAGTTCGCGTTCACCTATTTCCCTGCCTATAATCGTGGAGTATAGCAGTTTGATTGCCCCCGATTTTACCGAGTATTCCCAGTCCTGGATAAATTTTATCGGCTCACCCGTAGAACCACCGGAAGTATTGAAGTTCCATTTACGTCTGTCCAGGTCTTTCGATTTCAAATCATCGAAGCGGCTGCGAATGATATCCTTGGTCAGGATGGGAAAGTGCCGCAAATACTCCGCTGGGTCATCCCGGAAGGAATCGCCGTGGCGGTGCATCACCTCTCCATAGTAGGGCACAGACTGTTTGCAGTGCTCCAGAATCTGGACAAGCGATTTTTTTGTCGTATCCGGAGGAATCCCTTCCTGGAACTCGCGCCAAATACGCTTAAAGTAAGGGCCCAATGCCTGCCCTCGTAGCCTTAATATGGCAAAATAGACAGCTTTTCGAAGATTCATCTTTTTTCCCTCATGTTGTTAATTTTTAATCCGTTATTAATCACGTTCGCTCCTGCCGGGACTCTGGGGAGTACACGGACCGCAAGCGCCCGGTGATAATTTTCCGCTGACGCCCGGATAATCCCGAATAAAACGCTGCCGCAAGAAAGACACCGGCAGTAATTCCCGCACCTAAAACAAAATAAACCCACCTCAATAAACCTGATTCATCGCCCAAATGCATATAGCTTTGAATCCACGTCGCGAATAAATACAGCAAGATCGTGACCAAAGCGGGCCTCAGACTGCTTCGCAATTGAGAAAAAATGCTCAGCCCTAAAAGGCGCCCGATAATGGAGGGGTACCCCACACTGAGCACAAAGCGGCCCATAATCAGTCCGATACATATACCGATCACCCCTAGGTCGAAATATCCCACCAATAGACTTGCAAGGACAATGGCTGCCGCTGCAGAAAGCAATCCTAATAACACTTTGCTGCGAAGATCGAGAGAAAGATCGATGATGCCGACATCGCTTCGAATCACGACAAACTGCGTTACAACCAACGTGATAAAAAAGGCAGCAAAAGGCCCCACATAGTGGCCTGGTCCTACCCATAAAACGAGAAAGGTTCGATTCCAAACCAGAATGCTTGCCCCCAACGCCGTTGTCACAAGCCAGGTTATCGAAAGCATCTCTCCCCTGATGTTTGCGGCTTTTTTAAGCTGACCTGATCCGATGATCCCTCCCAGGCCAGGTGCGATGCCAAGGTTCGTCAGCGCTATCAAGCTGATTAGCGTCTCCGGCGCATATTTCAAAAGGGTGTAATCGGTTACCGACTCCACCGATTTCAGGAATCCCAAAATAACGACATCACTGGCTGTCATCAGTTTCATGACCAGATTCCATCCCAAAAACCAAGAACTCAATACGAAGAATTTCCGGGTTTGCCGAAACGGAGGGAAGGATATTTTGAACCAAGGGGTGTTCCTTCGCACGATCAGCAAAAAAACAGTTCCTGTCAACACGGTTGTCGTCATTGCGGCCGCGGCGACACCGACAATTCCCATGCCGAGATGCAGAGCCAGCCATACAAGACCGCCGCCCAACAGCACTGTCGAGGTTGTCAGGCCCATGCGTTTGTATCCCAGATTTTCTCCCTGCAGGACTGAGGAAGGTATATGCGTCAGGCCGGTAAGGGCCAAGTTGGCGACAAGAATTCCGGAGCACAACCGGATCGGCAAAAAATGTTCCGGGGCCGCTTTTAGCCAATATGGCAATTGCCAAACTAAAATTCCCCCAAGGAGAATCATGAGGGGCAAAAAAATGATCCAGACGATAATGGCGCTTCCGACAAACTGCTGCTTCTGCACGTAGTCGTTCGAAGTCTGATCTCTGGCAATGGTCCATTTCAATGCCTGCGTGGGACGACCGCTTGAGGGAGAAATATAGGAGACCATGCGGTTCAAGACCTGCCATGTCCCGAAAAAATATTGCCCCAAGCCAAGGACCATAAAGGGTGTGATCACAAATCCCACGAGTAAACGGGCGCCATAATCGAGAGCCACAGTCAAGGCATTCAGGGAAGCCTTTTTGGTCAGGGATTCGCCGGCAAAGAATCTGACGCTGTTTTTGAATTTTTGCGTTATTTCCACTGGGTTCTCGATAGAGAGTTACTTCCCTGTTTCATTCCAGTTGAATTCTCTTGAAAGCTTAACCACGATTTCGTCAAGGGATAGCCGGTCGGTATCAAAACGCACTACGGCCTGAGTAGGAAGATCGGCTCTGAACAAGGCTATCGCCTGATCCAAAGCTTTCCGGTTCCGCTCGAACATATCACGGAATCGGGATAAGGAGGCCCCTTGGATTTTGTGATTTTTTTCCCTTGTGTTGATGCGATGGGCCAAAACGTCATCGTCAGTGTCGAGCCAGATAATTCCTTCTATGAGCTGCCCCCACTTCTTGAATATTTTTTCCCACCTTTTGCCGGAAAGGAGGTCTATCATACGTCTCCCTCTAAATAGGATCAGCTCCGACAACATATAGACAGGGCCTTGATCTAGGATCACGATGTCTCTGTCGTGTACTCGACGGGTAAAACGAGAGTGCCATCCATTGAGGAATATCATCCAAAAAAATTCTTTTTGCGTGAGCCATCGCCCCTGATCCCCAAAAATCAGGGAAGCGAAAGACGGGGCCAACGACAAGCTGTGCTTCACAAAAAACGGGACATCTTTGAATCGCTGCCAGTCGGGTGGGTGTCTGAAATGGAAGCGGGGATATCGATCTTTGAGCTCCGATGCTAGAGTTGTCTTTCCTACTCCCGGGAGGCCGATAATTTCAAAGTGAGTCAAAGAATTCATTATTTATATACTTGCCCACAAAAGGATTTTCGTCATATGGAGAACTTTCGTTTTTGGCTGATTCGCATCGATGATACAAGCAGCCAATCCCCCCCAATCTTTTTCCCAGATCTCTTTCGAACGGGCACGAACAGAAACCTCATTTTCGTCCGATTTTCGTTCGACGGCCGTTTCCGGGTCTGCCTTGAGCACAAATAAAATATCGGGTAGCGCGATAGACCGATAATACCTGTTCTCAAGCTTGCGGAGGAGTCTGATGAATCCATTATCTTTTTGAGTTCCGATCATCCTTTCGATTCGCGGTCCATCCATGGATATGATATTGAGCAAGGGGAAACGGTCGCAGATGACAAAAATCCCTTTGTCGGCCTGTCTCCTTGCCTTCACATAAGTCAAATACCTGTCGCGGGCTACGCAAACCGCGCTAATCAAGAACGGATAGCCCGGAAAGGAACCGGGGTTCTCTTGGGTGATGGAATCGAAGGGCGCTTTTTTGAACGGTGGGAATCCCAGGATGCGGCCGGCTTTCATCAGCCCTTTTGTGAATGTGGTCGTCCTGGACCAGGGTGGTTTCCCGAGATGAAATTTCGCCGTGGGGAAGGGAGGTGAGAGCCATTCTGAAATGGCATCGATCAATGTGGTTTTGCCGGCCCCATCCCCCCCAACAAAGGCCACCAATAATCCTCCATTCTTCAATCTCCTTCTTGGGACTGAACCGAATACACGCCGTTTAATCCCCATGGCCAAACGACGCCAAAACTGAAGCCATATATCCCTGGCTTTGGGCCGGATAGCGCATCCCCGCAATGCCTTCTGGATTCGCTGTCCGGACTTGAAACGAAACCGAAATGAGCAGAGCGGCTGAAGGGAACGGATACAATCATCGAACAACGCCAAATTCAAGAAAGCGAAGTGCTTTGTCAGATCGTGGTCCATCTGCTTCCGGTTCACCTTTTTCTGGAGATATTCCATTTCTTGCCGCTCTCGACTGGATAATTTTCCCTGCCCGTTAAGGATGGCACTCCAAGTTGAATGCTTGAGCATCATTCGTATGATAAAGACGATATATTCCAATTCCGGCGAGGGAATCGGAAAGAATTCCCCCTGTGAAGAGGATTCCAGAAAAACGTTCTCGACAGGAAGATGGTAGTTTTTGGTCAGGTCATGGCCTAAGATGAGTTTATAGTGAACATGAACGTGGATCAGGCGGGAGGCCGTTTCATCATATCCGTAATAACTCAGTATACCGGGGATCTGGAACTTTTTTTTCGACATCGACACTTCTTTGAATCCAAGCCGATGCAAAATGGCCAAAAAAGCCTGTCTGTATGTATGGTAAATCAAGAGGTCAAGATCGTCTTCCCCGCGGGCGGCATTTGCCACGAAAGCGTTACTTTTCCAATGGCAATAAATCACCCCCTCTGATTTCAGGGAATGTAGGAATTTTTCGATCAACGGTAACATTCGCAAAGTTCTCCTAGGTCCATGGATGCCTCGGCTGTTTTATCCTTGAGCTGTCCCCTCGGTTTTCTATCCCAATCCGGGAGAATGCGAGGTTGAAGGTCGGTCATGCTTCGGTTCGCCTATAATACTCATAGTATGCATCTGTATAGTAATTATCAAAATGACTCATCTGAACTTGGTTGATAATGACTCCCATCCCCTTGATCTTGTGCGCATCCAGTTTCTCATTCGCCTGTCTGAGGGCTTTCCGCGGAGTCGCTCCTGCCCGCACGACCATTATCGCTCCGTCCAGCCAGGGTCCGAGCACGATCGCGTCGCTCACTCCCAACACGGGTGGTGTATCTATAAGTATGTACTCGAAGTTATGCTTGAGCTGGACGATCAGATTTGCCATTTTCTCAGATCCCAACAGCTCGACAGGATTGGGAGTTTCTTTCCCGGCATTGATCAGGAATAATTTCGGGACCGCCGTGGCCCTCAGCACGTCTTCTATGGGCAGATCCTCCGTCAAATATCTTGTCAAACCATTCGAGTTCCTGACTCGGAATATTTTGTGCAAACGAGGTTTTCGCAGATCCGCATCGATGATTACAACTTTTTTACCCGCCTGGGCCAAAACGCCCGCCAGGTTTGAGATTGTCGCCGTTTTCCCTTCCTGTGGCAAAGGGCTCATTACAGCCAGTGCCCGCATCCTTGCTTCTGTCCCCGAGAGCAGGATAGTCGTGCGGATGGAGCGATAATATTCGGAAATGGAGGATATCGGCGAAAAATGGACGATGAGGTCCACAGATCCTTGTTCCTCTTTTCGCGGTTTGGCCTTGCGATCGCTGAATAAATTCAAGATTCGTTTCAGCTTCGGCTTGGAGAACCATTTCGGTTTCTCCTTAGCCTTCGGACTTTTTTTCTTGTGTTTTTTCCCGTCTCCGCTCTTCTCCTCGTTCTCGGAAAATTCTGGGATTATTCCCAGCATCGGCATCCCAGCGTGTATCTTGATATCCTCTTCATTTTTGACCGTGTCGTCCAACCTTTCAAACAGAAACGCCAGTCCAAACCCGCTAAATAGTCCGATCAGCAGGCCAAAGATCATATTTCTCATCTTATCCGGGCTGCTGGGAGAAGAGGGAACCTCTGCTGGGTCCACGACCCAGATGTTCGATGTCCGGAGAGCTTTCAGACGCGAGGACACATCGGTTTCGCTCTTCCGTTTCATCAACGACTCCAGCAGGTCCTTCTGGTTCTGGATCTGTATTTGCAGGCTGTTGTACTGTATGGCATTGCTGTTGAGCTGAAAAGCTTCCCTTTTCTGTCTGTTGAACGCGTTGGCCATGGCCCGCTCTCTCTTGAGCGCCGCCTGGAAATCGCTGTAAGCGCGCTTTATCAAAGCTTGAGTCTCGTCCTCTAGGGCCTTCTTGGCCGTGTCCAGTTCCGATTTGAGGCTTTGCATGTCCGGGTGGTCGGGAAAGAAGGTTTCGCTTCTCTTGACATACTCGCGGTTCAGCCGGTTGTACTCCTCTCGTAGCTTCTGAATCAGCGGATTGGCCAAAGCATCAGGGATGTAGTCCGGCGTGGCGACGGCTATCTCATTATAATAGGTTTCCTTATTGACCCGGTCGATTTGGGCATCGGTCAGGGCCCTGTTCAATTCGCTCAGTTTCTCGATGACGGTGTTTTCGGTGCTGTTCAAGACGACGATATCTTTTTCTTCCCCATATTCTTGAAGTTCTCTTTCGCTCTCCTCGATTTCTGCCTGGACCATCGCAATCTGTGTGCTGAGGAAATCCGTTGCCTGCTCTGTAGCTTGATACTTTCTCTGAACGTTCATTTCAATGTAGGCATCGAAGAACGATGTCAGAGTCTCTGCCGCTAACTCGGGGTCGGAGTCACTGAAGCTTGCCTGAACAAGCCTCGTCTTCCGGATCGGCCGGATGGTCAGCCTTTCTAGAAACACTTTGATGAGTTTCCTCTTGATAATGGGATCATCGTTCGAACCCTCTGATCCCGGTTTTCTGGCTCCTAGTGCAGCTTTTACGAACCCCTCATTCTTGTGCAATCGCACCCGCTCGATGGTATTTCCGGCAAGAGCTCGGCTCTGGAGGAGTTTGTACTGAGTCTGAAAATAGTCATCGTTGAACGATTCGATCTTGAATATTTCCTCGAAGCTCAGGATGTTCGGTTCCTTGTCGATGAGGAGCTGGCCCGTGGCTGTGTATATGGGGGTCGCCAGGAACGAATAAAGAACGATTAAGACAAACACTGTTACCGCTGTACTGAAGATAATCCACTTTCTCCTCAAGGCGATCCGCCATAATTCATGAAGGCTGATCTCTTGTTGCCCAGAAATACGTTGTAAATCTAAGTTTTTCATGTTAACCACTTCCTCGTTTTAAAAATTGATTTTGTCACAAACACGACGATCACCATTTTTCTTTCATTCATTTTTTCATATCCTTAGTGATTTTATATTGGGCAGACGCCAGGGTTCCAGGAAGTACCAACCCACGCTCATGCTGGCTGCCAAACCACTCCCTTCTTTTTTCAAGAAGACATTCCGGCCAGTCCTGCTGAGAGAGAGGACGACTTCCTTCCAGACAAAAGTGCATCATGCCTGCGACTTTGAGCCATTTCGGGCTGCGCAAAATTTTGCCGCCGATGTATTTTAAGGTCGCCAGAGTGACTGGCCTGACGACAGGATTCAGCGCCGGATGGAACAAGACGCGCTGGCGCACCGGCACAGCCTTATAACCCATACGGAACTTGAACTCATCGACTTTATCAGGAGCATCCAAAGATTGGAATCCGTAAAAGAGACGCCTGATCCCGGGCTTGGCCAACGCCTTTTGCGTGAAGACGAATCCCAGGGCATTATTGATCCCGAATTTCAAGTGCGAGGTCAGACTCTGCTGGTAGAGCATGAGGTAACAATCTCCCGCCAGGTAGACAATCAGGGATGCCACGAGTATTCCTTTGTGCAGCGCCCCCCAGGCCTCGAAGCCAGGGAGTCTTTCTGCGCTGAGGCAGAGCTTCTTCCACCAGGCTTCATTTTCGGAAGTGAGCCGGCCTTGCCTGGCAAGGGTTTCGGCCCGTAAGGCCCACCCCTCTCTGGCCAGCCGGCTGAACGTTATGGGCTCGATGGCGGCATAATTGATTCCCTTGCGGATGTTTTGTCGGGTTTGTCTGGAGACTTGATCGAGGCCATAATGGGAGTCTGAACAGACGACATGATAGCTGATCTTCCCACAGGACGCAGCAATAGGGGCTGAATATCGAAGTGCGACTACCCGGCCTTCCCGGAAGATCTGACGCAGCTCTTTTTCGGTGGGTGTGATAGTCTTGTGATAAGGGAACGCCTGAAATGCGCCTGGAGCGGCATCATACCAACAGGAGCTGGGGCTGAAGATGAGCCGATGGCCCTGCTGCCGCAGCCATTCCAATGCAGGCTCTAGATCAGCCGTTCTGAATTCATTCATCATCTTTTCTTTCATCGATGAATCGCTCGACATACTTCAGGGCTTGCTAAGTGGCGATCCTGTAAGCGCCTGTCACAGGAATATCCCCAAATAATGGTAGCACCCGATTGAGAGTGGAAATATCTGAGAATTTTTCTGTCCAGCATATCGGATAAGAATGAGGAATATTGGCTAAGAAATGAATACTCAGGCTTTAGGGATGCGCCTGAGCCAAATCTCACGCCAAAAGTTATAGTTCTCACGCGGGCAGCTTCCCCATATTGTATTACAACCTTTACAGGTGGAGTTCTCGAGGATAACGGTATCTTTTACGTCAATCAGTTTCCCAGTCGGCTCGTGAATCATCTTCTCCATGCGGCCCAGAACGCGATGGGTTCCTCCACAATAAGGAAATAAGTCTATCGTAAACCGAAGGCCCCGATTCATTCCCTGCGCATCCAACGTCTCCCTTATTTCTTCTTTCGTTTTAACCTGTACCCACTCGCCGGGCTGAAGATTTAAAGATTCTGACGGCGTTTGAGCTTGCTCTCCTGAAATATAACCATAAGGCTTTCTGGTCAGATAATATCGAAGCCTTAGAAAAATAGCATAGGAAAACCCTCGTATGAGTTCTGGAATCGAATACGTCCGCGAACGAATGTCATGAATAAAAGTCATTAAATTGATGGGGGCCAGCGGGGCTGTTGCCTTAACGAGTTCCGTAGACTGACATATATAGCGACCGTCTGAAATCGTGGATGGCAAATCACCCAGCATTTGACTGTGACCACTCCCCCCTTCGCTCAGCCCCTCTTTATCTTCCGAGGTTGTTAGCCATGCATCCTTCCAAAAAAGCATGCATCTTTTTTGACAGTCACCATGAGTCGAACCATCGCATCTAAGATTCTCCAGAAAAACAGCGTTCCGAATCCTCCTCATGCCTTTTTCTCCTTCTTCACAGGTTCTTTCGATGCGCTTGCTGACCCTGAATCGTTTGCCACAATATTGAACCATTTCGAGCATAAAAGGCAATCCTTCCAGAGTCCCAGCTTCATCCAAGGTTGCGAGGATCTCCTTCAGGGTTCGTACTCTGACCAATGTGCTAGGGAGAAGGTGCTCTTGTTTCTTTCGAATCATGTCCTGCACTTTAATTCTTAATTAGTTCCTATTCTCCTTTGAAATTAACGACATCACACTGCTTTTCCGAACCTTTCTCTTTTACCTACCCCTAAACTGATTCGCCACCCGGCAAATCTCCATAGCTTGTTCATCTGAGATAAAAGGGCTCGTTGGAAGACCGATGATGGTCTCAGCGGCGTGAATCGAATTCGGAAATCCTTTGATGCCGAAGCTTTCCGCACAGCTGTATCGATAGGTCCAGCTTACATCTATTTGATTCCGCTGCATATGCTTATAGAAGGAAAGCTTATCATCAACCAAGATTGGGTATTGAATCCATGCTGGATCACAGGCCTGCGCTATTTCTGGCAAGGATACCTCGGTATGTTTTGATAGCTCATTCTGATAAATGAGTGCCAGATTTCTGCGGCGCTCTAGGTTCCATCTAAGTCGATCCAATTGCAAAAATACTAGAGCGCATGAAAACGAAGGACATCGAGATAAGAAACCTTTCGGTTTCTGAACTTTTGGGGGAACAATTTCATACATTTTTTCCCCTCGCAGAGTCCGGTAACCAAACTGAGCCAGCTCATAGACGTTTCGGCTAGTCACGAATTTGCGTGCTAGAGCTTTGATAAATAACATCCAATCACTTCCAGGACCAACAGCTTCGAGTTTCAAACCTTTCAATTTTTCTGCCAAATTTTCGTTATTCGTTAGGAGTGCCCCGCCTATCTCACCTGAAATTACCTTGGTGGATTGAAAACTAATCACCGAAGCGTCACCAAAAGACCCAACGACTTGTCCATTATATTCAGCGCCTATAGCAGGGGCGGCATCCTCGACAATAAGAATATCTTTATTTTGTTTGATTAACACATCAAGAATTTCTTGAATTTCGCAGGGAATACCAAAAATGTGAGTCAAGAATACGGCTTGTACATCAGAACTCAAGGACTTTTTTACATTCTCGGCAGTCATACACAAAGAATTTCGTTCAATATCTACAAAAACTGGGCGATATCCGGCAAACTGGATTGCCTCAGGCACAACAATACAATTATAAGCTGGGATCAATACGCCACCAGGACGGTTGTATGCCTTCAAGACTGCGTACAGAGCCTCTCTGCCACTCCCAAATAAAAATGCGTGTCTGACGTTATAATATGACTTGAGCCGCGCAATTAATTTATTCTCGATATCTGGATCAGAGCTTTGCTTCAATCCATTTAGGAGATCGTTGAATGTGTAAGTGGGAGCATAACGAGGAATCATTGACTTTTCTTCTTCCTTCCCGACAGGTGGGGAGATTCGAATGGCTATATCCTTCCTACTGATTAAAAAGAACCTTTGTTTGCGAGAAAAGAGACGAACCGCAAAGGGAAATGATTTCTTGTGTCCGTTGCCGCCAATCGTGGTCGGATAAATTTAGGGTATCGCCAGAAATGATTTTTTCGATCATCTGACACACAGGGTCCGATTCCAGGCAATCTTCAAGAGATCTGGCTGCGGCCAGATCGCCCCACGCCATCACAGCAGAAGGCTCATCCTGGATCAACGTATCTGAGATCTTGCCGAATTTCACAGCGATATCTTCCCCCAATTTGATACCGTAAAAAAGGGCAATTTTTCGAGCGACCTCGGCAAACTCCAGACAGATTCCCGGTTCGCTTGTCAGGAGGTAACCCCCGGGTGAAATCCTCGATCCCGTTGCCAGCGCTTGCAGGATCGAGCGCGCCGCTGCGTTCTTGGATAAGAGATAGGCTTTGGCATGTTCCTCGGGGAGCCGAACCGGCCTCCGCTCGATGATCTGATCATTGAGCCATGAAACGATCCCTCCCCGGTTCTCGATGATATTGCCCACCCGGTTTACAATCAGGCGGGTCGGCGTCTGACCAAGAATGCGGCCCAGGGATACTTCGGCGATCCGCAGGGATTCCGAGACGAAATGCCCCCCGTGGGCTGCCTTGATCGATGAAATCATCACGAAGTATTCGCAGCCGTGCATGGCCGAGACTTTGGCCAGATTGAACGTGCGGACATAATTGGACCGTGCCACCTCATCATCATCTGTTTTCCGGAAAGGGATGAATTTTCTCATTCCCGCATGGATCACGATATAGGGACGGTGGAGAGCGAACACCTTGTTCAGGGCATCGCTATCATGGCTATTCAGAACGACCGGGACAATCTCGACCCCTGGCGTATCGCTCGCCAGATCGGCCAGGATCTCTTTGAGATAAGATTTGTACCGGTCCACGATCACCATCTTTCGGCAGCCGCTCCTGAAAAGATACCGGCATATGGCTGAACCCAGCTCCCCGCCGGAACCGAACATCAGCACCGTTTTATCAGGGAGAAGAGATCGCAAGATCTCTTCGTCCAAAGACACATTGACCCGGGGCAGCATATCGGACAGAAGGACTGGCCGGATAGGAAAGGAAATTCGTCCGAATGTTTCATCTTCTATGTTTTTCGTGAAAATCTGGCAGCGGAGCCCGGCTTGAGTGCACAGGGCCACCACCTCGTCTATCTGGTCCCGCATCTTGTCATCCGGCGCCAGGATAATCTTCTGGACATCATGAAGAGCGGACAGCGCCTGGATATGATATCGGTTCCCCAACACCTTCTTGCCGCTGACTTTCTTGGCGAACATCTCCTCGGCGTCATCGATAAAACCCACCACATTGTACGGGCTGTTTTTAGTCCTACCCAGTGCATTGAGCGCCTTCAAACCTTCCTTTTTGGCACCGTATATGGCAACTCGGGGTCGAGGATCGGCGACATCATGATCCCGGAAACGGACCATAAAGAACAAACGGACACCTAAGAGCATACAACTCAACAGGATAAAATCCATGATCGCCAACAGCGGAGGGTAGGAGAATATTCTATGAAAAGTGTTGAGGACCAGCAGCAGAAGGCTGCCCAGGCAGACGGCCTGGAGCACGCGGAAGATGTCTCGAAGCGTGATCAGTTCCAGAACGATGTTGTATAAACCCAGCCCGTACTGGGAAAGAGGACGAACGATCATAATCAGATAAAGACCGCTGATGAAGACCTTGAAAGAAGGTCCGGTCCCTGTTATCTCCGCGAACAGCCAATAAGCGAGAACGAACGAAACCTCGCTCAGAATGAAATCGGCAAGGAAAAGATAAATTTGGCGCTTGCTGAGGATGGCCTTGCGGGCACTGACCGCGCCGAAAACCGTTTCTTTAGCAGCAGCGATAATGACCCTAAAATAACGAAAGAGTGTCTGCCGGGATATATAATCCAGGTCGATCTTGACCTTTTTGGGAAGGATGTGCTGGATGTAATATTGCTTCGGGTCAACGCCGTTGGGGTAGAGTTCCTCCTCGTTGCGCCCGAGGAAGCCGCCGCTCATAGAGGATACCACGACAGGGCCAACGAGACCCGGCTTTACCGAAAAAACCTTCTTTGCTTCCTCAGGATACATTTCAGCGAGGTCCGGCGCCTCCGGGCGCGGGCCGACGAACGACATCTCTCCCTTCAGTATATTGAACAATTGGGGCAGTTCATTCAACTTAGTCCGCCTGAGTAGCCGCCCGACGTTTGTGACCCGGGGATCGTACTGCGGACAAACACTCTGGTCGATCGCAGCCGAACTCTCCAGCATCGTGCGGAATTTGTGCATAGAAAAGAGCTTCATATCCTTTCCCACACGTTCTGCTTGGTAAAAGACTGGCCCCTTTGAATCCAGTTTGATGAGAACCGCAATGAGGGGAAACAGAGGTGCAGCTAATAAAAGGCCGATAACAGATAAAAAGATATCGAGCGCCCTCAGGATAAGGATTTGGAGTTTGCTGGCTTCTAAAGAGCGGTCGCTTTCTTTCTTTGAAATTTGATCCTCAGGTTTCATTAAATCCCTTTCATCATCGTTTTTGAGATTAACGGCCACTTTCTACCTCCAAAGCCTTCTGTAGACAGTTTGTGACACGATCGACATCTATCTCTTCCAGTGCTGGATGAAGCGGGAGGCTGAGCTCCCGCCGACAAAATTCCTCGCTTTTCGGCAGAGCGATATCCGGAAAGAGCTTGCGGTAATGGGAGAAGAGATGTACAGGAGGGTAGTGGATGCTGCTCTGGATACCTGAACGCCGCAGGGTGTCCATGACCCCCTTCCGTCGGCAGTTTTCAGGAAGCAAGAGCGGCATCAGATGCGCTGATGTTTTGTGTCCTTCGTCGAACGGGACGATAATCGATGGCACACGGGCTGCTAGCTTTTGGCGGTATGCTTGTGCCAGTTTGTTCCGTTTGCGGTTCCACATCGGGAGATGCTGGAGCTGGACCAGCCCTACAGCAGCCCGTAGCTCATCCAACCGGTAATTGAATCCCAGCATGGTCACGTCATAGGAATAAGCGTGGCCGAGGTGACGGACAATCGTGTCGGATGTCATCCCATGGCCTCGCAAGCGCCGGATGGCCGAAAGAGTTTTCTCATCGGGAGACAGGACCATGCCGCCCTCCGCTGTGGACATGTTTTTGTTGGCGAAAAAGCTGAAGGCACTGGCATCGCTAAGCCGTCCGATACCTGAAACGCCAGGGGCATGGGCGGCATCCTCGATCAACCGTATCCCCTGCCTGTCACAAAAATTCCTCCACTGCAACACATCGACGGCATAGCCCCCGTAATGCATGACAATTACAGCTTTGGTCTTGGGCGAACATTTTGCTGCCGCATCGTCCAGGGAGAGAAGAGGCTGCTGGCAATCCTCGATGTCGATAAATACCGGTGTCGCGCCGACGTAGAGGACGGCGTTCGCCGTCGCGACAAAAGTCACGGCCGGCACAAGAACCTCGTCTCCTGGTCCAATATCGAAGGCTCGCAAAATGGCATGGAGGGCTGCGGTGCATGAGCTGAGTGCCACAGCGTTTTTCTGAGAGTGAAGTGCAGCGAATGCAGATTCAAACTCCTGGACCTTGGTGCCCATACTCAGCCAGCCGCTATCGATGACTTCACGGAGTGCTGCCTTTTCCTCTTCCCCTACAATCGGAATGCTCAGGCTTATGTCGTTATTTCCTTTATTCACCCGAGTCACCTAACAGCCGAGAACACGCAATTTGTACTCTTTCATAAAAGATTGCTGCACACTTTTATAATCCTCTTCGCGACCGATATCGAGCCAAAGTCCGTCGTGGCGGTAGAGCCACACCGGCATTTTTTTATGGAGCATGGTATTCATGAGATCGTCAAAGCCGAAGGGAGAGCCATTGGGGATGAGGTCCAGGATCTCCGGTTCCATACAGTAGACGCCGCAGCTGGCCAAATATTTCATGGTCGGTTTTTCGTGGAAATCGACCATCTTGTCGTTCTCGACCTCGAAAACCCCCAGCTCGGTTTTCACGATGCGTTCGGTTACAGCTACCGTGACCAGTCCCCCGTGTTTGACATGGAAGGCTCTGAGCGCCCGCAGATTCAAATCCGTAATCAAGTCGCTGTTGATGTTGAAAAATGTCTCCGTTAAATTTTCTTTGAGCAGCTTCAAAGCGCCTATGGTACCCAGGGGCTCCGGTTCCTGGTTGTAATCGATCTGAATACCCCACTGGTTTCCGTCTCCACACAACGCCCGAATCAAGTGGCCGAGATAACCCACAGTCATGTAGGTTTTCGTCACTCCCCATCGCCTGAGCCATTTGACGATCACTTCGATGACCGGAAGGTCACCGACCGGCATCAAAGGCTTGGGCAAAAGCATCGTGTAGGGACGCAGTCGTACTCCTTTCCCTCCTGCTTGAATTACAGCCATCATGCTAGATCTCCCTAAAATAATGATACCCACAGATTGGTCCGCGCCTGACCGACTCAGATGTTCCGATACCTGGATTCATCCGGATCCTTCAAGACGCGATCATCTATGAGCTTTTTGATTTCCCGAATTCCATCCGGAACTCGTTTCGAAATATTAAAACCCAAATCCGAGGCGATTTTTTCGAATGAAACACGATAGTCACGCGGATCTTCCTCTTTTGCCACATACCTGACCTTGGCATTGGGGATAAGTTTCTCGATCTCTTCGATGATCATGGATTTTCGATAATTTTCTGCAGTGCTACCGACGTTGTACACGTTAAATGCGACTTTATCCTCAGCGCTGGTCAACGCTAGCCTTATGGCCCGGGAAAAATCCTGAACGTGGCAGTACGGCCGCCAAAACTGCTCGCCGTACACAAGCAGTTCCCGGCCCAGAGAAAGATCCTTGGTGAACTCGTTGACCGTAAGGTCGAAGCGCATACGGGGGGATATCCCGTAGACAGTAGAGAACCGCAAGCAAACCGGACAAAATTTTCCGTTTCGAGCGAGCCGGTTTAAAATGACGTCCTCGACGTGAACCTTGAGTTCAGCGTAAAGGGAAACCGGTGCCAGGGGTGAAGATTCATCCACATATCGGTCCGGATCACTCATCTTCCCATAGTTGCTGCAGGTGGATGCAAAAATGAAGCGATCAATTTTTCGATCGATGGCTATATCCAAAAGCATGAGGGAAGCTTCGTAGTTAACTTTCCTGGCAAGTTCGGGCTGCTTTTCGCAGGCAGGATCACCAACGATAGCGGCCAAGTGAACGACATGATCGATGGGATACCGGTCGAAAACCTGTGAGAGAAAATCAGGAGAACAGATATCTCCCCGGATGAAAGCGAAATTTTTCCGTCCCCAGACATGGACCAATGACTCCCCTCCAAAACTCAGCTTGTCGATAACGACGACGCGATATCCGGTATCCAGAAGATAGCTGATCAGGGGGGATCCCACATAGCCTGCTCCGCCTGTTACTAATACTGTTTCCATCGCTTCTCCTCCAGGAAAACCTCCTTCAGTAACTCTGCCCCAAAAATCACCCTCATTATCACCCCAAAAGGTGAGGGCATATCACCCATGCCCACCGACTATAAGGATAATGAAAAGAACATTAAAAAATATGCTATTCTGAAAAAATATGTTATTTTAATTAAAGGAAGAACATAGAAAGGAAGGACGTGGGCAAGATAAGTCGCATCATTCGGATTTGCTTCAACCTTTTTATCTTTTTTTCCTTCGTTTCCCTCTGCTCTGTAGAATTGGTCCCATCGGCCTCGGCAACCACTTATTTTATAGCGAAAAACGGGGATGACTCCTACAATGGCCTCTCTCCCACATATCAGGGTGGATCGAACGGCCCATTCCGCACGCTCACCCACGCTGCCGAAACGGTAAAGCCGGGAGATACTGTCCGCATTAGGGGTGGGGTATACCAAGAAAGGTCCTCTTGGAGAACGAACGGCACCAAGGCCAATCCCATTACCATAACAAATTACAACAATGAGATCGCCGTAATCGATGGGAATCATCACGCTATTCCCAGTGATAGATATGACTCTCTTCTCAAAATAAAGGGCGAGTGGTACAAGATCAGCAATCTCGAAGTGCGTTATGCCGGCTGGTATGGCCTGATGATCGATGCCGATCATTGCACAGCGGATAATATTTACTGCCATCACAGTTGGGCTGCCGGGATTACATGTAAAGGATCGTATGGTTTGATCAAAAACTGCCGAGCCTGGTACAATTCGATGAGGTTCGAATACGGCACCGGCGAGAACTGGTCGACAGGGATTTCGATCATGGGATCGGGCTCCTATCATTCGAAAATCCGTAACTGCATAGCCTGGGAAAATTGGGGGCAGGGAATCAAAGCTGCTTTGAGTTATTATGCGACTATAGAGGACTGCGTTGCTTACAATAACATGTTTAACTTCTACGTCAGAGACTCTCGGCACGTTTTGTTCCAAAGAAACCTCAGCTACAACACCCCTGGAAACTTGCTCGAAGGATATATCAAGTCTCAAGTCACGATCCTTGTCGGTGACGAAACGCAAAATCCCCAGTCTTCCAATAATACATTCATAAACAACTGTGCAATGGGAGGCAGGCTAGTCATCTCCATAGGGACCGGAACCTTCGAGAATGGGCTGTGTGCCAATAACACATTTGTCAATGCGTATGATCCCCAGGACAGAGATAAATGGACTGTTCGGATTAATGACGGTAACTATACAAACGCTCGATTTCTGAACAATATCATTCTTCAAGAAGATGAGATCCCTTTAGCAACGAATGATTCTCGGGGGGTCACATTCGGAAACAACATTTGGTCGAAAACTCCACCGAGCGATTGTCGAGGGAGCGGGGACATAATCGCAGACCCGAAACTCGCCAAGACCGGGCCGACGGGCCCTGGATCGCTCAAGCCCGAATGGTTCAAGATCCTGGAGAATTCTCCCGCTAAGGACCGGGCAAAAGTTCTCAGTGAAGTGATAGAGGACTTTTTTAGAACTCCAAGAGGAAACAAACCAGACATAGGTGCTATCGAGCTTCCCGGTGGGCCTTCAGCGTTATCAGCCACAGCATCGGGCTCCCCGACCCAAGGGCAAGCTCCTCTCACCGTGAATTTCACTGGAAGCGCAAATGGAGGCACCTCTCCATACTCCTATAACTGGAATTTTGGTGACGGAAGCTCATCCGCATCCCAGAATCCATCCCATACTTACTCATCTACCGGCACCTATACAGCTACCCTCACCGTAACAGATTCTGCCGATAGCCAAGCCTCGAAATCTGTAACCATAAACGTTGTTTCTGATAAGGTGATACAAAATCTTTTACTCTCTGCAACCACCGGGAACCCTGCACCAGGAAGTGGGGGCACAACAGATCCTGCGCCAGGCACTTATTCCTATCCCCAGGGAAGCTTAGTCTCCTTAAGAACGATTCCCAAAACCAACTACAGATTCTCTGTTTGGAAGGGCAACGTTCTTCCTGCTGATGCCTATAATAAACGAATAACAGTCAATATGGATAGGGATAAATCATTATCTGCCAATTTCTGCACAAGATGTGGTGATACCAATGGAGATCTCAACATCACTGGTTACGATGCCCAAACTGCTTTTGAGATATTTCTAGACAGGATCCCTGACCCTCCACACTGCCAATTAGAAAACGCTGATGTCGATAGCAATAGCACGATAACGCCAGCAGATGCCCAGGCAATATTCAACAAGTACCTAGATAAATCAGAATTACCAGGGGATTGTTCAGGAAAAACAAGGGCAATGGCAACTAGATTAATGTCTGTGGGAGAAAAACTTCCCACAACCCTTCTTATCATCGAGGATGTCCGAGTCAACAATGAGGGATATGTATTTATCCCCATCATTATCGACAATGCAATGAACTTGGATGCATTTGGATTCGACCTCATTTTTCCTTCAAACTTTTTGAAATATCTAACTTTGGAAAGCGCCGTCTTGACACAAGATTATAATCAACTCGATGGCAACGTGATAAACTCTCCGGCTTCGATTCCCGAAATCACCATACTTGAACCAAATGAAGTTTTCAAAATCTCGAAATCTCCGTTTGTCAAAGGGAGAGAACTAGCACGAGGTTTTCACCAGTCTTATATCTCTTCGACAGATCACCAAATTCTCCGTGCCGGAGGATATAAAACCAGCTCGCATCCAAATCCCTCTTCCGGGGTGCTGCTGACACTGGTGTTCAGAATTACTGAAGAATTTAAGGCTCCTATTCTCCTATCCATAATTACCACATACGATGATATCCAAAATGCATCGGTGATAGACGGGATGATTTATCCTCGAACCAACCCCCCAACCACAGCGAAAGAAAGAATGAACAAAAAAAACAGAAGGAGACTTCCTGTTTAGAATGACAACTTTTGAAAGAACATTGGTCATTTTGCAGGCTACCGCCGATAGATGGGAAAAAGATCAAGGCAGGGATATTTTCGTTAGGTAGGAAATATTTAAAAGGGGGGATTCCTCTTGTCTAGCAACGAATTCTATATATATCATACCTTTATGTAAATAGGAAAGAAGATGAATCTATTGTAGGGTTTTGTCCTATAGCCCTAAAACCATTTCTCTGGAACGATGATGACATCGTCAGCTTGAAGTTGAACGTCCTTTTCTTTTCCTTTCATGATGGCGCCGACATCTACTTTGATCTCGATCTCCTCACCTGTCTCATTGGTTCTCTTAATCCGTACTCTACCCTTAGCGGCCTTCTCAGCGAATCCGCCGGCTTTGGCAATGGCTCGAAGCAAAGTAGGAATGTTCGAACTCCTGACCTCGAGGGCACCTGGATTATTCACTTGGCCTGTAACATAGATAAAGACGATTTTGTCCGCCGGAACATTGATAATGTCGTCAGGCTGGAGGGGGATATCCAAGCTCGCGTTGGTTTCTAACAGCAGTTCATCCACAGGTATCCTCAGTGTAGTCTTTTCTCCGTCAGGGAGCTGCCTTGTGACGATGATCTGGTTTCCCGCATCTGGGCTTAAGCCGCCGGCCTGCGAAAGGAGTTTGAGGAGGGTCATACGGCCGAGAAGCTCGTAGGGGCCTGTATTTTCTACCGCCCCAAGTAGATAAATCCTCTTGCTCATGTACTCGACGATATGAACGGAAACTTGGGGGTCTTTGATAAAGTTTTTTTCCTGAAGGATCCGGGATACTTTGTCCTCAAGCTCTCCTCTGGTGAGGCCTCCCACTTCCGTTTCGCCTAGATAAGGGAGATTGATACTCCCGTCTTCGGAAACTCTGTACTGCCTGTTTAAATCATCGAACCCGATGACCGTCAACTGCAGAAGGTCGCTGGGTCCGATCTTGTATTCGTAAACGAATTCATCCTGAGAATTTATAGCAGCAGGAAAAGAAATAAGAAGAAAACCAAGTAATCCTGTGATTAAGTATTTTGATTTTATCAATTCACACTCCTTATCTTGCCCCGAATTTATTCACTTTCTTGTTACAATAATATTACAGGGGAAAAAGAAAATCAACATCAGCACGGACGATTCATACGACCAAACCGCGTTTGATAGCATAATGGGTAATCTGGGCATTGTTGTCCATCTGCATCTTCCTAAGAATACGAGCCCTGTGGGTGCTTATGGTTTTGACGCTTAGATTCAAATCCTCGGCGATTTCCTTCGCCGTTTTTCCCGAAGCGATCAGGCACATCACCTGATATTCCCGATCGGAGAGGATTTCGTGGAGGGGCTTTCCCATATCGGAGCCTATCTCACCTGCCAGTTTTTCGGCCAGGGAAGAGGAGATGTACTTCCCGCCATTAGCTACCCTTCGTATGGCATTTAACAATTCCTGCGGGGCGCTCTCTTTGGTTAGGTAGCCTGCCGCCCCAGCCCTCAAAGAACGGACGGCATACTGTTCCTCAGGATGCATGCTGAGGATCAAAACAGGAAGCTCCGGATCGATACATTTAATCTGCTTCAACACATCGATACCGCTTCTGCCCGGCAACGTGATGTCCAATAAAACCAGATCGTACTTTTCGTGAGTTACCTTGCTAATGGTCTCTTTTCCGTTCCCGGCTTCATCCACACTTTCTATGTCTTCGGTATCCAGAAGAATCTGTTTAAGGCCTTTTCTCACCAAGGTGTGGTCATCGGCAATCAATACCTTGATCATTGTTTGAATATCCTTTCCACCGGAAACGTCACCTTTAGGGTGGTTCCTTTATTTGGCTTGCTGGTTATGCTGAGCTCACCTCCGAATACACGAGCTCGCTCTCTCATCCCCATCAGACCTAGTGAACTAGGAGCGACCACTTCATCGGCCTCGATCCCTTTTCCGTTATCTTTAATTTTCAAAACCAGCGCACTATCCACCTGTTTCAAGCTTATATTGACCATGGTTGCATTGGCATGCCTGGCAACGTTGGTCAGAGCCTCTTGGGATATGCGAAAAATAGCTGTGGAACAGTCTGGATCTATATCTACCAGCTCACAAAAAAGTTGCATCCTGTATGGAATTTTTGTCTGTTTCTCGAACTCCTGGGCCAGCCATTCGATGGCAGGCACAAGCCCCAAATCATCCAACAGTCCAGGCCTCAATTCTGAGGATATCTTTTGCACGGTATGGATTGTCTTATCCACAAGACCGGACATAGAATCGATCTTCTGAAGGAATTTATCTGCTCTTTCCTCCTGAGGATTGACATGGCTCGATATCCAGGAGAGGTCCATTTTCAAAGCCGTCAATTGTTGCCCCAGTTCATCGTGGATCTCACGGGCAATGCGTTTGCTTTCCCTCTCTCTTACGGCCTGGAGATGCTGGGAAAGCTTTCGCAGAAGTTCCCTGGAATGGTGAAGCTCCTTTTCGACGGCCCGGCGGTCGGTGATATCCGTCAAGACAGCCACTGTGCCCTTGTGTTGCCCTTTGTCGTTGTAGACAGGCTTGGGAGAGAGAATGGTGAAGACGTGCTCTCCGTCTTTGCGTTTCCAGGAGATTTCGGATAGCTTTTTGACATCCTCTGGATTGTAGGCATCCTTGACTTCTTGCTTTTTCAGCAATCCCCCGGCAAGGAATTTGGTGATGGGTTTTCCTATGACTTCTTCCTCTTTATACCCGATCATATCGAGGAATCTTTGATTGGCATAGGTTATGGTGCTTCTTTTATTCTGCATCACGATTCCTTCGCTTATATTCTCGACTAGCTTACGGTAACGATCCTCGCTCTCCAGCAAAGATCTCTTCATCTTCTTCTTGTATTTCTTTTCGATGTGATGCCTGAAGAGCGCCATCTCGACCGCAATTTCAAGGTCTTTTTCGCTTATAGGCTTTAGAAGATAACCATAAGGCTCCGTGATTTTTGCCTTTTGCATAATGGAATGTTCAGAATGAGCGGTGAGATAAATTATGGGGATATCTTTGTGCTTACGGACTTTGCGGGCAATGTCGATTCCTCTCACTTTATCCTGAAATATGATATCCATCAGGATCAGATCGGGATTTTCTTTTATAATTTTGGATGTGATTCCTCTTCCTGAAGTGATGATCGTTGATACAGAATAGCCCAGGATAAGCAGGATTTTTTCGATATCTTTGGCAATCAGGGCCTCATCCTCAACGATCAATATTTTTGTTTTTTTCATTTTTGGATCATCTTACGATCAGCGGTTTGAAACGCCCAGGGCTCAGTTCTCTCAACTGATTTGAGGAGCCAACATTTTCTCCCGGCTTCTTTATTTATCATAAAAACGGAATATTTTTCAAGAAAAAATGAGAACGAGCTTGTGGAAAGTTTGTTTTTTTGGTAAGGTTAAAATGCTTGGAGGAATTGCACAAGGCAAGCAAAGAAAAGGAAAAAAGCTGCTAAGGGAAACAGCAAATTTCTCCTACTACCATGAAAAAGTTTTTGATTGTTTTCCTGGGACTCATCATTCTCGGGGGCAACTTACTGTTGCCTCATGAACCCAGTCAAAAAATCGATCCTTTTTATCTGAAGAGATTGGAGAAAGGAGAACAGGCATTCCAGGCTGGAAATATTGAGAAGGCAGTTGAAGAGCTGGAAATTGCTCTTTTTGGACTGGGTGGAAACAAGGAAGCCAGAGCCAAAGCTTGTTTGTATTTGGGCCTGAGCCATCACATCCTGAAGAACAACCAAAAGGCTGAAGAATACCTGAGCGAAGCCAAAAACCTTGTGGATATGGAAGAGCTCAGGAATCTTATCTCAGACGAATCTATGTGGCAGTATCTCAATAATGTAATGGCTAAATTTAACCTGCTTGGACCTTCAGCAAAACAGCCGGCAGCACCACAAAATAGACCAAAACCATTCCCTCAAAGTCGAATAATAAATCCTAGAGAAACAGACATCGCTAGAAACCTTGAACAGCGGATAAAATTGAATCCTCAAGACACCGGCCCCTACTACGAGTTATATGAATATCACCAGGAGAAAAACGATACACGCGCTGCAAAAAATGTACTCGAAAGTCTCATCAGGAGGAATCCCAGCGAGGCCAAAGGCTATTATTTGCTGGGGAGAATCCAATATGAGCAGAGAAAATTCAAGGAGGCAGAAAAGAGTTTTAGCAGGGTTTTCGAGCTGCAAAAAATAGTTGCTATTGAGAAACAGGCGGTTTTAGAGGCGATAGCCTACCAGATTTTGGCCCTTCATCTCCAGGGGGACAGAAAAGCTTCAACCAGGATGTTTGCTCTAAGGTCCGATCAAATGAGCGAGGAAAACATCCGTTTTCTCGATTTGAACGAACAGGACCGGAGCATTTTTATGGGGATCGCACAAAACGAGGCGACACGGTCTGAAATTGTGAAATTGAGAGACCAGGGACTCATCGGTTCTGGAGCTGGACAAACATCCAGGGAGGGAGGAACCCAATCCAATGACCCTTCAAGGACAAGTTCTGAATTAAGCGGGGAGCTAGAAGTCGGTGATTTGATCCCGCTTAATGAGGTGGATTTTCTGCCGATTCTAGAAAAAAAGGTGGATCCCAAATATCCCCCATCAGCAAAAGCCCTTGGAATCGAAGGGCAGGTTACGGTAAATGCATTGATTTCAGAGAATGGTGATATTGTGGAAGTTGTGATCATCCAAGGATTGGTAGGTGGATTCAACAACGCCACTGTGAATGCAGTGATGCAATGGAAATACTCGCCGGCCATTAAAGATGGCCTCAAGGTCAAGACCTGGAAGCCAATTACAATAACGTTCAAGGCAAGGTAGCGAAACCACAGCCGCTGTCGCCGTCAATGAATTCATAAGAACCGTATCTAAGGCCAATATCATATCTGAGGAAATGGTGTTCAGCAACCTTCCTATGAAACAGCTCCATCTGTCCGAAACGCGTCCCTTGTGATGGTTGGAGACTTCTATTTTTGAAAACTGCAAGAAACAAGAAATAAAATTTCTACCTATATTAGATACTGCGTTTCATGTATTCGCGGATGATCTTGCGGAGGAGGTCTTTTTCGGTTTCTGATAAGGATAGCGCTCTGATTTTAGTTTCCGTGTACATATGCACCGCAACAGACATCATATCCAATGCCCTCTTCCTATCTCCCATTTGATACACGCTGATGATGTGGTATGTCTTAAGTTCCTCTAAAAGCTCATAGTTAATGGTGATATTCGGCCGAGGCTTGAGAGCTTGCCTGAAATGGCTCTCGGCATCCTTGTATTTTTTTTCACGGAAACTC
This sequence comes from Candidatus Aminicenantota bacterium, assembly GCA_020348385.1. Taxonomy (GTDB): domain Bacteria; phylum Acidobacteriota; class Aminicenantia; order Aminicenantales; family Aminicenantaceae. Next base: position 3,227,508 of record CP070750.1, on the reverse strand, counting down.
ATCCATCCCAAAAGGAACATCCCATAAACCTCATTGGGATGCGCTTTGACGAGTTTTTGGAGAGTTTTGCGGGCTTTGCTTCTGTTCCCCATGTCCATGTATAGATCGTAGAGACGGTAATATCGCCCGCTGTTTCCAGGATTTCGTTCAATCAACTTTTCCAGCTCTTCGGTCGAATTGACGGATTCGCTCTCTTCATTGGGATTATCTTGTGAGTGTGTATCTGGTTCGGTTTTTTCAGCGATCGGGGGCACGGGCTCTTCAGGCATTAATCCATTAAGATCAAAATGGGCCACCAGTCCGCTGACCTCTCCTCTGATCCTTTCTGTCAGGCTCAATCCCCCAAGTCCATCCTCCTCAAGGAGGCCGACGGCCTGTGACATGTATTCCTTGCTTTGGGCCGTTTCTTTTATGTAATAATGACAAAGACTCAGATACATGAGGGCTTTAGCCCGGAGTTTTTTGTCTGGGTAGAGTCCGAAGAGGCTGGTTTTGAGTTGGTGGATGGCATCTCCGTAATTTCCGGCAAGGAATGAGTTTTCGCCCCTCTGGAGGAGATTGAGGTAGAAGGAATCGATTTCCTGGGAATGGATGGGATTGCTCCCGGAAAAAACAAAACAGATAAACATGAAAAGGCAAATTTTCGAAAGAGATGTAATTCCTTTTCTCATACCTGGGCCCAAAACAAAGATATTTGTTTTATTTATACACGGTTATTCGGCAATTGTAAAGGGGGAGATTTTTATACCTCTAAATTGGTGAAAAGATATCCTGTCCCCAATTTATGGTTCCTAATTCTGATTTGATGCTCCTGGTTGTAATAATCAAGAGATAGGAGTAAAATTATTGTTCTTTCAAGGACTACATCATGACTCAGATAGAAGAGGCGCGAAAAGGAAATCTGACAGAGGCCGTAAAGGCCGTCGCTGAGGAGGAACGTGTATCTCCAGAATCTTTGATGGGGCTAGTGGCAGAAGGGAAGGTGGTGATCCCCGTCAATCCCACCCACTCCCTTATCCATGCCATAGGAATAGGCCAAGGCCTCAGGACCAAAGTGAACGTGAACATCGGAACGTCTTCGGATTTCCCCGGCGTGAAAGACGAGCTGGAAAAGGTGGATGTTTCGCTCAAGTACGAGACCGATACACTGATGGACCTGAGTACGGGCGGAGATATTCGGCAGATCCGGCGGACAATCCTGGACAAGGCGCGGATTCCGCTGGGGACTGTTCCGATCTATGAAGCGGCCATACGGACGATCGAGGAAAAAGGATCTATCGTGGAGATGACAGAGCACGACCTTTTCGACGTGATCGAGGGGCAGGCTAAGGAAGGTGTGGATTTCATGACCGTGCATGCGGGGCTGACGTGCAAGGCCATAGAGCGGCTGAAGAACCAGGGAAGAGTGGCGGATGTGGTGTCACGGGGAGGGGCTTTTCATCTGGCATTGATCCTGCACAATGGGAAGGAAAACCCGCTTTACGAAAATTATGACCGTCTGCTGGAGATCGCAGGCAAGTACGATGTGACTTTAAGTTTGGGAGATGGGTTGAGGCCTGGGGCAATAGCGGATGCGACCGACCGGCCGCAGATCGAGGAATTGATAACGCTGGGAGAGTTGGTGCAGCGGGCATGGGATGCGGGTGTGCAGGTGATGGTCGAAGGGCCAGGGCATATTCCGCTGGACCAGGTGGAAATGAACATCAAGATCCAGAAAAGTTTGTGCAAAGGAGCGCCTTTTTATGTGTTGGGGCCGTTGGTGACCGATATCGCTCCCGGGTACGACCATATCGTGTCGGCTATCGGGGGAGCGATCGCAGCGGCTGCCGGGGCGGACTTTTTGTGTTACGTGACACCCAGTGAGCACCTGGGGCTGCCTGGGCCTGATGATGTGAAGGAGGGGTTGATAGCGAGCAAGATTGCAGCCCATGCAGCGGATATCGTGAAGGGTGTTAAGGGTGCGAGAGAGAGGGATCTTAAACTGTCTGAGGCAAGAAAGAAGTTGGATTGGGACGAGCAGAAGAGGCTTGTGCTCGATCCGCATAAATTCGAGGGTGTGAGGAAGGAAAGGAGGACCAAATCAGAGGCCTGTTCCATGTGCGGTGACTTTTGTGCGATGCGCATAGTCAGCGAATTTTTGAATTCCGATGGAAAGGCCGATGTGGAGTGCTTCTGATAAGAAGGGGGGCCTGCTGTTCGGGACAGCGGGAGTTCCCAAGTCGACGGGGGGGACATCCAGTTTAGCCGGGATCAAGAGAATTGTGGAACTGGATTTGGACTGCATGGAGGTGGAGTTTGTCAAGGGAGTGAAGATGGGGGCGGAGACGGCAGAGAAGATCGGGGAGAAAGCCGAGGAGATAGGGGTGAGGCTGAGCGTGCACGCCCCCTATTATGTGAACCTGAATGCGGACGAGGAAGGAAAGAGGCTGGCCAGCATGGAAAGGTTGATTGCGTCGGCGAGGACGGCAAAGAAGTGCGGGGCAGAGAGTGTGGTGTTTCATGCCGGATATTATGGGAAAGATGACGAGGAGACGACGTTCCAGAATATAAAGAGGGGGGCCCGGGAGGTTGTGTCTGTATTGAGGGCGGAGAGAAGTGGGGTTGTGCTGAGGCCCGAGACCATGGGTAAGCGGAGGCAGTTTGGTTCGCTGGAGGAGATTTTGCGGTTATGCCGGGAGGTGGATGGGCTCGAGCCGTGCGTGGATTTTTCGCATATCCATGCAAGGGAAGGGCGAGGTAAGGCCAACAGTTACAGGGAGTTTGATAGGATATTGAGGAAGATCGGGCGGAAACTGGGGAAGAAGGCGCTCAAAAACATGCACATCCATGTGTCGGGGGCTGAATACAGCGACAGGGGCGAGTTAAAACATCTGATGCTGAACGAGTCGGATTTTCGTTATGACGAGTGGGTGCAGGCGCTGAAGGATGCGGGGGTTGAAGGCATGGTGATCTGCGAAAGCCCGATCCAGGAACACGACGCGGTTTTGTTAAAAAATCTGTATTTGGCTTGAATATATTCTATTTCACATCTTCCTTTTTTTCAGCTAATTGGGGACAGCGACCAAAATCCTGGGGCAAGGAATTTTAGTGGTAATACGTTAAGTCCTGGATAAACTCGGGCCAAGCCCCACCTCGAGACGCAGCTCATCAAGAGTTTACTGTGTCTACTCTATGTAACGTTTATAATAGGCATTCCATCTCAATATAATGTTACAGGGTTGCCGCTTGCTGCTTTATATTATAAAGCAGTAAGAAACATTTTGAAGTTGACATGGTGTGACAACTTTGATTAAATCATCCCTGTTTAGGGATAAATTCATGGATTAAGAGGAGGATTTTTATGTGTAAACGACTTTTTGTGCTTTTCTGCTTGGTCATCCTGATCGTTGCCTGCCAACCGGCTGAAGAGGCCGAACCCGTAGAAATGACAGATGCACAGCGCCACGAGATTGCTGACACGATCAAACAAGCCTACCAGGATTACCTCGATTATGACTGGAAGAACAATCCCGATTGGTATTCCAAATTTTTCGTAGAGGATAACGAAGTGTCCTGGATGGGTAATCCAGGAATATTTGTTCATGGGATCAGGATTCTTCCCAACAGAAGCGCCATGGAAGCTGTTTTTAACCCCATGTTGGAGAATCGCACTTCCACAAACATGATGGTCCTAAAAGACTTCGTTTCTGTAATTTCAGATACCGTCGCTGTTTACACCTTTGAAGGCAAATATTCCATAACAAATCTAGAAGGCGAAACGGGGCCAGACTATCCTTATACTACCTCGGTCGTTTATCTAAAGAAAGATGACGGCTGGAAAATGCTGCACTACCATCAATCCTGGAGCAACACCCCTATCAAGGAAGAAAAAGAGGAAACCGAGAACTAAAGCATAACGCCACTAATTCTCTTTTTTGTATCCTTCCGGGACTTCGTATGTTCCGCCGGGGGCCGCTTTATCAGAGACCTCAAGAAGCTCCTGGCTGGATTTGACATCTGTCCCCATCATGGACATGGTTCCAGTCGACAACACAACGATTCCTTTGATTTTTTCCATCTCCTTCACCATATCCTCGATCCCCGGTGTCTGCCCCATTACGGAAAAGGTGAGATTGCGGTACAGCTCATAGTCGATTTTTATGTCTTCTGTCGCCCAGGTTTCGTATTTGGTTGTCGTTCCCATCATGCTCATCGTCATGATGTATTTTTTGCAATCCCAGTTCTTGATTTTTTGTGTCTCCCCTGTTTCCTTAACGGAGACCTTGGGCTTCATCATTTTGGCGAATCCTTCCATCATTTTTTTGGCCTGGGCCTGTTCTTCGTCCGAAAGGTCAGAAGCAGAAATGGCACTGGAGAAAATATCGCCTTTGCTGTCGATGGGCATTTCTGTGTATCTCATCTCCGCATGATCGATCATGTACATCACTTTTTTATCCATCCAGATGATGATGGTTGAGTCCTCACCGTGGTCCATCCGGGCCTTGTCTTTAGCCATCCAGGTTACGAACAAATCGTCCTGGGCCGGTTGGCTCTGTCCCATCATCGAAAAACCGTCCGTGTGATTTTTCTGCTTGATGTAAACATCGGCCTGGATTGAAAGGGGCACGATCACACACGCTAGAATAAAAACCAATCCCAAAGCCCTCAGACATTTTTTAATTCTCATATGTTCATTCCTCCTTTTTTTGATTTTAATTTATTTTTGTTTGCCTTTCCATTCCAGTTTCCACCGTATTTTCCCGAGGGCTTTTCCGGCTAATGCTTCGGTAAACTCCACAAAATCCGGGGGGAGCTCTTTCCATTCATCTATGCTTCCTTCTAACTTCTCCGGAATCTCTTCAGAAAATTTTCTTTCGATAAGGATTTCTTCTGTGTATTCCGTCGCTCCTTCGTCTTTATCTGTTTGGTCATGCTGAATGGGGCCGAAATCTACTATTAATCGCCCATCAGCTGTTACCTTTATATTCTCCACATGGAGAACTCCCTCTATTTTATAAGTTTTTTTCTTCAGATCGATGATGAGCTCAAGATCGCACTCAGAGGCAGACAATTTCCTGCCGCTGGCTTCGGCCTCATCCTTTCCTGTTAGCTGTAATTTCCTCTCTGGCTTCTGCATCACAATTTCTGCTTCCAGTTGATCCAAAAAATCAAACCTTGCAGATTCCAGTTCATAAATTTTGACCCTTTCATTTCCTCTGTCCAGTTTGAACACAACATCCAGTTTCCAGTTGGTCGTTCCCTGGTATTTGCTCTTGGGCATCATAGCAGTTATAAGGGATTGATCTCCAACTGAACTTAATCTAAACCAGGATTCGATCGTCCCTTCCCAAACACAGCGGATTTCGATCCTTGAAATCTCCTTATTTTTTTTTGTTCGGGATAGAGGAAGCACATCTTCGTGCAGAATATCGCAAGAATTATAGAAAATGATGGTATCTGACTTATCTTCCCCTTCGGGAGCATGATATAAAAAATTGATTTTACTGAGGGAATTCAATGGAGGGGATAATTCTATAACTCTATACTTATCATCTTCCTCAAGCGGTACTCCTTTTTCGATATGACCGTTCTCTGAGTAAACCACAAGCCGGACATCGTGACTGGAACGGAATCCATATCCTGGATAACCGCTATCCAAGCTGTGCAAATCGAATTGGTTGCTTCTGGCTTCACAGTCAAGGTCATGTTCAACCTCAGCGCTCATAGGAATTTGTTCATAGCGCCGCATTGTCTGTTCGATCGGCTCGTATTCTCCTATTTTCTTAACCATGAGTGGGATGAGATCGCTCAGTGAATCACCTTCGGTACTAACACTCATGATACGGATCATATCTCCGAAATAATAATAATAGGTCTGTGTCCACCATTCCCTTTGTCTAGAGGGATTCTCGACTTTGCCTCCTACAAATCCCAATGTGATTCCCAGATGGACCAAATTGTTGCTCACATCCTTGATGAATGTTGCGGCGAGGACATATTCTGGCTGGGAGAGATTCTCTCCCAGCAGGACACAGGGAGACCGGAAATGCGATCCAAAATGTTGAAGGAAGACTGAGGTGTTGAAATTTGGGTCATTTTCAGAGAAAGATCGTACCAAAACCTTGCGCATACAGGAGTCGCAATCGAAGGCGAAGACTGGGGACGATAATATCAGGAGGAAGGGGAAAACAATCCACACAAGCAGGACAACCGAGAGATTGATTCTTTTCATTCTCTATGTAATCATCGGCAAACTTGGCTTCATCCCTTGGGGGCTGTTGCAAAGAAAAAAACAGGTGCCTGAGTTCCTCGCATCGCTTAATTCCCCAAGAACAACCCAAAAATTATATCAGAGAGCCAAAAAAGTCAAATTTCCTGGGCAATTTTGGGGAATCCTCAAATCGAATCTTACCTTGTAGGATTTGAGTAATGGATTTATTGACAATGAGCTCCGAGTCAGGTATCTGTAGAAGAAATGGAGGTCGGGATGAAAACATTTTGTGTGTGTTTATCGATATGCACTTTGGTGTTGGCCTTTGGCTGCAAAGGGAAAGAAGAGGCGGCGGCAGAGACAGAGGAAAAAACAGGCCCCGTGGTGAGCGAGGGATACGTGATGGTGGACGAGGGTGTGGAGCTGCGGTACAAAACGATCGGGGACGGCCCGGAGGCCGTGGTCATCCCTGCGGCAATTTATATGGAATACGAATTCGAAAGGCTCGCAGTTGAAAGCCGCACCTTGATTTTGTATGACCAGAGGGGAAGAGGAAAATCGAGTGCCGTGACCGATTTCACAAAAATCAGCATGGATTCTGAAATCGCCGACTTGGAAGCGCTCCGCCAACATCTCGGGAAAGTAAAAGTATCGCTGATCGGCTGGTCATACCTCGGGGGAATGGTCATTCTTTATGCCAACCTATATCCTGAGCATGTGGATCGGGTCGTGCAAATAGGGCCGATGCCTCCGACGTATGATCTATTTGTGCAGGCCGCTTCGACACCATTGGACGAAGAAAGTGCGGCTCAATTGAAGAAACTGCAGGAGAAAGGGCTGGCAGAATCCGATCCGGAAAAGTATTGCACAGAATTTTGGAATATTTACATGAAAAGGATATTTCATGATCCCGACAAGATCGGGTTGATGAGGAGCGACAAATGCAAATGCGAAAACGAGATGCCGAACAATGTCAACATGCAGATTCTTTCCATTTTAGGAAAGCTCAAAGAATGGGATTGGCGGGAGGAGGTAAAAGGCCTCGATGTGCCGGTGCTGACCATCCATGGGGATAGCGACTCACTGCCGTTGGAGGGATCGCGGATGTGGGTGTCCTCGCTGCGCAACGCGAGGCTTTTGTTCGTTCGGGAGGCCGGGCACTTACCGTTTGTGGAGCAGCCAGAGGTTTTTTACCCGGCGGTCGACACCTTCCTCAAAGGTGAATGGCCCGCTGGCGCTGAAATTTTCGGCGCCCCTATTAAATAACGAATAGCTCGGGATAGATCGGTACCTGTCCCCGAATTATTTCAGTTGGATGGTCTGGGTGAGTCTGCCGGCGTGGCGGGATTCGTAGCTGACAATCATTTCTCCCTTGCCTTCGACGAGAAACTGGTGCTCTACCTTGCCGAATCCAGGCACCACCAGGAACTGCAGTTCGGGCCGGTGCTTCTTGTAGGTGACCATGTCCCTGTAAGCGTTGGTCAGCACTCCCCCGGCCACCACCTTTGCCTTGATTCCCGAGACCTTCAGCATGTCTTGGGGATAGAGTTTGACCTTCTGGGCCAGATAACTCATGGTCGGGATGGCCTTGCTGTTTGATAGCCTTGTTCTCACACGATAGAGCCCCTTCCCCACTTCCTTCACTTCTGTCACATCCAGGCTGACTTCCGGAGTTTGTTTGGCCGTGAACAACACAGCCATGGCGTTGCGGTGCACCAGATCTATCAGCATAAAGGGTGCGGATATCCGGGAGCTCATCTTGACCCATCCGCCGATCTCCACGTCTCCGTAGGTCGGATGTTTGTAGGCGGTCCACGGCTTGTAAAGATCTCCCTGTGTCAGGTTGTCGCTGAACCGCAGCCGCTCCAGCTCGGTCGAACGGCCCATCATCATGGCCCTGATGTCGTCTTCCCCCTCTGGTCTCGATCCCGGCTGCCTTTCCTTTTGCGTGCGGAAGGTCTCGGTTTCGACTAGAAAAACCTCCCCCACATAGCCATAGGCCCCCATCATCTGGGTCAAAAACTCACATGAATCGCCATAGGTTGTGTACAGGTCTTTCCAGCTGACCAAATACCTGTAGCCAGGGATGATGCGCTCGGACTGTGCTCCCAAATAGTCATAAACAGCGATGTCCTGCTGGGGATATTCCCCCAATCCTTTCCGGCTGGGCCCCCTTAGGTTCATTCCTCCGGTGTTATGGAACGACCATACCATGCAGATGTTGGTTCGTTGCATGACCCATTCCCCGAGGGCTTTCAATCCCACACCGGAAAAAGGGTATTGACCGGCGCCGCCCTGGACATATTCCGGGGCCCAATCAAAGCCCCAGTTTCGATTGGAATCCACATAACCTTCGGCATCCTCGTTGACTCTCCCGTCGCCGTCATTGTCGATACCCTCGGCTCCCAGGATGGTCCATTCGCCCTTTTCACCAGGTTTGACGCGCACCAGCAGGCGCGGATCATCCGGATGGGTTTTGTACTGACCGAAAAGATCACGCTTACGCATCCTGGTGATGTTTCCGTCGCCGTCCAGATCATCGGGAAAATCCTCGTCATACAGCCCGTCTCTATCATCATCCACAGGGATGCGAAGCCCCCTATTGGAGCTGGGATTGTTGGGATCGGCAAAGAAGTGGTACCGGCCGTCGGGATTGACAACCGGGCAAAAATAAAAACACTTCTTGTCCACAAGCTCGGTGATTTCCTTGTTTTTGCCGTAATTCCCCAGCAGATAATCCATCGTGTACAGGCAGATCTCGCCACCCTGGATCTCGTTGCCGTGGATGTTGCCGTCCACCCAAATCCCGGGTTTGTCCAAGGCCCTCCCTGTTTTGGGATTGTTGAGGGTCATCACATAAATGAATCTCCCCTCCTCAGATTTTCCGGCAATATCCAGGGTCGTCAAATCCGGATAAGTCTCGTTCAGGAGTTTCAGCGCCTCGTGCACCTGGTCCAGCGTGTAGTAATGGTCGAACCGCAGGGGTAAGGTTGTTTCGCCCGGCATTATGTGTAGCACAACCACAAAAATCAAAACGAATAATGACAATAGGATTGCTTTTTTCATCGGGAACCTCCTAGGGCTATGGATGCCGCATCCGACCATGCCATCTCCGTATGGACCTTCACAGTCAGTTTTGTCGGCTTTTCGGCAAAAACGATCCACGTCACAGACGCGGCTTGGTTGCCGGCGACCGACTGGATCAAGCTCCGCTTTTTGCCGTCGACGATCTTGAACCCATCCCCTTCAAGAGTCACGACAACAGGCTGGATACGTTTGTTGCGCTTCGCCATAGCCGTGGGGTAGGGCAAATACCCGGTGTTTTCCACCCAGACTTTGACTTGATAAACGCTGCTTCCCATCGGCTTGACCTCTGTCTTGCCGACCTTGATCCGGGCCATCTTCTGACTGATCTCGAACACCCAGGGCACCTGCCCCTTGAGGAGGCCTTCGATCTTTTCGGCGGGCGGGGTGTTGTGCACGAACGGAACTTCGCCGCCGATCTCGACCTCGCCCAGGGTAGGATGCTGGTAGGGCGTCCATTCCAAAAAGCCTTTGCCTCCCAGCTCTTTGTCGCTGAAAGCCAGCAGCGCTTTGTCCCTGGGATCGGCCCCCTCCTCGCTCTTGGGCTGGGGCATTTTTTTCATCATCTCCGCCATCTTTTTGGTGTCCATCTTGCCGCTCTTGAGAGCATCGATCACCATCTCGGCCTTGAAATTCGCGGGCGCTCCGGATGATTTGAGGAAGGCCTCGATCTTTTCCTCCCCCAGGGCGATAAACTCTTCGTTGGTCATTTTTTCAAGTTTTTCCGGCGTGATCTCTTCTCCCTCCTTTTTTTCCTCCTTCACCTTGGGGAGAGTCCAGAAATCCATCGCAAAGGATGGGAGTCCCAGGTGGTAGTAGGCCCAGAGCTCGAAGGATCCATCCTTGTCCGGAGCGGGATCCAGCCGCTCGATATCGATTTTGTTGTCTTTGAGGAATTCCTTGTATTTATCCGAAAGCTCCTTGTAGAACTTCAGGTCATCGGTGAGAGGATTGACAACAGCGCCCAAGCCGAGGAAGCCGGCGACCATGGATTCGTCCACTTCCATCCCCGGTGGGACGATCGGCCTGACCATTTCGATGACCTCTTCCATTGAGTAGGTTTGATTCGGGTCCGCACCCATGAAGGAGGCGAACCGTTCGGGGATTTTAAGTTTTGTCAGGTCGGCCTCGCCGCGACGTCCTCCCCTCGGGGGATTCAAACAAAAGTTCGAAGCCCCGAAGACAAAGGCCATTCCGATCTCCCTGTGGTCAGAGCTGAACTTGATCAGGTTGAAGCTTTCTTCCTCGGAACCGGACCACCTTCCGCCCGTTTCGGTGAAAAACTTGAACAGGTGCGGAAAAGTTATGCCGATATTGACACCGCCGGGGCCGTCCTCGTTGTATTCGCCGTCGGCGTCGTTGTCCAGGCCTTCGGTATAGAGTTTATACAGGCCCTTTTCGCCTTTGGCCCAATCGGCCCGTTTCATCAGACGAGCCTCTCCGGGGATCGGCATCCACCGGCCTTCTGGATCCTTGACCCGCATGGTTGTGATGATGCCGTTTCCGTCCAGGTCGTCTTCATCGTCCTCGTCTGTCTGGTCGTCCCGGTCGTCGTTGAAGGGCGTTGTGTTGCGGGGATCCATCATGAGGGGCTTTTGGAAATAGCCGATGGCGGCGTCGGGATTGCCGCAGGGCAGAACATACCAGGTCAGGACCTTGTGAACATCGGGCTTTTCCAGGATCAGTTTGATGAGATACAGGGCAGCTTCGCTGGAGAGGGGCACAGTCCCTTCCATATTGGCAACGGCCAGAACAGCCGGGTTGACCTTTTTTACGTTTTTAACTTCAGGACCGATCTCGAGCATCAGGACGTCCCGGCCGCCTGCGCTGCGGGCCAGGGTGTGGAGTTTTGTGGTGACAGGATTGGCCCTTGCGAAATCCTGGAGTGCTGCATTGATGGCCGCGGGCGTGTGGTAACGGTCAAATGTCAGCTCAGCCGCCATAATTCCGGCGCTGACTGTGAAAAGCAAAACCGAGATAACAAAAAAGCGCATTATGAAGGTCATGATCACCTCTCTTCTCATGCAGAAATTCAAGAACAGCTATTGTCCCAAATCCCCCACCATTTATCAATAAAAAAGGGGACGGTTCTAATTATTGGTCCAGATTACAAGGTCCATTGACAAAATGAACGGCTCATCATATATTTAAATCGGAATTGTTCGATCATTTTGGAGATATGAAAAAGATAAATCTCCTTATCGTTCTTCTCACGGTTTTCCTCTGCATCCAAGCCCAAACACAGGAAAACTCGAAATGGAAGTATATAGGACCCGACGGGGGTTCGATCAATGCCTTCCATTTCAATCCTCAAAACGCGGATGAATGTTTTTCTATAGGAAACATCGATCGAGGTTATATTTATACATCCAACAACGGAGGAAAGAGCTGGATTTTTCTGCATGAATTTCCCACAAAAATCTCCGATTTCGTTATCGATCCCATCGACCCCAACATCATCTATGTGCTGGGAGAAGAGAGCATTTATAAAACAACGGACAAGGGATTGACCTGGAGCGAGAGACCACTCCAAAACAATGTCATCGCAACAAAGGGCAAAGTAGTCATAGATTCGATCAATCCATATATGATCTATGTCATCGGAGAGGATAAAAACAATAATGCAATAGCTTCCATTCTGAGATCAACTGATGGTGCAGAAACCTGGACAAGACATAAACTCTTTGAGGGGTCTATACCATTGCACGGGTTTCATATCGCAATGAGCCCCTCGAATCCTGCTGTGCTTTATTCTGTGGTTTCTCGGTACAACGTTGAACTATTCACCTATAAATGTCGGGTGTTTAAAACCATTGATGGCGGCAACAACTGGCAAGAATTACCTAAAGAATTTCAGGCGGCGGTTAATGCGGTTCTAATCGATCCCATCGATCCGGACAAAGTGTATTTGGGCACATACTGGAATGTGTACAGGAGCTCTGACGGGGGACAAAATTGGCTAGAAAACGAAGACTATGTCTACGCGAATGCCCTCTCGGTCGATCCTGTTAATCCCAATTTTATGTATGCCGGGTATGAAAACTGCCTTTACAAGAGTGAAGATGGCGGCATCCATTGGGAAAAATTTGAATGTAATCAAATCGGTTTGTGTCAAGATCTTGTCTGTCAAGCGCAAGGCGTTTTTTACGCTTCCGATACAGGGATCTACAAGAGTCAGGACGGCGGATCGACTTGGACCAGTCGCCATGAGGGGATATCTGAGCTCAGGATGCTCAACATATCTGTTTCAAACTCACCTCCATACAGGATTTATGCCATGCCTGATTCAGCCTATCATATATACAAAAGTGATGATTTTGGGAAAACGTGGCAAATTTCGATGTGCATTCCTGGGTGTGGAGAATTTATTTGTTTAGAAGGATCATCTAATAGCGCCGATCATCTCTTTGCGGCTGCACACGGCGGTGGCTGAGGGGGCAATCCATGTGGCATCTACAGGTCTGTAGATGGAGGAAAAACATGGATATTGGGAAAAATGGGTCACTTCCGGATCATTTCCGATAATCCCATCGATCCCCAACATGTGTTTGCCATCGGAACAGAGGTGGAGCACCCACACCCAATCAGATTCCTTCGGTCATTCAATGGGGGTCTGAATTGGGAAAAAATATATATGGTTCTTGACTGGAATGATACCCAAATCAACGGGATGGCGATCTGTTCAGAGGACACCTTGTTCAACGGGATGGCGATCTGTCCATACGATGATAACGTGATCTTCGTAGCCATGCATTCACAAAAGGGAGGAATAAGGGAAGATTCCATCATCAAATCTACTGACAGAGGCTCAACATGGAGTGTTATTAAGTCATATCGTGACACAGAAATCAACGATATCGTCGTGGATCCGAATTCATCTCAGAACGTTTATATCGCAACGAATAAAGGGATTTATCGAAGTGTGGATTCAGGCCATTCCTGGAAGAACGTTTTTGATGAGTCTGCCTACTGTCTGGAAATTCCATTAAATGATCCCAAACAGATCTTTGCAGGCTGCGAAAATAGCGTTTATGGAAGTTTCGATGGAGGCGAAACCTGGACAAAATTGAATGCCGAAAAACATTTATCTCGAGTCGAAAACCTGGAATTTCATGAGCCATCACATACCCTTTATGCCAGCATTGAAAACAGAGGGTTGGTCACCTATAATACAATGACCAACAAGAATTTCTTGGCCGTGTATGCAGATGTCGGAGGAACCACAAAACCCGAACCCGGTATATATTTTTATCCTCCAAACACCAAAATTGATATCATGGCCTTTCCTGATAACTACTACGAATTCGAAGGGTGGGGGGGGAGCAAATCGGGAAAAGCAAATCCTATCACGGTAACAGTCGATTCAGACATGACGGTAAAAGCCAATTTTTACGTGCTTCTCTTTCCGCCATCCGATTTTTGGGGAGAAAAGGTGGTCAACCGGTCTTTATCTATGATCGAACACATCAACGTTTTGCGTTGGCAGAGGAATCCCGAAAACTTCCAGATCGACAAGTACGAGCTCTACCGGATCGAGGGAGGAGTAGCCGTGTTGGTCGCCAAGCTGGATTCAGAAACATTCGAGTACTGGGACCGGAGGGTGGATAAAGATCAAGAGTACAACTATGCCCTTGTTGCTGTTCACATCACAGGCGAGAAAAGCGATCCTGCCCTTACAACCATCAAATAATCCTCCCCTAGAAATTCGAGTGCTTTCCTAACTTGACAATCCATCCAAAACTTGCGTAAATGATGTGTTATCCGCAGACAAGGACAAAAAGATGAAACACACAAAAAAAATGGCCCTAGTTGCTTTGTTTCTTCTCTGTTCGAGTGTGGCAAGCCCGGCTATCCTCAAGAAGGGAGATAAGTTTCTGCCTTTTTCGCTGGTCTCCAGCCATGACGACATATACACCGTGACACTCGAGGAGGGGAAACTGACGGTTAAGATCGCACCGGCGGCCGGTGGCGAGGAAAAGGTCCTCCATCCGGATTCGGTTTTACTCGATTTCTGGGCCACATGGTGTGTGCCATGCCGGAAAGCCATGCCCCACATGCAAAAGCTTTATGACAAATACAAGGCGGCAGAAACCGAGAATTCGGGCGGGCTTATCCTGCTCGGTATTTCCATCGATGACAAAGGCAACAAAGTCGTCAAACCCTTCTTCAACAAGCTCGATTACACTTACCCGATGCTGGCCGACCCGACCGAAGGGGACGACACTTTAGTCCGGACTGCTAAAAAAATGAAGGCCCAATACAAAGTGCAGGCCATCCCTGTCGTGTACCTGATCAATTCCAAGGGTGTCATCCAGCACGCCCACACGGGATTCAAAGAAAAGGATATCGAGGATATCGAAAAAGCCATACACGACCTGACCTTGGAGATTCCCCGATGAAAAGGCGAAAATTGCCCCTCATAATATTCGTTGTTTTTGTGGTAATTATGATCGCTGGCCTCAGCCTGGGAGAATACGCTTATGTTCTCGAGAAGGCCGTCACGATCTGTCTGAGTTGCATAGGGATCGGATGAGCTTGATCAAGAAGCGCCGCTGGTTCCAGACATTTTCCTTCCTGGCTATCAATGCCTACATCCCTTCGTGGTTCAAAGGAGAGATCTACCAGGGAAGCATCAAAGGGACTTGTGTTCCCGTGCTCAATTGTTACTCCTGTCCTTCGGCTCTCGGCGCTTGCCCGATGGGTGCCATTCAAAACTTTTTTGCCACATCACGATTCAATATTTCGATCGCCCAGTATCAATTCGGGTTGTATGTGATAGGATTTCTTGGTGCGGTGGGGAGTCTTGTTGGCCGGATGCCATGCGGATGGCTGTGCCCGTTCGGATTCCTCCAAGAACTCATGCACAAGATCAAAACAAAGAAATTCCGCATCCCCAAGTTCCTGACATACATGAAATACGTTGTCCTGGCTGCATTTGTGATACTTCTCCCTCTCCTGATCATGGATGAATACGGATTCGGCCAGACGTGGTTCTGCAAATGGATCTGCCCAGCCGGCACCCTGGAAGCTGGACTTTCGCTGGCAGCAATCAGCCCGGATATCCGGGGCCAGCTTGGTTTCTTATTCTCCTGGAAAGTCTGGATCTTGGTTCTGTTTTTTGTCTGGATGATCGTGAGCAAACGCCCGTTCTGTCGGACTACGTGTCCTCTTGGGGCTGTCTTTGCTTTGTTCAACAAGGTCAGCCTATTTCAAATTGCCACCTATGAGGACAAATGCACCCTGTGCAACAAATGTTGGGAGGATTGTCCTGTGGACATCAAAGTTTATGAGGGGGCCAACAGCCCGGAATGTGTCCGCTGCCTGAAATGTATTGACAGCTGCAAGTTCGGGGCGGTCGACTACGAGTTCATCAAGAAAAAACAACCCAAACCCAGCCTCCAGCAAAACTAATATTTTTAGCAATGTGCCACAGACTTCATTACAAAAAAAAATAGAACCGTCCCTTTTTTTCTTTTTTTGTATATAATAAACAAAAGGTGGGAGGTCGAAAATGAAAAAGAAATATTTCATTCTGCTAATATGTTCAAGTCTGATTCTATCGCTCACGCCCGGCTGTAAAAAAGGCGCGCCCACGAATCCCGATAACGGCAGCAGCCTGACTTTCAGCGGGACTATCACATCGGGAGGGCAGGGATTTGCCGAAGTAACCGTCTATCTCTCATACGGAGCCTCCCAAACAAGGGTTACCGGAGCTGACGGAAAATTCTCATTCGGCAACCTCCAGCCTGGAGATTACATCATCACACCGGCTAAACTGGGAATTAGTTTCAGCCCATCCAATATTTCGGTCGGCAGTCAAAGCCGTTCAGACCTGAACTTCACTGCCAGTCAGGCTAACACGGGAACGGAGATCAACAGCATCGCGGTTAACTTCACAGCGAAAGATCAGAATAACAACTCTGTATCTCTGAACGATTATCACGGAAATGTTGTCCTCATAGACTTCACGGCGGATTGGTGCGGACCCTGTCGAGAAAAAGCGGAAACAGCCGATCAGTTTTATCAGACCTACAAAGATCAAGGCTTCAGGTACATCCTGATCGTGATCGAGGGAAATCCTAAAGTCTGGGCCGACACCTATGGGTTGAGTTTTCCTGTGCTGGATGATAACAACAGAGTGATCTATAATCAATACAAAAGATCGAATATTCCCCTCCCCCATGTCCTGGACCGCAACGGTACCATCCGATACAAAAAGGAGGGTTGGATTAAAAGCGAGGTGGAAGCCGAAATAGAAAAATATCTCTAGCCTAGAAACGGAGGATGGCATCCAAACGGAATCCCTCGAACGGAGGGAAAAATTTGCAGATCCCTCCGGAGCATTTAACACCGCCCTTCATAGCCCCATAAAAGATCCGGATCGCATTGGCCTGGGAAAACTTGATCTCGAATTGGACGCCGAACCAATTTTTTTTGTTTTTGAAGAACAGAACCTGAGGATCGCTGGTCTGATCGACCAAAAAGGTCACGACCCACCTCTGGGAATAATGAACCGAAAAGAACGATCTCCTTTCGTAATAATTTAGGTGTTCCCCACGAAACTCTTTTCCTTGGAGATCGGCCTCCAAGCTAATTTGGGATGACAGAGGATAACTCACGTTGAACTGGAAGTGGAATGTCTTGCCATGCGTGTAGTAATAAACTAGAGAATTCGTTGTCTCTTGGCGGTACCCTGCTATGATATTCCACCAACCGGTTTCCTTGAATTTCTTCTCCACCCCCCCGTATAAATGAACGATGTCCCGGCTCCGGTCCTCAGGGTTATCCCAGAAAAAGGCAGCTTTTCCCCAGAGCAATGTCGATATCTCAGAGAGATAATAATCCATCCTGCCGGTTATCGCCGTGATATCGATCGCATCTTTGGCAAATTGATTAGCCAGAATTGGCAGCAGTTCGCTCTCCAACATCGGCGGGCGGTTGTACTCAAAATCGAGGTTGAGATAGTCTTTGAACTCAAAAAGCAGCGTGACATCCTCAAAAAAAAGGCTGGATTCGATGTAGACGCCGTGCCCGTTTATTTTTTCATCACTAAAATATTTTTCCTTTTGGGATAGGACGAATTCCCCATATACTTTCGCCAAGTCCGAAATATTGGGGATATCCAGAGAGAAGGATGCCATATGCACATTTTTATCTCCCAGTGTGCTTCCGCTATCCAGTTGGGAGCCCATAAGATTGAGCCTCAATTCCGCCAACTCCTCCACCCGCCAACCCAAGATCCCGCCATAAACCTTATCCTTTTTGTCTGATAATTCTCGATCGATCCAGCCGCCGTAGATCTCGGCAAAAAACGGACCGGCATCCAGGGAGATTTTCCCTCCGTCAATCGTCGTATCGATGATGTATTCCAATCCTTCTTTTTCGAACGTTTTGAGCACGCTTAAAAGCAATCCTCTCCCGAAAGAGTAGTAATAATCGCCTAAACGGAGATTCCATTGGGTACCGCTGTACTCAAAAAAGCGTTTAGCCAGAGTGAAGTCACTTTCCCATGGGGTAAAATCCAGGTCAGCATCCGCCCTCAGCCCAAAAAGAAAATTCCGATAAGTCAACGAAACATCAAATCGGTTGATGATTTGATTCTTCCGGCCTCCTCTAACACTATCGACATATTCCTCATCCGAAAAATTCCGGTAAAGAAAGGATTCATTTAAAGCAAAAGATACCTTTTTTGCCTCTTCAGTCGACACTTCTTGTAGCAGGGCTAAGAGTTCCTCCTCCATGACTTTTTCATCGCCTAGACTATAACCTTGATGTGCATGCCGAATTCGTCCCTGCCTATCGATCAAAACCGTGTAAGGGAGGATGACGCGGGGATTATACAAGGCGATCACACGCGATTCGGTATCCAGCAGAACAGGAAAGGTATACTTGTACCTCTCCATAAAAGGCTTTACTCTTGCGACTGTTTCAGGACCATCCACCGTGATCGTGAGCACTGTCAATCCCTGGTCTTTGTATTTTTTATGGAACTCTTCAAAGTGGGGCAGCTCTTTGACACAAGGCACACACCATGTTGCCCAGAAATCTATAAGGATGACGTCCTGGCCGATAAAATCCTGCAGTCGGACTGTATTGCCTTCGAGGTTCTTTAAGCTGAAATTGATGGCATTTTGCGCGAAAACCGGTGTCATCCCCCCAGTGAGTGCAAAGATGACAAATCCCAGGATGGCCAGCTTTTTATTTCTCCCCCTTTTCTTGCCCTCTTTTAACATTCACAGCTAAATTATTATTATTCAGAGAAAAAATCAAGGGCATGGAATCCCCTTGACACCTTTCCCTATTTTGATAAACTAAGATCATCAACAGAGAAGGAGAGAAAAGATGGGGGGAAAACCACCATTAGCAACTTGTGTCATTTTATCGTGTTTGTTTTTATCAATCCTTCTCCTTGCCCAGCAAGATGACCTCATTTTGCAGCGACAGCTGTCTCCTAAGAACCTGAAAGCTGACTCCGGGTGGATGAATTACACACGAGAAGAAATGGTCAGGATGCAAAATTCAGAAACGTGGAGATCATTCGGTCCGATGGGAGGGGACGTCATCAGCGTAAATGTCAGCCCCGTAAATCCCGATGAAATTTACATCCTTGTTTACTGCAATTATTCGATGAGCTGCATATATAAAAGCACGAACTCGGGGCAGAACTGGACAAAAACGGCAACACTGAACCGAGGATGCTATGACATGGTCATCCACCCACACGATCCCAAAATCCTATTTGTGCTGTCCTCCTCCTTTGTGCTCAAATCCACAAACGGGGGGGCTAGCTGGACAGAATATGACCTGGGATACAGAACTTACGCTGCATATGGCCAGATTTCCATAAATCCCATCAATCCCGATATCTTGCATGTTGCCGGATACCATGATCCTGGAAGCTCAGGCTTCTGTATGGCCGCTTTCAAATCCACCGACGGAGGCGTCAATTGGACGACCAAAGACATCAAACCAAATTCGCAATATGGCCGGGCCTATTGTATAGCCATGAATCCATCCTCCCCCAATATCCTTTATTTAGGGGGCTACTATAGCGACGGGTCTAACTACTACGATAAGCTTTATAAAAGCACTAACAGCGGAGATAGCTGGCAAGATATGACAGGCTCGATCCAGGCGTGTCCCTATTCAATCATCGTAGATCCGACCAATCCCAGCAAGGTCTATGTCGGGACCACATGGGGGGTATATCGAAGTTCGAACAGCGGAAATACATGGACAAAAAGCACGGGAGGAGTTTACGCCTATGCTCTGGGGATCGACCCATCGAATCCCAACACGATTTATGCTGGATGGGATAAAAAATGTTACAAGAGCACGGATGGGGGCGTGAACTGGACAGCTTACGCAGCCGGTCTTTGCGGGATTTGCCAAGATGTTCTGGCTTATTCGGGAAGAGTGTATTACGGTTCCTACGCCGGCCTTTACAAAAGTCTGGATGGGGGGACGACCTGGAAAGCCAGCCATGCTGGTATAAAACATAATGTCGTCCCTGCAATCGCTGTGGCTCGATCCTCCCTCAATGTTATCTATGCAGAAGGATCCCAGAATGGGCTTTTCAAGAGCACCGACTTCGGAAACAGCTGGAGTCGTCTGCCTGATTTCTACAGATGCGACAGCATATACACCATTTGTGTCAATTCGAGCAATCCGGATGACTTGGTTCTCCTGGCAGGGGGCTGAGGGGGCGACGACGTCTACAGGTCTGTAGACGGCGGTTTCACATTAACAAACATATTCCAGGGAGACTGTGAAGATATCGCCCTTTATCCCGGATCAGCAAACAACATTTATTGCGCTGGGCAAATCTGGATGAGCCCCATATATGTCATGGCTCTCCATAAAACAACGGATGGGGGAAATAATTGGACGTCCCGCAAAATCACGTCAGGAGAAGGAATCGGGAATGCCGTGGCAGTGGCTTCACGCAACAAAAATATCATTTACGTGGGCGGAACTAGAGGTACGGTCGGAGCTCTGTACAAAAGCACAGACGGAGGCCAGACCTGGACAGAGCTGGGCAAAAGCTTTTTTAACGTACAATTCAACCAGGTAAACGACATCGAGATAGATCCTGGAGTCAATAACAGGGTATATGTGGGCTGTGAGAATGGACTTTTTAAGAGCACAGATGGAGGGATAACCTGGAACAAGAAGTACTCGAATTCCATCAATGATATCCTCATCAATCCATTTGCAACGAATAAAATTTATGCGGGAGGCTACTTTGGGATCATTTATTCCTCTGATAGGGGGAATAATTGGACCGATATCAGCACAGAACTGGCGGTGAAAGACACGCTGTGTTTGGACATGAATCCTACGAGCGATATCTTATATGTCGGGAGCAACGGAGGGAGTGTTTTCCAGAAAGGAATTCTGGGAGGATATTCGCTCGTTATTAAGGCCGAAGAAGGCGGAACCACAGAACCCAAGCCGGGTTCCTATGTGCATGAAGAGGGAGAACGAGTGACAATCCAAGCGATTCCCGATTCATATCACGTTTTTTCCGGGTGGACAGGGAGTGTAACAAACCAAGAAAATCCGATAACACTGACAATGGATAACGATAAAACCATAACAGCCAACTTCAAAACAGCGGTACTTCCTCCTGTTTCTGTGAGCGGCGAAAAAGTCACGAATCGATCCTTGATGCTTGTCCAGAGTATCAATGTACTGCGTTGGCAGGCTAACCCACAAAATACAGGGATCGCCAAGTATCGGATATACCTTTCGCAAGATAACACTTTGCAACAGCTCGGGGAAGTTGAGGCCAATACGTTATTCTATTGGCACAGAGATGTTGAAAAAGATGAGGAACACACATATGGGGTTTGCGCGGTCAATGATACCGGCCAAGAAAGTGAACCGGCTTTTGTAACGATAAGGTGAAAACAGAATTATTTTGCTTGAATAAGGAGCGAAGATGAAAAAAAGGACTGTGATATTATTCGCGACGGCCATTATAAGTCTGTTTTTTTTGAATATCTCAACATATGCAACTCACATTGAAGTCAAGGTGCTGTATTTTCAGCCAACAGAGAAGATGTTCAAAGACATTTATGGGGGCGGGATGAGTTATGGGGGAGAACTCAATATCAACATCATCAAGGGCCTCACCATTTGGGTTGGAGCAGATTATTTTAAAAAAAAAGGCAAACTGACCTTCACGAAAGAAGAAACAGAACTCCAGATCTTTCCTATCTATGGGGGGTTAAAATACATTTTTCCAGGACAGTGGATAATGCCGTATTTGGGTGTCGGTGTGGGATATTTCCAGTATAAGGAATCCAATCCCATAGGAAAGGTAAAAGAGGGGGAAATCGGATATGTGGCTCAGGCAGGATTTTTGTTGCGTTTATTTGATCCCGTGATAGTCGATTTCCAAGCAGGCTACAATGTATGCAAGACGAAGCCACAGGAGATCGAAGTCGACATAGGTGGCTTAAAAGCTGCGGTCGGCCTCGGCCTCTCCTTTTAATAAAAAAGTAAAAAAGGGGACGGTTCTATTTTTTTTTAAAAAATAGAACCGTCCCCTTTCTTTTTGGGAAACTAAATTGGCAAAAGAGTCGTATATATGTTTGAATGGATGAGTGCATAAAAAAATTTATCCCTATATATGAAATAAAAGGAGGGCTCTATGAAAAAAATCACCAGACGGTCTTTTCTTAAGACCACTGCACAGGCCGCAGCTGTCACGATAGCAGCCCCTGTTGTTTTGCCTGAAGGCTGGTACAGTTTTGCCAGTCCGGCACCAACAGGATATTTCGAAAACGAATTCGACATATCGGACAGCCTATGCCAGAAGATCCTTGCCAAGGCATTGGCCAAAGGCGGCGACTACGCCGACCTTTACTTCGAGCACACCATCAGTAACTACATCATGCTGGAAGACGGAAAAGTTAACAGGGCCTACAGCGACGTAGCGTTGGGTGCGGGCATTCGCACTGTGAAAGGCGATCAGGTCGGATATGGCTTCACCCAGGAGATGACCGAGGAATCCATGCTGAACGCCGCCGGCACAGCAGCCACGATCGCCAACGCGGAAGCCACAAAGCCTGCGAGCAAATTCAGGTGGATTGTAACAAAAAGCTACTACCCCACTGATTTCAAAATCGTCTCGGCCCCGTTGGAATCCAAGCTTCCCATTGTCCAGTCAGTCAACGACAAATGTTTCTCCCTCTCTTCCCTTATCACCAAAGTCAACGCCACATTCCATGACCAGCAGAAAAGGATCATGGTCGTGACATCGGATGGGGCAAAAGCCGAAGACCTTCTCCCCAGAAACTACATAAGCGCTTTTGTCGTGGCCGAAAAAGACGGGAAACGTGAACAAGCCGGGTGGAATTTTGGCGGCCGCAGGGAATTAGCTGCCTACACAGATGCGGCTGTGGCTGATGTCGCGAAAAAAGCCGTGGATAGCGCTGTCGTTCTTTTTGACGCAGTGCAGCCCCCTGCCGGCGAAATGCCGGTTGTCTTAGGCCCGGGTTTGACTGGCGTACTCCTCCACGAGGCCATCGGTCACGGAATGGAAGCCGACTTCAACCGCAAGAAAATTTCCACCTTTGCTACGATGATCGGTAAAAAAGTGGCCGAACCGTTCGTGACCATCGTCGATTCCGGCACGATCCCGAATCTTACAGGTTCGATCAATTTCGACGATGAAGGCACCCCTAGCCAAAAAACTGTGCTTGTCGAAAAGGGCATTTTGAAAGGTTATCTCCACGACAAGATCTCTGCCAAACACTACAAAGTCAAACCCACAGGAAATGGACGCCGGCAAAGTTACCAACACTATGTTGTGCCCCGGATGCGCAACACCTATATGGAAGCCGGCCCAGCATCGCCAGAAGATGTCATCAAAGGAGCCAAAAACGGCATCTATGTCGAGGATGTGTCTAACGGACAGGTGAAAATCGGCGAAGGCGATTTCGCCTTTTACGTTTCTCAGGGACGATTGATCGAGGACGGCAAGCTCACCGCACCCATCAAAGACATCAACATTATGGGAAACGGGCCGAAAATGCTCGCGAACATCACCATGATGGGCAGTGACCTCGAATTCTTCACAGGCGGCGGCGGCGCGTGCGGTAAAGCCGGGCAGGCAGCCCCTTGCAGCTTCGGGCAACCGACATGCCTGGTGAAATCAATGACAGTCGGTGGAAGGCGATAAGGGAGGAGGACAGCCATGAACAAAGAAATGCAAGAATTGACAGCTTGGGCGATAAAGACAGCCAAAGCCGCTGGGGCTAATGACAGCAAGGTCAGCATCGGAAGCCAGCGGAACGTGGAAATCAGCTACCGTCAGCGCAAACCGGAAACCATCAAAGAAGCGACCACGAAACAACTTTATATCCAGATTTTCGCGAACGGGAGGTATTCCCAACAGACGACTTCGGACTTGAGAAAGGATGCGCTGAAGGATTTCATCGGGAATGCCATCACTGCGACGAAACTTCTGGCTGAGGATCCCTACAGGACTCTCCCCGATCCCAAGTACTACGAGGGCAGGAAAAAAATGGACCTGGGAACGGTCGATCCGCAACATGCCAAATTCTCTCCTGAAGAAAGACACAACCTGGTCAAAGCCATCGAAAGCGCAGCGCTGGAAAAAGGCGGTGACAAGGTGATCTCGGTTACGGCTGAAGAAAATGACGGTCATTCTGAATCGGTCACCATGACCAGTAACGGCTTCGAAGGTTATGAAGAAGACACTTTTTATGTGGCCGGGGCGGAAATGACGGTCCAGGATGAGGGCGATCGCAGGCCGAATGGCTACCACTATGTTGTGACCTTGAATAAAAAAGATTTGCCCTCAGCTGAGGAAATCGGGGCAGAGTGTGCCCGACGAACCATGAATCTGCTCGGTGCAAAAAAAATCAAGACCGAAACCCTCCCGATCATTATCCGGAACCAGGGAGTGGGGCGGATATTCGGCGGTTTTCTTCAAGCCATGTTTGGACGGAGCATCCAGCAGAAACAATCCTTCCTAGCCGAAAAAAAGGGGACTCAGGTGGGAAGCAAACACTTCACGCTTATCGATGATCCCTTTGTGAAGAGAGGCCTTGGGAGCCGTTTATTCGACGGCGATGGATTCGCCACAAAGAAACGAACGATGATCGACAAGGGCGTGTTGAAGGACTTCTACGTGGATTGGTATTACAGCCGGAAGTTGGAATGGGAGCCGACCACGGGCGGGCCGTCCAATCTGATTGTTCCCCCAGGAAAGCGCTCGGTCAAAGAGATCATGAAGGACTTGGACAGAGGCATTTTCATTACAGGATTTATCGGAGGAAATTCCAATCCGACCACAGGCGATGCATCCATCGGGATCATAGGACAGCTTTTCGAAGGAGGCAAGCCGGTGCAGGCCATCTCCGAAATGAATATCTCGGACAACCACTTGAAATTCTGGAACAAGCTTGTCGAGGTGGCCAACGATCCGTATCCCTACTCGAGCATGCGCTTTCCGAGCATGGTCTTCGAAGATATCGTCGTATCAGGCCTGTAGATCACGTCCACCAGCACCAGCGGATTTTTTGACAAAACCATCGCGGCTTTCTCTGCATTGCTGGATTGGGGCTGCGCCGATTATATCATGAAACTGTTGCGTTATTAGATCAGTTGTACATTCTGGCAGTCTTTCTTGTATTTTTTCCCGCAGTTGCTGCATTCCGCTTTTTCTTCAGTTTCTGGGGAGGTGGAAAGTTCCAGTTGAATGCCACAGTAGCACATCCATCCGTGCAATTTGGCGGGAACCCCGTATGCAAGGGCAAAATCAGGCAGGTCTTTGTTCACCAGAGCCCCAGCTCCGATGAACGCATACTGGCCTATCGTGATTCCGCAGACGATCGTTGAATTGGCTCCGAGAGAAGTTCCTTTTTTGACCAGCGTCTTTTTGAACTCATCCTTGCGCGGCCAATGACTGCGGGGATTCGTGACATTGGTGAACACCATAGACGGGCCGCAAAACACATCGTCTTCCAGAGTGACTCCCTCATAAACCGACACATTGTTTTGGATCTTGACATTATCGCCGATATCCACATTCGGACCGATCATGACATTTTGTCCGACAGAACATTTATTGCCGATGTTCGTGTTTTTCAAAACGTGTGAAAAATGCCAAATTTTGGTGTCCTCTCCAATTTTGACATTCTCATCTATTATCGAACTGCTGTGGACGAAATATTTCGCCTTTTTTCCCGTCTCCAGCCGATATGTTTTTCCGTTTTCTCTGAGTGAACTTTGGCTGGCTTCCAATATCTTCAGCACCCGGAGACCACTCGCCCCATCAGTCCTCGGCGTTTTTCTTGTTTGGATGCAATCGATAAAATGAGCACACTCCGACCGCAGAGGCTCACTCTTCTCTATCGGGATCGGGCGCGCTTGCTCCGGACGAGGAATCGGCGCTCTTTCGATCCAATCGATTTTATGATCGTACGCGAAGAGTTTTTCTTCTTGGCTCACATCATTGAACATCACCATTTTTTTATCCCCGATGATTACCAGTTTTTGCTCTTTGTACGGATGAAGCCAGCTCACGAAGATGTGGGCTTTGGCCCCGCTGGCGAAATCCATCGTCGTTACAGTGACATCGGTAACATTGGGGCTCAGATAATTTCCTCCGTGGGCAGACACTGTATCTGGCATTTCGTCCAGCAATGTGAGGATAACGGATATATCGTGGGGAGCAAAGCTCCAGAGTATGTTTTCTTCTGTACGGAACTTGCCTAGATTCAACCGATTGGAATAGATATAATTTATCTGACCAAGTTCTCCTTGTTTTACCAATTCTTTCAATTTTTCGACTGCCGTGTGGTACTCAAGAATATGTCCGACCATCAATATTTTATTTTTTTGTCCGGCAAGATCGACCAACTCTTCCCCTTCTCTTAAGTTGAGAGCGATGGGTTTTTCGACAAAAACATCTTTATCCGCGGAGAGCGCCTTTTTTGCCAGGTCATAATGTGTCACGGCAGGAGTGGAAATCACGACAGCTTTCACATGAGAATCGGATAACACAGCTTCGTAGTCTTTTTGTACCTTTACAGACGGGTATTGTTTCCCGAATGAGGCCAATCGTTCTTCGTCGCTATCACAGATAGCGTACAGTGCCTTCAAATCGTTGAAATTGCGTATAAGATTTTTTCCCCAATAACCGCAACCTATCACGGCAATGTTTTTGCTCACTTTAATCTCCCTTTTTCTGTATGTTGCATATTTAATTTGCGATCCTGCGCCTATGCGCGTATTCTTGATAAATATCACCCATTAGTGCAAATTTCGCTTTTCTTTTTTTGCCCTCTTCGATTATTTCCTCATACACCTTCGAATAGCCAGGATACTCTTTCTCATTAAAAATTCTTTGATGCCAGTTCAAGACGAGAACACCGTTGTTTTTCTCGGTGGCATCCATAATATCGAGGTATTCTTTCTGGATATCTTTTTTGTGCATCAGACATTCATCCATCAGGGCCATAGGAATGACCAAAAAATTTTCGTTTTCTTTAAGAGGAAAAAACGGGCGATATCTATTGTCCTTAAACCCGATGTCACGTGTGAATCCGAAAGACGCATCATATCCGAATCCCGTCTCGGATTGCAATTGCCACGTTTCTTCGTTTACGTTCAAAAAATGCTGTCTTATCCCGATTATTTCGTGGCCCACGATGTTCTCCAGTCTTTTTTTTTCTTTTGCCAACAAAAGGGATGAATTGTACGAGCAGTAAGATCCGTGCAATCCGATCTCCCAGCCGTTTTTGTCCAACCATCGAATTATTTCGGCAATTTTGGGGCTGTCGATCTTGTATCTCCCGAGCGAAAGCCCCCAATTGGCAGGCTGGAACGGACGAAACTTTATGGACTCATCCAGGAAAAAAAATGTGGATTTGACATCGTGTGCCTTTTCGATGGCGATGATCCTGTCGAAATTCCAGTAAGGATTTTTTAAAAAAACGGAAAATTTGTGATAGAGAGCCTGTTTGATTTTTCCAGAACGCAAACTTTGGAGAGCTTTGGTCATAAACTGATAGCTTTTGTATGTTCTGTCAACGTCATGGGAAAGGACGACGGTAAAATGCAATGCTCATTTCTCCATCAGGGCGAAGTCCATTCTGCAGCCAGGATTTTCCCGATCTTTTCGGCGGCATCCCCTTTCCCGTAGAATGCTTCCTCGAATGAGAATTCCTGTTTTGTCATTTTTTGGGCGGCTGTTTTGATTTTTTCGATTTCTATTTCCGCCAACATATTGCCGTTGCCAAGTGTTTCGACCCACTCTGTACTTTTTCTCAGCGTAACACAAGGCTTTTTCAGCAGGTATGCCTCTTTTTGGATTCCGCCGGAATCCGTGATGATCAACCCTGCATTGTTCTCCAGGTATAACATTTCAAGGTATCCAACCGGATCGATGATCTTAAGATTCGGGCTTTGCGATGCAATCTGGAACAGATCGAATTTTTTCAGCATTTTTCTTGTCCGGGGATGCAGCGGCAATAACACCGGGTGTTCCAATTGGGAAAAGGCATGAATAATCGCTTCCAGGTTTTCCCTTTTGTCGGTGTTGCCCGCACGATGGACTGTTGCCAAAAAATAGTCTCCCTCCACCTGGTATTTGTCTAACGAAAATCCTTGTTGATCTAATCTTTTCAAATTTTGCAGAAGCACGTCACACATGACATCTCCTACATTGAAAACATTGTCGATGATGCCTTCCGCTTGTAGGTTCGACACGGCTGTTTCTGTCGGGCAGAAAAGGATATCGGAAATGTGATCGGTCATGATCCTGTTGATCTCCTCAGGCATCGTCCGGTCGAAACTCCGTAAGCCGGCTTCCACATGGGCTACCTTTATCCCGAATTTTGCAGCGACCAAAGAACAGGCCAGAGTTGAATTTACATCGCCGACGACGATGACCAAATCCGGTTTTTCTTGAACACAGATCTTTTCGAACGCCATCATGATGTATGCCGTCTGGACAGCGTGTGTGTCCGAACCCACTCCCAAATTGTAATCGGGTTCGGGGATATCCAGATCGTCGAGGAAATAATCAGACATATTGACATCATAATGTTGGCCGGTGTGGACGAGTTTATGTTCGAATTCGGGATACTTGAGAAACTCCAGCATAAGAGGAGCGATCTTGATAAAATTGGGTCTAGCTCCAACAGCACTGATTATTTTTTGGCTCATGGTGATACCAGCTTATTTTTGTAGCATTTGTTCGATATAGTCCAGTATTTTTTCTTTCCCGGCTGAACTCATTTCGTAGCGCTTCTTCTTGTTTATCGCCTCTTCGACATCTTGTAGCTTAGGCCCCTTTATCAAATCCATATACCCTTCTTCGATCAGCCATCTGTCTATCGAGAGAGGGGGATTTTGAAAAGCGGATATGACAGGCGTTCCGAACACGACGGCCTCTCTGTTCATGGTTCCGCCGCCGGAGATCACAAGATCGACGCTGGCAGCCAGATCAGGCCCGCTGAGGATGTCTTCGGGGATGAAGAAATTTTTGTAGGACTTTTTATAGTATTCTTTTTGCTCCAAAGTCCTTGGCAAAAGGATCACCTGAAATTTTTCTTCATTATCTAATGAATCCAACAAAGGACCAAGCACATTTTCTTTTTTTATGTAAGAGGCAGACCCGGCTTCCGGGCGTATGAGAATCGTCAATTTCTCTGGATTAAGCCCCAATTTGCTGAGGTAGCTTTGGTCCGGAGTGAAACTGCTGATATACACTTCTTCCTTGAGGCCAGGGTATTTCGATATTTTGACACCTTTTATTTTCGCTGGGAGCTTTTCCGGAGCCAACACCCGCGAGCCAAAAAAAATACCCAGCATCTGCAGGATAGCTGCATCCCCATCAAAGACGTATAACGATTTCCTCCCAGTAAGCCTCGCAGCGAGAGTTGCGTAATAAGACTGGTGGGTGATGGTTAAGTCAGGCTTTTTTTCATTTATGAACTTGATCCGGGCGGCGATCTCGCTCAACACTCCTCTTATTTTTGCCATGAGATTTTTCCCATGGTGCTTTCCCATAAGGGTGTAAGGGATTCCTTTTTCCTTCAACAAAGCGAGGGTCTGTTGGTAATCTCTTGCTGTTGTTATGACCTCATGTTTTTTTGTCAGCGAATGGATAATCGGTTCAAAAAACATCACGTGAGGGCTGTTGGTCATGTCTATCCAAATTTTCATGAGTTATGTTCCATTTTCCCTCGGGGATCGGTCAAAAGTGCAAATGGGAAGGGTATTATACCAAAATTGATCATAAAAGAAACAATTGGGGACGAAGTACGGATACCTTTTCACCTATTTAGATAAACCCACCCAAAAAAATGAGCGAAAACGTATCCGTACTTCGCCCCCGATTTATTCCTATTCGTAGCGGAGGGAGTTGGCGGGGTCGGCGAGGGCAGCTTTGATGGCCTGGAAACTGACTGTCAGCAGGGCGATAAACAGGGTCAGTAATCCTGCACCGATAAACACCCACACATTTAGAGGTATCCGGTAGGAAAAATCCTTCAACCAGCCCTTCATCACTAAAAATGCAACCGGCCAGGCAATCACGTTGGCCACGGCAATTAAAATCACGAATTCCTTGGTCAGAAGCCTGATGATGTTCGGAGCTGTGGCACCCAATACCTTCCGGATCCCGATCTCTTTGGTTCTCTGTTCCGCCGTAAAAGCTGCCAGAGCGAACAACCCCAAACATCCGATAAAGATCGCAAATCCGGCAAACACCCCAAAAATCCTGCCGATCCTTTGCTCTGTCTGGTACATGCCGGCAAATCGATCATCCAGAAAACTGTATTCAAAGGGCTGGTGGGGCAAAAACTTTTTCCATTCTTTCTGTAGAAGACCGATCGTTCCTGAGATGTCCTCTGTCTCCACCCGGAAGGATATATTCCCGTTGCTGTTTCCCAGAAACATCACCAATGGCCCGATCGTTTCCTTGAGCGTCTCGAAATGGAAATCCTCCACGACGCCGATCACTTCATAAAGCTCCATGTCTCCCTGATTGGAGACAATGCGGCCAATCCTCCTCCCCACTGGCTGTGCCCAATCGAATTGTTTGGCTGCCGCCTGGTTGATAATGGTGGCCTTCGTGTCGGTGGAAAACTCCCTCGAAAAATCTCTCCCATCGACGATCTTCATCCCCAGCGTGGTGATGTAATCATAATCGACGATCCAGTTTTGCATGGAGGTTGCCAATTTGCTATCCCTATCTCCATCTGGCAAAACTGCCGAGTTGTTGTTATTGGAGGGAACGGGAAGATAATCCGAGACTGAAGCTTTGACGATTTGAGGAAAGGCCAACATCTGATTTTTGAATGTTTCAGATTGATCGCCAAGCAAATATGTGTTGTTCATGATGATAACCTGCTCCTTGTTGTAGCCCAGCTTTTTATTCTGGATGTAATGGAGCTGATTATAGACCACAAAGGTCCCGATGATCAGGATGATCGAAGCGGCAAATTGGAAAATCACCAAACCGCTCCGAAGCCAACCCGTTTTGGCTTCGGATTTCAGCTGCCCCTTCAGGACATTGACAGGTTGAAAGGCCGACAATAAAAAGGCCGAATAGCTGCCGGCTAAAATCCCGACAAAAATCGCAACCAGAACCAACACTCCAAGCATGGTTGAATTTCCGAGAGCCGACAGAGACAAAACCTTCCCTGACAATCCGTTGAAAAAAGGAAGAGCCAATCTCACAAGCCCCAAAGCAATCACCAAAGATACGAGGCACAACATCATCGATTCCATAAGGAACTGCCGCATAAGTTGAGACCGGAAGGATCCCAAAACTTTCCGGATTCCTACCTCTCTGGCCCGACCGGCTGAGCGGGCTGTGGAGAGGTTCAAGTAGTTGATCGAGGCAATGATCAGGATAAAAAGAGCGATGACGGTAAAAATATAGACATACTTGATATCGCTCGTGGCCTCCATTTCGGCTATCAAATCCGAATGGAGATGGATATCTCGCAGCGGCTGAAGATAAAACTCTCCACTCAATTCATTTTCTTCCACGAGTTTTTCCATGGATTTACCCAGGAAGGCCTCGATCTGAGGACCCATATATTTGATGAGCATAGCCGGAAATTTGGCTTCGACAGCCGCGGGATCGGCTCCCTCGTGGAGAAGGATGTATGTTTGGAAATTTTGGCTCATCCAGGTTTTGCTTTTGCTTTCTCTCAGAGACTCCATGGAAATAAAAACATCGAAGTGAAAATGGGAATTACCCGGAATTTCTTCAAACACACCCGTGACCATATAGTCGGTCTGATCGTTGAGCCGGAGTGTTTTGCCGACCGGATTTTCGTCCCCGAAGTATTTGTGTGCTGTATTTCGGCTCAAGATGAGTGTGTTAGGATCGAGAAGAGCGGTGGCGGGATTCCCCTTGAGGAGGGGGATGGAGAAAATTTCGAAAAAAGAGGAATCGACATAGGAAACCCGCATTTCCCTATAAGTGTTATCCCCATAACGGAAGACGTATCTTCCCCTCTGGCGGAACCGGACGGCGTTTTCCACTTCAGGGAATTCGTCAATAAGGACCTGGGCAGCGGGCGCAGGGGCCACAGCGATATCAAAGCTTCTTCCCCCCCAAAAAAACGAACCGGCAACACGGTGGATCCGATCGGCCTTCTCATTAAACGTGTCATAACTCAGCTCGTCATTGACGAACATCAGGATAAGCAGACAGCTGGCCATGCCGATGGCCAAACCCACGATGTTGATCAGGGAATAACCCTTGCGTTTCAAAAGGTTTCTTACGGCTGTTTTTATGTAGTTTTTCAGCATATGAAGACTCCTCGTTTTCAGATGCGCTTTCATCACTATCTACGAAAATGCCCTAAAAATAGTTCACTCAAAATAGAAAAAGGGGCAAATCCCATCAGGTGAAACGGGAAAATACTTCCAATCTTCCCTCCGCCTCTGTCATAACAAAAAAAGGGGCTATTCAAAAATAGAATAGCCGTATTCCTGTTATTCCTCGGCTATCAAAAGTTTTGAATCTTTGAAGTTGAAGTGGAGGATCGTTTTCTGGAACACATTGGCCCCGATAATTCCCGGATAATACATGTTCCCGTAAGCGTATAAGTCGGTCAGATCGAATACAGCCGCCATTATATTATTAAATGTAAGCCCGCCGATCTCGATATTTTTTATCATGAATGGCACAGCCTTATCTTTGGTGATCTTAGCTTTGCTCTCGGGCATGATCTTCTCCAAAAAATACACCGAGTGGACAAGAGAGATCCCTGCCCCGGTATCCAGGATAAAAGGGGCTTTTTCTTCGCCATTAAAACGCGACCCCACGAGACAATGCTTTTTGCACCAGAATGGAATTTCCTCCGACAGATGATCAGCTGTGATTATTGTTGACTGAAAGTCCTCTTTTTCGCGATGGAAGAGATGCAACCTGGAATGGATATAATCGATGCTCATGTTCAGTCTCTTAAGGACTTCTAATCCCAGATTGCCGGTTGATTCTCCTATGAATTCACCCGGTCCCTCCAGAATAGACACGGGAACATTTAGAACGATCAGGTCCCCTATCTGCAGGTTTTCGAGAAGAGCGATTTTTGTCGTGAATTCTTCCTCAATATTCCTCGATTTCCTCTCTCCGATAACCTTCAAATTCAGTCTCTCTGCCAGATCCGAACCGATGGCAAGGCTCCCGGTGCTTCCGGTGTCCAGATGAACCTTGCCTATGTCCTGAGCGTTGAGTTTGAGCGGCACCAGGATGTGTCCATTCCAATTGGATAAATCCACAACGGTCGATTCGAATTCATCCGGAATTTTGTACAAATCCAAATCTCCGAGAGCTCCAAAATAGGCGATGCTGTTTTTGAATCGTTCCGTATCTCTATCGGATATCCCTTCGATCCCATCAAGGCCAGACTCTAAAGCATCTTTGGCTTCCGCGTGTTTGTTCATGGCGTGAAGGCATCGGCTCAACCACCAATGGGCCCTTTCTTTAAAATAGGATGTGGGCAGGGCTTTACTAAGGTGAGGAAGAGCTTCCTCAAGGTGGAACCATCCATAGGCCAACTCACCTTGCCCCAGGTGCGCTTCGGGATTGTCGTTATCAAGAGATAGGGCGCGATCGAACTGGGCCTTTGCCCTTTCGAATTCACCGCAATCGAGCAGAGCCAACCCATGGACAGCCTGAATTGGGGCGGAGTCAGCATGAGTTTTCGCCAACTTATCGGATGATCGCGCAGCATCCCCGGGAAATCCCTCCTTGATTTGTTTCACAATCGCGGCAAATATTGGATCAGGAACTTTCTCATTTTGAGAACGGAGGGGCTGGGCAAAAAATTGCGAAGATAAGCCGATAATTCCCAAAATGATCAAAACGACGAGTTTCTTTCTCCAATCCATGATATTCTCAGAAAATCTACAAACCCTTCCAGTCGTGCTTCTGTTTATTATTATCCATCAAAGGATAGATTTATTCAAAATGAATTCAACGAAATCGTTCCTGTCATAGGAAATAAATGAGGAACCTTTTTCGGATAATTGAGTATATAATTGATGAAAGGATGTATTATGTACAAAAAAATGGGCCTATTATCTTTCATTTCCATCTTTATCATGGCTTTACCGGTTTCTTCACAACAGTTTTCATCAAAAACCCTTGCGCTTAAAACGACACGTTATGAGTTGGCTGTCAAGGTCGATTATGAGGCGGAAAAAATCTTCGGCCAATGCCGCCTGACGGTCCACAATCCCTCGGAAGAAACCGTTTCCCACATTCCTCTTATTCTATACCGTCTCCTCAAAGTGACGGCCATCACGGACGAACAAGGCAGGGCAATCCCCTATCAGCAAAAAGTCCTGTCCTTCGAGGACTGGGAACAGCTTCAGGTTAACTATGTGGAGGCTCGCTTGCCCCAACCCTTAGCATCCGGTCAGTCCAAGACGATCGGCATCGTTTACGAAGGATTTTTATTCGGCTACTCCAACGACGGATGGATGTATGTCAAAGATCACATCGACAAAGAATTCACCTTCATGCGATGGGACGGGTTTGGCTATCCTGTCGTGGGATATCCCTCCGAAAAGGTGAACCGCCGATCTGGACTCCAGAGTTATGATTACACCCTTTCTGTCACCGTGCCGGAAGGCCTGGTCGTGGCCAACGGTGGAAAACTGTCCGGCAAATCCACCATAAACGGCCAGATCACCTACACCTACACAAATTTCAAACCGGCTTGGCGGATGGATATGCCTATCGCTCCTTATGGCATCTTGGAAGACAAGCAGAATAACTTGAAAATCTTCCACTTCCCTGATGACAAGGACAATGCCGGTATGATCCTCGAAGGCATGAAAAAAACTCTCCAACTCTACACGAACTGGTTCGGCCCGGCCGACAATTTCCAAGGCTTTACCATCATCGAGATCCCCGAGGGGTATGGCTCTCAAACAGACGTCACCAGCATCCTCCAGACTGCCGATGCCTTCCAAAAACGGGACAACCTCACAGCCCTGTATCATGAGATTGCCCATATCTGGAATGTGAGGGACAACGATCCTCTTCCTGACCGTCTCGAATCCGAAGGCCTGGCCATGCTCCTACAGTATCTGGCTCAGGAAAGACTGGACAATAAACCGGATGCCTTAGCAAAAGGGTACGAACGCTTGAGCGGCCGCTTCCGCCAGCAGTGCGAACGAAATCCCAAATGCACGGATGTGCCCATCATCGAATACGGGAACGAGGACCTGACAGACCTCTCCTACACCAAAGGCATGCTGTTTTTTTATTTGCTGTACCGATTGATGGGAGAAAAAGATTTTCTGGATGCAGCAGGTTCCTTCTACCAGAAGTATAAAAACACCGGCGCCACCACCGAAGAATTTTTGAATCATTTGAAGCAGCGCTCCAAACAAAACCTGGACAGGCTGTATGAGGAATGGATCTTCGGCACAGAGTCTTCCCGCTTGGTCCTGGAAGGTGTCCCTGTCGAAAATCTTATCCTACGTTATATGCAGTAACATTACACTCTCCCAGAAACCTTTCTCTTCTTAACATTCGAAAAATAGTGGGAACTTTATTTCCATATACCATGTATTTATAATAAAGGAGTCTTCAACAGAGCCTTGAAAAGACAAAGGGAACAGCATAAACACGGATTTCATGTGGTCAAACGCTTCAAAGTGAGTTGGAGGATGGGCGAATGAGAAAAGGGACTTGCTTGTTCCTGGTGCTGCTCTTTCTTTCAACGTGTGCACCTAAAGGAGAAGTGCCTGAAAGAGTGATGGAGGATGGAGTAGAATTAGTTTTTAACCGGCTCGAGCCATACACAATCAAAGGAAAACCATCACCCTTCTTTCTCCAGAAGGAATTCTCGATCGATACTGAAAACGATAAGATAGCCGAAACGGGATTGACGGACATAGGCTTGAATTTCGATGTCGATCCCGATGGGAATATTTTTCTCGTCGGGTACGAAAACACCGAGGGCATGATCTTTGAATTCGACAACAAGGGAAACTTTGTCCATTCATTCGGTCGTAAGGGTCGAGGGCCCGGGGAGCTTCAAGGCCGCAATTATATGTCGCTGTTTCTCACAGTCGATCAAAACAAGGACATCGCCGTCTCGGATTTTGGGAACAAAATGGTGGTATTCAACAGAGACGGTCAAGTGATCGATGAAAAGAAAATCGATTCAGGAACAATTTGCACCGTTCCCCTTACCAATGGGAATTTTCTCTCTTACATAAGCATGATGGACGGAAGAAGCGAGTATATCAACCAAAATCCTCTGGCCCTCTTCGACAACCAATTCGAAGAAATCAAGGAACTGGATAAACAAATGATACCCAATCCCATCGTCGGGAAGAGACTCAAAGGCAGCTACCATGTTCTTTCCTGGAGTGTGTCAGAAAGTAAAATATTTTCCGGATTCCAGGAAAGGGGCTACGAAATCTATGTCTACGATTTTGACGGGAATCTGGTGCAGAAAATAAAAAAGGAATTCAAGCCTGTTCCGGTTCCGGAAGATTTCAAAACGCAATTCATGGAACAATTCAATGCCCCCATATTCGACGACATCCGCAACAAAATCTATTTTCCCGATGCCATGCCGCCTTTCCACGCATTATTTTCGGATGATGAAGAGCGGCTTTTTGTCATGACCTATGAAGTTGGCGAAAATCCCGGCGAGTTCATGTATGACATCTTCAATCCCGATGGGGTATGTATCGGTCGGAAAAGCCTCAAGATTTTTCACGATGAAAGCGGCCTATACGCTAAAATGCAAAACGGCCGCTTCTACTGCATCAACGAAAAGGACAGCGGGTATAAAGAATTGATCGTCTCCAAAATTGTCTGGGAATAATTATTCGATTGAAAAAAGGCTATTTGCAATGAATAAAATTTTCGTCATTTTCGGTGTCATCGTTAGCTTAATCTTCATCTCATGCTCTTCTGAAAAGGGTTATACTTCACGCACAGATTTCCCCAAGGAATCTCCGGATGGAAACGTCGAAATCATCTCAAATTCTTCTAAAGGGTTGTGGGGAGAGGACAAACAGATAAGTCTCGAAGAAGAGCTCGTCATCGGGAAGGAATATGGCGATGATGAAGAGATGTTCGGTTATATCAGAATCATCACTTACGACGGTAAAGGCAAAATCTTTATTGCTGACAGTTATGAACTGACTGTCATGGTCTTCGATGAACAAGGGAAATTCATTAATAGCTTTGGAAAAGAAGGCAACGGCCCCGGTGAGTTCATCACAATGGATGATATTCACTGGTGCCGTTTTGACAACCTCCTGTATATTCCAGACCGCAGGAATAATCGGATCAATAAATTTTCTTCAGATGGAAAATTCATCGAAGCCTTGAAAACGTCGAAGTTTAAAATCCGGGTTATGGGGATCGCCAGTTTTGAGGACGGAAAATTCATGCTCACAGGAATGCGTTTTGGAGGAAATTTTGCTGACTACCGGATAATCGTCGTCGACCACTCCTTTGATAACGTTCTTGCTGAATATGGAGAAGATTTCCTGTGTCACAGGATTGGGATGGAATATTTCCCCAATTTTTCGGATGTGGGGATAGTCTCAGGAACCCAGCTCTATTACACATCCCCCTCTGAATACAAAATTGTGCTGTTCGATAGAAACCTGGACAAAAATAAAATCATCATAAAAACTTACCCGAAGATGTTCACTCCCCAATACGTGCGTGGATTTTACTCAGACTTCAATGGTATTGAAAACATAGCCAAAGTGAATGGAAACTACATCGTTGGCGTTTCCTACACAAATACAAAGGAAATGCCCCTCTTCCAGCAAAAGATGGAACTCGTTAATTTTGTCGATAATGAAAAAGAATCCAGTTATCAATTGGATATTTTCGATGGCGATTTCCAGTTTCTCACCAGCGTTCGGATTCCACCCGAAAGAAGGCTGGCAGGTGCCGACAGCAAAGGCAGGCTTTATTTCATCGAAAACGATCCCTTCCCTCGTCTTATCAGATGCACAATCAAGGCAGAATAAATTGACTCGTTTAAATTAGGCTCATAATGCGAATTTTGGTAACAGGCTCATCAGGACAATTGGGCGCCGTTATTGCCTCTATGCTTTTCAAACAACACTCAGTCATTGGAGCAGATTTAGCGCCCGGAAGATTCACGTCAAGAATTGGCGATATCTCGGATTCTGATTTTGTTTCCAGCGTCACAAAAAATGTGGAAATCATAATCCACACCTGCTCTCTTCACGCCCCTCACCTAAAGACACACACACGCAAAGAATTTATCGACATAAACATCCATGGAACCCTTCATTTATTAAAAAGTGCAATCGACAATGGAGTTAAACGTTTTGTGTACACCAGCACCACCTCTCTCTATGGCCATGCTATGGTTTCCCCAAAAAAAGCTGTCTGGGTAACCGAGGAATTAATGCCCTTACCGCGTGATATATATGACGTGACTAAGATAGCTGCCGAGGGCTTATGTCAGATATTTGCGGCCCAGTACAGACTACCATGTGTAAGCCTTCGTGTTTCTCGATATTTCCCAGAGTCTGACTATTTTATGGCAATATATAGGTTATATCGAGGAGTTGATGTCAGGGATGCGGCTAAGGCACATATTTTGGCGATGAATGCAGAAATCGAAACATACGATGTATTCAATATTTCTTCTCTCTCTCCATTCTCTAGAGAAGAAACCCAAGATCTCTATAAAAATGCTCCTCAAGTAATTACAAAACATTTTCCAGTTGCCGAGAACGTGTTCACAAAAAAAGGATGGAAACTCCCAAAAAGAATTGACAGAGTTTATTCTATAGAAAAGGCAAGGGCCGTTCTAAAATATCGACCAGAGAACAACTTCGATTTATTCCTAGAGTGAAGTTGGTGAGAAAAAATTAAGATTTATCTTTGAGTACTTCTGTCAGTTCTTTGACAACTTCTTCGGATAGATTGAGGAACTCGAGCCCCACATCATAACTGGTACCAGAACCGGGAGGAAGCTCTTTGATCCAGACAACACGGGCCGATCCTTTTCCAGAAAATCCATTCGGGAAATACAATTCCAGTTCCACCTCTTCGCCGGCGTCCAATCGTTCGTCGCTATAAATGCGCACGCCCGCTAAACTGATGTTGGAAACACGTTGTCTCAAAGATTGCGATTTTCCGATGCGGTAATAAACCCTAGAGGAAACTCTGGGAAACCGCCGCCGATCTTTAGGGGAATTATTTTCTTTCATTAAATTCAACTATTTAGTCGAGAAAATATACCTGATTTGTGTAGTTTATGTAAAAACTACTGTTTATGTCAAACCTTTTCCCTAAATGTTGAGATTGACGGCCAATAGTTTCAATTCAGTCATTTCTTCGATGGCGTATTTCAATCCCTCCCGACCGAAACCGCTCTCTTTCACCCCTCCGTATGGCATATGATCAATCCTGAAGGTGGGGATATCGTTGCAGATCACGCCTCCCACATCCAGACTTTCGTAAGCTTGGAAAGCTTTTTTCAAGTCATTGGTAAAGACTCCAGCCTGCAACCCGTATATGGAGTCATTCACACTCCGGAGGGCCAGTTCAAAATCTTCATACGGAGAAACCACGACAACCGGAGCAAACGCCTCTTGACAGGAGATCCGAAGTTCGGGCTTCACATTCTCCAGGATCGTGGGTTCGAACATGGCGCTATCTCTTTTGCCTCCACAAAGCAGCCGCGCACCATTTGCCAAGGCCTCTTCCAACCATTCCTCGGTCTGCTTTGCCGCATCCAGGTTGATCATCGGGCCTATATCTGTGCTCTCTTCCATCGGGTTTCCTATTTTAAGTTTTGTCGTCGCATCCAAAAACCGAGCCATAAATCTGTCGTAAATCTTTTTGTGCAGAAAAATGCGCTGGATGGAAATACAAATTTGCCCGGAATAGGCATAAGCCCCCAAAACAGTTCTCGGCAGGGCAAAATCCAAGTTGGCATCAGGCTCGATGACAACGGCCGCATTCCCCCCGAGTTCCAGCGTCACTCTTTTTTTATTGGCCCTTTTTTTCAATTCCCACCCGATATCCGGGCTTCCGGTGAACGTGATTTTTTTGATGCGGTCGTCCTCCAGAAAAACATCGGCAGCCGAGTAACCGCAGGGGATATGGTTGAAGCCCCCTGCAGGAAAATCCGATTGGACGATGATTTCCGCGAGGATGCTCGACGTCATCGCCACTTGCGAAGCCGGACGGAGCAACATCGTGTTTCCGCTGGCCATGGCTGGCGCCACCTTGTGAGCAACCAGATTCAGCGGAAAATTAAACGGGGTGATCCCCACCATTACTCCGATGGGAAATCGTCGAACCAATCCCCATCGGTCGCTCGTCTGGGGGCTCAGGTCCAGGGGAATGATTTCTCCGTTCATCCTTTTGGCCTCTTCAGACGCAATCTGAAAAGTGCTGACCGCCCTGTCTGCCTCCACTCGTGCTGCTTTCATAGTCTTTCCAGCTCCCATTACGATGGACCGGGCTAGCTCTTCTTTATTCTTTGCGATTTGGTCCGAGACAAACTCAAGGGCTTTTGCCCGCTCATAGCTCGATAACATCTTGGTCTTCTGGAAGGCAAGATGAGCAGAATCCACCGCTCCCCTAACCTGATGGGCATCCGCAAAATGAACCCTTCCCACAACACTCTGGTCATAAGGAGAGCAAGTCTCTTTAACTTCCTTTCCTGAAACCCATTTTCCATCGATGAGAAGCTTGTATTCACCGATCATATCGACCTCCTTTCTCGCATAACCTAAAAGCATTGTCCACAACAATCATTATTCACATCAACACTTCAAATCGCAACTCAAAAAACAGCAGGGTAAGCTGAAACGTCAGGCCGCGTATTATCCGCCTTGTTTCAGCGAGGGAAAATTCACTAATTCCTCGGCTCGCTTGCCTTCGTATGCCTTCCTAATCAGCTTACCTTGCTGTCACACCACTTTCCTCTTGACAGCTTTTGGATGGAGTCATAAACTGTTACGTCATGTCCATTTATTTTCATATATTGACAATCCCGGAGGTATCATATGAAAACTATTAATCTTTCTGAAGTACGTGAAAAAATCAGAGAAATTGTACAAAAAGCCAATTTCGAGCTCCAAGATGACACCTTAACCGTCGTAAAAGAGATGGAAGCTAAGGAGGAATCTCCAGCAGGAAAATCCGTTTTCCAACAGATGCTCGAAAACGCCAAAGTGGCCAAGGAAGAAAAACTTGGGCTTTGCCAAGACACGGGCTTGGCTATCTTTTTTGTGGAGTTGGGGGAGGATGTTCAACTCAACAAGGACGATGGCCTGGGTAGCCTCAAGGAGGCTATCACCGAGGGAACTCGATTGGGATACGAGGAAGGATATCTGCGAAAATCCGTCGTGGAAGATCCGATTCGGCGCAAAAACACAGGTGATAACACACCGGCATACATACACTGGGAACTGGAACCTGGGGATGCATTTAAAGTGACCTTTGTCGCCAAGGGCGGAGGGGCCGAAAATATGAGTCAGATCCGGATGTTTGCACCGGCCGCCGGTCAGGATGGAATCGAAAATTTTGTGGTCGAAACAGTGGACACAGCCGGCTCGAATCCCTGCCCCCCGATGGTCGTCGGTGTGGGCGTAGGAGGCAACTTCGAATACTCTGCTCTGCTGGCAAAAAAAGCTCTGTTGCGAAGACCATTAGGATCCCAAAACCCTGATCCTTTCTACGCAGACATGGAAAAAAGGCTTCTGGAACGGATCAATAACTTGGGCATAGGACCCCAAGGCATGGGAGGCAGATGTACTGCTCTGGCCGTTCATGTAGAATCCTTTCCCTGTCACATCGCGTCCATGCCAGCGGCTGTGAACATCCAATGTCACTCTCATCGGGTGTTATCATTTGAACTGTAATTTTTTTAGCATAATTTAAAAGTTAATCATTGATTTTTACGTATACGTATCTTAGACCAACGATTGCAAAGAAGACTCCTGCCCGATATATTGTCTATGGACACAAGAATGCTGAAATCAAATCGTGAAATGCAAAATCTAAGATAACCAAACGGAGGGAGGAATGGCCCAAAAAGGTTATGTCGAGATAGCGATCGAGGTTTGTAAGGGCTGCAACCTTTGTGTGATTAACTGTCCATCTGATTGTATGGCCCTCAATACATCCGACACGAACAGCTACGGTCTCCACTATTCGACCCTTTCCAAACCGGAAGAATGCATCGGCTGTGCCAACTGTGCTGTGATGTGCCCGGATGCAGCTATCACGGTCTACAGGAAGAAAAAAGAAAAAACGGGCCAAGTGGAAGGGAGGCAATAGTGGCTGAAGTCAAACTGATGAAAGGCAACGAAGCCCTGGCAGAGGCGGCCATCCGAGCAGGCATGCAGGCTTATTTCGGGTATCCGATAACCCCTCAATCCGAAGTGATCGAATACCTGGCTGCTCAAGAACCCAAGCATGATTATGTGCTTATCCAGGCCGAGAGCGAGCTGGCCGCAGTGAATATGCTTTACGGATCGGGAGGAGCCGGAGCCCGGGTAATGACGACAACGTCATCGCCGGGTTTTTCTCTGATGCAGGAAGGCGTGTCCTACATGGCCTGCGCTGAGATCCCCTGCGTGATGGTCAATGTGGTTCGGGGAGGACCAGGGCTGGGAACCGTTCAACCGAGTCAGGGGGACTACTTCCAGGCCGTCAAAGGCGGAGGACACGGAGATTACCATGTGATCGTGCTCGGGCCCAACTCGGTCCAGGAAATGGTGGATCACATTTATCTCGCCTTTGAGTTGGCCGACAAATACCGCGCGCCCACCCTCATCTTGGCAGACGGAGCCATTGGCCAGATGATGGAAAAAGTTATTCTCCCCGCTCCTATCAAGTATGAGCCCGACAAACCTTGGGCGACAACCGGAAAAACACCGGATAGGGAAAGAAACATCCTCACATCGCTCTACATCCAATCCGAGGATATGGAGCAGAGGAACTTGAAGCTTCAGGCTAAATATAAAGTAATTTTAAAGAACGAAATCCGTTACGAAGAATACGAAATAGAGGACGCGGAATATATCATCGTGGCCTATGGATTATGTTCTCGGATCGCCAAAAATGTCGTGAACCGAGCTAGGGATGAGGGACTAAAACTAGGTCTGTTCCGGCCGATCTCCCTCTGGCCCTATCCATGGGATCGGATCGGAGAAATCGCTGATGCAGACCGGGTGAAATTTTTTATCTCTGTGGAGATGAATGCCGGCCAAATGGTGGAAGATGTCAAGTTGGCCGTGTGCGGGAAAAAGCCGGTGTTTTTCTTCGGCCGGCTGGGCGGCATCGTCCCAACACCTGAGGAAACATACGAAGCCATAAAAGAAAAGATTGGGTGACACAATGATTTATAAGGGAGAGACCCGATGAAAGAAGGATATGAGCTCGTTTATAAAAGACCAAGCACACTTACGGACAGGCGGATGTCCTACTGTCCCGGTTGTTTCCATTCGACCATCCACAAATTCATGATGGAGATTGTGGAAGAGATGGACATCCAGGATAAAACGGTTGGTGTCTGCCCGGTGGGATGTTCTGTTTTTGCGTATAATTACCTGGATATCGATATGCAGGAGGCCGCTCATGGAAGAGCGGCGGCCGTAGCCACTGGGATCAAGCGTGTTCTCCCCGATAGGATCGTGTTTTCCTACCAGGGGGATGGCGATCTGGCTGCCATAGGAACGGCCGAGACTCTCCACGCCTGCAACAGGGGAGAGAACTTCACGTTTATCTTTATCAACAACGGGATTTATGGGATGACAGGGGGACAGATGGCACCCACCACACTGGACGGCCAAATCACGTCCACATGTCCCTATGGGAGGGATGTGGAAACGGCAGGAATGCCGATGAAGATGGCAGAGATCATCTCCTCTTTCGAAAAAGTTTCCTATGTGGAACGGGTCAGCTGTAACACCCCAGCCAATGCCCGCAAAGCCAAACGGGCCATTCGCAAAGCCTTCGAATATCAGATGGAGGGCATGGGGACGACATTCATTGAAGTCGCCGCGAACTGCCCGTCGAACTGGAAGCTCACTCCTGAGGAATCCCTGAAATGGCTGGAAGAAAAGGTATATCCGTATTATCCCCTCGGCGTATTCAGGGATGTGAAAAAGTTGAAGAAGGAAGAGTAGAATGCTACAGGAAATGATCTTTGCAGGATTTGGTGGCCAGGGTGTATTATCGATGGGAACGCTGCTGGCCTATGCCGCGATGAAAGAGGGCAAAGACGTGAGTTGGATGCCCTCGTACGGGCCGGAGATGAGAGGAGGAACGGCCAACTGCATCGTCAACATCAGCGACCAGCCTATCTCTTCGCCGATAGTCAGCGCCTATGATGTGGCGGTTGTATTCAATCAACCATCGCTGAAAAAATTCGAACAAAAAGTCAAAAAAGGCGGCATCCTTATCTGGGAAAGCACCACCATCAAGGA
Organism: Candidatus Aminicenantota bacterium; assembly: GCA_020348385.1. GTDB lineage: Bacteria > Acidobacteriota > Aminicenantia > Aminicenantales > Aminicenantaceae. The sequence goes on along the minus strand of CP070750.1, from coordinate 3,183,245 downwards.
ACCGCCGTCCCGGAAGGACATCAGAATTTATCCCATCCCTGCCATTGAAAAAGCCTCTCAAGATTTGAAGAATGTCAAGGTTATGAATATGTTGATGCTGGGTGTGCTCCTGAAAATAAACGCCATAGTAAAAAAAGAATCCGTTCTGCAGGCGTTAAAAGATACACTTCCCGAACGCCATCATCATCTTATCCCGCTGAATAAGGAAGCAATCGATTTAGGAATGTCATTGGCTGATTAGCTGCTCCTACACTAATCTAAGGGCCAAAACCGGTTATCGTACCAAATTTTTTCTTTAAGCTCGTTGTCCAGCCGGGCCATCATCAGCATGTGGTTCTTTTCCCATTCAGTTAACCAGAGGTAAAGTTTTTTCTCTTGGTCGGATTCTGCCGAGGAAGCGCGCTCGGAATAAAATTTGACTGCATTTTTCTCGAAATCTAACGCAGCAGCGATCACAGCCGCTTCATATCCGGCGCCAGAAATACTCTTGACGATCTCCTGAGTAAGGATGGTCTCATGCGTGGAAGCATGGTCTTTTTCCAGCTCGGCGATATCGAACGATTCACCCTTAGAAACTCGAGAAAACTGTTTTTCCAGCACGTGGATATGCTTGTCTTCCTCGCTTGAAAGCATGCTGAAAAGCTCTTTAACGCTCTCCGATTTCGAGGTTTTCACGGCCGAATCATACAGGGCCTTGCCCCGGTATTCCAGAAGAATGGCCCCCTTGAGGATATCGATGGCATTAGTCTCGGTCATAGCCCTTTCTCATTGCGTGAATCGATTGAACAGGTCGATAAGCTCCTGTTTGGACATCATCCCGACCTTTTTGTATTGAATTTTTCCGTTCCTGTCAATGATAAGAGTCGTGGGGATTCCCTGGGGTGGAGGATAATTCCTGAATAAATCACTGGTCGCCATGGCAACCGGATAATTCATCCGGTTCCTCTCGACGAACTTTTGCACTTGGTCTGCGCTGATCTCGTCAACAGAAACGCCCAAAATCTCCAATCCTTTGTTTTTATACTCATCATAAACTTCGATAAAATCAGGGATTTCCGCCCGACATGGAGCGCACCATGTAGCCCAAAAATTGAGGACCAACACTTTCCCCTTGTAACTCGAAAGGGTGATATTGTTTCCCTTCAAATCTTTGAGATTAAAATCCGGAGCCACAGGAGGATCCTGTTTGACTGCGCACGCCACATCGGCGTTCACCAGAACGAACAACGCCAAGGTTATCGAAATTACGAACCAAGCAATTTTTCTCATCTTTTCTCCTTGTGCATCTTACTTCTCTAATCAGTCTGTCGAGACCCTAACCAACAACCTAACTAGATCAGAAAGAATGTTACTAATACGATAGTTATTATAGGTTTTTTCTCGGCGAAATTCAAGCTTTTTGGACTACCAGCGGTATGTCAGAGCAGCCCAAGTGAATCCTGCGCCAAAAGCATCCATCACGATGATCGTTCCATCATTCAACTTGCCGGATTCGTTGAGTTCATGAAGGGCGATCGGAATGGTGGCAACCGAGACATTGCCGTATTTATGGATGTTTATATAGACTTTCTCAGGAGGTAGTTTCAACCGTCTTCCCGTCGCATCGATAATCCGGATATTGGCCTGGTGAGGGATGAGATAGTCGATATCCTCCTTTTCCAATCCTGCCTTTTTAAGGGTAGCGATGGCTGCCTCCCCCATCCGTTTGACAGCATGTTTGAAGACTTCGTTTCCCTTCATCTGCAGATAATGGAGGTCTTGTGCAATCATCTGAGCTGTCGCAGGAATCCTGGTCCCTCCCCCTGGAAGACTCAATAGGTCTCCCAATTTTCCGTCCGCTTTCCAATAGGAAGAAAGCATCCCAGAGTCATCTCGGCTCTCCTCCAAAACCACAGCGCCGGCAGCATCTCCGAACAGAACGCACGTGTTGCGATCCTTCCAGTTCGTCACTTTGGTCAAAAACTCTGATCCGATCAGGAGAATCCGTTTGTTGATCCCGCTGAGGATCAATCCCTCTGCAAGAATCATCCCGTATATGAATCCTGTGCACCCGGCCGAAATATCGAATGCCGGAATGTGGTCTGCCCCTAACTTGCTCTGAACCCAGCACGCCGTCGAGGGGAAAATCGTATCCGGTGTGGATGTTGCCACGATAATCAAATCGATATCTTTGACCTTTAAGCCGGCATTTTTTAGCGTAATATGGGCTGCTTCCACGGCCAGGTCCGAAGTGGCTTGATCCTCCGATCCTACCCGTCTTTCACGAATGCCTGTGCGACTGATGATCCATTCATCCGTAGTATCGACCATCTTTTCCAGGTCGAAATTTGTCAAAACTTTATCCGGGGCATAAAATCCCGTGCCTGTGATCTTGATTTTCCTTTTTTCCGCTTTTTTCATTTTTTTGCCTAAATAAACCAATACCTATAGCACACTCGGAGCAAATTTGCAATAAAAGGACAAGAGCGCTACAATCGGAAGTTAAAGAAAATGAAAAAATTAGCATGTTATCCGCAGGTGGTTTTTTTGTGCTTTATTGTCCTGCTCTCTCTCCCGGCACAAGCTCAACTCATTATCGGGCAATACGAGGATGAAGCCCCATTCCGTACATGGAACACCTTCGGGATCCCGACTGCATCGGCGGTTGGAATGGGGGAAACACAGTTCGCTTTGGTTCACGACTCATCTGCTACAGTCATCAATCCGGCCCGTCTGACCGCGCTTCCGAAGTTTTCTTTCAGTCTGAACGGTTCATACTCTGCAGCCTCCTTAAACAAGTACGCCATCGTGAACACCGGTGTTCTGGTTTCTGAGGGGAACAGTGCCATGGGGGTTTATGCTCTAGACTTTACAGGAGCCGCTTTCACCTACAGGGGATGGGCCTTGGGCATGAGCATCGGGCTTCTCGAAAACTACGAAAGGCCATCGCAAAAACCAGACTATGTGGTTGATGGCGAAGTCGTTTATTTGCTCGAGTTCGAGCAAACAGGGTATCTCCGGAATTACAACCTATCCCTGGCCCGGGAATTCGGAGAATGGCTGTCTTTCGGGATCGGCTTGAACTATGTCGCTGGATTGATGGAAAAATCGCTCGTGGAAAGAATGTTGTTCAACGGGGTGAGCATCTCCGACCAAAAAAAGCACGATTTCACAGGATTTTTTGTGAACGGAGGTCTGACAGCAGACGTCGATGAAAAACTTACGATAGCCGCCGTTTTCCGAACCCCTTACACCAAAGAAGCAGACTCCGAGAGCAAACTGAGCTACGACTCGCCTCAAGGCGACACGGATATAAGGATAAACGCTGCAGTCAAGACCAGATACAGACAACCGTTGGTCCTCGGCATTGGTGTGGACTACAGGTTTTCTCCGCAGTTCAGGGCAGCATCCGATGTGAGTTATTTCCACTGGTCGTCTTATTCGGTAGTTTATTTCGATGGAGAAATCAAACGGGAGTTTAAAAACATCGTAAAAGTTACCGGCGGATTGGAATACATGGGTACATTCCGTCTATTCCAGCAAGATTTCCGGATGCCCATAAGGGTAGGATTGAGCTATGATCCTCAACCGGTCAAGGAGCCGAGTACTCATTATATGTATTACACTTTGGGCTTTGGTTTGTACTGGCAGCAGCTGAGGCTGGATGCAGGGGCGATGCTCGGGAATGAAAAAAGTTCTGGTCATGATCTATACGGCCGCAAAATTGTAATTACCCTGAGTTATTTTCTGTGAGGATTTTCATGAAAAACATTCTAACCATTTTAATTTTTGTGTGTTTTATCCTGGGTTCTGTCCATGCTCAACATTTTGCAGATAGGGAAATCATCCGCTTAGACAATAATCAGGAGAACAGGAAAGAACTTTTGGGATTGAATCTCGACCTCCTGATGGAAAAAGAGGGAAACATTTATATCGTGGCATCTCCGAATGATCTGATCGCGCTCAACGCCAAAAATATCCTGTATGACATAGAATCCCACAAGTTTTATCCCAGGGAGCTGGGCGTATTCACGATCCAAAGCGGGGTGAACGGAGATTTCCATTCCTATCCTGAACTGGAGCGGGATTTGATGGCGCTGGCCGATACTTATCCCGACCTGGCACAGGTGATCGATATCGGAGATAGCCTCGAGCAAAGGAATATCTACGCGGTTAGAATAAGCGACAATGTAGGGCTTCAGGAAAACGAAGCTTCCGTTATTTTTCTCGGCTGTCACCATGCCAGGGAGTGGATCTCGGTGGAAGTCCCTTTCCTGCTCGGAAAATATCTCGTCGAGAATTACAGCACTGACGAAGAGGTTAAACGTTTGGTGGATAACTGTGATATATGGATCGTTCCGCTGGTCAACCCGGATGGGTTGGAGTATTCCATCCATTTTTACAGGTATTGGCGAAAAAACATGAGGGACAACGGGGATGGAACGTACGGGGTGGACCTTAACCGAAACTATGGCTACAAATGGGGGTGGAACAACCTGGGATCGAGCCCAGACTCGGCATCCGAAGTCTACAGAGGGCCAGGCCCGTTCACAGAACCAGAGATTCAAGCAATACGAGACCTTTTCGCACAGATGCATTTTCAGGCTTTGGTGTCCTACCACAGCTACTCCCAAGTAATACTATATCCTTGGGGATACACAGAGGAAGTCTCCGATAAAGAGGATATCTTGTTCCAAATCGGGGACAGGATGTCCCGATTGATGGAACCTGTGAACGGGAGATATTACCCAGCGGAGCGGGCGGGGGCTGGATTCTATTTGACCAACGGCGATACAACAGACTGGAGTTTCGGCGTGTACGGAATTCCTTCCTATACAATCGAGCTCCCTCCTGACAGCAGGCTCAAAGGGGAATTCTTCAATGCCGAATCGGATATCCATCCCATCTTCGATGAAAATTTGCCGGCGGCATTGTATCTTGTCGATTGGTGCATACAGACCCACGCCTCACAGGCCCATAACGCCACCCTTCGTGGGCGGCAGAAGCAGCCAAGGCTCTTGCATCTGAAGTGACGGTATCTCCGAAGAGATCGCCAAGCTATTGACAAAACAGGGCCAAACATGAAAAATATGGGAACCAATTCGCTGAAATGAGAGAATTTCTCGAAAACATTTTTGCCAACCAAACCCCGCCTCCGGGATCTAGCGAAGGACTTCCCTACTGGACTTTCTGGCTCCTACTCTGTGTTATCTTTCTTCTTGTTATATTCATATTCCTTCGCGACAAGGATCTGAGGCGACGAATAAACCTGTTTCTATTCGGAGCAAAGAAAAAGCTAATCAAACTGCGCCTTCAGGCTCGCCTGAAAAGGGAGTACCGCAAAAAGAATGAAATCACCAGAAACCTCGGAAAAAAAGTTTGGGAAGATAAGCTAAAAATTCCTAAAGGAGAGAAAATCTACCAAGAACTCGATAAGCTGGAACAAGACAAACAAGACCTCAAGCACGAATCGGAGGACGTCCATTCAAAAATCGTTGGACTGGAAGCCGACCATGAAAAATTCGTCCAGAAACACACGGATTCGCTGACCGAACAGAAATCGGCGATGAATCCCTATCGAGAGAAAATGGCGGAAATAAAAGATAAGGAAAGATTACTGGAGGTGGAGGTCACAGAAAAACAAAAAGAATTGGAGGGATTTATCAGGGGAATCAATGCATCCAAGAATGAGGCCGATGACAGACAAGAAGAGCTGAAAAAACAAACAGAAGAAATGGACGAAGCGATAAAAAAGCTTGTGGATAAACGATTGGGTTTAGAAAGAGAGCGAAAAGATCATCGAGAAAAATTGGATGAGATGGATAAAAAGCTTAAAGCGATCGATGAAGGCGGCAAAAAAAGAATCCGTGAATTCCATAAAGAAATCAAGGAGTGGAAAAGGAATAACGAAAAACTACTCGAGAAAATAGAGCACATCGAGAAAAAAAAGGACCCTCTGTTTATGCGTTTGGGCAAACAAACCGATGAAACAAGGGAGCAACATCAGGAATTGTCCGTGTTTTACTCTCAAATCGATCGGTCAAACGAACGCATCGGCGAACTGGAACAACAGATAAAGAATCTCTAATCCTCTCCTTCGCGAAATAATGACATGAAGAAGCCGAAGATGCTCGTTCACATCTGTTGCGCACCCGATGCGCTGTATGTTATGGACCTTCTCGGGAAAGAATATGATGTGAGCGGTTTTTTTTACAATCCAAATATCCACCCTCGTGAAGAATACGATCTGAGGCTGAAGGAGACACAAAAAGTAGCCGACTCACTCGGATTTGAGACCATCGAAGGGCCATACGAAAACAGCCGATGGCACACGATAACCACCAAGTTCAAGGATGAGCCGGAAAAAGGACGAAGATGCGATGTGTGTTATGCTTTACGGTTGGAACGGACAGCCAAAAAAGGAGCTGAATTGGGATTTGATATCTTCACTACTGTGATGAGCTTGAGTCCATGGAAAAAAGCAGGCATCATGAACAAGATCGGAAAAATGTTTGGACATAGGTTCCAGATAGAATTTCTTGAAGCAAATTTTAAGAAGAAGGATGGGTTTAAAAAGAGCGCGGAACTTAGCAAACAATACAAACTCTACAGGCAGCGTTATTGCGGCTGCCTTTACTCAATTCGAGGACGAAGTCCGGATACGTTTTCACCAATTAAAGTTAGAGGGAATAAGTGAAAACATATCCGGACTTCGTCCCCAATTTTAGAGGAAAGAGGTTGGCGGTTGAGCTGGTGGTGTTCGGCGTCGTCCAAGGAGTGGGTTTCCGTCCGTTTATCTATCGCTTGGCGCACGATCTCGGCTACAAAGGTTGGGTAAAAAACATCGGATTCGGAGTGGAAATCCACATCGAAAGAGACAAAAAGAGCGACTTCCAAGACTTTCTTTTTGCACTTCAAAACAATATCCCTCCTCTCGCTCAAATCAGGGAAATCACGGTGATGCCGGCGTCCTATATTGGGCTCAAACGTTTCGTCATCAAAAAATCCAAACAGGAAGAGAGTTTCGTTTTTATCTCTCCCGATATTTCTGTGTGCGCTAATTGCCAAGCGGAGATGATGCTGCCGGCAGACCGACGGTTTCATTATCCATTCATCAACTGCACCGATTGCGGCCCCCGCTACACCATTGTCCAATCTCTGCCGTATGACCGGAAACAGACTACCATGAAACGCTTCATCATGTGTCCCTCTTGCAAGAAAGAATACACCAATCCCCTCGACAGAAGATATCACGCCCAACCCATCGCATGTCCCATCTGCGGTCCTCAAATAAAACTTGTCAAATCCCGCACCCGAAAAGAAATAAAAAGCGGAATCGAAAAAGCCTCTTCTCTTCTTAAACAAGGCAAAATCCTGGCCGTTAAAGGGCTGGGAGGATTCCATCTCGTTTGTGATGCCCGAAATGCCACAGCCATAAAAACGCTGCGGAAAATCAAAAATCGAAAAACCAAGCCTCTTGCTCTGATGGCCAAGAATATGACTACTGTCCAAAAATATGCCCACATCTCTCCAGCGGAAAAATCCCAGCTTCTTTCCCCGCGCCGCCCGATCGTTCTTCTTAAAAAAAGAAAAAACATCCACCACATTGCTCCCCACCTGGATGAAATGGGAATCATGCTGCCGTACACACCCCTCCATTATCTTCTGCTCGAAAACATCGACTTGATCGTAGCCACCAGCTCAAACCAAAAGGATGCGCCGATCATGAAGGACGATAATGAAGGAATCGATGATCTTTGCGACTATATCCTTTCCCACAATCGCCCGATACACATCAGGGCCGATGATTCGGTGATGAAGGTTGTCAACGACCAACCCCTTTTCCTCAGGCGCGCACGAGGATATGTCCCCTACCCTCAGCCTGTGCCGAAAGCCCTGAAAGTGGATCATCACATTCTAGCACTGGGAGCGGAGTTAAAAGATACGATATCTGTCTACAAAAACGGCTATGTCATAACCAGTCAATTCTTGGGAGATTTGGACGAGTACCAGAACTACCGATATTTTGAGGAGATCGTTCAGCATCTGACAAAAGTCTTCGAGGTCGATCCTAAAATGGTTGTGTCAGATCTGCATCCCGATTTCCACACAACCCGTTTCGCCAAAAAAAGCCAAATTCCACACCTCCAAGTCCAGCATCACTTCGCCCACATCCTGGCTGTTCTCCTCGAACACGAATATCCTATCGATCGCAAAGTCCTTGGCGTCTCTTTTGATGGATACGGTTATGGCCCGGACGGAAAAGCTTGGGGAGGAGAATTTCTTGTGGCAGACTATGATGGCTACACAAGATTCGCCCATTTTGCCGAAGTCCAGCTTCCCGGAGGAGATTTAGCGGCCAAGCAGCCTTGGCGAATGGCTTTGTCCTATCTGAGGAATGCTTATGGGGAGAATCTTCCGGTCTTGAAAGCCATGCAAAAACTAGGTTCAAAAAAGATCAACGGTGTCCTGGAGATGATGAAACAAAACATCAACACGCCTTTAACATCAAGCTGTGGACGTCTATTCGATGCTGTCTCGTTTATCGCGGGGATTTCTCCAGCGGAAATGGAATTCGAAGCTGAGGCACCGATGCGGTTAGAATCAGCAGCAGCTCCAAGGATCCGCGGAAGGTACGGTTTTGAAATATCTGAGGATCCTTCCTCAAAGGGATGCCACAAAATATCATTCCAGAAAATGATCAGAGCTATCGTGCGGGAAACAGAGCACGGCATTCCTGTCGCCGATATTTCAGCCAAATTCCACAAAACATTGGCTTTTGCAATCGCGAATGCAGCAGAAAAGGCAAAACAACAACACGAAGTGAATGCAGTGGCTTTGACAGGAGGTGTTTTTCTCAACAGAAGGCTGGTCCAAGAAGCCACCAAAGTACTGGAGAGGAGGGGATTTACTGTCCTCAGACCCACCCAATACTCACCCAATGACGAGTCCATATCCGTGGGACAGATCGCTTACGCGCTTGGATTATCGCAAAAAAAGAAATGATGGTGGAGTGTCATTCTATGTTGAGTTTGATTCCACCGATAAAAGAAAAAATCACATTGAAAAGTAGGGCAATCAGAAATCCAGCCAAACCTATCACAAGAAATCCGAAAATGCCGCCAAAAAGTCCATAAAAAAGTCCACCGATCAGACTTCCGTGAAGCTCTCTCAAAAACGAGGGCAAAATTACGACCAATCCAGGCAAAAAATCTGTCGAACCTGCAAATGCTCCCATCACTAGACCGATAAGAAGACCGAGAGAGCCAAAAAACAGGGCCAATGAAAAGGGCTGGAACGAGCGCAAAACCTGCTCTTCTTTTTCGGGTTCTTCCTCGAATGGAGGTTCTATATCGAAATCTCCGACGGGCTCCCAGGTTTTTTCCACTTCATCCTCTTCTTCCTTTTTGTCACAATCAGGACAAAAAAAGGAGAATTTGTCCAGCTTTCTTCCGCAATTCGGGCAGGCAAACTCCTCCTCTCCCTCTTCTTCCTCTCTTTTCTTCTCTAAGGTTTCCCCGCAGTAGGCACAGGATTCATTTTCCAAATCGTTTTCAAATCCACAATGCACACAAATGGCCCTTTTATCTTGCAACGAAGGAGGTTTCGACTCGATCCAATCATTCCCATCAAAGTAGTACCACTTACCCGTTTGCGCACCGATCGTCCAGAATCTCCCATCCTGATCTTGCAGACGCAACTCTTTCAACTTCTTCTTGAAGTCGGGTTCAGTTAGTCGTTTCCTGTCGAATTCATCCCTTAATTGTTGGAATTCCTTCTCGACATTTTTGAATTGGTCGTCCATCGCATCTCATTATAATCCACACCTCCTCTGCTACGCAAGAAATGCTTTCATAGCGACAATTTTCCTCGCCAAAAAAAGACGGAAAATCGGCGGGATGATGCATCGGCTCGATAGACATCCCATGCGGGAAAGGAGGATTCCCGTAATTTATTTGTTTTCAATGCTTTCCGTATTTTGTTTATTTTCAATGATTTACATGAGGTGCCCAAATTTTGTGCAAATTGTTGTATCTGTCAGAAACATCTCACATTTGGCTAAAAATAAAGCGGATTTTCAACAACTTTTCCACAGTTTTTGTGAAAAACTTTGGATTAAAATGCGAGCTGTTTGAGCAGATCAAAAAGGTTATATCCCATGATGGGTTCCGGTGTGAAGGATACGACAAATATGAAAAGAGCCAGCACACTCAACAATCTTCGCTTGGGAGAAAGAGGGATGTCTTCATCGAAGATACGCGGATGTTTCAATCCTAAAAAATAGATGAGCAAGGCCCAGACAAACCAGCCGATCCAGAAGAAAATTCCCATAAGCACAAAAATTCCGATGATATAAGGCGCCAACTTTAGAGATTTTTTCCCAAAAAGAGCGTACGTAACATGCCCTCCATCAAGCTGTCCAATAGGAAAAAGGTTGAGAGCGGTCACGAGTATACCCACCCAGCCTGCAAACGCAATCGGATGGGGAACAATATCGAAACCTTGGGGAGTGTCCTTAAAAACAATATTTCCCACAAATTTAAAGATGAGGGGATCACCAAACAAAAGGCTTTCGTCCTCAGGAAGAGAGGGAACTGCCTTGGAAAGAAAAAGCCCCAATACAATAGCGGGAAGAGAGAGAATAAAACTTGTCAGAGGCCCGGCAATGCCGATGTCGAACAACTGCTGTTTTTTGGTTATCGGCGATCGGATCCTTATGAAAGCGCCCATGGTGCCGATCAATGTGGGCGCCGGGATAAAATACGGCAGCGTCGCATCTATATTGTAATGCTGGCATAAAAGGAAATGTCCCAATTCATGACCGAGAAGAATGCCGAGAAGAACAAAGGTATAGATAAGGCTGAGTGCTACAATCTCTGGATTCAGGACCATTCCCGCATCAGGAACAAGATCGGGATTTTGAGAAAAGAGTTCCGCATATTTATACCCAATGCTCCAGGAAAAACCGACGACAAACGTGGAAACGGCTGTAACTGCGAACAACAAAAGGTTCAACCAGATCCTTTTGGTCACAAAAAAGGTGAATAACCGCTTCTCTTCTTCCATTTCTTCCATGATAGACGAAAAAAAATAGGAGTGATCAATATCACTCCTATTATAAGGTTAGTAATAAAATGGAAATAAATTCTTAGCCGTGAAGTTTCTTGTACTTGGCTTCCAGTTCTTCTCTTGTTTCTTTGTGATCGGGATCGGGAATGCAGCAATCAACCGGGCAAACAGCCGCGCATTGGGACTCGTCAAATGCGCCCACACACTCTGAGCATTTGTCAGGTTCAATCTCATAAATCTCATCACCGGCAACTATCGCTTCGTTTGGGCATTCTGGGTCACAGGCTCCGCAATTGATACATTCTTCAGTGATTTTATATGCCATTTCAAGGCCTCCTTAAAAAATAACTGTTTATTATATAACTTCTGGCTCAATTTTCAAGCCTGAATCATTTATAAAAAATATCGATGCCTTACATTCCTTTCTAATTACCAAAATTTCATATCTATTTGAACAACTGCATCGATATTTTTTACCCTACGGGCAAACCAATATTGCTGGGTGGGGTGGGTTGGAAGCTACGTCGCAACCCATTCGCGGTAGTTCACTACAGCTTCATGGGCTACTTTCTTGCTGTTGCAACAATCTTGTCTCGTAAATAATCCAGGATCCTGAATTATTTATACAGCTCCATGAATTATTTCTGCGCCATTCTTTTGTTGTACGGGTGGGGAGGGTGGACCAGGATCCTGAAATATTTATAAAAAAAGTGCTGATACTACTTTTTTTCCTCTAACTCGGCAACTTTTTTAGACGCATCGAATCCATAAAAACTTTGGGAATATTCTTGCTGGACTCTCTTGTATATTTCAAGGGCAATTTCCCTTTCTCCTTTTCCCTCATGAGCCTCGGCCATGTGAAAAAGGATGGCATCAAGTGTGTAATCTTTTTGGCCATCCTCCTCGATGGTTTTGTAAATCGCAATAGCCTTGTCGTATTCTTTGTCTCCGATATAGACCTGAGCAAGCATATCCTGAGCTTGATAATAAGTAATATCTTTTCTGTTGTCTTTCACTTTTTCCAAATAAGACTTTGCTTTTCCTGAGTCTCCTTGCTCGATCGCAAAAGCAGCAAGCTTCAGATAGGCAACACGGGAAAACTTCCCGTTCCCAGCCAGAGCCTCCAGTTCCGCCACTTTTTCTGGACTATCATTGAGTTGGGTGCTGATTTCGAGAATATCTCCAAGAATGCGGCTGTCCCTCTTGACAGCCTGAGCTTTTATCGCATTGGAAATGAGAACTGCAAGGATGACGATGACAACAACCGTAGCACCCATTATGAGTTGCTTGGACCATTTTTTAGCCAAATCAACGAGTTTCGTCAGAGTGCTGACAAATTCATCCTGTTTGAGCCGTTTCCTCATTACTCTTTTCATGATCTTCTCCTCTGGGAATTTTTTACCACACTACCCTAGGTGGGGTCAAACCATGACATCCTCAAGATCCGATCCCACTAAAATGTGACGACAAATTCTGTTCCTGTTTCGTGTGTCTTTTTGAGTTTGATCGAACCGTTGATCTGTTTTACCAAATCTGTCACAAGCTGCAAACCCAGTGTTTTTGCTTCTCTAAAATCCAGCCCCTCGGGTAATCCTGTGCCGTCATCTTTCACTACCAACCTGTTTTTTCCCTTTTTGTCTGTCGTCATTCTGATAGTAATCTGCCCTTCTTTTTTCCCAGGAAATGCATGTTTCAGGCAATTGGAAACGAGTTCACTGATGATCAATCCACAGGGGATGGCCTTGTTGATATCCAAAAATACTCCCTCTGTCTTCTGCTCAATTTCGATCTTACCCAGGTCTTCTCTGTAAATGGATAACAAGTGGGTTGTCATCCTGTATATGTAGTCGGCAATATCGATCATCGCCAGGTCCTTCGATTTATACAGCGCTTCGTGTATCAGGGACATGGACCGGATCCTGTTCTGGCTCTGTTTGAACATCGCCTGAGTCTCATCATCCTTGATTGCTCGAGATTGGATGCGAAGGAGGCTAAGGATAATCTGCATGTTGTTTTTTACCCGATGGTGGATTTCCCGAAGCATCACTTCCTTCTCTCTGAGAGACGCTTTAACCTGCTCATCGGCCCTTTTCCGATCTGTGATGTCGATCACAGAACCCTGTACAGCTGGTTTTCCCTGGAAATCGATCCGCACTGAAATCATCTCTAGCCATATCGGGGCACCATCCTTTCTTACTGCTTTGAACTCATATCTAGAAGTCAATTTTTTTCCGGATAGACGATCTGCCAAGCGACCCCAAACCATTGCTTTATCTTCGGGGTGGACAAGATCCTGTATCTTTTCCAATGGGAGAGTCATCAATTCCTCTTTGCTGTAACCTGTGATGTGTTCAAGCGCTTCATTTACGTACACAATCCGGGAATCTTGGAAGATAAAAATCCCCTGGAGCGAGTTTTCGACCATAGTCCGAAACTTTTCTTCACTCTCCCTAAGGGCCTTTTCCATCTGCTTCCGGGTCGTGATGTCACGCAAAACCCCTTCCACTCCCAGCGCTTGTCCTTGGTTGTCAAACAAGATATGCGCACTCACCGATACTTCGATCACCCTTTTGTCTTTGGCCAAAAGCTGAAGCTCATAGTCGTTAATTACGCCTCTCTCTTTGAGTGTATTCGTAAAAATTTCTCGGGTGGATGGATCCCGGTAAAAATCCGTGACAGGATGCCCGATCACATCTTCTGGATTCCAGCCGGCTCGCGCGTAAACCGAAGGACTGATCTCGGTGACAATTCCCTCTCGGTCGGTACTGTAGTAAACATCGGTAAGAGATTCGAAGATTTTACGGTACTTTTCCTCGCTCTCACGCAAGGCTTGTTCCGTCATCTTATACTCAGTGATGTCTCTGGCAATCCCTAAAACCCCGCAGGGAATTTCTTTCTTGTAGATCAGGGAGGCTTCTGTCTCTACCCACACATAGCCTCCCTCTTTTTTCTTCAGTTTGTATTGCGTGGTTTCCTTCTGATGCCCTGACTTTAGGATCTCGGCCAACATTTTACGAGCCAGTGGCATCTGCTCTTCATCCAGCAAAGAAGCGAAATTAAGGGAAGTGATACCTTTTTTCTTATACCCCAACAAATCCAGGGCAGCTTTGTTCGCATCGATAAAATAGCCTTCCAGGTCATGCACATACACGCAATAAAGCGAACGGTCGAATAGAGCTTTGTATCTATCCTCCCAATCCTTCAGCTCTTCGAGTTTCTTTTTGGATTTCTCCAGTTCCTTGGCAAGCTTTTCCCTTTCTCTGCCATTGTCTTTCATTCTAAGCCTCCATCCAAAAGCGCCGCGAATTTTAGAATTCAAAGGAAGGATACACGATCCTCATGGATAGAAATCACACTCCTTGAATATGGCGCAGACTGGTTCAATCCCCCGAAAATGCCCCTTTACTCAAACCCGAAAAAGAATTTATACCATTGTGAACATAATATGTCAAAAAATAAATGTAAGATAAAGAAAAACTCGTTTTTGAAAATTCTTGATTCTTATAACCTACTGAGGAATCTTTCTTTATCGATGATAAATCTCTGATGATGCCCCTGACCGATGATCCCTGAACTGTCTTTAGCCTGAACGGAAAACGCCAAAGACCGGCCGTCCTGCCGGATCAGGACTGCCTCGGCTGTGACGACATCTCCCAAAGGAGTGACTTTCATATGTTCCACCTCGACTTTGGTGCCTACAGTGGTCCACCCTGGAGGAAGATGATCCTGAACAGCCTCTAGGGCAGCCGCCTCCATCAGAGCAATCAGCATCGGAGTGGCCAAAACAGGCACAAATCCCGAACCGATGTGCTGAGCCGTAACAGAAGGCTCGACAACCATTGTCTTTATTGCCGAAATACCCACAGGGACCTTGATCTTCATTGTGACTATTCTATCAGTAGTACGCAAAAATATCACCCCCCGAATCATCCCAAAAGGCGATTGACGTTCCTTGGGGGATAATCCAAATTATAGACAGAACTTTTATAGGAAAGTGAACAACAAGCGTATAAAAAGAATAGCCCGATGAGAAAACAAATTTGGTCCCCCGTAGCAAGCCGGAAGAGTGCGAGCGCAAAATCATTTTCTGAATAGATGTGAGTGTAATCATGCCAAAAATTTTGGTAATCGAAGACAATCCGGTGGAGATTGAAACGATCAAAGCAAGATTGAAACAGAAACAATACGAGGTTTTGATTGCTAAAAATGGGGAAGATGGTATCCGTCTAGCCATTGATGAACAACCTGATTTGATTTTTATGGATATGATTCTGCCAGGGATGCACGGGCTTGAAGCCACCATAAAGTTGAAACAACTCCCGGAAACAAAGGATATCCCGATCGTGGCTTTAACCGTTATGGACTCGAGTGAGTTCGTGGCGACCTGTTTCAAAGAGGGAGTGAGCGCATTCATAAAAAAACCCTATAATTTTTCAGAAATATTCGCAAAAACCGAAAAAATCCTCGGAAGCCCCGAACCCTCCCTGAAGAAGGTCATGATAATCGAACACGAGTCCTCGGTCATGACCATGATCTCCATGATTTTGATGCGCAGCGGTTACCACGTGATCGCATCAGGTAACGGAGAAGCCAACGGTGTCGATATTCTTGAAGAAAGACCGGATGTGATCCTCTGGAACAACGTTGGTCAGGCAGATGGGGCTTTTCCGTTTCTCAATGAACTGACGCCGGAAAACGAAACATCCATACCGATTATCCTTCTGACCGATTCTGAATCCCCTGAAGAAATTGAAACCAGAATGACCCAATTAAGGGCAAAGAATTATCTCTCCAAACCTTTCAGTTCTAAAGAACTGCTCGAAAAAATCGCAACTGTTCTAAGCGATTATGAATCAAACGACGCAGCCGCGAAATAGAGCATACTTACTTTAGTAGCCACCACACCGAAAAAAAACTTAGAATCAAGCGTCAATCAGTACTAATCGGTTTTTCATCGATCCTCTCATAGAGGACCAGGGAACCAAACGTCTTTATTGTTCGGTACCGTGTTTCAAGCTTCTCTTGGTCAACGAGCGGAGCTTCATTCCTGTCCCACATTTTTTGACGAAGTATAAGGATATCCGGCTTTAGGAGCCCCAACCAGTCTAAGGAGGTGCCTATTTTAAGATATTTCGCAACTTCGGGATTGGAAACAAGCCCATACGGGCATAGGATCCGTCTTTCGGAAAAATATCCCAATGCGCCTACCTCTACAGAAGAAACTGTGACCTCTGGTCGAGTGTTGGAATTTATCCATCGTCCGATTTCACGATATGTCCCGATTCTCTCAGGAGCATCCATGAGAACCGTACTTGAGACGTTCCAGACAATCATGAAAAGCAGCGCTGTCATTGCCACAGCGGCGGCTGAAATGCCAATATTCCGTATGAGCTTATTTGTTGAAGGAATCTTTTTTTGCACAAATTTTGATAATGCCAGCACTCCAGTTCCGATAGCCATATCCATCACCAGGAAGGCTGGCGCAAAGTACCAGAAATATCCGGGCACACCCAATAGAAAATAAACGCCCATGTGAAAAGCTGCCCAAACGGGTAACCATCGAAAGTAGCTATGGATTCCCAGTAATGTAAGGCCGCCGGGAATAGCCAGAAAAACTAAAATCAAGGCTGCAAGAACAGGTTCGTGAAAATAGAGTTGAAGGCTGTGAATAAACCCACCAAAAAAAGAGATGGGACCGCTCCATAGGCCAGAGGCTCCTTGAGCTATCTTAGCTTGAAGGGTGTGGGGGACTACCGAATGGAAATAAATAGTGGAGAAAAAAAGCCAAGGCACAAGCACCAGCAACAATCCCGCAATCTCCATCCAAGGAAGCTTTCGCTTCTTATAAAGCCTAACTGCTATCAGGATGCCCGCTAGAAGAACACCATCTGGCCGGGCCAGAATCAGCAGTCCCAGCAGCAGACCTGTAAATTTGGAATCGCGATCGAAAGATATGGTACTGGCAACAGCCAGGGCCAAAAACAGCGGTGTCTCCATTCCAAAGCTTTGGCGAATAACCGGATCGATTAAAAAAAGAAGGCCACACACAAAGCCCGCCAGACTTCCCACCCGCTTGCTTAAAAAATGCAGCAGCATAAGTGCCATAGCTAAAAGAGCAAGATTGCTGACAACATGCATAAAATCCGTGACATGGCTGGGAAAAAGCCAATGCGCTATTATGGCGACAAAGGTGTTTAGGGCATATGTGGAACTGTTGATCCGTTCCCCTTTATTGAAAGCCCATCCTTGGCCGGTAGCAGCGTTTTTCGCAACGGTGAGGACAATATAGGCGTCATCGGTGTAATACTCGCGATTGGTGTAGCCCTGGAAACCTCCAAAAATAACGAGTATCAAGCCGAGATAAATAAGTCTGTGTTTCAATTTGGATATATGCGCCAATCTAATGCTTAATAAACGTGAGTTTTTCAGGGTTCACACGGATAGCACTCATCACAGTAGCGATCAATTCATTATTTTTGCCGGCGCGATAAGGGCTGACATACTCCCATACAACCATGTTATCCCGGGATACTTCAAGGATACGGCCTTGGTGGGGGATGATGATTCGGCTGTCTATATCCGTGTCAGACTCTTCAGAATGAACCGTTACTCTGGGCTCACACATCCAGTTTCCGCGGTTGCAACAGCGGAAGCCGATACTCCAGGCAAAATTATGCTCACTGATACTTCGGGGGGTTATAAACTTATCAATAATAGCGTATATGCCTGGTTTGTCAGTGCGTATTTTTATAATGTATCAGGAGAGGATATCAAACTCTATTCTGTGAGCATAAAATATCAGTAGAATACAAAAAGTGGGCCTTGACATAATAAAGGATCTGCCTGTCCGGCTGAAGGTTTTTGATAGTCCGTGTTATTGAGGCTGCTTGTCTTTTCCTGGAGCTCAGGTACAATACCGGGTGGGATGAACAAGATCTTTTGGCTTTTTGTCTGGCTGACTTTGTCGATCCTGGTCACTACCGGCGGTAATACGGCCGCACTGCAGGAAACCGTTATCAGGGAGATCGCTTTCACCATCGACGACCTGCCCGTCAATTACATGACGGATCAGGGAGTGGCGGGTTGGGAGAAGGTTACATCAAAGCTGCTTATAAGCCTGGAAAAAAACAATGTGCCGGCCATCGGTTTCGTAAACCTGGGAAAACTGTACGATAAGAACGGGCGTCTGGACAACAGGCGGTTGGCACTGCTCAAGAGATGGCTTGATGCCGGGTTCGAGCTGGGCAACCACACCTTTTCACACCTAGACCTCCACAAAACATCCCTGGCCGAGTTCACCCAAGACCTATTGAAGGGTGAAGGCATTTTGAGAAACCTCTGTAAAGACCACGGCCGGGATCTCGCGTTTTTCCGTCATCCCCTCCTTCATACAGGGCTGGACCTCGAAACCAAGAATGGCCTGGAACAGTTCCTGATGAACCACGGATACAGGATCGCACCCGTCACGATGGATAATTCCGAGTGGATCTATGCACGGGCATACGACATCGCCAACGGCAAGGCCGATATCGGTCTAAAAAAGCGCATCGCAACCGCCTACCTCGACTACATGGAGCGGGTCTTCGCTTATTATGAGGACCAGTCCCGAACCCTTTTCGGTCGGGAGGTCAAGCAAGTTCTACTGATCCATGCCAATACTCTGAATTCGGAATACCTCGGTGACCTGGCACGTCTCCTGAAGACGCGGGGATATACGTTCATTTCCCTCGCCAAAGCCCTTGAGGACGAGGCCTACATGTCTCTGGACCGCTATACAGGCACAGGAGGGATCACCTGGCTGCATAGGTGGGCGCTGACCCAAGGAAAAAAAGGCGACTTTTTCAAGGGCGAACCAGAAGTGGACGAGTTCGTCAACGCGGTCTACCAAGGAAAATACTAAGCTGATTGTTGCTCTAACGAAAATTGGGGGATGCCCCAGGAAAAGTTGGCACCCCGGCCAGACTCGACCCGATGACACACGGATTATTAATGCGTGCCTTGGATAGCGCTGAGCGCTAGTTTACTTTGAATAGTCGAACGTATCCACTTGCCATTTCCGTGTTGCCCTCGGGTTGTAAGTCGTCGAACGCATGCACGTATCCTGACATCTGAAGCGCGCCTCCAGATTTTGTCATCCTACCTGTGAAGAATAATCGGAACTCAGATAATTCGAAGAATTGAATGCTCACGGTGCGATCCTTCATTATAACGCCAGAAAAAATGCCATAACCCTCCTCAAATGTGCCTGCAAAGACCTGCCCTGTCTGATGCGTGATGATGATGTTCCCATCATCTGAAAGGGATTCGCCGGCAAAATATTCGGGCGTCTCCATAGGCCACTCGGTCGCATCACTGTAGGCATATCCGTTCGCTTCACCTATCCATTCTCCGATCAGGTTCGGAACCCAGTCGTCATTATTGTCCTTACCGAAAAGTGGCCCTCTGCTGATAATGATAAGGCCGATTGTAGTGATGACCAGCAGGACTCCAATGACAGCGATGATTGCCTCAACCTTGGTTCTCATGATTCCTCCTTTTGCTAGAAAGTCTAGTCTTATTTAAATGTATGGCCCTTTAGTAAGGGCACATCCATTAGATACAAAAAATGAAGTTGATTGATCCCTTTCCGCTCCTTTTGCCTTTCAGCAAGCATGAAACGTCAGCAAGGTTATTCTTTGTCAAATATCGTTGCTGAGGCTCTCTGACTTATATCACAATCGAGAATCTAATTCAAAATAAAAAGGAGTACCCCTGGCCAGACTCGAACTGGCGACACACGGATTAGGAATCCGTTGCTCTATCCATACTGAGCTACAGGGGTATCCTCTGCAGCAAATGACAATTTAACAATTTAGGTCACATTTTTCAATCCCAACGTTTCCAAAACCATGTTGATTTTAAATCAGTTGGGTAAGCTGAAGAGGAAGCCATCCGGAGGCGAGCGGGCATGGTTTATCTACGGTCCTGGACTCCGATCAGAATCCCCTCCATACCCGTGGTGATGCTAGCGGCATTGGCTTCATCTGTGTCGATATGCATGCTCAGCCGAAAATCGGGATGGACACGGACCAGAACATCACCAAAGACCAATGTCCGCTCCCCTGCAATCCGAACGCTCACGATGTCGCGATCCTTCAACCCAAACGACAGCGCATCCTCTGGCGACATGTGGATATGTCGAAGCGAACAAATGACTCCCTGCGGGACCTTGCAAGTCCCCTTACTCCCTTCCAGGGTGATTCCCGGGCTTCCAGCTAGGTCTCCCGATGCCCGTATCGGCGCTTTGATCCCCAGCTTAAACTCCTCTGTCATCGATATCTCGACCTGGCTTTGCCCCCTCAACGGCCCCAACACCCTGACCCTATCCACCTGGCCTTTGGGTCCAATCAGGTCTATGGTCTCTTCGCAGGCAAACTGCCCCGGCTGAGAAAGATCCGATCTGTGAGTCATCTCACTTCTAGGACCAAAGAGCAGATCCATCTCTTCTCTCGCTAAATGAACATGGTGGGCCGAAACTTCGATCGGGATCTTTTTCTCTTTTTGACTTTTGAGAACTTGTGTCACATCTTGATATCCCAAGATCTTTATCGTTTCCCTTGCAATCATTCTTTCTTCATCGGTCGGGATCACAAGGATTTTCACCAGTGAAAATTCATCCGAGATATCTGCAATTTCTCCCTGTCCTGTAGTCACTGTTTTGTTGCGAATGGTATCCACGCCAATACCCATATGGGACAATCCTTGACAAGCCAAACCCCGAACCCAAGCACTCCCTTCCCCGATGCCGCCGGTGAAGACCAAGGCATCTAATCCTCCGAGGGCCGCCACATAGGCTCCAATATATTTTCGGATCCGGTAACAAAAGACGTTGATGGCTTGCAGTGCCCGCTGGTTTCCTTGGTTGGCTTGCTCTTCAATCTCGCGCAAATCACTGGAAATCCCGGAAAGCCCCTTAAGCCCACTCTGGCGGTTCAAGATATCCTCTATCTCCTCGAGCAATAATCCTTTTTCTTTTTTCAAGTAAAATACGGTCGATGGGTCTAGGTCACCGCTTCGGGTTCCCATGATCAATCCTTCCAGCGGAGTCAATCCCATGCTCGTGTCCACGGATCGGCCGTGATCGATGGCACAGACAGAGGCCCCATTTCCCAGGTGGCAGGTGATGATCTTCAACTCGCGAAACCTACGTTTCAAATGGGTGGCCGCTTGGAGGGAGACATACTTGTGGGAGATGCCGTGGAATCCATACCGCCGGATACCATCTTTCTCATAGAATTCATAGGGAAGCCCATAAAGGAAAGCATGGGAAGGCAACTTCTGATGGAAACCGGTATCGAACACAGCTATTTGCGGGACCTCAGGCATGAGCTTTTGGCTTTCTTGGATTGCAAGGAGGTTTGCCGGATTGTGGAGAGGGGCCAAACGCTCAAACTTGCGGATGTCTTGAGCCACTTCCTCATCGATGATCACAGGGTGGTTGTACTTGTCTCCGCCGTGAACCACCCGATGACCGACCGCACTGAGCTCGTCGAGGTCCTTGATCATCCCATCATTTTCATCTGTCAAAAGATCGACAACAGCCTGGAATGCCTCTTCGTAGCCTGTTTTTTTGAATGCTTTGCAGACCTTTCCTTTTTTTGATTCGGCAGCCAAGGATGAATCATCCAATCCGATTCTCTCGACCAGTCCGTTTACATTGTTCGATTCATCCGCCGTGTCATAATAACGGAACTTCAAGGAAGAACTGCCACAGTTTATGACCAGAATTTTTTCAGGCGACGCTGTAGCCAACCGAAGGCCATACGGATCTGGGATGTTTCGCCAGGCATCTTCCAATCGGGTTTTTTCTTCCTCATTCTTTTGGCGGGATCTTAATCTGTCTGTAATCGTTTTGGCCATGATCCTGACCGCATCAGGATTGACCGCTAAAAAAGTCGAAAAACTGGCTTGGGGGATAAGAAAAAGCTGACATCTTGTCAAAGCGATGACATCAGCATTCGTTGGTTCTCCGGTCAAAAGGGATGCCTCTCCCAGGATATCCCCTTTATTCAAGAGACCTAGGCGAACGCGCTCGCCAGTTTTGCTGGTGATCACAGCTTCTGCTTCCCCCTCTAACATGACACCTAAAAATCTGCCCGGCTGGCCGAATGGGATGATCACTTCCCGGGGAGCAAAAGTCTTCACATGACTTTTTTTGATCAACACTTCGAGCTCTATGGATGAGAAGTTTCGGAATAAGGGTAATGTTGCGATAAACTTCTTGAGGTGTTCCATGTTTTAATCCAAGACCTCATAAACCATGATCGATTCGGATTTCCCCCTGAACGTTTTGGAACCGACTTTTCGCGTTTTGAATTTTCCCTTCACTTGGCGATAGGTTTCTTCGCCGATCAATATTTGATTGGGTTCGGCACTGGATTCCAATCGGGAGGCGATGTTGACCGAATCCCCGATTACCGTGTAGTCCATACGTTTGGGTGATCCGATATTACCGGCCACAACATGGCCCGTGTTCAATCCCAATCGCACGTCGAACTTTTTATCCGGGCTCGCTTGTTCCATCATCTCAGCCAGTTCCTTTCTCATCTTCAAGGCCGCTCGAATCGCTCTCTCCGCATGGTCATCCTTCTCCAACGGAGCACCGAACACCGCCATCATTCTGTCGCCAACATACTTATCCAAGGTCCCCTCGTACTCGAATATGATATCCGTCATCCTGGAAAAATACTGATTCAAGAGCATGTTCACATCCAAAGGATTCAAACGCTCGGAAAGCCTGGTGAATCCCACAATGTCTGAGAAAAGTATGGTGACGCTCACATCCTTGGCCTCGAGCAAATCGTCCTGCGATCTCTCAGCGGTCTTAAGAATCATATTAACCACTTGGGGAGAGTGATACCTTTCCAAACGGCTTCGCAGTTCTTCTTCCTCACGAATTTTTTTATTCAAATTGGCCTGTTCAAGGACCATGGACATCTGACACCCAATGGCCTTGAGGAGTTCGAGGTCATCCTGGGTGAACTGATTCCCCAACCGGGTGCTGTCCAACTGGATGGCTCCGATGATCTTTTCTTTCTGCCAAAGCGGGACACATATGGCAGAACGGATCTTTTGTTTCACTAGGCTTTCGGTCGGCGAGAATCTGGCATCATCCATGGCGTTAGAGGTAAGCAGGGCTACCCTGTCTTCGATTACCTTTTTACACAATGTCCGGCTGGCTCTAATTTTTCCTTTCATCCTGTCGTCCTTGAGCTTTACGACAACCGGAACAAAATCTCTTCCCGACTTATCATCCATCAGGATTAAAAATCCATAATCGGCATCGATGACCTGAAAAATGAGCTCCATGATTTTCCCCAACAACTCGTTAAAATCATGGATTATATTTATATGCCGGCTTATCTCATACAAAACGAACAAGACTTTGTTCATTCTCTCCAAACGAGAGAGCTCGAATTGGTCTTTGGTCGGCTGTCTGTCCTTGCGGGGAATCATCGATTTGCCTCTATCTTTGGGTCTTGGTTTTGCTTTCGGTGTGACCAGCAGAGTCCGTGAATCGATCTGGGTGCAATCCTGTGGTTTGATTGAAATCGTCTGCTGCTGCCACTGTTGATATTCATCATCCTTGAAGTAGTCGAGCTTATCGTCGGTCGTAGAGATCCCGTCTTTCCCGGACAGAAAGATCAACAAAGCCCCCCCGATCCGAATCTCATCGCCATTGCTTAGAACCTTGTTCGTTACAAACTCCGTATTGACTTTTGTTCCGTTGAAGCTACCCAGGTCGGTGAGCACATAGTTATTTCCCTTTTTGGCTATCTTGGCGTGGTTTCTGGAGACTTTAGGATCGATAAAAGTTAGAACATTCTCATCGCTGCGACCAATCGTCACTTCTTCTCCAGTCATTACGAGTTCATGACTTCGCCCATCGGACTCGGTAATTTGAAGACTCGGTTTATTTTTTTTCATAAGTTTTTTTATTTTCCTGTCCTTAAACGTACGAGCTCTCCATCCATTTCTCGGATCCGGCGAGACATTCTTTCAAGAATTCGCAAAGCCAGGGAGGGATCTTCGGAAATTCTCCGGAGAAGGATTTTTTTATCCACAGTCAGTACACGCACCTGTCCTTGGGCTCGAACCGTGGCCGAACGTTTCTCTCTCTCGAATATCGCCATTTCACCGAAAAAATCCCCCTTTTCCAATATGGCCAGCTGTACTTCTTCTCCCCCCTTTTCCCGGAGAACCTCTACCTGGCCATCCAAGATCTCGTACATGAAATTTCCGGCGTCTCCCTGTCGGATAATGACCTCTCCGTCGTTGAATACTTTACCCAGCTTACTCTTCTTCATGGCTCCTCCCTTTTTGTTTCCTCCGGCGAAAAGGCCACAGCTCGATCACGATATTCCAGATAAGGCTGCTTAAAAAAAGCGGATGGGCCATGCGTAAAAGGACTTCGCGATAAGGGGCGCTTCCCGTAAACAAATCCCATAGCGATGTGCTCATGCGTTGGGGCATCCCCCTGTTTTGCTGTTCTTTGGCCACCATCCGCAGAATGGCACGCCTTGCAAAAGGGAAACTCTGAATCAAACCCACAGACGAAAAAATCAATTTCCCGATCCTGTTGTCCTTTTCGAGCTTTTGACATGCAGGCCAGAAACGCTGCTTGAGGGCCTCTTCTGAGATCCCCGTAAATACGGCGGTCGTGGCGGCTGCCTTAGCTGTTTTATAGGCAGCACCGATCCCGTCCTTGTACAACCGGGAGATGCCGCAGTCGCCCACAAATATCAACCGGTCACTAAATGGGTGAGATGAGCCTTTGATGTTGATTTTGGGCATGCATCGGCAGGCTTCCTGTTGGGAATCCCAATCGGGCGGCAAACAACGTTTGACCTCAGGGGTATTCAGGAAAGACTGCACAAGTTCTTTATCAATCTTTTTTCCGAGCATGCAAACTGTGGCATACTCCCCTTTGGGGATCATTGCCGCGAATTCCAACCGGGGAATTTTTAGGAGATAGGTGTGCATGGAACTTCCCAGGTAATTCTCGATCTTTTCCTTGCCAAGAGCATACTCACAAATGAATGTTTTGGTGGTTTCCGGAGCAGTATATTTGATATCCATATCTTGAAAAAGTTTGAGCGTTGCGGTGTTCACTCCCACTGCCACTACAAGAAGATCATAGACGCGAGATTCTCCTCCACGGACCTTCACGGCTGGCCGACCATCTTCCCAACGGATTTCGTCAACTCGCCCAGATATAATGTTCGCTCCCTTGTCCCTGGCTAGTTTCAACAAAAAATTATCGAAGCTGTCCCACTGCCCCTCTTGATTTCCTCGTGGGCCGGCTCCCCTGTGAACAGCACCTATCCTTTTTTCTTGAAGAGGAGTTTCAATCTTGACGCTCCCCACATCCATGTGGAGGACGTATGAATCGATTCCCCTTTGGATGACAGAGGCGGGGAGGTTAATCCCTTCAGTAGCAAGAGTTTGGACCAAGGATTCCGAGACGATGCCCCCACACATGTTACAACCAGATGGGCCCGGGCTCGCAAAATTTCGAGACTCGAAAATGTCCAACTGGATTTCCTGTCCCACTCTTTCAGCCATGGCAAAAAGAAAATAGCTGAAAAAAGTGCCAGCCGGTCCTGCGCCGATCACGGCCACTCGAGAATTTTCATCGAGACTAAGCATTATCTTCCTTTCTTTTTCAGAGTATGAACGCTTATAGCACAGGCAAAATTTTCTGTCAAACAATCCATTTTAGTAACTAAATTTGGACTATTTATGAACGGAAATCCACCTCCCCATCCCTGCCCACCCAAGCTTATTAAGGATGGGCAAAGAAGTGGCCATAGGCAGGGAAGTGGCCTATATATAGCACAAATTAGAACCTTTTTATGAATTTCTTGAGCCTATTAAGTATCGAATGTTTGTTCGTGCTGATTTCGATATCCTGGGCGGAAAGCTCTTTGATCTTTTCCAGAAACTCTTGATTTTTTTTGTTACGCTTACTAACCAAATCGGCGATCACATCGGCCAACTCTGGATTGCTCTCTAGGAGACGCGAAAAACCTGCTGTATTGATTTCCAGGAGCTCAGACTCCACATCGACAATTCCTGTAGCGGTGCGGGGCATCCCCGTAAAAAGAGACATTTCCCCGAATATCCCCCCAGGTTCCACGCTGAATTCGGACTTGTATCTTTTCCCTTTCTCCTCGTAGGCAATTTCTCCCTTAATTCTTCCACTAGCCAGGATGAAACAGGACTCCCCTCCTTCCCCCTGTTTGAATATTTGTTCCCCGGGAGCATATCGGTGACGTACTAGGAATGAGGCAAACGTCCTTATCTCCTCCACGGGAACCAACAATTCACCCTTTTTCTCTCCTTCTTGATAGCGGAGGAAGGACGATCTCATCAGGTCATGAAAATTTCTGTCAACCTCTATGGGCACGCCAGAAATGAAATCCTTAGGTCCGAATGACTGAATCATCTCACCGAGTTTATCGCTCACAGGAACAGGGATCTCGATGTTTTGCCTTTTAAATTTGTACCAGATCAACGTCCCTACATCGGTCATGATCGGATACTTGCGGGCAAAGTGTTTGATCCAGAATTTCAGCACATAAGAAATGCCAAAGTCGTCATAGCTGAGAACATAGGCTTCTGGTGCAGGCGATTCCAGGACCTCTGGAACATCTTTGGCTGCCGCAAGAAGAGCAGCCAAAACGTCGGAGGGAGGGGCATCATAGCTAACTTTCACTGGGATGGTTAAAGCAGTTTTTTTGTCCGGGTGTGAAAAATTAGTGATTTTTTCTGAAGCGACGATATTGTTGGGCAACACGATTACATTGGAATACCGATCGAAAATGCGGGTTTCCCTCCAGTTTGTATCGAGGACCATTCCTTCATGATCGCCGACCTGGATCCAATCATTCTTGCTGAAGGATTTTGTGAAATGGAGCGACATCCCTGCAAGGATGTTGCTGAGAACTCCCTGGAAAGCCAAACCCAAAATCATAGTCAAGATGGCGGATGTGGCTAGAAATGGAGTGATATCGATTCCAAGGATTCCGTTTAATATAACGAACAAAATGCTCAGGTAAAAAACCGCCAAGATAAGGCTGTGGAGAACCCTGGGAAGCGGAAATTCTCGGTGCCTATGCGCATGCCAACCCAAGAGAAACCCATCCACTAATCGGATCAACAAAAAGATGAAAAAGAATATGAGCGCAGCGTCAAAATATGGGTGGAGTTCTTGTGACGGAAAGAGCACTCTCCGGATAGGATGGATCTGCAAAACAAGGGAGACGATGAGGAAAACAAGAGGAAGGGTCAACCTTGACATCAGCATCCCGATAGGCCTTCCCTTCGGACCACATAACCGTCGGATCAATGACCGGGATGGAAAATAAAGCAATCCAGCGACCAAGACAAAAGCAAAGATCAGAAAAATTTCCTTATACAAAACGATCCTCCTTTAGCCGCCTCTCTCCATGGCTCCAAAGGTATCCGGAAATTCTTCCCGAGCCAAGGATACGATCTCATCGATCTGGGAATCTTGGTGGTCTGGATTCAGATGGGATAGGATAAGTTTTTTCACTCCAGCCTGTTTTGCCAGTTTTGTTCCTTCCAACCAAGTGCTGTGCCCCCAGCCTTTCCGGCCTGATTGGTACTCAGCCGGCGTGAAGGTTGCATCATACACCAGCATATCCGCTCCAGCAGCAAAATCGGCAAGATTTTTGTCGATCCCATGCAGAGGGTGTTCTGTGTCCGTGGCACTGACGAGCGTATTGTTCTCGTCCTGTATTTTGTAGGCAACACTTCCCTGGGGATGGTTGAGAGGACAACAAGAAATGCGACATCCCCCGATTTCAAGGCCGCCTTTGGGCATCCTTTGGAACTTTTTCTCTGACTGCGTTTGCTGGAACGAAACTGGAAAGTAATTCCCTCCCATAAAACCGCTGAGGTTTTTCTCCATATCCTCGGGTAGGATGTCAGAGTAAAAGTTCAACCGAACCTCCGGTAAATAGAGAGGTCCGAAAAATGGAAGCCCCATGATGTGATCGAGATGAAAATGCGTCATAAAAATATGAAGGGTTGTTGGCAATTTGCCTATGTCGCTCATAAGCCCATCACCCAGAACTTTGATACCCGTACCCGCATCTATGATAAGGAAACTTCCATCGGGTGTTTCGTAAGACGAACATGGAGTGTGGCCGCCGTATGTGTTTCTGTCTTCACCGGAAACAGGACAAGTTCCTCTGACACCCCAAAACACCAACTTCGTAGTATTATTATTTTCACTCATTGTCCATTCCTTATATTTTACTTGGATTATCTACGTGCCGAGATTGCTGCAGCGACGAGGAAGTGGCCCACGAAGCTGTAGTAAACTACTGCGAATGGGCTACAACGAAGTCGATGTTGTGAGATCGGCTCGCCCGCAGGGTAAAAAATGCTAATAAAAATAAAGAAATTTGAAAATTTGGCTTCATTGAAAATGAATGATGTCATCAGCATTTTTTATAAATAATCCAAGTTTACTTTTGTGTTAGGTCATAAACTCCTGCCCAATCATCCGGCGGAGGACTTTGCTTGAGTTGCTCGATGCGGGCAACATACATGGCGGATAACTTATCATCCTTGATCTTTTTGAACAAGTTCAAGGCATCATCCCATCCTCTCTTCCTGTAAAAATCAAGCGCCTTGTGAAAGGTGGTCACATTTTCCTTCATTTTCAGGGAAATTTGACTTTTCTCCTCCAAAATCTGGTACACGCGTTCAGGTTTACTTTTTCCCACAACTCGAATGAGATCCACCTCTCTGGCGGCTATGTCATCCTGTGCCATCTGGAACGTGGTGTCACCGACCAGGATAGGAACCGTATAGTGTTTGCACGCTCCTTCGAGACGAGAGGCCATGTTGATGGTATCCCCCATGGCTGTGTAATCAAAACGGCTGTGGGAACCCATATTTCCTACGACCGCGGGGCCTGAATTGAGACCGATACGCATGAACAATTCATGCCCCGATTTTTGGGCAAATTCAGGTCTCAGTTCTTCCAGTCTTTTTTGACAATCGAGCGCAGCTCGGCAGGCTCTCACTGCATGGTCCGGTTGGTCGAGAGGAGCATTCCAGAATGCGATAATGGCATCCCCTTCGTATTTGTCCAGAGTCCCTCCATAGGAGAGGATGATGTCGGTCATCTCCGACAGGTAATCGTTCAGAAGGTGCACCAATTCTTCGGGAGAGAGGCTTTCCGAGATGGAGGTGAAACCGGCGACATCGGAAAAATAGGACGTGATAATCCTCTTCTCCCCGCCCAGTCTCAACAGGGAAGAATCTGCCAACACCCTGTCTATGACATCGGGGCTGAGATAATGACGGAATGCGCTCTTGATATAACGCTTTTGCCGGCCTTCGAAACTGTAATTGAGGACCATGGCCCCTGTGAAGCTCAAGAGGACAGCAAAACCGGGGGCAACGAACTCCAGCCAATAGCCCCATCCGAACGCTAAACTGGTCACGCTGGCAAGGAGACCAAGGCAAAAAACTGCGAATGGAATGGTCATCCAAATTTTCTTCAGGATGGAAGAACCGATTGCCGTGATCAATGACAGGATTCCGATGAAGAGGAATAAAACCAAAGGAGGCGGGATGCGGATAAAATCCTTTTGCAAAAGATTATCCAAGGTGGTGGCTAATATTTCCACGCCAGGGCAAACTGGGCTGAAAGGCGTCGGACGCAAATCCAAAATGCCCGGCGCACTTCCTCCGATGAAAACGACCTTTCCCTTGAATGTCTCGGGCGGGATCTGCGGGGGCTTACCCTCCTGCAACTTTGCATAGGAGTTGATTATGGCGGCGGCGGAGTAGCTGGCATAAGTGCCTGTGGGACCGTAGTATTTGATGATCATCTGGTTCGAGAGGTCCAGGGGAATATCTGCAGGGCTCAGGGTTTCATCCAGAAACAAGGACAATGCCAGGGGCACAGAAGGAAGAAGCAAATCATTCAGCGAAAACACAAGGGGCATCCGACGGTAGACGCTGTCTTTGTCCTGTGCAAAGGTCGTATTGCCTACTCCCTTTGCAGAACTCAAAAGGTTGGGGACCGGGAGAGATACAGATTCCATCGGAATCGCAGACTCCCCCAGAGACGGGAATCCGGTCAGGGAAAAGGTTTTCAAAACCGGAGAAGAGGATTCATCTATCTCTTTTGTGCTTTTGCTCAACGAAATGGGCAGAAAGACATCATTGGATATGGCCATCGTTTCAGCGAATAACTGGTCGTCATCAACTCCCCAGGAAGAACTTTCGGAAAAAACGAAGTCGATAAAAACCGCTTTTGCCCCCGCCCTCATGCAGTATTCGAGGATGTAGGAATACATCTCGCGAGGCCAAGGCCAGGAGATTTCCATCGCCTGTTCATAAACATCGAGGCTGTTCTGATCGATGAGGAAGATCACGATGTTTTCGCTCGCTCGGGAGGACTCGGAGAAAAGCCGTAGCCTCAAATCCCAAGTCTTCCACTCCCAGACATCGAAAACGTCGCCAACATACAGAATGAAAGTGATGGAAAAAACCACAATCGCAATCATCAACCCCCGGAACAACTTATTTTTCAATTGGCGTATCTCGCATTTTTTATAAATAATTCAGGATGGCTACTTTAGGGCTTTCATGGCACTCTGGAAGCGGTTCGTCCTCGCATCGTTTTTCGCGGGCATCGATGAGACAGCAGATATTTCCTTTTGCACCCTCCCGATCCTATCTTTGGCGGTTGGATGGGTCTTGAACCACCCTTTTTCTGATCCGGTCGATGTGTCATCAACCATGGTTCCCAGAAAGTCCAAAAGACCATTGGCATCGTACCCGGTCCTGACCGATGTTTTCACCGAAAGCTTATCTGCCTCATACTCGTACTTGCGGTCGTATCCACTCTCGATGAGCTTTTCGGCGATATCGCCGAGAGTATCTTCGAATATGTCCGTCAATTGGGCCAATTTTTCGGGGGCATACCGCTTAGTTGCCTCTGAGCCGATTATCCGGAAAGCATCGATCAACCGTGATTTCTTAATGGATTGAAGTCCATGTTTGGCGCTCACATGCCCCACCTCATGAGCCAAAATGCTGCTGAGCATCTCCTCATCCTGGCATCGTTTCAAAAGCCCTTTGGTGATGAAAATGAATCCTCCGGGGGCTGCCAAAGCATTGACCTCCTCGGTATCCAGGATCAAAAAGTGGTATCCGGCATAGGTTTCGGGACGGTCGCTGTGAATCACGACGGCATAGCCCACGCGATTGATGTATTTTGTCACAGCATCACTCTTGTAGACCGGATACTGTGAGAGGATCATGGCCGATACGGCCCGGCCGATATAATACTCCTCCTCATCCGTGATCTCTGCAAAAGATTTCCTCACGGCTTCTGTGGTTTTCTCGACAGCCTCCACATCGCTGGTGCTAACCTTTCCTCCTGAAAGGATACCGATATTTTCCTTTAGCGTCTGGCAGGTCATGAAAAGCAATGCCAGAATCATCAGCCCGCTCAACACAATGATAAATCTCAATTTTGGCCTTCTCATCGTGCCCCTCCAAATTCTGCCAGCTTGCCATCCATCAGGAATCTCCGCAATTCCTCGGGTGTAACCTTGATTCTGAGCATACGCTCCACCTCTCCGAAATTTATATCCTTATTCCGGGATTTGTACTCAGCCTCGACCTGTCTGTTGAAACCCTTTCCTGCCAGGGCTACTTCATTGGCTGTCGCGCTCGTCTTCAAGGATTTATCCATCGCAGCGACCTTCAATTTTCCCGTAGCGACAGCTTGAGAGTGGATCCATCCTTCAACGCCCTTGGAAGTTCTCACTTTAAACCATCCTGCCTGTGATGAGATTTGCGTAACGCTCTCCCCCGCGTTGAGAGTGGCAACGGGAGATGAATAAAATTTGGGTTCCTTACGGACGTATGTGGTCTGAACCTTGATAATCAAGGTCTCGGCAAGCAGCAAAGCAACACATACGACTGCCACACCGATTAAAAGCAGCTTGAAACGAGACGTTTTACTCATGAGCACCTCCTTCAGAGAATTCGATCTTTATTATCAATGATTTTAACTAGCTTTTCTTTCAAAAGGCAATTGCGTTTTATCGGCTTGTCGTTTTTTATGGCTATGTGAAGAGCTTTATAGGTTCCAACTATCACACATAATTTTTTCGCCCTAGTCAGCGCGGTGTAAAAAAGGTTCCTTTGAAGCATGATAAAGTGTTGAGTCATGAGCGGCATCACCACAGCCGAATATTCGCTTCCCTGAGACTTATGGACAGAGATGGCGTATGCGAGTGTGATCTCATTCATTTCCTCGCGTTCATACTTGATAATTCTCCCGTCATAGTCCACAAACAATCTGTAGTTTCGCTGGTCGATGTCCGCAACGATTCCAATATCTCCGTTGAACACATCTTTTTCATAATTATTGCGGATTTGCATGACTTTGTCATGGGTCCTAATTTCGCGGTTTCCCAGTTTGAGACCCTCTTGGTACTTATTCAGCCGCTTTTGCAACTCTGCATTCAAATTGTCCACTCCGATGATCCCGCGGTACATAGGACTGATCACCTGGATAAAGGGAGAAAGAGCTTTAACGCCGAATCTCTGCGGGATACTGTAACCACATAGTTTCATGATCATGTTGAAGGCTTTTTTATCATCATTTTGGGGAATGAAATAAAAATCGGCATCTTTGATCCCTCGAGGCGGGTGGACCAAAGACTGACCTTGATTGATACGGTGGGCGTTTTGAACGATCAAGCTATCCTTTTCCTGGCGAAAGATTTCCTTCAGGGTAACAACTTCGACCTTTTGAGACTCGATTATATCCTTCAAAAGACATCCCGGCCCCACCGAGGGAAGCTGGTCTTTGTCTCCGACAAGAATAAGACGCATCCATTCCGGAACCGCTTTCAACAGATGGTACATGAGCGGAAGATCCACCATGGAAAACTCATCGATGATCAAGGCATCGCCGACCAAAGTATAATTTTCATTCCTCCTGAAGGTTCCCTGTTTTGGGGCAAACTCCAGGGTTCGGTGGAGGGTTTTAGCAGGTTTGCCTGTCGCCTCGGAGAGCCTTTTTGCTGCTCTGCCGGTTGGAGCCGCCAACAACACCTCCCTGCCCCACTTTTGGAAGATATCCACAACGGCCCTGATGATGGTGGTCTTCCCGGTTCCTGGACCTCCTGTTATGACCAACATCTTTTTTTCGAAACTCTCCCTGATAGCCAGTCTTTGTGCTTCAGAAAATTGCATGTTCAGGCTTTCCTCCACGTCAACCAGAGCTTTTGTCACATCAAACGGAGGTGTGAGAAACGGGACTCTGGACAACTTGTGGATGTTTTGGACGACTTCCTGTTGAGCATCATGAAAAAACGGAAGATATATGGCTACATCGGAATCCATTTCTTCAGCAACGACCATGTGTTGTTTTTTGATAGACTGGAGAGCTCGATCAAAATCTTCCTCCTGCACAATTCCCAACTCGGATATGCAATTTGATCTGAGATCGTTCTCAAGAGAAAAAACATGGCCTTGCTCATTATCCTTCTCAAGCAAATAGCGGATAAAGGCCTTGATCCTTTCCGGAGAGTTTGGTTCAAGGCCCAGCTTCAAGGCAATTTGGTCCGCCGTTTTGAATCCAACACCCCAAATATCATGACAGGCCTGATAAGGATTGGTTTTCAAAACATGAAAAGACTTATCTCCGTACTGGCGGTAGATTTTGGTTGCTAATGTGGTCGATATGTTATGTTCCTGAAGAAATATGATGAGTTCTCGGATGTCCTCGTGTTCAGCCCAGGACCTCTTGATCTCACGGAGCTTCACAGGACCAATTCCTTCTACCTCTTTGAGATTGTCGGGATTGTTCGTTAGGATATCTAGCGTTCTATCCCCGAATTTCTGGATGATGCTCTTGGCTAATACAGGGCCGACACCCCATATCAACCCGGAGGAAAGGAATTTTTCGATTCCCTTCACAGAGGAAGGAAGAACTGGCAGGAAACTTTCCACCTTAAACTGTTTTCCAAATTTGGGATTGATTTCCCAAATCCCTTTTATCTTCAGTAGTTCTCCAACAGAAAGAGGGGGGAAAGATCCGACAACATTGATGATTTCTCCATCGGGAAGAGAAAATTTACATACGGTGTAACCTGATTCAGGGCTGTAGAATACGATCCGTTCGATGCTTCCTTCCAGCAGTTCCGATTCAACCACGATATCTGCCATTCAATCCGGTTGTTTTATGGTATGTTCCTCATATGACGAAATATATAGGACTGGATTTTCCAATTTGAATTCGTCTCTGAAAAACGAACTGCAAACGATGCCATCCATGTCCTTTCCTATGGGGAGGCCAAGAAAATTCAGAAGTGTGGGTGCGAAATCGATAAGCCTCATCTGCTCGACGTTTCTTCCACGCCAAATCTCCCTCCCATAAAAAAACACCACTCCATCAGGGGCCAATTCATGATAGGCGGAAATTTCAGCACTTCCGAGCATCCATTCCCTTACTCTTCCCCAAAGAGGGAGAGGTTCGATGCCGTGAGGAGAATACACAACAAGAAGCTCATCCTCTTTTCGAGAGGCTAAATATTTGCCGATGATATCATCGTAAAACTGATAATATCTTTCTATCACAGAACTGTAGCGATTTATCTCATCCTGCTCAATATTTCCGAATAAATCCGGGAAGGTATATTTATAAAAAAAGCGTTCGACATCATTAAGCCCATTCAACAAAAAGTAGACGATTTGCGGTTGGGTTTCGGTTTTGAACTGCATGACTTGGTCTTCATATTCAAAATCCGAGAAAAAGGCTCTCCTGACTCTCGAAAAAAGAAAGCTATCATCCGATTTCAAATCTTCAAATATAAGGTTAAATCGTGTTTCAGCTTTCGGTGTAGGGTCGGGGGTCCTCCTATAATATGGCCAATCCTTCACGTAATGAGAGGTATTGTTATCTTTAAATATCGTCCAGATATCCTTGGAGTGAAAAGGGGGGTCTGTAAGATAGCGTTTGAGAAGGTTAGTCCGCAAAAGCTGTCCAAAAAAAATAAAACGAGGAGATACTTCAAATTCTTGTTTGCTTTTCAGAACATTATATCTGAAAAGAGATAATTGGCGGTGCTTGGAAGGAAGTTTGCCGGAACCGAACGAAGTTCTGTGAATCACTGGTTCGGTGGGTGCGAAGTTTTCAAGCCTTCCCCAACTTCCTTCTTCCATCAGCCAAGCAAAATTGGGCAACTTCTCCTCATTGATCAGAGGAATCATGACATCGAAACTCAACCCATCCAATCCGATGATCGTGACTTTTTTGTTCAGTTCTTTTGCCTCAAGGTAAGCGACTCTTTCCGATTTTTGGGGCAGCGGGTAATTCAACCTCTGGAGAACCACATAATACATTCCTGCAAAAAAGGCTATGTAATAAACAAGAAGGAAAATAAAGCTCCTCTTATACAGACGGACGCTGTAGAAACAGACAAGCCCCAGCACAACGAGAAAAATAAAAGTCAAAAATTGCTTGTTAAGCAGACTCTGGGTTTCTTCACTGAAAAAGGAAAAGAAATAATCGTAGTTGGCCTTGAAAATGAGAAGAAACAGGGCAATGGTAAGGGAAAAACTCAAGGTTAGGAAGGAAGGAGAAATAAAGGTGATCTTGAAACTACTTCCAAGAATGAATTGAAGAATGAAAAAAAATATCACGGATAAAACGGTGACAGCCAACCCATAAGTAATGAGAAGAAAAAGAGTTAAATGGCCAAAGAAAAGGGCTTGGACATTCAGGTTGATATTAATATCATAAATGAGAAGAACAAGAAGAGCGCTAAAAAAAAATCCCGTGATGAGGGAGTTTACAAAAACCTTGAGAAACTTCATTCAAGAAAAAATTATCACGATTCGGACAAAGGGTCAAGCCGACCCTCAGAGTAAACACAGCGATGCTATTAATCTTTTGTATGAATTCAATTCTTACGATTTAATGTACATTATAATGATGGGTGGAGTGGGTCGGCAGCCGTTTTTATAAATAATTCAGAAAGGTTAGTTGATGACTTTGAGGAGCCTATTCCACCGCGCCTTTGGGATGAAATTGACAAATTTTCTCATCCTCTCTCTGAAGCTCGTCTTGAGATATGCATCTCTTTCCGCATCATAGGAAAAATAGATAACCCATGGCCGCCCCTTTAAAAGATGAAGAGGCAAGCACCCCCAATAACGGCTATCTTGACTGTTGTCGCGGTTATCCCCCATCACAAAACAATGCCCTGGAGGGACTGTTAATGGGCCGAAATTATCGCGAATGAGTTCATCGTAATGGTAATAGCCATTTTTAGTAAATACGCGCGAATCGTTATGGACCTTGTAAGCTTCGTCGATCGGGTTGTCGTTCACATACACCTGTTTGTCTTTGATCTCGACTGTTTCTCCTTCCAAGGCAATGACTCTCTTGACAAAATCTTTATTGAGCTCTTTGGGGTATTTGAAAACAACGATGTCAAATCTCTTTAAATCTCTACGAGGAAGCACAACCCTATCCAAAGGAATAACGGGTTCGAGATAAGCCATCTTGTTCACGAGAAGGAAGTCTCCCACAAGCAGGGTCGATTCCATGGAACCGGTTGGGATCTGGAAAGCCTGGACGATGAATGTCATCACAAAAAAGACAAAAACAGCTGTTTCCACGATGAGTTCGAAATATTCTCGAAAAACACTTTTTTCGCGCTCTTTTTTCGCTTTTTTTTCTTTTTTCATTTCATACCAAGTAGGAACCGCTTAATATAACTAAAAATAGAAAATTCATCAATATGGTGTTTTTGATAGCCGGGAAAAATTCCGCCCAATTTCCGAGGTTTTGCATGCCGAGTCGGAATGATAGTATCGGCATCGGAAGAGTAACGAAAACCAACAATGACAGCAGCGGCCAATCGCCGAAAAATACTCCGATCAGAACCACGGCATAACAGCTCAAAGCCAAAAAAAGATAGATGAGAAGACTCGCTTCAAATCCAAAAAGGATTACCCA
Organism: Candidatus Aminicenantota bacterium; assembly: GCA_020348385.1. GTDB lineage: Bacteria > Acidobacteriota > Aminicenantia > Aminicenantales > Aminicenantaceae. The sequence goes on along the minus strand of CP070750.1, from coordinate 3,146,119 downwards.
GGTTTTTCTTCCTGTCGCTTCATCTGCTTCTTTATCGGCAAATTCATTGATAAGCAATACAAGTGTAGTCAAGATGCCTGAGGGGATCGCCACAATCCACGGCCAGAACGAGGAAATATTCTGAGCCTGCACATAATAAGAACCCAGAACAATAAATGGCCCCCAAGCGAGAAAAATGGCGATCTCTCCCAATCCTTTGTTGACCAGCCGCAGGGGAAATCCATTGTATCCATAAACCAAAAACAGTGCGGCAATCCCGATAAACAAGACTATGTTTCCAGATGAGATGGCGTTTAAATAAATACCGATGACCGAGCCGAGCACAGCAAACACGATCGAAACCGTCAATGCTTGTTTAGGCTGCACAAATCCATCGAGAACCATCCGGCTGCCTCCAGAAAAAGGAGTGATGGCGTTTTTATTCAAAGCATCGTTTCCGCTTTTGAAGTCAAAATAATCGTTAGCCACATTACAAGCGATGTGGAAAAAACAAGAACCGAAAAGGACCAACAGGAATCGGGAAAGGGCGAATTCATTTTGGTGCCAACGAGCAAATGCTGTTCCGACAAACACGGCTCCGATGGTGACTGTTAAAAAAGGTAACCGCAGCAATAGCAAAATTGCCTTCGATTTTTTTATTTCCATCACGTAAGCCTTATATTATTCTATTCTTTTAAACCATCTATTATAACCTTATCGTTTCAATAATCAAGTTTTTTCTTGAGGAGCGGAAGTGCTATCTATTTGATTTTCAAAAAGATAAGCTCAATTTCCCCATAAAAATGTCATTTAAAAGCTCATTTTTGGGCTCAAGCTCAGCGCAATAATAAGTACCTTGACACAATTATTCCATTTGTTTAATTTTTTGTATAATACATTCTGTTGAATTCACGACAAACAAGGAAGAAAGATGATTATACATATTGTGACCAAGTTTATTTGGTTCCATTCCTTGGTGATAAATTCCTTTCAATATCCAGAGAATTAGGTTGAAATGATGCATGAAAACAGAAAGAATCAAACATTTATAGGTGTTGATAAATCCATAAAAACACTGAATCTTGCCATTAAAGTTTTTCAAGAGTATCTGAGTGATAAAACTTTGGCGGATCCAGAGAAATATTACCAAGCTCACGAATATTTAGAGGAAACTAAAACTTTATATCAAGAAGCATTAAATGAAATCAGCAACATGACCGAATCTTTGCCACCGAATGCCTCCCCAGGTTTTATAAAATGGAAAGAAAGTGTTCGCAAAGGATCAGGCATCATAAGTGAGAGCAAAGAGTTCGAAGCTCTAAAATCGGAGCTCCAAAATGATGAATTTTTGCTCAGATTCCTCACTCCAGAGGAAATTGAAGTCCTTCTAACGAAACACTATGAATCCCAACAGCTCGGGAAAAGAAAACTGTCAAATATTAAGGCGCGCTTTATTATTGACAAAATAAGAAATCTTATGAGTGAAGCAGAAACGCTAGATATAAAAGCAAAAGAAAAGTTATATCAACTAAAATAATCATTAACTCATTTGCTATAAATGTCTTATGGAAGCTAAGTATCTATAATAGTATAATGAGGGTATGAATTTCACTTTGTTTGGTTATCCCAAGTCTGGGAAAACGACCTTGTTCAACCTCCTCACAGGTGCCAATATCGACACCTCTGCTTTTAACAGCGGAAAAAAAGAGCCAAACCTCCGGACCTGCTCTGTTCCAGATAGCCGGTTGGATAAAATTCACACCCTATATCCTGATAAGAAAAAAATTATGGCCGCGATCGATTATATCGATCTTGCAGGAATGTCTTACGGAGAAATCAAGAATGAAGCTTATCTCAGTCATCTGAGGAAAGCCGACGGGTTAACCCACGTCGTCAGAGGTTTCGAGGATGAACGGATCCCCTCTCTGAAAGGCAAAATCGATCCTCGGGAAGACATTCTTTCAATGGAGGACGAGTTAATCTTGGCCGATCTTGTCTCGGCCGAGTCCAGAATAGAAAAATTGGAAAAAGAACTCAAACGGGAAAAAAATCCTCAGGGAGAAAAAGAGAAAGACCTCCTGGAACGCATCCGCGTTCATCTTGAGAAGGGAGAAGGACTGCGTGTTGTTGAACTAACGGAAACGGAAGACAAGCTTGTCCGGAGTTTTGCCTTTCTGAGTCAAAAGCCCCTATTGCACATGATCAACGTCGATGAAAAAGACATCCCTGCAGTCGAAACCCCAGAAAAGTTTTATCCTACCCCGAATAAAGGTACGGGGGTGTTGGTTTTTTGTGGAAAGATCGAAGCAGAAATCCTTGAACTGGATGATAAAGAAAAGGAAGTCTTTCTCGAAGAATATGGGCTCCATCAACTCAGCTCGCCCAAGTTCCTCAAATCCTCGTATGATCTCCTCGATGTCATCACATTCTTCACAATCGGAAAGCAAGAGGTCCGAGCCTGGGCCATCAAAAACACTTCCACCGCTTCGTCAGCTGCCGGAACCATTCACACCGATATGGAAAAAGGATTCATCCGGGCTGAGGTTATATCCTGGACTCAGTTGGTAGATTTTACATCCATGCAGGCCGCAAAAGAAAACGGAGCAGTTCGGTTGGAAGGAAAAGATTACATTGTCCAGGACGGGGATGTCATCTACTTCCGTTTTTCTAAATAGTAAAAAGGGACGGTTCTATTTTTTTGTATTGGGGATTTTTTTAATATAAACTAAAGGACGGCTAAAAAAAATAGAACCGTCCCCTTTTTTTGAAATGGAAAAGATGTTTGAGATTACGGCAACAGATGTCAACTCTTCTGCCCGAACGGGTATCATCCATACCGGTCATGGCCCGATCCAGACCCCGGCTTTTGCCCCCGTGGCAAGCCAGGGAACGGTCAAGGCACTCTCCCACGGCATGGTCCAAAACCTCGATGCCCAACTCATCCTGGTCAATGCCTACCATCTATACCTTCGACCGGGAACGGATATCATAAAAAAGTTAGGGGGTATTCATTCCTTTATTTCTTGGCCGGGTCCCATTCTATCCGATAGCGGAGGATTCCAGATCTACAGCCTTTCGCCTCTAACCAAAGTGAAAAAGGAAGGCGTAGAGTTTTCATCCCATCTGGACGGGACGAAAATTTTCCTCACACCGGAGGACATAATAGATATTCAGCGCACACTGGGAACCGATATCATGATGCTCTTGGACTATTTCTGTCCCTATCCTTCCTCCAAAAAAGAAGCCAGGCAAGCGGCCAGAATCACGACGGAATGGGCTCAGCGTTCCAAATCGCACATGCAAAAAAACGAATCGCATCACTCCCAACTTTTATGGGGAATCTGCCAGGGTGGGATTTACTGGGATCTTCGGAAGCAGAGCATCGAAGAACTGATGGACATCGATTTAGACGGATACGCATTGGGGGGATTGGGAATCGGAGAACCCAAAACTCAGTTCATGGACATGGTCGAGCAATCCGATAGCATTCTCCCAAAAGAAAAACCTCGATATTTGATGGGCATCGGCTATGTCAAAGACATCCTCCAGGCTGTCGAAAACGGGATAGACTTTTTCGACTGTGTTCTCCCGACACGAAACGCTAGAAACGGAACACTCTTCACGAGCATGGGAAGAATCGTGATAAAGAATAAGAAATATGAGAGGGATCAAAGACCGATAGATGTGGAGTGCAGCTGTTACACTTGCCGAAATTTCTCCCGGGCCTACCTGAGGCATCTCTACGAGAGACAAGAGATCAGTTCATCCATCCTCAACACTATTCACAACCTTCACTTTTATCTTGACATCTTCCGAAAAATTAGGCACTCTATTCAATCCAATTCATTTCGCAAATTGAAGTATAGTATAATGAATAAAAAAGAAGAGGGTGAATCGGTATGATTATATCAAGCCTTTTTTCGTTTTTACAACAGGGTGGAGAAGCTGCCCGCCCCCAGGGAAGCATCGTGACGGCATTGCTTCCGTTCGTTCTTGTTTTTGTGATCTTTTATCTGCTGATCATTATGCCACAGCGGAAAAGACAAAAAAAGCATCAGGAGATGGTGGGGCAACTCAAACCCGGGGATAAGATCGTCACAACTGGGGGAATTTACGGGACCGTGATGGGAGTCCAACAGGATAAAATCGAACTCAAAATTGCATCCAACGTGAAAATCGATATCACAAGGAATGCGGTCGCCGCTTTTATATCTGACAAAAAAGAAAGTTAGCCAAGGTATTTCTTGGGTGTTCTTCAGGTTTTTTAACCTGAAAATAATTTAGTAAGAAAGATAAAGATGAAAAAAAACCTTCAGTGGAAAATTATTCTTGTCGTTGCGGTTATCGCCCTCTCTGCGTTTCTTGCCTACCCGCCAGGGACAAAAATTCAATACGGTTTAGACTTACAGGGAGGGATGCATTTGGTCTTGCAGGTTGTCACCGATGACGCCATCAACACCGAAACAGACCAGGAAATCATACGACTGCAAGAACAGATGAAGAGGAATGATATCAGTTATGACTCCATTACCAAAAGCGAAAACCGCATAGGACGCTTCACTCTGCAAGGCTTCGATGTGACAAAGGAACGGGAGGTCCGAGATCTTTTGGACGAGTACTTCAAAGAGTGGGACAACTCCGTGACTGGGTCCAACGCCACCCTGACCATGAGAGTCAATGCCGCCACCTATTTCCGAGATCAGGCTGTTCGCCAATCTGTCGAAACCATCCGCAACCGAGTGGATGAATTGGGACTATCAGAAATCCCGATCCAAAGACAGGGCGGACCGACAGGGGAAAGGATCATCGTCGAGCTCCCAGGAGTGGAAGACCCGGATCGTGTGAAAAACATCCTCAAAACCACCGCTCAACTGGAATGGCGTTTGGTCTATGGAGGGCCCGCACAGGATCAAGAGACGCTGCTCATGGAGCACGGAGGGAAGGTCCCCGATGAAATGGAAATCCTTCCCGGAGATCCCCGAAGGAATCTGGACGGCTATTATCTGGTAAGCCGGATATCCACCGTTTCAGGGAAAGACCTCCGCGATGCCCGCCGTTCCTATGACGAATGGAACAATCCAGCAGTATCTTTCCGGCTATCGCCGGAGGCGGGAAGGCGGTTTTATAAATTCACATCGGATAATCTGCAAAAACCCCTAAGCGTTATACTGGATAAAAAAGTCATCAATGTGGCGACAATTGAAGACAGAATCAATGACTCGGGCATCATCCGGGGATTTGCCAATCCCGATGTTGTCGACGACCTCACGATTGCCCTTCGGGCAGGCGCTCTACCAGCTACGATCAAATACCTTGAGGAACGAACTATCGGGCCATCTTTGGGTGCGGACTCCATTCGCAAAGGTCTGACTTCTATCCTCATCGCCCTTATCCTGATTCTTGTTTTTATGGTTTTTTATTACAAGCTGGCCGGTGTGAACGCAGTCTCCGCTCTTATCTTGAACGTTTTGATCCTGGCAGGAGCTCTGGCTTACTTCAAAGCCCATCTTACGCTGCCTGGAATCGCCGGGATTATCTTGACGATCGGGATGGCTGTCGACGCCAACGTTTTGGTGTTCGAAAGGATCCGAGAGGAGTTGGCCCAAGGAAAAAGTGTATTGAGTGCTATCGCTTCCGGTTTCTCCAGAGCTTTCCGGACGATCCTGGACGCCAATGTCACCACGATCATAGCCGCCATCTTCCTCTTCCAGTTCGGGACCGGGCCCATCAGAGGTTTCGCCATTACCTTGATCATCGGGATCGCAGCCAGCATGTTTACAGCCGTTTTTGTTTCGAGATTGATCTTTGACGCCTCTTTGTCCAAGAAAAGACAAAAAGCAAAGTTGAGTATATAAAATGCAGATATTCAAAAAGCCCAACTTCAAATTTATGAAATACAAGTTCATTGCCCTCGCCATATCCGCCATTGTCATCGGGATCGGTTGGACAAACATCATTGGCGGAAAAGGGCTGAATACTGGCGTGGATTTTGCGGGAGGAACACTGGTCCAGATCCGATTTATATCGGTCTTTCCGATCGAGCAGCTCAGACAATCACTGGGAGAAGCTGGTCTGGGCTCCAGCAAGATCCAAGAGGTCGAAAAAGGAGAAAGGGAATACATCATACGAACCATGCTCCCTGAAGACGCTCTGGACCAGGAACTGGAAGCCCACGTCTTGATGGGCAACATGGTTGTTAACGCCTTAAAAACCCAAGAAGACCAATCTGCCGTAGATTCGGGCCTGCTGGATCTCAATGTCATCGAAAGGGATGCACTGCGAACCCTCATCGCGGAATCTTTCCCGGAACAGGCTGACGCATCGGCCGATGCCATCATCAATTTGCGCCAATCCTCAGAGTTGAAGGGGATCATCGAAAATTTCGACCAACTGGCACAGACGGGGATCGACAACCAAGTCCTGGGCACTTTAAAGGATAAAACATTCTTGGGGAGCATGACCATCAAAAGGCGGGAAACGGTCGGCCCCCAAGTCGGACAGGAGCTTCGAGAGAAAGCTACCCAAGCCACAGTCTGGGCTTTGATCGGCATGCTCATCTATATCGGAATCCGGTTTAAATTTGCTTATGGTGTGGCTGCCATATTGACTCTTGCCCACGATGTCCTCGTGACAATCGGCATTTTCTCCCTCACAAATCGCGAGATCAACCTTCCGGTGATTGCCGCTATCATGACTATTGTGGGATATTCACTAAACGACACAATCGTTATTTTCGACAGGGTAAGAGACAATCTGAAAACGCTCCGGAAACTGGATTTTTCCAGCCTTCTGGACGCAAGCATCAACCAAACACTCAGCCGAACGGTCATCACATCAGGCACAACACTTTTAACGGTTGTGACGCTATTTATATTTGGAGGAGAAGTCATCAATGACTTCGCTTTCACCATGATTATCGGTGTGATAACAGGAACGTATTCATCGATTTACATGTCCTGTTCCTTGTTGACTTTTTGGAAAAAGATATTCAAACCTAAGAAGGGATTGGGGAGGTAAATAATGCTTGTCAAAAGGTATTTTTTGCTTTATACTTTGATTTATCCTTTCGCTAAAAACCTAAGTAAGAGGTAGAAAATGGCTGAAAAGACTAAGCCAAAATCAAAGGGAGAAATCTCTGGACTTTTTAAAGATTCATTTATTACAGGCGAGAAAGGGAGCGTAAGAAAGGCATTCGCCTTTCCGGTCGCTCTTTTACTTCACGTATCTATCGTTGCAGCCATGCTAGTTGTCCCTCTTCTTAACACAGGAAACTTGCCCGATGTCGAGATCTACAGTGCATTCCTCGCACCTCCCCCGCCTCCTCCACCTCCCCCACCTCCACCAGCTAAAAAGAAATCCAGTTCCAAAGCCAGAACGCGCATCAAGCCTGTCAAAGCCCAGACCAACATCCAGCCCGGCCAACTGGTCGCCCCGGTGGATATCCCC
>CP070750.1:3126726-3138594 GCA_020348385.1 Candidatus Aminicenantota bacterium | reverse complement strand
CTGGTCAATTTCCACGATGCTCGCTCGTTGGCCGTGGGATCTGCAGCGGCTTCTCGGGCAAAGGTCCCGATAAGAGTGATTTCCAGGCGGGCCGGTTTTCCTTTGAAAAAGAATGTGTTATCCTGGCTAAAATACACTAAAGATATAGATGCCATCATGACGATTTCCGAAAGCGTGAAGAATGTATTCGTGGAGAGTGGCTTCGATGCTGAGCGGATTCATGTCATTCCGGACGGGATAGATTTTACTCAGTACGAGGACAAGGCGTCGAAGGATTATCTCCGTCAAGAGCTTTCTTTTGCACCGGATGATTTTCTTGTCGGCATCGTGGTCCCACTTTCAGATGACAAGGGGCACAAGTATTTGATCCAGGTTTTCCAACGTTTGAGAGAGCACACTTCCAAAATTAAAGTCATCATCATTGGAGAAGGTCGATTGCAACTGGAATTGAACAAGCAGGTGAAAGAAATCCAGGAACAGGATATGGTGTTCTTTTTGGGATTTCATGAGAATAACCCACAAATTCTCAATTCCCTGGATGTTTTTGTTCTCTCCTCCGGACATGATAGCCTTGGTAGCCTTATCATGGATGCCATGGCATGTCGTCTGCCTGTCGTGGCCACGCGGGCAGACGGGATCCTGGAATTGGTCACTCATCAGAAGACTGGGTTGCTGGTGCCGCCTCAAAGGCCCAAATCTCTGGCTAGAGCCATAATCAAGTTGTATGAGGACAGAGAATTGGCTCATCGGCTGGGTCAGAGGGGATATGAAAATGTGCATCAAAAGTTTTCAGCAGAGTCCATGGTTTTGAAGGCCATCGACTTGTATGAGGAATTGGCGAAAAAAAAGGGCATCAGGCTCCTGAGAACCGTTTGAATATTGAGTATGAAAATCGATAGAATCGAAATCGAGCTCTGCAGCCTGCCGTATGTTCATTTTTTCGAAACCAGCTTAGGACGGGAAGAAGATCGTACTTTCATCTTAGTCAAGGTGTATGCCGAAGGCATTTGTGGCTATGGAGAAACTGTGGCTGACAAAGCCCCGTTGTACAGCTATGAAACCACACAAACAGCATGGCTGATGCTGAAGGATTATTTAATACCGCTTTTGATCAGGAAATCATTGAGTGAGCCCCTAGACTTTTACGAAGAGGCCAAAATATTCAAAGGACATCCGATGGCCAAGGCCGGTTTGGAAATGGCATTGTGGGACCTTGCGGCCAAGCAGAAGGGCGTGCCGCTGTGGAAACTTTATGGGGGGTCACAAAAGGAGATCCCCTCTGGCGTATCCATCGGGATCCAGGATTCCCAGTCTCAGCTTATCCATAGGATCCAAGCGTTTTTGGAGGAGGGATACCAGAGGATCAAACTCAAGATCAAACCCGGTTGGGATGTTTCTGTCTGCCGGAATGTGCGGGAAAAATTTCCCGATATCCGGCTGCAGGTTGATGCCAACGGCGCATACGTATATTGTTTGGATGATAAAAAAAGACTCCTCGATCTGGATACATTCGGCCTCGAGATGATTGAACAGCCTTTTGTACCCTATGATCTTTGGGACCACGCACGGCTGCAGGAGGATCTGCACACACCCCTGTGTTTGGATGAGAGCATTATCAACGCAGAGACAGCAAGAAAAGCCATGGAAATGGGTAGCTGCCGGGTCATCAATATCAAGGCCGGAAGGGTTGGAGGGATCATCGAATCGAAAAGAATCCATGATGTCTGTCAGAAAAATTCTATGCCTGTTTGGTGCGGGGGAATGCTGGAATCAGGGATTGGACGTGCCCACAATGTCCATCTTGCTACCCTTCCCAACTTTAAGTTTCCCCATGATCTTTCTGCAAGCAAAAGGTATTATGCCGAGGATTTGATCGAGCCTCCGATCGACATCACAGGTCAGGGGACCATCAAAGTTCCCGATCTTCCTGGGATCGGAGTTTCGCCGCAGGAGAAAAGAATCCAGAAAGCAAGCCAGTTGAAAAAGATTTTCAAGAAATCAGATTTTTAAATGCCATAAACCTTTACATAAAAAGGTGCGTATTGGTTATTGAGTATGATTTTGGAATAAGTTTAGGAATATATTATATATTTAAGGGAGGATGAAAATGAAAAGCGCATGGATTTCCAAAGTCGTGGTGATTTTTGCGGCCGTCTTCCTTGTGGTTGGCATATCGATGGCTCAAGATAAGCCGAAACCCGAGGGAGAGACTATCAGTCCTGCGATAATGCTCGCAAAAGGGATGACAGATAGGTTATCCGACAGCCTTGATGTGAAAAAAGCGGTTGGCAAGCCGATTAAGGTCGGGAATGTGACCATCGTTCCGATCATCATGATTGATGTGAGTTTTGGAGGAGGTGGAGGAGGCCCGGCCGGACAACCCCAGATGGGAGCGCATGGATTTGGTTTTGGCGGTGAGGCCAAGCCCTTAGGATTTGTGGTTATCAGTAAGGCTGGCGTCAAGTTCGTTCCCGTGGGCAAAGTACCCCGCAAATGAGGAGGCTGCCATGAAAATGAAGCATTTTATGATCACATTGTGTTTAGTGTTGTGGCTGTCCCCGGGCCAAATCCAGGCCCAGACAAAGTCGGCTGCCGATGAGGCATTCATGAATTTTGATAAAATAACATCGGTCATAAAAGTCGATTCCGTAATCGGGGAGCCCATCCGGGTTCAGGATACGATCATCATCCCATTCTCCAAGATTTCCTACGGAATGGGAGCTGGTGGAGCCATGATGGGATTTGGCGGTGGTATGGGAGGTAAAACCATACCTTTAGGAGTATTGATCATCGAGGGAGAAGATATCCGAGTTGAGCTTTTTCCTCTGGAGGAAAAAAAGCCCTCGTTTTTGCAGGAAATGCTTCCTGTTCTGCTTCAGATGCTTCCCCAATTCTTGGAGAAAAAATCTGCTCCCAAAGCCCCTGCTCCAGATATTACTCCCGGTTCGCCGGCGGTTCCATCCGATGTGTCGTTGGAGCAGGTCGAAAAACTGTATAACGAAAAAAAATACCAGGAGGCTTTGAAAGCCATCGAATCCCTGATCGCGTCCCAGCCGGAAAATGCGGAATTGCATGCCTGGAAGGGAAGCATAATGGGAACACTCTCTCAGGGAGACAACCCGGCAGATATGATCAAGTACGGGATGGGCGCCATGCAGTCGTTCGAAACGGCCCTGGATTTGGACCCGAATAACGTGAGAGGGCGGTTCGGCCGGGGAATCGGTCGCTTGATGGCCCCTGAAGGTTTTGGAGGCGATGTGGATGGAGCGATCGAGGATTTAAAAGTCGCTTTAAAAAAAGAGCCTTTTCCTGATGCATACTTCTATTTGGGGGAAGCCTATAAAAGAAAAGGGCAACTGGATCTGGCCAAGCAAGCTTATCAAGAAGCTCTCATTCTGAAGCCTGATTTTAAATTAGCAAAGGAGGCCTTAGAGGGGATTAAATAACCAGTTTTCTTTCTTCAGGTTTGTCTTCCGCTCTAGTCCGGATCTATAACGCCATTCTCTCATCACTCTTTTCTGTTCCTGCGTAATTCATACCACCCCCCTATACACCAAACATACCCAAAGTCCTGCTCTACTGGATTCCTTCGAAGTGCCCCCTGAATAGAAGACTGGGTTAAGTTAGGTCGAGGTCCTCAATGGGGCTTCAGGCTGACAGAATCGAACATCATTCTACCCGGTTGATTTTTATGAAGGTTTCTTGATATCGATGTGCTAATCTTTTTTCATAAATATGTCGAATTATAAGAAAACTGTAAAATAATATAAACTTTATTTTGTGTTTTTCAGTTTGAACCGATTCTATTGATTCAAACAGGAGTACCTAGAAAAGAAGAAGCAGGAGGATGGCACGATTCCTGTCACATCGGGAGAGTGTCTGGGATTTACGATGAGCTGCGCGAAGTCATTAAATCCATTTCGGGTGTTGAATTCAAGGAGATGGCGCACAATCGGGAAGACGGTCACTGCTGCGGAAGCGTTCTGACCCTGATCAAGGAACCGGAAGTGGCATACGACATCGGGAAATCCCGGTTGGATGAAGCAGAGGAGATCGAAGCCGAGTCCGTCCTGGCTCTTTGTCCCTGCTGTGAATTTCAGCTGAGGGTGAGCAAGGACAAGAAAAATCTACCGGTCAAGGTCCACGATCTGGCTGCGTTCGCATGCAAAGGCTTAGGCAAGGAGTTCGATGATCCCAGCCCGGAGGTGGCAAGACACTGGGCCGCCCCCAACAAACAGCAACTTAGAAAAAGATTGGCTGGATGTTGAAAAAAAAAGGCAGGCCGTGAAGCCTGCCCCTTTTTTGTTCTCTGTTTATGCCTGTTACTTTTTGCGGAGGTAAACGTTGCCGTCATAGGATACGAATTGGAATTCCGGCCCGCCGCCGTTTATGGCACCCGTGACGTATTCCCCGAAGCTGATCCTGTACTTTCCTCCGGCTTTCCGCTCGTCTTTCACCTGTTGTTTCGGGGTCGCTCTCAAGGCGATTTCAAAGTCGCTGTAGATATCACCCTCGTTAGTTTTGATCATGACCGTGGCCTTCACTGTGGAGGGGAATGTTACATCGATATCTCCGGCATAAGCGGAAAAAGACATGGGTTTCCCCTGGTCGATTTGATCGAAGGAAACGACAAGTTCCCCATCGTAAGCATTGGCAACGACGGATCCCGAGATGTTCTTCAGCGTCAAATCCCCTTCGCTGCATGTGGCTTCGATCTCGCCGGTCACTTTTTCCACAAGCACAGGCCCACCCTCATGGCTGGCAACTTTCAACGATGTTTGAAACGGGACCTGTATATCGAGATCGACCTCGTTGTCATGGTGCGAGACATAGATTTTCATCTCGTTTTCTTCCTCTTCCACGATCAGGCCCGTTAGGTTTGCCGTGATGCGTTTCATCCCTTTGGCTTTATCCGGGATTTCGCCTCCTTCTGTTGTCTGGGTGGGCTTATCCCGCAATTTTGCCTGGATGACAACCTCTTTGCCGCTGTATCCTTTGATTGTGATAGATCCGGCATTCACATAGGCTACGACCAAACCCGGTTTGGAGGGATCGCTGAACGATACGTTGACCCGGTCTCCGGTAGGCTGTTGGGCATGGATCACGGTTCCTGCAAATAGCAGGACGGTGATTACGCTGAAGTAAATATTAAATTTTTTCATTTTGTCCTCCTAGACTATTTTTTTTTAATCAAAAGATTCCCGTTCAGGGTATCCATTGCGATTTGAGGGCCGCCGGAGCCGACGCGGACGCCGACGGACGAATTGCTCCGGTAAACATACTTCCCGTTTTTTCTCTCCTCTGTCGCGGCAGATTGAACGGGAAGAAGGGATACGGGAAAATCCGAATAGGCCTCCCCGAATCTGGTTTTAAGCAGAAAATCGGCAGAAAGATTTTTTTCGAACGTCACATCGACATCTCCGTTCACGGTTTTGAAAGAACAGTCGGAATCCGGGTTTTTTGCGAATTGGATTTTTACTTCCCCGTTGGCTGTCCGGGCAGTACCGGAACCAGCGATATCGCGCATGACAATTTTTCCGTTGGCATGACGGACCTGGAATTCGCCCTCGATGTTGTTTACTTCGATTTTCCCATCCGTGGCTGTTTTGAGATAGATGTTCGTCTTTCGGGGAACCTTTAAATCGAAATCATAGTGGACCTGGTACCCGGGATCGTTCCATTCCCGCCTGTTTTTATGTTGGTTTCTAAACGGTCCGTCAACATAGATGTCGATGACGTTCCCTTCTTCGGTGATGTCCAGCTTCACTTCTTGTTCCGCTTTCTGGATCCGGCCTTCGGTTCGGGCCTTTATGGTCTTCCGGGCAAAAAGCTTCACTTCCTTCCCGTCGTAACCTGTCACCACGATCGACCCAAAGATGTTGTCGACCTGAAGATCTTTCATTCCGGACGAATCTTGGAAATGCAAAGTTCTGTTGATTTCCCCTTTTTTTTCTACTCGATAACTATCGCCATGAGTAGGAAATGCTCCGATCGACAAGATAACGAAAAGCACGAGAAATATTTTTTTCATGATATCCTCTTTTAATAACTTAATTCTTTGATCCCCTGTTCCAGCTTTTGCCTGACTTTTGGATCGAGTTCGTTGGCTGCAATCAGCTTCTTGAAAGACTCCAGCGCTTGCCGTTCCCGTACGCTGACAAGGAGATCGACCAGAGCCGCCTGCAAAAAGGGCGATTCTTGTTGGGATAACGATTGAATGATGCCTTCTCTGACCGATGGAGAATCGTAAAAGAGATACATGGCATCCACGGCTGCCAACCGTACATTGATATTGGGATCGTTGTTCAATGTATCGAGGAGAGCCTCGATCGTTCTGCTGTCCGGATTCTCGAGGCCATAGCTCAGGTTGACTCCTCTGAGTCTTTCGGTGGTGGATCTTTGATCCAAAAGCGACACGGCCAGCATCTGCCGCATATCCTGGACTTCGCGGCGGAGTTCGGCGCTTTGACTTCCTGAAAAGAGGATATAGCCCAGCGATAGTCCTACGAGTAGGGGAATAAAACCGAACGCTATCTGAAAGGCTGGACGGCCGCTCCGAGAGCGATAAAACAGACTGCTGAAAAATTGTTTCAAATGGTGGAGGGGCCTTTCCCGATTCACCTCTGTTTTGTATTCTTCCAGCATTCCGTAGAAACGTTCACGCAACCCGTTACTGGGATGTTCTTCTGGGAGGACGCCCAGTTTTGTCCAGACGGCACTCATATCCTCCAGTTCCTGCCTGCAAGAGGCACAATCGGCGATATGGGATTGGATATCGTCTGAAGAGCTTTGGTCCAGGTCCTTTACGAGATAGTCTGGAAAATTTTTCTTTATATCTTCGCATCTCATGATACGGTTCCTCCTTGGAGTTCGAAATAAATTTTTCCCAACTCTTTTATGGCCCGGTGGACATGAGCCTTCACCGTCCCTATGTGACAATCCATCAGTTCGGCGATTTCTTTGTATTTCAAGTTTTGGTAGCGGCTGAGGATCAGAACCTCTCTCTTTTTTAACGGGAGTTGTGCCAGGGCCTGCCGCAGGAGTTTAACCTCCTCTCCGCCTTCCAGTTTTTCTGCAGGAGAAGCTTCCGATGTGATGGGTTCGCTCCATTGTTCGTCCAGGGGCAGGGCATCTTTTTTCTTCCTCAAAAAGTCGATGTGAGCATTCCGGGCGATCTGGTACATCCAGAGAGTGAATTTACTCCGGCCTTGATAGGTAGCGCGATATTTCAGCATCCGCATGAACACCTCCTGAACAAGGTCTTCGCTGATGCTGCTGTTTCCTGTGAGGCGCATGAAAAAATTGAAAAGCGAGACATGATGTTTTTCGAAAAGAACTGCCATTTTTTCGACCTTGCCATCTTTGACTTCTTCCATCAGCCTGTTGTCAGTGTATAAATTCACGTCATTTGATCCTTCATTTATGGTGCTCATATTTTTAGACTTGCCTTTCTCAAAAAGGTTACACGAAATCAAAAAAAAAATAAATGGGATCAAACCGAGTCAAATTATTGATTTTATTTCAGATGCTGCCAAAATAGGGATAAAATTTGGTCTTAAAATAGTGTTTTTAGGGTCAAAAACGTCATTCTAAAAAAACTACACCTTTTGCCCTCAAAATCTTACGTTTCGGCCGAAATATAGCTCAAAATTGGACGCATCTAATTTATATAGAAAAACTTAACTCGGTCTAATCCCGTATAGTTTGACTTGGTAGGAAAGGGGTGCTATAAAGGGCATATATCTGATGAATTTCGAGAAAAAATGTCCGGTGTAACCTATAAAAAAGCAGGGGTCGATATCGATAGGGCGGAGGCATTCCTCGCCAAAATAAAACCTCTCCTCGAGAAGACAAGGCGTACGGAAGTCTTGGGAAAAATCGGCGGATTCAGCGGAATGTTCAAACCCCGGATCCAGAGGATGAAAGACCCGGTTTTGGTTTCCTCCACGGATGGAGTTGGAACAAAGCTTTTAATAGCAGATTTGCTGGGCAAATACGACACCATCGGTATCGATCTTGTGGCCATGTGCGTGGATGATGTGGTTGTTGTGGGGGCTGAGCCGCTGTTTTTCCTGGATTATATTGCATGTGGAAAATTGGATGCGGAAAAACTGTATGAATTGATGAAAGGAATAGCAAAGGGCTGCACAGAAGCAGGATGTGCTTTGATAGGGGGGGAGACAGCTGAACTCCCTGGGATGTACACAAAGGACAAGTTCGACCTGGCCGGATTTTGTGTGGGCTTGGTCGACCGGGAAAAAGTCATAGATGGTCGCCACTGCCGTAGAGGCGACAAATTGCTGGGATTAGCCTCGAGCGGGCTCCATTCCAACGGATTTTCGTTGATACGCAAGCTCTTTCCTCCCGGAGAAATCAAGGGAAAGCTGGGCAAAGAATTGATCAGGCCGACACGGATCTATACAAAATCCCTCCTTCATCTCACAAAAAAAGTGAAAATCAAAGCCATGTCCCATATCACGGGCGGTGGTTTTTATGATAACATCCCGAGAGCAATCCCCGAAGGAATATCAGCACGGATAACCAAAGGCTCCTGGCCGGTTCCGGCGATTTTTAATAAAATCCAGCACCGTGGACAAATAGAAGAGTCCGAGATGTACCGGACGTTTAATATGGGGATAGGAATGGTTTTGGCCCTCAGTCGCCGGAGCACAAACCATGCCCTTAATTTGTTGGCCGAACTCAGACAAAAGGCTTGGGTTATAGGGGAATTAGTTGAAGGAACCAACTCAGTCGAGATTATCTGATTTATATACCTTATGTTGGGTGGGGCGGGTCGGCTTGGGGTGGGGCGGGTTGGCCTGATTTTTAATGAAGTTTTTCCACTGGAACAAATCTTTTTCCCATTCATACTTTTGAAGAGCCTCGACAGTTTGTGGGGAGAGCGAATGGAGTAATGACCCCAGAGATTCCTTCTTTTTTTTTGTAATTTCAACCATAGACACGATTCGAACCGAAGTATCCGTGATTTTAAAACGATTCTGAAACTGGAGGCGAAACAAAAAATCGTTCATTTTGGCATTGGGATTCAGGAATGCTACTGGCTCTACACCGAGGCTGTGAAATGCGTTTTTCCAAAGATCAAGGGAATACCCGTAGTGTGTGCAATTGAGGCTCACAATTAAAGGATCGCTGCGGTCGCTTATATTCTGAAGGGATTCATCCACGTAAGCGAATATCAGCATATCCGTCTCGTCACCCCTGTAGTCTTCCTCGATGTATTTTGCCAGTTCCGGACAAGCTTGGTACAGGATTCTTTCAGGGAGGAATCCTTTTTTCATCAGTTGATCCTTATGGGTGTTTTGGGCGACGGTCGTTTGTGTGGCGAAAATGATGATTTTTGATTCGGGATGAGCTTTAAGAGCGTCATAAGCCACATTCACGCCTGCATCGATAATTCCCTTTACGGGTGTTTGTGTCCGTTTGGCAAAAGAGGTGTCGTCATAGATAGATGACAGGGTATTACACCCGATAAGGATGAGATCCGGATTGTACCTCATTTCCAAGCTGTTCAACGCACTATCGAATATGGATACTCTTTCTTGATGGGTTTCAAGAGTATTATAGCCGCCTTGATTTGAAAATAAGGCATTGAAGTAAATGAAATTCACTTTTTGGAAGCTTTTCCAATTTTTAGATCGCTCGGCTATATCGGCCAGGATAGAAAGCCCTCCCAAGCCGGAGTCTGTGATGGCGATAGTGACTTCATTTTTGCGGAAAAAGTTTAAAAGAATGTCTTCTCGAGCGTACGTCGGATTCTCTGCACATGAGGCACACATCAGGATTAAAAGGAAAAAAAGAAGAAAAATCCTGAATCTGATTCTCATTTTCGCCCGCTTGTCGATACCTTGTTTTTCGAGAAAGATGAATCAGGAATATAGCACTCCTCCTTCTTCAAGTCAATGCTTTTGACAATTGAAGAAGCCTCTGTTAACCTTGGATTGCCGTAAGGAGTTTTTATGACAAAAAAAGCCGTCGCAAATCTATACAAAGAACAGCGGGTTGGCGTGTTCGTAGATGTTCAAAACTTGTATTACTCTGCTCGAAACGTTTATAAGTCCAAAGTCGATTTCCGTGCGATCCTCAAGGAAGCCATTAAAGGGAGAAATCTCATTCGGGCCATTGCTTATGTCATCCGGGCCGATGTCAAGGATGAGGAAAATTTTTTCGACGCATTGAAAAACTTGGGATACGAAGTCAAGGAAAAGGATCTTCAGGTTTTTTATGGAGGCGCCAAAAAGGGTGATTGGGATATCGGGATTGCCATGGATTTGATTGAATTAGCGCCCAAGCTCGATACCGTCGTTTTGGTAAGCGGCGATGGTGATTTTGTTCCTCTTGTCAGGCATTTGAAACATGCTCTCGGTTGTTATGTGGAAGTGATGGCTTTCGGGAAATCCAGCTCCCAAAAGCTCATCGATGAAGCGGATAATTATTTAGATCTGGATTCAGAGCCTCAAAAGTTTTTAATGCAGACTGGAAAATAAAAAAAATCCCAGGTTTGTCCTGGAAAATATCACTTATCATTTCCCCTCAAATGCTTTAAAATAGTATGTGAAGAAGATGAAAAAGACATATCTGTTGATCGGCATTTTATTGCTCAGTTTTTCTGTATTTTCTCAGGAAATCCAGGAAGAATCAGTTGTTATAAACATAGAGGTTCCCGTCCGGGTTTTTAAAGCAGGCTCATTCGTGGAAGATCTCAGCATAGATGATTTTGAAGTTCTAGAGGACGGTGTCCCGCAAAAGATCGAAGCTGTCTATTTGATCAAAAAAAGAACGGTTGAGAGAAGTGAAGAGAAAAAAAGGTTTACGCCGGATACCCAAAGAAATTTTTATCTGTTTTTTGAAATAACGGATTACGATCCAAGGCTTGAACAAGCTATAGAATTTTTTATTCAAAATGTTCTCGTCCAAAGAGATAATCTTGTGATTGTAACGCCGATGAAAACTTACCGGTTGAGAAACGACACTTTTAAAATCATGCCTAGAGAAAAGATTGTGGATCAGCTCGTGGGGATCATTAGGAAGGATGCTCTGGTCGGGAGTTCAGAGTATAAATCCGCGATTCGGGAATGTGCTTCATGTGCTAGGGCAATACAATCTGCGGTTTTACCTAATGCTAGAGGCGGAGGGGATGATCCGGTCTTGGTTATGGATGAATCCGTAGGAGATGAGTTCCAAGGCATGGCCCTAGAAGAGCAGGCTATGTTGTATTCCACCCTCCTTACCAAACTTGAGACATTAAGAAGAGTTAGTCAGGATAAGCTGCTCAGCTTTGCAGCCTCTCTGAAGGAAAAAGAGGGGCAAAAGTATGTATTTATGTTTTATCAAAAGGAATTCCTCCCAAAAATCGATCCCAGAGTGATGGATCAGGCTCTTTCGATGTATCAGGACCAGCCGTCCGTCATTCAAAGCTTGACAGAGATTTCGAGTTTATACAGAAGAGATGTCACTTTTGATGTCGACGCGGTCAAGCAAGCCTACGCCGATTCTTCTATTTCCATCCATTTTTTATTGATCTCCAAACCCCCCTCAAACACATACGGCGTGCATTTCGAAGAGCATTCCGAGGATATTTTTTCTGCCTTTAATGAGATGGCCAGTGCGACCGGAGGTTTCGCCGAAAGCTCATTTAATCCCGATTTCCTGATGCGCAAGGCAGTGGATGCATCAGAAAATTATTACCTTCTTTATTATTCTCCGAGAGAATACAGTTCAGATGGAAAATTCAAAGAAATAGAAGTCCGCGTGAAAAGGTCAGGTCATCGCGTTTCTCATCGAGCTGGCTATTTTGCCAACTAGCTTATCCCTCCAGCCATTTTTTCTGCATAATCCTCATGATCCTGG
>CP070750.1:3099545-3126626 GCA_020348385.1 Candidatus Aminicenantota bacterium | reverse complement strand
TTCATCTCAGTTATGCAGATGGAGATTCCGATGCGAATAGAGAAATATATCATGCTGTCTACACACCAGGAGAAGGATGGTCGGAACCTTCTATGATTTGGTATAGCGACACCAATTCTGCTTGGAATAAGATCGACATCGAAGATGACATGATTTATATCGTTTGGTACCACAAAAATGGGGGCAAATACGTTGGCTCCGACATCGTCATGCAGTACAAAAAAGTCGAAAGCACTTCTTGGCTTGGCCTTTACGAGCGCATCTCCTGGAATGCTTTTGAGACGAGTATATACCCGTCATTCAAGGTTAAAAATGGACGGGTGTACTGCTCCTATATGCAGGGGAGTCCGCTTGGGGAGCCTTGGCAATTCTATTATAAAGAGGGAGACAGAGGGATCAATTGGAGAGATTTCCAAGAGACTCAACTGGCTCCTTCAGCTTCTTATCCCGAAATAGAGGTTGATAACCAGAGTAATGTCCACGTTGTTTGGAGCGCCGATGATGGGAATTTTTATTACAGAAAAAAAACAGGAACAGAGTGGGGAACTGAACAGATTATCTCCGATAGAAATGCCCCTCAACAGTGGGGAGAAATCCGGTACCGCGATCCTGTTATTGCCGCTGCTTTCATCCAGGAAGAGAATGGTGCGGATACTCTTTTCTACGCTCTCAAAAAGATTAACGAGGAATGGGATTTGCCTGTCCAGGTTGCTCCAGGAAAAGGCAACGCCGGCCAGCCAAGAGTTTGGATCGATGGGGACTATTTGATGCATGTTGTCTGGGAAGACAGAGGAGGAATCGGTTCCAATCGTGAGGTTTGGTACGAAAGATTTCAAGTTCTCCATCCCATAAAAGCGCCCTCGAATTTTGCGGGCCAAGTCATCGAAAACAGAGCCCTTTTTTACCGGGAGTATTTGCATCGGATAACCTGGGAAGCCAATATGGAAAACCAGAACATCGTGAAATACAAACTGTATGAAATCGACGGCAGGAATCGTCTTCTTATCCAAGAATTTGATGCCAACACGTTCGAATACTTGAGGCGTTTCACTTCTCCTGATAAAACATACACGTATGAGCTCGTCGCCGTGGATGACCAGGATTTTGTCGGAGAAGCCGCAACACTCGTCATTCAATAAACACGAAACTCGCGCTAACAACTGACTACAACTCATTCCAGTGGCTGTCCTTTTGTCTTTCGTCTTCGCCGTATCGTAATTCTCTTCCCTTTCTCTCCGTTTTTTACCACTTGTCGAAATAAAATCCCTCACCGGCTGCATGGTGAGGAGGAAATTAAGTCAACGGAACATCAAGGGTGATTAATGCACGTACCCCAACGCTTTTAATGCTTCCAACAGGTTTTTATCGAATTCCACAGGTTTATCTTTCGTGTTTATGTTTTTCCGTCCCATTTGGACAATCAATTCAAAAAGCTCTCGATATTTTCTAATTTCGGCTATCTTCTCCTCGTGGATATTGTTTTTTTCTCCGGGATCTTCGAGCAGATCGTAGTATTCAAACTGGCTGTAGGGAGGAGGTGGCGTATTATAGAAAGCAAGCGTTTCATCCGTATAGGGTAGATTGAAAATGATCTTTTGATTATTTTCGATCCTTGAAATTTTAAACGGGAGGCTGGGAATATAAAAACCGTTCGTCAGGGATGAAATCAGGGTCCGGTCCATCGATTTCCCTTTGACAATTGGCATCAAGTCAGATCCATCTATTCCTTTTCTCTCAAAGGGGATACGATAATAGCTTAGTATAAAGGGCATTATATCTATCAAGCCAACTTCAGTCGTAACATGGGTCCCCTTGTATTGGTTCTTGGGAAATTTAATGACTAGGGGCACTCGGATAAGCTCATTATACAAAGAATGGGTATGTCCCCAACCCAAATGATCGAAAAACTCTTCACCATGATCTGACATGAAGACGATCATTGAGTCGTCATAGATATTCTGCTCCTTTAAATAATCCAGGAATTGACCAAACCAAAGATCAAAAACAAATATTTCCGCGTCATAAAGGTCGACATAAGCATCGATCATTTCTTGCGGCAGTTTTTTATACTGATCCTTGTGGTTGGAACCAACGGACGGGGCCGAGAGATAGGTGTATTTAGGATCTGGATTGAACCTCTTTAGAAAATTCAGCGGCGGATTATACGGGCTATGGGTTTGATAGGTATGCAAAAAGTAGAAGGCATTTGAATATCTGTTCGTATCGAGATCATTTTTGGTTAAATCGAACAGCTTTTTGGTCGCCAGCGGCGAGATCTGATCTTGAGGAATACTCCTGTAAAAATCGAACCCACGAAAGAAACCGAAATTCGCTGAAACATAAATTCCCCCATTGTAACTCCGGGTCGAAAATTTTTGGGATAATTCTTCAACCAAATACGGGACATAAGGTGAGATGGTTGTCCCTCTCTTTATTCCATGATTGAATTCATACAGACCTGTAAACAAAGACATATGCGAGGGAAGAGTCCAGGGAGACTGGGCATAGGCACTCTCGAACACGACACCATCAAGTGCAAAGGAATCAATATTGGGAGAAGTCTTCCTTTTGTATCCGTAAAGGCCCAAACGATCCGCTCTCAGTGTATCGGCACAGATCAAAAAAACATAATTTCTTTCTTCAACCGGTATTCTTTTGGATAGGATCAGATCTCCCGCAATCAAAACGCCTTCACCTTTTGCCGAAAGCGTTATCCTGTCATTTTTGGCAAGCTCAACATCAGCCTTCAGCGTCACACGTTTTTCCCCTTGGGGGGTGCTTTCTGCAAGGAGCAGGCTGTTTTGATACAAGCGGAGGATTGATTCAGACTTCACCCTAGCAAATATTTCCAACTGTATCCGGAATTCGCCCTTTAACTTGGGATAATAACTTGTTTTTTTTATTCCCGATTCAAGGCCTATCACCTGTCCTCTGATAGTTGTCGCTCCGGTTGTGAAATAAAGAGATTGATACGCATCACGACGCTTGATTTGATTGGCTTTGAGGTGGGAATCATCTGGCTGTTCTTGAACTAGGGCAGGAATACGATGGATCCCATCGACATTCTGGCACGAGATCACTGTTAGGGAAAGGGCCAATATCGATCCGATGAGAATAACAGAAAAATCATGCAGAATATTAGTCTTTGCCATAAAAGTCTTATAACACACTCTTTGCAAAATTTTAAGCGTGAACAGAAGCAGTCAAAAAATCAATATTACCTGGTGTTCATGCACTCCGCTACCTAAAAGAGATCAAAAAACCCATGTTCCTGTTTCTTGTGTTGTTTCTCAATAATTTTATTGGGATGGAAAAAATTCAGCGCAAATAACCCAGTGCCCGAAGCTGCTCCATCAGGTCTTTATCGATATCTGCCTTTTTTGATTTGCCCTCTTTCATCTGGATGGATATCTCGTTTAGCAAACGAGCTAGCTGGGTGGCAATCTGGGGCTTTTCATTAACGATATTATTTTTCTCGATAAGATTTTTGGATAGGTCATAAAGCTCGATGGATACCAATTCCGGCGGAGATGAAGAAAAAAAGTCGATTTGCTCTGCCGTAAACTTTTTATTGAGGATGAGTTTTACACTCGCCTCATTTATTGAAATCTTTTCTGGTACGTGAGAATTGAGAATATTGTCGGCTTTATAGGCCCTAAATGTTCTGTCCGCATTTTCCCTATCCTTAAGAACAGGCATCAAGCTTTTTCCATCAAAACTTTGTCCTGATCGTTTGAGCCCCATTTTATCCAAAATCGTCGGCATCACGTCAATCAGCCGAACGATTGTATCGATTTTTTTTCCCGCAAATTCCGAACCTGGGAACTTTATTATGAGGGGAACTTTCAGTAGTTCGTTGTAGAGAGTATGGCCATGCTCCCATCCCCGATGGTCATAAAATTCTTCCCCATGGTCGCTGGTTATAATAATCGTTGACTGTTCATAAAGTCCTGTGTCTTTTAATTTTTTCAACAATGGTTCGATCAGTTTTTCATCGGTATAGCGGATTTCCGCATCGTACAGGTTGATGATATTCTCTCGTTCTCTCTCAGAGAGATTGCTAAAAACTCCCTGCTTGCCACCGATGAGTTTGAGAATATCTATCTCCTTCCATTCGTCAGCTTTATCCAGAAACAGCGAATTATATGGCGGGGGGCAAGAAAAAGGATTGTGAGGCTGGTAAGTGTGAATAAACAGAAAAAAATCTCTATCTTTATGATTATCGATCCAATTCAAAACTGATCGACATATCCATTCGGCCCCGTCAAACTGATGTATTCCTCTTGAAGACTGGCCATATGAATCAAAGCCTTTGGAAAATCCGTAGGCGGCATTGACAAATCCACCTCCCGTGAAAGCAGAACAATAAAAACCTTTTTGTCTCAGCAGATCGGCTAGGGTCACAAGGGAGGAATCCATCTTCTCATCTTCATAATGGACCATATGATTCATGCAATGGAGCGAGGTTAGGAGAGAAACATGAGAGGGCAAGGTCCAAGGAGATGAGCTGTATGTGTTTAAAAATTGAGCGCTATCTTCAGCGAAAGCGTCGATGGCAGGACTTGTCTCTCTTTTATACCCATAACATCCCAAGTGGTCAGCTCTCAGAGTATCCAGAGAAATCAGGATCACGTTATGGCCGTTATTGTTCTTCTGATAGAGAACGGGATTTTGCCAAAAAGCGAAATTCCGATGTATTCCTTCGGTCACAAATGAAATTCTCGCTTTTCTCAGAGGAGCAGACACATCAACCTTGTGTGTTTGGAAAACCATTCTCTGGTCTTTTCTGAGAAACTTATGGATTTTTTGAAAAATATTTTTTTTCTCCCCATTGACTTCAAGAAAAACGGTGAAAACAATCGTTGAACTCTCCTCGCTTGTGGGTTCGAGAATCTCTCCAGAGTTTCTCTCTCTGACGATTCCCGTGCCGAATTCCAGGATAGCATCAGCCGGAATATCGACCTCAAAAAAATATCGGCTTTTTGGCGGAGCAAAAAGGACATTGCTGTCGGCATCCCTTATATTCAATTTTCTTTTGAGGCCATACGGATTAGTCCCAGTGCCCAAATCCAGCACAGGATAGGACTTTTGGGGATAAAATTTTCCTGATTCATCTGTCTTTCCAGCGGTTTCTGAGAGAGGAGACTCGATAATATTGCCCTCCTTCATATGATCAATAAATCGAAAGAGTTTTCCCTCTGGAACCGATGTTTTTTTACAGACAGGAAACGTGAAAACAGCAATCAGAAAAAGGGCTAAAATTCTCCTCACATTCATCAGAGTTGAATTCTACACAATCAAAACCATAACTTCAACTCTGCAGGTCTTGAGAGCTTTCTCAACAAAAGCCTTAATTGGAACTTTATTTCCTGAAGTCTTTTGGAATTCAGGATTCTGGGGTTGTGTGTTTGTGTCTGCTTGTTTGTCTGTGTCTTTCCCTTTTTAGAGGATTCTGCTATAGTTTTCAAGAAACAGAATATACCAGGAAAGCAAAAACCTGAAGACGGGCAACCTCAAAATATTGTGAACGACTGTAATCAACACAGGCTCATAAGAGTTACATGTTTCAGGAATAGTGAGAAAAAGTAAAAGAAAAGCCCTGGGTCAGCACTTTCTTCATGATCAAGATGTCCTCCGACGCATTGTCAAAGTCATCGATCCGCAGCCAGAAGATCTCATTGTCGAAATAGGTGCGGGAAAGGGGGCTCTGACTTTCTGTCTGACCAAAAAAAAAGCGCAAATCATCGCTCTCGAGAAGGATAAAACCTTGATCCCATCCCTCAAAAAAAAGGAGTTTTCTAATCTCACTGTGCTCGAAAAGGATGCACTTAGGATCAAATTCGGAAATCTTTTGCAGGGAAGGGAAGGTAAAATTGTCGGGAACCTCCCATATGCCATATCCTCCCCTCTTTTGTTCAAAGTACTAGAAGAAAAAGACTCTGTATCCTCATGTGTGTTCCTCCTGCAAAAGGAAGTTGCCCAGAGGGTGTGCGCCCTTCCCGGCACGAAAAAATATGCGCCTCTTACCATCCTCTTCCAAAATGATTTTGAAGCCCATCTGCATTTCCCAGTCAAGGCTTCCTCTTTTTCTCCTCCTCCCCGAGTCGAATCGGCTTTGGTATCCCTCAGGAAGCACCCAAAGCCTTTTTCTCTGATTCCTCATCAAGAAGGTTTTATCCGGTTTATCAGAGGTGCCTTCCGGAGCCGCAGGAAAAAACTTGCCAATAACCTAAAGGCACTCGATATCCCTCCAATTCGGATAAAAAAGGCTTATATCGCATGTGCCATCGAAGAAACATGGCGTCCCGAACAGGTATCTCTTTCTCGTTTCGTGGCCCTGTATGCCTACCTTTTCGACAATCAGTCAACCCAATAACTCATTCCCCCTCCTTATCTCAAGCTTCTGATCTGGCCATCCCCACTCCTCACCTATTTGGAAACAATCAAGTAAGCTGTTAGCGATATCATCCCCAGGCCCGCTATTCTCACCATTTCCAATCCGAATCGAGGAATACGCCTGCAAAATGTGTTATAATCTTGGGGATGCCGAAACGGAAAACAAGAAAAAAGGCCCCAACTTCACGCAAATCCAAGCAAAAAAAAAGGGTCAAATCCCCAGAATTGAGCGGGATATTACTTATCCTGGTTGCTCTCTTCCTTTTGATCAGTCTGGTCAGCTACAATTCCCAAGATCCCTCCTGGGCAAGAACAACTTCTCCAGGGGTAAAAGTGAACAATTACGGTGGGAAAGCAGGGGCTTCTACCGCAGAAGCCCTGCTCCAAGTCTTCGGTTTCACATCCTTCCTCATCCCTCTGGTACTCGTTTACTTGGGATTGCAGGTTATTCTTCCCAAAGAAGATAAACGCCTCCTTTCGAGGATCTTGGGATTGACATTTCTTGTATTTATCCTCTGCGCTCTCCTGTACACCCTTTTTCAAGAAACAAATTGGCGAGGAGCCCCTATGGCATCTGGGGGTTTTATCGGGAATGTTCTGTCTTCTTTTTTTATCCACTATTTTAACCACCTGGGGACGATCCTCATCCTGATCGGCCTGCTTATCTTGTTTGTCATCTTCACCACTCACCTTTCCATCAGCAAGATGACCCAATTCTTCTCCAAAACAGCCCAGTTTGTTTTTAAAGAGGTTCGCATCCGAATCACGCGTTACCAGAAAGCCAAGCGCAAGGAAAAAATGAAACGGAAAGTCATCGAAAAGTATGCTGCCCCGAAGCCCGAGCCAGAAAAGGAATCGGGGAAAAAACCAAAGGAGAAGAAAAAAAAGAAAAAAATTTCCAAAGAAGAAATCTTCGCACAGCCCATTCCTCACGCCCCTCCTAAAGAAAGATCTCTTTTCCCTGAGATGGAAAAAAAGGGGGATTACCATTTTCCTCCGTTTAGCCTTCTCGATCCCGGAATAGAATCGGAACAAATCGATAAAAACGAACTTTACGAAAAAAAACAAGCCATCGAACAGAAGCTCCGAGAATTCCGGATAGAAGGTGAGGTGAAAGAATACCATCCCGGCCCTGTCATCACCACGTATGAATTCTACCCCCAACCCGGGATCAAAGTCAGCCAAGTGGCAAGCTATGCAGAAGACCTTTCACTGGCCCTTAAGGCCGAAGCGGTCCGGATACAAAGAACGCCGGGGAAATCTTCGCTCGGTGTGGAGGTGCCTAATAACAGGAGAGAAGTCATCAAGGTCCGGGATCTTATCGAAACAGAAAATTACATGAGATCCAAGACAAAACTGGCCATGGCCCTGGGAAAATCCGTGCATGGCGAACCCTACATCACAGATCTCTCTATTATGCCTCATCTCTTGATCGCCGGCGCCACGGGATCGGGAAAGAGCGTTGCTCTCAATACGGTCATTACCAGCATCCTGTATAAGGCCAGTCCAGAGGAGGTCAAACTCATCCTTATCGATCCCAAACGGCTGGAATTTTCCATCTATGACGGTATTCCCCACTTAATGTGTCCTGTGGTTAAAAACCCCAGAAAAGCCGAAGCCGTCCTTCTGGACGTCATAAAAAAAATGGAAGCCCGTTACCACAAGCTGGGATTGCTCCGTGTCCGAAACATCGAACAGTACAACAAACAGGTTCACAGGCTTTTGAAAGAAAAAAAAGGGAAGATGGAAGAGGAGGGGATGGAAGACCTCAAGCCTTTGCCGTATATTGTGGTCATTATTGACGAGCTGGCAGAGCTGATGATGATCGGCGCACAGGAAGTGGAATACTGTATTGCCCGGCTTGCTCAATTGGCCAGAGCGGTGGGAATCCATCTTGTTATGGCCACACAACGGCCGTCTATCGATGTGATAACTGGCACGATCAAGAACAATTTTGCCTGTCGTATCGCATTCCGCGTTCCTTCCAAAGTCGATTCTCGGATCATCATCGATACAGCTGGTGCGGAAAAACTCCTAGGCCAGGGAGATATGTTATTTATGCCTCCCAACAATCCCCGGATCATCCGCCTCCATTGTTCGTTTGTGTCCCTCCCAGAAATCAACCGTTTAATCAAATTCGTGAAAGAGCAGGGCAAACCCAAATATGATCAAGAAATCATCCATGTCCTCAAACGTCCTGCCTCTCATGTTCTAGAAAAACCCGATGAAAAAGACCCGATGTTCGAAAAAGCTGTGGAGCTGGTGCTTCACACCGGGCAAGCCTCTGCATCCTATCTTCAAAGAAAACTCAAGCTAGGTTATGCGCGGGCGGCCCGCATCATCGATCAAATGGAATTGGAAGGAATCGTCGGCCCTTCCGAAGGGAGTAAGCCTCGGGAAATCCTGGTAAGCCGTGAAGCCTACATGAGGAAGAAAAGCGAGGAGGTATGATTGTTCCTGCGAACACGTCAGAAAAAGCGGGCAAAAAAAGCCTTGGCAGATAAGACACTCCAAACAGCTCTCCACAGAGCCTCTTCCCAACACTTTCAAAAATTTGCTGCCACCGCCAAAGATATTCCTTGGGAACAGATAAAAGAAAAAGCCAAGGCAATTAGGGAGGACTGCATCAAGCGGCTCCCCGAACTCATCCAACAGTTCACTAGGGAAGCCCAAAAAGTTGGGACCCAAGTCTATCGAGCCGAGACTCCCTCCGAAGCACTTTCAGCCATAGAAAAAATACTCCAGGAAAAAAAGGCAAAAAATATCGTCAAATCCAAATCCATGGTCAGCGAAGAAATCAATCTCAACCACTTCCTGGAAAAAAAGGGGTACAGGATCGTCGAAACAGATTTGGGCGAATGGATCATTCAACTGGCCGGAGAAAGGCCTTCCCACATCACCGCTCCGGCTCTTCACAAAACAAAAGAAGAAGTCGCAAAGCTCCTCAGTGAGCGCCTACAATTGGAAGTTCTCCCTGACCCCAAAGAAATCGTTAAGCTGGCCAGGAAACAGCTCCGCAAGGAGTTCATCCAGGCAGATGTGGGCATTTCTGGAGCCAACCTAGCCGTGGCTGAGTCAGGAACCCTCGTGATCGTGAGTAACGAAGGCAACGCCAGGCTGGTCACTTCCCTCCCTCCCGTTCACATCGCTGTGGTCACAGCCGAAAAATTTGTCGAAACCCTCGAACAAGCCACGTCATTGGTGAAGGCTCTGGTTTCAGCTTCATCAGGTCTCAAATTGACAGCTTATGTGTCTTTCATCACAGGAACAAGCCGGACGACCGATATTGAAAAACAGCTCGTTATCGGAGTGCATGGTCCAGAAGAACTTCATGTCATAATCCTGGATAACGGAAGACTGGAGGCAAGCAAGGACCAAGACCTTGATAAAATCCTATCCTGTCTCAAATGTGGGGGGTGCATGCTTATCTGCCCGATTTTCCAATCCTTGGGCGGACATGTCTATGGTGGACCGGTTTATCCGGGTGGAGTCGGTCTTCTTCTCACAGCTTTGACTCATTCTATAAAAAAATCCGCGGAAGGTTGGGACTTCTGTTCCGATTGCAAAAAATGTGAGGAATTTTGTCCGGTAGGTCTACCCACGGGTGAACTCCTGCTGAAGCTAAAGGGAAAAAGGGGGCCCAAATTGTGGGAATGGGTTCTTTCATCAATCCTCCGGATAAAAAGCATAGCTGACCCAGGTATCAAGCTCCTTTCCATTCTCCAAAAACCATGGCATAAGGACGGATCTCTAAAAAACTTACCTTTTTCTTGGGCAAAAGGAAAGTCCCTCCCCGCCTTAAATCCAGTGAAACATCCTGTTCGAGAGGATAAAAACGAAGGCAAAAAGGTATATTTCTTCGAGGGGTGTCTGGCTTCCCTTTTCTTCCCAGGTATCCGAAAGGCTGTTTTTACGAGCCTTTCCCAACTTGGGTATCAGGTGGTTTCGCCAAAAGATCGTGTCTGTTGCGGTGCACCCAGTCTTCACCTTGGGCATGAAAAAGACGTCAAAAAACTGGCAAAGAAAAACCTGTCATCCTTTGCCAATGAGAATCCGGACTATATTATCACCATTTGTCCGACAGGAAATGCAATACTGACAAAGACATATCCCCGTTTTTTTCCTGAATCGGAAACGCAAACATGGGTGGAAAAGGTCTATGATTTCACGGAATTTGTGGTCAAAATGGGCCTGATTCCCGACGGACGTCTTGCTCAAAAGACAAAAGATGTTTTTTATCATTACCCATGTCATTATGTGAACGACCTGGGATTAAGAGAGGAACCTCTGAAACTTCTGCGATCGATCGGGTACAATCCTGTTGTAGAGGAAGAACCCTTTGCCTGCTGTGGTTTCAGCGGCATCTTTTCGTTTAAAAATCCTGACCTAGCAGCCCATCTCTGGCGAAAAAAGGAAATAAAAATAAAAAGCCAGGAAATGACCACGATAGTCACCGATTGCCCGGGATGCCTTTTTCAATTCAAGGCATGCTTGGGAAAACTGGAGGACCCCTATGAAGTCTTTCACACGGCCGAGCTTTTTGCTCGCTATTTGTTAGCAGAAAAATCCAGAAATCTGCATCCTGCCCACAGATAAACAACAATACTGGGGGATGGAAACGGAAGTCTCAATGGCCGACCAACCTTACACAACGATATTGGTTCTCCCTTTAGGAAAAAACGGCTGCCTTTATAATTTCTTTATGCGAATTCCCATTTCCCTATTAAAAGGCACCTTCAAATTGGGGTGGGACGGGGCGGCGCCTTTAATGTAGGGTGAGTAGGGTGGGCCAGGTTAGTGGATGGAATAGTTGGAAAGGGATTGTTCTGTCTCTCGTTTGATCTGCTGCCATTTTTCCTCTGGAATAGAAAGGAAGGCATCCACAATATAGGGATCAAACTGAGTGCCGCGGACCCGTTCAATCTCGCCGAAGGCCACTTGAAAAC
Organism: Candidatus Aminicenantota bacterium; assembly: GCA_020348385.1. Classification (GTDB taxonomy): domain Bacteria; phylum Acidobacteriota; class Aminicenantia; order Aminicenantales; family Aminicenantaceae. Next base: position 3,115,284 of record CP070750.1, on the reverse strand, counting down.
TTTTCCCCTTTCGATAAGGCCGGTCAGATGTAATGGCATCCAAAGTATCGGCGATGGCAAAAATCCGTGCTTCCAAAGGAATTTCTTCCCCTTTGAGGCCATACGGATATCCTCGTCCATCATAACTTTCATGATGAAAGAGGACCACTCGGGATGCCTTTTGCAAAAACATGAATTCTTCGACCATTTCATAACCCAAGAAGGGATGTTCTTTGACGATTTCTCTCTCTTTATCCGTCAATGATCCGGGCTTTCTGAGAATGGAGTCAGGGATCCCGATCTTTCCGATATCATGGAGCAAAGCGCCTCTCTCGATCCCGACAGAGAAGGCTCTATCATCTATCCCCAGTGCTTTGGTAAGAAGGAGGGTGTAACGAGAGACAAGCTGGGAGTGTCCGACCGTGTCCTCATTGCCATCTGTTGCTGCAATCAAATATAAAAGGTCGGAATGAAGATAGGCCTGGTGCTCCGGGAAGAATTTGTCGGAGGCATAGGAAAATTCTTGGTTCACAGAACTATAACGGCGGCTAATATCACGGAGAATGTTTTTGGCCGAAAATATTTTCCTCGATCTATCGATGCCCACAAATGGCTGATCAGAGTCATGTGTTTCCTGAGCAAAGAAACCCAGATCCGATAACAACATCTGGCTTTCCTTCGGGGCCGGAATACCATTATGCTCTGTGGGAAAAGAGTATCCCAAACCATTCCAAGTCAAGTTGGGGTAGTAAGATGTCGTCATCCCTTGTGCATCTTCTATCACAAGGACCCTAGGCTGCTGGTGTAGTATTTTCTTTTCCATTATTACACGTTTAGTCGAGAGATGATTGGAAAAATTGAAATTACTCCCCAGGAGGGAGTTTCATAGAGATTTTCCCTTGAATCTCTTCCATCAATAAGTAACTCGACCTGTGGCTCTATTGGCAAAATTCAACTTTAATGTACTGCCTTCCAGTCTGTCCGGAGGCAATGTCTCGAGAACTTCAAATCCCTGTTCTTCCAGTTTTCTCTCTATCAGGGTGAAGAAATCCATTTCATCTGTCATCCTGATCATGTTTTGAACCTTGGCCTCCATTTTCATCCTCCAGCTCTTTGAGAGCAAAAATTTTAGTCGCCACGGCTCCTCAAAGATTGAATCGCACACTCTCGGCCCTGGGTTTCCTCCTTTTTCATCCTAAGGGGTGATATATAAGGGGAAAAAATCACCCTCAAAAACATCTGTAAAGAGGATTACTTCCTCTTGCATGGTTGGACTATCATATACCAAACAGAGAAGACGCATTTTAGCTTAGGAATGGGTAAATGCAATTTTATTCAAGGTTTCACGGGGTTTAGCCCCTTAAAAGATCTAAAAAATAGAGATTAGAAATGTTTGCCGGGCATATCGTCAACTTGTCATCATATATGCTCGGCTTTATAATGAGACAAAATGAAAAAAAGTGATAAGGGCCTTGATCTTGATGCCATTGTGGCAAAGTACAGGCCTGTGGTCAGTTTCCGGGTGAAAAAATCCATTGGCACTAAAACACCAGACTGGGAAGATGTCGTGAATGAAATCATGATTAATGTTGTCGAAAAACTCAAAAAGGGAGAGTTTCGAGGAGATTCTTCCATCGGCACATTCATCTATACAATCACCTCCCGCCGGATCATCGATTTTATCCGGAAAAAAAGCAAAGTGCTGAAACATGCGCCAGAACCTAATCCTTATCTCTCCCCTCAGGAACACGTCGAAAACAGGGAAAGAGCCCGATGGATCGCCGATTCCATCGAAAAACTCAAACCCAAATATAAAGAAGTTTTGTACCTTTACTACTATCAAGAACTCTCACGAGAGGAGGTGGCTAAAAAGCTTAACATAAGTCCTCGACGCGTGAGCGAGCGGGTCAACTACGCTCAGAAGCTCCTCAGAAGGGTTATGAAGGAATGATTTTTTCAACTTTTCCGGTTTGAAGCGACTAAATTGATGAAACTCTTGGAGAGGAAAGCACGATGAAAAAATGCAAATTCGCAAACCTGATAGACGATTATTTGTTCGACAGGCTCGATGAAACACAAAAGGAAAAGTTTGAAGAACATTATTTTAACTGCCCTCAGTGCTTTGAAAAAATGGAACAAACAGATGAGATGATTGCCGTGATCAAAGCTGATGGCAGTGAGATCTTCCGTGACGTCTACGCCCCTCAGAAAACCAAACGCTCGAAGCTGGAACCGGTGTTGGCTTTCCTCACTCCCCGTCAATGGGCCATGGCCGCCGCCTCAGCAGCTCTGATTCTCGTTGTGGCGATAGGCATCATTCCCAATCTTAAAACAACATCTCCCGAATTCTTTATCAATGACGATCTGGTCCGAGGATCCTCGATAACCCTCATTTCCCCAGTTATCAACAACCTCAGTCAAGTCCCTTCGGAATTCAGATGGCAGAGTTTGGGAGACAACGCAGAGTACAAACTCTTCATCTATCAGCAGGAAGAACTTCTCTGGAGCACCTCCACAAAGGACAACTTCGTAATCCTTTCAGAAAAGACCAAATCTCTACTGGCGCCGGCCAAGAAGTATTCCTGGCAGGTTAAGGCCTTTTCGCCAGAAGGCACTTTGATCGCAGTTTCCAGTCAAGTTCAGTTTAACTACATCGCCACGAAATAGAGTTCTAATCCTCCTCGACTTTTTCCTCTTCGGCATACATCCGTCCGCGAGTCTCTTCCTCGAAAGCCAAACAGCACATCAAACGTCCACAAAGGCCTGAGATCTTTGTGGGGTTGATCACAATCTGCTGTTTTTTTGCTTTCTGGATGGTGACAGGCTCAAAATTTCTCATGAAGCTGAAACAACAAAGCGTTCTCCCGCAAACGCCCAAACCTCCGATCATCTTGGCCTCGTCTCGAACACCGATCTGGCGCATTTCGATTCGCATCTTAAACTCTTTTGCCAAATCCTTCACCAGAAGCCTAAAATCGATGCGTCCATCAGCAGTATAGTAAAATATCCCTTTCTTTTCGTTGAAAAAGTACCTAACCCGGACCAGTTTCATCGGGAGTTTCCGAGCCTTGATGCGCTGCAGACAAAATTGGAAAGCTCTCTGTTCTTTTTTCTCAAGCCAGGAAAACTTCTTTATATCATCCTCATTGGCAATACCAACTATTTTGACAATATCCTCAGCAAATTTGGATGCCCCACAGATCTTGCTGGATATATTTTTTACAACAGCCAATTCGCCCCCCAGCTCAGATTCGATGATGACATGATCTCCTTCTTTTATGTCAAAATCTTCTTTTTTAACCCGATAGAGCTTACCTGAACGTTGGGATGCTACACATATAATGTCAGACATGGCTCCGCTCCAAAAAATTTGAAAATATCGAACTCACCAGAACATTCACGTTGAGATTCCTCCGCAGGGCAGCTATAGCAAAATCCATCTCAGAGAGGAAATCCATAGCCTGGCTCAATGGTACAGATCGCGCCAAGCCCCTAAGATCTTGTTCAAAGTCGGGATTCAGCAAGAATTCCGGTTCTGCTTGTTCCTTGATCAGGATGACATCTCGACAGAACAAAGCGAGAATCTCCAGAGTTTTTTCCAAATCTTCTTTGATAACGCCACGTGATACGCTATATTGCTTCAACAAGGGAGCTGCCTTTTCCCTCCTATGCAACGCAAGAAAAAGATCCCATGCTTGATTTCTTTGCGATCGAACCTCTTCCCAATCCAAGGAAAGGGCTTCTTTAAGATTCCCATCCACAAGAAGAGATAGAATTTTTGCTTTTTCCGGTTGGAATCCTCTGGCTACAAGTGCTTTCTGTATCTCTTCTTTCGGGATAGGAGAAAACAGAAATATCTGACACCTGGACTTCAAGGTAGGTATGATCCTGTAGGGATTGGGAGTAACCAAGGTGATGTGAGAAAAAGGCGGAGGTTCTTCTAGGATTTTCAGAAGAGAGTTCGACGCCTCATCGTTCATTTTTTCTGCTTCACAAACGATAAAAACCCTTTTTCTTCCCGCCATCGGCTTCATATAAGCTGTATCCTTCAACAGTCTCATCTGGTCAATCTTTAGCACATCTTTTGCCGGAGAAATAACCATCACATCCGGAAAATTTCTGTTGTTGATGGCTTTGCAATGGGTGCATTCCTCACAAGCATCCGAAGTTTTTTTCAAACAGTTCAACGCTTTGGCAACGATTAAGGCGGTCTGTTTTTTCCCAATCCCCTCAGGACCGGCAAAAAGCAGAGAGTTGGGGAGCTTCTTTTGCTTTAGGGCTCGGTGGAGTATTTTTTTTACCCCGTTGTTTCCGATCACATCCTTAAAACCCATTTTTTTCCTATCAATCCATTCTTGCGCATTTTCTTCCACGAATCATTATACCTCATTTGACATTTCATGATAAAACAATACATTATCGATCTAGCATTTCAGCATATTTTGAACTTACATACGGGCAGAGAAGCAGGAGTTTCGGCGCAAGCCTCATGGCTCAATTCTATTGTTTCTTTTTAGGACTTCTCTCAAAAACTGGCCTGTATGAGAAGTCTTTGACTGCGCAATGTTTTCAGGAGTCCCCTCTGCCACGATCCAACCTCCCCTCTCTCCTCCTTCAGGCCCCATATCTATGACATAGTCTGCGAATTTGATAACGTCCAGATTGTGTTCGATAACCACAACAGAATTTCCCAGCTCGACCAGTTCGGCGAGAACTTCGAGGAGTTTTCTGACATCGTCAAAATGTAGTCCTGTCGTGGGTTCATCCAGTAAAAAAAGTGTTTTTCCGGTGTTTTTCCGGCTCAGTTCCTTTGTGAGCTTGATCCGCTGGGCCTCGCCTCCTGAGAGAGTTGGTGCAGGCTGGCCCAATCGTAGATACCCAAGCCCCACACGCTTCAAGACGCCCAATTTTCGCTTCAACTGGGGATGCGCTTTCAAGAATTCGTATGCCTCATCCACTGTCATAGCCAGATAATCAGCGATATTATTTCCTCTATAGCGAACCGTCAATGTTTCCTTATTGTAGCGCTTCCCGCCGCAACGGTCACAAGTGACAAACACATCCGGTAGGAAGTGCATCTCTATTTTTTTGGCCCCAGCCCCCTGACACTCCTCGCATCGTCCGCCCTGCAGATTAAAGCTAAATCGGCCAGGGGAATAGCCCCGTATTCGCGCCTCCTGAGTCATGGCAAAAAGCTGCCGCAGAGCTGTGAACAGACCGGTATAGGTGGAAGGATTGGAGCGCGGAGTGCGACCGATTGGTTTCTGATCCACAGCTACGGCTTTATCGATCTTGTCAATACCTACGATTTTTTCATGTCTTCCGGGTTTTTGCTTGGCCTTATATAATCTGTTCAACAGGCTTTTGTACAAAATATCGTAGATCAGCGTGCTTTTTCCCGAACCGGAAACACCCGTTATTACGGTCAAAACAGACAACGGTATCTGAACATCAATGTTTTTGAGATTATGCTCTGCGGCTCTGGAAACGACAAGCCATTCTTTCGGGCCTCTCCTTCGGGAGGGCAAAGGGATAAAACGTTCACTTCGAAGATATTGAGAAGTGAGGGAATCTGGGGAATGAAGAATGGCCCCAAGATTTCCTTCGGCAACTTTGAACCCACCCGATTCCCCGGCTCCCGGCCCCAAATCTAGGATGTAGTCCGCAGACCGGATGGTCTGTTCGTCGTGCTCCACGACAATAATAGAATTCCCTGTGTCCCTAATATCCCGAAGAAGGGTTATCAACCGGCCGTTATCTCGCTGATGGAGACCGATGGTCGGTTCATCTAAAACATACAGAACTCCCCGCAACCGAGCACCAACCTGTGCTGCCAAGCGGAGGCGACGGGCCTCTCCTCCAGAGAGGGAAACGGTCGTCCGGCGCAACTGGAGGTAGCTCATCCCCAGCTCATCCATAACCTCAAGCCGTGAAAGGATTTCCTTAAGGATCGGGGAGGCGATTGTTCGTTGTGAAGAGGAGAGTTCCAATCCTGAAAGTTCAGAAATCAACCGGTTGATCGCAAGATCGGTCAACTCAAAAATATTCCTGTTGCCCACTTGGACCGCAAGGCTTTCTTTCCGCAGCCGGCTCCCTCCGCATGAGGCACAGAGATCGTCTGTCAACACGACCTCTCCCAATTCATCCAGCACTGAGAGATACCCCAAGCCATGACAACTGGGACAAGCTCCGTAAGGGCTATTGAAGGAAAAGGAACGGGGTTCAAGCTCCGGAAGGTTGATCTCACAATAAGGACACAGGAGGCTCAATGAATAGTAGGTCTCGGTACCATCGGGTTTTAAGGTCAACAGGTCTCCGTTTGACATCTCCAACGCCTTTTCTATTGATTCGATCAGGCGTGACCGTGAGGACAGAGAAACCTCGATTTCATCGATTAAGACCTCGATATTGTGTTTTTTCGTCCGTTCCAGATCGATTTTTCCTTCCAATTCCTCCCATTCCCCGTCGATCCGTGCTCTGAGAAGGCCTTTCCTGCGTAGCCTTTCGAAAAGCCGTTGGTATTCCCCCTTACGCCCTTTGACCACAGGAGAAAGGATCTTCATCTTCTTGCCGTTGGCCGCTTCCAGAATCCTTCTGAGTATCTGTTCAGATGTTTGGGAGGATACGCGTCGCCCACACTCGGGACAGTGGGGAATTCCCACTCGGGCAAACAAAAGTCGCAGAAAATCATAAACCTCTGTGACCGTGCCGACGGTAGAACGGGGATTAGCGGATATCGTTCTCTGATCGATGGAAATGGAAGGAGAAAGCCCCTCGATTGATTCCACTTCGGGCTTTTCCAGCTGTTCGATATACTGGCGCGCATAGGCTGATAGGCACTCGATATACCGGCGCTGGCCCTCGGCAAAAAGGGTATCAAATGCCAGGGAAGACTTACCGGACCCACTGGGCCCTGTGACCACAATCAATCTGTTCCTGGGAAGTTGGATGTCGATGTTCTTGAGATTGTGTTGTGCGGCTTTTTTGACGCGGATTTCATTCAACATAACCACCCATTTTAAACCTTTGCTCTCTCTTTCTCAAGGTCGCCCAGAGTGTGTATTTAAAAGCATGCTGATTCTCCGCCTTTCTTCGCGCGGAAAATTCGAGAAACCATTCCCGCTCAGCCGTTTAGGGCTTTTAGGAGTAGTTGAAGCGACCTTTGAAGACCCCATTCCAACCTAACCTAGCCATAATGCGTCGTCTTTCGAGGGGATCCAACGAAGTTGGGCCGAGGAGTGTATGAGTATAGGAATAACTTATGTTAGTTGTTGAGTAATGCCGGAATCTTAGGGTGAGGTAAGCATAAAGCTGCGCAGCTCCACAGGATCGAGAAAGACGATGAGAGAATGGTCCTAAAAATCTGCACGGGAGCGAAACCACTCCAAAAGGCCCTGATTAAGAGGGAAAAAAGATCTAAGATGAAAGGGAGATTGACCGGGGAAGGACAAAATACTAAGATAAGCAATATCTGGCTCATGTTGAGGAAAAATCGATGCCTGAAGAGAAAAATCTGCTCAAATCTTTAGAACTTTTAAAGAATATGGGTGTCAAAAACGATTCGATCACAGCCATAAAACATATTCCGGCTCAAGAAGGGCAATTCAGGGAATATCCTCCTGAAATCCATCCCTCTCTGGTAGACGCGTTCAAAGAAAAAGGTTTCACAAAGCTTTACACCCACCAACACCTCTCCCACGAACTGCTCACAGAAGGCAAAAACGTCGTGGTCGTCACACCCACAGCATCGGGAAAAACTCTCTGTTACAACCTTCCTGTGCTGGACACCATTCTCAAATCCCCATCGGCAAGGGCCATCTATCTTTTCCCGACAAAAGCTCTTTCCCAGGATCAGAAGGCGGAACTGGATGAGACCATCAAACTTTTGCCAGAAGAAATTCGTATTTTTACCTATGACGGGGATACTCCCCAAGACGCCCGCAAAGCCATCCGAGCACGCGGGCATATCATCCTCACCAACCCGGATATGCTCCATAGCGGTATTCTCCCTCACCATACCAAATGGATCAAACTGTTCGAAAATCTCGAATACATCGTGATCGACGAATTGCACAATTACCGGGGGATTTTCGGGAGCCATCTGGCAAACATCCTGAGAAGACTCAAAAGGATCGCACACTTTTACGGATCCTCGCCCCAGTTTATTCTCTGCACAGCCACCATCGCCAACCCCAAAGAAATGGCCGAACGAGTGACAGAGGAGTCGGTGATCCTTGTGGATGACAACGGGGCTCCGCGTGGGGAAAAATATTTTATCTTCTACAATCCTCCTGTGGTCAACAGGCATCTGGGCATACGTCGTTCCTATGTCAATGAAGCGCGTCGAGTCTCCTCCATATTCCTGAAAAACGAGCTACAGACCATTGTTTTTGCACCCAGTCGTTTGGTCACCGAAGTCCTTCTTACCTATCTTAAAGAAGACATCGAAAAATCCATCCCGATGGAAGGATTGGTACGGGGTTACAGAGGAGGATATCTACCGCTGAAAAGGCGTGAGATCGAACGGGATTTACGATCGGGAAAAATAAGAGGTGTGGTTTCGACCAACGCTCTTGAGCTAGGAATCGATATAGGAAGTCTGGATGTGGCCGTGCTTGCCGGTTACCCGGGGAGCATCGCCAGCACCTGGCAAAGAGCAGGAAGGGCAGGAAGAAAAACCGGGAAATCGGCGGCCGTGCTCGTGGCCACAAGCGCTCCGATCGATCAGTTCATCGTGAACTATCCCGACTATTTTTTCTCTAAGAATCCAGAGCATGCACTGATCAACCCGGATAATCTTTCTATCCTGATCAGTCATATCGAATGCGCGGCATTCGAGCTTCCTTTTCTGGATGGTGAAAAATTCGGGCAGGTGGACATCGCCGAAATCCTTCAATTCTTGGAAGAGGAAAAACTCATCCATCATTCCAAGGACAAATGGTTTTGGACATCAGATGCTTATCCGGCCGACGGCGTAAGCCTAAGGAGCATCAGTTCGGATAATTTCGTGGTGGTGGATACGACCAAAAAGCACCAGGCCGTGGCCGAGGTGGATTTTTCCGCCGCACTCACATCCCTTCATCCCAAGGCTATCTACATGTGTGAGGGAGAGCAGTATTTTGTCGAAGATCTGGATTACGAGCAGAGAAAAGCTTACGTGAAAAAGACAGATGTCGATTATTACACGGATGCCATCGACTACACCAAGATCAAGATCCTGGATATATTCCAGCAGAACAAAACGAACACACATACCCTCTCCCATGGGGAAGTTCATGTGGCAACCCAGGTTGTGGGTTTCAAAAAAATAAAATTCCACACCATGGAGAACGTGGGTGCAGGTGATCTGAGCCTCCCCCAGAATGAAATGCACACAACGGCCTATTGGCTGACAATACCCTCAGCCGTTTTCCATTCGGTCCCCTTTTCGTCGGAAGAAAAAATCAACGGGCTTTTTGGGCTGGCTTACTGCCTTCATCATGTGGCTCCTCTGTTCATGATGTGCGACATCCACGATGTCGGGGTATCCATAGGGGACAATTCTACCGGAAAATCCCTTCCTCCGCGGAATATCCCGGCTGCCATCACCTTGGAAGAGGGGGTGCAAGATTTTTCGGATATCGATTTTGAACCGAACATCTTCATCTACGATTATTTCCCGGGGGGCATCGGTCTAAGCCCTTCACTTTTCGACCTGGATACAGAACTCCTGGAGCGCTGCCGTAAAACTATCGCCGCCTGTCCGTGTAAAGAAGGATGCCCGTCGTGTGTGGGTCCGACCAAAGAAAGCGGCAGGCAGGCCAAGCAAGTCGCCCTCGAGATCCTCACGAAAATACTGAGCAGATAAGAAAGAACACAACAATCGGAGAATGGCCACAACTCCACGTTTTCAGAGCGCTTTGGGACAGCCAAGCTTTTCTTAGAGTTGTGCACTGCACGGCAGGAGAGAACAATAAAACAGCAATGGAGAGAGAGGAAGCGTTAAAGTTTATTGATTTTGTCCATCTGTGCCTGATCTCCCATCATGATCAAGATATCGCTATCCTTGATGACAAAATCGGCATCGGGGATAAAAGTCGTTTTTTCAGGTATGATCTCTTTAATCGCGATGACCTGTATCCCAAATTTATTCCTCAAGTCCAGATCCCGAAGGCTTTTCCCGATGAATTTCTCTGGTGGTGCGATCTCCTGGATATCTATCCCCGCAAGAAGAGGGAGATATTCCAGGATGTTCGGATTGCTCAGCCGAAAAGCCGTTTTAATAGCCATATCTTTTTCGGGATAGATAACCTCAGTGGCTCCTACGGCGTCAAGTATTTTGCCGTGATCCTCGGTCAAGGCCTTGGCGACAATCCTCTCTGCACCCAATTCATGCAAATACAAAACAGTTAAAATCGAGGCTTCCATTTCAGGCCCCAGACTCACCACGACAACATCCATCTCCTGGATATCGAGGGCACGCAGGTTTTCCTTGACTGCTGCATCCATGTGCACAGCATGGGTTACCAAGGTTTTGAGCTCTTCGATTTTTTCCTTATCCGTATCCACAGCCAGAACCTCGTGTTTTTTCTCATACAACATCTTGGCCACGTTGGAGCCAAAACTCCCCATTCCTATGACTGCAAATTTCATGGTGTCATTCTATCCGATCATCACGTTTTCTTCAACATACTCGAATTTACCGAAGGCTTTCTCCCGACTGAAGGCATACAAAAAGGTCAAAGGGCCGATCCGGCCGATAAACATCGTAAATATTATCACGGCTTTCCCCACCGAATTGAGCTTTGCGGTTTTTCCCATGGAAAGGCCCACCGTTCCGAAAGCCGAAAACACCTCGAAAAATGTCTCTTCCATACTCATCCCAGACTGGGTAAGAAACAGGATGGCACAGGAGAGAAAAATGACACAAATGCTCAAAACCACGACCGTGAAAGCTTTGGTCACAAGCTCCAACGGGAGAGTTCTGTAGAAAATGTTGACCGATTCCCTTGCCGCAATCCTGGATTTGATAAAAGCAAAAATGACACCGATCGTGCTTGTCTTGACACCACCTCCAGTCGAACCGGGAGATGCCCCGATAAACATGAGGGAGATCAGCAGAAAAATAGCCGCGGGGTGGAGAGAGCCCAATTCCATGGTGCTGAAACCCGCTGTCCGTGGCGTAATCACCTGGAATAGGGATGCCAAAATCTTTTCCTTGAGTGAAAATCCCTGCAGCGATCGGTCCCATTCGATCATGAGAAAAGAAATAAACGGGAAGATTATGAGAAATAGAGTCATGATCCACACCATCTTGGAGTGGAGGGACATCTTTCTCTCCCGACGACGTATGATCCTGGAAAATAAATCCGTGCTCTCGCTGAGCACCAAAAATCCCAAACTGCCGAGAACGATCAAACTCATGATCGTGATGTTTGTCCAAACATCTCCCCTGAAAGATTCCAGGCTGTCACCGAAAACAGAAAATCCCGCGTTACAGAAGGCAGAGATGGCGTGAAACACAGAATAAAACAAACCCTTTGGGCCCCGGAATTTCCCATGCCATTTCACAAAGAGGAATAGCGTCCCGATACCCTCGATGGCGATGGCATAGAAAAAAATGTTCTTTATTAGGGACTTCACATTCTTGGCAGCGGTATGATGATAATCCTGTTGGATGATAATCTTGTCCTGAATAGAAATTTTCTTCCCGGCAACAAGCAGGATGAGGGTGGAGAAGGCCATGATTCCCAATCCCCCCAGTTGAAACAGCATCAAAATAACCATCTGTCCCATCGGAGTAAAATAGCTCGCCGTGTCCTGGACGATCAGGCCTGTCACACAGACCGCCGATGTGCTGGTGAACAGTGCATCCATGAACGATATGCTCTCCCCGGCGCATGTGCTGAACGGCAACATGAGCAGGAACGTTCCGATGAAAATGGCCGCGATAAAACTCAAAGCCAGCAGCTGAGCCGGTTGAAACCTGATTTCTCCCTTGATGTTCCTCTCCTCCGAGAAGTCAATGTAGTACTTCCCCGAATCATTGTCAAACGCCGAAGACAAGGTCCTCCGGAGGAAAGTGAGCATGGTTCCTCGGATTTTCCTCGCTGGACAAATCGGAAAATCATCGGGCCGACGTTACAGCTTGCTTGACTGTCCTCATTTGCACAAACCCAGAGAGGCAACCAGAGAGGGCCGTTGACTTTAGCCCTGTCATGTGCTACTTTTGTAAACTAGTAATAATGAATGTTTTCAGACTGATTCTAGATGCTAGCATTGTTGTGCAATTGGTGCTTTTGATACTCCTTCTTTTTTCCATCTTTTCATGGGCTGTCATTCTTTTCAAACGCAATTCTCTAAAAACGGCTGCGCGACAGTCTAAAAGGTTCTTGATCGTATTCCGGAAAAGCAAAAATCTGCTGGAGGTCAATGAAGCGGCAAAAAAGTTCAAGTCCAGTCCTCTGGCATCCCTGTTCCAGGCCGGATTCAAGGATTTGGCCTATCACACCAAATCCAATCCCAATCCCAGCATCTCCTCTTCTAACTTGGAGAGTATCAACCGAGCCCTGGTCAAAGCATCCAACAAGGAAGTGACCCGAATGGAAAGAATGATGAATTTTCTAGCCACTACAGGAAGTGTCACACCATTCATCGGTCTGTTCGGGACGGTTTGGGGCATCATGAATGCTTTTCGTGAACTGAGTGTGGAAGAAATGAACACCCTTCAAGCCGTTGCACCCGGGATCGCTGAGGCTTTGGTTGCAACAGCTCTCGGGCTTTTCGCTGCCATCCCGGCTGTCATCGCCTACAACCACTATCTTCATAAGATCAAAGAAATCATCATCGAGATGGAAGATTTTTCCATCGAATTTCTCAGTATCACAGAGAGGCTGTATGGCATTTAAGTTCCGTTCCTTATCCAAAAGAGAGGTGGGGACGTCCCTATCCGAAATAAACGTCACCCCCCTTGTGGATGTCATGCTTGTGCTGTTGATCATCTTCATGGTCACAGCTCCCATGCTGAAGATGGGGATCGGCGTGCAGCTCCCTCAGGCCGAAACTCAGTCTGCCCCGGCTGAGAAAGGATTGACATTGACGATCACCTCTGACAGATTCATTCATATGGAAGGCCAACCGGTAAACATCAACCTCCTCCAAACACGACTGCAGCAACAGCTTTTTAATAAAGAAAACAAAGTCATCTTTATTCAAGCGGATCAAAGCCTTAATTATGGGTATGTCATTCGTGTCATGGACATCGCCAAAAAAGCCGGCGTGGAAAGAGTCGGACTGATAACGGAGCCACCGGAACGCAAAAAAAGGCGCCAGTGATGGTCACGTACATCAAGCAATATCCTCTCTTCAAAAAGTTTGTGTACATTTCCATCTCGTTTCACATTATCCTTTTTTTTCTGATGATTTTCTCTCCCAAATTTCCCAGCCTTGGGCGCAAAAAGATGATTCACTATGTAAGCCTTCATTCTTTTTCAGGAGGAGGCGGAGGGGGCAGGCTCGCAGGGGGTGGGCCATCGGCCAAGATGCAGCCCAAAGCCAGCGAGTCAAAAGAAGAACTCGTCGAGACTCCAGCAGAAAGCGGACAGACCTTGCGTGACCTCACGACACCGCAAAAACTCGATCAACAATCCCTTTCATCTCTCAGGTATCCTGTAGAGAAGCCTAAAAGGGAAAAAAATCCTCCAGCCCAAAAAAAAGCGGTTATTCAAAAACAGGATCCCTCAGCAAAAAAACCAACTGGCGATGCAGAGTCCGATGCGGAAGAGGGGACTGGCAGTGGATCAGCAATAAGCCTCGGTGTCGGGACGGGTTCAGGTGGCGGCGCTGGATTCGGCTCGGAGTTTTCCTCCCAGATCGGTCTTTCCAACTTTCCCTTTGATTACTATCTGGAAAACATGATCGGCCGGATCTCTAGCAACTGGCTCAAAACCCAAATCAGCTCGGGTTTGTCCGATGAACTTTTCACCGTCGTTCGGTTCAAAATTTACAGAGACGGAAAGATCTCGGTCGTGGATATTGAACATGGGTGCGGCATCCGGACTCTCGATTTAGCCGCTGTCCGCGCCATCCAATCCTCAGCACCTTTTGCTCCTCTCCCGGATGGATATGAAGAGGATTCTTTGATCATACATCTCAGATTTGAGCATATAAAATGAAAAAAAAAGACATCATGCTATGCGGAATCGGAATTTCATTGTTGGTTATTATTTCCTTCCTTCCCGGCCAGCAGGAAGTTTACCTAAGCATCAGAGAGGGGATGCCAGCCATTCCCTTAGCCATCCCTGAATTCATCGTTAATGATTCTTCCTCCGGCACACAGGAAGCCGCACAAGTGCTTCATCAAACTTTGGCTTCGGACCTGAAATACAGCCGCATCTTCCAGGAACTGCCCAAGGATTTCTACAGCTATATCCGCCCTCTAAATCCCGAAAACATATTTTTCAAAGATTGGGAATCTATATCTGCCAAGATTTTATTTGTCGGCGAGATCTCGAACGGTGATGGGAATGACGTCGTATTCGAGGGGAAGGTCTATGACGTCAAAGCTGGAAGGGGAATTTTTGGAAAACGCTACCAGACCAAAAGGTCTCTTCTTCGCTTTGCTGCCCATAAAATGGCAGATGAGCTGTTGCGCATGTGGGGAGAACCTCCGATTTTCACGTCAAAAGTCGTTTTTTGCTCGAACCGGGATGGCAACTGGGAGCTCTACATGATGGATTATGACGGGCACAACCAAACCCGATTGACCTTCAACAGGAACACAGATTACATGCCTGCTTGGTCTGCAGACGGAAGGAAAATCGCGTACACATCTTATACGGGGGACAAAGCCATCCTGTATCTGTTGGAGGTTTATGAGGGAAAACGCCACGAAGTCTACAGCCAAGGGACAAGCTTCGCTCCCAATTTTTCCCCAGACGGAAGAAAGCTTGTGTTCTGCTCTCAAGAGGTGGGCGGAAACACCGAAATCTATGTGGCCAACAGCAACGGGAAAAACGTCCGCCGCCTGACTTTCAACAAATCCATCGATACCGCTCCCTGCTGGTCCCCAACGAGCCGCCAGATTGCCTTCACATCGGACCGAGGAGGGACACCCCAAATCTACATCATGGACGCAGAAGGATCGAATGTCACCAGAGTCAGCTTTGGCGGCACCTACCACGATGCTCCCGCCTGGTCATCCCAGGGAGATAACATTGCCTATGTCTCCCGAGTGGACCAAGTTTTTGACCTGTATCTCTTGAACCTCCGCACCAAACAGATCATGAAGCTCACAGAGGGCAATGCACGTAATGAATATCCGTGCTGGTCTCCCGATGGACGCCACTTGATTTTCACATCGAACCTCAACGGAACACTGCAGATCTACACCATCGACTACGACGGTAGAAACCTGCGACGACTCACTTCCAAAGGGGATAATAAGCTGCCCGATTGGTCACGCTAGGTATATTTTTTAGAAACGAACCGCAAAAAATAGATTGAAGGATTTTCATATTTGTTGCGTTATGCTGTTGACAGACAACAAGTTTGATTGTATAAAAAGAGCGCAAGGTCACAAATAACAAGGAAGGATAAACCTTCAAAGGAGGTCAAATGAAAAAAGTCCTAATCCTAACGCTGGTGTGTTTACTGGTTTTCGGTTTCACACTCTCATGTAGAAAAAAAGTAGAAGAAGCCCCTCCTCCCCCTCCCCCACAAGTGAAAGAACAGCCAAAAGTTGAAAAGGTCGTCGAGCCTGCTCCGCCAAAAGAGCCGGAAC
>CP070750.1:3061932-3099445 GCA_020348385.1 Candidatus Aminicenantota bacterium | reverse complement strand
GCAGTACATTTTCCCCGGGCTTTCTCAGATCGGCCATAACTACGATGTTCCACTCAGATCCTGGCCTGTGGACGCGGAAGGAAGGGACCTATCCTGGTACAGAAATAATGATTTTGGATCATACAAGAGCTACTTCACCGTCGGTGAATACGAAAACTTTTTTGGTGGCTATTGGCACGATTCCCAATTCGGTTTTGGACATTGGGCCCTGTATGATGATGTTCCGGGACAAAAAATTTGGATATGGGGACTTTCCAGGCAAGGGATGATCTGGGAAGATCTTTTGACCGATGGGGATGGTCAGTACAGCGAACCTCAAGCTGGCCGGTACCTCAATCAGAGTGACCATGCGCTGTTTCTCCCGAACACGTCCGATAATTGGAGAGAAATCTGGTTCCCTTATAAGGACATCGGTCCGATGATCAAAGCTTCTCCTCTTGGCGTGCTCAACGTCGAACTGGATCGGGATTCAGCGAAAATCGGCTTGTTCCCGTTACAAAAAGTAGCTGAACCCATGACTGTAATTTATGGAGGAGAGGAGATTTATCGAGAAAACCTTTCTCTCGAACCAACAGAAATCTATGAACAAAGTGTTCCTTTGGATATCGATGAGGAAAAGGTGCTCGAGATAATGATTGCGGACAAGCCTTTTTATTCGAGCGATCCCAATGCCAATGATCTCGAGCGCCCAATCCGGTTTCACTCTTTTGACAAGGAAACAGGAGAAGGGCGGTATTTATTGGCCAAACGATACGAACAGGAGAGAAATTATTATTCTGCTTTGGAAAGTTATCTCCTCTGCCTTGAGAAAGAACCTCTCCACACACGGGCTTTATGCAGAGTTGCAGAACTTTATTGCAGAAGAGGGGAATATGAAACGGCCAGATTTTATGCCCACAGAGCTCTGTTGAATGAGATGTATGATCCCGAAGCAAATTATGTGAGCGGGATCATTTCCAGACGATTGGGGAATTTAATGGACGCCAAAGAAACTTTGGGCTGGGCAGCGCGTTCTCTCGAGTATCGCTCGAGTGCCTATGCCCAGATGGCAGAAATATATTTCTTAGAAAAAGATTACGACCTGTCTGAGAATTATATCCAAAAAGCGTTGGATTACAACACCTACAACATCAATGCGATGCTCCTTCAAGCTGCTATCTCTCGCATAAACTCCCGGCCGTACAATGCCCAAGACGTGCTTCGTAAAATCCTCGAGATCGATCCACTCAATCATCTTGCACGGTACGAACTTTATCTTGCATCGCCGAGTCAAGGTAACCTGCAGAATTTTCGCCAGATGATCCGGAATGAACTGCCGAATGAAACTTATATCGAACTTGCCCTCCATTATTTCCACTTAGGTTTGACCCATCAGGTTATTCAATTGTTGGAATATATTCCGGATTTCCCCACCAGCTGTTATTGGCTGTCCTATCTTTTGAGATCAGAGAATCCTGATAAAAGCCGGATGTATCTCGATAAAGGACAGGAACTTTCACCCTGGTTGGTATTTCCGTATCGAGAAGAGTCCATCCCCATTTTCCGATGGGCAATCCAGGCAAATCCCCAGGACTGGAAAGCCAAATATTATCTGGCTCTAATTTTATGGAGCAAGGGGAGAGTTCCAGAAGCTCGCGATTATTTCGATGCATGCAGCAGTGTGCCGGATTTTTCACCTTTTTATCTTGCCCGAGGGCATTTCTACAAAAGTGTGGACCTTCAGCAATCCCAGGTCGATTTTGAAACAGCCGTGAAGATCGATCCCAAAAGCTGGAAAACCTGGCACACGCTTATCGATTTTTATGGTGAACATAACATGCCCGAAAAAGCCTTGGAAGCGGCGCAGGAAGCGACGCGCTTATTCCCGAAAGATGACTACCTTCGAGTCGATCTTGTTCGGGCCTTTATCGGAAATGAACGAAACGAAGAGGCGGCGGATATCCTAGAGGATTTAAAAATCCTTCCATCTGAAGGGGCAAGCGATGTGCACAGGCTTTTTGTCAGATGCCATGTGAATCTTGGATTGGGGAACATCCAAGAGCAAAATTATGAGCAGGCCATCCGCCATTTAGAAAAAGCAAAAACATTCCCGGAGAACTTAGGGTCGGGAAAGCCGTATGAATCTGACCAGAGAATGCAGGATTATCTGATCGCCTATTCTTACGGCAAAATGGGTGAAAGGGAAAAATCAGAAGAGATGAAAAATGCCATCTATGACTACACCCTTGAACACATGGATACTCAGGGAGAAAACCAGTACTTTGGCGGCATGGCTTTAATCGATTTGGGAGAACGACGACTGGGACGAGAGCTCCTGAGGAAAAACAGATTACCAGAAGATTTCCTGCAAAAGATTCGCACTATCATCCGATAACCAGAATTTAGCTTCGTCTAGCTTTCGAGCTTCTCTTGCCCTCAAGCATGTCCTCCACTCTAGTCGTGATCTCTAATCCTTAAGCAAAAGCATGTCCAATACATCCTAGCCGTACGACTTAGCCGGATTCCCTCGGAGAATGACTCGTGAAGGCTAGTTCCTCAATAGTTTTTTCTTGGAATCCCTCTTAAAATAGGATAAATTCCCTTTGTGAGAGAATCCCAGCCAAATCCTGCAAATTTTTGCAGCAGGATAGATTTAAAAATTCCGCTTGTCGGCTTTTATGACGCCCCAGATCCTGCAGCTTTCGAGCCTTTGGTTAAGCCTTCACCTGGTGAATGTGTCTTTGCCTTTTATGATAAATGGGCAGAAGGAAAAACCCTCCTTATCTCAAGGGAACATTATGGATGTGGAGGGGCCGGAAGATGGATGTGTGGTGTAGAAACGCGAGCACGAAGGGATTTTATAAGTTTTTTGGTTGATCAGGAAGGACTCAAAGCATCTCATGAGTTGATGGAAAAATGGATCGATGCTTCTAAACCTTACAAATCTCGTTATCCTCATATTTTGATAGGACCGCTGAAAGAAGATCAGTGGCAATATGCCAAAAGCATCACTTTTTTTGCAAATCCAGATCAAATAGCAGCTCTTTCTTATGGGGCCCAGTACTGCAGCACTCCGGAAGATCCTCCTCCGTTGATCGCTCCATTCGGGGCAGGATGCATGCAGCTTCTCCCGTTCGATGATCTCACCATTCCCCAAGCTTCCATAGGCACCACCGACATCGCTATGAGACAGCATATCCCCCCCGATATTTTAGGATTCACTGTGACGAAGTCCATGTTCAGACAGTTTTGTGAATTGGATAAACGGAGCTTTTTGTACAAGCCCTTTCTTAAAAACCTGAGAAAAGCCCGAGGCTTGCCCGATCTATAATCAAGGAGATGGAATGCGCTTTAAATTAATAACCACGAATTTGGTTTTTTTAGTGATTGTTGTGACAAGTCTTTTTAGTATTCAAGAGATTCCTTATGGGACAGGATCATGGGATGAAGACCTATACGGGAATCATCGAGTCGTGATCCAGGTCAACGAGAGTACCGATGCTGTTTGGGCACATATTTCCTGGAGAAGAAAAGATCGAAATCCTAAGCAAAAAGCGACCATTCTGGTTGATGCCCAGACTGGAAGACAGGTTTTAAATTTATGCCGGATAAGAATCAATCGCGAATTCAGCGATTTTGTCTTCCAGCCGACAAGCGGTCCAGGAAAATATTTTTTGTACTATCTTCCTTATCACATGGAGGGCCGAAGCAATTACCCCAAGGTGACATATCCTTTGCCTGAACAAACGGCAGAGGCAGAGTGGCTTCAATCTCATGGCTTGACACATGATGCTTTGTTTTCTCTTAATCCCAGCGAGTTTGCCCAGGCCGATGTGAAGGAATTTCAGGCCATCGACCCTCTTAACAGCTTCTACCCGATGGAGGTTATCGCAACAGACACAGAAATAGAAGATTTGTTGGATAGATATCCCTCATCTTCCTATCTTCTTTTCCCTGAGAATCGGTTTTATCCGATTCGCATGACGAACGATTTGCCTTACAGATGGATTCAACAAGGTCCCCTCAAAATTTTTAAAGGATCGGCCAGCCGAGGAGAATTTTATGCTTTCCAGATAGGGGTGTATGCCTGTCGCTCTGCAATAACGGATCTCCAAATCTCATTTAGCAAGTTTAAAAACACCCAAACAGAGGATGTGATTCCTGCATCGTCTTCCCGATGTTTCAACACGGGAGGGGTCGATTGGACAGGTAAATCATTCATCAAAGCCTGCCCTGTCGAACAGGGAAAGATCCAGGCTCTATGGTGTGGTATCCAGGTTCCTCAAGATCTCCCCCCTGGTGAGTACAAGGGCGAAGTGACGATAGCTCCGGCCGGGATGGAAAGCAGTCAGGTTATGGTGTTGTTGGAAGTGACAGAGGAAACACTTGAAGATGCAGGGGACAGCGATCCATGGAGACATTCCCGCCTCCGCTGGCTCGATTCCACTCTTGCTCTGGATGATGACATTGTCCCGCCATTCACGCCCCTGAAACTAGACAGTACCAAGGTGAGCTGTTTGGGACGGGAAGTAACCATCGCCAAATCCGGACTGTTGCAGAGCATTCAGAGTTATTTCACTCCGGAAGTGACTGAAATAGGAAAGGAAGGCCGAGAGATTTTAGCTTCTCCTATTAAACTTGTTCTAGAAGATGCCAATGCCACTGTTCTTCCTTGGACCGAGAATGGAGCAGAGATCACAAAAAAGGCAGAAGGCGTTATCGCCTGGGAATCCACAAATACGGCCGGCCCTCTTACCATGACGTGTTCGGCTCATATGGAGTTCGACGGATATGTCGAATTCAACATCATAATTACAACCCAGGAGGACTTCCAGATCGATGATATTAGCCTGGAAGTTCCCCTCAGAAGGGATGTGACCAAATTCATGATGGGGATGGGCTTTAAAGGAGGATTGTGTCCCGAACAATACCATTGGAAATGGGATCCTGAAAAAAACCAGGATTCAGCTTGGATAGGAGATGTGAACGCTGGATTGCAGTGCAGTTTTAGGGACGAACGTTATTCTCGCCCTCTAAACACCAATTTTTATCAGCTCAAGCCGCTTTTCATGCCCCGATCTTGGTGGAACGAGGGAAAGGGGCGTTGCGATTTTATTCAAGAAGATGAGGAGACTTTTATGATTAAGGCTTCCAGCGGAGAACGTACGATAAAAAGAGGGGAGGAGCTACACTACAACTTTTCGCTCCTGATTACGCCATTCAAAACACTGGATACCAAAGCGCAATGGTCCACTCGGTTCTATCATGCATACAAACCTGTGGAAGAAATAACCGCGACTGGGGCGAACACCATCAACATCCATCATGCCAATGATATCAATCCCTACATTAACTATCCCTTTCTCCGTCCCCTCGAGATGAAACAATACATCGACCGGGCTCATGAGAGTGGCCTTAAGGTCAAAATTTATTACACTGTTCGGGAGCTCACCAACAGAGCACCGGAGATATTCGCATTGCGGAGCTTTGGCGATGAGATTTTTTCCGATGGCCCAGGAGGCGGATTTTCCTGGCTCCAGGAGCACCTGGTCTCTAACTATATCAACGGATGGTTCGTGCCTAAGTTGAAGGATGCCGCTATCATCAACAGCGGTGTATCCCGGTGGCACAATTATTACCTGGAAGGCCTGAATTGGCTGGTGAATAATGTCGGGATTGACGGCCTGTACATCGATGACGTAGCTTTTGACCGGACTGTGATGAAGCGGCTGAGAAAAATCCTGGACAGGAATAAGGAAGGCGCGCTGATAGACCTTCATTCGGCCAACCAGTTCAATCCCCGGGATGGATTCGCCAACAGCGCTAATCTTTACCTCGAACATTTTCCTTACATCAACCGGCTCTGGTTCGGAGAGTATTTTGACTATGATTATCCCCCTGACTTTTGGCTCGTGGAAGTATCGGGGATTCCATTTGGACTGATGGGGGAGATGCTGCAGGGCGGTGGGAATGCATGGCGAGGAATGCTGTACGGTATGACAGCCCGGCTCCCATGGTCTGGAAATCCGGCTTCTATGTGGGAATTCTGGGATGAATTCGGCATGGAGAACTCAGAAATGATCGGGTATTGGTCTCCATCATGTCCGATAAAAACCGATCACGAAGATATCCTGGTCACGACCTATGTGAAAAAAGACAAAGTCTTGATATCTCTGGCCAGTTGGGCCGAGGAAAAAACAAATTGTCGCCTTCTGATCGATTGGAAAGCGTTAGGGCTGAAACCTACAAACGTCCAGCTTATGGCCCCCGAAATCGAGGAATTCCAAGAATCCACTTCCTTTGGACCCGATGATCTAATACCTGTCGAACCGGGCAAAGGCTGGTTATTGGTGCTTAGTGAAAAGGCTCTCTTTAAGGGTGATCCCGTAAAAAGAGAAATCGACATTAAGCAGATCTATGAAAAGATCCTTGAAAACCTAAAAGCTTTAGGCTACATAAAGTAAATAACAAGATTACACACTTATACATCTCACCCTTTAATCTCATCTCAAAAGGGGATTGACCGGATTCACAGCCTGTCTTACATTTAATACACAGATTTAATTGATCCCTTTATTTTTGTAAAAAAAAATAAAGGGCATAGATTGAAGAAGTAGGGAAAGATATGAAAAACTCATGCTCTTCCAAGGAAAAAGTTACACAAATCGCTATTTTGGGTATCGTCGTTTTTACAATAGGTTTTTTCATTCCTCCTCTGACCTCCATCGCAAATGGAAATGGCAATCATGGTCTTCAGAAAAAGATCGGAAATAATGGCAAGGCTAAATATGTAGAGGGGGAGGTGTTGATTAAGTTCAAACCGAAAGTGAGTCGTGGTGCTGTCAACGCCATTGCCAATTCTAATCAGTCTGCTGTGGCAAAAAGATACAAGGCTCTCGCAAAGTTTGAAACAAGAGAATACGCTCTTTTTAGATCGAAGCTAAGAACCACTCAGCAGATGATCCAGTCTCTCTCAAAAAATCCCCAAGTCGAAGCTGTGTCTCCCAATTTCTACCTTCATGTCGATACCAATATTCCAGATGATCCGAATTTCAGCTACCTGTGGGGGCTGCATAATACGGGTCAGACAGGAGGTCCTCCCGACATAGATATCAACGCTCCTGAAGCCTGGGATTTAACAACAGGTTCTTCGAATGTCATTGTCGGAGTCATCGACACGGGCATCGATTACAATCACCCTGACCTCATCCCCAATTTATGGGTGAATCCTGGGGAAATTGCCGATGGTGTCGATAATGATGGAAACGGCTACGTCGATGACATCCATGGAATCAATGCGATCATTCCAAACGGGGAACCTTGGGATGATCATAGCCACGGAACCCATTGTGCAGGAACGATAGGCGCGGCAGGAAACAACAACTTAGGGGTTGTCGGAGTGAACTGGAACGTCAAAATCATATCAACAAAGTTTTTGGATGCAACTGGTTATGGAACCGATGCGGATGCCATAGAATGCATCGATTATCTGATCAATTTAAAAACCACCTACGGACAGAATATCGTTGCAGCCAACGCTTCATTTGGCGGAGGAGAGTACGACCCTGTTATGGAAAGCGCTATCGATGCCATGGGAGCCGCTGGCATCATGTTATGTGCTGCGGCCGGAAATGATTGGATGGATACCGATGTCACTCCTCATTATCCTTCATCTTATCCTTGCCCCAACATAATCTCTGTGACCGCAGTGGATTATATGGGATGGCAAAATTTCAACTGGGGAGCGACGAGTGTTGACCTTGGTGCCCCAGGGATCGAGATCCTCAGTACTATTCCGGCCGTCTATTATCCTCAATTTGGGGATATCTTTTTTGACGATATGGAATCAGGTGCAGGGAACTGGTTAACGGGAGGCATCAACAATTCCTGGGCCATATCATCCGACCAAGAAATCTTTGAAAATCCTTTATATCCTGTTCCCAGTCCTCCAAATTTCTGGAGCGACTCCCCAGGAACACTTTATTTGCCTGATACAGATTCCTGGCTGATGAACGCCTCAGATATCGATCTGTCAGGATCGGTCGGACAAAGCCTTTATTTGGGTTTCGGTTCGGCCGAGGCGTTGGAACCATTTTTTCCTGTTGACCATGGCTATGTCGAAGTCTCTGGCGATGGTGGAAGCACGTGGCACTCTTTGATGGATTTTGTTCAAGCTGTTTACTACTGGTATGTGCCATGGAACGCACTCATCCCAGATTCTGTCAAAACAGCCAATTTCAGATTCAGATTTCATCTTGTGACAGATTTCCAAGACGAGTTCAATGGGTGGCTCATCGATGACGTGGGAATCGGGACCGCAGATTTTTATGGTTATGGTTATAAAAGCGGAACTTCCATGGCAGCGCCTCATGTCACAGGTGCTGTTGCGCTGTTAGCGGCGCGCTTTCCTTCTGAAACAGTGGAGGAAAGAAAGAACAGAATATTGAATAATGTTACGCCTCTTCCCTCATTGGTGGATACTTGCTTAACAGAGGGCATGCTTAATCTTAATCAGGCCATATGTCTTCCAGGGCATCCTAAGAATCCCTCGCCACCCGATTTTGCGGGCGGCGTTTTAATAAATACTATTGTGGATTGGAATGATTGTCCGGGAGCTGAATCTTATGATGTTTATTTTGGATCATCTTCTTCTCCACCTTTTGTCGGAAACGTCGTAGCGAGTTCATTCGATCCAGGGGGATTGAGCGTAAACACCACGTATTTTTGGAATATTGTCGCTAAAAATAGCTGTGGGAATTCTTCAGGGCCTGAGTGGAATTTCACAACAGGCTGCCCCTCGCCAACGAGTCCCTCCCAGCCGATCCCTCTCGATCAATCGGTAAACATACCTTTAGAGACCGATTTGGACTGGGATGACTGCGCTGGTGCAGACTCGTATGATGTATACTTTGGGACAAGTCCATCACCGCCATTTGTGGAAAATGTTTCCAACAGCTCCTATGGACTCAGCGCACTGAATTACAATACGACATATTATTGGAAAGTTGTTGCGAAGAATTTGTGCGGGGAATCTCATGGGCCGGATTGGCAATTCACAACACAGGAAGAACCGATTATCGCCGGGTATTATGTCTTCGACAGCCATGATTATGATGATGATGGGAAATCAGATATATCGCTATTCAGGCCTTCTGATGGAACTTGGCTTTTTCGTGGGCTTGGGGAGTATTCCTATGGAGTCTCAGGAGACATCCCTGTCCCTGGTGATTATAATGGGGATGGGATAACGGATATAGCCGTGTGGAGACCATCGAATGGCACCTGGTATTTGAAAGATATAGGGGAGTTTTCCTATGGAGTGGCGGGTGATATTCCGGTACCTGGAGATTATAATGGAGATGGGATAACGGATATAGCCGTGTGGAGACCATCGAACGGCACTTGGTATTTAAGACAGATCAGGGCATATGCTTTTGGAGTGGTCGGGGATATTCCAGTACCTGGAGATTACGATGGTGATGGGATAACGGATATAGCTGTGTGGAGACCATCGAATGGCACCTGGTATTTAAGACAGATCAGGGCATATGCTTTTGGAGTGGCGGGTGATATTCCGGTACCTGGAGACTACGATGGTGATGGGAAGACGGAACTAGCTGTGTGGAGACCATCGAATGGCACCTGGTACTTAAGACAGATCAGGGCATATGCTTTTGGAGTGGCGGGTGATATTCCGGTACCTGGAGATTACGATGGTGATGGGAAGACGGATATAGCTGTGTGGAGACCATCAAACGGCACCTGGTACTTAAGGCAGATCAGGGCATATGCTTTTGGAGTGGCAGGTGATATTCCGTTAGTGAGATAAATTTCTTTTTACGCCACCTTCGAACTATCCCTTTTGCGTATTGCTTCGACATCTTCCCCGACACTCAAAAGAAAACCTCAGCATCCCTGACATCAGGCTTTCTACAAACAATTTTGACGGAATGAGCTCCCTTAACCATATCCTTACGATCCTGATTTGAAGAAAAGGCTTCTCGATAAAGCTTGCGGATTGATTTAGTAAACTTTTTTCACTCATTCTTCGTCTATATTAGAGAATGCTCATTTAGGAGGTAGTTGTGAAATCCAAAATAACATTTCTGGTGTTGTTCGTTTTTTGTCTGTCCATAGCTTTTTCTTTTGAAAAGACTGAACGAATGAGTTTGTCTGCCGATGGGATCGACAAACTAGTTATCGATTGCGGGTCTGGATTCCTTCATGTGACAGGAGAAAATTCCCTGAGAAGCATCGAGGTGGAAGCAGAGATCATCGTGAAGGGAAAAAACGAAAAGGACATCGAGGATTACGTGAAGGATAGGGTCAAGCTTGAATTGAAAAAGCAGGGGAGCAAGGCGATTTTGGTCAGCACATTCAAAAATCAGTTCCCCAACATCAATTTCCGCACACGCGTGATCAACCTGACAGTCAGGATCCCCAATAATATGGATGTGGAAGTCGATGACGGCTCGGGGGAAGTGAACGTCAAAGATATCGACGGGAATCTTCAGATAGACGATGGATCGGGCGAGATTACTGTTCGTGACATTAGAGGCGATGTGAACATCCACGACGGATCAGGGATGGTCGATATTAGGAATGTGACTGGGGGAGTGTCGGTTGATGATGGATCCGGAACGATCAAGATCAATGACATCGGAAAAAATGTCAAGGTGAGTGATGGATCCGGTTCAATCTACATCGATGATGTCGTGGGAGATGTTATCATCAAAGAGGATGGGAGCGGAAGCGTCAATATTCAGAATGTCAAAGGTAGAGTCGTCAAGTAATCTATAGATTCCAACGATAAGAGATCTTAACAAGCAGAACATTATCTCCTGGAGCTGTTAACAGGGCTTTCAGATCCCTTTCTAAATTGAGGTCCCCCGGGTGTCCATAGTCTGCCCGGTTTTGCGTCCAAACAAAATAAAGGGTGGAACCGGGGAGGTATTCCCAGCGCAAAACCACCGTTCCTCTGAGGGACTTTAAGTTAAAATCGGGATTGTGAAAGGTAAAAGCAGGGGAGGGGCCTTCTGGGCCGTCAGGATAGACGGTATAAATCCCACTTTCATAATCGATTGTGGACTGCTCCTGACCGTAAATATTGTAATCAAAACTATTCGGCTGGGCCAATTCCCTAAATTTATCGTATTTTCCAACAGCAAGAAACGGCTGAAGATAGAGCTGCAGACTCAGACGAGGTGTGAAAATCCAGTTCAGCCGGATTTCTCCGGAAAGAACCTGTTGATGGATCCTGGAAAAGACGTGGCGTGTCTCGTAGGTTTCCGTCATGTAGGGATCCTTCACATTGGTTACCCATTGGAGGATCGAGCGCCTTACCGTGTATCCCGGTCCGAATGAAAAACTGAACTTGCTGCTGGGCTTCAACTGGAGGGATAGACTGCCCATCCATCTGTACCCTTCAGATGGTCTGTTGTACAAGCTTTCATTGGCAAACAAGACGATCGGTTTGCGGCCATCTGTCGAGATCTCGAAATCTATTTGATATCCTGAAGGGATGAGTGCAAGAGGACCTCCTCTTGTCAAGGTTTTGCTCACAGTTTTGGGGTTGTAGGCCAGCAGTGTGTTAATCCTCCAATAGTTCAAGAGTTGTCCTTGAACGGCAAGGAGGTATCCATCCCAAAATTTATTCCCGCCAAAATCATAATTCCGGAAGGGTCCGCCGAAGAGGAGCCAGTTGCGGAAGATTTTTCCTGGGTGCGGCCAATGGTATCCTGCAAGGAAATGAAAATTGATGATATCGGAGCTATTAGATTGAAACCCGATGTCGTTCGGGTCGAATCCAGGAGAAAGGGCACCTAGGGAAGCGTTAAACAGGAATTGCCCCTTTTGTTTATTGACCGCGATCCGAGCTCCCCAGCCAGTAAGAGATGTTGCCTGTTCATCCATTTCGAGATGAGTCGCATCAGGGCGTTGAAAATAATGAAGAGAAGAGCGTTGCAGCCTAAGAATGTTGTCACTGCTGCCTTTCACATGAGTGACTCCGAACCAGCCTGTGAGAACCCAGGCTTGGTCTTTGTCCAGGAATGACCAACCATCCAATCCCAGGCTGAATGCTTGGCGGTTCATAATCATATCCAAAATTTCGTCCCTCAAGTCTCGGATGACCGATGTGGCAATAAACCCGACACCCTGTTTTCCTTGGTTGAATTCCTTCTGGGAGCGGAGCACACCGTAGAAGGAGAACGGTTCCACTTCTTGCCTGAATCTGTCTCCTAAATGGTCGATTTCTGCATATTCACGCGATGTCAATGAGCTAAGGGCCCCGATACTCCAACCTTCCCCGACTTTCCCTGTAAGCTTGAGTGCACCGAGGATGGTGGAACGGTTTGGGAAATTCACATGTCCGTCCTGTGTAACAAAGCCTCCCGGCGATCTCCCGATCCGCCGGCTGTAAAAGAAGGTGGGTTGGGACCAGCTGATGCTGGCATTGGAAGTGGCTCCACCTCTGCCGAATTCGTCGAAAATATTGGCTCCTTCGATGAAAAAGGGCCTTTTTTCTGTATAGAATGTTTCAAAAGCGCTGAGATTGATCACTGCCGGATCGACCTCAACTTGTCCAAAATCCGGATTGATGGTTGCATCCAAAGTCAGATTGCTCTTGAGTCCCAACTTCAAATCAAATCCTGCATTTGCTGTGTATTCTCTCCCTTGCTCAAAAGGATTTCCCTGGACTTTTGGGCTGTATTGGGCCTGGCCAACGGTATAAGGAAGAATTTCGACATGTCTCCCAGGGCGGATATCCTGAATGCCTTCCAGTTTTGCAAAACGGGAGACATAGGCGCTTTCTTCCTTGGGGATCCAAACAAATCCCATTCGTTCATTATTGCGCCGGATGACCCTCCGAAAGTTCACACCCCATACATATTCGTCCTTTTTGGCAAATCGTAGCTGGTTGTAAGGGATGCGGATTTCCACGCTCCAGCCTTGGTCATCTATCGCAGCCCGAGTTTCCCATACTCCATCCCACGTCGTGTCGTCCCATGCATCATTGAGCAATGTCCAATCCACGATCGACCCGGCAGGATTCACTCCAAATTGAAACCCTGTTCGCCGGTCGTAATAGGGATCCACAGCAAATATGAACCAATCCGAATCCACAAGATCGTCTCTTCTGCCGAGACGTCGGATGATCTTTTCCGGTTGAGAATCGTGCAATCGAGCAGCCACATAAAGGTTTTTATCGTCGAAGGCGACCCACACTTCGGTTTTTTCTGTAGGAGGGGCGCCGTCGGTTGGATCGGACTGAACAAAATCGCAATAAGCTTCGTTCTGCCAGATTTGTTCTTCCAGAACTCCGTCTATGGTGATCGGTTCGTCGGTCCGGATGGCCCGCACGATCTTTTGTTCTGTGGAGGGTTTATCCTGGGCAAGGAGCGAAATAGGAAGAATGAGGCAGAGAAGTAATATATTGGAAGCAATTTTCCAGTTTTTCACAATAATACTCCACTCTAGTATTCACCCAACCTCTACCTCTAGATAAATTATACGGAATGAACAGACTTTTGGTTTACGTATATTATTTTCTTCTCCAGGAATATGCACAATGACATCGAATTCCTGGCTGGTTTGTTGGGCTTTTATTCTAGATTCGCTGTGGTGGTGTAATAGCCTCCCTTGAGAGAATCATAGATAAGATTCATCTCGCCCTTTCCTTGGACCAGCAGGCGGTATACGACTCGACCGAAGCTCGGGATTCCTCTTTGAATCCACAGAAAATTCTCTTGTGTCTCGACCTTTTGGGTGATGTTTCTGTATTTGTCCGTCAGACGGCCAGCAGCCAGCAGTTTGACGTTTCCTTCGATCTGGAAGCGGTCCCCGCGGTGCAGTTTTTTCTGCTGGGCAACAAAAGAAATGGTCGGGGTGACACGGGAGTTTTCAATGGCCACATCGATCTGATAAAGGTCCTTTTCCAGTTTTTTGACTTTCACTTCATCGAAGGTCAAGCGGGGCAGCTGATCGGCATGGTACAGACAGAATGCCGCATTACGATGACTGGTCTCAACAAGACGGAATAACGGCGGAACCCGGCGCCCGAATTTTTTCACCCCGCCTATTTCCACTTCCCCATACAGCGGATGATCGTAAGGTTTCCAGTCTGTGTACTGTTCTCCCATAAGGACCAGATCATAGTATGCCATCTCGTTGAGCATCTGTTGATAAGAAAGAAGTCTTGCTAAGTCTTCATCCTGCTCTTCCTCATCTTGTGTTCCCAGCATCGCTGCAAGATCATCGAATGCATCCATGTCCAGCTCGTTGCTGTAAGTGTAAATGCCCAGGACATTATATGTCCAATCAATGCTTCCACCGTATACTGTGTAGAGATCTTTGTAGACTTTGATGTAACGGTACCCAGGGAGGATCTTTTCGCCTTTTTTGCCGACGTAATCATAGATGCTCATATCTGCCCGCGGGTACTCTCCAAAGTTATTGGCCCCGGGGCCCACGAGGATCATGCCGCCGAAGTTGTGGAAGTGCTGGGCTCCGAAGATATTGGGATGGGCAAGCAGAAAATCCCTGGTGGCTTTTGTCTCTGGCCAGCAGAATGGGAAGTAGCCAGAACCCATCTGGACATAATTGGGCTGCCAGTTGTATCCGTAGTTGCGGTTCATGTCATACCCACCCATGGGATCCTCGTTTATGAATCCGTCGCCGTCATTGTCAATCCCTTCCTGACCCAACATCGTGTATTCGCCCTTTTGTCCGGGCCGAACAGGGATCAAGATCCGAGAATCTTCTGGATGCGGTATCATGTATCCGTTCGGGTCTTTTTTGCGCATCATGGTTATCGAACCATCCCCATCCAGGTCGTCGGGTCCGTCTTCATCCGCCACGCCATCCTGGTCATCGTCCATCGGGATTAATCCTGTCCGGGGAGAATTGGGATCTGCCACCCGGTTGATGTAGTGATCTCGGCTGTCAGGATTCATGGTGGGAATGATGTAAAAGGCTCTTTCATCCAGAAGGCGCGTGGCCAAATCCGTTTCTCCGTAATTTTTCAAAAGGTACCATATGGCATAAATGGCCACTTCTGTGCCCTGAATTTCGTTCCCGTGGATGTTGCCGTCGATGTAATAGCCTGATTTATGTTCGGCTGGTCCTGTTTTGGGATTGTTGAGGATAACGCTCCAGATTTCTCTTCCCTGATGGGTTTTTCCTAGGGATTGAACCTTTACGAACTGTGGATAGTTTTTTTCAAAAGCCTTGAGCGTCTGTGTCAATTCTTCATAGTCATAAAAATGGTCGAAGGAAAGTTTGACATCTTCTGCGGACAGCATCTTAGGGCTTATCAAGGAGAAACACAGAAGGACTCCCATTCCTATTTGAATTAGTTTGTGCTTTTTCATCGTTTCCTCCAGTCTATTCCAAGAGAACCGTTGTCGTCACCGACCCCAATCGAGGGGATTTGGCTGTTATTGTGATTTTTGAACCTTTTTTGCCTTGAATGGTCCATTCGGCCTTTTTGGTATCTCCGCTTCCGTTAATGAACGGGATCGTAACGAGCTTGCGTCCGGAAAATATCGTCTGCCCGACAGCTGTTTTGAGCTCCACTCGAATGGGCCATGCCGTTCGTGACCTCCGTCCTTGAGCGCTCGATGTGGCAAACCATCCTGAGTTTGTCAGATATAATGTGACCTCATACAGGCTGTTGCCCAATGGCTTGACTTCGGTTTCTTTGATCTTCATTGTGGGAAGCCGTCCCATCAAACCAATGTAAAAATCCGTGTGGAATTCAAGGGTTTCTTTCATCATGCTCGATGGGGGCGTTGTCTTCAGGAAAGGAACAAAGCCGCCGATCTCTACGTCTCCGAGGGTGGGGTGTTTGTAAGGGGTCCAATCGACAAATCCTGCTCCTTCCAAAACCGAATCCGCCCAATCGAGGATGTACCCTTCCGGATGTTCTCCTTCCTCGGTTTTTGCTTGTTTGGGCATTTTTTGGACCATCTCGGCCATTTTTGCAGGATCGACTTTGCCCGATTCCACCATTTTTTTGATCATATCCGGTTTGACGTTATCGGGTGCGCCCTGATCTTTGAGGAATGCAGCGACGACTTCATCATCCAACGCCAGGAAGTCCTCTGAAGACATAGTTTTCAGCTTGTCCACAGTCAGGGCATCCTTCGCTGGTTCTTTCTTGGGTTCCGGGACTTTCCAGAGATCTGTTGAAAAAACTGGAACGCCGTATTGGAAATAACAGTACGCCACGAATGATCCTTTGCCTACGCCTTTGGCTCTTTTTTCCAGGTCTTCCAGTTTGGCTTCCTTCAGGGCATCTTTGTATTCTTTTTGGATGGCTTGAATCATAGGCATATCCTGCTGGTCGATGTTCATGGCAGGGCCCAATCCGAGGATCATGGCCACGATGCTCTCGTCGATCTCGATACCGCCGCCGATGTTCATGCTGTTCAATAGGTCGATCAACTCCTGCATGGTGAATTCTTGTTCTGGATCCAAACCGAGAAAGTTTGCGAATCTTTCGGGAACCTTGAACTTATCTCCGGCAGCCTGTGCTCTTCCTGTCTGCTGGAGATTGAGAACGGTGTTTTCGCTCGAAAAATTCAAGACAAGCGCGATGTTGTCTCGTTTTACGAGAAATTCCAACAAGGCGATGGATTCTTTAGCGCTTACAGGCCAAAATCCGGCGGGTTTGATGCCGTATTCAAAATCATGAGGGAAATTGCGATTGAGTGCAATACCCCCGACAGGATCTTCGTTGTATTCACCGTCTCCATCGTTGTCCAACCCTTCGCTGTAGATTTTATAGATGCCCATTTCTCCTTTATTTGCATCGGCTGTTTTCATCAAGCGCTTTTTATTGGGGTGTGGGAGCCATGTGCCTTCTGGATCTTTGACCCTCATCTGTGTGATTTGACCGTCATTGTTGAGATCATCTAGGCCATCTTCGTCCACCATCCCGTCAGCATCATCATCTGTTGGTTTGTCATTTGTTTGTCGTTCAAATCTCACATCGGAGAAGTAGCTCTTCGCGGCATCGGGATTCAGCAAAGGGGCCACATAAACCGTTCTATTTTTGAGGAGTTGTGCGATCTTATCATCCTTTTCGTATTTGGTGATCAATTTTTGGGCAAGCATCAAGGCCGCTTCTGTCCCTACCAGGTGTGTTCCTTCCAGATTAGCCGAGACGAACGCGGCTGTACGGGAATCTGGATCCACCTGGCCTTGTGCAGCTATTCTAAGCACGATCAGATCAATGTTCCCCTCGCTTTTTCCGATGTTGATAATTTTGGTGAGTTGGGGATACTTCGTGTTCAAGGATTTGAGCAGAGAATTTACAGTGTTGGGATTGTGATAGGTGTCGAAGCTCAGTTCCTGCGGTAATGCTGAGAGCATCAACGCAGAGGATAAAAATAAGAATAAAAAGCCAAAAAGAAAACGTTTCATAAATTCCTCCATTTGTGGAATAAAAGGCATATTTCTACCATTTGTTAGTTCTACGTTATTGAAGGAGAAAAAGTTATCACGAATCAGATATTATTTCCAGATAGTTTTGTACACGAACACACACGCCTGACCGAAAGGATCGACAAAGTATAGGCGATCGTTGTACATGCTCCAATTGTCGAATCTTTCCATTTCTCCCGGAATAGGAACTTTAGTTAATAGAATTCCGTCTTCTCTGTACACTTCAAAATCAAAATACTCAGTGTAAACAAAATCCTCCATATCGATATCTCTTGGGATTTCTTTTTTCAAAGCTAGCACCCAAATCCGGCCGTTGCTGTCTATACCTATTCCCCTCGACACATGAGGAAAAACTTCATCCATATATTCGCGCACTTTTCCCCGGACCTCCATTTTCTTTTTTTCGTATTTATACTCGAGGTCAAATGGCAATTTTCTGTCGATTTTGATCAGGAGATTGCCCGTGTTCGAATATTTCTCGATCCTGTTCTGAGATATAAAATTGACAAAAATATTGTCCTCGTTGTCGACTCCGATGCGAACAAAGTTGGCCACCCATGAACTTTTTGCCGTTTCGACTAGAAATGGCTCCCCGAATTCGTACAGGACATTTCCTTCAATGTCAAAGATATTCAAAACTTTATTCTTTTTTGTGTTTTCCCCACTGGGAATCATGGCAAAGCCGACAACACTATCCGCACTCATCAGTCGCAAGTCGAAGCCTTGGTATTGGGGCAGCCGGAAACGCTCGATGTATTTGCCGTCAAGATCGAAAAGATGAAACTGGGAGGCCATCGAGGTGATGAGAAGCTTGTCCTGACGGCAATCGATGGTCATGGGATTGTCCAATTCCCCCGGACCCTGGCCTGGCCGCCCGAATCGTGTCAAATATTTACCTTCAGTATTGAATTTTTTGATACAACTCTCTTTTGAATCCAAGACAAAAACGTTTCCATCTTCATCCGCTGCAACACTTATTGGAAAATTGAACATATAGCTCTCATCTTCGGGTTCCAGTTCTCCGATCTGCCGTATGAATTCAAGACTTGCAATTGGCTTATCATATTTGGGTTTCAAGTTGTGAACATACCGGACACCATCCTTTTCATCGACATCGTAGGCCCGGTCTTTTATGCAGGACGAAAGTAACAACATAACTACTGTGAATATCCAAGCCAGAACAATGACGGTTTTTGTCCTACCTCTTCCTTTTTGCTGCAGGAACATGATCCATTATCCTATCATAAATTCAAAAATGTATCATTTATTCCATAATTCAGCATATTTATATACAATAGGCTTTTTTTGAAAGCCGAGAAAGAGGAGGAGATATGTTAAATAAACGATTATTTTTAGCTCTGAGTCTAGGTTTGTTTGCATTCGCGCTTGCTGTGTCATCCTATGCACAGAGTGCCGATGAGATAGGTGATTTATACGAAAAACTCCAGTGGCGGTGTGTCGGTCCTGCCGTTATGGGAGGACGAACGGTCGATATCGACGTCGTAGAGAAAAAACCATGGATTATTTATGCGGCTATCGGTCCCAGCGGAGTCTGGAAATCCATGAATAATGGGATTTCCTGGAAACCGGTGTTCCACAAAGAAAACACGGTATCAGTTGGCGACATCGCCATTTCCCAATCTCATCCTCACATTGTCTGGGTGGGGACTGGGGAAGCGACATGCCGAAACAGCGTCACGATCGGCGATGGCGTGTACAAATCCACTGACAGCGGAAAAACATGGGCCAATATGGGGCTTGTCGAAACCCGACATATCGCTAGGATAATCCTCAATCCTGGC
This sequence comes from Candidatus Aminicenantota bacterium, assembly GCA_020348385.1. Lineage (GTDB taxonomy): Bacteria > Acidobacteriota > Aminicenantia > Aminicenantales > Aminicenantaceae. The sequence goes on along the minus strand of CP070750.1, from coordinate 3,080,216 downwards.
GATCCCAATATTGTTTATGTGGCAGCAATGGGGCATCTCTGGGGATCGAACGAAGAACGCGGCATTTACAAGACTACAAATGGTGGAAAAAGTTGGAAAAAAATCCTGTATGTCGATGAAAATACAGGGTTTGCCGACTTAGCGATGGATCCTTCTGATAGCCTCACGTTGTTTGCTGCTGCCTACGATTATCGCCGGCTTCCGTATCATTACAGAAGCGGCGGTCCAGGAAGCGGATTGTATAAAACAACGGATGGAGGAGAAACCTGGAAAAAACTCACCAAGGATCTTCCCGAGGGAATAATGGGCAGGATCGGGATCGATGTATCCCGCAGCAATCCCAATGTGGTTTATGCCCTTATAGAGCACGAAGATGCAGGGATATGGCGATCCGAGGACAAAGGGGAGAGTTGGACCCGAACGTGCGATAACGAAACTTATGAACGTGTCAATTTCAGGCCCTTTTACTACAGCCAGATCCGCGTCGACCCGAGTGATGATAAGGTCGTGTATGTTTTTTCGGGAGGAAGTTATGTTTCTAAAAACATGGGTGAAAAGTTCCGTGCTATCTCGGCTGGAACCCACCCAGATCACCACGCCTTGTGGATAGATCCCATCAATCCTCTTCATCTCATCGATGGGAATGATGGGGGGATCGATATCACCTATGATGGAGGCAAGAACTGGCGTGGTATTGAACACATGGCTTTAGCAGAAGTCTATCAAATCGGATTCGACATGAGGTCTCCGTATTATGTCTACTGCGGGCTTCAAGATAACGGTGTTTGGGGAGGTCCGAGTGCGAAATTTGATAGCCAGGGAATAACCAATGCTGATTGGTTTGTGGTAGGGTACGGAGATGGATTTTATGCGCAGGTAGATCCGAATGACCACAATGTCATCTACGCCAACTCCCAGATGAATGGCCTATATCGGTATGACATGAGGATCAAGAAAAGCCAAACCATACGGCCGCTAGCACCCGTCGAGGCGCCTCCCTACAGATTCAACTGGAACTCTCCTATCCATATCTCTCCTCACGATTCAAAAACTGTCTATACAGGGGGGAATTTTCTATTCAAAACAACCGATGAAGGGCACAGTTGGGAGATTATCAGTCCTGACCTCTCCACAAATGATCCGGAAAAACAAAAGGATTCAGGAGGCCCGATTACACAGGACAACACAGGGGCAGAAATTCACTGCACGATCATCACCATTTCCGAGTCCCCGGTAAAAGCCGGGGTGATCTGGTGTGGTACCGATGATGGCAATGTCCAGATCACACAGGATGGGGGCCAGACTTGGCAGAATATGGCAAAAAATATCATAGGTCTTCCCCCGAACACTTGGTGTTCCCGGATAGAAGCTTCGCATTTTAAAGAGGGCACGGCTTTTGCTGCTTTCGATGGCCACCGCCACGATGACTATGGCACTTATCTTTACAAAACCTCCGACTATGGAAAAACATGGAAATCTCTGAAAGGAAATCTGCCTTTTGGATGGATCCATGTTGTTCGGGAAGATCCAATCAATAGGAATCTCCTGTATGTGGGGACAGAATTTGGTCTGTATGCTTCGTTAGATAGAGGCAAGACCTGGTTTCCGCTGCAGAACAACCTGCCGACTGTTGCTGTGAGAGATATTGCCGTTCACCCTAGGGAAAATGATCTGATCATCGGTACCCACGGGCGTGGGATTTGGATTCTGGATGATATCCAACTGCTTCAGGAAATGAACCCGCAAGTTTTAGCATCGGATTTTCATATGTTCAGCATTCATCCTACCACCATTTATCAAATTTCCAGATCAGGCGAACTCTCGAGCAGGCCGGTTTATTCAGGAAAAAATCCGGATTATGGGATGATCCTGGCCGTTTACATGAAGAATAAGCCCAAAGAAAAACCGAAGGTTTTCATAAAAAATGAAGAAGAAGAGATGGTCCATGAACTCACTTTGCCTACCAGAAAAGGAATCCTCAGGTATGTGTGGGATCTACAGGTCATTCCGAAGACAAAGGATGGAAGAGTAGTGAAACCCACAGGCGTGGGATTTATCGCTCTTCCCGTGGTTTTTCCGGGTATTTATTCAGTCGAGATGACAACAGATGGACAGCCGATAACTCGAACGGCATTAATCAACCCAGACCCACGTTTCTCCTTAGGAAAAGAGGAATATCAAGCTATGGTCGATTTCCAAGTTGAAATCATCGTTATTTCCAAAAAGCACAGTATGAGTGTAACAGCAGCAAACAGGATTCGTACCGAGTTGGGCAAACTCGATAAGGCATTGCAGGATAAGAAAGATTTCCCCGAGAAAGTCACAAATAGCATAAAGGAATTCAAGGAAAAATTCGAAAGATTGGCAGACAAAATAATGCCCAAAGGAATCGGATTTAAAGTTCCCTCTAAAGTGGCCCTTCGCGGGGGGTATTTATCCCAACAGCTCATATACCTCGGTATGTGGGCAAGCAGTTATCCTTCAGCTCCCACCGAAATGATGTTGGCGGCAGCGAAAGAAACGAATGATGAGGTTGATGCTCTGATTAGTCAGTTGAACGAATTCATCCGCGATGATATTCCGGCCTTGAATAAGATTTTGGGAGCCAATGGCTTAAAACCTATTAAAATTCCAAAAGAGGTCAGCTTTAGCCGGCCATAAGTTTAGCCAGGGAATCTGGGGATTCCAGGTACATCATTGACTTTGGCATCAGCCAACATGATTTCCTCAAGCTCTTTTCTCACATCGGCGACCGGAAGATTCGGCGGATTTTCAGAGAGGAGTTTTTCTGCTTCTTTTGAGGCCCTTGTGACTAAGGATTTTTTCCCGAGTGCAACCCAAGAATCATATGTGTCACGATCGATGACGAGCGGATATGTGTGTTCTTTCTGATACCACTTTCTCGTATGGTCTTTGGTTAGAAATTCAGTGTCCTGTGTGAAATTTTCGAATAGATCCTGAATCAAAGGTAATTCTCTCAACGAAATACCTCGAATGAGCCTGTAGGCCATGCTGCAAATCTCATTATCTTTGACGAGTTTTTCAAGGCTCTGGCAGCTTTCAAAATTCAACATGCCTGGGCCTGAAATTACATTAATCCCGGAAAGAGCCGCAAGAATCGCTCCAATTCCTGTTTCCAATCCAGCCTGGCTGTCGTTGATCTTTGCGTCGCTCAGTCCCATGTACGCATGGGTTGGGAGATTCAGATACTTAGCGATCTGCACATAGGCCGAATCTATCATCATGGTTTCGATCGCTCCCATCGGAGTAGTTCCTTTTCTCATATCGAAACTTGAGGGAGATCCGCCAAAGATAACAGGTGATCCTTTTTCGGCCAGTTGACATATCACAAGCCCGCACAGGTTTTCTGCTACGTGTTGGACAAGTGTTCCGGCCAAGGTAACAGGTGATGTGGCTCCGGTCATTCCCATCGAAATGAGTTCAGAGGGAATCCCTGCTCGTGCACAGTCAATCAGGCTCTGTGTCGTGAGGTTGCTCCATTTAAGGGGAGGGGAGGGGCAGGCATCGAATATGGCCAAGGGTTTTTCTGCCAAAGCGCTTTTGCTCCCTCTTACCGCCACGAGCATGTCGTACATCGGTTTGAATCCTTCGATACGAAATGTCCCGGTCACGATGGGTTTGGAAGAATATTGAAGTCCAACATACAGGCGGTAGCTGTCCGAGATTATGCCGGCGACATCGCCGCTTATAAGTCCAGTGCTTTGAAAATGGAGATGTTCCAAACAGTCTGTCAGTCGCACGAATTTAACCAGGTCATCTGTAGTAGCGTTACGCTGAACCTGGCTATTATTGTCGAGAATCGCAGTGGCGGTTGAGCCTGGGTCGAAATGGACCTCGTCTTTTCCTACCAGGTACTCGTCCTCTCCTGATCGGTCATAGAGTTTTATCACATTCGGGGTTGTGACAAGGCATTGTTTTACTAGCTCTGGTGTGAGATATGCCCTATGAAGGAAGTCATCAATGCGCATTCCTGCGTCGGAGAGAAGGCTCAGGGCCTCTGTGTTTTCCACAAAAATCCCGGTATTCTCCAGGACTTGATAAGCTTCTTCGATGATTTTTTCGATGAATTCGCGACTTAAAAGCTCAAGTTTTGGTCTGATCGTTTCATTCACAGTTTTTCCTGGTTTTTGTCCTTTCTTTAGTCTTAGTTAGATAAGATAAACCTAAGATGTTCTTTAGCGACAGATAGGAAAGGTCTTTCTGTGTTCGCACGGAGGCTAGTGTAACAGTACACACAGGAGTTATTTTTACAAAAATCCTCGATAAATTCTTGCTTTGTTTTGTAGTCCGTGATGATCAGACCACAAGGGGAAAGAGTCCCATCGGGATTCACGTTGAAAAATTTTTCTCCGGTGCGGCAATCGGGCATATAACCGCGCTCAAAATATTTAACCATATTCCACAACACATCTCTAGGTGTCCGGATTTTTCTGCGTTTTTTCTGCTGTTCCAGCAGCACGGGGATGATCTCTCTAAACTCCTCCAAATCGTCCTTGGACAACATGTAGCTTTTATCATGAGTCCTGAGGGTATTGTATGTACTGAAATTGAGTCGGACATCCCATCTATTGGCTAGTTCACCCATCTGAGGCAACAACCGAAAATTATCGCTCTGGATAACGCAACAAAGAGAAATGGCCTTATCTTTTTGGACATCCAAGCCTTTAATAAGCTTTTCAATCTTGTGGAAAAGACCCGGTACACCCCGGAACTCGTCATGTCTCTCGTCCGGATAGTCCAAAGAAATGGAAAATTCATCCACTCCAGCCTCTCGTAGATTTTTGTATCTATCCCTCGTCAACAACGTTGCGTTGGTGGTGACAACGATAAACGGTGCCTTGTTCGGAACTTTCCATGCCTGGATGATCTTTTCGAGATCTTTACGCATCATCGGTTCTCCGCCCGAGGCTTGAGCTACGACGGGGCTGAGTTCTTTGCAGATTTCACCGAGTTTTTGGGGAGAGGCTCGTACTTCATCAACGTGACCATGGAGGTGGCAGTGTTTGCATTTGGCATTACAAGAGTGAGTGACTTCAAAAGAAATGCAAAAAGGTCTTTTCCTGAGATGATTTCTTAAACCGCGCTTAGCCAAGGATAATGTTCGTCTTAATGAGTCCATAAGATTAGATATTATTATAAAATCAAAGGATTTTTTCAAGGAAAAGCCTCTTTGCTTCCGGATTATTTCCTGATCCGTCTGGCTGAGTGTCATGCTTTACTTGCTTATCCTTTTATGATAGATGAGAGAAAAATGAGGGAAAAATAAGACAGAGGTGAACTGGATGAGAGAGGAACAAAATATATTGGTAGGCAGGGTTGCCATCGTTACAGGGGCAGGTCGTGGAATAGGGAGAGCCATTTCCGAGAAATTGGTTGAATCGGGAGCACGTGTTGTCGCAAGTGATATAAATTTGGCGAATGCCGAGGAAACCGCACAAATATTGAATGTGCACCGACAGACTTCGATTGCTTGCCGTGTGGATGTGACTAGTGTGGAGTCCTTGGAATCCATGATTGCCGAAGCAGAGGAAAAACTCGGACATGTGGACATCCTGGTTAACAACGCAGGCATCATGTTTCGCACCCGGGTTCTTGATATTTCTGCAGAGGAATGGGAAAAAACATTACAAGTGAACATCACCGGGCCCTTTTTGTGCACCCAAGCGGTTCTTCCTGGGATGAAAGAGCGTAAATTTGGCCGGATTATCAACATCTCGTCTTCAGCAGGAAGGAGCGTTAGCACTCTGGGCGGAGCCCATTATACCGCTTCCAAAGCGGGACTACTGGGGTTGACCAGAGCTGTGGCCAAGGAAGTGGCGTCTTTTGGCATAACTGTGAATGCCATCTGTCCTGGGCTCATCGACACAGAGATGGCCCGTAAAACAACATCAGAAAAAGAGCTCCAGGATTTTTTGGATTCTTTCCCTATCCGCAGGATCGGGACTCCTGAGGAAGTTGGGGATCTAGTCGTTTTTTTGTGCTCGGACAAAGCATCTTACATCACAGGAGCTTCGTTGGATATCAATGGCGGCGACCTCATGATCTAATCAGCTTCATGGACCGCTTCCTCACCAACCTTGAATGTAGGGCGGGGTGGGTTGGCCAGGTAATTGACAATCGAATTTTTTTGAAATAGAATCGTTTTTCTTTCATACAGGAGGGAATCATGAGCGAAGCACAAACTCCTCAAATCGTAGCCAGTGATGCATCACGTCAGGTCTCTGGTCCTGCGACAGGATTGTTGGTAACCGGCATTATTGGAGCTTTTTTTGCAGTGCTGGGTTTGATCGCGAGCATCGTGGGTATGGGTATTGCTCCGTTCATCAGGGACGAGATCCCCGATCGCTATGCAGAGATTTGGGAAGGATCCATGGGAGCAGCCAGCTCCATCGTCGAAATAGCTGTGGCTGCGTTTATCATCTTTGCCGCTCTCAAGATGAAAGAGTTAAGACAATGGGAACTGAGTCTTGCTGCTAGCATTGTCGCGATGATTCCTTGTATCAGTCCCTGTTGTATTCTTGGATTACCGATCGGAATATGGGCCCTTGTTGTTCTGCTAAGGCCTGAAGTTAAAGAAGCCTTTCGTTAGGAAGCATCGGTTTTCTTCTGATACACACTTTTTGTGATGAAACACAATTCTCTCCCTCATCTGGTGATTTTCATCGTTTGCTTTGGCATTTTAGCGGGATGTCTCGTCCTAACTCCGCCTGAAAAGGGAAGCCCCTGTGTTCAAATTGGCGATATCCCACTACCCGGTATCTGTATGTTTCGGAGTGTGACCGGGTTTCCTTGTCCGGGCTGTGGTTTACTCCGTTCCATGGTGTCCGCCATGCATGGAGATGTGGCCAGGAGCTTGGAATACCATAGGTTAGGACTTGTCACAATTTTGTATATCATTCTCCAATTCCTTTTCCGCTTAGGCATTTTGCTTTTCCCGATACTTGGGATCCGTTTTTCCCGGTTTGATTCCTTTCTGAATAGAGGAATTATCCTTTTAGCTGTCTTGTTTGGAATCAATTGGATCCTTACGCTAATCGGATTATTCTGAATTATTTGCTTTATTTCTTTTTGAAACATGTGTTCATTCAGAAAAAAAACTTCATGTTCGAACAGAATTTAAATTCATTGCAAGATTTTATTTTTTGTTTGATGTATAATTTAAACGGCAAATGATCCTTTTAAGGAACTCTGGCAGGAGGGCAATCGAGGGGAAATTTTACGTTTTCCATGCCTGGGCTATCGTGCTGTTTTTATTAAGTCATCCTATCGCCACAAACGCACATATAGTTCCTGAACACCACAAACTTCTGAAAGACATCCATGACGAAGTGGTGCATTTTGGAATAAATAAAGATCCTGATCTGATCAAAAGAGAGTTTTGGATGGACTTGGATGGCCAAGAAGATAACAAGGAAGAGCATGTTGTGGTAATGAGGTACAGCGATGGCATGAACTTAAGAATGACCGTTCAGGTTACTTATTTTTCCGAGGATAAAGGCAAAAGGTTTGTTCGGTTTGCCAAGGATACGAAGCTGGTCCAATGCTGTATTAATGAACATGATTTGGAAATCAACCGGAGTGATTACAGCGACAAAGAGATGGAAAAATTATTCAACAATATTCTTATTGCCATACGGAACAAGAAAGAATTGCTTAAGCTCATAAAACATTAAATATAAAAGAGTTAAGCAGTATTCTGACAATCCCATTTCAGTAAATATTATTTCTACCCAGGACAAAATTCTGTCTGAAAGGAGTGAAAGATGAAATATAGAAAGTATTTGATTTTTGCAGGAATCGGTATCCTGATTCTTGTGGGACTTGACGTTTTCAAGTATGCAGAAAGTGGCACGATCGATATGGGATCGGTTTATAACAAGGATGCTTGCACAGATATTATCATCGGGAAAAGTGCATCTGTGGATGGGTCGGTGATCACTTCCCATACCGGGTGTTGTCCAGAGTGTCGTGTTCATGTCGTGCCCGCTCAGACTTTTGAAAGAGGGACAATGGCGCCGGTTTATTACGGGCTTCAGGATGTTAAAAAACCCATGCGCGATTACGGCAGGATCATTGGTACTATCCCTCAGGTACCCAGAACATTCAAGTATTTTCATACCGGCTATCCCCACATCAATGAGCATCAATTGGCCGTAGGCGAAAGCACGTTGAGCCAGAGGCTGGAGTTGCAGGTGGACATCAACTCAGGCAAACAGATCATGACAATCGAGCAGGCAACACTTTTTGCGCTCCAAAGATGTAAAAAAGCGAGAGAAGCCATTGCATTGATCACTTCGCTTGTCGAGGAGTATGGATTTTTGCCCTCCTGCGGTCCTGAATCGGAAGCTCTGTGCATCGCAGATCCCGAAGAAGCTTGGGTTTTGGAAGTTTTTTCAGTCGGAAAGGATTGGGAGCCCGGAAGCGGGAAATTGGGAGCTATCTGGGCTGCTCAAAGAGTCCCTGATGACCATGTGGCTGTTGTACCCAACTGGAGCATCATCAAAGAGATCGATCTCTCCCAGCCGGATTATTTCATGGCTTCGAAGAATTATAAAGAAGTCGCCATAAAACATGGCTGGTACGATCCAAAAGATGGAAAACCGTTTATTTGGCAAGAAGCTTATTCTCCCACACCCAGAGAATGGGCTACAAGCCGGTTTTGGCTTTTTTTCAGCACGTTTGCCCCGCAAAATAAATGGCCCGATAAGACGCTTAGCACGCCTTTAAAAGGCTATGATGCCTATCATCAGTACCTGGAGCCCCTTTCGACCTATCCTTTCTCTGTAAAGCCTGAGAAGAAGTTATCTGTGCAAGATGTGATTGCTTTCCAACGCTCAGTATTCGAGGGAACTATTTATGATATGACAGCAGACACGGATTGGATGGTGCAGGATGGCCAAGGAAGGATGAAAAAAAGTCCATTGACCACGCCCTTTCCCACACGAGATATGCGGGAACTTCTGGACATAACATGGCGGCGGATGGTTTCACGGGGCGGGTATGGGATGGTAGCCCAATTGCGGGGATGGCTTCCCCCAGAAATCGGAGGTATCTACTGGTTTTATCTGGATAATCAACATGTCAGCACCTATGTACCCATTTATACGGGTGTCCAAGAAATATCGACATTATATAAAACGTATGATCCAGACCGATTCAGCGAAGATTCAGCGCGATGGGCCATCGATTTTGTGGATAATCTCCTGTACTTGAGATGGCAACACGCCATTAAGGATCTTGGAGCTGTGCGGGATCCTCTAGAGGAAGAATTTTTTGCAAAGATCGATTCCATCGATCAAGAAGCACTCAAGCTATTCAAGAAAAATCCGGAATCGGCCAAAAAGTATTTGACCGATTACACGCTTTCCTGTATGGAAAGGACGGTCAAAATGTACAAAGAGCTACGAAATTTGTTGATAACAAAATACACGAACAACAAACTGGGGCTCTAAAAAGGAGGGGAACATGGAAAAGCATGTTACATTCGTGGCAGTAATAAACATCGCATTTGGTTTTTTAGGCATTTTTATCGGACTGGTGCTTTTTGTTGTTCTGATTGGAACTGGGATCATTTCCCATGATCCTGAGACGATGAAGATTACCACGATCGTAGGCGTTGTGATAGCCTGTTTTTTGATCCTGACGTCTATTCCCGAAATTATCGGGGGATTCGGACTGCTCAAACGAAGGCCTTGGGCCAGAGTTCTCATTCTTGTCATCGCAGTTATAGATCTTATGTTTATTCCTGTTGGCACGCTTATAGGGATTTATGCGCTGTGGGTTATGCTCCAAGAGGATACAGCCAAGCTTTTTCAGGCATCTCCTTAAGCAATATTCATTCATCCGTCTAGAGGAGCACTGATTGATTTAAGACTCTAGCTATGCTATAAGCTGGCGTGAAATGCACTACAAAACATATTACGATTCACCGATAGGAATACTAGAGATATTGGGGACAGAAAGGGGAATAACAGGTGTTCATTTTGTGGAGAACAAGAGAGATCCAGACCCGGCGATTCCATTACCCTTAAAGGATTGCTGCAGACAACTTTATGAGTATTTTGTGGGAGATCGAAAGAAATTTGCTTTAACTCTACATTTGGAGGGGACGAGCTTTCAAAAAAGTGTGTGGAATCAGTTGATGAAAATTCCTTATGGGCAAACGGTCTCATACAAAGATATCGCCTTGGCTATCAGGAATGAAAAGGCTTGTCGAGCTGTAGGCAGTGCCAACGGAAGAAACAATATCGCCATAATTATCCCTTGCCATCGCGTCATCGCCCATGACGGAACACTTGGCGGTTATGGCGGAGGATTATGGAAAAAGGAGTGGCTGTTGAATCATGAGAAAAAATATAGGGGATTTTAGCGGGAGGATCATCCATGGCTGCAACGAGCTATAAGATCGATTCCTATAGTGTGAAGATATTTGGGAATGATAGTAAGGGAAGCCGGACAAGATGGGGGGACAGGTGTATTCATTTGTATTCCGAAGGGGAAGAGATCGCTCAGGCTGTATTCGCAAAGCCTGGACAAGAAGTACCAGAACCATATTTTTCAGAGGGAAAAATATACTATTTTGCAGGAAGCGATCAATTTGTCGATGTGCTCAATCTGCTCCGCCATGAAAGTCCTGTGTATATTGCATGGGAACCAGTCCATGATCCAAAGGAGCCTGAAGACGGAGACGCGTTTTTTTTCACAGAAAAAAAGAAATAAAAGGCAATATTCCTTTGAGAAGATTCTACATTAGTGGTTTGTTATATGATTGGACTTTGGAATCCCCTCTGAAAAACATAAAAAAAAGAGTATCACATTTAATCGCACACTATGATCTTTATCCTGTGTTGGATATTTGCTGTGGATCAGGTGTGCAGTGTTTTCGAATCATACGGAATGAAGAGGGGAGTGTGTATGGATTGAATTTAGATATCGGGATGATCCATTACGCATTCTCGAAGTATCCACATATTCCGTTCTTGTGTGCTGATGCAGTAAGTGTCCCTATCAAGGACTCCAGGAAGATTGATCGACAGGATGTGGAAATGGCCCATACAGGTGTCGTGGTGGCCAGGTTCATATAAGAAAAATGGGTAACGAGGAGGAATGATTTGAACGTGCGTTATTCGATCTTTACAGAAGTTCAGAGATTCCGCCTGTGGTGGGTATGGATACTGGTGTTGTTTGTATCTGGAATCGCTTGGTATGGGGCTATCCATCAGATCGTATTGAAAAAGCCATTCGGAAATAATCCTGCCCCGGATGCTGTCATGATCATGATCTGGGCAATATTCGGATTATTTTTTCCCATTTTGTTTTATTCCCTGAAATTGGTCACCGAAGTGCGGTACGACGGCCTGTATGTGAGGTTTTTCCCTCTTCAGTTCCATTCCCATAAAATTTCTTATGGAGATATAAAAAACTATGAGGTCCGCACATATTCGGCCATTAAAGAGTATGGTGGTTATGGGATTCGGTATGGCACGAACGGAAAAGCTTATAATGTGTATGGAAACAAGGGAATCCAAATCGAATTTCAGGATGGAAAGCGGTTATTAGTTGGTTCCCAACGCCCTGAAGAGTTCGAGCAAGCTCTTGAGACAGTGATTGGGAGAAAAACTTCAGAAAAAAGAGGCTAAATTATGAAAGGAATATCGGGAAAACGAATAATTATAACCGGTGGAGCAATGGGAATCGGAAAAGCCACAGCCATACGGTTCCTCGATGAGGATGCAAAAGTCACTATCATAGATCGTGATGAAAGCAATTGTCAGGCCATAAAACATGAATTACCGGGTTTGGAAGATCCGATTATTGCTGATGTCGCAAATTATGAATCCGTTGTGCATGCATTCGAATCTATCCAGGATAGGATGAATGGCTTGGATGTGCTTATTAACAATGCAGGAATCAGTATCCGTCAATCATTTCTGGATATGTCTCACGAACATTGGCTCGATGTGATAAATACTAATCTTAATGGTGTTTTTTTTGTGGCGCAGCAAGCTGCACAAAGCATGATGAAAGGGGAGGGGGGCGTCATTCTAAATATGGGTTCCACAAATGCATTGATGGGATATCATCTGTATTCTTCATATAATGCTTCTAAAGCTGGGGTGGTTGAACTCACCAGAAGCATGGCCTTAGAACTTGCTCCCAAAATAAGAGTAAATGCTGTTTGTCCTGGATTCATCTTAACACCGATGCAGGAAGCGGAATACACGCATGAAATGCTAAAAGAATTCGAAGATAAGGTTCCTCTCGGGCGACTCGGAAAACCTGAAGAAGTAGCCTCTCTTTTTGCCTTTCTTGCATCAGATGAGGCCAGTTTTATTACTGGACAATGTTTTGTGATCGATGGGGGAGAGATTGCCGGAGGTTTGGCTAGCCAGAGTCCTATCGATTGATTTTTTTTCATCTATTGACATTCTAATTAGTTGATATTAAAGCAATTAAGTCCCTGATGTCGGCATGCCGACATTTTTACAATTTTTTCTTGCCATTTGCTCTCATTTTTTATATTGTACAAAAAGCGAGAGAACAGGAGTGATGGCTTGATAATTGCTGTAACGAATCAAAAGGGAGGAGTTGGAAAAACAACCACGACACTGAACATATCTGCTGCCCTGGCATTTATGGGAAAAAGCACACTATTGGTTGACACTGATCCCCAAGGACACAGCACTGTATCTTGTGTGATGGATCCTTTTTCTATCAAAAAATCACTATATGATGTATTGGTTAAAGGCGAAGAAAGGATCGAAAACGTCATTTTAAAATCGACAATACCGGGCCTCGATGTTGCGATATCTAAAATATCAATGGCCAAATTGGAGCCTTCTTTGTTAGGGGAGATCGATGGGCATTATAGATTAAAGGATACTTTGGAAGATGTGAAAAAAAAGTACAATTTTATCCTAATCGATACACCCCCAACATTAGGATTAATTACGCTGAATTCGCTAGTGGCTGCAGATAAAATATTAATACCCATTCAGTCATCCTATCTTTCACTAGAGGGGACGGATGATCTATTGGAAACAATAGAAAAGGTTAAAAAAGTTACAAATATTGGCCTCGAGATAATCGGAGTGGTTATCACCATGCATGACAAAAGGACGAATATTTCGAAGGACGCTGTTGATAGAATAAAAAAGGCTTTTGGACGAAAAGTTTTTCGAACTGTAATATCCAAAAGTGTAAAGCTTGAGGAAAGTCCTGCATATAAAGAATCCATTTTTACGTTCGCGCCATATTCTGTTGGCGCAAAACAATACAAAAATCTTGCTGAGGAGATAGTTAAACGTGCAAAAGTCAAGAAAAACCGGACTTCCTGATTCGGTAAAGATGAGGCATGATACACACTTTGTAGAACTAGTTACATCTCGACCTACCGGGCCCCGGGTTCGGATGATTCATGTTGATTCGATAGATCCAAATCCTAGGCAAGCACGGAGTGAATTGGGAAATATAGATGAATTGATTTTATCGATCAAAGAGAAAGGAATTTTAGAGCCTATTCTTGTAAGACCTAAAGCCGGCAGATATGAGATAATTGCCGGTGAAAGACGGTTTGTGGCATCAAAAAAAGCTGGGCTGAAGGAAATCCCTTGTATTGAAATGAGAGTGGAAGATAACGAGGCGATGGAAATTGCTCTTATTGAAAATTTACAGAGAAAGGACCTTGATGTTTTTGAAGAAGCCGATGGATTAAAGGCTTTAGCAGATGTATATGGTTACAATCACGAAGATATAGCTAAAAAGATAGGCAAAGCTAGGTCTACCATTACAGAAATCTTAAATATTTGCAAAATACCAAACGAAATAAGAGATTTCTGTAAAAAAAGTAATATTGTAAGTCGTAGCACTTTAGTTGAGATAGCTAAGCAAAAAAATGTTGAAAACATGAAACGGCTTGTGTCAATGATTAAAAGAAGAGAGCTGAGTCGCGAAGACACAAGAGATCTATCTAAATATTTAAAAGGAATACAGAAAAAACAAAAATACTTTGTTTATAATTACACGCCAAAAGATAAAGACGCATACAGACTTAGAATTGAATTTAAGCAAGAAAATGTAAGCAAGGAAGAGATAATAGAAATACTTAAAGAAGTTATTAAAAAATTGAAAATTGAAAAAGATGAATGAGTTGAACTATTAAATATCATAAAAGTTTACATAATATACCTTATGCGACACAATATTATTCCCAGATATAAGTAGCAGTTATCAACTAACATGGGATTATCCTCAGGCTGTTGTTATCTTCCCTGCCCATATTTTGTGCATATGTTAATAATAATTCAGGTTCTGGTCTCTGAAAAAATAGCGTTAATTTGGGGGTTTAAGACTTTTGTGTGACATGACTTCATATACCTTCGTGCTGGTTATCATTGGACAACTCTGAGCTATTTTTATGGCTTCATCCATGTTTTCTGCATTAATAACCAAGTAACCAGTGATTGCATCTTTATCCATTGGCAGTTCTGCAATGTCGTTTTTTGTGACTTCTTTGCCATTACTGAGCCCAATCTGGTCTGTAATTTTATCTTCTATTGATTTAAACCACTGCATCCATGATTTCATAATCTCCGGAGTTGGCTGAGTGAATCCGATGGTTAACAAAACAAATTTTTTCATATTGTTATCCTTAAAAATTAAAGTTTATAAGTGTGAGCAATTCCATTGTATCAATCTCCTTTAATATTTCAATTTAAAACAAAACAGATTTTGCGTACAACGTATAATATGGGGAATGCGGGATAAAAACAATTTAGCATTAATCAAAAAGTAATGCGTAACATATTTAAATAAAATAAATTATACATAGTACACAGCCTTCTCTCCCCTACCCAAATATTTAGTTGGAAGAATGTTTTATTTAACCAGTTTGAATTCATCGATAATTTTTGCGTCTACCCAGTAGATGTCGCCATTGCCAGATCTTTTGCTGGTGAAAAAGAAAAATTTTCCATCCGGAGACAGCATAGGACAATAATCGGTTTCAGGCGAGTTGATTGTGTTCCCCATGTTCTTCAATTTTGTCCAGGAACCATCTTCCTTTTTAAACGAAATATACAAATCACTATTCCCCAGATCGTCGGGTTTACCGCTTGAATTAACAATCATGTAGCTTTCGTCGGGTGCAATAAGAACATCCCCTTCGCTGTATTCTGAGTTTATCTCACGGCCAAGATGAATGGATTCAGCAAATTTGCCATTGTTAAGTGCGGAATAATATATGTCTCTGCTCCCGAAGGAGTCGTCCCTTACAGCTTGAAAATACATGGTTCCTTTGTTTGAAATAGAGGGATATAGCGCCCGTCTTCCGTTATTAATGGGAGCCTCTAGATACATTGCTTGGCTCCAACCATCCCCTACCCTATCAACATACCAGATTTTGTAATCTTTTTGCTCTATGCCGTTTACAGGGCGTGTGGAGCCAAAATACATCCTTGTTCCGTCCGGTGTTATGCACATATCGACATCGGAATCTTGACTCGAGAAATGAACCGGTTCGGGTTGGGACCAGCCGCTTCCATTATCTTTTGTGAAATATATTTTGCATCCCTGACCTTCAGTGTAAATTGCAAAGTAAAATTCCTTGCCATCGGGCATGAATACAGAGTTCAACTCGGCTTTTTCAGTGGAAATAAATCCCGGTGCAAAAATCTCCGGCGTCATACCCGGCGGTCTCTGGCCGAGATAGGGGCCCTTTAAAACCGGTTTCATCTCTTTAATGACTTTTGCATCGACCCAGTACACATCCGCATTGCCAGATCGATCGCTGTTAAAAAAGAAGTATTTATCATCAGGTGTTACAAATGGTATCCAATCGTAGCCAGATGAATTGATTCCTTCACCCATATTAATCGGTTCCGTCCATGAACCGTTGGGTGTTCGAAATGTGATATACAGATCATAACCTCCGAAGCCATCCAGTGTCTTCGAACAATAAATGAGATAGCTTTCATCGGGTGCGATAAATGGATCGATCTCGTCATTTTCCGTATTAACGGGAGAACCAAGTCTTTCTACTTCTGTGTATTTGCCGTTTACTAATTTTGACCGGTAAATATCTTCATTAGTAAAATTGTCATCACGGTTACTAAAAAAATAGATTGTTCCGTCATTTGTTATAGAAGGGAAAATGTCGTTTTGATCGGAATTTAAAGGCGGATTGAACATTCTCGGATTTGATAAACCAGTATTTGATAGTTTTACGATCCAAATATTGTATCCTTTATCAGATTTTCCAGGTCCTGTCGAAGATTGAGCAGAACCGAATAAGATAGTATTTTCGTCCGGTAGTAAAGAGATCGTATCATCACTTTTTACTTTATTAAATAGAGTCAACACCGGTTTTGTCCATACTCCCTGGTTCATTTCCGTGATGTAAGTATGGTAAATCGGATTTTCTTCAGATGAAGAACCGCGACTAAAGACACAATACTTTCCCTCTCTGAGAAATGTGTATACACTGTCATGTTCACCGGTTGAAATTATTCCAGGAGCAAAGATCTCAGGTGTCATTCCCGGCGGTTTCTGGCCGAGATAGGGGCCTTGAAGGACGGGGAAATCATCCTTTTTGGCACATGTGTTAAAAACAAGCAAACATATGAGTATCGCGCTGAACTGATAGATGGAATGCCTCATGTTATTCCTCCTTCAGTCTTTTTTGCATTTCTACGGCATCTTCAAAACCCGGCTTCAGTTCCAAAGCTTTCATACAACTCTTGACAGCCTCTTCAATATTTCCATAGTGTTCATGAGCATCTGCGAGCCAAAAATGGGCTAATCCGGAATCGGGGAATTCGAGGGTGATAAATTGTAATACAGCCAATTCATCGTCCATGCGTGATTCTTGTCTGAGTTGGAAGGTGATAAGAAACATGTCCTCTGACTTTTTGGAGGGAAACTGAGCCCACATCTCCTTAATCAAATCCAGCCCTTTGGGAACGTGGCCATTCAGAATGCAAGAAATGGCATAGCCCTGCTTGATCCTGAACTTCTCGGGAATTGACTTGAGCAGCGCCATATAGAGTATTTCCGAATCTTCGCTCTTGCCGGTCCGCATTAAATCGCCGCAGAAGATCATGAACTCGGATAACTCGATATAAAGGCTATCCTGTTTGGTGTTGTACAATTCACTCAACATTGCAGTAGCCGAAAGGATTCCCTGCTCCTGATACTCCGATGCAATCATCTCGACGGCACTCTTTTTTCCCATGTATTGGTCCCTGAGATCGTCTATGAAACTTGTTCCCACCCAGTAGATGTCGTAATCGCCCCACTTTTCAATGTTGGAAGATACAAAATCTTCTCCTTTGGGAACATCAGTATCCTGCCGGCTCGGGAAAAAGAAGTATTTTCCGTCGGGAGTGACGCTCATACGGGTTGGCATGCAAAAAGGATTAAGCTCTGACCCTGTGTTGAATGGATTCGTCCAACTTCCGTCCTCTCTGCGGAAACTGATATACAAATCCATAAGGCCGTAACCGCCAGGCCGATCGGAACCGAACAAGAGGTAGCTCCCATCGGGCGCAACAAAAGGATCGACCTCGTAATAATAGCTGTTGATAGGGGCTGGAAGACGTTCTGCCTCAAGATACTTGCCGTCCACAAATCTTGAGCGATAAATGTCTCCGATGCCTGAGTCAAGTCTTGAGCCAGTGAAATAGTACATAGATCCGTCTGGAGTCACCGAGGGATATGCTTCCGAATATTCTTCGGTGTTAGCCGGCGATGGCAATGGGATAGGTTCTATCCAGTCATTTCCGGTCCATTCAACCTTCCATATGTTTCTCTCCTGGTGGTTGTTATCATTAGGGGATGTGGGCCTTCTGGATTGGAAATAGATGGTGTTCCCGTCAGGCGCTGCTGTGAAATCTGTGGTCCCCTGCTCATTTTGCCAGGGTACCTTTTCAGGTTGAGTCCATCGGCCATCCTTCTCATACATATAAAATGTTCCTTTCTCCCAAATCGAAAACACACATACCCGTCCCTCCCTGAGAAAACCGATACAGTGATCGATGTAATTCGTGGAAACCAGGCCGGGCATAAACAGTTGGGGTTTGCTGCCAGGGGAAGCTTGGCCGAGATAGGGTCCTTTGAATACGGGAAAATCATCTTTTTTTGTGCAGGAGGTCAGTAACAAAAGAATTATTGCCAGAGAACTTACTAAATAAGTGGATTTATTCATGATAATGCTCTCACTGAAAAGACACTCAAGAAGTATCCTAGCACAAGTAGAAAAACTGGAA
>CP070750.1:3043081-3061832 GCA_020348385.1 Candidatus Aminicenantota bacterium | reverse complement strand
TCCTGTATATCCCTGTAGCTTCTGACTTGAAGGCAAAAGTCAAGCCCTTCATCGATATGTTTATCAACCGGTTTGCCAAAGTGTTTGCCGCTATCCTTCTATTGGTCATTGCCATTTCTTTGAAAAAAGAACTCGTTGGTTTGACGCCGGTTTTGGATCCGGACTTGTCCAAGGACCTGATCTGGGGAATTTTAGTTCTGCTGGTGCTATGGGTGATTATCAGCCTCAAAATCGGTCATGAATATGTTGCTGTTATCAGAAACAACATACCAAGAAAGTGGAAACGTGTGGATAAAGATGTGTCGGAGAAACTTGATGTGGACCACATCAAGGAAGTTTTCGACACTATTCAAAGCAAAGATCGCAGTTCTGTTCTTTATGCTATGCATCTTTATGACCTGTTGGAAAAGGACAAACTCACGCCTGAAATCAAGGAAATGATCACGCAGAAAGAGGATGAAGCGAGATCCTCATCTCTTGGTGATCTTTTCAACGCTGCAGGAGCGAGCTGGTTTCCTGATGTGGATGATGATGTCAGCCAAGAAAACCTGATAAAAGATATCCGGGAAATCGTGTCATTGGATTCTTATCAACAGGTGATGGGAGAGCACGCAGAACAGGTGATGGAAGAGGGGGATAAGTCAGAAACAGAAAGAATGGAAATGGCTAAAGCTATCGGGATGATGGAACCGGATGCTCCTCTTGTCAACAAGCTCGAAGCCTTCATTTTAGACGTGTCTCCCGAAGTCTCATGTTATGCTCTCAGGAGCGCTGCAAGGCTCCAAATGCCTGAGCATATCCCGGCTGTCATTCAAAAACTGGATAATCCCAGAACCCATGAAGATGCAGTGAGCGCATTGAAAGCTTACGGTCATTCAGCCATGGACACCCTGAAAGCTTTTCTGGATAACAGCGAAAAGGAAATCCAATTGCGCATCGCAGTTGTAAAGGTCCTGGCGAACATAGGGTCGCAAGATGCGGTTAGTGTCCTTTTGAGAGAGTTGGAGCGCAAGAAAGAAGAGTTGGAGACCGAAATCGTGGATGCATTAGACCGAATCCGATCGGAAAAAACGGATATCCCTTTCCCTTCAAAATTGACCCAGAGTGTGACTCTTTCGATCATCAAAAAGTATTGCCAGACATTTATAGAGCTTCACGATTTGGAACCCAGTGAAGAAAATAAGAAGCAAAGCTCCCTGTTGGAAAAAAGATTGGGCATATATTTTTGGGACATTTTTAAGCTGTTGGGATTGTATTATCCTCATGAGGATATTGTGAAAGCACGTCAGAATATAAAAACGGGAACGCCGAATTCAGTGGCCAACGCGATCGAGCTTCTCGACAATACCTTGAAAAAAGACATGAAGGATAGAGTGATTCCCTTGGTCGAAGACCTTCCAACCGTACAGAGGATGCAAATTTTTAAGAGAATGCTCAAGGGCCTCTGATTACTCCTATTTTGGAGGAATACTGTGAAAAAACAGTGGATCTTTGCGCTAATCCTGGTTTTGGTTTTTTGTTTTTCTTTTTGCCAATATGCATCTGGCTATTCGGAAGTCAAAGATTTATGCAAGGAATATATCGAGGCTTGGAGACAATTTTATCCTTCCCGGGCGTTTTCCAGAGGCTTCCTAAGCTCCATCTATGATTTCGAAGATTTCACCCAAGCAAAGATGGAAAACTGGTTGAAGCTAAACAAAGCAACATTGAATGAGATTTCTCGTCTAGAACCAGGGATGGTTTCTGAAGACAGGATTGATGCCCGGTTGCTCAGGATCCAGATTCTGTCGGAAATCGACAAGTGGGAGCTAGAGGCCCCGAATAAATTTACGCTGTCTTTGTATTCAACTCCAATCACAAGGGCCGTTACCAATGTATTGGATTCCGAGCTCCTGATGCCTGGAGAAAAGATCCGCATTATTATGGACAGATTCGAGGGAGTCGAAAACTTGTGTGCTGCAGCTGCCCAGCAATTGGAGGATGGAAGCCCAAAAGAAGTGGAGCGAAGTCTACGCGCCCTGGAGTCATCTGTCGAGTTTTATCAAAAGAGTCTCCCAGAAACGGCAGAAGCATGGATAGCACCTGATGATTTTGAAGGTTTTGTCGTTAAATGCAGGAGCACATCTTCGCAAATTCAAACTTTGATATCTCATGTGAAGACCGAACTTGTGCCCAAATTGAAAGGGACGGATAGTGTAATTTTAGGGAGAGAGGAATTTGCCAGGAGACTCAGGCTTTATACAGACAGCGACTTAACACCAGAGAGGCTGGCAGAATTGGCCTTCCAAGAAATTCAATTGGTGAGGGAACTGATAGCCAAAGTCTGTGAAGAATATATAAACGAAGCTTATCCCGATCAGAAAGTTACCGGAGATTTCATTGAGTTGGTGAGCAAAGCATTAGGTGATATGGAAAAAAGCCACCCTTCTGGCCAGCAAGAATACCTTCGATTCTGGGAAGGATTAGCCCAGGAGGCTGAGGAATTTATCAGGGAGAAAGAGATCGCAACCCTACCGGAAAATCAAACATTGGATATCCGTTTGGCTCCTGAAAGTGCCGGACCGATGGCCAGAATTGGCTGGGTCAGCCCTGCCCCTTCCTTTCATCCCAATCCCTGGACGACCATATATCTTCCCAACATACCCGATTCCCATCCGGAAAAGGAAAGGCAAGATTTTTGGAGATCTTTCAATAATCATTTCACCACTTTTATCATCATCCACGAATTGTTTCCTGGGCATTATATCCAGAGTAAGATCAACCGGGAAAATCCCCACCCCGTGCGCATCCTATTTCCATACGGCCTTTATTCAGAGGGGTGGGCTACCTTGTGTGAGCGAGTTGCTCTGGAAGCAGGTTGGGACAACTACAATAAGTTGACCTATCTTGCCCACTTGAGGAAACGAATTGAAAATGCCAACAGGGCTTACACCAGCGTTCAAGTTCACTGCAATGGATGGGACCGGGAGAAAGTCCATGAATTTTCGGTTAACACATCACTCCTTGCCCCTCAATTTGCCAAAAGCCTCTGGGGAAGGTTGATGAGTTCCCCTATGCAGATTACCTCCTATTTTCTGGGCACACGAAAGTTCACCGAGCTGTATGAAAACGAAAAAAACCGCCTCGGGGATAAATTCCGGACCATCGACTTTATGGATACAGTCCTGCGAGCTGGGCCAATCCCTCTCGATGAATTCCCCGCCATTTTTAAAAATAAGCTCTAAAGGTTCTATTCCATTTTGTGTAGTCTGTTTTGAGCACGACTGGAAAAAAGGGTTTACGGATAGGATTAACATAAGATAAGGTTATAGAAGTTTGCGTTAATGAAGCGCAGTTCCGCAACCGCCGAGAATAGCGGTGAAGGAATGGCGTATAAAATTCGAACTAAGCGAGAGACAGGCTACACAAAATGACCGCTGCATTTCCGAGGATCGAACTTCAACCAGGTTATTCCATTTCGCGTGTAATCAAAGGCGGATGGCAGCTTGCCGGGGGCCATGGCCCCGTGGATGAAAAACAGGCCATTCGAGATATGTGGGCTTTCGTGGAGGCCGGCATCACCACATTCGATTGTGCCGACATCTATACTGGAGTGGAAGAGCTCATCGGGAAATTCGTCAAAGAATGTAAACAGGTACAGATACACACCAAATACGCCCCGGATTTGGATGAGCTGCCGAGGCTGACCAAATCTTACACAGAAAAAATCATCGATAGATCCCTGATGAGATTGGGAGTCGAAAGGTTGGACATGGTTCAGTTTCACTGGTGGGATTATTCAATTCCTGACTATATCGATACGGCTTTTCACTTAGTTGATTTGCGCGAAGCCGGGAAAATCCGACATATCGGTGTAACAAACTTCGATGCCCCCCACCTGCGGGAGCTGCTGGATGCCGGGATTCCTGTCCTTGCCAACCAGGTGCAGTACTCTGTTTTTGACCACCGGCCGGAAGGTGACCTCCAACATCTTGTTCAAGAGTACAACATCGTTTTCCTTTGTTACGGTACAATCGCCGGAGGTTTTCTAACCGAACGCTATTTGGGGATGACAGAATTTCCAGATCCTCCTGAGAACCGGTCTTTGGTGAAATACCGGCTGATTATCGAGGAATTCGGGGGGGTGGAGTTGTTTCAGGAAGTTCTTCATGCTCTCGCAAAGATTGCCTGTAAATACAACGTTGGCATTGCAGAAATCGCCACACAGTATATTCTTCAAAGGCCTTTTGTGGGAGGTGTAATTATTGGAGCCCGCAGTACGGATCACCTTGCGAAGATAAATAATCTCCGCTTTTTTGTCCTAGATAGTGAAGATATCGAGGAAATCCATGCTGTAACAGGAAAGGCCAGAAGTCCTAAGGGACCGGTGTACAGTCTGGAAAGGGATCGTAAAGGCAGGCACGGCAGGATCATGAAGTATAACTTAAATAAACAATGACAAATTCATCTCAAACGAGCGATTTGCCAACTATCCGCTTTTACGGTGGGATACCGGGTGCTCTTTTTCCCTTTTTCGTCTTCCTGGCAGGAGTTATGGTCATAGCCCTCTCTGGAGCTCCCGATGAACGGGGATTCTGGCCAGTTCTAATACTTGCTTTATGTTTGGGTCTTCTCCTGGCAAAAGACCGGAAAAACTATTGTGTTTCTGTGATTGAAGGAATGTCGCAACCGATCGTCATGATCATGATCACAGCCTGGATGTTGGCTTCGATAATAGGGGTGTTGATGAGTGAAACAGGGTTTGTGGAGGCTCTAACGTGGGCTGCTAGCCAGTTGCATCTTGGAGGCACAGCTTTTGTCATCGCGTCCTTCCTCATCTGTTGTATTGTATCGGTATCCACAGGATCGAGCTTTGGGACGATCTTGATCTGTGCCCCTCTACTTTTTCCTGCCGGTGGAATACTGGGGGCGCACCTAGCAACATTGGCAGGAGCGATCATCGGAGGGGCCACTTTCGGAGACTGTATTGCTCCCATCTCTGACACGACTATTGCCAGTGCCGTTAGTCAGAATGCAGATATCATTGGAACGGTGCGGAGCCGTTTGAAATATGTGATTCCCGCAGCTTTTGTGGCAGTTGTGTTTTATGCCCTGAGCGCAGGATTGAGATCCAATCCTGCACAAAATATTATGCCTGGATTGGAAGGAAGTCCTCGAGGGCTGCCGATGCTGGTTGTCCCTGTCCTAATCATCGTGCTCCTTCTTAAGAAAAAACATCTGCTTCATGGGCTGCTGATGGGACTTTTGGCGGGCGTTGTTTTGGGGCTTAGCCTCAAACTATTGCTTTTGAACAGACTTCTTTCCCTGAACTTGGAAGATTTTTCCGCCCAGAGCTTTGTTATCGACGGGATAAACCGGGCCGTGGGGATTAGTTTTTTCACGATTTTGCTGATGGGGCTTGTCTCCACCTTAAAGGCAAGCGGTCTGCTGGACAGGCTCGTAGAATTTTCTGCAAAACGGAGCCGCACTTTAAGGCACACCGAATCCTGGATCTCCGGGGCCGTGGGCGCGGCTGTTCTCCTGACCTGTCATAGCATCGTTGCCATCCTGACAGTGGGGGAGTTTGCACGGGAGACAGGAGAAAAAGTTGGGCTCCATCGTTACCGGAGGGCCAATCTGCTGAGCCTTGTTGTCTGCACGTTCCCTTTTATTTTGCCCTACTTTATCCCGGTCATCCTGATGGCAAACACCACATCTTCGGGAATGGAATACGGGATTCCTCCGGTCAGTCCTCTCCAGACTGGCCTCCATAATTTTATCAGCTGGGCATTACTGGCGATGGTGCTGTTTGCTGTGGTTTCTGGTTTCGGCCGGCATTCGGATGACAAAGCGACATAACCTGAATTATCCAGGTGAAAAAAATGTGCTATCTAATAGGGAGTGTCCTCTTCTGGGATTTGTTTGATCTGATCTTTCAGGAAGTTGATGTCTTTTTTTGCATAACCAGCGGGAACAGAATAAACGCCTGGCGGTGCGGGTTTTTCCGTGACTTCCAAACTCTGGGATTCAACCTCTATACGCGTACCAAAGATCTCTATCGTGACGTCCGCAGCGACTTGAAATCCTTCGATAGACTCCATTTTTTCCATCTCTTTTTGAGAGCTTTCGTCGATGTTCAGCATGCCGATTATGCTTTGCATAAAAAATTCACCCATTTCTGTGAGTTTTTCATAATCTTTGGGAAGATCACTGGTCGTCCACAATTTCAATTTGAACTTTGGCATCATGTTGACGGCCGGGATGATGATTACCATCTCGAATTCTGATGCAGTGCAATCCCAATTGGCGATCTTTTTCTTCTCGCTTTTGAGGTTAACCTTGGCTTCGGTGATTCTTATGCCTTTGATAGCTTCAGCGACTTTGGGGGAGAGAGAAGTGATAAAATCGTAAAGTTTTTTCCCGTCTATATCTGTTGGAATTTCGACATAGATTTTGGGTTCGTGAAGGGCAAAATACATTATTCCTTTATCGAGATCGATGATCGTGGTGAAATCTTTGCCGATTTCCGCGTATTTGTTCTTCCCGTACCAGCGGTCCTTCATTTGTATGGTTTCTTTCTGTTTTTTGCCCATCATTTCGAATGCTTTTACGCGCTCAACGCTTTTCGTGTAAACATCTGCACCCAAAAATAGTGATACAAATAGTATGAAAATAATTATCCAAGCGAGTTTTTTCATCGTTTCCTCCAAATTCTATTTTTCATCATAATTTAGTACAAGTCTGACTGGTTGATATGGCGAACAAGGGTCAAAGCGATGTCCACCAACGGGGAGGTCTGTTCTGATCGAGCCGGGATTAGATCTTCCTCTGTGCCGCCGACTAAGGTGCGGAATAAGTATCTCAAAGGCCTTTCATCAGACTGTGTCAATGGTATGCTCATGCCTATTTCCCTGAGCCTCCTGTTCAGAGATTCCTGTCGCAGAAGAGAGGCCGCCGTGAACTCACGAATCTGTCCTATTTCCTCCCGGAGTTGGGCCAATTGGCTGCCCTTTAGCCCATCTGAGCGGATAAAATATCCTGCTGCAAAACCCACGATCAAAAACAAGAGAACAAGTAAATATTGAAAGACAGGTTTTTGCAATGTAAAGGCTTCAAACCATCTCCCATTCTTTTTTATAGCCTTAGCACATATGATTTGCCAAGATTTCTCCTTGTCAGGAAGGGGAATGTCATTCTTCTGATTGCTAAGATCACTCAATTCTTCCGACTTTTCATAAATTGCAGCGCATTTCGAGCAATCTCGGAGATGTGCTTTGAGTTGAGTGAGTTCCTCTTGTGTCAGTTCTCCAAAAACACTGATGGTTATGAGATTTTTGTATTCATCGCAGTTCATTTTTCCCTCCATAGAGGTTCCAATTGGATTCTTAATTTTGCCACCGCTCTTTCCAGCTGCTTTTTAACTGTGCTTGGACTGACTTGCAATCTTTCGGCGATCTCTTTTAAAGCCTCATGCTGGAGATGCCGGAGATCGAATATGATGCGCTGCTTCGGTGATAAAACGCTGAGAGCGTTTCTTACCTGCTGAATGGCCTGATTGGATATGGCCAATCTCTCCGGCGAAGAGTTTTGGGCTTCTGGTTCCGCGTATGTATCCGATAGGGATGTGGTCTGGTCTGATTTTCTTCTTTTTCTTTTCCTGTGATAGTCATAGGAACAGCGGACACAGATCTGATATATCCATGCGGAAAAATTGGTGCTGATATTGAAATCGAATTTTTGGATAGCTTTAAAAGCTTTGATGAAAGTTTCCTGCAGGATATCTTCTGCGTCAGGTGTGGATTTTACATAACGGTAAGCGAGCCGGTAGATCATTTCATAATTGGTCTCGTATAGTTCTCGGAATGCACTCTCGTTTCCCTGTTTGGCCAACAGGATGAGCATCTTGTCGTTCGTGTTCATTTGCGGTTCGTGTTTCATCATATATATTACGCCAGAATGCTATCCCAGGTCGACACACAGCTTACGCCTGATTTATTTAAATTTCCACATTTCCTTAACATTTTTAAAAATTTCCTGATATAGTATATTCAACAGAATATAAAAACGTGGGGTTGTATGTTAGACAATCTCAAACTCGTCCTTCTTCAACACAAAAAATTCCTCACCATTTTTTTTGTCGTGGTGTTCTTACCTTCTGTCGTTTTGGCCTTTTTTGGGATAAGGGCCATATACAATGAACGATACAAGCTCCAGCAGCAGAATCTAGAGAAGCAAAAAGAATTTGTCAGAGAAGTTCAGTCAGGTATCCTCTCACACATCGAAAAAAAATCATCCAAGTTGTTAGAGTTGGCTACGTATGAATTCTTTTCTAAAAAAGACTATCGAGGGATCCATGATTTGATTTTTAAGCATCTCAAGGATGAATCGCTATTCGGGCATGTTGTGATCTGGAATTTGCATGGATCCCAATGGCTTCCCGGTTTTCAGACTTCCCCCTCGGCAGTGAGGATTTTTGCAGTGCCAGAAGATTGGAAAAAATGGCGCCTTGTTTTGGAAATTGCGGAAAGGGCCGAGTTCCGCCGCAGGAATTATTCTGAGGCCATTTCCCTGTACAGAAGAATTTTTGAAAGCACAAAGGATAACCAGGTGAAGGCCTGGTTGTTGAGCCGTATCGCGCGCTGTGAGATCAAACAGAAAAAATACAAGCAGGCCTTGAATGCTTACCGCTCAATCATAGACAATTTCTCTGATCTATTCACCGAATCTGGCCGACCTCTTGGGCTCGTTTCTCGCATAGAGATGCTGGATGCGCTTCGGTTGGATAGAGATCGCGAGAGTTTTTTCCGAGAATCTCTCCGCACTTTCAGCATGCTGGAACAGAATGTATGGTCTTTAGATGGAGAACAGATCAAGGTATACACGATCATGCTGAAAAACATAATAGATGAGGTGGTTGCTGAAGACTCATCTGAACATTTGCCAGAGAATTATTCCAAGTCTGTAGGAGACATTCATTATGCGATAGATAAGAAGTTACATGTATGGAAAATGGCTGAGGCTGCGAGGCAGAATTTCCTACTTAGTACGAAAGAAATGCTTGCGGATTCAAGCAGCAGTAGTACTCAGGTTCACAAGAATTCCTTTGAATTTGAAGGTGATGACATTCTCGTGTTTTTGATTCCTATAGACAATGGCGGCACTGGCTCATATAGAGAATTCCTGGGTTCGCTTGTGCAAATAAATGATCTGACCGAAATCATCGATACCCAAATAAGAGAGAATAGCCCATCAGATGTCTCCATTGTTCTCCGTTCGAGCCTTTCAAATAAAATCGTTTTCAGCAACGAAGAAACAAACCTAGGAAGTGCTGTTATAACGGATTTCTTTCCCGATAATTTTCCGCCTTGGAGAATGGAACTATATCAGATCGGGAGTGGCGGATCAGTATTTTCACTTCACAAAAATATCTTTTTTTGGACCATCTTGGCCCTGCTTGTCATCTTAGTTTTTGGATCAGGCCTCATTATCCGTACCATCGTTCAGGAAGTGAATCTGCTCAATCTGAAATCGGAATTTATCGCATCGGTCTCCCATGAATTCAAAACCCCTCTGACAACGATGGGAGCAGTCTTGGAACGTCTCTTGAGTGATGACGTAAAGGATCCCAAAAAAACCAAGGAATATTACAGGATCTTAAGTCATGATTCGGAGAGATTAAAAAGGCTGGTTAAAAACGTCCTGGATTTTACGAAAATTGAAGACGGGAAAAGGGAGTATAAGCTTAGAACGACCGATTTCACCCGGCTAGTTCGTCATGAGGTGAACAACTTTCATAACGAGAATAGGATGAGTGGTTTTACGGTTGAAACCAGGATCGACGACGACATCCCTTCTGTTATCGCCGATGAGGAGGCCATGAGCCAGGCCCTACATAACATCCTGGACAACGCTGCAAAATTCTCTGGTTCGGAAAAAAGCATTCAGGTCAATATCATTCGTCAGAAGGGCAGTATTGAGATTGCCATACAGGATAGGGGAGTCGGGATTCCCGAAAACGAACAAAAAAAAGTTTTTGAAAAGTTCTACAGGGGAAAACAGGCCTCATCCGTGTCCCCGACCGGAACCGGGCTCGGGCTGACTCTGGTCAAACACATCATGGATGCTCACCGAGGGGATGTCGTTATCAAAAGTCAACCGGGAAAAGGAACCTGTGTTTCCCTGATTTTGCCCGTCAGGAAAGGAGGATAGACGATCATGGAAAAGACCATCCTTGTTGTCGAAGACGATGCAGGAATCCGGATTGTCCTTAAGGATACCCTCACAAGTCAGGGTTATCATGTCGTAACGGCGGAAGAAGGTGGGAAAGGTTTAGAAATGGTCAAGCAACTCAAGCCCGACCTGATCATCTTGGATGTAATGCTTCCTTTGATGAACGGCTTTGAGATTTGCAAGATACTACGCAAAGAGGGAATCACATCTCCTGTGATGATGTTGACCGTCAAGGATGAGGAGGTGGATAAGGTTTTGGGGTTGGAGCTTGGGGCTGATGACTATGTGACAAAGCCTTTCAGCCTGAAAGAGCTTACAGCACGGGTCAAGGCTCTTCTCAGGCGCGTCGAGGATTATCAGAATGACATGAGCGTATACCGTTTTGGGGATGTCGAGCTGGATTTTGGTAAATATGAATCTCGGAAAGCCGGACAATATTTGGATTTGACACCGCTCGAGTTCAAAATCCTCAAACTTATGATCAAAAAAAAGGGGAAGGTTATCACAAGAGATGAATTCCTGGATATCATTTGGGGAGTCGATAATCTTTCTGTATCGCACCGGACTGTGGACAGCCATATCGCACACATCCGGAAAAAGATCGAGGATGATCCTTCTAATCCATTGTACGTCCGGAGCGTGCACAGTATCGGCTACAAATTCGTGGATTGATGGAGAATTTTCCATTGTATTTCCATATCTCCTCAACACATAAATCGACCTCGATGGATATTTTATCCATATATCCATTTTGGAGGTGAAGGATGAGCCAAAAGAAAAATGCAATTACAGTGATTATTCTGTTGGTGGGGGGTTCTCTCCTTTTTTCGAACCTGTATCAGCAGGAAACGGCCAAAGAGCTCTTCGAAAAGGCCATGTACCTGGAAGAGACCAAGGGAGATCTGGAAAAAGCCATCGCGGTCTATGATCGGATTGTCAAAGAGTTTCCCGACGGGCGAGTGATCGCAGCCAAAGCCCAGCTTCAGATCGGCATGTGTTTTGAAAAATTGGGTATTGAAGAAGCCCAAAAGGCTTATCAGAATGTTATCGATAAATATCCAGAGCAAACTGAAGCAGTCAACATTGCTAAAGAAAAATTATCTCTTCTCATAAAAGCCCAAGCTATAGTTGCAAAAAGTGATGTTGACCAGAAGGTTACGAAAATATACGAGAGTACAGAGAAAGCTTTCGGCTTCATATCTCCAGATGGAAAGAAATTAGCGTTAGTGGGAGGAGAAGGAGATATTTGGATAAGGGAGATTGCTACCGGCAAAGAGATGCGACTTACCCAGACTCCGAATTTTAAATACTGGTGCTTCTGGTCGCCTGACAGCAAAACAATTGCCTTTCTTGATGTCTTAAACGGTTTATTTGTCGTTTCTGTAAGAGGAGGAGAGCCGAGAGCCCTTATCGAATCAGATTCAGACTTCATAAAAGAAGGCAACTATGCCTGGCCCACAGGCTGGACATCGGATAGTCAGATGATTCTGTGTCAGGTTTCGAAAAAAGGACTGTGCGCTATCCCAATTTCTGGAGAAGAATGGAAAGATATCTTTAAATATCCTGATCAAAAGACTGAGAAAGATTATACCCTTATGACGCTATCACCAAACGGCAAATTCTTAGCCTATGAATCCGAGAAAGATATTTACATAATGCCAGCAGATGGCGGAGATTCTACTCAAATCACGAAACATCCTGCTTCTGATAGTTGGCCAACTTGGTCTTTCGATGGAAAATGGATTTCCTTTTATTCTTCAAGAAGCGGAGATGCTGAGATTTGGGTTATAAAGATTTCTCCCGATGGATATCCTGAAGGCGATCCAATTCAAGTCTTCCGCGGGCTAACTACACGAAATACTTTTTACAGTTGGGCGAAAGATGGAAAGATTGGGATTTCTCTGAATACAAGCGTCTCAAATATTTTCGTTAGTGATCTTGAGACCGGAGAGGAAACTCAACTGACGAACATCCTGACTCTTGATAGAAATCCACGATGGTCCCCTAACGGCGTTCAGGTTGCGTTCATTTCTTATCGAGAGGGGAAATCAGATTTATGGACAATCTCGTCACAAGGGGAAGAGGCTAAAAAGCTGACAATTAATGTGCCCAATCCTAAAGAAAATCGTTATATCACAAGACCTTCTTGGCTGACGGATGGGAAGACGCTGATTTTTGGAGGTTTTTTTGGCTATGGAAATCGGGGCATCTGGATGGTTCCTGTCGAAGGGGGAATGCCTCAAAAAATGAAATTTGACTTCGATCCATGGGTTGATTGTTGTGATGTATCGCCTGATGGGGCCTACATTGCCTTTGATTACATAGGAGCGGATGAGGGGAATCCAATTGAGGGATCAAGAACATTTGAAAAAGATATCTATGTGATTCCATTTAAAGGAGGTAATCCCCAAAGGATAACCAAGATCGAGAAAAGCGGCTTGAGTTTTCATTCCCCTCGATGGTCTCCTGACGGAAAAAAAATTGCTTTTCGCTCCATGAACTGGTTTGAAGATAATGAAGGAAAAGAGTCAGAAGAAATATGGGTTTATGAGTTTCCTGGTGGTGAACTCAAGCCGATTACGAAGAAAATGAAAGGGTATCCTACCCATTTGAGCTGGTCGCCGGATGGGAAGACGATAGTCTTTTCTTTGCTTGAAAAGAACAAAAATCAGATATATGCAGTCCCTTCTGGTGGAGGAGAAATAAAAAAGCTGAATATCGAGGGAGGCAATCCGGATTTTTCGCCTGATGGTAAAAAGATCGTTTATGGGAAAAGGCACCTTAGTAGAGTTGAATACTGGCTGGTCGAGAACTTCCTTCCTGTCGAGAAGAAAAATTGAGGGGGGCGATGAGGAGCAAATCCCCTTTTGCTTTAATCATTTTCTTCCTTTGTGTGTTTCTGTTCCTTGTTTCCTGTAGTGCGCAACAGACTAAGTGGTTGGGCTCAATTGAGGAGGTGGAAGGGATTATTGTTGTTCAGAATCCCAGCGAACCGATGTATGATGAAGATGTATTTACTCTGGAAGAGGATTTGAGCATGGAAAGCAGAGGGAGGGAAGGCGAATTTATATTCCAGTACACGCCGAATTTGGTGGTGGATAATGATGAAAATATTTATGTTTTAGATACAGCAGCTGCACAGATTATCGTTTTCGATAAGTATGGAGATCTTTTGAGAAAATTCTGGAAAAAGGGCCAGGGACCCGGAGAGATGGGACATCCCCTTGATATTCAAATTTATAAGGATAAGGAACTTTTGGTAAGTGATCTGACTCAGCAGCGCCTGGATTTCTATTCCTTAGAAGGGGAATTTCTCCGGGATATTTCAACCCACGAAATGCCTCACTTCAGGCGGCCGGTCGTCGATTCAGAGGGTAACATCATTGCAGGATTTTGGAATTATGGGGACGAATTCAGATATGAATTGAAAAAGTTCAACGGGAATCTCGATCCTGTTAATTTAATTGCTTCTCAGCGTACAGTCACTCAACCTGGGATTCAGGGGGCCTTTGAGACGCAACGGGCCACAAACTTGGTATGGGATGTGACAGCAAATGATGACATAGTTTGGGGAATATTTAGGAAATATGAGATCTTCGTTCTCAATTCCAACGGGAAACTTGTAAAAAAGATTGTGAAAGACCATGAGGGGAGGAGAATTGGAAAAAAAGAGATAGATGAGTTATTGGGAGGACAAACGGCCCCATCTTATTTGAAATTTCCAGAAAGCTTCCCTTCATTTATACGATTCACTTGTGATGAAGAGGGAAGGCTTTTTATCCAAACCTATGAGAAATCCGAGGAAGCGGATGCTGATTATTATGATGTGTTCGACGCTGAGGGGAAGTACATAGTCAGGGTTGCTCTCAAATACAGACCATTGGTTTGGAAAAATAATCGGCTTTATACTTTCGAAGAAGACGAAGAGGGTTATCAGGTCGTAAAAAGATACAAAGTCAGTTGGAATATCTGATAGAAACTTATCCCTACGCGGGATTGACGAAATCTTGACAGAGTCTTGACATTTTCTCGATTGTAAAATTATCCCTTTCCATATAAAGTTGGAAGGAAAGGGATAAGAATGACATCACTCCGGTTCTGGAGGCGTCCCTCTAGATATAGTGCTGTTCTCTTTTTAGGGGTTGCGGCTGTGTCTGTCTTCGCCTTGGTTTGGATGGGGTGGCGTCTGTTGCAACAGGATCGTGCACTCGAAACCCGGCGGCTAGAAGAACAGCGGGAGGCTGCGGCAGATCGCATAATCGCGGCCTTGGAGAAGGCCCTTTCGGTCGAAGATAGGAAGATGGCCGATGCCCCAATGGAAAGTATCATCCCGGAGGCAGAAGACTATCTAAAAATAATCATCGAAAACGGTGAATTCCAAGCATTGCCAGTCGATGCTCTTCTTTATTATCCGGTGATTACGCCGGGACAAGAAGCACCATCCCACCAATTTGCAGTTGCTGAAAAAGCCGAATTCCAAGATAAGGATTATAGTCGTGCCATACACATTTTACGTCCTTATTCAAAAGATGATGATCCTGCTGTAAGGGTTGGTGCCTTGATGCGGATGGCTCGGAACCTCAAAAAGGCGGGACGTCAGGAGGCCGCATTAAATATCTATCAAGATCTATCAAAGCCATCTTTTAAGGAAATCTCGATATCAGGTGTGCCTGTCGACTTGGTGGCACGCCGCGCGCTATGTGTCCTGCTTGAGGAACTTGATAATCAAGAGATGTTACGATTAGAAGCACGACAACTCCAGGAGGATTTGAAAGCCGGGCACTGGCATCTTGATCGTTCTTCTTACATTTATTATTACGACCAGGCAGCACATTGGCTAAACCAGGAACAGGAATCCGATAATGTGCAAATGGCCCTGGCGGAAACCGTTTTGTGGCTCTGGCTAAACAAGAATTCACTCGGCGAGAGCGAGCAAGATACTTCTGGCCGAAGGACGTTTCGTTTTTACGGCACGTCTGTTGCCGTCATTTGGCGAGTGTCGAATAATCGATTAACGGCAGTGGTTGCTGGCCCGG
Source organism: Candidatus Aminicenantota bacterium (assembly GCA_020348385.1). GTDB lineage: Bacteria > Acidobacteriota > Aminicenantia > Aminicenantales > Aminicenantaceae. The sequence continues at coordinate 3,046,587 of CP070750.1, read as the reverse complement.
ATTACCAGCAAAACCAATGGTTTGATCCGCTCGGAGATTCTGCATTCAGTGGTGTTAGAGTAAGTTTTATTGATTCGGACGGAGTATTGATTTGTGGAGATGAACCGACAGGTGAGACTCCCATAACAACCCGATTTGCCACTGTTACTGGCTTGCCTTGGGACATCTTAGTTGTCAATGCCAGCCTTGAGGCGGGATTGAATCAATTTGTACAACGCCGGCGGTTGATGATGATGGGTTTGGGAGTGCTCGCTCTTCTGGTCATCGCCGCGAGCTATCTCATCGGCCGGGCTGTTTCCAGAGAATTGACTGCAGCGAGACTCCAATCCGATTTTGTCTCAGCTGTATCCCATGAGTTTCGAACTCCCCTCACTTCGATGCGGCAATTCACCGAGATGCTGGTCGAAGACGACACGCTCCCAGCTGAGAAACGTCTAACATACTATCGCGTCCAAGAACGAGCTACCCGCCGTCTTTCTCGATTGGTAGAATCATTGCTGGATTTCGGCCGGATGGAGGCTGGGGCTCGTCCTTACCGGCTCGAACGCCTAGATACTGGTGAGTTGGTTAAGAACGTTGTGGAGGAATTTAAACAGGAGACCAACTCCAGCAGTCTAAAACTTGACTGTTCCATTCCTGAAGATAGTCCCGTTGTGAATGGTGACCAGGAAGCTCTTGCTCAGGCTCTGTGGAATCTTCTGGACAATGCGATGAAATATTCAGGCGATAGCCCCGTTGTTCATGTTGAGGTGGAATCAGGAAATCAGGTGGCCATTCATGTCCGGGATGAGGGAATAGGCATCCCTGCATCAGAGAAGAATCGTATATTCAGGAAGTTTGTTCGTGGTTCTTCTTCTAAAGCCTATGGTGTTAAAGGAACGGGTATCGGGCTGGCTATGGTTAAGCATATCGTGGATGCCCATGGCGGAAAAGCTCTGATCGAGAGCGAACCAGGTAAAGGGAGCACTTTCACGATCCTGCTTCCTGTTGGAGGTTGAATGATGACAAAGATTCTGATCGTCGAGGATGACAAAGACATTGCTTTGGGTCTTGAAGAAGATCTGACTAACCATGGATTCCAAGTCGAGGCAGTCGAAGATGGAGAAAAGGCTCTTTCTCTTGGAAAAAAAAGGGACTGGGACTTGATTATCCTGGATATCATGTTGCCGCGAAAGGATGGCTTCACAATTTGCCAGGAATTACGTCGCGTGGGTATCAAGACACCCATCATCATGCTGACAGCCAAGACCCATGAAGCCGAGAAGATTTTTGGGTTAGAAATCGGAGCAGACGACTACATCACAAAACCATTCAGCCCGAGAGAGCTTCGTGCGCGGATTCATGCTGTCCTCCGACGTGTGCCAGAAAAATCCCGCGACACTTATAAATTCGGAGAATATGAGGTTGACTTTGGCCGCGGCGAGGTCCGCCGCAGCGGTAAACCCATATATCTGACTGCTCTGGAATTCCGGCTATTGACGGTGTTCATCCAGCGACGAGGCAGGGTATTAAGCCGGGAGCAATTGATCGATGCTGCTTGGGGATCAACGACCATTGTCACGGAGAGGGTTGTGGATACCCATATCCTCAACCTGCGAAGGAAGATTGAATCCGTACCTGCAAAACCTTGCTATATCTGCAGCGTGCGGGGAATGGGCTATCGTTTCGAGGGTTGACAATCTTGACAAATTCTGGATGCTCCCTGGATAGGATTTGGATATCGGATTCTTATCTTAAGAGCAGGAGGTATGTCCGATGAAAATCAAACTTTTTGTGACAATATTTTTGATTGTGATTCTTGGGGCCATACTGTCTCTTTCAGGCAGCCTGCATCAGGCAGATGATCCTGGAGTGTTGCTTCGAGCTGCTATAGAAAAGGAAGAAGTCGACGGAGACCTACAGGCTGCCATCGACCTTTATAAAGATATAATCACCAAATACGGAGATCATCGCTCTGTAGCGGCAAAAGCCCAGCTTCACATCGGTTTATGTTATGAAAAACTGGGGCTCAAAGAAGCCCAAAAGGCTTTTCAAAATGTTATTGATAATTATCCAGAGCAATCGGATTTTGTAGAAATGGCAAGGGAAAAATTATTGCTGCTACTCAAGGCCAAGGATGTGGTGGAAAAGAAAAGCGAAGAATTCCAGGCACGTCAGGTCTGGGCAGGAAGAGAAGTGGACATCGAAGGGAAAATCTCTCCTGATGGATTTTATCTCTCGTTTGTGGATTGGCAATCAGGGAATCTGGCCATGAGGGAAATGTTTTCTGGGGAAAAAACTCTTATCACGAAAAATGCTTCTTGGAAGGACGGTGCGATCGAATTCGCCATGGATTCTGTATGGTCTCGGGACGGAAAACAATTGGCCTATCTTTGGGAAAATGCCGGAAAGGGTCGAGCTGAATTGCGTATCATTGGAATGAACGATCGCGATTCTCGCATTCTTTATCAGGTTGATTTCAAACACAACTGGGTTCAACCGCTCGATTGGTCACCGGATGGTAAGGATGTTCTGGCTTTCATTACGGAAGGACGGCTTGGAAAGCTAGGATTGGTATCTGTTGCGGATGCTTTTATAAGGATCATAAAGACCTTTCCATCCCTCAATCCCTATCCTATGGTTGCCCAATTTTCCGCTGACGGCCGCTACATTGTTTATGATTTTCCTCAGGAGGAATTTTCACCGGAAAGGAATATTTCCATCATTTCAACTGATGGAAAAAAGGAAACTCCTCTCATCGATCATCCTGCGAACGACCAGCTTTTGGGTTTATCTCCAGATGGCGGTTGGGTCCTTTTCAAAAGTGACCGCACCGGGGCCTGGGATGCCTGGATCGTTCAAATCGCAGAAGGAGAGCCAAAAAACAGTCCGCAGCTATTGAAGCGGGGGATAGGTCCAGTGAGTTCTCTAGGATTCAGCCAAGATGGGTCGTTTTATTACGGTGTTGCAGGTGGGATGTTCGATGTGTTTACGGCTAAAATAGATCCGGAAACAGGCATAGTCGTTGAATCGCCGAAAAAAATGCCGCTTCCTTATGAAGGACATAACATTTATCCGGAATGGTCTCCCGACGGAAAAGATCTCTTGTATATGTCCAGGAGAGGACCCAGAAATTACCAAAGCGTACTCTGCATTTATTCCGAAGAATCGGGAAAGGTGAAAGAGTTCCCTTTTAAAGACGAATTCGCGAGTTATGCTTATCCCCGATGGTGCCCTGACGGATGCCATATCCTGCTTCCGGCCGAGCATTTTCATTCGGGCCATGGATTGTACAAAGTCGATACTCAAACCGGTAAAATCACTCTTCTCATTCAGGCAAAAGAGGATGAAGTGAGGGGTGTTTACTGGTCTCCCGTCATGTCGCTCGACGGGAAGACTCTGTTTTATGACTACGAAAACAGCGCGCATGAATATTATAGGATTCTGGCCAGAGATCTTGAAACCGGTATAGAAACGGAACTCCTGCGGCATCCTCCTCATGACAATAACCAACTGGCTCTCTCACC
>CP070750.1:3004797-3042981 GCA_020348385.1 Candidatus Aminicenantota bacterium | reverse complement strand
TCCCGAAATCCATGATCCGGACATTTCCCTCTTTATCGATCATGATATTGCTGGGCTTTAAGTCCCGGTGGACTACGCCAAACTTTTGAGCTTCTTCTAATCCCTCACATATCTGTTTGGCAATGGATAGGGCTGTTTCTATTGTCAATTTCCCTGTCTGCCTGATCAGTCCTCTCAAATCCTGGCCGGGAACAAATTCCATGGTGATGAAGTATGTTCCTTCTACCTTTCCAAGATCGAACATCCGGCCCACATTCTTATGGGCGATCTTCCGGGCGAGCTTTATCTCGTTCCTGAAACGCTCGATTGTCTTTTCATCAGAGGCAATTTCCGGTTTGAGGAGCTTTAAGGCGATTTTCTCCTTTATGTCGGTGTCGTTGACTTTATATACTCTTCCCATCCCGCCTTTTCCCAACTCTTCGATGATCTGGTATCTATGGGCAAAAGTGGATCCTGTGGTTAATTCTTCCTTTGGGATTTCCAGGGTTTCTGTTACATTGATCCCTTCTGGTGAGGGGAGGCGAGCGGCGCATTTTCCGCAGAAAAGCGTATCCTCAGGATTCTCATATTTGCATTTGGTGCATTTTACTCCCACTGCTTTTCCCTTCTGACAAACGCAGAAAAAGAATATCAATTTCCGTGAAAAGAGTCAATCAGGTGAGCTGATTAATATCGCTAAATAATTAATTATGCGACATATTGGTCATTGGCTCTTCAACCTAGCTAGCCTCTTTTTCGCATCTTTATCCTCTGCTATTCCTGGATCAGCATCCTTCCACAGATCGAGGAATTTTTCGTAATTCTCTATGGCCTTGGTTGTATTACCCTGCTGATCGTAGATTTTACCCAGCATATATAGGGACCTGGTGTAGATATCCCCGAAAGAGAATCTTCCTGATGTGAGGGAAGTTATCCTTTCATATTCTTTTTTAGACTTCTCAAGATCTCCGGCCTGGTAATAGGATATAGCCAAAGGTTCGATATACAATGCCTGTGTATCGCCACTATTAAGTTGATATTGGAAGGGCAATAAGGACACGGCTTGTTTAGAGAATTCAATGGCTTTTAAATAATTGCCCTTCTTGAGCTCTATCATCCCTAGAACGATGTAGTGCGTTCTTTTTAACTTTTCGTTCATTACAAACTTTGTAATCTCCTCTAGTTCATCTGCTGTTTTTTGCGCTTCAATCATAGAGTCCATCTCAAGATAAGCAAGGCCTTTAAAATATAAATCAAGGCTTTCCTCTTCTGGCTCTTCTGAGGTTTCAACATCAACCCAAAGTTCTTCCGCTTTGCTGTAACTTTCCAAAGCCTGCTCAGGGCTTCCAGATTTTGCTTGTATGTATGCTAAATATAAATACCCCCATGATTCCCCCCACAAAATGCCATTCTTTTGTGCCAGTTGGATCAATTGTCTAACAAGATCTTTAGATTTTGTAAATTTTCCCTGTAGTAAATATAATGATGACAGTTTTAATGTGTAACTCAAATGAGCTGTTGGTTCTTCCAAATCTAACAGTTTCTTATATTCTCTTTCCGCCTCAAGTATGTCCCCCTTGCAGGAGAAGATATCTCCCTTCAACATAATGATTTTATCATTTACCGGGTCAAGAGAAGCTGCTTTATCTATTGCGGAAAGTGCGAGGTCCAATTTCCCTTGGTTATAATAAGCTAAGGCTATACGATGACGGATCACAAAATTCTCTGAAAAATTTTTTATATAATTTTCTAAAACCTCTTGGGCTTTTTCATACAATCCATTCGCCATATAAGCCTGCGAGATGTTGGCATAAGGCCATATAAATTCAGTTTTATCCTCGATTGGGACTTTATATCGCTCAATGGCTTTGTCCCATTGTTCAAGGATCATAAATATATTACCCAGGTTTTTGTTCCCAATATAGTCTTCTGGATAAAGCTCTAACAATTCTTCGAAGACGTCAATTGCTATATCTAATCTTTTTTCCGATTGGGACCAAGTATAGAAATGTCCCTGGATTAAGAGCCGCTCTCTTTCCGAGATTCGATCAAGCAGCCCTAATGCTTTCTGGATCGATTCTTCCCATTTTGTGTAGTCACTCAGCTGCCAATAACAAGCAGCCATTATTCTGTATGCCATAGCGAACTCAGGATCGATGGTAACGGCTCTTTCGAGGAATTGAAGACCTACTTGAACTTCGGCTAAATTGGAGTATTTCACTCCCTCAATGTAATACTTATAAGCCTCAGGAGATGAGGTTGTGATCTTTCCCACATCTTTGTCCATATCACTGGCAATTTGCTCTGATGTGAGTTTTAAATCCAGTTTTAGGTATCGGGTTAATTCATCCACTTTAGATGCAAGCTCTGCTTCACTTGCTGATTCCTTCTTTATCGAGCTAACAGCTTCTCCTGTTTGCGGATTTTGAAGCATGACCGTGATAACAAATTTATCGCCGACTTTAATATAGTTTCCCTTCACTATGTAATTAGCACCTCCTAATTTCGCTATGCTGGCAAGGTCTTCGGAGGAATATTTTTCTTTCTTTTCCAGGTTTAATTTCTGTAAAATTGTGAGGATTCTATCTCCGCCTACCACATTAATGAATCTGGATTGACTGAGGTCAGCGATCAACCACTCCGAGAGTCCGCGGCGCAAGTATTCCAAGCTTTGTTCTCCTGTGTTGTTTTCAAAATATGGTATAGCTAAATTAGGTTTGTCAGGTTTGCTCCAATCAACTTCAACAGAGGACCAGGGATGCCAAAGAAGCAGCGAGACGATCGCAGCGCTCATACATACAAGGATAATAATAATCTGTACCGAGGGTTTCTTGATTTTTATGGCTTTTTTGGATATTTTCCCGGCCTGCTGTGTGTCCTGCAGCCAGCGATCAATTTCATCTTTATAGGCGAATACTCTTGCTTTCGGTGAATCCTCTAATCTGTGCACAGGAAGACCATGATCTCGTTCAAGACGGCGCAGCGTTTTATACGAACGGTTGAGGTAGTCTGCAATTTCTTTCCAGGATTCAAAAACCTGTCTATTTTCCAATGCAGAACCTGTTGCTGAGGGATTCTGGTTCTTTCTGTGTTTAACATACTATTTCTTCTGCATACGAAAGTCAATTCGAAGGTTTGTTTGAATGCTCCACGCCTATGAGAATCAAACTGTGTGGTTAACTCCTATTTTTGCAAAAATTCGATCGTACTGACGGATAAGGAACCAACTGCCCCCTTCTTTCCTTTTTTTGTCTGGGGAAAGACTTCGAGACAATCATAGACGGGAATAACAAAATAAGATGGATTCAGTGCGACAGGTGTAGCGAGTGTAAACTTTTTTGTGTGGTAATAGTTTTGCTCTGTGTCTTTCAGCCAGAACATAAATCCCAATATTTCGCCAGTTTTGCGATCCCTCTCACAGCCTATCTCAACACTTTGGACCGTGATAACTGATCCGGGGAATAAGGGATCATGAAGATCGAAGCAATTCTCAATTGTGTTGATATAAAGGTTCTTGAAAGCATAGGGGATAAACGCTCCTTTACAGCCGTCTCTGGTGTCGACTGCAAGCACTGGATCTGTTTTAGCACATAAAGAATCGATCGGTGATATGACCACATCCATCCAGTAGCCTTTGCTTTCCCCTTTTCCTTGTCCAGACGAAATACCGACCAAAATGAAGCCGAGTACTAGAAAGATACAAAATACTTTGAAGGGCCAAGTGAAATTTTTCATATTTTTCCTCCTCGATAAATTTTATGGCTCCACTTCAATGAATAATACCGGAGGAGGAGGCCGTCAATGCTTGGGAACTTAATTCCCGATTATTCTCAATTTCTCCTGATAATTCCCATTCTTTGCTTGAAATACAGGATAAGTAATATTCCTTACAGGCGGGCACGAGGCAACTGAGATCTTCGATCTATCGCTAGGCAAAGCTACCGAACATTGAACATGTGACTGTATTTCACCATGATGGTGCGGTTTCTTGTCAGCGGCTCGATTCCCTTCCAGGCCTGTTCATCGCTCCTTCCATCGAAAGTAATAGGACCGTTGATCCGGGCTATCACAAGCTGTGACTCGTTGTCCGATTCATTCACTTTCCCAAGTTGCCCATTAATATCAGGAGACAGGACAAAGAAACATAACACCGCGATGAAGAATTTTACGAACTTGATACCGTTCATCGTGGAACTCCTTCATTACTCACTTTACTGGTTTCCATGGCATATTCGGCTGTTTTATCAGGATTCACATGCTGGTACTTTTGGTATTCTACTCCCATGTTTTCCCTCTGGTTAGCTCAGCAAAAGAATAATAATTTTTGTGAGATGAGTCAATTAGGTGGACAACTAGGTTTGGGACGGAAAAAAAAGATTGGATGATGTAGTGTCGTATGATGTGTATATTTCACGACACAGCGCTAGTTTCTTTGATCGGCATCTAGAAGGTCTGTAAATAATTGATGATGTTTTTCTTCATCCGACAGGATATGCTGGAACAATTTCTTTGTGGCATCATCTCGTTCTTTGTCGGCCACTTCGATTATCTGCCTGTACAGCTGAATTGCATCACGTTCCTGCTCACGGTCATTTTCCAACATTTCTCTCGGAGTTTTTCCTATGGCCACGGTATCCGGCTTTGTTGTCGGTTCGCCTCCAAGTTGAACGATTCTTTCTGTAATAGCTTCAGCGTGTTTCATCTCAATAATGGCAATTTTCTTGAGACTTGAACCAGGCAGCCAGACTGACGAATGACTCGCCATGAACTTGTACAGTTTTGAGGATAGTTTTTTCCCCGTTGTTGAAGAGTTGTGGCCGGCTGCGATTGAATGTTGGAACATATACTGTATAGAAACCTGAAGTTCTCTGGCAATCGCTCTATTCAATAGGTTTAACAGTTCGTGAGAAGCTTTTTTGCTTTCCAATGGTAACCTCCCTTAGAATGATGGTGCTAATATAATTTTTTTTTAAAACAAAAAAAATAACTGTTTAAGTCAATGTTCTATGAATTGGTGTAATGAATAATGCGAGTTGTATGAGAATGATGCATAATAATAAATTTCGCGACATTTTAATAGGCACCTCTTCAACCCAGACTTCTTCTTCATTATATCGTCAAGCTTATATGGACTAGGAGGAACGAATTGAATGGCACTACTCTGTGAGATGAAATAGACGAGAGGTTAAATACAGCTGGGATTCGGCGGTATCTGGGATTATCTTGTCTTTTACAAGAGCTATTTCTTTAAACTGAAGGTCAAGTAGAGCCAGTCCTCTTTGATCTCTTCCTTGTATCCCAGCCCCAAATACTCAGCGAGTAGATGGTTAAAGACGCTGAAGCATTTTTCGAACTCATCCAATGTAACACCATACCAGGTTTTATCTTCGCCGAAGTACCTAGCCCATGGACGATTTAAACGTCCTGTTACAGACACTTCCGATTTTTCCGTGATTTCAAACTCCGCATTGGTCCACAACAGTACATTTCGGCGTACACCCCGGATTATGTTCAACGTTCCCGAACCTGGTTCGCCCCAACCGGGTGCGAACAATTTGGCTAAGTATTCTCCATACTGCTCTGCAGTCTGACCCATGGACTTTGCATATGAAATCCCGGCTACAAAACTGACAGTAAACTGACTGCTGGCGCGTCCCCAACGCTGCTCTGGTGTGTATGTTGGAAGTTCGGTTTCGGCCTGCTGTTGAGCAGTAAGGGGGGCACCTAACGTTAAACTAATCAAGAAAAAGAAGATGAAAATCATTCTCATAGTATCCCTCCTTTTACTAATTCAATTAATACGCCCCAAGATTCACGTAACCCAGGGCTGTTGAATTTCCATTTGACATAATCAGAATTCGAACATCCCATCCCCATTTGTACTCACTTATATCAGAAAGAGAAATCTTATGTCAAACATATAGACGAACAAGCTTCGTTAAACGTTGGTAGTTATAAGATTGAGCAGAGTTCCTATAGTAGGAATGTGAATAGTATCTTGTGGTTTAGGAGGCTCGACTAGAACTTGTAGATGGGTTGGATGTCGACAGGGATATCGGTTAGGCCGTCCAGCAATCCTTGGATCACTTCATCCATTTCTCCGTATTTGGCGATAAAAGCGCCAGCATTTTCGTAGTTGCCGTTGCCCTCCAGAATCAAAATCTTCTGGGCCATTTCTGTGATTGAATCCTTGATTTTGTCCATATCCACGCTGAATTTTTGTGTTTCCGGGTCGAACTGGAAAGCACCTGTTTCCCTGTGGTAGTTAAGCTGCATCAGTGTGCCCATGCCGTGGGCCTCATGCACACCGAACCGAATGGAGCGGAACATCCCCGCCAGGTAGGTGGTGTAGATCTCCCGTTCGTTCTCTTTGGGAATCAATCCTTTTTCGATCAGGAAAGGAACGTTGTGCATGCCGACGATAGTGGCCTTGCACTCTTCGATGGCCGAATATTTATCGGCCAATGCTTTTCTTACCGTTGTCTCTGTCCCATCCTCCAGAGTGATGTAATTCGAGCCGAACACATGGGAGATCTCGTGGAGGAGCGTCTCTGTGAAATAAGCGTAAAAGGAGACATAACGGGAATCCTCTTCAGCCAGGACCTTTTTCGAGATGGGCACAAGCACCTTATCGAACTTGGCCTCCTGTATGTTCTTGAGGAAGACTTTTTTGGTGCCTTTTTCTTCCCGGATCCGCTCCTCGTTCGGGAGGACGAATGCAAGCGTTTGAACACCTGATTTTGTGTCGCCAGCGGCAAACACCTCGATCACCACATTGAGCGGCGATGCCAATCCTTCGATCTTGGCGTTTTTGTGTTTGGATTCCACTGGCAGCAAATTCTGCATTTCCCCCAAGTAGTCGAGATATGCTTTAAGTTTGGCCATTTCGGCAAAATCATTTATATAGACAAAACTTTCGTAAGCGGCTTTCAGTCCGAATAGACCATCCTCATAGACTTCATAAGGTCCTATCAAGATTTCCAGGAGATTCCCCTCCAGATCTATCCACATCAGGTCGCTTTTGTACCATTCATTGGCCAGCAGATCATCGGCCTTCTGGTTGAGGTAGGCTTTGAAAGGTTCCTCCGTAGAAATTTCTGCTGCTTCCCTCAGGTATTTGGCCACAACCTCCAGGTCTTCCTTGTAAGCCTCGTTGTAAGGAACAGCGATCAGGCTGTCGTCCTGCTTCCTGACAACCGTGTATGTATCTTCAAGCTTCTGTTTCATAGGGGGATTTCCTGTCACATAACCTTCAAAATATCCCTTAGTCATATCCGCAGGATAAAAGCCGGCTCCCAGAGGCTTGGGGTCGGTCCCGATAAAAGGTTTATTCTCATCCAGTCGGTCATACGGCCCGAAATTGATGTTCAAATAGGTGAGGAAATCTTTGGCTGCTGGATTGTCGGCATTTTCGAAATCCTGCAGAATTTCCAATCCCACATGGGAGGCCTGTTTCCAGAAGATCTTATCGATCGCTTTGGCAGCCATCACCAGTTTTTCGAGCACCTGCTTCTGCTCGTCGTTCAGCAGATTTTCATCATAACTGATATCGGTGGGGGCGAACTGAGCCAGCCTGTCTTTTATATCCGGGACGACCGAATAGCCTGCGATCTCTGTCACAGCAACTTCATCGGCCTTTTCTTCCTCCTTGGGTTTACAGCCATACAGGATAAGGGTCGCGAATACAAACAGGATAATGGCCGCAAAATTTGTAAAATATCTTGCTTTCATGCTAATTCCTCCTCACTTTACTCCATGTAATATAAAATCCTAAAAAGGCCAAAAACTTTACTAGGAGTCATAAAATTAGTCTTTGGGTTCATAACCTGCTTCTATGATACAGGCGCGGGCCGTGATTCTCAATGGTTCGATGAGGGGCACGGGAATATCTTGATCTTTCAGCACGAGGGGTACTTCGGTGCAGCCGGCGATGATGGCATCCGCACCCCGGGCGATAAGGATTTTGGCGACACTGGCCAGTGTTTCCTTCGGAAAACCCGAGGTGAATCCGGATTTTATTCCTTTTGGGCCGAAGATTGCTTCCATCACTTGATTTTGTTCGTCTTCTTCAGGATGGATGACTCCGATTCCAGCTTTGCCGAAAGCATCATGAAAGAGCCGCGATTCCAGCGTTCCCGTGCTTGCTACAAGCCCGGCTTTATTGAGCTCTGGCACCTCAATCTGTGCCCATTTGACAGCCTCATCCAGCAGGCTAATCAATGGGATGTTCACCTGATTTTGGACCTCGGGATAAAAATAGTGGGCTGTCACACAGGGCATGACCACGAAGTCTGCCCCTGAATCCTTCAAGCGCTGGAATCCCTCCAAGATCAGAGGAGTGGGGCTTGGCCCTGTTTTCAGGATTGCATCGGTTCTCGGGGGGATCTTAGGATTGCTGTAGATGAGGGCTTTTATGTGGTCCTGGTCCGTTTCGGCTTTGGTTTGTTTGACGATCTGCTCGTAAAAATAGGCCGTTACCTCAGGCCCCATCCCTCCTAGGATCCCGATAGTTTTTTTCATCTCTTGGGCGCTTCGTCCATTATTTTCTTGATTTTATCAAGAGGGAGAGCTTCCTCTTTCCGTCCGCCTTTCCCTTCCATCGTTGTCGCCTTGAAAAGGGAATTCAAAATGGCTTCCTCCGATGCTTCGGCCGCGGCCAGAAACAGAGGAGACATCCGGTCGGTTCGGAGAATTTCCTGTTTCAATGTATTTTCCCTTGACCGGTATGGAATCCTCACATCTTCGGCTGTTGAGAAGGCAACACAATAATCCCCGCTTCCGCTTGTGTAAAATCCTCCTGTTCTGGGAATGCCAAGAAGAGCCCGCTGGGCCAGCCGTTTCAGATTATGGCAGTCCAGGGGAGCATCTGTGGCCACAACGACCATACAGGATCCAGCAGGATCCTTTTCTTCCACATCACGCTTCATGTAATAATTTCCGAGCTTTATGCCTACAGGATAGCCGTTGATCTGGAGGATGCCTCCGAAATTCGTCTGGACAAGAACACCAACAGTGTAGCCCCCTCTTGATTCAGGGAGCTTGCGGGAAGCGGTTCCAATCCCTCCCTTCCATCCATAGCAGGAAGTCCCTGTTCCTGCTCCAACACATCCTTCCTCCACAGGCCCTGTGGCTGCCTTATTGATGGCTTGAATAACATGCTCTTTTTTCACATGCCTTCCACGGATATCGTTCAGGTATCCATCGTTTGTCTCCCCGACAACAGGATTCACAGATCCGACCGTTTTATTGCCAGGAAGAGAAAGTATGTAATCGATGACAGCATCGGCGGCTGTGGGGACACTTAGGGTGTTGGTCAGTATGATCGGGGTTTCGATATTTCCCAGTTCTTCCACTTGAGAGATGCCTGTCAGCTTCCCGAATCCATTGGCCACAAAGATGGCGCCGGGGACTTTTTGCTGGAAGATGTTGCCCTCATGGGGGAGAATGGCTGTCACACCGGTGCGGATGCTTTCACCCTCGATGAGTGTGACCTGTCCGACTTTGACGCCAGGCACATCGGTGATGGCGTTTAAGGGGCCGGGATTGAGGATCCCAGTTTTTATTCCGAATTCCCGCAGGCGTGGACGCTGCTCCGAGGATGTCATGGTCAAACCCACCACCGATATTAAGAGTGATGCCAAAATTATGAGTATATGCTTCATTTTTCCCATTTTCCTCATGATTGGTGTGATTATGATAGTAGTGAATACGTTTTAAAAATGCAAGTCGTCACAGGAAATTGCAGATCAGGAAATCTTTCAGTTTGACATCCGATTAACGGAGAGTTATGCTTTGCTTCAATTTTTCTATAATCCTTGCATCCACCCAGTAAATATCTCTATTGCCTCTTATCGTGCTGGTGTAAAAAAAGTAATTGCCGTCGGGACTCACATAGGGTCTGTTTTCTGATTTTTCCGTGTTGATTTTATTCCCCATGTGAACCGGATCGCTCCATGAGCCATCAGTATGTTTGAATGTGACATAGAGATCATCCTCTCCCAAACTGTCGGGTTTCGTCGAGCAGTAGATCATGTAACTTTCGTCAGGGGAAGTATAGGTATCCCATTCATGGTATTCGGTATTGAGTTTTGGACCCAGATTGACCGGGGCTTGATACTCTCCATCGACAAACTTCGACATGTATAAATCTGAAGTGCCGTATCCCCCCGGCCTTCTGCTGAAAAAATAGAGATTGCCGTTTTCGGTGAGACAGGGATAGCTTTCATGATACTTGGTGTTTATTGCCGGCCCGATATGTTTCGGCTCTGTCCACCCTTCTTCAGTTTTTTTGACGACCCAGATATTGCCTCCTTCCCCTTCCGATCCGATTTCCTCTACAAATATATTGGAAGCAAAAACCAGCGTTTTTCCATCGGGGGCAATGGTGAAGTCACCTGCCTGGTATTTATCAAGGAACGGAATAGGCTCAGGAGCTCCCCATACTCCGTTGTTTCGATTCATGATGTACAGCTTGGCTTTTCTATTTTTCCACCTCTGGAATACAAAATATTCCATCTCGTTTCCCCAGCCTGAGCAACCTTCGCCATCGTTGGTTGTGACAAGATCTGGGGCGAATAATTCTGGCGTCATCCCCGGTGGTTTTAAGCCGAGGTAGGGGACACTGATTTTTGATTTTTCCGTCTCCTTGAGATATTTATCTCTGAGATCTGTCAGCGTTTCCTGAAACTGACCGATCCAGAGTTTGTCCCTTCTCAAAGCCTCAGCATAATAAGATTCATCCTCGACAGTTTCATAAACTAGCTTAGAATAACTTATTGTGTTTATCGGCCCCAGCCAAAGTATTACATCATAAAAGTCTTCCAGTTTTAGTGGACCGTGTGGAATGGAGCCCAGCTTAGTCCCCTTCATTTCGGCCATGGATGGCTTGGCCCAAGTAAGTATATTAGGGTAAGAACTCTCTATTTTTTTTAGGCCCGTATGAGTGGTGATGGACAGAGCAGCCCCTGGATGTGAATGTTCCAGTTGTACGAGTAGATTGCCTTTCAAATAATCGCCAAAAAATCCTTTAGCCAATTCGATCTCCGGCTTGGCAAAATGGGCATCACCGAATATTGCCAATGCCTTTTGACCCTTGGATAACACTTCCCGCACCAGTACATCATATGCATGACCATCCCTGATATTGGATTTTCCCCAAGGTCTTGTAATCATACGCTCGTTGTACCAGTTTTCCAGTTCTTCTCTTGTGTGAATTGTCGACCAATCGATGGGAGGATCTCCCAGAAGAACTCTTAACTTTTTTTCCTCGGGTAATGATTGATTCAGTTGACGAACTGCCTTAAAAAACTCCTCGTAAATGGGGGCATCCCAAATAACCGGCTGCGTGGTTTCTCGCCAACACAATCGAACATTGTCCATTGGCACGTGTTCTCCGGCGATATACCGATCCATGATATGCTGATATTGACTGGTCCCGCATTCGACAAGAATATTTTTGACTTTCTGCGGAAAACGCGGATCCCTTATCAGTTGAAGTCGAAAAGTGGCCGCCTGCCAGTTCATATGATTGCCTTCCCCTAAAGCGACCACTGAACAACGATCGAAGGCATCAAGGATAAACTCAATCGGATTTTGAGGTACGGGATCAATTCCTTCCAGAATTTTATCGGGCTTCTGAGCGGGAAGAAATATGACGAAAAGAAAAAGCGTCATTCCCAATAGGGTGAGCGGTTTTCTCATTGCATACCTCCTAATGTGACGGGCCCAATTCTTCCGGTCTTAGCTCCTCGATGATTTTTGCAGAAACCCAATAGAAATCACTGCCATCTGTTACCCTCAAAAAGAATAAGTATTTGCCATCAGGAGTGACGGAGGGGAATCTTTCGGTAGCACCTGTGTTGATTTTTGGCCCGAGATTCGCAGGTTCGGACCAGGAACCATCCTTCAGTTTATAGCTGATATAAAGGTCGGCGCCTCCGTAACCTCCTTCTCCTCCGAATGATTCCATGATCATATAATTCTCATCAGGAGCGACAAATAGAGCGAGAACCCTCGCGCCGGCACCTAATTTTAGGTCGAGCTTTTCAGGCGTCTGGAACACAGCATTTTTTTGTTTGGAGCTGAACATTTCCATGCCGCATCGAAAATATAATGTTCCCTTTTTGGATATGCTCTGCACCGATTCCCTCTGGTCTGAATTGATGACAGCATCCAACAATTTTGGCTCCGACCATCCATTGCTAACTTTTTCGACAACCCAAATATTCGTGTCACTCGTTCCCACGTCTCCGTATCTGGGCCGGGGTGAGGAGAAATAAAGTTTTTCACCGTCATATGAGAAGACAGGGCTTCCTGCGTGGTATTTTTCTGAAAAAGGCGCAAGCTTTGGAGCAGACCAAAGATTATTTTCTTTTTTCATATAAACGATATCGTAAAATCCGAATTCCGTGAAATCCGATGACCAGTATATTTCTGTATAGTCGGGTGAAAATGCCAGACAGCTGTGTTCAAAATGTTTCTGGGCCGATACTATCCCGGAAGAAAAGATCACCGGGTCCTCTCCAGGAGGAGATTGGCCTAAGTATTTTCCAGCTAGTTTCGGAAACATCCATTCTGAAGTATCAGCTCCTTTCTCCTTTAAAAAATCGACGATATCGTTATGCCCCTTTTCCTTCGCATAATGATAAGGAGTTTTTCCGTCTTTCGTTTTAACATTTATATCAGCATTATTCTTCAGGAACAATTCAACGATATTCTTATAGCCACCTCTGGCGGCAATATGGAGGGGAGTCTGTCCGTAAATATTCGCCGCTTCCATATTAACGCCTTTTGATAAAAGCAATCGAGCAAGTTCGGACATGCCTCCCTCAGACGCAGCGTGGAGCATGGTGTCCCCATTTCCTGTTCTGAATAAAAAATCGACTTCTTTTTTTAATGCGATATCGGCAATTCTTTTTATGCCGCAGGATGCCGAGATATAAAGCAATTGGGTGAAGTTCTGATTCTCCAGGTTCATCTCCCCGCCTTTATCAAGCAGGAGTTCTGCAATATCCTTCTGCTTCCCGATTACAGCGAGGTTGAGCGGTGTAACCCCGTCTCCTGTCTTGGCATTGATATCAGCCCCAGCCTCTAGGAGCAGGGTAATGAGTTCCGTTTTCCCTCCATATAATGCCGCCATATGCAGGGCAGTTGCTCCCCCTCTGTTAAGGTTGACATCGGCACCTTTTTCGAGAAGATATTTGACGATTTCTATCTGACCGGTCTGCGCAGCCATTTCGAGCGGAAATCGGCCATTTGAATTCCTTGAATTGACAAGTTCGGGATTTTCCTCGATCCATCTTTTCACGGTTTCAAGATCGCCTCTGTAGGATGCGATATAGATGTCCTGCGTATAGGAAAAAACAGCAGAAAATATGATCCCGATCAAGACGATAATTCTTGGTATCAGTCTCATTATTGACTCTCCGCGTTTTTTAATCCCTCAGGTTTCAATTCTTCGATTATCTTCGCATCCACCCAGTAGATATCTTCGTTGCGGCCGTTGCCCCATGAATTCATCATCGCGATTTTCTCGCTGTATGTGATGGCCACTTCCGAATAATCTGGGTGGCGGCTCCTACCGCTGGAAAAAAAGAAATACTTACCGTCAGGAGAAAGGATAGGACAGTGCTCATTGGCTTCGGAATTGACCGGGGTTCCCATGTTTTTCATGGAGGACCATGAACCATCCTCTTTGTAAAAACTAATGTAGAGGTCGCCGGATCCGAGGCTGTCGGATCTGCCGTAACAAGTGACGATGATATACGACTCATCGGCGGCGATAAAGAGATCTCCCTCGAAATTCTCCGTATTGATGGGGGGCCCAAGGTTTTCCGGTTCCAGATATGCGCCGTTCTCAAAACGGGCGCGGTATATGTCTGCGCCACCATGACCGCCAGGCCGTGTCGAGCTGAAGTATAAGGTCCTGTTTTGTGCAAAAATGGGATAGTACTCTTGAGCATTCGAGTTGACCGGGCCTTGCAAATATCTCGGCTTGGACCATCCAGCGCCATCCCGATTCACATACCAGAAATCGGTATGGTCATTTGGCGGGCCGATTCCATCCATGGGACGCCGGGAACAGAAAAAGAGCTGTTTCCCATCGGGAGTGAAAGCCATGTCATAATCAAGGTATTTTCCTGAAAAAGGTACGATCTCAGGCTCTGTCCAGCGGCCATTGTTTTGGCGCATCGCCACGATGACGGGAAATGGAGTGCCCGTAAGAGACCAGTAGAATTCGTTTCCATCAGGAGATAACACCGAACAGAATTCACTGTGCTCTGTCGAAACAATCCCCGGGGAAAAGATCTCGGGTGTGGTCCCGGGATGTGCCTGGCCGAAGTAGGGTCCCTTTAATTCTGGAAAATTGTTTTGTTGAGTGCAGTGGCTTGCAAAGAAAGCTAGTAAAATCGATATTCCCACGAAAATCGTTTTCTGTGTCATTGGATGGCTCCTCTCATTTTCATTCGATTTAGTTGTTATTCTTTTGAAACCTGATGATCTCCAGTCCGTCGGACCCATCGGCCATATAAATCAGATCCCCGACAACTTGGAAGCCGTTCGGCCGGCCTCCATCATTAAAAGATCCAATTTTAGCCGGACTGGTAGGATCGCTTATATCTATGGCTTCCAATCCCAGTTTCCAGTTTATGGTGAGAGCCACATCATCGATAACGTGGACACCGACAGCACTCCCTCCCCCTTTGAATGTGCCCAGTAGCTGTGGATGCGCCGGATCGGACACGTCCAGAATCTCCATCCCCTGCAGCTTGTCGCATACGTAAGCCTTCTCGTCGACGACATGGAGCGCGTTTGTTTCTCCACCATTGTTAAAATCACCGATCAGGACCGGATTCTTGGAATCGGATATGTCTAGAATTTTCAGACCGGCCTTGTAGCCCGTGACGAATGCATGGGAACCGGCGATATCCACAGAGAATGCAAGCATGTCACCCTTGTAATGGCTCAATCGTGCAGGTTTGAGAGGATCGGAGATATCGACAATGTCAAATCCGCCATGCCATTCTGTCAGATATCCGATGTCCCCAGATGCCAGAAACTGGTGGGGGTCTCCATCGCAGTCGCTGTACTCTCCTATATAAACAGGCTTTGAGGGATCGCTGATATCGAAAAGCTTCAACCCGTTTACATTGCACGACACATAGGCAATATTGCCGATGATTGCAATGCCACGGGCCTGTTCTGTATCGTCTATCTGCCCGAGTTTAACGATATTCGCAGGGTTGCTAATGTCCAGGATCTCCAGACCGTTATCGAATTCGCAGACATAAGCACGGTCGTTGACCACAAGGACCGTTACGGCCATCCCCCCGTCATTGAACTGGCCGACCTCCTCGAAAACGATTTCGGATGCTTCCCCCGGCAGAGTGAGCAGAAATACGATGGAAACACTGGCTATTATCCTCGAGATTCTCATTTTTCCCCTCCTATTTTTCCTTTTTCAGGAACAGGGAATCCTCAAGAGGAACGTTGATCTCGATATCCTTGAGGATGCCACCGTGTGTTTGCCCGAAACCGACATCCAATGTCACGACAAAGAGATGCGGGATTAAAATCTCTTCATGATGGCGGTAGTCCCAATGGCTTTTGATATCCTTCCCGACCCCGAAGTCGCGGCGTTCTATTCGGAACAGGCCTGTTTCCGCAGAGAAATAATAGTCTCTCGTCTCACCATCTTCGTATCTTTTGACCAAATGATAGTAAATGTTCCGGTCGATGGCCTCGACTCCCAGCAGGTCATAGGAGATGCCTCTCTTGTTGTAATCGATAAAGTCTCCGTAAATATCCGGAATATAAACCCAGTTGGAATCTGTCAGCTCTTCCCATTTTCCCGAAGAGATTCTCCAGACATTCTCTCCATTTGTAGCGATAGAAATTCCAGAGTTAGCGTTGTCTTGGCGGATAAAATGAGGATATTTGTAATAGCGGGTAATCAAGGTGTCTTGATCGACGGTATCATATCCTGAATATGTGATGACCATGGTTTTGATTCTCTCGAGGTTCTCCCGGCCGCCTATAGCCTTCAGGTGTCTTTCGATGACTTCTTCGGCTGTTTTCGCCAATCTATCCTTGTTTTTCTTCAAAAACTCGGCAAGAAGACTTCGGTTCTGCAGTGCAAAGGCTTTTTCGACACTTTTTCGGTCTTGCTCATGATCCCCGATTTTTCGATAGGCTCTTCCCAGGCTCATTAAGGTGTTATAAGAATGAGGGAAGATTTCAGCGGTAAGCTTGAAAACTTCAATGGCATCGACGGCCTTCCCTGCCCGAAGAAGATCATATCCTAAACTCAGAAACTCGGATTCCTTGAATGCGTATTCCACATCTTTTAATGCGACAAGCTCTTTGAATTTGTCCCGAGCAGCTATCGATCCATTCTCTTCGATAAATTTGGCCATCACTTCTGCAGCCGATTTTATCCTGGCGGATTCTTTCTTTTGGGCTGAGGAGTTAGGAAGAGAGACAAACAGCAATGCCAGGATGATTGCCAAGCAAGTTAATCCATTTTTCATAAAAACCCTCCTGTGCCGATTTCCCCCTATTGAAATGGATGAATCCAACTGTTTGATCTATTGTTGGAAGAAGCGATCAGGGGATCAGAGTGCGGGTGATCTTGGCCACCAGATCAGCCGTGGGATCGGGACAGCGGACATACTCGGTCGTGACACCATCGGGGTCGATGACCTTTTCATAGGGCGTATCCTCGTACTTCCAGGACAGGGTTACGCCGTTATTCAACAGCCGCAGGAAATCATGCATGCTGGATAACAACCAGGGGCAGATTTTACCGATATCCTTGGGGTATTCGAATTTGTCCCCTTTTTTGTGACACCAGGAATCTTCTCTGGCTTCATAGATCTCGATATCGATCTTGTATTTGCGTTTTTTCGGCTGCTCTCCTTCCTGTGCCGCATGAAGCCAGATCGGAGCCGAAACCATACCGGCAACCCCGCACCCTGTTTTTCCTATAAAATCCCTTCGTTTCATCTTAATTCCTCCTCCTTGTTTTTAATATGATTGAACTGCCAAATATCCCGGTTAAAAAAGGATGTATTGGCAACAAGTCAGTAGTCTATCGAACTAATATGAAGTTCCCAGTGCTTTGTAGTTTTGTTTTGGACAAGCTGGTAAAGTTTGCCCTGATCGAATGAATAAAGGTCCTTGGCCAACAGCGACTTGGTGTATTTAAAACTTGGCAAAAGGGGATAGATCCTTTTGACGATTTGGCCTGTTAGATCCATCACAACAATTTCGTGTCCTTGATCCTTTTCTATATAGGTTGTGGCAAACAAGAAATTTTCAGCCGTCCGGAGTGACTCGATTGGGGGATAAAAGGTATAAAAAACGAATGCCTCATTGGGAATTTTTTTGTAATAGTCACTGCGATTTGAATCCAAAAGAAAGTTTATTGCTTTTGTCTTATATTCATCGGTGATCCTTTTGCACCGTTCGCTGTTGTGACTGACAGTATTCAGTAACTGCCCTGTATTGTCAAAAGCTTTTAAAAAAAATCCCCTGTGGCTGTCAAATATAAAGACTCGATCACCCGAGACTTCAGCATCCATGCTGTGGCTGATCAATTTAAAATTCTCCGTTTTGGCAGGATCCCTTAGACTGGGTGGCCACCAATCGAATAATCCTTCATGCAGGAGGGCAATCTGTTCGAACTTGTCGTTCAGCAAATACACGGATTGGGTGCATAGATCATGGTCTGCGACGATCCGGATGTAATGATTCTTTACAGGTAGCAGACGCATTTCCTGGCCGAGATTGAAATCGGCGAAGTCACCATAATCTTTTATTTTTAATAATTCGCCTTTTCGGGAGAACCACAGGGTCTTGGTGTAATCGAGGGCAACTATAGAATCCGGATATACATACAGGAGCGGACGATATTTAAAATCAGAAGGGCCATCCCCTTTCTGGCCGATCTGAAATTTCAGCTTAACCGGGTCGAGATCGTAGACAAAAATGGAATGGCCATTCACCAAAAAAAGCTCGTTTCCGTCGACATGAAAAGAGTATCCAGGATTTGTGATGTCTTTCAGGGGGATGGTTTCACCCGCGGTCAAGGGAAAAGCCAAAATTAAACAGACGAATAGAAGATGCAAGTTTTTCATCGTTTTCACCTCCATTCCCATTTCTTACCAGCAAAAAATATACCAATACTAATTCCTGGGTTTCGAACAATCAAGGGATACGATATGTTCGATCTCGAACAGCAGGCGTAGTTATTAGTGCGGTTTATGGAGGAATCTGTAGTGCCACGGTTCAGGAATGTATCCCGTCAGATGTTGATTTTCCTTGGTATAAGACTGGTAAAACCCGAATTTCGGGGCATTTTCTCTCAACCATCGGCCTTCCTTGTTGCGATCAAAATTCGGGTTCAGAACAGTTTGTGGATTCAGTCCGCATAAATCCACGGTGGTCCCCAGTTGATGTTCGCTGTGTCCAGGTTTGGCCACCCTATTCTGGCCCTTCCCATAATGCGAGATAGCTTTCAGATAAAGGTATCGCTGCTTGTCATGGGATCTGTAGGCCGAAAAAACTCGGATGTGGACACCCTGTTCCTCGGCATTCTGGAGCATCTGCTCGATCATGTAGGCTACGTATTTTCTGAGATATTTGGGATTATCTGGCGTATGGAAATTCCATTTTTGATGGATTTTGATCAGATCATCCGGCGCATATTCTTGTGGCAGTGCAGCATTCTTATTAACAATTTCCTCACCCAACGGAAAATTCTTTTGTCCCCATTCCTCCACCATGAGTTCTCGGGGCAAGACGATATGTCTTCCATCGAGGGTGAATTTTACCCAATTGTTATCCAGTTCGATAACCTTTAACCGGGTAGATTTCTCGCTTGTGCCCTGTCGCACATCAGGGTCGATGTTGAGGATGAATTTATTCAAAATCCCTGGCCAATTTTCTGGATCTATTCCCGAGCCCTCGATTTTGTCGATAAGGTCTTTATCCTTTGGGAAATACAAGAGCCGGTCAAGCTTTGTGTCATAGACATAGGTGTATTGATTTTCGTCATCTGAGATTTGAGGAATGAAGAAGTAAAAGGCTTCACCTGGCTCGGCCTGGGACTTCGAAAACACTTCTTTGAACGCTAAATCTGTATTGTTTGCTCTGCTTAATGTTGGGAATACAACAATACAAAGGGTCGTTGCTAAAAGGAGATGGAGACCTTTAAAAGAAATTTTGTCGATGCCCATATATGGAATAATACGAGAATCGATTCTTTTGGTTTCTTTATCTCCGTCGGTTTAGCTCTTCTTTTCCTTGATCATTGTCAAAAGCATCTTGAACTTTTCCGATGCTTTGACAGCATGGGGGATGTCCGCCGGCATGATGACAAATTCCCCTTCATTCAGAATGTGCGATTCGCCGCCGATGATGATTTCGGCCGTTCCGTCTAGGATCTGAACAGCGGCATCGAAGGGCGCTGTGTGTTCACTCAGTGATTGTCCTTTGTCGAAGGCAAAAAGGGTTAGATTCCCCACCTCTTTTTTGATGAGCATTTTGCTGACGACCGAATCCGAGGCGTATTCGATGGCATCCTTTATCGCTACCGGTTGAGCCTTGTACAATGCTTCTGACATTTAGTATCTCCTTTCAAGGTATATAAGCTTTTTAATTATTATATCGCCAAAAATTGCGTTCGGCAAACCAATGTCATCCCCGGTTGACACACCTACTTGACGAAAAATGATTCAAATGCCATAATAACACTATAATATCCATAGGAATAATAGTAATAGAAAAATTTAGGAGGGAAATACAATGACCCGAAAAGATTTTCTCAAGACTGCATGTGGAGGCGCCCTTGGAGCGCTTTTTTTTATGAGCTTTAATAGTTGTAAAAGCCCTGCTTCACCCAATGCTTCTGACGATGCCAATCAGAAAACATTTACGTCAACATCGAATTCTGGCCATACCCACAGGATAACGATCAATAGAAGTGATATCGAAAATCCCCCTGCTGCCGGGATCACACGTCAAACATCATCCGCTTCCGGCCATACGCACAACTTTACCATGAGCCAGGCACAGCTTCAGAGCGTTAACAGCGGAAATAGTGTTGATATTACCGATTCTGTATCCAGCGGCCACAGCCACCAATACACGATCGAAAAGTGGTTTTAAAACTCTGAACTTAAGCAGAATCCAGAGATAGTGTCTGGTGGGCGGCCATCAGCAACCCCTGTACCTTTACTCCGTACGGGCAGGCTTTTTCGCAAAATCCTTCACAGTCAATGCACCCCTCCGCTTTTGTTCTCTGCAGAGCAGCATACTTTTCCATCGCGTGTTTTTCCCGTCCATGGCTCATGAAGTAATGCTGGTAGCGCATGATGGAATTAACAGGAACGTCATGCGGACAGTGGGATTCGCACTCCCCACAGGCATGCCGGCAGTACAGGCTCCCGGTATGAGATTTGTAATCAGCCAGCATTTCTTCCTCGACCGGTTCGAGTTTTCCTCCTGAAAGAGATAAATAAAACTCCAGGTCTTCGTGTGTGTTTATGGTCGGACACACGGAATGTATGTCTGGATTACTGAGGCAGAACTTGATGGCTGCTCCCCGGACCTGTTTGTCTCCACTCATCCCGTATTTTTTTGCAAATTCCCTTGTTTTATCCGCATAAGCCTTAAACTCATTTATTATTTTATCTGCTGCCTCCGTGACCCTTCCTAGCTCTCTCATCCGAGCGTACATGCTTTCGATATCATTATAAGATCTTACAGGATCGGTCTTCATCAGGGTCGTTCCCATATTTTTCTCTCGGCATGCCTTCAGGATTCTGTCGCCTTGTTCCTTCTGGATGAAGTTGTAGGTGAATAGCACCACATCGAACCGTCCATCTTCTGCAGCGGCCAGGATAACCTTTTCCATGGGATCCTTGATGAATCCCGCCCACCGGTATTCGATGCCGTGGTTGGACAGGCCGGTGTATTTGACCCTGCCTTCAGCTCTTAGTTCTTTGATGGCTTCATGGTATCCTTCATGAGTCACTTGGTCTAAAGTGGGTGTCATGTGAATCATCAAGCAGTCGAGGTAGTCAGTTTGGAGCCTTTCCAGACATTTATGTGCCCTTTCTTTGAGCCCTTCTTTGGTGGATTTTCCGATGCTAAAGTTTAGCTTTCCGGCAATAAATAGTTTTTTTCGATCTCTGTCCTTGATGACCTGGCCGATGGTCCGTTCCGAGTTTCCGCGGGCATAGTGTTCGGCCGTATCGATGTAGTTTACGCCCGCATCCAGTGCGGCTGCGAAAAGGGCTGGATCGGTCAAGTTCCCTGCGCCGAATCCGATATCCGATGCTTTAAATCCTGTACGTCCCAAGATCCTGTATTCCCTGATCCTGGATTTTTCTTCCGCGGCCTCCTGGCTAGTGCCTCCGAAAAGCTTATTTTTTCCTGCAATTCCTAAGCCGGCAGCAGCTGATAGAGATGAATGGATAAATCTACGCCGGCTCAATCGAGAAATTCGGGCTCTTTTTTTGGGCATAATCCTATCCTTTCTTTAATCTTAAGGAGATGAATAACACTTATATATACGTCATTATCAGGGCAGAGTTTAACCAACCTTGTTTTGACTGTTCCCATTTTTAGGATATAATTCACATTTCGGAAAATTCCATGATGACACATCAGGGAGGACGGATATGAAAAACCAGCGAGGAACTCGAAAAATTTTTTATCTTTTTGTGCTCATCGTCACATTGAGTTTATCTGCCACTGCGGATGAAAGGATGGGAAAAGTCGACAAGCTTTTCGTAGAATGGGATTCAACGGTATCTCCTGGAGTGTCGATGGCCATAATCCATAACGGAGAAATCATCTACAAACGGGGCTACGGAATGGCCAATCTGGAACATGACGTGCCAAACACACCGGAGATTGTCTTCCGAATCGGTTCCACATCCAAGCAGTTCACTGCAGCCTGTATCGCCATTCTTTCCCTCCAGGGAAAGCTGTCGCTGGATGACGACATCCGAAAACACCTGCCGGAACTCCCGGCTTACGACAAACCCATCACAGTCAGGCACCTGGTCCATCACATCAGCGGTATCCGTGACTACCTCGGACTGGCGCGTCTGTCAGGGAAATCCGGTGATGATTTTTACACAGCGGAAGAAACCGTGGCCATGATAGCAAGACAAAGAGGGTTAAACTTCGTTCCAGGCGATGAATTTCTCTATTCCAATTCGGGATATTTTTTATTGGGGGTCATCGTATCCCGTGCCAGTGGAAAATCCCTCAACGCGTTCGCTCGGGAGCATATCTTCAAACCCTTGGGCATGAAAAACACCCACTATCACGATGACTACAGAAAAATCGTTAAAAAGAGGGCCGACGGCCACGCCAAAACCGAAGATGGGTTCAAGATCCTCAACACCACTCTGAATCACGTGGGTGATGGGGGTGTTTTCACCACTGTCGAAGATCTTTATATTTGGGACCAGGCCTTCTATAACAACAAACTGGGGAAAGAGCTGATGGACCTTTTGCACCAGACAGGGGTGTTGAACAACGGGGAGAAGCTGGAATATGCATTCGGGCTCAATGTCGGAGAGTACAAAGGATTGAAGCTGGTAGCCCATGGGGGGGCATTTGTCGGATTCAGGGCCGACATGATTCGGTTTCCCGAAGAAAAATTCACTGTGATCTGCCTTGCAAACTTGGCCAGCATCAATCCTTCCATGTTGTGTCGGCAGGTTGCGGATATCTACCTGGCGGATAAATTCACAGAAGAAAAGGTGCCTGAAAAAAAGGCCGAGACGATAACTCCCGTGACACTTGCCCAGGAAGAGCTGAAAAACAAAGTCGGCAAATACACCGACAAAAAGGAATACTTTATCGCAGACATCTTACTCAAGGAGGATAAACTCATTGTGGAGGCGAGGGGCATGTCGTTTTCCTTGATTCCGATCTCAAAGTCCAAGTTCATATCCAAGGATGCTCCAGTGGAAATCGAAATCGAGTTTTTCCCGGGCGATGACGAAGCAATGAGAGCCAAGATGATTGTCGGCGGAGATCGAGAAATACCTCTTAACAAAATCCCTGCGGTAGCTCCTCTGACACCGGAACAGCTCAAAGCGTATGCCGGCTCCTACTATAACGACGAACTCCCGGCGACCTATGTGCTCGTTATCGAACAGGGGAAGCTGCGTTTCAAACAAAGAAACGCACCCGAAGAGCCTCTCAAACTTTTCGACAAGGATAAATTTCTGTCGGATTACGGAAAAATGGAATTTACCAGAGGGAGAGGTAAAAAAATCACCGGATTTTATCTCGATGCCGGTCGAGTCCGTATCCAATTCACAAAAAAATAAGATATGTAAGAAAAGGGAACTTCATAGGGAAGGGCTAATAAAGTTCCTGAACTAATGTTATTAGATCTTCTGGGAATAAATATGGCTCAAAGTCTTTAGGATGAAGTTTTTTGACTCCTTCATTAAAGAGAAGCGGGATTTTCCTTAGGTCTTTAAGGCCTTCGAAGAGGACATCTCTGCCGAAAGCGTCATTTATCACACCCATCAATTCAGTCCCATAGTAGTATCGTCTTCCCAACGTGAAATTTTTTCCTTCAAATTCTCCTGCCCTCCAGGTCCAATATTTTCCGTATTCTTCGTCGAATCTTGTCTTATCGATGGATGTGCTGCCAAGTAATTGTCTCAAGTCTTTTATAGCTCGGTTGTGGATATCGATGAATTGTTTCTGAAAGTAAGTCCAATCTTTCAAGTTCAATGAGGTGGCGGAAAATACCTTTTCCGGATATGGTTTGGGGGTGAGGGTGCCTGGCGCATTGTTGCAGAATTTTTGTGCCATCCCTTCTGTGACAAACGGTATCACATAATCGGAATACAATCTTAAGCGAGATGTCTCCCTTAAGCTGTCATAATTTATGGCTTCGAGATAATGCGACTGGGGTTCACCAAGATGATGGATTTCGTGAGCCAAAATGCCCAAAAACAATTCTAAATCGAATTCTCCCTTATCATTCAGCATATGCAGGAGATTGAATCCGATGTTGTGAGCCCCGTCCTTGGTGCGAAAGGCCCAAGCCCCGCTACCTCCGATGTCGAATAAAACCCATACGTGGATATTCAAATCCGGCTTTTCGGGCAACCAGTAAAGGGCGAGATCAAAAGAATCTTGAAACTGGGAAGATGGGGTGGACTGGATTTTCTGTATAGCCTTTTGAAATTTTTCAGGATTCTTGATGGCATCTTCATAAAATGGCTGTGTGATCATCAGTCTCCTGTTGTCTTGGGTGTCGACCTGATCTCCCGATAAACTCAACATAAATCTTCTGAACTGGGATAGAGTGACCTGATTTTCTTTGGACCTTTCAGGATCGGTATAACGTTCATGGCTGACTTCATAGGCTTCGAATTTTAGAGCCTCATCTAAGAGTTTTTGTATAACCTCCTCTTCGTCTTGTCGATGAAGAGCCTGGATCACTTTCATCATAGCTTCAGCACTTTTATAGTCGAACTCTGTGGAAGGTTGCTTTTGGAACGCAAGTAAAACCGAAAAGATCATCAGAATTACGAATATAGCCAAGGGAAGTCTTGTCATTTTTCTTCCTTTCTGAACCATTTCAGGTTTTTTGCCTGCTTCCAGTGGCATTTGACGTCAGCAAGATTTATACTTCGTGCGAAAATTTCTAATTCATAGTTTGCGTATAATGAAACCAAACAAAGAAAATTCGGTGAGTGTCAAAACAAAAGTCTCACCTTGCCCTTATCTTCCCGATCTCGGTCAGCAAAAGAATATCAAAAAATCTAGCTTTATTCCAGGATAACTTTTCACGTCGCACTATCATTAACAACGTACCCAAGCCAGTCACGAACCGAGACCCTGAAAGTTTATCTTGGAGCAGGTTATTTTTGATTTCTATTGTGTATTGACGGTATTTTAAATTAAGTGTATTTTATTTTGGGCATGACGCTTTTAAAAAGGTAATCAAGAGTGAATTAGCAGGGAGGCGGAGGTGAAAATCCGTTTTGTGCACAAAAAAAAAGACGGGAATTCTGTTACTTACAACATCCAGAAACTTCCGGTGATTCTGGGAAGGGAAGCGGAAAATGATATCGCCTTGAGCGACAAATCAGTTTCCAGAGTTCACGCGGAGATTTTCCTCGAAAAAGACAAGCTGTTTATCAAGGATCTTGGATCTCATAATGGCACGTACATCAACGGTCAGGAAATTAAATCCTCTGTCCTTTCCAATAATGATGTGGTGAGGCTTGGTAAAACCTATGAGCTCATGGTCATGACGGGAGATCAGCAAGCTGATAGTTTTCGCGAGGAGTGGGACTTGACCACCAAACTCATTTCTCCAGAGGAAATCGAAGCCGAAGCAAATAGTGAAGAGAAAGGTGAACTGGGAACTTCCACCGGATCAGTACTTGCCTTCTTCCAGAAGGCAGGAAATATTCTAGAAAACGCCTTCGAGTCTGAGGATATTGTCAGTGGAATTCTGGATCTCACTTTCCAAATCATTCCGGCCACAAGAGGTTTTGTACTGCTTGTCGATCCAGATACAAGCGAGATGATCGTGCAAGCTCAAAAGTTCAGGAGCAGTGAAAGCAAACAGCTGCAGAGCAGTTCCTATTTGAGCACGACCATACTTGACCATGCTATCAAGCAGGGCAAAGCAGTTCTGACGCTCGATGCAGGGAGAGACGAGCGATTCGGTGCCGCAGAGAGCGTTAAAAACCAGCAGATTAGAGGTGCTATATGCGTTCCGCTGAAGGGGCGAACCGAGATATTGGGCGCGATTTATGTGCACTCCGGACTATCCTCGCACAAGTTCACGGTCAGCGATTTAAAACTCCTAACGGCTGTGGGGGCGGAAATGGGAGTTGCCGTGGAGAACGTCAGGCTTTATAAGGATAAGATCAAATCTGAGAAGCTTGCTGCAGTAGGGCAAGCTATCGCAGGTTTGAGCCACTGCATCAAGAATATTTTGAACGGGATGGAAGGCGGATCTTTTATTCTCCAGAAAGGCCTGGACAAGGAGGATGACAATTCGATTCGTGAAGGATGGGACATTCTCAAACGGAACAGTTCAAGGCTCAAGGATCTTATGCTTGACATGCTGGCCTATTCAAAACCTCGAGAACCTGCATATGCAGAAATCGACGGAAATAGCATTCATGAGGAAGTTGTCGGACTGCTTCGTGAGAAGGCAAAGGCAAAAGGAGTGGATCTTCAATTCATGCCGGATAAAAAACTCGGAAAGGTTAAACTAGATGGAAAAGCAATCTACAGAGGACTATTGAATCTGGTCACGAACGCACTGGATGCTTGTCCCTCTGAGGGAGGAAAAGTGGTGGTCACGACACAACTTCTACCAGAAGGGAAGCATTTCCAGATATCTATTCAGGATAACGGGCAAGGTATCAGTGAAGAGAACCTTGCTAAGCTGGGGAGGGCATTCTTCAGCACAAAAGGTTCGGAAGGAACAGGCCTTGGGCTTTCAGTCACCTACAAAGTGATCGAAGAGCACAAAGGTAGCGTGCAGGTGGATTCCAAGGTCGGTATCGGTACGACATTTACTGTGACACTTCCTGTTTCAGGGCCCCTTTCAAGCTAATCTTGAAAGCGGAAATTTTCTCCTGTATAATGGGGCGCTAAAGGAGAGTTGCATGACGACAACAAAGAAAATACTAATCATCGACGATGAGCCCGATGCAAGAGCATATCTGAAAGCGATACTCGATGAAGAAGGTTATGAAATCATGACTGCCGCTGACGCTGAAGAAGGAATGAAGAAGGTGAGAGAAAGCCAACCACATTTGATCATGTTGGACCTAATGATGCCAAAAAGCGGTATCATATTCCTCAACGAGATAAAGAATGACGAACAACTAAAGGAAATCCCGATAGTCGTTGCATCTGGTGCCAGACAAGTGACTGGCGTTGATATGAAACATTACTTAGAGGAGCAGCCGTTCAAGGAAAGAAAAAAGGAAGTTTTGGGAATTGATTTCGACATTACTCCTGACGCTTTCCTGGAAAAACCTGTTAATCCGTCAGAGCTGTTGGCTACTGTCAAGAAGCTTATCTGAGGCAGCTTGTCCTTCTTTTCTAAACCATTTCAGGTTTTTGACTGCCTCTAGAAGATCTTTCTTGCGCAATTTTTTCCAATCGGTGTCGTCGAATGTCTCTTTATCCATTTCAAAATACAGAGTCGGCTTCCACCCGTAGTTTCCGTATGTGTCTGTAGAAAGTCCAAAAATAGTTATCTGCACAGTTCCTATGTTTTCGTCTCTTTCAAAAAGCTTTTTTAGCTTTGCGGTCAATTCCTCTCCAAGCTCTTCTTTATATTCTGACTTTCCAGGTGGATAAAAGTTGTAGTGGATAACACAATTTGGCTGTTCATATTCAACAGAGATGACTCCGCTGTCTTCGACTTTTTCGGGCCTTCCGAAAATCTCCCTCACCAATTTTTCAGGAGTAAGGGGAGCTTCTTCTTTTTTGCAGGCATTACACAAACAAAGGCCAAAAATAACGACAGCAACAGTTATTACCAAAGGATTTATTTTGGTTAGGTTCATTTTCATTTCCTTTCTCTCATTTTTATTAGCCTGGTTCGGGCGTCGTCGACCTCGGGGAGGCCAGGGTCAGCATCTTTCCAGAGGTCGAGGAATTTTTCGTAATTTTCAACAGCTTTTGCTGTGTTCCCCTGCTCTTCATAAATGTTCCCGAGCATATAGAAGCTTTTCACATACACTCCTTCATATGTTCTGATTCCACTCGGGCAGTTTATTATCTTTTCATATTCCGTTATAGCCTTGTCCAGGTTTCCAGACCTGTAGTATGCCATCCCCAGCAGATCCAGGTTTGGTTTGTAATTGTCAGGATCCAAGGATAATGCTTTCTTTATCGACTCAATGGCGCTGTCGTAATTTCCATTCTCTAGATCTATCATTCCTTCAAGGTGGTGATGCAGGCGAATAATTCTTTTATTCAAAGATTTTTGACACAATTCTTCGAGTTCTTCCGCAACTTTTTGTGCTTCTATGGAAGAACCCATCATTACGAGAGCTCGGCCTTTGGAAAATAGAGCTCTTCTCTCTAAGTTCCAATCCTCCAATTCAGCGGCAATTTTCTGAGCTGTACTGATTTTTTCCAGAGCTTCTTGGTAATATTTCACACTCAATAAAAAATTCCCTGTTGCGAGTGAAAAAATGCCCTCCCAAAACTTTTGTCCCATCTTTTGGGCATGTTTTACGAATGACTCCCCATGTATTATTGCATCTTCAATTCTCCCCAAATTGAAGTAAAATCGTGCCAATCTCCCATAACCAAATGCATTGGATATGGGGTTGCTTTCTGAAAGCAGCTTTTTATATTCCCTTTCTGCGTTGGACATATCTCCTCTACAGAACAAAATATCGCCTTTATTGCGGAAGTTTCGATGGTGAGTAGGATTAAGAATGCTAGCCTTTTCGATTTCTTGAAGGGCGAGGTCATAATTCCCTTCGTCCAAGTGAATGCTTGCCATTGTCCCACGTAAGCTTGCGTTGTCCTCATAATTTCTTAGATAATCTTCGAGAACATTTTTGGCCTCATCGAACAATCCCATGCTTCTATAGATCGCTGCTAGATTGGTTGTGGACAGGAAATCAGAACTTTCACCTTGCACAGCAAGGATGTATAACTCTATCGCCTTGTCATATTCTTCAATTTCTTCATACAGCAAGGCCAGATTATTAAGGCCACTTTCATCATCTGGATACAGCTCCAATAGTTTGTTATAAGCCTCGATAGATAGATCATAGGTTTTTTCTGATATCCGATAGAATTCAGCTTTATTCCGGTAGAGCTCTCTATCAGATACCCGGTCACTCAGCTCGAAAGCTTTCTGGACGAATTTATCTCCTTCTGCGTAATATCCGATGTTGTAATAGGCCATTGCCATGGACCTGTACGCAGAAGCAAATTCAGCATCCACTGCGGTTGCCGTTTCATATAACTTGATAGCTTGGCGGTAATCGCCTGCATCGAAGAATTTTGATGCTTCGATGTAATATTTGTAAGCCTCTGGAGAACTGGTGGTAATCTCTCCTATGTCCCTATCGATGTCGCTGGCGATAGACTCGGATGTGATTTTAAAATTTTTCTTGATTCTTTTTGTCAGCTCATCGACCATCGAGAAGAAACTTTCCTGGCCTTTTCCTTCGATGTTTTCTGATCCGATGAGTTTGCCTGTGCTTGAGTCCTGTAGCATGATATCGAGCCTGAAGTTTTCGCCTGCTTGGGCAAAGGTTCCCTGCAATACGTTTTCGACCCCCCCTTTTTTGGCTATTTCTTTCAAATCGCTGAAAGAATAGCTGCTCGCCTCTGTCAGGTTCATTTCCGTAAGTATGTTGAAGAGTCTGTCTCGACTCAGCACAACGAGGTGTTGGGATTGAGATAAGTCTGCAATCAGCAGCTCGGCAAGAGCCTTTCTCCAGTGATCCAGGTTATTGTCACCCGTGTTGTTTTCAAAATACATGACAGCAAGAGAGGGTTTATCCGAGGGCGTTATGGAAGCAGATTCCTTTTTTGGCAAAAGCTGCCAAATAAAAACGACAATTATCATTACTGCCAAGATCACAAGAGCTGGAACAAAGATCTTTTTGACGCTGAATTGGACTGTGATTTCTCTTGAAGTAAGTGGCTTTCTATCGGGAATGACTCTTTCGGTTGTGGGGATGCCTTTTTCGATGTTTCCCAGTTCGGATCTGACTTCGCCTGCGCTCTGATATCTTGATTCTTTTTCCTTTTCCAAGCACCTCAGGATCACACTCTTGAGTTCATCAGAAATTTGGGAATTAAGTTCCTTTGGATTCTGCGGCATCTCTCCTTTGTGTTTCATCCCTACTGTAAAAGGTGTATCCCCCTCGAACGGCACTTTTCCTGTGACCATTTCATAAAGGATGACACCCAGCGAATAGATGTCGGATCGCTGATCGACTTCCTTTCCCTCCACCTGCTCCGGGCTCATGTACTCGGGAGTCCCGATCATCACACCTGCACCCGTAATCCCCTTTGCTTCCAAAGAACGGGCTATCCCAAAATCCATGATCCGCACATTCCCTTCTTTATCGATCATGATGTTGTTGGATTTCAGGTCGCGATGCACAACACCCTGTTTATGGGCTTCAGCCAATCCCTCGCATATTTGCTTTGCTATAGCTATGGATTTCCCGATAGGCAGTTGACCGAATCGGCGGATCGAGCTTCTTAAATCTTCGCCACGGACATATTCCATCGTGATGAAATGGGCTCCCTTTGCCTCGCCCAAGTCATACATGCCACAAACATTCTTATGGCGAATATTTCTAGCCAGCTTCAGTTCATTCCTGAATCTTTCGATTGTCTTTTTATCTTGGGCAATTTCAGGTTTGATCAGCTTGAGCGCTACTTCTTGTTTCAACTTCGTGTCATCGACTCTGTAAACCCTTCCCATCCCACCTTTTCCAAGTTCTTCGATGATCTCATATCTGCCCGCAAAGGTGGCCCCTCTGGTAAGTTCTTCTTTAGGTGCTTCTATGGTTTCTGTGACTTCTATGTCCTCGATGGAAGGGAGTTGAGTGCCGCACTCTCCACAAAACTTCAAGGTGTCGGGATTGTTGGTCTTACAGTTAGGACAAGTGTTTGACATTGCCATCCCCTTATATTCCCATGTTAGGTCGGCAAAAGGATATCAAGGAACAAGGGGAGTGTCAAATAGCTAAGGATTTTGAAAATTTATCTTTTTAGGTATCTCTTTATTTCATTATGAGTCCCTGCTAAGACAAATTCGATATGATCGGCTCTCCATCGGAATAAAATCCGTAGCTTTAATCCTTTCCGGATTTCCCAGAAGTTTTTCCTTAAATTTTTGAGCCCTATTCCAGCTGAAATATCCTGATCTCCAGAAAGAATATCAATCAGGGCTATACATAATTCCTTTATTTCGTGTTTGGTTTCAGGAGAGAGTGACTTAACGGATCTATCAAATGAAGGTTTAAATTCATATTTCATAAGGATTTGATGTGCTTTTTAGCAGCGCCAGAAGTTTTATAGACTTTGCCTTTTTCAGCGACTATCTGCTCGATCTTTTTCCATTCTTTTGTAGTGTATACTGGTTTTTCGATTATTTCACATGGAGATAGGATCACACCCCTATCGGTAACCTTAAACATCACAGTAGAACCAGGTTCTAGCTTGAGGATTTCCCTTATTGTCGAAGGAATGGTCACTTGGCCTTTTGATGTTACTTTTGCTGTTTCTGAGTAGTTCATGTTGGTTCCTTTATTCCTTATATTCTTACTTCCTTACATTGATAATATAAATCCTATGGTGGAATGTGTCAAGATAAAATCTCTATCCTTTTATATTGGATAGACGTGTGCGGGCGTCATCGACTTCGGGGAAGCCTGGGTCGGCATCTTTCCAGAGGTCTAGGAATTTTTCGTAGTGCTCGATAGCTTTGGCAGTTTTACCCTGATCCTCATAGATCTTCCCGAGCATATAGAAGCTCTTGGCGTAAATGTCCCCATCCCATATTCTACCAGTCGTTAGTTCGGTTATTTTTTCATACTCTTCGCGAGCTTTTTCAATCTCCCCTGCCTTGTAATTCGCTGAAGCGAGAGAATCGAAAAATATAGCATGATCTTCGCCATAGATGGAATCAGATTGATATGGCAATAAAGATTTTGCCTTCTCAAATTCCTCGATGGCACTGGAATAACTCTCGCGCTCAAGCTCTATTATTCCCTTTAAAAGATAAAGATATCTCATAAGTTTCTGATTTTTTCCTTTTCGGATCGAATCCTCAAGCTCGTCCATTACTTTTTGAGCATCACCCTGCAACTTCATTTCAAGGTATGCAAGTGTTTTCCTCAGCAAAGTCATTCTTTGAACGCTCAATAATTCCTCTTCTGTGGCAATTATCCAAACGTTTTCCAGCTCGTTTAATGCATCTTCGGGATTTCTTGCTTTTAAGTATGTTTCTGCCATGCCAAGATAGCCGGTAGATTTATGAGACATTTCCCCGATATCTTC
This sequence comes from Candidatus Aminicenantota bacterium, assembly GCA_020348385.1. Classification (GTDB taxonomy): domain Bacteria; phylum Acidobacteriota; class Aminicenantia; order Aminicenantales; family Aminicenantaceae. The sequence goes on along the minus strand of CP070750.1, from coordinate 3,010,929 downwards.
TGCATTTTTAATAACTTGCTTAAGTTGGCCTATCGCTTTGTTAAACCCTCCCTGCAAAATATATAAAGCTGCCAATCGCTGCCTACCTACAATTTGGGAAGCAGTTTCGGGAGTTTCCAAGAGTTTTTGATATTCGTTTTCCGCTTTAGTCAGATCTCCTGTGTAAAGGTGAAGATCTCCCTTCGTGAAGATAAAATACCAATGTGGGAAAAAGGACATAGCCCTATCCAGCTCAACAAGAGCAAGATCATTTTTTCCCTGGCTGAGGTAATTCAGAGCTAATGCCCAACGGATTATCGGATTGTCTGAAATATTATCGAGGTAATACTCAAGCATTTCCTGCGCCTCCCCATACAACCCTTTAGCCCTATAGGCATAGGCCATATTGAAATAAGGGAAATAGGTATCATCCTGATAATGGATTGGCACTTCAAAGAGTTCTATGGCTTTATCCCATTCTTCCAAATCCAGATACAATATCCCATAGTTAACATTTCCAATAAAGTCAGTGGGATAGAGTTCCAATAATTTATTGTATGCTTCAATGGCTTTATCAAATGTCCTTTCTGACCCCCTGTAGAATTCGGCCTGGATAAGGAATTTTTCTCTATCCGAAAGTCGATCCGTCAATTCAAATGCTTTCTTAAGGTACTTCTTCGATGCAGAAAAGTAAGTCATATTGAAATAGGTCATTGCCATGGATCTGTATGCCATGGCAAACTCGGGATCGATGGCGACTGCCTTTTCCATGGATTGGATACTTTCGCGCGACTCTGCCCTGTTATGATAATCTCTCCCTTCGATGTAGTATTTGTAGGCTTCTGGAGAGCTGGTTGTGATTTCCCCCACATCTCTATCGATGTCGCTGGCAATTTCTTCGTCCGTCAGCTTCAAATTCGTTTTGATTTTCCTTGTTAATTCGTCAACCATTGGGAAAAGACTATCCTCTCCCTTTCCTTCCACTCCTTCGGAACCGACTGTTTTCTCTGTACGAGAATCTTGAAGGGTCACATTGATTCTTATGGACTCTCCTGCCTTTGCATAATTCCCGACCAATATGTGGTTGACTCTTCCTTTGACCGCCACCTGTTTTAAGACATCCGAAGAATAACTCTGTGCATCCACCTGATTGAGATCGCTAAGAATGGTGAAAAGCTTTTCCCTGCTCAATACATCGATAAATTTCGACTGTGTCAGATCGTCGATGATCAAACTGGGAATCATTTTTCTCCAGTGATCCAGATTCTCATCTCCTGTATTGTTCTCAAAATACATAACAGCTAGTATTGGTCTGCCGGTAGGAACTGAAATAGCTTCTTTTTGCGGAAGAAGTTGCCAGATAAGGATTGGGGCTATAATGATTGCAATCCCTATCAACACCGGGATGAAGAGTTTTTTCACACTGAACTGAACGGTTATCTCTCTCGAAGTCAGCGGCTTCCGCTCGGGGATTATCCTTTCCGTTGTCGGCATGCCTTTTTCGATGTTTTCCAGTTCAGATCGGACTTCGCCCGCACTTTGAAATCTCTTATCTTTTTCCTTTTCCAGACATTTGAGTATCACATTGTTAAGACTATCGGGTATTTGCGAATTTATGTCTTTTGGATTTTGCGGCACCTCACTCTTTTGTTTGACCCCCACTGTAAACGGCGTGTCCCCCTCGAACGGCACTCGTCCTGTGACCATCTCATACAGGATGACTCCCAATGAATAAATGTCGGATCGCTGGTCTGTTTCTTTTCCCTCCACCTGCTCCGGGCTCATGTACTCGGGAGTCCCGATCATCACTCCAGCACCCGTTATCCCCTTTGATTCTAGAGAACGGGCTATCCCAAAATCCATGATCCGCACATTCCCCTCTTTGTCGATCATGATGTTGTTGGACTTCAGATCGCGATGCACCACATCCGCCCTATGAGCCTCGGCCAATCCCTCGCATATCTGGTGGGCAATGGATATGGATTTCCCTATCGGTAGTTGGCCAAAACGGCGGATCGAACTTCGCAAGTCTTCACCCGAGACATACTCCATCGTGATAAACTGCGTTCCCTTTTCTTCTCCCAAATCGAACATCTGGCAGACATTCTTGTGCCTGACCTTGCGGGCCAACCTTAATTCGTTGTTGAATCTTTCGATCGTCTTTTTATCTTTGGCGATCTCGGGTTTGATGAGCTTCAGGGCTATCTTTTCTTTAATCTTTGTGTCTTCAACCTTGTAGACCCTTCCCATTCCCCCTTTGCCGATCTCCTCGATGATCTGGTATCTGTTGGCAAACGTGGATCCTGTGGTCAGCTCCTCCTTGGGTGCTTCAATGGTGGCTGTGACTTCGATATCTTCGGAGGGCTTCAGGGGTGTGGTGCATTTACCACAATAAATAGTATCGTCCGGATTCTCGTGCTGACACTTTGGGCATTTAATTGTCATTGCCGTCCCCTAATATTCCCAATCTAGGTCGGAAAAAGAATATCAAGGAAATAGGGAAAGTGTCAAATTATTGATTCTTCAGCCCGGCTAGTCTTTTGCGGGCATCCTCGACCTCGGCGAAGCCAGGATCTGCGTCCTTCCAGAGCTCCAGGAATTTTTCGTAATTCTCGATGGCTTTGCCTTTCCAACCTTTTTCCTCAAATATTTTACCCAGCATGTAGAAGCTCTTGGCGTAGATATCTCCCCAATAAGCCCTGCCTGTTGTCAGGCGAGTGATCTTTTCAAACTCTTCTTTTGCCTTATCTAATTCTCCAATCTTGTAGTATGCAAGAGCCAAAGAGTCATGAAAAAGAGCATGCTCATTATCTATCCCGCTTATGCTCTGATGTTGAAAAGGCAACAAGTCTAAAGCTTTTTTAAAATATTCTATTGCCTGAGGATAATTCTCCTTTTCAAGCTCGATTTTGCCTGCGAGATGGTCATACACTCTGATAAGTTTCCTGTTTTGCCCTTTCTGAATCAATTCTTTGAGTTCTTTAGCAACATCCTGCGCTTTATCGATGGTATCCATCTCGAGATAAGCAAGGCCTTTAAAATAGAGATTATTTCGTTGCCACATTGAATTGCCAGCCTCAACTGAAAGGCTTTCCCCTTCTACAAATTTCTTCACAGCTTCTTCTGGATTTCCGGATTTCATATAAAAGTACCCCAGATATCCTATCCAGCCTGCACTCCAGCCTATTTCTTTTATCTTATTTCCGATTTCAACCACTTTTATGGTGCTGAGTCTTGCATCCTCGAATCTTCCCTGCAGTACATATAAAGTGGCCAATTTCCCATAACTAAATGCATGTGAGGCTGGTTCCTCTATCTCAAGCAGTTTCCGATACTCTTCCTCTGCCCTGCTCAAATCTCCCTTAAAGTGAAACACATCGCCCTTTAACATGGAATATCTAAATTGATCGGGGGTCATTGACAGCGCTTTATCTGCTTCAATAAGGGCAAGATCCAGTTTCCCCTGGCATGCATAATTAATAGCTAACTCGTAATGGACCACATCGCGATCTTTTATATTCAAGAGATAATATTCCAGAGGCTCTCTCGACTTATCGTATAATCCTTTAACTTTATAAACACTAGAGAGACCCAAGTAGAGATTTATAGAATCACTTTTATTCGGAATAAGCCTCTCATAGTGTTCCTTTGCCAAATCCCATTCTTCTATAATTTCGTACAAATACCCTAAACGTAGATTTCCTGTGGACTCATCGGGATAAAGCTCTATTAATTTCTTGTAGGCATCGATGGCTTCTAAAGTCTTTCCTGAGTATCGATAAAAGTCGCCCTGGATAAGATAACGTTCTCTGTCCGACAACCGGTTACTCAATTCAAAAGCTTTTCTTAAATATTTATCCCTTTCTTTAACTAGATACAGCCATCCATAATTCTTTGCTATCATAAGGTAAGCCATAGCAAACTCAGGATCAATTTCTAGTGCTTTTTCCATACGAGCTATGCATTGACGAAATTCTTGCTTTTGGAAATGGGCTATTCCTTCGTTGTAATATTTGTATGCTTCGGTTGAGCTTGTTGTTATTTTTCCCACTTCTTTGTCTATATCACTGATTATTTGCTCATCAGTAATATTCAAATCCAGTTTTATCTGTTTCGTTAATTCATCAACTTTAGGTGTAATTTCTTCTTCACCACTGCATTCTACCCTCATCGATCTTAAAACCTCTCCTGTATGTGGTTTTTGGAGCAGAAGGGTAATGATGATATTATCACCAGCTTTAATGAAGCTCCCGTTTATTGTATGATTGATTCTCCCTTCATCTGCTACTTTCACGAGGTCCTCTGTCGAATATTTTTTTACCTCGAGTAAATCCAGTTTCTTCAGGATACTAAAGACTCTATCTCCACTCAAAACATCGATGAATTTTGATTGCATTAGGTCTGTAATCAACAAGTTAGAAAGACCAGTTGACCATCCGTCTAGGCTTTCATCTCTGGAAAGATTCTCAAAATAAACAACGGCTAAAGAAGGCTTATCTGACGGAATTGGGACCGTCTCCTTTTTTGGAAGAAGCTGCAAGAAGATCACAGCTGCAATGACAAGAGCAACTGCAGCCAAAACAGGAATGAGTATTTTCTTGGCGGAGAATGTTACGGTTATTTCTTTGGATGTTTGGATCTTTTTTTTGGTGAAATCTTGCTGCATTGTAGGGATTGCTTTCTCGATGCCGATCAAATCAGACATAAGCTTATCTGCGGATTCATATCTGGCTTTTTTGTCCTTTTCCAAACATCTCAGGATTAATCGATTCAGGACATCTTGAATTTGGGGATTTAAATCTTGAGGATCTTGGGGTTTCTCACCTTTGTGCTTCATAGCGATAGAAAGTGGAGTTTTCCCTTCGAATGGCAGCTGCCCAGTGACCATTTCATACAGGATGACTCCTAGGGAATAGATATCTGATAGATGGTCTACCTCTCTGGCTTCAGCCTGCTCAGGGGACATGTACTCAGGAGTTCCGATGATGACGCCTTCTCCGGTTAAGCCCTTTGCCTGAACAGTCCGGGCAATCCCAAAGTCCATGATCCGGGCATTCCCTGCCTTGTCGATCATGATGTTGCTCGACTTCAAATCACGATGCACGACTCCTAACCGATGGGCTTCTGTTAATCCCTCACACATTTGCATGGCAATCGAGATGGCTGTGCCTGCATCCAAGCGTTTTGCCCTCCGGATGAAGCTTTTTAGATCCTCCCCCGGGACATATTCCATAGTTATGTAAGAAGTGCCATTTTCCTCGTTCAGGTCGTACATCCTGCAGACATTCCTGTGTCCTATCTTCCGTGCGATCCTGATCTCATTCTTGAATCGTTCGATCGTTTTTTTATCAGAGGAAATGTCAGGTCTGAGGAATTTGATGGCGATCTCCTCTTCGATTTTTTTATCGTGGACTCGGTAGACTTTCCCCATGCCTCCTGTGCCCAATTCCTCGATGACCTCGTATCGTCCGGCAAATATTGTCCCCCGGGTCAAGCCTTCGATGGGTGTTTCAAGAGTTTTGGTGAATGAAGGTTGTGGTTCGCCTTCTGGAGTCAGCTGAGTTCCGCAATCGCCACAGAATTGCTTGGTGTCAGGGTTATCAGCGTTGCATTCTGGACACTTAGTGGCCATTTTTCCCCTTTATCTAGTCAGCAAAAGAATATCAAGGAATAGGGGAGAGTGTCAAATTGTTAGCTCTGGAGTGTTTTGAATTCTTCGTCCATTGCTTTTACTTTTGCGTGGGCTTTCCATTTTTTATAGCCGTCATTGGCCTTGCGCAGCCAAGTTGCTGCCTCGTCGTTCCGGCCCCGTTCGAGTTCAAAGCGACCGGCTAGCTCGCAGCTGAGAGTCGCATTAAGCGGGAATCCCGCTTCATTGGCGCTTGTCTCAGCCTCTTTATACAAACGCAGTGCTTCAGAGCCTTTGCCCCCGATGCGGTCTAATTCCGCTTCCATGAGGAGCTGCTTGTGCTCAAAATTTTCGGAACAGAAACTCGCCCATTTCTTCATGAGCTTCAATTTCTTTTTGAGGTCGCGCCTCAGTCGGGGCTTTTCCCATCTTCCGGCATCAGCGAATCGTCGCGCCGTAGTGAGAAAGTGAAAAAAGCTGTGTTCGGCAAAAACGAACTGGCCCCAGGTGGCACCAATCCTTTG
>CP070750.1:2937178-3004697 GCA_020348385.1 Candidatus Aminicenantota bacterium | reverse complement strand
TCCAACTCCTGGCCTGATGGTGTACACCACTGGTTCCCCTGCTATGATTATCCCAACGACAAGGTGACCAACGAGATCATCGCCACTGTGAAGAAAGGCAACAAGGTTTGCGCGAACGGGCGGTTATTGAACATCACGGAGAACAATGCCGAAGGCACCGTCACCTATCACTGGTCCCAGGAACTCCCCCACTCAACCTATCTCATATTCCTGGCTGCGGCTCCCTATGTGGTCATTCGCGACTCCTACGGCACGTTGCCGATCAATTATTGGGTTTACCCTCAGCATGAGCAGGACGCTCTCCGGTCCTATGAGAACACCCCCAAGATGATGGAATTTTTCAACCGGATCTACGGTTACGAATACCCCTGGGTCAAATACGATCAGGTCTCCTGCCCCCTGGGAGGCGGAGCGGAAAGCACTTCCGCGACAGCCATGACCCATCGGATCATCCATGATGAGAGAGCGGAACAGGATTTTTCCAGCATCGGTATCGTCTCTCATGAATTGGCCCACCAGTGGTGGGGGGATCTAATCACCATGAGAACCTGGGCGCACGCCTGGATGAACGAAGGATTCGGGACGTATTCCGATTATCTCTACTTCAGGTACGAAAGAGGAGAGGAGGAGGGTGCGATAAATCTCGAAGGGAAAAAGAACGGGTATCTGAGGGAGACAAAAACTAGATATCTGAGGCCGATCGTTATCGATCACTACAACTGGCCGGGTGATATTTTCGATGCACACTCCTATCGGAAAGGCGCGTGCGTGCTGCACATGCTGCGATTCATGGTGGGAGACAAGCCCTTCTTCAGAATCCTCAAGCATTTTCTGCACACGCATGCATTCGATGTTGTGGACACACACGACTTCATGAACTCTGTAAAAGCTGTCACCGGACAGAACCTGGATTGGTTCTTCGAGCAGTGGATATTTAAGCCGGGGCACCCTGTTTTTGATATCTCCCATTCTTGGGATGAGAACACCCACACAATAAAGCTGTCGGTCGATCAGATCCAAGACACAAATCAGAGAATTCCAGTTTTTAAAACCCCTGTAATCATCGGGATCTGGACAAAAAAAGGAAAGGAGTCCCACAAGATCTGGATCAAGAGCGATCATGAGGAGTTCGAATTCAGATCGGAGCAGAAGCCTCTTATGGTGAGGTTCGATGAGGGGAACTACCTGCTTAAGGAATGGTCTTTCTTAAAAGACAAAGAGGAACTGATCTACCAGATGCAGCATGACGATGTCATGGGCAGGAAGTGGGCGGCTGGACAGCTTCTCAGGTTCGAGGACGATCGAGAGGTCGTAAGACTCCTCAAGGAATGCGCCCAGATGGATGTTTTCTGGGCCGTCCGGAGATCTGCCGTCGAAACCCTGGGTACACTCGAGGATCGAGAACTCATCGGGTTTCTCGAACAAACGTGCACTGATGAGAATTCCAAAGTGAGAGCGGCAGCGTTGAATGCTCTGGGAAACTTCGAGAGCGCCGATCTGATCGAATTTTTCAAACAGAGATTCGCCCTAGACGACAGCTATGTCGCGCAGGCAACCGCCTTGGAAGCGATCGGGAAAACAGGTGATAGAAACCAGGCAGTATTCTTAAAACAGGCCGCTGAACTGCCCTCGTACCGGAATGTGATCCGAACCGCGGCGCAAAAAGCCCTGAAACAGCTCGAAGAAAACCGGCCGTAGCAGCCCCTGCAGCACATCGAGAAAGCTCAATCCGGTTTTGGCCGGAGTTACAGGCATAATGGGAGGAGCTGAATATGAAACGACGCACATTTATCAAAACATGGACCCTAGCCGCCTCGTGTCCCCTGAGCACTTTTCTCGGTTCTCTGCCCCATTCTGAAAAATCGACAAAAAAACCGAATATCCTGCTGTTTCTGATGGATGATCTGGGTTGGGGTGATGTGGGTTACCATGGCGGAGATATCCAGACTCCCGTCATCGATTTTTTAGCTCAGCAGGGAGTTGAGTTGGATCAGCATTATGGCTATCCCCAATGCTCACCTACTCGGCTTTCACTCTTGACCGGCCGGTATAGCAGCCGATTCGGGATCCATGCCGCCACTAACGATCAGACAATGCCATTGGGAACCTCCACTCTTGCCTCACAGTTAAAAAAAAATGGCTACAAAACCGCACTGATAGGTAAATGGCATCTCGGTTCGGATTATGCGTTCTTGCCCAATAGATATGGCTTCGATCATAGCTACGGCAATATGACCGGAGCTTGTCATCCCTACGATCACACCTACCGCAAAGGCAGGTTCGAGCGCACGTGGCATCGAAACGGGAAGCGTGTAGATGAGAAAGGGCACACCACAGATCTGATCACCGAGGAAGCCATACGCTGGCTAAAAGGACAGGGTGAAAAGCCCTGGTTTCTTTACGTTCCGTTTTTGGCAGTCCACCTTCCGGTAGGCGCTCCTCAGAAATGGATCAATACCTACCGGAGCGTAAAATTCTCTGAGGATCCAAAGATCGACGAATCAAAGCGGCGCTATGCAGCTATGGTCTCCCATACGGACGATGCCATGGGCAGGATTATCCGGACCTTAGATGAACTGGGGTTGCTTGACAACACGATGATCATCTTCTTATCCGATAACGGCAGCTTTTCCATCCAAGATGGAGGGGGGGATGAATACGGGGGAGATCCGCCTTTGATTTCATTCGCAACAGGTTCCAATTTTCCGTTGCGAGGTGAAAAATCGACCAGCTACGAGGGTGGAATCCGGGTTCCTGGATGCATCTACTGGAAAGGGAAATTGGCGCCGAATAAAGTCACTTCACCTGTTTCGATTACGGATTGGATGCCGACGTTGATGTTTGCTTCCAGGCTCCGGCCGGATCGTGATATGTTATGGGATGGGAAAAATATCTGGCCTTTGTTGACCGGTGAGAGGAAAGATACAGCTCAGCGGACAATCTATATCCGCTACGACGGTGGGATGAATGCTTTACGGAAGGGTGACTGGAAACTTGTGACTTTGGGAGACTCGGAATGGGCTCGGGACCGTATGCCCGGAGAAGATCGATCGGATCAACTGTTCAATATCTCCGAAGATCCTTATGAAACGACCGATCTGGCTAAAAAGCGTCCTAAGATCTTGGCCGAACTTCAGCGGATTCTAAAACAGGAAATGGCCAGAGACGCGCAGTCGAAACGCGCCATTTGGGGAAATAAACCGAAATTATAGTCAGAAAAGAGATGAAACCCGCGGATTCTAGCCCCACTTTCCCTTATGATTAAGAAGATATCAACAGCTCTTTCAAAACGGCTTCATCCAGTTCCACTCCCAAGCCTGGCGTATACGGGACATACACCAATCCATTACGAATTTCTATCCCACCTGAGAAGGGTGTCGACTCGAACCACAGATGTCCTTCGGCATCGACCGGATAGGGATCTCGGATGGTGGCCCCGAGATGGCACATGGCCGTGTCTCCCAACTTGGTAAACGGCATGGTATCCAAGCTGATACCGATGGATGCCGCTTCACATATATCGATAACTTTGCATGCTTTGCTAAAGCCTCCCACTCGGTTGATCTTGAGCACGATTCTGTCCGCTGCATCAGCCTTGGCTATTTGGAACATCGCTTCCGGAGATACCACCGATTCGTCCAGAATGACGGGGATCCTAAGAGCGCTGCGAAGATAGCTGTGTCCTGAAAAATCCAGATAATGGAGGGGTTGTTCCACGGACAGGTTGGGATAAAATGTATCATGCATCACATCCTCGAAGATCTGCACCACCATCTTTGCATTGCTCCAGGATTGATTGGCATCGGCATCGATGTATATATCGGACGGCACTGCTTCCAACGCGGCGATGAGTTTCTCTTTTCCCTTTTGAAAGTTCCTTACGTCGAATCCCTGCAGCAATACATCGTCACCGATCTTGACCTTCAGTCCCCGGAATCCCTTTTTGACGAAATCTCGAGCCGATCGCGCTATCTCGAGCGGGTTATCTTCATAAAGATTGGTCAGCAGCTCGAACGACGTGCGGTAGGCACCTCCCAATATCTCATACACCGGACACCCGTGTACTTTTCCGATGATGTCATAAAGTGCCATCTCAACCGCTGCACGGGAAGGGTGACAGCCGGGTGCCTTTTCCCCGGATAACAGATCTAGGATTCTGTTGACCTGAGTCACATTCATGGGATCTTGCCCGATCAACTCGGGAGTGTAGGCTTCAAGCCAATGTATCATGGTCGCCATGGTTTGATTGAAATAGGATCGGATGGTAGCAGCCTCCCCGTATCCCGAAATGCCCTCGTCAGTTTCCACCCTGATGATCACGGTATCAACCCTGGCTAGTTTGGATAATTCATCCTCCGGTCTGTATCCGGCTTTAACCGGTTTCATCCGGATGGGGAAAATTTTGATATTTCTGATCTTCATTCTTCTTCCACTCCTTAATAGGGATAATCAATCCCGGGTACGAATGTAAAGAACAGTGTAAACGACATCAAACATTTATGCTAGGGTTTCACGCTTGATTCCATCATCCTCTGAAGTGACAAGCTACGGAATGACCGGGAGAAGATTCCTTCAACCGAGGTTCTTCCTGGGAACAGATATCCTTTGTCAAGGGACAGCGAGTATGGAACCGACAACCCGGGGGTAATGAAAAAAGATTGGGGACATCCCCGGAGAGAAGGGTTCGCCTCTTTCGAGCCTCTGGGTCAGGGATAGGTGCCGCGGATTGGAGGGCTTCACTGTAGGGGTGAAGGGGACCGAAAAAGAATACAGAAGCAAATGCCATCTCCACGATCTTCCCCATATACATCACGGCTACTTCATGGCTCACATGCCTGATAACCGACAAATCATGTCCCACAAAAATATACGTGAGCCCGAGTGTTTCCTGCAGGTCCTGAAGCAAATTCAAGATCTGGGCCCGAACAGAGACATCAAGAGCGGATACCGGTTCATCGCAGACGATCAGCTGGGGATTCAAGGTCAAGGCACGGCCAATGCCGATACGTTGACGTTGTCCCCCCGAGAATTCGTGCGGGTAACGGCTATACAAGTCTTGCGTTAACCCCACTTTCTCCAAGATCTCTTGAACGCAGTTCTTGACCTCCTTCCGCGAATGGATTTTATGAACCCGAAGAGACTCTCCGATGATCTGCCCTACGGTCATATAGGGATTCAAAGAGGAAAAAGGATCTTGGAATATCATTTGGATATCACGGCGGAGATCAAGGAGGGCGCGGCCTTTTATGTCGAGGATATTTCTTCCTTGGAAATAGACCTCCCCCCCATCCGGTTCCTCCAAGCGGAGGAGAATCCGGGCCACCGTGGTTTTTCCGCTGCCTGACTCCCCGATCAAGGCCAGAGTTTGACCTTGTCGTACCTTAAAACTGATATTACTGACAGCCTCTACCAAACCACGGACTCGTGCAAAAACTCCCTTACGGACCGGAAAGGACTTTCTAAGATTCTTCACATCCAACAAGATGTCATCAGGCAAAATTTCCTCTGCTGATCGCTGCGCTGTCATACCCTTCTCCGGTGTTCTTCGATCTTTTCGACCCTGGCACACCTGACCAAGTGTCCGGGTTCTACCTCAATCATCTCGGGCTCTTCCTGTCCACAGATGTTTTTGTGAGCGAAGGCGCAGCGTGAGAAAAACCGACACTTATTGCGTATATCCAAGAAGTCGGGAACTGCTCCCGGGATAGTGTGCAGCCGGCGGCGGGCTCTAACCTGAGGAGTTTGAAGAATGGATTTGAGGAGCCCAAGAGTATAGGGATGCAGGGCTCGTTTAAAAAGCTTCACCACATCTGCATACTCCACAATGGTCCCCGCATACATCACCGCCACCCGATCCGCAGTCTCGGCGATCACTCCCAGATCATGGGTGATGAGGAGTATAGACATGTCCATTTTATCCTGGATCTCTCGGAACATTTCCAAAATCTGGGCCTGGATGGTTACATCCAAAGCAGTGGTAGGCTCGTCGGCGATCAAGAGTTGGGGATTCCCACACGCCAGGGCCATGGCTATCACAACACGCTGCCGCATTCCCCCTGAAAGCTGACGCGGATAGTCGAAGAATCTTTGTTCCGGAGAGGGAATGCCCGCTGCTTTCAGCAGTTCGATCACCCTTTCTTTTTTTTCTTTACCAGTCATGGCGGAACGATGGACCGTGAGCACCTCCATGATCTGGTTACCGACGGAATATACTGGGTTGAGACTGGTCATGGGCTCCTGAAAGACCATGGATATCCGATCCCCCCGAATTTTTCGCATTTCATGTTCGGGCAACACCAGGAGATTTTCGCCTGTCAGATATATCTCTCCATCCATTATCCGACCTGGCTCCGGTACCAGGCGCAAAATGGCGCGGGCCGTCAAGGTTTTCCCACAACCCGATTCTCCCACCAACCCCAGCGTCTCTCCTCTTCTCACCCATAGATCGACGCCGTCCAAGGCCGGGATAACTCCTGTATCAGTAAAAAAATGTACCTTAAGATTCCGGACATCCAAGACATAACGATCCGATAGGTTTTCCATCATCCTGCCGTGCTCTCCGGTTGGCTGCGAATATTTCTCAACCGGGGATCCAGAATGTCTCGCAGACCATCCCCGATCAGATTGAGTCCGAGAACCGATGCCGAGATCATAAGTCCTGGAAAAATCATGAGCCATGGGGCGTTTCGTATAAATTCTCGTCCATCACTAATGATATTTCCCCAACTCGGGGCTGGAGGAGGCGTACCCAGCCCTAGGAAGCTCAAACCGGATTCAACAAGAATAGCCCAGGCGAATCCGAAGGTGACCTGGACTATAAGAGGAGCCAGACAGTTGGGCAGGATATGTCGCCAAAGAATGCGGATATTGCTGACCCCTATGACTCGGGCTGCATCGACAAAGTCCTGAGTTTTGATCTCCAGTACGGCCCCGCGGACAATCCGGACGATCCGGGGAGTGTACAGTATAGTCATGGCGAGCACCACATTGAATTCGTGCGGTCCTAAAGCTGCCATAAGCAATATTCCCAACAGCAAGCCGGGAAAAATCATCAACCCATCCATGAAGCGCATGATCACTGCATCCAGCAGCTTATAAAATCCGCTGGCTAGTCCTATAAAAACTCCGATAATCGCGGTTAAAAGAGCTGTGAGACCGCCGACACGCAGGGATATCGTGGCTCCATGCACTACCCGGCTGAAAACATCCCGCCCAAACTCATCGGTTCCAAAGGGATGCTCCCGACTGAGAGTTTGGAATTTGTTCACGGCATCGATCTCTAACGGATCTGATGGAGCGATAATGGGAGCAAACACCGCGATGAGAATCATGGGAGTCAGTATGATCATTCCGGTTAGAAACAAACGATTCCTGAGATAGCGACAGATAGGACTGAATCGACGTGTTTCACTTCTCATAAGCCACCTGAGGATTAATCCAAGAATAAGAGATGTCCACAATGAGATTAACCAGAAGCGCAACTCCAGTCAGGTAGATCATGCCTGCTTGAACGATGGGATAATCTCTGCGTACAGCAGCTGAAACGATAAGCCTGCCCAGCCCAGGAAGCGCAAAGACGTTTTCGATCAGAACCGAACCTCCCAGACCAAGCGCGAATATGAGTCCAATGACCGTAACCACCGTAACCAGCGCATTCCTGAATGCATGTTTTATTATCACTCTACCTTCACCTAGACCTTTTGCCCTGGCCGTGTGTATATAGTCTCTGCCTAAAACATCCAACATGGAGGATCTGGTCATCCGGGTCAAAAGAGCCATCTCAGCCAGGCTCAGCGAAACGACCGGTAGGATAAGATGCCTGATCCAGGGGATAAAACCCAGAGAAAGGGATCTATAGCCGGAGGTTGGAAACCATCCCAATGTGACCGAAAACAACAGAATGAGCAGGAAACCAACCCAAAAAGATGGCAGAGAAATCCCTAAGACGGAAAAGAAGGTGCTGAAATGATCGACTCGGGTGTTGTGCCGTATTGCAGAGAATATGCCCAGAGGAATGCCCACAAGGATGGTCAAAAGGAGGGAGAGAACGGTCAGGCTCAAAGTTACAGGAAATCTTTGCGCTATCACCTTGACGACAGGCTGTTGAAAAAAAATGGAGGTCCCGAAATCACCCTGCATGGCTTTGGAAAGCCACATGACGTATTGGGTGTGGATGGGTTTGTCCAACCCGAGTTCCTGCCGGACTTCCGCGAGCCTCTCTTCCGAGGAAAGCTGGTGGCCGACCAACACCCAGGCAGGATCCCCAGGAACGACACGAGTTAAGAAAAAAATCAGCGTCGCCACAATAAACACAGCGGGAATAAACGCCAGGATCCTCTTCAATAAATAAAGCCACATGTTATTTCCATCCGCTAATCGCTCTAATCTCTCCCCATGATAGATTCTGTTTACCGATATGTCTAGAGATGCAGTCGTTCTTATCTTTACTTAAATCCGAGTCATGAGCTTTAATGAATTATCGGGGAATCATTATCGAGATGAGCCATTCTTGTTACCGGTCTATCCTGACGTTATGAAGAGTGAGATTACCGCGGGAAAGATTGTTTTCAGGATCTTTAACCGAGCTGCGTTTGGCCTTGAATCCATAATGATAGCTTACATTTATGAAGGCAACTTTCTCGTAGAAAAGTCGCTGGAGTTCTTTCCCCAGAACAAAACGCTTTTCAAAATCCGTTTCCATGGCCAGTTTGTCGAATACCGCTTCGGTTTCGGCAGAAATGAACCATCCCGGAAACCTACCACCAAATTCCGCATGGAAGAGGGATGGATCCAGCCAATAGCCTTTAGAGATGAACATGTCCATTTCATCTGGATTCGCGCGTTTGGCAACCCAGGTGGCGAGATCATAGATGAGCAGATCGACCTCGATCCCAACCGCTTTTAACTGCTCTCCGATCGCAATGGATGCGCGGTATATCTCAGGCTCATCACGTAAGACTAGAAATTTGACGGCCTCTCCGTCATAGCCGGCTTTCCTCAGAAAATCTTTGGCCTTGGCCACATCATTCTGATGATAATAGTGGGATGCCTCATCGGTATTATACGGGCTTTCCGGCGGATAGATACTGGGATTCAGGGTCCAGAACTCTTTGCTGGCCATCATACAGCGGCTGACTTCTTCCACATCGATGGCACTTTGGACTGCCCTACGCATATTGATATCCGTAAAAAGCCCCTTCCTGTGATTTAAGATCAGATAATCCAAAAGAGCCGGCACGGTTATGATGGGATCTATCTCCTCGATCTGCAACAGACGCTTGTAATCTGCATCCGGAAGTCGGGTGACGATATCGTATTCATCCCGCTCCAGGCCGGCCACTCTGGTCGAAGCTTCCGGGACAATCCAGAATATGATGCGGTCGAAATTAGCTTCTTTTCTTCCGCTGTGGTAGTCGGGGGGATCGGATCTCGAGACATAATCCTCAAACCGGCTGAGTTCCAGATACTGTTCGGTCCGGTATTCTTCAAATCGATAGGGGCCCGTACCCACAATCTCGTTCAATGCTCCGCCCAGAGGAGAAGAATCGGCGATCTCCTGGGGCATGATTACGGCCTTGCTTTCGTCAGCAGCCAGAATGAGCAGGAGGAATCTTCCGATGGGTTGGTCAAAAAACATGCGGATCGTATACTTATCTTCCGCAAAGATCTCCCGCAGATGATTGAACATAACGCCTCGGGGGCTCACACGTCTCCATCGCTTGAGAGAACTTATAACGTCCTCAGCGGTCAACTCTTTGCCGTTATGAAATTTGACCCCTTTGCGAATGTTAAATGTCCACTTCAGTTTATCTTCACTGACTTCCCAATCCAAAACAAGCTCCGGCACGGGGACAAAATCTTTACTCAAACCGAATAAGCCCTCAAACACCGGCAGCATGGCCTGAGGAAGGGGGTGGCTGACCGTAGACTGCCAATCCAGGGTGGGAAATGACGTCCATAGGGCCACATGCAGGATGACTTCCTCCGAAGCTCCCACAAGGTTGCTGCCCTCCTCTGTTTGGCCCTGTTTTCCAGAGCAATACGTCATAAGAGAAAGGAAAAACAAGCCTAGACTGAAGAAGATCGCGGTTATTATCCGGCCTAATCTATTCCCCATAAATTCCTCATCTACTTCCCATTCTGAGTTCAAATGATTTTCCGTAATTATCTCAATTATTCTAACGTACTCCTCAAAGCTTCATAGGGAGAGTTCCTTAAACGCTCCATAATGAAACTGGTCTTGAAACTCGTGGTCTCTTAAACCGACTCAAAGAACGATTTTTTGCATTATCAACAACATGCATCATAGATGCTTGAATTTGCCGGCCGGAAATCTCCTAGATTCTCTCATCCAGCTGATTCTTCACTGGAATGAGAGATTGGCGATGCCGTTCCACTTCCAGGCGGATATCTTCGATTATCTCGGTGTGTTGCTCCGCGATGTTGTATTTTTCAGCAGGATCATGATTCAGATGATAAACCAGAGGCGGGTCGTGAGAAACTTCCTTGTCGGGTCCATATCCGGACCTTGTGATGAAATGGGCCTTGTAGGGCCCCTTGCGAACTGCGAAGATACGGGTGCCTCTATAAAAAAACATAATATCTCTCGGACTGGGATTTTCTCCAAAAAGCGCCGGCCCAAGATCGAATCCGTCCATGGTCCTGTCCGAGGGAACATCCACTCCAGCTAGGCAACAAGCGGTGGGGAATATATCCAGGGTGGAACCCAAACTCATTTCTAGGCCGGGCGAGACTTGCCCCGGCCACCAGAACAGGGTGGGTTCGCGCATACCCCCTTCGAATGTAGAGCCCTTTCCACCTCGAAGTCCCCCTGCGGATCCCCCCTGCTGACGATAGCTCAGCCAGGGCC
The DNA here is from genome assembly GCA_020348385.1 of Candidatus Aminicenantota bacterium. Classification (GTDB taxonomy): domain Bacteria; phylum Acidobacteriota; class Aminicenantia; order Aminicenantales; family Aminicenantaceae. The sequence goes on along the minus strand of CP070750.1, from coordinate 2,993,827 downwards.
CGTTATCTGAGGTGAATACGACAAGGGTGCGGCGGTCAAGACCCAGATCCCGCAGAGTATCGAGTATCCGGCCTGTGCTCCAATCAATCTCCTCGATGACATCGCCAAAGAGTCCGCGGAGGCTTCGGCCGGAAAATTCTTCCGATCTGAAAAGGGGAACGTGCGGAAAGGTGTGGGCCAGGTACAAGAAAAAAGGCTTGTCCTTCTGGGAATTGATAAATTTTAGCACTTCCTCAGTGTACCGCCGCGTGAGGGTTTCCTGCCTCGCGGGTCGCTCGATGATGTCCTCGTCCCTCATCAAGGGAACATTCCAGTATTCGCTTTTAGGATCGGCAAAAGCCCCCTTGATCCCTCTGCTATCCATATCGTTGCTGTAGGGAATCCCGAAATAGGAATCGAATCCGTGCCGGGTGGGGAGATAGGGCGGGAGATGGCCTAGGTGCCATTTACCTACACAGGTTGTGACGTATCCCATGGTTTTAAGGGCTTCGGCCAGGGTGATCTCCGAATCCGGGAGCCCGCCAGTGGAGTTGGGGAATAGCACCCGGTTGATGTCGCTGCACATGCCGCTCCGAATGGGAAGGCGTCCCGTGAGCAGCGCTGCGCGGGAGGGTGTACAGACAGAACATGCGGAGTAGAAACTTGTCCATTTCTGCCCCTCGGAGGCCATACGGTCCAATTGGGGAGTGTGAATGGTAGGATTCCCGAAAACGCCCAAATCTCCATAACCAAGATCGTCAGCGAAGATAACAATGATGTTGGGTTTTGAAGGGCCTGGGGACTTTCCTCTGCAGCCCCAGTAGCGAGTCGTCGCCAATGCGGCTGTTCCCCATCCCAGTTGTTTTATGAATTCACGTCGCGAATGCCTCATGGTGCCTCCACTTCACGGTTCTGCTGCACCGTCCGATTATTATGTCTGCTTTTATTCATTATACAACCCTTAGAGTCAGAAACCCAACTCCATTAACCTACCCCATTTATAGATTTCTAATGATTGAATCTATAGGAATTTTTTTATTTTCAATACAGACACTCATGGGCTGCATCTGCATACCAGTGTAATTTTTCAACCGGCGTTTCAAAAAAATGATCGGACAACGAACAGATATATCCGCCTTTCTTCCCCACTGTCTTGAAAAGTTTATGAACGGTTGAACGGATCAATTCCTGATCCCCATCGGTTACGACATTGAACTGGTCAACACCGCCTATCATGGCGATTCGATTGTTAACGATTTCAGCAAACTCCCAGGGTTCGGAATTCCCTCCAACACTCGGCGGAGCAAGGGTTTCAGAAGCATCACAGCCATTTTCGACTATCATTTCCTCAATTCCCCGTGTTCCTCCGCAGGTGTGATAAGTGATTGCAAATCCCAAATCGTGAAGAGCCGCGTGCATTTGTTTATCATACGGGAGACAGAACTCTTGATGTAAATCCGGCGAAACAAGAGTGGAAGATGCAGCCCCGCCACCGGTCTCAATGAGGTCAAATTTAGCGCCTTTCATGGATTCAATAAACTTCATTTTTTTATCGAGAAGAATTTGCAGCAGCTCATGCACCCAACCGGGTTTATCATAAGTTGAAAGGATCAATTCACTTACATCATACAAGCAAGCCGCATGCTGCCAGCAACCAGCTTGATCACCCCAAACAAAACCGCGGAGAATGCCATCATCACCGACCTCATCATATTTTTCGGCCACCGGCTGTAAGCTCAATTTGGGAACCGGCATATACTTTTTTATGAGTTCGATATCTTCATCATGCTTGATCAGGTATTCGGTGATCCATGTCGTTGTTCTATCACCCGCAGTTTTATATGTAAGATTCCCCTCCGGTGTTTCAACAGTGTGGTGCACTTCTCGACTTTCAGGAACGGTACTGACCATCTTTGGAATGTCCCTCCAAAATTTTGTGTTAAACTTTTCTAAGTCAGCATTGGTAACCCAAAACTGCGCCATATCTTCAAAATATTGTATCTGGGCGTCAAAGCCAATTTTCTTGCATGCTTCAAGATCACTGATGCGACCCATGTATTTATCCAAATGATAAGCCTGCCACTGATGAACGGTGACAGGGAGTCGATCTGGTTTTTCTTTATTCAGAGCTGTCAGCAATCGTTCTTTTGAAGTCATCACAATAGTTCCTTATATATTTTGAGCTGTTCGACCCGTTAAAAGTTCGGAATCATGAAGGAAGAATGATTCGGCAGTGGGTTCCCGGCTTTTTATTATCGCGGAATGCAATGGAACCTCCATTGACTTCGACAGCCCAACGAGCAATGGCTAATCCGAGCCCAGCGCCCCCTTCTTTTCGTGAACGAGCCTTATCGACTCGGTAAAAACGCTCGAATACTTTGGCGCGTTTGGCTTCGGGAATACCCGGTCCGTTGTCGATGATATCGATGATGACTTCGCCATTTTCAGCTTTTGCTGTATGGACTTCAATCCTGCCCCCTTCCTGGGTGTATAGGATGGCATTGTGGAGGATGTTGGATACGGCAAGGCGGAGAGTTTCTTTGTCGACCTTGACTTCCATGATCTTCTCGATCGATGTCGAAAGCGTCTGATTCTTTTCTTCTGCCAGAATGCGCAATTCCTCGACGATTTCACCCATTTCGGCGCTGATGTTTATTGATGTCGGAGTGAGTTTTGCCTTTCCGGCATCGCCCCTGGCCAGGATCAACAGATTGTCCACCAGGTGTGTCAATCGGTCGGTCTCCTCCAGCATGCTGCCGATCGCTTCCTGACAGGAAGCGATATCCCCTGATTTTTTCAAAGCCACCTCCCCCACGCTCCGAATGGATGTCAGCGGCGTGCGCAGCTCATGGGAGGCATCGGCCGTAAACCGCCGCAGCTGTTCGAATGAGCTTTCGAGACGGCCGAGTGTGTCGTTAAAAACCGCAGCCAGATGGCCGATCTCGTCATGGGGATTTCTGACCGGCAGGCGTTCCGATAGGTTTTCGGCCGTGATATCTTGAGCTTTACGGGTGATGGCTTGCACAGGAGAAAGGGCCCGCCCGGCCAAAAAGTAACCCCCTATTAGGGCCAGCAGAAGAGCAGCAGGAATCCCAACGACCAAGATAAGGACCAAGCTTTTGATGTTCTTCAGGCTGTCGCTAGCTTCAAAGGCAAAAATTATCTCAAAGTTGTATTCAGGAACCGATCCCCTTTTCAGTCTGAAAAACTGGGTTTCATCGGCTCGTAAAGATCCATAAGGATTCATCTGTGCTTCCGATAATGACGATGTCCATAGGGCATCTGTCCACGCTTCGGTTTGGTACACTGGTTTTCCTTCTGTAGTGACCTGGAACATAATCCCCTGTCCGAGGTGGTAAAGGTCACAAATATCTCCACCTGAATTTCGGATAACGTCTTCGATCGTTCTGTAACCCGAGTCCACCTTGCTCTGCATCAGGGATTCCAATCTGTTTTGCATAAAAGAATAAATCCCTAGGAAAACAACACTCAAGATAAGAAGCACGACAAAAGCATTCCAGAGGATGAGGCGCAAACGGATGCTGGGATTTCGAAAAATCATACTTCGCCTTCTTTCAGCACAAAACCCATGCCCCGGATGGTTTTTAAAAGTTTTTTCTTAAACGGCGCATCCACTTTTTGGCGCAACCGGGCAATATGCACGTCGATCACATTATCCAAGGGGGTAGCGCGGTCCACGGCCTCCCAGACATCGCGACCCAGCATCTCGCGGGAGACGACGTGGCCCTGGTGTCTGAGCAAATATTCAAGCAACTGGAATTCTTTAGCTGTTAGCTCGATATCTTGGCCTTTTCGTGCCACTTTTCGCGTAACGCAATCCATTTCGAGGTCAGCGATTTTGAGCCTCAGGGCTTGTTCAGGCCTTCCGCGCCGGGTCAAGGCACGAATCCGCGCCAAAAGTTCAGGGAACGCAAAGGGTTTGACCAGGTAGTCATCAGCCCCTGTGTCCAATCCGATAACGCGATCTTCGATGGCATCCTTGGCCGTGAGGACCAGAACCGGCGTTTGGCATTCCTGTTGGCGCAGGGCTGTCAGAATATCCAAACCATCCCTCCCTGGAAGCATCAAGTCAAGAATGATGAGATCGAAGGCTTGAGTCGTGGCTAGGAAATACCCCTCCTCCCCTGTTACGGACAAGCTTACCTGGTAGTTTTCCGACTCCAAACCCTGCATTAACGCCTGGGCAACTTTTGGTTCGTCTTCGATCACCAATACATGCATCGTTTTATCATGCGAATAGATATCCGGTATATTATCTCATGCTGCCGAACAAATCCATAGCCCCTTTCCCCTTTCCTGGCATGATAAAGCGCTCATCTTCGATTGTCACGTTATGTCGGACATCCTCGAAGACATAGGTGTTGGATCCGCCTTTACGGCTTAATTCCAAACGAAAAGGAAACTTAATCCCATCCACATCCTGATATTCATGAAGCTCGTAATAACCTATCTGGATCAATTGTCCAGTTTCCACATCGAAATAAAGCGTGTAATGGGGACTTTTTCGGTTGTTTTCGACTACATACACGGAGTGACCTCGCAATTTCACCTTTCCCATCACTTCCATCCCTGGAAAATATTCCTGGATACGCAAGGCATTCTGCGGATCGAGGAAAAAATCCATCTGCGATCTCTCTTGATTCTCTCTTCGAACAAGACCATTGTTATCTTGGCGCCATCTGATTTTCCCATCAAATCCGTCCCTTTCCGTATTATCAGGGTGTTTCATGATAAAAAGGGATTTATCGGGGATCTTTGAAAATGTTTCAAAAGGGATGACTTGTTTCGGTCCGGCATACGGTCTGTCATCGATAAATTGTCCTTTGCACACCCTCGTCGTCAATTTTTCAACGGCCTCCTTCCCCCCGATAGCTTCGACGTACCTTTCCAGAATCTGCTCCAGAGTATGTGATTCCTTATAATAGTTGTGTTTCGTTCGGAGAACAGCATGCTCAGAATCGAAGAATCTTGAAATAGCGCCGCAAACAAGCAAAATCACCAGCAACATACCTATGTTGAATCTGATTTTCATTTTAAGCTCCTTTATTATGTCACGGTTTCATTATTTCGGATAAGAATCCCAAGTTCAACTGAATGATTTCTGAAAAAATCGTAAGAAATCAGGCCCATGGAAAACAGCAGCAGTACCTTATTTGCCCTTGGAATTCCGGGAATTTTGGAAGATAATAAGGATGAGGTTTCACCATGAATCATATAATTTACCGAATACTGGTCCTCATTGTCTTTATAGGGATGCTTGTCTCCTTGTTTCCTATGGCCCAGGAATACGATTGGGCATCTATCGACGAGGAGCGCTTCGAGTCGTTCCAACCTACCGAGAAAATTATGGATATCATCGGTGTTAAACGGGAAATGACCGTCGGCGAGGTCGGGGCAGGCGGAGGCCGTGTGGCGATAAGAGTGGCAAAAAGAGTCGGCCAATCCGGCAAAGTCTATGCCAACGACATCAGCGTATCAGCACTTCAGTACATGAGGGATCGGATAAAAATGGAAAATATCCCCAACATGGAAGTGATAGAAGGAACAGTGACTGATCCCCGATTTCCGAAGGAAGAACTGGACGTTGTCTATCTGACCAATACCTATCGTCACCTCGATAAGCCAGTGGAGATTTTAAAAAATATCAAACCTTCCCTCAAAATCGGGGGAAAGCTTGCCATCATCGAATTGAAAAGATATGGACGCACAGAGGGCTCAAACGAGATCACACGTAATGCAGGTTTGGCCGGCTACACGCTGATCAAAGTGGATAAATCCCTTCCGAGAGATGATATCTACATATTTGAGCACAAATAGATCCATATCGGGTGTCAAAATCTAGGCGCCTGGGTACCGGCCCAGAAAAATCAGGATAAATCCGATGGAATTGGAAACACCATGGGCAAGTATCGGAGCCCAAAGATTTCGGCCACTGACAAGAAAATAAGCCCCGAAAAATAACCCACTTATTCCTGTCGAGAGCATCCCAGAAAGTCCCTGATAATAATGGATGGTTCCAAAAAGGACACTGCTGAAGAACAGGCCGATTAGCCATCTGATTCTGCTGTTTCTGAAAAAATCAGAGACGCGGTTCATCATGTACCCACGGTAGATGATTTCTTCTCCGAAAGCGGCGATTGTCCATGTGATAGTGAGCCAGGTTAGAAGGAATTTTGTGTCCCCTTTTATAGTAGCAAAGTTGCTCAAATCCGGCAGGGAACCTGTGATCCGGCTGATTAGGGGTTCGACGGCATAAAGGCTCAGGAATTGGCACCCAAATCCGCCCACAAATCCTATAACTAAAGTGAGTACCCAACTTTTTGGTCGAACAAGACCGATTCCTTTCAACCCCCTTCTTCGTGCGAAGATGGAGATCAAAATGAAGACCAGAGCAAAGATTGTGGAGGCAAAAGGGATGATGTGGATAAACCAGGTAAAGATCAAAAACAGAATAATCAGAAATTCGACAAAAATGGCCAATCTACTGGAATGAAGTTTCATCTGCTTGAATGATGATCGCCACGAGATTAACACCCACATTATAAGATGTCAATTTTCCCTTTTTAGGTAGCCTCTTTTCCTATAAAATGAGGACGAGACTATGGTTAGCTTAAATGTTGTTCTTTTCCAGCCGAAAATCCCCCAGAATACGGGCAACATAGCCCGCACCTGTGCCGCAGCGGGTGCCAAGCTCCATCTGATCAGACCACTGGGTTTTTCTATCCGGGATAGACATCTTAAACGGGCAGGACTGGATTACTGGCACATGGTGGAGATCGCTTACTACGATTCGATGGTTGATTTTTTCCATATCAACAAAAAGGCGAATCTCAACTTCATCACAAAAAAGGCTTCGAAATCCTACGATAAAATAGACTTTTCCGGAGAAGTATTCTTGATTTTTGGGAAGGAAACATCCGGATTGCCTGAGGAATTATTGAAAAAAAATAGGGAACGATGCTACCGGATCCCGATGAAAGCCGATGCCCGGTCCCTCAACCTATCCAATGCCGTGGCAATCATCGTTTATGAGGCTTGTCGACAAAAGGGATTCGGATCGCTCCAGCTCGATGGGAGCAAGGACTTCGACTAAATTATGCGTTATTTTTGTTTTCGGGTCATCTCGTCATAAACCCAGCCCACATTCTCCTTTTTCGTCAAGAATTCTCCCTGGTCCTGGATAGCGCTAAAGCCTGAAAAATCGATGCTCTCCTGGGCTTGTTGCCTGGTTTTCCCCGCCTCGATAGCAGACGCCACTTCTTTTCTCAAATACTTTAGATATCTGGCAAATTGCAGATATTCTGCTGTGTTCGTGACCTTGCCGTGTCCTGGGATCACCTTGAAATCAGGGTATTTTTCACAAAGAATTTCGATGAGGGCCACCCAGTTCTTGGTATCCGAACCGTTGTTCACATCGATGTAAGGCGGCATCCCATGGAAGAACAAGTCCCCAGCAACAATCACTTTCGCTTTCTCGAAGATGACGACTGTGTCTCCCGAGGTGTGGGCGGGTCCGAAATGAATCAATTTCACGTTCTCATCTTCGAACGGAAGGGCCAAGTCAGCAGTGAAAGTCTTTTGGGGAATCCCGATGCCTTCCTCTGTCTCTTCAGGTTTTAGGTTCGCGACCATAGTCTTTTTGCAGTTCTCGTGGCTGACGATCTGGGCATCTTTCCCGATGATCGCATTTCCTCCCGTATGATCGCCATGGTAGTGGGTAATGAGCAGATACTGGATCTTTTGGGGACTCAATTTAGCAATTTCTTCCATTAAAGGATTGGCTGTCCTTGCATACGAGGAATCCACGATGAGCAGCCCATCATTACCCTTCAAAACCGTAACATTTACTGATCCGACATTCAAACAATAGAGCTCTCCGGCAACTTTCTCGACCGTGATCGCGAAATCCTGCTGGGATTTTATATCGGAAGGAAAAATAAAAAATGGCAAAATCAGAGCGATGAATAAAAGCCTTTGAAAGTGTGTGTGTTTTCGCATGATTATTTGATAATAAAAAATCCGCAAAAATGCAAGCGGTAGGTTTGTCCACTTTACGGAATGCCGCATACTCGCTAAAATAGAACGGTCTGATAAAGGATCCAGAAGAATGAAAATTCATAGAAATATCACCATCCCTTTTATGATCGTCTTGTTCGCCTTTCTCCTGCTTACCTCTTGTGCTGTAGGCTTTAAAAAAGAGGTCAAAATATCAGATGAAGAAAAAACACAGATGGACAGGCTTTTGGATTCCATCTCCGGAGAAAAGCTACTGGGTTATGTTAAAAAACTTTCTTCAAAGACCTACGCAGGACGCCTCACAGGAACGCCCGAGTTCAGAGCATGCGCCAACTGGGTCGGGTCTCTTTTCGAAGAATGGAATCTTGCGCCCCGAGGAGACAACGACACCTACTTTCAAGCCTATCCCAATCCTTACACCATTATTTTTGTGGGTGGGGAGCTTTCGTACACTTACCAATCTAGAGGCCAGAAGAGGAAAAAAAAGTACGCCTATGAAAAGGAATATTTCCCGGGTTCGCAATCTGCGAACGGATCCGTCACGGCTGAAGTTGTCTATGTGGGTTATGGTATCACCGCTCCAGAATTGTACTATGATGATTACGCCGGAGTAAATGTCAAAGAAAAAATCGTGCTGGTCGAACCCGGCGCTCCTGTTTCTCCAGAAAGCGATCCTGCTCTCTTCAAAGACTGGCGGCCTTATTCCTTCAACCAGTATAAACTCAAGATGGCGGTCGCTCATGGGGCAAAGGGGATACTTTTTAGCGACCTCACGGTCAATCCTGATATCGACCATGTCCCCAGATTAATGGTAGCCCAGGTGGGAGAGAGCGTTGTGAAGGATCTCTTCGCCGGTTCTGGAAAAACACATCAGGAAAACTTGGAAGAAATCCAAAGCTCCCTGCAACCCCGATCCTTCAGAACCCGTAAAGTCTTCACCATACAAAACTTCACCGAACATCATTCGAAAGGCATCGGATACAACGTGATAGGCCAGATCGAGGGCATAGATCCTCTGCTCAAACAAGAAGTCATTATCCTGGGGGCAAACTTGGACCATTTGGGATTCTGTTACGAGATCATGCCCGGAGCCAATGACAATGCCTCCGGAGTGGCTGTGCTCTTGGGGGCGGTTGAAGCCCTGGCAAAGAGCCCAGTTCGACCCAAACGATCGGTCCTGTTCATCGCATTCGGTTCAAAAGAACAGGCATTTATGGGTGCCCAGACTTATCTTAAAAAACCGGTCTTCCCCAAAAACAAAACCATCGTCTATCTCAATTTGAGCACGGTGGGAGGCGGGGATAAGGCACGCGCTCTCGGCGCCCAAAATTATCCTGAGCTGTGGGCCTATATTTCCCAAGCAGCCGATGAGCCTCTTCAGCACGTCCTCGAACCATTTCCCTACTCTAACCTGGGCCGACCCCGGTTGGATTCTGATCTTTTTATCGGAAAAGGCATTCCCAGCATAACATTTACCGTATACGGCGCTCCCACCTTTGCCCGCACGAGAAAGGATACAGCCGATACCATCAATCCTGGCACTATGGAGCAATTGTCGAAAATCCTGTATAGGGGGGTCTTGAGTATGGCAAACAGCGGTCAAGACTTTTTCGAAAAAAAATGATTCCAAGGCATTTCAAGATTTTATCGTTTTTTATCATGCTTGTTATTTCTCTCATGATCATAAACTGCTCAAAAAACCCTCCGTTGTCAGATACCGCCCATCACTGGGAAGATCCAGCTGTTTTAGGGAAAAATAAAGAACAGCCCCGTAGCTACTTTATACCCTACCCTGACATTCCAACAGCCCTCAAAAACGATCCCTCCCAATCTTCCTTTTATCAATCCCTCAACGGTATTTGGAAATTCAACTATGTCGATCAACCGGCTGGCCGTCCTGAAGACTTTTACAGAGACGATTATGATGTGAATCAATGGGCAGATATTTCCGTTCCCGGGAATTGGGAACTGCAGGGATTTGGTGTGCCCATCTATACAGACACGGCGTATCCGTTTCCTTCCGATCCCCCACGAATCCCCTGCGACGACAATCCTGTGGGGTCCTACAGAAGATCATTCACGATTCCGGATAGCTGGGATGGCCGCCAGGTGTACATCCATTTCGGCAGCGTGAAATCGGCCATGTACCTTTGGATTAACGGGAAAATTGTGGGATACAGCCAGGGAAGCAAAATCCCGGCTGAATTTAACATCACCGAATATCTTCGCAAGGGAGAAAATTCTCTATCCTTGGAGGTCTACCGTTATAGTGACGGCGCTTATTTGGAAGGCCAGGACTACTGGAAGATAAGCGGTATCGAACGGGATGTTTTCCTGTTTTCGACTCCTTCTATCCATATTCGAGATTTTTTCGCTCTGCCCGATTTGGATGACAATTACCACAACGCAACGCTGAATGTTGCTGTCCATGTCCAGAATCATTCGGTTCAAAATTCCGACGATATTGATATCCAGCTTAATCTTCTGGATGCAGAAAACCAGTCCATCTTGGGCTCTCCAGTCATGGAAAGTGTTCAAGCAGGCAAACAGCAGGAGGATGCAATCGTATTCGATCTGGATATCCCCAACCCGAAAAAGTGGACGGCTGAGACGCCCTATTTGTACACACTCCTTCTCTCGTTGATCGACGACTCAGGTCAAACCACAGAAGTTGTCTCATGCAAAGTGGGCTTCAGAAAAGTGGAAATTAAGGACAACCAGCTAATGATCAACGGCGTTCCGATCTATCTCAAGGGAGTCAACCGCCACGAGCACGATCCCGTCACGGGACGTTATGTCCAAAAAGATTCGATGATCAAGGACATCCAACTGATGAAAAGATTCAACATCAACGCCGTACGGACAAGCCATTATCCCAACACCCCTATATGGTATGAGCTCTGCGACAAATATGGCCTGTATGTAATTGACGAGGCCAACATCGAATCTCATGGGGTGGAACCTTACAATCCGGATAAAACCCTCACGGATAAACCCGAATGGCAACAGGCATTCCTGGACCGCACCATACGAATGGTGGAACGCGATAAAAATCATCCATGTGTTATCATTTGGTCCCTCGGGAACGAAAATGGATTCGGACAGAATTTTGTGGCCACTTATAATTGGATAAAAGAAAGAGATCCCTCCAGGCCAGTTCAGAGCGAGGATGTGGGATTGGAACCTTACACGGATATCTTCTGCCCGATGTATGACAGGATCCATGAGATCCAAGAGTATGCAAAGGGAAAGGACCCGAGGCCTCTGATCCTGTGCGAGTATGCCCACGCCATGGGAAACAGCGTGGGAAACCTTCAGGATTACTGGGATGTGATATACACCCACAAAAAACTTCAGGGTGGATTTATTTGGGACTGGGTCGACCAGGGTTTGGCGGCTAAGGATAAAAGCGGCAGGCCTTTTTGGGCTTTTGGGGGAGATTTTGGCCCGCCGGATACTCCCAATGATGATAATTTCTGTATCAATGGACTGGTCTTTCCTGACCGGGAAATTCATCCCCATATCTGGGAAGTAAAAAAGGTCTATCAGTATATCAAGGCCGAACCGGTTGAGCTGGAAAAAGGTAGATTCCGGATCCACAATATGTATGACTTCACGTATCTGAACGACTTTGTGATGAAATGGGAATTGAAGGGGGATGGTCAAGTCATTGCAGAAGGAAAAATGCCAAGAATAGATCTGGGGCCTCATGAGAGCAGAGAAGTGAGAATCCCGGTTCCCAAAGTACAGCCTGCGCCAGGTGTGGAATATTTCCTGAATTTGAACTGGATAACGGAAGGGGCCACCGAACTTATTCCCGAAGGTCACATAGTGGCCTGGGATCAGTTCAAATTGCCGGCTTATGTCGAGCCTGAAAATACGGATATGGATAAGATGCCTCCGCTTGAACTTAACCAGACGGAAAACCATGCGGTAATAAAAGGGAAAAGTTTCACGCTCATCTTTGACAAACACAAAGGGACAATCCCCTCCCTTATCTATGAAAAAAAGGAATTGATCAAACAGGGCCCCATCCCCAACTTATGGCGCGCTCCAAATGACAACGATTTTGGGAATGGGATGCCGGAAAGGTGCAAAATCTGGCTTGAAGCAGGGCCAAAGAGAATGATTGAAACAGTATCTATCAAAAAAACAGTGCCGTCCCAGGTTCAGATCGATGTGGTTTCCATTCTCGAAGCAGGAAATTCCCGTTACGACAGCCGGTTCATCATACTGGGAAGCGGGGATATTTTTATTGAAAATAAGTTCACTCCTGGAAGCCCAGACCTACCAGAGCTACCCAGATTCGGGATGCAGATGATCCTGCCGACAGAATTGGACAACATGGAATGGTACGGACGCGGCCCCCATGAAAGTTATTGGGACAGAAAAACCAGCGCATCCGTCGGCCTTTACCATGGAAAGGTTATCGATCAAAACCATCCCTACATCCGGCCACAGGAAAGCGGCAACAAAACCGATGTGCGCTGGGTTGCGCTGACCGATGATCAGGGTATCGGCCTTCTGGCTGTGGGAATGCCTCTGCTGAGTATGAGCGCCAACCACTACTTGACGGAGGATTTCGAAAACGGCCCAGAAAAGGAACAACGTCACGCCATAGATCTTGTAAAAAGAGACCTGGTCACCTGGAACCTGGACGACAAACAGATGGGCGTCGGCGGAGATGACAGTTGGGGAGCCCGGCCTCATGACAAATACACACTATTTCCGCATGAGTACGTTTACAAATTCCGCCTGCGTCCCTTCTCGAGAGAAAAAGAAAACCCGATGGAGCTCAGCAAACAAAAATTCAACTTGGACTAATCACAAACTTACCCATCACCCATCGCCCCTAAATATCACCCCAGAATTCACCCCTAAAGGTTATAGCAAAAATACGGGAGTTGTGAAACTATCTCTATTGGAGGAAGCCGGGGCCACTATCCTCACCGGTAAAACCAGGAAGATGACAAATGGGCACTCCGTAATCGAAAAAACCAAGTCTAAAACAAAAACGCAACTTATCAATGAGCTGAAAAAATCCCTCCAAAGAATTTCTGAATTGGAGAAAGCCCTAGCCAAATGCGAGCAGCACGAGATCCTTCTGCGCGAAATTCACCATCGCGCAAGAAACAATATGCAGATTATTTCAAGCCTCCTCAGAATTCAATCCAAGAAAACAAAAGAAAAAGAACTGCAGGATATACTCAGGATATGCCAGAATCGAATTCGTTCCATGTCACTTATTCACGAAAAATTTTCTTGCTCAAAAGACCTTGCGAAAATTGAGCTAGCTCAATACATCCATGACTTAGCAATTCATTTATTTCATTCTCATGGCGTTGATCCGGACATTATCAAGCTAAATTCAGGGATGGAAGACATCCAAATCGATATTAACAGAGCTATTCCTATTGGATTAATCGTCAATGAACTCATAACCAATTCGTTAAGACATGCTTTTCCGGACGGGAAAAAGGGTGAAATTCAGATCAAACTGCATCCGATTAATCAGGGAAAGTTTGAATTTGTTGTTAAAGATAACGGAGTTGGATTTCCCAAAGATTCAGGTTCTTGTGATTCCGATTCCTTAGGCATGCAACTGGTTAATTGTCTGGTCGAACAAATTGATGGAAACATCGAACTACATAGAGAGGGAGGAACGCAATTCAAAATCACTTTTTAGAATGAAAAATAAGGCTTAACCGATAAAGGCCAGGTCAAATTGAGAGCAAGACAACGCGACTCCCAACGATGTCGAGGTTTCGGTTTTTTTCTCTCAAAGGCCGACTAATTAATTGAGAGTGCTCAACTGAAGCTTATAAAAGGGCTGAAGATGGATAGAAAAAGAAGATTACTGGTGTGTGGAGCCCTCTTTCTATTTTTTTTCACCCATTCTTACATGTGGAGCGGGAATAAGAAGATCCAGAAAAAGGGGGAGAATCTTAAAAAGGAACAGTTGAGAAAGAAAAATGAACAATACGAGGGGTTTCTCAGAAGAATTCAAGGCGAGGTGAAGAAATCTCTGAAAGAAAAAACCTCTCGTCATGTAATAAAACCTGGTTATTCGCACATTGATCCTGACTTTGCTTACAGAGCTCCAAAAGATGAAAAGGTTATATTTACTCAAGACATTCCCTTGGAAAAAAAGAAACTCAAGACAAGGTTGGATGTAAAACTCGGAAAAACAAGAAAAGTGACACAGATCACAAAAGAAATTAGTTTTGATAAATGGAAAGCCCAGTATAACTACAATGCCAAGAAAAAGTTGCACTCATTCAAAGGAGTTGCAGAAATTGCAAGCTTTGACGCCCATGTGGTGATAAACAACAAACAAAAACCGGCCTTTTCTGTAAGTAGGCCAATTAAAATAAGCGAGTCCGTAAAGGTAGTACCGTCTGGGAAGTGCAATTTTGAAAACAAAAATATTGGATTTGGATTAACCGGGAGTGTGAATAAAAATTTCACAGCCGCGGTTTTTATCGATAGATCCCCTGTTGTTAGAAAAATGGAATACTCCTTTAAAGGAGCTATACACAATATCGTAAATATAAGATTGCAGGGGAGAACTGTGTGCAGGCCGGAAAATCCAAGGGAAAGCAGGGCCACACACAATGGGACGCTAATAAAAAAACTAGGGAAGCATGTATCTGTGCAGGCTGGGCTTCAATACGAAAACTCAACTATCACCAATCCTTCATTTTCTTTTGTTTACTCGAGAATGTTCTGATCCTTTTCTAAAAAAACTGTATTCACTTTGAAAAAAAAAGGGCGTTTTTGTCTTTTTACAATCATACTAGAATAGGAACCTCAATGGCGCTTCGGTCATACGTGTTAAAACCTGGATATGAAGGCTTGGGTCCATGGAGGCTGTTTCGGCCTTTGGCGCTGTTTTCCCATTTCTTGCCACTTCTCATCTGTCAATCGGTCACCCATCGGATGTTTGAATTCATAATAGGAAAACACCCCGCCACGGCAGAGCCTGTAACCTTTCGCATCTTCGATGATAACATAGATATCAAAAGGAGATCCTACTCCCTCCTCCAAGACCTGTTTGGTATTCAAGTCTGTATGGACGTCGGCGATGATGTCCATCCTTTCATCTGTGCCCGAAGTTATTTTTGTCATGATCTGTGGCGGGAACCGTTTGAGAGAAGACAACACGCTTCCGATATTTCTGATAAGTTCGTAATCCTGTTTGTCCAGTTCCTTCCCAGCCAGTTCTTTATCGGAAATGGCAGTCAACCGATCTAAGATGTCTTCAAATTCACGAATCTTTTCGGGGACTCCCGGGATGAGAATCCCCAACTCCCCAAGATTATTTCGCATATCCGCCATCATTTCTTGGATCCTTCGGTAGACATCCGGATAGGGCTCCACATATCCATACGTCAATTCGGGTTGCGGAGGAAGGGCCGTTGTCATCATGGGGTAACTCTGCTTGGCATACAGGATGGTGTCGTGCCTCAACTCTGCCCAGGATCCCAGGGACGTTTGGAGTTCCTTGTCCATCCATATCTCACTTTTCATAAAATTGGGCATGCTATCTTCACTCCTTTCTTCCAACAAAGGGAGCAAACAAAACAGCCATCTCAAGTAAAGATTCTGCTTCCATTCATCCGGACTTGCGGTTGAAAATTCCTGTTTGAGGCTGTTCAACTGGTCATAATAATAGGAATACTCCGTGTCGCCTTCCTGTTCCAATATGGCAAGTGCTCTTTGTGAACCCAGCACAGCCATAACATCCAATCCCCGCGGAAAGGCCCTGACCGGACCGCCAGCAGGGATCACTTCCATCGTGAATGGTCGCCCCTGTCCCGTGTACCTGAGGATGACTTTATCTCCCTTTCTCCGATAAGTCAGTTCCTGAAACACTTGGGAGTCTGGGATGAATCTCTGTCCCATAAAACGGAAACCTTTGGTCGTGGAAACAAATTCTCCATCCTCCACAAACGCTGCCCCGGATAGGATTCGAGGAGGCTGGAGTTTCAAGGCCCTTGCGATGAAATCGGATAATCGCCCCTCCTCCCCGAATCTGTCCACAGAACCCTCTTCGGAAAAAACATCTGGGATGAGTTTCACATAATCATCCACGGATAGGTCATCTGTTTTGCCGACAAAATAAGCCGTGGGCTCGAAGATCATCTGCCATGTCCTATAGGCCTGTTCATCCTTCATCAAAGCGTCTGCTATCAGAAGAGCTTGAAGCGTCATCATTTTCCCATGATGACTCGCCTTCTCAGATTCGCCTGGCTTGAGCTTAAAATCCACCCGCCCATACCACATCATCACCTTGAAATACTTCTTGAATATCTCATTTCGGGTGTAGTGCCCCCTGGGGACATACTGGCTGAAATCCTCATAAGCATAAGGCGTATCAAATACAGTCGGGTTTTCAATATAGGAGAGAAGGGCCCGGAATTCCAATCCTTTGTGTGCATCTAAATTGAGGAGTTCCGTTTCGATCAATTTTGCTAGCCCAAATCCCGGCTCAAATTCGGGTGAGAGTATTTTTTTGGCCACAGAAAAAAAACCAATATTGAGCCTGGCCGCTTCCTTGACATCTTCCTGCTTGGCTTCTTCATATTGACCTCCGGAAACAGCAATCATCCTATCTGTGAGCTCAATCACATGTGCATATAGCTTTTCCATCTCCAATATTCTCAGAAGATAATCGAAGAATATGTGACACGTGTGCAGAACGGCATCGGTCGTGACAAAAATCGATTGGTTCTTTTTTTTGGCTTGGATGTAGACATCGTATATTTCCTTCTCATCTCCTGGAGAAACGGCAAAACCATGTCGTTCCAGCAAATCCCGACTGTGTACAGAAAGGGTAATCCTTTCCAATCCATCCAGGTTTTTCAAAGAAAAACTATCCTTCCTTTGACCTAAAGGGTAGGCAAGATCGACCAGCCCTGCCCAAAAGATCAAAACTCCCAAAACAAGACCCATTGTTTTTTTCATTTTTTCCCCTATGACCAAAAAGGAATTATCCAAAAATTTTGAAGCCAAACACAGACTCGAGAACCCAATTGATGCCCACAAACAGGATAGCAGCAGGGACGATAATCCTCAACCACCAGTATAAAAACATCTGAAAAAAATTTTCCCGCATATTGAGTTCTTTCAGAAATTCATACCTCTTTATGAACCAAGCTGCGGTCACCACTGCCAGAAGGGAACCGAGAGCCTGCATGCCCGAACCGAACGTCAAATCCCAGGGTACAAAAATTTTCATGTTGATCATCGGAGGGATCGCTAGGACATAAACAATGGCGCACACCCAAAAAACAGCCTTTTTTCTTTTCCAATTTGTATTATCCAGAAGACCTCCCACCAAGACCTCGAAAGCAGCCACATCGGACAGATAGGCCGCACCGAACAATCCCACAAAAAACAGAAGCCCGAACACCCAACCCGCGGGCATCAAATCAAAAGTCTGGGGCAAAGTGGAAAAAATAAGCCCAGGCCCGGAACTGGGCTCAAGACCGAAAGCAAAAACAGCCGGGAAAATGGCGAATCCCGCTAAAAGACCAGCTGAGGAAGCAGCGATCCCCGTGAATACGGCATTTTTCGAAACGATCGTTTTTTTTTCAAGATAAGAGCCATAAATGACCATGAATGTTCCGCCCAAAGACATCGAAAAAAACGCCATACCCAAGGCCGCCGCCATAACCGATGGTTTCAATGCATCGAAACGGAAACTCCCGATAAACCAATCGATACCCTGTTTAGCTCCAGACAACGTGACAGAACGCAAGATCAAAACGACCAGGATCCCAAACAGTGTGGGAACAATCCATTTGCTTGTTTTCTCGATGCCTTTCCGCAAACCCTTCACGAGGACGATCCCGCAGGTGAATATCACCAAGGCCGTCATCAAAAGCTGTAGAATAAAGGAAGTCAGGTTAAAACCTTGCTGTGGAGGGAGGATGACTCTTGCGTCTAGATATCCTCCGAAGGCATTGACCAGTTCCCCCAGCGCATGAAATCCCACCCATCCTAAAGCGTTGGAATAGTAACCGGTCGCCCAAAAAACGATAAAAAAGAGGAAATAACCTACGTATTTTCCGCCGGGAATCCCCCCTTTTTCATAAGCTCCCAGTGTACCCCTCTGCGTGTGCCGGCCGAGGATCCATTCGGCCATCAAAGCAGGTATTCCGATGAATAGGACAATCCCAAGATAAAAAACGACAAAAGCAGCGCCCCCGAATTTCCCCACCATGTACGGAAACCGCCAGACAGCCCCCAATCCGACGGCCACTCCGATCATCGTCATCAAAAGGCCAAAATTGGAGGTGAATGTTTCTCTTTTCAAACGTCAGTCTTCCCACAAGTGGATCTTGTAATATTCATTCACCATTTTCCCGATATCGACAGTCATACCCTTTGTGGGACCCTTGGCCAATGGCTCTTTCTGGAATCTTTCAGGAAGTGTATCATCCTTCCGGGTCATCCCAAGACGTCTGTTAAAGGCGTGATCAAGATCAATGGCATCAGCCAGAATTTTCGCTAAATATTCCGAGGTGTAATCCAATCCAGTTCCTGCCCTCAATAGGGACGAAGCTCTCTCCAGGCTCAAAATATCCATGCAAAGCCCGATATTTTTGCACATGGTCAAACAATCGGTGAGGAGCGCAATTTTTTCTGAATAACTCACCAGGGCCGCTTTGCCTTCCTCTTCGAGCCTGTCAGCCGCCTTTTCTGTGCCGAATCGCTTCATGGATTCTTCTTTTCGGTTTGTCAATTCAAAATAGGGCTCGGCACGAAGGTGATCAGCGCCACGGGAAGCGATGGCGTAGGTCAAACCGTAAGCTTTGATCCCCCTGGGGTCTCCGCAGATGATATCCAATCCCTTGACGTGCATGACCAACTTTTGCGCTTCTTCACAGAACCGTTCCGCTAGTTTTTTTGTGCCTTTGGCCATTTCATCCCCTATCCCCCGGCGGAAAGCGATCATGTCCACGATTTGTTGGATTTTTTCCTTTTCGCCCCAAGTTATGCTGAACCCATCAAGATCTTTGGGATGGATGAGGCCCTTTTCCTGGCACTCCATGATCCAACCGATGACTTCTGATGTGGAAATGGAATCCATTCCGATTTGATTCAGATAGGCATTCATTTCCAGTGCGAACGGAAGGCTTTGATTGCCGATCCGGGATGTGAATCCGCACAGGGTTTCAAATTCGGGTCCTTCGGCTTCCTGATCACCAGCCAGATAATAGCGGGAGCAATGAACATTGCAGTTGAAACAGGATTTATTCTTGACTTTAAATGAGCTTGCCAGTCGCTGCCCGGATATCTCATCCACATACGAGCATACACCCCCCTGGAAATGATTGGTCGGGAGGATACCGATGCTGTTAAGATCTTTCATCAGCATCGTGGTCCCGAGGTTGTGACGTTTTGTGTATTCGGTGTGGTTTAATATGTCCTGATCGATCTTCCGATTTGCTGCAAGAAATGCCAGTGGATCTGCAAGCTCGACAGGTTTGGAGCCTCTCACAGCAAGTGCTTTCAGGTTTTTGGATCCCATCACAGCACCCATCCCCGTGCGGCCGTTTACCCTGTTCCCGCTGGACACGACCGCGGCAAATGCCACGCCGTTCTCCCCTGCTGGTCCGATGGCAGCCACCTGGATGGCGATATCCCCTTGTTCTCTTCTTATGATCTCTGTTGTTTCGACGATTTTTTTGCCCCGATATTCTGGACAATCCACAAACTTCACGCCTCCGTCCGTAACGAGAAGATAGATCAGGTTATCTGCCTTGCCGGTGATGATGATTTGATCGAATCCTGTGAGTTTCATCTCTGCCCCAAACTGACCTCCAGCGGCAGAGTCCCCCAAAATTCCAGTGAGCGGGGATTTGGCGCTGACCGTATAGTAGGCCGATGCTGTGAGGAAAGACCCGGTTAGGGGACCGACACCGAATATCAAGATATTATCCGGGCCTAAGGGTTCACAATCCATGTCTAATTCCTCGAACAGCCTTTTGGAATTGGCCGCTCTTCCACCGATGACGGGTTTTATCCAAGAGGAATCCAAAGGCTCTACTTGGAACTTCCGCTCGTTGAGATTGACCCGGAGAATTTGTCCGCCGTAACCATTTTCAAGCATGCTTGCTGCTCCATTTCTCTCTGAGAGAAGCTCCCAATTTTTTCAGGAAATGCAACCGTTTTTGGTTCGGGCTCTTCTTGCTTGTTTCTTTTTTGATCGCATTCAGAGAAGGCCCATGCTCTCCTTGTGCAAAAGTGATGGCTCCTTCTGTACAGGCTTCCACACACTTGGGTTTTCCTCCACAGAGATCACACACAAACACAATGTCATGGTAAATTTCCATCGCACCGATCGGGCAGGCCTTTTCACAGACTTCGCACAGGGTACATACGGTGGGTGAAACGATAATCTGTCCCAAAGACCCCAAAGACAAAGCCTCTTCGGGACATTTCAGGCAATATTTTTCTTCACACTGGATGCATACAACCGGACCATCGATCCCCAGCTCGTAGAGATTCAGAACTTTGATCCGGGCCAATCTGTTGCTGACTTTCCCTGTATGAAAAAAAGCACACGCCACTTCGCACTTTTTGCATCCTGTGCATTTGTGCAAATCGACCTGAATCAAGCCATTCTCCCTGTCAATCCTCTATTTCCAAGCGATAGTGTACCAATCCTTTTGGATCGGGACAAACAAAGTTTTTGACCGTTTTTACCCAGTGCCCCTCCTCCAAACGATCACGCTCATTCAGGATGGGAAAAATCGGCATCATACTCTGTAAGGCCCAGATGCACACGTGCTGTCCATCGGGGACGATTAGCTTGGAATCCTCAATATAAAAAAAGTCTCCCACCTGGACAGGAAGATTGCAATACCCGTCGATTTTTTCTACGCTCACTTTTATTCTTGCCATATCAACTCCTCGGGTTCCCCTTTGATTCTACTGATTTTTATCTTTTTTGAAACTCTTTTTTTGCTCTTGCGTTTAAAATAAAAAGGAAACAAAATGAAAAAACCACTTCTTTTTACTTTGACTTTTGCTCTTTCCGTTTTCACTGGTTTTGTTTTTCCAGCCGGCCAGAAGGTTGAATTCATAAACAATCCTGCAGAGCCCCTTCATGGTGAGATCACATTGGACCTCGAGGAAGATCTCATTCTCGGAAACGATAAGGATGAAAATTATCTCTTTTACAGGGTATGGGATATTCAAGCAGATGCTCAGGGAAATATCTATGTCCTGGATTCTGGAGCCACTAGGATCCAGAAATACGACAAAAACGGCAAATATCTCCAAACCATCGGGAGAAAAGGTCAGGGGCCGGGCGAATTCGAGAGACCTATTATGTTGACCTTGGATAAAGACAATAATCTGTATGTCGGTGAAATGGCAAAGATTCACAAGTTCGATCTGGAAGGAAAATTCATAAAGATGACGAAAATCCCCTTCTTTTACATGAATTTCACTCCAGACGATAAGCGAAATTTTGTGGTGACAGGCCGGATCATTATAGAGGGAGCCCATAACTTGGGAGTGCTGATCCTCGATTCGGAGGGAGAAATACGTAAAAAAATTGCCGAATTCCCTGGGCTGCCCATGCATGAGACGGGTACGACTATTTCGCACGACTATTCGCCTGAACTTAGGTTCGCAGCGATGGGTGACAACGGATTCGTCTATGGATACAACATGGATTATAAACTGTATATCGCGGATTGGTCGGGCAAAAATATCATTATATTTGATAAAGAAGAGCATGCTCACACAATAAGCCGAAAAGAAAAAAACAAAATCATAGACGATTTGGTCAAAAATACAGCAAGCGCACAACTGGAATGGCCGAAGAGTGTTGTCGAAAAAATGGCGAATCTGCCTCATCACCGGCCTTTTTTCGATAGGATCAGGGTGGATGATAAACGAAGAATATTTATCCGCCAACGTCGATCAGTCCTGGATGAAAGCGAAGAGATGTCGTTTGATGTCTTCGGGAATGATGGGCATTACCTTTACTCCACAAAACTTCCGTTTGTGCCCATGAGCATAAGAGACGGGTTTATGTATCATACAACCTATTCCGAAGAAACGGGAGAGGTGAAAGTCATAAGGTACAGGGTAAAAAACTGGGATCAATTAGCTTCTTCTCTGATTTGACTTCGGTATTTCGCCTTGTTATAAGATTGATGATGAGCGCGGTTTTCCGGTTTCACCTGCATGTGGGCATTCGTTTAGCTTTGCGAATTTTCGTCCCCGTAGTTTCCATCTTTTTCGCCCTGTATTATTTACTGAGGCCTGAATTATTCAACTCCTTGATGGCCCAGATTCTCGATGGCGGCTTCCTCCTCAGCGGAATTACCGCAACTTTTTTCTGTGTGAACATCGCCGGATTTGCTTCCCGGCGCATATGTCTGGGACTCAGCGGATGGATTCGCCATTTGCCGATTGGAGGAAAGGTCCATCGGCGAATGGCCGGATTAGCCATATTCATCGCTCAAATCCCAGCATTGATGATCCTTGCCGGCTTGACGGTTGTGGCCCAAAAACTTTACCAGGTATCGATTGCTCCCTTCATGGTTGGTTTACCTCTCGTGGGATTATCCTGCGGCCTGTGCGTTCTTCCCGTCGAAAGAAAGCTTTACGCAAGACCTCTGGCAATCCTGGCATCCTTAGGTTTTTCTTCAAACGACTGGGCACTGCTCGCGGGAGGGATTCTTTTGCTGATCGCCGCGGATGGAATATCCGGCCCGATTGTCCAGAAAAAGAAACACACACCATTCCACAAACCTTTGAGAGGAATGCTCCTCATGGCCACCGTGAACTGGCGTGCCCTTCGCCTAAGGCCACTTGTACTCTATATACTCACCTTACCATTCCTTGGTGCTGCGCAACTGTTTATCGCCAACAACGAGCCTGCTCCTCTTCTTGCAGAAAAGATGATCCGTTTCGGAGGAGCGTTGGGCTTAATCCTGTTTTGTTCATTATCTGCCAACATACTGGCATCAAGGAGGCCTCCCTGGCCCTGGATTCGTTCCTTACCATGGTTGGCCAAAAGCAGGATCGTCTGGGACTCTTTATTTATCGGGCTTCATGCGCTTCCTATTATCGTCCTCGTAGGAGTCATGAATCTTAAATCCATGTTTCCTATTGCCCTCAGCCTTCCCCTTCTTTCAGTCCATTCTGCCTACTCTATTCGTCAAGCTTCCGAATCCGTTATGGGCCCTTCGGGAAAAGTTTTGTTACTCGGAACACTCGGTTCCATTCTTCTCTGTCTCCTCCCGTGGAGTTCTGTGTGTTTTCTGGTTTTGACACCAGTGATTTTAAGTTTGGCAACAAAGGCAGAAAAACATCAGAAAGTCAGCCGATGGCTCGAAATTCATCACCTTGCTGCGGGTGATTCATTATCATGGAGTGAATGATGATCCGGTTCCAAAATGTCTCATTTTCATACGAAAGGGAAGAAATAGTGATAAATTCCGTGGACCTGGAACTGCACTCCGGCTTATGCTTGCTCCTCGGTCCGAACGGATGCGGAAAAAGCACTCTCCTCAAACTGGCATCGGGAGTGGAAATCCCAGATTCGGGCCATATTGCCATCAATGGACATGATCTTTGGGAAGAAGAAGTACCTGCCAGAAAGGGACTGGCTTATCTTCCCGAACATCCAGATTTGACTCCGTATGCATCGATCAAAGAAATCCTTGATTTTGTGTGCCGCCTTCGGGAACAGCCTCTCGAAGAGGGAAAAAAGGCCTTAGAATTCTTCGGCCTTCAGCACCTCGCTCACAGGACAGTCCGGGAACTGTCAATGGGACAACGGAGACGAGCTGTTTTTGCGGCTTGTCTTGTCGGAACACCGACGCATATCCTGCTTGACGAGCCTCTCGAGGGCATGGATCGACACATTCAAAAGGAAATTCTTGGCTGGATCGAAAATCACACACGATCCGGGGCGACCGTGGTTGTGGTCTCCCATATGATCGAACCGTTTATCGATCTTGCTTCTGCTTCAGTGACGGTCCAGAGCGGGAAGGCTCTCCGGTTTAAGGATCTCCCCGATCTTTATGAAAAAAAACTTACCTTTTTAGAGCAGCTGGCAGAGGGAGGATTGCCTCTGTAGTATCCGTTTTTTTTGTACTAATCACCCCTTTTTTTTGCTGCTTTTCCCCTTTCCCAGAATACCGCCGCTTAGAAAAAGTCCGGCGCCGAGAACAAAACCAAAATTATACCAAGTTCCGTTGTTGTGAACCTCGTAGAACCGAATGGTTTTGGAAAAAATCGAAATGACGAACGTGATAGGGGAAATCAGGCCGTGCCATAAACCCTTCCAGAATCCAGCCACATTCCCCTCTTCGTTTGGCGTTTTCTCGAGTTTATTCGGCCCTGCAACACAGCTCGACATGATAAAAACGAGAATAAGACAAATCCCGACGGCACTGAAAATTTTCATTCGCTCTCCCCTAATATTGATGTTATATTGATGAATTGACATGAAGTAGCCCAATGATATAGAAAAAAAAATGGCAATTCAAGGAGAAAAACATCATGACCATTGTGGAAAAGGACGAAATTCTCCAGATAGAAAGGATCGAAACCGCTCCATTCGGGACCAATGCCTATGTTGTCATTTGTGAGGATACAAAAGAGAGTGTCTTGATCGATGCGCCAGGAGATGCCGACAAAATACAGGATCGACTGGAGGGAACGAATCCGATTTGTATAATCATAACCCACAGGCACATGGATCACACCGGCGCCTTGCAAAGGCTCAAGGAGGAATTGAACATTCCGGTTGCAGCTCATGTGGCTGATGCTGAGAACCTTCCTGTAGAAGCGGAAATGCTCCTTGACGACGGTAACATCGTTTCTTTCGGGAATGTTACGCTGGAGGTGCTTCATACTCCAGGACACACTCCTGGAAGTATATGTTTGCAAACCGGAAATATCCTTCTGGCCGGTGATACAATTTTCCCAGGAGGGCCCGGTAAAACAGGCAGTCCGGATAATTTCAGAGAAATCATTCAATCGATTGAGCAGAAAATTTTTGTGCTGCCCGAAGTTGTGAAAATTTATCCGGGACATGGAGAGCCGACAACAGTGAAAAATGCCAAAGAGGAGTATACCATTTTTTCTGGCAAGTCTCATGATCTGAACTTATGTGGGGATGTCCTCTGGCTCAAAGATTAAACCGAATAATCCAGTGAAAATGAAAGACAAGGAGGAGGGAATGAAAAAACAAAAATCTCTTCGAGTGACTTTATTCCTCAGTTTACCTTTTTTATTAATTCCCCTGCTTATCGCCAATTCTCCCAAAACCTACGATGTGGTTATCCTTAATGGCCAAATCGTGGATGGGACCGGGAATCCCTGGTTTTTGGGTGACATCGCCATCCGGAATGACCGCATCGCTCGAATTGCGCCGGCAGGACAGCTTAAGGATTTAGGAGCGAAAGAGCGGATCAATGCGCATGGCTTGGTTGTAGCGCCGGGATTCATCGACATCCAAAGCCATTCTCGGGGGGCTTTTTTGTTGGGTGATGGCCGCGTGATCAGCAAAGTGACCCAAGGAATCACGACAGAGATTTTGGGCGAGGGATGGACTGACGCACCTGTTAATGAAAAAATTCTGGCCACTTATGGAGATATCCCCCAAGAGATAAAAAAGCTGGCCATGACATTCACGGGCCCTCGAGGTTTCAACAACTGGCTCGAAGCAATGCAAAAGCATGGTATATCTGCCAATGTCGGCTCATTCCTGGGCGCTGCGACAGTGCGTATCTATGTCAAAGGGGAAGCGATGGGATCGCCAACAAATGAAGAGATCAAAGAGATGCAGCAGCTGGTCCGAAACGCCATGGAAGATGGCGCATTCGGAATCGCTTCTGCCCTGATATATCCTCCGGGGAGTTTTGCCGCTACAAAAGAGTTGATCGCTATGTCCGAAGCCATGGTCCCTTACGGTGGTGTGTACATCACCCATCTTCGTTCAGAAGCAGATAAGTTCTTGGAGGGCCTGGATGAGGCCATCACAATCGGGAGAAAAGCGGGTGTTCCGGTAGAGGTTTATCACCTAAAAGCTGCTGGCCGACGCAACTGGCACAAGGCCGAATTGGCCATAGCCCGGATCGAAGCCGCCAGGGATGAAGGATTGGATATCGGTGCTGATATGTATCCCTACATCGCTGGAAGCACAGGCCTAGCAGCTTGTCTGCCTCCCTGGGCATCGGCGGATGGAAAACTACTGGAAAACCTTAAAGATCCTGAGATACGCGCAAAAATCAAGCAAGACATTCTCCATCCCAAAACCGAATGGGAAAATCTGGGCGCACTGGCAACTCCGGAAGGGATCATGATCCTAGGGCTTTACAAGCCGGAAAACAAAAAATACACAGGACAAAGACTTGCGGAAATCGCTTCCGACATGGGCAAAGATTGGATCGATACGATCATTGACCTAATCCTCTCGGAACAACAGGGCATCGGCACGATCTACTTCATGATGACCGATGATAACCTCAAACTTCAGATGCAACAGCCCTGGATCAAATTTGGGACCGATGCCAGCGGCGAAGATCCGGAAAAACCGCAGGGGCTCGTCCATCCTCGCTCCTATGGAACATATCCACGGATACTCGGAAAATACGTGCGTGAAGACCGAACGATGAAATTAGAAGAAGCGATCCGGAAGATGTCCTCGGCTGTGACCAACAGGCTATTTATCAAGGATCGTGGATTAATTCGGGAGGGGTATTACGCCGATGTTGTCATCTTCGATCAGAAAACCATCGGTGACCGAGCAACTTTCGATAATCCCCATCAGGTCTCAGTCGGCGTGCATCATGTTTTTGTCAATGGGACTGCTGTCGTCAAAAACGGACAACACACCGATGCCAAACCTGGAAAGATTGTTCGAGGTCCGGGTTATATCAAGCAGTAACAGGAAAAACTCAGAAAATTTTAAGAGAGTGATGCTTTCTCGACGATAGAACGAAGTTTTTTAGCTACATTTTGAGGGAGGGGCTCCGGTTTATGGTTTGAGAGAATATGAGCCGCTTTCTCTGAGGCCTTTTCGGCAAGAGTTTTGCCTCTGCGGCTCCGCCTTTGAAAACATGGGCAATCCGTAATAATGCGCCAAAGCCTGCGCGTGACCCCGTTCAGGTTCACAATAGGTGGTTACCATATGGGCATAAAAATATCGGGAGTATATCCGATGACGGATACTATCCCAGTGGCTATCCCTGTCAGGCCCAGCGCCTCCAAGAGCGCAAGTAATAGACCTCCCGAAAATAGGGCAAAAGATAGATGATCCCACCTGATAGGCAGAGACAGGCCATCACCAGCCATCAACGAAAAATACTCATGTGTGTCTAAAATTAAATGAAATTAACTTTAGCAAAGTCAAGAAGATTTCTTGGCACAAATATTGCATAAATAATAGCAGAAAATAAATAGAGGGTACAAAAAATGCAAGTACAACAAAACATAGAATACCAAAGCCAAATAACTGAGGCCCTCAAAAGGGCTAAACCAAAGAAAGTCCTGTATATGTATGATGAGACGGGAAACAAGTTTCTCCTGGGTGTTTTCAACAAGAAAAAATCAGAGGAAATCAAAAAACACCTGCGCACAAAAAAAATGCTCAACCGTTTATCTGAATTTGATATAATAACGACCGAACCAGACAGCGATTTCACTTACTGAAATATCCCTAAAACACCGAATTATCGGTAGACCTCCACATTTTGAACGCTTATTTTATCTGTAAAATATGTAAAATTTTTTTACTTTTTTACACGCCATTTTCCTTCCTATTCTAATAAACAGAAGGCATACCAAGCTTGAAATATGTGTTGAAGTTTGAAGAAGATTCTTTTTACAATGTTCAGTGATGAAAAAACAAAATTTCAAATGGCCAAAATTCTTATTATTTATTCCTCTAATCTCCTCTCTCTCTCCAATTTTCCTCTTACCAGCAGACTTTGAAGCGAACTGGCTTCAGGGCTACCAAAAAAGCCTGAAGGGCGGCACGATCGAATACCACTCACCCCAGCCCGATGTGACAAAAGCTCTTCTCTTGCGCTCTATAAATGCAGAAAACTACATAGCATGGGAAACAGAGCCTGTTCCCTCAGATTACCAAGGCGAATATGCCTATTTCATATGGATCTTTGCCATGGATGTGGACTCTAATCCCCAAGACTATGAGTTTTTTGTCAACGGAAAAAAATATTTCCGGTTTTCGAATCCGGTATCAAGTGCCCGCAAAGAGTGGAAAATAAAAGGGCCCGATGATGCTGAACTCGCCTTTCGTGTAACCTTGATCGACCGTTTCGACGATGTTCATGGATACGCATCGCTGCGAATACCGACCTCCACCATCCAGAGAGGGAAGGCGTTAACTTTAAAAGTTGTGGGAGAAACAGCCGGAAGCCGTGTGTGGTATATGACCTTTCAAAGCCCGGTCATAGCCGGGGCTGAGGTCATTCCCCAACAGGCCCTGGTTCGCCGCGGAAACCGCCTTTTTCAACCTGTGAATGTAGACATTGTCCATCTGGGAGAACCCGTGAAGGTAAAATTGACGACAGAAGACCAGGCTGCGGTCGAAAAAGAATTGTACTATGGTCACAACCGAATCGAAATGACATTCCCCGAAATCTCCCACAAAAAAGAGCATGCCATCTCCATCCACACTGCCGATCAGGATACTCAAACAAAAAAATTTATCCTGAGTCCTGTCAGAAAATGGTTCGTTTATCTTGTCCAGCACACCCACACAGACATCGGCTATACCCGGCCTCAATCGGAGATCCTGCCAGAACATCTCCGCTTCATCGATTACGCTCTGGATTTCTGCGATCTTACGGACGAATATCCCGATCACGCCAAATTTCGCTGGACATGCGAAGCATCCTGGGCCGTCAACCAATTCCTGGAAAACCGGCCTTCAGAACAGATCGCACGGCTCAAAAAACGCATCGATGAAGGCCGGATAGAGATCACAGGCATGCCGTTCAACATGTCTGAAATTGCAGATGAGAATATTCATGAGGCTTCTCTCCGTCCGATAAAAAAATTCAAGGATTTCGGCCTGAAAGTCACAACAGCCATGCAGAATGACGTCAACGGCATCGCGTGGTGCCTAGCCGACTATTTCCCGGATACAGGAATCGAATATTTGATCATGGGACAGCATGGGCACAGGGCGCGAATCCCTTTCGACAAACCCACTCCTTTCTGGTGGGAATCCCCCTCCGGGAAAAGGCTTTTGGCCTTCCGTGCCGATCATTATATGACGGGAAATTTTTGGGGAATTCACACCGGCAATTTTGAAAATCTGGAAACAGAGTTGATGAGATATCTGGAAGGCCTTGAATCCAGAGAGTACCCCTATGACAGGATTGCAGTTCAGTACTCCGGTTATTTCACCGACAATGCCCCTCCTTCAACTGTAGGGTGTGACATGATCCAACGCTGGAATGAAAAATACGAATGGCCCAAACTCAGGAGCGCCACAGCAAGAGAATTCCCAGCATTCATAAAAGAGAAGCAGGGAGACAGTCTTCCTGTCCATCGTGTGGCCTGGCCGGATTGGTGGTCTGATGGGTTCGGATCGGCAGCCCTGGAGACAGCCGCTGCCCGAAAAACCCAAACGCAACTTATAGCGAACCAGGGGCTTCTCTCCATGGCAACATTGTTGGGGATGAAGGTACCAACTTCCACGATGGCCAAAGTAGCCAAAATTTATGATGCTCTTCTCTTCTGGGATGAACATACCATGGGTGCGGCAGAAAGCATCCGAGATCCCCTGGTGGCGAACAGTGTGGTGCAATGGGCGGAAAAATCTGCCTATGTGTGGGAGGCGGCAAAAGAGGCACGTTTGCTCCAGGAATCCGCGATGGGGCTTTTGCAGCACCAAATACCGAGAGCAGAAGTGCCAACCATTGTCGTGTTCAACACACTGAATTGGACACGGTCGGGCTTGTCAGAAGTCTACATCGACCATCAAATTCTGCCGCCGGGAAAAGACTTTCGCCTCATCGATGACATCGGAAATGAAATTCTTGCCCAGGCGTCCAGAAGCCGGGCAGACGGAACCTACTGGCAACTGCAAGTCAAAGATATTCCTCCGATGGGATACAAAGTCTACCGCATTGAAAATTTGGATAGACTGCGCGCTCAACCTGAAGAATTCTTATTAGAGGATGGAATCATCGAAAATAACTATTACCGGATAAACATCGATGTCAAATCCGGCGCCATAAACAGACTCTATGACAAACAGTTGGGGATGGAATTGATCGACGCCCAAAGCCCCTGGCAGATTGGTCAATTCATCCACGAAACCATTTCCAACCGCGGTCAATTGGAGCAGTTTCATCTAGTGAGTTGCCAAAGAAATGCGCTGCAAAATGTGGCAATACATAAGGGAACAATGGGTTCCATCTGGAAAAGCTTGCGACTGACCGGGGAGACACCCACAGCCCAGGTAAATACGCTTCTCCAAATCGAAATAAGATTGTACCATCACGAAAAGAGGATCGAACTCCATTATTCCTTGATCAAAAAGGATATCACTGAGCCGGAAGCCATTTACATCGCCTTTCCTTTCAACTTGCCTAGAGCTGATGTCCTGTACGAAGCCCACGGCGGTTTGGTTCATCCCGGGAAAAATCAGTTGGAAGGGACTTCTTCGGACTGGCATGCCGTTCAAAATTTTCTCGCAATCCGAAATGCCGACGGCCAGATCATCCTCGGAAGCGATGAAGTGCCTTTGGTTCAATTGGGCGGCCTGAATCTTGGGGAGTTTCGTTACATCGCCGAGGTGGCTAAAACACATGTGTTTTCTTGGGTGATGAACAATTACTGGGTGACAAATTTTAAAGCTAGTCAGGAAGGAGAATTCCGGTGGAGTTATTTCCTCACATCGGCACGGGATTCCTCCAATGCCTATGCAACCCGTGTGGGCTGGGGCTCGCGAATCCAGCTTCTGTGCAGGGTGTTTCCCTCTGGCAAATCTTCAAAAATCCCTCCGGAGCGGTCTCTGCTCCATATCGAACCTGATAATATCCTTCTCGTGAGCACAAAACCGGCTGCTGACAGAAACGGGATCATCCTGCATCTTCGCGAAACAGAAGGAAAACCTGCAGATTTTAGGATTTCATCTCCAGATGAATCCGAGGGAAGGGGAACTATTGTGGAAGTGAATGTTTTGGGTGAAAGGATCGACACCCCGAAACAAGACATCCATATGGAAGCCTGGGAATCCCGATTCTTTCTGTTCTATTTAGGAAAATAGGCCGACCACCCCACCCTAACGCCTACCCACCCCACCCTAACATTAAGGTGAATATATCTGAATGGACCAGGCTATATTCTATCAGAAAGGGTTTTCATAAAGAGGACGATGGAATCCTCTTCCTCGGGCGTGAGGCCAAGATCGCCCAATTCATCTTTATTGACATTTTCTGGGTATTCCGGAGGAGCCCAATCGGTTCCCTCAACATCTCTTGTGTTATAAAAATTTACGACCTCTTTCAGTGTCTTGAAAAAACCGTTGTGCGTATAGGCTTTCACAAACCCCTCCGAAGGCCTTAAATCCACATTGCGGAGCGTTGGCACCTTTTGCTTGCCATAATTTTCCGACGCATACTTTTTGTACTTCTCCGTCCCTTCCAGGTATCCTCCCAATCCTTTATCGACCCAGTCTTTTCCATCGGGATTCCACTTCTTGCCCATGGTGTAAAAGGGATTGTCGGGATTTTTGGGAACACCCAGGTTGTCGTACGTGAAATCTGTGAACACGGGAGGTTTGCCGTTTACAGAAGTTAGCACATGACATTCGGCGCAAAGTCCTGTCGTGTTAAACAACATTAATCCCTTGACTTCCTCATCCTCCAAACCCAGCTTCCGGTACTTTTTCCAATTGGATTCATCGATGGCTTCCACATCCAAGCCTTTGGCTTTGGCATTGTACCAGAAATCATCGAACTTGGAATTGAACGGGCTCACCTCCACAGATCTTTCAAAGGCCGCAATGGAGCGGGCTATCCTCACGTAGGTTCCATGGATGTCTTTTTTCCAATCCAATGATTTCGGACCCCAGACTTTCTTGAAAAGATTCACGTAGTTGGAATCCTTGACGAGCTCGACCACACTTTTTTCATCCGCATTGTTATGCTCGAGCTTATTCAGGAAAGGACCCATTGCTTGCTCAGCTAGAGGATCGCCCAATTCCTCTCCTGTTGCTCGGCCATCCCAGAACATACCACCCACAAACGTTCCCTCCTCATCGATGTGCAGCACAGGACTATCCCCAGCATAAGCAGCAGTGGGAGGCCTACGGTTACCAAACCGGCCTTTCACAGCCCCCTCATATACCGAACCTTTGGAATTAAAGTCCGAATCGGGACCTGACCAACCGGCAACAGGACCATGACAGCTGGAACATGCCTGCCCTGCAGGATCGCTTAGGCTTATATCAAAAAACATTCTCTTGCCCAGTTCTTCGATGGGCGTGAGCTCTTGTATCGCATCCTCGATTGCGGTGACGATTTCTTTGCCATCCGGTTCTGTTCTCGGTTCAAACCTGGCGATGACCTTTCCTTCCCTGTTAATAAGAAATTTCGTGAAATTCCACTGAATATCCCCAGCAAATGCAGAATTGGTTTCTTCACCGATAAGATAGGCATACAAGGGATGGACATCTTTTCCCGATACAGAGATTTTGGAAAACATCGGAAAGGATACTCCGTAGTTGGACACACAAAATTTCTTGATCTCAGAATTGGTGCCTGGTTCTTGATTCCGGAAATTATTGGCCGGAAAGCCAAGCACAACAAGGCCCTTGACATTGTATTTGTTATGAAGCGCCTGAAGAGCCTCATACTGGGGAGTCAGGCCACATTTGCTGGCCACATTCACCATCATTACTACTTTTCCCTCGTATTCGCTGAGATCGACCATATCGCCGTCGATATTTTCGAGGCTAAAATCCAACGGGGATCGAATCTCTGGTGATTTAGCCTGAACAGCGGTGGAAATTTTCATCACCATTAACGAACTTGTTATAAGGACAGCCAAAACCATGAATGTTTTTCGCATCTCTTACTCCTCAATTAGTAAATCGAAAAGACTAGCAATTTTATAGCGATT
This sequence comes from Candidatus Aminicenantota bacterium, assembly GCA_020348385.1. Taxonomy (GTDB): domain Bacteria; phylum Acidobacteriota; class Aminicenantia; order Aminicenantales; family Aminicenantaceae. The sequence continues at coordinate 2,960,665 of CP070750.1, read as the reverse complement.
ATAAGGATGAAGTCAAATTCAATTCGGCTCTCTGAGGTTTCCCAACGCATCTAGGATGATTTCCGGCAATGCGGGATGAATGCGCATGCCGCCAACGATAGGCATCACAGTCCCGCTCGAGGACATGGCATTGATGACTTCCTGAATCAGGATGGGCGCATAAGGCCCGATAATGTGGAAGCCTAAAATTCGCCAGGATTCTTTCTCTATGATGGCCTTGACAAAGCTCTGATTATCTTGCATGGCGAACCCTTTGGCCACTTCTGAATAAACGGATTTGCCCACCACAACATCATAGATCTTTTTTGCTTCTGCCTCACCCATCCCCACCGATGCAATCGGAGGATACGTGAACACAGCATGGGGAACGGTCAGAAAATCGAACTTTTCATCCCCATCGTGCATGCTGTTATGCCAGACAATATCGGCTTGTTTGTTAGCAGCGTGTCGGAACATTTTTCTCCCGATGGCATCCCCGAAGGCCCAGATGTTCTTTTGGCTGGTTTTAAAATGGTTATCAACCTTTATGTAACCTCTCTTGTCGGTTTTCACTCCTGTGTTTTCTGTTTTGAGTAAATCGGCATTAGATACTCTGCCAGCAGCGATCAATACCTTTTCTGCTACAAATTCTTGATTTCCCCCAGTTTTTTCGCTTTTTGCAAAAATGCGACAGCTGCCATCCTCCCTTTTTGCCTCGATGGCCTCGGTATCCGTGTGAATGGCCATGCGCTCCTGCATCTTTTCTTTCAGTAAATCACAGATCTCTGGCTCCTCCTCCTTGACCAACCGTTCCCCCCTCTGTAAAATGGTCACTTTAGTGCCCAAGGCTGCAAAAAAGTGGGCGAATTCCGTTGCGACATAGCCACCCCCTATGATGATCAGGCTTCCTGGCTTTTCTTTCAGTCCAAACACATTATCATTCGTTAAAAAGTCGATTTTTTCGATTCCTTTGATCGGTGGAATCAAAGGCCGTGCCCCTGAGACAAGATAGATCTTTTTCCCCCTGATTTTTTCGCCCCCCACTTCCATTGTGTAATCTGCCACAAAATGACCTGAGGTTCCATAAAAATCCAGACCGGGGGTGTTCTGCACTCTCTGCCTTATCCGGCTCTCGGATCCTGCTACATACTTTCTCGTTCTCTCCATGATGGCATGAAAATCCACATGTTTGATCTCGGCATGAATCCCATGCTTTTTGGCCTCCTGGATCTCCACGATCCGGTCGGCCGGGAAAATCAGCATCTTTGACGGAATGCAACCCACATTCAGGCATGTCCCCCCTAATGGCCCTTTGTCCACCAGGGCCACTCTAAGGCCATGGGCCAATGATCCATCAACGATAGCACTCCCAGCCCCAGATCCGACAACGATCACATCATACTTTTTCATGGGAATCATCTCTCGAGGTCAACAATGATGATACAAATAGAATCCCATGTCAATTTTTCCTGATATGAGGCAATTATGCTTGGACTCCCATCCTCGAAAATGATAGGAACGGGATAAGAAAATCTTTATTATAGGCTAGCTCATGTATTCACTGAAATCAGATTACCAACAATCGTCAACCGTATATTCCATCAATACCAGGTACAGATTTTCCTGTGTCCATAATCCCCTGAGCCTGGAGGGTCAAGTGTTTGAGGATTACCGCCAGGTTTGGAAGTCTGGATTTCATAATCGAAAGTTACTGTAGCATAAATATCAACATCTTCTCCTGGAAAATGAAACCATTCAATTTGTGGAATGGATTTTATACTGATTCTTTGGCCAGCCAATTCCGTAGCTAGATAGTTTCTAAGAGGCCCAATTCCGGATACAACGTTCCCATCAGCTTTCTTTAGCCACACCCTTTGCTTTGCCAAGACTTTGGCTATCTGAAATGGTTTATTCCTGTAATGTTCAATATCAGAATCTAACTTATTGATCGCAAACAACAAATCCCTTTGAAGGTCCTGCCAATCCTTTTTTTCAGGATCCTCGGGATAGGCTGCTTTTATTGAATCCGGGATCACCCAATTACCAATATCTCCAATTTCCCATCTCATTTGATTAGTATTGGTATTATCGGACTGACACAAAATAGCAAAACCTAGAATAAAGACAAGAATGAATAACCGGGACAAATTTCTGAATTTCATTAAACCCTCCTTATGCAAATCCTCAAAATTTCTGTTTATTTCCATCGGTCATCTCCTTTTATCCAAGCAGGAAACGCCAGTTATGTTCAAAAATATCCATACAGCTGAAGTCGTCGTTCGTATTTCTCTTTTTCTTCCTTCATTATCTCGACAAACCTGGGATCATCGTGCATCATCACATAGCACGGATGTTTTTGTAACATCAGATAGGAATAAAGATAGCGCTGGTCTTCTTCGAATCCTATCTCTATGCCCGTCTTTATATTTTCGATCGCTTCGTCATACATCCCCAATAAAGAAAACACACAGGTCGCATTATAAAGATGAGAGTTGTTTGTCTTCTGAATAAAACCCACTGCTTTCTCCCTTTCTCCTCTATGGGCAGAAAGCAACGCACGGTGCAGATCAGACAATCCCGGTTTCATATTTTCCACCTCAGCCAATTCTACTTCCGCATCTCTGTATCTTCCTAGCATTATGAGATGATTGGCATATTCCAGGCGCATGTAGTAGTCTTTTTTTTCGAATCCTAACGCACTTTCCAAGATCCTTCCCCCTTCTGCGAACTCACCAACAAACCAGCGACATTTTGCGTTGAGAACATAGGATCTCAAATATCCAGGATCGACCCGCATGCATATCTCAAAATAATCTATAGCCCTGTAAAAAAGACCGATGCTGGCTAGAAACGACCCCACATCGCAATTGACGAGAGGGCTGGTGGGATTTAATACAAGGGCCCTCTTGAACCGCAGGTGGGCTCTCCCTAAGTCTTCTCTGTAGAAATGGGCCCACCCAGAACCCAAATTCGTTTCTGCCAGGTTGGGATCGAGCTCATAGGCTCTATCCCAGTGCGCAATAGTCCGCTCCAATTCTTCATCACGTCCCGTTTCAATATAGTAAGCCTCGTTTGCAGCCCCTAAGCCCCAGTATGCGAGCGCATATTCAGGATCTAGGGATATGGCATTGTTAAACATTCTCGTTGCCGAATCAAACCATTCTTGCACATCCGGATAGGTATCTTGCTTATCAACGATATACATGCCATTAACATACCATTTGTAGGCATTATCGTCCTGAGGCTCCCCTTTTTTCGCCGCCAATAATCCGGTTTCAGCGAAATGAATGCCTAATTCACTGACAATGGCTTTGGATATTTGGTCTTGAATATCCAAGATACTGATATTATCCTGTTCTGACTCTTCATATCCGAAAGAATTTCTCACATTATTCTCTTTCACAGAAATCAACTCTGCCTTTATTTGGAGTCTATTCGCGTCACTCTGGAGAACGGGATTCAGAACAAATTCAACATCCAATTCCCTGCCAATACTAATGCTGGTTTTCCCTTGTCGATAATGCATCATGATTTCATCATAGGGGACCACCCTTAATTCATCACTCAAGAGAGATATTTTGCGGATTATATCCCGAGTCGAGGCAAGGCATAAAGCTTCATTCTCTTTTTGCGGGCTCAAATCCTCTATCGGCATCACCGCGATAGATGTTTTGTACGGAACAGAAGGATTAAACCAATCCAACAGGAAATACCCTGAAATTAAAATGGCCATCATAAGTATGAATATCCCAGGAATAACGAGGCTCCTGAGTTTCTTTGCTCTTCTCCTCTTCCAGGTCGGTTTAGTCCGGGGGATAATCCCAGATTCTGTCTGTTTTTTGAGCCACCTCAAATCAGTAAGAAGTTCATCCGCATTTTGATAGCGTTCTGTCGGGTCTTTTTCCAAACATTTGTCAACAATTCTTTCCATTGCTGTAGGGATACTGGGGCGCAGACTGGTTACAGGTTTATGAAACTTATTGAGAATGGAATACAGGACCAATTGTTCATGATCCTCTTGGAATGGCAATTGCCCGGAAAGCATTTCATAAAGAACCACTCCCAGCGACCAGATGTCCGAACGATGATCGATGGCATCTCCCGAGGCATGTTCCGGCGACATATAAGCCACCGTTCCCATTATCGAAGCTGTCTCTGTTAGCTGAGATTCGCTCACGATCTTCGCCAGCCCAAAGTCCATGATTTTTGTCTGGGCTTTGGAAGTCACCATGATGTTCGAGCTTTTGATATCTCTATGGACAATATTCTTCCCTTGTGCTGCCTCAAGGCCTTCCGCGATTTGCATGGCGAAATCCAAGGCTTTGTCAAACTCTAGAGAACCCGTTTGTATGATCTCTTTCAAGCTTTGGCCCTCGATGTACTCCATGACAATGAAAGTGCTATCCTCCACCTCATCGATATGATAAATGGTGCAAATATGAGGATGATTCAGCGACGCGGCCGTCTGGGCCTCCCTGAGGAAGCGCTCCTTATCCTCTTGTTTCCTGAGCATCCGGGGAACGACGAATTTTAGCGCAACAATCCTTTTCAGTTTGCAGTCCTCTGCCTTGTAGACTACTCCCATACCCCCAGAACCGAGTTCCTCGAGTATCTTGTAATGAGCGATTTTTTTACCGATCATCGGACTGTTACCACGATGAATTAGCTGCTTTTCCCCAGCTTTGCGTTCAAATATATAGCATACGACATACACATTGTCAAAACCAGAAGTTTGATTTTAACTTCATGTTTTCTTTAAAATAGGGAGTCTTCAAAGCACGGATAGAAAGGAGATCACACAATGAAGCTGGAGAAACTATACAAAAGGGCCATTCAGGTCGGGATTGCCAATGATCTGAGAGGAAAGGCAGAAATTTCAAAAATCCTGAAGGAGGAGAAGGAGAAATTCGACTCTCTAAAAAAAGATGAGATCGAGTATTACGACAAAGACAGGCTTTTTAATCCTTTTGCAGATACAAGGATTCTTTACGGAGATCCGAAAAAAGATGTAAAGAAAGTTATCATCGGTATCGATATGGAAGTGGGAGAAATTCTCCTCACGCAGGTTTTGAACTCACAAAAAAAAGAAAAAATCGACCTGATCATCTCCCATCATCCTGAAGGATATGCGCTGGCTCAATTGCATGATGTGATGAAACTTCAGGCAGATTTAATGGCGGCATACGGAGTGAATATCAGCGTAGCAGAACAGCTCATGGAGAAGAGAATATCCGAGATCCAACGAAGACTGCTTCCTGTCAACCACGATCGAGCTGTGGACGCAGCACGAGTCTTGGGGATTCCTATGATGTGTGTCCATACGCCATCGGATAACTGTGTGACCAGCTATCTCAAAAAAACATTCGATAAGAAAAAGCCATATAAACTGAAAGACCTAATGCAGATCTTAAGGAACATCCCAGAGTACAAAAGATCAGCCATGCAGCAAGTTCCCCCTAAGATAGTGAACGGTACAGAGAATAATAAATGCGGAAAAATTTATGTTGACATGACTGGAGGGACCGAAGGAACAAAAGAAATCCTGGAGAAATATGCCAACAGCGGCATCAGCACACTGGTAGGTATGCACTTCAGCGAAGAGCACCTGGATAACGCCAAGAAGGCCAACTTGAATGTTGTGATCGCGGGCCATATATCCAGTGATGTCCTCGGTCTCAACCTTTTATTCGACGAAATCGAAAAAGAAGAAAAGCTCGAGTTTGTAGGGATTTCAGGATTCGAACGTATCCGAAGAAAAAAATAAACTTCCTTTTTTGCACATTATTGGCACATTACTTGCACTTTGATTAATTTATGATTTTTCCATCTTATCAAAACAGCCATAAAAAAAAACACTTAGCTTTTATAACAGTTTGCTATAGAATAAAGGGGAAAATTAATGAAAAAAGTATTGCTTTTTTCTTCGATTATCTTCATTAGTCTGGCCCTCTTTTCACAACAAATCAAGGAAGAGGCTACAGTCATCAACATCGAAGTCCCGGTGAGAGTATTTAGCGGAAAAAATTTTATTGACAATCTGACTATTGATGATTTTGAGGTCCTTGAGAATGGCATTCCACAAAATATTGAAGCCGTTTATTTTGTCAAGAAGAGATCAGTAGAAAGAAAGCAGGAGAGAAAAAGATTCGCGCCAAAAACGGCACGGAATTTCTTTCTCTTTTTTGAACTTACTGAATACATTCCCAAAATAGAAGAAGCTATAACACATTTTGTTCATAATGTGCTGACTCCTGGGGACAATCTTTGTATCGTTACCTCCATGAAAACTTACAGGATGAAAAATATCGCATTTGAAGTCTCCTCAAGAGAAGAAATTGCTAAGCAGCTTATAAAAATTGTTAGAAGAGATACCTTAACGGGTAATTCAGAATACAGATCTATGATTGATGAAATGACGGTATTGGCACAAACCTTAACTTCATTCTTATCGCAGGAACGTGTGACTGCTGAGATTATTGAGGATTCGCGCGTTTCACATATAGTAGCACCGATGTCAGAAATGACTTTTGCCGGTCATCCCGAGAGTAGGTCATTTGAAGAACAACTCATTCGGTACGAAAATCAAATGAACAAATTGGATGATTTGAGAAGAGTTAGCCAAGATAGCTTGATGAATTTTGCAAATTACCTGGGACAAAAAGAGGGACAAAAATACGTGACCATTTTCTACCAAGAAGAATTTATCCCTCGGGTAGATCATAAATTAATGAATCAAGCTATGAGTCGTTATCAAAGTAGACCAATTATCCTCCAAATGATTTCCAATATTGTAGACTTCTACAAGAGAGAGATCCCGATTGATACGAATTTGATCAAACAAACCTATGCAGATTGTTCTATATCGATCCATTTTCTTTATCTTACAAGGCCCAAAGAAAACATATTAGGCGTTTACATGGAAGATCACTCAGAGGATATATTTTCTGCCTTTCGAGAGATGGCGGTAGCAACTGGTGGATTTATCGACAGTTCGGCTAGGGCTGATACTTTGTTCAAAGCCGCCGTGGAAGCATCAGAAAACTATTATCTTCTGTATTATTCCCCGAACAAATACGAAACTGATGGAAAATTTAGAAACATTGATGTAAAAGTCAAGAACAAGGATTATCGCATTTTCCATCGGGCTGGCTATTTTGCCAATTGATCAACCGGAATTTCTCTTCTTCCATCGATTCTGGAGAGAGGTGCTTTCCAAGTAAACAGTGCCCCTACAAGAAAAAATATCAATCCGGCGATTAGATACATGGAACGGTATCCATAAAAGTCGGAAATTTTCCCGAATATGGGGGAACCAAGGCCCATCCCGATATCAAAGAACGTTAGGTAAAGACTTATGGCAAATCCTTTATTTTCCTTACCCAGTATGTCGATGACATAAGTGCTCAAAGCGGGAAAAATCAATCCCTGCCCAAACCCACCGATGAAACCGGCCAGGACGAACAGCCCCAAAGAGCGGACTTGAGAGAGAAAAATAAGGTTGAGACTGATGATCAAGACAGAGGGAAATAAGATTTGTTTTCTTCCATAGCGATCGGAAAGGCCCCCTAATAATATACGCGTCAAGATAGCCGATGCTGAGAACGCCACAAAAAAAGGGCCAATCCGCTCCAACGGAACCGAATTCCCAAAAAGGGCAATAAAAAAAACAACCGCTCCCCTGATCGCTCCATGAAATACAGGTAACGCAAAAATGAGAAGGATGGGAAATAAGGCAAGGTGTCTCAAAGATACAGGTTTGGGGAAATGCCTGTTGTTATTGGGTTTGATGACCTCTTTGGTCAGACTAAGGCAGGCAAAGGAAACCATCAAAAACAGTAAACTGGTATTGTAGAGTCCACCGAAGCCAAATTGGCGAACGATCTCCTCGGCCAAAAGAGGTCCGAGGGCAACAGAAAGGAGACCCGCGACACCAATGATTCCCATGGATTGTGCCAACCTGGAGACCGGAGCTAAATCCGAACAAATTGTCATGGTGGCTGTCATGCTGATTCCCCAGCCTAAGCCTCCCAATGCGCGTAAGGCCAGCGGCAAAATGCCCGCATCTCCGATCAAGTGGAATAGTGGCAACACGGCTATCATAAAGCCTATCCCAATCAGTGAAATGTTTTTTCTGCCTTTGATATCGATGATTTTTCCAAACACCGGGCGTATGAAAATGGCCGCGAGGCTGTGGATTCCCATGATCAGTCCGATCTGGGTTTTGGAGGCATGAAACTGCTCGAAAAACAACGGAAAAATGAAAAACAGGGTAACACTCATAAAAAGAAAAAAATATCCGATAAGAGCCACAACAAAATTTCTGTTCCACATTTTTTTCAGTGTCCCATTGTAGTCTAATTTTTGACCGGCTCTCAAATTTTTTACTTTTAGAAAGAGTGCTGGCTGTTTTGGGTATGGGGAAAATAAGCAAAAAGGGGATAATGAAGGAGGGTTATTAAAAACCCTACCCAGCCAGCAAAAGCAGGATTTGATATTATTATAGCAGCTTGATAAATAATTGCAACACTTTCAGCCTAAAATATTCATAAAAAATGTAGATATTTCGCATTTCTAGTAGCACTATTTCTCATTTCCATCTACCTTAAAGGTTGGGTGGGAAGGGTTGGCGGTTGGGTGGGGAGGGTTGGTTGTTGCTCCTGCTAGGGCGGCAGTGATATAATCTTCAGGATTCAACCATGTATGCCATAGGAATTGATTCGGGAACGCAGGGAACAAAAGTATTGATCGTGGATTTGGATGGGAACATCCTATCTAGCGGGCGTGCTCCTCATCGCTTTGTCGACGGTCTTAAACCTGGCGAGAGCGAACAAGATCCGCATGTTTGGATCCAAGCATTGGAACAAGCTCTCGGCGAGGCGCTGAAAGAAGCCAGCATCAATGTCCAAGAAATCGTTTCACTAGGAGTTTCGGGCCAGCAACATGGTTTTATCCCGCTCGATGATGAAGGCCGCCCCATAAGGCCAGCAAAACTGTGGAACGACACATCCACAGCTCAGGAAGCGGATACCATCATTCAGAGTTTGGGAGGAAAGAAGAGCTATATCCAAAAAATGGGAATCAACCTGGCCGTGGGATACACCGCTTCGAAAATCTTGTGGTTAAAGCAGAATGAACCAGCCAATTACCAAAAGCTCCATACAGTACTCCTTCCGCACAACTACATCAATTATTTTCTCACCGGAAAGGCACATATGGAGTTCGGCGATGCCTCTGGAACAGGACTGATGGACATAAGAAAATGCATGTGGGATCAGGAGGCCATAAACGCTATCGATCCTGAACTTGCAGCAAAACTTCCCTCTCTTTCTCATCCCGCAGAGTATGTTGGCTACCTTGTGAAGGAGATTGCCGAACAATTCGGGATGAGAAAAGTATTAGTCGGGAGCGGTGGCGGGGATAACATGATGGGAGCTATCGGATCAGGCAATGTCATGCCCGGATTATGCACACTGAGTCTAGGCACGTCGGGAACCATCAGCTCCTATTTTGCCGAACCTTGTATCGATCCTGAAGGTGAGATCGCATCCATGTGCGACAGCACGGGTGGATGGCTGCCTTTGCTCTGCACGATGAATGTCACCAACACAACAGAATATCTCAAAATCCTCTTGAATATTTCGAACGAGGAACTGGATGATCTGAGCCAACAAGCCCCGGGTGGAGCTGAACGACTGCTCTTCCTTCCCTTCATCGATGGGGAGCGCGTTCCTGTTCTCCCCCAAGCCAACGGAGTATTTTTCGGTTTAACCCGAAAAAATTTCAATGCTTCCCATATGGCCCGGGCCGTCATGGAAGGGACGATCCTAAACCTTGGGTATGGTTTTTCGCGGATGAAGTCATTGGGTCTGATTCCATCTGAAATTCGAGCAACGGGAGGAGGGGCGAAGAGCAAGCTCTGGCTTCAGATTGTTGCCGATATTTTCCAGACTCCTGTGCTCACACTCCGGGAAGAAGAAGCGGCTGCTTTCGGCGCCGCCATCCAATCCATTTGGAATTATCATGAAAGCCAGGGAAATAAAGTGAAAATCGAAGATTTAACCGAAAGGATGGTGAAGCTGGAGGATAGGGTTGTCGAACCTCAACCTGAAACATTTCCCATGTACGAAGAACTCCAAGACCGCTTCAATTCTCTGTGGCAAACCCTAAAACAGGAATTCCAAACCCACCGCAATACATCTAATCAGAATAATTCAGGTTAGCTGATGTGGAGATACTTGTGCATCAGTTTCCGCATATCCACTGAGCCGCTTAAGGAGTGTACCTCGATATTTTCTTCGTTGAGAATCCCCACGATGTAATCTATCAGGTTGGCAGGAAAAATCCCATCGCGTTCAAAAAATGTCCGGTTTGAATCCAAGATTTGCGCCGATTCTCCACAGCTGGAGGGCAGGACAGGAAGATTATCCAAGATATCTTCCTTAGCCATCTCTTCTTTTTCGAGATAAAATTTGTCCGCCAAGGAGAGGGATCCATCATCGGCAAAAGCCCAATCAGCAGCCATGATTATCCCGGCCAACAAAAGATGCACGAGAGCACTCCCATCGGGGCTGCGGAATTCGATGGTTTGACGATTCTCGGGGCTGTTGTTTGGCGACGAGGACGCAGGGTTAATGCGATCGGCGAGACTATGTGCCACATTCCATGACAGAGGGACGCGGATCAGAGCATTCCGGTTTAGGTCACTCCAGAAAATCCGGGTTGGAGCCTCATAATGCGGGATCAGCCTCAGGTAAGACGAGGCGACCATGTTTCCGAAAGCTGTCAGGGATTGAGCATTTTGACATAATCCCCCGATCAGTCTCAAAGCAGGTTGGGATAAATCTCCTTCTGGGCTGGTCATGATGTTTTTGTCCTGTTTTCTTAACTGTAAGTGGAGGTGTAGACCGTTTCCTGCCACGCCCAGCTCGATCTTTGGCGCAAACGTGGCAACACAGCCGTGCCTGAACGCGACATTCCGGATGATCCAGCGGGCTATCACGAGAAAATCCGCCATTTCATCTGCTGGCTTAGGCAGGAACTCCACCTCCAGCTGCTCGGCGCTTTTCCCGCATATTTCATCTTGATCGCTCTGGACGCTGTTGATAAAACCCACCTCCGAATGACTGTATTTTACCACCCCCGAGATCTGAGATATGTGATGGATCATCTCGTCGAGAATCTCTCCGCTTTTCCTGAACGGGGCGGCTTCATGATAGCCCAGCTGTTTTTTCATCGGGAAGATGTTCGGGTCGCCGCTATAAATCAGGAAAAATTCCAACTCCCCTAACGCATATAGATCCAATCCTGTATTACGGCAAAAATGAGTTTGCGCCTTATGCAATACATTATCCAGAGCAAATGGCGCTCTCTCTCCATACTTGTCCAAGAAACGGCAGATAAAGTCCAAGCTGTGCTTTTCGAACGGATTCAGAAAAGCTGTTTTGTATTCAGGCACAACGTACAAATCTGAAACGCCGGCTTCGAGAATTCCCTTAAATAACGAAGATCCGTCCACGCGCTCTCCTTCAGCCAGGATCAGTTCGGCTTGATCCCTGTTTGTCACTGGAATCTTGAGTTCCTTAAGCCGCCCATCCAGAGCTGTGTAATGGAAGGTCACACGTTCGATCTTTTTCTGTTCGATAAGGTGCAATAAATCCTCTCTGTTGAAATCCCTGGCGGGCTTGTTCAAGAATTCAGCGAGAGGATTGGCAAGAGGGTAGGTTGTGCTTTTCTTTTCCATCGCGAATTATGTATTTTACGACAAACGGAGGACGCTTCACAAGCGGAAGTATGGCATGGTATTTAATTGGACTTCCTTGATGTCTTGCTCTTGGAATTCGGTTGTGTTATATCTCCCGTTGATGAGGACAGAGCTCTCAGAAACCCTACTCCAGATGGAGCACATCACAAAATCCTTTTCAGGTGTCAAGGTATTGGAAGATGTGTTTTTTGACCTAAGCGCTGGGGAAGTTCATGTGCTGGCAGGGGAAAACGGTGCGGGAAAAACCACACTGATCAAAATCTTGGCAGGTGTGCACACAGATTTTGCAGGAGAAATTCGGCTGAAGGGACAACCTATCCGCTTTAAAAATCCGCATGATGCTGCAGAATCCGGTATTTCTGCCATCCACCAGGATATGTCTTTGATCAATGCCATGACGGTTGTCGACAACATCTTTTTAGGGAAGGAACATACCCACGCCAATGTGTGGATGGATTACCGCACTCAAAAGAAAAAGGCCGAAAAGCTTCTGAAGCAATTGGGAATCGAAGCCAACCTCAATCTCCTTGTGGAAGATTATCCTGTCTCCGTGCGCCAGATGATCGAGATCGCTAAGGCTTTGGCTTATGACGCCAGAATTATCATCATGGATGAACCGACATCTGCTCTGAATGAACTTGAAGTCAAGCGGTTATTCCAAATAATTCAAGATCTAAAACAGAAAAAATATGGCATCATCTACATTTCCCACCGCTTGGAAGAGATCTACGAAATCAGCGATCGAATCACCGTACTCCGAGATGGAAAACTCATCGGAACAGCCAAAGCCGATGACTTGTCTCCCCAAGAACTCATCCGATGGATGGTAGGCCGCGAGATCAGCCAGCAGTTTCCCGACCGTATGCAATCCAAAGGCCAAGAGAGGCTCAAGGTGGAGAGCCTCTACATCCCAGATCCATCCGGGACTAAACCATGGGTCGTGGAGGATGTGAATCTTTCTTTGGACTCAGGAGAAATCCTTGGCATTGCCGGCCTTCGCGGATCAGGCAAAAGCGAATTATTCCACGGGCTTTTCGGGACCTTTGGGAAGACTCTCGAAGGAAAGGTCCAACTGGATGGACAACCCATTAAGATTCACTCCCCTATGCAATCAATCAAACAGGGTTTGGTGCTCTTGACCAACGATAGAAAGGGCACAGGCCTTGTGTTGCCGATGAATATCATCCGCAATATTTCTCTGTCATCGCTCAGTGAATATTCCTCTAGAGGATGGATGCAAGTCCAGAAGGAAAAAAACACAGCACAAAACCATATCGAAGCCTTTGGAATCAAAGCGCAGTCCATGCACCAGGAAGTTGAGACTCTTTCGGGAGGAAATCAACAGAAAGTTGTTTTGGCCAAATGGCTGGAAACCCACCCCAAGGTCCTGCTTTTGGATGAACCGACTTTGGGTGTGGATGTCGGTGCCAAACACGATATATATTCGTTGATGAATCAATGGACCGCACAAGGAATGGCCATCCTGCTGATCACATCGGAACTCCCAGAATTGCTGGCTATGTCGGATCGTATCATGGTCATGCATCGGGGAAGGGTAACGGCTGAATTTTCAAAAGATGAAGCCACTCAGGAAAGAATCACTCACGCGGCTATGGGAGATGAAAAATCTGCATGAATAAAAAAACGAAAACTCAGGATAGATTTGACCAAAAGAGGAATTGGCTACGATCCCCTCTGTTTCGAGCTTTTGCAGCCCTGGTTTTGGTGTTTTTGATTGGGATAATGTTCAACGCCGATGGGGCCTTTTTCAAGTGGAACACTCACAGGGACATGCTGCGGCATATATCGGTCTTTGCCATATTGGCGTGCGGGATGACTTTGGTCATTATAACCGCTGGCATCGACCTCTCGGTGGGCAGTTTGCTGGGACTGACAGCTGTTCTATTTTCTCTTTTTTCTCTGCAAAAGGCCTGGTCTCCCTGGTTGGCGCTGCCAGCATGTTTAGTGATTGGCGCTGCTCTGGGGGCTGTCTCGGGTGGGCTCATCGGCAGATTCAAGATCCAGCCGTTTATCGCCACCCTTGCTATGATGGTTTTTGGACGGGGGATGGCCAAATGGGTATCGGGAGGTCAAAAAATATCCACAGCCGTCCTTCAACCCGACGGAACCTATCAGTACGTCGATGTTCCCCCCATTTTTGAATTTCTCAATTCCAAGCTCCTCAACGAAAACATCGCTGTGGTGACCCTGATCCTGTTTGGCTGTGTTTTGATATGCTGGGTGATCTTGACCAAACTTCGGTGGGGCCGGTACATCTATGCCATCGGAGGAAATGAAGAAGCCGCCCGATTATCAGGAATTCCTGTTATCCGGACCAAACTTCTCACTTACGGGCTAAGTGGTTTCTTTTGTGCCATAGCTGGCATATGTCAGGCCGCTCAAGAACTTCAGGGTGATCCTGAAACAGGGATGACCTACGAGCTTACGGCCATTGCCATCGTGGTGATCGGGGGAACGAATCTCATGGGAGGCCGCGGCGGGATAGGGCTGACTTTTATCGGAGCCATGACTATCGGATATTTGGAAAAGATTCTCAGCATCAACGCAGTTGGTGAGGCCAGCCGACTGATGCTGACAGGTGCGATTATCGTCGGCGCCGTCCTCTTTCAAAAAACCCGCAGGTAACCAGACTACTTATAAACATACTTTTCGTTTAGAATATATGTGTATGGAAGGCCACGGTTTTTCCATCCCCCTATGGTCCGATATCCTTTCTCATCCTTTTTGCCTTCAAATCCTTCCTTCACATTGAAGACTTTTCGGAATCCAGCGTTTGCAGCCATCCGGCCTGCTGCCTGGCTCCTGTTTCCACTCCGACATATAAACACCAAGGAGTCCTGTTTTTTAAACCTCGAGACAAGATCATGAAGAAAATTTCTGTTGCGCACTTGAGTCTGTCCCTTCTCATCCCAAAACAGCAACGGAAGGCAATAAGCATTCTCCGGATGTCCGACGTAAACATATTCAGCAATAGTACGGATATCAATCAGATAAGCATCAATTTTTTTAGCCAAATCAAAAGCTTCCGATGGTGCGATCTCTTTCACATCCTGGCAAAAAAGCATTCCAGATAAAAACACCCAACCCATCACGAGCAAGAAAATTTTTCTCATTGAATTACCTTCTGTGAAATAATGACTCCCCGTGCCGCAAGGCCGTCCATAAAGGGAACGTGCAAATCACCATTAAAAACATTTTCCGGGAACAGGACGCCTCTTTGCGTGATCTGGCCGGACATGATCATCTGAGCAGCGATCGAGGCAGGAAAGCTAGTGGTCTTAGCCATAGAAGTGTAATGCTTTTCAGAATCAAAAAAATCGATCATCTCGAAAACATGAGTAACAGGTTTCCCCTCCTTTTTCCCCGACACTTTGATCCTCAACAAGGTCGCATCCTTCTCATCTCCCAGCTTCATTCGTTCATCCAAAACCTTCTCCAACACTCTTCGCGGCACAACCTTTTGGCCTTCCACATCCACTGGATCTCTGGAGAAAAATCCGCATTCTTTTAGGATTTTCACTCCAGCCACATGCCCCATGTGCCTGATGGTCTTCTCGGCCAAGTCTTTGATCTTCCCTTGCAGCGTATACGTCATCGAATTCAGCCCATCGGTGTAAAACCACTCCATTTCAGAAAAGGGTTCGGCAAATTCTACCCTCTCCAGTTCTGTTAAAGGATCCACCCGTTCGATTCTTCCATCCTTGAGTATCAATACATCCCGTTCGTACAAGCCAAAAAGGCTCTCCACAGCATAAACGACCCTGTAATTGAGCGGCGGATTCGGTTCCACGGGAACTCCTCCCACACCCACGATCCCCTCTTCCGCATTATCCAGAAGATGAACTGCTCGGCCAACGCAGACATTGGTGATTCCTGGGGAAACACCCAGTCCAGAAATCACGGCAATCCCCTTTTCCTTTGCTCTCGAATCATACTTCATCCGCTCCAACGGTGCTTCTCCCACCAAATCTATATAGTGGACTCCTTTTGCCACGGCCGCATCCAGGGATATCAGACTTTGCTTATGAAGCAGGGCGCAGAGAGCCACATCTTTTCCTTCTATGACTTCCATTCGCTGGCTCTCATCCTCGATATCTCTCTGCATGGGGAATACCCTATCACTTCCGATGAATTTTGTGGCCTGTCCCAAGCGTTCAAAATCAATATCCACAAGCGTCACCTGACATTCAGGATCGCTTTCGATCAAATCCTTTGCCAGAACCAAGCCCATTTTCCCCGCACCCATCACAATATAATGTGCCATCTATTTCTCCTTACTTTCTCAACTTCCCTGGGTTATTTACAAGCCTGGACCAACCCACCCCCACCGCCAACCCCCCCCACCCTTACTTTAAAGGTGGGGAAGAACGGAAAGTTTATGTTGACCTATGAAACTGTAAATAATTCAGATCACTTGATCTTTGTTACGATTCCCTCCAGATCATTTGTTTTAAGCAAGGTGTTATACTCTGGGATATCCTTTTCCATTATTGCTTTCAACCGCGCCTGAAAGTCAACAATCATTTCCCTGTACATCGCTTGCACCTCTCTTGACTGCTCCGTCGGCCCAAAATCACCGCTAGCCACCGTACCTGCCAGCATACTGACCTTCCCGTACAACTTCATCGGCCACCGTAGAATATCCTGCATCCCCCCTGTCAATTTTAGCTGCACGAGATGTTCCTCAACTCCAATAAGCTTTTCAACCAACTCCTTCCCTGCCTTCATGACTTCCCCGAGATTTTCTTCTCCCCCCTCTTTTTCCTTCAGCATGTCATGGAGATCATAAATCTGTTTCCTTATCCATTCAATTTGATTGACCATCGTGACCACAGCCTGGCTATCTTCCCATATTTCCTTCATCAACTGGAATTGATCCTGTATGCCGTTCTTAGAGCCCGGGGCATTCGGATCTCTCTTGACTTCAAGCTCCTGGGTGAATTCCTGGTCTCCTACCTCTAGCTTCACCGTGTATTTTCCAGGGGGTGCGAACAGACTGACCGGACCTCCCCAACTCACATATGAGCGGTAGCCCGACTTCCCGACTTTGACCCAATCAGCATATTTGGGCTTCGTCCTCAATTTGATTCTATCGGTCGTCTGGTATCTCAGGTTCCAATTGATGCGGTTGATCCCTACACTATTGGTTCCGTTCAAAGATCTGACCTTTTCTCCTGTCTCATTGAAAATGCTAATTCTGACTTTTCCTTTGGCCCGGGATTTTAAATAGTAGTTTATCTGGGCTCCATAGGGAGGATTCTGACCTACCGAAGGTTCTTGCATACTGCCCATAGGCGTACTCTTGAACCGAAACCGGTAAGCTGGCCTGGGTTCAAAAAGAAAAACATCAGATTCAAACACCTCCGGTGTCAGCTGCTGCAAAGGTGTGATATCGTCCATGATCCAAAAACCTCGTCCATAGGTAGCCACGACCAAATCGTTGAAGTGTTCCTGAGCGACCATCCAATGCACTGGGGCATGCGGCATATTGCTCTGCAAGGGAATCCAATTCTCACCATCGTTAAAGGATACATATATGGCATTCTCTGTCCCCACATAAAGCAAGCCTTTCCGTACAGGATCTTCTCGCACACAATGGGCGTAGCTGAATACACTCTTCGGGATATCCGAACTGATCGATTTCCAGCTAGCTCCATAATCGTTGGTCTTGTAAACATAAGGATCGCGGTTATTGACCTGGTGGAAATCGACAGTGATGTAGCAAGTCCCCGCATCGTACCGTGAGGGCTCGATATTGCTCACCGTCCCCCATTCCGGCAGATCCGGGATGTTCTTGGTGACATTGATCCAATTTTCGCCACCATCCTGTGTCACATGCACCAATCCATCGTTTGTCCCTGCCCATATCACCCCTTCCTCCAGGGGAGACTCCGCCAGAGCAAAAATCAAGCAGGCATATTCGACGCTGGCATTATCCGGGGTTAAACCTCCCGAACTCCCCAGTTTGCTCTCGTCGTTCAAGCTGAGGTCAGGGCTGATAACCTGCCAGCTCTGCCCCCCGTCGGTTGTCATATGAACATGCTGGCTCCCCACATACACTTTGTTGTGGTCATGCGGAGAAATGGCTATCGGAAATGTCCACTGGAACCGGTATTTCAAAGGAGCAGCCGGCGTTCCCATGGCATAATCCGGCCAAACCGTCACATTCCGTGCCGTCCGTGACCGTTCATCA
Organism: Candidatus Aminicenantota bacterium; assembly: GCA_020348385.1. Classification (GTDB taxonomy): domain Bacteria; phylum Acidobacteriota; class Aminicenantia; order Aminicenantales; family Aminicenantaceae. Next base: position 2,942,711 of record CP070750.1, on the reverse strand, counting down.
TACCTATCCAATGCTCCTTGATAATTCCCAGACCAGATGATGTGGTTGTCCACAGGATCGGGGATGGCGAACCCGCTTTCCGATCCCCCGACTGAATGCCACTCACCCAGAGGAATTCCCATGCTCCCATACAGGCTGTTGCTTGGCCCCCGTGCAGACGGCCCGTCCTGCCTGTTTCCATACACATAATAAGGGATCTGGTTATCGACAGCCACATGGTACATCTGTGCGATCGGTAGCCCATGGCCTCTCCAACTTTTTCCCCTGTTGGTCGATATAGAAATGTATTGGTCGTTCGCCACGGCCATGTGATCCGCATTTGTCGGATCGATCCAGATATCGTGGTTGTCCCCTCCCACCATGGCCGCCATCTGGAAGGATTCTCCTCCATTTTTCGTTTTCTGGAACCGGACGGCGCAAAAGTACACCTCATCCGGGTCATCCGAAGAAACAGCGCATCTCGAATAATAATGAGGACGTTGTGTCAGATTGTGGTCGTGGCTCATCAACTTCCAGGTGTCTCCCCCGTCGTCGGAACGCCAGAGCACACCTGTCGAAGTTTCCTGGCCCTTCCAGGGCACACCGTCTCCAGTCTCAATCAGGGTATAGATCCGGCTGGAATCGCTGGGCGCTATGGCCAGGGCGATTTTTCCGAGCGGACCTTTGGGCAATCCATTCCCCTCCAGTCTCTTCCATGTCGTGCCCCCATCGACGGATTTATACAAGCCACTCCCTGGTCCTCCGCTTTCCCTGCCCCAAGTATGAATCTCCAACTGCCACATCCCGGCAAACAAGATTCTTGGATTGTTGGGATCCATGGCCATGTCCCCGCAGCCCGTGTTGTCATCCACAAAAAGGACTTTTTCCCATGTTTCACCGCCATCCATAGTCCGGAAAACACCACGGTCCTCCTGAGGGCCATAGCTGTGTCCCTGGGCTGCAGCAAACACAACATCCGGATTAGTGGGGTCTATCAAAACTCTACCGATGCGGCCGGTTTTTTCCAATCCCATCAGTTTCCAGTTTTTGCCTCCGTCTGTGGACTTAAAAATACCGGCGCCGATCGAAATGTTGCTCCGGATAAAGGCCTCGCCAGTTCCGACCCAGATGACATTGTGGTCGGAAGGTGCCACGGCCAAAGACCCTATCGACTGCACTTCCTGCTTATCGAAGATAGGCCGCCAGCGGATGCCACCATCTTCTGTTTTCCATATCCCCCCCGAGGCTGCTCCAGCATAATACACGTGCTGATTCCCAGGAATACCCACAGCAGATGTCACCCGGTTCCCGACAGGTCCGATGTGCCGGTACCTGAGGCTCTTGAACACCTTTGGATCTATTTTTTGCGCATAGACTTGATCTTGCACGAAAAATAAAACCATAAGCATCACGAAAGTGATTATCACAAATTTAGAAATAATAGCGGATTTCTTAAAAATCATGGAAGCCTCCTTGTTGTTGGAAAAATAACTCGCCATTGCTTTGAGTGAAGAATTTAAAATATAAAAAATTGTGTGAAATTACAAATAAAAACCTATCTCTCTTTTTTCTGGCTGAATAGCCATTCGAACAGCTCGGGATCGCTGTAGGCGGGGATCCAGGAGTTATGACCGACATCTGGGTATTCTGTGTATTTGGGATTGCCGCCAGTCTTTCGGATTGCCTCGACCATATCTCGCGACCATTTTGGATTGACCACAAGATCTTCGGCACCGTGAAATGCCCAGATGGGGATTTTTGCGAGTCTATCGGCTTTGGAAATATCTCCGCCACCACATATGGGCACAGCCGCCGCAAACAAATCCGGTTTTCTCTGGATGGCATCCCACGTTCCGAATCCACCCATGGACAATCCTGTTATGTAAAGACGATCAGGATCGATATTCGGGAACTCCTCCTGTAAAACATCGATTAGCTCCAGCGTCATTTGTAAGGCTTGGGTCGGCTCTTCGGGCATCTTAAAATCCTTGGACATATCCCGTAGAGCCGATGCCCAAAAATCACTCTTGGGACATTGAGGCACTGCCACATAGCAAGGGTATTTCGCCATGTTATCATCTGTGGTAAATTCCTTCGCTCCCCATTTGAGCTGCGCTTCGTTGTCATCCCCCTTCTCCCCTATCCCATGCAGCAATACCACCAGCGGATACTTCCCACCTTGATCCAGAACCTTAGGTTTGAGTAATCGATAGGGAAGCTTGTTTCCTTGCATATCCTTATAGACTTTTTTTTCAAAGCGATCGGACAAATTGACATCTGAAAAATGCATGGCCAACAGGAAATTTCCCAAACATAATAAGATTGCCCAACGTACGAGATACTGAATTTTTTGCATGAATTTGTTTCCGATCACCAGCTAATCAAGCTCAGTTTACTTTTCGCCGAGGAACTTGGCGATGTTTTCCATGTATTCGCGGATCGGGAGTTTTTGGGTACATGCCTGTTCGCATTCCCCGCACTGGCTGCAATCTGATGCCCGCTTACCTTTGAGCCAATGGTCTTCCCCTGCCAGATATACGTTGTACACCCGATGTGCATCCTCGGGCAATTTCATCCTTACGCGGTCCCACAATCCGGCATATAGATGGATTTGGATCTCCTCGGGGCAGTGCTCTATGCAGTATCGGCATCCGGTGCAAAAGGCCTCACCAAGGGATTCAAATTTCTTTAACAGAAGTTTGATCACTTGGGGATCAGGTTCCCTGATGGACTCCGCTACATTCACATTAAATTCCACCTCTGCAGTATCTTTCATTCCTGCAAGGACTACCGTGATCTCGGAGTGGGAGAAATTGAACCGCAGAGCGGCCGCAATGAACGAATCAGCTTCGTCCTCCTTAAGAATACTCAACATATCCTCATCACGGGTTAACATGCCGCCCCCGAGAGGATTCATGGTCACAATGGCACAATCCGCCTTGGCCGCAGCTTCCATTCCCTCCTTCCGGAACTCATGGTTCAGGATGTTATAACCCAGGGTAATGCCTTGGAAAACATCGGCTTTAACAATCTCTGCGATTTCTTCCCCCGATGCATGCGATGAACAACAGATGTGCTCGATCAAACCTTCTTTTTTAGCCTTGAGAGCCCCCTCGTAAGGGCCTCCTTTGGCCATGATTTTATGGAATTGATCTAGATCTATGATACACCACATGTTATAAAACTCGATTTTTTCGCGATGAAACTTTTTAAGCTGGTCATCTATGCGCCGGCGCACATCATCAGCCTTAGGATCGGCCCCGATGTGCGACTTTGTCGAGATATACAGGCCCTTCTGCTTATCTTTGGGGAGAGTGGAAAGAGCGTGCCCAATAAATGTCTCGGATGTGTCCTCACAATAACCGGGCGCTGTGTCAAAATAGTTGATCCCCAGTTCTGCAGCTCGTTGGATAGCCCGAATGGCCGTTTCTTCATCTTTCGGATCGAATCGCATCCCCCCAAAACCCAGTACCGAAACTTTTTTTCCTGTTTTTCCGAATTCTTTATATCGCATCCCCCCATTTTATAATTCGGTGCCTGGATACTCAATCACTAATTGCGCTTTTTATTCTTCTCCAAAGCACTTTTCACTGTTTTTTCCGCATCGATCAATCCATATCCACATTCAGGTGAGAATTTCTCAAAACCAACAGCTTTCGGGTTGGCATTTTCTTTCACCAAATTCATGATTGCATCCACATATTCCCCTGGTCCTTCTGTTCCCAGGCTCGGATATACGGAAATGGTCAGGGCAAATACAGCAGAAACAACAGGAATGGCCGCAGAGATACTCGGGATGTATAAATCATCCTCTTCCATGTATGTCGGAGTAGCTGCGAAAATATCATTTGGAGCCGATACAAAAGTTGCCCCATCAGGGGCACAAACATCCCAATAACCATAGGTGCCGTCGTCCCGAGGTTCTGCCGCTGTTACGGAGACAACGGTTTCATACTGGCTCGGAAAATTCAGAACATTGCCCATTTTATACCAACGGGAATAAAGATTGCCGCAAACAACGACTCTGTTATTGTCATAAGCGAACCGACATGCATCTCTGAGATAGTCGATATCGAGAGCCGATCCAGATGCGCTGATACTGATAATATCGTTACCATCATGGACTGCTCTGTAGATCGATGCTGCCACAATGCATTGCGTAAGGAGCTGGTAAGGCGGATCGTTTTGGGTTTCGCCATCCCCGAACTTGTACATGGTTATCTGGGCTTCAGGTGCGTAACGGGCAGCAATCGATGAGATGGCTGTTCCATGTATACCCCAATCCACGATAGGGGCATCCGTGGCCCAAGGCTTCCCCATCCTTCCTACCAAACTAAAATGTTTCCCCAAGTTAGTATGATGAAACATGGGATGACTTTCATCGATCCCCGTGTCCAGCACGGCAATCTTTGCGCCTTTGCCTTTTGTTATTTTATATGCTTCCCTGAACTTGGCCCCATCAAGAGCGCCTTGTTTATCGAATTCGGGGCTCAATTTTTTTGTCTCTGCTGGAAGCACCGGGATATCCAGCTTGGAATGATAGCCGATGGATCTTACGACAAGGTCAACAGCATCCAATTCTTTATAGGCAGGCATCATCTCACGGATGATCTGTGTTGACCGGTTTGTTTCAAAAAAACTCTCAACAAACATGCGGGCAGAAAAACGCGCGAGGTCTAAATACATCTCTTGAAAACGAGATTTTGACTTTTTTCGCCCTTCCTGAATTAACTTCAAAAAAGTCGGTTCGTCCTTTTGATAGAAAATATTGATCAGGAGCCCATACAGTTTTTTATACCTGGTTTCTGCTTCTATGATCTTGGTGATTTCCATTTCTGTGAGCTCAGAATTTTTGGGATGAGCACCAATTTCTTCCCTAATCGCAAGATAAAAGACGCTTCTTCCCTCCTCATGTACCGAATCCAACCAGGCAGTATCTGCTGCTCTTTTTTGACAGGATATTGACAAGACAATAAAACTGACGATAATAGGCGCAAATCTGGTCTTCAAATTCTTTCTCCTCTTGAATTCATGTGGAGTTTTTCAACTTATAACAGGGAAATCTTCCCGTCAAGTGCTGAAGCTAATACAAGAAGGTGCCTTCGTCGAGTCTAGCGATGCGTTTATCGAAATTATCGATGATCAGATCTCTCCGGATAAGCATAGCTTCTATCTCTACGAAATCGCTTCATCACAATCGGTGGAATCATATTCAGTCCCAGATATTTTTCCAAATGAAAAGCGGTAATTTCCCATTTCCGGCTGTCTGGAAAACCTTTTTTTGCCGTCCCTCAACATTCTTCCACCAGGCGTGTTTCGTAATCCCCCATTTCTTATGTTAGAAAAAAAACAGGGCGTTGCATTTAGGGAATTGAAAGAAGATATGGAGTTTGGACTTGTAATGTTCCCAGACTTGAAGGATCATCAACCCCTCTCCTGCTGGGGATACTACTAGTCTTAGTATATAATATAGTATTTAATATGGGATTTGTCAAATGAATGGAAAAACTGGTGCCGGAGGAGGGAGTCGAACCCACACTCACCGTGAAGTGAA
>CP070750.1:2858066-2937078 GCA_020348385.1 Candidatus Aminicenantota bacterium | reverse complement strand
TGGTCAGCGGATTTGCAAGCAACAAAGAGCCCTTAGGTAATATAAGTAACATATCTGTCACACTTGGACAGTCAAACACGAGGATCATTCTCGAATCCAATGCTCCCCTAACTTTTGCTGGCTCCAGCTATGCACCCGATCGTCCGGCCACTATTTTTGTCGATTTTAATAATGTCTCTCCAGGTGACTCACCGAGAATAGAAACCCATGAAACCATGCTGATCCAGAATATGAAGGTACAGAGAATCGACGGAGACAAATTCCGTCTGCATGTCGACCTCAAAGAACGCGTTCCCTATCGGATAAAAAAAGAGCGCAATAATACCATCGTCGAGCTGAACCAAATCCAGAAGATTCCAGGAAAATATGTGCTTGATCCAGATGTCAAATCGAAACTGGAAAATTCATCAGGCCAAGCAGGATACTTGACAAATATCAGCGTCGCTGACAAAAAGGATAGAGTGGATGTCAGGGCGACACTCAGTCATGAAGCCATTTCCAATGTTTTTGTGCTGGATAAGCCTCTCCGTCTTGTCGTCGACCTGTACAACACATACTTTTCCTCATCTCAGTCGGTGCATGCTATCAATCAGCTTGGTGTTAAAAAGGTCCGAGCAGCTCAATTTCAGATTTCCAATCCTCACACCATCACAAGAATGGTCTTCGATCTCACAGAGCCCACATTTTACTCCTTAGATACCGCCAACAACAACCTGACTGTTTCCTTTTATAAAGAAAGACTGACACACGCGGCACCAGCAGAGACAAAATTCCCCCCTCCAGTTGAACAACCTGAGCCGAAAAAAGAGGTCAGCCCAGAGTTGTCCAAACCAAAAGCCGAGGAAAAAAAGGCCGATCTTCCTGTCGAAAAAATATCCTCTCCGAAGCCTTTGATAACAGAAGAAAAAATCGAAATGCCGAAAACGCTTCGTCCAGAAAAAAATGTGGCCTCATTCCCTCAGGAAGAGGTCCAACAATTCGAACCCCAAACCATCTCCCAAAGAGAACAAAAATACCATGGAGACGTTATCACTTTAAAATTTAAGGATGCCGATCTAAGGGACGTCATAAACTACCTGGGCGAATTTGCAGGTCTGAATGTCGCCCATGATCCCGAAGTGAGGGGAGTTGTCTCCTGCAATCTCATCGATGTTCCCTGGGATCAGGCACTAGATCTTATCCTCAAGCAGAACAAAATGGGCAGGACACTGGAGGGCAATATTCTCAGGATCGCGCCTGTCCAAACGCTCACCCGAGAGAGGGATGAAGAGCAACAACTGGAAGAGAGCAAAGAACTGGCAGGTCCACGAGTGACCAAATCGTACACACTTTCTTACTCGAAAGCGACAGATGTCGAAGGGCTTCTGCGGAGCAAAATTTCCGAAAGAGGCGAGGTCATCGTTGATGAGCGGACAAACACCATGGTTATAACCGACGTCAGCGATAGGATCGAGCTGATCGAAAGACTTCTCGACGTGTTTGACACGCCCACTCCTCAAGTTGCTATCGAAGCCAGAATCGTAGAAGCGACAAGCACGTTTATCCGCAATCTTGGGATACAGTGGGGAGCCAGGGGAATCGCCGATCCATTTTTTGGCAATCAAACTTCTCTGGAATTCCCGCATAAAATGCTTATCGACGGTGCCATGATCCCACAAGGTATCGTAACCAAAGGAATAGGAGGCCCATTAGGCGGATACGCCATCAATCTCCCGGCTCCAGCGTTTACGACCGCCGTGGGTGTATCCTTCGCCAACGTTTTGGATACTTTCAGGATAGACTTGGCCATCTCTGCTCTCGAGACTTCGGGACAGGGCCGAATCATCTCCAGTCCGTCTGTTACCACCCAGAATAACCAACAGGCCCACATCATTCAGGGAAGACAAATCCCCGTCCAAACTGTCGCCAACTTCACAGTCACGACACGGTATATGAATGCAGCTCTCGAGTTAAGAGCTACTCCCCAAATTACAGCGGAGGGCACGATCATCATGCAGTTGGAACTTCAGAACAATGCCGCTGACTTTGCTAATCTGGTCAATGGCATACCTCCGATAATTACCCAGAGTGCAACAACGACAGTCATGATTCCGGATGGCGGCACAACGGTGATCGGAGGCATCTACCGGACAGAGGACTCGATTACACGAGAAAGGGTTCCATTCTTCCATAAAATTCCGATAATAGGAAACCTTTTCAAATCGTTTGCACGCACCAAACAAAGCCGAGAGTTGCTTATTTTTATAACTCCCAGAATTCTTAGATAAGAGGGAAAAATGAGAAAAATGAAAAATTGGCAAAAAATATTGGTTATGGTTCCTACCCTTTTCCTTCTGTTCTCCTGTAACCGGATCACGAATGATAGCAGATCAGATAGCGTTCTTCACGTTATCAGGGTAACAGGGATGGACATTGAAGACAACGAGGTCGATTTTCTCCAATCAGATGTCGCTGTTTTCAATCCAGAAACTCTCACCACGACTGTTGCCGCTGACGCCGCCAAGGTTACGTTCACTGTCGCGTCTCTCGACCCAGCACCGTGGCTCGGTACATCCCAATACTACGATATACTTGTCACACACTATGTCGTAACCTACAGCCGTTCAGATGGAAAAAACCAAGAGGGCATCGATGTCCCCTACTCGTTTGATGGTTCTCTTTCTGCCAGGGTCCCAGTTGATGGGCAAACAGAGATCAGTTTTGTTGTCGTTAGAGCCGTATCAAAGCTCGAACCACCCCTGATCAACCTGGCGACTGGCCGTGGAGAAGGAGAACTCAAAACCACTGCTCGGATCGAGTTTTACGGACAAGATACGGTGGGCAATAAGGTCAAAGCCACAGGGTATCTGACCATCTTCTTTGCAGACTACATCACCAAAGATGAAGAAGCATCACCTGAAGGAGGAAACTAATGAGATCAAACATTAAATTTGCCGTTTTTATTCTCGTAACAATGAGTCTCGTCCTGTTAACCTCCTGTGTGAAGAAAAAGGTAGACGAGCCCGATCCGCTGGGCCCGGCAGGATTTGCGATTTCGCTAAAAGTTTCGGCAAGTCCAAATGTGTTGTTTGCGGGAATGACAAACAGAGAAATAACGAGTGTTACAGCCAGCTTGAGGAGGTACGACGGTACAGCGCTCGCAGGAAGAACTGTGTTTTTTGAAGTTTATGATGCACTTACAGGAATGAAAACGAATGTAGGATACTTTGACAACATGAGTAGTGTCATGTCAGCAGTTACTGATGGAAATGGAAATGTTACTGTTGGATATCATGGCCCTCTCGCTGCAAATCTTTTAGGAAACGCAAAGTTGTACATATCAGCTCACATAGCTTGGGAAGGAGCTGAAGACATAATGGAATGGACCCCAATTTATGTCGTAGGCGATCCTTACAGCTCAAATCTGATGTTAAATGTTTTGGTTGATCCCAATGTTTTGTGGTGCACCAATACACGACCCATATCCAACATAACTATATTCTTCACTATGGAAGATGGAGCGCCTGTAACGGGCCGGAAGATTTTCTTTGAAATTTTGGATGGTAAAGGAAATTTTCAAGATGGCAAAACCAAGACATTCAAAACCACAAATTCTAGCGGAATGGCCACAATAAACTACATAGGCCCGACAAGTGGTGAAATGAGTAAACCAGAAGAATGGGTAAAAATTGAAGTACATGCAGAAACTTGGTGGGCTTATACAGAAATAGAGCCTTACGATGGCGACGAAGAAAGAAGACATTACTTGCATACAGATTTCAGAATCCGGTTGAAAAAGGGAAACTAGATAGGAATACGGATAACTGTCTACGTTATTCGTGTAAAAAGACAGTTTTTCTCGATTTCACACGTTCCAAAGACTTTAGGAGGGCCCGATCAAGGGCCCTCTTTTTTTTCGACTTCAATACAACCTGAACCCTGAATTTTCCTCTTATCCTGGACACAGATGCCAAAGCCGGTCCCCAAGTCTCGATTGGCGAATCTTGCTCCTTGACACACGAAAATATCTTTCGAGATTCCCGTGCTAGGGTTCTCAAATTCTCCCCAGTCAAAAGGATCTCAGCTAAACGGGAAAACGGAGGATAATTCATCAATCGTCGGTATTTGATTTCTTGATCATAAAAACAACCATAATCATCAAAAGCGGCATGCCGTATGCTGTAATGTTCCGGATTGGATGTTTGGATAAAAAGTCGGGGATCCCCCTCCTTGGCAAGACAATTTGTCATCTGGCTTACGGTTTGAAAAGTTTTTTGACTCGCTCTGAAATCCGGCAGTGTCAGGAAAATCTCCGGATAAAGAATAACCACCGTCGAGACCGGAGGAATGTTATCTTGATGGGCCAAAAACTGTGTCCCGAGAAGGATATCGATTTTTTTTTCGCCAAAACGAGAGAGAATTTCTTCCTGATCTTTCCTTGTGCGGACCCTATCTGAATCGAAACACACGATACGCTTGCCTGGGAATCTGCTTTTCAATTCTTCCTCAACAACCTCTATGCCAAAACTTTTGCCAAACACAAGTTTCCCCCAACACTCGGGACATGTGTGCATTTTGGGCGAGGAAAACCCACAATAATGGCACAAGAGTTTTCCCTCTTTCTTGTGAAAACTCATGGTCACATCGCAGCGTTCGCAGCGGGGGATGTAACGGCAGCAAGGACAGATAACAAAAGAGACGTATCCCCTGCGGTTGAAGAAAATGATGACAGGGTCAGGTTTTTTGCCGGACAATCTTTGGCCTATCTCACGGATCAATCTTTCTTCCACAATACGTTTTCCAGCTTTTTCCCTCAGGATCTCGACTTTCCTGTCTGCGGCTTCTTCCTTTATCTCAACCAAATAACCAAGCCTTTTTGCCAAGAAATAGGCCTCCACCGATGGGATCGAAGAACCGGAGATCAAAAGGGAGGAGAATTGTTTCGCTCGCAACAAAGCCCCTCTTCGGGCATCATACGAGGGATTTTCTTTCTGCAGATAGGATTCATCGTGCTCATCATCCAATATGATCAAACCGATATTGGTCAGAGGCGATAAAATGGCGGAACGGGGCCCCACCACCACATCCGCCCGGCCCGTCCTAATCCGTTCCCACTCGCTTTCTCTTTGTTTCGCGGTCAATTGGCTGTGAAGAAGCGCCACGTTCTCTCCCAATTTTTTGGTGAATTTTTCTTGAAGAGATGCCGTTAGCCTAATCTCGGGGACGAGAAACAAAACCCTCTTCCTGATGTTCAGAATTTTTTTGATCAAATCAAAATAAATGGTTTCCCTTTTATGTCTAGAAGCATAGAGGTAAAAGGGTAAAAATATGTTTCTCCCCAATGATTCGGAAATAATGCCGGAAGCCTTGCGGATTTCCTCATCTAAAGAAAAATCCATCTCCAGCTGCACAGGAGTCAAATCAATCTCTTTTTCTACCCGTCGTCGCATTTTTTTTAAATCGCTCTGTCTCAGGACCAATCCCCTTCTCTCTAGCCGGGCAAGGACCGCTGATAGATTTTTTTGTTTGATTTTTCTTTTGATGTGAGTCCGTGTGTAAGTTCCTTTTCGAAGAAGTTTGATTATCTCTTTTTCCTCCTTATCAAGTGAATCGTTCTGGATTGCTTTTTCCCCCTCTTCGGAAAGGGACATTTTTACCCGACTTTTGGGAACATAGGAAGGAGGAAGCGCTGCTTGAAGCATCTCTCCCCAAGAACAAAAAGATGCCGTGCTGAATTCCTTGGTGAAGGAAAGAAACTCTTCAGAAAAAACAGGTTCATCATCCAAGACTTCCCGGATGTCCTTCAGCTCGAAATCCTCCCCTTTTTTTCGAGATTTAAGCCCGACGACAAAGCCTGTTATTTCCCTCCGGTGAAAGGGGACCAAAACCCGAGATCCAACCTTAACCAGATCTCTGCATATCTCCGGAATCACGTAGGTGAAGGTTTTAGTTAAAGGAAGGCCCAGTACAACTTCTGCATAGCGACTCATTTTTTGCCCAGGAAGGCCATCACCTTTTTCATATCTTCCCAGACCATTTTTTTGAGAGTTTTATTGCCCTCGTTTCGGATGAGATAAGAAGGGTGAAAAGTGGGCATCACTTTTAAGTTATCGAAGTCATAAAAATCACCTCGTAAGGCCGTCATTCCCAGAGAACTCCGGATGAAAAAATCGGCTGCCACTTTCCCCAATGTGACAATGACTTTTGGATCGATCTGTTCGATCTGAGCAAGGAGATAGTCCTTGCAACTTGTGATCTCGTTCCCCTGGGGATTCCTGTTCCCCGGGGGACGGCATTTGACGATGTTCGTGATGTACACCTCATCCCTCTGAAATGTCATGGCATGGATTATCTTTGTCAGGAGTTGTCCGGCCCTTCCGACAAATGGCCTTCCTTGTATATCTTCATCACGACCCGGCGCTTCGCCGATAAACATCAGCTGGGCATTCAGGTTCCCCTCTCCGGGCACAGCTTGTGTCCGGGTTTGGGCAAGGGGACACTTCTGACAATTCAGGATGGTTTCTTCCAAGGATACAACAGAAGACTCTCGTGAAACAAATTCAACACCAAGTAGAGACAGAAATTTTAATTTGTCTTCCACCTCACTCAGGATTTTATCAGGATCCTTTGCCAATTTTTTCCTCGATCACATCCATAACCATCGCACTGATTTCCGATTTCGTCCTTTTGCTGGAACGAATGCTCTTTCCATCGGGGAACACCAGCGTGACCTGGTTATAATCGGAGCCAAAACCCGTTCCCTTTTTAGTAATATCGTTGGCCACTATCATATCCAGGTTTTTCTGCATGGCCTTTTTTAAAGCATTCTCCTCTACTTTTTCCGTCTCAGCGGCAAATCCCACCAAAATCCTTTTTCCTTTCTTTTTCCCGAACTTTTGCAGGATATCCGGCGTTGGGACAAGATGGATTGTTTTGGGTTTCTTCTGCTTTTTTATCTTTTGGGAGGAAACAGTCGAAAACCTATGATCCGCAACTGCGGCTGCCATAACGAGCACATCCGCCTTTGGGAAAAACCGGGCGACCTCCCGTTCCATCTCCTCAGCCGTTTGCACCCATTTGATGCGGGCGCCTGGCGGAGGGATGATGTGCGTAGGTCCGGAGACAAGAATCACCTCGGCACCGCGTTGCAATGCCTCCCTAGCTAGCTCATATCCCATTTTGCCCGAGGATGGATTGGATAAATACCGAACAGGATCAGAATACTCTCTGGTCGGCCCAGCCGTTATCAGAAATATCCTTCCCGCAAAAGATTGGCTTCTGTGCAAGAGTTGGAAGCTCGTGTCCACGATTTTTTCGACAGGAGCAAGCCTGCCCCATCCTTCATCTTTACAGGCTAAATATCCTTTTTCCGGCTCGACAAACCGAACCCCCGTCTCTCTGAGCTTTTTAATGTTGGCTTGGGTCTGCTTATGAAGGAACATGGCCTCATTCATGGCTGGAGCGATAAGAACCGGGCACTTAACAGCCAGGTGAAAAGTCGACAAAAAATCGTCGGCTATTCCCGATGCAAACTTGCCGATCATGTTGGCTGTGGCTGGAGCGACTAGAAGAAGGGAAACTTCTCCGGCTAATTCAACATGGGCAATTTCATCGGGAAATTCATCTTTGAAAAGGTCGACTATCACTCTCCGACCTGTGAGCGCACTGAACAAACGGGGTGAAATCAACTTGGTGGCGTTCTCCGTCATAATCACCTGAACTTCGTAATCTTCTTTTTGAAAACTCCTAATTATCTCGCAGGCTTTGTAAATGCTTATGGACGAACATATTCCCAGCGCTATTTTTTTCATCGCTGCCTCTTAATCCCCTTCCGCAAAACTCCGCATTATAGGCAAGATCTCTTTTTCTCTGATTTCCCTACGGCATCTCTGGCCCAGTATAACTGATTTCAATTCCTCTGCCGCTTTGCTCAGCTCATCGTTGATAACGACATAATCAAATTCCCGATAACGCTGGATTTCTTCTCTGGCTGTATCTAACCGCTTCTGGATTATAGGCAGACTATCTTGCCCCCTCTTTTCCAGCCTTTCCCTCAACTCGGGAAACACAGGGGGAAGGATGAATACAAACACGGCTCCTTCGTGTTTTTCTCGAATCTGCTCAGCCCCTTGAACATCGATGTCCAAAAGGAGGTCTCGGTCTACGGAATCTCTCTCCAGCGTATTTTTGGGAGTTCCATAATAGCAGCCATGGACAACGGCCCATTCGGCAAGTTCTTCTTTCTGTATCATCCTTTCGAACGTTTCTTTAGAGACAAAAAAATAGTCTTTTCCCTCAATCTCCGCGTCCCGTTTTTTGCGTGTTGTGTACGAGACAGAAAACTCTACATTTTCCAATTCTGTCAGCATGAGATTTGCCAGAGTAGACTTTCCACACCCAGAAGGTCCTGTAATCACAATAAGCATTTTATTCTATATTTTGCAGTTGTTGGCGAATACTTTCAACTTCTGACTTCAACGCCAAGCTTCTGCGAACCACTTCAATATCCTGCGCCTTTGAATTCAAGGTGTTAGCCTCTCGATAGAGTTCTTGGGCTAGAAAATCAAGTTTTTTCCCGACTGGTTCCGACCCTTTGGAATCGAGCAGTTCCCGGAGATATTTCATATGGGATTTCAACCGAGCGATCTCTTCCGTTAGGTCGTAGCGCTGGGCTAACAACGAAGCCTCCTCTGCCAATTTACCCTCTGGTAACGCTTCACCTCGGCTCAACTCCTCCAATCTTTCCATCAATTTTTGCTTGATCAATCGGGGCTGTTTTTTCGCTCGCTTTTCGACCTGGCTCATAAGAGTTTTGATGTTTTGTGCATGGGCCGATAACTGCCTCTTTATTTCCCTTCCCTCCCTTGCTCTTTCTCTGATCAGCAGATCGAGAGTCTTTTCAAAACTCTGTTCAAGGAATTCGGTATCTTCTTTGGTGAAGTCTTTCCTCCGAAACTGGACAATGTGGGGTGTGTTTAAAAGATTCTCAAGAGAGAAAGTGACATGCCTTTGAGAAACAACCGCCGCTTTATCGAGACCGATGAGCATCTTGTTTAAAAGGTTCTGATTGATGTGGAATTCCCATTTGTCCGCACCGAAAAAATTCACATCCACAAGAACCTCGATGCGTCCTCTATGGAGCCTCTGTTGACATAGTTTTCTCAGTTTATCCTCAACATTGCCCAGAGGGGCCCCACGATAATTCCAATCCAGAAAACGATGGTTGAGAGCTCGGATGCTGATTTTCAAGGAAAAGGATTTATGGACAAATCTTTTCTCGGCATAACCAGTCATGCTGCGGATCAATTCAACAACTCCTTTTCCTCTGGAAACTGGAGATCATAAAGCTTTCGGTAGATGCCGTTTTTTTTGTAAAGCTGCTGGTGTGAACCGATTTCCGCGATCTTTCCTTTATCCAAAACCAAAATCTTATCCGCATTCCTAATTGTCGACAATCTGTGGGCGATCACGAATGTTGTTCGATCTTTCATAACATTTTCCACAGCCACTTGAATAAGTTTTTCCGACTCGGAATCCAAGGAAGACGTCGCTTCGTCAAGCACAAGAATCGGAGGATTTTTGAGCAAAGCACGGGCAATGGAAAGTCTCTGTCTCTGGCCGATCGAAAGTAATCCCCCCTTTTCTCCGATCTGTGTTTCATAACCTTCTGGGAGTTTTAGAATGAAATCATGAGCTTCGGCGGCCCTGGCCGCATCCAATATCTTCTCCATCGGAGTATCATCCAAGCCGTAAGCGATATTGTTCCGAACCGTATCATTGAACAGGATCAATTCTTGGGTAACCAACCCAATCTGTTTTCGAAGGGATGAGAGATTGACATCCCGAATGTCGATTCCGTCAATCAGGATCTTACCAGAAGTGGTTTCATAAAAGCGGGATATGAGGTTAACGATGGTGGTTTTTCCTGCGCCACTCAAGCCGATCAATGCCACTTTCTCCTTTGGCAATATTTCAAAATCCACATCATACAGGACACGGATGTTTTCATTGTAGTTGAAAGAAACATTTTCAAACCTCACGTGCCCCTTCACCGGAGGAAGGGGATAAGCTCGATCATGATCGAGGATCTGCGGCTTACTCTTTAGAATCTCGTTGATTCTTTCAAAGCTGGCTATGCCTTGTTGAATGACGACATTGGCACGGCTGATCTTTTTGATCGGCGTGTACATGTAAAAAAGGGCCATGATAAAGGCTCCGAAATCTCCCGGGGTTATAAATCCCCGAGTGATCCGAGTCGTACCCACAAAAAGAATAAACGCACCCACCAATCCTCCTAAAAATTCCATGAATGGTGAGGACAAGCTGCCGATCCAGGCTAGTTTGAGGCTGGATTGGAAATAGTTTTTCGTAGCCTGGAAAACCTTTTTGAGTTCGAACTTCTCCATGGTAAAAGCTTTGACAATTTTGTTCCCAGTGATGGTTTCGTGAAGAATCTTATAAATATCTGCCATCCGGATTTGATTCATCCTCCCCCTTTTTTTCAATTCCCTGCTGAAAACAGCGAGAGGGATCACAGCCAAAGGGGTGATGATGAAAGCAACCAGAGCCAGATGCCAATCGATAAAGAAAATCGAGACAAGCAGAGCAAAAATGACAAATGCTTCCCGGATAAAATCTCCCATGCTCCCCGAAACGGCCTCCTGGATCCTATCGACATCATTGGTCATGCGGGACATGAGTTCACCTGTCGCCATCCGGTCAAAATAATCCGTTGATTGGTACATGATATGCGAGGAGATGTCATCTCTTACTTTTTTCGATACCTTTAAACCTATGGATTTCATGAAAAAGGAAGAAAGGAAAGTGAACAGGCCCTTTCCGAATAAGGCAATTACGAGCAACAAAGGTACAAAATGAATGATCTGATCCTCACTCACATTACGAAAAACAAAATCTAGAAAGCGCGTTTTTTCGATCGCCTCAGCCGGAATTTTTTGTCCAAGACCAAACATTTTGTCCACGATTGGCTGGACCAGGTTAACAAACAAAAAAGTGAAAAAACCCACAAATATCGTGAAAACAAAGGAAGTGATGAATTTCCTTTTCTCTTGAAGGGTGAGTTTAAACAGCTGCAAAATATCTTTCATCTTTTTGTATGCAAACTCAACTGGCTGCTCTCCAGGATTTCATAGGCATTTAATGCCGAACCAATGGTTAGATTGTCCGTCACTGTCCAAACCCAATACTTTCTGAGGCTGGAATCTTCTTTTTTTATCTGCCCAATATAAATTTTATCCTTTCCGGCCACCCGCAAACAAGAAACGGGATGGGTTGGGGAAGGAGAGGCAACCTTGAAGTATGGGGATTTTTTAAACAGAGCCGTTAGAGTTGGGATATCGGTTTTTTCTCTCAGTTCAAGATGAATCATGATTGAATAGGTATGAAAAACAGGCACTTGGATGATGGCGATGGATAAAGAAAGATTTCGAATGTCGATGACACGTCCAATTTCAGAAAGAACCTGTTTTTCAACAGCAGAAAATCCATCTTTATCCAAAGGGGTACTCTCAGAAAGAAGATTAAACGCAACCTGGGTTTTAAAGGTTTTTTTTGATACTGATGAGCTGTTCAACACAGCGAATGACTGGTCAGCCAGCTCTTCGATCCCCGCTTCCCCAAATGCTGATGCTGGCTGAAGGACAAATGCCGCTATGTTTCTAGGGTGGAATTTTTCGCAGATCACATTCAAAAAATGCGCCAGAATGATGGTCACAGGATGGGGATTGGCAATCAAGGCAGGTTTTTTTTCAAGAACGGTTTTATGGTTAACTCCTCCGACAACAACCGGAACTTTTTTGTCCACATTAAAGGTTTCGCTTAAATCGATAGCCAGAAATTTTTTTTTGGGCGCAAGATTTCCATATTCTCTGTTGGTTTTTTCATCGGATGCCAAAAAAACAAGGTCAGAGTCTGCGATGGCCGCTTCATCAAGAGGCATAACGACGCGAGGCTCCCCCCGAAATTCTGTCAATTTCGAGTATTCCTTTTCAACATCCGGATCAAAAAACTCGATCTTTTCGATCGGAAACTTCTTATCTTCCAAAACACTTTTTAATTCTTTTCCTCGGAAAGATTCAACTCCTATCAACGCGATCCGGACCTTTTTTCGTGGATTCATGTTTTATCAAGAGGGGTTATTCAACAGATTTTCCGTATGCGGTCATTATGTGATACATTTTGTCTTTTAACAGGAGTTTATTTTTCTTGATTTGTTTTTCTTTCATCTTTTCTTCTTCTGTTAAATGGCTTTTTGTATGAAATTGTGAAAGTTTTTTTTCCAATTTTTTGTGTTGGTCAAAGGCTTTGCGGAATTCCTGGTTTTCTTTCAGCAAACGCTCTTTGATTTCCTTTTCTTCCATAGAGATTGACCTCCAAGTTGAAAGAATATCACAATGCTACCCCTATTTCAATTTACCTGAGATATTCAAAATAATGCCACCCCTATCGTTCATTCATAAGGACATAATCTTTACGATCTTAAAAACCTTAAATGAAAGGCGGGGTGGATCGGCCAGGTATTACGATGGAGGCCTAATTCTGATTGACATTAGATGCCAAGGTATTTATACTAATGCGCGAGTTCAAGAGTAATGGATCATAAGAGGGCGAGGTAGCTCAGTCGGTAGAGCGAGAGACTGAAAATCTCTGCGTCGGCGGTTCGATTCCGTCCCTCGCCACTCCCTCCTGTGCCTTCAGTTTCCCTTTATTCAAAAAACATCACCCCTAGATTCCCCTCAATTTTTTTGTGGATCACAGAAAAATCCGACCTCCGATAGGAAAATGCGATGAGAGTAAAAAAATACCTGCTTTAAAAAGTGTTTGAATAATTCAGGCTAACAGTTTTTGATATGGTTCCTGAGCTTATTTGCGAATTCCGGCCGCTTAAGCGCCAGTTCAACCGTCGCCTGAATGAATCCCAACTTATCCCCGGCATCATACCTTTTTCCCTCAAAGAGATACCCATAAACCAACTGGTTCTCCAGCAGAAGTTTGATGGCATCTGTAATCTGAATTTCGCCTTTATTATCGGGCTCAGTCTGCTTGATCGCTTCGAATATTTCCGGGGTAAACACATACCGACCGATCACAGCCAAATCAGAAAATGCCTTTTCTGGACCGGGCTTTTCCACCAAGTCTTCGACCTGAAAAACCCTCTCCGTTATTTGTTTGGGTTTTATTATCCCGTATTTTTTTGTTCCCTCTTCATCCGTCCTTCCCAGCACGATGACCGAAGCATTATACTCCGAATAAACATCGATCAGTTGTCGGATACACGGCTTTTCACAATCGAAAATATCGTCAGGCAAAAGCACGGCAAAAGGTTCATTCCCGATATAATCTTCAGCCATCAGGATCGCATGACCCAACCCCAGGGCTTCTTTCTGGCGGATATAACAAAATTCCGCAAGATTCGAGATTCTGCGCACTTCTTCCAAGTAATCAGTTTTTTGTTTTTCTTCCAGGAACCGTTCCAATTCCGGGCTCCTGTCGAAATGATCTTCGATCGCTGATTTCCCCCTACCGATTATAACCCCGATGCTTTTTATCCCTGCACCAACAGCTTCTTCTACGCCGTACTGGATCAAAGGCTGATCCACAACACTCAACATCTCCTTGGGTTGGGCTTTGGTAGCAGGCAGAAAACGCGTGCCAAATCCCGCAGCTGGAATCACCGCTTTTCGAATCATTGGTGTTACTAACCCTTTAACAAACACAGAATTGCGTTAGTTTCCTTACGCAAAAACAATAAAAACCGGAATGTGAAACAACTTTCGGGGAATGGAATGGGTAATTTCTTTTTACCACCTATACCCGACTGAGAAATCAAAGGACAGGACATTCAGCCCATGTATACCTGGCATGGCAGATTCCCATTCAGGATCCATAACCGTATTTAGAAAAGGAACCTCTCTTTCCTTTCCCATTACGTATTCCACAGCGAAATCAAACTGAAGTCCGTTGGAACTGTAGCCAAAACCACCAGTTATCACATTGAATGTTGCACTGGGCAAAAGGACATTTAGGGTACTGTCAGGTGATGGAGTCGGATCATAGTAGTATCCGGCACGGAGAGCTAAGGTGTCTGTAACCATGTATTCGGCTCCAACTCTGATCTGGATTTTACGTTCCCAATGAAAGTCCATTTCATTTTCGCCGCTCAATGCCATCATCTGCTCCCAGGCTGGATCTATAAAACTGATTTCCAGCACATCAATGGTATTCCAATCTGTGTACTGAACGTCAAAGGTTAAGACGAATTGTTCGATCGGTCTGAAGGCTACTCCAACAGCAGCCCACAACGGCCACGTGATTTCTGTTTCGATATCTGAAGTCTCATTCAAGCCCAGTTGCGGAATCCCAGTAATTGTAGCATCTCCACTGAGATTAAACTTGACAGGAGTTCTTAATGTAGCTCCTATGCTAAACATATCACTGGGTTTTGCCAATATGCCGATGGTGGCCCCAATTCCCCACCCACTCATATGGATATCCTGTTGTTTCATGTCTACATGAACTCCAGGGAAAGGTTCAACACTGCCAGCATACATAGCTAGATCAAGGTTAGTGTAATTGGCATTCAAAACCACACCCAGAGAAACCTGATCGCTTAATTTGTAAGCGAGAGATGGAGCGGCCGTGACCATAAAGAGTAGGCTCTCCCATTTGATATTGGGATTGGGAGCAAAATTGGGAGGACCAGAAATATTCGCAAAATCAGCGCCATCCCATTTCACGCCCAGCCCTGAGGGCGAATACACGCTAATGCCAGCGACCAATTTATCGTTGATCGGATGATAATAGGCTGCCAATCCACCTGGGTAAACCTTGCTCGGGGCTTCTGCATCAACCATGGTCACCGGGCCCAAGTCAAATTGATAGCTCATGGATGGAAGAAGAGCGAAACCAGAAAATCCAAAATACTTTTTCTCAAATTGGGCAGCTCCAGCAGGATTCCAGAAAACGGTAGAGAAGTCATCGGCTAATCCGACGAAAGCACCTCCCATGGCAACAGCTCTTGCACCAAGGCCATTCAGGTTCAAGCCGTTAGCAAGTGTCATCGAGCTCAAAAAGGCAACAACTGTGACAGTTGCAAGCAACAATTTTCCCTTTTTCATGTTTACCTCCTTTTTTTTATCTTTGTTTACGATATTTTGGCTTTTTTGTCAATCTTATTCTTCTTCCACTGCCTGGACTTCCTTAATCTCTGGAACCTGTTTCTTTATGAACCGTGTTACTCCATGGGTTAACGTCATCTGTCTCATCGGACAACCGACACAAGCCCCTAGGAGACGGACTTTAACAACACCATCTTCCGTGACATCCACAAGTTCTATATCTCCCCCATCTGCCTGAAGTTGTGGCCTTAATTCATCAATTGCCTTTTGGACTTTTTCTTTCATTTTCTTCTCCTTCTCGTTCCAAGATAATTATGTTTCGGTAATACCGTTATTTCCTGCGGAATACAAATTCATTCTTTTGGTCGACATCGACTTGGACAACATCCCCCTCCTTGTACCGCCCTTCCAATATTTCCAATGCTAGGGGATTTTGGATATATTTCTGAACGATTCTCTTCAGAGGCCGGGCTCCGTACGCAGGATCATATCCTTTCTCTGCGAGGAGTTTTTGGGCTTTCTTGCTGACCTCAATCGCGATTTTTCGTTCCTTTATCCTCTCCTGTAGTTCTTCGATCTGCAGTTTCACAATCTGGAGGATGGTCTGTTTGGAGAGGGATTTAAAAATCAGGATCTCATCCACTCGGTTGAGAAATTCAGGTCGAAAATGCCTATCCAGGATGGATTGCATTTCTTTCTCCATCTTTGCGAAATCTTGACTCAGCTCTTTGATAATCTGGCTTCCCAAATTGGATGTCATGATAACAATGGTGTTTTTGAAATCGACCGTCCGTCCCTTCCCATCAGTCAGTCGACCATCATCCAGGATCTGGAGAAGGATGTTAAAGACATCGGCATGGGCCTTTTCTATCTCGTCCAGCAAGATAATAGAATACGGTCTCCTTTTGACGGCTTCGGTGAGCTGACCTCCTTCCTCGAATCCGACATATCCGGGAGGAGCCCCGATCAGGCGGGAAACAGTATGTTTTTCCATGTATTCGGACATATCCAGCCTTACCATCGCCCGTTCATCATCGAATAAAAACTCGGCCAAAGCCCGTGCCAATTCCGTCTTCCCTACTCCTGTAGGACCCAAAAAAAGAAAAGAGCCAAGAGGACGCGAAAGATCCTGTATTCCAGCCCTTGCTCTTCTTATGGTATCGGATACGGCACGCAGGGCTTGATCCTGTCCGATAACCCTCTTTCCGAGATTCTGTTCCATCTTGACAAGCTTTTCCACCTCACCCTCGAGCATTTTAGAAACAGGAATGCCGGTCCACTTGGATACCACATGGGCTACATCCTCCTCATCCACCTCTTCCTTCAGCATCTTTTCCTTCTCCTGAATTTCAGCCAGCTTGTGGGAAAATTTCTCGATCTCCTTTTGTTTCTCGACCAATTTCCCATATCTTATCTCCGCAACCTTTTCCAACTCTCCCTTTCTTTCGGCATTCTGCTCTTCTATCTTCAGGTTATCCATTTGTTCCTTCACCGTGTTCATCCTGTCGATCAATTCTTTTTCTTTCTGCCAACGCACTTTGAGAACATCCCTTTTTTCCTTCAATTCTGATAGTTCTTTGTTCAACTTCTCCAGTTTTGCTTTTGTGCTCTTGTCTTTTTCTTTCTTCAAGGCCTGTTTCTCGATTTCCAATTGAACGATACGCCGTTCCAACTCATCGATTTCTTCCGGCATGCTGTCGATCTCGATGCGGATACGGGATGCTGCTTCATCGATCAAGTCGATGGCTTTATCGGGGAGATAGCGGTCGGCGATGTACCGGTTAGAAAGGGTGGCAGCAGCCACCAGGGCTGAATCTTTGATCTCCACACCGTGGTGCACCTCATATTTTTCCTTCAGCCCCCGCAATATGGAAATTGTCTCCTCCACAGAAGGTTCGCCCACATAAACCTGTTGGAACCGCCTCTCAAGAGCCGCATCGCGCTCGATATATTTTTTATACTCATTCAACGTCGTGGCCCCGACACACCGCAGTTCCCCCCGCGCCAGCGGAGGTTTGAGCATGTTGGAAGCATCCACGGCCCCTTCCGATGCTCCCGCGCCGATTATGGTATGAAGCTCATCGATAAGCAAAACGATTTCTCCCTCTGCTTCCTTGACTTCCTTCAGCACAGCCTTCAACCTTTCTTCGAATTCTCCACGGAACTTGGCTCCTGCGATCAGGGATGCTATATCCAATGCAATCAGCTTTTTGTTCTTAAGCGATTGGGGAACATCACCGTTGGCGATGCGTTGTGCCAATCCTTCCACGATGGCCGTTTTTCCCACTCCAGCCTCTCCGATCAACACCGGATTATTTTTCTTTCGTCTGGAAAGAACTTGGACAACGCGCCGGATTTCATCCTCACGCCCGATTACCGGGTCCAACTTTCCTTGTTGTGCCAGAGCCGTGATATCCTGTGCGTACTTCTCCAGGACTTGATACTTGCCTTCAGGTTCTGGGTCAGTCACCCGTTGTGAACCTCGGATATCCATCAGGGCTTTCAGCACAGTTTCCTCATCCACGCCATTGTTTTTGAAAATACGGCTGATCTCAGCTGAAGGCTCCTTCAGGAAGGCCAAAAAAAGATGTTCTGTGGATATGTAGTCGTCCTTGAGCTTTACAGCTTCCTTCTCGGCTATGTTCACGACCTGGCTTAAACGGTAGGATAGGTAAACTTCCGCAGCACCCTTAACCTTGGGAAAATCTTCCAGAACCTTTTCAACTTCGTCCCTAATCTTTGAGGGCCTCGCGCCGATTTTGGATAGCACAGCATTAACAACATTATCCTCTTGGCCCAAAAAAGCCCAAAGGAGATGTTCCGGCTGCAATTCCTGATGATCCGATTCCTGAGCTTTGGATTGAGCCTGTTCGAAGGCTTCCTGTGACTTGAGTGTGAAGCGATCCCATTTCATTTTGTTGCCTCTCTTGATTCTATCAACTTGAACTATTCATAAAATATACCGATGCCTACCCACCCCACCCTGCCTACCCACCCCACCCTGCCTACCCACCCCACCCTTCTTTAAAGGATGGGATTTAGAGTGTTTATGTCATCATTTTCAATAATATCAGAACAGTATCTAAAACACTGCCGTATTCAACAAAAAAATCATTTTCTAGATTACCATTCTTTCGCAATAATATAAACCTTAATGATTGGGTGGGGTGGGTAGGCAGGGCGGGGTGGGCTCGACTCGCGAATAATCAGATTAATATGTTTTTCTTTTTTTTTATTTTTCCTCTTGACAATTTGGTGAAAATTGATATTTTTTCCTTGGGAGCATCCGATGGAAGAAATCGAAATCGCAAGCTGGCTAACGCTGGATGCGATAAAAGGGGCATCCAAGACAGAGGAAACAGTCGGCGACTTACAAACGGGCCACTGTATGTCTGTTTTTTGCAGGATTGAAGACGACTTCCTGGAGTTATGCTACAGCGACACTGCATCAAATTTCATGAGAAGGTATGAAGATAAAGAAGAATTTCAACTGGCTATTGAAAAACGCAAAGAAGAAGTAGGCGACTCGCGTTACGATGATGACATCGGGTTCGAGGAAAACTTTGCTCAGGAAGATATCGAGGAAGACTTGAGTCCGGATGAGGAATCAGAAGAATTCTGAGTCAAAAATTCAATCAATCACCTTTTTTTTGATTATTTTAGCCTTCAGTTCACTCAATAAGTTCAGGGCCTCAAGGGGGGAAAGAGTGTCCAAGTCCCATGATTCTATTTCTTGTTTCATCTCCTCTAAAAATTCCCGGTTCCGATCTTCCTGAAACAAAAGGAATTGGGATTTATCCCGCTCCGGAGACGAGCCGTAAGCAATCCTGGGGAGGCCGGCATCATCCAATTCCTGTTTCTCCAAGTTAAAAAGAATTTCCCTGGCTCTTTCTATCACGGAATGGGGTATCCCCGCCAACCGCGCCACGTGAATGCCGTAGCTTTGATCGGAAGCTCCAGGAACGATTTTCCGCAAGAATATGATATCTTCCTTCCACTCCTTCACAGAAACGTGATAGTTCTTGATCCTCTCCATCGTCAACTCAAGCTCCGTCAACTCATGATAATGGGTGGCAAACAGGGTCTTGGCTTGGACATCTGGTTTGTCATGGAGATATTCGGCCACAGCCCATGCTATGCTGAGTCCATCGAATGTGCTCGTTCCCCTGCCGATTTCATCCAGCAGAATCAAGCTGTTATTCGTGGCGTTGTTCAGTATGTTGGCTGTTTCCAGCATTTCCACCATAAACGTCGACTGTCCCACACTCAAGAAATCCATGGCTCCAATTCGGGTGAATACGCGATCCACCAACCCGATTTCGGCCTCGAAGGCCGGAACAAAAGACCCCATCTGGGCCAAGATACAAATCAGGGCAACTTGCCTAAGGTAGGTGGACTTCCCGCCCATGTTAGGTCCGGTGACGATAAGGACTTGGTTCGCCTCCCTATCCAAAAGCGTGTCATTGGGTATAAAGGGTTCATCGTTCGTCACTTCGATGACAGGATGCCTGCCATCCACAATATTGAGCCTTTCATCCTCATTGACACGCGGCCGTTTATAGCTGCGTTGCGACGCCAATTCGGCTAAACAAGAAAGCACATCCAGAAGCGCAAGAGAAGTGGCTATTTTTTGAAGCCGTTCCTTTTCTTGAGCTATTTTCTCTCTGATTTCAACGAACAACTGGTATTCCAATTCCCCTATCTTTTGTTCGGCATTCAGAACTTTCTCCTCATACTCTTTTAGTTCGGGAGTGATGAACCTCTCAGAGTTGACCAAAGTCTGCTTCCGGATATAATCAGACGAAACCAAGTGCAAATTGGGTTTTGTCACATCTATGTAATAGCCAAAAACCTTGTTATACCGGATCTTAAGGGACGGTATACCTGTTCGCTCTCTTTCCTTTCTCTCCATTTGGCTGATGAACGTTTTCCCAGAAAGACTGATCTCCCTCAATTCATCCAATTCACGGTTGTATCCCTGCTTGATGATTCCCCCATCGGTGAGGAGAAAAGACGGTTCGTCCATTACGGCTCTTTCGATCAACTCCACGATGTCCTTGGCATTATCCCAATCCTTCTGAATATTTTCCGTCTTTTTGGAGGCGAAGGATCGGATGACTGATTGGATTTGAGGCAGAGGCAGAAGGGATCGCTTAAGCGCAACCAGGTCTTTGGCATTGGCCACGGCCAGGGAGATTTTCCCGGTGAGTCTTTCCAAGTCAGAAATGTCCTTGAGTCCACTCCTCAATTCCTGACGCGCTATCGTTTGGGAAAGGAATTCATCCACGGTCTCCAGCCGACGATCAATTTTCTTTTTATCCAATAACGGATGCATAAGCCAGTAACGGAGTAGCCTGCCTCCCATGGAGGTAACGGTAAAATCGATAACATCCAAAAGGGAATCTTTGACGCGTCCATCTCTCAAGTTTTTTGTGAGCTCCAGATTTTTTATCGAAGTCGCGTCCAGGATCATGTGCTGGGACGATTGGACAAAGGAAAGTCCATGCACCAGGGAAAGGGAATCCTTCCTTAAATCCTTCAAGTAGTGCATAAGCGCACCGGATGAAGAAACGGCCAGGTCCCTGCTTCCCAATCCAAAACCATCCAGCGATTTAACCTGGAAATGATCGAGCAATAGATTCTTCGCCTGCGTCAAATCAAAAATCCAGTCCTCCTGAGGGCTCCTCACAACACTGTTCATCCCCGAACGCGCAAGAATTCCTCCGATTTCATTTGCCTGATCATCAGGATAGATGATTTCTTTCGGAAAAACCTTGAAGATTTCATCGACGAGCATGTGATTTAGTTCTCCTTGTGTAGCTCTCATCTCGCCAGAAGCCAAATCTATAACAGACATTCCCCAACCTTCATTCGACAGAAATAAACTAGCAATGTAGGTGTTTTCTTTTTCCTCCTCCAACTCGAGCTCAACCGCTGTTCCAGGGGTGAGGACCTTTACCACATCCCTTTTGACAACACCGCGAGCCTGTTTCGCATCCTCCACCTGCTCACAGATGGCCACTTTGAATCCTTTTCGTAAGAGTTTCACCAGATAGGTATGGGCCGCATGATAGGGAATCCCACACATCGGAACCTTTTGGCGGGAGGTCAGGGCAATTTCCAAAACCGGGGCAGCTGTTTTGGCGTCCTCGAAGAACATCTCATAAAAATCACCCAGTCGGAAAAACAACAGCGCATCCTGATATTGCTTCTTGATCCGGTGGTACTGCTCCATCATCGGGGTGGAGGAATTTTTGTTTGCCATCGGTTCTAGTCAAATATACTTTTTGATTCCATTTTTTTCAAGCCCAGTGGATTTGATAGACCGAATCCTATTTTTTCTGTATAATTCAATCAAAACAAAAAAAGGGCTGCATTACAAATAATGAAACCAGTAGAGGAAAAAAGACATAATCAAGGATATTTCCTTCTTCAATTGATGACCCTCGGGCGAATTCCGATTGCTATTCTATTCCTGGTCGTTTTGATTTATGGACAAGAGACGACATTCACCCTTGCGCTCAATCTACTCCTCTTGCTGATCATAGAATTCACAGACCTTTACGACGGAAAGATCGCCAGGCGGTTCGAATTGGTCTCAGAATCTGGAGCAACTCTCGATCCTTTCGCAGACAGCGTATCGCGCCTTATCGTTTATTGGGCTTTGGCAACCAACGGACTGGTTATTTTGTACGTCCCGTTAATCATGGCTCTGCGCGACATCACAGTGGCCTATTCCAGAATCGTCCTAGCACAAAATAACCGCACCGTATCAGCAAAAAAAAGTGGAAAACTTAAGGCCACTGTTCAAGCCATCGGTTCTTTTTTAGCCCTTCTTGGCCCTTATTACTGGGAATACATAGGCAGCTGGAGTTTTTATGCCCTATCATGGATTATCATTACCGCTACATTCCTCTCCGCCATCGAATATGTCAAGGATGCCATTTCCTCCTCTAAAAGGACAAACTGACATGACAAGCGTCGAGCACTTGTTTCGAATCAAAAAAGTCGTTTTTCTAGATTTGGACGGCACGATCTATATGGGAGATGCCCTGATCCCTGGTGCAAAGGAATTCCTGAATTATCTAACAGACCTGGGCATTATTTTCTACTTCTTGTCCAACAACTCCTCCCGCTCTAAATCCGATTATGTCACAAAGTTATCCAACCTGGGCATCTCCACCAGTGAAGAGGGGATCATTTTGTCAACGGATGGGGTCATCGCATTTTTAATGGAAAAGAAGATAAAAGACCTGTATGTCGTCGGGACAAAATCGATGCAAGAGATGTTTATTCAAGAAGGATTCGACATCGCATCTCCCTCCCCGAGTTACATCGTCTTAGGATTCGATACAGAACTCACCTACGAAAAGCTGAAAGCTGCAGCACTTTTTCTCCAAAGGGGAGTGGAGCTTATCGCCACTCATCCCGATCTGGTTTGTCCGACACCGGAAGGATTTATCCCAGACACAGGATCCATGCTCGCTCTTTTCGAAAAAGCTACTGGAAAAAACCCCCTGAAAATCTTCGGGAAGCCGAATCCAGAGATGATCGCTCACATTCTGAAAAAACACAACATCACGCCCCAACAAGCTGTGATGATCGGGGACCGCCTCTACACGGACATGGAATTGGCGCGACGGATCAAGTGCGACTCTATTCTCGTGCTCAGCGGCGAGACCCAAAAGGAAGACCTAGCGCAAATCGAGGTACAGCCCACTCTGGTTATCGACAGCATCGCCCAATTGATTCCAAAGAAATAGAGAACAGCCGGGGAAAGGCGAAAGGCGGAAAATCGTGGGGCTGACGTCTCAGCTTTCCTGGCTATTTTGATGGTTGGCTAGAAAAAAATCGAGTCTTTGACAGTGTCGAGGCTTTCTACATCCTCTACATTAAATATCTCGAGAGCAGATGTCCATTCACGGCTTATGCGTTTGATCAAACCAGATAACACTTTGCCAGAACCCAATTCTACAAACGTCTGAATCCCCTGATCAGCCATTACCTCCATCGACCTGAACCAAAGCACGCCTCGAGTGACCTGTCTTTTCAGGGATTCTCTTGCTTCTTCGCCCGAGTGAATCACCTTGGCATCCACATTGGTGACAATCGGGAAAGCCAAATCTTGGAATTGCACATCATCCAAATCATGGGCGAGTTTATCCTCTGCACTCTGCATAAGCTTGCAATGGAATGGAGCGCTCACAGGGAGCATGACAGAACGCCGGGGATTGATCAAGGCCAGTGCCTCTTTTACAGCCTGTTCATGCCCAGCGATGACGATCTGCTCTCGGCTGTTCCAGTTCGCTATCTGCACCACACCCGAGCTTATTTGGGGGAGGGCTTCCTCCACATCGGTAAAACTCGTTCCCATGAGAGCGGCCATAGCACCAACTCCCACAGGAACGGCTTCCTGCATATAGCATCCTCTCTTATGGACTAGACGAACGGCATCCTCGAATGTCAAAGAACCGGCTGCAACCAAGGCCGAGTACTCTCCCAGGCTGTGGCCCGCTGCGATGGCCGGGATCTCTCCGAGAAGGGTATAGGCAATTGTGCTGACAACAAGAAGGGCGGGTTGGGTATTCTCTGTCAATCGGAGGTTCTCTTCCGGACCCTCAAAACAAAGGCCCGATAACGAATATCCCAAGATTTTGTCAGCTCGTTCAAAAATTTCTCTTGCCACTTTCGATGAGTCATAGAAAAGCTTTCCCATTCCGACAGCTTGAGAGCCTTGCCCGGGAAACAAAAATGCGATTTTTCCCATATTTCATCCTAAGAAATCATGTAATTTTATTTGAATATTGGCTTCGCGTTTCAAATTATCAATCCATTCCTGAACTTGATCCTCGACTTTTTCTCGTTGCAACTCCCTCTCGAGTTGGCCGAGCACTTCGATCATGGGTTGAGGGCCGAGGTTCTTTCTCCTCTGAGAGGGAACATACACTTGCTCATAATATCTTTCAATCTCATCGATGCTCACGATAACCCCACGGTTAAATCTTTGGGATATGATTTTTTGAAACAGCAATTTTTCACGGAGATAAGGTTTCAAATCATCCCAATCCAATCCAAACTGAAGAAGGGCCGATCCTGCAAGGTCAGGATCAGTTCTTTGGATAACATCACTCAAGGCCGCCTCCAACTCTTCCTCTGCGACCATAATACGTTCACTGGCCAGCTGAATAACCAATTTTTGATTGATCAATCGATAGAGAATTTTTGTTTGTTTATCAGCATCCGGAGATTCAGACAGGTCATCGAATAAGCCAAACTTTTGGATGATACTGACATCTGTCTGTGTGATGACTTCGTCATTGACTATGGCAACGATCCGATCGACAACTTCCCCCTGACCATAGCCCGGGACAAATATCCAAAGGAAAAAAAGAAACAGAGCGGCCACATGCAATGGATAGCTGTTGATTTCCGGTTTATTAGAATACATTGCCAATCGTAATAAAACCTATAAGACTTTTTTCCCCAGGAAACGGATCCAGATTCCAACCCAGTTCAAAACGGACCGGGCCTAATGGAGTTTTGTATTTCAATCCCAATCCTAGGGCATTCCTCAAACCGGAAAAGCTGACCTGCTTCCTTCTTTCGAAAACATTACCTTTGTCGAAAAACAAGGTGCCATACAAATCTTTGAAAGCTGGAATAATCGGAAAGGTCAGCTCAAAATTGAATAAAAGTAAGGCCTTTCCCCCAACTGGTTTGGCAGATTCTGGGTCTTTGGGTCCTAATTCATCAAAAGCCACCCCGCGGAAGGAATTGCTCCCTCCGGCAAAAAACCTTTCATGAATCGGTACTCTCCCCCTGGCCAATCCAAGCCGTACAGTCGCCCCAAACGTCACGTCAGGCACAACCGGAACGAAAATTTGAAATTTGTTGAACGTTTTCCAAAAATCTGATTCTGTTCCAAAGTACGGGAATGCCCATTCGAGCACAGAACTGAAAAAGAACCCTCTTGTGGGATTAAACGGATCATCCCTTTTTTCCCAGATGTAGCTGCCGGATATCGCTGCGGTGGAAAACGGGAAAAACCGCCGGTCTATTTCAGACTCTTCGATCTCCAGTTCTGTTATTATTCTACTGGCATATCTTAGCGTGGCCAGAAAATCCATATTCTCAGTTTTCGAGATCGGCTTTGCGGTCGTCAAACTGATTCCGCTTCCCTCATACGTGAAACTGGTGCGCGCTTCTCTTTCCAGCCAAGCGTTAAAGTAGGTTTCCATCGGAAGTCCGAAAAAATAGGGTTGTCTCCAAGAAAAAACCCCTCTTGTTTCCCTAAAGCTCAACTGCCCGACAAGGCTGGCCTGTGCTGCCGTCCCGAAGATGTTGTACCGGATCAACTCCGCTGTTCCCCGTGGTCTAAATTCATAATCCCAAACTGCATAAGTCCGAGGTTGGCTTTTCGTCTCCATACCAATCCCCAAACTGGCATAATTTCTTGCCCCTTCCCGGACACCGACCAATAGATTTATCCTGTCTGAAGAAATAGGGATTTCGTCGATTATAACCTCTGTGAAGATTCCCAACCTTTCCAATTTTCTTTTCGACTCCCCAATGGCATCATATCGCGCAAGATCTCCCTCTTGCACCAGAAGTTCTCTCGAGATGATATTTTTCTTGGTAGTTATGTAACCTGTGATGATAATATTTTCTATACGAATCTTTTGCCCCTCTTCGATCTCGAACCGTATAGAGTAAAGATTGTCTTGAACCTGCTGGACAACAGCAACAATTTCTGTTCCCCTGACGCCTTGGTTCAGGTAATATCTTTTTAATCTTTCGATGTCTTTCTGTATGTCGGGCTGAAAAAAGCCCCCTCCCGGAATACCTCCGATCATCTCCATCAGAATATCCTCAGCAAAAAGAGTTCCGCCTTGGATAGATATGCTTTCGATCTTTTCCTGTTTGCCTTCTTGAATACTCAAAATCGGTTTTAGTTTGTTTCCTTCTCTGTCGAAAGCCACTTCCACGTGTGTATCCGAAAAACCATGAGACTTATACAAAAGTTCGACTTCTTGTGGCAATTCATAAAGCTTTGCTCCATCAACCTTCTGAAACAAAGGGAAATTTCCCGTCAACATCAGCTTTTCCCTCAATTGGTCGGAAGTGAAATATTCCATGCCAATGAAGGAAACCTTCTGGATTTTGAATCGCTCTCCAGGAGATACTCTATGGAACACGCGCATCAAGTTATTCTCGTATTGAACGGATGAATTAACGGTCGCAAAAATGTAACCCTTTTTCCTCAAGTGGTTGATAATTTTGGCATCCCCTTCTCGCAAGCCCCATTCTTCAAATATTTGGGCTTCCCAAATAGGCTTGAGGAAGTCCAATGGAACATCCGCACCAATAACCGTGATTTCGATCTTTTCTTGCGGCAGGATTTGAAGGACAAAAAAGACCTGTTCCTTTGCGTCATCAAACCTCTGCTCGACAATAAGAGCTTCTGCGCGTTGGTAGTCTAGGCCCCGATAACTTTGTCTTATTTGTTCCAAATCCGCTTCCAAATCAGAAGGAACAAATTCCTTTCCCTCTTTGGTGCGCATTTTTTTGCGTAATTCCTGCTCCGATATGACCAGATTTCCGGTAAAATCGATTTTACCGATGGTGTATTTCTTAACCGAGTGAATGATGAACGAGATATTTACTTCTGGGACATCGGGATTTTGTTCGACCACAGGTTCGATTTCAGCTTGAAAAAATCCCTCCCTCCTCAGAATTTCCCGAATTTCTTCAACCGCTCGGTCAAGATTATCCGCAGAATAAGACCCCTCTCGTTTCAGGGCGAATAAATTCTCCTCGAGATTTTTTCGGGGAATCTCTCTGTTGCCGATAAAATCGATCTTTCGGATAAGGAGTTTTCTTGTCAACAAAAACGTGAGTTTGGTTTCTTGATCTCCCTCTTTCAGAACTTTGACATCAGAAAACAAACCTGTTTGGTAAATCTGCCTTATACTTTCTGTGATTCTCTTTAGAGAATAAACCTCTCCGTCTTCCATCGGAATGATATTTCTCATTTCTGGACTGCCGGGCATCTCGTCAATACGGAGATTTATTTCTGATATGAGTGGGATGGTCTCTGGCATTTGGGCGTACAAGAGGGAAGCCGAGAAAAATGAAACAAGGACTCCCGCAAGAGATAAGATCGCGGCCCAAAATCTCTTGCTCAAATCAGAACCTCCTGTGGATTTTGACATCGAAACCGATACGGCCTTCTTCATCTCGGGTTCCCACGATGGACAAATCTCTTGTCAACTGCCATTCCATCCTGATAATCTCCTCACGCAGTGTCGTCAAATTTGTCGAATACAGGATAAAAAAGTTCCTCGAGATGTTTTTCCCGACCGTCAAACGAGCTGTGACTTCAGCTGAGGATCCAATGACAAAAGGATCGATCCTGAAACGATCGACAAGGAAAAGTCCTTCCGCTTGCTTTTTCGCTTCTTCCGATAGTTGGAAGGAAAGGAGAGAAGCCGTGCTGAGCTGGGTGCTCATATCATATGAATAAGTCCGCTTAAAGGCCTCTCCCATCGCCAGTAGAGCAAGGACATCTTCTGGGGGAAGAGGGGGGGAGGAGCTAAATTCCGGATTGAGACGATCCACCAATCCATCCAATGAAAAGGTTACTCTGTAATCCTTAACGTATGTTTCTCCTTTAAAATGCAAGTAAGGCTCTATGGTCTGAGGATTTATGAAGCTCACTCGTCCATTCAAAATTCTGAATTTCCGATCCTGAAAATTGAGATCACCATCCAAAGCCTCGATATCGCCTAGAACAATAGGAGAATTGATGTTTCCCGTGATATTGAGGTCAAACCTTCCACGAACCCTTCCCAGTGTATTCTCCATCCAAGCATTGTCGATGGCTCTAAGCCTGAGGTTCAGTGTGAGATCATCAAAAAACCCAGGCTCCTCTCTGGGTTCATAAAAAGGAGCAGAGGAAAAAGCGAATTTTTCTGTGATCTCTCTTCTCCAAGTGAGACGGTGGACAAGAAATTCCCCGTTCAGAACAAATTGATCTGTATCCTTGACCAAAGTGATGGATCCATCCGTCAGGGCCTTGGTCCTTTCCAGGGGAGAAAGGAGAAGATTTTTCCCCTCGGCTTTGATATCCATCTCTTCCACCCCTCCCTGACCCAGTTTCAGGCGTCCGGATCCCTGGACATCCCCCCCGCCGAATTTCCCTTGAATCGAACGAACGGAAAATTCTCCGTTCTCGAAAAAAACATATCCAGAATAATCCCGGAGGGCATGGGCAAACGAAGGAAAAGGAAATACCCCCCCTTGGAAATCTATGGCTCCCTTCACTTGAGGCGCTTGCTTGGTTCCCCGAATCTCGGCAATATAGTTTATTTGCCCTTCAGCCCCACTCCACGGCAGGAAAAGGTCATAGTTTGTGAAGGAACCCCGAATATCGCCTGAAATGATTTCCTCTTGAAAGGGAATACCCAAAGATATGAAAAACATATTCTCGCCCGGCTCAAAATTTCCCTCCAGCTCGAGCTGCACATCATTCTCAGAAAAACTCACCTGCAATTCACCCCGAGCTTCGGTTTTCTTGAAAGGATCGATTAACAAATCCGTTATTTCGAAGTTTCCCAAAGCCGAATCGGTTCCCAAGCTACCGTTTCCTTTGGCTTCGAACGAAAGAACTCCTTGGACAGGTCCAAAGATAGATGCAAGACTGACTCCTTCACCAGAAACATCGATCTCAAATTCATCACGCTGGGGTTGCAGGCTGGCAGAACCTGTTATCTTCCCCTCATGCAGGTTAAACATCAATTCTGGAAAAGAAATGGCATACCCATCCCATCCCAGTTTGCCTTTGACCTGCGTGAGAGATTGACCGGAAAAATCCAGGTTAGGACTCGAGAAATCTCCTGCCAACCTGACTTCATCTTCCTTGACACGGTATTGGAAATTTCCCGACGCTTCACCACTCAAGGGAATGGCAATGTCGAATCCAGGAAGGAGGCTCTCGACTAATCCCTTCTCCACTTCGGCATCAACACTAAGTTCACCCTGGTGAGCGGTCACATCGATTTTCCCCTCTATCGACGAATCGACCACAATAAACTGCCCGTAAAAACCATTATCTGTTATATCGGCTTGTCCCTCAACATATTGGGCATCGAAATGGGCAAACCCTCCCGGAGCCACAGCAAATTCTGCATGAACTTCAGGCTGGCCAAAAACACCAAATATGCGTATCTCTGACTGTCCCATCCCACGGATTTCTGGAAAACCAAAATTTTTCTGGAGCAACAGGGAAACGAATTCTCGGGCCTGTTTCAGGTCCATGATCTCGCCATCTATCGAGAGATCGATCGTTTTGCCTATCACCAATCCCCCATCCAATTTCACACTGAAAAATTGTGAATTCAAGCGTTCAGAAAAAAAGGAAACCGCCTTTTGTCTGTCCCACTCAACACGAATTTGGCCGTTGAAGGAGTATTTTGAGTCCATCATTCCCAGTTCTTCATCCCTAAACTCGACCTCGGCCAAGAGCTTATCTCTGTCAAGAGAAAAATCTCCCCAACCCGGTGAAGATACAGGCCAAGGAATGTCAACAAGCGTGATGATCGGATCCAAGTAGAATCCCCTGGCTGTTCCCCATACTCTCTGTTCATCAAAGTTTACACGGACATATTCCGGTTGAAATCCTCTTTTCTGAACGTTAAAATCCAGGCGGCCCAAAGACCCATCAAAATCCACATTCCCCTCAACCCTTCCCATCCTGACGTTGTTCAGGAAAAAGTCTTTACTCACAAATTCTGTTTTCACGCCTATACGACCATCCATTCTTTCAAACCGGCCTTTCCCTTCTGCCCAACCCTGGTATTCAAACGGGATATTCAGGATATCCGGAATCATATCCACACGGAGAACGTAATTGGCCTGCAGCTGAATTTCAGGATCGAAAGGATCGATGAGACTCCCCACAGCATTTATGACTCCCCTCGGTCCGCTGAATTTCAATCTCTGGATGGCGATCTCTCGCCCTCTTCCGTTGAGCAAGAAGCTCACTTTACCTTCGAGCGGATTCTTGTCAGGAGAGAGAGTGATAATGTTCTGTTTGGCTTCACCTTTTATGGAAAATTCATCGCCATTTTGCGTGAAAATCGCGCTCATGCCGCTGACTTGGATGCGTGTCTCGGATCCCCAATAGTACAATGTTCCATTCCTGATCACGCCTCGATCGATAGCAAAAGGCAAAGCAAAACTAATCCTCTTTCGGGTGTCTTCCTGTTTCGCATCCTGTGTGCTATATACCCTTAATACGGGATCTTCGATCAGGACAGTGAGAGGTCTATCTTTGGAAAGTAAAGACCGGGATGAGATTCCCACGACGATTTTGCTTGCAGAGAAGAAAGGTGATACGGATTTTGATCTGGCATCTTGGAGGATGAGTGCAGGGGGGAAAAAAGAAAGGCGAAACTCGGAATACCCGAAGTTTTCCTGGATCATACCCTGAATCTGGCGAAGGAATATATTTTTCAAAACAACCCCTACCCCAAACAGG
Organism: Candidatus Aminicenantota bacterium; assembly: GCA_020348385.1. Lineage (GTDB taxonomy): Bacteria > Acidobacteriota > Aminicenantia > Aminicenantales > Aminicenantaceae. Next base: position 2,906,424 of record CP070750.1, on the reverse strand, counting down.
ACCAAGAAAATGGTAGAAAGAATGACCAATCTCTTGAACTTCTTTTTTAGCTTGATAACAGATAAATACATCGGTCTGTGTCTATAAATATAGCATTTTTCGCTCTAAATATAAATTTCCCTCAAATTGCCGGGGAGAACAAATAATTCAGGTCCTCCTGGATTATTCACGAGTCGAGATTGCTGCAGCGGCAAGGCAGTGGCCCATGAAGCTATATTTGTATACCGCGATTGGGCCACTACGAAGCCAATGTGGTGAGATCGACTCGCCCGAAGGGTAAAAGCTGCAGATGTTTAAATTAAAGATATTTGAAATGTGTCTTACGAATTACTTTTAGAAAAGAATGAATGGATCTGCAGCTTTTTTGAATAATTCAGGATTAGTCAACGGTGAAGAGGAGCGCACCAGTCTCGACCGAATCCCCAGCCTTGGGACAGACCTTGCCTAAGCGCCCGCGTTGTGGAGATTTGATCTCATTTTGCATCTTCATGGCCTCCAGAATCAACACAGCTTGGCCTTCTGCAACCTCATCGCCCTCGTTCAACAGGACCTTCACAATCCTCCCAGGCATCGATGTATTCACGTTAGCCTTTTGCTGTTTCCCGGTTTTCGGGCCAAGGATTTGGAGCGCGGATTTTTTTTCTATCTGGAAACACCTTCCGTTTACATAAACGGTATAGGATGTTACATTGGCATTGACGATAACATCATGAATCTTGCCGTCGATGTTGAGCAAAATCTCATCCCCGCCGAGAATTTCCACAGAAACCCTGTATTTATTTTCTCCCAACGTGACCAGGATATCATTCGTTTTAGTCTGCGTCAGTTTCAATCTGAACTCTTTGTCATCCAGCCAAAATGATACATTCATTTCAAGGCCTTCTCTTCAGACTCTCCCACCTGCCCTGTGTCTTCCAATGGCTCGTCTTTTGCTTTTTACGGAATCCAAGACCCCCCTTGCTCTCACAATAGCTTTTGATGCCTGCAGCAATGAGGGCGATCAATTCATCCTTGGGCTCATCCCCATCGATTTCCTTTTGCATGCTGGGGATAAAATGGGTATTGTAATCACCCGCAAAAAACTGGGGATGGCGGAGGATGCGTTTGAAGAAGGGGACGGTCGTCCGGATTCCGTATATCTTGTACTCGGAAATAGCGCGGAGCATGCGATGAATCGCTTCGGCCCGTGTTTGCCCCCAGGTGACAAGTTTGGACAGCAAGGGATCGTACTCCATCGGCACCTCATAGCCTTCATAGATTCCGTTGTCGTCCCTTATCCCCAATCCTCCTGAGGGGGCACGAAGGTGAAGGATTTTTCCGGGTGAAGGCATGAAATCATTGTCCGGATCTTCGGCATAGATCCGGCACTGGAGAGAATAACCGTTGGGTTTGATATCTTCCTGGCGGAAAGCCAAAGGCAATCCCGCGGCAATTTCGATCTGGCATTTGACCAGATCGATCCCGGTCACCATCTCTGTCACGGGGTGTTCGACTTGAAGCCGGGTGTTCATCTCCAGAAAATAGAATTTTTTGTTTTTGTCGACGACAAATTCCACTGTTCCCGCATTCCGGTAATCGACAGTCGCGGCAACCTTCACGGCCTCACGCCCCATTTCATGACGGATGTTTTCATCCAGGAAAGGAGACGGTGTTTCCTCCAGGACTTTCTGATAGCGCCTTTGGATAGAGCATTCCCTTTCGCCCAAATAAACGATGTTCCCCGAATGATCAGCCAGGATCTGGACCTCGATGTGATGGGGCTTTTGGATGTATTTTTCGATGTACACGGATGGATCGTCAAAGCTGGATTCTGCCTCGGACCGGGCCAAACGGAAGGAAGAAACAAGTTCTTTCTTTTTTTTGACCAACCGCAATCCCTTTCCGCCTCCGCCTGCAGAAGCCTTAAGGATGACAGGGTAGCCGATTTTTTCCGCCTCCGCTTCCAGTTTTTTTTCATTCTCGATCGGCTCGAGGGTGCCTGGAATGATCGGCACATCGGCCTTGGCCATCTGCGCCCGGGAAGCGGTTTTGCTTCCCATGATTTCCATGGCTTTGGAGGGAGGGCCGATGAACACGATTCCCTCTTTTTCGCAGCGTTTGACCAGATTGGGATTTTCTGCGAGAAATCCATATCCAGGATGGATGGCTTGGGCCCTACATTTTTTAGCCACACCGATAATCTTGTCGATATTCAAATAGCTCGCCGAAGGCTTGGCCGCACCAATGAGGTAAGCTTCATCTGCCACTCTGACGTGAAGAGCTCTTCTGTCGACATCGGAATAAACAGCAACAGAAATGATTCCCATCTCCCTGCATGTCCGGATGATGCGGACGGCTATCTCCCCCCTGTTTGCCACAAGAATTTTTCTAAACGTCTTATTCATCCTTTATTTCAAGCCATCGGATGGTTCAAAGCTACCTGATTGCTACTGTATTATATGCAACTGCCCTGCCAGACTCAACTGGATAATTGTTCCTTAATGGTTCTTTTTCATTTTGTGAGTCTACACTTTGATGGGAATAACCATCAGGTATGTCCGTGGCACCATTGAGGATCTAGCCTTTCCGAATCGCCCTGCGAAGGAATCAAAAAAGGACTCCGAGTATGTATTGAACAACGCTTTATGTTAATGGTGGTGTCGAGTATGCAACACAAGATATCTTGATTGATGCAAGAGCAATCGTGTGAGCTACGCAGAAGCCGAGAAGGGCAATGAGGAAATAAAAACCACCTGAATCATTAATAAAAAGACAAGGGATCCCCGCTAGAGCGGGATGTTTCCGTGCTTCTTCGGGGGATTTTGATCTCTTTTATTCTCCAGCATTTTCAAGGCTGCAATCAGCTTGGGTCTTGTGAATTTAGGTTCGATGACCTCGTCAACGTATCCCTTTTCGCTGGCGATGTAGGGATTGGCGAATTTTTTGCGGAATTCATCCACCTTTTCCACGCGCAATTTTTCTTTGTCTTCTGCCCCGTTCATTTCGCTCTTGTACACGATTTTTACAGCTCCCTCCGGTCCCATCACGGCAATTTCCGCTGTCGGATAGGCATAATTGATATCGGCCCGGATATGTTTGGAGGCCATGACACAATAGGCCCCGCCGTAGGCTTTGCGTGTGATAAGTGTGATTTTCGGGACGGTGGCTTCAGAAAAAGCATACAAAAGCTTGGCACCATGGCGGATGATACCGCCATGTTCCTGGGCTACACCGGGAAGAAAACCCGGCACATCTTCCAAAGTAATCAATGGGATGTTGAAAGCATCGCAGAACCGGACAAACCGGGCCCCTTTATCCGAGGAGTTTATATCCAACACCCCGGCCAGATGATCAGGTTGATTAGCCACAATTCCAACTGACTTTCCCCCTAGATGTCCGAACCCGATCACAATGTTTTTGGCATAATGCTCCTGAACCTCGAAAAAGTAATTATCATCCAAAACTTCCTTAATGATCTCCCGGATATCATAGGGCTGGTTCGGATCATCGGGAACGACCAAATTCAGTTCATCACTGGTGCGGTCAGAAGGATCTGACGTTTCCTTTTCGGGAGGATCTTCCATGTTGTTGTCTGGGATAAAAGAAAGCAGTTCCCGGATTAAAGCTAGTGTTTGTTCTTCATTTTCAGCGGCAAAATGGGCGACCCCGCTTATGGTGTTATGGGTCTCGGCTCCTCCCAATTCTTCCATGGAGACATCTTCATGTGTCACAGCCTTTATGACATCAGGGCCGGTGATGAACATGTTGCCGATCCCTTTTGTCATGATGATAAAATCTGTTATGGCCGGCGAATACACGGCCCCTCCAGCACAAGGACCGATGATCGCGGATATCTGAGGGATGACTCCCGAAGCCAACACATTCCGCAAGAAGATGTCCGCATATCCTCCAAGGCTTTCCACCCCTTCTTGTATCCGGGCTCCTCCCGAATCATTGAGCCCGATCATTGGTGCTCCGACTTTCATGGCCAGATCCATTATCTTGACGATTTTGGCAGCATTGGCAGCACTCAACGATCCTCCAAAAACGGTGAAATCCTGAGCGAACAGGAAAACCGTCCGGCCTTCAATGGTCCCGTATCCCGTAACAAAACCATCCCCGTAGATCCGTTTTTTCTCCATACCGAAATCATGGCACTGGTGAACCACGAGCTTGTCTGTCTCCTGAAAGGACCCCTCATCCAACAAGAGATTGATTCTTTCCCGGGCTGTGAGTTTGCCGGCTTTGTGCTGCCTTTCCACTCTTTGCTTTCCCCCACCGATTTCAGCAAGCTTTTCCAGCCGCCTCAGCTCTTCCAATTTTTTGTCTATCGACATGACGGACCTTCAGGCCTCAGGTCTTTTTGACTTTTTTCCAGTCGCTCAAGAATTTATCCATCCCGATGTCAGTCAACGGGTGTTTAACCAGTTTTTCGATGACGCCAAATGGGATGGTCGCTATATCAGCGCCGATCATGGCCGCTTCCACCACATGAAGGGGATGCCGGATGCTTGCAACTATAATCTCTGTGTCCATACCGTAATTATCATAGATTGTGACGATCTCATCCACGAGGTTCATCCCCTCATGGCTAATGTCATCCAACCGGCCGACAAAAGGGCTCACATATCGGGTTCCTGCTTTGGCAGCCAACAACGCCTGCATGGACGAAAAGATCAGGGTTGTGTTGATGTGAATCCCCTCCTGGGCAAGAATTTTTGTCGCTTTAAGCCCCTCCAAACAGATCGGGATCTTCACGACGATATTATCCGCTAACGCGGCCAGTTTTCTCGATTCCTCGATTATATCTTCCGCTTTTGTCGAAACGCTCTCCACGCTTACAGGGCCCAGAACAATATGGCAAATCTTCTTGATCAGGTCCTCGAACTTCGCATTCTCTTTGGCAATAAGGCTGGGATTTGTCGTGACGCCGTCGAGGATTCCCCAATCCGCCGCCTCTTTTATCTGTTTAACGTTGGCTGTATCCAAAAAGAATTTCATGAGCACCTCCAAAAATCAGAATAAGAATCTCGCATCTCGCCTGCCTTCTTTATTTAATACAAAACTAAGAAAAAGTCTAATCCCAGATTTTCATGACCTTGTTGGACAGGGTTCCGATCCCTTCAATCTGGACATCCACTCTGTCGCCGGGCACCATCGGGCCAATTCCCGCGGGTGTCCCCGTGGTGATGATATCTCCTGGATTCAAGGTCATGATGTTCGAGACGAATCGCACCAAAAAAGGCACAGGAAAAATCAGATTCCGCGTGTTTCCCGACTGTTTCAGTTTTCCGTTGAGGAAGGTTTTAATTCTTAACCTTGAAGGATCGATATCAGTGGCGATACACGGCCCCACTGCAGCGAATGTATCAAAAGATTTTGCTCGGGTGAACTGGACATCTTTATTTTGGAGATCCCGGGCAGTCACATCGTTGAAGCATGAGTAACCTAAGATAAAATCATCCGTCTGATCGTCCGGCCGGAGACGGCTCGATTTTTTCTTGATGATCACCGCTAATTCTCCCTCGAAATCGACGCGTTTTGTCATGGAAGGGTACACGATGATATCCTTCGGCCCCACCAACGCAGAAGAGGGTTTGAGAAAAATCAAAGGTTCCTCTGGCAGAGATCTTCCTCTTTCCATGGCATGATCCTTGTAGTTCAGCCCGATCGCAATGATTTTTGAGGGTATAACAGGCGGGAGAAGAATCACATCGCCCACTGGAATGCCCTTTTTTGCGGTCTGGAATTTCCGGAACACCGATCCCTGGATCGGATAAAGCTTATCTTCTTTCAAAACTCCGGAGGATATTTTGGCGTTGTGCTTATAACGATAGATCTTCATTTTCTCCCCTCTCTGATCCCATCGGAAATGGTCTTCGATCTATGGCTTTCGTTTCCGGACTTATCCAGAGCGGTGACCGCATAGACATACATCTTTCCCCTTTCAACCGCTCCGTCATTATAGGCGCTTTCCTTTATGAGGTCTGAAGTAAGCAGGCGAAACTCGATCGCGCTCTCTTCCTTTCGCCATACCCGGTATCCTTCCAAATCCTCTTCTGTGTTGGCATCCCAGCTGATGGAAAGAACATTCTGGCCTGCCACGGAAATCAGCCCTTTGGGCGGTTCGGGAGCAAAGGTATCTTTTGTGACAACTTCCATCCCTTCGGAATTCTCACTTTCCAAATATGGGGGGATGTCGGTGGCAGAAGCTCTGACAAAATATCTATATGTCTCCTCAAAAACGAAGTTTTTATCTTCGTATTTTTCCCCTTCAATCAGGCTGTCATTAAGACGCTGCGGTTCTGATTCACCCTCAGAGCGGTAGATGTTATACCCTTTGATATTGGGTGGGGAAGACTGGTCTCTGTTTTCTAGTGGGGGATTCCAGGTGACTTCGATCCGATCCGGGAACACCGCTGCCGCTACCTCTGTGGGGGGAAGGGGAAGAATCATGGGTTCCAGGGACATCAAAACCGAAAAGCGGGAATATCTTTTCTTGTCCTTCACGCGGACCCCAAACGTGTACTTCTTGGACAAAAAATCCTTATCCTTCCCGGATAAATCAAAGGAATAAACCATCTGCTCCTGTGCAGATCCTTCCTGGGCAGCTGATTCTTGAAGCTGTTCTTTTGTGATCATCGCATGAAGCTTGGCCTTTTGTTCGAATTCCTCCACAGGAATTTCCGCTGTTTTTTCCTTTTCGACTGCGACCTCTTCGAGAACCCAAATCTCGATTTTTTCGATCAAAGACAAAGTGCTGCCGTCTTCATAGGCCGTGGGATTTTGCCAAGTCAGGATAATTTGGTCGGCCCTCTGCGTCACATGAACATTCTCAGCCGTCTGCGGAAATCGTACCAGCGGGGGCAGAATATTTCCTTTTTTCCCGCAGTAGAGGCAAAACAATAATAGGATGGATACAAGCAGGACTAAAAAAAATTTTTTCATCAAAGAATGAAGCGACTCAAGTCTTCGTCCTTGACGATATCTTTGAGCTGTTTTTGCACATATTTTTTGTCGATTGTGATTTTCTTTTTTTTCATGTCCGGCGCAGAAAAAGAAATCTCTTCCATCACCTTTTCCATCACCGTGTGAAGCCTTCGTGCTCCAATATTTTCCGTGGTTTCATTCACTTTTTCTGCGATTTCGGCAATTTCTTCGATGGCATCTTGAGCGAATTCGACGCGAAGACCTTCCGTCACCATCAGGGCCTCATACTGTTTTATCAATGCGTTTTCGGGTTCGGTCAAAATGCGGATAAAATCGTTCTTATCCAGAGAAGTCAATTCCACACGAATCGGGAATCGACCTTGAAGTTCAGGAATCAGATCAGAAGGCTTTGCCACGTTGAAGGCCCCGGCTCCGATGAAAAGAACATGATCAGTTCGGACCAGACCATACCGAGTGTTCACGGTCGTGCCCTCGACTATCGGTAGAAGATCCCTCTGAACCCCTTCTCGACTGACTTCGGGGCCATGACCTGATTCCCTGCCAGAGATCTTATCTACCTCGTCCAGAAAAATGATCCCGGAATGTTCAACTCTCTCGACAGCCAGGCGGTTTACCTGGTCCATATCGATCAATCTCTGTTGTTCATCTTCCAGCAAATATTCCTTGGCTTCGGAAACCTTCACTTTTCTTCTCTTGGGTTTCCCCCCCATCAACCCAGGGATCATCTCCTGGATGTGGATACCGATCTCTTCAACACCGCTGCTGGAAAATATCTCGAACGGAGATGCAGTTTTTTCCCTGGTTTCGATCTCGATCAGGCGGTCATCGAGTGCGCCCTGCCTGAATTGTTTCCTCAGTTTTTCCCGGGTTTGTTTGAATCGTTCCATCTCCTCCTGAGCCTGATCAGGGGACTGTCTTCTCAAAGGAGGAAGCAGGATATCCAATATTTTTTCTTCCACATTTCTTAGGGCTTTTTCCCTTATCACCGCGATTTGTTCTTGTTTTACCATATCCACAGAAATCCGGACCAAATCCCTGATCATGGACTCCACATCCCTTCCCACGTAACCCACCTCGGTAAATTTGCTGGCTTCGATCTTGAGAAAAGGCGAAGAGGTGAGTTTGGCCAATCTCCGAGATATCTCTGTTTTGCCCACACCGGTGGGGCCTATCATCAGGATATTTTTCGGTGCGATTTCATCGGCCAGCTCGGGGGGAAGTTTCTGGCGGCGGTATCTGTTGCGTAATGCGATAGCAACGGCTTTTTTGGCTGCCTTTTGCTTGATGATATATTTGTCCAGCTCGGCTACGATCTCTTTTGGTGTCAGTTCAGCGCCACCATGCTTCTTTTTTATTTTTTCGAGACTTTCCGGAAGTGCGATAGCCATTTAGAGTTCCTTTACGATGATTTTGTCGTTGGTGTACACACAAATGTCTGCGGCGATTTTCATAGCCTCAACGGCGATGTCCTTGGCAGCCAGGTCTGTCTTCTTGATCAAAGCGCGGGCCGCAGCCAAGGCATAGGCTCCCCCCGACCCGATCGCCAGAATCCCATCATCCGGTTCTACCACATCTCCGGTCCCTGATATCAAGAAGGAAAAATCCTTGTCTGCGACGATCAAGAGGGCCTCCAGCCGGCGAAGAGCCTTATCCATTCTCCAGTCCTTGGCTAATTCTATGGCCGCGCGGGACAGGTTGCCCTGGTACTCCTCCAATTTTGTCTCAAAACGAGAAAAGAGCGCAAAAGCATCAGAGGTGGCTCCAGAAAAACCCGCCAGGACATTTCCCTTGTACAGAGTTCTGATCTTGTTGGCCTTTTTTTTCAATACTGTTTGACCTAGAGTCACTTGGCCATCCCCAGCAACAGCCACTTTTCCTTTGTGTCGCACGCATATAATCGTTGTCGCATTTATCATCGGATCACCATTCGTTCCCTATATTAATGAATATACCGAAGAATTTCAATGTTGGGAACGTTCCCATTGACCTTCCACTTATTATGTGTTATTCACATAAGTTGCCAAAAAATAGCATGGAGGAAAGCGATGAAAAAGCAACTCAACAAAATTTCTATTTTATGGCTGTTGCTTTTATGTATTCTGCTCATATTTACAGAAACATTTTCCCAAACTCTGAATGAGGATATATTAAAAAATATCAACTACAGAGAGATCGGTCCCACACGCCAGAGCGGGAGATTTGTGGATTTTGCCGTTGTCCAACAGGAACCGACAACGTTTTATGCGGCAACAGCATCGGGCCACCTGTGGAAGACGGTCAATAACGGCATCACATTCGAACCCATTTTCGAGAATGAAAAGGTCTTCTCGATCGGGGATGTGGCTGTCGCTCCTTCCGATCCCAATATTGTCTGGGTAGGCAGCGGAGAGGCCAATAACTCACGAAGTTCCTATTGGGGCGATGGGGCCTACAAATCGATAGATACCGGAAAAACCTGGAAAAATATGGGGCTTAAGGAATCCCATCACATCGGACGCATCTTGATCCATCCTACCAATCCTGACATCTTATATGTGGCAGCTCTCGGCCATCTGTATTCCATGAATCCCGAACGCGGCTTATACAAGACAACCGACGGTGGAAAAAACTGGAACAAGGTCCTGGGACCTGTTGTTCGGGATAGGCACATAGGTGTTGTGGATGCAGTGATGGACCCGACCAATCCCGACATCTTATACGCAGCGACGTATGACAAAGAACGCCTTCCGTGGACATTCAATTTAGGCGGCCCGGGAAGCGGCATACACAAAACCACGGACGGCGGAAAAACCTGGAAAAAGCTGGGCGGAGGTTTACCAGGCGGAATGCTGGGACGTATCGGGATCGATGTTTACCTAAGGAACCCGAACATCCTCTATGCGTGCATCGAAAACGCGAATAAAAAAGACATGTCCGATGAAGAGAGATACAAGGAATTGCTCACCGGAAAATCTAGTAGCGGCATGATCGATGGAGAAATTTATCGAAGCGATGATGCAGGCGAAACCTGGACCAAAGTCAGCCCCGACGACCAAAGCATCGGAGGGGCACCTGGATATTACTACGGCCAAATCCGGATCGATCCCAACGATAACCAGGTCGTCCATGTGCTGAGCGCCTCTTCCTGGGGAACTCGAGATGGAGGAAAAACCTGGCAGAGACGCCCCTTGGGATTCGGCGGGGATGACCATGCTTTGTGGATCGACCCCGACAATTCGAAACATATCCTCCTTGGTTATGACCACGGCCTGGGCATAACCTACGACGCCGGGAAAAACTGGTATCATCCCGACAACTTGTCTTTAGCCCAATTTTATGCTGTGGGATACGACTTCTCCTATCCCTATCGGGTTGCCGGAGGCCTCCAAGATAATGGTTCTCATATGGGCCCAAGCACAAAAAGGGGAGGGGAACCTGATTTCATCAGGCTTGAAGATTGGGATAGCGTCGGTGGTGGGGATGGGATGTACAATGAGTTCGACTGGAAAACCAACCGCTACCTGTACAACGAATCTCAGTTCGGCCCTCTTCAGAGATTGGATCTGAAAACTGGAGAGAGAAATTCCATTGCCTACAGCAGACAAAATCCCAACCTTCGCTGGAATTGGAATTCACCGATTCTCGTTTCCCCTCATAACAGCGACGTCATCTATCATGCGGGCAACGTCCTTGTGAAATCGACATTCCGTGGGGAAAACTGGAAGGAGATCAGCCCGGACCTGACCACCAATGATCCGAAAAAACTCACCACAGGAAAAGGAGGGGACGGCAATATCCAGTACTGCACTATCACCACAATCGATGAATCCCCCCTCGTCCAAGGATTGCTCTGGGTAGGAACAGATGATGGGAATGTCTGGATCACCAGAGACGATGGCAAAAACTGGACCAAGTGCAACGACAAAATCACAGGAAACCCCGGATACTGGGTAAGCCGGGCAGCAGCATCTCCGAATAATCCTGGTACAGCGTATGTCTCCTACACAGGATACCGCAGGGATGATTTCCGGCCATTCGTGTACAAAACAACGGATTATGGTGATACCTGGACATCCATCGCCTCCAATCTGCCCGATGAACCAATCAATGTGATACGGGAACATCACTCGAATCCCGACCTTTTGTTCGTGGGAACAGAAATGGCCGTGTATGTCTCGATCGACGGTGGCAAAAGCTGGAGCAAGATGAAAAACAACATGCCTACCCAACCGGTCCACGACCTCAAGATCCACCCTCGGGAAAACGACATCATCGTAGCCACCCACGGGCGGGGGATCTACATCGCTGACATTTCCCCGCTGGCAGAGTTGACACAAGATGTATTGTCGAAAGATGAGCATCTTTTTGATGTGCAATCCAAAGTACGCTGGATCAATAATCAAATGAACAATTCTAGCTCTGCCAATTTCAACGGCCAGAGCGAACCCATCGGGATCCCCATCTACTACTACTTGAAGCAGAAACCCCAGGAGGATGTGAAGATCAAAGTGTACAATGGCAACATGCTGATCAATGAGATCGAGGGAAAGAACGAACCCGGCCTCCACAAGGTTGTTTGGATGATGGACCAACGAAGGGAACGAACTGAAGAAGAAAAAAAGCAGGCGATGGAGAGGATGGAAAGAATGCGACGATTCGGAGCAAGTGCTAGAAGATTCATGAGGGGATTTGATCCCGATTACATTTTCAGTCCAGCTCCGTTCGGCAATTTCAAAATCGTCCTGACCGTAGATGGAAAAGAATTCAGCAAGAATGCCTCCATCCTCAAAGATCTCTGGTATGATAAATAGAGGAGACAGCAACATCCATCAGAAGCTGTAAAAATATTACCAAAAGCCATATAATTTAATCGGATTGCAGAAAAAATGCTACGGAATCCTTACCCTCTGATCATCAATTTTCTTGTGCTCGTTTTTTTCTTGCTAGCTTTTCTATCAGCGGAGCTCAAAGGAAAAATGACCTTACTGGGAATAGCGATTCTTCTGTTCGGTCTCCCCGCTATCGTATCCTTCGGAAACGTGGCATGGATCGTGTATGCCGCAAGGATTATTTTTGGCCTGGTATGTTACCTGTTCATCCGGAAACAGGGTTTATTATGACGGTGTAATCTTTTTCCCGCAGCGGGGACAATAATCGAAATCTTCGGCCAGGGCTCTGCCGCAATAGGGACAAACCCTGGAACTTCCTTTAGGCCTATCGTATACAGCCATGCCTCTTTCATCAAAAACTGTGCCGCAATTATCGCAGGAAAAAAAAGGCGTCCCTCTTTTGACAGGAAAAAGGGGGATGAAAAACAAACTCAGATAATGATCGACCCGTTTGAGATAAGCCGTTGAGTGCTGGCAAGCAAGACAGAGCCGAGCTTGTTTTTCTAAGCGAATGGTCTTGGGCTGCACGCCACCGATAAAAAAGAACATTTTCATCCGAATTATACACAAAAATTGCCGACGCTGCTTTCCTTTTTCCATAAAAACCGATCCTCAAAATCTTCATCTGGACCAGGCTGGTTCAACTTGCATAATCTGTCAGAATATTGTAGAGGAATAACCGATGCCCGATTTCGAGGAAAAAACTGCCCATAAATCGTTCCATAGGAATCCTTGGACAGAATTAACAATCCTGGTATTCATATTTTTTATTTCAGGGATCCTATTGTGGTTAGGTAATAAGTCAGGAAGCGCTCTGCTCACTCTCTTAAGTATCCTTCTAGCCCTGGGCCTCATCCGCTCGGTCCTTTGGCTACGCCGAAGCAGCTGGCGTGAATTCGGGCTTAAAAAACCCAAGAGTTGGCTCAAAACCATCCTTCTAGCCTGCGGGGGCCTGATCACTATTTATATCGTGCTTATCATCACCATGCCCATTGTTATACGCCTAACAGGAAAACCCGTCGATAGGAGTCAATTCGATGCGTTGCGAGGAAATGTCCCAGCCCTCATTTTCGGACTCCTGATTGTCTGGACCCTGGCCGCATTCGGAGAGGAATTAATATTCCGAGGCTATCTGATGAATACTCTCGCGCGTGTTTTGGGTAACAGGAATGGAGCTTGGATTTTCGCCTGTTTTATCAATTCTATCTTATTTGGCATCGGTCACACCTACCAAGGTATATCCGGTGTCATACTCCTCGGGATTGTCGGGCTTCTGTATGCTTTCTTTTATCTCGGAAGCGGCCGGAATCTGTGGGTTCCCATCCTGATTCACGGTCTGTATGACACCTCGGCCTTTTTGGTGATATTTTTCAATCTAGATAAATCGTCCACATGAAAATCTGAATTTTAATCCCCACGAGAGGTTCTTGATGAATAAAGACGTGGTTTTGGAATTTATAGCAAGTATTAATTTACATGATGTGGATGGGATTGTCCAGTTCATATCCGATGATCATGTGTTTATCGATGCACAAGGCAACCTATTCAAGGGAAAGAACAGGATCAAACTCTGTCAGGTCTATGCGGACTATTCACGTTTACAGGATATTATCGCAAAACACGAATAGCTGAATTTTTCAGCCCTTTATTACCCCATCCAAAAGCCTTTCCTGTGAGAGATCCCTAAAACTTTATTGCACTGGGCACAAAAATAAATATAACGTCTGCCTAAAAAAGCGCGAAGTTCGCGGAAAGCAAGTGCAGTGATCGGGGCGCTGCAGTGGGGACAGATCGGCGTGGCATCATTTTTTTCGATGAGTTGGATCATTTCTTTCTCCTCATTCTATATACCTTTATTTTTTAGAAAATATTTTATGAATAAGGAACACATGTGGATGAATCTCCGATTGATTCCTGAGTGTCTGTATGATATACCTCTGATTGTTGAAAAACATTTTTTCCATCCTATCAAAAAATTCAAAGGCAACAAAAATGAAAAAAAAGGTTTCAATATTTTTTATCGTTTTGATCTCGATTATTCAGGTTTTCCCAACAGGATGCAAATCTAAGAAAGAAAAGGAGCCTTTGCCGACGGAAATGGCCCCATCAGGGGAATTGGCGGTCACCTATGTCAGTCCACAGGGCAGCACAGAAGCCCCCCATGAATATGACTCTCTCGTGGTCATTTTCGATCACCCCATTGTTCCTCTGGAAGCCCTATCCGAGGGACGTGGCACAGAAATGATAAGGATTGAACCTTCCTTCTCAGGAAAATATCGCTGGTTGAATACTAAAACCCTATCCTTCACGCCGGATAAATTTTTTCCATTTGCAACGGACATCAGAGCGACCATTCCTGCCGGCACAAAAGCCCTCGATGGTTTTATTTTGAGGGAAGGTTTTTCCTGGACATTCCAGACCCTTCGCCCGCGTCTCATCAAACATTTCCCCCGCCAGGAACAAAAATGGTTGAAGCCCGACACAGAAATTCTGTTGGTATTCAACCAGCCTATCCAAAAATCCAAATCTCATTTTTCCTTCAAGAAAACAGGGAGGGACACCGCTGAAATTCCGGTCGAATTTTCCCTCAAAATTCCCAGTGAAGAACAGCTGGAAGAAAACGGGATCGAATCTCCACCCGAATACACGCTGCTTCTCCTTCCAAAAGAAAGACTCCTCCCGGATTCCCGATACATCGTGGAAATCACCGAAGGTCTTCCCGGAAGACAGGGAACTTTGGGGATGGAAAAATCCATCATGTTCCAGTTTGAAACCTATGCGACTTTTTCATTTACTTCGTTTGGTGCGGGAGACAATCATAGCCCTCATGACTCCCTGAAATTCTCCTTTTCCAATCCCGTCCCCTACAACTCACTAGTCAATAAAATCCATCTCGAACCAGAAGTAGCTATTCCCGATTATTACGCAGAATGGGAGCAATCGGATTCAACGTTATGGATCAACCTTCCTCTCCAGCCTGAAACCCAATACAAGCTGAGGATAGATGCGGGACTCCAGGATATCTTCGGGAATACGATCCCCGAAGACATCCATCGGAAGTTTGCCACAGCCCCGTACCCAGCCTCCTTTTCTATGAACACTCGACACAGGGTCGTGGAAGCTTACAGCGATTTGAATTATCCTCTGTACATTATCAATACCCCGGAAATTTTGGTCGAAGCAGCCTGTTTGTCCAAGGAAGATATTCTTCCTCTGCTAGCCGATCAAAAAATCTTTCGGTCCAGCGAAAAATTAAACAAAAAAAATTTTTTCGGCATTCAAAAAAAGCTTAAGCTTCCCATTTCTCGGAACAAAAAGGAAGTTTTTCCCCTTAGATTGAGAGAATTTCTCCAAGAAAAACACGGCACCCTATTTCTTCAAGTAGATACACTTCTCGAGGACAAATGGAGCCGGTATCCGAAAGCCATGCTTCAAGTGACAGAGCTGGGTCTAACAGCCAAGTTCTCACCTGAAAACAATCTCATCTGGGCCACCGATCTTCGATCGGGGCAACCAGCACACGGAGTCGCAATCGAGATCAGAGGTGACAACAATAAAATCTATTGGCAAGGAAAAACCGACAAAACAGGAACGGTCGAATCACCCGGGTGGCAAGCCCTCGGGATCAAGAGCAAAAGCCAATGGTCCCAGCCTCAACAATGGGTTTTTGCCACCAAAGGAGATGACTTCGCTTTCATCAGCTCTGAATGGGACTTGGGGTTGGCCCCTTATCAGTTCGATATCCCGTTCGAGTGGAATCCCAAACCAGTTGAGATCCAAGGTTATGTTTTCAGCGAAAGAGGCCTGTATAGGGCAGGAGAAACGGTTCATATCAAGGGCATCATCCGGAAACGGGAAAAGGGCGAGTGGCAAATCCTCGGGATTGACCATGTGGAATGTGAAGTCCTGGATCCTTTCAACAAACGTCAGCTGAAGAAAAAAATTGGCCTTGATACCTACAGTTCATTTGACCTGGATGTGGAAACTGCGGAGGAAGCTTCTCTCGGGTCATACCAGATCAAGGTGACCATTCCTCCCGTTAGCAAGGGCGAGAGGGAATCCTATCTTTATTCATCATTCCGTATCGAAGCCTTTAGGCCCGCTGAATTCGAGGCACATCTGCGGTCGACCCAAGAAGATTATGTCTTCGGGGATATGTATGATGCTGATGTGAGAGCGAGCTATTTGTTCGGAGGAGCCATGACATCGCAAAAAGTAACATGGCATTTGCGGCTCAATCCTGCCTATTATACGCCGCCCGGACATAAAGGTTTTGTTTTCGGCAATCAAATTGACCGATGGGAACGTTACGGACAAGAAGACAGCCGGCTTCTCTCCTCAGGAGAGTCTGAACTGGATAACGATGGAAAGCTCAAAATAGCAGCTAAGCTGGTACCTGGTGAGGAGAAGAATTCTGTGTTTGCCTCACTCGAAGCCACAGTTCAAGGACCGAGCAGGCGCAGCATTTCCAACCGCATTCAAACCATGGTTCATAAGGGAGAATATTACATCGGATTACAGCCAAGTACGTCCTTCCTGCCGAAGGGAGAAGGTTTGACCATCCGGACAATCACTGTTTATCCCAATGGACAGGTCAAACCTGAACAAAAAATCGAGCTGAAGCTCATCAAGAGGGAGTGGAACTCGGTGAGAAAATCGGGAATCGGAGGAAGATTTCACTGGATCAGCGAAACTGAAGACACGGTCCTCGAAACAAAAAAAGTTAAAACTGCCATGGAAGCCCAACAAGTCGATTTCTTCCCCAAAAAGGCAGGCTTCTATCTTATCGAGGCAGAAGGGAAAGACCGGAGGGGAAACGTGATTATCACCAAGACATATTTTTACGTCACCGGAGCAGACTACATCCCGTGGGAAAGACAGGACGAGGACATCCTCGAATTGATCCCGGACAGTTCCAATTATCGTCCCGGGGACGTGGCCAAGATTTTGGTCAAATCCCCTTATGAGCGGGCTAACGCTCTGATCACCGTGGAGAGGGAATTCCTACTGCACACCGAAGTACGGGAGATCATCGGAAGTTCCAGCCAAATCGCAATCCCGATACATTCAGAATATCTCCCGAATGTGTATGTTTCTGTTCTTCTGGTTCAAGGACGGACTACCCCGAAAGTCACAGACAACACCCAAGATCTGGGCAAACCTTCTTTCAAGCTCGGATATGCCAGATTGAATGTGGATCCGTCAGAAAAGCGCCTTTCTGTCGAAATCCTCGATCTGGCACAAACATACAAACCCAATGAGGAAGTCACCCTTGGAATAAAAGTGGAAGATTGGAACGGAAACGGCACCAGGGCTAATCTGGCGCTTGCTGTTGTGGATGTAGGAGTGCTGAATCTTATCGGTTATCAGACTCCCGATCCCTTTTCCGATTTTTACAGCCGTAAACCCTTGGCCGTAAACACATCGGATTCACGGCCCTTTGTTCTGGAGCAACTGACCTTCAGCGAAAAAGGGGAAGATGTGGCAGGTGGTTTGGGAGAAATGTTGAAAGCAGGCTTTGCCCCATCCCTTTCCGAGATCGAGTTGAGAGGAGATTTCCGGTTCACCGCTTACTGGAACCCCTCGCTCGACACAGACGAGGAGGGTAATGCGCACGTGACCTTCCGGCTTCCGGACAACTTGACTACCTTCCGCGTGATGGCCGTTGCTCAAACCCAAGATTCCCAGTTCGGGCGTTCGGAAAACCATTTCAAAGTCACAAAATCTCTCCTTCTCCAGGCCTCTCTTCCCCGGTTTGCCAGGGTCGGAGACACATTTTCGGGAGGCGTGATCATCCACAACCAAACCACACAAGAATCTACCGTCGTCCTCGACTGTAAAGCCAAAGGACTCCAATTAACGAAGGAAAACAATACACAAAACATCTCTCTCGCTCCGGGAGAAAGCCAAGAAGTCCTATTCTCCTTCAAGGTGGAACGGCCAGGAAAGGCGGAGGTCGAATTTCGGGCCCAGATGGGAGAGGACACCGATGGTCTGCAAATATCCTTTCCGTTGAAGCTGCCCAGACCAACAGAAACCGTGGCCCTTTACGGAGAGACCACAGAATCCGCTGAGGAAAAGATCCGAATACCCGATGAGGTTTATCTCGACGAGAGCAGGATCGCTTTTTTGTCCTCGGCCAGTGCGTTATCCGGACTCGGAGGAAGCGTGGATTTCCTCACAGATTATCCCTACCTCTGTCTCGAACAGCGCCTTTCTTCCATCCTGCCATATATTGTGGCAAAAGACATATTATCTGACTTTAAACTGAGCAGACTCTCTAGAGCTGAAATGAAGGATCATGTGCAAAAAAACCTTGAAGAGATCACCGAATACCAGAGAGGAAACGGGGGTTTTGGCCTATGGCAGGACTCATCGCACGATTCACCCTTCAATTCCTGTTATGCTGCTTTTGCACTGGCAAAAGCCAAAGAAGCAGGTTTTGCTGTCGATGAGCAGAGTGTAAATCGACTCATACCCTACCTGAAAAACATAATGCGGGGACGTCTTAACAAACAAAATTATCCCTACGGCAAAAAAGCCTGGAAAACCATCCAGGCTTTTGCCCTTTACACGCTTGCTCTTTTCAACCAGCCCGAATCTTCCTATGCGGAGAAACTCTTTGTCGAAAGAGAAACCCTGTCGCTTTTCGGAAAAACCCTCCTGCTTAAAGCCCTGAATAAAGGCAAAGGTTCGATCAATGCCCAGAACACACTCATCCAGGAATTGATGAACAAGGCTAAAGTCTCTCCAACTGCTGCTCATTTTGAAGACGACGAAGGCAGGGAGGGCCGCTGGATATACTCCTCGAACAACCGGACATCCGCTCTCATCCTTCAAAGTCTGCTGGATGTGGGAGCAGAAAATCCCCTTATTTCTTCTGTGGCTCGCTGGCTCGTGGATAGGAGAAAAGTAGGGACTTGGGCGACCACCCAAGACAACTTTTATGCTTTTTATGCGTTGAGCGAATTCTATGGGAAGTATGAAAGGATCGAGCCCGACTTCAAAATTGCCGTCTCTTTGGCAGGAAAAGATCTTCTGGACGAATCGTTCAACATGAGAAACAAGGTGGGAAGGAAGGTACACGATCTATCAGATCTGGCGCCAGGAAAAACCGTATCCCTGAAGATCGATAAAAAGGGCGAAGGAAGACTCTATTATCAGACCAGATTGAGTTATGCGCCAAAAAGGAAGTTAGCGGCCATGGACCAAGGATTCTCTGTGGTTAAAGACATCACGACTCTGGATGGGAAGCCGTTGGAATCCATCCCAGCAGGAACACTAGCCGTAGTGACATTAAATGTGATCTTGCCCCAGGAAAGCATGTTCGTGGCCCTGGAGGATCCCCTTCCCGCCGGGTTCGAGGCTGTGAATCCCGCATTCCTGACAGAAAGCGAGGAACAACAGAAACAACTGGAAATGATTTCGGGATCGAGTGGATGGCGGAAGTGGTGGCAAGGTTTCAACCACATCGAGATGCACGATGACCGGGTTCTCCTATTCGCCGATTCTTTAACCCCCGGCATCCACACCCATCGTTATCTTGTCCGGGCCTTAACCTATGGGACCTTCTTGGCACCCGGGACTAAAATCGAAGAGATGTATGCGCCGGAGGTATTTGGGAGGAGCAGCGAACTTACCGTGAAGATAATCAAATAGACTGCATGATTCGGGGCAGGAAATGTAATGAATGAAAAAGTAAAAAAGATCGTATTGATGACAATATTGTTCGTTCCGATCCTTTTTTCTGCATCATTGTATCTTCCCTTTCCCAAGGGAAAACTTAAACCTGCCCCAGTCGTCTCCCTTTCTTTGGTGGACCGCAAAAACACTGTTCTCAGAGAAATCCTGTCAGAGGAGGGAGGACATTGCCATTGGGTCACACTGGAGGAGGTCTCAACCGATCTGTTGAAAGCCACATTGGTAGCAGAAGACCGGTATTTCTATCTCCATCCAGGCATCAATCCATTTGCCATTATCCGGGCTTTGTTCCAAAACATCCGGCGCGGACAGGTTGTTTCGGGAGCGTCCACGATATCCCAGCAAGTTGTGCGGAATATCTACCGCAAACGTCGAAATCTGTTTGCCAAGATGCATGAAATATGGCTTGCTATCCGTATGGAACGCACCATATCCAAGGATAACATTTTCACCCAATATCTAAATCGCATATATTACGGAAACCAAGCCTATGGTATTGGCGCAGCCTCGCGACTTTACTTCGATAAGTCTCCTGCAGACCTTAGCTTGGCAGAGGGAGCTTTCCTGGCAGGTCTCCCTCGATCACCTTCCACCCATAATCCTTACAGCCACTTCGCCCAGGCCAAAAAAAGACAGGAACAAATCCTTTATCAAATGTTCATACGAGGATATATCCCCTCAGCAAAGTGGGAGAGGGCTAAAGCTGAATCTTTAAGACTTATTCCAGCTAAACAAAATTTCCGAGCCCCCCATTTCTGTGATTTCATCCTCCAAAAGATCCCTATGTCTCAAAAAAGAATGTTGAGCAGGATTCAAACATCGTGCGACTATGCGCTTCAGGAGAAGGTGGAGAAGCTGGTCGGCGACCACATACAGAGTTTGGAGAATAAAAGCATCACCAACGCCGCTGTTATCATCATGGACAATGCGACTGGAGAGATACTGAGCATGGTCGGCTCCAAAGATTTTTTCAACAACCGCCATGATGGACAGGTCAACGGTGCTGTTTCTCTCCGCCAACCGGGCTCCACCCTCAAACCGTTCACATACGGCCTAGCTCTAGAAAGGGGAATGACAGCAGCGGAATTATTGGAGGACAAGGATTATTATTTTCTGACTCCGGATGGAAGTTATTCACCTCGCAACTATGATAATAAATTTCACGGGAAGGTGCGTTTGCGCCAGGCTTTAGCCTGTTCCTACAATGTCCCGGCCGTTACGCTTCTCGATAAGCTCGGAACAGACCTTCTCTTCCAAAGGCTTAAGATGATGGATTTCGAGAGCTTGGACAAAAGCCCCAGTCACTACGGGGTGGGTCTGACCTTGGGAAACGGAGAGGTCACACTTTTGGAGCTGACTAGAGCTTACTCTGCCCTGGCAAGGGAAGGGATTTATGTGGAAGACCGATCCATTCTCAAATGTTTTGACACACAAGAGAGGGAAATCATTTGGGACAGACAAGAAATATCGCGCAGGATATTTTCTCCACAGATTGCATATCTTCTCACCGACATTCTTGCCGACAAGGATGCGCGAGTCCCTGCTTTTGGTTACCTTTCACCTTTAAATCTTCCATTCGAGTGTGCTGTTAAAACTGGGACAAGTGCAGATTTTCGTGATAATTGGACAGTTGGATATACACCCAAGTATACTGTCGGAGTTTGGGTGGGAAATTTCGACGCCACTCCTATGTTCAACATTTCCGGTGTAACCGGATGTGGACCGCTTTTCAAGGACATCATGCTCCTCCTGGAAAGCAAAAATGTGGAAGTGAATTTCTCGAGAGCCGAGGATGTGATAAAAGTTAAAATCTGTCCGCTTTCTGGAAATCTTGCCACAGAACATTGTCCCGGGATCATGGAGGACATTTTTATCGAAGGATCAGAACCGCAGGAATTTTGCTCCCTCCATACAGAAACAGAGAGTCCAGTAAGTATTCCATTCAACAGAGAAGAAGAATTTGAAATCGCATTCCCTTTAGATAATGATGTCTTTAAGATGGACCCGATTCTCCGCCGGTCATTCCAAAGGATCAAGCTCAAAACAAACATCCCCGATGAAACATCGATCGACAGTGTGGAATGGTGGGTTGGCAACCAAAAGATCGGGGATGTGCCTTCCCCTTTCAGTCTGTACTGGAATATGAAGCCTGGTCTTCACCGGATCAGAGCTGTCGCTTTCAAAGGGAAAAACAGATTGAAGAGTTCGTCTGTTACGATAAAGGTAGAGGAATAAAGAAAATCTTATAGTTTCAAGCTCAGCCGGTATCGATATCCCAAGTCTTTAATCTCGAATTTAAGGGATTTGATGACACTGATTTCCGCTTCGTTCCATTTGGCAATACAGGCATAGAGCTCTTTGTGCCCCTGTTCACGAGCGTACTCAACGATTCTCTTGTGAAGCATTTTAGATATCCCCTGGTTCCGGTAAGGTTTGGACACAAACGTGATCTGGAGATAAAATTCCGGAGGAATCTGGCCAGGCATGACCGGGAGATCATCATACATGCGATCCACCTCGGGCGCGCCGACAGAGGGATAGCCCATCAGGTATCCCACAATTTTGCCCTCCACCTCAGCGACGAATGTTTTGTATTTGTTACCTGGCTGCAGGTATCTTTGTTTATAATCCCACTTTCCCGCTTTGATCTTGATGTTGGCAAATTTTTCTGCCATTTCCGCTTCCAGCTCTTTGACCAGCTCTAGAACCTGATCCAAGTCTTCAGGCCGATACTCTCTAATTTTTGCTTTCACCGCCATTTTTTTACTCCGTTGACGATAAATTTTAGGACACATGGGTTTGCTTACGAAAATATTATAATAATTAGCAATAAAATAATAAAAAAAGGCTCAAAAAGCAACACGCATGAATTATTCAGGGACAATCAATCCGGTTTTGGCCATCGCTGCTCAATCGGAATTTTGCTCAATTCGCTTCTATTGAAAAAGGGAGGACATTTCATGTAATGTATTATCTTAGCTTTTTCAGGCGGAGTGAAAGATGAAAAACGCAAAAATATTGTTTGTTGTGTTTCTGATTTTTATTTTTTCCTTCGCAGCCACTGCTTTTCTTTCACACGATACCGAAGAGACATGGGACATCCTATTCACCAACGGCCGGGTTTTGGATGGAACCGGTAATCCCTGCTTTTACGCAGATGTGGGCATAAAGGATGATAAAATCGTTGCGGTCGGCCGGCTACAGGGAAAATTGGCGGCAGAAAAAGTTATCGACATATCCGGAAAGATTATCTCTCCGGGTTTCATCGATATGCACACTCATGCCTACGACAGAGTAGAGGATGGTTCAACATGGGTGGGCGAAGACACAAAGAGATTTTGTGCGCCCAATTTTGTCAGCCAGGGTGTAACCACCTTGGTTTCCAACATGTGCGGAGGGGGACCCATCGATATTCAAAAGCAGCGGGAAACCCTGACTGAAAACGGGATAGGGCTGAACGTTGCGCTTTTTATCGGGCACAATGCTGTTCGACGTCATGTGATGACAGGGGATTTTCGAAGGCCGGCCACCACGGAAGAAATTATTCAGATGAAGAAATTTGTGCATAAGGCTATGGAGGAAGGTGCTTTCGGCATGTCTACGGGTCTGGAATACGTGCCAAGCATCTGGAGCACCGAGGACGAGGTGGTGGCATTGGTGGAAGAGATCACTCCCTATGGAGGTGTCTATATGGCCCACGAGAGGGCCTCAGGCCTAACGCCTATGTGGTATGTCCCCAGCCAGGACGAACCCGGCCCCCCAAACATGCTGGGAAACATCGTCGAATTGATAAATGTGGGAAAAAGGACCGGGGCCACCGTAATGGCCTCCCACATCAAGGCGAGAGGAGTGGACTTCTGGGGAGGGAGCCGGGCCATCATCCGACTGATAGATGAAGCGCGAGCACAGGGTGTTGACATCTGGGCGGATTGCTATCCGTACAACAGTTCGGGAAGTGATGGCAGAACGGTTCTGATCCCCCGATGGGCCTTGGGAGAAAATTTTCAACAGGATTTGAAAAAAGTTCTGGAGGATCCGGAAAAAGCCAAAGATCTTTATGGGGACATCGAACACAACCTCAATTGGCGCGGCGAGGCTAAAAATATCATCGTGATGGATCATCCGGATAAGTCTTTAATCGGAAAAAGCCTCGACCAGATTGCTATAGAGCAGCGGGTATCGGATGTAGAGATGGTCATCAAACTGCAAATGGAAGGATATACCAAGATGCCCGGAGGCGCCAGATTGCGCGGATTTTCGATGTCCGAGATCGATATCGAAGCCTTCTCGGCAAAACGCTGGACCGCCACCTCATCGGATGCCAGTATCGCCCTTCCGGGTGATGGGCCGGTGCACGCGCGATTCTACGGGACATTCCCCAGAAAAATCAGGCATTATGCTCTTGAGAGAAATGTCATAACTCTGGAGGATGCTGTCCGGGCCTCCACTTCGCTGCCGGCGCAAATACTCGGTCTTCGTGACCGGGGTATGATTCGGGAAGGATTTCATGCGGATGTTGTTGTATTCGATCCGGAAAACATCAAGGATAAGGCGACTTTTTTCGAGCCTCACCAGCATGCCGAAGGCATTTCCTATGTTCTGGTAAACGGTGTCTATGTCGTGGATGATGGAAAGTTGACGTGGGAAAAACCTGGAAAAGTGCTGGCAAACAAGTGATCATATCCTCTGGAACTGCCGACAGATCGTAGATAATCTCGAACTATGGATGGAAAGTCCTTTATTTCTCCTCGCTTAAAAGCCTTTCGATCGTCTCATCGGTGTAGCTTAAAAGACGTCCGAACCGCCAGCCCAGTTCCTCCTCCACATCCCCCAATCGTCCCTCTTCGATGGCTTTTTCCCGGAACGCCTTGATGGCAAAGTATTCATCCAGCACATCTTGATTGTAGGCGAACAGAATGACCGTTTTTCCTCTGGCGACGGTAGGGCTGAAAAGTGGGGTCACGAGCAGATCCTTTTCGACATAGATGGGAATCCTATACTCTTTGGCCTTCTGTTCGGCGTGGGGCAAAAGAACGGCCAGTTCCTCATCGGACAGAGTCGTGCTCAGGGCGAGTTTTTTGCACCCGTAACTGACAAATTCCGTCGAGGTGGAAATTCTCCCGGCATAGTAGGAATACAAGTGAAAGTCTGGAATCACCTCGTTGGCGGGATGTTTTTCTTGCTGTTTTTCTTCTCCGAAATCGCTCCTACTGATGACTTCCTTACAGGATAAATTTGAGAAAGCGATAACGAAAAAAACTGTTGTGAATAGGAAAGTCCCTTTCTTAATGATTCTTTTTTTCCCAATCATGAAATCTCCTATCTTATTTTAAATGATCATCGGTTGATCAACTCTTTTTTTATATGATAAGTTTATCGTAATTCACGATGCTATCAAAGAAATAAACGAAATAAGCGAAAGGAGTAAGAAATGTCGAAAACAAAACATTATGATAACGTCAAGGATCAAATCGGCTACTGCGGCATTTGGTGCGGCAGTTGCGTGGCGGGTAGCGGTGTCCTCCAGGAACTGACAAGAAGATACGACAAAATCATCAATGATTACGGTCTAGAACAGTGGGCACCCAAGGACTTCGATTTCAAGGAATTCGTCAAAGGACTCCAATCCATTCAAAACATGCCACGCTGCCCAGGCTGTGTAAAGGGCGGGGGCAGGGACGACTGTGAAATACGGGCCTGTGCACTCGACAAAGATCTTGCGGATTGCAGCGAATGCGCTCGACCGGAAAATTGTGAAAACAAGGAACTGCTGGAGACCATGCAAAAAGGAGCGGAAAAGGCCGGCCTTATGGTCAAAACCGATAAAACTGACCGAAACGAATTGCTTGAAAAATGGATAGAACAAATAAAAAGCAAATGGTCCTCTTCCATCCTTTTCCAGAATGAATAACATCCGTTCTCATTTCTACAGAAAACGCTATTTAGCCTCTCTTTTTTTACTTTTTTGTTACTTCGCTTTCTGTTTTATCGATGGGGAGGGTAGCGCTAAGCCCCGATTGTCACCACAATCGACGCCATCAAAACTCATCTGCAAAGCATTCTACTCTCCTTTCAACGATTCCGACAGGAAAAGCTTCACATCGATAACGCACCGTCTCGTCGGCACCTATGGAGAATACAGAAAGAGCTACAAGCCCGGACACCTGCACGCAGGTATTGATCTGGAGGGTTCTTTCGGCGAAACGGTCTTCGCCATAGGTCGTGGTCATGTCCATTTGATCTTTCGTGATTTTCCGCACCTAACAGTGATCGTCAAACATCAACTGCCGGACGGCGAGCCTCTGTTCTCGGTTTACACCCATGTTGAACAGGTGAAGGTGAATGTCGGGGATTGGGTGGACGAACGATCATCCCTGGCTCGCCTGTTCAACGAAGATGAACTCTCGCGAGCCAATTTCGGCACACCGAATCATCTCCATTTCGAGATAAGGAAAAGCATAGCCGACGAGGGGCGGGCAAGTTATGCCAGCATGACCACGGATGAACTGAACAAATTTTGTATGGATCCAATGGAATTCTTTCAGGTTTTTCTGGAAGAGTAAATTGGGGTGTGATTCGATTTTTTTCCGTTATTGACTGCTGGGGCGGCGTTTGGTACATTCAAACTTTCCAAAACTTTGGTTCTGACAAGTTTGTCAGACAACGATTTTCTTAAAAAGGATTAGCCATGAAAACATATGAATCCATCGCCATCGGAATACCGGATATCTTGCTCCCCAAACCCGGTATGGATCTCACCAAGTGGGCAGTCATCGCCTGCGACCAGTTCACCTCCGAGCCGGAATATTGGCAGGAAGTTAGAGGCATCGTCGGTGAAGCCCCATCCACTTTGAACCTCATCTATCCGGAAGTTTATCTCGGGGAGAAAGATCCGGATACCAGGATCGCAAGCATTCGGTATCATATGAATCTCTACTTGCAAGAGGATCTGTTGGATCAAAAAAAAGGATTCATCTATGTCGAGCGGCAAACCGGCCAGCAAATCCGCAAAGGTTTGATGGTATGCATCGATCTGGAACAGTATGATTTCCACAAAGGATCTTCCAGTCTAGTCCGGGCCACAGAGGGAACGATCCTCGACCGGATTCCACCGCGGGTAAAAGTCAGAGAGGGAGCTCCTTTGGAGGTCCCGCATATCATGGTCTTGATCGACGATCCGGAAAACACGGTCATCGGACCTTTGACTCAAAACAAGGACGGACTGGAAAGGATATATGACATCGAACTGATGATGGATTCGGGGCATCTTTCCGGCTACAGAGTGAATGATTCCACTATTGAAAGCGAGGTCATCCAAAATCTTCAGGCCTTGGCGACACCGGAAACTTTTGAAAAAAAGTATGGGCTAAGCCCACAAACTCCCGTCCTGTTATTCGCCATGGGCGACGGGAATCATTCCCTGGCCACGGCCAAAAGCATCTGGGAAAAAACGAAGGAACACGCTCCAAATAAAGAGGCGATTATGGGCTCGCCGTTGCGGCATGCTCTCGTGGAACTGGTCAACCTGCATGATAAAGCACTTAAATTCGAGCCTATCCACAGGGCCCTGTTCGAACTGGCAAGCGGAAGAGATGCGATAGACGAGATGAAGGTTTTCTATCAGGGACGAAGCCAATTCTTTCCCGTGTCGACCGCCGATGAGATGATGTCAGCTGTCGATGTTCAACACGGCAGTCCCCACAAAATCGGCGTGATCTCGCCTGCCGGATTCGGTGTGATTGAAGTTTCAAATCCCGATTCCAACCTCCCTGTGGGCACTCTCCAAACCTTTCTCGACGTTTTCATGGGGGAGAAAGGGGCAAAAGAGATCGACTATATCCATGGCACCGACACCATCATCCAACTGGGGGAAAAATCGGGGAGTCTGGGATTTTATCTTTCGTCCATGAATAAACATGATCTCTTCAAGACCGTTATCCTGGATGGGGCCACCCCCCGCAAAACATTCTCGATGGGAGAAGCCTGGGAAAAGCGGTTCTACATGGAAGCCCGAAAGCTGACTTAATCGGGGATGAAGTATGCCTCTTGCCGATGAGATATTACAAAAATTGAAAGCCAAGGCCAGACCGGATCAACTGGAAGGGATGGCACGCTTCGCCATCGCCGGGGAAGGAAGACTGGGGGTGTCTGTTCCGGAGATCCGCAAGATAGCCAAATATGCGGGAAAAAACCATGGCCTTGCGCTTGAGTTGTGGAATTCGGAAATTCCCGATGCAAGAATCGTGGCGGGGCTGGTGGGAGAGCCCGACAAACTGACAGAAAAGCAGATGGAAGACTGGGCCAAGGATTTCGACTCCTGGGATGTGTGCGATCAGGTGTGCATGAATTTATTCGACAGGTCTCCGTTGGCCATGAAAAAGATCCATGATTGGGCTGACCGGGAGGAGGAATTTGTCAAGAGAGCCGCTTTTGCGCTGATCGCTTCCTTGTCAATCCATGATAAAAAGGCAGAGGACGAAAAATTTACTCGGCTGTTCCCGGTGATCAAAGACGGGGCCGCAGACGAGCGGAACTTCGTGAAAAAAGCCGTTAACTGGGCCCTGAGGAGCATAGGCAAACGGAATCCGGCTCTGAACAAAGCGGCAATAAAACTTGCCCAAGAGATCAAAGAGATGGATTCCAAATCAGCCCGTTGGATCGCCAATGACGCCCTTCGGGAACTGGAAGGCGATACCATCCAACAAAGACTCAGAAGAAAGTTTGGGGACGGCCCATAAAGTACTACCTAATAAGCTCTCGTTGGGTGAAAAACAATAGGGCGGCAGCTAAAGGAGCGACTCTCTAAGGAAAATGGGAAACAAAGAAATCTTATCGCTTTTAAAAATAACGCCCTCCCCTCAGTCTGTGGACTATGTCAACAACAAAAAACCTTTCCAGCTTCATATCCTTTTGACAGAACAAAGGCACCCCAAAACTTGGAATGTGAGTTTTGTCCTCAAAGATGACGTGGCAGAGGGATTAAGACAGATTTTGTCTGTCGATGAGGATATTGCGCAAAAATTCCTTCGATTAGCCGAGGACACAGCCCAACTCGATCAAGCCGTTCATGCAGTTAGCCAAGCTATCCATGAAAAAAAGAAAATTTTCCTTTATGGTTGCGGAGCCACGGGCCGGCTGGCCAAACAAATGGAGAGCGCGATCTGGCGTCCTTTTTGGCAAAGGATCAAGAGGAGTAGACCTTGGCAAAGACTAAAAAAGTCGATCCCAGAAGACATTGAGGATCGCCTCATCGGGGAGATGACCGGTGGCGACCGGGCACTGATCAGCTCCCTGGAAGGTTTCGAAGATCTACAGCTCGTCGGAAAGCTTCAGTTGCAGGATAGAGGAATCAAAAAAGGCGATGTGGTGTTTGGCATCACAGAAGGAGGGGAAACATCCTCTGTAATCGGGGCGATTTTGGCAGCGCTCGACCAGTACGGAACATTGACAGAGGAAAAAATCACAGCAGCCAAAAAGCATCTGTATTTCATCTACAACAATCCGGACGATGTGATAAAACCTTTCGAGAGAAGCCGGTCAGTGATCGAAAATCCGGCCATCACAAAAATCAACTTGACGACAGGACCTCAGGCCATCACAGGATCTACCCGGATGCAAGCCACCACCTCGGAGACTTTCTTGATGGGCATAATCCTGGAAGCGGGATTACATAGGGTATTGAAAGAATTATTGTCCGAGGAAGAATTGAATGAAGTCGGCTTCCCTAAAAATTTTCGACTGAACAACCGATTACGCTCTTTCGGAAATATTTTAGAGGTATTGAAACCTTCTACCGGGAACCTAAGCGGTATCACACGATTGGAGTCAGAAACCTATCGCCACAAAAAATACACCACCTACTTTGCAAAAAGAGCTTTGATCACCGTTTTCACCGATTGTACCGAAAGAAGCCCGACTTTCCATCTGCATCCGTTAGATACGATCCAGGAAACACAGAGAAAATGCTGGTTCCAAGTATGGACAGAAGGTAAGGATCGAGAACAAGCCTGGAAAAATTTTTTAGGACGAGATTTTCGCGGCTTGGAGGAGGCTCTTTACTCACCACACTTCATGGACAAGATCGATGACGATTATCTAAGAGAAGCAGCCATGAGAAGCCTGTCCCAGGCCGGCAACGATCAGGATAAACGCTACGATCTATCCTTCTCTTCGAACAACATCCGTCATAGGGGTCCCCAAGAAGGAGATTTGGGCGTCCTGGTATGCCTGGATGAGGAGATGGATGAACTGATCAATAAGGATTCCAGCTTTCGGCGATTCGTTTCTTTATTTAAAGACAAAAGAGCCAACATCGCTTTGATTCTCATCGGAGAAAAGAATCCCCAAGAATTCCGAGAGATTCTCGATCGTCTACCGTTGGATAAAAAGGGAGATGCAATCATTCCCATTGCCGTCAATAAATCCGAAGATCCGCTGAAACTGAACAGACAAATTCTTCTCAAAATCCTCCTCAACGCCCATTCGACTGCGGTGATGGCCAGGATGGGCAGGGTTGTGGGGAACACCATGACCAACGTCAATCCCAGTAATCTCAAACTTGTCGGCCGGGCGACCAATCTGATCATGAGTCACGTGAATGATGTTCTCTCCCAGGAAGAATGGATCCGGAAATGGGGCAAGGCAAATCCTCTCACTTACAAACAGGCTAATGCCGTGCTTTTTGAGGCCATGGGCTATGTGGCAGAGACAGCTTGGCAAACAAGCGAAGTGGATTTAGCAATCCTACGGATCCTAGAGGCTTTGAAAACCGATACGTTCTTCGGTTGGGACGAGGCCCTCTCCATCTCCGAAACCATTGGACTTGAAGATTACCTAAAAAAGCACAATCCCGCTCTGCGATACAATAAAAAAGGATAAAACAAAAAATGGGATTTGCCACGCTCGATTATTTGGTCGTTTTTCTTTATCTGGCTGGCGTCACCGTGGCTGGGATAATGATTTCCGGCCGACAACGTTCCACCGCAGATTATTTCCTCGGCGGTCATAAAATCCCATGGTGGGCGGTCCTTTTTTCAGTTGTGGCCACAGAAACCAGCACCCTGACTTTTATTTCTATCCCCGCTGTGGCATATGGAGGGAATCTGACCTTTCTCCAGATCACTTTAGGTTACATCATCGGGAGAACTGTGGTAAGCCTCGTTCTTCTTCCCAGATATTTTCAAGGAAAATTATCCACTGCTTACCAATTTCTCGGGAACAGATTCGGTAACAGCATGCGCAATATCACCAGCATGACTTTCATGGTGACACGATTGCTGGCCGATGGAGTCCGGCTTTTTGCCTCGGCCATTCCTATTGCCATTATCCTTAGATTAGCGGGGATGAAAACCTCTGACCTCAACATCTATCTTATTTCCATATTCATCATTTCCGTTGTGACTCTTGTGTATACTTTCCTCGGGGGAATCAAAGCCGTAGTATGGATGGACGTCGTGCAGATGGGCGTTTACATCGGCGGCGCCTTTTTAGCTGCAGGGATCATATTGACGCGACTGCCCGATGGCTGGGGTGGTGTTGCACAAATCGCCCAAGGAGCTGAAAAACTAAAACTTTTTGACCTGGGAACTAGCTTGAATTTCAGAGACTTTATCGCTCAGCCTTATACTCTTTTTGTGGCACTTTTTGGCGGCGCTGTGTTTTCCATCGCTTCTCATGGGACAGACCAACTTATCGTCCAGAGGCTGTTGACAACCCGAAACCTCCGGTCCAGCCAAAAGGCCTTGATCGGAAGCGGGATCGTGGTCTTTTTTCAATTTTCTCTGTTCCTGTTCATCGGGCTTCTCCTTTTCGGATTTTACAGCGGCCAAACACCCGGGCAGTTGGGGTTGGCCACCACGGATGAAATCTTCGCAAAATTTATCGTGGAAGAACTCCCGACCGGATTATCGGGCCTGATCATAGCCGCCATCCTGGCTGCAGCCATGAGCACCTTATCCTCTTCGATCAATTCCCTGGCATCCGCTACCACTTTGGATATCTATAAACCCCATTGGGGAAAGACCAGTTCTCCCGAACAAGACCTGCGGGTATCCCGAATGATCACCATTGGCTGGGGAGCCATCATCACAGGCTCAGCATTCGTGTTTGCCTTCCTGCAGCTTCAATCATCAGGAGAACGTCCGGCTGTGGTGGAGCTCGGTCTCGGGATTGCCTCCTACACCTACGGCGGTTTACTCGGTGCCTTTCTTATGGGAATTCTCTCGAAAAAACTCCGACGGAAGGATGCTATCTTCGGATTTTTTGCCGGATTGATCGCCTTGATCTTTCTTGTGAAGGAATTGACTTTAGCCTGGCCGCTCTACACACTGATCGGCAGTCTGATCGTGATTTTCGTTGGTCATTTATCTTATTTCATTCGCCGCCGAAGAAGTCGTATTGTGAATAACTAGGGAACTAGGTATCCCGTCACCAAATCAAGACTACTCGTACCGGAGGGAGCGGGAGGGATTGGCAAGAGAGGCCTTGAGTGTCTGGAAACTCACGGTAGCCAGGGTCACGAACAAGATCAACAGGCCTGCAAGAGCAAACGTGCTCAATGAGATACTCACGCGGTAAGGAAAATTCTCCAACCAACTTTCCAGCAAGACCCATGATATCGGCCAGGCGATAAGATTGGCGATCAGGATAAGTTCGAGAAAATCTTTGTTCAACAAAATGAGGATATCACCCACAGAAGATCCCAACACCTTGCGAATACCGATTTCCTTGGTCCGTCTTTCAGCTGCAAAAGAAGACAGGGCAAAAAGCCCAAGGCAGGCGATAAAACCAGCGATGATCGTGAAATATCTAAGTATCGTACCTAAATTTTCAACATCTGTGTAAAGCTGATTAAACTCCTCATCCAAAAAACTATAAGAAAAGGGGAGATTAGGGGCAATCTTCATCCATGCCTGTTCCAATCGTTCAAGTGTGGCAGAGACGTCATCTGGATGGATGCGGACGAATATGTAATTTATTCCGGGATTCAGGAACAAGATTAACGGACCGATCTGGGAATTCGACACCGATTCCAGATGGAAATCCTTCACAACGCCTATGATGTTACCCTTATAATCGCTGCCTATTTCAAGTGTTTTGTTTAGGGCAGATCCCTCCCCCAATATGGTTTTCAATCTTTCGTTGATGATCAGATTGTTTCTTTCGGCCCCATACCGCTCTGCGAAACTCCGCCCCTCCAGGACCTGTATTTTTAGTGTCTCGATAAAATCAAAATCCACAGAAGTGATGTTTATCGGCATTTTCTCGTCCAGTTTCTTGCCCTCAAAAACAACGTCTTTCGCTCGAGTTCCGAAACTGGTAGGGTGGGTGAAGGCTGCGGTCACGTTTTCGACGGCATAGGCATTCGTGATTTCATTCTTGAATCTCTTATAGATTTGACTGTTTTCTTCGTTTGCGATGCCCAGGGGAATGGAAACAACATGCTCCTTATTCAATCCCAAATCCTTGTTTTTGAGAAAATCGATCTGCCCGTAGATGACAGCTGATAGAATAAGCAAAATCAAAGAGATGCTCAGTTGAACAAGGACAAGGCTCTTTCTCAGAAATGCCCCTCTATGACCGGAACTCGAACTCTTTTTAAAAACGATCACAGGTTGGTAGGAGGAGAGAAAAAAAGCTGGATAACTCCCGGACAGAATCCCTGTGAAAAGGGTTCCTCCCAAAACGACAAAAATCATGGTGACGCTTAAAAAGTCGGGGAACGCAAAGGTCCCTCCTGTTATCCGGTTGAATCCCGGGAGAACGATCTGGATCAAAAGGGGGGTCAACAGGAGCGATAAAAAGGCGATACACATCGCCTCCACCAAAAATTGCCGGATGATATGGGCTTTGCTGGCTCCGATCACCTTGCGCATGCCGATCTCTCTGGAACGATACTCCGACCGTGCTGTAGCCAGGTTCATGAAGTTGATGCATGCGACAATCAGGATGAGGACTCCCAACAGAGAAAACACGGTGACATACTGGATACGCCCCTGGGCATCAGGCTTGTCATAACTGGAGAAAAGATAGATTTTGGTCAAAGGTTTGAGGTACAATTCGATGTTTGACTTTTGGTCATAGTTTTTAACAAGGCCTGCAATTTTCTTTTCGAATACTCTGTGATCGACAGAATCATCCAATTGGATATAGGTCAGGGCCATACTGAAATCCCAGGCATCGGTCTCCCAGCCCAGTTTTTCCACGATATCGAAAGGAACGACCATGTCGAATTGGAGATGAGAATTAGAGGGGACGTCTTTTATCAGCCCGGTCACCGTAAAATCGAGTCTGCCGTCCATCGTGAGGATTTTGCCGATCGGGTTTTCTTTACCGAAATATTTTTCAGCAATTTGTTTTGTGATGACTATCGCGTTCGGGTTGTCTAGAGCCGAGTACCTGTCTCCCTCGATAAAAGCGAAAGAAAAAAGCGCAAAAAACTCCGGATCTACGGTCAGGATCCAATCTTCGTAAAATTTCTTTTGGCCGGATTGTAAAACTCTCTCCCCTGTCATAGCGACTCTGACGGATTTATGGATTTCAGGAAAGTCCTCCTTGAGCCTATGAGAGAGCGGGCCGGGTGTGCGGAAGTTCAACTGGACCTGATCGGGAAAATATCTTTTTTCGGAAACACGGTATATGGAAGAGGCGTTTTCGTGGAACCGGTCAAAACTGAGCTCATGCAGGACCCAGACCGTAGTCAATAGGAAAACGGCCATCCCAAGAGTCAAACCAGTAATGGTGATAAAAGAATATATCTTGTGCCTCTTGAGGCTTCTGAAGGCGATGATCACATAATTTTTAAACATAGCACAACTCCAATAGAACGACAGTTCCGACTCGGATATCAACAGACGGATCATTTGGAAAAAACACCAGAGCGATGTTTGGAATTTTCCGCGAATTTTGATTTTTGCCCGATAATATTCTTCGAAGTCGCCCAATTTTTCCTGGCAAGCATCTCCGGAGTAAAACAACCGGAGCAAGCGTTTCAGGCATCGCGGGAATTGTCGAATTTCAGGACACATCGGATGGTAACTCAGTCAAACGTGATTTTGGATATTCCTGCCCAAGCTGTTTCCTGGACTTCCTTGATTTCCCTGAGAGCCTTTCGTCCCAAATCCGTAAGCTCGTACAGGAATTTGCTCCTTCCGCCTCTTTCAGGGGTAGGGTCTCCCTTCTTTTTTTTCAGGTATCCCTTTTTTCTGAGTTTCTCCAGAGGAACATAAATAGCCCCGATCTGCCATTGGTAGCCGGTAACTTCGGATATCTGATCGAGGATGGATAACGTATAAGCATTCCCCTGGAGTCTCCAGACTGCCAATAGAACGTATTCTTCCGATCGCGATAAAAGCCTCATTCTCTCTCCAATCTAATGTATTTGTTTAATATTATAAAACAAATACGCCATAAATGCAACGATTTTCTTTAATTTTATTAAACAAATAAAGAAATTGGAACACCCCACCAATTCAAAAAATAGGTAAAAACGCATCCTGTCCCCAATTTTCAAAAAATTTTCAAAAAAAAAAGGAAACCATTTCTACTAGTTTACAGTATATATATGTAAGAGGTTAAAAAAATGAAATCTTTGGATTTGTTGAGCCGGTGGGAAGAGGTTTATTTGCTTTCCATCTGGGAGCTCAAACACAACGCGTATGGCGTCACTATCAAAAAATCGGTGTCGCAAAAAACGGGCAAGACGCTTTCCTATGGGGGTCTTTACTTTATGCTGGCCCAACTGGTTAAAAAAGGCTTGGCCGCTAAAACTCCGGGCGAACCAACCCAAAAAAGAGGAGGACGCAGAAAATATTACTACAGCCTCACTGACAAGGGAAAAAAGGCTCTTCAGGAAACATATTTGCATCAAAAAGCCTTATGGAAGAATACCACCAAGGAGATCATCAAATAGGCTTAAATCCGATGGAGAAACAAAACACAGGAATGCCCAAAGTGGCCATTTGGCTTCTCCAGCATGTAGCCGATCCTGAGGACGTTCTTTCCTTGATCGGCGATGTCGAGGAAGATTATAAGGACATCTGTTCACAAAGGGGAAAACTCAGAGCTAAGTCCTGGGCCTGGCACCAAGTCCTGATCTCCCTTCCGCCTTTTTTTAAATCTTATATTTATTGGAGTATCACCATGATAAAAAACTATTTGAAAATCGCATTCCGGGTCATCAAAAAACACAAAGGGTATTCATTTATCAACATCACTGGGCTCGCTGTCGGCATTGCCTGCTGTGTCTTGATCCTCCTCTGGGTGCAGGATGAGCTGCGTTTTAACAGGTTCCACAAAAATTATAAAGAAATCTACAGAACCACCCTCAACCTCGAGGGCCGATGGACGACTTCCAGTCCTTGGGCCCTGGCCCCTATACTGAAACGGGAGTATCCCGAAATCCAAGCTGCCACAAGATACCGTGATAACGATCTTCTTTTTACTTATGAAGACAAAAGCTTTTATGAGGATACGGCGTTTGTGGACCCGGATTTTTTTGATATCTTTACTTTTCCCTTGGGGAAGGGCGACCAAGATTCACCTTTTCCTACGCTAGACTCTATCGTTATCACAGAAAGAACGGCCACCAAGTATTTCGGTAGTGACGATCCTCTCGGAAAAACACTCACCGCCAGCAACAGAACTAAACTTACCGTAACCGGGATCATAAAAAATATCCCCTCCAATTCCACTCTCACCTTCGACATCCTCGCTTCTGTCAAACTTTTCGGAGAGGAAACCCTCAACAGCTGGGCTCTTGAATCCGGCACGTTCATCCTTTTGCAGAAAAACGCCTCACCCGATGCTCTGGGCGAGAAAATCGCAGGCATCACCATGGAATACGATAAGAGAACGAATAAAAAAGTAGTAACTGGTATCCAACCGCTTTCCCGGATTCACCTGTATTCGCTCGAAGGTAGAGGCAACATCATTTACATTTATATCTTCTCGACCATTGCCCTTTTTATCCTTTTGATAGCCTGCATCAATTTCATGAATTTATCCACGGCTCGCGGTAGCACAAGGGCCAAAGAGGTAGGATTGCGAAAAGTGGTGGGAGCCCATCGCCAACACGTCATCAATCAATTTTACGGAGAATCCCTGCTCTTGTCGTTTGTCTCCCTCTTGATAGCCATCGTGCTGGTCTATCTCCTTTTACCCGCGTTCAACAATCTTGCGCAAAAAAGCATGCAACTGGACCTCGGCCGCAATCTCCCCATACTTCTTGGTTTGTTGGGCATCACGCTGTTCACCGGCATCGTCTCCGGAAGCTATCCAGCTATGTTTTTATCCTCTTTCCGCCCTGCCAACGTCATAAAAGGTACCCATTTTACCCACTCATCTAAATCCATGCTTCGAAAAGTTCTTGTCGTCACCCAGTTTTCTATCGCCATTGTGCTGATCATCGGGACAATCGTCACAGCCAAACAGCTCAATTACATCCGGAATAAAGAACTGGGTTTCAACCGGCAGCATGTGATTTCTCTGCCGATGAATCCAGCACTCCGTGAGAGTTACGAGGCATTCAAAAACGAAGCATTGAATCATCACTCTATCATCCATGTGACATCCGCCCAAAACCGACCAACTCAGGTAGGAAACATCAATCCGGTCTATTGGGAGGGAAAAGGACCGGAACAGTATGAAGTGATAAAATTTATCTCGTGTGATCATGATTACATCAAGACCTTCGAAATGGAGATGGCACAGGGCCGAGATTTTTCTCGGGATTTTCCGACCGACTTGCAGAACTATATCGTCAACGAGGAGGCTGTGAAATTGATGGGACTGGAGGATCCGGTGGGCAAGCTTTTTTCCATCTGGCAGAACGAGGGCCAGATCATCGGTGTGGTAAAAAACTTCCACTCCCGCCCTCTTCACAACGAGATCGAGCCTCTGGTCCTCACTCTAGCGCAAAATAATTGGGGGCCCAACTATGTTTTTCTCAGGATAGGGCCGGAAAACATCTCGCGGACCCTGGATGATTTGGTAAAAACTTGGAAAAAATTCGCACCCAACTACCCCTTCGATTTCCAATTCCTGGACGAGGCCTTCGAACAGCTTTATAGGACCGACCAGAGGACCGGAACTATTTTCAAATATTTTGCGATCCTCGCAATATTCATTTCTTGCCTCGGCATATTCGGCCTGGCTGCATTCACAGCGGAACAGCGCACCAAGGAGATCGGCATTCGGAAGGTGTTAGGAGCTTCGGTCTCCGGAATCGTTTCGCTCATATCCAGAGAATTTGTTCTGCTGCTCACATTGGCCAACGTTATCGCCTGGCCGATCGCATATTTTCTGATGAAACGCATGCTGAATAATTATGCCTACCGAACAAACATAACCCTGTGGATCTTTTTGACAGCGAGCCTATTGGCTTACAGCATCGCCCTTTTGACCGTAAGCTACCAAGCATTCAAATCAGCCCGAACAGACCCGGCTCTCGCCCTCCGATACGAATAGTCCAAATATTGCCACTTTCCTGAAGAACTTGACAATTTGTCGAAGTATGTTAATACAGTTCTTGTGATTAACATTGGAGGAAAAAGGCAATGACCTCACGAAGGGATTTCCTCAAAACGCTAACCCTTACAGCTTTTGCATTACCTATGAATATGCAGTGGGACTTCACGAAGAGCAAAGTCGATGGGATGATATTTCCGGCAGAGGACGATCCTGCCTACTGGAAAAAGATCCGGAAAATGTTCCCGATGCCCGAGGGCAAGGCTTTTTTCAACACCGGCACACTTGGCGCACAACCCACTGTGGTCTTGGAGAGCACGATCGCCCACATGAGGAAGGTGGTAACCAACATTGCCGAATGGGACTACAAGGGGGACGATTGGATTTCGGGTTACCAGCCTTTCACAGACCTCAGGACAAAGGCTGGCCGCTTGATCAACGCCGCAGCCGAGGAAATCGCCTTGACCGAAAACGCCACCATGGCTATGAACACCATCGCCCACGGCCTGGATCTGGATGAAAATGCAGAGGTGCTGATGACAGACCGGGAACATTCGGGAGGCCGTTCCGGTTGGCTGGTTCGGGAAAAGCGGTTCGGGATCAAAGTCACTCCCTTGCCCCTCCCCAATCCTTGTCGCGATCCCGAACAGATCATCGATCTCTTTCTCAAAGCTATCACTCCCCGAACACGTGTCATCGCCATATCCCACATGATCACCGGAACGGGATCTATTTTGCCAGTCAAAGCAATATGTGTTGAGGCAAAAAAAAGAGACATCTTTACGGTGCTCGACGGAGCTCAGTGTTTGGGGCAGATCCCGCTGGATGTCAAGGATATCGGTTGCGATGCCTACTTCAGCAGTCTGCACAAATGGATGCTGGCCCCTCCCGGGACAGGACTTCTGTATGTCCGAAAGGAGCGGATCGCGGACATCTGGACCACATTTGCCGGCGGTCAGTGGGACAACCATGAAGACGAAGGGTACCGGCTGACCCAAAGGGGAACCGGGAACCTCTCTCTTCTCGTGGGCGTGAATGCCGCCTTAGACTTCCATTTCCGGATCGGACCGGACAGGATCTACCGTCGCATCAAATTTTTGGGGGACTATCTCCGGGAGGGATTGCGGAAAATCCCGAACGTCGAAATCCAAACATCCCCCCATCCAAACATGTGTGCGGGGATAACCGTTTATAATCTCAAGGGATGCGAACCGGGCAAAATCATGGACGAGTTGTGGCGAAGAAAAAAAATCCGTATCAGGGGTGTGCGACAAAGCACCCACATCTATAACAGCCTGGACGAAATCGACGCCACGCTGGAAGTGGTCCGTGACATGGCCGCCATACATTAAAGATCAAATATTTCACTTCTTCCTGCTGAGTTCCTCAAGTTTTTTTCTGGCAGAGGTATTATCGGGATCCAACTCCAATAATTTATTCAGATTTCCGATGGCTTTTTCTGTATTTCCGATCATCAAATACCCCTCTGCAAGACTTTCAAAAACCCAAGGCGAACGGGGGTGCTCCGATGCATTGAACTCCAATACAGCCAATCCCATGTCCCCTTTTTTGTCATGGAGGAACTGGAATCCCAATCCATTGACCGCATCCCGACGGATAGAATACAAAGCATTGGATTTTCTGTAACTGTCAATGGCTTCCTGGATTTCGTCCGCTGTTTCACACTCCACCAAAACCAAAGAAATAGGCTTTCCCACATCCGCCTGTTGACCATAAAGGATGGCGACAAGTCCACGTTTCATCAACCTGAGGTCGATATGGTCGATATTGCTCAGCACGATTATGCTATGATCGTCATCTGGAATCTGAAAAAGAAGACAGCTGAAGCCAGGTTGATTGCCTGTATGTTCGGCAAACGAAACGGCTTCGTCGAGCCCGGCAATCCATTCTTCTCCAAGCACCACTCCATATCCGTAGCCTGTTGTTCTCCTCATGTTAATATGTGGCGCAAACATCAAATCCTGGTATTTTTTTGAAACGAGCTT
Source organism: Candidatus Aminicenantota bacterium (assembly GCA_020348385.1). Classification (GTDB taxonomy): domain Bacteria; phylum Acidobacteriota; class Aminicenantia; order Aminicenantales; family Aminicenantaceae. Next base: position 2,866,454 of record CP070750.1, on the reverse strand, counting down.
TTGTTCGGCCAATCCCCTCACCCACTTGAATAAATCTTCCACCGTCGAATAAATGGACCCTGCCCCTTTCGAGCTGGAGGGATTGGCGTAAGGAGGCTTGATGTAGGCAAAGTTCCAATACATGCATCCGGTGGTCATTTTCGGAATGACACGGGTGGAATCCATAAAACCTGAGTTTTCCATCCCGAGCGGTTTGAGGATTCCATCCATTAAGACGTCCTCGAATTTCTTTCCGGTCACTTTTTCGATGATCGCTGCACAAATGTAATACCCGGTGTTGCTGTAGGCGAATTGCGATCCCGGATGAAATTCTAGATCGAGTCCATAAAATAGCTCGACCAACTCCTGCGTGGAATATTCCTTGAGCCACAATTCCGTGTACCAATTCTCGAAGTGCAGGTTGTTGGGGATACCGGAAGAATGACAGAGAAGTTGATGGATGGTTACTCTGTTCCCTTTGTCCTTGGGAAAATCCGGCAAATAATCGGAAATTTTCCCGTCCAACCGCAGTTTATCTTGTTCTGTCAACTGAAGTATCAGCATGGCTGTAAATTGTTTGGAAACGGATCCGATGACGAATTTTGAATCCAATCCATTGGGGACGTTCCACTCTCTATTGGCTGAGCCAAAGGATTTTTTATAAATGACTTTTCCTGATTCGGAAACAAGAACAGCGCCATCAAAAATTCGGTATTCGTGACACAGACGCAAAAATTCATCTATCCTTTGCGCCTTATCCGTATCCGGTACGGATCCATTGCATGAAACAACAAAAACCAGAATGAAACAAACAAGGAAGATTTCCCTAGCAAAAGTCTTGATTCCCATTCCGAACCTCCTTTTCGGAGTAAAACCTCCCAATTCTGGATTCCAATCAAGCTACAGAATTGGCAATATCATCATCTCGAAAGTTTATAAGACCTCTCCTTCAATAGCAACAGACTTCTTTTTATTCCAGTTTCAGCAACCAACATTTACAAAAATTTTTTTTGGCTAGAAACATCATGACATAGGTAAACGAAACCCATTGCTTTGTGTATCCTGCTTGGACACCTTATACTCGTTATTGACCGGAATATTCCCATGTGATATATAAAAACAGCTGTTCATGAGGGATGAAATCACGCCGCCTTATTTCAAGAGGAGGGATCATGTATTTTTCTAAATTTCTGCGTATATTTATCGCTATTATTTTCATAACCTTTCTGATGCTATCTGGCATGGCCTGGGCACAAGACTATGCTGAAATTATCAAAACCTTAAAGATGCGGGCCATCGGGCCGGCCATCATGGGCGGCCGTGTTGTGGATTTTGCGGTCGTGGAAAGCAACCCAGCGGTCATTTATGCTGCCGTAGGCCCCAGCGGCGTTTTCAAATCTGAAAACAGCGGCGTGACGTGGGATCCGGTTTTCGACAAAGAAAATACCGTTGCTGTCGGTGCCGTTGCTGTCTCCCAGAGTCATACAGACATCGTCTGGGTGGGGACGGGTGAAGGGACTTCCCGCAACAGCGTGGGCATCGGAGATGGTGTGTACAAATCCGAGGATGGCGGACAAACCTGGAAAAATATGGGGCTGGAAAAAACCCAGCACATCGCCCAGATCTTGATCCATCCTACGGATCCGGACACCGTCTACGTCGGAGCCTTGGGCCATCTCTGGGGACCCAATGAAGAGCGTGGGGTGTTCAAGACCACTGACGGGGGAAAAACATGGGAAAAAGTCCTGTATGAGAACCCGAGCACAGGCATCTCGGACATGGCCATGGATCCCTCCAATCCCCGGATCCTTTATGCAGGGGCGTGGGATCATCTCCGTAAACCCTACCATTTCCGGAGCGGTGGTCCAGGAAGCGCCCTGTACAAAACCACGGACGCCGGCGAAACCTGGCGGAAAATCCACCAAGGGCTGCCCAGCGGAGAGTACGGACGCTGGGGCATCGATATCTGCCGGACCAAACCCGATGTGGTCTATGTTCTAGTCGAGAGCCAAAACAGCGGTGTCTTCCGATCTGATGACAAGGGTGAAACCTGGCGGCGAATGTCGGACTGGCAAACCTATGATCGTGTTAACTTCCGGCCTTTCTACTATAGCAAGATCACGGTCGATCCCAACAATGACCTTGTCGTGTACGTCTATTCCGGCCGTTCTTTTGTTTCTCGTGACGGGGGAAAAAGCTTCGAACAAATATCCGGCGCTACTCATCCCGATCACCATATGGTTTGGGTTAATCCTCATAACTCGCTCCACGTTATTGATGGAAATGATGGAGGGATCGACATTTCCTACGACGGGGCCAAAACTTGGCACAGCGTTAAAACCAATGCTTGGTCGGAAATCTACCAGGTCGGTTATGACTTCCGCGATCCCTATTATGTGTATGTCGGTCTCCAGGATAACGGAAGCTGGGGAGCACCGATCAATTCCCTCGACCCGATGGGCATCATGAATTTCCACTGGTATGCGATCGGGGGAGGAGACGGGTTTTACATCCAGGTCAACCCTGAGGATTATACGACGCTCTATCGTAACGCGCACATGGGCGGGATATCGCGTTTCGATGTCGTAACCGGTGACTCCCAAGACATAAAACCTGTGGCTCCGTTGAATGAACCGCCTTATCGGTTCAACTGGAACGCCCCGATCTTGCTCTCTCCCCACAACAATAAGGTCGTATATTTTGGCGGAAATTATCTTTTCAAGACGACGGACAGGGGCAGTTCCTGGGAAAGATTGGGCCCAGACCTCAGCACCAATGACCCGGAAAAACAGAAGGAGTCAGGCGGCATCACCCCGGACAATACAGGTGCCGAGATACACTGCACGATCTACACCATAGCGGAGTCCCCCCTCCACGAGGGCCTGATCTGGATCGGAACCGACGACGGGTTGGTCCAGATCACTCAAGACGGCGGCAAAACCTGGGTCGATGTCACCGCCAACATCAAAGGGCTTCCACCTGACAGCTGGGTGACGCGGATAGAGGCCTCTCATTTTGACGAAGGGACGGCCTATGCCACCTTCGATCGCCATCGGATGGACGACAACAAACCCTATGTCTTCAAAACATCAGATCATGGAAAATCGTGGAAACCTTTGCATGGGGATTTGCCAAAGATGGGCTACTTGCTCGTAGTGCGCGAGGATCCAGTCAATCAAAACCTTCTGTATGTGGGGAGCGAATTCGGATTGTTTTTGAGTTTTGATGGCGGGAACAGCTGGATGGCATACAAAAACGACTTCCCCACTATCGCGGTCCGGGACATCCAGATTCATCCTCGGGAGATGGACCTTCTGGTCGGCACCCACGGCCGGGGGCTGTGGGTACTGGATGACATAACGTCTATCCAGAACCTGACATCCGATGTGCTGGCGTCGGATTTCACTCTGTTCAAAACGCGGGATGCCGTTCTCTACTCTTACAAAGGAAATTCCATGTACTCTGGACCCCATCCGTTTCAAGCACCGAATCCTCCGATGGGGGCAATGATCACCTATTACTTGAAGGAAAAGCTGAGCGCCAAGGACAAGATCGCCCTGACCGTTAAGGACAATAGGGGCCAGACGATCACAGCACTCCGCGCCACAAAAAACAAGGGTTTGAATCGTGTAGTCTGGTCTTTGCGGATGGCAAGCCAAGCCGATGAAGACCCGGGAAGATCCCGATTCCGCCGATTTTCTGGCGGTCCCTTCGTCTTGCCCGGCGAGTACCGGATCGAGCTTGACGTCAACGGCATAAAACAGGCCAAGGCCCTGCTGGTCAAGCCCTTTTCAAAGCACAACTTCACCCTGGAAGATCGAAAACTCAACCACCAATATGCACATGAAATCAGAGCTCTGGTTCAAAAAGGAAATGATCTTATCCAGTCCATGACTGATCTGGATGAAGATTTGAAATCGGTGGCAAGCAGAGCAAGAACTGCCGGGATAAAAGACGAGCGACTCAGCACAAAGATGAAGGACATCCAGGCCAAGGCGGACAAGATCCAAAAGTCCTACTCTCGCAGCGTAGAGGGCCGGACCGGCTACAAACGGCCGGTGCTTGTGGCCCTGCGCGGAGGAACGCTGCCCGAACAGATTTCCCGCCTCCAGTATTCGGTCATGGGGTATCAAGGCGCTCCCACCCAGACACAGATCGACCGTTTCACAAATATCAAGCAGGTCATGCAGCCACTTCTGGATATCGCTGAGGAATTAAAGACCAAGGATGTCCCCGAACTCAATGCCCTGCTCAACGAACTGAAATTTCCTGTTATCAAGAACATAAAATAAGAGATCTTATTATATTTTAAATATTTTTACGGTCCTCGACAGAGGACTGAAAGGAGGGAGTTAATGTTTAATCTATCTTACAAAGGAAAAAACCCGCATGTCTTATTAACGACAGCCCTATTGTTCGTGTTTCTCTTCAGCGGTGTAATCCAAGCCAATGCCCAGGAGATCACATCCGATCTGTTCAGCACTTTGCGGTATCGGCACATCGGCCCGCCGGGAAACCGAACATCTGCTGTGTGCGGCGAACCCGGCAATCCCCTGGTTTATTACATCGGGGCATCATCGGGCGGCATATGGAAATCCACAGACGGCGCCAACTCCTGGTTCCCGATCTTCGACAGCCAGCCAGCTCAATCCATCGGAGCTTTGGCCATCGCTCCATCAGACTTCAATGTGGTATGGGCCGGGACTGGTGAATCCTTTATCCGCAGCAACATCTCGATCGGAAACGGTGTTTACAAGTCCACAGACGCGGGGAAGACATGGAAGCACATGGGGCTGGAAAACACCGGGCGGATCGGTCGTGTGGCGATTGATGCCAACGATCCCGATACCGTATTTGTCGCGGCACTGGGTCACTGCTATGGCCCGCAAAAGGAACGAGGCGTATATCGGACAAAGGATGGGGGAAAAACCTGGGAACATGTGCTGTTCGTGGGGGAAGACACCGGCTGTTTCGAGATCGTCATGGATCCCACCAATTCCCGGATCCTTTTTGCCGGGATGTGGCCGCTTGTCATCCACACATGGGGACGGTTCAGCGGAGGAGAAAACGGCGGGATATGGAAATCCACAAACGGCGGGGATACTTGGAAGCGCCTGACTGGGCGTGGACTGCCCTCTCCTCCTGTGGGAAAGATCGGGCTGGCCATCGCCCAGTCCAATCCGCAAGTGGTGTATGCGCTTATCGAAACAGGCACGCCCAATCGGGGTGTGCTCTGGCGTTCCAATGATGGAGGGGAGAACTGGAGATTGGTCAGCTACAACCGTCTCCTGAACGAAAGATCCCACTATGCCTCGCGGATTATGGTAAATCCGGCCGACGAGGATGAGGTCTACTTTGCGGCCAACAGCCAAAGCCGGACTCTGGACGGGGGATACACATCCGAAACCGTGCCCTGGAGCGGGGACTGTCATGACATGTGGGCCGATCCAAAAAATCCTGATAGGATGATGATTTCGGATGACGGTGTGGCCATCATCACCCTCAACCGCGGCAAAACTTGGCAGAGGGTGGAACTCCCGATCGCCCAGATGTATCATGTGTTTGTCGACAACCAGATCCCTTATTATGTTTACGGCGGAAAACAGGACGGTCCCGCCTACAAAGGCCCGAGCACCGCAAGCATGGGAGGAAGGGGATGGGGTCGTCAAGGGCCTCAATGGGAAACCACGGCTGGAGGAGAGTGCGGATTTATCATACCTGATCCCCTGGATCCCACAATCGTATGGGGCGGGAGCTATAACGCCCAGCTGGAAAGGGTGGACTACAAAACAGGGCATACGACCACGGTCCACGTGTGGCCAGAGTCTAACTACGGTTCTCATGCCTCGGCGGCCAAATACCGGTTCAACTGGACGTTCCCTATTCACATCTCCCCACACGATCACAACAAAGTCTATGTCGGCAGCCAATATGTGCATGTGACCACGGACAAAGGGAGGTCGTGGGAAATTATCAGCCCCGACCTCAGCACGAACGATGAAAGCAAGATGGGCCCTTCGGGAGGTTTGACGCGGGACAACCTGGCGGTGGAATTCGGTTGTGTGGTTTTCGCCATCGCGGAATCACCCATAGAAGAGGGTTGTATCTGGGCAGGAACGAATGACGGCCTGGTGCATGTAACTCGGGATGGAGGCCAAAGCTGGACGAACGTTACCAAAAACATTCCCGACCTGCCTCCCTGGGGAACGGTGAGCAACATCGAGCCTTCTCGGTACGCAGCCGGGTTGGCCTACATGACGGTCGATTTCCATCAGATGAATAGCAGAGATCCGTATGTTTACAAAACCACGGATTACGGTGAAACGTGGAAATCCCTGAGCGCCACCATTCCCAAGAGCGTATTCTCCTACTGTCACTGGGTTCATGAAGATCCGGTGCGCCAAGGATTGCTCTACCTCGGGACAGAAAATGCTATCTATGTCTCGTTTAACGACGGTAAGATTTGGCTGCCCCTGCAGAATAACCTTCCGCATGCACCCGTGCATCACATGGTTATCCAGGAGCATTTTAACGACCTTGTGGTGGGAACGTATGGCAGGGGATTCTGGATCATGGATGACATCACGCCTCTCCAGCAACTTACAGACGAAGTCCTCGCATCCGATGCCCATCTTTTTGAACCTCGCCAAGCCTACCGGATACACAGCATCACCGGTGGCCCCAGGGTATCTGCCCGCGCCAGCATCAACTATTATCTTAAAGAGCCCTCCACAAAGCCGGTGAGCATCACCATCATGGATGAGGCGGGAGAAGTGATCAGCACGCTTAGAGGATCAGGACGCAAGGGTATCAATAGAGTTAACTGGAGCCTGAGGCATCCCGGTGCTAGGGCCACCAAGCTCCGGACCAAGCCTCCGGGAAATCCCCATGTTGTGGAGGAAAAAAGGTTTGCGGCCACCTGGGCTCGGGAAGGCTGGTATCCGCTCCTTAGCTGGGGAAGTTTTGCGGGGTTTGGCGGTTTCATGGTCGCTCCCGGGAACTACACAGTCGAACTCAGTGTAGGGGAACAAGAATTTACCCAGACGTTGGAAGTCAAAAAAGACCCTCGTTCCGAAGGAACACAAGCAGACATCGAGGCTCAGATTACGATGCAGAAGGAAGTGCGGAAGAATCTCAACGTCGTTTCCGACATGATCAGCCAGATCGAATGGATGCGAAAACAGATCTATGACACAAAAGATATGCTGAAAGCGAGCGGAGGGTCCAAGGATGTCATTGCAGCTATCGACACATTCGATAAAAAACTGCGGTCAATCGAAGACGAGCTTTTCCAGCCGATGACTGCCGAAGGGGACACCAAATCTTTCCGGTTTCCTCAAAAGCTCTACTTCAAGATCGCCGTTTTTGCGGGAGACTTGGCCAACAGTGTGGATTTTGCCCCGAACAAACAACAGAAGGAGGTCCATGCCGTTTTTAAAGAAAGATTGGACGCACAAAAAACCCGATTTGAAGAAATGCTGAAAACCGACCTCCCGGCATTTAACGACATGCTCGAAGAGAACGATTTGGCCGGTGTTGTCGTTCCCAAGATCAAAGATGAACCAGGAGGTGTTTCCTTTTTCCGATTCTAAAATAAAAGTAAAAAGGGGACGGTTCTGTTTTTTTCTCAAAAAATAGGTCCGTCCCTATTTTCTTTTTTGGCGATTGAAGCGTTGATCGCAGCCTAGACAGATAAATTCTGTCATTTGGATTTTTTTTCTGCGCCGATTTCCTGTATCCAGCAGCCAGCTAATCGTTGCTACAGCTATGAGAATAAGGATAACAGGATGAAGTTGGAGGAACAAAAAGAGCAGGAACGCGCTACCTATCAGAACAAAGACAGCAACCAAGACTATCCAGAACGGATAATCGTGCGTATATTCCTGTTCTGCCGGCGCTATTTCTTCGGAGCCACAGCGGGGACAATTCATGTTTTTATTACCAAGACCATTCTATACAGGAAAACGCGACAAAAAAAAGGGACGCATTAATACGCCCCAGAATTTCCAGGGATATTGGTGTACAGACGTACTTCTTCCTGGAATGAAAAGCGAAAAAAATATAATGTTGCGTAAAGAGAAGGAAGGGATTAGAACCCGCCTCCGCCTCCACCGCCTTGGTCGTCCCGGCGGGGACGAGCCTGGTTTACGACAATTTCTCGGCCCTTGAGATCCTTACCGTTAAGGGCGGAAATAGCGGATTCGCCTTCCTCTTGGTTAGGCATCTCAACAAATCCGAAACCTCTTGAGCGTCCTGTGAACTTATCCTTGATGATCTTAACAGATACGACTTCCCCAAAGGCTTCGAAGGCCTCGCGCAAGTCCTCTTCGGATAATCCCCAGGGCAAATTGCCCGCGTAAATGTTCATCACTTACTCCTTTTAGTGATTCGCGAAATAAAGGATAGGAG
>CP070750.1:2809404-2857966 GCA_020348385.1 Candidatus Aminicenantota bacterium | reverse complement strand
TGACTGGGGACATCTTTACCTTTATGACCTGGAGACCGGAGAACTGAAGAAGCGCATAACTGGAGGTAGCTGGAATGTCCTGCAAATTCTGCGGGTGGACAGGAAAGAACGCATCCTTTACTTTACGGGATCAGGGCGGGAAAAAGGCGATCCTTACTTCCAATATCTCTACAGCATCGGCATGGATGGAACCGGCCTCAAGCTCCTGAGTCCCAGCACGGCAAATCATACCATTTCTTTATCCCCGTCAGGCGAATACTTTATCGATACCTATTCTACTCCAGTGGAGCCGCCGGTCCATGAACTCAGGGATAAATCCGGCCAGAAGCTCGTTGCGCTGGAAAAAGCCGATATCTCCCGCCTTGTCAAGAAAGGGTGGAAACCGCCGGTCCCCTTTTCAGTTAAAGCACGTGACAGCGAGACCGACCTTTACGGGCTCATGTTCAAGCCTACAGATTTCGATCCCACCAAAAAGTACCCGATTATCAATAATATTTACCCAGGCCCGCAGACAGGGAGTGTAGGCAGCCGTAGTTTTTCAGCTTCACGCGGTGACAGACAATCCCTGGCAGAATTGGGATTTATCGTGGTTTCCATTGACGCCATGGGAACACCCATGCGGTCGAAATCCTTCCATGCCGCATATTATGGAAATATGGGCGACAACGGGCTGCCGGATCAGATCACTGGTATGAAGCAGCTTGCCGAAAGGTTTCCCTGGATTGACATAGAGCGTGCGGGTATCTACGGGGGTTCGGGAGGCGGGTTTGCATCCACAGATGCCATCCTCCGTTATCCCGATTTTTTCAAGGTGGCTGTGAGCAGCTCTGGAAATCACGACAATCGAAACTACGAAGATGACTGGGGAGAAAAATGGCAAGGCCTTTTAGAGACAAACCCTGACGGCACAACTAGCTATGACAACCAGGCGAATCAACTCCTCGCCAAGAACCTGAAGGGAAGGCTCTTGTTAGCCCATGGCATGATGGATTCCAATGTGCCAATCTACAATACTCTCCTTGTCGTAAAGGAGCTCATTAAGGCTAACAAAGATTTCGATCTCATCATATTTCCCGACGGCGGACATGGATTGGGCAGTGGATCATACTGGATGAGGCGGCGGTGGGATTATTTTGTCGAACACTTGATGGGCGCAGTGCCACCAAAGGAATACAAGTTTAAAACCGGCTCCTCTGTCCGATCACGTTTTCAATAACGGGATCCGTCATTTTCAAATAGTCTGTGATCCTGAGCTCTACGAGGATATCAGGCATGAGGGATTCGGGGTCGTCATCAAGGACACGGAAATATTTAATAGAATAGGTCACAGGGAGACCTGACTGAGGCAGACGCAACATTTGCACTTCGCCGTAATGGTTGGGTTTTCCTCCAGTCGGTTCTCCCACAAAAATAGCGGGTGTTTGTTTCTTGAGATCTATGGCATTCAGGATGGCTGAGGAAAAGGTCCGGCGCCCGATCAAAACATAGATGCTCCCTTTTTGGAGGAATTGTGGTCTCTTTTTGAGTTCCTCGAGGAAAGGGGCGAAGATTCCGGAATTGCCACCCCCGTTGTGGCGGAGATCGATGACAATCTTTTTGACTTTCTTTTCGTCTGCTGCACCGAAGAGTGTTTTGACAAAATCAATGAAGGGCTTCCCTTTCATGTTTTGGCAGGAATTGTATTTGAAAAATATTGTCTGCGAATCGGGCAGTATTTCATACCAGTAGAACAGACCGCGCCTTCGGAGGTATAACGGCGCATCGCTCTCGTCTGAAGTATCGATGAGCCATTCGGGTTTGGAGGAGAAAGAGAGAGGCTTCATATCTAAAGTAACAGCCCTACCTGAGGTTGTGATTACCGTCAAGGGAGCTTTTTCCTGGGAAGATATAAGTTTCAAACCGTGCAGGATCACAGTATCGGTCAGCAAGTTCGGAATCTTGTTCTTTACTTGAGCTTGGTTCTCGTGGGGAATGATGGCAGTAAGGGAGGCAACGATATCCTCAATGGGCTTTCCCCCAAGGGCAGTGATCTTTCCGTAGAGAAAGTCCTTGTATTCGGTGGTCGTATTCAATACTGCAATACCGTCCTTAAACCAATACAGCATAAGCGGCAGAGCTTGCTGCGGTCTGTATCCCAGTGTGGTATGTGAATCACCAACCGAAGCGAGTATTCCCATCAGCCCGACTAAAATTTCATCCAGAGCCATGAACGGAAGTTTTTCCTTGAGTTCTTCGATCTGGGTTTGGAATTCGATCTCAGAGATATTGTGAAAAAGGTTCTTGTGCTTTTTGGGAAGTTCGGAGCCTAGAAAGTCCAGGTCTTGTATCCATTGTTCCAGCGTCACCTCTTTTGGGGATGGATCTGTAAATCCGAAAGCAAAACAGACAATGAGGAGGAAGCCTGCAATCAAAGTGGTGAAGCTGCATCGATTCATCATCCAGACCTCCTTCTATTTCAATTTTACTATCGACTAATAAATAGGTTTCATAATACCCCTTCCCTACCCGCATTTTCAAACCTTCAATTTTCTATCCGGCTGTTCGGAAACGGATAAACATTGTTCGAGAATGGACATATTCGCTATTAAGGAGGTTGCGGAATCTCGGAAAATCGATCTGGCATAGATATTGCACTTATATGTTCGAACAATTCGATGATACATGAGAGGTTAACCGAATGGCCATTTTAGCAATTAAGGAAGAGATCATATTAAGTGCATTGCTTATATTGGAGGGCGAATCCCATGGTGCACCCCTTAGGAAGAAGGTTATCGAATTATCCAATAAAGAGATAGTCTACGGAACACTGTATAATCTTTTAGAAGTCCTTATCCGGAAAGGGTTCATCACATCCCGCAAAAGTGATCCTAAGCCCATTAGAGGGGGAAGAAGCAAAACCATATATAAAATTAGCAAAAAGGGGAAAACGGCCCTGGATGAGACTCTCAGGATGCATGAGCACATAAAGAAAAGTATTCCGAGCTTTGAATCAAGGAAATAGAACATGGCTGTGAAGAGGAGATATAAGAGTCCAGGATTAGCAAGAAAACTGCTAAAACTTATGTCTGTCCATTATGAGAAACATTCCATCATCGAAGATTTTGAAGAGACATTTTCTGAAATCATGAATTCAGATGGCCGAATTAGGGCAATGTGCTGGTATTGGGGCAATGCCCTAAAATCGGTCCTGGGATATCTAAAACTCATTGTGTACTGGAGGGGCATGATGCTTAAAAATCATCTGAAAATAGCATATCGGAATTTCATAAGGCACAAATTGTATTCTTTTATCAATGTGTTTGGGCTGGCTATAGGCCTCTCCATCTGCATGATCATCAGCCTTTGGGTGCTTAGGGAATTGAGTTATGACCGTTTTCATGAAAAAGCCCATCGGATATACAGGATAGAAAGGGAATTATTCCGTGATAACCTATACAGCAGATGGCCCATCACAGGCGGTAGATATAAACAAGCTCTGATCGATGATTATCCCGAGATCGAAAATGCCTCCCGCTTCTGGAGAAGAGAATTTGCCATTAGAGACCATGATAATTTTGTGCACAGGCAGGAGATGTTTGCTGTGGATAATTCCATTTTTGAAATGTTTGACTTTCATCTGGAAGATGGCGATGAACAGAGTGCTCTCGCAGATCCCATGACAGTGGTTTTAACTCGAGAAAATGCCATTAAATACTTAGGGATCGGCGATGCCGTCGGAAAATCACTTTCCTTTGAATGGGATGGAGAACTGGTTGATTTTATGGTCACGGGAATTTTGGAACAGGTGCCTGAAAATTCCCATATTCATTTCGATATGCTGGTTTCTATTGTTTCCTATAAAGAAGAGCCATATACCGATTGGAGAAGCAATTATCTGTATACCTATGTTCAGATCCAGGAAAATACTTCGAAACAGGACCTTGAGAAGAAGCTAAAAACATTTGTCTCCCAACGACTCGAACCCGAATACGGGGACCTGCTTCTGCAAGACCGGAGTATCCATGAAGTACTCAAAATGCATCTCTTTCCGATTATTGATATTCATTTACATCCCAGTCCAAATTGGGAGGTGGAGGCGGGGGGGAGTATTTCGTCGGTTTATATTTTTTCTTGTATTGCTGTTCTTATCCTGATTATCGCTTGCATGAATTTCGTGAATTTATCCACAGCTAGAGCCAGCAAAAGAGCCAAAGAGGTGAGTCTTCGTAAGACAGTAGGGGCAGAAAAACAACAACTCAGAGTCCAGTTTATTCAGGAATCCGTGCTGTTGGCCTTTGCTTCGTTTGTTCTTGCGTTGGTAATGAGTTCACTGTTTATTCAGGCCTATAATGGGATTTTTGCCGAGAGTCTATCACTTTCTGCATTTTTGCAGCTTAAGCATATGTTTTTTCTTGTAGGAGCAACCTTCATTGTCGGGGTATTAGCCGGCCTCTATCCTGCCTTCTATCTGACGAGATTCGAACCTGTCGAAGTTCTGAAAGGAATCCAGCTGTCAGGGAGTGGAAAGTCTGTTTTTCGAAGAAACATGGTTATCATTCAATTCAGCATATCAATCATACTGATTGTCGGCATGTTCACCGTCTATAAACAGATGAAATACATCCAAACACGGTCTTTAGGTTTTGATAAAGAAAACGTGGTTATCTTTCCTGTAAGAAGCCAGAAGATCGCTCAAAATTATGGGTCCTTCCGGAACAAACTGATACAAAATGCTCATATTATATCTGCATCAGCGTCATCCGAGGTCCCCGCTGATTTCCATTACAGCAATACCTATTTTAGTCGGTTGGATTCAGACGAACCGGTAAGTCTGTATCTGTTTTTTTGTGACTATGACTACACGGAAACTTACAGGATGGAAATCCTTGCGGGACGGTCATTTTCAAGAGATTTCACCACAGATACAGAGGGGACCATCATTCTGAATGAATCTGCGGCTCATAGATTCGGCTGGACGCCTGAGGAAGCGGTTGGGAAAAGACTTGAGGGGCCATACTCGGAAGATGCTGCTCAAGTTGTAGGTGTGGTCAAAAATTTCAACTACAAATCTCTCCGAAGGGAAGTTGAACCAATGGCCCTGCTGCTATCTCCGGACTATATACGCGCTATTTCTGTCAGAATCAAGCCTAGTGATGTCTGGAAAACCTTGAGTTTTATTCAAAAGTCCTGGGAAACCACTTTTCCCTCAGAACGGTTCGAATACCGTTTCCTGGACAGCCGCGTCAGTCAGCTTTACGAGAGCGAAAAGAAAATGCAGGATCTATTTGTCATATTTTCAGTTCTTTCCATTCTAATTGCCTGTTTGGGGCTTCTGGGTTTGGTGTCCTTTACGGCCGAGCTAAAAACCAAAGAAATCGGCATCCGGAAGGTGCTGGGTGCTTCGACGGGTCATGTGGTTGTGCTGTTGTCTAAAGAATTTATCAAATGGATTATTCTTGCCAATCTAGTGGCATGGCCCTTGGCTTGGTTCATGATGAACAAATGGCTGCAGAATTTTGCTTATAGAACAGAAATCGGATGGATTGTATTCCTATTGGCCGCTTTTGTCACGATGGCGATTGCGATATTCACTTTTATTTTCCAGACCATAAAAACTGCCTGTGCCAAACCCGTGAACAGCCTGCGATACGAATAGCATCTCCCCTCCTTTGATACTTAACAAATTCTTTTTTCCTAAAATGCAACCATACTAAAAATTTCCAGTCTTTAGTATTGAATGATATGTCCTAAAAATAGAAATAAATAAGAGAGGAAATCATGAAACTTCTTTCACGGACAGAAGAATTCGTCCTGTTGGCGGCTCTGTTTCTGAAGGATGAGGCATATTCCGTACAGATACGTAAGCGACTGAAGGATGTGACGGGAAAGACCTGGTCCTACGGGGCTCTTTTTATTTCGTTGGAGCAGCTCGTCAAGAAGGGATTTCTGACATCATCACTGACCGGTCCCCTGCCTGAACGAGGTGGACGCAGCAAACGGATATATGCCGTAACTCCATCTGGGCACAAGGCGCTGGACGATATCAAACAGATGGAACGCAAGATGTGGGAGGCCGTTCCCGATACGAACGGAGGGTAAGTCGTGGCAAAAAAGAGGAGGATAACTCCCCCCTGGATAGCTGAAAAATGTTTCCACCGGATGTTTCCTGATGGGGGCTATTACACTACGATTTGTGACCTGCAAGAGAGCTTCAATGAAGTTGTCCGGGAAAGAGGTTTGTTTTTTGGGGAAATTTGGTATCGGTATCAGGTGCTTTCCGCTCTGTATTTTTTTCTTTGCTTGCAACTCAGAGGAGGTTTGGATATGTTCAAGCATCATTTTAAAATAACTCTCCGTAATCTTCGGAGGCACAAGAGCTATTCGTTCATCAATATCTTCGGCCTGGCTGTAAGCTTTGCCGTTGTCATTTTTATTGCGCTTTTTATCCGGAATGAACTGAGCTTCGATCGAGGAAACGAACATATCGATCGGATGTACACGGTCATGATGGGAGGAGAAAGAGGACAGCAGCATATCATTTCGGCCGCAGCTCTCGAACTTTCCGAGAATGTCCCGGAACTTGTCAAATACACCCGCCTCAGCCTGAGGAGCAGCTATGCCCTCCAGTACCATGATACGAAAACAGGACAGGACAGGAACATCATGATCAAAGGGTTGACTTTTGCCTGGGTCGACCCGGGTATGTTCGAAGTTTTCACCTATGATTTCAAGGCCGGGAATCCTGAGGTCGTTCTAGACGAACCTTATTCTATCGTCTTGACCGAAGAGGTCGCAAGGGGTCTATTCGGAAACGTAGATCCCATCGCAAAAGTTGTCACCCTCAACAGCCGTCATCAATTAACTGTTACTGGGGTGGTGAAAAAGCCAACAAACTCCCATCTGAATTTGAATGCCTTTGCCTCCATCCTGACTCTCCGCTCGATCAGCGGTCCTGATGCTGACCGCGGCTACGTATACAACAGCGAACCTACCTATGTTCTGCTGTCCGAGGAACATGATCTGGAAGCTGTCAACCAAAAGATAGACATCCATATGGCTGGGGTTTTTAAAAGGGTGGGACGGTCAGTGCAGGAATTTTCCCTGTTTCCGGTGAGCGCTCTCTATCTATCCAATATCCGTTTCCGTGGGAACCACGGCAGCAAGACACTCTTATGGATTCTGTTCACGATTGCCATATTTATCGTGGTCATTGCCGGGATCAACTTCGTCAATCTCAGCACTGCCCGTGCATCCACCCGAGCAAGGGAGATCGGCATCAAAAAAGTTATCGGTGTATTGCGGAAGAATCTTACAAGGCAATTCCTCGGAGAGTCTATGTTTGTATCGCTGACATCGCTTGGTTTGGCCCTCAGCCTCGCGGTCCTCTTTTTTCCGGCATTCAATCGGGCCTTTGATGTGGGACTGAACATCGGGAGTCTGTTCGAACCAGTACTGCTTTTTTGTCTTGTAGCAGGGGCCTGCATCATCGGTATTATATCCGGGCTTTATCCTGCATTTTATCTCTCTGCATTTCAGCCGGTTACAGTCATACGAGGAGATGTCACACAGGGCAGAAAAGGATCATTTTTCCGAAAAGCTCTGATCGTTTTTCAGTTTGCTGTTTCGGTCATGCTTATCATCGGAACATTGACAATTACCAATCAGATTCGCTTCGCGCGGAACAAAGATCTTGGCTTCAGCGCCAAAAACGTGATCACTTTCCCTCAGCCCCGTTCAGAATCATTCAGGCGCAGGCTCGAAAATATCAAGACCGAACTCCTCCGGCACCCAGATATATTGGAGGTATCGTTTTCCCATGGTTATCCGGGGCGGCCATCGAACAATGAAGGATTAAAAATCGGCGATGATTTTATCGGTTTCACGCACTACAGCGTGGACTCCGATTTTGCCGATGTCTACGGTCTCCAGCTTTTGGAGGGACGGTTTCTGGATTTGAACCGGAAGAGCGATCACCTGAGGGCAGTTGTCATCAATGAGACAGCAGTCAGGGAATTTGGCCTGGAATCACCTGTCGGGATTCACCTTCCCTTCATCACTAGGGGAAATCTGACAGCCTTTCCGGTAGAAGAAATCGAAATTGTCGGTGTTGTCAAGGATTTTCACTGCCGCTCGCTTCACCAAGAGATCAATCCTATCCTGATCAGCTACAACCGCGAGTGGATGTCCAGTGGAGGAATTTTGTACTCCGGGGAAGATCTCGCCGGTGTGGTCAGTTACGCAAAGGAGGTATGGAAACGGTTCGCTCCTGGATTTCCGTTTGAATTCAGTTTCCTGGATCAGGAATTTCGAGAGATGTACGCAAAGGATGCGGTTTTTGAACAGGTCTTTTTTTACGCCGCCGGCTTTTCCATCCTGATCGCATGCCTGGGACTTCTTGGCTTAGCTTCCTATGTTGCAGCCAAAAGGACCAAGGAGATCGGTATCCGGAAGGTGCTCGGGGCCTCACTGTCTCAGATTCTGATTTTGTTTTCCACAGAGTTTGTGGCAGCAATCATTCTAGCCAATCTTATCGCATGGCCAGCGGCTTATTATTTTATGAAAAAATGGCTCGCCAATTTTGCCTACAGGATCGATCTGGGTATAGGTATATTTGCCATATCCGCTTTTCTGGCGCTTGCTGTGGCCCTGATCACCATAGGTTGGCAATCTGTTAAGGCCGCCATCACAGACCCAGTCAACTCCTTAAGATACGAATAATACTCAACGTTTCTTTTTTTTGAAAAAAACAGTAAACCTTATTTTATCAATAAACGTATAAATATATGAATAAGGAGAAAAAATGAAGTTATTGTCGCGAATAGAAGAGATCATTCTGTTGTCCATTTGGCGGCTGGGCGACAGGGCTTACGGTATGGCCATCCGTGAAGAAGTCATCAGAGTCACGGGCAAGAAATGGCTTCTGGGGGCCATATACGGGCCATTGGGACGGCTGCACAAAAACGGGTATGTTTTGACCTCTAGAGGCGAACCGACCTCGGAACGAGGGGGCCGCAGCAAGGTCTTTTATCGGTTGTCACAGGAAGGAATCAAAGCCCTCCGTGAGATCCAGCAGGTCAATTCCATCATATGGAATGATATAGAAGAACTTGAATTCAAAGAAGAATGAATAGAAACACCATTAAGCCTCCACGGATTGCTGCCAGGATACTGGAGTATATCATCCAAAAAGATATCCGTTATGGGGCTATGGGGGACCTGGAAGAGCAGTTCTTTCTGATGGAGCAAGAAAATGGGTTGCTCAGAGCGCGCTTGCTTTACTGGAAACAAATCCTTGGCGCTCTCCCCTACTTCATAAAAAATGCGATTCTCTGGAGTTTTGTCATGTTTAAAAATTATTTTAAAACAACTTTCCGTAATACAACCAGGCATAAGGGTTATTCCTTCATCAACCTTGCCGGCCTTGCCATCGGTCTGGCCTGCACGCTGCTCATTCTCCTTTGGGTTAAGGACGAATTGAGTTATGACAGGTTTCATGAAAACGGCAAAAACATCTATCGGATCATGAGCTACGGCACACGTTATATGATCGAAGGCTTCGACGGAACGCCCGCCCCTTTAGCTCCGGCCATCAAGGCAGAAGCCCCGGGAATCGTGAATTACGCACGATTTTCAGACGTTCCCAAACTGGTGGTCAGATATGGCGATAAAGTCTTTTATGAAAACAGGGGGTTGATCGCCGATCCCTCCATTTTCGAGATATTCACGTTTCCTTTTGTCCAGGGTGATCCCCAAACGGCATTCACACAACCTCTCGACGTCGTCATAACAGAAACAATGGCAGCGAAATATTTCGGTGAAGAAAATCCTGTTGGGAAAACCTTGGAGGTCGAGGGAAGGCCTGCCGCCGTTAATGGAGTCATCAAAGATATCCCGCATAATTCCCACATCCAGTTCGATTTTCTCACTTCCTATGAATTCATACAGAAGGTTTCAGGTTACGGGACGAGCTGGGGGGCTTTCAATTTTGTCACCTATCTACAGCTCGAGGAAAATCGGGACATCCAGGAGATAGCTAAAAATATCACAGCAGTAGCCGACAAAAATAACTGTCCCCAGGTCAAAGATGGAGTGGAATTCCGGCTCCAGCCCCTTTCTGAAATCTATCTGGACAGCCGCGCAGCCCATCGTAACTACATTAAAGTCGGGGATAGAAAATATGTGTATGTGTTTTCGATCATTGCTTTTTTTGTTCTCTTCATAGCCTGTGTTAACTTCATGAATCTTTCGACAGCCCGTTCAGCCACACGGGCAAAAGAAGTGGGGATGCGCAAAACGGTCGGTGCCAGCCGCAGGCAGCTAATCATGCAGTTTTTTGGAGAATCTCTTTTCCTGACGTCGATGGCCAGCGTTTTTGCTTTGATTTTGGTATCCATTCTGCTTCCAGCGTTCAACCAGCTTACGGGAAAAAGCTTAAAATTAGACCTCATCGATATTCAAATGGTTTTGGGGCTTGTCGTCATTGTGTTTTTAACAGCCCTGACAGCGGGAAGTTATCCAGCGTTATATCTTTCCGCCTTCAAACCTGTCAAGGTCCTAAAAGGTGTGTTTAAATCGGAAGGAAAAGGACAGACATTCAGGAGGATTCTTGTCGTCACACAATTTTCCCTTTCTATAGCCCTCCTGATCGGGACTTCGGTCGCCTACAATCAACTCCGGTTTTTGAGGAATGCAAAGCTGGGATTCAACAAAGAAAATATCGTGTACGTTCCGATAAAAGAAAATATCGGAAAAAGGTATGACGCTTTCAAGGCCGAACTTCTGAATGATTCCAACATCCACTCTGTTGCTGCCCAATATTATCTATTTGCAGAGGATGGGCCCTTCCGGAGCACGGACTATGATTGGGAAGGAAGAGAGGAAGGGCAGGAACAAGACATCATACTCAACCTGGTGGATTACGATTTTATCCCGATGTTGGACCTGGAATTGGTAGCAGGAAGGAATTTTTCGTCAGAATATGCCACAGATGCCACTGAGGCCTACATATTGAACGAAGAAGCCATAAAAGAAATGGGGCTGGAAGATCCCATCGGAAAATATTTCTCCTACGGAAAACGAAAAGGAACCATCATCGGCGTGTTGAAAGACGCCCATTTCCGTTCTCTTCATGTTGAGATCGAGCCTCATGTTTTCTTTTACCTCAGAAATGCATCGTCTGCCACTCAGTACGGTGTCGTTATGATCAAAATCAACGGCCAAAAAACAGAAGAAGCCTTTGCAACGATCCAGGGGACTTGGGAAAAAATCAATCCCATCTCTCCGTTTGAATTTCACTTCCTCGATCAAATGTACGACAACCTGTACCGAAAAGAAAAAAAGATAGGCACGATTTTAAATGCCTTTACGCTTTTTGCCATCGTCATATCATGCCTAGGCCTTTTCGGTCTAGCCTCTTTTTTGACCGAACAGCGAACCAACGAGATCGGCATCCGCAAAGTTTTGGGGGCCTCAGAGACCGGCATCGCTTTCCTGCTTTCCAAACAATTCACGAAATGGGTTATAATCGCCAACCTTTTTGCCTGGCCAGCGGCTTACATTGTGATGAACCAATGGCTGAGGAGTTTCGCCTACAGGATAAATATGGGTATATGGCTGTTCGTATTTTCTGGGTTGCTGGCGGTGGGCATTGCCCTTGCCACAGTCAGTTTTCAAGCCTTTAAGACGGCGCGGGCAAATCCCATCGATTCGTTGCGGTATGAGTGAACAACTACCCTCCAATTGACTTTTAGATAGGGTTTCGATATTTTAGTGAAGAAAAATGATAAATGGAGGGGATCGTGCGAAATATTGCGATCAATGTCCTATTAATCCTGTCTATGTTTTTTTCTCTGACATCCCCAGCCAAAGCTGATAGAGACAGGAATATCTACGAACTGGCAAAAAAGCTTACAGAATTGTCCACCTACATGGCTCAAACCAGCTACGACCATTATAAAGGCTGGGGCAGCGAGATCTCCGACCAAGAACAGTCGATTCTTTTCGAAGCCGAATCCTTTGCGGCGTCCTGCCGATTGTTTTTGAGATTGACAGAGGAAAGATTCAATTATTTCAAAACGGGATACTTGAGGACCAATCTGTACAATGCTTTTGTGAATCTGACTCGCGCCTTTAACGATCTAAAGAAAGAAAGCCAAAGGGCGCAACGAGTCCCCTATTCTCTGGATGATTGTGAAAGGATGCTGGATCGGATGGAGTACGAATTTTCCTTGTGGCCATCTGCTGACAATTTGGCGTATCTCCATCAAAAATACATCAAAACCTCTGACAACACTGTTTACTTGATAGAAAGAAGAGGGCCAGGAGAGTATGTGAGGCGCCCCTTTAAAAGTTTGGAGAGCCTTTTTCGTTTCAACTATGATCAGAACAGAGGGAAAGATCCTTGGCAGCATCTTGTCGAGGTTTCCTACGAAACCTTGGAGAGGATGGAAGAAGTAGAGATGGTCGATCTCACCTTCGAGGGTGATCTTGTTATCGAAATTGGCGATCGCCCCAACCGTCCTGTTTATTTGATAAAGGATGGGAAAAAATGCGGCATCACATCACCTAGCGTGCTCCAGCGATATGGTGGCTGGGACAACGTTTATGAGGTACCTGCAGAAGTGATAAAAGCCTATCCTGATGGAGAGGCTATAAAGGATTAAGGGGAGAACCATAAAGTGAGAAAATATGACATTATTTTCAATGGGATCGTCGTTGTGCTAGTTGTATTTGGATTGATCGGATGCAAAGAGGCAATCGATGAAAACAGCTTCATTGGCACCTGGGTAAACACAACAACCGAGGGAAAAAGCTGGAAAAGTTTCAGTCTCCATGGGGATGGAAAAGCAGAGTTGATCTATTGGAATAACAATACGGCTGGTCCTTGCACATGGAAAATCAGTGATGAAAAGCTAATTGTCACCGATAATGCCGAAAAGATACTCATTGATCTTCGCTATAAATTTCGCAGCAAGACAAAGCTCGTTTTATCAGGAACGCCGGAAAACATTGTTATGAGTGGTGACGGCATTTATATCAAACAATAGACTTTTTTGTTTTACACTCATCCCCATACTGAAAAGATATTTATAACCCAGGGGCATGCGATAGGATGTCGAAAAGAAAAAAGAGAACCATTCGATATGAAGTTGCAGACGATATCCAAACACGTTTTACGGATATTGTGCGAACACTGAACCTTCGTCATATCGATCTGGAGAAAGTCGTCTGTGTCAGGAGTTTTGGGTCCTCCACAAAAAGGATCATCGCCAGATGTCATGGAATGAGCAAAGTTCTGCAGATTGCGATGAAGATCGAAGCCTTTTACGCACTGGAATTCATTTCCGAGCGATTCGACAAGCTTAGCGACAAGGAACAAGAGGAAACAATCATTCATGAGTTGATGCATATCCCAAAAAATTTCGGTGGAGGTTTTAGGCATCATGGCCATGTCTCGGCGGAAAACGTCAAATTGATGCACGAGCGGTATCAGAATGCGAAAAAAGATAAGATTTAGTGTCGAAATCCACTGCGGTATGAGTGACCGTGCAACAAATCAGAAAATGGTACTGTTATTAATTATGTGAAAAAACTCATTCCCATCACTATATTTACAATCATTTTCCTTCCATTTTTTATTATGGGTCAAACTAAAAATCTCTCCCCTTTTGCCCTTATTCCTTTTGATCTCAAATCCGGGTATATCGTTTTTGATGTGCCTATCGAACATTCCGGATCCTTATCTTTGTTGTTCGATACAGGCTGCCAGACGACAACATTTGGAAAGAATGCATTGGGATATGCCAACAGAGATAAAACCATAACTCTTCAATTAGGATCACAAAAGCTCAAAATCGATGATTATCATGTTAATCCAAGAGAATCCCTATCCAAGTCGCTTGGCCAAAAGGTCGATGGGGTGATCGGCAATGATATTCTCCATCGGTATACAGTGAGAATCGATTATGAAAACAGACTGCTTTCCCTATTCGACAGGGAGGAATTTGTTACATATCCGGAAGGTGATGATGTGGGAATCGAGGTGAATTCATTGGTTTCCAGTGTTCTGTTGGCGATAACTTTCGCGGGAGGGAAAAAAATTGAGGGGGAATTCGTGATCGACACGGGAGCTCCGATCAATGTACTCATCAATTCTCCTTTGGCAGAAAAACATGGTCTTGATACTTTTGTGGAAAAAGGAACGGAAAAAAAGTTTAAAACACAGGCCGCATTGCACACGGCTACTTCTTCCCTGGCCAAATTTGTCCGGATCGGGCAATTTCAATGTGATGACATGGAAATTTTCATCTCGACATCAAAAAAAGGTCTATTTGCGGTAACGAAATATGCTGGAATCGTAGGGAATAAATTTTTTCAGAATTTCAATGTTATTTTCGATTACAAGAGAAAAAGAATTCATCTCGAAAAATATTAGTCTGACTTCTCGGTTTTTATCAAAAATACCAGATTTCTCCCATCCGTTGGGCTGTTGTTGTCCGCATTTTTGAAATCGACCGGTGCCTCGATCATCCCTTGTTCCAATAGATAATTCAAGAAAGCATATCTGATCTCATAATGGAGAAACATGGCGGCCTGGGCTTGGGTTTCCATGCCGAGAAGGTCTTTCATCTTTTCAGACTCCGCGAGTTCGATCGTTTTGGCATAGACTTTTTTGGCCATGTTTTCCAGTTTTGTGGACCATTCCTTCTCAATAATGGGTATGGTTAACTTTCCCTCCTCATTGCATAGGTTAAAAACTGAAAGGGATTTTTTTAGCTCTGGATCATCGACTTTGTTATCGATCGCCACATCTTTCACAAAGGCCATAACCTGTCTGAGGTCAAGTTTCGGCATTGTTGCGGCAGATACGAAAAAAAACTGATTTCCTTCGACCGGCAAGAAGGTAACGCCTGTTGGAAATTTTTTTCTGGGATAGATAGCCCATGCGTAACCTTTCCAAAAAGGATGCTCTACAGATAACTGAGGTTTCTGGTAGATCTCTTCTCCTAGCTGGTGCATTGTATAGCTGTGAAGAACATAACCATAGAGAATCGCAAACAGGTTTTTTTCCCTATCGATCCTTTCGAGAAAATTTTTGATTGAAGCCAGGTCGGCATCTAATGTGGCTGTCAACTGTATCACCTTTGTTCCTACCTTCTTGCGTATAGAGGCAGCTTTATCTGTCCCATACACATGGATCGTCGTTTTATAGGTTCTATTTTTTCTGTCATATTCCAGCAAGTTCCAATCGACAAGCAGTTCCAACTGACTTTGTTGGCATACAATCCCAGTCGATTTCAGCTGCTCTAAGGTTTTCCCTTCTACACAGGCAAAAAGAATTTCACCGTTATTGTCCAATCGGGCGATCTGAACAGGCCGCAATCCTCTGCCTTGGGACATCTTTCCTCTTGCGACCAAGTCATATTTGTCCAGAGTCGAAGGTTTGTCAACATCCATTAGGGGATCTTGGGCAGAAAGAACTAAAAGATGAGCGAAAAATACAATTATAATGCCAAAAGCAAAGAACCGAGTTGATTTTTGCATGATTATCCTCTTCTCCCTCCATATTACGATTTAGATTCAAAAGGGTTCATCGCGAATGAAGGCCTGGAGAGTGATGGAGCTATTCGTACCGCAGGGAATCGACTGGATTTGCTGTGGCGGCACGTATGATCTGCCAGCTCACTGTCAAGAGAGACAGCACGAGGACGACGATACCTGTCAGGATAAATGTCCACCAGCCTATGTTGATTCGATAAGCAAAGGTCTGCAGCCATCGGCTCTGGGCGAAATAAGCCAAAGGCCAGATGATGACATTGGCAATCACGATAAGCACAACAAACTCCTTGGATATATGCCTGATAATGCTCGAAACAGTGGCACCCAACACCTTTCGTATCCCGATCTCTTTTGTGCGCTGTTCGGCCGTATAGGAAGACAAGCCAAATATGCCTAAACAAGAAATAAACAAGGCTAGGATGGTGAACACGGTGACGATCCTTCCGATTGCCTGCTCAGAGCGATATTGGTTTGCGATGGTATCGTCCAGGAAACGGTATTCGAAAGGATACTCTGGGTATATTTCTTTCCACTTGCTTTCCAAAAACGCTAAAGTATCCGGTATGCGATAAGGGGATATTCGAACGCATGCTTGGTTATGCCAATTCGGATCTATCCTCATGGCCATCGGGATGATCTCGTTATGGAGAGATTCAAAATGGTAATCCTGAACGACACCGATGATCCGCTTGTTCAGATCCCAGACTTTGAGTTCCTTGCCGATGGGATCGTCCATCTCCATGGCTCTGACTGCCGCCTGGTTGACCACATAAGCGTCGGATGCATCCGTGGAATAGTCTTGCGAGAAAAAACGGCCTTGGGCCATTGTGAGTCCGAAAGTATCCAGATAGTCATAATCCACATTCATCATGACCATCTTCACCTGCTGGTTTGTTTTGCCTTCCCAGTGAACATCCCCATAACCCGCATTCGATTGCCATCTGTAGGGTGCGATATCTGTCAATGTGACATTCTGTATGTTTGAGTGGGATAGCAATGCTGTTTTGATGGTGTCGTAATTCTGACGGAACCGGCTGCCAATGCCGAAATAGACAATATTTTCCCGGTCATACCCCACATCATGCGCTCTGAGATAATGGACCTGCCTGAATATCATCAAGGTGCCGAGTATCAGGAATATGGAGAGCGAAAACTGCAGCACAACCAACACCTTCCTGAATAGCGATCCTTTCGCTCCTGTAAGTCGTCCTCCCTTCAGCACATTCACCGGTTGAAACCGGGAAAGCACAAGGGAAGGATAACTGCCTGCTAGTATCACGGTGAGGAAGATGATCACAAAAATGCCCGCAACAACGGCCTGCTGGATCAATAACTCCCATGTAAATGTTTTTCCTGTCAGGCTGTTGAACATCGGGAGGAAAAAGAAAACCAAACCCATGGCCAGGCCAGAAGCGATCATAGTCAGGACAATGGATTCGCTGAAAAACTGACGGATCAGGTGAGATCGAAATGCGCCGACGGTTTTCCGGATGCCGACTTCCCTTGCGCGATTCGATGATCTGGCGGTTGTGAGGTTTATGAAGTTGATGCAGGCGATGAGAAGGATGAAAAAAGCCATAGCAGAAAACAGGTACACATACAGGATAGCTCCACCGGAATGGTGATAGGGATTGAGATGAACTCGGGTGATAGGTTGAAGGGACATGGAACGTTTATCCTGAGGCCGGTGCCTTTCCACAACATCTGTGATTTTTGCATCGACATCCTCGACAGGTGTGTTTTTGCGGAGCTGCACATAGGTCCGGATGTTGTTGACTTCCCATGTGTTGAGATTCCGATTATGTATCTTTGCCAATTCAAGCGGGAGAATATACTGGAATTGCATGTGCGAATTGGATGGATAGTCTTCGAACACACCAGTGACTTTTAAATCCACACGCGTGTTATAGGTCAATATTTGGCCAAGGGGATCCGATGTGTCGAATAATTTCTTTGCGACCTGTTCCGATAAAAGAATGGAATTGGGATCATCCAGGGCTATTTCAGGATTGCCTTTTAATAAGGGAAGAGTGAACATGTTCAAAAAATCCGGGTCCACCATCACGCCGCCTTCTTGGTAAATATCCGTATCCTCGTATTTCAACAGATCCCTTCCTTGGGCGGAATAACGGGATGTGAGGATAATCTCTGGATACTCTGTTTTCAGGAAACCGGAAAGAGCTGTAGGTGTGACTTTGCTACCGTTACTGAATGTGGCAACATACAGGTCGTCGGCATTTTCATGGAATCGGTCAAAACTCAGCTCATCCTGTACCCACAGCATGATTAAGATACAACACGTAATCCCAATGGCCAAGCCTGCTACATTAATGAAAGTATACCCCAAGTGTCTTAGAAAATTTCTTAATGCGATCTTGAAATAATTTTTGAACATGGTCGTTCTCCATGTAACTAAATGATGTCCCCATCGGGGAATAGCGGCAATGGCGTGGGACCAGATCCAGCGTTTTGCCTTGGTTCTACCTTGGCATTTTTGGATCTCAGCAAACTCTTCTTCGATATCGCCGGAGTAGGCGTCTGCGCTATCGAAGGAATAAATTTGTTTAAGAAACCAAAACGGAATTTTTGGTATTTTCCTTCTATTTTTGTTCATCCTGAATATTCTTTTCGGAAGGATTTCTCATCGATCCCCGCCCAAATACGGTTGTGCCGCTTAAAGGCATTTACCAGCGCGCTTCTCCCCTCTTTGGTTATATGAAAATAAACCTTTCTTTTACCGCCGCGTACTGCCGACGGTTCCCCGAAATGTTTTGTGATAAATCCCTTTCTAGCTAATTGATCGAAGGTGGTATACAATGTGTTATAAAAATATTCCCTACTTCCGATTTCCTTGACCTTACTTTTGATCTGTACTCCGTATGCGTCTTCCTTAAGCCGCCAGATCGCCATCATGACCAATTCTTCCAATTTTGTCAGTTCTTTCATTGTCGCAATCCTCTTTGTCGGTAATACCGATATAATTATATACGGTAATACCGATAAAATGGTTACTCCCCCATTAAAAAAAAACTAAAATTTTAACAAAAGAACCGAAAAATAAAAAGATTCAGCAATCGTCAGGTTTAGGCGAAGGGCTTGTCTATCGATGGACTGGGAGTCGTGAAATATCGGGGCCCCTTGTCTGTGATATAAAAATCATCCTCTAACCTTACCCCGAACTCACCTGGGATCACGAGCATGGGTTCGTTGGTAAAGCACATACCCGGTTTCATCGGTGTTTCGTTTCCCTTGACCAGGTAAGTCCATTCATGCCCGTCAAGCCCGATACCATGGCCTGCCCTATGGGGACAACCGGGGAGTTCATAGCCACCGGGAAAACCATAATCGATATACACTTGGCGCGCAGCTGCATCTGCATTCTCGCACGGGACGCCCACACCCGCTGTCGCAAACACTGCTTCCTGAGCCTTTTTGGCAAGATTCCACATTTCTCTTTGTCTTTTACTCGGTTCTCCGAACACAATGGTTCGGCTGATATCCGACCTGTACCCATCGACATTGCATCCGCCATCCATCAGGACGATATCCCCTTCCTTTAATTCTATGTGTTTGATGCTACCGTGCGGATTAGCAGAAGCCTCTGCTATCTGGGCTCCAATGCCCCCACTGACACCTAAGGCACTATGAGCAGCAGAGGAAATGGCACGGAAATCATCCTTGGTCATCCCCTTTTCCAATCGAGCGAGAGAAGCCTTGTAGGCCTTGATGGTGATATCATTGGCCTTCTGCATCAGGGCAATTTCTGACGGAGACTTGATCACCCGGCAGCCGATGGTGACAGGATCGGCACTGATATACTCCAAATGCGGCGCTTCCTTTCTGATTCCATCGTACAGGAAAAAACGGACTCTCTCCTCCATCCCGACCTTTCCATCCCGGACTCCCCTATCCTGCAGTATTTCCGCAATCCTCCTGTAAGGGCTTTCATTTTCCTCCCATGTACGGATATCGTCTCCAAACCGGATCAGCTCCAGGGCTCTGTCTTTCTCAAAAGCTGGGCAGCTCCAGGCAATATCTCCATTGGACGGGATGACGAGTCCGAACATTCTTTCGCTGTTCCACCAACGGACTCCTGTGTAGTAGAACATACTGGTGCCGGCTTCTAAATAAATAGCTTCTATTTCGTTTTCCACCATTAAGCGTTTGGCCTTTTCAATCCGGCCCAAACGCTCCTCATCGGAAATCGGAACAACATCGCCAGTGATCGGCTGAAGCTCTTTGAAAGGTTTATCCGAAGATTTATCAGAAGATGTTTTATCCTTGGGAGCACAGGCTACCGACGCCAGCGCTGTTCCAGCCGTCCCGGCAGAATATTTGAGAAAATCCCGTCTTTTCAACGCCATGTTATGCCTCCATTTTGGACTGAGAGTATCATGGTATCGATGGCCAGGTCAATGAATGACGCCTCAAAAAAGAAATGAAATTGGCATTTTTCATAGAAGTATTATAGAATTAATAGTCTTAGGAGTTGTCATGAAAAAAGTCAAAGAGGTAGAAGTCAAATATATTACCTTGAATACGGCTCTCATCATCGGTCTTGTGGCCCTGATTGTCGGATTCATTCTCGGAAATGTGTACAGTTTATACAAATCGGGTTCCTTAGGGGTCAGACAAATCAACCCCTCGAGTTCAAGTCAGGGTGTATCCATGGATCAGTCTGGCCGGATGCTCGCTCTTGAAAGGGAGGTCGAAAACAATCCTAACAACACGGCAGCTTGGTTGGAATTGGGTAATCTTTATTTTGACACGGGCAAATTTCAAGATGCCATCCAAGCTTACTCGAAGTATCTTAGCCTTAATCCGAATAATGCAAATGTCTGGACTGATTTGGGAGTCATGTACCGGCGCAGTGGGAACCCTTCTGAGGCCATTTCTTCATTCGATAAGGCTATTGAGTTGGATCCACAGCATGAACAAGCTCGTTTCAACAAAGGGATCGTCCAGTTTTATGATCTGGGGAATCGAGATGCGGCTCTGCAGGTATGGCAGGAATTGATCAAACTCAATCCGAACTTTCAAACGACATCAGGGCAAACGATCAAAGAATTTGTTGAAAATAAATAATTTGTGGAAAAAGAGGAAGCGTCCTGTTATTTTTTGCTGACTTGGTACCGAATGATCGTCATGTATTTGGAAGAATCCGGGCCTGATTCGGGTCCTCTGATGTATTCTTCCTCATGAGGGCCTGCTATTTCATAACCTTGAGCCGCTATATAAGCGATGATCCTTTCTATGGTAGGCGTTTCCTCGCTATAGGCACCGACATGGAGAATTTCCGCCACCTCTCCGTACTCCCAAAAGTCGATCTTTACGCCTTCCACACCAGCAGGCAGTGAGTCCACTGATTCCGGTAGGGGAAGAGCATACAAACCTACCCATTCATTCCGGGGATCTGTAAGTGTGTTCAACCAACGGGCTCGAGGAGGAGCCATTTTGACACCCGGCAATTTGAAAAATGTGCTAAACAGCAGTTGAAAAGCCTCTCCCGCGGTAACATTAGGATCGCCTGTCTTTTCAACGACGAGCATTTTCTGCTTATCCGGCATTTTCCGGATTTGTGGATTTTTGAGTTTTTCATACTGACTTAGATCCTGATATTCTGTCCAAACAAGGGGGGTAGTGAATGTCAAAAGTACCAACCAAAGGATAATTTGTGATTTTTTATGCATTATAAAACTCCGTACTATTCAGCACATTTCTAGATTCCTGAAAACTCAGTGTTGAAAAACTTGGTTGTAGAGCAATTGACACCGGAGCTGAACGTATCACAGACTCAGGGGGAAGGTCAACAGAAGGAAAACCCTGAAATCTTCAGTTCTCACTTTCTATCAGCTGTCCTCATTTAGTTGAAGGATGATTTTTGTATCTCTTTCGAACTTTTTTCCGATACTTTCTTCACAAAGCTGTAGGATTTTTTCATGGATAATATCGGGCAATTTTTTCCCATTGATCAGACATTCTTTTGATCTTAAAATAAACTCGGCCTTTCCCTCTGGCAAAAGTCCTTCTTTCTTTAAAAGAAGGTGCAGATCGAATTTGAATTTTTCGATGCCGATCATGCGTTTCATGCTCTCCGATTGCATTTTTTCTGCTTCCTGCAACACACGCTGAAATTCTTTTTCTCTCTCTTGATCCGATAAATCCTTTTGTTTGGCGATATCCTGCAGCATTCTTCTCATCGTGTTAGCAGCTTCGAATTCAACCAAATCGCGCTGCCTTCTCTCTTCTCTCATGAGATCCATTGCACGTGACCGCTGGAGGAGCTCCTGGATCTCTTTTATCTTGTCTTCACGGGACAGGTCCTCTGATTTATTTATTTCTGCGATTAACCTTCTTGCCACATTGGCAGTTTCGATTTCCGCCAGCCTTCTGCGCCGATCCCCTTCTTTTTTCGCCCGTTCCATTGCGTGTATTTTTTCCAAAACTTCCTTGATCTGCTGGATTTTTTCTTGTTGAGACAACTCATCGGATTCACTTATTTTTTCAGTCATTCTATTCAATTGGTTCATGAGTTGAAGTTCGGTTAAATCTCGATATCGCCGAGCCACATCCGATTCCAGTCCGTTCAACCTTCTCCTCAGTTCCAGCATCTCACGGATCTTTGACTCTTCGGAAACTCGGGGAGACTCTGCCCTACGCCTGGCTCTGTCGATTTCGGGAAGAAGCCGATCGATCTGGGGGAGTTCCAATATTTTGCGCATGGCAGATTCATAACGCGAAAATTCCGAGGGAGAAAGCTTTTTGCCATTCTCGATGACCTCGACGATCTTTTTGTCTTTTTCCCGGTACCTTATGACGATGGTCGATCTGGACCGAAATCCCGAGTTCCTGATCGTCAATTCCTTGATTGCGGAAGATCGATCATCCTGGACCACATCTTGTGTTTCCTTATCCTGTGCAGCAGGTGCGGCTGAAACCGCCAATCCCAATATCAGCAGCGCACATAAACCAAGGTTGCATATTTTTTTCATTTTATTCTCCTTCAAATCCTTCATAGAATCCTAAGACTCCAAAAATAATAATAAGCGAATTCCTATGGTTGGAAAGCCAAATGGCACAAAACCCAGACTCCATGGCATTAAACCCGATCTTGTGGGCAAAATCGTCTCGATAAGGCATGTTTGTGCCATGAAACCGGTGATTCAAGGCCAATAGGAAGATTCGACTCAAAATTTAGTGTATACTGATGGAGATCAATATAAGAGGTCAAGAGTGACATCCAAGCTGGAAAAGCTGATTATTGTGTTGGTTTTTTTAGCAGCTTATTATGGCATTCTTTATCATCCCACCCTTCCGGTTTTCATCAATGAATTTAACACGGTTGACGGGAGTATTTATGCCTCGCGTTTCGTTGATGTGTGCTTATCCCTGACGTTGTTCCTGTCGGTCGTATTCATCCTCATCCCCAAGTACCTGGAAAAACGCCGGATTTTTCCGTTTATTGCGGTATCTCTAGCGATGATCGGCGTTCTTTCGCTCCTGGAATTTCAACTCGATCAGATCATTTTACGCTTATTCAACCTCCCGAGCGGACCTGATGAAATATCCGATAAGATGTTCACATTTTACCGTAGGAAATCCTATGATTTCCCGATTATCCCGGTCAATCTGGTCATCTATACTTTGGGGATTCTGTACGGACTCAGCCGAGATTGGATCCGGAAATATCGCCATGAGAGCAAAATGATACAAGAAAAGATGAGAGCGGATATCGACTTTCTGCGTTCTCAAATCAATCCCCACTTCTTTTTCAATGCGTTGAATAATATCTATTCCATCACCCAGCGAAATCGAGACCATGAAGCAGGTCAAGCAATAATGAAATTGTCCGGGCTCATGAGATACATGATTTACGACAGCAATGTGGCCGAAATCAGCTTGGCTCGAGAATTGGAACATATCGATAACTATCTTGAAGTGGCCCGACTGAAATTTGATAAAAATGACAAATTGGAGATCCGCTTGCAAAGAGAAGGAAATTTCCACAATTATAAAATCGCTCCCCTACTCCTCGTTCCGTTCGTCGAGAATGCGTTCAAACACGGAGTGGGAAACAAGGGCGATGGCTACATCCATTTGAGCTTGTTCTTAAGTGACGGAGAGCTGTGTTTTCGTATCGAAAATCCCATACTGGAAAAAGAAGAGTCATGGAAAAAGCATCCGGGAATCGGATTGGGCAATGTTAAAAAACGCCTCCAGATACTTTATCCCGACCGGCATCAGCTTAACATTTCGGATACGGAGGGAAAGTTCAAAGTTCAATTGACCATTCGATTTGAGGAGTAATAATGCTGAGTTGTATCATAGTGGACGATGAAAGTGGGGCCATTGAAATCCTCACCCGTTATGCCAATCAAACTCCTGAGCTCAGACTGGTTCGATCTTTCCGTGATTCTATCGAAGCTTTGACCTTCCTGGCCGGTAACGAGGTGGATCTTGTCTTCCTGGATATCGATATGCCTAATTTAGACGGCATGAAGCTATCCGAACTGATTCGGTATAAAGACATTCAAGTGATTTTCTGCACGGCCTATTCGGAATACGCCGTAGAAAGCTATGAGAAAGAAGCGATCGATTACTTACTCAAACCAATTTCTTATGAGCGTTTCCTTAAGGCTGTCAAAAAAGCCTTGAAAGCCCGTTCAGAAGGGGCCGAACTTGATCAGGCCGTCACACACAAGAAAATAGGCAAATCCCACAAACTCTTTCTTAAAAGTGGTCCCCGTATCCATCAAGTCGATACCTGTGAGGTACTGTACATCGAAAAAAAGGGGCATTACGTCGTTTTTCATACTCCTGGAGGGGAGTTATTATCACGAATGAATATGAAAGACTTACTGAATTCACTGCCCTATGATGATTTTATCCGCATACACCGGTCTTTCGTGGTTGCCATCGACAAAATCGATACAATAGAGAAACATATGGTCGTGGTAAATGGAAGGAAGATACCTATCGGAGAAAGTTATCGGGACGATTTTTTCGAACGCATCCAGTACTCCGGGAACTAAAACTGTAAATTTTTTTTACTGTCTGGATTAGGATCGAAATCATTCCCCTGGTGATTGAATTGGTATGTTTTTTGCTTAATAATACAAAAAATGCCGTTGCAAATAGGCGTACTTCTATGCATAGGGATTTCATTTAGCGGGTTCATCCAACAGCATGAGTTTCCTGTGCTCAAAGGTCCTTACTTAGGCCAAAAGCCGCCAGGAATGACGGCTGAAATTTTCGCACCAGGGATAGTATCCACTGAAGAAATGCCAGAGATGTGTGCTGCTTTCACGGCAGATGGAAGAGAATTCTACTACAACGCCCAATATAAAAATCGATGGGCGATCTATTTGACAAGAGAGGTAAACGGGCAATGGTCAATTCCAGAGCCGATGCCGTTCACCTCGGGATATACAGATAGAGATTTCACCATGTCGCCCGATGGACAAAGGATCTATTTCGGGTCGAATCGACCCAGCGAGAAAAGGAAGGAACAATTGAAGGCTTTGGATATCTACGTTACAGAAAGGATCGCGGGCGTATCATGGTCGGAACCTGTAAATGTCGGTCATGTGATCAACTCGGACCAAGGAGAAAATTATCCGTCTGTAGCCCAAAACGGAAATCTTTATTTCTTTTCAAGCAGAGCTGATGGTTTTGGGGGATGTGATATCTATTTTTCACGATACATTGATGGGCGTTATCTCGCGCCGGAAAACCTGGGAAGTGAAATCAACAGTGCTCAGAACGACTGGGATGCTTTTATCGCTCCTGATGAAAGCTACATCATCTTTAGTTCTCAGGACCGGAATGACACTCTCGGAGGTCAGGACCTGTACATTTCCTTCCAAAAAGATAGGAGATGGACCGCTGCCGTGAATATAGGGCCGAATGTCAACTCAGAATCGGGAGAGATTTGTCCTAGCGTTTCCTTGGACGGCCGATATCTTTTTTTCACAAGCCGAAGACGAGGCAAAGCCGATATCTTCTGGATTAAAACCGACATCATTAAAAAACTGAAGCCCAAAAATTGAAATGAGGAGCTTTAAAAGATGAGACATGTCCGGATATTCTCTATAGGGGTACTTGTGATAGCTGCTTTTTTAACCGGCTGCACGGATCAGGATGACTCCCCTGTTCTCACCGGCCCCTATCTGGGCCAGGATCCCCCAGGAATGACACCCGAGATTTTTGCATCTGGCATATTATCTGCCGGCTACAGCGAGATCAAAGCGGTTTTTTCTCCGGATGGGAAAGAAATCTATTACCAACTCTGGGGAGAGCCTTTTCCTGTAATTGTTATGATGAAGGAGAAATCCGGTCGCTGGACAAAACCCGAAGTTGCGCCGTTTTCTGGTCAGATCATCGAGGGGTACAACATAAGTCCAGACGGCAAGAGGATGTTTGTCGCGTCCCAAAGGCCGCTCAGTGGACATGCAGAGCAATCAGAGGACTACCGTGTCTGGGTGACGGAAAAAAACGAAAAGGGATGGGGAGAGCTCAAGGTTCTGAAACCTTCGATAATCGGATATCCGGCTGTCGCAGAGAACGGGAACCTGTACTTGGCTACAGGTGATATCTGGATATCAGAATTTGTAAATGGTGACTATACCGAAATGAAAAAACTGGATGATTCGATAAACACGAGCGAATTCTACGAGGAAGACCTTTATATCGCCCCGGATGAAAGCTACCTATTATTCTGCAGGCGTGATGATGGTTTTGGGAGCTGGGATATCTTTGTGAGTTTTCGGAGAGAGGATGGCACCTGGACAATAGCACAAAATATGGGCAATAAAATCAACTCAAGCGTTTCCGAAGTCTACCCTTTTGTTACACCTGATGGCAAATATTTGTTTTTTTCCAGCAGACGGACAATCCATGAATCCTTTTCGCCAGTTCCGATCACTTATGAAGAAAAGATAAAAATCCTCAAAAGTCCAGGCAATGGAAACGCTGACATTTACTGGGTAGATGCGAAGATCATTGAAAATCTTAAACCAAAAGAATTGAAGTAAAGGAAGATAATTATGAAATTAAAAACAATATTTGTCGGTTTTTTGATGTTGATATTATTGACTTTCAGTAGCTATGCTCAACTGAATGATTTTCCAGTTCTCAAAGGTCCCTATCTCGGCCAAAAACCACCGGGAAAAACACCCGAGATTTTTGCACCCGGTATTGTATCCAGGTCGGATTATCATGAACACAGCAGTCCGGCGTTTTCTCCGGATGGAAAGGAAGTATATTGGTCGGCATATTGTTCTATAGATGGTGTGCAAAATGAAAGGATATTCTTCAGCCGGTATGGAGATATGGGTTGGACTAATCCGATAATTGTTGAATTTACAAAAGAGTTTGACGGTGGGCATCCGACCGTATCTCCGGACGGGAATCGTATTTACTTTCATTCCTATCGTCCCAAGACTTATGAGGAGAGATTTGGGCAATATCATATCTGGTATGTTGAGAAGATGAATGATGTCTGGAGTGTTCCTATAAAATTAGGAGAACCCATCAACACAGAGACATCTTCATGGAACCCGATGTTCACGTATGCCGGATACTTTTTCTATAGCACAGATCGCGATGAAGGATTTGGGGATGGTGATATTTATCGCGCGAAGATCGTGAATAACCAATTTATCAATCTTGAGAATTTAGGAGAAAATATCAATACCGAACACAACGAGTATTCACCATGCGTAAATTCGGATGATGGTTATATCATATTTTCGCGTTATACGGAGAAACCCAAAGGAGTTCAGCTGTATATCAGTTTTCAACGGTCAGACGGTTCATGGAGCCTAGCCGAAAAACTCGATAAAGCTGTTCCATTGATGAAGAGGGCAAGATTTCCAGGACTGTCGCATGATAAAAAATATTTGTTTTTTAATGCATACAAAGAACGTGATGTCGAAATATACTGGTTGGATGCAGGAGTAATTGAAGAATTTAAAACCGATGAATCGATCGTGGAAGTCGCTAAAAACGGGGACTTGAAAACCGTCAAGGCCATCTTGGATAAGAATCCTTCGCTGCTGAATATCAAGAACCAAAACGGCTACACAGCCCTCCATTGGGCTTGTATGCGAGCCCATTGGAACATTGTTAGATATTTGGTCGAAAAGGGAGCTGACCTTAATGTTGTCGGCGGAGACGGAGGAACGCAGATCAACTGGGCCGTCCATCATGACAACGTGGAAATCATCAAACTTCTCCTCGCAAATGGGGCTAAGCTCAATAGCCAAAACCAATGGGGCATGACCGAACTGCACACGGCTATCTGGCGAGGCAATATCAATGTCGTGAGATTCCTATTAGACCATGGTTCAGACCCGGATATTAAAACTAAAGAAGGCTGGACAGCCATGCACTACGCCTATCGCAGTGGCCATGACAATATCATCGAGATGCTGAAAAAAAGGGGTTTGTCCATGACAGAGAAAGACAACATGGGCCGGACTCCGCAGTACCTGTATTTTAAAAAACCGAACCCAATCGAGATGTCAATCAGCGAGCTGGACGAATATAGGGGAAAATACTATGTTGGAGATTATCTGCTTCTTGAAATATGGAGAGAGGGCGATCGTTTGAGAATCATGGAATTCGGTCCGGATGAAATCTATCCGGTGGCCAAAGACTTCTTCTATTTCAAACAGGCACCATGGACCCTGATATTCAGCCGAGATCAGGACGGTAAGATCCATCACGCCCAGCTTTCTTTCATCCGGCGCTCATACACGATAAAAAAGAAATGAAAAAATTATTCATGACTCTATGTTTTTTTTGTTTAATCAGCCCACTTGTTTCGCAGTCAGATAATGCTCGGAAGTTTAAAGGGAAGTACCTGGGACAAAAGCCACCAGGGCTTCGGGCTGAAAAATTCAACGAGGGCGTGTTAATCGGTGATAAAAACAGCTTTAATGTTTCGTTCTCTCCTGACGGAAAAGAGCTGTTTTTTTCCCATTATAAGGGTACTCTCGAGCGTCCTCATCCGGAATATGAAGTTTGCTACTTCAAACAGGTGGATGGTGTCTGGTATGGCCCGGACATTGCATTCTTCTCGGGCAAATATTCCGATGTCGATGTGACTTTCTCTCCGGACGGCAAAAAACTCTTTTTCACATCCGATCGGCCACATCCAAAATCCGCTGACATGGATATCTACTATCTAGAAAGAAAGGATAACAAGTGGTCGCAGCCCATTTATGCCGGCATCGAAGTCAACACAGTTCACAATGAGGTCCACGCGGTTCTTTCAGCCAGGGAGAACCTGTTTTTTGCTTCGAACAGGCCCGGGGGATTCGGGGACAAGGATCTTTATAGAGCGGAATGGGTCTGCGGAAGATTCACGAATGTTACAAACCTTGGTCCCATGGTGAATTCCGAATATTTGGACAGCGATTGTTTTATCGCACAGGATGAAAGCTACATCATATTCGATACCATAAGACCTGAGGATGGCGGTCAATCCCAAATCTACGTTTCGTTTCAAACAGGTGATAATCAATGGACAAAGGCTGTAAACGTTGGAGAGATGGTTAATACCAAAGAGGGATCCTCCGCACCTACGCTATCCCCTGATGGAAAATACCTCTTTTTCAAACGGCGGCGGGGAAAAGACAGAGGGATTCACTGGATAAGCACGGGGATTTTCGGAAACCTGAAGAAAAAAATCCTTAAGTATTAAAGTGAATTATATTGATTTTGGGAACAAGTACAGGATAATGTAGTTGATGTAAGGAAAAATTTCGCATCAAAAAAAGTGAGGGAATCATGGGCAGAACAAAAAATTCTATGAATCGAAGGGCTTTCCTTTCCAAAGGAGTGGCAGGCATTGCGGGTGCGGTTACTCTGCCCCGTTTCATTTCCGATGGATCATCCATCAAAAGGGCAAAACAGGAGAAAAAATACAAAATGGTCTACCGCACTCTAGGCAAAACGGGGATAAAACTCCCGATCGTTAGCATGGGCACTATGGATGCCACATCGGAAGCCCTCATCCGAACAGCTTTGGATTCAGGTATCTCCCATATCGCTACAGCTCAATATTACCTGAATGGTCGTGTGGAAGAATTCGTGGGAAAAATTATCAAAAACTACAAAAGGGAGGACATCATCCTCGCCACAGGTGTGATTCCCCAACCGATTGACTATAAATCAGGAGTTTTTGCCAAAAATACCGATGTCGCAAAATTCGAAAAAGATTTCGAAAGCAGTCTGAAAAGTATGGATGTTGACTATGTGGATATCTTTTACCTTCCTTTTGCTGCAAAAAAAGAATCGGTCATGTTCGAACCCTTGATGAAATCGATGGAAAGGATTAAAAAGGCCGGGAAAGCGAGGTTTTTGGGGATTGCCTCGCACAGTTACGTTCCAGAGGCCGTTCGAGCAGCAGCTGAAAGCAATTTTTATGATGTGGTTATGCTCGCTTACAACTTCCAGATCAAAGATATCGAAGAGAGAAAAGAAGCGGTAGCCTATGCCGCAAAAAAAGGAATGGGCGTGGTTGCCATGAAGACCATTACCGGAGAGTCTTGGATGGCTGGCAAACAAGAGGCCGTCAGCAATCCAGGGGCAGCACTCAAATGGGTTTTGCAAAACGAAAACATCCACACCGCTGTACCGGGAATTTCCACATTCGACCAGTTGGAAACAGATCTGTCTCTCATGGTAGACTTAGCATTGACACCTGAAGAGGAAGCATATATTGCTTATGTGAGAAGCAAGCAAAAAGACAGCCTGTTCTGCCAGGGATGTGGAACCTGCTTGACACAATGTCTTTCAGCGCCTGATATCCCGACTTTGATGCGCAGCCACATGTATGCCTACGGCTATAAGGATCTGCGCGCTGCCACGAGAAATCTCGATTCCATCAAGGATAATCCTATCGCCTGTGCTGAATGTTCTTCTTGTATCGTGAAATGTGCGATAGGTTTTGATATCAAAGAAAGAGCTTTGGATATTTTGCGACTGAGAGACTTCCCCCCTGAATTTCTGGCATAGTCACTACTCATACCGAATGGCATCTATGGGATCCCTGACAGAGGCCTTGTACACCTGTGTGGCAATAGTAGAAACGGCAGCAGCAAGAACAACCAGTGTGGCCAAGACAAACGGAATGGCCCCCAGCGACATGTGGTATCTGTAAATACCATCGAGCATGAATTGAAGTAAAAAGTAGCTCAAAGGAAGTCCGAGGAAGATGGATACCATTGTGAGCAGAATAAACCTCCTGGCTATAAGATTGGCTATTTGAAATGAGGACGCCCCAAGCACTTTATGGATGCTGAGCTCCTTCATACGCCGGGATATCATCAATGTCACCAGCCCAAAAAGTCCCATACACGAAATAATCAAGGTAATGATGGCAGTGGCTGTGAATATTTTGGTGATAGTCATGTTATTTTGATGCCCTCGATCGAATACACTGTCTTGAAAGAAAGAAGAATACTCAGAATCGGGGAAGAGCAGATGCCATGTTTCCTGGAGTGTGGCAGCGGACCGGATACCAGATCCAGATTTCACCCTAATCGAAAGGAAGCGGTAATCATCCTCTGGTACCAGGCGGAAAAAGATAGGCTTAATTTCCTCGAAGAAAAATTCGTGATGAAAATCCTCGACAACGCCGATAACATTATAGAGATTGTTTTCATAGCGCACAACGTGGCCAGGTCCGTATTGCCAGCCCATCTCATTCATAAACCGCTCATTTACGAGTATCGATGAATCCTTATCAGTGAGCAGGTCCGGATGGAATAATCGACCTTCCTTCAAGCGTATGCCCAGGGTTTGCAGATAATCGATTCCTGTATCCAGCCGCAGCGCTTCATATTTTTT
Source organism: Candidatus Aminicenantota bacterium (assembly GCA_020348385.1). Lineage (GTDB taxonomy): Bacteria > Acidobacteriota > Aminicenantia > Aminicenantales > Aminicenantaceae. Next base: position 2,826,571 of record CP070750.1, on the reverse strand, counting down.
TGCCTCGAATTCGATGACGGCCTGTTCTCCGGAGCGGCCGACAGCGTTTGCCGAGCCAGCTATCTTGATCACATCAGGATTTCGGATGGCACTGTTTCTGAGAATCCCGAACTGCTCTCCTTTTTCAAGACGAATGTTGATCACATGTTCCTTGTCATATCCCCAATCACGTTTCATTTGGTATCGGTTATTTTGTAAAAAAGTCACGACCATGCAGATGATGATAAAGGCTATCCCGAACTGCACCGAAAGCAATACGCCGGTGAATCTTTTTTTTCCCGATATTTTGATCTTATCGCTTATGATACTTACAGGTTGCAGCCGGGATATGACCAGAGCAGGATAGGCACCCGCCCCGAACCCGGTAAACAGGAGGAGAATCACAAAAAACATCCAAAGGCGCCAATTCCCAATCAAATCCACAAGTGTCAATTTCTCGGTGTTACCCATGATTTCCATTAATCCAGGAAGAAGCAGGAATTCGGTCAAGATCAGTCCGACAAATAGAGCCATCAAGCACAAAAGAAGATTTTCTCCTAAAAATTGGCAGACAAGCTGGCGTTTGTGGCACCCGATAACTTTCCGGATACCGATTTCTTTGTGTCGGCGAGTTCCGGAAGCTAGCGCAATGTTCACATAGTTGAAACAGGCTTGCAGGAGGAGAAAAAGACCGATAGTAAAGAGCAGAATGAGCGCTTGAGGTGTGGATCCCGAGGATATGGATCTTTCGATTTCTTGAGATTCCCAGGATAGTGTGGCTAACGGCTCAAAAGAAAATGAGGCTACCGGCCGGTCGATGTTCGAAGCATTATGACGGTCGTTGTACCTGCTCAATTGGGAGGCCAGCACTGTCATATCTTGAGGATCTGTGACCTGAATAAATGTTGCCGTTATCCTTTCGGTCCAGTCGTTCTTATCTTTGGCAAGAAGATCCTCCCATTTTTCTAATGAGGCCAAGATGCCAAAACTGAAACTGGCATTGTGCGGGAATTTTTTCGCCACTCCTTTCACGACAAAAATGTCCTGCTGGGAAGGACCAAGAAGTAAGAGAAGTTCCTTACCGATGGGATCTTCATCCCCGAAATATTTGATGGCCATGTCTTCGTTTAGGACCAAAGCGTTTTTGTCCGATAGTGCGGTCCTTTGGCCTTTTTTCAGGGGGAAAGTGAACACTTCGAGGAAATTCGGGTCGGCGAATCGGATCGTTTCACCGAACACTCTATCCCGATAGGTAACTTTGGCGTTTTGGTCTGCAATACGAACGCAGCTTTTTATCTGCGGAAAATCTGTGGCTAGCACCGGCCCCAAGGGCAAAGGCGAATCTCCCCACCTCCTGGCCTCTTCGTCACCTTCGAGAGTATAGGTGATCATGAAATTTTTTTGGACATTGTCGTGAAATCGGTCACTGGAGTATTCTTTGTCCAGGAGTATGTAGAATACGATGCTGCAACCGATAGCTACAGCAAGGCCAACGATGTTTATGAACGATGAGAGTTTATGCCTAAAAAGGTTACGAACAGCCAGCTTGAAATAGCTCTTAAACATGGGGATCTCCTTGAGTTATCCGCATTTACTCTGAAATACGTATCCAATTTTGAAATTGTTCCCTCAACCCAGTTAAACAGACTAAACCTAGTTTTCTTTCTTGGCCCCTTTTATCGTATTGGTGATCGAAGGTTCCAGGCAGCTTGAGCAACTCTGAATGATCCGATCGAATCATCGCTGTATCTGTATTAAAGAAGCGCGCCAACCCGCCTTCAACTGTCGAGATAGGTCCCGCACAAGTTTTTGGTTTTCAGGAAGCCCGGCTATGTTGATGTTTTCGTCCGGGTCCACTTGGTTATCGTAAAGCTCCACACCCACTTGATCACCAACGATTTTGTTTTCATCATCCCAATAAAACCACTCCACATAATGGTATCTTGCTGTCACCATGGAATAGCCCATGTATCGGTTCCCATCCAGTGTGGATCTGGGTTTTTGATGATAGTGGCTGAAAACAGCGGACTTCAATGTCAAATCGGGATTCTTCAGCATCGGTTTAAGACTCGTCCCCTCCATGCTATCGGGAATTTCAATTCCTGTTAGGTCACAGAGTGTCGGAAAAAGGTCTACCAATTCCACCAATTGGTCACAAGACTGCCCGTTATGATAACCGTCTGGAATGCGGATGAGAAGCGGTACGCGTGTGTCGATGTTGTAATTGGTTTGTTTGCACCAGCTCCCATGTTCTCCAAGTTTCCACCCATGGTCTCCCCAAACAACAACGATGGTGTTTTTATCCAAACCCAGGTCTCTCAATCCGTTCATCAACCTACCCAAGCAGGCATCGACAAAACTAACCGAGGCATAGTAACCGTGTTTCAGCAGCCGGGCAGTCTCTTCGGGCATTTGAAAAATGGCCGGATGTTGGACATATTCCAAATCATAGCAGGCATTCAGTTCATAGCACGAATTGATAGCCATAGGGGGAGAGTTTTTGGGCAAATAAGGATTCGAGGTCAAGGAAAGGCTTCCCCTGTCGTAGAGATCCCAGTATTTTTTAGGCGCCACAAACGGAAGGTGAGGTCTGTAATATCCCACAGCCAAATAGAATGGCTGATTTTTTTCTTTTAGTTCTTGTAATTTAGCGATGGCCAAGTCCGTCTGAGCACCGTCGTAAAACGCATTATCGGGTCCGTCATAGGCTTCCCAAGAACGGCCGTAGGCCCAACCACCTGAGTAGGCATTGGGATTTTTTTTGATCCTTTCTTCTCTGACCAAAGCATGCTCTTTTTTAAGCTCTTCGTCATGATAGAAGGATTCAGGATCGCGATCGATCATTTCGGGTGTTTTGTATCGATCCGGCTTGAGATCGGGTTCATCGAAGGAAACAGGATCCGGCATGTGGTTGTGGAAAATTTTGCCCATGGATACGGTGTGATACCCGAACTTGTGAAAATGTTGGGGCATGGTTACAGCATCGGGATTGATCTCCCGGAATTTTTCACCAAGGCTCCAGACTCGGGTTGATTCGGCCCTCTGGCCCAGCATGACACTGGCTCTGGAGGGAGCGCAGGCTGCCGCTTGGCAGTAGGCTCTCTTGAAGACCACAGACTCTTGGGCAAACCGATCAAAATGAGGCGTTATAATCTCGGTGTTGCCATAACATCCCAATTCAGGACGCAGATCGTCAACAATGACGAACAGCACATTGGGACGCTTATTGCTTGAAGGAGAACGACAGCTTGGCAAAAGGCTCGCAATACCCGCTGCTGCCGTTAACTTGATAAAATCCCTGCGATTCAACATTTCGCTGAATTCCCTCATTTTCTTGACTCCTCTGTTTCTCTTGCTTATTTATACATTATCTGATTAATTATGCAACAGAGATGGGGGATTCCATGTTTGATAAGATGAGGATGAGAATAAAAAAAAACATCGTGTTCGTGCTGTGTGTTGTTCTTCTTTCCTTGTGTTGTGCTAAAAAAGAGGCCACCTCCTACATAACGGAAATCATCGATGGCGTCACAGTTGTTCAAAATCTGCGCTTGAATCCAGAAGCGGCATATAAAGAGCTGGCGTTTGCTGAAGATCTTCGGATTGGTGTCGAAGAAGGCGAAGACGACTATATGCTGTATTCTCCTGTGGATATCGATGCAGATCCTGACGGGAATATTTACATCCTAGACATGAGAGATTCCCAGGTGAAAAAATATGATCCGGAAGGTCAATTTATCGGGAATATCGGCCGGAAGGGACAGGGACCTGGAGAGTTCGATCGCCCTAACAATATGGAGCTTGATTCCATTGACAGAATTCTCGTTGCTGATCCTTATCAACGAAGATTCGAATTTCTTGCAAGAGGCGGGAATTATATCAAATCTGTCCGCATGGAGTCTTATGTCACTTCTTTGGCCTGTGGAAAGGATGGATTGATCCTCATTGGGTATGGATGGGATGAATCCGACGGAAGTCAGGAATACAGAATCGGGCGTTTTTGTGGCGAGACTGGCGAGGTGACGGATCTATTTTCTCAGAAACAATATTGGCCGGCGCGATTAATGAACGATCAATTGCGCTATGATTTTCCCTATTTTGTACGCACAGCTATCGATTCGCAAAACAGGATTATCGTGGGTGTCGGTATCGACTATGAGATCCGTGTTCTACGTAGCAATGGAGAATTGGAATTTAAATTCAGCAAAGTCCACGATAAAATCCCTGTCAAAGGGGAAATGCTCGAACAAATCTCAAACATTACCTTGAAAGGCCGAAATCCTTATGTGCAAAATCCATATTTCCCTGTTTTCGAATCCCTATCTATCGACGAGGAAGACAATATCTGGATCCAGCATCATCAACCCAAATGGGTTGGAAAAATCAATACAGAGACCGTGTATGATGTATTTTCACCTAAGGGAATCTTTCAATTCATGACAAAAATTCCCGGCCATATTATCAGATCCCTGAAGTTCAAGAATGGGTGTATATACGCACTGAAATTGAAAGATGAGGGATTCATCGTAGCTGTTCGTCTAAGATATTAGTTCTTTATTCGTACCTTAGAGAGTCCACGGGATTAACCCGGGCTGCCTTAACGGCCTGGTAACCGAGTGTAACAAAGGAAATCGCGAAAATCAGAACAGAGGATAAAAGGAAAATCCCAAAATGGATATTGGTACGATAGGCAAAATTCTGGAGCCAACGATTCATGGCGTAATAGGCAACCGGCCATCCGATGATATTGGCAAACAAGACAAGCCACATCAGATCTCGAGATAACATATAAACGATTTTCGATACCGAAGCGCCCAGTACCTTCCTGATGCCAATTTCCTTTCTTTTCTGTTCGGCCAAAAATGCGGATAGCCCAAATACCCCCATGCAGGCAATAAACACGGCTATCGATGCAAATACACCGAACATTTTCCCCATTTTTTGTTCTTCGATATAGGCCATGTTGAAGACGTCATCGAAAAAGCGGTAATCGAAGGGATAATAGGGGGAGAAATTTTCCATGGTCTCCCGAATATGTTCGATAGTATCCGGGATGCTTCCGCCTTGAATTTTTATGGATAAATGCTGGCCTCGATTTGGATTCAGGTAAATATATAATGGTTGGATTTCCTCATGAATCGAATTCAGATGAAAGTCCTTCATGACGCCCACGATCTGTCCTGAGGGCTCAGGTCTTCCCCAATGGCTCAAACCTATGCCCAAACGAAAATCGTCTCCCATGATTTTTTTAGCACTCTCGTTGACAAGAAAAGCGCCATTTTCATCAGAAGGAAATTCCCGCGAAAAACTTCTCCCTTCAAGAATATTGATCCCGTAAAGCTCAGTAAACTCATAACTGACCTCACTGACTTTGACCCAAATCTGCGAATCTTCTGTTTTTCCGGGCCATTTGATCGTTGTCGAAGCTCCCACTTGATTTGGCAAATGCATGGAAGAGGCCGCATAAAGAATCTGCGGATTTCTTTTCAGCTCTTCAAGGACAGGTCCGACATTTTGACGGATTTTATTATCGTGCAAGGGGACCACTACAATTTGGCTTCTATCGAATCCCATTTCTTTAATCCGTATGAAATCAAGCTGGTTATTAACAAGGAAGGCAGCGATGATGAGAATGAGCGAGACAGAAAACTGTGCAACGACAAGCACATTGCGCAGTCTTCTCTTCTGAGAACCTTTTTTCTCTCCTCCCCTGAAAACTGTTATCGGCTTGAAAGAAGACAACAAAATAGCCGGATAACTGCCTGCTAGCATTCCCACGAATAAGATCAACAAGACGATTCCGGGAAGTATCTGAAGGATACTATCCCCGTTTAAAGCTAAATGCCGTTCAGCCAGAGAATTGAACAAGGGGAGAAACAGATGAACCAGGAAAAGGGAGATGATCAAAGAAAAGAGTGCCATGATAATGGACTCACCTAAGAACTGCCGGGAAATCTGACTTCTGTGTGCACCGACTACTTTGCGTGTTCCGACTTCCTTGAGCCGCGCACTGGATCGAGCGGTAGTCAAATTCATGTAATTGATACAGGCGATTATCAAAATAAGCACGGCGATAGATCCGAATAACAGCAACGTTGACACATGGGTGTTAGGGCTTATTTCCCCTTGAAAATGCGAGTGGAGATGGATGCTGAGAAGGGGCTGAAGGAGTAGCTTCTGTTTGGGGATTCCGTGTTTTTCCGCAAATGCCGGAAATTTTGTCTCGATTTCCGCAATATTCACATTTGGCCTGGTTAAAACATATGTATAAAAGCTCCAGTATCGCCATGCATGGAGCGGCTCTTCATAAAGCTTTCCCCAAGTTTCAAAAGGGATATAAATATCCCTCCTCAGATGAGAATTGGAAGGAATGTTTTTAATTATCCCCGTTACGGTAAATTCCGTTTTTTCATCGAATTGAATAATCTGGCCGATAGGATTCTGGCTGCCGAATAATTTTCTAGCTTGGCTTTCAGACAAAACAATCGAATAAGGATCTGCTAATGCTGAATCAGCATCTCCTTCCACGAATTCGAATGTGAAGATTTCAAAGAAACTGGGATCGACGGCAAAAAAAGATTCATAAAAATGCATATTCCCGTAAGAGAAAAGTTTTTTTCTGCCTCCTCTGGAAAGTCGAGCTGACGTCTCTATCTCAGGGAATTCCTGGATAAGTGCTTGTGCCATCGGTGGCGGTGTGACAACCATTTTTGTCGGAGGAGAGTAGGCTTCTGATTCAGATGCCACGCGGAAAATGCGATCTGCCTTCTGATGATGCCTGTCAAAGCTCAGTTCATACCGGACCCAAAGCATGATGATGATAACACAGGCCATTCCCACGGCCAGACCGACAATATTAATGAACGAAAAACCCTTATGCCTTCGAATGGTCCTCAAGGTAACCTTCATGTAGTTTCGAAACATCACGAACCCCCAGCGAATGGAATTTATTACGAATGCAGGGATAGACTTTGCTATTTGGAGTAAATACCAAGAATCAGCAGCGCTCCTTCCCCGTTTATCGGCGATGCGACAATAATCTTCCGCAAAATCACCCAGTGCTGTATGTCCCACATATTTAGGTAGGATGTAGTCAAGCAGCCGTTCAAGTATTCGAGGCGGGTGCGTCTTATTCATGAGAAAATTCCGGAGTCTCAGCCCACATGTTTTCTTGAAGTTCTCTGACTTCAGCCAAAGCCTTAATCCCAGCCGCTGTAATTTTGTAAATGCGCCTGCTCCTCCCTCCCCGAATGGGCGTTGGATCATCAAAAGAGGATTTCACGAATCCCTTTTTTTCCAACCGGTGGAGCGGCACATAAACAGCCCCGAAAGACCATTCCTTTCCTGATATTTCTGATGCCTTTTCTCTGATCGGAACACAATAGGCATCTTCCTTTAACTTCAAGATCGTAAAAAGGATGATTTCTTCCGGTCTTGATAAAAATTTCATTTTTTCCGCTATTATTTCCCTTACAAAATAAAACATATAGACAAAAAAGTCAAATGCTTTTTTTCTATATCCGTTGTTGAATCTTGACAACCTTTTGGATGTTTCCTGCGTCGTATATATTGGAATCAAATAGAAATGGAGGCAAGATGGATTTACTGACACGGCTGGAAGAGGCCATCCTCATCGCTGTTCTTAAGTTGAAAGATAACGCCTATGGTGTTCCCGTCAACCATGAGGTTTCCAAAATCTTTGGACGAACTTACACGATGGGAGGACTTTATTTTGCTCTGGATCAGCTCGTTCGCAAAGAATACCTGAAGAAACGATCGGCGAATCCAATGCCAAAAAGGGGGGGCAGATGCAGGTCATACTACCGGCTTACGCTCGAGGGAAAAGAGGCTCTTGAAGCTGCCCGTCAGCACCAGATCCAATTGTGGGAAGCTGTCCCTGAACTAGGTAAAGGAAGCTGACAAATTATAGATGAAAAACAAAAATCCACCTCGGCTCGCTGCCTGGTTTTTAGCCCGGATATCAGGATCATCTGTTGCGGGGGATTATGAAGAGATATATCAGGAGATAGCAAGCGAATATGGATTCCGCTCAGCCCGTTTTTGGTATAGGTCGCAGGTTCTGAAATCCCTGCCGATGTTTGCCACCAATCTTATTTTTGGGAGTGTTGACATGCTAAAAAATTATTTCAAATTGGCCTACAGAAATATCCTTAGGCACAAAAGATATGCCTTCCTTAACATTCTCGGGCTGGCCGTGGGATTGGCCGCATGCCTGCTTATGGCCAGCTATGTTATTCATGAGTTGAGCTTCGAAACCATGCACCCAAACAAGGAACGTATATTCCGGATAAACGGACGAATCCCGATGGGAGGCCAAGTTCTTTTAAATGCTGTGGTCGCTCCCCCATTCGGTCCCGCCGCAGAGGAATCTGTACCGGAAATCGAGGAGAGCGTCCGCATCCTGAGGAGGCATAATGTACCGGTACGGATCAAGGAGAAAGATTTTAAGGAAAGGAAGGTGTTCTTTGCTGAGCAGGAAATCCTAGAGGTTTTTGCTATCCCTCTTGTTCGAGGGAATCCCAAAACAGCCCTCGAAGCGCCGTTTTCCGTTATCATCGATGAAACATTGGCTCAGAAATACTATGGCAACGGAAATCCCATCGGAAAAACTCTCCACCTCACTCTCCATAGGACATTCCAATTTGCGATCACAGGTGTGATGAAGATAATGCCGTCCAATACTGCACTTAGGACACCCATGATCGCATCTTTTGCTACACTTTATCAAACCCATGGCGAAGCGATCAGGCAATGGCAAAGCTGGGGAATGATCACGACTTTTGTCCGCCTGCAGAGAGGAGCTGATCCAAAAACTGTCGATGAAAAAATAACGGCCATTGCCCGACTCCATCTCGATGAGGACGAAAAGGAAGCTTCCTACTACCTGCAGCCACTCGATAAGATCTATATTAACAACGCAACCCAGGGCATGAACAACGACTTGGACAACTCGGGCGATATCACTCGGCTGTATGTCTTTTCCGCTGTCGCGCTTCTCATCCTGATAATCGCCGCCATCAATTTTATCAACCTATCTACAGCCAAAATAGCCGGCAGACTTAAGGAGGTGGGCATTCGCAAGACCTGTGGAGCCACGCGTTCTCATCTGATAAAACAATTTTTGATGGAATCCTTTCTCCTCACCGGCCTTGCCATGGGCTTGGGGCTTTTTCTTTTTTCTCTTTTCAAACCCCGTCTCGACGTGTATCTTGGAAAATCCCTTAACCTGGGAGTTCTGTCGACTCCATGGATTCTTCCCGCTGTTTCTGCTATGGTCATCATCGTAGGTTTTCTCGCAGGATCCTATCCAGCAATTTTTCTCTCCCGGTTCCAGGCTGCGATTATCTTCCGATCCGGGATTCCCCGAGGGCCTTCCAAAGCAGGATTGCGGAGGATCCTGGTTGGTGTTCAGTTCTTCATTGCAGGAGCTCTGATCGTATGCACGCTCGTTGTCCTCAAACAGGTCCGGTATTCTGAAACCAAGGACCTGGGATTTGACAAAAATAATCTGATAGTCGTGAACAATCGAGATACCACCCGTCTCAAAAATGCTCCTGTTGTCAAGGAACGAATACTACGCCAGACTGAAGCTTTAGCCGTATCATCCGTGGATAACTTCCCCTCCGCCCAGAATCGCAATATCTCTACCGTCCGGATCGAAGGCCAAACCGAGGAACAAGGCTCGATTGCCCAGTCCCTCGAAGTTGATGAAGATTTTATCTCCACCATGGAGTTGAAGCTCACGGCGGGGAGGAATTTCGAATTCGGGAGATCCGCTGACAAAGAGGCCGTTCTCCTCAACCAGACGGCTGTCCAGAGTCTCGGCCTTGCGGATCCTGTGGGACAATTCCTTTACCGAGGAGAAAAATCTTACCGTATCATCGGGATATTGGAAGATTGGAACACGAATTCTATCCATTCCCGGATCTATCCCACTGTTTTATTTTACGCGGATGAGACAGCTGGTGATTTAGTGATCAGAATCCCTTCGTCAAGAAATCAAGAAGTCATTTCACAGATTCGAGAGGCCATCTATGGGCTTTTCCCTGAGCAGATATTCGATTTTGCCTACGTTGATGATCTCCACTTTCGCTCTTATGATGAAGAAAGACGACTGGCGTCGCTGCTCATTTCCTTCTGTCAATTGACCGTGTTTGTAGCTTGTCTCGGCATTTTTGGTCTTGCCGCATACAGCACAGAGCAGAGAACCAAAGAAATCGGGATTCGAAAGGTCCTCGGTTCGAGCATCTCCAGAATTGTCATGATGTTCACCAGCAAATATGCCCGCTGGGTGATTGCGGCCAATATCCTGGCCTGGCCAGCAGCGTATTTCGTGGTGAACAAGTGGCTTCAGGCCTTTGCCTTCAGAACAGCGATAGGCCTGGCACCATTTATCATTGCTGGACTGATGACTCTCGCAGTCGCCCTACTCTCGGTCATTTTTCAAACATTGAAAGCAGCCCTTTCCAATCCGGCTGATTCTTTGCGTTACGAATGAAACAAATATTCCGTCTTGTTGAAATTATTATCCATGAAAACTAGAATGGTGAAATAAAGGAAAAAGCACCAAAGGATTCATATGGCTAAGAGAGTGAATTCTCGTAAGTCTATCCTGGCAATCGTATTCATTGGGATAATAGCATTATGGCTGCAGACTATCCCCTCCCCTTCTTCAGCAGGCAATAAATTAAGACAATCTGCGGTCAAAGTCTACTCGCAAATTCTCGAGGAAGAACGAACAATTCTTGTCTCGCTACCTGATGGATACGAATCAGCAGAAAAATCATATCCTGTCCTGTATATCCTTGATGCCGAGGGGGAAACTCTTTTCCCGAAATGCATCTCCACTGTTATGGACTTAAACAAGAAGGATCTCGCACCAGAAATGATCGTTGTCGGGATATGGAATACGGACCGGAATCGAGACATGATCCCAGAAGCGGTCTCTCACCGTCCTGGTTCAGGAGGTTCAAAAAATTTTTTGAATTTTATCAAACAAGAATTGATGCCTTATATCCAAAAGAATTATCACGCTTCTGATTATTCCATGCTCTTTGGGATGTCCAATTCCGCTCTGTTTGCTGTTTATGCTCTCCTCGAGAAGCCGACAACATTCAAGGCCTACATCGCGAGCAGCCCCATGATTGGACATTGTCCAGACTACATGCACAATAAAGCAGAAGCATTCATCGAAAAAAATCATTTAAATGGCAAGCTTTTATACATGATTTATGGGTCTGAGGACTCTCATCGGGTCACAGCATACGTGCCGAATTTTCAAAATTATCTGAACTCTCATGCCCCAGAAGGCTTTTCCAGCAAGCTGGAAATCTTGGATGGAGAAGGACATGTTCCTGACGGCAGCTTGTTCAGAGGACTCCAGTTTATATTTAACCATTGACCCTGTCGCTTCAACTGTGATAATTTCACGAACATGGGAACAATTTTAACCATTTTTCTCTACATCGGTTTCGTCATCGGAAGCCTCGTAGGGGCTTATGTTATCTTCATGTTGATCATGGCGCTGGGTCCTAGAAAGCCTGTTCCTGAACAACCTTTAGAAAAAGAAAAAAAGAAAACTCTGGAAAAAGAGCCCATTTCTCGAGCTGGATCGAAAAAAATGTCAGCTTCGATGTCAAAGGAACGCCAGTGAGTGCCTGGCTATTTCTGCCTCAGGATCTGTCAACTCCCGTTCCTTGTATCATCATGGCGCATGGTTTGGGAGCTACCAAGGCTTTGGGACTGGAGGCCTATGCAGTTTATTTTCAGAATGCCGGGTTTGCCGTGTTTGCATTCGACTTCCGGCACTTGGGTGAAAGCGGTGGAGAGCCTCGACAATTAGTATGGATACCTTACCAATTGGAAGACTTTGCAGAAGCTGTGGAGTTCGTTCGAAGCCTAAAGGAGATCGATCCGGAAAAAATCGCTCTGTGGGGTTCATCATTGAGTGGAGGACACGTCATTGTGACTGCGGCTAAGAAAAGCGGGATTGCCTGTGTGTCAGCCCAGGTTCCGTTGTTGGATGGTGATGCCGGGGGAATGCAGGTCGTAAAACAGATTGGTCTCTGGCACTTGCTCAAGATGGCATTCGGCCATGGACTCCGTGATCTTGTCAGATCCTGGCTTGGCCTTTCACCGCACCTGATACCTCTTTTCGGAAAACCGGGCAGTATCGCCGCCTTGGCTGATGCGGGTGCATGGGAGTTTTTCAACCAGATTGCCCCAGATGATTTCATCAACCGAGTCTGTGCCCGCATTCTCATTCGGATGGACAAATACCATCCGATCAAATACACTCCCAGAGTATGCTGCCCTGTCCTGCTGCAGGTGTGTGACAAGGACATTTCCCTCCCGAAAAAAGTTGTTGAAAAAGCCAAGAAACATCTAGGGGAGCTTGTAGAAGTGATCCACTACCCCATTGACCACTTTGATATCTATACCGGAGAGAACTTCGAAAATGCCGTGAGCGATCAGATAGGTTTTTTTAAAAAATATCTTATTGATTAACACTCATGTCTTTTTCTTGTTGAATAAACCGATCGATGTGTTTTTCGAGAAGGAAGAGAGGCATCGCTCCATACCCTAAAACGGCCTGGTGAAATTTTTTTATGTCGAATCTATCACCCAATTCTTTCTCTGCTTTTGCACGGAATCCCATCATTTTAATGCTACCCAGCTTGTACCCTAGCGCTTGGGCCGGTGTTCGGATCGAATAGCGAAGACTCTCTGTGTATATCTGTGTTTCCGATTCAATCATGTGTTCTCTCATGAATTCCACAGCCTTGGAACGAGGCCATCCCAGATAGTTCATCCCTGTGTCCACGACCAGACGAGTGGCCAACATCATGTCCAACATATGTCTCCCTATCAGGCTGTAAGGATCCTCAAAAAGCCCCATTTCCAATCCCAGCCACGCTGCGTATTCGGCCCATCCTTCGTTGAAGGCGTTGGGGAGAAAATACTTGCGGAATTCCGGGATCTCTTCGTTTTCTATTTGAGAAGCGATATGAAAATGGTGTCCTGGCACGAGCTCATGATAAATGAGAGCCTCAGCCATCAGCAGGGAACGCTCGTTGAGTTTGGAGCCGTTGTACATGTAATAGCCCTTGGGATCCTGAACAGTCGGCTGCTGGTAGTAGCCGAATGTCATGGAACCCTCCAGCTCTGCTGCCAGTCTTTTCACCCCATAGGGAGCTTTAGGAACTACGCTAAAGTATTCCGGGATATGGGCATCCATCAATTCCACATAGGACATCAATTTCTTTTCAATTTCCTCGGGCGTTTTGGGAAAAAACTGTTCATCGGTCTTGAGGAATTTGCGGAATTCAGCCAGCGTGCCTTCAAAGCCAAGGGATTCCTTGATCGCTTCGATTTTTGCCTCTATTCTATTCACTTCATCCAAACCGATCTGATGAATTTCCTCGGGAGATAAGTCCAGTGTTGTGTTGACCTTGATAAGATAGGTGTAATAATCTTTGCCTCCCGGATATTGCCAGAGTCCGACAGCATCAGGAGCTTGATCGTAATATTCGTCGCTAATGAATTCCGTGTAATCTTGAAGGGCTGAGTGAACTTCAGTGTCGATATAATTTTCAACTGATTTCTGGAAGGCCGCGGCTTCGTTTTCCTCGACTGCGGATAGACGGTTCTCCTTGACGTAAAGTGGGCTCCGATCCCCTTTGACGAGAAGGTATTTCAGGAACGGACTCACCATCGTGAACATTTCTTTGGAAAGAATAATCCCCTTTTTGAGTTGCTCTTTAGTTAGCGCCTGGGCCGTACGGATGAAAGCGGGATACTGTTCAAGGAGATCCAGATATGATTCGAGATCCTCGTGCATCTGGAATGTATATCCTGTATACGCTCGCAGGATATAGGATATATATCCGGAGACAGGAGGGATGAGGAAACCGTACCAGTAGTACTTTGGCGCGATGATTTCATTATCCAGTTGCCACCTCAAGATCTCATAGTTAATCCAATCTTTATGGCTGAGCTCTACGGAATTGATGGTCAAGAGTTCTTTCATGATGACTTCCGCAAAGGCTGCGTTTTTTCTTGCCTTGTCGATGGAGATATCCGGCAGAGTTTTGATGTTTTTTCCCTCCAGTATATCCTGGAAGGGATTGTCCGCTTGTTTTTGATTCCAATACTTTTCTACGATGGAATGAAACCGGGAAGTGAGTTCTGTCGAAGGATTTGTCGTCCCCTTTTGACAGGACGAAGAGGTTATGACTATCACAAGAATACCTAAAAAAAGCCATAAAAATGTCTTGCTTGATTTTGTTTTCATGAAGCCCTCACAATATGATTTATTCATTCCCAAGCCTGGTTGAATTTATCACATATTTTCCGACTTGTGAATACAAAAAGAACTTGCACACTTGTTGTAAAAATAATAAAAAAGACACACTTCCTTTTGTCTGGAAAGAAACAGGAGGGATGCATGCACGATAAGTTCAGACTCAATATTCCCAGACTCCCTATTTTATCCCGAGATCAGATCGAGCGTCTGCATTTATCGACCCTGGAAGTGCTGCGTCGGACAGGAGTGGACGTGAAAGAGGCCCAGGCCCTAGAGGTCTTCCAAAAAGGCGGATGTTTTGTGGACGGAGAAAGGATCAGAATCCCGGCTCATCTCGTGGAATGGGCTTTGAACAATACACCCCCGCGGATTTCTCTCTGCGATAGGAATGGAAACCCAGCGATGTTACTGGAGGAGAACAATGTTTATTTTGGGACCGGCTCGGATACACCCAATGTGATCGATCCTTTTACGGGAGAAAGGAGGCTGGCGGTTCTGAAGGACATCGCAAATGTCGCCAAGACGGTAGACTTCCTCGATGAGATGAGTTTTGTCATGAATTCGGGTATCGCAAGCGATGTCGATCCCGATATTTCAGATATCTTTCATTTTGAAGCCATGATGATCCATACCACCAAGCCTATTATTTTAACAGCCTGGAGTCTGGATAATCTCAAAACAATAATCCAAATGGGAGAGGTTGTGGCCGGCGGAGAGGAAAAACTGAGAAACAGTCCATTCTTTGCCCTTTACACCGAGCCGATTTCACCCTTGCTGATGGGTGAAGAATCCACCCAGAAGCTCATGTTTATGGCGGAAAAATCGCTCCCTGTTATTTTCACACCCGCTGTGCTGACCGGAGGAACCGGACCAGTGACTATCGCCGGCGGTCTTGTCCAAGGGAATGCCGAAATCTTGGCCGGCTATGTGCTGGCCAATCTGATCAGTGAAGGAGCGCCTTTTATTTATGGTGGAGGAGTCCTTCCTATCGATATGTCCACCTCGCTGATGAGCTACGCGTCACCAGAGTTTATGCTGGCGACATCAGCTCTTACCGATATGGCTCGTTACTACCGGCTCCCTATGTTCAGTTTTGCCGGTTGCTCTGATTCCTGCACCTATGATCAGCAAGCATCACTGGAAGGGGCGCTGTGGATCTTGTTGTCATCTCTCAGCGGCGGAAATCTGGTTCATGACGTGGGATACATCAACAATGGTTTAACCATGTCATTCGAGCAGCTCGTGGCTTCTAACGAGGTCATCGGACTGGTTCGCCGGATCACCAGAGGATTTGAGATCAGTGATGAAACGCTGGCGCTGGACTTGATCAATGAAATAGGACCTGGCGGAGAGTATTTGACGAGCGAGCATACATTGCGTAACTTCCGGCGCAACTGGTTCCCTGAATTGCTCTCCCGAATCACGTATGAAAGATGGGAAAAAGAGGGACAAAAAGATCTCGGTCAAAGGGCTGGCGATAAGGTGCGTTTTATCCTAGAAAACCATAAACCTTTGCCTTTGGATGACAATATTCGAAAAAAGCTGCAAAAGTTGATCCAAGCCATGAAGAAATGACGGATCGAGAACGCTGGACCACCCGGATCACATTCATCCTGGCTACCCTCGGCTTTTCAGCCGGAATCGGCAACCTCTGGCGGTTCCCCTATCTCGTCGGGAAATATGGAGGGGGAATCTTTCTGCTTTTTTATCTGTTGGTAGCGGTTATCTTGACAATTCCATTGTTCGGCCTCGAGGTAAGCATTGGGAAAGCGTCCGGAAAGGATCCTGTGGGAGCATACAAGGCTTTGGCCCCTGGCACCAAATGGTTTTTGAACGGATACCTGAATATCATTGCCCTCATCCTGGTGGTCGGTTATGCCATCCCTATCGTGGGATCCATTCTCGCCTATGTTTGCAAAACAGCGGTGGGAACTTTCACCAAAATGCCCCCTGCTGACATCACCGACTACTATCGGGCTTTCAGTGGGAATGGAGCGGAGGTTATGCTGTGGACGATCCTGGCTGTAGGGATACTGATTCTCATCCTACGAAGAGGCCTTAAAAAAGGCGTGGAAGCGGCCAACAATTTCATGATGCCCGCCCTGTTCGTCATCCTGATCGTGCTCATTATCAGGGCTGTAACCCTTCCAGGAGTAGCTCGCGGCTTGTCTTTTTATCTAAAGCCGGATCTCAGCAAATTCTCATGGGAGGGTGCCCTGGCTGCTATCGGCCAGAACTTTTTTGCGATAGGTGTGGGAATGGCGGTGGCTGTTGTCTACGGTAGTTACCTGCCACGAAAGGAAAAAAAGGTAGTGGCCAATGTCGGGATAATCGTTATTGCCAGCACGACCATTGCATTCATGACTGGCCTGATCATATTCCCCAGTGTATTCGCCTTTTCCCTGGATCCGGCCTCAGGGATAGGGCTGACCTTTATGACGATGCCGAATGTGTTTAATCGGATGCCGGCAGGAACACTTTTCGGGACTCTTTTTTACATCCTGTTTTTCCTGGCAGCCCTGACCTCTTTTATCGGAGCTTTTGAGGGGGTCGTTGCTTGGCTGAGAGACCAGTTTCGCATACCTCGGAATCAAGGAGTCATGGTCACTGGAGTTGGGATTCTGGTGATAGCCTCCTTTTCGGCTTTTTCATCGCATTTTTTCAGCATTGCGGATTACATCGTGAATAATATTCTCCTCATCCTGGGAGCGCTTCTCATATCGATATTCGTGGGGTGGGTATGGTCTATCCCCCGATTTGCAGATGTGGTGGGTATGGAATCCCAAAAAATCCAGGCTTTTTGGACCGTCCTTATCAAATACCTTGTGCCAATTGTGATCTTTGTGACCTGGCTTTTCCAGC
>CP070750.1:2782805-2809304 GCA_020348385.1 Candidatus Aminicenantota bacterium | reverse complement strand
AGCGCCTAACAATCCATACTTCTTCCGTTCTTTGATCCTTGCATCTCGAGTGAGAAATCCTGCACCTTTGAGCGGTGACTTCAATTCTTTGTTGAACTCGACCAATGCTCTGGCTATTCCCAAACGAATGGCCTCGGCCTGACCGTTCGAGCCTCCTCCGTTCACACGGATGAATATATCGAATTTTTTCTCTGTATCCGTCAAAAGCAGAGGTTGTTTAATGGTATGTTTATGGCTATCAAGACTGAAATATTCCAAAAAAGGTCTTGGCTTTTTATTCACATATAGAGTGATATCGCCTTTACCTGGACGAAGAAACACCCTTGCAATAGAGGTCTTTCTCTTTCCTGTGCCGTAATATTGGATTAAGCTCACTATTCCTCCTAAAACTGGTATTCCTCGGGTTTTTGTGCCTCATGGGGGTGATGAGATCCTTTGTACACTTTAAGTTTTTTGTAGGCTTCACGGCCCAGTTTGTTTTTCGGAATCATTCCCCAAACAGCTTTTTTGATGATCTCTTCGGGTTTTTTCTCCAGGAGCTCTTTCAAAGTCTTTTCTTTTATGCCTCCGGGATAACCCGAATGGGAATAATATTTTTTCTGTTCAATTTTTTTCCCTGTCAATTTTATCCTCTCAGCGTTGATCACGATCACAAAATCTCCGATATCGAGGAAGTTGACGAATTCCGGTTTTCTCTTACCACGAAGAAGAATGGCCACTTCAGTGGCTAATCGTCCGAGAACCTTGTTTTCTGCGTTAACCAACCACCACTTCTTTTCGATCTGTTCTTTTTTTGGGACAAAAGTTTTCATCACATAAATCCTAGAATTTTCTCCCTGAATTATTCACAAATTCGTGAATAATAGAGTATTCGCATAAACTACTAACGATGGAATAAAATACTAAATTGTGCGCTTATTGTCAACCTTCGTACAGAGGTTTAATGTAGCCATACCTGAGGTTTTTTTCTCTTCGTGAACAGTTTGATGAGCGCAATTCCGATTAAAAATCCCCCAATATGGGCAAACCAAGCTACTCCGCCTCCTGCTCCGATGTTCAGCACTTGTATCAGGATCCATATTCCAAGGACAAAGGCAGCTGGGACAGCGATGATCCGGATGAAGAAAAACAGGAATACTAGCGTCAACACTCGTGCCTGAGGAAAAAGGATCAAGTAGGCTCCCAGAATGCCAGCAATGGCCCCACTGGCTCCGATCATCGGGACTTGAGAGTTGGGATGAAACACAATATGAGTCAGGCTTGCTCCAAGTCCAGAGAGAATGTAGAACATAACAAAACGAGCAGGGCCTAGAAAATCTTCGATATTATTGCCAAATATCCACAGATAGAGCATGTTAAAGACCAGGTGGAAAATCCCCCCATGCATGAACATCGAAACGATAAGTGTCAACGGGGGAGAAAGCCGTGCGAGTGGTTCCTGCGTTTCCATCATCATGAGAGACAAAGCTTTGAAATGAGTGATTTCGTAGGGAATGGCACCCATCTTGTAAACAAAATACTGAAGTCCCTCTGGAGAAAACAGTTGATAGAAAAAGACCAACGCATTCAAGGCGATAAATATCATGGTGATATAAGGTACACGGGAGGTTGGATTATCGTCCTTCAGTGGAATAAACATATCTATCCTGAATTATAAATCGGCATATATCTGTAAAAGTTGAAAAATCGATGACTAATATAAATAAAACGGGAGAGAAAATCTATTTTATCTTTATCTTTCTTCTTGACCTTTTTTCAGTTCCTCTTCCAGTTTCAATCTTTCTAATTGTCTCTTTCTTACCTGGCTGTATCGTTCCATATAACGGTCTGCTTCCCGGATAAAGCGTTCACTTCTTTCGGGAAAGAGTACAGCATGAACATTTCGGTAGAGCAGATTGATATAGGCAAAAGTATCGGGATAATTGGGATCCATCTCTGCAGACTTCATGAGGGTCGCCTCACTTTCATCAGCGAGTGCGATTCTCTCTTGCCGGGATAACAGATTTTGGAGACGATAGGCCTTATTAAAACGATTGACCCCGATGGTGAACATCATCAAGGCATCGTCTGGTTTCATTCCTAGAATCATATTATGCATAGCATAGGCTCTATCGAAATCGGGGATAGGTCTGACATTGTCATAAAATTGGGCTGCATAGGCGTAGCCCTGATGGTTATCAGGATCCAACTCTATCCTTCTCAGGTACATCTCCTCTGCTTTTTTACGGATTTCTTCATGATCTCCAGCATATCTGTTGTAGAATCCAGCCACCACATAATAGTTTTCCATGTTAGTGGGATCCAGTTCTAACACCCTCAGGAACATTCCTTCAGCATCTTCGAATCTTTGCATACGGTCATACATATCTCCCAAGGAATGGACGATCTGGATGTTAGTCGGCTCTTTTTCTAAGGCCAAGTTCAGGTTTTCGATTGCCTTCTCCGCCCTTCCCAAATTTTCTGGACTTTCATCACCGGCCCTATACTGGTTTTTGTAGCTCTCACCTAGAAAACGATAAGCCAAGGTCAGTTCGGGATTAAACTCTAAAGCTCTCTCATATTCCTCGATAGCCAACCGATACTGGCTCTCTGTAAAGTGATTGTTTGCTTTGGTGAAGTGATGGTTTGCCCTCAGTTGATTAACATTCAGTTTCTTGCAGCTGGGTGTGAAAAAAACAACCGCCACAATAAGAATCGACAGAATGAATATTGTCATCTTTCTGGACATCTTGACCTCCTTAAACATCAAGTCCATTCAGTAGGGGTAATCTAAATTTATAAAGCAATACAGGAGGAAAGTCAAGTTAGCTTTTTTTCAAGTTCACCCGCAAAGGTGTCCCTAAAAAGTCAAACTCTTCGTATAGTTTTTTCAGGAAAAATTTCTCATACGAAGAATCCAAAGAAGCCTGTGAATGGGTGAAAAGGATAAAGGATGGCGGAAGAATTCCCTTCTGCACCATGTATTTCAACTTTATCTTTTTACGGTTTCTCGAAACGGGAGGATGTCTTGTGTTCATCATTTTTAGAAATTTATTCAACTTGGGGGTGGAAATTTTTCTTTTTCCATTAGCCAATACTCCCTCAGACAGGTCGAGAATTTTTACGACTCTCTGGCCAGAGAGGGCGGATATAAACACCAAAGGAGCATAGGATACAAAATCCAGCTTGCGATAAATCCTATCACGAAATTCTTTATGAGACTGGGTTTCTTTCTGGATAAGATCCCATTTGTTCAGGGCCAAAATCAGAGGTTTTCCCGAATCATGCGCAATATGGGCAATCGCCGTATCCTGACGGGTGGGAAACTCCATAGCATCCAAAATGAGACATACGACATCCGCATTTCCGATGTCCTTTTTTGCCTTGATAATTCCTGCTTTTTCCCTTTTGTCCTTGGTTCGGCTCATTTTCCGTATTCCAGCGGTGTCTATCAGGCAAAATGTTTTTTTATTTCTCCTTATCAACGTATCCGTGCTGTCTCGTGTGGTTCCGGGAATTTCGCTTACGATCAGCCTTTTCTCTCCACTCAACCGATTCACAACAGAAGATTTTCCGACATTTATCCGTCCCACTATGGCGATTTTGAGCAGTTCGGTTTCTTTGTCTTCATCGGCTGAATCCGGGAGAATCTCGATAATACGCTCTTCTAGATAGCCTAAATTCCTGTTATGCTCTGCAGAAATCGGTATTATCTCTTCTTTTCCAAGCCGGTAAAAGTCTCCGATCTGATCCTCTTCCCTTGGAGTATCGATCTTGTTAATCACGACAAAGATCGGTTTATCCATTTTTTTCAGTGAAAAAAAAAGTTCCTCTTCTCCCGGCGTCATCCCCCTTTTTCCATCAAGAACAAAAAGGAGAACCTCTGCTATCTGAGAGGCTTCCCATGCTTTTTGCTTAACTTGAGCTGAAAAGGGATCCCCTTGCGAATCAAAAAATCCCCCTGTATCAATAAGGATAAAACTCTTTTTGGCCAAACGGCAAAATGCGGGGATTTGATCTCTCGTCATTCCAGGCAAAGAATGAACAAGGGATTTTTTCTGTTTTAGCAGGCGATTGAAAAGGGTGGATTTTCCCACATTGGGAAATCCGACTATGGCAACCTTGATCAGCTTTTTCATGGGATTATGCTTCTCATTTTTGTGACAGGAATGTGGATTTTATTTGGCGACAATATCATATATGGGCTGGAAAGGGCTGGTCAGGTCGATGTGTCCTCCCAAGGTCTTTTTTTCTCCCCCGTCGATGAGGATAAACACCTTCTTAATCGGTTTTATGTTATACGAAAGAGAATTCACAATGGAATAGATGGTGGACATTTCAGCCGAAGAACCGGAAAGATGTTTATCCATGATTTCTCTTGAAAAATCCACATAGGCCACACCCTCCCTTGTGATATAAAGCTCTCTGAGCCTCGTTTCGGGAGGAATTGGTGAAAGGAATCCCTGTTGGGACCCACTGAGGAGTTCCAAGATAATTATCTTGGCTTGCTGTGCGAGAGATGATTCCGGGATGATATCTCTTTCTTCACGATGCAAAAGGCTGTCATGTTCTGAGGGGAAAAATAAGATTATGGTCAAAGGTTCTTTTGGCTCTTCCGATTGGGACTCATCCTGGGCAGATGATATAAACTGAGGCCGCTCCGGCCCTGCGGTTCCTCCCAGATTTACATAAATGATAACGAGCACGACAAGAAATAAAAGTAGAGAAGCAAGGATCATCAGTTTTTTTTTATCCATTTGTGATTCTATCAGCGAGAATTATCTCGAAGAAATTTAGCCAGCCCTTGGTAAATAGCTTGGGCTATTTTGCGCTGATATTCTTCAGTTAACAGTTTTCTTTCTTCTTGAGGATTCGAGAGGAATGCCACTTCGACCAGCACGGCAGGGCATGCCACTCCGGTTAAAACCTTGAAGGGGGCTTGTTTGATTCCTCTATTTCTTGTTCCCCATAAAAGATTGAGTTCGTCCTGAATATCTTCGGCCAGCTGGCTGCTCTGCTTGAGGTAAGCGGTTTGGGCCATGTCCCAAAGGATCATTTTGATTAAATCTTCGTCTTCCGCTTGAATGTTGTTTTCCAGCGTTTCAGAATTGTTTTCCAAGAACGCTAGCCTTCGGGCCTCCTCATCGGTGGCATCTTTGCTGAGAAAATAGGTCTCTGGACCGGCTGCTCCTTTCCTGTAGGATCCGTTAACATGAATGCTGATAAATACAGTGGCCTTGTTATTGTTGGCAATGGCCGACCGGTCTTCGAGTGAAACATCCACATCGCCATCCCTTGTGAGAACGACATTGGAGGCCCTTGTTTGCCTAGCAATCTCTGCCAGTTTCATTCCGATTGCAAGGGTGAGATCCTTCTCCAGAGTTCCGAATTTTCCCCTTGCTCCAATCTCTAAGCCCCCGTGGCCAGGATCTATCACGATGCATTCGGGATCTAAGGTTTGAGAACTTGTCCTAATCCGATCCGTTTCAGAGGTCGGTGGGATTTGCCCCCGATTGGGATAGATATCGATAATCAATCTGGGAGGATTTTGTATCTTGAAAGAATCGATGGAAAAATTTTCGTTCTCCGTATTGATGGTTAAAGTGTAGGATCCGCTTCCTTGCGACCACCCCAAGGATTTGATAAACCGGCTCCGGAACGATTCTCTCTGGATTCGGAACGGAGAGTTGGCCCTGATTTTCACAAAAACAAAGGCGTCACTTTTTTCGACACTGGAACTCAACGGCCGATCAGATTGGATCGTTACCCGGCTATATTTTTCATAATCTTGTTCAGATATTATGAGGATGGATTGGTTTTGCGGAGCACTGGAAATGCTCAAAAACAGAAATAGGGCGGAAAAAACCGCCGTCCATTTGGGGATTCCTCTTCTGAACTTATACAATTTTTCTCTGTCGTCTATGGTTTATCGTCTATTTCTATTTTGGAGGCGGCGGGAATCGAACCCGCGTCCGAAGACATTCAACGAAAGGCCTCTACATGCTTATCTTCTTCTTATGTCTCATCCTGTGGCTTAAGAAGAAGAAAAAAACCACCGGACCAGCCCTGATGTTGTTTCGCTCCGCAGGCTCAGGACGGGCCTGGTTTGCTATCCTGCTCATCGACGCCTCTCAAGCACCGCAGGAGAATGCAAGAGAAACGGCTTGCCTACAAGTTAGGCAGCAACTGGCAGTTGTTCTGCACTTAATTCAGTCCACCTTTTTAACGAGGTGGGTGGGGCCTCGACATGCAACCTTTGCCTCACTATCTCCGTCGAATCCAGTTCGCCCCCAACTCTTCTCCAGATAAGAATTATAAAGAATTCTATCAATTTTTGTCAACTCGAATAGGGGACGTCCCCATTTAATCAGGCTTCTTGCCAGGCTTCTCTTCCTTCGCGAAACAGGAAAACGACGATGACTAAACCCACCATCGGATCGGCCTGCCAGAATCCGAACACATAATACGATCCCAAGCCCAACAAAAGAGCAACCGACAGGAATAAGCAGGCCAATGTTTCCTTTGAATCCGCGATCAAAGCCTGGCTCTGGATTTGTTTCCCCACATGCAACTTTTGCCAGGCAAGAACGGGCATGACAAAAAGTGATATGACAGCGATAACTATTCCTGGTAAAGAGGGATCCGGTATCTCTTTTTCGATTAATTTCCTCACAGATTGGAAAAAGACATACGTGCCAAGCACAAAGAAGGTTATGGCCACAAATTTTGTGGCTTTTTTCTCGATCTCCTCCTCTTTTTCCTCTGAAATTCTCCCATGCTGGCGGAGACGCCAAATCAACACCATGCCTGAAAGCGATTCAACAACACTATCTAATCCAAACCCGATAAGAGCGATGCTGTTGGCAATGTGGCCGAAGACGATCGAAACGACCGCCTCAACAACATTGTATCCCACCGTAAAGTACTCGAGAAGCAGCCCCTTTTTGTACAATTTTTCCATTATTTACTTATGATCATGCCGGTGATGCAGGTCTGGAAAATGCGCATGGGCATGATGGAGTTTTTTATGTTTGTGGAAATGGACATGCCCTCCGGAAACGGGGGGAACATGTTCATGATTATGGTGAAGATCATCATGACGATGCCAATGGATGTGCTCACATTCGATATGCCCATGTCCATGAGAATGTTGTTGAAGAATCAGGGATATGATCGAAATGGCCAAAATCAGAGCAGCAACAGCTTGAAACCAAGAAAGTTGTTCGGAAAGCAATAACACAGAAAAAAATGCGCCAAAAAATGGCCCAGTGGAAAACAAGATCTGGCTCCTTGTCGCACCCAAACAATGGGCTGCTGTGATATAAAGCACTATGCTAAGACCATAACAAAAAACACCGACAACAAGAGCCCCAGCAATTATCTTGAATTCGGGGAAGTCCGAAACGAGAAAAATCCCTATGATGCCATTTATGGAACCAGCAACCAATCCTTTTAAAAAAGTCATCTGTGTGGGCGTGATGGCATCTATGAGAGCCGTGTAATGATTGTCAAGTCCCCAACAAACACAAGCAGCTGTTATGAATAACGCAGCCAAAAGTCCCGACTGTCCTTCATGAATGGTTATTAAAACCCCCGCGAACATAGCTCCTCCAACACTCAACCAACCACGAAGATCCAGATAATCTTTGAAAAACAACCACCCGATTACAGCCGTGGCCACCAGCTCCAGATTCAGCCAAAGGGACACGGATGCTGCATTGGCGATCTTAAGACCCAGGAGCAGAAAGATAGGTCCGAGAATTCCTCCGAATAGAATAGAACCTCCGATTCTCAAGATGTTTTTGTTATCTATTCTTTCGATTTTTGCCCGCTTCCGGGAAAACGTGAAAGGCAAAAGGCCCGCAGCTGCGCCCAAGTAGAGAAGTCCGGCAAGAAGAAAATAATTGAGGTCCGCAAGGAGAAGCTTGCTGAGAGGAGCGGCCATGCCAAAAAGTACCGCTGACAAGACTGCCATTAAGACAGAAAATTTTCTCATGCAGTTTAAATATACATAGAAAACACACATCTTTCCACAGAGAATTTATCCCGAGAAAAATACAATAGATGTTTTGTAGAATCCGGCAGTTGCACACAAGACGACAGGATATTGTTAAAATCGTACTACTGTTAATACTATTTACAAAACACATGATTAATGCTAATATCTTTTTACACAGCAATTCAATCCTTATTTTTCGGATGAAGGAGGGACCGTGCAAAAAAGATATCAGGTACTCATCCCTGATTGGCTCGAAGAGTACATAAAATGGGGAGTAAAAAAATACAGACTGAGTTTTTCCGAATTGATCCGTTTGGAGATTTGCCAAGCCGTGATCGGCTATATTTGCGAACGCTATCCTGAATACAAATCAGGATACACGATGAAACATTTTTCAAAACATGTCAGCAATTTTGAAAAAGGAAAAATGAAACCGGATGACCTGGACAGAATCATATCCACGATCTATTTCGAAGCAAGAAAAGCGATCGAGTACCGATTTGAAAAAGAAAAATTAACAAAAAAATAACCGCTAGACGCAAGGATGATCACATCTCAGAAGCTTGTTTGATCCGTTCTGCTGTCATCGGGAGCTGAAACACACGGACACCGATAGCATCGTGGATGGCATTCGCCACAACCCCTCCCATACAAATGATGGCGGGTTCTCCGCCACCCTGAGGAGCAGCATTTTTGTCATCGATCAGAACCGTCTCGATCTTGGGAAGCCAAGAAAATCTCGGGATCTCATACGTATCGAAATTCGAGTCCAAAATCTCGCCGCCCTTGAAACGGATATCTTCACTCAAGGCGTATCCTAATCCCATGGTGATACAGCCCTCCATTTGGGTCTTCGCTCCCTCGGGATTGATGGATAATCCCATATCTTGGGCACAGACCACCCGTTTCACCCGAACCTTCATTGTTTTTTTGTCGACCTCCACTTCTGCCATATGGGCCACGTAGGTACCGGCGTCGATACCTGTGGCGATCCCGTATCCCCGGCCGCTCGGGGGCTTTGCGGGAGTCCACCCGAATTTTCTGGCGACTGCCCGCAAAACCCGGATCATCCTCTCATCCTTCAGATTTTTCAAACGGAATTCTAGCGGATCCATTCCAGCCGCTGTTGCCAGTGCATCAACTTGCGATTCTCTGGCAAAAGTGTTGGTATTGTTGGCAGGAGCCCGCCAGGCCCCCGTTCCAAAAGGATGGGACCCTGGTGTTCCCCGCCATCCCGAACCAAAACTCATGGTTCGATGATGGGGAATATCATAATAATGCTGAGAGCCACGCTCTCCGGCAAAATAAACACCGTAATCCCAGAATGTAATCCGACCTGATGTATCCACGCCCGCCTTTATTTTTACTACAGCAGCCGGACGGAAGGTATCATAGAAAAATTCTTCGGCACGTGTCCAGGCTATCTGGACAGGTTTTCCTGCCAGTTTTGCCAATTTCGCTGCTTCTCCGGTTTGGCGGTTGCTGGCTTTACCTCCGAATCCGCCTCCGACCCATGGGGTGATAACGCGAACATTTTCGGCTGGAAAACCCAACACTGAAGCCACATCATCCTTGACTCCGAAGGGATTCTGGGTGGATGCCCAGATGGTCGCTTTGTTCCCTTCGACCTTAGCCAGGGCAGTATGGGTTTCGATAGTGGCATGGGCAACATAACCATCGAGGTAGGTGTTTGTGATCACAGTCTTTGATACTTTTTCTCCCTCGGCTAAAATACCTCCCTCGGACACGACTTCCCCTTCCGGAGCCACCTGGACGAGGTGATCGAAAATATTGTTCTCATCGACCTTCGCCTCGGATTTTTCCCATCGTGCTTTGATTAACCGGAGCGCCTTTTCTGCTTGTTCGGGATCGTCATGCAGGACCGCTATGAGGTCGCCTTCCTGAATAATGCGGGCGCCCTGGACATTTTTTGCTGGCGAAGTATCCACATCACTCAGTTTGGCGCCATGGGCAGGAGGCCTCAAGATCCGGGCGTAAAGCATTCCAGGCTCCCGCACGTCTCCCGCAAATTTTGCCTTCCCTGTGACCTTTTCGACCGAGTCAAGCCGTAACACAGGCTTGCCAACGATAGAGAAGTTCTCCGGTTTTTCCTGAGGAGCTTTTCCAGCGAGATGTTTAGCGATCTTTTTCCCTTTGGTAAGCTGGGCATACGAGACTTTTTTCTGTTTTTGCGATTTATAACAGATGAATCCAGCCTCCGCTATGAATTGCGAAGGATCCGATTGAAAGTGTTCGGCTGCCAGCTCGATCAGCACCGCGCGGGCCTCCGCCGCCGCGGCTCTCAAGGGAGGGCCAAAAAATCGGGTGGTCATCGATCCCCACGTCCCCATATCCCACGGGCATAGGTCGGTATCTCCCATCACCATATCCACCGAATCCAATGGGACTTCGAGCTCATCGGCCAGCATCTGGGCCAATGAGGTGATCACACCCTGCCCCATTTCTATCTTGCCCGTGAAACAAGACACTCGACCATCCTCACCGATTCGGAGAAAAGCATTGAAATCTTCGGGCAACTGTTGCCATCGCCGGCGCTGTGCCTCCAAGAAAAGAGGATCTCTGACTGTGAACAGGATGACGATACCGCCCCCCATCAACTTCAAGAATTTGCGGCGGCTGAGAGGCAAACCAGGGCCTATATCATAAAAATCCAGGGCTAAAAAATCGTCTTTTTTCATCGTCTCGAACCTCCCGACATTTTTTGTGCCGCAGTCAGAACTGCCTGAACAATGCGTACATGAGCGCCGCATCGGCAGAGGTTGTCTTCCATCTCGAGGATGATCTCTTCTTGTGTTGGACTGGGATTTTTCAAAAGAAGACTGTAGGCATTCAGAATCATACCTGGCGTGCAAAATCCACACTGAAGAGCATCATGTTCGACAAAAGCATTTTGTATCGGATGAAGATTTCCGTTCTTAGCTAAACCTTCGATCGTGATAACTTCCTTGCCGTCGATATCTTCAACAGGGTACTGACAAGAGCGCACAGCTTCACCGTTCACAAGCACTGTGCACGCTCCACAAAACCCCTCGCCGCAACCATATTTTGACCCTGTTAGTGCGAAATCCGTGCGCAAAACCCACAAAAGCATTCGGGTTTGGTCTAAAGCCAGACTTTTTAACTGGCCATTCAGTTTAAAACGGACTTTTTTACTCATTTTATCCTCCGAAAATTAGGAGCCAGGATTTCAGGCCAATCGCAAAACAGCGAGAATGGCCAGACACACAATCAGGACAACAGGAGAAAGGATGAGATCGAGCCTAGTTTTAGCGGCTATCTTGATCATGTGGGATTCGAAGGATCCAGCTCGTGAACCGACCCAAATCCCTACAGGTACAGTCACTATCGAGACAAGTACTGCAAAATGGATATAATAGAGCGAAAGGGGATAACCTGTTCCCGCGACCACACATGCAGGAACACCTGTGGCATACTTGACCAGCGGAAAAAAATTCACCGCCAGGATAGCTGACAGCCCTCCTAGAAGTGCCTGTCCTCCCGGCTTTTTGAGCACCTTCTCCCTGATTATCGAGACAATAATGACAAAAGCAGCTGCTTCCATAAAAAACGCAAAAATCGGATTGCCTATGGCACCATGTTTCAAAGGCAAGGAAAGGAGCAGGGCGTCGAACATCTTGAAAAACGAAGCGATAAGAACCATCAAGAATACCCCTGAGATCCTTCGGGAGACCATCCAGCCTGCTGCCAGAAAAAAGAGTGCAGCACCTGTCATGACAGAACCAGATACAAAAGCGGCACAGCTTCTAAGCCCCATGCCCAACGCAGCTTCGGATAGGCCCCATACAGACCCCAGTACAATCATCATGCTTATGGTGGATTTGGGAGCAGAGTCATCCATCCATCCCTCCTATAATGAAGATATCTTCTGCACTAGCGAGTATTTTAGCCAAAAAAAATAATTTTTCAAACTGAAATTGCACAAGGTTTCTTTTCAGTACGGACCGAAATCTTCTTTTCGAAGGGAAAACAGGATTTCAAATATTCAGGATCAGCGCCGCGTCAACTTGATTCCGAACACAACGATTCCGACGAGCAGTCCGATAAGTAATAGCACGAGTAGGCTTATTCCCAGTACATTGGTTTTGGCTGTGACATGGATCCGGACTATTTTGTCCTCTGACTCTACCTGACGGTTATCGGCGATGCACTCTGTTTTGATCTTAGGTTCATAATCGCCAACTGATATATCTTCCGGAGGGAGGAAGTCGATGGCGACGATTTCTTCTTTGCCTTGCTCGAGCGACGGGATCAAATCCGGCTGAATCTTGCCACGCCAGTTCAACGGCAAATCGGTGAACACACGGATGTTGTCCAGTCGGCGCGTACCCGTGTTCTGGACTCTCACTTCCATGCTCACACCTTGCCCCACCTTTATTTCGTGGTAGAGACTAACAGCCTGAACTTCGATCCGCCCGACTCCGCGGGGGATGATCTCCAGTTTAACACTCCCTGCCTTCAGGCTGTCGATTTCTTTCTCGCCTAACTGGGGTGAGCCAGAGAGCATCTCAGTAAGCCTGGAAGATTGTTCTTCATCCAGTGCCAAGCAGTAGAATTCGATGGGTTTATCGATGATCACTTCTTCGTCGGCGTTCTTGGGAAGATACAACCTTAAGGAAAGTTCCATACTTGTGACACCCTCCGTGAACTTGATTTGGGATAGCCGTGCTTGGGTCTGGGTATCCACAAATTCATGTGAGATTTGTTGGGGAAGATTGATTACCCTGAGCCTGAAAACATTGGCCTCACCGCTGAATTTTTCCAGCGACAGATCGAACGTGGCTTCACTTTCCAAATCCGCTTCTTGAGAAAATTGCGCGGAGTTGACCGTAACGATGTTGGCACTCAAACCCTTCTGCAAATACACGGATGTTGTCTCATCCTTCCCAGAATAAAATATGTTCACATCCAGGTTCTCCACATCTTTCAAGAGCTGAAAGGTTACCTGCTTTTCCTGTTCAAGAGCGAGTGAATGGATCGTTTTTTCGTAAGGGTCGGAGATGATCTTCCCTTCCGATCTCAAAGACACATAAACATCTTTGATTTCCCGAAGAAAATCCAATGGGAAAATATCTTTAGCATCGATGTTCAATTCTTCCAGCTGTTTGAGCTCTTTGGAAGAATACCGGAGGGACACCCGAACAAATTTTTTCCCTGCTTTGTCCTGGAATTTCACAGCGGATGCCACAGATATTCGAGCCTCACTTCCCATAAAGCTGATCAGGGCTTCCTGGTATTCTACCTGAGCTTGGAGGTGGGCGGTCCTTGTTTGGACAAACTCCTGGTCAGAGATCAACCCGGATTCCTGGAGCTTCAAGGCCCTATCGAATTCCCCTTTCCTCATCTCGAGTTGAAGTTGTGCTCTTTTTAGGGCTAAAAGCTTCAGCGTTTGTGATTCTTGGGCACGAGGGACATCTTGGGAGAATCCAATGTTGAAAGGCCCGGCTAACAGCAAGAACAAAACTGAGATTCTTATAACATATTTCATCGCTTTATCCTCCATCCTGCATTCATACGATCAAGTTCTATTCATCCCCTTGGTGCTCCTGCATGTATTCCACATACAGCTTATTCAGGTCTTCTCCTTGGAGTTCATCGCTCGTTTTCATCATCACAAGTCTTCCCTGCAGCATGAATCCGACTCTGTCTGCGATGAATTTAGCCCGGAATATATCATGGGAGGAAATAAAAATCGATTTTTCCCTGTCTTTCAGCTCGAGAAGCAGGTCCAAGAATTCCTGGCCTGACTTCGGGTCCAAACCAGATGTCGGTTCATCGAGGATAAGATTGGGGGCATCTTTAAGTATCGCAACCGCAATACCCAACTTCTGACGCATTCCTTTGGAATAATTCTTGATTCTCATTTCGAAGGCCTTTTCCTGAAGCCCGACACGACGCATCACATCAGCATAATCGGTCTTCTTCAGGTTTCGTTTGCCTGCAAGCCTTGAAAAATAGTCCAGATTCTGATAGGCGGTGAAATTGCCGTACAGCATGACATTTTCCGACACATAAGAAATATGTTCCTTGGACCTCAAAGGTTCCTTGACCACATCGACGCCTTCCACAAATGCCGTCCCTTCTGTCGGAGGTATAAATCCCAAAATCAGGTTGATCGCCGTCGTTTTTCCCGCACCATTGGCACCGAACATACAGAATATTTCTCCAGGTTCGACTTTGAGATTCAAATGGTCCAAGGCCAAAAGTCCGTCTTCATATTTTTTTGTCAAATCTTTTGTTTCTAGCATAATTCCCTCTTATCTGATTTATCTGACATCGTATCGGAGAAAAGACACATAGGCTCCGACAAAAAACAGGATGATCAAGAAGATCATCAAAATAATATCTGGAAGAATTCGTTTGAAAGAATCTCCCAACCCTTCGGGGATAAACTCGTGCTGTGGCATATCAGTCAGATCAGGTTTTATGGGCTGGCCACTGAAAATATCTCCCTGCATCATTTTTTCATTGACCCACTTCGTGAATATCGGTTTGTAGGTTCTCACAGAGCTCAAAAACCTATCGTGTTCGTTCACTCCCGTTCTGGCCAGGCTCATCGCACCGAACATCATGGCTGACGTGGGAGAAATGCGCGAAAGATTCACGGCAAGCCTTTGTTGCTGCTGCATTTTTGTCTGGTAATCTCTTTCGATCGCGGCGTTTCTCTCATCGATCTTTCCGGTAAGGTCTTGTTGGAGATCCTCGGCCCATTTTCTGACATCCTCTTCCCATCTCTTTCGCTCTTCCGGCCTATCTTTTCCGGGAGGGGGATTGTTTTTTAAGTACTCGCTGCGTTCAGCAAAAGCTTCCTTCTGAATCTCTTGCAGGTAAGCATCTTTCTGTGCTGTTATCTCATGGACAGATGGGATGGGATTAATCTGACCAGCTATCATGACAGCGGCCTTTGGTATGACCGTAACAAAGGTGACCCATAGGAACAAGAGGAGCAAAAAACTGGTCGAAGACCGATTCGTCCGGGCCGAGACAAAAAGCCCAAGCGTGAAGAAAACCGATAAATACAAAAGGAATATCAACAATATGAGCGCAATCCTGCTCCAATCTCCACCCAAAAGGGAAACGTTGGGATAGACCATCAAAAGCAGCAGGCCGATCACCATCGGGATGACCAGCGGGATGAGGAGGCTGATAAACCCACCGATGGCCTTTCCGAGAATCAGCCTGTCTCGCGGAATCCTGTTCGAGAGAGCCAGTTTCAGGGTTCCCCGTTCTTTTTCTCCCACGATGGCATCGTATGTGAAAAGAATGGCAAACAAGCTAAGGACGATCTTCACGATAAAGGACAGATCGAGTGGACCGAATACAGCAAAAATCGGATTGCTGCTGTATTTGGATTCGGTCATGTTCGGATCATAGGCGATGTTGACCGAAGCCACGCGGCCGACAGCTTCCCAGATCCCGCTGACGATCGTGCTCAGCACCTGGGGTTTCCTGTTGATCTTGGTCCCTAGCATAGCTAACTGCTGGTAACCCTGTTGGCTTTCCAGATTCTTTTTGTTCAACGCAATGGCTGCGCTGTGTTCCTTCAGCTCGGCCTGGTAATTGTTGATCCCGGTGAACACCGCCAAGAGGATCAAGATCGTGCATAGCAAAAAGGTGAACACAAACCGGGGACTCATGATCGTGTCTTGGATTTCTTTCTTGATGATGTCTCGTAACATGTTTTACTCCTGTATTGCTTGTTGAATATATATTATTAGAGATCGAGTTCCAGCATTATATATGCGCATTTTCACTTTATATACGTATATTTTCGCTTTTTCATTCAATTACGATTTATCTGTACATACAAAGGATCATTCTCGATAAAACTCACCCAATAAAACAAAAGCTTTGTATTTTATACGAAAATGGACAAAAATGGTTTTGCAAAGGGAAGAAGGATCTCAACCGGAGACCGATTGACTTAACAATTTCCCTCTGTTATAAATTTTCTCATCAAACCAAAGGAAAACTTGAGATGAACGAAAAAAAAGCATTGGTGTGCGGAGCGGGTGGATTCATAGGTTCTCACTTGGTGAAACGATTAAAAAGGGACGGTTACTGGGTGCGTGGAGTGGATCTCAAATTTCCCGAATTTTCAGGAACCGAAGCAGATGAATTCCTTATCCAGGATTTAAGAGAACAAAAAAATTGTGAGAGTTCGGTGATAACGCCTGATGGAAATCCTTTTGACGAAGTCTATCAGCTGGCAGCCGATATGGGAGGCATGGGATTTATCGACAGCGCTGAGTGCGAGATCATGCACAACAGCTGTTTGATCAATATCCACATGGTCCATGCCTGTGCGACGAGAGGGATTAAGCGCTATCTTTTTTCCTCCAGCGCTTGTGTTTACCGGGACATGGAACCGAATGAGCCGGAGCTCTCCGAGGAAGATGCCTACCCAGCCCTCCCGGATAACGAGTACGGCTGGGAAAAGCTATACGCTGAACGCATGTCAATGGCATACGGGCGCCGGTTCGGGATGGTCGTTCGGCTGGCCCGTTTTCAGAATACCTATGGACCCGAAGGCACATGGCAGGGAGGTCGGGAGAAAGCTCCTGCCGCACTTTCGAGGAAAATCGCAGAAGTCGAAGACGGGGGCATTATCGAGATTTGGGGAGACGGGACTGCTATGCGTGCCTATACCTACATCGATGATCTCTTGGACGGGATTATCCTACTGATGCATTCGGATTTGGAAAACGGTGTCAACATCGGACGTCAGGAATACGTATCCGTCAACGAATTGGTAGAAGTCATCGCCGATGCGTCCGGAAAAGCGGTGCACATCAAACATATCGATGGTCCTGTCGGAGTTAAAGCCCGTAATTTCCGCACCGATCGAATCCGAACGATCGGATGGGAATCAAAGATATCCCTTCGTGAAGGAATTTCCCGAACCTATCCCTGGGTCAAAGCCCAAATGGAAGCCAATCGAAAATCCGAATGAACCGGCATGAACAAGATCGCTAAGCCCTGGGATTATTTGATCGTGACGGCTTCTAACGAAGCACAGGCTGAACTTTATGCTACCCAGCTCGATCTCAGGCGCAGCCTCAACCTCCTAGAGGGGGTCACACAGGTCTTGGTCGTTCCGGACCCCCAAGGTCAGCGAATTGGCAGCGGGGGAAGCACCATCTTCTCTTTGCTCAAGGTCATAAATCGGGAATTCAAGACTCTCGGTTTCTCCGAGTTTTCCCACGGGCAAATCGAAAAAGCACTCAGCAGCTTGCGCATCCTGATCATTCACGCAGGGGGCGATTCCAGAAGATTACCGGCATACGGTCCCTGCGGCAAAATTTTTATACCGATCCCGGGAAAATCCGATTCTGTTCTTGGCAACTCGATCTTTGACCGGCAATTCCCGATCTACCGGGAACTCCCTCCCTCCGAATCGGATCAAGGCCAAGTGGTGGTGACTACCGGAGATGTTCTCCTGTTTTTTTCTCCACAAGAAGTTAAATTCAAAGAAAATGGGGTGACTGGACTTGGCTGTTACGTCTCACCAGAACAGGCAAAAAACCATGGCGTTTTCTGTACCGACAGGAAGGGAAAGGTACAACATTTCCTCCAAAAACCCTCCTTCTCACTACAAAAGAAAAAAGGGGCCATCAACAAGCAGGGACAATCCCTGCTCGATATCGGCGTCATGGAAATGGATGCAGCGACAGCGACAAAATTGATCACATTGTGCGATATCATGCAAAAAGATGATGAATTCCACTGGACAGGGTCGATCGTCGAAGAGATCTTATCCACAGGTCTGGATTTCTACCGGGAAATCTGTTGTGCCATGGGAAAAGAGGTTCAGTTCCATGACTTCTTGAATAACGTTCGTGCCAGCGGGTCCAATCTTTCAGAATCCTTTCTTGTGACCATCTTCGACTCTATGTCCAAAGTCCCGTTTTATGTGCATCAGCTGGAGGAGTGTACCTTTCTCCATTTTGGAACACTGCGTCAGTTGATCGAAACCGGTTCGCAATTGCTGAAGAGAGAAAAAGAGATAGGATCCGATAATAGCTGCTTGAGCATCAACAACCATATCCATAAAAACGGCCGGATCACCGGCAAAAATTCCTGGGTTGAAGGCTGCCGCATCCGTTCAGAATTGATACTCGAAGGAGAAAACGTAGTGGTGGGAGTGGATGTGGACAAGCCTTTATCCCTGCCAGAAAAATCCTGCTTGGATGTCATCAAGGGACACAACCGGAATGGAGAAAACGTTTGGTTTGTCCGGGTATACGGCATCGATGATTCCTTCAAAGGGACGATCGACTCAGAAGCCACAGCCGACAAACAT
Source organism: Candidatus Aminicenantota bacterium (assembly GCA_020348385.1). Taxonomy (GTDB): domain Bacteria; phylum Acidobacteriota; class Aminicenantia; order Aminicenantales; family Aminicenantaceae. The sequence goes on along the minus strand of CP070750.1, from coordinate 2,790,984 downwards.
CCTTTTTCTTTGGAGATCGAAGAAAACGATCTATGGAATGCGAAAATTTTCCCGGCTGTCTTTTCCCCGAATGATTACCAAGAATGGCTTTGGATGATTAATCCATCTGAGGCTTCAGCAGATCAAATTCAGGCATGGCGCAAAGCGGATAAATACAGCCTGGCAGAAATTTCCACACTCGTCGACCTCGAGGATTTTTCAACCAGACGCAGAAAAAACCGAGTCGAAGAAATCCGTGGCTGTCTGACAGAAATCTTCCAACATCATAGCGGATTTTCGTCCAAGGACCTGGCCACTCTATTCGAAAACTTGGATGACACGGAAAAGACAGATTGGATAGGCCTAATTATGGCGGAAGCCCAACGTCACACAGGATTTGTTTTTTCCCGTATCGTTCATACCCTTGGAACAGCCATAAAATCAACTCTTTCCACTAAAGAGCAGGAATGGACCAGAAGTCTCCAATCCGTGCATGATAGCCTGAACTGTAAGGAGAAAAAAAAGTGGGATTCTATAGAGCTTGATCATAGGGCGTTTGCAGACGCCAAAACTTGGTGTGCAAGGGCTCAAAATAGTGCTTTCGAAAACCTGAGCCGTATCATCGTGTGGAGCAAAAAAAAACCTGGAAGACATCCTAGATGCGCAGTGCGAGCGGACGAGATCATCTGGGGCAGGGCCCCTGCTCGCCTGGACTTAGGTGGAGGATGGACAGACACTCCACCCTATGCATTAGAGCACGGAGGATGTGTCATAAACGCTGCCGTCAACCTCAATGGACAACCTCCGATCCATGTTTACGCCCGGGTGGTGGAAGAACCTGTGATTCGGATCACCTCGATCGATCATGGGCTAAGAGTTACTGTCAAAGAATTGGAAGATCTGATGGATTACCGAAAAGCCACAAACGAATTCGGTCTGGCAAAAGCAGCGCTTGTTCTTTCAGGATTCTCCCTGGAAAAATCCATATGGCCGGAAGGAGTAAAGACTCTCAAAAATATGCTGGAGCACTTTGGCAGCGGTATCGAACTGACAACACTGGCGGCCATTCCCAGTGGGAGTGGGCTGGGCACATCAAGCATCATGGGGGCGGTATTGATGTCTGTCATCAATAAATTGATCGGCAGAGAGAGGACCTATAGGGAATTGTTCAACCTGGTGCTCCAACTTGAGCAGGAACTGACAACCGGCGGAGGATGGCAGGATCAAATCGGTGGAACGATCCAAGGTGTCAAGATGATCACCACAGCGCCGGGCCTTGTGCCAGATCCAAATATCCAAGCCGTGATGCCCGACATTCTGGATCCAATCGTCAACCAAAACCAGATACTCCTGTATTACACCGGCATGAGACGTCTGGCAAAAAATATCTTGCGAAATATCGTAGGACACTATTTGGATAGGGATCGCGCAACCATGGCAACACTGCGCAAACTGCACGTTTTCCCTCCCCTACTAGTCGATGCTATGGAGAATACAGACATGCAGCGTTTTGGAGAATTGATCGATAAGGCGTTGCTATTAAAAAAGGAGATCGATCCGGATTCCTCAAATCCTGGGATGGAAAGAATCCTCAAAAAATTCAATCCCTATATGATTGGGGCGACGTTCCTGGGGGCAGGCGGAGGAGGCTTTTTGCTGATCGTGTGCAAATCCCCTCATGATGCAAAAGCAGCCCGGAGGGTATTGGAAAAAGATCCGCCAAACCCGTTGGCTCGCTTTTTTGATTACGACATAAGTACCACAGGTTTGGAAGTCACCGTCTGCTGACAGGCATCAATCCGTGTGAAAAACCTCTTTCATCGGCATCCATTCTAATTCGTCCTCCACTTTCAACGTTGCCTGAAGTTTTTGGATATCAACACCCAAATCCGCATCTAAAAATTCAAAGTAAGAATAAAGGCTTCCATCTTTGTGATAGATTGAAAAACTCATAATATCTTTCAAATCCGATGTCTCGACCAGGATCGGGTAGGCAATTTTTAGCGATTCGATCATTTTATCTTCAAAGCTATCCAGGATGCGAGTAGTGAAGGCCATCCTTCTGGCCTTTTCCTGCAACTCGGTTTTTCCACTCCAATGGAAGATCTCATCCATCGAGGCCCACCATTCTCCTTCCGCACGCGTTTCCAGAGGTTCCTGCATCGGGTCGGTCAGCTTCCACCAGTCCCGAGTTACTCCGTCCCGACTTATCTCTGCCATATCTCCATCATAATCTTCTCCCTCATATTCCAAATAGGAAAACAGGATCCCATCGTGCAAAAAAATGGAATAGTTGCGGATGTTTGATTTGTGGATCCGCTCCAATACTGCGGGAAAGGTGTGTCTGTGCAGGATGATATACCATTCTTCCCACTCTGGCCTAAGTTTTATAAGGCTTCCTACTCTCATTCTTTGGGTTGATCGATATGTTACCTTATTTTTGTTCCTTCTATTTCCAATCCCATGCTCGTGTTAACGATATGGCATATTGCGTATTCGCCCTGATCATCTTTTAGAAACTCAATTTCGAACATTCCGCTTATCGGATCTTCCGCTGTGAACGAAAACACCTCATCTTCAACAGGCTCTAACGTTGCAGGCCTTCCATCGCCGGAATCGGCCCATAGTTCACCGCCCTCGATGTAAAAACGAATGATAGTTGTTTGTCCCTCTGTAACAAATTCATATTCACCCAGGATCGGCGCATACTCTTTCTGAAGATCTTCATTGGACTTCTCTTGTGCAAAAGGAAGGGCACAAAACACAAAAAGACCGAATACCAAACACACAATTGAGAATAAAATGTGATTTTTCTTCAAATTATTCATTTTTCACTCCTTAAAATTCATCCATGTCTTTTCGAAGCCGTCTCTGCTCCCCAGCGATTTTCCGGGTTATTTTGATGGCCGTTTCATAGTCTCCCAAAAAACCACTCTTGAAACGTTCCCGCAGAAATTCTTGCTTCTCATCCTCCGCCATATCTAAAAAAGAAAAGAGGTCAGGAGGTATCTTTTTAAATTCCATGGCTTCCTTATCGGACACAAAATTCGCAAGGGATATATAGGCAGATTTCAATTGTTCTTTTTTTTCCTGATCGTCAACCGCCAACAAGGCGACTCTGAACGCATTTTTTATCACTTTTTTGCTGTGTGGAAGTTCAGATTCAGAAGCGACAAAGGTTCGCCTGGCCGAATCCTTGAGGACCTGGTCATATTCCCGGATGATCTCAAATGCGACTCGCTCGATGTTTTTATCTTTCATGACTCTTCGATCCAGCCGGTTTCACCTTTGCATTTTCGACTATTGGAAGGCTAGGATTATCTATTTTTTTCGTTTAGCCGAAAATTCTGAAAGCTCATGTAAGATGTTCCGGTATTTTTCCTGAATATCCAGCCCGGCAATTTCCGCTTCCACTTCTTTTTGCAAAGCGTTCATCCTGTCAGTGATAGCTTTATCTACCCCATATTTTTTCATCATGGTCCGGACTTCTTGAACCATGCTCATAGACAGATCAGAGTTTCCACAGATCTTCTCGAACCGTTTCACATCCCTCACCCCAGCTCTCTGACACAGATAATAATAATGGAGAGTCTTTTTGCATTCTTTTAGATCTGAGCCAACAGGTTTCCCCAACTCTTTTTCAGAACCATACAGCCCCAGTTCGTCATCCTTGAGCTGGAACAACAACCCTAAAGCATGACCACACCTCTCCAAACCTTTCAATAATGTCGGATGCGCTCCTCCTAATATTCCTCCGATCTTCAGCGGAAGAGAAAAGGAATAACGGGCGGTTTTGTAATGGTAGAGCTGCAGAATGTCTTCGGCCTCGATCTCTGTCCTCGTCTCGCCAAAATACAAGTCCTGCATCTGGGCCAATCCAACATAACTGAGCTCTTGGGACCAGAGACGAATGATCGTTTCCTTGATAGCCTTTGCAACCTTTAGCTCTGAAAATAGTTCGAACGCAAGGAAAAAACCAATATCGCCCAGACAAATGGCCATCCCCTGTCCGAAATGAAACGGATCGGCCACTCCTTCCTCTTCTCCTCGCTGAGCATACTGATAAAATAGGGAAGGAATGCCCCGCCTATATTTATCGCGGTCGATGATGTCGTCATGGATCAACAACGCGGTCTGGATGAACTCAACAGCGGCCGCCGCAGGAAAAATAACGGGAGAGATTTTCCGCTTGCACATCTCATATCCCAGGCATACCAACCCACTCCGCAGCATCTTTCCTGATTTCACAAAGGGAGTTATCTTTTCCAAAACATCCTCGCCCCAAAGGTTCACGCCGACAAATTCCCTTCGTTTTTCATGGAGAAACACGTCTATGAAGTTTTTGACTGATACTTTCTGGCGTTCAAAAAATTCCATGACTTCGCGATTCTATAATTAAAATCTGCATTTGGGCTGGCTAGACGTTCCTTTTATACATGATAACCGGATTTTTTTCTATCGCTCTATCACGATTGTTTTTTCCCTCGGATTAGTATCGAAATCACTTTTTCGATCAAATGCATAGGTGTAGAAGCACCCGAAGTAATAAAGACAGTCGCATCCTTAGGAATGGGTAGGTCTTTGACCGATTCGGGATCATCGACAAGGTAAACACTGCTTTTTTTTCCCCCAGCCAGACTGTAAAGGTGATTGGTGTTGGCACTGGTCTTGGATCCGATGATCAGGATACAATCATACTTGCCTGCGATGTTTTTCACTTCTTCTTGTCTTTCCGTGGTGGGCCGGCAGATGGTGTCGATGAATTTTACTTTGGTTCCCAAGGCCTTTATCTTTTCCAGTATAGTTAGTGCATCCGCCCGAATGAATGTGGATTGGACAACCACCCCTACTTTTTTTTTCTCAAAAAAAAGATCAGGGCTCACTTCTTCTGGTTTGCCGATGATCAAAGCCTGGCTAACCTGTCCGGCGATCCCTTTTACCTCATCGTGCCCTTTTTTGCCGATGATAACAGGAAAGTAACCTTGCTCCTCCAGTTTTTTTATTTGTTTGTGTATCACTCGAACCATAGGGCAAGTGGCATCCACATAATCGATATTATTGTCCTTGAGTTTTTCCATTATCGAACGAGACACGCCATGACTTTGAATGATCACGATCCCGTGGTTCTCGATCCGTTTGATATCGCGGGTGAAATGCAAGCCTTTAGATCTAAGGTCTTTGATGACGTGCTCGTTGTGGACAATTTCTCCAAGCATGTAATATGACTTTTCTGGATTCCTCGTGAGCAACTCTTCCACCAAGGTGAGCGTCCTCTGAACTCCGACACAATAGCTGAGGTTTTGGGAAAGGGTGATTTGCATTCCTGAGTCAAATTTATACCAGAATCGAAGCTGAAAAGCAAAAATACAGAAAGGTATCTTCACCGGACTACCTGGCCAGAATTGTTGGTGCCAGAAGACGAATCTCCGCTCTCTGCCTTTGGGGAACGATTGATTGTTTCGGATAAAAATAAAGACGTAATTGAGGAAATCCTAACTTAAATAGGTCTAACGCATAATTGACTCCGCTTTTTTTTCTGTGATATGTTAGATTTTCACGTAAAGGGAATACGTTAGGGGGTCAAAATGACAGAATTTACATCAATTCATAAGGGAGCAGCTATAAAAGATCTGCGGGTACCAGGGGGAACTATTCCGGAGATCTTTTTGAAACACGCTGCAAAATTCGGCGCAACCCGAGCGGCGCTCCGGCATAAAAAAGACGGAAGTTGGAATGAATACTCCTGGAGAGACTATCTAAGCAAAGTTGAAAAAGTTGCGGGAGGGCTTAAAGCGCTGGGCGTAAATCCCCAGGATAAGGTATGTATTATTTCGGCAAACTGTCCCGAGTGGTTCTTTATAGCCCTAGCCATCCAGAGTTTGGGAGCGTACCAGGTCCCCATTTACCCCAACGCAACTCCAGATCAGGCAAAATATGTTGCCGAGCACAGCGAGGCCAAAATCGTTTTTGTTCAGGATCAGGAACAACTCGCTAAAACAGACAGCTGGCGAAATGATCTCCAGAATCTAAATCGAACTATCCTGATGTTTGGTGAACCGCCCGATGGCGTTGAGAAGTTCGAGGAGTTTCTTGATCAAGGATCTAAATATTGTGACCAAAATCCCAACTTTCTTAAGGATCAAATAGGAAAACTCACACCGGATTCTCCAGGGGGAATTATTTATACTTCAGGCACGACCGGTCCGCCCAAGGGAGTTGTGCTGACACAAAAAAATTTCGTTTATCTGATCGCCGGATTATTGACCGTGTACGATTATGTCTATGAATCTGAAACGATCTCCTTTCTACCCCTCTCTCATATTGCCGAGCAAGTCCAAAATATTACTGGCGGGATCGCCTCCGGCTCTACGGTAAACTTTGCCCGGAGCATTGACACGCTGATGGAAGATCTGGCCGAAGTTCGTCCCACTCTTTTCTTTTCAGTCCCCCGTCTCTACGAGAGGGCCCGAACAGCTATTCTGGAAAACGTTGCCGATGGATCGGCTGTCAAACGATTTCTTTTCAATTGGGCCCTCAAAGTGGGAGAAAAAGCCAGAAAACACAGGAACAGCAATCAGGATCTTCCGTTTATGACCAAGAAAAAGTGGAATCTAGCCAGTAAGGTGGTCTTTAGCAAGATAAAGACAAGAATGGGGCTGGACCGGGCACGCTTTATGGGAAGTGGAGCGGCTCCACTCTCTGTCGCAGTGTGCCGGTTCTTTGGGGCAATGGGAATGGATATAATTGAATTGTTCGGACAGACTGAATGCACGGGTGTATGCAACGCAACCATTCCCGGTAAAACTGTTCCGGGCGCCGTTGGGGCCCCCTTACCGGGCTGTGAAGTGGCCATAGCTGAAGATGGCGAGATTGTCACAAGAGGTGACAATGTTTTCTCCGGATATTTTAAGGATGAAGCCGCAACCAATGAGGCCATCAAAGACGGATGGTTATACACCGGTGATATTGGTCATTTTGACGAAGATGGATATCTCATCATTACGGATAGAAAAAAGGATATCATCATTACTGCAGGTGGGAAAAACGTCACCCCGCAGAACATCGAGGTCCTTTTAAAGGACTATTCCGGTATTTCACAGGCATGTATCGTAGGAGACAGGAGGAAACACCTCACGTGTTTGTTTACTCTCGATGCGAATAGCCTGCCACGACTTTGCGAACAATTGGGACTAGGTACCTTAAGCATGGAAGAAGCCGCTCAAAATGAAACCATTATTGCCACGGTCCAAAAGTATGTTGATGAAGTGAATGCGAGTTTAGCAAGGTATGAGACAATCAAATATTTCCGCATCCTTCCCCATGATTTCACTATCGAAACTGGAGAATTAACGCCAACTCAAAAAATGAAGCGCCGGGTAGTCCAGCAGAAGTATGATCACATTATTGATTCGATGTACGATTAGATAAACGGGGTTATCCTCACCTAATTTTTTCCAGACTTTTTTACGAAAAAGAAGAAGTAAGCACCTATCGTATCGGAAGATAAGTCCCCCAGAATTCAATCCCTCAAGGACTTCACAATTTTAGTTAAAAACTCCAATTCATCCCATTCCGAGGATCCCGGATCATTGGCCACACGAACGATCACAAGATCTTCAGACGGTATAACAAAAATCTGTTGTGTAAAAAGCCCCCAGGCAATGCATGTATCTTTGGGTATGATCGAATCTTCGTGTCCTTCAAATACCGGCAGGAGCCACCACTGATAACCATAAAAATCAACGCTCTCTGAAACAGGCTCCAAGGATTCAAAAATCCAAGGCTCTGAGATAATCTGTCGATCTTCCCACCTGCCCTGTTTTGAATACAGATATCCAAATTTGGCATACTCTCGGACAGTAGCTTCTATGCCCCAGCCACCTATGGTGTGCCCCATAGGATCAGTGTGCCAGATGACGTTCGGAATCCCAAGAGGCCCAAATAAATATTCTTGCCCGAACTCATATGCTGAGATACCCAACGCCTTAGTGAATAGCCCGGAGAGAAGCATCGAATCCCCACTGGAATACCGCCACACAGTTCCAGGCTCATATTCTAAGGATTTATTCAGGACGTACTGGATATAATCATAGCTATCTGCCATCAGAAAAACGTCGATCAGAGGATCGTTGAAATAATCCTGCTCATTCCATTTCAAACCCGAACTCATTGTCAGGAGATGTTCTATGGTGATTCGTTT
>CP070750.1:2774147-2782705 GCA_020348385.1 Candidatus Aminicenantota bacterium | reverse complement strand
CTCACGGATTTCGATTGGGCTTTAACAAGCAATGGAGTTCTCGCTGGTTTGCCAAAGGACCCGAGTATCGTCGGCTTATTCATGAAGACCTGAAGATGAAAAAAGTCATCAAGAAGAGATACTATCATGCCGGGATTTCGGAAGTCGATGTCGAACGTGTCGGCCCTAAAATCAGGGTGATCGTTCACACCGCCCGACCTGGAATCGTGATCGGACGGGGTGGAAAGGAAATCGAAAGCCTCAAGACTTTTCTTCAGGGAATCGCTCAAAAGGAGGTGTACATCGATATTCGGGAAGTGGACAAACCTGAGCAAGATGCCCTCCTGGTTGCCGAAGGAATTGCCATACAGCTGGAAAAAAGAATCGCCTACCGAAGAGCCATGAGGAGAGCTGTGGAAATGTCCATGAAAATGGGAGCCAAGGGAATAAAAGTCATGTGTTCGGGTCGTTTAGGCGGTGTCGAAATAGCCCGATCAGAGTGGTATCTAAGGGGGCAGTTACCACTGCAAACCCTAAAAGCCAATATAGATTATGGTTTTACCGAAGCGTTTACGACATATGGCCAGATCGGTATTAAAGTCTGGATCTATACAGGAGACGTAGAGAAAGAAAAGATGACATCCCAGACAGGAGAGGTCGAGGAGATTTAGCTATGCTTATGCCAAAGAAGGTCAAATTCCGAAAACAGCAAAGAGGTCGAATGAGAGGCAAAGCTAATCGTGGATCTCGATTATCCTTTGGTGAATTTGGATTGCAAGCTATGGAACCATGTTGGATCACAGCCAGACAAATCGAAGCAGGACGAATTGCCATCACACGTCATGTCAAAAGAAAAGGGAAGCTTTGGATTCGTGTATTTCCCTGGAAACCCGTGACAAAAAAACCTACAGAGGTCAGGATGGGAAAGGGCAAGGGTGATCCAGAATTTTGGGTGGATGTGATCAAGCCCGGATGTATTTTGTATGAAATAGAGGGTATATCAGAAGAAGTCGCAAGAGAAGCCATGCGGTTGGCTTCCCATAAGCTTCCGATTAGAACGAGATTCATTTCGAGAGAAAGCATGGAGTGGAGATGAAACCTGCAGAATTGAGAGAGCTATCTAATGATGAGCTGGTACAAAAGGATGAAGAGCTGAAAGATCAGCTCTTTAAGCTGAAATTTCAGCATGCCTTAGGTCAGTTGGAAGATGCCATGAAGTTGAACAACCTCAAACGGGATAGAGCAAGAATCTTGACCATATTGAAGGAAAGGAAGGAAGGGAAACAGGAAGAATGAATAATAAAGGAAGACGGACAACGAAAGTCGGTGTGGTCATCGGGAATAATATGAAAAAAACAGTGACCGTTCTCATCGAACGTCAGGTGAGGCATCCTTTTTATAAGAAAATCGTGAAACGGCGGAAGAAATTCCTTGCTCATGATGAATATGAAAAGTGCCAGGTCGGTGATCTGGTTAAAATTGTTGAAACGAGACCCTTAAGCAAGAGAAAGAAGTGGAGGGTCCAAGAAATATTGGGATTATCCTCTGCCGATGCCGAAAAAGAATTTGAGGCCAATAAAAAATGATCCAATCAGAAACAATGCTCAAGGTTGCCGATAATTCCGGAGCCCGAAAAATCCTGTGCATAACTCCTCTTGGCGGAGGCGTTGGCAAGACGGCTGCTATCGGCGACGTGATTTCCGCATCGGTGAAGGAAGCCGAGCCTGAAAGCAAAATACCAAAGGGAAAGGTGGTTCGGGCTGTTATTGTGAGGACAAGAAAGGAAGTCAGAAGAAGAGATGGCTCCTATATCCGTTTCGATGACAATGCGGCCGTTATCATAAATCCACAGGGTGAACCCATCGGAACGCGTGTATTTGGCCCTGTTGGAAGGGAGCTGCGTGAGAAAAGGTTTATGAAAATCGTTTCCCTCGCTCCGGAGGTTCTTTGATGAATAAGTTGATATTCAAGAAAAATGACATGGTCATGGTCATTTGCGGAAAAGACAAGGGAAAAACAGGGAAAATTCTCAAAGTATTCCCGGAGAAAAATAAGGTTATTGTTGAAAAGGTCAATTTTATCAAAGAGTTTATCCGTCGTGATCAGAGTCGTAACATACAGGGTGGTGTGATGGAAAAGGAAGCACCGATCCATGTCTCCAATGTTATGCTGTATTGTTCCGAATGTGGTCGGGGGATCAGAGTGAAGAAAAAGAAACTGGAAGATGGGAGCAACATCCGAGTGTGCAACCGATGTGAATCGACCGTTGAATAGGAAAAGTGAGGTATAAGGAATGAGTCGTCTTCAGGAAAAGTACCAAAAGGAAATTCTTCCTGAGCTGCAAAAGGAGTTGTCCATAAAAAACAAGATGGCAGTTCCGAGGCTTGAGAAGGTTGTTGTCAACGTCGGAGTCGGGGATGCCCTCCAGAATATCAAGTTGTTGGATACCGCAAAAGAAGAATTGAGCTTGATCACGGGTCAATGGCCGGCCACAGGAAGAGCTAAAAAGTCCATTTCATCCTTTAAGCTCAGGCAGGGGCAAGCCATTGCCTGCTATGTGACTCTGAGAGGAAAAAGAATGTATGAATTCATGGATCGTTTGATCAACATCGTTCTTCCCCGTGTTCGGGATTTTCGAGGTGTCTCCTCTCGGGCATTTGATGGAAGGGGAAATTACACGATGGGCATAAAGGAACAGCTAGTATTTCCTGAGATAGATTACACAAAGGTGGAAAGACCAAGAGGAATGAACATCACGATCGTAACCGATGCCGAGAACAATGAGCTGGCATTTGCCTTGTTGAAAAAACTTGGGATGCCTTTTAGCGAAGGAATATAAGGAAAAAGAGATGGCAAGAAAAGCAATGGTGGCAAAATATCTGAGGGAACCCAAATTTCCGACCAGAAAGAAGTATAGATGTCGGTTGTGCGGACGATCTAAAGGATATTACAGAAAATTTGATATGTGCCGTTTGTGTTTTCGTGAACTCGCTTTAAAGGGAGAAATCCCTGGAATAATTAAGGCATCATGGTAATTTGAGGGAGAAAATATGAGTTTAACAGATCCAATCGCAGACATGCTGACAAGGATACGTAATGCCTTGCTTGTTAAGAAAAAAGATGTAATCATGCCCTCTTCGCGGTTAAAAGTGGAAGTCGCAAAAATCCTAAAGGCAGAAGGGTATATCAAAAACTTTAAGGTTATTGATGACAATAAACAGGGGAGCCTGATCATAACTCTGAAATACACAGAAAATAACCGCAGCGTCATCACCGGACTCCAAAAGATCAGCAAGTCGGGGTGCCGCATTTATTGCAAGAAAGATGCCATACCCAAGGTTTTGGATGGTCTAGGGATTGCGATCGTTTCCACATCCCGGGGAGTAGTTTCTGGGAAGAAGTGTGAAGAAATAGGCTTAGGCGGAGAGGTCTTGTGCTATATCTGGTAACTTAAGATGAGAGGGGAAGTAAGATGTCGAGAGTAGGAAAACAGCCAGTGCCGATACCGGAAGGAATAAAGGTCAATATCCTTGCTGATCACATCGAAGTCGAAGGACCAAAAGGTAAGTTGACGTCCCCTTTGTTTCCAGGAATCTTCGTGGAAATGGAAGACAATCATATGGTCTTTACCCGGGCGTCCGATTCCCCACAGCATAGATCCATGCATGGCCTTTGTCGCACGCTAGCTCACAACGCTGTGGTGGGTGTATCCGCTGGTTTCACCAAAGCTTTGGAGATAGTCGGAGTCGGATACAGGGCCAAATTAGATAAAAATAGGCTTGAATTGAGCCTAGGCTACTCAAAACCCGTCATCTATGAGATTCCAGAGGATATTGAAATTGTGCTGGAAAGACCCACTCTGATCAGTGTGAAAGGGATCGACAAACAACGGGTGGGACAGGAAGCGCACAAGATTCGAAGTTTTCGCAAACCGGATCCATACAAGCTGAAAGGGATTCGGTATGTTGGAGAGCGTTTAATCAAAAAAGAACGCAAGGCAGGAGTGGTCGGTGTTTAAGAAAAAGACTTTGCTGAAAGCAGAATCAAGAAAAAAAATACGCAAGCGTATACGGAAGAAGATCAGAGGGTCGGCAGAACGCCCAAGAGTTTTTGTTTTCAAATCCAATCGATATGTCTACTCCCAGGCTATTGACGACATCACAGGGACGGTCTTGGCCGCAGCTTCAAGCGTTGAAAAGGAATATCGGGAGAAAAAGAAAAAAACAAAAAATGTGGAAGCGTCTAAAACAGTGGGTGAGATGATTGCCAAGAGGTTAAAAAAGAAAAAGATCAAGCAAGTGGTATTCGATCGAGGCGTGTATCCGTATCATGGTCGCGTTAAGGCTATGGCAGAAGCGATGAGGAAAGAGGGCCTCATTTTTTAGTTATTGCATAAGGAGGAGAGAGAGTGGGCGAGGAAGAAAAAAAGGAAGAATCCAAACAGGAATTGGGCCAGGTAGCTCCCGCAAAGGAGATTGAAAAGACAACAGATGAGGGTGTGGAAAAGACACCGAAAAAGGAAGAGAAGGTCCCCGAAGATAAACCTGCAAAAGAAGTTCGAAAACCTGCTGAGCCAGAGGTTGAGGAAGAAATCGAGTTCAAGGATCAAGTGATATCGATCCGTAGAGTAACCAAAGTCGTAAAAGGCGGCAAAAACCTCAGCTTTTCTGCTTTGGTAGCCGTGGGGAATGAAAACGGATTGGTTGGAATCGGGAAGGGCAAAGCCCGAGAGGTCCCTGTGGCCATTTCTAAGGCAGCCCAAGACGCCAAAAAGAAAATGATCGAGGTCCCGATCTTGGATACCACGATTCCTCATTTCATAAAGGGAATACACGGCGGAGGAGAAGTTGTTCTTCGTCCCGCATCCAAAGGAACAGGTGTCATCGCTGGTGGAGCCGTCCGGATTATCATGGAATTGGCCGGGATCAAGGATATTCTGACCAAATCCATTCGCAGTAACAATCCGATAAGTGTAGCTCATGCCACCATTGATGGCTTGAAAAATCTTAAAAGTCCCGAAGGTATATCGAAAATAAGAGGGAAAGAAAAGAAAGTGATATGGCAGTAAAAAAAACAGCCCCAAAACTGGAAAAAAAGCAAACTGAGCTTAAAATTCAGCTCGTCCGCAGCGTGATCGGCCGGCCCAGAAAGCAGAGAGAAGTTGTGAAGGGACTTGGGCTGAGAAGGATAGACTCCGTGGTAATTCGTAAGGATTGTCCTGAGATAAGAGGAATGATAAACAAGATATCCCATTTAGTGAGTGTGGAAGTTTTGGAGAAAAAATGAATTTGAGCAACCTTCATCCCGCTAAAAAGTCGCGCAAAGATAGGAAACGTGTGGGCAGGGGACCGGGTTCCGGCATGGGGAAAACAGCTGGACGCGGAACAAAAGGCCAAAAATCCATTTCCGGGTACTCTCGGAAGCGAGGTTTTGAAGGGGGCCAGATGCCTCTCTCTCGGAGAGTCCCCAAACGAGGATTCACCAATATTTTCAGAAGAGAATATAGCGAGATCAACCTGGATCGTCTGGAGCGGGTCAAAAAAGACAAGGTCATGCCTAAGGATCTGATCGAGGCCGGTCTCCTCAAAAAGGAATCGCAGCTCATAAAGATTTTGGGAAGGGGCGAACTCAAATCCGCGAAAGAGATACACGCCCATAGGTTTACGCAGTCCGCTCAAGAAAAGATTAAAAAGGCGGGCGGAAAAGCTATTCTAATTGGAAGTAAGTGATGTTAGACAGCATTAGAAACATATTCAGTATTCCTGATCTAAGAAGAAGGGTTATCTTCACACTGCTCCTTTTGGCCGTCTATCGCATAGGAGCTCAAATTCCCAGTCCGGGGATTAGTGCGCCGGCCCTTGAGGAATTTTGGCAGATGCAGAGAGGAACGATCCTGGGATTTGTGGATTTGTTTACGGGACGAAGCATGTCCAGGATGACTATATTTGCCTTGGGTATCATGCCTTACATCAGTGCGTCTATTATCCTGCAGCTTCTTCAAGTGGTTTGGCCTTACCTAGAGAGGCTGTCAAAAGAAGGAGAACTTGGGCGCAAGAAGATCACTCAATACACCCGTTATGGAACTATCGGGATCTGTCTGATCCAGTCCTTTGGGATTAGCATTTTTTTAGAAAGCTTAAGAAGCCCGGCGAGCAATCTTCCGATCGTCCCGAGTCCCGGTTGGGGGTTCAGGCTTTTGACTATTCTCACTATGACCACAGGAACAGTATTTATCATGTGGCTGGGAGAACAAATTTCAGAAAGAGGGATCGGAAACGGCATATCTCTTATCATATTTGCAGGGATCGTCGTTAGCCTCCCCAGTGGTATTCAGAGTATTTTAGGGGGGCTTAGCACAGGCGATATGTCCCCGTTGAGAATGATCTTCCTTTTAATCTTGATGCTGGCGGTCATTGTCGTGATTGTGTTTGTGGAACGTGGACAACGAAGAATACCGGTCTCCTATGCCAAAAGAGTCGTCGGCCGGAAGATATATGGAGGACAGAGTACTCACCTGCCTTTGAGAGTGAATACTGGAGGAGTTATCCCGATTATTTTTGCCGCTTCTATTGTCACCATCCCCTCCACGATCGCCCAAATGATTAAGGTGCCGTTTATCCAGAATTTAGCCATGCAGTTCGGCATGGGTATGCCCCTTTACAATTTGCTCTACATCGCATCGATCATTTTCTTTACCTATTTTTATGTGTCGATCATTTTTAATCCAACGGATGTGGCGGATAACTTGAGGAAGTACGGTGGTTTCATTCCTGGTATCAGACCGGGGAAAAACACTTCCGATTTCATTGATGGTGTTCTCTCACGCATCACATTAATAGGAGCTATCTATCTTGCTGCTGTGGCCGTGCTTCCAGAATTTATGATCACAGGCTTTAAAGTGAGCGCCCTCCCGTTCATCGGCGATTTTTTGGATGCCAATTTGCCTCGATGGTTCACCCAAGGACTTAATGTTAATTTTTATTTTGGGGGCACTTCTATCCTGATTGTTGTGGGCGTGGCCATGGATACCATGCAACAGATAGAAGCTCAGCTCGTCATGCGCCATTATGATGGATTCATGCGTCGGGGCCGGCTAAAAGGAAGGAGAGGATGAGAATTATTTTGCTCGGCCCTCCTGGTAGCGGCAAAGGCACCCAGGGGGATTTGATCGGGCAAAAATATGGCTTCCCCAAGATTTCGACGGGAGACCTCCTGCGCGAAGCAGTTCAAGATAGTACGCCTTTGGGAAAAAAGGCCGAAGCGGCCATGAACAGAGGGGATCTGGTCAGCGATGACATCGTTATGCAGATGGTTGAAGCGAGGCTTGCCCAAGGAGACTGCCAGAAGGGATATATTTTGGATGGATTTCCGCGAAATATCAATCAAGCACACATGCTGGAGGGAATCGCGGATCAGCGTGTTGAGGTTGTTTTGGATATCCGGATGAGCGAGAAAAAATTGATAGAGAGATTATCAGCCCGAAGGATCTGTCCCCAGTGTGGGAATATTTATAATCTTTCTATCAAGGCTCCGACTGAGCCTGGTGTATGTGATGTGTGTCGCGCAGGGCTTGTGCAGAGACAAGACGATAAACCAGAAGTCATTCTGGAGCGGTTGAGAATCTATCACCAAGAGACCGAGCCTTTGATAGCCTATTATCAAAAAAAAGCAAAATACCACCCCATCGAGGGAGACAGAAGCATAAAATCGGTTTTCCAGAATATCCAAGCGGTATTGAAGACTGAATTGGCGAAATCCAACAGATCAGAGGCTATCCGATGATCGTGCTCAAAAGTGAAAAAGAGATCGTGGCCATCAGAAAGAGCAGCCGCATTGTGGCTCAAGTCTTGGCAGACCTCCGCAACTTGGTTGAACCGGGAATCACGACAAGAGACTTGGATGCTTTTGCGGAAAAAAAAGCCAAAGAGATGGGTGCGGTGCCAGCTTTTAAGGGTTATCGGGGATATCCCGCCTCTCTTTGCACATCCGTTAATGAAGAGATAATTCATGGAATCCCATCTTCACGCAAGTTGCAGGAGGGAGATATCCTGGGCTTGGATTTTGGAGTCCTCTGCGACGGTTATTTCGGAGATGCGGCGGTGACCTATCCAGTTGGAGAAGTTGGCCTTGAGGCAAGCAGGCTTATCGAGGCTGCAGAAAAGGCATTTTTCAAAGGGCTTGAGAAAGTTAAAGAGGGGAATCGGATTTCCGACATTTCTCAGGCCATCCAGAATTCTGTCGAAGCACAGGGTTTTTCCGTCATTCGTGCTTTTGTGGGACATGGAATCGGGATATCGCTTCATGAAGAACCCCAGGTTCCCAACTTTGGCCCCCCAGGTCGAGGCCCGAAAATGAAGAAAGGATTGGTTTTAGCCATAGAGCCGATGATTGCAGCGGGAGACTGGAATGTCGAGATCAAGGATGATCATTGGACAGCGATAACTAAGGACAAAAGCCTCTCTGCTCATTACGAGCACACCGTTGCTCTTACCCAGCAAGGCGCCGAGATTTTGAGCATTAGGGAAGAAGAAGATTTGTCTTATGCTAAGGAGTCACCTTATGCCTAAGCAGGATGTATT
>CP070750.1:2744432-2774047 GCA_020348385.1 Candidatus Aminicenantota bacterium | reverse complement strand
AGACGACGGAATCCCAGGAAAGAAGAGATGAAGGCAGGTTGAGCCTCCCTATCAATGGGATCATGTGCCACAAGCGCAACGGATTCCCGATATCCACGATAACAAAAAGCACACACATGATAACAGCGCTAATGGCAAGCAGTTCACCGAAGATAACCACTTCTTTGAGAGGCTTCCAGTTGTAGATATAAGCAGGAATGACCAGCATAATAGCAGCTGCCGCCACTCCTACAAGAAAAGTGAAATTTCCGATATAAAAAGCCCAGGATATGGTATCTCTCATATTGGTGACTATCAATCCCTGTTTGAGTTGAGCAAAATAACCGGTACTCCCCCAAACGATCAGTATTAACAGGAATACCAACCAGGTATAGTAACGCTTGCTGCCGCTGACAACGATGCGAATACTCTCCTTGATAAACCGGATAAAATTCAACTTGTTACCTCATGCCTTCTATCATGTTCCATAAAAATAGTAGAATTTGGGTTGTGTGTTGAGCTCTTCCTTAAGGATCACAACTCTCTTGTTTTCGAGTATGTAGCGTATCTCGCTGCCCTCCTCTAATAAATTCCCGAATTTTCTTGCTCCTACAGGACAGACCTCGACACATTCCGGATAACGGCCCTCCCGGACCCGCTGAATACAAAAGGTGCACTTCTCGACGACACCCTTATCGCGCGGTCGATTGCCGAGAAAATGGGTTGTTGGATTGGCTTCTTCTGAGGGTAGATGGGGTTTGCCCCAATTGAACTGGCGGGCATCATAGGGGCAAGCAGCCATACAGGTACGGCAGCCGATACACCAATCATAATCCACGACAACAATGCCATCCGGCTCGGTCCAGGTTGCACCCACCGGACAAGCTTTGACACAGGGTGGATTTTTGCACTGCTGGCAGGCAACAGGGAGATAAAAATGTCCTTCGTGAGGCACCTCATCGCGATCATAATACATATCAGCGTGCATAAAATCGATGCCCTTTTCCTTTTCCAATTCAAGAACCTGGATGTAATGTATCTGGGGATCGCGAGATTGATTGTTTTCTTTCACACAACCGTACACACATTTGCGGCAACCTATACAACGGGAGATGTCCAGAGCATAGCCGAAAGATGTTTCTGGGATCGGCTCTTTGGCTGAGACGGAGAAAGGTTTCCCGAATTTTTGTGTGTATTGCGCTTCCAACCGTTTGATGATTCCCGCGACCTCGTCTTTCGACAAAGAACGGAAATCCTTCTGCAAGAAGGCTTCCCGAGCTTCTTTGGGCACGCATGCGCTGAACAACGCAGCAGAAGATGTTATTCCTGCTGCCTTAAGAAATGTTCTCCGTTTCATTTGATTTTGCCTGGCTTTTTGGGTGGAGGTTCCGGTTTCATTTTCTGGTACTCAGGGGAGTGAGGATCGTGGCAGTGGGCGCACAACAGGTACTCCTTGCGTCCGTTCCATTTACCTGTTCTTCGGCCATGAATCCCTGCTTTCCAATCCCTAAGTTTTGGCCCGTGACACTGCCCGCATAGCTTGTAGGATTCCTCGAAGCTGATCAACTGTCCGCTGGCTGTGTGGAGCATGTCTCGATTGTTTGCGTCATGACAGTCCATGCACCACCTGTTTTCCTCATCATGTTTGAGGACGATATCATCATGGAATTCTACCAATTCCCGGCGCTCGAGATTGACCTCCATATCCGCATGGCACATTGTACAAGGGTAATAGTCTTCGCTTAGAGGAGGCGGTGGAACCTGGATATCGACCTGCTCTCCTGTTTTTGTCTGCTGGAGTATTCCGTTGAAGGCAACGGCCTGGTAACCTGTAAGGAGCAAAATGCTAAATAACAAAATCGCTAAGCCTTGAAGGATAGGTCGCGATTTAGAGCCAAATCGTTTCATTCAATAAACCTTTTCGATATATTATTGAACCTCTATAAACACTAGGCTTTATTTTTACTAATTTATGGCCCCGGTTGTCAACACACAATTGAACAAAATATTCGGGGATTCGATTCTTGTCAAATATGTTCCTTTGTGTGTAATATAGAGCACAGCAAAACTAACGAACGGCAATTCCATGAGTCAAAATGCCAATGGTATCTTAGGTATTTCAGCAAAACGTACGGGCCTGTTGAGGGAGATGGGGCTTTTAGGCCTGGCGGCCACGGGCATTTGCTCGATGTTGGGTGCGGGCATCAATGTGATCCCCTTTATGATCCAGAGGAATGTGCCGGGGATTGGCCCGTATGTCCTGCCGGCTTACCTGTTTGCAGCGGTGCCAGCGATTCTTGCCGCTCTGGCTTATGCCATCCTCGCCTCGGCCATGCCCAGGGCGGGCGGCAGCTATGTTTATGCCAGCCGGGCTCTCAATCCCTACTTGGGATTTGTGGCGAGTTTTTCCCAGTGGTTCGGGCTTTGCATTGCCATCGGGGTGGTGTCCTATGTTCTGATTCCCTTTCTTCGTGATATAGCAGCTGCGCTTGATTTAAAGGTTATTGCCGATGCTTTAGATACCGGGGCCATCCGCGTGACCCTGGCAATGGCATTTCTCTGGACCTTTGTCTTTGTGAACCTGCGCGGTGTGCGGCTGTATGAAAAAATCCTTATACCCCTGATGTTTTTGATGTTTGCGCTGGGGGCTGTGGTCATCGTGGCTGGTTTTTCCTTTGGACACAACGATTTTGCCGCCTCCCTTCTTCAACAGGATGGGCAAACTATTCCCGTCAGCGGACCGGTCCCGTTCCGGCTCCCCCTTTATTTTGCCGCTTCTGCTCTGTTATTTGCCAGTTTTATCGGATTCGATTCCATCGCCCAAGCTGGGGGCGAGGCGCGGAATCCGGGCAGGTCTTTGCCCTTGGCCATTGCCATCGCGGTCATCACCGTCGGGACTTTTTACATATTGTTTACTGGGTCAGTGTACAACGCTGTGCCGTGGGCGTACATAGCCGAAGAGGGAATGACACGGGACCTTACAGCACCCGGACTTTTAGGCTATCTGCTGCCTACAGGTTGGACTGTTGCTATCGTTGCCGGAGCTGCTGTTGCTCTGATCAATGACTTGCCTGCCATGCTGCTTGCCGTATCTCGTTTGATGTTTGCTTGGGGGGAAGATGGGATCTTTCCCCGACGCGTTGCCAGCGTTCACCCCAAAAGACATACGCCCCACGTAGCGATCATACTAAGCGGGATTTTGGCATCGGCAGGTATTTTGGGCAACTACCTGGCCAATGATTTTTTCCTCGGGGTGGACATTCTTGTTATATCCATGCTTGTTAATTTTCTGCTCATGTGCCTTTCTGTCCTTGTTTTCCCACACAGGAATCCAGACCTGGCAAAGTGCGTTCGCGTTGTGACGTCACGAAAAGCCCAGGTTGTTCTGGCTTTTTTGGGCGTTGTGGCGCTGGGTGGTTTCCTTGTCATCCACGTGTGGAAAGACCTGACAACGTCGTTGCGCGCGTGGTACTTTCATTCCACTCCCATCTATCTCATCGTGATGGCCGTGGCATCTGCTATCTACGTCCGCGAGGTGCGGCGCCTTCGCCGAGGAGGAGTCGATGTAAAAACCCTGTTTTCAAAACTTCCGCCGGAGTGATTGACCATGAATGAGCTTGTCGAACGTTGTGAATTGGCTCCAGGATTTACTATTTCCCGCATCCTGACGGGGCTGTGGCAGATCGCGGATATGGAACGGGATGGTCATTCCCTGGATCTCAAGGCTGCCGCAGATGCTATGGCACCTTACGTTGAAGCGGGTTTCACGACTTTCGACATGGCCGATCATTATGGTTCAGCCGAAAAGATAGCCGGTCTATTCCAGAAGGAGAATGGTCCGCGCATTCAACTGCTGACAAAATGGGTGCCTACCCCTGGTCCTGTTACTCGTGAAGAGATCCGATCGGCAGTGCAGCGTTCCCTCGATCGTATGCAGGCCACTCGTTTGGACCTTCTGCAATTTCACACATGGAACTATGCTGACCCGGTTTGGTGGGACTGCCTTTACTGGCTTCAGGAGCTTAAACAAGAGGGGCTTATTTGTCAGTTGGGCCTTACCAATGTTGATACCACACACCTGCGTATCGTCATAAACAGTGGTATCGAGGTTGTGTCCAATCAGGTCTGTTTTTCGCTCCTTGATCAACGGGCCAAAAAGGGTATGACCGAACTGTGCTTGCAGAATGGGATCAAGCTTCTGGCTTTCGGAACGGTTGCAGGCGGATTTTTGACAGAGCACTGGCTCGGGAAACCGGAACCCAGCTTGGACGAATTAGTCACCTGGTCCCAGATGAAGTATAAACGGTTCATCGATGCTGCAGGCGGTTGGATGGTTTTTCAGGAGCTTTTGCATAAAGTGGATCAGATTGCCCAAAGATTGGGAGCGTCGATGGCCAATGTTGCATGCCGCTATATACTCGAAGAACCTGCTGTGGGAGGCATCATCATCGGTGCCCGTTTGGGACAATCCGACCATATCCAGAACAACCTGCGTGTCTTCCAGTTCTCCCTGGATGAATTGAGCCGTTCCAAGATTGGGGATATGTTGGCAAGACTGAAGCCTATCCCAGGAGATTGCGGGGACGAGTATCGCCGGCCTCCGTTTCTCACGGCATCAGGAGATTTGAGCCATCATGTCGAATCGTTTCCTCTGCCTTATGAGCCCCAATCATCAGAGGGTGGTCACACTGTGGTTTTAAGCGGCAAAGGCCGGGCTGTGCGTCGCGAAAACCACATCTCTATCTCTGCAACAGATGCGACCTATGGCGATCGAGTGATCGGTGGAAAGGATCCTGTCGCTCAGTACCACTTTGTGGTCGACAAGATCGAAGGCGCGCTTTTCTCCCTTGGGGGACGGTTGGAGGATATCGTATGCACAACCGTGAACATACGTGACGCGGCCGACACGGGAGCTGTGGCTGGTGCCCATGAGGAACGATTTCGCGGTATTCGGACTGCGCACACATTGACTCAGGCAAAGCTGGAAGGAGAGGCATGTTTGGTCGAAATTCAGGCAGAGGCAGTCGTGAAAAAACCAGACAGGTAACTGCTGCCACGAAATGAATCTGGATCATTCATAAAAAATGCCGAAGAATTTTAAAGGAGTCTTCTTGAAAAGTTTTTTCTGCAATGTCAGGATAACTTCCTGATAATGCTGAAGCAATTATGCACGGCATTTTTTATGAATGATTCAGATTAAGAATCAGGAGGGATAGAGATGCGCATTTATCGATTTGTTTGGCGAGTTTTATTTATTTTGTGCTTGGGCTTTTTTTTGAATGTTGCGGCATTTGAACAAAACTCGAATGAGGGCTATCAGCAACTCATTAAACTGTACCAGGAGTTCAATAAATTTCGCAGGCCTGGGGGCATCGATGGAGTGCCGGATTACAGCCAATCCGCGATCCAGGGTAAGGAAAAAGGCTTGGATTCCTTCCGGAAACGACTCTCTGAAATTCCTCATAAGGATTGGACGGTCTCCCGGAAAATCGATTATCTTCTTGTGAAGGCCAAACTCAATGAACTTGATTTCCAGCTCCGGGTCACTCGTCCGTGGGCACGCGATCCGGGAACCTACGTCGATATAATTGCCAAGGCTCCTTACGCGAATACCCCTCTTGACGATAGCACCAGGAAGAACCTGCTCAATCATTTAAAAGCCGTGCCGAAAATCCTGGAACAAGCGAAAGTCAACCTGACTTCTGTGGCGAAAACTTTGGCCGACATCACCATCCGCCGTCTCGAACGGTCCGACGGAGTCAACCAGGGCGAGCCGCGGCGTGATGTGCCCCCTGAGGGGGTCATCGGTTGGTATAAAGATCTGATATCACGGCTGAAGCAGCATCATCCCGAACTTCTTGCCGATGCCGATCAGGCTCTCATATCCGTTAAAAATTTCCGCGATTGGCTCAAGACAAACAAGCCCCGGATGACAGCATCGGTCAGCATCGGCCTTGATAACTACAATTGGTATCTCAAAAACGTCCGGCTGATGCCCTACACAGTCGAGGATATTTTGGGAATCGCCGAGGTGGAGTTGTACCGAACACTGACATTCCTCAGGATCGAGCAGCACAGAAACCGCCATCTGCCCGGGCTCGAACCTGCATCCACAGCAGAGGA
This sequence comes from Candidatus Aminicenantota bacterium, assembly GCA_020348385.1. Lineage (GTDB taxonomy): Bacteria > Acidobacteriota > Aminicenantia > Aminicenantales > Aminicenantaceae. The sequence continues at coordinate 2,767,945 of CP070750.1, read as the reverse complement.
GCATGATCGAAGAGTGCGGGAAGCGGAGTCACTTGTTCGGTCGTTCATCGACGAACACGATCTTTTGACCATCCCCGACTATATGCCTTCAGCGTTTGACACAGATGCCTTTTGGATCGTCCGCCCAGGGGGGAAACGCCACTTTTGGGAAGAAATCACCTACCGGGATCCGCTCAACAATCACATCCACGCATCTATTCCAGGGCACCGCTTCGATGGCCTTATTCAGCGGCGCAACACGCACCCGATCCGCGGACGGTACGGCGATGGAGGCCGGGCTGAAGGATGGACCTTTTACCTGGAGGAAATGTTCCTTCAGGCCGGGCTTCTGGATGACCGCCCCCGCACGCGTGAGCTTTTTTATATCGCCCAATTGAAGCGGGTGCTCAGAATCCCTGCCGAGGTAAAAATGCAGACAGGGGAGTTAACCCTCGAGCAGGCCATCCAATTCCTGATCGACGAAGTTCCGCTCATGGACGAGAACCTTGCCCGCTATGACCTTCAAATCTATCTCCGCCGGCCGGCCTACGGGATGACATACCTCGCCGGCAAGGTGCAGTTCGAAAAACTCTTGTCTGACCGGGCCCGTCAATTGGGTGAGGATTTCGATCTTGGGAAGTTTCATGATGAATTCCTTGCATCCGGTTCCATTCCCATTACCCTTATCCGTTGGGAAATGACAGGCCTTGATGACGAGGTAAAAAAGCTTTGGTAGAAGGGAGACTTGATTGAAAAAAATCAACTTGGTTTTGATATTGTTTCTGGGGCTTACCGGAATTATTCGGGGAGAGGATCTCACTCTGGAAAAGCTTTATCCCGAGGTCCCTTTGATCGGCGTTCCCCCCTCGGATGTTGTGTGGTCTCCGGATGAAAGCTGCTGCGCTTTCCTGTGGAACAGCGAGGCGGGGAGGATAAAAAACTTGTACTGTTTTTCACCGGACTCCAACAAAAAAGCGAAGAGATTGACCTCTTTTGAAAAAGAGGGGATCAAAGGATTTTGCTGGGGGCGTTCGGATAATGAGATTTTTTTTCTCAAAGGTTCATCAGTCTATGCGTTGAATATAAACGATCTGTCTACTAAGAAGATATGGAACAATAAAAAAAGGATCAGGTCCCTATCCCTTTCTCCTGATTTGAATAATTTGAGTTGTCTTCAGAATGGGAATCTTTGGATACATGACCTTAAAAGTGGATCTTCTTTTCAACTCACCAAATTCGATCCCGCACATGAAGGGATTAGTCGTTATGCTTGGTCACCGGATTCCTCTCACATCTTGTTTTATTACCAGGATTCTACCGGGATCCGGCAGGTGGGGATCCCGCTGTTCGGCAGGGAGGATGTGCAGATCAGAAAGGTTTCCAGACCCTTTCCCGGAGACCCAGTGAATAAAAGGAAGATCGGTGTGGTGGATATACCCGAAGGTAAAATCAGTTGGGTTCCGATGGACATCGACAATTTGCTGTCGTATTCGTGGTCTCCTTCAGGTAAAAAAATACTCGTGGAAGAATCGACCCAGTATGCCGGCAGAAGGCGCATCGCCGTATGCGACATGGATAGCATGGCCATAGAGGAGGTGTTTCTGGAGGAAAATCCCAGGTTCACTTTTTCCTGGCTTTGGAACTCACAATGGCTGGATGACGATCGGATTATCCTGACTTCGGATCGATCTGGCTATTGTCATCTATATTCTTTAAATCTTAAGGATGATCAGCTCAAACAGCTGACTTCAGGTGAATGGGAGGTGTTTGACTTTTTTCCTGCAAAAGGAGGAGATCTTTATTTTATCGCCGATACAATACGCCCGGAAAACAGGTGGCTTTACAAATACCAACAAGGAATACAAGAGATAAAAAGGCTGGGCGATAGGGATGGCGTATACAGGCCTTTTTTTTCGCGTTCGGGGAAAAACATCTGCGTTCTTTTTTCCGATGACTTGACACCTTTTGACCTGTATTTCATCCTGGATGACAAGCTCCGGCAGATTACCGAATCTCCACTCCCTGAATTCAAGAGCTGTACTTGGGCAAAAACTCAGTACTTGGATATCCCAAGCGGGGAGGACGACACAAAAATCAGAGTGAAGATGATGATCCCTCTAGATTTCGATCCAGAAAAAAAATATCCGGCTATCATAGGTTCGGTTTATTCTAATGCTGTTCTCAACCAGTGGGGAGGCCGCGATGCGCATCCTACATGGGGACTGGACCAGTATTTGGTCCAAGTGGAGAAGTATGTTCTGATGAACGTCGATATCAGGGGGAGCCTCGGATATGGGAGGAAATTCCGAGAAGATATGCTCAAAGGTTATGGGGTGGTGGATATCCAAGACCTAGGAGCAGCGGCCCTCTACTTAAAATCTCTGCCGTACATTATGCCGGAAAAGATAGGCATATGGGGATCGAGCTACGGCGGGCTTTTGACTTTGATGTCGTTGTTCAAAAATCCAGGGCTTTTTGCCTGTGGAATCGCTGGTGCCCCGGCTACCAATGTCTTTCATGCTTTTCCTGGTCAGATGGAAGTGATGAAATCTGTTGAAGACAAAAAAGCGTATCAAAATTCTTCCGCATATTTCTGGTCTCAAAATTTAGAAGCACCGGTCATGATCATACACGGAATTTTAGATACGACTGTATTATTCATGGATTCTGTGAATCTGGTGCAAAAAATGATCAGGGAAGGGAAAGATGTCGATTTTGTGGTCCTTCCTGAATCAAGACACGGATGGGACATGGGCCCTTCCTACCAGACCATCTTTGCCTTCAAGAAAATGATCGATTTTTTCGGGCGGTATCTAAAAAACTGATATTTCTTGCTGTGCGATTCTATTGTTTATGCGATTTGGAAAAACCGAGGAATAGAAAAAACCATCCCAGCACCAGGAAAATTATAACGTGTAAAGGAGTTGATGGAGACTGTTTGTCAAGGGCTTTCAAAAAAGGTTGGCTGGCTATTCCGCAAGTAAACCAGGCTGCAATCAGCATAAACACGTAGCCGGCCAGTTTAAGATTTGCTGCTGCTGAGGATGCACCTTCAAGAGCCTTGCGTTCTTTGGCCCAAAACCAAAGTATCCCGATAAAGAACAATAAAATCAGCGTGCCACCGATCCCGAACAACAGAGGGATATGCCCCACATATCCTGCCATCATACCTGCAAACACTGCTATAAATATTCCTATTCCATATGTCAGTGCCGTGGATGCTTTTGCGCCTGAATAGAGCATAATTCCAATTATGGCAACTATAGCTGCTAGAGGCACACCGAAAAGTCCCCATATCATTGTCCAGGTTCCTTCGCTTGCCCACATCGTCTGATTGAGCTCATCCATCGTCAAATTTCTGAAAGCCGAATCCACAAAAACCGATCCTATCACACCCCAACCAATGGCCCAGATGATAGCCATCCAGAATAGCACCAAGCCAATTTTTTGTTTCATCATTTTCCCTCCTTTTATCGGTCGATTTTTAGACAGATTATCGGATGAATACATCCTGAGAAAAAATCAGGTCTTGCAAAAGAGATGTTCCAGCAACAGATATTTCGAGAACATATTTGCCGGCAGGAACAGGAGTCAACTCCAGCTCGAGAACAATGGTGTTTTCAGAATCGGTAAGGATATCGTTCCGTTCCGTATGTCTCAGCGGGTAAGTTTCATCCGTTGTTTTGGATCGCAGTCGTGGGACGAAAACGAACTCCAGGGCCTTTTTTTCCTTCGCCTCTTTTTTTAATCCGAAAACGGCATACATGGCCGCTGTGTTTTTATCCAAATCAAAAACCAGAGGAGAGATCGAGCCTTGGATCCGAGGGGCGATAGCATCTAGGTTAAATTCCTTTGTTTTCGATTTTCCCTCGGCAGATTCAATTTCCATAGGGAGACACAGGGATCCTCTCCCAGGAACAAAGAAGACCGGGCCGGACAGAGCGGGTTGAGACTGTTGGTTCTCGGGAAAAACAACCGTGCTTGCCGCTTTAGCGGCAGCGCCGGTTTTTTTATTTCTAAGGATGGTGATGTAGTCATACCTGCCTTGAGGTTGAGGAAAGAATGTATATGTGCAGATTCGCCCAGGTGGACTTTCGGTAAAATCCATTTCTTTTTTCCCTTCGGCTGTGAGGACTCCTTCGTCGTCGTAGACCAGGGTGAAAAGTTCGGCCTTGTTACCGAGTATCTCCTCCAAATCGGCTGGGACGATCTCTGACAGATGGAGGACCGCTGAAGAGTTGGAATCCCTCCAAGGCACGGAAATGGATGGCATATCCTGTGGCAGATCGAACTGAGGGGAAGGATTTCTGGCCAAATCGAGAAGATGGAGCCTTTTTTCCAGCTTGCTGAACTTGGCGTAGGCCTTGGGGCTGAAATAACCTTTTTGGGCCTGGACTCTGACACCCTTTCGTTTTACTTTGACTTTGATCTCATGGTACTTCCCGTCCCATGCTTCCTCCACGTAGTAACCCAGGACGTAATAGTTACCGGTTGAATTCTGAATGTCCTCGGATATGGTTTCCTGATAATCCACGTTGGTAAAATGACGGCCACCGGTAAGAGCAGCCAGTCGCCGGAGAGAGTGGTCCCCTTTCAGCTCCCGCCCCTGGACGAGATCTCTTTCTCCCTGGGTATCGACGGTGTAAATGGGACTCGAGGAGGAAGCCAGTTCCTTTGCCAGTCGCTCGTGTTCGTAGCGGAGACGGGGATCATCGGATGCAAAGAGAGCGCGGGGAAGTCCCGCCGAGAACAGAATGATGTGCTTGTAGCCGGGCGTGTAGCGCAGAGAAACGGCGAAATCGTTCAGGCTTTTGGTGAAATCCACGGCTTCATCCATGGAAGTTACACCGCTGCCGCCGTAACTTCCGACAGTGATGCCAGGAAAAAGCTTTATGGTTTTCACAGCTTCTCGGATCTTTTCGTGATCTGTTGTGAGGGGCCAATGGAGAACGAGCCCTCTGCCGATAGAGTAGGTAAGTAGTCCCAGTTCATCTTCGGGGTGGACTTGGGTTTCGATAAAATGTAGGGCCAAAGTCCGCGCTTTTTTCAGTCCGAGTCCGTCGTTTCGGTATGCATCGAGAAGTAGAAAAAACTTCCGGCTCATGCGGGGAGGGGCCTCTGTTTCTTTTTCGGGGGGAAGCTCCAGACTGTGGATCTCAAAATCGGTCACAGTAATGAGACGGCCGTTGTCGTAAATGAGAAAATCTTCTTTGGTGAGATCCTGGACCGGATTCCCATCTTTATCTGAGACATAGACTTGGATGAGCTTGAGGGTAACCGAGACCTCATACTGGAGGGAGTCGGCTTTTTGCTGATCCTGCTCGAAGATCGAAGGGCTAGTAAATAGGGAGCTGACAAGGATGCAAATAAAGCTTAACATACATAGCTTTTTCAAAATGGTTTTAATCCTTGTGTTGTTTTTCTTCAAGCGGCGATTTTTGCATCGGCCTTTTATCCTGGATAATAAATCATGACGTGAAAAGATGTCAATTGGATAAAAGCCAATAAAGGTCAACCTTTTGGGTGGAGTTTGCGTCTTTATTTTTGAACCTAAATGGTATTCACGGAGGTTCCTATGAAAAAACTTAAATGGTTGAGCATCCTGACGGTTTTGTTGTTTGGTTTCACGTTCCTTATTGCCGCACAGGAAACACAAAAAGAAAAGATTCAAGTTAAGATCGAAGGCCTCGAAGAGTTGGAAAAAGCACTGGAGAATATGGAAGTCCGCATCGAGGGACTGGAGAAGTTGGAAGAAGCCATGAAGGAACTGGAAATTCAACTTGAAAACATCCATGTGGACATCGATATGGAAGAACTGAAAAAAAGCCTCGAGAAACTAAAATGCCTCGAAGAGCTTGAAGAGTTGGAGATGTTGAAGGATATCCATGTGGACTTGGAGTGTCTTGAATCCTTGGAATGCCTTGAGGCTATGGAAGTGCTCAAAGATTTAGATTTCAATTTTGACTTTGACTTCGATTTTGACTTTGATTGGGATTGGGACGAAGAATCCAAAGAAGTTAAAAAAGAAGAGAAAAAAATCAAGAAGAAGTAAAAGTCGAGGACTTGGGAATTCCTATCCACCGAGGAGTTCTGCTCATATAATCGCGATAATTTTCTCCATACAATTCGATCAGAAATTGTTCTTCGGCGGGGACCGCAATTCGCCAAAACACGATCCATATAACAGCAAGAAGCAAAACGACCCAAGAAGCGCAGGATATCCCCACACCGATAAACATCAGAAAGGCACTGAAATACATGGGGTGCCTGGAGATTTTATACGCCCCTTTGGTTACGGGTTTATCAGCCGGAGCTGAAGCGATATTGAAAAGAGTCACGATAGAAATTGCCAAGGAAAAAGCAAAAATGGTAAGACCTGCATACAGCCATGCTGTGCCCGTCTTGAGCGGGAGAAAAATAGAGTATATTAACACAGCAGGCATGATGATGGCGTGAGTTGAAATGGCCAAGACCTTCTCTTTTTTTTTAAAAGGTGGAAACTGACTCATCCGTTTCGATTTTTTCCTCGTTTCTTTGTCCAGAAAGAAATCCGGGATGAACATGGAAAGATAAAAGACAACTTGGAGTATCCAGGCATTCCAAATCCCAATTTCAAAGGCCGGCGTTAGTAACATGTCTCCCCCTCGCGAATAAATTACATGACAATTAATAATATCATAAGTTAGAATGTGTTAGCGAGTCAGCATCAGTTACATCATAAGGGAGAAAAAAATGCCTAAACAAGGAAAAAAACCAATGACTTTCCTAGGGATTGGGCTCAAATTTGCAATAATATCTATAATTTACTCAACTCTAGTTCTTTATTCACATTCTCTTTGGATGTCTCATCTTTCTATCCCTATTCCACGTGTCTTTAGTCAGGTTTTTGGGATTCTTCTTATGGCTATAGGTATCCCCATCTATTTGATTTCTGGAATAACCATTCGTAAATATTTTCATGAAGGTAAGCTGGCGACCAAAGGGATTTATGGTTATATCAGGCATCCTATTTATGGCTCTTGGATCCTATTCATTATTCCTGGAATAGTCTTGCTCATAAATTCGCTGATAGGATTGACTATCCCTATTTTTATGTATGTTCTATTTAAAATTTTGATAGTTAAGGAAGATAAATATCTTGAAGACAAATTTGGCGAAGAGTTTTTCAAGTACAAAAAAAGAGTTGGCGAAATATTTCCGAGATTCTGGAATATTTTCAGAACGAGTTAATTACAGGCTCACTCGTACCGTAAATTTTCCGCCGGATTTGCCAGAGAAGCTTTAATGACATTCCATCCCACACTCAGGAATGCCAGCATTAGAGTTAGAACGGATGCAAAAACAAAAATACCGATTCCGGGAATTGTGTGGTACGCATAATTTTGTAACCATCCCTGTAGCACAAAATAAGCGATGGGGCAGATAACAACATTTGCCGTAATAACACAGATCAATGTCTCCTTAAAAAGCTGAAGGACAATATTTCCCTCAGATGCCCCTAACACTTTGCGAATAGCGATTTCTTTTGTTCTCTGCCTGACAGAGAAAGAAGCTAAACCGAGGAGGCCAATACAGGAAACGAAAATCGTGAGCAAAGTGAAATATCTTGTTCCTGTCACCATTCTTTTCTCGGTGATATAGACATTGTGGAGGTTCTCATCTAAAAACTTCAGATCAGGAATATAACCGGGTGCGATATCCTTAAGCTTATTCTGAATGAAACTCATGGTCCCCAGGATGTTTTGGGTATTGATCCTTATGAAAATGTTTCTGAAATCAGCATACCTGTTAATAAAAATCAAAGGTTGAATTTCATCATGAAGGGAGTAAAAATGGAAATCCTTGATAACACCGATGATCCTGAAATTTCTATTCCACACAGTAATTCGTTTCCCGACAGGAGATTTCAGATCCATTGTCTTTAGAGCAGTTTGATTTACAACCACAGACTCTGTCCGGTCATGGGGGAATTCCATTGAAAAAAAACGACCTTCCACCATATCTATTTGAAAAGTCTCGATAAACTCAGGGTCTGCCCTCATCAGGTGTGTTTTCGGCATGATTTTTTCGTGGGATTGTCCCTCCCAAGTTATGGCATCTCCCCCCGTTGTTGTGTACGCCTTATCCATTGTCGAACTAGAGCGAGTCATACTGATTATGTCAGGATTCCGCATCAATTCCGTTTGAATGGTTCGATATTGTCTGGTAATTTCCTGGGCCAATCCCATATAGATTATATTATCCCGGTTATATCCCAAATCCCTGGTTTTCAGATATTTTAGCTGCTTATTCACGCCGATCATCACGACGATCATAAAAACGGAAAGTGAAAATTGAAAGGCGATCAAAACTTTGCGAAGGAGAAGGCTATTTTTTCCAGGCCTAATTCCTCCTTTTATCGCTCGAACAGGGTTCATGGACGAAAGAATAAAGGCGGGATATATACCGGAAATGACTCCGGTCAGGATCACAATGCCGGTTAAAAAGAGAACCATCTCTCCACTAAAGTCGAATCCAATCCGGGATCCGGTCAATTGATTTAAAACAGGTAATAAAAAATATGCGATCATGACAGCGAAGCATCCCGAGAACGTAGTCACCAGAATGGATTCCATAAGGATCTGTTTGGCTAGCTGCTGTTTGTAAGCTCCTGCCGTTTTCCGAACGCCAATTTCTTTGGCCCGAAGAGCTGAACGGGCTGTCGTGAGGTTTATATAATTGACCATAGCAAGCAAAAGAATAAATACACTCAATCCGGAAAAGATATAAACATAGACTATCGGTCCACCGCCATCCAGGTCGTAGAGATGAATTCTTGTTATCGGCCTTAATGTCAGTTTCGACTCCTCCCAGTTTGAAGCATATTTTTTGTATATATCTCTGATTTGGAACTTAAAAAAGTCCATGTCTGTTTTTTCTTCAAGATGAAGATAAGTTTCGTAGTTACCGCCTCCCCATTCATCGATTTGCCAACCCAGATTCCTTAGCACGGCGATCGGGACGAGGCAGAGGGAATTAAGAAATGAGTTTTCCGGAAGTTCTTTTATCACTCCTGTAACGAAGAGGCTTTTATTCAACCCGATAAGAATTTCCTGCCCGAGTGCGTCTTTTTCTGCGAAATGTTTTCCGGCAATATTTTCAGTTAGGATGATTGAGTCAGGTTGAGTTAATGCAGTTTTAGGGTTCCCCTTGATAAAATCAACGGAAAACATCTCCAAAAAAGCGGCATCGACGAATCTCACTTTTTCTAGAAAGCGTTTTTCTGCGGTACCGAGCATTATTTCTCCCCAGTCATTTGACCGGGAAACATTCCTGATCTCAGGTCTTTCCGATTTTAGGGCATGAGCTAGAGCACCAGGGGTGTTTGGATAAAAGCGGATATCTCCGTTCGGAAGGGGCAGTTCAGTTACAACCTGGTACAAATCAGCGCTGTTTTCATGAAATCTGTCATAGTTGACCTCAAACTTGATCCACAGAGATATAAGAATACAACAGGCCAACCCAACTGCTAATCCTGCAATATTTATAAAAGAGTATCCTTTATATTTATTCATACTTCTCCATACGATTTTCAGATAATTTTTGAACATGACAATCCTCCAGTAAATCGCAAATTTAACGAACGGGCCGAAGGAACGTAACATGTGTCCCCAATACCAAAGATTGGCCGATCTGTTCCCCCTTGTGGCAAGGATATACGTGTATTCTTCGTGGAGATTCTCTTGGATGGAGAATCGATCCTCTGTCCATGCCAGTCTCCGGATTATCCATTCGGGCAACCGAGGGGGATTGGAGTCTTCATTTCTTTTAGATCTCATAATTCATCCAGGGAAAATTCATTGATATCTTTCCACATGCGTTTGTGAAGTGCGATAGCGTCTTTCAGGGCCCGTATCCCTCCAGGTGTGAGTTTAAAATAGGTTTTACTCCGCCCACCCTTTTTGGGGAGAGGTTTGCCTTTGATCTTTTTAATGTAGCCCTTGTGGTCCATTTGTCTCAGGAGGCCATAGAGCGTCCCGTAGGTATAGTCCTTTCCTGTGTTTTTGCGGATCTGTCTGCGGATAGACACACCATAGGCCCCACCTGCCAAACGCCAGATGGCCAAGAGCACCATTTCTTCTGCTTTGCTAATTTCTTTCATCTTTCATCTCTTGTCTTTTTTCATTTATTTGTGTTTCACAAATATATATACGTAAGTTTGCACCAAAAGGTTGCATAAAGTGGTTTTACTCCTTTTTCTGGAATGAGGATGATCCTGTCCAGTCCTTGTCAAACTAGACAATTAAACATGGACAAGTCGATTTTGATGGATGGAAATAAACCAACAAAGATTGCTGCTAATATTTTTTTTTACGAATATTCCCCATTTTCGTTTCATGTGGAGTGCCAAATATAACTCTAAAAGATATCTATTCGTATTTCAATGCGGAGATGGGGTCAGCGATCGAGGCTTTTATAGCCTGGTAACTGACGGTGAGAAACGCGATGATCCAGGCGATTCCTCCTGCCAGAAGAAACGTTCCAACGCCGATGCCTGAGCGGTAGGCGAAACTCTGGAGCCACCGTGACATGATTAAATAAGCTGCAGGCCAGGCGATCACGTTTGCCAGCAGCACCCACTTTGTGAATTCTTTGGAAAGAAGGACTGTGATCCCTGAAGCCGATGCCCCCAAGACCTTCCGGATACCGATCTCTTTGGTTCGCCGTTCGGCAGAATAGGAGGCTAAGCCGAAGAGGCCAAGACATCCGACGAGCACGGACAAAAAGGCAAAATAGCTAAATATCTTTCCCAATTGTTCTTCGGACCTGTAAAGCTGGTCAAAATTTTCATCGATGAAATAGTAAGAGAAGGGATAGTCGGGCCGCATCTCAGCCCATATATCCTTGAGGAAAGCCATGGTTTGGGGAATATTCTCCAGGCCGATTCGGATAGAAATCTGAGAAAGATCTGTTTTAGAGATGAACATCACGATGGGGGAGATCTCCTGGTGAAGGGACTCGAAATGGAAGTCTTTAACCACTCCGATTATCTGCCCGTTTCGCTGCCCGTAACCGAATCCTTTGCCGACGGCTTCTTCCGGAGATCCCCAGCCGATTCTCCGGGCGGCTGTCTCGTTGATGATAAAGGCTTGGGTAAGGTCTGTCCCCATCTCTCTGGAGAAATTCCGTCCTGCTGCCAACTCCATATTAAAAGTTGGGATGTAGTCATAGTCCACCCTCAGCTGAGCGATTCGAAAATCGATCGGTTGACTCGTTTCTCCACTCAACACGCGGGCACCTGCTGAATCGAGCAGCCGACCCGAGGGAACTCTCTTTGCGGCCGAAATACTCAGGATATTCGGATTTTGAAGCAGACGAGTTTTGAAACCCTCCAAGCGGGAGATGATGCGAGGGCTGCTGGGGAGGACGACCACATGATCTTCGTCGAAGCCGAGATTTCTGGTCTGCATGTAGTCCAACTGGCTGGAGACAACTCCCACGCAGATGATCAATATGATAGATATCGAGAATTGAAACACCACAAGAACTGTTCGAAAGGATAATCCTTTTTTGCCTGTATCGAGATTCCCCTTGAGGACTCGGACGGGTTTGAAAGCGGAGAGAAAAACAGCCGGATAGATGCCGGCGATGAGGCCGACGAAGATCGCGATAAAGAACAACGATAGGAACATCGACATATTAGCCAAGAGGTTCAATGATAGATCCCTCCCGACGAATCGATTGAATTGTGGGAGGACCAATAGGACGAGGCCAATAGCGATCAAAAGAGAGATGATGGCCGTGATGATGGACTCGCTCAAAAACTGCCTTATGAGCTGAGGTCTTTGGGCTCCGATGACTTTGCGCAGTCCGACCTCTTTTGCCCTGCCGGCCGAACGGGCTGTGGCCAAATTCATGAAATTGACACAGGCTATCAACAGGATAAACAGAGCGATAATGGAAAACACATAGACATATGTGATATCGCTGTTGGCTTCGATCTCGGAGTCGAGGTGGGAAAAAAGATGGATGTCGGTCAGACGCTGCAGCTCCAGCTTTGTCCCCTGGCTCCTCCCTTCGCCATAGTGTCTGTCGATGAAGGGATCGAGCTGGCTTTTCAACCTTTCGATTTCGTAACCTTCGGACATCAGAAGATAGGTGGCATAGTTGTTGCTCGACCAGCTTTGCAGTTCCCGGTCTCCCACAACAGCCTCGTATGTTTTGAAAGATCCGAGTAAATTGGGATGGAAGTGAGAATTGTGCGGAAGCGGCTTTATGACCCCCGTCACTTTCATATCCGCTTTTTGGGAGGAAGTTTTAATTGTCAACGACATGCCGATCGGATCCTCGGTACCGAAGTATCGCTCCGCCATTTCGTCTGTGATGACGATAGCAAAAGGATCCTTGAGGGCTGTTTCGGGGTCACCGGCAATCATGTCGAAAGTGAACACGTTAAACACGTCTTCTTCTACAAAGAAAAACCTGGATTCCTCATAAAATGCAGCGTCGCTGCCGACAAGTAGTCCTCCTGCTCCGATTATACGAACCGCATGAATAATCTCCGGGAAATCGTTTTTGAGAAGGGGAGCCACCGGAGGAGCGACATGCCCGAGGTGGAGGTTGACCACACCGTCTGCGTTGAACCATTTTCTTGTGACCCTGTAAATACGGTCGTGGTTCTTATGGAATTTATCATAGCTAAGCTCATCGAACACAAAAAGCAAGATCAGGATGCAGCAGGCCATTCCGATGGCCAGACCTGCAACATTGATCAGGCTGTGTCCCACGTGTTTTTTGATATTCCGGAAAGCAATTGTTAGGTAGTTTTTAAACATGATGATAAACTCCTCCTCATAAATCGAGTATCACCAATAAAGACGTTTGGATAGGTCAATAGGTTCACTTATCGCTAATGGTAGTTATTTGGGCAGGGTTCTCTCAAAATCAACCCTTGTCTTCATCTGGTTAATTTATTAGACTACACCAAAGAAGCAAAAGCAATCGAATCGAGGAGATAAGCAAGTGACTTTCACGAATCCGCAAGAAGCCATCACACGGCTCAAGGGATTTCTCCAACCGTGGTATGAGTCCATCGCCGACCCAGAAACAGCCCAAAAAAAAGTGCTGGGCATCTTGCTTGGACACTATAGACAGACTGAATACGGCCGGGAACACGGTGTTGAACAAGTCGAGACAAGCGATGATTTCCGCCAGGCATTTCCCGTGGTGAGCTATGAAGAATATAAGCCGCTCATCCAGCAAGTCATGGCAGGAGAGGTTTCCATGCTGCTTAGCGAACCCCCCATCGGATGGGCTATCACGAGGGGGACGACCAAAGGGGAATCCAAATTCATTCCTATGACGCCTACCGACCTGAAAATGCGTGTCAGCGCCGGACGGGCGGTTATGGAGAACGTCTTGAACAGCGGTCGCTTCGACATATTCCAGGGCGTCAATCTCAATCTTAACTTCCCTTCGGTTGTGGGCAAGGTCCAAACAGGGGATCGAGAGATCGAATACGGATACAGCTCCGGGATCTATCTGAAGCACGTTTCTGCCTCCACACCTATTCGGTCGGTGCCTTCGCAGGATGAGATCGATGCCCTCGGAGGAGGAAAAAATCTCAAGGACTGGGAAGCCCGCTTCGATCTGGCTTACCAAAAGTGTAAGCAGGAAAATGTGACACTGGTGGGGGGCGTTGCACCCACGGCCATTGAATTCGGCCGCTTTCTGCGAAAAAAATACGGCAAATACCCCAGGGACTTATGGGATGTGAAACTGATGACTCTGGGGAGTGTGCCCGGTATCAATACCCGTCTCAAGCCACAACTTAAAGCCATGTATGGACACGTCGAAATTCGCGAGATATACGGAGCCACAGAAGGCATGTTCGGTCAGCAGAAAGACACAGCCCGGGCCTGGGTGCCGAACTTCGACCTTTTTTTCTTCGAGGTGCAGACCCGATCGGGCATCAAGATGTTGCACGAGATGAAGCCTGGCGAGATGGGGAGCCTCATTGCCTCCACACCCATCCTCGCGCGTTACAAGATCGGAGACCTGATCCGAGCCTTCCGTCCTCCCTATTTCCGGTGTATCGGACGGGACTACTGGTACACGTCTTTGGTCTATGGGTGGGGAGAGGTCACAAGTTTTAACCTGGATAGGCTTTAGTACAGGTGACCATAGCTTGGCAATACAAAATTATTAGGATAGGCTTCAAAAAACAGAATGAAGGGATAACCCATAAAAGAGAAGGAGGTTAAGATGCCTGAGCAGAAATACCGCAACGAGAAAGAGGAAAAGCAAGAAAAGGAAGAAAAAGCTCGGGACGAAAAAGATGAAAAGAGTCAAGAAGAAAAATGGCGACGCGATCCTCTCGGGCGTGTCATTTTCGGCCTGATTGTCATCGCTGTCGGGGTTCTGTTGCTCCTTGCTTCGCAGGACAAAATCGCCTGGGATATTTGGTGGGCATACTTTTTAATCGCCCTGGGAGGTATCTTTGTCTTTGAGGCGCTAGTCCGCTCCATTATGCCAGCCTACCGAAGGCCTGTTTTTGGTAAGCTGATCGCGGGAATCGTGCTCATAGCCATCGGTGCTTTTAACATATACGGTTTGGTGTCGTGGTGGCCGCTGATCATTATCGGCGTCGGAGTGTTTATCCTTTTCAGCGCTCTTTTCCGCGTCCGAAAATAATATCAGGGCCCATTATCTTTTTTTGCTGAGTTTATCCAGCCGCTGGATGCACTGGATCATGCAGCGGATTGTATGATAATTCACCTTCCATGAATGACTCATGTGAGTCCAAATCGGCTCACCCTCTCTTGTCACCAGAGGGAACCATTCTCCAACGTCATGATGAATCATCTTTTCGAAGACAAAACGATGCACGTTTTCATAGGCGGGCCAGTACTTCTCTTTATCGATATGAAGACATCCGTCCAACATACCGATCATAACTTCTGCCTGTTGCCAGAATTCTTTTTCTCTGTCGTACACCTCCCCCATGGGGGCCCCTTCGACGTACACGCCTCCGAATTCCCAGTCGATTCCGTTTTGAAGGGCATGATTCAATTGTTTTTCGATGATATCTCGATAGGCCTTCCTGTCCAACTCCATGATTTCCAGAGCATGCATCAGGAGCCAGGCAAATTCCGCATTGTGCCCATAAGAGGTGTTGTCCTCTGGATGGTTTTTTTTGCCGCCTTCAGCAAACCGATCCCATCCCCAGATGATGTCGAATTTGATCTGAGGTGCGATTGTCCAGTCCCTCCAGAATTGGGGTATTCCTGTTTTATAAACGGGATGGAGCATGTGTGTCGTGAGAATATCGATGATCTCCTGGAGATTCTGAAGATGAGCCTTTTTCCCGCTGCACTCATACATGGTTGTCAGTGCCTCCATGAAGTGCATGTGAAAGTCCAGGGTTTTTCTATCACCTCCGCCACTTCCTGGAGGGCAAAGATCCCAATTCCTTTCGAACATCTCCATGTAGCCGTCCTGCTCTGTGTCTTTGGCATTTTTTTGGATGAGGTCGAAAACTCTCTCTGCATAATCCATGCCGCGTTTGTCACCGGTTGCCAGAGTATATTCCGATAAAGCATAGATAGCAAAACTCAACCCATAAAGAATTTTTTTGTCGATTTCAACATTCCCCTTCCGGTCAACCGTCCAATAAAACCCGCCGTATGTTTCATCCCACATTTTGTCGACAAGGAAATCGACTCCGTGTCTTGCAAAGGCCTCACACAGGCCATTCCCATATCCTGCTCTGTGAGCTGAGGCCATGGTGTAAATCGTCCGTGTTTGGGAAATCAAGGACTTCTGATTTTCGCCAGTATCCTTTCCTTCCGCATTGAAATGGGTGATAAATCCCCCATGTATGTCATCTTTACAGCGGTTCAACCAGAAAGGAAGCAGCTCGTTCGTCAAATGATTTTCTGCTTCTTTTTTATGTACAAGGATTTTTTCTCGCATTGGTTTCATTTCCGCATCCCATGATGCCGCAATCGGCGGTCTAATACAAGCTTTGTGGCTTCCTGTATTGACTCCAGCTTTTTTCTGTGATATCAACTACAAAAAAAGTGGTTTGGAGGGAATAGCAATGAAAAAAATGACAGCAGTTGTGGCTTTGATGGCCGTTTTCACCTTGGCAGTTTGTTTTATCATCCTGGGTGCCATATCGGTCGAGTTGATGGATGCATTGGGAATCAACGAAGGACAGTTCGGCACATTGGCGATGGGCTTGTTTTTGACGAGTTGTTTCGTGCAGCTCATCATCGGCCCATTGGTAGACAAGCTGGGCTACAAACCCATTGCCCTTCTAGGCTTTGTGGTCACGAGCGCCAGCGTGTTTTTATTGGCCTATGCATCCTCTTTTGGATTGGCTCTGATAGCCTGCATTCTCTTGGGTATAGGCGCCATGTCTTTGAACACGGTTGGGAATACTCTCATCCCGATCGTTCTGTTCGAAGGCAAAGACCCGGCGCGCGCCAGTAATTTCGGCAATGCCTTTTTTGGGCTGGGATATGTGCTCACACCCTTCCTTTTTGTCTTTTTCCTCACGAATTTGAAATTGAGTTACACGACATCGCTTTCAGTCATCGGAATATTGGTGCTGGTTTTTCTCATTTTTGCCCTGACTACAAGCTATCCCCAGGTTGCCACAGGATACAAGTTTTCCATGGCTATCAAACTCTTGGGAAAAGGCGCGGTCCTTATCGCTGCTCTGGCTTTATTCTGTTACATTTCGCTTGAAATATCCATGGGTACCTGGATCAGAAAACTCATGGAGCAGCTCTTCGAAGCCAATGGCAGCGCCAAACCAGCCTACTATGCCGGTTTTGTGTTGAGCGCTTTTGGCGTGGCCATGATGGCCGGACGGTTTATCACATCTACCGTCAAGAATCTGACAGCAATCGGCACCAAAGTTATCTCTGCTATGGCCCTGGTTGCCTTGGCCGCTATCGTGCTCATGATCCTGGTCAACAGTCCGATTTTGGCCATCGTTGCCGTTTGTCTCGCCGGATTGGCCTTTGCACCCATCTTCCCCACCATTGTGGGAGTGACATTTGCAAAGTTCGATGCGAGCCTTTATGGAAGCATTTTTGGGATCATTTTTGCCGTCGGTCTTTTGGGTGGGACTTTTGTGCCGAAATTCATCGGCAACCTGAGTGTGGATTCAACCGTGCAGCAGAGCCTGTGGATCGCAGCCGCAATGGCAGCCATACTATTCGTTATCTCCCTTTTTATGGGTAAAGTAGGGAAAAAGAAGGAATAAAGGCTAATCTGTCAAAAGATACTTTTTCATATGCCCGAGTTCATGTTCCCATCCGTCGACGTTCTCTTCTCGCGACTCCTCAGTGGTGAACCCGGTCTCCTTGAGCATCAGGGTAGTGCCACCGTCATCACGAGGGATTAGAGTCCATTCGAACCAGCCTTCGCTGCCCAACTCGGGGCTGAAACTGGCGCTGTCACCGAACCAGCCGGAGATTTCGACGGGATCGGTTAATGCCTCCCAGATTTCCTCAGGCGACCTTTCGAGTTCCAACTGTATCTCAATGGCTGCAATCATGATATTTCCTCCAGATGGGAATTTTAAGTCACGGTTTAAAATAATGTCAAAGGAATTGCGAAGGCTTTGAGACACTTCCGTATGTTAATTCGTTTCTTGTATTGAAAGACAAAAAGATCTCGAGTCTCTATACAGGTTTTTGGGTTGGACTCATTATAATTTACTCGGGATAGTGGTACAATGACGAGGGGCAGGTCAAATTGATGAAACGCAGTGGAAAAAAACAAATAAAGGAGGTCTGAAATGCCCCCCTCATATCGATCAACCCGGCGGGATTTTTTAAAAAAGATAGGGATTGTTTCTATTTCCGCGAATGTATTCGGAAGCGTTAAGATTAGAAAAAAATCTTTTGATAAATCCTTTGCCGCAAAGCCCAATGTCGTCTTTATTATGGCGGACGATATGGGCTGGGGTGATGTTGAAGCTTACAATCCTGAATCGTTAATTCCTACTCCAAACATCAATCGATTAGCTGATGAAGGGATACGTTTTACGGATGCCCATTCCTGCAGCGCCTTGTGCTCTCCCACACGTTACGGAATCTTGTCAGGTCGATTCTACTGGAGAACCCATAAGAAGCATTCCCTGGTCATGCCGTATGATCCTCCGGTCATTCCAAAGGAGCGGCTCACTTGGGCGCAGCTCATGCGCCGGTGCGGGTATCGGACCGGTTTTGTCGGGAAGTGGCATTTGGGATTATGGTACCGTTCCAGGAAACTGGAGGGATTCCAACGACAGTTCACGATGAACGAAGATGAGATCGATTTCAGCAAAACTGTGGTGGGCGGTCCCTGTGATCTTGGTTTTGATTATTTCTTCGGCACGGCCGGCTGCTCCACCAGTGATGCGCCTTATTGTTTTATCGAAAATGACTCCTGGGTGGGCGTTCCTTCTGTGCAATCTTCTGAAGAATTGAATAAACTGCCCGGTTTCTATCCGGGTTTAATGGTGCCTGACTGGGATCTAGAGCAGGTGGATGTCAAACTGGCTGAAAAAGCGGTGCACTTTATCCACGAGCATAAAAAAGAAAATCCAAACAGACCGTTTTTTCTCTATTTTGCGTTGTCAGCACCGCATATTCCCTGGGTTAATCCGGAATTTATTCGCGGCGCCAGCAAAGAAGGTCCCCGGGGTGATATGAACGCTTTGGTCGATTGGTGTGTTAGTGAGGTCCGCCGGGCCTTAGAAGCCCATGGTATTTTAGATGACACCATTTTTATTTTCACAAGTGATAACGGACCACGCCGTGGTGCTAAAGGCCAGAAATCCGCCGGCCCCTTCCGGGGATACAAAAACTCGGCGTATGAGGGCGGCCATCGGATTCCGTTCATTGTTCGGTGGCCAAGGAAAATCAAGCCCGGCACCCTTTCCGATGTTCCGATCAGTTTGACCGATATGATGTCGACTTTCGCGGAATTCCTGGATTACTCCCTTCCCGATAGTGCAGCCGAGGACAGCATCAGCATATTGGCGGCAATCCTAGGAGATAAAGACCGAAAGATCCGACGGCCGGCATTGATCGCCGACACCGGTGGCCATGTTTCCGAACTGGGAAATTATTCCATCCGGCGTGGAAAATGGAAGCTCATTGAAATAAATTCGCAGCCATCCAGCAAACAGAAGACGCCGATATTTGAGCTGTATGACATGGAGAAGGATCCCTATGAAACGACAAACTTGGCGGAGGACCATCGTGGTGTTGTAGAGAAAATGGAACGCCTTCTACATGCGTGCAAACAAAAAGGTTTGAGGTTTATGGATGTGGCTTATTAACGCAAGTTCCGGAAGAGGAGTCAATTAGCTGAGCTATAAGGTTTGGGATTAAAAAAAAGAGGAGTGTATGACGAAATGTCGCATATTGTATATATTTCGCGACGTTCTGTATTTTGAAACAGAGAATGATCTAGTGCTTCTTCCGCATGCCGAACAGGAAACGTGTTACATTTAGACGCTTTACCCCAACATCGTACAGGACAAGAGTGGCAACCAGTGAAGCCAGGCTGATCGTCCAGAAGTCAAAAAAGGAGGTCATCCTCCACTGCAAGACATAAAATCCGATGACGACAATAACTGTTTGATGGAGGACATAGAAGGGCAGAACAGCCTCGGAAAAATACGGCACAACACGATCCAAGAATTTTTGTTTTGTAGGTAGTTCGGGCGTCTGAATGCGGGTATTTTTATTTTTCTTTTGCTTCTGTCCGACAAAGCCCAAAATCCCTACGATCCAAAACCATCCGGTAAGGCCCTTTAGAATTCGCAGCAAAATACTCCCCCAATCGTAAGACGTCATAGGATCGGTGCCGTTTTCTGTTAGCAACGCATTAAATCCAGCTGAAAGTAAAACAAACGAAATAAGGCCCAATACTATTGCACTCTTCCAGTGTTTCTGGATTGTCTGACTGATATGCCCATCGGAGACAAGAAAAAATCCATAGAATAAAAATATAAGATATCCATATCGATTCCAGCTCCCGGTCATTTCTGATTTGAGCCCTGCCTCTACCAATCCTAGAGGCAAACCCAATAAAAAGATTGTCCAGGGCCTGGAAAAAAGAGTTGCCATTTGATGGCATATCCGTTCTCCTCCTGACGTCCGCAGGTAAAGGAAAATCGGCAGGAGAAGCAGTGTAAAAAAGAACAATAGGTTTAAAAACCAGAGGTGTGCCAGCTGAAAGAGCTCGAGAGGCGGGGCACTTGTCAAAAAATAGGGAAAATCGAAGACAGGCTTGACCTTGATAAATTCAGATAGCATCTCTCCATAATTCACATGCAAATCAGGTTGTTTGAAGAGAAAGGAATAATACTGTTGAGGTGGTACGATAACCAGTGTGCCGAAGACCAGAGGTACGAGAAGTCGCAGAAAACGTTCTCGAACAAAGGCTCCCGGCGAACGCGACCGTAGGGAATACCAAACTCCGATTCCCGAGATCATGAACAGGAGAGGCATTCCCCACATAGACACAAAAATAACGATGATCGAGATGAGCATGCTCGGCGGATCGTTTTTCACATAAAAATCCCCGTGGTCAAAGATGCGGGCGGTGTGAAAAAAAATAAGGCCCAAAACCACTAGGGCCCGCATCATATCTAGGTCTCGACGCCGCTCCGGCACTATTCCTTTTCCTGTTGAAGAGCCCTCAACATCTTCCGCTGGCCAATCAACACGCACAACCAGCCGGGTACCGAGAAAAACATCGCCAGCGCTGCTGCTAAGATAGCTCCAGTGAGATAATGAGTATCTGGATTAGTGCTCAGTAGGTTGCCAGGAGAACCGCCGATGCCGCAGGCAAACCATGCGGAAAAGAACAAGAACATGAAGCCGATCATACTCCATTTAGCGGCTGATCGTTGAAACCCATCGGCCAGTTTGAGAACCTTCATCAAATTCCACACAATAAGAGTAAAGAGGATGATGCCGATGGTGCCGAATGTACCAAAATATAGCCACATCCAGAGGGGATGACTTGCGGGAAAATTCATTGAATTATCTCCTCTCCTTTTTGCCGTAGACAAGCCCGCCTACCACCATCAGCACAGCACCAAAGGGAGTGATAGACCCACCGAAAATCGCGGCCATCACTGTAGGCTCGGCTGGCATTTTGGGAGCCGGCAAACCAGCCAATAACCAAATGAAACCAATAGTCGTGGTCCAATTGATTATAACGAGACCCAAAAAGAATACAATCAATCCAATCGTTTTGGAATTCATTATTCCTCCTTCATTATTTCATAACATCTCGGCTTATATCATGTGGATATTATGAAGTCAAAAAAGGTGGGTGAGTATCACATCCCCCGATTTATGTCGCATAATAATTAATTTAACGACATTCTGGATTCGAAACGAAAAAACAATAATGGGCGCCAGGTCAAATTCGGTGTCAAATATTCTTTTTTGTTAAATTGATATTGGGAATATGGGATATGTATAATCTGATTTGGAACATTACTCTAAAAGGAGATTCCACATGAAAGCGAAATTGACATGTTTCATGATTATCGCCGTTTTTACAGTTTCAGGCCTGGCTGCTCAGAACGATGTATGGAAATCCCTACGATTCATTGAAGGCGTCTGGGAGGGAAAAGGTGAGGGAGCGAACGGAAATTCCACCGTGGTCCAAGAGTATAAATTCGTCTTGAATGAAACATTCTTGCGGACTAAAACGAGAGCCGAATTCAAGCCCCAGGAGAAAAACCCCAAGGGGGAAATCCATGAGGATATCGGATTCTTCAGCTATGACAAGTCCCGCAAGGCCTTCATCCTCCGCGCCTTCTATGTCGAAGGATTCGTCAACCGATATGTCGGGAAGATCAGCGATGACGGGAAGACCCTGACATTTGACAGCGAAAGCAGTGAAAACGCTCCCGCCGGGACAAGGGCCAGGCTCGAGTACATCAATAAGGGCCCCAATGAGATGGAGGAGAGATTCTATCTGGCGTGGCCCGGTCAGGAACTCAGCTGTATGACGATCAACCGGCTCAAGAAAAAATAGAAGTAGAGTTCACTGCCTGAAATTCTCTGCTTTATGCCAGCACTGCAATCATGGAAGAGTAGGAAATCCTGTTATGAAATATGACGCTAAATAATTAATTTCACGCCATATTGTTTAATGGCTCTTCAACCCAGCCAGTTTCTTCTTTGCGGCTTCAACTTTAGTCATGACTACTGCAACGGTTCTCAAAGAAAACTCTGGAAGGCCAGATAAAACTCATTCCTGAAACCCAAAATATCTCCAAATTGATATTAGGCCAATTTAATCAGGAGGTCTTTAGCAAAATCTGCCACACATCTGCGTTACGAATAGAGAGGTTCACACTACGAGTTTACTCATACTGCAGAGTTTCTGCTGGGTTGGTTAAGGCTGATTTGAGCGCTTGGTGACTGACTGTCATCAGGGCAATAATTTGAGCGATCAATCCGGCGGCCAAAAACACCCACCACTCTATTCCGATTCGGTAGGCAAAATTGTCCAGCCATTTATTCATCACGTAGAATCCTATCGGCCAGGCAATGATGTTTGCTAATAAGACCAGTTTTATGAAATCCTTGGATATAGTGAAAGTGATATTGGGTACCGTGGCGCCAAGAACTTTACGGATTCCGATTTCTTTGGCTCGCTGTTCAGTTGAAAAAGAGGCCAGCCCGTAAAGTCCTAAACAGGCGATAAATATGGCTAAAAATCCGAATGTGAGATAGATGTCCTGCATTTTGTCTTCTTCCGGATATCGCTGCCGGTAATTATCATCCACAAAATAATAGTTAAATTCGCGGTCCGGGAATTGCTCTTTCCAAATAGTCTCTATGTGGCTCAGGGTTGAGGAGACGTTTTGTGGAGTTATTCGGGCGGCAATAAACGCGAATGCTTGTGGACTAACGGAAAGTATCATAGGATTTATCCTGAGTTTTAAGCTTTGATGGTGAAAATCTTTGATTACTCCGATGACTGTCGGCCGAAATTCAGGATTAGACACATCGATTATCTGTTTTCCTATGATATCTGAGTCCAATCCGAGCTGGCGAGCAAATGTTTCATTAAGGATTACCGCATCGTTTGCATCCGTAGAATACTCCCTTGAAAAATCCCTTCCCCAGAGGACTTCCATGTCGAACGTTTGGATGAAATCATAATCTACGCCGAAAAAAGACGCTCTTACTGATGAAGCCGGATCCTTCCCAGGCAGATAGTAGGACTGGTCGCCGGCAAACTCCCCTGGGACGCTGAGAGGAAGAGAAACGGAAATGACATGGGAATCCTTCAAAATATTATCTCTGAGAGCGTCATTTGTCTGTCCTCCGCCTCTAATGACAACGAGATGATCCCGGTTGAATCCCAGATCTTTATTCTTGATATAATCGAGTTGCAGCAGAATGATAATAAATCCCAAAATCATGAATATGGAAATGGAAAATTGAAAAACAACCAGAATCTTCCGGAAGGTTCCACTCTGTTTGGCAGGCCCCAATTTTCCTCTGAGAGTT
>CP070750.1:2738520-2744332 GCA_020348385.1 Candidatus Aminicenantota bacterium | reverse complement strand
GTTTTAAGAAAATTTGTCTCATTCAGTAGCTATAGACAAAAGTCTCTTAGAGGCATGTTTTTGAACCTAAAAACCACACTTTAAGCTAAAAAAATGCCCCGAATTTCTGTTTTTCTCCTCTAAAATCAATAAGATAGATCGGTCTGACCCCAAGAAACCAAAAATCGACAGTGCTTCCCGCCCTGCATGATGGAATCTTCCATCTTCACCTCTACCGGTTTCTCCATGACTGTCTCGAAAGTTTCCATCAGCCATCCTCGCGAACAGTTACAGTATGTTTTGGACATAAGGGGAGGATGATCCTGAACGATCGGGCAAAGGCATTTGCTGTATATAACACGCACAGCATTATTTTCCATTTGAATATTCTCAGGCCCCACCCATTTTTTTAAGACCCGAAGCCAGCCATCCAAATTCCCTTTGTGCTTCAAGGCATCTGCCTTGGCATGACTTTCCGCGCAGGCTCTGCCGCACCCTTCTAACAGGTTGATCTTTGCCTTCTCATCCAAATTTTCATCCATTTTTTCCATCAAGTTCAAGATCCAACTGTGGATAAATTTCGTTTTTTGAGCCATGGGGTCCTCCTGACTATCATTCTTAAGAGTAGAAAAAACCAGCCTCGATCCATTAAAAGAAATTAGCGCCCACATTCCAATCATCCATTTCCAAATGCGGGAAAAAAATTCTTTCCGGTCAATTGTCATGTTATCTCATCTCCTGCTTATCTGAATAATTCAGGCTATTTGGAACGAAGTTTGTAGAACACTAAAGGCGCCATGGTTGTCCATATTAAAACGAGCACCCAAACCCTTCCCTCGAGAAGATTGTAGTCATGAAAAAGATTTTTCCAGGAATGGTCCATGACATAATGGCCGAACACAAACTCGAAAACAACGGTCATCCCCAGCCAGATTAATCCTATGCAGATGGCCTGGCCCGATGATTCAATCCTCCATTTGCCGGTAAGCCACCAAATGTATAAACCCATCAGAACAATCCCTGTAATGGTTGAAATTTGATGGGCCGCTAATTCACCTACATATTTGCCGTATACCGACTGTCTTAAAACCCCGTTCAAGATTCCGATAACCACCAGCGGCAGCCACCCGATCATGTATTTCCCGATCAATCTTTTATCCTTGTGTTGATTTTTCTATGAAAGACTCCTGGAAAAACTTACACAAATATCCATTCCGTGTCAAAAAAACACTTGACAAAAACTGCTCTACTGATCTATATTAGTAGAGCAGTGAAACAGAAGACAAAAGCCCCCCACATTAAAATCGATCCCAAATCTCCCCTCCCCACCTACGAGCAGATTAAGCAAGCCTTAAAGATGGCCATTCTCTCCAAGCAATTAGTAGAGGGAGATCAATTGAGTTCCCTCAGGGAAATGGCACTCAAACTCAATGTCAACCCCAACACTATCATCAAGGTGTACTATCAACTTGAAATAGAAGGATTTATCTACTCACGTCCAGGAGCTGGCTATTATGTCAAGTCTGATCCCTCCAAAATCAGGCTGGGAAGGCAGGAACTTTTTAACATCCTTACCGAAGAATACATTTCTCGCGCCCTGCAGCTTGGGTACACAAAAGAAGATATCAACAAAAAGATATCCAAATCTTGGGGGGAATCAGCCTTACCAAAAAATTCAAAGGAAAAGACTGATGCTGGAAATTAAGAATCTCAGTTTCAGTTACGGAAAAACAAGCGTGTTCAAGGACTTTAATCTTAAGATATCCCAAGGACAAGTTTGTTTGATCACAGGGATCAACGGCGTGGGAAAAAGCACCCTGCTGCGTTTGATGGCCGGAGTTTTACGGCCCGCACAAGGCGAAATCGTGTTCGGGGAAAAATTGGGAGTCGATCCACAGCGCAAGATCGGCTTCATCTCGGATATCTTGAGCCTTTACGAAAGTCTTACCGTTACCCAGGCTATCGATTACCACAAGTCTGTCTACAACATACCTTCTGTCGATGACACATTGATCAAGCACACCAAAATCGGATCCAGACAGAAGATAAAAGAGTTATCGACTGGCCAACGGACCATTCTCCATCTGAGCCTGATCCTTTCCACAGAACCAGAGCTCCTTTTGATTGATGAAATCATCCACTCCATCGATGCCTATCTCAGACGGGTGTTCCTCGAACAACTCGTCCAACTTTTGACCAAACGCCACATCACGGTTGTCATGGTCAACCTGAACTTCCACGACATCGAGCACCTGGTAGAACGTGTGATTCTGCTCAAATCAGGGGAGATCGCCGTGGATGAAAGTATCGAAGCTCTAAAAGCCAAGGTCAAAAAAATCGTATCAGATAGCCCACCAGATTTCCTGAATATTCTTACTCAAATCGATTATTCCGACCATTCCGAATTTTTTGTGTATCCCTTCGAAGAAAAATCAAGAGGTACTTTAGAGGGAGAAGTGGTGGATCTGAATCTGACCGAGATCGTCACAGCCTTCATAGGAGGCGAGTATGCTTAAAAAAGAGACTCTTGAGTCTTTGAGAAGGGCTGTGGAAAGCATGCTTGTTCTATTTGCCATTCCTCTTGCCTTGTTATGGGATAGGTTTGTAATAAAGTCTGGATGGAATTTTTCCGATATTTTTAACGTCGTCCTTGCTGCCACAGTAGTGGCATTTGCCGTCTATTCCGGTGCAACCATTTTTCAATCCGAGAAAAAAGACAGGGCCTTTGAATACTTGTATTCTCTACCAGTCTCAAGGTTTGAAATCCTTAAAATAAAAATTTTGCCACGACTAGCAATACTGCTATCAATGATTGTTGTCTTGGCCCTTTTTACCGGATTCAAATCCAGTTTTGGCAATGGAATCACCTATTTGTTCCTGTTCTTCATATCCATATTTCTCAGCCTAACAATCCACTCTGTGATCATTGGCCTTTTGGGAATGCTGTTGCTGTACTATGTCTATTATTTCCTTCACCGTATCCTTTTTTATTTCTCCCTCAGGTATAACCTCAGGATTACTGGGTTTCTGGGTTTAACTCTGGGCAAATTAATTCCAGCACTTTTACTGTTGATACCGTTCGGAATTGCATTCTGGCTGACTTTCAAAAAAATGGATGTAAAACCTATGAAGCTGCAGACAAAAACGTATTACATAATTATTCTCTCCACATTGGCAATACTCATAACCTTTGTAGTGTTCTATTTCAGAGAATACCTCTCCTGGATGCAAAACAGATAAGTTTCGATTGTCGTCAGAATAGATGAGGAAAAAGCCGGTCACTGAATAATTGATATTCATACAGAACTTCTCGCCAGGCAATTTTACAAATAGGGTGGTACTCTATGGACGTCCCTCTCAATTAAAAAGAAAAGCTGAAGCCGAATCTGTAATTTGGGGAGCTGTGACTCTGCATCGGGTGGACAATCTCAGCGTACAGAAAAAAGAACTTGGTGCCCGCCATGACATACGGATACATATAGCCACGATTCCGCGACATCTCTATTCCCCCGCCCCCATAAAGCCGGAAAAACAATATTTTTCGAGGCAACATATACGCTCCTCCGGCCTGAAACAGCAGGTCTGACTCAGAACTCACGTAGTCCATATTCCCGGTCAAAAATACATTTCCGGTCAACCGATGTTGATATCCTAGGCTAATCGGTTGGATAAAACAGGAAAAAGTGACAAAATTATTTGGCGGATGATATGATCGCGACCTCCTTTGTTTGGCTAATATGTCTGTTGCACAAAAGGCAAAAATCAACAATCCCATCAAACCAATCGCTAGAAATTTTTTCATCTCGTCCTCCTTTCCAAATCTTTGTCAACACTCTATTTGCAAGAGCTGTGCCAAATCGATTAACCTATAGATTCCGGAAAAAATGTACTGAAAAACGGACAGGTGCTTACAAAATGTCAACTATTTAGGAACTTTTTCAATCTATTGATACAGATTCCCTATTCGTTTAAAATTCTTCCAGAATGTTTGGCACATGATTTCTCGCGAAATTGTTTTAAAAGCTCTCCAGGGAAAAAACACTCCTAGGCCTGCTTTGGGACCATTGGCCGTCCATTTTTGTGCGGTCGATAAGGGTGTATCCATCCAGGATTTCACCATTAAGCCATCCGTTCACGCTGACTGCATTATACGCTATCACGAAAAATACCAGCCGGATGCTGTCTGGATTTCAGCAGACACCTGGGTAACAGCAGAAGCCATGGGAGTGCCTGTCTCTTTCCCGGATGAAGACCAACCGATGTCCGGGCTCCAAGAGGGTATCGTTCACTCTGCAGCGGACCTGAATAAAATCCCGAAACCCAATCCCCACATCCAAGGCAGGCAACCGCTTTTGCTCGAAGCCCTTTCCCGCGTGGTCGAAGCCCTAGGAAAAGACGTATTCATCGTGGGCTGCTTTGACCAATCCCCATTCTCACTGGCCTGCCAGGTTGCTGGTTTGGCCTTCATCATGGCAAAACTCACCGAAGACTACCCATTTTTAGAAGCTCTGATGGAAAAATGCCTTGAGTATTCCCTTTCGTATGCCGAAGCCATGGCCGAGAGCGGTGCAGATATGCTGAGCACCGGTGATTCCCCGGCCGGTTTGATCGGCCCCACAAACTATGCCAACATCGTGGCTCCTTTTGAAAAGCGCCTCTTTGCGGCTCTGAAGAAAACAGGAAAGATTCTCTCTCTGCACATCTGTGGAGATTCAACTGCTCTATTGGAAGACATGGCTGCAACAGGCGCTGATGTACTGGAGATCGATCATCAAGTCTCGATCAGCAAAGCCCGGAAAATTGTCCGTGATCGTGTCGCTCTTTGGGGAAATATCGACCCTGTGACCATCCTCCTCCAAGGCAACAGCCGAGAAGTTTCATCTTCTGTAAGAGAATTGATTTCCGAAGTGAAGGATTCCGGGTGTCGAAAATTCGTCCTCAGCTCGGGCTGCACCCTCGCGCCAACTACCCCATCCGAAAACCTGTTTGCGTTCAACCGGGAATCACGAAGCTGGTAAATAATTTTGATAAGGGATAGTATCTTGTGGCCCCCCCATTATTTCAAATAGGCGAAAAGACAATACAAAGCGATCGAGAAAAAAACAGCCGAAAGCCAAAACAGCCAACGCGCCTTTTTCTGTTTGGATCGTGTGAGCTCTTTTTCGCTCTTTCGGCTGATCACAAAAAACTTTTTTTTCGGGTCCATATACCCTTTTTCCGGAGCGAGGATCAAGGCCTGGCCTTCCTCGGTGCTTGTTGCCCGACCCAGCACATAGGCGAAATCCTTTGGAAGAAATGCCCTCTCATGGATTTTGTATAATCCCGTATCCGAAAAACTGACACTAGATTCAAACCATGGTTCTCGGTGGGAAATCTGTTCATCATAAACCGTTTCCAAATCGATACGCGCATCGGTCGGGTCCACAAGCGTGTATCCCGTTTTATCCTGAATCTTAAAAATCGCAGAAGACGTCTCGTTCAAGTCGATAGTCCAGTCATAATAGGTCTCTTCCCGGGAATGACTCCTTCCATCAGAACCCCTCCCCGTCACTGTCCGGGTTTTTCTTTCTTGCCTGGATACGGTGGTGTGGGCATAACAACAAGGAATTCGAGCTGCCAGGGAAATCACAGGATCATCACACGACACCTGGCCTTCCACCTCGACTGTGGCATCGAACCGGTGTTTCACGAGGAGGCGGAGGTCTTTTGCCGTGTAGGTATCCACTGCCCACATCTCCTCCAGGAGTTTTTTGGTTTTTCGAAAAACGAAAAAAAGAATCAGGCAGATCAACAGGGAAAAATCCAAAACAATGGGTGATGTATTCATCACCCT
>CP070750.1:2707501-2738420 GCA_020348385.1 Candidatus Aminicenantota bacterium | reverse complement strand
AGCCTGGCCAACCCACCCTAAGGCCCTCAGAAATACTTCTCACTCTCTTGGGTTGCCAGCAGAGGGCCCTATTGGAATTGTGTTGTGGGAGCGGCCGTCCGGTCGGATCATCCTCAATCCAAGGCCATAACCCTTTTGAGCGAAGCTCGTATATTGAGATGAGTTGTTTTTAAGATAAATGGAGGTACGAATGATAAAAAAAAGATCACATTCTGTCATTCTATTCTTATTCTGCACAGCTTTACTTCTAGGGAGTACGAATCCATCAAAAGAAATGACAGCCGGAGAGAGTTGGCCAAAAAGAGTGCTTATCACCAATGACAATGGCATAGAAGACGTCAAGCTTGTTGAGCTCGCACGGGCGTTTTCCAAAGTTGCTGTAACATATGTCGTGGCCCCAATCAAGGACAGAAGCGGCAGCACACACTATTTGACTGCAACGCAAAGAGGATCACTCATAGCGGAGCAACGACATATAGGAGAAGGAATTCATGCTTATGCGGTCGATGGTTTTCCGGCAGATTGTGTTTTGATCGCTTTGACAGGAATCATGAAGGACAATCCTCCAGATGTTGTGATTTCGGGAATAAACGGCGGGCCGAATCTCGGCAAAGACTGGCTTTTTTCTGGGACTGTAGGCGCCGCGCGAGTGGCTAGCTTTGCAGGCGTTCCCAGCATTGCCGTGTCGGGGCTGGATGATGATATGCCTGGCGCCATGGAAGCGGCAAACAAGTGGGTGGTGAGTCTGGCACAAAGCCCGTTGGTTCGCGAATTGGAACCTGCGCAGTATATCACAGTCAGCATTCCACGTGTGTCCCCCCAAGAGATTAAGGGCGTGCGTGTTGCGGAACGCGCAGGTCTGCTTGAGAAACCTGTTTTTGCCAAGGTCGCTAGTAATGATCTTGAGGAAGGACAGGAACTGTGGAGAATTATTGGGACTGAGAAACTGGATTATTTGTTGCCCAGTGACAGCGATGTGGCTCTTTATAATGAAGGATACGTCGTGGTTGTCCCCATGGTCTGCAATGAACATGATCACCAATTGGGATCGCGGCTGAATAAGGGAAGCGAGCAATTTCCTGAGTGGGCTTATTCTAAAGAGAAAAACTCTCCTTAATTCCAATAAATGATGAACTAAACATTCCCTAAAAGATAGGAATTTCTGGAACTTCCAAAAACCAATGGACTCAAGACAGATTCTGCTTTCGAATCAGCAAATCTAAAAAAATATATCCAAAAGCCGATAAAAAGTGACAATAAACAACTGAAGTGACCAAATCGAAGTATGCAGCTTATTTCGCTGCGGAAAAGCGCGGCGGTGGTTTGCGGTGTTGGGTGGCCCGTTCGTAGGCATAGGCGATTTGGATGATGATAGGTTCCTCGAACAGTTTCCCCACGATCTGTAATCCCGTTGGTAGCCCCTGAGTGTTAAAGCCCATCGGGACCGTGATCGCCGGGAAACCGGTGTGGGGAGGGATCAGTTGGCTGTTGTCGCCAGCCGGGCTTTTGTTGTCGTCGATCTTCCGGGGCGGATTGCTCCATGTGGGATAAACGATCGCATCCAGCTGAAACTCTTCCATGGCTTGTAGGATGCATCCACGAAACGCTATGTTTTTCGGTTCACAATAAACATCCAGACACGGAACCTCTTTTTCCTGAGGCACCTCCAGCGCGCGCTTCAATCGTCTTTCTATATAAGGAGAGTATTGCCCGGTGTTCACGATCTCGGATAGAGTTTTGTAGGGCGCATAACCGCCGAGAGAGGCCAGATAATGGTTGAGGTCATGGCAGAACATATCGCACCAGATGCCTTTGGTCAGTTCCTCGAAATCTGGGATGACAAAGGGGTCCACGATCTCGGCTCCGCAAGATTTCATGTCTTCGATCGCTTTGTCGAAAAGGTCTCTGATCTGTGGATCTGCGGTGGGCTTGTCCGTGTAATACCGGAATACGCCTATCCGGGCTCCTTCGAGGCCATTTTTATCCAGGAATGACGTGTAAATGTAGGGGCCAAGGTCTTTACACCTTTCCGTTATCGGGTCGGATGGATCGTAACCTGCGATCAATTCCAATATTTTAACGGCGTCTTCGACCGTCCGGCCCATAGGTCCGCCGATGTCGTTTCGCAAATAAAGGGGAATGATACCGTCCCGGCTGGTCAATCCCATGGTGGAACGGATGCCTACCAGGCAGCAGTGGGAGGAGGGACCCCGGATGGAATTGCCCGTGTCCGTTCCCAGTCCGATTGTCCCGAAGTTTGCTGCGACAGCGGCTGCTGTTCCTCCGCTGGAGCCGGCCGGTACCCGCTCCAGGTCGTAGGGGTTTTTCGTGATACCGGCGATGGAGCTTTCCGTACGGAGGGGGCTGAAGGCCCATTCTGCCATGTTGGATTTGGCGAGGATGATGGCTCCTGCTTCGCGCAGTTTCCTGACCTGATAGGCATCCTCGGGCGGAATGAATCCTTTGAGAGCAAGAGATCCGGCCGTTGTTTGCATGTCCTTTGTTTCATAATTATCCTTGACGATGATCGGAATCCCATGGAGAGGACGAAGTTTTTTTGTCTGAGAATACGTTTTATCCAGATAGTCGGCCCTTTTTTGCGCATCGGGATTGATGACCACGATGGCATTCAATCCCGACGATTGGTCATATTTTTCAATTCTCTCCAAATAATAATCCACCAACTGGCGGCTGGTAAGTTGGCCTTTTTTAAAGGCTTTGTGAATACTTGCGATCGTCGCTTCCTCGAAGATAAATCCCTCCATCTTTCCTTCTTCTTTATTCGCAGCTTTTTTACAGCATGGAAATGATGATAGAAAGATCAAGAGAAACGTCAAGAAGACAAACCATATCCAGGCCTTTTTCATATTCTCGACTCCAATAGGCTACTCTTGAAAACTATCACAACAACAAATCCCGGTCAATCCAAGAAAAAAGGGGACGGTTCTATTTTTTTTCCACAATGACGAGAAGTTTTGCCGATGGGAATTGAGAAAAAAATAGAACCGTCCCCTTTTTTCATGTATAAATGAGAGAAGATTGAATCTGAAGGAGTCAGGCGATGGAATCCATCAAGGCCCAACGTATTCCGTACTCACAGATCCGGGTCGTTTTCGATAGGGCGAGGGAGCTGGAAAAGCAGGGAAAACACATCATCCATCTGGAAATCGGAAGGCCGGATTTCAACACGCCCGATCACATTGTGGAAGCGGCCATCAAGGCCCTCAAGGAAGGGAAGCATCATTACTGCCCGAATGCCGGAATCCCGGAGCTGCGACGAGCCATCGTCGAAAAAATAGGGGATGAGTACAAATTGGAATACAGTCCAGACTCTGAGGTTATTGTCACCAATGGCGTGATCGAAGGAGTTTATCTGGCGATCAATGCGTTGCTCAACCCGGGCGATCAGATCTTGATCCCGGATCCGGCGTGGTTGAACTACCAGCATATAACCCTGTCCAACTATGTCGATCCAGTGCCTTATGCACTGTTCGGTGAGAATGGTTTTCAACCAGATCTAGATGATATCGAGAAAAGGATTACTCCCCGAACAAGGGCGATCCTTCTGCTGAGCCCGTCCAATCCCACGGGGTCGGTGATCCATCCGAGCTTGGTGGAAAAAATAGCGGCCATCGCTGAAAAAAATGATTTATTGATTTTGAGCGACGAAATCTACCGAAAAATCATCTACCTGCCGGCGAAACATCTAAGCAGCGCAACTTTGCCTGGGATGCGGGAACGAACGCTCATCCTGGACGGATTCTCCAAATTCTACTCGATGACGGGCTGGCGGATGGGCTATGTTTTAGGGCCGGAGAAGCTCGTCAATCCGATGCTGCGGTACCATCAGTACGTGATCACTTCGGTCAACACCTTTGCCCAGTGGGGAGCCATCGAAGCTTTGAAGGGAGATCAAAGTCCTTCGGTAAACATGGTGGAAGAATTCAAGAGACGCGGCGATTATATCTCTTCGGCGGTGAATCAAATTCCAGGTTTCCGCTGTGTTAAACCGGAAGGGGCCTTTTACATCTTCCCGAACATTCAAGAGACAGGAATGGATGGATTTCAGATGTCGTATATGCTCTTGGAAGATGCAGGTGTGGCCACCGTGGCCGGAGAGTGCTTCGGCAAGTACGGGGCCGGTCATATCCGCATTTCCTATTCCAACTCGATGGACAACTTAAAAAAAGCCGTGACCAATATCAGAGCGGTAATGGCAGAGTAGAAACGATTCCTTTATGCATTCAGGAGGATAAATTGATTTTGCGCAAATGGGCTTTCTTTGTCGGAACTATTGTTATCTTGATTTTGTTTTTGGGGCGTTTGACAGCCCACCAACCGGAATTCAGTCCAAGCTGGGAATCTGAGGATTTAAAGCTTGCTTTCGTCACCTGTACCGTGGGTGCCAAGTTTTTCGAGCCCGTTAAAAAGGGCATGAATGACGCCGCGGAGATGATGGGGGTTCAATGTGATTTTATCGGGACCGAAGGGGTGGATGTCGTGGAGCAGGTCAAAATCATTCGTCAATCGATCGAATCCGGATATGACGGAATTGCCGTCAACATCATCGATCCGGAGGCCTTCGATGAGGTCATCCAAGAAGCCATTTCCAGAGGAATACCGGTCGTGGGTTTCAACGTGGATGATCATGCCACGCCCAACGCACGGCTGAGCAGTGTCAACCAGCAGCTTTACAAAGCCGGGCAGAGCCTGGCGGAGTTTTTGTTATCCGACATCCCAAAGAACGCTCATATTTTGATAACCATGCATGATGAGGGTGTCTCTGCACTGGAGGACCGCCGGGACGGCATTCAGGATATCCTGAGGCAGAAAAACGTTGCGGCCACAGTCATCATTCCGGGCAATGATTCTGCAAAAGGTGTGAATGTGATAGCCAAAGCCTTGAAGGAGAACCCGAGGATCCGAATCATCATCGGCACCGGCCAGGCGGATACAGAAGCCGCCGGGATGGCGATAGAAAAGTATTTTCATGACAAAGGGTATTGGGCTGCCGGTTTCGATCTCTCGCCCAAGACGCTGCAGCTCATCAAGGACGGACACATCCGTTGCACGGTGGACCAGCAGCCTTATATTCAGGGCTTTTATCCTGTCGTGCAGTTGACGCATTGTCTGAGGTACGGAATCATCCCTTCTGATATGGATGCGGGTGCGACCATTATCGACAAATCGAACGTCGGTCAGGTGGTGGCGTTATCCGAGAAAAAAATCAGGTAATCGTTGTATTTTGGTCACGAAAAGTAAGAGAATCTAAAAAGAAGGTATCGCCTGATGCAGATCGAGGGTTTGGATTTAGGGATCATCGTCTTTTATTTCATTTTTATACTGACCTTGGGCTTTTGGGCTAGCCTGAGGAAAAAGAAAACGGAACAGGCAAACGAATATTTTCTCGCTGGCAAATCCCTGAAATGGCCGCTGATAGGACTAGCCCTGTTTGCCACGAATATTTCGACCGTTCATCTGGTCAGCCTAGCCGAAGAGGGGTATACGAACGGTCTGGCCTACGGCAATTTCGAGTGGATGGCGCCTTTCACACTCATTGTCCTGGCCCTGTTCTTTGCGCCTTTTTACATCCGCTCTAATGTCACCACCCTGCCGGACTTTCTCGAAAAACGCTATTCCCGAGCCAGCAGAGACTGGTTGTCTGTTCTCTCCATGGTGTCCGCCATCTTTATTCACATCGGATTTTCCCTTTACGCCGGGGCCGTAGTGCTGGAAGGGTTGTTCGGTCTGGATAAAACGGTCAGCATCGTCTTGATCGCAGGATTGACCGGGCTTTACACCATTATGGGTGGACTGATGGCGGTCGTTGTGACCGAATCGGTGCAAACCATCATCCTGCTGATCGGCGCTGTCATCCTGACTGCCATCGCTTATGTCAAGGTGGGGGGTTGGGTTGGAATTGCCGAGAGCGTGGAGGCGGCGAAGCTGACCGTCCTGCGTCCTCATGGAGATCCTTCTGGACTGCCATGGTATTCCGTATTCCTGGGTTATCCGATCATCGGCATTTGGTACTGGTGCACGGATCAGACCATCGTTCAGAGAGTGCTCGGAGCAAAGGATGAAAAGCATGCCCGGGTCGGACCTTTATTTGCTG
This sequence comes from Candidatus Aminicenantota bacterium, assembly GCA_020348385.1. Taxonomy (GTDB): domain Bacteria; phylum Acidobacteriota; class Aminicenantia; order Aminicenantales; family Aminicenantaceae. The sequence continues at coordinate 2,732,305 of CP070750.1, read as the reverse complement.
GCTTCATTAAAATCCTGCCCGTATTCATTTTTGTGTTGCCGGGATTGATCGGCCTCGCTTTGATCAACCAAGGGTTGATGCCATCTCTGCCATTGACTGAGGCCGGCACCGCGGATGCCGCTATGACTTATTCCCACCTGATCACCCATCTCCTTCCGATCGGGCTCCGCGGTCTCATCGCAGCCGCCCTGATGGCGGCCCTCATGAGCACGGTTTCCGGCGCGTTGAATTCCATGGCAACACTGTTCACTTATGATCTGTATCAACGAAGGATGCCCCATACATCGGAAAAAAGGCTGGTGTTGATCGGCCGCATCGTCACTTTCGTCGGCATGGTGCTGGCAGTTCTCTGGTCTCCCCTTTGCGGCCGGTTTCCCACTGTCTTCCAGGGCATCAACGCCGCCATATCATATCTCGCGCCTCCCATCACGGTCGTATTTGTGGCGGGCGTTTTTTGGAAGAAAGCTTCATCCCGAGCATCGTTTATCACGCTTGTATCGGGTTCCATCTTGGGATTCTCGGTATTCATCCTGGATTTTACGAAAGTCCTGCAGGACTTCAAAGACACCCATGCGACATTGGATTTTCTCAATTTTATGGTGATCAGCTTTATTTTGGCTGTGATTTGTGCTGTCGTTTTGACGGTGATGTCCTATGTATTCCCCGAACCGCTGACAGAAAAGCAAAGTGCCCTTGTTTGGAAATCATTCCTCGATCCGCTTCGTGAAAAAGGATGGGCAGGAATTGGAAACTATAAAGTCCTCAGCGCCGTTTTGGCACTGGTCATGATCGCTTTGTATGTGATCTTTACTTTTTTTATAAACTGAAGGTTGGATGAAACTACTCGACATTGTGATTTGGGTTATGCGGAATCGATTGGATTTGACAAAGTTGGGAGGTGTTATGAGCAGAAAAATCTGGGGAACAAAATACTTTGTCTTCATTTTGTTTGTGCTGATATTTTTTTTGCCCTTTGTATCAGTCGAAGGGAAAAACAATGATGCTGGACCGACAGGAATGCGGCTTTGGTACAAAGCCCCAGCAAAAGAATGGACTGAGGCTCTCCCCGTCGGCAACGGAAGGCTGGGGGGAATGGTCTTCGGCGGTGTCGAAAAAGAACACATTCAATTCAACGAAGATTCGCTCTGGACGGGGATTCCTCGAGATTATTCTAACCCGCAGGCTTCTAAGTATCTCTCGGAAATTCGCCAGCTCCTTCTGGAAGGGAAGCAGAGCGAGGCGGAAGGTCTGGCGATGCGGACATTCATGAGTATCCCACTCCGGCAAGAGCGCTACCAACCTTTCGGAGACATCTGGATCGAATTTGGCGGATCATCCGAATTCAATGATTATCGTCGGGAGCTAGACCTGGATAAAGCGGTGGCTTTGGTTCGATACAAAAGGGGGGATGTGACCTACACACGTACGGTTTTTGTCAGTTATCCGGCCCAGGCGATGGTCATTCATCTGTCTGCAGATAAGCCGAAACAGTTGAATTTTATTCTTTCTATAACATCTCCTCATACGGATTCCCAGATCAAAACCTTGGCCGATTCGATCGTTTTGAACGGACAGGTGTCTGACTACACATCCCGGCGTGAGAAAGCCGTCCGCCCCAGCATCCTGAAGTTCGAATCCCGATTGAAGGTCCTTGAAAACGATGGCAACCTAGCAAAGCAAGGAAATAACCTTCATATCACACAAGCCAGCAACGTCACCCTGATCCTGGCTGGAGCGACCAGCTATAAAAACTATCATGATATCAGTGCCGATCCAGCCGAACGAAACGAGAAGATTTTATTTGCCATCGAAGGAAGTTATGATGCCCTTCTTGATAAGCATGTAAAAGACCACCAGAGCTTATTTCGGAGAGTGGATATCGATCTCGGATGGACCGAACAGGCAAAGATGTCAACTGATGAGCGGGTCCTGCATTTTCGGGAGGGAAAAGATCCCCAACTGGCCGCTCTGGTGTTCCAGTATGGCCGGTATCTGATGATCGCTTCCAGCCGTCCCGGTTCACAGCCGGCCAACCTGCAGGGAATTTGGAATGACCGCTTGGATCCCCCTTGGGAGAGCAAGTACACGACCAACATCAATTTCGAGATGAATTACTGGCCGGCTGAGTTGTGCAACCTATCCGAGTGTCATGAGCCCATGTTCAATCTGATCGAGGACTGTTCCATAACAGGGATGAAGGCGGCGAAAATGCACTATGACTGCCGGGGTTGGGTCGTGCATCACAACACCGATATCTGGCGAGGGGCAGCGCCGATCAATGCCTCCAACCACGGCATCTGGCCCACAGGGGGTGCTTGGATGTGCCAGCATCTGTGGTTGCGATATGCCTTCACGCAGGATAAGGAATTTCTGCGCTCTCGCGCTTACCCGATCTTGAAAAAGGCAGTCTTGTTTTTTGTCGATTATCTGATCGTAGACCCAAGAAATGACAAGGAATGGTTGATTTCAGGTCCCTCGAACTCACCCGAGATCGGGGGGCTGGTCATGGGTCCAACCATGGACCACCAGATCATCCGCAATCTTTTTTCCAATACCATCGAGGCATCGGAAATCCTGAAAGTCGATCCGGCATTCAGGAGAACGCTGAAAGATCTGCATGCCAGGATCGCACCCAACCAGATCGGACAATACGGCCAGCTTCAGGAATGGCTGGAGGACAGGGATGATCCCGAAAACAAACACCGCCACGTGTCCCATTTGTGGGGACTGCATCCGGGGAATGAGATCACCGAAGAGGAAACGCCGGAACTCTTCGAAGCGGCCAGAAAATCCCTGGAAATGCGCGGAGACGAGGGGACGGGCTGGTCCATGGGATGGAAGGTCAATTTCTGGGCCCGTTTAAGGGATGGAAACCGGGCTTTTAAGCTCATCAATAATCTTTTGCGTCTTACAGGCTCATCCAAAACCGAATATACCGGGGGAGGAGTTTATCCCAATCTGTTCGACTCCCACCCCCCGTTCCAGATCGACGGGAATTTTGGTGTTACCAGCGGTGTCACCGAGATGCTGCTGCAGTCTCACTGCCGAGATTCACATGGGGATTATGTGTTGGAACTGCTCCCGGCCCTGCCCTCTGCGTGGCCCACCGGTCATGTCAAAGGACTTTGTGCCCGCGGAGGTTTTGAGGTGGATATTCGCTGGATAGACGGAGAGTTGATCGAGGCAAAGATCTTATCAAAAGCGGGTCTCCGGTGCTCTGTTAAATATCAAGATAAATCGGTGATATTAGAAACGGCAGAAGCTGCGATTTATTCATTGGATACAAAAATGAGGATAAAATGAAAAGACGTGATTTTATAAAAACGGGAGCCTTGACAGTGACCGGATTGCTGGCAGGCTCCAGATGTGGCAAGAGGTTTGTTGAACCGGACATGTTGAAAGGTCGTCGGCCGAACATCATCCTGGTGATGACGGATGACCAGGGTTATGGTGATTTAGCCTGTCACGGAAATCCTGTCCTCCAAACACCCAACCTGGATGCTCTGCACGCTCAGAGCACTCGCTTTACCAAGTTCCAGGTCAGCCCGACCTGTTCGCCAACCCGCGCCTCGCTTTTGACCGGGCGGCATGAGTTCAAAAACGGTGTGAGCCACACCATTAACGAACGGGAACGTCTTTCCCTGGAGTCGATCACGCTAGCCGATATGTTAAAAAAGGCGGGATATGTCACAGGAATATTCGGCAAATGGCATCTGGGAGATGAAGATGCTTATCAACCGGATAATCGGGGATTCAATGAGGTTTTTATCCATGGTGCCGGAGGGATCGGTCAGAGCTATCCGGGATCCTGTGCCGATGCCCCGCCGAACCGGCAGAATAGGTATTTCGACCCGGTCATCAAACACAACGGCACATTCGTGAAAACCAAAGGTTTTTGTACCGATGTCTTCTTCCAGCAGGCTTTAGGCTGGATCAACCAACAGCGAAAGCAAAAACAGCCATTTTTTGCCTATCTTGTCACCAATGCACCTCACGGCCCCTTCATCGCTCCGGAAAAATATAAAAAACGCCTGTTAGATCTGGGCTTGAAGGATGGGCTGCCCGGATTTTACGGCATGATCGAAAATATCGACGACAACATGGGCATTTTGATGAAAAAACTGGCTGAATGGAAATTGGAGGAGGATACCCTTTTGATTTTTATGACCGATAACGGCACATCAGCGGGGCACGCCGTTTTCGATGGGGGTATGAAGGGAAACAAGGGCACACCCGAAGAAGGGGGAACCCGTGTGCCGGCTTTTTTCAGCTGGAAGGGTACCATCCAAGAAGGAATCGATATCGACCGCCTGACTGCCCATATCGACATCTTCCCCACATTGGCGGCATTAGCGGAGGGAAAACTACCCGACACAGGACAGGTGGAAGGACGCAGCCTCCTTCCTCTTTTGCAGGATTCCCGAGCGGAGTGGCCGGATCGATTCCTGTTTGTTCACGTCGGACGATGGAAAAAGGGTGCTGATCCGAATACGGCTAAATTCAATCGGTGTGCTGTCCGGAGCGAACGGTTCCGTTTTGTCAACAACCTGGAGCTTTACGATATGCAAGTGGATCCCGGACAAGAAGTCAACGTCATCGACAAGTTCCCTGACGTCGTGCAGAAAATGCGGGAGGCCTATGATGTTTGGTGGGAAGAAACGCTGCCGCTTTTGGTCAACGAAAAGGCGACTTATGAGGGCGCGGCTCCTTTCATTAAAAAATACAACGAGCAATTCCAAGCCCGAGGAATCTCTGATTGGGTTCCGCCTTATTATTAAAGATTAAAAACATTTAATCTTTTATTAATTTTGTTTTAATCTTTTGTCCCTATAATCTTATATTGAAAAAAAAGAATGTCGATAAAATATAATAGGATACAGCATGAATTTATCTAAGATGAAACTTTCCATAACTGGAATATTTCTTTTTGTATTCCTCATCAATATTTCTCACATGATCGGGCAGGAAAGAACAAAAAGTGCCCATATTATTCGCACCGAAAGCCCTCCCAAAATTGACGGTCTTATCGAAGACGACTGCTGGAAAAATAAGGAGCCCCTATCTGGATTTTTCCAATTCGATCCTGTCAACGGCGTGAAGGCCTCGGAAGAAACCCTCGTTTGGATGGTTTATGATCAAAGGAACATTTACTTCGCCTTCCTGATGCAGGATTCTAAGCCGAATAAAATATGGGCGGAATTGACCCCACGGAATACGTACGAAAATAATGATTCCATTACTGTGATCCTGGATACTTACAACGACAAGCGAACGAGCATCGAATTCACGGTGAATCCCAAAGGGGTTCAGAAAAATTCTGTGGAAACGATTTGGAAGTCTGGCGCTGCCGTGCGTCATGATGGGTGGAGTGCTGAGATGGCCATCCCCTTCAAATCCTTGAGGTTTTCTTCTGAAGAGGTTCAGGTATGGGGGATAAATTTCGAAAGGTATATTCACCGCTTGAATGAACAGGACTATTGGACGGATGTAGACAGAGATATACCTCGCCTTCACCAGATGGGAGAGCTGATTGGGCTTTCCGGAGTCAAACCCGGATACAATATTGAATTTTTCCCCTATGCTGGTTATAGGACCTCTCGCTGGAACGGTGAAAAAGACGACAAACTGGCTGCCGGTCTCGACTTCAAATACGGTATACTCCCGAATCTTATCCTCGATCTGACAGCCAGTCCGGACTTCAGCGAAGTGGAATCCGATCCGTTCATCTTCCAGCGCACTCCCTATGAGAACTATTTCCGTGAGAACCGGCCATTTTTTTCAGAAGGTAGTCAGTATTTCCGGTTGTCCACAGAACGACGTCATGGCTGGCGCCGAAGTCTGTCCTTGTTTTATTCCAGGCGTATCAGCGATCCGAAAATAGCGGGAAAAATATCGGGGAAAACCGGTGGATATTCCTTCGGGATCCTTGGAGCTCTCAATAAGGAAGAGGAAGGGGATGCCTTTTACTCTGTTGTCAGGGTTCAAAAGGATATCTTCAAGAATTCTCAGGTTGGGATCTACTATGCTGGCATGAGTGCTGAGGCAGACTACAACAGAAATTTAGCTTTGGATTACAATTTCAATTTTGGTCGCATTTATTTCCTCCGCGGGATGCATGCTTTTTCCTTCAATCATGGCGCTCCGAAGGAGGACCAAGGTATGCATATCGTCCAGTTTGAAAGGGATATCGATGCCGGTATCCAGCTGGAGATGAATTTTCAGAGAATCGAAGAGAATGTAGATGTCAGGACCGGTTTTGTCAATCAGGTCGACCAACAAACCTTTGAGTTGAGCACAGGGTACGCATGGAGGTTCAACCAGGGGCAGCTCAGGCGTGTCAGTTTAGACCTTGGCGGAAACCTCAATCAGGATACGCACGGGAACTTGACCGGCAATTCCGTCGATTTTAGGTACTGGACAGAATTCCTGGCGAAATATTCCATCCACGGAGGATTCTCGTTGGGAAAAAGCAAATATCAGGTATTCGATGAAACCGATAGCCTGATCTGGACGGATGATTTTATCCAAACTTATGGGGGAGATATCGATTTTCGTTGGGACCGGGGGGGATTCATAAAAGAAGTGAGTATCGAAGCGGGGTGGGAAAAAAGGGGAATATATAATGACGATTTTAGCGATGTGGAACGCGGTTCTCATATAAGCGCGGAGTTCGAACTCACGCTACGACCTCTCAGTTACTTGGAATGGTCCTTCAGCAGCGATTGGATAAAGCAGAAGATCGATCGGACGGGAGAAACGGTTTTTGATGGAATGACCTACGCCACGGCTTTGCATCTCCAATTGACGCGTAACTTTTTCCTAAACACAAGACTCTTTGGGGAAACCCGCGATAATCAGTACAATTTCGATTTTTTGGTTGGGTATTATTTCGGAGCCGGGAATGTCATCCAGCTCAGCTACAAAAAAGGTTCAAAGACAGAAAATTTTCTGACTGAAAAAGGCTATTCCATAACACTTAAGGTGTCATACCTGTTGCGAATTTAAGTGCCCTTGCAGGTTATTCTATACGGCCGGGAGGGCGGACTTCTTCACCGACCATCTCTCCGTCTCCCATCTCTTTCCGGGCTCTTTCTCCCAAAGCCGTCAATCTTTCAACCACGTCTGGGTATTTTGCGACCACATCGTGTTTTTCGCCGATGTCATTTACTAGATCGTATAGCTCCAATCCGGTTTCACCTTGAGCGTATGGTCCTGGGAGACCTCCTTTGCCAGGTTCCACTCCCTCATAGGAGCGATAACCATGAGGGAAATGCAGTTTCCATCTGCCATGGCGGACAGCCTGGAGCTGCTTGCCGTAATAATAGAATAGATGATCTCGGGGATTGGCATCCGGGTCTTTTTTGAGCAGAGGAAGAATATTAACGCCGTCAATTTTGTTTTGGGGGAGGGCGGCTCCAGTAATGGCGGCCAAAGTCGGCAGCACGTCCATCGTTGCAGACATCTTGTCGCAAACCGTGCCTTGTGGGATCTGATCCGGCCAACGCATGATGCAGGGCACACGAACTCCCCCTTCCCAAGAGGTGCCCTTGCCTTCCCGGAACAGCCCTGCTGATCCGGCGTGTTTCCCGAAATTCATCCACGGCCCGTTGTCACTGGTGAAAATCACCAATGTGTTTTCCTCCAGCCCGTGTTTTGCCAAGGTTTTGAGTATCTCTCCGACAGACCAATCGATTTCCATCATCACATCACCAAACTTTCCCTGTTCGCTTTTTCCTCTGAATTTGTCCGAAACACCCAAAGGAGTGTGGACCATGGTGTGCGGGACATACAGAAAAAAAGGCCTGTCCCTGTTTTTTTCGATAAACTGGACCGCCCGTTCGGTGTACTTGGTCGTCAGGGTGTCCTGGTCTTCCAGCGTTCGTATTTCCGCAACTTTTTCGTTTCCCTCGATAAGCGGCAGAGGCGGATACCGGAGCTTGCTGTGTCCTTCAGGTAGGGCAGTTCCGTCGTACTCGACCGGCCACATGTCGTTGGAGTAGGGAAGTCCGAGGTATTCGTCAAAGCCGTTTTGGAGAGGCAGGAATTGGTGATGATGGCCCAGGTGCCATTTGCCGAAACACGCCGTGGCATATCCCTTTTTTTTAAGGACCTCGGCGATGGTTTCTTCATCGGGATTGATCCCGACTTTTGCCTGGTCACTGTAAGCGCCGAAGATTCCGATCCGGTTGGGATAACACCCGGTCAGTAGGGCGGCCCGTGAGGCACTGCACACAGCCTGAGCTACATAAAAACTTGTGAAGCGCATGCCCTGCTCGGCCATTCGGTCGATATTCGGGGTTTCATATCCTGTGGCGCCATAACATCCCACATCCGCGTATCCCATGTCGTCGATGAAGATGAGCACGAAGTTCGGCAAGCGTACTTCCTCGATCGTTTCTTTCTTGCAGCTTTGGCTAAAACTAGCAAGGGGCAAAGAGGCAGCCCCCCATCCCAAAGTTTTCAGAAAATCCCTTCGCCTGAAGATTTTTTTCATGATTCTTTCCCTAATTTGGACATATTGACTTATGGATACCATAACAAAAACATCATGTCCAATTTCAAGACTAGACCTCAAGCTTTATTTTGCCATGATCATTAGGGCTTTAAGGGATGATTTCGTTCCCGTGAAGATTCTTAACGCCATTCCCTCATTGTCTTTCTCGGCCTTCCGGAACTGCGCGACTTTGACCTCACAACACCCTAAACTCTGGGCTATTACTCAGCATCATCCAAAAGCAATCGCTGTGCTCATACAATCCTCAGGCCCGACTTCATCGGGTTCCCTCGAAAGACAACTATCCTGGCTAAATCTTCAATGGTCGCTACAACCATCCCTAAAAGCCCATTTTTAAGATGTCGAGAAAAATCAAGACGCTTCTGGTTGGATCTTGATCATTCTTTGATTTTGATGGCAATGAACATCAGGCTGAAATACCCGATCAACACCAGAGGAATGACAGCCACCCAATTCACACCCCGGAGAAAAGCGAGAATATTTTCGACCAGAACATCCATGTTGTCTCTGTAGAACCTCATGATGAGGATGGGCACAAATCCCAAAAGTACGATAAAAGACATCACAAACACGGCGAATTTAGTATATCCGAGGCTAAAAATTCCGAGGTAGGAAAGGGCGGAAAAAAACAGGCAAACAACACCACCCATCAGGATGTAGGATCGGACAAGAGCCCAATCGTTCGGTGCAATCTTGGAAATGGAAAAAAGCACCAGCAGGTAGCCTTCGGTTGCCGCGACCGTGAGCAATACAAGTCCGAATTTGGCCAACACGATTTCACTGGCCTTGATAGGGAGAATATCCAAGAAATCATAACCTTTGTGTTTTTCCTCGTATTGTTCGTTGAAAAAAACAGGGCCGAATACCAGCATGAAAAGCAGAACTCCAGAAATCAGGACCAAAGGCACTGCATTCTCATTTCCGAGGATTATTGTCAGGATGGCTGTCAAAGTGAAGATCACGCCGCAATATCCGATGAAATAGACCATATTTTTTTTGACGATGGAAAACATTTTTAAACTCCTTTCACGAGTGAAATCAGGATATCGTCCAGGTTAACGTTTTCGACTTTGATCACCCCCTCTGTGATCCCTTGGACCAAGGAGTCCTTGATTTTCAGATAACGGTCCGTAACACCTGAGCTTCCGAAGGCATGATCCTTACGTCTGGTCAATGTGTTAACGATGTCGCTGCCTAGCGCTCCCTTTTTGTAGTGGATCCTTTTCCAGCTGGAAAGCAGCTCGTCCTTTTCGCTCGTCAAAACGATTTTTCCCTCTATCAGGAATGCGACCAAGTCGGCTATCCGCATGATATCGTCTGTGATGTGGGAAGAAATGATAACGGATTTCCCTTCATTTTTGGATTTTTTTTGCAACAGCTCGAGGACCTCTCGCCTGATGACAGGATCCAGACCGGCCGTGGGTTCGTCCAGGATGAGAAGATCGGGATGATGAGACAACGCCAAGGCCAACGAGAAACGGACCTTCATTCCTTTGGACAGTTCCCTGGTTTTTTTTGTCCGGCTAATTTCGAAGTTGGTCAGCAGGCTTTGGAAGATGTTGGTATCCCAGTTATCATAAAACGCGGAGACAAAATTCCCTGTCCAGGCCACTGTTTTATTCCCATAAAAATACTGCTCCTCTCCCAGGTATCCCACTTTGTTTTTGACCTGTTTTGCGTTCTTTTTCGGGTCCAACCCAACAACCTGAACTTCTCCGCTCTCTCTTTTGACCATGTTCATCAGGATTTTGATGGTGGTGGTCTTTCCCGCCCCATTCGGCCCTATTAATCCCAAGATGTATCCTTGGGGCAAACGCAAAGAAATGCCGTCCAAAGCGAATCCCTTGTATCTCTTTTGCACATTTTTTAATTCCAAAATGTTTGCTGTGTTATCCATCGGAACTCTCCTTTATCTCTCTGACAAGGGCAATGATCTCCCCCGCCGATATGTCGAATCTTTCTGCCGTTTTAAGGATTTTCAAGATGTCCTTTCGGATCTCATGCCATTTTTCCTGCCGAATTTTATCCCGATTGATGTCCGCGACATAAGACCCCATCCCCGGCCGAGTGATGATAAGTCCCTCATTTTCCAGGTCGGAATAGGCGCGTTTGATCGTGATCTCGCTTATATTCAATTCCCGGGCCATTTCCCGAATCGATAAAAGCGGGGTTTCCGGTTTCAGCGCTCCCGATGCGATGGCCTCCTTGACCTGATCGGTTATCTGCTTGTACATCGGGTCTGGATTCAGGTGTGAAACCACGATAAACAGATTATCCATCCATCATCCTCTTGCCGTTTGTTTAGCTCGAATGGCCGTATGAAAAAGGAAATAATAAACCGCCAATCCGCACAAAGGGATCACGATCCAGAACAGCCAAAAGAATTGGCCCAGCTTCTCTGTAATGGTGGCGAGATCCGTATCCGTTTTGAGAATGATATTTTCGTAGATAATGATCGGACCCACCATCGATATGATCATGGCCGCCCACACGAATTTGACGAATGCCGAATGCCCAAACTGAAAAATGATGATGTAAGACACACCTGCAAGGACCAAAGCATAGAGAGCACAAAGAAGCACAACAACCCGACCTATGGTATACATGTGGACAGACCCGGGTATGAATAGATACAAAATGTAGTTGAAGACAACGAGAAAGATTGTGGTGCACAAAACGATCAGAAATTTGGAGAGAACGATCTCGCGGTCTTTGATGGGTAGTATCCTTAAAAAATCGTAGCCATGGGATTTTTCTTCTGTTTTTTCATTCACGGCCAGCGCTCCTTCCACCGTAAGGATCAGCCATAGTCCTTGGAACATGACCATGGCACCGCTGAATTCTTTCCGAACCGAGTAAAAGTAGAGGGTCATTAGAGGCATGATAATGGCCGTGTAATAGGCAAAATAGAGTATGTTTTTTTTCATCAGGCGCATCATTTCTTCCTCCCTCAGGCATGCCTTTCATAAAGCTTCTTGACAGCCAGCTTCATCAATAAATAGTAGCCCATCAAACAGGCAGTGGTTCCGATGATCCAGTAGGGGCCCCTGAAGAACTGCATGATCTCGGAATCGGATATTCCCCTCGGTTTCAGGATGAGAATTCTAATCGGGATGGGCGATGTCAACAGAACCACCCAGGCGATCAGGATATATTTGCCGAACCGGGAAAATCCATGCCGGAAAATGCCGAGATAAAGAAGGGCAGCAACCACGAGGCATATGGCACCGTACACGATGACATAGGCACTGCTGGGGATCAGGTATTCGGGATTAGTGGAAACAAAGGCAAAGGCAATGCAGCATCCTGCCACATAGATCGCTACTGCAACGAACAGCATGGCAAATTTGGCTTTGACGATCAAGGCAGGTTCGATCGGCAAAATTCTCAGGAAGGCATATCCGTTGGCTTTGCTCTCCATCTGCTCATGAGACCACATCGCTCCCAGAACGAGCCAGATCATCGGCGCGAGATAGATGGCAAAGGAAAGGCTGAGCGGATCAGGTCCAGTGAGACGATCATGATTGAACATAGGGAGTCCGAAAACGAGGAGCAAGACCGGGTATAAAATGTACCAAAACGAAAACTTCTTCATCAGGCGCAACATTTCAATCCCCCTTGACCAAAGCGATCAGGATGTCATCCAATCCCACGCTCTCCACTTTGATATCGCCCGAGGCTACACCCGGAGCCAATGCATCCCGGATGGCCAAGTAATTTTTGGTCAAACCCGAACTCCCGAACATTTGGCTTTCCACTCTCTCCAGTTTATCGATGATCGATTTGTCCAGTGATTCGGGTGTGAAATGGATCTTTTTCCAATCTGAGAGGAGCTCGTCCTTGGATTCGTTCATGACGATTCGGCCATTGATCATGTAGGTGATGTAATCGGAAATCCGGGATATGTCATCAGTTATGTGGGAGGATAAGATCACGGTTTTGTCGTTTTCTTCGGTGAAGGTTTTTAAAAAGTCGATCACGTCTCTCCGGATGATCGGGTCCAGTCCCGATGTCGGTTCATCCAGCATGATGAGTTCGGGATTATGAGACAGGGCAATGGCCAGGGAGAGTTTCACTTTCATTCCCTTCGAGAATTTTCTGATCCTTTTTTTAAGGGGAATTTCGAATTGTTCCAGAAGGCTCTGGTATCTCGCTTTGTCCCATTTATCATAAAAGTGGGATACGAATTCTCCTGTCCATTTGGCACTCTGGTGTTCGTAAAAATACTGCTCTTCCCCGACATAACCGATTTTGTTCTTGATCTGTTTTTCGTCCTGGATGTTGTCGAACCCAAATACCTTCACATAACCTCCGTCGGCTTTAATTAAATTCATGATCAGCTTTATGGTGGTGGTCTTGCCTGCGCCGTTGGGCCCGATCAGCCCCATGACATACCCTTTGGGGACTTTCCAGTCGATGTCATCCAAAACGAATTCCGGATACTCCTTCCTGAGTTTGTTTGTCTCCAGTATATGTTCCATTCTTTCCTCCTGTGTTTATGCCAAAAAAAACAAAACGAGAAGCAGAACAGCGATGATCAGAACCAGCAGCTTGGCACAGATAAATCCCTTATGTTTTTTCATTTTTCCACTCCTTCTTTTCGAATGTTTTCGATTATGTCATCGGCAGAAATATCGAATTTTTCTCCTGATTTGAGGATCCTTGTCAATTCCTGCCGGATTTCCGCCATTTTCTCGTTTTTCATTTTTTCTTTGCTGACATTTGCCACGAACGAACCCAATCCTGAGCGGGTGAAGATGTAATCCTCATGCTCCAAGTCTGCATAGGCGCGCTTGATGGTGATCTCGCTGATTCCCAGTTCCTTGGTCATCTCTCGTATCGATGGCAATTTTTCCTCCGGCTTTAAAATTCTGCCAGCGATGGCGTTTTTTATCTGATCCGTCACCTGTTTGTACAGCGGGTCAGGATTCAGGGGCGAAACCACGATAAACATTTTATGTGTCATTTTTCATTTCAGTGTGTATATCAGATATACACAATATACGAGGTATTCGCACCATTGTCAAGTTTTCTTTAAAAAAATATGAAATTTTGCGAATGATTTTTGTCGTTTTGTTGTCTAAATAGTGTGAGACGAATTATCGACATAGGAGGTCAAAATGAAAAAAATATTGACAGCATCACTTATTTTTTCCTTATTAGCTCTATCCGTGGCAGTCCTGTTCGCCCGGCCTCAACAGAGAATGACAAGAGCGAGAAGGATGGTCGACAGGCCGCAAAACCGGATTCTGGGCGTTTTGAAGGCCAACCAAGAAGATCTCGGTATCACGGATGATCAGATCGAGCAGGTCCAAAATCTTGTGTTTTCTTTTCAAGAGAGATCGCTCGAGATGAGACATAAGAGCAGTCTGAATCGCCTGGAGTTGCAGAAACTGATGGAGGACAGGGAAAATTTAGATTATGACATGATCAAAGCAGTCCTTGCCAGAACATCCGCGGACCGGAATGAGATGTTCATCGAAGGGTTGAAACTCAGGGAAGATATCAGCAATGTGTTGACACCGGAACAGCGAGAAGCTCTTAAAGAATTGGGAAGAGAAGGCATGAGAGGTCGAACCCGTAACTTGCGAGGCCGGTTTCAGCAGCGTTCCCCTCGTTTTAGAAATCGTATCCGAAGGTAAAAAACAAAGAATTGCTGACGTGTTTTGAAGTCTAATCGAGAGTTCATAGTAGACGGGCCAGCCCTTTTCTTTTATTTGGGTTCTCAAAGAATTTTTGTTTTTCAGCTATAATAAAAAGGAATAGACAAGGAGAAAAAGATGAATAAATTTTCGCCCCATTTGTGGATACTTGCTTTAGCTCTGTTCACGCTTGTCGGTTGCAGCACGCTCAAACTGGAGAGCACTTGGAAGGATCGGGACATCACGCTGGATGGGAAAGGAGGGGAATGGTTGGGAGCCAAGTACTATTTCGAAGATTCTGCCATTTCCGTGGGATTGATCAATGATGAACAATATCTGTATGTATCCATGATGACGGAGAATCCGATGATCCGAGCTCAGATCATGAGACAGGGGCTGACTATTTGGCTCGATCCTGATGGAGGGAAAAACAAGACATTCGGCATCAAATTTCCTCTAGGAAAGCGGGGAGAAGAACAGGAAGGAGAGAGGATGGACCCACCAGCCATGATGGATGAAATGATTCGGGAAGAAATAATGCAGAAACTCCAAGAATCGATGACAGAGCTGGAAATTCTCGGACGAGATGAGAAAGTGTTGGCAAAGATGGATATCGAAGATACCAAGGGAATCGAGGTCAAGATGAGAAACGTAGGCGGTACTTTTGTCTATGAACTCAAAGTTCCTCTTGTCTCCCGTGAAGAATATCCCTTTACCATCGGTGCGAATCCCGGAGATACGATCGGTGTCGGTTTCCTATCGCCCAAGATGCAAATGAAGCGACCGAACAAAATGCGTGGTATGGGCGGGATGCCCCCAGGGGGCAGTGGCGGGATGCCCCCAGGAGGTGGAATGCGTGGCTACGGAATGAAACCTATGATGCCCCAAGATCTGAAAATCTGGGCCAAGGTTCAGTTGGCTTCGGGCTCGACTCCTACCCTTACTTTTTTCTAAAACGGAATGCTTCTTGTTTTATTTCTCCGGACCATCATAAGAAAGGTCCCGAGCAATCCAGGCATTTTTGTATTCCATTTTTCGCATAAGGGACCATAATTTGCTCTGCAAAACCTGAGCCTCCTCGCCTAAAGTCTCGCTGTAGTCCATGCTGAAATAGTCGGCCGGATTTTTTCCGCCCTGGACAAGGACATACAATGGCAATTCTTTCCCCATGATGACTTGGTATACTACATAGCCATCGGGAATATTCTTGCTTTTCATAAGAGGCACATATTTCTTTGCCGTTTCTTCAAATTCTGGTGCTTTGCCAGGTAAGAGGTAGGCGAAAGACCAGCGGTAAAAATTGACCTCCTCCGGTTTAAGCCTTGGGCTTTCGGGAGTGTAAGAGAGGTCAGGTCTTAGGACGATAAGCCCATCTTCGCGAAACTCGCTTGTGCCATCCATAAGATCTTGAATTTTTTTCCCTTGTTCAGGTCCGATCATGGCCATGAGTTCATCCCATGAATCCCCCAGGTTCTGCATATCTGCTATGTTTTCCAGAGGCGCGGAGAACACAACCGAGAAGTCGTCGCAACGGAAAACATTGATGGGGTAGGGAAATTTGTGTTCTTTAATTTGGGCCATCAATGCCGTTGTCCCTTCGAAATAGTCCATGACCTTCGATGGTTTGACCATAATTTCCCGAACAAAGTAAAGTTGAGCTTCCTGTTCCTGAGCTTGTGCAGCTACAGCCAGAGCAGACAAACAGAAGAAAATACCCAATCCCAAACAGACAAAAATTTTACGTCGCATAAATCCCCTCCATTTTAAATTGCGATTATAGAAAGAGTTCGATCGAAATGATCAAATCCAAGGGTTTTTTTTCGGCAGATCATAATCCTTCCCCACAATAGCAAACCTGATATATCACAGGGATAAACGGCTTGTCAATCGCTGATAGGGTATTTTACGAGCTTATTCTGGATAACGGAAAGGTTAATTATTCCTCTAGGACCTTACGTAATCTAACGGGTTTGGCTGCTCTTTCCCTCACCTTCAGGTTCAGGATTTCGACTCCCAGTGAAAAAGCCATGGCGAAATAAATGTACCCTTTGGGGATATGCAGGTTGAGTCCTTCTCCCATAAGCGAAAAACCCACCAGTAGCAAGAAGCTAAGCGCCAGCATCTTGATAGTGGGATGGGTGTCCACAAAATTCCCGATCACACGGGCAGAAAGCATCATGACACCGACGGCGATCATGATGGCTAGTATCATGACAGGGATGTGATCAGCCAGGCCTACGGCGGTTATGACAGAATCGAGGGAAAAAACGATATCCAGAACAGCGATCTGAACGAGAACGGCAACAAAATTTCTGGCAGCCTTGGCCTTGGTTGTTTCCGCTTTTCCTTCCAGGCTAGCGTGGATTTCGTGGGTACTTTTCGCCAGCAAAAAAAGGCCTCCAGCCAACAGGATGATGTCCCGGCCGGATATTTCGTTTTTAAAGACATGAAATAAAGGCGCTGTCAGGGTCATGATCCATGTCAAGGCGAGCAGGAGCAGAATGCGTGTCACCATGGCCAAAGCCAGGCCAAGGGTTCTTGCCTTGTTCCTTTGGTGAGAGGGAAGTCTTCCCGCCAATATCGAGATAAATACGATATTGTCGATCCCGAGAACGATCTCTAAGGCTGTCAGGGTAGCCAGTGCCACCCAGGCTTGAGGTTGGGCTATCCATTCCATGACAGAATTCCTTTCTTCGAAGCTTGTTTGATAACTCTGCTTTTGAGATTATCACACGAAAAACAAATTGTTCAACGTCTTTTCTAGGTATGGCCATCATCCATCTGGACCTGCAGTTCAGGGCTGGCCTGTAGCGCAAATCCAGGGTGCAGAAAATCTCCCATCATTCTATTAAACAAAGAATATTTCGCTTTTATTCCCCAGTGTTATTACCGCCATTGAATCTTCAGGTTGTGTTCCCCCCGTTGAGTGATTTCCGGGCGAATGTCCAGTTCGAGCATTCCAGGTTTGTTCCCGATAACCATGGCTGTCAGATAGACAAAACGGGTGACCTTTGTCATTTTGGTAAAATCCACTCTATCTATAGTATCGGTCTCCTGGTGATAATCCTCTGTGGTCCCGCAAAAGAACCAAACCGCTGGGATGCCGTACTGGATATAGGGGTATTGGTCGCTTCGGAAGAAAAAATTGTCCGGGTGCTTGGGATCCTCGTATTTGTAATCTAATGTCATGCGGATGTGTTTATCATTGACGGCGTTGATGATGGCATCCAGTTCAGAACTAAGTTTGTTCGAGCCGATGATGTAGAGATGGCCGGGGTCATTCCGGCAGATCATGTCCATATTCAGCTCGGCGCTCATATTTTCGACAGGAACAGGACTGTGTTCCACGAAATATCGCGAACCCCAGAGCCCCTTTTCTTCAGCTGTATGCCACACAAAAATCACGGATCTTTTGGGGCGGTCGATCTGCATAGCCTGAGCGAGCTCCAGCATGGCCACGCTTCCCGAACCATTGTCATCCGCCCCGTTATATATTTTCCCTTCCCTTGTGCCGATGTGATCATGGTGGGATCCGAACAAGATATACTCCTCTTTCAGCTGCTCATCTATGCCTTCTTGCCAAGCAACGACATTATAGGTTTTGTCTTTTCTTTTTAAGGTTTTTAAAGAAATATCTATCTTTTTTCCCGATATCTTTTTGCTGGGAATCTGTTCTCCTCTTTGGATGGTCGCGAACATATCGATCAACTCTTTTTGAGTTATTCCCAAGATTTCCTTTGCCACTGAATGCCGAATTTCAGCGCGCACGTATCGCTGTTGTGATGGCCTTACCCAAAGAGTTTTTAGTTTTTTTGCAAGAACACCTCTGGGTGAAGAGTCAAAAATGGATCCCTTTTCTTCAAAAATTTTCTCCCGGCTTTCGCTGACGATGCTCAACACAGCCGCAGCCCCTTTTCCTCCGATGTTGTAACTTCGATATCGGAGGATGCTTCGATTTTCCGGCGTATTTAATCTGTGTCCGTCAGGGAGATCAGGATCAATCATCACGACGATTTTTCCTTTGAGGTCTAGACCTTTGAGGTCATCCCAATCCAATTTAGCTGAAGAAAGCCCATAGCCCACAAACAGAATTTCTCCTGAAATCTCCATGTCCTGGTAAGAGCGATCTCTAATTCCAAAATCGTGGGGGAATGAGAAGTCCTGGGCTCCATTTTTGGACGTCAATCGCATCCGGGTTTTCACTTGATCGATGGTATATACTTCCAACGGGATTCCCTGGAAAAAAGATCCATCGGGCATCAATGGTTTTAACCCATAACTCTCTGCCAGGGTGGCGATGTAACGGGAGGCGATCTTTAGTTCTTGAGAAGGCGTGTTCCTCCCTCTGAATTCATCCGAGGCGATCACATCCAGATGAAGCTTCAATTCTTCGGCTGTGATGGATTCCACCGCTTTTTGTTGTTGGGATTTGCAGGCAGATGATATAAGGACCAATAAAATGGCCAATCCCGTGAAGAATTTGGTGGTTTTCATTAGAATCTCCTCATCGCTTGGATGACTCAGTCTATAGCACAGCCCATATCCAAAGTCAAAGTTGCCCGTTGACCGATGTTCCCCTTCCCTTTATTTAATGTAATTATTATTATTATTGTTATTATATAGATGACATTTATTATGTATACCTATAGGAAACTCTCTGCCTTTTTCCTTCTCCTTTTTTTCATCCTTCGAGGCCAATTGCCAGGGATTCCCATAAATATTTCTTCTCCCAGAGAGGAGGCGTTCATAACGGTGAGTGATGGCATCCAGCTATTCTCCAGAATTTATTTGCCATCTTCGATTCCACCTGGAGGATTACCCACCGTTTTGAGGCGAACTCCCTACGCTTTTCCCGACAGTGAACAGTTTTATGATGATCAAGGAGCGTTTTTTTCTGGTCAAGGATTCGTCTATATTGCACAGGATATCCGGGGGCGAGGTCGTTCTTCAGGTAAGTTTGAGACGGGAAACGTTTTAATCGAGAAACAGGATGGATTTGACACCTGCGAGTGGATCGTTAAACAAACATGGTCCAACGGCAAAATAGGAACCTTTGGAGGTTCCTATTCAGGCTACACCTCGGTGGTCACAGCGATCGATAATCCTCATGTCAAAGTCGTCGTCTCCGACGATCCCTGGGTAGACTATCGTGAAGATTTCCTTCACCCAGGGCATGTCCCAACATCCTCACAATTGGACTGGTTGTACTATCTCGATCATGGAGAATGGGTTCCCCCTGATCTGATCCCTACGTTGTGCGAGAGGCTCGATCCCTACGCGATCGACCAGGATCTCCTCGGCAGAACCGATCCCGATTGGCAGGCCTACGTGGATCTGTATGGAGATTTTTTTTCTCCCTATTGGGATTCCCATTCTCTCGTGCCTTTTTATGACAGGATCTGTGCTCCAGTTTTATTGGCCGTAAAATATCCGGCTCTTCATTTAAGCGCGATGGCCATGTGGGAGGGGATTCGAGAATTGGGATGCGATGAGCACAGGGATGATGTCAGGTTTATATTCACCACGGAGGAACATTGTTTCCATTCGGGAAGATTGGGCTACCAAATGACCTACGTGAATCAGCTTATGCTGGATTATCTGAATAAATATCTTAAAGATAGCCTGATATCTTTTTCTGACCTGGGAACTGTGATTTATAAAGCACCGGATGAAGAGGACTACCGGCATGGGGATATCTGGCCGATTTCCAACCACGAGATGGTATGGTACCTAACGAACCAAGTCGATCAGCTTAGGGAAGGGAAGTTGTCCTCTGACACCAGAGCAACGGGGCAATTAAACTGGGAGATCATGCCGGAAACCATGTCGGCTTTCCGGAAGGAATACCCTGAATTGATCTTCCTGTCTGAACCTTTCAGCCACGACGTCTACCTTGGGGGTAAAGCCCGTATCGATTTATGGATAAGCGCATCTTCACCTGATCTTGATTTTTTTGTTTATTTGTATGAACGAAGCGGCCCCAGAGAAGAGGATGTGCGACTCATTAACCGCGCTGCGAATCGTGTGAAATATAGACACGGCACCGGTGGAGAAGAATTGCTGGCCGATGAAAATCCTATAAATCTTGAAATGGAAACATATGACTTTGTGTACAATGTTAAAGCCGGCAACAGGCTTGAATTACGGCTGGTCAATGCGCGTCCCTGGTGTCTGGAAAATCCTCTAACGGGAGAACCTTTCCAAGCGCAAACACATTGGAGCACAGCGCGGGTATCGCTTTATCTTAACTCTCAGTATCCATCAAAAATAGTGCTGCCCGCCGTTTCCCATGAGAAAAAAGGGACGATCAGACGATTGCCTTGAAGTTTGGTTTTTCGTGATATAATTGACCTTTTCTGAAGGAATGAAAAATGAAAAAAAACATAATAGGTTTTCATTTATTGATATTGTGTCTTTTTTCGTGTGTTTTGTTTGGTATGGATAATCAGAAGGTGAAGCTTGGTTTGGATGTGTTACTTCTAAACCACCTTTCCGAGCTCGAGGGAAAAAGGGTGGGGATCATCACCAACCAGACAGGCATATCATCTTCCGGGGAGCACATCGTGGATATCCTATCCAGTATCGAGGGATTAACCATCAGAGCTCTGTATGCTCCTGAACATGGGATCCGGGGGGATCTCCCTGATGCGACAAAGATGGTCTCTTATGTGGACCAAAGGACAGGAATCCAGGTTTGGAGCCTGTATGGGGAACATCTCAAACCCACAGAGGAAATGTTGGAAGATGTGGATGTGCTGGTTTATGACATCCAAGATGTCGGAGCCCGTTTCTACACGTTTATCAGCACCATGGGCCTGGCCATGGAAGCGGCATCGGAACATAGTAAGCAGTTCATCGTGCTCGACCGGCCCAACCTGATAAACGGTATGACTATCGAAGGCCCGATCATCGAAGAGCCTTATTTTTCATTCGTCGGACAATACCCGATCCCTGTGAGATACGGCATGACGCCGGGCGAAATGGCGTGGATGATAAAGGGGGAAAAATGGATGAAGGGGATGGATGAACTGAACCTGAAGGTCATCCCGATGGAAGGGTGGCAGAGGACCATGTGGTATGATCAGACAGGACTTCCTTGGATAAAAACGTCCCCGAACATCCCTTCGATCCACACGGCTGCAGTTTATCCCGGGCTTTGCTTGGTCGAAGCCCTCAACATCTCTGAGGGACGAGGAACGATGCGGCCGTTCGAGCAGATCGGTGCTCCGTGGATTGACAGTTACAAACTGGCAGAGATCATGAATTTCTGTCGTCTCCCCGGGATCTATTTTAAACCTATAACCTTTACCCCTGTGATGCTCCCTCATGCTGCACCCTGGAACAAGTACAGGGATCAGGATGTGAATGGTGTGAGTTTGATCATTACAGACAGGGAGAAAATGCGTCCTTTACAGGTTATGGTCCATCTTCTTGTTACCCTGAAGAAACACTATCCGGAAGAGCTGGAGCTTCGGAAAAACCTCGAACGGTTGATCGGGATCCCGTCCTTTCGCCGAGCCATCGATGACCTCCGTCCTCCTGAGGAAATATTGGCAGAATGGGAGCCGGGAATCCAGGCCTTCGACAAAGCCCGCCAAAAATATCTCCTGTATAAATAGAGAGCGCTCTATTGGATGCCGGACTCACTCCTTAATCTTCTGGATCATATCCACGAGATCGTGGGCTTCTAATCCGTTTTTTTGAGCGATATTCCGGATGACCTCGTTTTTTTTGGCATCGATCCCTTCTGATTTAAGGAATGCCATGATGTCCAATATCGGGATATCCAATTCTTGGGCGAGATTTTCTAAGGTTTTCCATCCGTAGCCGCCACCCATGGGCAGTTTTTTTTCTGTGGTGATTTTTTCAAGTTTTTCTTTTTCTTCGGATGGGAGCTCTGTTTTCAAAATTTCATACAGCCTAGCCGGAGATGTGTTGTTGTCTTTAGCGATATCCTGTAGCGAGGAACTGGTGTCTTGGACAATGATTCCATTGTTTTCAAGGATTCTTTTTGCTTTTTCCATTGGCATTCCGATTTGTTTGGTGAGTTCCTCGAGATTCATCAATTCCGCATGGGGAATGAACGGCTCTTGGCTGCTTTCTTCCCAGGAATTTTTCATCTTCTCTCCAAAATCCATCACAGTGCTGAAGGGAGGGATGCTGATGGCGGTGGCGACAAAAACCAGAATGGATATGGCCAAGGATACAGCAAGTTCCGTTCTCATACGGAGCCCTGCTTTTATCTTCTGCTTTATGTAGTTCAGTATGGCCTTCCAGTTGTAATAGATGTGGATCACGGCAAAAATCAGGAAAATATAGCCGAATATCGTGTGCAGAGCTGCCCACTGCTCTTTGGTGAAACCCCAGAGCTTCCAGTTGGTCCAGTGGGCGATACGCCCTGGAGGCACGATATATAAAACGATCCCGGTCACGTTTTCGACGATAAAAGACCATAGGACGATCAATGCTGTAAAGGCCCGAAATTTGAATTTATTCTTTTTCATTTTTTTCTCCAGGTGAATCACGTCATAGATTATGACCGCCGATTGTACCAAATTATGACTTGCTGAACACATGGAATTTTTCAGTTTCTTGTCAATATGATAAGGAGTGTGGTAGGTTACAGGGGAATGAATTTTGAATGACAAGAATAAAGAACAGGAGCACGAAAGATGGCCGAACCTTTGGTACTTGAAGGGAAAAACTTAGCCAAGTCTATCGAAGAATCTCTGAAGCCTAGAGTTGCCGCGGTTATCGCAAAATCCAACGGCAAAATCCCAGTTTTAGCCACGATTCTTGTGGGGGAAGATCCGGCTTCTGCAACCTATGTCCGGATGAAGGGCAATGCCTGCCGGCGTATCGGAATGGAATCGCGAAAGATCGAATTGCCGACAACAACGACGACCGAAGAACTGCTTGCCGAGATCGCGGTGTTGAATCAAGATCCCGGCGTGAATGGCATTTTGCTCCAGCACCCTGTCCCTGAACAGATCGATGAACGCGCCTGTTTCGATGCCATTGCCTTGAAAAAAGACGTGGACGGCGTCACCTCGTTGGGTTTTGGGCGAATGGCGATGGGGGAATTTGCCTACGGGAGCGCGACACCCACAGGCATCATGACAATCCTGGATCACTACAATATCCCTATCAAGGGAAAACGGGCTGTGGTGGTCGGCCGGAGCCCGATCTTGGGAAAACCTTTGGCCATGATGCTTCTCAACCGTCATGCGACCGTGACCATTTGCCATTCCCGGACCATCGATTTACCCGATGTCGTTCGGGAGGCAGACATTGTTGTGGGAGCTGTAGGAAAACCCAAGTTCATCCAGGCGGATTGGATCAAACAGGGCGCGGTTATCGTCGATGCGGGTTATCACCCAGGAGGTATAGGCGATGTCGACCTCGAGAAAGCTGCTCTTCGCAGCAGCGCATACACACCCGTTCCGGGTGGTGTCGGCCCGATGACCATCGTTTCTCTTATTTCTCAGACCCTCGAGGCTGCGGAAAAACAATGGGATTAAAATAAAAATTGGAATCCCGAATAAAGAATATGGATGGATTCTGCGTCTCGGGTAGCTAGCCACATATAGCTGATTCCAAATTCCACATGGTCACTGAGCGGAATCATTGTCCCGATGTAAAGCCAGTTTTTCTGGATGGTGTAGATTTTTGTTTTTCCGAAAGTTTCATTGGCGATAAAAGGCTTTAGCTTGAGTTTCCCGATACTCAGCATGGTTTTCAACTGGAGTCGCATCCGGAACCTCAAGTAATCTTCTGGAAATTCTTCTTCGAATTCCCGGATTTCTGTCCGGAAATAGATATCGAAATCCAGCTTTTTGGTCACTTTAGTCTTCCATCCTGCTTCCAGAATATATCGGTTCTCGTTGTAGACGATATCCTGGATTTCCACATGCGCTCGCTTGTAAACGGTGGCAAAGTAGAAATTTCGGGGAAGATGGAACACAAATCCGCCCGCGACATTCTTCAGGTATGGATTGGAAAATGTAATATCTAAATTCCGGGTTTCATGGGATAATTTAAGGCTCCATTTGGACGAGAGGGTGAAGGTGGCGGAATTCTTCAGCTATGCTTGGCTCGTATCACAAAATCCGCTTCTCAAGAAAGCCAGAAATAGGAAAAAAAATAAATGGCATGTTTTCAAGATAAGCTTATGACGAGCTTTTTGCATAAGCTCCCTATTATATAGTTTTTTTGTTCAAGATGACAATGAATCCGAACCCACCCCACCCCGCCTTATCGACAAGGCGTATAATAGATGCTTGAAGGAGCTGCTGTCTTGAAATTGAATGATGTCCTATGTATTTTTTTTGAATAATCCAGGAAAGTATTGAAAAAAAGGATCAATACACATAAAATCAATTCTTCTAAAATAATATCTATTAAAGGAGGCATTATGATTAGCCGAAAACGACTTTGCTGGATAGTGGCTGTTTTGGGTTTGTTTGTAATTGCTCTTGCTTTTACCGTATCTCCCGCTCAAGCCCAAAGAGGGAAAAGGCCGCAGAAAATCGAGTCCACAGATCCTGCTCTCCGTTTGGAGGGATACGTGAAACATCTTGAGATGACCGAGAGTTCGCCCTTCAAAGAGGAAACTTGGTATCATATCGGACCCAAAAATGTCAGCGG
>CP070750.1:2678883-2707401 GCA_020348385.1 Candidatus Aminicenantota bacterium | reverse complement strand
CCTGTTGCCCCGCCAATCAAAACGAAAACAGCCAGGACGTACAAAAGCGGAGGAATGCGCGACGATCCGAGCGATTGAAGCTGGTCTTCTCTGATGATCTGCAACATATTCTCTTCTTTCGGTTGCACATATATGCCTCCGTCCATCGGAATCGCTTCCAGGCTCAATTCATTGAGAACAAGCGACAAAATCCGATCCCAAGGAACATGCTTGAAGCTGTAAGCTTTTTTGGCCAAGGACTGTATCGGGATATCCGGGTTAAGTTCGAATGAAAGACCGGAAAATTTTTCTAAACGAGAAAAAAGTTTTTTAATTCCCGCATTCTCCAGATCGATATCGATGGGCATCCCAGAATATTGTTCCGTTTCCAAGTTCTTGAGAAGCTGTTCAACCGACATATCCTGGTTTTGATAAACGGGGGATAGCCAGCTTGTAAGTCCAAAGATACATATGTAGAGGATAAACGGCTTCATCATTATTGATTGCTTCATTATAAAAAAACCGATAAGAAAACAAAACCTAGATTATTGACTTATTGTTCCACTATTTGGAACACATCTTCTACAGCTACGCCGAATACGCGTGCGATCTTCATAGCCAGGAGCAGGGATGGCACATATTTGCTGGCTTCCAGCGCGATAATCGTTTGACGCGTAACCCCCACCTTTTTGGCAAGCTCTTCTTGGATCATTTCGTTGTGATTGAATCGCAAGCGTCGGATATTGTTGGTGAGTTGGGATTTTGTCATCTCAAACCTTTCATTGGCGGTACAGTACAAGGGCAGCAACGGACCAGGCTAGATACAGTACAATCCAACCCATAAATACCATAAGGACCCACAAGTTGACTGAAACCACGCCTGTTTGCTGATTGGCATAGAAGGTGGCCAGACTGAATCCCACAAAGAACAGCCAAAAGATACTGAACCCTATAATAGCTGCCTTGTGCCGGATGGCAAGGTCACGCTCGTCCATAGTGATGCCCCTCTTTCTAGCAAACTTTCTGTAAATAAGCACAGAGATTGCTTGTAAGGCAAGCAGCGAAAACGCAGCATGGGATTGGTAAAGACCGACAGTCAACCTTAGGATTACATACAATACCAGGGCCGCAACACACACCACAATATTGAATACTGCCTCTTTTTGTTGGATTACCATGCTCTCCTCCAAGAGTTAATTGAGGTAAAATGTACATTACATAATGTAAGATATGTTTGACAATTTGTCAAACAGTAATTACATCTTAATGAAAAATACTCGCAACCAGCAAAACAATCTAAGGTTGTAACTTAAATGAATTGATGAATAATCCTTCTCCATCTATAATTTAGTGGAATCTGAGCACCAAACGATCGATCAAAATCAAAAAAGGAGCTAGGACATGATTGGAAGATATCAGCTCACAAAAATCAATATTTTTCTGATGGTTTCTATCCTGATGCATTTCCATGCATACATCGAGGCCGACCAAACCAAAACACTCACAGTTAATCCCAAACGGTTAGAACAAAGAATCGAAAAGCTGGCTGAGTTCGGAAAAACACCCGAGGGCGGCGTGAACAGAGTGGCCTTCAGCGAAAATGATATCCAGAGCCGTGAATACATTCATTCCATCATGAAAGATGCCGGATTAAAAACCCACATCGATGAAGCTGGAAACATCATGGGACGCATGGAAGGCATAGACCCTTCACTTCCTCCTATCGCTTTCGGCTCGCATACAGATACCGTACCTCATGGGGGAAAATTCGATGGGGCTGTTGGCGTGCTCACAGCCATCGAATGCGTTCAAGTATTGGCGGAGAATTCTGTAAAAACACGACATCCCCTGGAAGTCATCGTCTTCACCGATGAAGAAGGCGGTCTGATAGGAAGCAAGGCCATCATCGGCACCCTCACATCCGAAGCTCTAGAGGTGATAAGTCACAGCGGAAAAACAGTTCGTGAGGGGATCGTTTCTCTCGGAGGTAATCCAGATGACTTGAATAGCGCAATCAGAAAAAAAGGTGAAATTAAAGCGTTTATCGAAATCCACATCGAGCAGGGAAATACACTTGCCTCAAAAAACATCGATATCGGTGTCGTTGAAGGGATTGTCGGGATCAACTGGTGGGATGTCACCATCGAAGGATTTGCGAATCATGCCGGGACAACGCCGATGGATAGAAGGCAGGATGCCCTGCTTGCAGCCGCACATTTAATTATCGCCGTGAACAAGGTGGCGACCGGTGTTCCCGGATGTCAAGTCGGGACTGTTGGACGAATTAAGGCAGAGCCGGGCGCTCCCAATGTTATTCCTGGGAAAGTTGTCATGAGCCTTGAGCTCCGAGATCTTTCTGCCGATAAAATCGACTCCCTTTTTCAAGAAATCGTTCAGCGAGCAGATGTCATTGCCGAAAAAACAGGCACGAAGATCGCTTTTTCTCCGATAGAAGCTACGGCGGTTCCTTCTCCAACGGATCCCTCGATCAAAAAGATTATTACGGAGGCTGCTAGAGAGCTTGGCTTGAGCTATCTCTCTATGCCAAGCGGTGCCGGCCATGATGCCCAGAGTATGGCAAAAATAGCGCCAACAGGAATGATCTTTGTCCCTTCCATGGGTGGCGTGAGTCATTCTCCCAAGGAGTTTACTCCAGTCAAGGATATTGCCAACGGAGCCAACGTCCTCCTGAATACGATTCTAAGGATTGACTCAACCTTTTGAACAAGAAAGTTATACTAATCTAAATTCTTTACCCAGATTTCCATATTTCCTGTACGTGTAGAAGTGAACGCGATCTTTTTCCCGTCTGGCGACCAATTGGGCCATGAGTTTTCAGATACTTCCGTGAAACGCATAGGTTCACCACCTGGTAAGGAAACGATCCAGATATTCCGATTTCCGCTGCGCGTGGATGTGAAAGCAATCTCAGCAGAATCCGGCGACCAGCAAGCATGGTCATCATCGCTTTCATGGAATGTCAGTTGCTTTGGTTGTCCCCCCGAAGCAGATACAATCCATATATCAAAATTCCCGCTTCTGTTAGAAGTGAACGCGATTTTTGATCCATCGGGAGACCAAACAGGGTGATAATCCTCTGCTTCATGAAAAGTCAACTGAGTCGGGGGCCCTCCATCAAGAGGCATGATCCAAATATCCTCATTCCCGCTCTTAAGCGATGCAAACGCAATACGTGACCCATCGGAGGACCATGACGGATGGACATCCATGGCTCGACTCTGGGTAAGCCTTCTTGGTTTACCGCCTTTTAAGGGGATCGTGTAAATATCTAAAGTCCCTTCAGATCTAGCATCAAAGGCCAATTCCTTGCCATCCGGAGACCATGATATATGGTGGTCTCCCGATAAGCCTGTTTCCAGCATTTCAGGATTTCCACCCTCACACGGAACTAACCATATCTTTGGCTCACCATTCCTCTGGGATGTGAAGGCCAGCTTCTTTCCATCAGGAGACCATTGGACGTGATAGTCATGAGCAGGATTTTTTGTAATCTGGTTGAGATTATCGTCAGATGAGAGTGTAGAAGGAGACGGTGAGCAAAAAGTCACTACCGACAACGACAAAAAAACCAGCAAAAAAAGTCTAATATGCTTTGTTTTTAACATAAAGATCCTTTCTGACACTATTAGGATTCTTCCATGGAATTTTCTCTTTGTCTTTGAGCTTGTAGCACGGCGTGTATCATCTGGCCGCGACTGTTCACTCCTAACTTCTGGTAAATGTTGTAGATATGATTCTTGACCGTGTTGTATGAAATGAAAAGCAGATCCTCGATCTCCTTGTTGCTCTTTCCCTGCAGGATGAGTCCCATGATCTCGCTTTCCCTTTTGGATATCTGAAAATCTTGCTCAAACCCTTCCAGTAGCTTTGAGCACCGTTCAGAAGACATTTGAACATAATACCGGAGAAAAAATCTCTTCAACCAAATGATGGGAATAAAATTCAGATACACAATCGCTGCTGATCCGGGGAAAAGCTGGTACGCTTGAGGAAGAACAGCTGTACCAAAAAAAGCAAGGAATCCAGTTAAATACAGAATCCCGAAGGCACGGACAGCAGTCCGCCTTTCGTTTTTCTTTTCCGCAGCCGGTCTGAAGATCAGTTGCAGGGGAATAAGGGTAAGAACCACCATTCCAGCACTGGCAACCACAAAGTAGGTCGTTATGATCCATCTGTTCGACCCGTTGAGTGTATATATTGTAACCCCCACGGCACAGCTCATACCGACAAGCACCAATCCTGCGGCAAATAGAGTGTTGACTTTCCTGGGGATATTCTTCTCGAGGAGAGCAAACCTCGCCCGGATAAAGGTATAGATCAAACCCAACTCTCCGAGCAAGGCGGCGATGAACATGATCGTATAAAACGATGAACTGTGATCTTGCGTGGCCGGCCCAGGGAAATTCACAGAGGCATATTTTATTACCAGGTAGAGAAAAATAACCAAGTTGAACACAACTGTGTAATTCACGATATGACGCAAAAAGGGATACTTGTATGTTTTGAAAAGCTGGAAGGAATAAAAAATCGCCAGAACGCCGAGAGCGAGGCTGATGAAATAGACAAAGATCCAGACGTGTTCCATTCTTTCCCCTTCACGATAGAATAAACATCGAAGGAATTCAAGCAATAGGAAGATTTTCCCATTCTCTGAAAATGATAATTACTTCCCATTTACTTCGGCCAAAGCAGGAGCCATATTGAGGGTGTGCGGAATATTACTTAGGAGGTTTATCATGACAAAATTTGGAGTTCGTTCGCTCATGAACAGACGGGAATTTGTAACAAAAACCGCAGCAGCCTGCTCCTTGATCTGCTGTGGAGGAGGAGTAAGCTTATCAAGCTTGCTCCGTGCCGGCCAGGAAGGCAGCACATCCGCGGAAAAACACAAATTCCTGAAGGACGCAGGAATGTCTTACAACGACATTTTCCAGATGGCTATCGGTAGGTTATACCTACCCACGATAAAGGCAGTGGCAGCAGAGATTGGAATGGATAAACTGCAGAAGGTGCTTATGGAAGATATAAAAAAGCGGGTCGCAGATCAGGTCAAGAACCTGCCGAGTCGAGATCTCCCAGCCTTCGCACAGTTCTTTAAAAATCCAAATCCCTTCACAGCCAACTCCTTGACAATGGAGATAATTCAGGATTCGGATAAGGTGTTCGAGATGAGATTCTCCGAATGCCTTTGGGCAAAAACATTTAAGGAAGCGGATGCCGCTGATATCGGCTTCAAACTCATCTGTTCAGGGGATTATGTCACGGCCGAAGCGTTCAACGCGAAGATGAAGCTCATCCGGGACAAAACCCTGATGCAGGGTTATGACTGCTGCAACCACAAGTATGTCGTGACGGGTTGAGGAGACAAAGTGAAGATCATACGGAGCTTATTATCCCTCATAGTGGGGTATTTGATTTTTGTTGTTTCCATGTTAATTCTCTGGATGGTCTTCGGGTACAAACCGAAGGATGTCCCTCCGGATGGGTTTCTGGTCTTCAGTATCTTTTGTGAATGCCTGTTTGCTCTCGGCGGGGGATATGTGGCGGCGTTTATCTCAAACAGGAAGGAGCTGGTCCACACAGGGATCCTTGCGGGTGTTGTTGCAATCATGGGAGTGCTGTCGCTTTTTTGGCCACATAATGAGCTTTCCTGGTGGGCCAACCTGGCAACAGCGTTTCCGATCGCACCGTGTTTTCCGCTTGGAGGTTTGATCCGAAAGAAAAGCAAGAAGGATAGATAGCTTTCTATTCGTACCGCAGGGAATCGATCGGATTGGCTACTGCGGCTTTAATGGATTGGAATGAGACTGTCAGCATCGAAATGACCAATGCCACAACTCCCGATAAGATAAAAATCTCCCCTCCGATATTGACCCTGAAGACAAAATTCTGAAGCCACTTGTGCATGGCATAATAGGCCACAGGCCAGGCTATAATATTGGCCAACGTCACCCATTTGAGAAATTCGCGCGATAGGAGCACGTAGATATTCGACGCCGAAGCGCCCAGAATCTTCCGTACTCCTATTTCCTTGGTTTTTTGATCGGCCGTGAAGGCGGCCAATCCAAAAAGCCCCATACAGGCTACAAAAATGGCCAAGATGGAAAAAACTGTGAAGATCTCGCTCATTTTTTTATCGGCGACATGCATCTGTTCAAAGCTCTCATCGAGGAAGAAATAGTCCAAAGGATAGTAGGGGACCATTTTCTTCCATGTTTCCTGGATATATTCGATTGTCCTGGAAATGTTCTGGGGAAGTATACGGACGGAGAGGTAGTTATGATTATTGATCGATGTAATCATGTAACTGATGGAGTATGGTTGTCGATGAAGAGAATAGATGTTTATATCATTGACGACACCGACAATATGCCCTTTGTCTCCTTCAAGATCCAGGCTTTTTCCGATGGCCTCCTGAGGGGATGAATAACCGGCTTCCTGGGTTGTCAGCTCACTAACCAAAAATTCCATATTTTGATCTTGTGAAGCAGGGAGTTGGATGTTTTTTCCAGCCAAAAGTTTAAGTCCGTATGTTTGGATAAACTCTTTGTCGACAAGATATATGGCCTGGCTGAGGAGTTCTTCGTTGCCTTCGAACCGGAAGGAAAGATGGGCACTCCCTCTGGTTGGGACTAAGGAAGATGTTGTGGTATTTTCAATCCCAGGATCTTTCAGTAATTCGTTCCGAAAGCCCTCATAAATTTGTCGCAGGTCCTTGCTTAGAGGAATGACCATGATCTGTTCTCTGTCATATCCGAGGTCTCTCGATCGTATGTAATTCATCTGCTTATGGACGATCAATGTGGCAAAGATGATCCCTATGGAAAGGGCGAACTGAAAGATCACAAGCCCTTTGCGTAATGCGGCTCCGGAAAAGGAATATCCCATTCTGGATTTTAGGGTATGTATCGGTTTGAAAGCGGACAAGAAGAAGGCTGGGTAGATGCCAGCGATGAATCCGACAACAAGAGCGATGGCTACAGTGTTGAAGAAAAACGAAGGATTCGTAAGGGATACAAAAGTAATGCCTTTGTCTGTGAGTTTATTGAACATAGGGAGAGCTATGATGACGATGAGAACCGCAGCCGACGCCGAGAATAGACTAAGTAAAAGAGATTCCCCCAAGAATTGGCGTACCAATTGATTTTTCCGAGCTCCCACAACTTTTCGAATGCCGACTTCTTTGGCCCTTTTGATAGCGCGGGCTGATGTCAGGTTCATGAAATTGATGCATGCGATGATCAGCACAAATACAGCAATAGCCATAAAAATATAGACATACAGAATATTCCCGGTTGGTTCGATTTCCGATTTCAACCTGGAGTGGAGGCGGATGTCGAGTAGTGGCTGGAGGCTGATGGTGTACCAAGGATTTTCTCTCCAGTTTCTATGGAGAAAATCCATCAATTTTCCATTCAAGGATTCGGCAGAAGTTTTGTCGCCTTGAAGAAGGGCATAGGTGAAGTGTTGGTAGAACCCGGAAAATTCATCCGTGTCTTCTTTCATACTCCTGTAAGACGCAAGAAAGTCAAAACGGAAGTGCGAATTAGAAGGAACATTCTTGGCAATCCCTGTTATGCGGAAGAGCATAATCTCGCCGTCGTTATAAGGATCGGCTTCGATAGTCTTACCCATTGGATCTTCGTTCCCGAAATATTTTTTTGCCATTTCTTCTGTCAAAACGATGGAGTTGGGCTCATCCAGTGCTACGGTAGGATCGCCCTTGTCTAAAGGAAAATCAAACACCGAAAAAATCGTTGGTTCTGAGAAAAAGAACCTGGTTTCATAATATTTTTTGTCTTTATATCCGATATACCGTTTGACTCCTTGTCCCATCTTGCGGATGCGCACAATTTCCTTCACTTCAGGAAAATCCCTTTTCAGGGCAGGCCCCACGCCGAAGGAACCGTTCGCATTTGTCGGGGATCCGTCATCAGATGTAGAGAAGACAACTCTATATATGCTGCCTGCGTTTCCATGAAATCTGTCAAAACTCAACTCATCCTGTACCCATAGGATAATAAAAATAGTGCAGGCAATGCCTACGGCCAGGCCGGCAAGATTGATAAATGAATAACCTTTGTGTCCTTTAATATTTCTAAGCGTGATCTTTAAATAATTTTCAAACATTGTTAGTCTCCAACGGATAGATTCTTTAAAAAATTTGGGGATGGATTTAATGATCTCCCACCAGTACCAGCGTTTCGATCGCCAGAGCCCTTGATATTCAGCGCGATCATGAAAAAGTTCCTGTATATCCCCCAGAAAGGCATAATCTTTTTCATTAGATGACAGGATTTTTAGCAGGAACTTTGCCAATTTTGGCGGCTTGCTCATCTTTAGACCTCTTCGGATGATTTCAAAATATCAGAAACACCGTTCCAAGCTGTCTCATGCAGAGACCGGTTCTCCTGGAGGGCTTCGATTCCAGACTTAGTTAGCTTGTAGAATCTCTTGCTCATTCCGCCGCGCCTGGAAGTCGGTTCTCCCATGGATGTCTGAAGATACCCCTTCCTGACTAATCGTTCCAGAGGGAAATAGACGCTGCTGACGGATACTTCATTCCCTGTCAGGTCGACAATATGTTTATAGACAGAAATACCATAAGCTTTATCTTTGAGTCTTAAGACTGCGATCAGGACCAATTCCTCAAGTTTTGTCAGCAATTCCATGTTTGGCCTCCATTTATTCTGACTCTCTAAATGTATATACCTAGAAAATTCAAAAATGTTTCTGATTTTCAGAAAAAATAAGGAAAAAAGAAATTTTAAAAAGAGAATATGGGTGGGGCGGGATTAAATCCCTAATAATACTTTTCTATCCCGCCAAATCCAATTTGTTTATTTTGTTTCGTCACTTTAAGGAAATTTGCCAATGTTTTTTAAATTCTTCGGGGCGTTTTCTGGCCGCATCTATGTAGGCCACACGGATTCTTCGGTGCGACAATTCTTATATAATCTTCAGGTTGAACATCCATCCCTTATCTCCTATGAATAACTGACGAAAACATTATGTCGCTGCCAGAACACACTGTCAACGCTAACTCAAAAGTCAGGGAGATATAAAAAGAAGCCGAAATCGGAAGGAAATAATGCGTCGTGTTGTCGGGGAACTTAACTTATTTTATGGATATTATCTATTTTTTTTCTTAAGCAGGTACTTTGTGAAGGATTCTCCTTCCAGCTTTGTGTATTTGAAGTCGACAGAATCTTCAAACTCTGTGCCTTCAAAATCGAAAGGTTCATAAAATTTAGTGTATTTGAAATCTGCATTGCCCTGGAAAGCAGAGTTGTTGAAGCTCACGCCTCGAGGGAACTTCGTGTACTTGAAATTCGCCAGATCGTGGAATTTCACATCGCTAAAATCGACTTTTTCCGGAAACTTCGTGTATTTGAAGTTCGCATCGTTGAGGAATGTGGAACCTTCAAAACCGATCTCTGTTGAAAATTCGGTATACTTGAACAGTGCTTCTTTATGGTAAGTCGTTTTCGCAAAATCCGCTCCCTCATGAAATTTAGAATACTTAAATGCAGATATTCCCTGGAATTCGCACCCCTGGAAGCTAGTTTCATCATGAAAAATGGCGATATGTGTCTCGTTTTTTTTATCGTCATGATAGTAAGCGATGACATCGCCTTTAAACGTGCAGTCAATCAAACTCAATGGACTTCGGACATGGTACCGGAAGAGTTTTGTGCTGTTCCGGGAGCGTTTGTTGTTTTTATCAGGCTCCATGTCCTGGATAGATGTCAGATTCAAATCACCGATAATTTCTGCGCCTTTGATGTTGACGGCCTTCCCTTCATCGATGCTTTTCAGGATGTCTTTGGCATCGACACGGGATTGCGCGAAAGCTGAAACGGAAAGAAGCATAGAAACTAAGATTATTGCGATAGTCTTTTTCATAGTATTCTCCTCCTGTTGCATCTCTCATCTAATAAAGACGTTTCACTCCAGAAAAGGTTTACAACTTTTATTTTTAGTTTTGACTATACAATCACGTGGTCAATATATACCGGTGATTGCAGTAATCGTGCCCCTGCATAAGAGTTTTATCCCTGACCATTTTTATTTTGGGATTGAAGCTCTCTGCCCACGCATAGTCACCAAAACAAATGTATGCATAGCCGATATCTGCAGCATCTGCCTGACGGAATGCCCATGATGTTAAGCATTCCTTCACTTTCAATTCGAACGCTGTATCCGTATCCACAACAACTTCATGCGTCAGCTGTGCTTGATATCTTGGGGGCCGGAATGTGCTGACATATGTTTTAAAGCTATTGTCAGGGGAATTATTGGCGTGTTCCTGTCCTCTCTTTATCCATTTTTCTGTTGTGGTTTTTTTGAGAAACTCTATGAGCTTATCTTTATCCATTTCTTTTTCCAATGCTTTAGCCAGGTAAATAAATTCCCTGAAACGTGCAGCCCAATAATCCTTATAGGTCATCTTACGCGTATATTCCTTGTCAAACTTGTGTATATCTTCCCATGCCCAGACACTATCTCCATCAAGACAGGCAATAGAACAAATAGGTGCAACCATTGAAAAAAATCGCCTACGTGTCAATCCGTTGTTTGGGATTTTTTCAGACATTCATTTTCCTCCTCAATAAATTCCTTCCATACCCCCAATTGGACTGCATAATGCGTGCCAAGATTCGCCCCACGGGATATTCAATCGCATATCACACAATGTGTATCATTATTCAACACTGAGTGTTCGTGTTCGAACAGAAAATAATAATACCCAATCAACAATATTTAATCTTCCTCTCTATATGTTTCATTAAATCCCAGAGTCCTTGATGTCAACCGGTCGCACCTATTTACCCAGCTTTTTAACTCTTTTAGATATTTTTTTTCTAATTTTTTCATAGGAAGGAGGTGGCCCAGTTCTGATTTGTTTGCCATCGATGAACAAGGCGTCAGAAATACCCCATTCCTGAAACACATCTTTATCAAACGTGTGAATCTCATGAAATTCGACTTGATCACCAAACTCAGATGCGGCTCGCTTCGCTCTTTCGAATACCATATTCTGTCCAGGGCACCAGCCATTTATAAAAGAAGTGATCGCAACTTTGTTCGCGATTTTTTCTGGTTTCTTTTTTCCTTTTATCCATTTTGGTGGAATGGCATCGTCAGTGAAAGGTTTCCATAAAAGAATCGACATCCCATCCTTATCGATTTTGGTGTAACCTTGCTTCTTAAACCAGGAGGCTTTCATCCAGAATGGCCATTTTATTCCCCATGCTGCTATACCTTTCGCAGCCATCGATTTTACATCCTTCTCAGCCTCCTGTAGTAAGGCTTTGCCAATTCCTTTTTTCTGGTAATTTCCGATTCCTTTTTTGTAACCATGAACCCAAATGCAG
This sequence comes from Candidatus Aminicenantota bacterium, assembly GCA_020348385.1. Lineage (GTDB taxonomy): Bacteria > Acidobacteriota > Aminicenantia > Aminicenantales > Aminicenantaceae. The sequence continues at coordinate 2,696,023 of CP070750.1, read as the reverse complement.
AGGATAAAATAGAGATCTTTTCCATCGATAATTGAATGTTCAACAGGAACATACTGAATCATGCCACAGACTTTGTCCTCTTCTAACGCCAATTTCACTCGCAGTCCCTTATCTTTCATCTTGTCACACCACAATTCCTTGTGGTTCCCAGCGTCCTTCATTTCTTCTGCCCAATCTTCAAGGCAGCAAAAAAATGGATCTTGGTATTCTTCTGTAAAGTCAATAATTTCCATGGATCAGACCTCCTCTGATAGACATATTATCCCGCTGCCGGAGCATATAGTCAACGTTAGCTCTCAGAATTAGAATCGCATTTTAAAAGTAGAATCAGGCATATTTTTTGCACCTAATAGTAAAAAATATGAGTTATAATGCGTATATACATTATGGAATCATGCAAATTTGAACCTTTAGATATTTTTTCCATAAAATGATCAAGGACGCTGCGATGAGAGGATTATGGTGCATGTGTCTAGTCCTTGCTATGATCGCCTGCAGTTCAGAAAAACCTACCCAGGTCGACACGGTGATGGAAAACGGTGTGGAAGTCGTTCTGAACCATATCGAACCTTACCGGTTGAAGAACTCATCAGTAAAGCTATCTGTCGAACGAGAGTTTTCCATCGATTTCGAAAGGGAAGATCTAGCAAAAAAAGGCGTCAGCGAGATTTTGGGATATGATGTGGATTCCTCAGGCAATATTTTTTGCCTTTGCAATGCAGCCATTTTCAAGTTCGATCCCAAAGGGAATTTTCTCTTCAAATTCAGCCGGAAAGGCCAAGGACCGGGTGAGTTCAGCAATCCCGGACGCTGCGCAGTGTCCGATTCGGATGAATTTTGGCTGTTCGATTCTGGCAAATACAGATTCATCCTTTTTGACCAGGACGGGGAATTCCTGAAAGAAGACGAGCTAAAGGTCCAGGGTGATTTGTGGGGATACAATCAGGTGTATTATCTGGATGATGGGAAAAACATCCAGATGGCCGCACCATTGGACTTTGAAGAAGCCAATCCCGTGTATCGACTGCTAGTCCAAGATGCAAAATCTGGGAAAATCCAAGCGATCCCGGATCAACTTGAGGATGAAAACCCCATGAGGAGCCCACGACATAACCTGCTCCACGAAAAGCTGCTGTACCAAGTCGGCCAATGCAACATCTATGTCTACAGCCAACAGAATCCCCAGTTTGAGATCAATATCTACGATTATTCCGGCACCCCACAGAGACGGATCCACAAACAATACGAGAAAATCAGGATCGATGAAGAATTCAAAGCCAAACGTTGGGAATGGTTCAAAAAACATCCCATGTCCCGTGTCCACAAAATGCAAGGTTACTTCCCTGACTTCTATCCGCCCATCAAGGATTTTCATGTGGATTCTCAAGGGGGGATCTTCGTGGAAACCTACGATAAGGGAGAAGATCCAGATGCGGTGGTTGTGGATATCTTCAATCCGGATGGAGCCTACATCAGTCGGACAACCCTGACTAAATCTCTCTCCAAGCGTTTCAAACACGATCGGTTGTACGCTCTGCATGAAAAGGAAAGCGGATTCCAAGAACTGATCGTGTCCTCCCTCGGCTGGGATTGACGTTTCTATCGAATTAGAAATACTCTTCAGAACTTTTTCTTCCACCCAAACGTATCGTACGGTGAGAGGTAATCATGCAAAAAACTGCTTGTTGTATTCTAGTTATTCTATCCATGCTTTTTTTAGCTCACCCTGAAATATTGTCGCAAAACCGGGACCGTTCTGAGATTCCGGATAAATACAAATGGGATTTGACCCATCTTTATGTCTCAGATCAAGCCTGGCAGGAAGCCAAGGATAAAGTGAGCGAAAAGATTGAAGAGTTTGATCGGTTCAAGGGAAGATTAGCACAATCCTCTTCAAACTTGCTTGATTGCTTGGAGTTTTCCACGGAAATCCTTAAAGAAATGAGACGCTTGAGCAGCTATTCCTGGAACAAAAACCGACAAGACTTGCGTGAATCCAAATACCAGGCCATGGACCAAAAGACAAACCAATTAAACACAAAATACAATGCCCATGCCGCCTTTATACAACCGGAAATACTGGCTTTGAATAACAGGACTATCCATAAATTTATGGAAGAAGAACCAGGGCTCCAACCTTACACATTCTATCTGAATGATCTTATGCGACGAAAAAAGCACATCTTATCCGATAGTGAAGAGAAAGTGATTGCCGAGGCAGGAGGGATGTTACAATCCCCATCCTCGATTTACAGTACGCTTATCAATGTGGATCTGGCCAAGATGGATGTCACCCTCAGTACAGGCGAAACCATCGAACTGAATCAACCGGACTTTGGGCGGCATCGAAGCACGGCTCACAAGGAGGACCGAGAGCTTATAAACAGGACATACTACAATGCTCTGCATAAATGGCAGAGCACATTCGGTTCCTTGATGAATGCTAAAGTCAATGCAGATCTTTTTAACACCCGGGTGAGAGGATACACCGACTGTCTTGAAATGACACTGGAACCCAATAATATTCCTGTGGCTGTGTTTTACAGTTTTATCGACAACGCGAATAAGAACCTGGACAAGTTTCACCGTTACCTGAAAATCAGAAAACGCCTGCTGGGAGCGGATGAGCTGGAGTACACCAATCTTTCTGTTCCGACATTCAGAAATTTCGACCTGAACTATGACATAGAGGAAGCGAAGGACCTGATTCTCGATTCCCTTAAACCCCTAGGGAAGGCCTACACATCTATCGTAAAAAAGGTCTTCGAAAGCCGCTGGATCGATTTTTATCCCACTCCTGGCAAAAGGTCCAATGGTTACACTGATCCCGGTGCATATGCCGAGCATCCATATGTCCTGACGAACTATTCCGGTAAGTATCAGGATGTGTCCACTCTAGCACACGAATTAGGCCATGTGCTTCACAGATATTTGACTGACAGATCCCAGCCTTTTCCCACATCGAATTATGCCTCCTTTATAGCCGAGGTGGCTGCCATCTTCAACGAAAAGCTCCTGATAAACGAAGTGTTGAAAAATACCAAAGACGATGAAACCAGGCTATATCTTTTAATGAACAGCATCGATAGGACTCTGTTTGATCGGGCACAGGTTTCTGAATTCGAATGGAGGATTCATCAGGAAGTGGAAAAAGGAAATGCCTTGACCGGGGATAGAATCTCCACGATTTATCCTGAAACCCTCAGAAAATATTACGGGCACGATCAGGGCATTTGTCATGTCCCTGATTATTTCGATATCAGGTGGATTTTTGAAAGGCTATTATTCATCAATACCTACCGTGTCTATGTGTACGCCACATCCCAAATTGTTACCACAACCCTTGCAGAAAAAGTCCTTGTAGGGGAGAAAGGTGCCGTTCGAAAATACCTGGATTTTCTTTCTGCCGGCGGATCGGATTATCCAATTAACCTGCTGAAAAAAGCTGGAGTGGATTTAACATCACCGGAACCTTTCGTAAAAACGATGGAGATGATGAGCCGAGTCATGGATGAAATCGAGAGGATTCTAGAGAAGAATGGACGATAGTTCGATGTTATTCGGATCCTAGTTGCTTCTTCCCCAATACTCCACACAAGGGATAACCTTTGAAAGATAATCAAATCCGGGCCTATCAAAAGTTACTTGACTGATATATTTGAACCGAAGAATTCCATTTTTATCGATAATATAGAGTGCCGGTATATTCATTGGTCCCCTCCCATTATTCCAATTGGGCGTAAATAATCTGAGACCTTTTGATACTTTGGCTCCATCATCTATGAGAATAGGAAAAAGCATTTGAATTTTTCCTTCAAATTTCTTGGGAAAGACACGCCTTGTTTCTTCCATCCACTCCTTTCTGCCGCCCGTTACCTTGTCAGCATTTGGAGGATTTTTCCACGCTTCAATTTCAGCAAACTTTTTGGGGAATTTATCTACCCAGTCCTCAACCATCTCCTTGCTATAAGGAAGAACGAAAAGAATTTCCAGATTGTGTTTTTTCCTGATTTGCTTTTCTTTTTCGATATCGACAAGATCTGCATATTGATATGCACACATGCGGCACCAAACATCAGGCTGAAATTTGCCTCTTGGAAATATCACCAAGATGTTCTTTCCCTTTAACTGGCTGATCGTAATATCCTTACCTTGATAGGTGGGAAGTGTAAAATCTGGCATTGGGTGCCCAACTGTAACTGGCTCTATTTCGTCATTCTGGGCTAACACCAGACTAGGCAGTAAGATAACGGCAATGAGAAATAAATAAAGATACAGCCCTTTCCAATTTCTGTCCATGACTTTTTCTCCTTTATGAAGAAGTTTAATCAAATTCATTATGGCAAAAAATATGCCAATTAGCTCTCTTGAGGTTGTTCAACATTTATTAAACTTCTTATGTCCATTCTCGATCAATTTATGTACGCATCTGAACAGAAATAAATTTTCCCCTTTTGTTTGACCTCCAAATTCTGTTTTGATATTGTTTTTGTTCTGATAAAGGAGGCAGAACAATGAAAAAAAACCTTATTTTGGTGGTAGTGGCGGTCGGATTGCTATTTGCCGCTTGTTCCAAAACAGAGGAAACTCCGGCAGAGGCACCAACCACAGACAATCCATTTTTCGCAGAATATGACACGCCGTTCAAAGTACCGCCATTTGACATTATCAAACCTGAGCACTTTATCCCGGCTTATGAAAAAGGGATGGAACTGCAAAAAGCAGAAATTGAAAAAATCATCAACAACCCTGAATCCCCGACTTTTGACAACACAATCGTGGCTTTGGACAGATCGAATAAGCTGCTTTCCGATGTGTCCAGAGTATTCGGCGGATTGAGCGGTGCTAATACCAATGATGAGATCAAAGCGATCCAGAAAGAAATGGCCCCCCGACTAGCGGCCCATCGTGATGAGATCAACCTGAACAAAAAACTGTTCGAGCGGATCAAGGCCGTACACGAACAGCGGAACGAACTGAACCTGACCGATGAACAGATGTATCTGCTCGAAAATCTGTACAAAAGGTATGTCCGCAGCGGAGCCAACCTGAATGATGAAGACCAGGCTAAACTCAAAGAAATCAATCAAAAGATGTCGACTTTGGGCGTCCAGTTCGGTCAAAACGTCTTGGCCGAAACCAACGATTTCAAAATGGTAATCGAAGATGAAAAAGATCTAGCTGGTTTGCCGGAATCATCTATAGCCGGGGCTGCTGAAGCGGCCAAGGAAGCAGGATTAGAGGACAAATGGGTGTTCACAACCCATAAACCCAGTATGATCCCTTTTTTGCAGTATTCAGAAAAGCGTGATTTAAGAGAAAAGCTGTACAAGGCTTACACAAAAAGAGGGGATAATGACAACGAACACGACAACAAAAAAATCCTCTCCGATCTCATGAAGCTTCGTGTCGAACGCGCCAATCTCCTCGGTTATAAAACCTATGCTGATTATATCCTGGAAAACCGAATGTCAGGGAACGCACAAAACGTTTATGCACTACTGAATCGGCTGTGGGATGCTTCTCTCCCTGTTGCCAAAAAAGAAAGGCAAGAAATGCAGGCCATAATAGATAGGGAAGGAGGGGACTTTAAACTGGCATCCTGGGATTGGTGGTATTACGCAGAAAAGCTGCGAAAGGAAAAATACCAATTGGACGACACAGAATTGCGGCCCTATTTTGTGTTGAATAATGTACGGGATGGGGCATTCTGGGTGGCCAATCAACTCTATGGGCTGACTTTTGAGGAACTGGAGGGAATGCCTCTGTCGCATCCGGATGCTCAGGTCTTCAAGGTCAAGGAAGCAGACGGATCCCATTGTGGTGTCCTTTATATGGATTTTCATCCCAGGGCAAGCAAACGTGGAGGAGCCTGGTGTGGCACTTATCGAAGCCAAAGCCGGAAGTATGGGCAAGAGATCGATCCTGTGGTGAATCTGGTCTGTAATTTTTCCAAACCCATCGGAGACGACCCGGCCATGATCACTCTTACTGAGGTGGAAACACTTTTTCATGAATTCGGTCACGGATTGGATAACCTGCTGTCCAATGTAACTTATGGAACGACTTTCCGATCCTCGGATTTTTCCGAACTTCCATCTCAGATCATGGAACATTGGTCCATGGAACCGACAGTCCTTAAACACTATGCCAAGCATTACAAGACAGGTGAACCCATTCCAGACGAACTTATCGATAAGATCGTAAAGAGCGGCTGGTTCAACCAAGGATTCATCACAGTTGAATACCTGGCTGCTTCTCTGTTAGATATGAAATACCACACTCTCACCGAACCACAGGACCTGGATATCAACCAATTCGAGAAAGACTATTTCGATGAGATCGGACTGATCCCTGAGATCGTCTCCCGATATCGGAGCACATATTTCAATCACATCATCGGAGGATATGCCGCAGGCTATTACAGCTATATATGGTCTGAAGTTCTGGACTGTGATGCTTTCGAGGCGTTCAAAGAGACAAGCCTATTCGACCAAAAAACAGCTAACGCCTTCAGAAAGAACATATTAGCAGTAAACGGAACAGCAGACTACAAGTCCATGTACATAAATTTCCGTGGAAGAGAAGCAAGGATCGAGCCTTTGCTTAAGAAACGAGGACTGCAATAAAAATATAATTCCCAAGAAGACTACTTCTTGGATTTCACTCGAGTGTGTTTGATTAGATAATCAAGCGAGCGGTGTCCCTCTAACTTTGCAAGCGCCTGGATTGACGACCTCAAATTCGGATTGACCTCCAGAGCTTTTTTGTAATTCTCGATTGCCTTTGTTTTATTTTCTTTAGCAAGATAAAATTCCCCCACAGAATCGAAAAGATTAGCATCACTGGGAAATAATTCCACTGCATCCAAAAGTACTGAGAGCCCTTCATCCAGTTTCTTTTCTTCTTTCAGATAATACGCGTAGGCATTAAAGTGGGTGTTCAACCGCGGATAGACTGTTTCGCCTTTGAATTTATCCTTGATTGGATCGATATATTTCCCAAAATCCACAATCGGTATATGAAAATACTTCCGTGTTTCCTCTGTCCAAGTCTTTTGATACGAACGGTGCCATTCTTCTACCATCCTTTCGAAATCTTCAGTGAATTTGTATTCCCTGGGTATTGAATCATCCCTTTTGTAAAGGTCGATATATGTTTTAAAGTAGGGGATGGAGCCATTTCTACGCAATTCATCCAGTTTACTCTCACCGTGACGCTCTTTTATCTTCTCCGCCATATATGTACCTATTTTAATCAAAGGAGCGCCCGTGAATAAATTCGCTCCATCATTTATCTGCTGCCTGATATTCTTTGCTTTGGGATCCAGCTTATTGAAATAGGCAAAACTTTCTTTTAGATCTTCAGCATCAGCGGCAAAAGTTGTACCGAACTTGCTGTGATATCCAGATCCGACAAGAAAAGTCAGCCGAAGCCTCCAGAGATTATCTTGGGATGGAGTTTCCATGCGATAAGGGTAGGCTCCAAGGATCAGGGCACTGATAAGGTAAGCATACCTGGATGTGTTTTGGCCCTGTTCGTTACACATCACGGCTACAGCGAATTTCTCTCCGGGAAATCTCAGCAGATGGGTCGAAGTTCCCTGTTGGCCGCCTCCATGGCTGACATTCCAGAATCCTTGAATGAAATCAACACCCCATCCCATTCCGTATTCGGTCACACGACTTTTCCTTGTCACCATGCTCGTGTACATCAACATCTGGTTTTCCCTCGAAAGAACCTTATCCTGGTCTAAGCCCTTGGACAAGTTGATCAAATCGACTGCCGTCGATCTTATTCCACCTCCAGCAAATCTGCTGCTGATGTCTACGAATTCACAGTTCTTCACTTCCCCATCTATTCTCTGGTATCCACTAGCTCTGTTCTTGATAAGGTCACTAGCTATATCCATCGTCGTGTTGTTCATCCCTATTGGCTTCCATATATTTTCTCTCATGTATTCAGCATAGGGTTTGCCTGAAGCTCCCTCAATAACGGCCCCCAGGAGATTGAATCCATATGTTGTGTAATTGTATTTGGTGCCAGGTTCCGATTCGAGATTCCAATCTTTGAATACCCCGATCGACTCTTTCGTCGTGAAATGTTTAGTGAAATGCCCTTCTTCATCATAGTTGCGGTAATGGCTGATACCGCTCAAATGGCCCAGGAGATGCCGGATCGTGACAGGCCATCGCTTCCTCGGAAAATAGGGAACATATTTCTGTACCTCATCATTCAGGTTGAGTTTTCCCTCCTGCATGAGCCTAAGAATGCCAACCGCTGTAATAGGTTTGGAAATGGAGGCGAGTCGATAACGCGTGTCCGGATTAGCAGGGATTTTATTTTCCAGGTCTGCGTATCCAAAACTCTTTTTCCAGAAGAAATCATCCTTGTAAAAAGCGATGCTGAGAGAAGGGAGTTTTAATCTTTCTAACTCTTTTTGGACAAAATCCTCTATCATTTCTATCTCATCTGTGTATCTGTCATCCTGTGGGACAAAACCGAAAGATGGACTGATACAGATGGATAAAACGAGGATAAGCAGAATAGTTTTAAGAGCAGACATACGCATAATAAACCTCCTTTTATTTCTTTTAGGTCAAGATATATTTCTATATTAATGTACTCAATAAATCCAGAAATGTTTCTCCTTGTCATTCGAGGATTGCTGCGGTATATATGTTAGACAAATGAATTTGAGTATAGGAAAGGAGGCCAAGTGAAATATCATTGGATCGGAAAATTCATGTTACTGCTTTGTTTTGTAGCGTGGCTATTTCCGTCTGAAACCGCTTCTGACGCAAAAAAACCGCTATCTTCAGAACAAACCTACCTTTATAAGACCACATTCATAAGGGCAGCTCCTGGAAAGCTTCTCGATTTGATCGACCTTTTGAAGGACCAAATGTCGGTTTATGATGCCTCGGGCGACAAACGCCCGTTCTGGTGGCGTCACACACAAGGAGATCAATGGGACCTGATGATGCTTTATCCCATGAAAAGCTATACAGAGTATTACTCCAAAGAAAGGATAAAGCGCCGCGCTCAGGCCCAAGATAGTTCTTCCATATCTCAACTGGAATTCAAAAAGAGATTCCAGGAAGATGTGTCATGGTATGAGGATATTTTCGTGATGGGTCCGCCGCTTGAAATCGTGGAAAATGTCTTCGAGGATACCTCTTTTTATCACTGCGAGATTTTTATCGCGCTTCCAGGAAAGCACACAGAGCTTTTCAAACAAAGGGAAATGGAAAATGCTTATCTTTATGGTATTGGCAGGCCTCAGAACCTGATTTTCACTCGCGATCAAGGGGCTGCATGGGATCTTTTCACATTGGGATGCTACAAGGATATGAAAGAATGGGCCGCCAGCTCTGATATACCCAGAGAAAAACGCGAAGCAGCTGCGATCGAGGCCGGATTTGAGGGCAGCGACAAGATCGGTCCGTACATGCGGACATTGATCCTGATGCACCGCGATACCATCGGAAATGCAATAAAATAATAACCACAACTCATTCCTTTTTTTCCTCGGCAGCCAAGTTCCGGCTGAGCAAAGAAAAGGCGACATACAGGAAGCACCCGGTTACACCACATCCAAGCCAGAGTGTAGTGGGCCCGAATCTCCCGTAGACCGAAGTGCCGAGTACAGGTCCCACAATCATCGAGAGGGAAAAGGCAAAGCTGAACAGCCCCATGTAACGGCCCATGCTTTTCGGACCGGCACGGGAAGCGATCAAAGAACCTAAGAGCGGCATACTCAGCATTTCCCCGAAAGTCCAGACCGCAACAGTCAGGGCAGCGTACAGGAAACCCCTTCCAAAGGGCATCAATGCAAAGCCCAGCCCGGTGAGAAAAAAAGAAACAGCGATAAAGCAAGTCAAGGACCGCTTTCCTATCCAATGGATAAGGAGCATCTCTAAACCCACAATCAAAAGGGTATTGATCATTATCAGTTGACCTATGCGGTTTTCGGCCAGTCCATAGACCTCACGCATATAAAGAGGAAAAGTGGCGAAGAGCTGGATGAACACGCATCCCCAGATGACCACCATGGGCAATAGCAAGAGAAATGGAGTATCACGCCAGGGTGAACGGCTGCTTCCGATTTTATCTTTTGTCTTGGTTCGAAGGTGTTGTTCGGGTCTTTTCCAGATCAACGTAAACAGGATGACCGCTGCCAGACATGTCAATCCGTCAACCCAGAACAAGAGGCCATAATTGCGGAGCGCCAGGAAACCACCAACCGCCGGTCCTATCGTGGCACCGATGTTATTGGCCAGGCGGTTCAGGGCAAATCCCTTGGTGGTGATTTCGGGTGGGCAGATCCTGGCCATGGAAGTGCTGTTCGCCGGATAAAGCAGCCCGGAAGCGGCAGCCAGGACAAAAATCGTCAAACCGATGCTCCAGAGAGAACGAAGCTGCCCAAGCCAGATGTAGAGAATGCCGCTAAGCAGGAGGCTGAGCTTCTGGACATTGGTGGAACCGATTTTGTCAGAAAGCCAGCCGCCAAGAAATGCGCCGGCCAGTGATCCTATCCCGAAGATGCTGATCGACCGTCCTGCCTGGGTCACCGTGAAACCCAACTGCTTTGTCAGGTACAGACTGAGGAAAAAGAGCACCATCATCCCTGCAGCATTGATAAGCAATACCGAAAACAGAATCCAAGCCTGGCTTGGGAGACCTTGATAGGCCTGGCGGTAGAGGCTTGTAATTTTCCTGATCATTGTTTACAGCACTCCATGATATTAGAAGTCCGAAAAAAAATCGAATGAATGTGACGAATATTTTTGCCCGAATCTGTCCATTCACGTACATAAATAGTGCGAGAATGGACAGATGGTGTTCCTCGTCATTCCCTAATCCCAGATAAATAATATTGGCATACTTTTTGCTCATTACAGTTGGAGTATGGGAGAACGGCAATGAAAAGAATCATCTGGACTATTTTTCTGAGTGGACTTTTTCTAATCGGTGGGCAGGGAGAAGAGAATATCTATGACAGAGAAGTCATACGGTTCGATTCTGTCCATTTTAAAATCGTAGGCGACCTCCATATCCCAAATCCAAATAAACGGCAACCAGTGATAATATTTGTCCATGGAGATGGGCCGACTAGACGCAGCCCTTCCGGAAGGCCAAATCGAATCATGAGATCTTTTCTCGACATTGGATTTGCCTGCTTTTTTTATGACAAGCCGGGATATGGTGAATCGACGGGAACATTTACAAGAGGAAAGCTGTTTGAGGAACGGGCTTCCATTCTTGTGGATGCCGTTAAGGTTCTTAAGAGACACCCGGCTATAAATCCCGAGCAGATCGGTCTCAGGGGAATCAGTCAGGCAGGATATGTGATGCCCAAGGCCATAGCAGCGACAAAAGATATAGCCTTCATGATAGCGATATCTTGTCCGGCGATGAATAGTCTTGAGCAATCGGCTTATCTTGTCGAAAAACAGATCTTGTGTGAAGGATACAATGAGGAAGAAGCAAAAAAAGCGCACACATATTTTCTCCAAAGGACACGAGCCAAAACCTACAAAGAATACCTGGAGGCTGCAGAGTATCTGGATAAAAATCCCTTTATTCGGTCCATAAAATGGGGAGGAATTAAATCCGAAGATGAATTTTCTCCACTCCCTTCATCAAATCCAACATTTTTCAATCCGATCACGCTTGTCGAAAAAATCACCATCCCAGTTCTGGCCATATTTGGGGAAAATGACACACAAATAGATCCCTTTCAAGGTGCTGAGGCTTATGAAAAAGCTCTCAAGAAAGCAGGAAATCGGTTTTATCGAGTCGAACTTTTCCCAGAAGCTGACCACATTATTTACATCGCTAAAACCGGTTGTATGAAAGAACGGAGGGAAAGGTCTCGTTTCATTTATGCGCCGGGATATATAGAACTTATGCAAACATGGCTGGAATCCCTCGATCAGGTAGACTCATTACGCTATGATTACTAAAACCTTTACTTTTATGTACTTTAATCTTAATCGAATCATTAGGATCGTACAAGAGCGCCTGCCATAATCGTTTCCGACTACTGCTCATATGCGAACATTGAGTGTTCGAGAATGAACGGATATTGTTGCGTATGCGGTCGGTATTCCCATAAAACAATGATGGTATATTATTTGCTGCACTAAAGGGAGAAATCTACGGTTAAGGATAATTATCATGAGAAACGCTGCCAAAACTATACTTATTATCCTCATTCTGTTTGTTTCGATGTGTAAAGAAACTAAACAGGGGATCTCCGAGTTTGCGTCTACTTACCTTGGAGGGAAAGGGCACGAGTTCTGCGAAGCGATCGCAGTCGATAATGACGGAAACATTTATGTGGCCGGGAACACCCACTCCCTCAATTTCCCAACAACAGAAGGGACATACAACAGAGAACCAAAGGGCAAAAGCGATGTGTTCATAGCCAAGTTCGACAACGACCTCAAAACGCTTCTTGCCGCTACACTCATCGGCGGCAAGGAAGGAGAATGTGCCTACACCTTGTTGTTCGATCCTCAGGGCTTCGTTTATGTTGCAGGGTATACATCTTCGGAAGATTTTCCGACAACAGAACTGGGATATGACAAAGATTATAACGGTGGAGATGGTGATGCTTTTATCCTAAAGATGGATAAGGACCTCAAAACCCTTGTGTCTTCGACATTACTGGGGGGCAGCGGTGCGGAAAATGACTGGCGCAGCCCTGAACTGCTTCTGGATGACGAAGGGAATCTTTACATTGCAGGCAACACCGCTTCGGAAGATTTCCCGACGACATCAGGAGTTTTTCAAGAAGAATACAACGGAGGCAGGCGTGATGTATTCCTAGCCAAGTTCGATCCTGACCTCTCACGGCTGCTGGCATCGACTTTCCTGGGAGGTAACGCCGATGAGAGCCTGGGGAGGAGTTTCTGTATCGACGTTAAAAATAATGAAATGGTCGTGGGAGGATATACCTTCTCGGCGGATTTCCCGACAAGCGAGAATGCATACGGAAAAGTGATCAGCGGACAGCTGGATGGCTTTGTTTCCAAATTCAGCATGGATTTGAAAGAGTTAAGAGCATCGACGATTTTGGACGCCGGATGGATCTATTGCATGATGATTCATGACAATGGGGATATTTATGTCGGAGGGCATGCAGTTAATAGACTCCCCACCACTCCGAACGCCTTCTATCAAGACTTCGATAAAGCATTCGATCAGGGCTTCATTTCGTGCTTGAGCAACGATTTATCCAAACTGAATGCATCCACAGTGATCCCGGGAAGTTATGCCATAGGAGGAGGCAGAATTTGCTCGCTGAATTTATGCCAGTCCGAAGATGGACATATCTTATCGGCAGGCTGGACACGCCCGATAGATTTTCCGATTACCCCCGGTGTTTATGATGAGACACAGAACGGCAACAGCGATTCCTACATCATGAAAATGGATAAAGATCTGTCCGAAGTCCTGCTTTCCACCTTCATCGGGGGCAGCCGGTCCGAGAGATGGAACCGGATGACAACGGATGGAACTGGAAATATTTACCTGGCCAGTTATACCCTGTCTCCGGATTTTCCAATAACCGCGAATGCAGCATTCCGAACATTCTCCGAAGTTATCGAGGATGCAGAAGAAAATTTGGGCACATCACCGAGAGATGCCTTCGTCATCAAGATCGACAAGAATCTCTCCGGTGCAGAATCGGAAGAATTCCATGATGCGGCAAAGAGAGATTTGGTGAAAAAAATGCAAAAACTGCTTTCGACAAATCTCACCTGGCTCGAGATAAGGGATAAATACAAACGAACTCCCCTCCATTCGGCCGCACGTTATGGTGCGCTTGAAGCAGCGAAGTTTCTGCTTGAGCAAGGAGTTGATTTAGACGCCAAAGATGAGAATGGAAATACGCCGATTCATCTTGCCTCGATATACCGTCAAGATGAAATCATCGATCTCTTGATCGAGCACTATGCCGATGTCAACACGCTCAATACCCAAGGGCTATCCCCTCTGTACCTTGCATCCCTGTATGGAAATCCTGAAAGCATAAAATTGCTGATTGCAGGTGGGTCGAAGATGAATTTTACCGATGAAGTAGGTAATACACCGCTTCACACAGCCGTTTTATACCGTAATCCAGAAAACCTTAATGAAATTCTAAAGATGAACCCAGAAATCGATGCGATCAATGGAGAAGGATTCACGCCGCTTCATCTGGCTGTCCAGCGAGCGGATAACGAAAAGGCGATCGAAATTCTCCTTCAACGAGGGGCTAACCTAAATATTCCTGATCCGGCAGGGAGAAATGCGCTCTTGGTATCTGTTGGCTCACACGTGAAAGATTACATAGAATTATTGGTGTCAAACGGGATCGACATCGATTCCCAGGACTATAGGGGGAATACGGCCCTGCATTATCCTATGATGAATGTGTTAGAAAACAAGGAATATCTTCCTTACAGCATAGAATTTGTAAAGACTTTGGTAGGGGAGGGGGCCGATCCTCACGTCAGGAATAAGGAAGGAAAATCTCCGATGGATTTAGCTGAGGAATCGGAAGAAAACGAGTTATTAAATCTTCTGGATGATCTAAAAAAAAAACACTACGCCCAATCCTGGATAGTCCATGATATCGCAAAGGATTTTAAACTGTTGGATGTGTGGGAATTCCCGATATTAGCAGATAAAACTAAGAATCAGGATTTTTTTTACTTTCGAAAGGTCATGCAAAGTATGGCCCCAGAAAATCCTGGCAGTTTTTTTTCCCTCAAGTACCTGACTGCCAGATTCCTAGTAGCTCTGAGAGTGTATTTAGGAGAAACGTTCGACCTGGATAAAAATATCAATACCCTTCCCATACCAGGCAGCACGGAGATCAGCATGAGGGAAAGATTGTCCGCAGCGGACCTAAAGAAAAGCCTTGCGGATTCAATAGGGGAGGGGATTCAAACTGACGACATATGGAGAACTGTGTACCTTTACGAGAACGAAATGTTGTTTGAGCATTCCAATGATACTGTCCACGCTTTGATGCACGTTGGGTGGGTGCATAAATACGGGAATTATTACACCGCCCAATTAGCTGTTTATGCCAAACCTAGAGGTGATTTTGGTGAGTTATATATGCAATTGATCATGCCCTTTCGCCAGGTGATCGTTTATCCGACGTTGATGGAAGAAGTAAAAAGAAGATGGGACGCACAGATCAAGATCAGCCAGCAACAGAGAATAGAAGAATGGGAAAAACGGACATTCGTCAAACAGCCTCCAGAAAAAGTGATGGATGCCGCCGGGATCAAACCTGGCATGATAATCGGGGAAGTGGGGGCTGGCCGCGGCCGCTTCACCATGCATTTGGCCCGCCGTGTTGGAAATGAAGGAAAAATACTAGCAAACGACATCGATGAAGAAGAACTGGCTTATTTGCGTGCACGCTGTCAAAAGGCAGGCATCACGAATGTCGAGATAATTCTCGGAGAGGTCGATGATCCACACTTCCCGGAAGGAGCTCTGGATATGGTCTTTATGGTGTGGACATACCACTATTTTGACCAGCCTATCGCCATGTTGGAGAAGCTGTTCCCGTCATTAAAACCCGGCGCCACCATGGTTCTTGTCGAACCAGATCCCGTGCGTGGTCCCGGCGGGGGAAATCATGGCATTTCTCCCGAACGGATGCAAAAAGATGCCGCACAAGTTGGCCTCGAGGTTGTTCGTATCGAAGACTTTCTGCCGTGGGATCTCATTTTCGTACTGAAAGTTCGAGATTGAATGGGAAATTTCACCACCGGGAGGGAAAAAATGGTAAATCGAAGTCATTCTCAGAAGATTGTTATCCCTATTGTGTTAGCGGTCTTTGTGGGATTTTTCTGCCCAATATACGCTTCTGCGCAGGAACACGGCGATGAATTCGTGATCGGAAAATATTTGAAGATGCATTCTAAGATATTGAATGAAGAACGAACCATCGTGGTGAATCTGCCCAGGGGATACGAAAATGGTCATAACTCATATCCGGTTCTTTATTTTTTGGATGCGGATTGGGAGGATTTGGTTCCAACAGTCGTTGCAACATCTGGATACCTCAATGAATTTGGCAGCATTCCAAAAATGATCGTTGTTGGCATTTGCAACACAGATCGAACCCGCGACATGACACCTGTAAAAATCGAAGATGAGCAAACATCAGGCGGGGCTGCTTTCTTTTTAAAGTTTATTTCTGAAGAATTGATGCCCTTTATCGAAAAGAATTACCGCACCGAGCCGTTCAAAATACTGTTTGGCGGGTCGTATGCGGGTTTGTTTACAGTAAATGCTTTTTTGGAAAAGCCGGAAACTTTCAAGGCATACATCGCCTCCAGTCCGGGTATCGGGGCGTGCCCGGACGATCTCTATGAAAAAGCAGGCAGTCTTTTCAAAAAAGAAAAATCCTTATCGCGATTTCTATACATGATTTATGGCGAACGTGATTATCCACAGTCAGTGGGCCACACAAAAGACTTTTACGATTTCATAAAGTCTAATGCTCCTGAGGGTCTTGAATGTCAAATGGAAATAATCGGAAACGAAGGTCATATTCCTTTTATCGGCCTATATAAAGGGCTCCGCTTTGTCTTTTCCGAATGGGCGTTTCCGCCAAACCGAATAACAGAAGCCGGATTGGATGAGATCAAACAGCACTTCAGACGAATCGCAAAAAAATACGGCTATGAAGTCATCATCCCGGCAGACCTACTCATAGGCCTGGGGTATTGGTCCATAAGAAAGGAAAAAATAGCAGAAGCCATCGAAGCGCTGCTCTTAGCTTGTGAGCTCCACCCGTACTCTCCCGATGCATTCTACTATCTAGGCGAGGCTTACGAAAAAAACAATCAAATCGATCTTGCTTTGAAGAATTATAAAAAAGCACGGGAAGTCGATCCCTCTTATCTGATGGCCAAACAAAAAATTCAATCGCTTGAAAAGGAGCGGCTTTTTTTGTTGGAAAAAAGTCCTCAGACTTTTGATACTGTCTGGAGTTTCCAACCAGCACTGGGGGACTTGGACAATGATGGGGATCTGGATGTGGTTCTTCCCAACATGGGAAAACATTATTCTCAGGTGTTTTTCAATAACGGCAAAGGCACATTTGAAGACTCGGGAC
>CP070750.1:2676174-2678783 GCA_020348385.1 Candidatus Aminicenantota bacterium | reverse complement strand
AAGAATCTCGGAAGAAGCCGACAAGACATCGTCGGAAAACGCCACATCCAGGGAACAGGATTCCATGCTCAATGCGGGGATTTCGATGTATTTTTGGCTTTCTGCCAGAAGGTCACGCCGGAGGGAATCGATGTCCCTGTTGGATCGGACATGGCTGAAAATCAGGCCCAGGGCCAAAACGATAAGCAGGACTGACAGGGCTCCGGAAAGAGCTGTCATCATTGGTGATTGCCGCAGCCGTTTAGCCAAAAGCACCGTTCCAAAGACAAGTCCCAGGCCCAAAAGGAGGAAGGGGAGGCGCAACTGAAAAATCTGTGCGCCATTGCCCAGCCCGATAAAATCGGAATACATCATGGGTGTGTGGAATCCGAATATATCGGGAATATAGTAGGCCTTGTTTCCCAAGATAACCAGGCTGACGGACGATATGGCCAGTCCCAGCAGAATGACGGCCGCCTGGCTGCGGATGACAACGGCAAAAGCGAAGGATAGGCCGATGAGAAATACCAGGGCAGGAAGGGTAAGCATCAGAAGATAAAGAAAATAAGCCTGGATGTTTAAAGGCGTTTCCGAAAGGAAGAGATGGATAAGGACCGTGATCACGCCGAGGAGGATGTTCATCAGGACAAAAAGCCCGATAACGCCGACGAATTTGCCCAGGATGTAGCTGGTGTTGGAAAAGGACCGGGAAAAAATGACCTGGGTGGAATCCGTTCGTCTGTCCCTTTTGAAGAATTCTGTGGCCATAAATACCACGATAACCCCCTGGAAGATATTGAAGAGCTTGAAGCTGAAAAGCGGAATGGATCCCGAAAGGGACCTAAAGTAGTAGGGGGAATAGAAAATGGAGGGAGCTGCAATCCCGGCCGTCAGCAAACCCAGAATAACTAGGCCCAGCAGGGCGAATATGCGAAAACCCCAGGACCTCAGGAGAATTTTGGCCTCATAAAAGGCAATTTTTAAAAAAATCATCACGGATGTCATGGCTTTCCTCCCCATTTCTTATTCTCAAATGCCCCGGTCAGGTGGCCCGAGGCCGCTTGCTGCATGTAGTGTATGTAGGCGTCTTCCAGATTGGGTTCAGCCGGTATCGCCTCCGGCGCATCCAGATTTTCGGCGACGATCCGCAGCTCGTAACCGCTTTCCGAGGGAACCGTGGAGATTACCGGGAACCGTTCCTTCCAGCTGTCCAGATCTTCGTGGCCTGTGGAAATGGTCCAGACCTTCCCCCGGGCATTGTCCACCAGGTCGGCCGGTGGACCGTTAAAGATGATGCGTCCCAGGTCCATGAGCGCGATGTTCCCGCATGTGGAAGAGATATCCCCAACGATATGGGTGGACAGAAGGATGATCCGGTCCTGGGCAGAGAGGTCGGATAAAAGGTTGCGGAAACGGATCCTCTCCTCCGGGTCCAGGCCGACCGTGGGCTCGTCCACGACCAGGAGTGGAGGGTCTCCAATCAGGGTTTGGGCAACACCCAGCCGTCGCTTCATGCCGCCTGAAAGCTTCCCGGTCAAGCGGTCCCTGGCTTCGAACAGGCCCACCGATTCCAGCAATAGGTCGATCCTATCCCGACGCTTGTTCTTAGACAGGATGCCGTTCAAACAGGCGCTGTAATCCATGAACTCCCAGACCGTCAGCTTGGCGAAGACGGAAAAATCCTGGGGGAGATAGCCGATCTGCCGCCGGATCTCCTTGCGGTTTTTGCGGATGTCCAGGTCATTGACCCTCACCTGGCCGGATGTGGGCTTGAGAAGCGTGACCAGGATGCGCATCAGGGTGGTTTTCCCTGCGCCGTTGGGGCCCAGCAGGCCGAACAATCCATTCGGGATGTTCAGGTCGATGTCCCTGAGAGCCAGCTTCCCTCCGGGATAGCGTTTTGAAAGTTGCGATACGGAAATTTGCATATTCTTTTCCTAGCGATTTGATTTCATTTTTATATCATCAGGCTCAGCTTTGTATTATCCATTTTGCTTATTTTATATCCTAGCAAACTGACTTAGGAAGCAATTTCTTTCAAAATCAGCGTGTGAAAATAAATAAAGCCAAACGAAACCTTATATGAATGGAGTCCGCTAAGAGGTTTCTTATGAAGGTAATTACGATACTACTTCCGTTTGGCGCTCCAAGGTGCGGTGCCCCGTTCTCCCCTATCCACTTCGCCGCTCATGGTGTTGCCTTCGACTGCCCCCGTGTATTTGGTGGTGAAATCCCCTCTCGGGGTATTTCTGGTGAAGGACCATTCCACTTTGTTTCCTTTGATCAATCCTTCGGCAGTGATCTCACCACCACCTCCCTGGCCTCCTCTCCTTCCCATGCCTCCCTGCATGGTGATCGTCAGTTTTTCCCCGTCCTGCTCGATATGGATGGTCTGCGTTCTTTCACCTCGCGGACTTTCTGTTGTCATTTCCCAATCGCCCGTTAGATCAATTTCCTGGGCGTTTAGCAAGACTGGAAAAAACACAAGCGCGATCACGGAAATCATAGAATAGATTTTTTTCATTTCGTCCTCCATATGATTTTTATAAATACAATTATTTAGACGTCATGCTTTTCGATTCTCTTCCTTTTCCCATCTGACAAAAAAGAATGGCTCTCTAATTCGATCT
>CP070750.1:2532475-2676074 GCA_020348385.1 Candidatus Aminicenantota bacterium | reverse complement strand
GCGTGCACTTGGCTTCCGTCCGGCGATTTAGTTGCTGTAGGCTTGCATGGTGTGTATTTTCTGCGATTTTTTTTGAGCTGTTTGACATTTGTATCTGTGTATGCTGATGAATAACCTTCTGCTGTAACTGTTACTCTCCACATCCCTGACCCTAAACCGATAACTGCCCATTTTCCCTTTTTATTCGATATGGTTTCAAAACTCAGATCTTGATACTCTATACTCGTAATGACAATCTTTGCATTTTCTATGGGATTGCCATTTTCATCTGAGACTTCCCCTTTAAGCCTCCCTTTGCCCCTTCCACTCTGAGCGAGGTGAAAATTGACAGTCGAGAACAGAAACAGTATGACCATAATAGCTTTGCACCCGTTATTTATTTTCATTTATTCCTCAGAATGTTTTGGGGCAGCTGATTGGCGAGAGTTTTTCCCACAGCCCATAATCCATCCAAATTGAAGTGTTGATCGGCTGATAGCATGTATCCTGTCCCGGATATTTCATCGTGTCATCATCATATCTCTTTCCCTTTTCAATTGCAACGGCACAAAAGATTGATGAGAATTTTCGTCTTGTCATATCTAATATGCTTTACCATACTTTTTATCAGCAAAGGATTCCGCTTTCATTGTGGTTCTTGGGAAGAGTGTTGAAAAAATGAAATGGAAAAGTTAAGATTTTTTGCAGCATTCACCTTATAGAAAAGTAAAAAGTACGGAGGACAGCCATGAAAAGAATTAAGATTGTTGTCATATTCACTATTGTGTGCGGGATTTTTCGCACCGCCTGCTGGTAGGGCGGGGCTGGGAGCGGTTACGGGAGGAGCCTTAGTATGGTTGTTGCGACAGCCCGTCCCAAAAGATTAGCTGGAAAGTGAATCACTAAACGGGAAAAGATGATAAAATTTCGACAAACCAAATTATAGCCTAACAAATAAAGCGAGATGTTGGCCTACGAGAGGCGAAGGGGAAAACTCAAAAAATAGACAAAGGATGCGAGAGAGCAGGTAAGTACGACGGTTGTATCCGTATACAGCCATTAGACCCGCTTTATATATAGTGCGAAAAATGATGATTTATTTGAATTCCACAACATCTGCACGAATGAAGAGCTTGATTTCCGTGTAGAGTATTAAGTTCAGAATATCGGTGTCATAATGAACATTCACTAATGCAACTCTTTTGCCTTCTCTGGAGCCATGATCTCTTTCGTAATTTTCCCAAAGATCCTCTAGGGCCTCCTGGTAGAGCATACCCGTTCCGCTTACCCTGGCTATCGCCAAGGTGCTCACTTGTGCTCCAGGTCCATAACTTAAACCAAGAATATACCCGGCTCTTGAACTTCCTGTTATATTGGTTGCGACGATGTCGTAATTGTCTTCGGATAACCTAACATCCGTCACATTTGCTGATAGAAACATGCCCGAATTCAGGCATCCTGTAAAACTGACTATCAACAACATGAGCACAACAGCTAAAAAAAGTGTTCGTTTCATGATTTCCTCCAGGATCGAGTTTATTCCCATCTAGTCATAATTGCAATATTATATCTTTGCAATAAGTGTGCCAATTAAAGCTTTGGGGATTGCGTCAGTGTAATATGGTCTTTGTGTGTCCGCCTGAGATAGCAGATTTCCAGCACAGGAGACAAGTTCATTTCCACGCGGGCCAAAAAAGGGCCAGATACTCTCAGGTTTTACGGCGGTGTCGATCCCCCAGAATCCCGCCTTGGCGGCATATTTATGCCGGCGGTTGTTGAATCCGCCGCAGCGAGGGAGGCAGGAGCTGCACGTACAACGCAATTAGGAGGAGCAGGTTTGCCCAGAAGAGGAAGCCGTAGAAGCCGTAACGACTAAAGTCGCCGAAAAGATTGAAAAAGACGATGTTAGAAAAAACGATCGACGGAAGAAGAAGAAAGAACATTACGATCGTGCGCCCACGGGGACACGCGCTCGCGTGAGGACGTTTCCTTTCAGTATCGGTCCCAGGAGTCGCCTTCTCTCCTTCCAGGAGCCACCAGATCAGGAGGGCCTGGGTGAAGGAGAGAAATACGAAGTCGTGTGGCCATGATGTTTTCAGAACGAAAGGGATTGTCAAGAAGACAAGCTGGAAGCTCCACAGATCGGCATTGCGCAGGCGCGCGCGTTGGACCAGGAAGATTAGGCCCATGTTGGCGGCTGCAATGCCGTATGCGATCCAGTACAGGAGCGGGAGATGGGCGCGGGCATCGTGCCCCATCGCGTCGGCCAGACGAAGGATAAGGTGAGGGAAGTACTGCGAGTGCGGATTGTCGGTGACCCAAGAGGACTCACGAAACGAGTCGAGGAGGGCGCCGAAAAAGCTCAGTGTATCGCCGAATCCCAGGAGAATTCCAGGCACCACGACGAGGAACCCGCCACATGCGGCGGCTGCGAAAAGGAGAAATCGTTTGTCGCGGCGGGTGGCAAAGGGCGCAAGAAAGATAATTGGATAGAACTTGAAGCTCACAGCAAAGGCGAGCAGACCGGCACCGGCCGCGCAATGTCCGCGCTTGTTGAGAACGAGCAAGCCCAGAATGGCCACTACCATGAAAACGCTCACCTGCCCCCCCAATAGGTTTAGTACGAGGGGGAAAGAGGAGAGAGCGAAAGTTACGAAGAGTAGCTGAATCTGCAGGCCGGCTGGAACGAGCCAGCGGAAGAGAAGAAGGTAGAGGATAACAAAAAAAACTTGCAGGACACCCCATAGAACAAGGGAAGAGGTGAGCCCCAGCGGGGGGAATACCGCCATCAGTATGGCGATAAAGGGGGAATAGAGAAAACCGGATACGGGGAGTTCTGTGTGAAAAATCGCCTCTCCCATTGGATAGTAATAAATGACGAAGTCGCTGAACAGTTCCGTGAACGCATTGATGGAATTGGTGACGCCCGCAAAGTTCCGCCAGGTGACGGCGAGGTAAGCGAAGAGAAGGAGGGCTATCCCGGTGGTGCCGATAACGAACGTAACGATGCGCCCGTGGGGCGGGGCATGGGTATCATCAGCCCCTGAAATCCGCGTGCGTGTGGCACGGCGCCACTTCAATGAAGGCACCTCATCCGCCCGCTAAAAGCATCGCTATCTCGTTATCTCTCACGATTTTCCCCATGTACAACCCTGGATAGCCCTTTCTATAGCTTCAACTTCTTGATTTCTCGCAGAACCATTGCCAGGAATGCCCTGATCTCACCCTCCGTGGGATTACCGGCGTAAGGATGCAGGTCAGCTAAGCGCAAAGAGGGGGTGTGCAACTCTATTTGAATTTCAGAGATAGCGCTTTCGATTAAATCTGCAGGTTCTCGCTTATTAATATCTTCGGCAATCGCTATTGCCTGTTCTTCACTTCGATTGAATATGGCTCTATAAAGGATGAGGTTCAAGATGCTTAACTTCGAATCAAAAGTCAATTCCTCCTTGAAAGGACGATATTTACGTCGTTTAAACCGCTTTATCCAGTCATGTATTGCCAAAGATACAGTGATGATCAGAAATATTCCCATAGCGATTGGCAATACAATCCAACCGAAAATAATAAACAGGATAACAAATATGATGAGGAATATGAGAGTCAGCGGCAATGAGAAACCCGGATTCGCGCAACGCACCATCAGCGTTATTATAACTGTAAATGATCGAGGGTGTAAAACTCTCAATACGCTGGATGTGTTTGTTGGACCGTCCTTATCCGACCCATGAGGATTCTTTCTCGAAACTTGCTACTAATAACTTTTTTCGGCCCTCAGATAGCCATGAGGATTCAATACTGAGGAGTAAAAGTCTACAAATCTCCTGCCTTGTGAAACCGTACTCCTGCACCAGCAATTCGTACTCTTTATCCAGAGTATTGCCAAACATCATTGGATCATCCGTGTTCACGCTGATGATCAGCCCGCAATCGAAATATTCCCGAATTGGGTGCTCTGTTATGGTGCTGACAACCCCAGTGCAAACGTTTGACATAGGACAAAGCTCTAAGGGTATTCTATGTTTTCGAAGGTAGTCCAGGAGTTCAGGATCCTCGTGAGCTCTGGTCCCATGTCCAATCCTTTCAACATGCAGGTGCTTGATGGCACCCCAAATACTCTCGGCTCCTGCCGCTTCACCCGCATGGGCGTTGATATGAAAGTCCATCAGCCGGGCTTCCTCACACAGTGATTTGAATGGTTCCGGCGGGAACTCATGCTCCGACCCACCCAGTCCAATTCCAATGATGCCCTCACTTTTGACTTCATTCAGTTTTTTGAGTGTCGCCATCTCAGATTCCGGGCCATAGTCTCGAACAAGATCTGCAATAAGCGAGATCTCTATTTCCGAGACTCTGGATAGTCCAATCCTGACTGCATGGATGAGTTCTTGCACCTCAAGTCCATGCCGAACAAAAAGAGAGGGAGAGAAGAGCATCTCGACGTAGCGAATATTCTGTTTCGCCATATCCCGAGCCGTGAGTTCGGCAATGTGAGAGAAATCTTCGTATTCGCGCAAGAACTGATTCTTCCACGTCCATGCCTCAATGAACTGAGCGAAGTTCTTGAATTTGAATCGCCTTGCGAGTGCTTCTACGTCCGGAATAATAGGATCGCCGCCATACTTCTTGATCAGATCGAACAGCGCGTCGTGGGGTATGGCTCCCTCGAGATGGACGTGCAATTCGACCTTTGGTAGCTTGCTGTACCATGTCATTTCAATCTCATTTCCCCTTCTCTAAATTTTCACTCACTGGGAGTTGGAAATGAGAATATCACAAGTAAAGAAGCAGGTTCAATGGTCACAGCATCAAACATATTTTTTGCATGCAGGCATGAGGAGTCCTGCTGCTTCCTTATGCATTTCAGGAGAGGGATAATAGAAATTGTGGCTCCAAGGCCGGCCCTTCAAGTCCTTTCTCGGATGCCCCGGATCGACTTTGACAGGTTTGTCGGTAAAACGGCTAATTAATCTTTGGGGAATACCACGATCCGTCACACAATGGACATAATCGTCCGCTTCTTTTTTAATGGTTTCCAGCATTTCCCTGTTTACCAGATGGGGAAACCCTCCCAGCAGAGTGCTCACGTGAATATAATGTTCCCTGTACTCCGGTTCACGCATTGCGAACCAGAACAGCACGATGGGCGCATCTATCTTTTCGAGAAGGAAAAGGTAATTCCGTATCCAGTTATTTCGTGTTTCAGTGATGATTCGTTTCAGATTCTTCCTTCCGAAGATCATTTTTCGCCGAAGAAGGCTCTGGTAAGCTGCCCGAGCACCCAATCGGCGGCCATCCGATCGTCTGGTTAAATATGCCAATCCCCCAGTGTTGAACACAGAGTTGCTCTCACTCCTTCCCGACATGACTTGAATGATCGTGCATGCTGCTTTGTTAAGAAGTCCGAATACCTTTTCATGCTGCAAAAAATAGGAAGGGCCTGCGCCGCCTATGCCGTAATTAACGACAGGAATATTCAAGGATTCCTGCATCAGTCCCGCAAAGGGTTTATCGCAGAAACACCCGAAGGTTTGCGCCCCTCCTATGCATGCGATATATCGGCCTTGCTCCAGTCGTTCGGGCTCCGGTCCTCTGAGCCAAAGCCCGGTTTTTTTGTCACAGTACATTTTATAGTCGATGATTTCATAATCCCGTTCTTGATAGGTCAATCCGGGAATCCACTCATTATTGTTGTGAGAATGCATTTCTCGGCCGCTCACCATTGTTCATAAATTGAATAAAAATCATCTCCTACCACTTCCCTGATCTTTGTTTCTTCACCAGGATCTATTATGCCACGCCAAGCATCCTTTAATGCTAGGCTGTTTCGCTTAAAAGAATGAAGTTTTCCGGATTTTGCATAGACTTGATCGCCCTGAGAGGTTCGAACCAAATATTTTTCGATGCTGAAGCCAAAGGCGATTCCGAAATGATCGCAAATCCCTCTTATCATTTTTATCGGATCGACACACAGGTCTTCGTGACGGACGATGGATAAATCGATGTGGTTCTCTGCCAAGTAGGTTATCGTTCTCGCCATGATCTTCCACAGCAAAGCAACTCCTTTTGCACGATGGCGCATTGCCGATTCCCAGGTGCTGTCGGAAATATCCACAGCATACCGATCACGCAATCCCTGTTGAGCGAATAGATCTTCGATGAGTTCCCCCTGTCCCCGTCTTGTTTGGCTGAGATAGAGTGCACAAGGATGCTTGGTTAGGCAAATGGCCTTTATGTTGTGGGCTTCCATCATGTGGCCGAGGGCGAATGTGGCAAACGGATCTTTGAGACACAAGGTATGTAATGGAAACCCGAGATTCTTTTTCAACCGCAGCGCAGACCACACAAGACCACTGCGCCCCCCATACACCCGCTTGCTCAACCGCGTGAGCATGGGATATTCCGGCGGAGAAGAATGTGTCCATTCCGCCCTCAGGCCGATTATATCCCGGATCAGCTTTTTTGTATCGGCATCTTTTTCCCGATCGTCCCCACTGGCGTATGGATACCATCGGGGAACGCCCTTTACACCGAAGTCTCGGTTTAGAGGCTCATGGATGAGATGAATCCCTCGGGCTTTGGATAGGGCCCTCCCGACATATGTCGTTCCGCTTCTTGCCAGGCCGCAGATGACAACCAGTTTGTAATCGTGATTTTTCATCTATCCTGAGTTTTTCAACGGTCGAAGGGCCATAAAATCGATTGAAACATAGTGTATCCCGTTGGATGGAGAGTTTCAAGCGGTTTGTCAGCACTGGTTATACGTTATTGACCCGCCAGTTTCACCCGTGTTAAGCTCTTTTCGACATGCCGGTCGAGAAAAAAAGAATATTCATCATATCCCCCTACCCTGTGTACCCTGTTGCTGACGGCTGTGCACGCAGAATCGACGGGATAAGCCAACTGCTTGAGGCAAAAGGCTGTGAAGTCTTTTTGTTTGTGCCCAAATCGAAGGAAACAGCAACAGGAGCCGTTTATCCTAAAGGGAGTATTCGTGTGATCCCTTATCGGAGAAACAGGAAATACAATTATTTCATCAATCGCGATTTATCCCGTATTCTGAAAAAACATATGGCCGGGAGGCCGGATTTGATTATTTTAAATTTTCCCTATCTCTCCAGAATGGTGTGTCCTATTGCCCGAAAACACAAAATACCGGTCCATCTTGATGCACATAATGTGGAACATCAGAGGTTTGAAAATATGGGAAGGTCCTTTGTGGCGAAACTCATCTATGTTTTCGAAAGGTATGCCGTCAATAACGCCCGGTCGATCTCGGTAACTTCAGAGATCGATGGAGACACATTCAAAACGAAGTTCTGACAGTGAAGCACTGTAATCGAGAACTTCATCGATACCGAACGATTTTTCCCGATAAAAGCGGAAGACAAGACCGAGCTAAAAAAATCACTTCCTATGAATTATCCGAAAATCGCATCCTACTTTGGAAATTTTGCCAACGTGTCGACAAAACAGGCTTATGAGATCATCAGTGATGAAATCGCGCCGCGTTTGCTGCTGAAAGACCCACAGATAAAAATTGCGGTCATAGGAAAGGGGCTAACGAAGGGACAAGCTCCCGTCGAGAATATGATCATTGTCGGTGAGGTCGATAGGGTCGAGCAGTACGTTCAGGTGTCAGATATCGTGATCGTGCCCCTTCTTTCCGGTGGAGGGACAAGATTCAAGATTCTCGAGGCTCTCGGTTGTGGAATCCCTGTCCTATCGACTCCGAAAGGAAATGAGGGGTTGGATCTGAAACTCGAAGACGGCGTGATCCTCTCGAATGTCGAAGAATTCCCGGAAAAAATCGCTGCATTTTTCAATGATGAATCCAGTCTTTCAAGAATCCAGCCGAACCTGGAAAATATCCTGAATAAATACAGCCTTTCCGGAATTGCGAAAAAAATTGACTTGGAAAAAACGTTCGGAATAATGGGGAATAAACAATGAGAAAAACAAGAAAAGCGGTCCTGATCTTTGAAGGAATCGCCGAAATGGCGAGATGGACATTCACGAAAAAATTTCATTTTTCCTTCGATCGTGTTCCTTACACGCTGGAAAATGTCGGCTTCAAAAAAGTTTTAAACACCTACATAACAGGCATGAATGTTTTGTTCCCGAGGCCCAAGCCTTTTGGTTGGCCTGTTTATATACAGATAGAGCCGACAAACATATGTAATCTGAGATGCCCTCTTTGTCCCACAGGATCGGGCGAATCCGATAAAAAATTGCCAAAAGCGAACATGCCGCTTGAGATGTTCAAAAGCATAATCGATGATCTAGGAGATTCCCTTATTCTGATCATGTTATGGGGAATCGGGGAGCCGCTCATTAATCCTGAAACGTTCGATATGATACGATATGCTAAACAAAAAAACATTATCGTTGTCCTGTCCACCCACGGTTTGCTCATCGACAAAAGGGATAATGTTGATAAAATTTTGTCCTGTGGGCTGGATGAGTTGATCGTGGCCCTGGATGGAGGTTCAGAAGAGACTTACGGCCAATATCGAATAGGAGGAGATTTTAACCACCTCCTTGACAACATAAGGCTGTTGACTGGCGAAAAAAAACGCCGGGGCGTGAAGCTGCCAAGAATCGAGGCAAGGTTCATGGTGACAAAGGCTAATGAGCATGAGATCCCTAAGGTAAAAGAAATGGTTCAAGAATTGGAGGTCGATGTGCTTACCCTAAGATGTTGCGCTCCCCATGAACACGGCAGCATGCGTAAGAATATCTACTTAACTCCAAATGATCTTGATTACCTGCCGAAAAATCCAAAATATCAAGTTTATGCATACAACAAACAAGGCCATCGTATCAACAGGCATGACTCTTACTTCTGCCACTTCCAGTACTGGCACCCCACTGTCCATGCCTCTGGCAATGTGACTCTATGTGAGCAGGATTACTGGGGCAGTGCCTGCTACGGGAACTTGAAAGAAATCCCCTCGATCAGGAAAATCTGGAAATCCGACCACGCCGTCGATCTAAGACAAAAAAAAACGAAAAAAAAATTCGGCGCGTTCGAGGTTTGTACCCGTTGTTTCAACGCTGATATGAAAGGAAATACATGGACGGCCGAACGGATCGACCTTTACGGGAAATAGGATTTTTGCTTTTTTTATGTAGCCTTTTTTCGAAAAAGGCTTGTGAGGATGTCCTTCTCCTGAGAAGACAATCCCCCGGACAGGATCGCTCCACCGAAAAGAACGATCAGTCCCGAAAATAAGGCCAGCCAGGTATTGAGAACGTGCAAACCGGAAAATACGCCAAGGCCCAGGAGAGCCGCAATCCCCGGTTTGCCGATAGAAAAGGAGATGCTGAGCTGGCCTCGTTTCGCCATATCGATGATCATGCTGCCCATCCATATGGACGTACCGATGGCTAGAGAAATTAGGGCTCCCGGAACATGAAGGCGGGGGGCAAACATGAACATGCCCAGAGTGAATGTGGTAGCGCCGATGGTTGCAAACACCAACGCCTTCAGATCGCGTTTTTGAGCAAGATAGACGCTGTAAAGAGAATAGCCGCAGCCATAGGGGATCAGCAGCAAGAAAGCGAATCCCAAAAGGCGGCCCGCCAGTTCATAATTCATTCCGAAAACAGCGGTCACCAGCCAGATTCCCAAACCCAAGCCCCCCAGCCCTGCTGTTGCGCCAAAAATTATATTGATCCGCAGCACGGTTTCTGTGAATAAACGGTCTCTGCCGTCTCCCTTGCCCACGGCCCGGCTCAGAACAGGAAGAGCGGCCACACTGGATGATTCAGGGATGCGGAAAGCGACCCAGAACATCCCTAAGATCAGGGCGAGCTGGCCCAAACTGAAATCTGTTCCCCCCAGAAACCGGAAGAGGATCACAACCCCGAAGGGAGGCCAGAAAATCATGAATTGATTCAAACATATGACGAATCCTTGGGAGAGAATTTTCCGGTGGGTTCGCCAAGACCATCGGATCTTAATGACGGTTATCCGTTTGGCGATGAACAGGAATCCCCCTAACGCCTGAAGCCACCAGGATAGGGCGTGCACAGCAGCGACGGCGATGATATTTCCTCCCGCTATGAGAACTATGATTCCGACTAAGACCTCCAGCGGGCGGAACAAAGCCTGTTGAATGAGATAATATCTGTTCGATTCATACGCGTTAAAAACTTCCTTTGCCCAGAGCGCTAGAGATCGGCCCACCAGTGCCACGGAGAAAAGCAGGAGGAGGTATTTCACACGGGGGTCGGTTTCTGTAAAAAATCCGATGCATCCGGATAAAACGGCTACAAAAATCGAAGTGAACAGACGGATGAGAAATGTTTGATCCACAACTTTCGACCGGCCCTCGAAATCTCTTCCCACCTCCCGGCTCAATACAGCTGCCAATCCAAGTGTGGCAAAAAGGATAAAAGCCATGTACCAGGACAAACCGTAATTGTACAATCCGTAGAGCTCCGGACCGAGCATCCGCGCCAGTACAATGGCATATGCTCCTTGGATAACAGTGGTGAGCCAGCGCCCCCCGATCAGATAGATGGTGTTTTTAGCTATCGATGAAACCCCGATATCCGATACGGCTGGTTTTTTTGCATTCTGATTATTCATCGCGCTATTTTAACGAAAACACCCAGGTATCTGTTGTCTTTTGAGGCTTTATCCAGCCGGTAGGGATAAAAGCCCGAGTTGTCGCTGATCGTGATCGTGTATAGATATTCCTTTCCAAGACGGATGCCCATCGGAGAAGGAAAAAACAATTTTTCTTCAAGACCGATCCTTTTTTTGCGGAAGATTTTTTTCTCTGCGGGACCGACTTTGATCGTTGTCGTGCCGTCGGACATACCATACACTGTCATCCGGATAGCTTCTGCTGGTCGATCTGAAGCGAGGATGACGCTGGTTTGCCTTTCACCCTTTGTCCAGAATCCTTCCAGTTCTTTTCCGAAGTTATTGTCATCCTGAAAATAAAGGGTGTAGTTCTGACCCTCATATATTTCTTTTTTTTCGAGACGGATATCGAAAAAGATATAGGTCAACAAAACCAGAGAAAGACAAAACACGGTAACCATTTGTTTCCCCTGTTTTATCGAGATGGATCGGACCTCTTTTTTTTTGTTTTTGGTGACATAGGTCACGACGATAAGGATCATCAGGATTGTCCAAAAAATTAAAGAGGCCGGACTCTGCGTTTCGCCCCGAACGAAGGAAGGGACCCATTTTTGAAAATCGATAAATGTATTGCTGATTGCATGGAGGAGATTGCTGCCGATGGCCTGCCCATAGTAATCGGAAGAGATGTCTTCATGATACAGGATCCAAGGATTCTTCATGGCCACCCAGACGATCAAGAAACTCAAAGCTGTGCTCACGCGTATTAGGGCAGAACGAACGTGGGTTCGATTTTCGGCAAGAGAGATGGCTAGCAAAAGAGCCAATATCCACAGGACAGGGATCAGAGGCCTGCCCGGTGGGCAATAGCCGCCCCAGTAATAATAGGCCGAGAACATCGTGTAAGTAGAAAATATGGCCAAAAGGAGCAGAGACTCTTTCTTTTTCTTCTTGAAGAGAAAGAAAAAACCGGCTATCCCGAGAAGAAAAACGGGGGAGTAGATGAAAATACCGACTCTCTGATCCAGAAAGTAGCCGGCTGCCCGTTTGATGATTTCGACATAGTCCGTTCTCACCATCGAAGACATTCCGGCGGAAGAGGGCGTATCCAGTGGAATGCCCTTGTACGCCGATAAGGGCGAAAAACTGCCGTAGAGGGACCAGAAGTAGAAAAGATATAACAAGGCAGATACCATGATTGGAATGAGGGTAAAAGTAATCTTTTTCCAACCTCCCGGGATTTTTTTGAATTTCAACAGGACGGCCGCGGATACAGCAAAAAGAAGCGCGGAAATAACGGTGTATTTGATCCCAAACCAGGGCAACAGGGCAATACCGATCCCTGCCAGGAATAATCGTTTTGTGTGGCTGTCTTTTTTGAAGACCAGATTCCTGAGAGTAAAAAGGGTTAAAAGCGCAACCGGGATTTCCGGATAGATCAGCTGGGAAAAAAAAACTATGGGTGTTGTGAAGACGAATATTGCCCATGACGAAATCGAAAGAGTTTTCCTTTGGGTGATGTCGAACACGAGAAGGAAAAATACCAGCCCTAATATAGCCGTGAAAAAACAGAGAGGAAGACGTGAGAAAAAAATGATAACCGCTCTCTTTTGCTGTGGGTTTTCTGTCTTTTGTGCCCCAAGCCGGCTCATCGTTTCCCCGATCATGTAAGCCGGCACCAGCAGCACAGGCAGAGCAGGGAAGTGTTTGGAATAGAGATAGTCGTTCCCTTTTTTGCCTGGGTAGGCGTGAGACCTCAGCTTCCCAGGATAAAAATCAAGATAGTCCTGATTTTCGTAATTGTTTGCGAGGTTGATATCTCCGTCTTTGATGATGCTCTTAGTGACGAGAAGGTAATGCGGTTCATCACCCGTGAACGGTTGGGGAGGAAAAACCAGCCCGCTAGACAGAAAAATATAAACGGCCAGGGAGAGCACAAAAAGCAACACCGACAAACGATTGAGGGGGAGACGTCCTGGATTCCAATTCTTGAGAAATTTTGGAGAGGGAACGGCCTGGGGATGTTTGCTTTTCAAACGGGATGTGAAAACAAAAAAGAGATAGACGATACCTGTCAACGAAGTCGGGAGGAGATATCCCCGGATATCTTTAAGAAACACGGCATGCTGTAGGAATATGAGGTAAAGAAGAAGAACCGGAGAGAGAGAAAGGAGAAGGGAACGAGAAAGATCTGGAATCGGCAGACCGGTTTGCATGTGCAGATATTTTACCGCCCCCCGGTGAAGGTTCAGCAAGGCCAAAGCGAATAGAAACAGGACGGCCAAGAGGATCAAGATGTGAAGAGCAAGCCTGTTTTTTCCCCATCCCACAAAGTCAGAAACCGTATGGTGCCAGAAATATAGAGCCAAAGCCACAATTTCTAGACCGAATAACAGGCGAAGAAGTTTGAACCGTGACATTGTTTATCGGCCTTTCTGTTTTCCGAATGATTCGATTGTCCTGACAAGATGATCCCAAGAGAATTTTTTGTTTTCTTCTTTGATCCTTTCGACCATTTCATCCCGGTCGCTTTCTCTGAAAAATTCCACAACAGCCTTTGCGATCTCACCGGGACTTCTAGGTGAAACGAGAAATCCCGTTTTTCTGTCACAGACAACTTCCGACAATGCCCCGACCTTGGAAACCACAACCGGTTTTTCGAACCCGAAAGCCAGTTGGACCAATCCGCTGCCTGTAACTGAGGAGTAGGGCAGGATCACGATATCGGAGGCATAAAAAAAATGGGGGATCTCCTCATTCGGGATATACCTGTCGATTATCGTGACTTTTGTTCCTAGGTCAAGGTTTTGTATCAATTTCAAATACTGACTCTTATCTTCCCAAAATTCTCCGGCGATGACCAGTCTGGTGTCGATATGATTCAGGATTTCCGGCATCGCCTGGATCAGGTATGTCAGTCCTTTGTATTCGCGCACAAAGCCGAAAAAAAGCATAATATTTTCTTCTCTTATCTGCAGAGTTTCCTTCGCTTCGTCCCTGGGGATCACTCTGGTTTTGAAAGTTTCGTAAGTGGGATGGAAGTTTACCTTCACATGGGTCTTTCCCGTGATCTCTATCAACCTCGCTTTTTCTTCCTCCGAGTGAACGATGAAATAATCTCCTCTGGATAGAACGCATTTCGAAATAGCATGATTTCTGCGATTCTTTTCATGTTCCAGGATGTTGTGACAGATAAAGAGTATTTTTGTTTTTGAAAACAGCTTTAAAATCCAAATGATTGTGAGAAATTGGGGAGCCCAAAAGGCCACCCACCAGGGAAAGATTGTTATGTCGGGTTTGTCTCGAACGATTTTTCTCGCCACATTAAACCAGGTGAATGGAATCATAGAATCCAAGCAGGATTCAATCTCAGCATCTATAAGTGGAGAAAAACTGCTGTCTTTATCTGTTTTTCCGGGATAGAGAAAGCGAGGATACTGTCTCTTAAAAGAATAAAACTTCACCTTGTTCTTCCTTTTCAGATTTTTGAAAAGGAGAGTGGAGTAGTGACTTATTCCACCTCTGAATGGATAGGAAGGGCCGACTAAATCAATCTTCATCCTTTGTTCTGTTTTTATTGTTCATTTCCAGTTTTCTAATTTTATATATCATCATCTCTATCATTTTTCGGTTGCTGCTGATCAATTCGGCGATGATCCCCAGCATGAGAATGAAGAATCCGCAAATAATGAAAACAGCGGAGAAAATCAGAGATTGGACATGGCCTTCTCCTCCAGAGGTGAAATAGAAATAAAGAAAACGGATAAAACCGATCAGTCCGGGAAGAGCGATGAGAATCCCGAGGAACAGAAACACGCGAAATGCTTTATAAACAGAATACATCCTGAAAAGCGTCATGCTCT
The DNA here is from genome assembly GCA_020348385.1 of Candidatus Aminicenantota bacterium. Classification (GTDB taxonomy): domain Bacteria; phylum Acidobacteriota; class Aminicenantia; order Aminicenantales; family Aminicenantaceae. Next base: position 2,661,635 of record CP070750.1, on the reverse strand, counting down.
GGCGAGCTACGAAAGAAGGCGTATTTTTAATCAACCGGGATTCCCGAAGTTTTGGGTTCACTCGAATAGGAACCGGCACTATTTTTACTTTTTCATTTCCCAGCTGGACAAGGCTCTCTATGGTGTAGGAATACTCTGTCAATGGATTGATCCTCATGGCGGCGTCTTTGGAAAAAGCCCGAAACCCACTTGTGGCGTCCTTGACAGGAGTTTTCGACAGTTTCCGTATAATGCCGCTTCCCAACTTTTGCATCTTTTTTTTGACAAATGAAAAATGCGGGACATCCTCAATTTGGCGGGTGCCGATCACGACATCGGCTGCTCCACTGATGATCGGCATGATCAGTTTGGGGATGTCTTCTCCCTTGTACTGATTGTCGCCATCGGTATTGACGATGATGTCAGCTCCTTGATCCAAGCCGTATTCGATTCCTGCGGCGAAAGCTTTTGCCAGTCCTCTATGTGTTTTCAAAGCGACGATGTGATCGACTCCTAATTTTTTTGCCACCTCGACGGTTTTGTCCGTCGAACCATCGTCGATGATCAGAGTTTCGATGATATCTATGTTTTGAATCTTTTTGGGTATATCTTTGATGACGGATTCCAATGTTTCCTCTTCATTGTAGCAGGGGATTTGAATGATGAGTTTCATTGTATTTCAGTTGCCGATACTTTTCAGATTTATATACCAGGAAGGGGCCTATGTCAAACGGGCAGAAAATGTAGAACGATTAAAACGACGTAGATGTGACCACATCCTTGGATGCGGTTAATCAGTTCAGATCCATGTCACTTTCGCAGGGTTTCGCTCCGGCCACTTTTTGAATTTCAGCCGGGGGTATCCCATTGCCAAAGCTCCATAGATCATGTGAGTCTCAGGCAAAGAGACAAGTTTTGCGATGCGGCCATCACGTTCACCAGCATGAACGACGAATCCTGCATAAAAGCAGCCCAACCCGACAGTCTCCGCTGCCAGGGCAGCATTGTGGAGTGCTAGGTTCGCATTGATATTCGCATAAGAGCTTCCTGCGCTGTCAGCGCAGAATAAAACCATAACAGGAGCATCGCGAAGGATCCAGTCTGTTCCGCTTTTGAACAAAGACACAAGACCCTCCATCTCCGGCGCAAGTTCAAAAACGGTATCCGCCCCGCGTCGACCAAGGGCACGCCGCATCATCATTCTGCCGATAGGATTTTTGGTATATACAGCCAGTTTTCCGATAGACTCTGCTGTCAACACTGTAATTTCGTGGATGATCTTTTTATCTTGGACTACGACAAACTCGGTGCTTTGATCATTGTGTTGGCTGGGTACGAATCGGGCGGCTTCCAGTACCTTTTCGAGAGCGTCCCTTTCAACAGGCGTATCCTTGAATAAACGCTTCGACCGACGGCTACGAGAAGCTCCAGTACTTGATCGTACGAAGGAAGATTCTCCAACTGGATGGAATTTACTGTGCCCTCTTGGAAATGACTATGTGTTATGGCTCCATGGGGATAAATGGCCACACAGTGTCCGCAACGATAGCATTTCTCCAGCATAACGTCATCGATCTTCGGACTGGTGCCCTTCTCTTCCTGTCGGCAAATGCCGTATGTGCACGTCATCGCACAAAGCCCGTCTTTATGACAAACATCTGCATCGATCGTGATTTTAACCATGTTCAGTCCTCCTGAAAGTTTCTTTCTTCACTTCTTTTTTAGCCATTTCTTCTGTGATAGACAGTATGTTAAATTTTGAGTATTTTCTGCTGCAATCTCTTTCTGTTATTGTGAATCCGTCTGGAATATCCAGAAAGTGCAGCAACACATTCTCAATATCCTTCTTGTATTGCAAGTTATACGTCTTACAAATGCAGACTTTTCCCCGCGGGCCATATACGGGCCAAAAACCTTTCCTTTAGCCCCCCACATAGGAGGCGTTATGGCCACTCCTTTGCAAGGGATGGTGTCCGCTTTTATGTCTCCCTGACACTGAGGAACCTAGCATCTCTCAGAGTTCGGAGATCCGTTATTGCTCAGGATGATAATAAAATAATTGGGAGAATCGGCAAAATCCCAGGACTCAAAACTCGTGATATGACCGGGAATTATGTGAATATAACTTTCAAAGATGTAAAATCGCAACACAGTAAAACTAAACCTGGAGATTATTTGCTCAAGTAGTATATAATAAAACAAGAAACAGCAAGGATATTTACCGAAAGAAAGGGTTAAAGGATTAGCCTGAGATGATCAAGATGGCGCGCATATCCAGACGCAAATTTCTCAAGGTTGGTTTTGCGGGAATCGCTGGGGCTTCGAGTCTGACAAGATGCTCAAGCAATCAAACGAACCCGGGGAATCAGTCAAAAGATCGTAAGATCGTGTTTCGCACTCTGGGTCGGACGGGCCTCCGCCTTCCCGTTGTCAGCATGGGGTCCACCTATGGGATCGAAATCGTTCGAGCGGCTCTGGATGAAGGAATAGTCTACATCCACACCTCCAGCGGATACTACGAACGAAATCACGAGAGGCTTCTGGGAGACGTGTTCCAGGACCGTCCCCGGGATTCCTTTGTCATCGGCACAAGTCCCGATTTTCCTTACGATTTCGGAACGGGAGACCGCTCCTCGGATCTGGGATTGAGAGCCGATCCTGATCTGATCCTGGAGTCTATCGAAGGGAGTCTCCAACGCCTCAAGCTCAAGTTTCTCGACATATATTGGCTCCTCTCTATAGGCCGTGCCGAAACAGTATTCCATGAGCCCTACATACGTGCCTACGAACAACTAAAAAAATCCGGAAAAACACGTTTTGTGGGCATTGGAACCCACAACAATGAGCCGGATGTCATCAGGGCAGCTGCCGAGAGCGGATTTTGGGACGTGATCCTGACGGCTTACAACTTCAGACAAACCCACCGCGAGGATGTCCGTGAAGCCGTTCGTAAAGCCGCGGAAGCCGGTCTCGGAGTGGTGGCCATGAAAACCCAGGCCGGAGTCTATTGGGACAGAACCCGGCTCAGGAAGATCAACATGTCGGCCGCTCTCAAATGGGTGCTCCAGGACGAAAACGTGCACACAACGATCCCGGCCTTTTCAAATCTCGAGGAGATGCGGGAGGATCTTTCGGTGATGGAGGATCTGAACCTGACATCGGAAGAAATCCGCGACCTCAAACTCGGAACAGATCTTGGACTTGCGGGGCTGTTCTGTCAACAGTGCCGGCAGTGTCAGCCCCAATGCCCAGCCGGTCTCGAAATTCCTGGAATCATGCGTGCTTATATGTATACTTTTGGCCATAAAAAACCGGACAAAGCCCTGGAGACGCTGAGGGGCTTGAGTTCAGCCGAATTGGCCTGCAGGGATTGTGCCGTCTGTCCCGTCCAATGCGCTCTCGGTTTCGATGTCCGATCCAGGGCCCTGGAGCTGGTCGGTTTTCTCGAGAACGTTTAAAGCGGTTCATAACCTGTGGCGCTAATCAGATCTGCAATGACTTGCCGACCCATTTCTGAAGCGTGGATGCTATCTGGCAAAGGGATAAGACCCGTCAAACACAAACAGCAGTGTGGAGCAAACGACTGGTTCAAAAGTAATCATGTATGAATCCACTCTATCATTCTATCTATAGCTTTCAAAACATTTCTGCAGTATGTTTTGAGGAATTCCTCGTTTGGAGGTCGATCCTCAGGAACGGATTTTACAGCTTCCAGGGCCGATTTTCCATCAAAATCGACGTAAGCGATACGGGCGGTCATCTCCTCAGGTTGACGCCCAAAATTGCTCCCGGGCAACATCGCAACTCCTGTGTCCTCCAGCAAACGCCGGCACATTTCTTCGCTTGTGCGGATTTTTCTTGTCATAAATTTTTCCTTGAAAGATGAAAAGTCGGGAAAGATGTAGAAACCACCATGAGGATATCTTATCATCGCGCCGACATCCTCGAGTTTTCGAGATATGTGATTCCCCAGGGCTTTCACGATCCGACGTGACCTTTTTAGATAGTCATCGATATCCGGCCCTTCCTTAAAGGCCCGGATGGCCGCATACTGTATGGGCGCACTGGTGGACGTGAATGTCTCGGTCCCCACCGCCGCCATGGCATCAAGCAGCCATCTCATAAGACGGGGAAAAACGAATACGCCCAATCGCCATCCTCCTGCCCCGCACCACTTGCTCAAACCTCCGCTAAAGATGGTGCCTTCTGGATAAAACGGAACGATGGATTCATGCTGACCTTCATGGTGAATCTTGCCGTAGATCTCATCCGAGAGAAGGACAACACGGTTCCTGTCGGCGATCTCCGCCAAATCTTTCAGCCTGTCGCGAGATATGGTTGTTCCGGAAGGATTGAGAGGATAGTTCAGGATCAAAAGCCGAGGGCTTCCCTTTTTGATATGACAGAGTTTTTCCAACTCCTCTGGGGTCAAGTGCCAGTCGTTTTCGATGGATGTGGGAAAAAAGAGGATTTCCCGTCCGATGATCTTTGCCTGAGGGGCATAAGATACCCAACTGGGAGAAGGAATGACCAGGTCGCCATAGTAGGTCAGCTGGAGAAGGAACATCAGTTCCTTGGATCCTGGACCTATAAGAACATCCTCCGGTTCAGTTTCGATACCAAATGTTCGGCAGTGGTGTTCGGCTACAGCCTCCTGGAGTTCTCTTAATCCTTTTACGGGTAGGTAGTCTTTCTGAAAAGCATTCTTTTGCAGGGCTTCCACAACAGGCTTTGGGACAGGAAAGGGAGACTGGCCCAAACCCAGTTTATAGACTTCCTTTCCCTGTTGTCTTAGTTCGTTAGAGAGGTCATTGATCGCGACGGTGGCTGACGGTTTGAGTCCGCTCACATTGGGATTCAGATGCACATTCAGTAAATGTCCTTCATGTTTATTCATTTCGGATCTCCTTTATTGATGCGATTTTTGCACATTATCAGATTATTGTCCAATTGGAAGCAACTGCTTAACCTTGTAAAGAAAAGGGGGAATGTGATACCTTCCAATGGGAAAAATAGTGTTTTTGGAGGTAATCGGACAATGAATATATACAGATGCCCAGTCTGTGGGTATCTTCAGATTGGGGAGATCGATTTCCACTTTTGCCCGATCTGTAAAACACCCGCAGAACTCTTCCGAGGAGATCCTACAGCCCAGAATTTTGCCCATTGGGATGCAAAAACCCGAATCATGATCGAGCACATGGCCGATACCGGCCACTATTATCTGGAAGGAAAAGGAACCACTAGAAAATTTTTAAACATGGATGATTTGTTGTTTATGCCAGGCCAAATATCTGCACCTCCTCTGTTGGATGACGAGCCTGTAGCAACAGAAATTATTCTAGGAAAGGTTTCCTCTCATCCGATAACAGTCAAAACTCCGATTCTGAATGCGGGGATGTCATTTGGCGCATTGAGCCGAGAGGCGAAAATGGCGTTGGCCAAAGCTTCCCGGATGGTAGGGGGGATCGCCAATTCTGGAGAAGGGGGAATGCTGGATGAAGAAAGAGAGCTGGCCGATCGCTATACTCTCCAGTACGCTTCCGGCCGGTTCGGCGCGAGTGAGGATCGACTCAAAATGGCTGATATGATCGAGATCAAGATCTCCCAAGGAGCGAAACCCAGTATGGGAGGAAAGTTGCCTGGTAGCAAAGTGACCGAAGAGATCTCGCAAATTCGAGAACTCCCTCCTCATCGGATGGCTGAATCACCTTCACGACACAAAGACATAAACACACCACAAGATCTATCGAATAAGATTGCATGGTTGAGGGAAATAACCGACCATAAGCCCATTTCTTTGAAATTCGTGGGGGGTCACATTGAAGAGGATTTGGATGCGGTCTTTTCCCAGGAAAATATCCCGGATGTGATCGTCATAGATGGGGGTGAGGGAGGCACAGGAGCCGCGCCTGTTTTCACAAAAGACCATATCGGCCTTCCCCTTGTGTATGCGCTACCGAGAGTTGTGGAATATATCGATAAAAATGGATTAAGAGAAAAAATTACGCTCATTGCGACGGGAGGATTCAGGCACTCAGCTGATGTGGCCAAAGCCTTGGCTTTGGGCGCTGAGGCCGTTTACATGGCCGGGGCCTTGAAAATAGCGATGGGGTGCAAGTATATCCGGGAATGCCACCTCGGCACATGCCCGTATGGCATCGCCACCCAGACAAAAGTCTTGAGAAAACGACTGGATGTAGATCGGGCAGCCCAAAAAATAGCGAAATTCATCAATGCCGCTACCGAAGAATTAAGAACTTTTGCTCGCATCTGCGGAAAAAATGATATTCATAAACTGGACAGGAAGGATTTGAGAGCCATCAATCCGGAATTGGCTAGAGTCACCGGCGTCGAGATGGCGAATGGAGGAGAATAGTGAGTCCACTCATAAATGCATTGTTAGGCGTTTTATTCACATTGATAGGAGCAGGTGCAGCTTTTATCATGATTCATTTGAAAGGGAGATCCAAAGATCGAGCCCATGGCAAAACTCTTGTCCAGGCACATAGAGTCCTGGGCTATCTATTCATCGTGCTTTATGTTTTGATGGTCGTAACCATGATCATCCGCATCAGTTATTACCAGGATGAATTGTCTCCACGCGCCATCTTTCACGTGGTCTTGGCCCTTTCCCTTTTGCCCTTGCTGACAGTTAAGTGGATTGTTGCCAGGAAGTACAAACTCCTGACGCCCCGGCTGTTTTTCTTGGGCACGACGATATTCCTGTTCGCTTTTTTGCTCAACGCCATCAGCGCCGGACATTATTATCTGTATAAAGGGGAAGTGAGAGAGGTGACGATCTCATCCATCGATAGGGAGACGATGAATCAAGATATCGGGCGTCAGCTCATCGTCAAAAAATGTGCCAAGTGCCACACGTTGGAGAGGGTTTTTCGTTCGATAAAGGGTGAGGAAGGCTGGACCCAGACTGTCAATCGCATGGCGTTGATCGACACACCCAATATCCGGGATTATGATGCCAAACAGATCATCTTTTTCCTCATCAAACAGCAGGAAAACCGAATCGGCGCGCAAAAGGATGTCGTAGAGGAGGAAATCGGGAAGACGTTGTTGGAAAAAAAATGCACCATGTGTCATGACCTTGATAGAATCTATCAGGCTCAAAAGAATGACGAAGAATGGTATGCCACGGTGGAGAGGATGCAACAGCATGTCCGCGATCCTGATTTCTTAAACGAGAAGGAAACAAAAAGCATCGTGGATTTTCTCGGCAAGAGGCCGGGGAACTAAATCAAAAATTCAGAGGAGGGCAAATGAAAAAACGATTTCATATGCTTGCAGGGATCTTGATCATCATTATCTTTGCCGTTCTTCATTCATGCCATAGCTCAATAGATGAGGAGGAGATGGGTATGTCTCCAGAGGAATTGTCACTCCAGCCGGTTAAACTGAAACCGATGCCTTTGGGGACGATCAAGCCCAAAGGGTGGCTGAAAAATCAACTGATGATTCAGGCTGACGGTCTCAGCGGACACTTGGATGAGTTCTGGCCCGACATCAGCGACAGTGCCTGGTTTGGTGGGGAGTCGGATGCTTGGGAAAGGGCGCCCTATTGGCTGGACGGTGTTGTGCCTTTGGCCTTCTTGTTGGATGATGAAGATCTGAAAACAAGGATTGCAAAATACCTAGATCACATCATCGCCAATCAGGATGAATCCGGCTGGATCTCTCCAGCTGAATCTTCGTCCAACTATGATCTTTGGGCTATATTCTTGGTGCTGAAACCATTGATTCAATACCATGAGGCCACCGGCGATGAAAGGATTCCCAAGGTGGTGGAAAAAACGTTGAAGTGGGTGGATGGACATATCGACCGTCGCCCGCTCTTCAATTGGGGCAAATTCCGCTGGTTTGAATCACTGTTGAGCATATACTGGCTTTATGAAAGGACGCAACAGGATTGGCTTCTGGACCTGGCGGTAAAACTTCATGCTCAAGGTTTCGATTGGGATTCCTTTTTCCGGCGTTTTCCCCTTACAGGGATCACGCCCAAAGGGAAATGGACCTACATGGGCCATGTGGTCAATAACGGCATGGCTGTCAAAGCTCCCGGCTTATGGTGGCGCCTGACCGGCGATGAAACCGACCGCCTCATGGTCTATGAGATGATGGCAAAACAGGATCAATACCACGGGCAAGCTGCGGGAATATTCAGCGGAGATGAATGCTTCGCAGGAAAAAATCCGTCTCAGGGCACAGAGCTGTGTGCGGTGGTGGAATATCAGTTTTCTCTTGAGATGTTGCTGTCAATACTGGGGGATCCTGCGTTCGGTGATCGCTTGGAAAAAGTGACTTATAATGCCCTCCCCGCCACTTTTACTCCGGATATGTGGTCCCACCAGTACGATCAGCAGGTCAATCAGGTCGAATGTACTATCCGCGAGAACAGGCTCTGGACCACGAACGGCCCGGAATCCAACATTTTCGGTTTGGAACCCAATTACGGCTGCTGTACCTCTAACTTCAGTCAGGGATGGCCTAAATTCGCCGCTCACCTGTGGATGAAAACACAGGATAAGGGATTGGCAGCTGTGGCTTATGCGCCGAACATTGTCTCCACGCGAATAAAAGATATTCCCGTTTCAATCGAGATCGTCACCGATTATCCTTTTCGGCAGGATATCCAATTGAAGGTTAGCGTCGATAAGGCTGTTCGATTTCCTCTCCATTTGCGGATTCCAGCATGGGTTGATGAGGCTTCGATCACCATCGGGAACAGCCATCATACTCCTTCGGCAGGTTCTTTTTATGTATTGGAGAGAGATTGGTCCGGGATAACGGAAGTCGAGATTGAATTTCCGATGAAGTCACGTATCACCCGCCGCTACAACAATGCCCTTGCCTTGGAGAGAGGCCCGTTGCTCTATGCCCTCAAGATAGGGGAGAAGTGGAGACGGGTTAATGCGGATAAACCGAATCGGGAACTACCCCATGCCGATTGGGAAGTCTATCCCACCACCCCATGGAATTATGCGTTGGACCTTGATCAAGATAAGCTGGATAGGCTGCATTTTGAGGAGCATCCTGTAGGGGACGTGCCTTTTTCGCCCGAAGGCGCACCGGTGTCCGTGAAGGTTAGGGGAATAAGGATCGAAGCCTGGAAATTGGAGAATGGCTCTGCCGGTGAACTTCCCCAAAGCCCTGTCTCAACCACGGGCAACTTGGAGGAAATTATCCTTATTCCCTACGGTTGCACCAACCTTCGCATCGCCGAATTCCCCACACTTAAATAAAAAAGAGGCACATGATGCCCAACAGGATTTTTCAAACGATGGTTTTTTCTGTGCTCCTGATTTGTTTTTCTTTGAATGCAGCGCCGAGGCTTGAAAAATCCGGCGATTGCACTGTCCTCGTTTCCCCAAAAAGAATCGTCCCGGGCCAAGCCATTCGTGTCCTGGTGGCGTCAGAAAAACCTAACACACAAGCGACACTAAAAGCTGTGGGCCCTTCTGGTTCTCTGGCGATGCTAGGACAGCAGCAAGGAGGAGGACCCCCTTATTGGTGGACGGCTGAATTCGTGGCAAAAGGGGAAGGAACTTATAGAGTATGGCTCGAGCACGAAAATTCATGCCTGATTGAAAAAAGCTTCTCGATCGACAAAAAAACACGGATCTTGAAACCAAGCTCTTTCATCTGGCAGACCGAACACTCTTGGACACGCCAGTTCGAAAACCTTTACGCAGCCTGGATCGAGAGGCTTTTCCTGAATAAGGAGGAGGGCCGCTCCTGGGATTTCTTACATCATGTGCTACGAGATAGTGAGGGCAATTTCTTGCACAATCATTTGGGATTGAATGAGGACGGAACTTTAATTTTGGACCCTGATTGTGCGGACAATCCCTTCTTTTTTCGCGCTTATTTTGCCTGGAAACTTGGCCTTCCTTACGGGCATCATATCTGTGATTGGGGCAATGCCCAAAGGGCCCCTCGATGTGGTCAGTGGTTTTCCAATCATGCTCTCCGGAAGGAAAGGCAAGAAGACATCGAAGCTTTTCAAAGCTTTGTGCGGACCATCAAAAATAATATCCATTCGGGAAGCGCTCGCACCGGATTCTCGGATAATAACACAGATCTGTATCCCCTTCCTCTCCAACGTGAGGAATTACGCCCTGGTTCGATATTCGCTGACCCTTATGGGCACACCTTGATGATCGTGCGCTGGATTCCCCAAAGGGGGGATAAATCTGGACAATTATTGGCCGTTGACGCCCAGCCTGACGGAACCATCGGAATCAGAAGATTTTGGAAGGGGCAATTTCTTTTTGTTACGAATCGAGTGATCGGAGAACCTGGCTTTAAAGCCTTCCGGCCTATCGGGCAAGAAAACGGGCAGCTCCGAATTCTCACGAATCAAGAAATTGCCGACTCGCAGGATTACGGAAATTTTTCTCTTCATCAACAGCACATGAGTCCTCAAGAGTTTTATGACAGCATGGACCGCCTCATCAATCCTCGGCCACTGGACCCAATCACAGTCTTTCGAGAACTCCATGATGCTGTCCAAGAACGCCTTCAAGCAAGGGCAAGGGCGGTGGCCAACGGGGAAAAATACATGATCGAGACAAACTTTGAAGTTATCCCAATGCCCTCAGGGGCCAGGATATTCCAGACCTCGGGTCCTTGGGAAGATTATTCCACTCCAGCCCGAGACATGCGCCTTTTGATCGCGTTGGATGTGCTCACAGATTTTCCCAACAAAGTGATGAGAAATCCGGAGGCCTTTGCCAATCCAGCATCCAAAAAACTCGAAGATCTCAAGATCGAACTGGAAAATCTTCACAGGATTTGGGCTGAGGAAATTACCATCACTTACACACGCAGCAACAGCCTACCTCATTCATTGACCCTCACCAACATTCTGAATCGAGGAGAAAAACTGGAGATGGCCTACAATCCCAACGATGGTGTAGAAGTGCGCTGGGGAGCGGCTGAAGGAAGCGAAGAATTTTCCTCCTGCAAGAGGAGAGCTCCTGTAGCTCAGCGCCAAAGGATGGAATCATACCGCAGATGGTTCAAGAACCGTATTTTCCCGATTCGGTAATGGGCTTCAGCGATCCAAAGACTCTGCGGTTTGGATGAGATAGTCAAAAAATCGAGAAATATCTTCACGCGCAAGCTCGTGATTAGCAATAACCAGGCGGATGGCCACATTTTCTCCCAAGCGAGCGAAATTGACCAAAGCCTTGCCCTTTCTAGCCAGTTCCTCCCGCAAATCGAGGTTGAATTTGTCGATGTCTTCTGATGTATTGGGGATATAGCGGAAACAAACGTTTACCGATGACCGAGGGGCCATGAGTTCCAGAGAAGGAGTGCGGCTAACGATGTCCTCGGCAAAAGCGGCCAGTTCAAAAAAGCGGTCAACCCGCTCGGCATAGCCCAAATCCCCATAATATTTCCAGGAGAGCCACAATTTCAGGGCGTCGACTCTGCGGCCGCACTGCAAGGACATGGGGCCCAAGTCGCAAGCACCGTAAGCTTCGTCGTGAAATATATAGTCTGTTCCGGTAACAGAATTGGTTTGCAGAAGGTGCCCTTTTTCTCTGATCAGCAGGATCGAACATATCAGGGGAAGCCCCATCAGTTTATGGGCGTTCCAGATAAAAGAATCGGCTTTTACCAAGTCCCTGAGAAGATGTCGATGCCGGGCACTGAGAACCACCGTTCCTCCAAGAGATCCGTCCACGTGAAACCAGAGATCGTGTTGTCGGGCGATCGAGGCGATCTCCGTCAAAGGATCAAATGCCCCTTTGACTGTTGTTCCGGCTGTCGCGCCTACGAAAAAGGGCGCTTTTCCCTTCTGCGAACTCTGCTCGATAGCCATGGCAAGTTCTTCCGGGATCATCCGCCCCCTATCATCGGTTTTGATCTTACGAAGATTGGCGCTTCCCAGGCCCAGGATATTGGCGCTTTTTTCAAACGAATAATGAGCCTCTTCGGACACGAATGCCATCAGTTCGGGGGAGTCTTTATATCCATGGCTTTTGACAAAAGGGAGAGCGCGATTGCGGGCTATCATCATCGCTTGCAGATTCCCATTGCTTCCACCTGTTACAAACATGCCTTCCGGGTTTTTAAAGCCACAAATGCTTCCCAATTTTTTTATCAGTTCCTTTTCCATAAGAGTTGCCACGGGCGCCACTTCGTAGGTGTACATGGAGGTGTTGGCCAGGCTAGCGATAATTTCACCCAAAAATCCGGGGAGAGTGAATCCCGACCAAAGCTGGTTGAAAAACTGCCGATGACCTGTCCTGACCGAGAAATTCAAGTATTGCTCGATAGTTAGATACAGCTCATCAAGAGAAGATCCATTTTCCGGAAGAGTCAGATCGATTTTGGAGCGCAGTTTTTCCGGAGGGAGATGATGCGTAACTTTTGTCTCCGGATTTGCATTACTTGTTATGTAAGAATTGACAAGATCGATGACTCTCTGATCCAAAAATGATTCTACATCAGACACGATCAATTCTCCTTTTTCGACGCATATTCTCTTCTATCATGGCAAGTATGGGGTTTTTGGTCAATACCGTGCCTTCCTCTGATTGACAAATGGCCGAATGCTATCTAATATGAATTGACGTATAAGGATGACATGAAACGAATTGCCAGGGCCTTGATTCCTCCGAAACTTCGGCTCTACATTAGGGTATTTTGGATTGGCTTCACCGATCTGGCCACAGGTACACGCTTTCAATTTGTAAAGAATTCTCCCGAGAAATTGGAGAGGGCTAAGACATGGCCAGAGCGGATCACCATTGTCCAACCGATCAATGTGAGCAAATGGGCAGAAAACAAAAAACACAACCTTCGGTTAGCCATATCTCGATTTCAAAATGTTCCTATCTATCCCGGTGAAATTTTTTCCTTCTGGCGTTTTGTGGGAAATCCCACCAAAAAAGCTGGATATAAAATTGGCATCAACATCATAAAAAACAAATTGGATTTTGATTACGGGGGCGGGTTGTGCCAGTTGTCCGGATTGCTGTACCATCTTGCGCTGACAAGCGCGCTGGATATCGTGGAAAGATACCCTCATTCTGCTGATCTTTACACGGATGAGACGAGATACACGCCGCTTGGAGCAGACGCTACGACCGCTTACGGATACAAGGACTTGAGGCTTAGGAATACACTGAAAGTGCCCCTGTGTTTCCGGGTGAGAATTGAGGAGAATCGATTAATTGGAGCTTTGTGTTCTCCCGAACCACTCAGAGAATATGAGCTTCGGTTCAATAAAGTCCTTGAGGACGGAATGGAAAAAGTGGACACGCTCAGGCGTTTCGAGTCGGGTGAATTTAAAGTCATCTGTAAACAAAGTTATGTAATAGCAAAGCACGATACAGTCATTTAGCCTAGCTCTTTTCTCTTTGAGCTTAATTCCTTTTCTTTTCCCTTTTTTGGTATACTCATGGGGACCGAATCGGCATGAAGCTGCTTGGGAGATAAGAATGACAAAGCAAAACGGGAAACGCATTCGTATATTGCTATTTTTTGCTATTCTTGGTTATGCAATGGCTGGCGTCCGATTAACGGATGTATCTTCGAAAAACAGCAATGATTGGGAAAATCCTAAAATGATTGCTCAAAACAAGGAACCCGCGCATAACACCTTGATGCCCTATTTGGATAAAGAGATCGCCATAAGCTGTGATCGATTTCAATCGGGCTTCTTCCAGTCGCTGAACGGAAATTGGAAATTCCATTGGGTCAAAAAGCCAGAAGATCGGCCATCGGATTTTTACAAACAAGAGTACGATGTCAGTCAGTGGGATGAAATACAGGTGCCGGGAAATTGGCAATTAGCCGGCTATGGGATTCCGTATTATTTGAATCACCCCTATGTTTTTACAAAAAATCCGCCTTATATCCCGAATGATTATAATCCCGTCGGGTCCTATCGCAGAGAATTTGAAATCCCGGCAGATTGGCAAAACCGGCATGTCTTTGTTCATTTCGATGGGGTCGAATCCGCCTTTTATCTGTGGATAAACGGCAAAAAAGTAGGCTACAGTCAGGGGAGCCGGACCCCTGCCGAGTTTGATATAACGAAATTTCTGCTTGAAGGAAAGAATATTTTGGCCGCTGAAGTTTATCGTTGGTCAGATGGGTCCTATCTCGAGTGCCAGGATTTTTGGCGGTTGAGCGGGATTTTTCGGAACGTTTACCTGTTTTCTACACCGAGTGTCCATATTCAGGATTTCGAGATCCTGTGCGATCTAGATAGCCATTATCAGGATGCTGTACTGCATGTTACAGCCAGAGTGAAAAATTTCGGGGATGAGGAAAGCCTCGATCAATCCGTCGAGGTGACGCTGTTGGATGAAGATGGCCTCCCCGTAGCATCGGAAATTTTGATGTCCGGCAGAAGTGTTTACATCGCTTCTGGGGAAGAAAGCCTATTCAAGATGAAGGCAGAGGTGCTTAACCCGCAAAAATGGTCGGCGGAAGAACCAAACCTTTACACGGTGTTGTTGACTCTTAAGGATAAGGATAGAAAAGTACAGGAATATCAGAGCTGCAGGTTCGGTTTCCGTGAGGTCGAGATCAAAAATGGCCAACTACTGGTGAACGGCGTTCCTGTTCTCCTCAAAGGCGTTAACCGGCACGAACACGATCCCGATTCAGGACATTACGTAACGAAAAATTCCATGCTGAAAGATATCCGATTGATGAAACAACACAACATCAATGCGGTGCGCACCTGCCACTATCCAGATGATCCGGAATGGTATGACCTGTGTGATGAGCACGGCCTCTATCTTATCGATGAGGCCAACATCGAATCCCATGGCATGGCTTATAGACCGGACGAAACTCTGGCGAATAGGCCAGAGTGGAAAAAGGCGCATCTGGATCGTATCCAGCGGATGGTGGAGCGGGATAAAAATCATCCTTCGGTGATCATTTGGTCGATGGGCAACGAAGCAGGGGATGGGACAAATTTTGAGGCTGCCAGCGATTGGATCCACCGACGGGATCCTTCCAGACCAGTTCATTATGAAAGGGCTGGTTTGAGACCTCATACGGATATTTACTGTCCGATGTATGCAAGGATTCCCCAGATGATAAGGTATGCCGAACAAAAGCAAAATCGACCGTTGATTTTATGCGAATACACCCATGCCATGGGCAACTCAGTAGGGAATCTAATCGATTATTGGGATGTGATCGAAAAGTATGACCACCTCCAGGGAGGATTCATCTGGGATTGGGTGGATCAGGGGCTGAGGAAAAAAACCGATGATGGGCGAGAATTTTGGGCCTATGGGGGTGATTTTGGGGAAGAAAAAAGCGATAAGAATTTTTGCATGAATGGGCTGGTTTTGCCCGATCGGTCCGTCACACCCAAACTGTTGGAAGTGAAAAAAGTCTACCAGTACATCAAAATGGAACCGGTGGATTTAGTAAGGGGAGTGATAAAAATCACCAATAAATTTGATTTTATCGATTGCAATCGATTTGTCATTCATTGGGAAGTGCTGGAGGATGGTAAAAAAATCCTCGCAGACTCTGTCGTCAACCCGAATGTTACACCCAATGAAGCTAAAATTTTTTATTTCGGGCTGGACAAGATAACACCAAATCCGGGAGGGGAATGTTTGCTCAATATTTCTTTCAGAACTTTTACGT
Organism: Candidatus Aminicenantota bacterium; assembly: GCA_020348385.1. Classification (GTDB taxonomy): domain Bacteria; phylum Acidobacteriota; class Aminicenantia; order Aminicenantales; family Aminicenantaceae. Next base: position 2,646,005 of record CP070750.1, on the reverse strand, counting down.
CATGGGGATTGCTTCCCGAAGGGTATGAAGTGGCAAAAGAGCAGTTTGTTTTGCCGCATCGGGAGGAGGCAGTCAAGACAGAATTACCCAAAAAACAGCCCTTGAAATGGGCTGAGTCGGAAAATGAAATGCGAATCGAGGGCAAAGATTTTGCAGTGAAATTCGATAAAGCGACAGGCCTTGTTATTTCTTATCTTTATGGGGGGACAGAGCTGATGGTTGAAGGGCCGTCTCCCAACTTTTGGCGGGCTCCCACCGATAATGATTTCGGGAACAGAATGCCGAAACGATGTGCGGTTTGGAAAGAAGCTAGTTTGAGCAGACGATTGGATCGGTTCGGAATTATCGAGCAAGATGAAACGCAGGTTCAGATCGAAGTGGAATACTCGCTTCAAGCTTTAGGTTCCAAACACACGGTGACATATACCATCTTGAATACAAGCGATATGATTATTAAAAATCATTTCCTCCCAGGGAATATGGAGTTGCCCGAACTCCTCCGATTCGGGATGCAGATGAGGGTACAAGGAGGTTTTGAAAATGTTCAATGGTACGGACGGGGCCCTCATGAAAATTATTGGGATAGAAAAACAAGTGCATTTATAGGACTTTATTCCAATACTGTTCGCGACCAGTATGTGAGATATGCCAGTCCACAAGAAAATGGTTACAAAACCGATGTGCGGTGGGTGGCATTGACCAATAATAGTGGAGTTGGATTGTTGGCAGTAGGATTCCCAACAGTATGTTTTTCAACATTGCCCTATTCGAAAGAAGATTTGACACAAGAAAGTCGTGGAACAAAACATCCCACAGACCTGGAAGAACGGGATTTTATCGAATTTCATGTCGACTACAGACAGACAGGCGTAGGAGGCGATAATTCATGGGGGGCACGTCCTTTGGAACATTACACGTTGATCCCGAAAGAATATTCCTACAGTTTTAGGCTCCGGCCCTTTTTAGTGAAAAAAGAGTCTCCTCTTCAGTTGAGCAAACAAACTTTCTGAATACCTATGTAAAATCTTTGTTAGCATAAATTGATGGAGAGATCGATGAAAACCAGAGTTTACGGAAGGCGGGAATTCATCAAAACCATCGGGATAGGAAGTTTGGCATTGGGATATTCCTGCAAGCCCAGAATTTCAAAAACCCATGTTCCTCCCAACATACTTTTTTGCATAGCGGATGATTGGGGCTGGCCCCATGCTGGCGTGTATGGTGATCCGGTTGTCCTGACACCTTCGTTTGACCGAATCGCTCAGGAAGGGATTCTGTTTGACCATGCTTTTGTGTCCAGCCCTTCCTGCACTCCCAGCCGGAATGCCATCCTCACGGGTCAGTACCACTGGCGGTTGGAGGAGGGGGCCAACTTATGGTCCACACTGGACATCAGGTTTCCGGTCTTTCCTCTCCTTATCGAAGAGGCCGGCTATCATGTCGGGCACTGGCGGAAATGTTGGGGGCCAGGCGACATCAAAGCCGGAGGATATGCCGAAAAGTACCCGGGGGGAAAGCGTTACCCCGAAGGTTTCGTCCAATTCCTTGACGATCGTCCCGAGGGGAAACCCTTTTGTTTCTGGCTGGGAAGCAGTGATCCCCATCGACCCTATGAACCCGGCTCAGGAAAGGCATCAGGCTTGGATCTTGCCCAAATCAGAGTTCCGGAGTTTTTTCCCGATAGTCCTGAAGTGCGCTCCGATATCGCTGATTACTACTTCGAGGTCCAGAGATTCGATTCAGATTGTGGAGCTGCTATAGCCCTCCTGGAGAAAGAAGGAGAATTAGAAAACACGATTATCGTGATGACGGGTGACCACGGCATGCCCTTCCCTCGGTGCAAGAGCAATATTTATGATTGGGGAGCACGTGTTCCCCTGGCCTTACGTTGGGGGGAGCGGATAAAAGCCGGACGGCGAGTCACAGATTTTATTTCTTTTGTGGATTTTGCCCCTACTTTTCTGGAGATAGCCGGCTTGGAAATACCAAATCAGGTGAGTGGAAGGTCACTCCTTTCGATCCTAGAGTCCGATCAGACCGGTCGGGTTGAAAAGAGCCGTGATTTTGTTATTTTCGGCAAGGAGCGCCATGTCCCGGCTCAGAAATCTCCGGAGATGGGTGGATATCCCTGCCGTGGAATAAGAACCGATTCTTTCCTATATATCCGAAACTTTGCCCCTGAACGATGGCCAGCAGGTGTACCGGAGGGGGCAACCCATCCCATACGACGATTTGCCGACTGTGATGACGGCCCCACCAAATTATTCCTGATGGATCATCGAGAGGATCAAGAGATCGAACGATACTTTAAATTGGCTTTTGCCAAGAGACCAGCCGAGGAGCTTTACGAAATAAAAAAAGATCCAGACCAGGTGAACAATGTTGCCCGTGACCCGGATTACAGTCGGATCAGATCTGAGATATCTACCCGGCTCATGAATGAACTGAAGGCCACATCCGATCCCCGTGCCTCGGATGGGCCTGTCCTATTTGATGAGTATCCTTATCGAGCTGCATACAAACTCAACCAATGATGAATGTCGGCGTGTTATGGGGAAGAACATGAATGAGCAAGATCTCAAAATCAATCTTGGGGCGGTTGAGGAAACTTTGGTTATACCGCTCTGGGCAAGGGCAAAAGATGCAGAGAAAAATGATCCCATCGTTAATGATACCTGTGCGAGAGACATTGTCGCAAAAATCGACTATGACTTTTCTAAGATCGAGACAAGGTACATGGAGAACCACCAACTTGTATGGTCCATCAGGGCTTATAATTTTGACAACTGCGTAAGAGATTTTCTTAAAAACAATGAAAAATCAATGGTCGTCAACATCGGCGCAGGTCTGGATACTGCCTTCAAACGCGTTGATGACGGGAGTGTGCTCTGGGTCAACATCGAAATGCCGAATGTCGCGGCTTTGCGGCAGAAGCTAATCCCGGATTCGGAACGGGAGAAAACGATTGCCAAATCCGTGCTCGATTTCACTTGGATGGATGACATCGCCCAAAAAACGCAGGACCGATCCTTGTTGTTAATGGCTGCTGGAGTACTTTGCTACTTCGAACCGAACGAAGTCGAGATCCTGTTAAAAAAACTTGCTGATTCTTATCCTTCAGCCTTCGTTCTGTTTGATGCGATGTCACGGTTTACAGTATGGTTTTCAAACAGAGCCATCATTAAAAAAAGCGGAATGGACTCTTCGGCTCGCCTCAAATGGCATTTGAAAAAAGCGTCCCATCTCAGAAGATGGGTGGATACGATCAAGATTATAGAGGAATATCCGATGTTTTCCAGGGTGCCGATCAAACAGGAATGGAGCAAAAAGCTAGTCCGGGATATTAAAATAGCGGGTCGTTTACGATTGTACAATATGGTTCTCGTGCAGCTCTGACAAGTGTGTGAATAGCCCCTTTCAATCGACTTTTTTCCAAGGATACAGGATGTAGAGATGAGACATTCGCCCTGACTCTCCGATGAAGATCGTACCGTCCAGTCCTGTGACCATCGAGTCAGCCTCGTAAGCCAACCAGGCATAATAAGGAGAACGGTTGACATCCAGCAAACCCAGGTTCTCGTAACTTCCTTCTGCTGAGCGGTAAACAAAAAGACGAACCGCTCCTCCTGGCTCCCCTCCCATACCGTATAGGTTTCCATCAAGACTGAAGGCCAATCCTCGGATGCGGTTTTGCATGATGGGTTTTCCTAGGTTGGAGATCATTCTAGCCTCAGGATCGAACCGGAAAATGTAACCATCGGATGTCCCCCCATAGATGAGTCCATTCGGTCCCGAGACCATGGCGTCGACGATGGTCTTGAACTCCCGTCCCAACTCACTGGGCAGGCGAAGCTCGGGATGATGAATGATCTTTTCGACACCAGGATCATAGTGAAACAGGGCCCCATAATCTCCAGATCCCCAGACACGTCCCTTGGCGTCGATCAACAGGCTTCGGGGAATACTGCGGAATGGTTCTTCATTGAGCGGGAGACCACAGATTTGGCCTTTATCCACGGTCTTTCCGGTTTCCAGATCTGTGACGAAAAAATGCCCATTGGGAAATGTGACACCATAAAGTTCCCGGTTCCCGATGACCAGGCAGATGATCCCTTCTCCTTTGATGGCTATACCAAAGTCGGTCACGAAGGGTAGAGGTCGGTTTGGATCAGGCCTTTGCATTCTCATACGACTTTCATGCTCTTTTATGGGGTTGAATTTATAGATGTGGCCCCCAGGATAGCCCTCATAACGGGCCAGAATGTCCCGGCCTCTCTCAGCTGTGCGGCCCTTGTGGAGCAGAGATGTTCCGATCCAAATCGTTCCATCGGGAGCCGCAGCCATGCTGTGAAGGATGCTTTCTTCGCCAGGAAGGTGACCGAGCGGGAAGACATGGTCCCATGCCGGATCGAGAACAAAAAGATGCGCGCGCTTTCCTGAGGTTCCGCCGTATAAACAGCCATCTGCTCCGATCACAAGAGAGGTGATAGCGGATTCGCCGGGAGGGATCACATCCAGAGGAGGGTGGCCCAAGTTTCTGAGGTCGATCCGGAGAGGGTTGGAAAACACGGTTCTGGTCTGCTGGCACTGTAGATTGCTTTTGAATGAAATCATCAATGCACAAAAAATTGCCACCAATATAGTTAAGGCACGAATTATTTTTTTTCTCATAGGTGTTCTCCCTAGATGTCGTTTTCTGGACGGTAGATCAAAAGTCGAAGCGAGTAGCTCAGGCCTTCGTGGTAATTTTTTTTGTGTTCGGGTTCCTTCTCGAGAACGAGATCGGCCGGAGTGCCTGATATCTCTCGACCTTCCCCTTTGGGCTCAAGAACGTGGGCAATGAAATAAACAGTGCCATCGGCTGAAGCGCTTGCCGCATTGGGATGAACAGCCACCAGGTCATCTTCCACCCTGATTAGTCCCCTGTCTTCCCGTTCTCCAGAGCTGAGGTCATAGGTGACCATGGCTGCAGACATGCCTCCGCCCCAGTAGGGACTTCCTTCCTCATCAGCTGTGGCTGAATTGCATGCATAGTAGATGACATTGTCCTGTCCTCGACAGAAAGAGATCATGGCATAGGGGACATCCCGTTTGCCCTTGTAGCGGTCGGCACAAATCTGGTCGAGAAGCCGCATGGTTCCCTCCGGGCCTTTATGGGGATCGTATTCAACCAAATAAGAGCTTCCTGTCTCTAGAAAGTAGATCAATTTGTGGTCAGGTGAGTGAGCGACAGCTGTGAAAGTCTGCTCTGTTTCCCAGTAGGCACGGTGGGTGGGGACACCGACCTCACGTTGGGGAAGTTGGATATGAAGGTTTTCGATGGCATTTTTTTCCGGATCAAACCGCCATATTTTGCCCCGGCCCCAGCAGCCGTAAACCCTTCCTATGTCATCCACAGCTAAAGTGCGGCTTATGGCATCCCAGTTTTGTACCTGGCCCATATCCGTCGTTTTTTGTGTTTTGATGTCATAGATCAAAAAGTGTGCCTGGGGGTAGGTGAGGGCATAGACTTTTTCCCGATCGGGATCGATCGTCATTGTGAGCAATCCGTTTCCCTTTAGCGCGATGCCCAAGTCAGTGACCGTGTCTGTGGTGGGGTCGTAGACCATCCAATGGCCACCAGGAAAAGCCTCATTGCTTGTGAACTTAGCGAATCCATAAAAGGCGGAAAGATGTGTGCCGAAATAGATCTTGCCGTCCGAACCCTCACAAATCTGGGTGTGGACCTTAGCTTGCGGTTCTACCGGGAGGTTTTCTTGACCGGCTATCTTGTTCATATCTCCCAAAAGTTTCATGGTGTCGGTCTTAGGATCGTACATGGCCACCGATGCTCCTGCCCCGTGATGGTTGAGTCCAACATACACACGCCCATCAGAGGCAGCCAACAGAGCGGTGTAGTTGGAATCCCACACAATCGGATTGGGAAACGTCCGGGATTCCATCCGGACAATCTTCTGTTCCGCCTCAAGGCTTCCAACACAGAGAGGCAGTAAAATGAAGATCATGAGAATTGTCCTTATGAGAAATAATTTGTTATGCTGCATTTGTCGAATCCCTCCTCATCGAATCTTTTAATTAATAACAAGTTGTCGAACGGAAGACGAGAATTTTCCATCATATCCAAATCGGACACATTCCATCCGATTTCGGCTAGTGGATATGGTGATTTCTCCTCTCCATTATTGAATCAATTATACTTGTGATGGAGGAATTTTCAAGATGAGGGTGTAAATCGGGACAGAAAATCTGTGTTTGAGACAGATTACATGCGGGTTTGCGAGTTTATGAGACTTATTTTTGCTTTGTCGCCTCCCACGTGCCATTCATCCCCATATCGGCTATTTCCAAAGTCCCTTCCATGGAGTCACCATCAACATTCATCTTTAATATTAAAGTTATCTCCTGGCCTCCTGGACCCATTCCCACGACAGAAAAACTGAATACTCCTTCTTCCAGCTTGATTTCATCGATAGGGGACGCGTCCATCGTCCCGTACTGGTCTGTCATGTGCCCTTCAAGCTTCCCTTCCTTCAGCTCCAGTACCAGAGTGAGTTCATTGGGCTCAGACATTCCTTCGAGAGTAGCTAAGCCCACCCAGGTCCCTGCCATGTCCTCAGGTTTCTGTGCCGTCAGGTTGCTCGTCAAGCATAATCCCAATGCTAGAATGAGTGCAAATCTTGTCCTGTGTTTCATGATTTTCTCCCTTTACCTTTAGGATTTCATAACTTTTCAATTCTTAGTTTTATAACTAAAAATTGCTATCCAAAAAATTTTCGGTGTATTCAAACTGATATACGAAATGGTCATCATAAAAGTTTAAATAAGATTATTTTTAATGTCTTCAGCGCTGGACATTGTTTTCCAAATCTGAGGAGTTTTCAGCTTGTCTTTTTGACAACCTTTCCGAGCTGTGTTAGTTAGAGAAGGGAGTATTAAAATGAAAAAGATGATATTGCGATTATGTTTTGCTTCATTGGCTGTTTTCATTGCCTTTCTCTGTTTAGGAATGAATTCCCGGCAAGATCGGGATGATCCCTCTTTTTTAACGCTGGATCGTATTTTTGTAGAACGGGAGTTTTCCACGGAACGCTTCGGGCGGGTTCAGTGGCTTGATGACGGAACCGGGTACGTGACTCTAGAGCCTTCCCGGGTTTCAGACAGAGGAAGAGACATGGTGAAAGTCAATCCTGCGTCCGGCCAACGGGAGGTTTTGATCTCGGCCGATCGTTTTGTGCCTCCCGGAAGTTCAGATCCCATGGCTATCCAGGATTACTCTTGGTCGCAGGACGGGAAAAAACTCCTGATCTTCACCAACACCCAGAGGGTGTGGCGTCGAAACACACGGGGAGACTACTGGGTGCTAGATTTGGCCAGTGGAAAACTACTAAGGCTTGGCGGAGATGCCGAGCCTTCCACTCTGATGTTCGCTAAGTTTTCCCCCGCGGGGGACCGCGTGGCTTACGTGGTAAAAAAAAATATCTATGTGGAGAACCTGAAAACGGGGAGAATCCAACCGTTGACCTTTGATGGCTCAGAAACCATCATCAACGGGACTTCTGACTGGACGTACGAAGAAGAATTCGGTATTCGGGATGGATTCCGTTGGAGCCCCGATGGCCGACACATCGCTTTCTGGAATTTAGACAGCAGTGGTGTCGGAGAGTTCCGGATGATCAACAACACGGATACCCTGTATCCCCAGATCATCACTTTTCGGCATGCCAAGGTGGGAACCACGAATTCTGCCTGTCGGATAGGGGTGGTCGATTCAAATGGCGGAGAACCTGTCTGGTTTGATCCTTCAAAAGGAAATTCCAGAGAAAATTACATCGCCAGGATGGAATGGGCGGGGCCAGGAGAGATTGTGTTCCAATGGCTGAACCGCCTGCAGAACACCGATCTGGTGATCCTGGGTGATATCCTGACGGGTGAAATCAGGACTATCCTGACAGAGAAAGACAAGGCATGGGTAGACGTTCAGGATATAAACTGGATCGACGAGGATCAATCTTTTCTCTGGCTGAGCGAACGAGATGGCTGGCAGCATCTCTACCGCGTAGACAGAGCCACGGGGCAGGCAAGACTGTTGACGCCGGGTGATTTTGATGTGCTCGCGATCAGTTCGGTGGATGATAAAAACGGCTGGGTCTACTTCATGGCCTGTCCTGACAATCCCACCCAACGCTTTTTGTATAGGGCAAGACTGGACGGAAAAGCGAAGATCGAACGTGTCACTCCGAAACAGGAAGGAGGTTCCCACAACTATCAGATTTCATCGGATGCGCGGTGGGCCATCCACACTTGGAGTTCCTTCAGTGATCCGCCGAGAACTGAGATAGTCGTACTCCCCGAGCACCGATCAGTTCGCATGCTTGCCAGCAATGATGAATTGCGCAATAAACTAAACAATCTAGCTAGAGGGGAGCCTGAATTCTTTCGGGTGGATATCGGGGATGTGGAGCTTGACGGATGGATGATGAAACCACCCAACTTCGATGCACAAAAGAAGTACCCTCTTCTGTTCTACATCTACGGGGAACCGGCCGGATCCACGGTCCGTGACAGTTGGGGAGGCCGGAATTATCTCTGGTACTTGATGCTGAATCAAAAGGGCTACATCATAGCCAGTCTGGATAACCGGGGCACCAATGTGCCTCGCGGCCGAGCCTGGCGGAAGAGTATCTACCGACAAGTCGGGATTCTGGCCTGTAAGGACCAGGCCGCAGCCCTGCGTCAGATGCTTAAAGATCGTCCGTATATCGATCCCGAAAGGATTGGTATCTGGGGATGGAGCGGTGGAGGTCAGATGAGTCTCAACATGATTTTCCGCTATCCCGAGCTCTACAGCACAGCCATGGCTATCGCTTTTGTGAGCGACCAGCGGCTGTACGACACCATCTATCAAGAGAGGTATATGGGTCTTCCTGATGACAACAAAGAGGGCTACACGAATGGTTCCCCCATCACCCACGCACATCGGCTTGAAGGAAACCTCCTGATCGTTCACGGGACTGCAGATGACAATGTCCATTACCAGAGTTTCGAGCGATTGGTTAACGAACTGATCAAACACAACAAACACTTCACTATGATGTCCTATCCCAATCGAACCCACGGCATATCCGAACGGGAAAATACAACAAGGCATCTATTTAACCTGTTGACTCGGTATTTGCTGGAGAATATGCCACCGGATTCGCCCAAATCCTGATAGCTCTCGATGTCGTTTTTTGTCACGGCTATTGATTCCCTTGTTTTCTATCGATCAATGAATATATCGCACGATAAAAAACAAGGTCAAAGATTAAAAAGAAGAAATACATCGGAATGAATTATTCGTTATTCCTTTAGTTTTTGATCTGGATCAGAGGGTCGATATTTGTCGATTTCTGTTGGATCTGCTGGACCCAGCCGTTTGACAGAAACAAATTCAGCAACCAGCATATTATCCTTTTGATCTTGAAACCAGGCCTGCATGCAAGTTGTTCCCGCTATTAGATGAATGATGAATCGGGCAAATTTCATATTCGGCTCCACATAAACAGCGGATTGGATGTTCCCGATGGAAAGATGGGCCTGATTTATGACTGAAGTAACATCGCCTTCTCTGTTTTCTCCAATCCGTTTGTTTGCCTCTACCGGCCAGCGGGAAGCTTTAAATTCATATTCCCCATTCCTTTCTACATTTATCACCCAAACTCTGTCGCTATTTCTTCTGTGCGCGTCATGAGAGTAGAGAATGGTGGGATTTTCAGATTCTGAACCGATGATAATCTCATCATACGCGTCAAAATTCTGGGAAATATCCTCCCACCACTCTTCATATTTCTGATGCAATACATGCACGATGTCTGGATTTTGTGCAGCGACATCGAATTTTTGCCCAGGATCTTTTTGAATCTCATAAAGCTCCTCGTTGTTGCGCTTGATCAAGCGCCAACGTTCGGTCAGAACCTGATAATCTTTATATTTTTCCGGAAAATCCACACGTTGGTTATGCACGAACAGGGTTCGTTCCGGCCAAGGAACCTCCTGGCGAGTGATTAAAGGCATTAGGCTTTTTCCATCAAAAACCGCATCATCCGGCTTTTCTAATCCGCAAGCTTCGATCAGCGTAGGCAGCAGATCAAAATGGGCGGTGAGCTTTTTTATATCCTTGCCCTCAACGATTTTACCGGCAGGCCAACGGATAAAACAAGGTACGCGATGAGCGTTTTCGTATCCCCATATCTTTCCCCCGCGCATTCCGGCGCTATAACCCTCCTCAACAAAGCCGTTATCGTCGATTTTGATGCCTCCATACCAGGGACAAGGGCCGTTGTCGGACATAAAAATGAGGATTGTGTTTTCTTCCAGTTCTAATTCCTTTAATTCCTTTAGCAGAGTGGCCATGTCTTCGTCAAACTTGGAGATCATCCCGTAATAGTTGGCCAACTGCTCTGAAACATGAGAACGGTAAGGTGCGGAATATTTATCGTCCACGCGTAACGGAGCATGAGGAATATTGGTCGAAAGAAAGCAAAAGAACGGTTTTTCACGGTTTTTTCTTATGAATTTGATGGCTTCATCGAACCAAATAGAGTTGCAGTATCCCTCGAATTTTTCTGGTTTTCCGTTCCGGATATACGTATCGTCGTAATAATCATTTCCCCAATAATCCCACGTGTTTCCCGCCACTCCGCTCTTGTGGATCAAGACCTCCTCGAATCCCCGATCCTGGGGCCTGAATGGATAGTTGTCGCCAAGATGCCACTTGCCGAATATCGCTGTTTTGTAGCCATTGAAGCGGAACACATCGGCCATCGTGATTTTATCTTTGCGCAATAGCGATCTTCCCCCTATGGTGTGCCACACTCCTGTTCGAGCGGAATATTGTCCAGTCAGTAGCGATGCTCGTGTGGGAGAACAGCAAGGATCGACATGAAAGTTGGTCAGCCGCACGCTTTCTCTGTGCAACCGGTCGAGATTCGGTGTCTTGACATAAGGGCTGCCGTGGGCTCCGATGTCGCCATATCCTTGGTCATCGGTCATGACCAGGATCACATTCGGCTTTTTCCTATTTTTTGATGAGCATCGGGTCATGACCAGCACCGTTGCGGCCCCGAGGTTTTTCAAGAAATTCCTTCTGGTTTGACTTTTCAATTCCTAACTCTTGCTTGGCTTTGGCATGTCGATTAACCAAATAAATACGCTGAAATATTGCCTCCTATTAGGTTAAATTACTTATTTTGTGCCTACAAAGCGCATTTTAAGAATGGTGATATTTTTTAAGAACTTCAAGGGAATGATATAGATTTTACATATTTGAAGCAACCCCATTTTTTTTGAGAAACAATTTTAGTAAAAAAAAGGTACATCTAAGCAGGAAATGAGGCCCTATGGGTATTGCTGCTAAGGCAACATTAAACTTGAGTTTTGTTATTTGTTTGGATAAGCTGGAAAAAAATGCAAAAAAAAGGGAGCCTGATATGAAGAACATATCCCGACGCAAGTTTTTGAACCTGTCTGCTGCTGCATCCTCCTTGATGATTGTGCCGCGGCATGTACTCGGAGGTACAAAATATGTGGCGCCCAGTGACAAGCTCAACATCGCCGGAATCGGCGTCGGCGGACAGGGAGGTGGTGACTTGTCGCGCATGGAGAGTGAAAACATCGTGGCCCTCTGTGATGTCGATTGGGAGAGAGCAGCCAAGACATTTAAAAAATACCCCGATGTTCCGCGTTATCGCGACTTCCGCGTGATGCTTGAAAAGCGGAAAGATATCGATGCCGTTGTTGTTGGAACTCCTGACCATGTTCATACCGTTGCCACTATGGCGGCATTGCAGTTGGGGAAACATGTCTTTTGCGAAAAGCCGCTTACCCACACCATCTACGAGGCTCGGTTACTCACAAAGGCTGCCCGGGAAGCCGGAGTCGCCACACAGATGGGGAATCAGGGACATGCCATGGAAAGCATCCGCCTTCTCTGTGAATGGATATGGGATGGAGCCATTGGAAATGTCACCGGAGTTCATGCTTGGACTCCTCACCCGGTGTGGCCCCAGGGAGTCAAGCGGCCCAAGGAAACTTTTCCTGTCCCTGAAACTCTGAGTTGGGACCTGTGGCTGGGTCCAGCCTCATTCCGCCCTTATCATCCCTGTTATCTTCCCCAGTTATGGAGAGGTTGGTGGGATTTTGGAACCGGTGGTCTGGGTGACATGGGCTGCCACATTTTCGACCACATCGTGTGGTCTTTGAAACTAGGTCCCCCAACTAGTATCGAGGCCAGCTATTCCATCTTTGTTCCCAAAGTAACATGGGATAAACCCAAAAATACCGAGACCTATCCCCGGGCATCCATCGTCACATATAAGTTTCCCGCCCGGGCGGGATTTCCACCCCTTCACCTGACATGGTATGATGGCGGATTGATGCCATCTCGTCCCGAGGAAATTCCTGACGATATAAAAATGGGGGATGACTATGGCGGGGCTTTATATATAGGGGACAAAGGCATGATATTGTGCGGATCTCATGGTGCTAACAGTTTACGGATCTGGCCGGAAAAACGCATGCAGGAATATCAACGGCCTGCGAAAACCATCTCTCGTTCTCCCGGGCACTACAAGGAGTGGATCGCAGCCTGTAAAGGAGGAGAGCCGGCAGCCTCTGGTTTTGACTTCGCTGGCCCGCTGACAGAAACGGTCCTACTGGGAAATGTAGCGATCCGTGCCGATGCCAAGCTCTACTGGGATGCTGAGAACTTGCGATTCCCAAACCATCCCGAAGCTGACCAGTTCATCCACCGTCAGTACCGCGATGGATGGAGCCTATGATCTATGTTTGGATCTGAATTAGCCATACCAGTCCTAGATCTAATCATTATTGTTAGCTATTTGCTGGGAATTTTGGTCATCGGAATCTTGTCCGTCCGGAAGATGAAGCTGACCAGCCAGGGATATTTTTTGGCTGGCCGGTCGCTTCGATGGGGGATGGTCGGAGCAGCCCTTTTTGCATCGAATATCTCCACCATTCATCTTGTCGGGTTGGCAGCCTCTGGATACAATGAGGGATTGGTATGGGGCAATTTCGAATGGATGGCTACATTCACGCTGATTCTATTGGGCCTGGTTTTTGCACCCTTTTATTTCAAAAGCCGGATTTCCACCCTCCCTGAGTTTTTAGAACGACGCTATGGTCCAGGTTCCCGGATGGTCCTGGCATTCATGGCCATCGTGGCGGCCTTATTCATCCACATCGGGATGAGCTTATATGCAGGGGCAGCAGTTTTCAAGCAGTTTTTCGGGATCGATGTCGTGACATCCATCTTCATCATATCTGTGGTAACAGCTATTTATACTGTTCTAGGTGGTCTCAAGGCTGTGGTGGTCACAGAGACGATTCAGACAGGTATTCTAGTGCTTGGAGCTGTGGCTGTGACGTTGTTCGCCATCTTTGCTCTTCCTGACCAAGGAATCCATAATCTGTCTCAATTCAAAGCTGCGGTGAAGCCTGACCAGCTCAGCATGCTTCAAGCGGAGAATTCTGCGGGCCTTGCGTGGTATGCCGTGTTTTTAGGCTACCCGATACTGGGAATCTGGTATTGGTGTTCAGACCAGACCATTGTTCAAAGGGTTCTTGGTGCCAAGACACAACGAGATGCCCAGATCGGGCCTCTTTTTGCCGGACTGTTAAAAATATTTCCAGTCTTCATCATGGTATTTCCTGGGGTGATCGGGTATGTTCTTTTCAAGGATGTTATTGGTGCCGACAGCAACCAAACCCTGCCTGTGCTGATCAATCAACTCATCCCCACCGGCCTCAAAGGATTGATATCGGCAGGATTATTGGCCGCTCTGATGAGTACGATTGCCGCTGCGCTGAACAGTTCGGCGACCTTGGTTGCCGTGGATATCGTGAAGCGTTTCAAACCAAAGATTTCGGATGAGAAACAGGTCCAGATCGGTCGGATCAGCGCGGTTGTTGTCATGATCTTGGCCATGGCCTGGTCAACCCAGGGAGGGAGGTATTCCAGCATATTCGAAGCTATAAACGCCATCGCAGCTCACCTGGCTCCCCCGATTACCACTGTATTTCTCTGGGGAGTTTTCTGGCGGAGAGGAACAAAACAGGCGGCACTAACAACGCTTATCTTTGGATTTATGTTGGGTGCCATATCCTTTTTGGTGGATTTGCCTGTAATCGGAGATGTTAAGGTCATTACAGACGGGTGGGGGATACCGTTTATGATGCAGGCATGGTGGATGTTTTGTTTATGCAGCCTTCTTTTTATCATCGTGAGCTTGATGACACCTGAACCCGATCCTAAAAGCATCCAAGGGCTGACATGGGATAAGCCCATTCGAGTCCTGGCTCAAGGGAAAATCAAAAAGATCGGTGATCCCCGACTTTTGGCTGGTTTTCTCCTGGCCATCATGATCGTCTTGTATTATTTGTTGCGTTAATCTGGGCTGATTTGTTTAACCGAAAATAAATGAGAGGTTTTATTTCAAAAAAAAAGAATGAAAATCGATCCAAATCATCTGCGACAATTCGTTATCGTCGGGATTGGTGAGATTCTTTGGGATCTGCTTCCAACAGGAAAAAGGTTAGGAGGAGCTCCTGCAAATGTAGTTTTCCATGTCCATAATTTAGGGGCAGAAGGATATATCGTCAGCCGCGTTGGCAATGATCCTTTTGGTGAGAAGATCATGTCCAATTTAAAGTCACTCGGACTGAGTCGACGCTACATATCCATCGATAAAACTCGTCCAACAGGTTCAGTCAGTGTTAGTCTTGATAGCAAAGGTATTCCTTGTTATATCATCCATGATGATGTCGCATGGGATTATATTGCATTCTCACAGGGGCTTTCCAAGCTGGCATCCCTGGCAGATGCTGTTTGTTATGGCTCATTAGGCCAACGGTCGAAAAGATCGCAGGATACAATACGACGTTTTTTAAGACATTCCAGAAAGAGTTGTCTCCGGATTTTTGATATCAACCTGAGGCACCCCTATTACAGCAAGGCGATTATTGCTTATTTGTTAAAACTCTCGAATGTCCTCAAAATCAACGAGGAAGAATTATCAGTCGTTGCGCAGCTTCTCTCCATACAAGGAGGCGAAACTAAAATACTCCAGGTTCTGCTTGAACGGTTCTCTCTTGATTTAGTCGCCCTGACCAGAGGAGAAAGAGGAAGCCTTTTATTCAGCCAAGGGAGGGAATCTGTTCATCCTGGTTATCCTGTCGAAGTAAAAGACACCGTAGGAGCAGGTGATTCTTTTACAGCTGCATTGATGCTGGGATTGTTGGAAGGCCATGACTTGGATAGAATAAATGAGAATGCCAATCGATTGGCGAGTAATGTATGCACCCAGGATGGAGCTTGGTCAAAATTAAGCACGAATTTTTATGGTTGAATGTAAGATTTTAAAAATGGATTTTAAGGAGCTAGAATGAAAGGATTCAATTATTATCAGCCGACTGAGATTAGATTTGGTCGCGGGAGAGTGGGAGAGATCGGTGAGGTCGTTTCTCAATATGGGAAGCGCTGTTTGATCGTGACTGTCCCTCCGTTTTCCGAAATCGAACCCATGTTTAACCAAGTGAAAGATTCTTTGGGAAACAGCGGTGTTGAGTTCGCCCATTTCGATAAAGTCATCCCCAATCCGACGACTGAAATCGTCAGTAAAGGAGCAGAACTAGCAAAGGCCCACGATGCGGATGTTGTTCTCGGCTTAGGCGGAGGATCGAGCATGGATTCGGCCAAAGCAATTGCAGTAGAGGCAACACACGAGGGAACAGCATGGGATTACCTGTTTTTTCGTGACACTCAGCCCACAGAAAAAACTCTTCCTGTGATCACAATCACGACAACATCTGGGACTGGATCACATGTGACACAGGTTGCGGTTGTAACCAACCCGGAAGAGAAATGCAAATCAGCCATATATAATTCCATTGTCTATCCCAAGGTGAGTATTGTGGACCCTGAATTGATGTTAACGGTCCCCGAACACATCACTGCTTCTACAGGTTTTGATGTGTTTGCCCATGCTTTTGAAAGCTACATCAACCCGAACGGGTCTCCCTATACGGATATAATGGCACTTGAGGCGATTCGACTTACCGCTAAAAACTTACCTGCAGCTGTAAATAATGGAAGTGCTCTAGATGCAAGGACGCAAATGGCGTGGGCGGATACACTGGCTGGTCTCTGCATCGCCAATTCTGGTGTGACATTACCTCATGGTATCGGAATGGCGATAGGCGGTAAGTATCCTCATGTTATGCATGGCGAAGCGTTAGCGGTTGTTTATCCGGCGATTATGCGATACAGCTATCAACATGCCCTAGAAAAATTCGCCACGGTCGGGCGATTGTTCGATAATAAATTGAATCAAATAGATGACAACGAGGCGGCTGAGAGATCTTGTGATGTTATACAAGATTTCATCAAGGATATCGGCATGCTGACCAGCTTTGAAGATCTAAAGATACCAAAAGAGGAGCTGAAAGTTCTTGCTGAGGCCTCTCTGGTTCTTCCCGATTACAAAAACCATCCCAAAGTTGCGACTCTGGATGAAGTCTTTAAGTTGCTGAAACAAAGCTGTCGTTTGTGATCCAAGGGGAGCCACAATCGGGATGAAAACTAAAAATTCAGCTTATTCGAGTTTCTTCAGTATTGTTGCATTGGGTTTATTATTAGCTGGTTGCATATTCCTGATCGATGCCTTTGGTAATGAACAAGACCTAGTTTCCTGGTGGAAATTTGAGCACTCCCGAGAGGGAAAGACTTTGGATAGTATTGGACAGATCGAGGATGACATCACCGGAAATTTCAAGCATGTACCAGGAGTTCAAGGGAATGCGCTCAAACTGGATGGATTTACGACAGTCGTAACCCGGGAAGCATCTAAATCTCCACGCTTATCCGGGGCATTTTCTATTGAAGCTTGGATTGCGATCGCAGCTTATCCCTGGAACTGGTGTCCCGTTGTTGCCCAGGAAAAAGAGGGCGAGGCGGGCTATTTTTTTGGAATTGGCCCTCAGGGAGAGGTCGGATTCCATGCAGCAGTTAATCGAGAATGGAAGAACTGCATTTCCGAAGCAAGAATCCCTCTCAGGAAGTGGACTCATGTTTGTGCTGTATACGATACAGATAGCGGAATAAAACTCTACGTAAACGGAGAAATCTCGGGTGAATTATTGGTTAAGGGGCGGATTACTCCGGCATTCGATCGTGATCTTTTGATTGGAATGAATCGCGAGAAAAAAAAGCCCTCCCATGCTGTGCCTCCGGGCGCCGGAACCCTTCCGTCATGGTTTTCCTTGGATGGGATTTTAGATGAGGTCAAAATCTTCAAAAGAGAATTATCGCCTTTTGAGGTTATAAACAGCTACTCTGTAAAACAACCATCCGCTTTTCCAGATATTCCTCCCAGAGTCATGCCTTCAGGGCCTCCTGGACCCGGTCGTTTTGGGGCATATTATACTCGACTTCGGTATTACGAAGAATGGGATGCTCTCTGGCCGGTGTCGGATCATCCCGATGTTATTGTACAATTTGATGACTCTCCAGTACGAGTGGTATTCTGGCGAGGATTGCGTTATTCCCCGGCTTGGATTACGGAGAATGGTCTATGGCTTGCTGATCAGAGTGGCGAGTCTGGGAATGATGAAGGCTGTGTAGAACATATGCAGGATATCCATTGCCTCTATTCCCATGTCCGGATTATAGAGAACACCCCCGCCCGAGCCGTGGTCCATTGGAGGTATGCTCCCGTCAGTTCCCGAAACAACTTGTGGACGGTTGAAGATAGGACAGGGTGGGCCTGGTGGATAGATGAATATTATACATTTTACCCAGATGGGACAGGCATTCGTAAAGTCCTATGGCGTCAACCCGAATCCGGACATGAACTTCCCTGGCTCCAAATTCAAGAGACGAGTGTCCTTTGTCATCCAGGACAGAATGCCGGTGATGTTCTAAAGCACGAAGCGCTCACATTACTCAACTTGGAGGGTTTCAGTCATACTTATTCCTGGCCTGACGATGAGACCGTTGATACACGGGAGAGGCGAAACCTTCCTAGGGATCCGAGCATTGTCCGCGACCTCAGGCCAGACAATCCGGTTATCCAAGTGATAAACATGAGAGCAAAGGCCAAGCCTTTTGTTATTTTCGAGCCAGGAAACAGACCGGTTGTCTATGTTGGCCGGGTCCGGAGCAAAGTGATCAATTTCCCTGCCTACAATCACTGGCCAGTGTGTCAGGTGCACTCTGATGGAAGATTTGTTCAGGCCGCAGACCGGGCAACGAGCTTCTCGATTTCTTACAATCAACCCCGACGACATCTTGGAGCAGGATCTAATAGATGGGTGGTTATGTTCTATGGTGCTACTTTAGGAGGCGCTTCCGAATTGCTGCCTCTAGCTAAGTCTTGGATCAGGCCTCCTGAACTCAAAGTCGTTCAAGGAGATGCGTCAAGCAGCGGCTACGATATCTCTCAGCGGGCATACATTGTGCACTGTGTCCCAGAGTCACATCCAGCTATGATGGAATTGGAATTCCTGGCCAGCTCAGAGTCGCCCCTTGTCAATGCTTGCTTGGTTGTCAAAGGTTGGGAGGAGTATGGGACTGAGGTTTTGCTGGAAGGACGACGGCTAATCCCTGGAAGAGATTTCCGAATTGGAACAGTTAGAGTCATCGATGGGACTGATCTGTTGCTCTGGCTCAAAAAAACATCAACAATTCCCGTCAGAATGATTCTGACTAAAAAAATAGATTAAAATACGGAGTAAAAAAGAATAATATGTCTTTTGAAGGGAAAAGAGATGAAAAAAGAATATTTTGATTGGTCGTATCCCGGGAGGCAGCGTTTTTCCATCGCGGCAGCTTTTATGCTAATTTTAATCCTCTCTGTATCGAAGGGAATATGCGATGAGACAAAACCCGTCGCTTGGTGGGCGTTTGAAGGGAAAACTGTCGATTCGGTCCAGGAAAAAGTCAAAAACTTGGATGATCCGATCAGCGGAAATTTCCGGATTGTGTCCGGCGTATCTGGTGAGGCCATAAAATTTGACGGCTACACCACTATTGTGACACGGAAAGCAGGCGAGGCGCCTGTGCTTTCCGGTGCTTTCACCATCGAGGCATGGGTTGCCATCGCAGCCTATCCCTGGAGCTGGTGTCCTGTGATCAGCCACGCCGGAAACAGCGCAGGGTATGCTCTGGAGATCGGCCCCGGCGGAGAGCTGGCTATGAAGGTTTTCTCCGGGAGCGCGTGGAGAACTTGTATATCTGATAATATAATACCCCTTAGTACTTGGGCCCATGTTGCCGGGGTGTTCGATCCGGCTAAAGGCCTTGCCGTCTTTATTGATGGCCAAGAACAGGCCCGGCTGGAATTCCAGGGGCGGATGAACTTGCCAAGGCGAGCGGAACTTATCATCGGTTCGGTTCCCGGTCCAGAAAAGCCGGCCTACATACATAGAGAGCATGGGACCATTCCCGATTGGTATTCTCTGGATGCCATCCTGGACGAGATCAAGATCCATGGCAAAGCTTTGGGTGCGGAAAATTTCACAAAATCCATAGCTGGCCAAAAGCTTCCTGTCCAACCAGATATCGCACCCCGTGTGCTCCCATCCGGTCCGGCTGGGCCTGGCCGGTTTGGAGCTTATTACACCCACCTTGAATACTACTGGGAGTGGGATGACTTGTGGCGGATCGGCGATCATCCCGACGTGGTCGTCCAGTTCGACAACTCTCCGGTCCGAGTCGTTTTTTGGCGAGGAACCCGGTATTCGCCGGCCTGGGTGACTGAAAACAATCTCTGGATGGCAGATCAAAGTGTGGAGGCCTGGAATGATGATGAGGGATGTTTTGAGCATATGCAGGATCGTCACTGTCGATATTCGCATGTCCGGATCATCGAAAACACGCCTGCGCGGGTAGTTGTCCAGTGGCGATATGCGCCGGTTAGCGCTTTTGACAACCTCCGGAATGTCGATCCCCGGACAAGCTGGGGTTGCTGGGTCGATGAGTACTACTACATTTATCCTGATCAAACAGGGATCCGGAATTACAACTGGGAGAAAGGATCTCTGGGTAGGCCCCGACAGTTCCAAGAATCCATTCCTTTGACAGGGCCTGGACAGGTGCAGGGGGATGTGGTCAACGAAGAATATGTCACCATTGCCAACTTGAAAGGGCAGAAGCAGACGTTTTCATACATTCAAAATCCACCGAGAAAGACAGACAAACCAATTCCTGAAAATCCGATGATACAGATGCACAACCTGAAATCAGAAAACAAGCCCTTCATCATATTTGAACCGGGCGGGAGAATGCACTACCTCAAAGACATGAATATCGATTCGCTATCCCGGCCGGGATCCTGCAGCCACTGGCCCGTTGGACAGATGCGCTGCGATGGACGCACACAATGGACAACCGACAGAGCTGCCAGCTTCCTTGGGTTTCCGATCACGGACCCGGTTATACATACGGATGATGACCGGCTTTGGATCAGTTCCCTGTACGGAATGAATGATAAATCTTTCGACTTTCTGATTCCATTGGCCAAGTCGTGGGTTCAGGCACCAAAGCTGGAAGTGATCTCTGGAAACATAAGAAGTGATGGATATGATTTTTCCCAGCGGGCCTATCGACTGAACTATGAGGGACCAGATGAGCCTTTTATAGAGTTGATGATGGATGCGAGTCCGGATTCCCCGATGATGAATGGTTGTTTTATCCTCAAAAACTGGGGAGAAGAAGAGGTTGTGGTGGCAGTTGATGGGCGAGCCTTGAAGAAGGGGTTTGGGTACCGGATAGGATATATCCGGACGTTGGAAGGATGCAACCTGGTTGTTTGGATCGAAAAAGAATCGGTAATTCCAGTGAAGATCAAGATTTCTAATCAGAAGATCTGACTGCGAGAATTTTGCCCAAGAAAAGGAGAAGAAAGATGAGGCAAGCCAGATTGGTCGAGCCGGAGAAGCTTATCTTGGAAGAGGTGGATATACCGGAATTCACCGAAAACCAAGTTTTGATCAAAGTGAAAAGGATCGGCATCTGCGGTTCGGACATTCACGCATACTACGATAAACATCCCTATATCAGCTGTCCGATCGTCCAGGGCCACGAATTTTCCGGTGAGATTGCCAGCGTCGGCGAAAAGGTCCAAGGATTTTCCGAGGGGGACAGGGTGACAGTCATGCCCCAATTGGTGTGTGGAGATTGTTATCCCTGCACACACGGCAATTATCATATTTGTAATGCTCTTAAAGTGATCGGTTGCCAGGAGGATGGAGCTGCCCGGGAATTCATCCCTGTAGACCACAAGTTGGTTGTGAAGCTGCCCGAAGGAATGAGTCTGGATTACGGGGCCATGGTGGAGCCTGTGGCGGTCGGTGTGCATGCGGTCAAGCGATTGGGAAATGTCGGCGGGATGAATTTGTTGATTCTCGGGGCCGGCCCGATCGGAAACTTGACAGCACAATCTGCCAAAGGTCTCGGGGCAAGGGCGGTTTTGATAACGGATATCAGCGACTACCGCTTGGAGGTTGCCAAAAACTGTGGGATCGACCATCCCGTCAATGTCTCGTTTGAAAACCTCGATACAAAAGTCGAGGAATATTTTGGCCGTGACGGAGCAGATGCCATCTTGGAGTGTGTGGGGGTAGAGGAAACGATAGAGTTCGCTATCCATTTGGCTCGGAAGGGAACAGACGTTGTTGTCGTGGGCGTATTCGGAGAAAAACCATCAGTGGATATCGGGTTGGTCCAAGATAAAGAACTTCGTATGATCGGAACACTGATGTACAGGGCCGAAGACTATCGGATTGCGATCGACTTGATACAATCGAAGAATGTCCACCTTGATCCTTTGATCAGTCAGCATTTTGCCTTCGAAGATTACCCAAAAGCATTTGAATTTATCGAAAAGCACCAGGACAAGACGATGAAGGTGCTGGTAGATCTGTGACATTTGGGTGATAGTCGCATACAGAGGTGCTTGAAACAGGTTGTATAAAATAGATCTAGGGAAAAAAAAGGAGAGCAATATGAGAATAGAGGCATGGAAATTCTTGGTTTTAATCCTATGTGTTGTTTTCTCTGGGACAAACATCTCAAGGGCCCAAGATGACACGATGGTTGCGCAATGGAGCTTTGATCGAGTAGAGGAGGGGAAGGTCCAAGACATTATCAGCGGTGAAAAAGATACAATCGAGGGGAAATTCCGGTTGCTTAAAGGTGTAAAAGGCCAGGCCATTGTGATGGATGGATACACGACTTGTATTGTTAAGCAGACAGACAATGTTCCGAAGTTTGGCCCGGATTTTACCCTCGAGGCTTGGATTGCTTTGGGCGCCTATCCCTGGAACTGGGCCCCCATCGTTGCGCAGGAGAATACCATCAGCATGAACTCGAATCAGGACATGGTCTGTTGGCCAGACGACATCGTGGTGAATTCGCCCAAGGCCGGATTCTTTTTTGGGATCAGTCCGGAAGGGTACCTGGGGCTGCACATCGGCGCCCAAGGGTGGAACGTCTGCCGGACAGAAAAGAAGATCCCGCTACACACTTGGACTCATGTTGCAGCCACGTTCCATCAGGACGAGGGTGTTGTCCTGTACGTTGACGGGCAAAAGGCTGGCGGAATGAAAATCGACGGCAGATTTCGTCAAGCGGAAGATGAAGATCTCAGGATGGGAATGTCCCATCAGATGCTCGAACCGACGCATCCCGTCCGTGCGTTCGCCACATTGGCCTGCTGGTATTCGTTGGATGGAATTTTGGACGAGGTTTTGATTCACAACAATGCTCTAAAGGAAGAAACGATCGCAGAAAACTACAAGGCGTCCACGCCGGAAGATAAACCCGATCTTCCAGCACGAATCATGCCATCGGGCCCACCCGGTCCTGGAGTTTTCGGAGCATCCTACATGCGCCTCCAGTATTATCCCGAATGGGATGCGCTCTGGCCGGTCTCCTCCGATCCAGATGTCGTGGTCCAATTCGATGATTCGCCGGTGCGGGTGGTTTTTTGGCGGGGAACGCGATACGGACCTGCTTGGGTCATGAAAAATAATATGTGGATGGCAGACCAGAGCATCGAAAACTTCAACAACCGGGATGGTTGTATTGAACACATGCTTGATCCCCGCTGCCGCTTTTCCCATGTCCGAATCATCGAGAACACACCGGCTCGGGTCGTTGTCCACTGGCGTTATTGTCCCACATCGGCCAACAAAAACCACTCCCAGGTCAATCCCATCTCAGGATGGGAAGATTGGGTGGACGAATATTACACTTTTTATCCCGATCAAGTCGGCATCCGGAAGGTCGTGCTCCATTCCGAAGGACGCTCCCTGTGGCCTGAGGAAGTGATCGCTCTTTGCCAACCAGGTCAAACGCCGGAGGATGTTGTAGAGCTTTCGGCCATGACTCTAGTCAATCTCAAGGGAAAGTCTCACACCTACACTTGGGCCGATACTACACCAAAGGTGAGAGAGGGAGATAAGTATCTTCACTTCGGCACCGAGCCTGAAGAAAGACCGGTCATAATGCGAGTCAACATGAAATCGGAATGTAAACCCTTTCAAATTTTCGAAACGTCCAATCGGTTTTCGATATTCGCCCACGAGCATCGGAAAGGCTTTTCCCATTTCCCCTGGTGGAATCACTGGCCGGTGTCTCAAGTGCCCTCTGACGGTCGTTATTGCCAAGCCGCTGACCGGGCATCCCATTTCTCGCTTGCCTGGGGAGGGCCACCCGCTCATAAAGGAAAAGGGAAAACCTACTGGTGGGCTTGGATGTATGGCGCCACGAAGGATGAGGCTGTATCTCTGGTTCCCTTGGGACGTTCGTGGCTTCTGCCTCCCAAGCTTATCGTTGAAAACGGATCAGAAGAAGCTCTTTATGACCTGACTCAACGGTGTTATGTGATTTTGGGATTTGAGAATGGAATCGAAAAGAAACTTCAATTTATCTTAGAAGGCAATCCAGATTCTCCGATTATCAACCCTGCATTTATCGTGGAAAATTGGGGAAATCGTGATGCGGAAATCTATGTGAACGGGAAGCGGGTTCCTCGAGGGAAGTTCTTCCGCTACGGTCACATCCGGCGGGTTAACCGATATGACCTGGTGGTCTGGCTCCATCGGGAAACTGATCAGACTGTCGAAATCTCCTTGAGCCCAGTGGATGGGGATTGATCCTGAATTTTAAAAATGTTTAGACGACAATTTTTAAAGATGTTGGGATGGGGAGCAGCCACGCTTGCGGGGAGTGATTGCAAAGTTTTTGATCAAAGGAAGAAAAAACCGAATATCGTTTTTATAATGGCCGATGATATGGGTTATGGGGATGTGAAATGCTACCATCCCGCGTCCAAGATTCCCACACCCAACATGGATCAACTGGCAAATCAGGGGATCCGCTTCACCGATGCCCATTCTCCATCTGCGGTTTGCTCACCCACACGATATGGCGTTCTGACAGGAAGATATTGTTGGCGCACGTGGTTGGAAAGGGGCGTGGTCGGAGGCTATACCCCTCCTTTGATCGAACCTGATCGTCTGACTATAGCGTCATTATTAAAACAGCATGGGTACAGGACAGGATGTTTCGGCAAGTGGCACATCGGTTTGGGCTGGACTCGGCAAAATGGATTCACACCCACATGGAAAGATGCCAAAAAAATGTGGCGAGGTTCTTGGCAAGATGGAGATCCGGGAAAGGGGATGAACGTCGATTTCAGCAAGCCTGTCCAAGGCGGACCGGAGGACCTCGGTTTTGATGAAGCTTATTATACAGCGGCCTGTTCTACGATTGATGGTCCCTTTGCCTACATCCAAAACAGATATACCGTGGGAATCCCCGATGAGCCCATTTTTGTGGATGGGCGCAAACATCCGGACTTCAGGCCCCGTCCTGGATGGATGGCCCGGGGATTCGATCTAGAAGATGTGGATCTCACTTTTACCGAGAAGGCCATCGCATTCATGGAAAACACGCAGAAGGAGATGCCCAATCGGCCATTTTTTGTCTACCTCCCTCTTTCATCTCCCCATGCTCCTTGGCTTCCGCCTGATTTTGTTAAAGGCAAAAGCCAGGATGGACCGAGGGGAGACCTGGTCTATTTGGTGGATTGGTGCGTGGGTGAGGTTTGCAAAGCCCTGGATCGGCTAAAAATAGCGGACCAAACATTGATTATCGTGACCAGCGACAACGGCCCTCGGCATGGAACTGAGGGGCATCGGTCTTCCGGATCGCTGCGCGGGTACAAATCCCATATCTGGGAAGGCGGGCATCGAGTCCCTTTTATCGCTCGATGGCCAGGAAGAATCCACCCAGGATCCACATGCGATGAGATAGTCTGTCTAACGGATCTGATGGCGACTTGCGCGGCAATCCTGACCACAGATTTGCCCGCAGAAGCGGGGCCGGATAGCTATAACATCCTGCCAGCCATGCTCGGGGAAAAGGGAGAATATCCAGTCCGGGATTCCCTTGTCTCCCATTCCGAGAATGGAACATTTGCCATTCGCCGGGGTAACTGGAAACTCATCTGCGACAATAAAACTTCGGGAGGTTGGGTAGAACCTGTCGGTGGGCCTCCTGAGCCAAATACTCCAGGACAGCTGTATGATCTGGGATCCGATCCCAACGAGAAGAATGATCTCTGGGAAAAACATCCGGACATAGTGGAACAATTAACCCTTCTGCTCGAGAAATACAAATCTGAAGGGCGGAGTGCCCCTATCCATTCACGTTGACACATAGGGAAAAGATGTGATACTTCAAATGAAACGAAGCGATTCATAAACTCAGTTTAGGAGGGAAAATATGAGAAGAGGAAAAAACATGAAAAAGTCCATGGAGTCAAAAATTGTAGGATTATACGAGGATTACAAAAACGGAGGATTGAACCGGAGGGAATTTCTCAAGACATTGGCTAAAATAGCTGGGGGGTCGGCTGCCGCTTTTGCCCTGTTGCCTATTCTTGAAAACAGCCATGCCGAAGCTCAAATCGTCGCCGAGGATGATTCTCGGTTGTATACGGAATATTTGAAATTTCCCGGGGAAACTGGCGATGTGCGGGCCTATTTGGCAAGGCCGAAAGGAGAGGAAAAGCTCCCTGGTGTGATCGTGATCCATGAAAACAAAGGACTTCAACCCCATATCAAAGACGTGAGCCGGCGTGTGGCTTTGGAGGGATTTTTGGCCATTGCGACCGACGCCCTATCCCCTTTGGGGGGGACGCCGAAGGATAATCTCGATGAGGCAAGATCCTTGATGCGGAAGCTGGATAGTGAAACCACGATAAAGAATAATGTGGCTGCTGTGAAGTACTTGATGACGCATCCCCAATCCACAGGAAAGGTCGGTTGTATGGGTTTCTGCTGGGGGGGAGGCATGGTCAACCAAATGGCTGTGAATTCTCCGGATCTATTGGCTGTGGTTCCCTTTTACGGAAGGCAACCTACCGTTGAAGATGTCCCCAGGATCAAAGCCTCTTTGCTCTGCCATTATGCGGGTCAAGACGAACGGATCAATGCGGGAATCCCGGCTTTCGAAGAGGCTCTCAAGAAGGCCTCGGTGGATTACAAGATTTATATTTACGAAGGAACAGGGCACGCTTTTCATAATGATACCGGTTCCCGATACGACAAAGAAGCAGCCGAATTGGCGTTTGAACGCACGATCGCATTTTTTAAAGAAAAACTCAAAACCTGACAGATATTTTTATCTGTTGTTGCGATTAAGGAGCCTGCCTCTTCCATTCGGCAGCGACCTCGTCGATAAAAGGCATGCAATGGGAAAAAAAGCGTTTGTACCCAGCGCATAGGTAATTCAATCCATCTTCTCCATCGGGTGTCCGGATGAATCTGTTTTTCGGACACTCTCCATTACACATAGCCTTGACTTCACACTCCCGACAGTAGCGGGGCAAGGAATCCAGCTTGGTTTTCCCGAATGCTCGCTGCACAGGACTCTCGAGGAGCCGGGCAAGCACAGTTTCGATGATGTTTCCGAGTTTATGTTCTGCATCCACAAAGTGGTCGCATGAGTAAAAGTCTCCGTTGTGTTCTATGACAGGAATATCCCCGCAGATGGGCCGGAAGATGCAAAGAGAATGTTCCTGCTCAAAGGCTGTTCGGGCAGCCTCTTCGAAAATTTGCACTTTGATCTTCCCGATATCCTGGCTCACCCACTCATCGAAGATGGTGCAGAGAAAAGTGCCCCAAGCATCTGACGGAACAGTAAGAGTACTGACACCATTTTTAGCTTTTGGTTGGTGGTCGACCATCGGCAAAAAACTCACGTAACTGGCTCCGATCCGCTTGAAGAATCGATAGACTTCCAATGGATATCGGACGTTGTGAGCATTCACCACACACAAGATATCGGTGGAGACTCGATGATGATCCAGCAGTTTGTACCCTCGCATCGTGAGTTCATGCGTGGGATTGCCTCCTTTGTCCCTTCGGTATCTGTCATGCATTTCTTGCGGACCGTCTAGGCTCAGTCCAACGGAAAAATCTTCTTCGAACAAAAACCGGCACCATTCATCATCCAAGAGGGTTCCATTCGTCTGCATGCCATTCATAATGCGTTGGTTGGGGGGCTGATGTTTGCGCTGGAGGTTTACGACCTTGTGGAAATATTCCAGCCCCAAGATGGTCGGTTCTCCTCCATGCCAGGAAAAGCGGATCACAGGTTCTGTGGATGCTTCGATGTGTTGAACGATATACTCCTCGAGGATGATTTCGGGCATGCAAAAGGACTCTCCCTTGGGATAGAGTTGGTCTTTTTTTAAGTAATAACAATACGCGCAGTCCAGGTTGCAGAGGGGACCTGCCGGCTTTGCAAATACCTGAAAATCCCGAGAAGCTTTGGCCATTATTCGGTATCTCAACTCCGGATGGAATGTCGGGAAAAGTATAGAGGAACAAGAGGTCTGGGTCAAGGAAATACCAAGCATCCTTATTTGCTTAATGCAGATAAAATCCATAGAATGGAATGGAAATTAACCTAATCTCGAGGAGAGTTATTCATGATAAAAACTCCCGGATTTCTCATTTTATTGATGTGTCTCCTGATTTTTCCGGCTGTCCTTGCAGGAAACATAAAAATCCTCACCAATCATATTGGATACGAAACATCGGGTCCAAAACATGCTGTTGTCCAGGGATACAAAGAAAACAACATAACGACATTCAAGGTGAAGGAATATCAAACAGGAAAAGAGGTGCTTTCCGGTCCTGTTAAAAAAACAGGACGGGTACAGAACTGGAAGGAATGGCACTACTGGAGTATTGACTTCGATGAAGTGACCATCGAGGGGATGTTTTATATCGAATGTTTGACAAGCAAAGGAACCGTCCGATCCTTTCCTTTCCGAATTCAGAACAACATCCTGGAAAGGCACGCCCTTTCCGATGTCATTTTTTATTTCAAGGGACAAAGATGTACGGGACTGCTAAACAAGGCGGATGGGAACATGACATTTTCCGAAGGTGAAGAGGGGACGGTCGATGTTCATGGCGGCTGGTACGACGCCAGCGGAGATTACGGCAAACATTTATCCCATCTTTCGTTTTCCAGTTATTTCAATCCTCAGCAAACACCGCTTACTGTATGGAGTCTGTTCAAGACTTATGAAGCGTTGGAAAAAAGAGGGGATCCGGATTTTAATCAGTTTAAGCGGAGGCTTCTGGATGAAGCCATGTATGGCGCGGATTATCTCGTTCGGGTAAAAAAACCTCGGGGCTCGTTTTATCGGACTGTTTCAGGAATAGGCCCGGGGAAAAGGCCTGGTGACAGGCGTATTACTCCTGCCATGAAGGGTTTTAGAATAAAGGAGAAAAAACCCGAAGAAAGCGATTTGTTAAAGGAAAATAAAAAGGAGGAGATGCCGGCAGCTTCGCACACTTATGAAGTCGGATACAGAGCAGGGGGTGGCCTGTCCATTGCCGCCCTGGCCATCGCGAGCACCTATGATGTATCGGGTGAGTTTAAAAATGCCGACTATCTCAAGGCTGCAGAAGACGCTTTTGCCTATCTGGAAAAGAATAACCTCAATTTCACAAATGATGGAAAGGAAAATATTGTGGATGACTATTGCGCTTTGACTGCATCTGTTGAGCTTTATAAAGCGACGGGCAAAATGAAATACAGGACGGCAGCCGATAGAAGGGCCTCTAGCCTAATGAATCGCTTGATATCCGGTGGAGGCTACAATAATTACTGGCGTGCCGATGATGGAGACCGGCCTTTTTTTCATGCCTCTGATGCCGGATTTCCGGTCGTTAGCCTACTCTTATATCTGGGTGTTGCGGATGAAAAAACTAAAAATAGAGTCCTGGTCACGGTTAAAAAATCTCTGCTATTTGAACTCGAGGTGACCCAGGAAGTCGCCAACCCTTTTGGATACAGTCGCCAGCTTGTCCGCAGCAAAGATGGCAGAAGGCGGACCAGCTTTTTTTTCCCGCATGACACGGAAACGGCTCCATGGTGGCAGGGAGAAAATGCAAGACTGGGTTCTATGGCCGCTGCAGCCAGAATGACGGCAAGATATTTTAAGCAGGATACAGATTTTTATGAAAAGTTACAGGTTTTTTCTCAGGATCAATTGAATTGGATCTTGGGTTTGAATCCGTTTGACACGTGTATGCTGCACGGATCTGGGAGAAACAATCCTGAGTACATGTTTTTCGGCTCCTATCAGTACACCAACGCGCCTGGCGGCATCTGTAACGGCATAACCGCCGGTTTGGACGGTGATGAAGACATTGACTTCAACCTGCCACACTCTGTCACAGGCAAGGATAATGACTGGAGATGGGGAGAGCAGTGGCTACCGCATGCTTCCTGGTTTTTAATTGCGATTTCGATAATAGGGTAGGATGAAATCAAACCCGGCCCCGCGGATTGCATCCATTGATGCGCTGCGAGGGATCGCGATCCTGGCGATGCTTTTCGTTAATGATATCGCGGGGGTCGATGGAGCTCCAGCCTGGATGAAACATATATCCCCTTCAGATGCAGATGGCATGACTTTTGCCGATATCGTTTTCCCGGCTTTCCTGTTTATCGTCGGCATGTCTATTTCCCTTGCCCTAGGACGAAGAATCGAGAGAAGAGAAAGCCCTGGGAAAATCTGGAAACACATCCTGTTTCGAACCTTCAGCCTGCTTTTTATCGGAGTATATATGGTAAATGTCGAATCGCATGCGGATCCAGGAATCCTCAATCCGCATGTGTGGGCCCTGTTGATGTACGTGGGGGTCATCATGGCGTGGAACGCTCCTTTGCGCGGAAGGGAACAAAAAAAAACCGCTATCTTGGCAATGAAGATCTCAGGAGCCTTGCTTCTGATGATCCTGGTTTTGCTCTACCGTGGAAACGGGGCCCAAGGCCTTATCCAAATGCGCGTGCCTTGGTGGGGTATCCTCGGACTCATCGGCTGGGCTTATCTTGTCGGATGTTCAGCCTACCTGCCGCTCCGACGCCAATGGCCTGCGCTAATTGGAGTCATGACACTTCTCTACGGTGTTTACATGGTAATTGAAGTCGTTTTTTATGGGGTGCTATGGATCACGCCATGGTCCAACTTTGGCATAATCCTGTGCTCCCATGGAGCGATCGTCATTTCAGGTGTTATCCTAGGAATTATTATCATGCCTGATACGTCTTTAAAAACTCACAACCAGCGAATGCGCTGGGGATTATTTTATGGTCTCGGCCTGGCATCCGCAGCTTTTCTGCTTCATTCTTTTGATGACATACACCGGATATTTACAATAAACAAAAATCTTGCGACGCCCTCTTGGGGTCTGTGGTGTTCAGCGATTATGGTTTGGTGCTGGTTAGTGGTATACTGGCTCATAGATGTGAAGGGATGGAAAGGATGGGCGGTCGTATTGAAACCAGCCGGAAGAAATGCACTATTCGCTTATATTTTAGCTCCCCTGATTTATTCAATATTTTCTCTGTTAGAAGCAACCCCTCGTGGATCCGGATTTTACTCTCGGCTCGGGAGTGGTTATTCCTCCGGATTGTGGCGTTCTCTGGTTTTTGCTTTTGCGGTGACCTGGTTGACAGGCGGATTAAGCCGGATAGGTATTAAGCTAAAATTATAAAGGGATGTGATCCCCAAAGGAGAGGTTAAAATGAAAGCATTCCGTTTTTTACCCCTGTTTGCTTGTTTCCTTTTTATTGTCGGATGCACATCGTCCACTACCGAAATCAAAACAGGTCCAGGACCAGGAGAAACGTG
The DNA here is from genome assembly GCA_020348385.1 of Candidatus Aminicenantota bacterium. GTDB lineage: Bacteria > Acidobacteriota > Aminicenantia > Aminicenantales > Aminicenantaceae. Next base: position 2,614,722 of record CP070750.1, on the reverse strand, counting down.
GCGGGCCGTTCACTTTTTGGGTTATGAGACCGATCGAGAATTGAGGGAACTGGAAAAAACCATCCCCAAATTGGCCGAAATGGGTGTAAACACGGTTATTTTCGAAATCGACTACAATTTCAATTTCAACTCCCATCCGGAACTTAGAAGAGGAGCTAGTCCCATAACACAAAAGGGATCGCATAGGTTTGCAGAAACCTGCAGAAAAAACGGCATTCGGATCATTCCTGAATTTCAATGCGTCGGGCATCAATCATGGGAAGAGGAGACTTTTCCGCTGCTTGTCGAATTTCCCCACTTTGACCTGACTCCAGGGGCCTTTCCGGATAATACGGGCATCTACTGCCGCGAATGGGACGTGCTGAATCCGCAGGTCAATTCCATGATCTTTGAATTGATGGACGAATTAATCGAAGCTTTCAATGCCGATGCCTTTCATGTCGGAATGGATGAGGTGTTCCTGCTGGGAAGCGAGCATTCTCCTTCGACGAAAGGAAAAGATCCGGGTGAACTGTATGCGAAAGCCATCAATGATATGTACAACCATCTGGTTAAAGGTCGAGGCGTCGAGATGTTGATGTGGGGCGACCGTTTGTTTGATGGCAAAAATTTTGAATTCGGCAGATGGGAATCCTCCCTGAACGGGACAGCTTCTGCCATAGACATGATTCCTAAAGACATTATTATCTGTCCTTGGCATTATGAAAAAATGAAAGCCTATCCATCCCTTCCCATTTTTATCGAAAAAGGATTTCGGGTACTTCCGACAAGTTGGCGAAAAGTAGACGCAACAAAAGAGCTCATCCTGTACAGTCAAAAGCTGAAAAATCCCAAGATGCTCGGTCATCTTTTTACCTCCTGGGGAAAGACCGATTGGCTGAAGTATCAGCCGCTTGAAGAAGGCCTTAAGCTGCTTTTGGATAAATGAACCAACAGAAAATTGCATTTAGCCGTTAAACCTGTGATTGTTACAAAGTCACGTAAAACTAAAGGGGTGAGGTGAACATGTCTGTCTCTATCAAGATATCTATCTTTTGTCTGGTCTTATTTTTTTCCTTTTGTTCCGTTTCCCAGGGACCTGGATACAGCAGCCAATGGGGATTTTCACCCGATGGACCTTGGACAGGCCCGGAATTGTGGGCCAATAGGCTCCAGGATTGGCAAGTTGCCAATGGAAAGTTGGAATGTTTGAGTTCTCTACCTATGAGAACCGTTCATCTGACAACCATGAGATTAAATGAATCAGAGGGAGATCTGGAAAGCTCTGTATTGCTACAGAAGATCTCCGGAGGGAATGACTCAGATGCGGCAGCAGGGTATCTGCTGGGCGCAGGAGGGGATATGGATTACCGGTCGGCTTCGCTTATCCATCATTCTTACGGTAAGCAGGCAGGGCTGTTTGTCGGGTGTGATGGACAAGGGCAACTGTTTGTCCGTGATCACGAGCAAAAAGATGAGTATTTAATTTACCAGGAAAAGAATGCTGTGAACTGGGATAAAATCCGTCTGGATTTGAAATTAAAATCAGGAAAAAGGGGTTACAGGCTTACGTTAGAGGCAATGGATTTGGCCAAAAATGACGTTTTATCGCGATTAGTCATCCAAGACTTGCCTGCGGATCGGTTTGTTGGAAATGTGGCCCTTGTTTCTCACGGGGGGTATGCCAGTGAAACGGACAATCGTTTTGCGTTTGAAGACTGGGATATTTCCGGGTCCAAACTGGAATGCTTTCCGGATCGCAACCTAGGCCCTATGGTCACGGCCCTGTACACGTTGAGTCGTGGCACTCTTAAGCTGACCGTGCAGTTTATGCCTCTTGCCAAATCGGAAAACCAAACGGTCGATTTGTACCTCCTGATTTCTGACAACTGGGAGCACGCCGCCACATCCGCGATTCTTCGTCCATCCTATACCGTGCCTTTCCGGATCGAGAACTGGAACCATCAAAAGGATGTGCCTTTTCGTGTGGAATATGCGCTCAATAGAGAGCAAGAAAACAAATATATTTTGGAAGGGATCGTTAAAAAAGATCCCACCGATAAGGATAAGCTTGTCATGATATCGATGAGCTGTGTGAAACAGGTTGTCAAGCCAGGTCGTGGCTTCTGGAGCGGAATTGATGGGGAGTGGTATCCCTGGGACTGGGGAATCCTGTATCCCCATGCTGATCTGGAGGAATGCCTGAAAAAACACGAACCGGATGTGCTGTTTTTTGCCGGTGATCAGATTTATGAAGGTTCCTCTCCCACGCGGGCCGACCGAGAACATGCTTTTTTGGACTACCTTTATAAATGGTATCTTTGGTGCATTTCCAATAAAGAACTCACCAACAGAGTGCCGACCATCGCTATCCCGGATGACCACGACGTTTACCACGGGAATGTTTGGGGCGCCGGCGGAAAAGCGACAGATCCCGGATTGACAGGCGCCGAGGCCCAGGATTCCGGAGGCTACAGGATGTCTCCAGAGTTCGTGAATATGGTCCAGACCACACAGACAAGTCATCTGCCCGATCCGGTTGATCCGCAGCCAGTCGAACAGGGAATCGGAGTCTATTTTACCGAGTGTAATATCGGGGGATTGAGCATCGCTGTTCTCGAGGACCGAAAGTTCAAATCTGCCCCGAGAAAAATGTTTCCCGAAGCAGATATAATCAATGGTTGGGTTCAAAATCCTCAGTGGAGTGTGAAACAAAAATCAAGGATCGCAGATGCCGTACTCCTTGGGGAACGCCAATTGAAATTTTTAGAAAAATGGGCAGGGGATTGGTCCCAACAGACCTGGATGAAGGTGGCTGTGTCCCAGACCTTGTTTTCCAATGTGGCCACTCTTCCGGAATCAGCCACAAGCGATGGGGTCGTACCTGGACTGGAAATTCCTGATGCCGGTGCCTATGTGAAAGGGGATAAGCAAGTCGCTGATTTTGATTCCAATGGATGGCCACAAGTCGGTCGGGATAAGGCCATCCGGCTATTCCGGAAGGCATTTGCCACGCACATCGTAGGAGACCAGCACCTAGCCAACACCAGCCAGTATGGTGTGGAGGAGTGGCGTGATTCAGGATATGTCATCGTGTCGCCTGCGACCGGGAACCTATTCCCGCGGAGATGGTGGCCACCCGTACCCGGAAAAAACCGCCTACCCGACAGCCCAAAATACACCGGTGATTTTGAGGACGGCTTCGGAAACAAGGTCACGGTGTATGCCATCGCCAATCCCCAGAAAACGACCATTCAACCTGAAAGACACCATGAATTGGCCACAGGTTACAGTGTTATCACGTTTTCCAAGTACAGCCGAGATATCGAATTGACAAATTGGCCTTATTGGGCCGATCCGGCAGAAGACAAGCCTTTTCCAGGATGGCCCATCCTGATCAATCAGCTGGATAACTACGGAACAAAGGCCAGGGCTTGGTTGCCTGAGGTCCGAGTCACCGGCCTGATCGACCCCGTGATCCAGATCTATCGACAACAGACAGAAGAGATGGTGTATGCCCTGCGGATAAATGGCCAGTTTTTTCAGCCAAAAGTATTCGAATCCGGCATATACACCATAAAGATAGGCGAGCCGGATAAAAACATGTGGCAAGAATTTCGGGATATTCAGACAAAATTATCAAAAGACATTAGCCCGCTAGAGGTGATTTTTCCGTAGTGTACATAATCTTTTTTTTCCCGTATAATATCGGGTTTTTATGAATGTGTATTTTCATCCCTCATTTGCATTCCCATTCAATTTTTCTGCCGTTCTTGGTTTTTCAAAGAACATCTGAACAGATTCAGGAGGTGAACGATGGTTTTGAATCTAAAAAAAACTCATAGGGTGTTTTTTCTTCTCTTCCTTATTATATTCCTGACAAGTCTGGCCTTTTCGCAAACAGCGCAAGAAAGTCTTATCAAAGACTTCAAATGGCGCAATATCGGACCGGCCAACATGATCGGCCGGATCTCGGATTTTGAAGCCCTCGAGAGTGACTTTACCCAAGTGCTTGTGGCCAGCGCCTCAGGAGGTGTCTGGAAATCCGTGAATGCGGGGACAACATGGGAGCCGATTTTTGATAAATACGGCTCGGCATCCATCGGGGATGTGGCTTTTTTCCAGAAGGATCCCAATATCATTTGGATCGGTACGGGAGAGGAATGCTGCCGCAACAGCATTGCTTGGGGAGACGGAATCTACAAATCCATCGACGGCGGGAAAACCTTTACCCATATGGGTTTGAAAAGCACACACACGATCGCCCGTGTCCTCACTCATCCCACCAGCCCAGACATCGTTTATGCGGCAGCCTCCGGGCACACCTGGGGCTATTCGGGAGACCGAGGTCTATTCAAGACCGAAGATGGTGGGAAGACCTGGCAGAAACTGACCAATGGACTTCCGGATGATGGAAAAACCGGCCCCATTGATCTTGTTATGCACCCCCAAAATCCGGGTATCCTTTACGTCGGGTTTTGGCAGCGAATACGCCAGCCCTGGCGATTCGATTCGGGAGGACCGAACAGCGGAATTTATAAAACCACAGATGCTGGCGATACCTGGATCAAGTTGACCAAAGGGATTCCGGAGGGAGATTTGGGAAGGATAGGTCTTGCCATTTCCCGCAGCAATCCTAAGGTCCTGATGGCCGTTGTCGAACATGGCTACCAACCTCAGCGTTCGATCCGGGAGGGACAGACGCAAAAGCCCAACCCAGAATATGAAGATATGTCCAAACTGGGAACTGGTATTTACCGATCAGAAGATGGGGGAGAAACCTGGATGTATCAAAATCGGACGAATATCCGTCCATTTTACTACAGCCATATATATATCAATCCATTCGATGACAAATTGGTGTATTACCTGGCAACAAGCATGCAGTATTCAGAGGACGGAGGCAAGACTTTTAAAACCATTCAAGGACTCCATCCGGACTTCCATACCATGTGGCTGGATCCCACGAACAAAAACCGTTTTTATGTGGGCCAGGACGGGGGAGCATCTATTACCCATGACCACGGGAAAACCTGGATTTTGTTCGATAACCTCTGTGTGGCACAATTTTATGCTGTAAGCGCGGATATGCGCGATCCTTACTATGTCTATGGTGGATTGCAGGATAATGGCACCTGGTGCGGTCCCAGTATGCACAGAGAAGGGATGATCCTGACCGATTTCTGGTACAATATCGGAGGAGGGGATGGGTTTTACACGCAGAACGATCCCACAGATTGGCGCATCGCCTACGGCGAAAGCCAGGGCGGCAATATCTTCAGGATCAATGTGGAAACCAGAGAGTCGGCTCGGATAAGACCCTCTCAACAGACAACCTATAACTGGAAAGAGCATACACCGCCGGTACCCAAGAAAAAACCTGAAGCCCAGCAACAGCAACCAAGCATGTTCGGCCGCCAGAGATCTCCATTCCGGCAAAACTGGAGTTCCCCCATCCTGATTTCTCCCCACAATCCCCGGATAATTTATTTTGGGGGGGACCACCTGTTCAAATCGATAAATAGGGGAGACAACTGGATGATCATAAGCCCTGACCTTACGACCAACAATCCGGATAAACATAGCAAACCCACAGGTGGCATCACTCTGGATCAGACAGGTGCAGAAACTCACTGCACCATCACGACCATTTCTGAATCCCCGATCACACCTGGTCTAATCTGGGTTGGCACAGATGACGGGAATGTCCAGATTACCCGCAACGACGGTGGTTCATGGACCAATGTGAGAAAAAACGTCCCGGAAGTTCCAGAAGGGATTTGGGTGAGCCGTGTTGAAGCCTCCCGTTTTAATGAGGGCACCTGTTACCTTACGTTTGACGGGCACAGGAGCGATCGTTTTAAGCCCTATGTGTTCAAAACCACCGATTACGGCGAAACCTGGACGAATATCGTCGGGGACCTCCCGGATGATGGGCCGGTTTACGTCATCCGCGAAGACTTGAAGAACAAAAACCTTTTGTTTGTCGGAACAGAATTTGCCGTGTTTTTCACCTTAGAAGGAGGAGGCACTTGGACTAATCTGAATCTCAACATGCCGACAGTGGCCTTTCATGACCTTGTGATCCATCCACGCGACAGCGACCTTATTGCCGGGACTCACGGCCGTGGCATCTGGATTCTGGATGACATCACGCCCCTGCAGCAAGCAACAGAAAAGATCCTGTCTGCGGAAGCTCACCTTTTCGAAAACGGCCGTGCAGGAACCCATTGGCTGAGCCTAGGAAGAGGAGGATACGGTCGCGGGAACCTCTACTTTGCTGGGGAAAATCCCGCTCCAGGCGTGGCGATCAACTTTTATCTCAAGGACAAACCTGACAGTCCGGTTGAGATAGAAATATCTGACGCGACAGGAATCCTTAAGACAAATTTTCCCCTTAAAGAGGCAAAGGCAGGCATAAGCCGTCTGATGTGGGATTTGCGCTTCGATCCTCCAGCCGAACAGTTGAAACAGAATCTCGCCCAGATGCAGCAGATGATGGGCAGAATTCTTTCCCGACCGGAGGTGGAGGAAGAACCGAAAAAAACGGTGCAAAAGGCGCTGGAACAGCTCAAGCAGCCAGGGCTCACTTACAGGGAAGCGGCGGAGATTCAGAGGAAAGCTTTCGAAACTATCGGATTCGGCGGGTTCATGCGGTTTCGCGGAAGAGGCCGTGGGATGGGAGCAACAGAAGCTGAACCTGGAATATATATAGTAACGCTTTCGGTCAATGGAAAAACGTACAAAGGAAAAGTTACTGTTCGCCAGGATCCTATGCTATCGGACAAGTGACCGGTTAAGAATTCAGAAAGAGCCTTAGAAAGAATATTCTGCTTTGAAAACAAATCCCTGTCCAGGGGCATCGACGCCCGCCTCATCCGCTGAGGCTCGGTAGGTCTGGTCGAAAATATTCTGGGCGATGGCCACGAGGGTCAAACTATCGTTGATCTTCAAACCAAAGATCGTATCGAAAAGCACATACCCATCTATCTCGATCTCCAGAGGGCCGGGATCTCTCACCGCAGATGTAAGGGTGACTCTCGGTTCGACCCAGAACTTTCCCGGTGAATATTTTCCCCAGAAAGTCAAACGTGAGGGAGGAATATAATTGAGCGCTGCGTCCGTGTTTTTTTCGCCTTTTTCCTTCCCGACCATATGATGAAAGTTGATGAAAAGTTCAACGTTCTTCATCAGAGAGAGATAAAATTCTCCTTCGAATCCGTAGATTTGGCCGCTGGTCAGGTTGCGGTAGAAGTATTCTTCCTCCTCGAAACCGCCGTATTTCTGGATCATGTCGTTTATCGAGTTGCTGAAACCGTAAATAGAGGCAAAGAATTTTTCATGGAGGTACCGGAATCCGATATCCAAATTCAGGCTTTTTTCAGGCTCTAAGTCGGGATTGCCGAAGACGGTTCCTCGGCCGGTCAAGCCTGTGTAGAAAAGCTCGCTCACGGATGGGAACCGGAAGGAATGGCCGACATTGCCGAGGAACGATAAATAAGGAGTGATCTGGAACACCGTACCCAGGTATGCAGAAAAAAACTCATCGTTTTTTGTTATACGATTTCCTTCAAGGGTGAGATTGCTTGTAGAGACAGTGTCGAAACGAGTCCCGACATTGAGAGTCACCAGATCAGAAAACTTAATCTTGTCGTCGATATAAAATCCGAGATTGTTTCTTCGGGCATCTTGAAGAGATGACTCATCGGCTAGGCTTATGACATTACCCATTTCATCGTACTTCCATTCGGTGTTCTGGTCGTTTATGTTTGCACGGCCGAAATAGTCTATCCCGAAGTTCAGTGTGTGTATCTTTCCCAATGTCTTTCCACCACGAATTTTAAACCCGAAGTTTGTGCCTTCCACCCTGGCTAAATTTCTCTTTTCGACAGATAAGGTTTCTTCTCTCAAGTTGTCCTTTTGAGTTTCAAGGACAGATCGGAGGGCGTAAACACTGGCATTTATTTTATCCAAAATCCAAAATTTCTCTGTTCTGTACCCCACCATTAAAAGTGAATTTGTCTCATCGGGATACCACCTGGGTTTCAGGTAAGAGGTCGGACTGGGTTTTCCGATGTCCGTTCCGTTATAGTGGAATATTGTGGCATAAAATTCAGACTTTTTGCTCTGGCGGTTGATTTTGAACATCAGATCGTAGTCCTGGTAACGAGACCATTCAATCTTGCCGGATGGGGCTGCGTAGTCATCGGCTTTTTTTCCGTTGGAGCCGAACATCAATCCCCAATTCCCTAAAGAACCGCTGAGAGATACCGATCCCGCCCGTTCGTTTCGGACTGTGTTGTAACCAAGACGAAAGTCGCCTTCGAAGGGAGATTTGGGAGCCGGAGATTTGGTGATGATGTTGATGATGCCTCCCAGCGCTCCTGATCCATGAAAAACAGAATAGGGACCGCGGTTGATTTCGACCCGGTCGATGGCACCCAGGCTGACGAATGATGCACTGGCACCGAGTCTTCTTTCCGAAGTGATCCGGACTCCATCCACGAGCAGTAGTGTTCGGTGTTCGGCCAACCCACGGATGGCAGGCACCATTGAGTAGCCTCCTTTTCCTACGGCGGCGACACCCGGAACTTTGTCCACAGATTCGGCAATATTGGACGTTCCCATTTCTGTAAGCACTGAGTTGGGAAGAATTGTCCTGTGGGAGGGGAGGTTGATGTCGATGATAGAATCGGCTTCGGCAGTCACAGAAATCTCCTCTTTGATGGTCATAAGGATTGGATTTTTTGGCGTGAGGGATATTTCGATCATCTGACCGGAGCTTTTTTCCATAGCCAATTCGACCGTCCGTGTTACATAATCGGGATGGATGAACATCACGAATATTTTTTTCTTCTTCAAGTTCTCCAAGACAAATATACCGTTCGGTTTTGTATGGGTGGAGATGGCTGTATCAAGTACCTCTACCTTCACATTGGCAAGAGGATTCCCTTTTTCATCCAGAACCCTTCCTTTGATGGTTCTCGATGATGCGGAGAAACCAAAACCTGTGAGAGAAAGAATTATTAAGATAGAGAGAAGACTCTTTCTCATTTAGCTTTTCCTTTTGGCAGAGCTCCTGGAAATTATGTTAGACAAGAATGATTGCGATCTCTGCCAAATAAATAATAATAATTAACTTGTTATTATAAGGCATACTCGAGGAAAAAGAAACAGGGGATCGTCTAGGACATAGTTTTCAACTCGTTGAAAATGGATTCGACCAGACGGCTATGATTCTCCGGGAATTCTTTTTTTACATCTTCTAGGCTCTTGTTTTGTTCCATAATAGATTTGACCTTTGCCTGGATGGATTTCATCTCTGCGATATGATGTTTAACCGCGTTTCGGTCTATGGGATCGCCGTGTCCGCTGCAGAACGTTTCAGCGTCGATATTTTCCAGCATTTTTGTCATAGTTTTCACGTACGCGAAGGAATTCCCCCCTTTGTAAGAGTGGATGAGTTGAGGCCTGCCCATGAAGATCTGGTCTCCAAGGAAAGCCGTTTTTTCCTCCGGAAAGTATACTACCGTGTCTCCCTTTGTGTGGCCGACGCCAAAATACCTCAACTCGACTTTCTTTTCCCCAAGGTAGATATCCATTTTATCCCGATAGGTCAACGTAGGAAGATAGGGAGCCATTTTTGGGTCACTCCATTCCGAAGGCTTTCCATCTCTTCGTGGGTGTAGGAATTCTTCCCGACACTTCTCATGGGCAATGATTATCACGGACGGGGGAAAAAATGGATTCCCTGCGATGTGGTCGCCGTCGCTATGAGTATTGACAAGGTATTTAATCGGTTTGTTGGTGATTTTTTTGATCTCTGCTAAAGTCTGGTCCACCGATTCTTTTGTCATCTTAGAATCGATCACGAGTACTCCGTTGTCGCCGATGTAAAACCCTCCGTTTGCTCCTCGTCCATCCAGGATTTGAAACAGATTATCCGAGATTTTTTCCAGTTTAACTGGCGGGATCTCACGCTGCTGGGCAAAGGAGATTGATGAAAGGAGCAAAAACGCAAAAAACAGGAAAACCAGGATTTTCGCTTTCTTGATCATCGTAAAGCCTCCTGTTAAATTCGGCCTGTTCTATTCACGAACCATGCCAGCCCACCCCTCTCACCCATTAACTTGGTGGCAAGGAAGTGGTTCCTGAACAGGCTATTTATCTGCCAGATCGAATGCGGCTAGATAAGCCAGCCGGATGATTTTTTCCATCAGCTCCGGGCTGACCTTGTCTACAGAATCGCTGGGTTGGTGATAATCTTCGGTCATGGCGGCGATAAAAAACGCCCACGGAATTTTGGCCTGTCCGAATGGGGCATGATCGCTTCCGCCGGTTGCCTCTTTACTTCCTGTTATCCTCAGGTGGAGGCCGACATGGTTATTGTTCTTCCTCATGATTTCATCTATCGCTGGAGTGTTGGCATCGAAAGAGAAGCTGACAAATTTTTTCGCGTCGATTTTCTCCAGCACCTCTTTTCCCACCTCAACTCCAAATCGCCGGCTCATCCTGGCTAGCGTTTCTTTATCGTATTCTCGGCTGATCATATCCAGGTTCAGGTTGGCCGCTGTTTTTTCGATAAACGGATGGGCCACATAGTAGCGGGATCCCAGCAATCCCTTTTCCTCACCTGTCCAGAGAGCGAAGACTATCGAGCGTTTGGGTTTGACAGGATTTTTGGCAAAAGCTTCGGCGATCTCCATCACCCCGACAGAACCGGAGCCGTCATCATCCGCTCCATTAAAAATATAATCACCTCGACGGCCCAAATGATCCAAATGAGCTCCGATCACAACGGCTTCATTTTTCAATTCAGGATCCGATCCTTCGATGTAACCCAAGACATTCATGCTGTTGACCAATTTGGTTTCGGTCTTGTTTTCAACCGTGAGGGTAACACCGGAAAGGACCATAGAATGGCTTGTGATGGTCTCCTCGATTTTTTCTTTAAGCGATTCGACGTTTTGGTCCAACATCCCTAAAATATCGTTGGCCATTTTGCGGGAGATCCGGATGGTCGGGATGGAATCCCCGAACATGGATCGTCCGATGTTGTCGACAAAAGAGATTCTGCGACGAGTCCCGGGGTAGATCGGTCTTTCATCGTTAATCCTTTGTGCATTGAGGTATTGACGTGGCACGTCTCCATTTTCCTCTGGGGAGTTCTCGATAAGAAGTACAGCCTCTGCACCCATATCTGTAGGAACCTTGAATTTTGGAGAGGTCGAGCGCCTTCGTCTCATCATCGGACGCCGCTCGGGATAATATTTTTCTTTCAACTCGCCTTTGTTAAACGGGGATTCAGGGTCTCCTTTTCCCGGGGCTTCCGACAGCATCATCACGAATTTGCCTTTGACATCTATATTTTTATACTCATCGAATTTCAAAGAGGATTCTTGTATACCATATCCCACAAAAACGACAGGGGCCGTAATGGACTGAGTCCCCGACGCCATGTACGTGTAATCCATTTCGGACGAAAAAGATTTTTTCTTTTTCATCAGACCCTTTTGCCAAGTGACTGTAGCCTGGCCTTCGCTCCCTAAAGTTTCCAAAAAGGTTATGTTCTGAAAATAACCTCGTTTTCCCTGTGCTGGAGGTTTTCCTCCTTGCATCATCATTCTCCTAAAATCCATGCGTGGGCGCTCCATATCACCGGCTGGTTTGATACCCCAGAGTTCGAACATCGTGGCGGCATAAAGGGCGGCGATGTCGTACCCATCGCTGGCGGTATCTCTTCCTTCCAAAAGGTCATCGGAGATAAACTTCAAGTAGGTGACAGCGTCATTACCCGTGATGGATTCAAAGCCCACTTTTAGCTTTTCTGTAACAGGTTGCGTTTCGTCGACAAGGGAAAAATTCTTCATCGGATCGGGTTTTTCTTCGGCCTGTTCCTGTTGCCCGATCGCCAGGGAATAGGGCAAAAGACTGATGATGAGGATAAAAAGCATAGTTTTTTTCATTCGATACCTCCTAAAAGGGTAGTGAAGATTCTTAAGAACCGTTTAATATACCGCATATGATTATGCAGGACAATATTTATTTGGAGTTAATTTTTCTTTTGAAAGTCTTCAGGATTTTCCCATATTCCTCTGTCTTTTTTAACAAGGTAAAGTCTTCATCCTGTTCCAGATGTTGGATGTTATCGAATCCATTTTCAAAAGCCAACCGCAGGCAACTCAGGGCTTTTTTTTTGTTTGGAATTCTTGCATAAGCGCTGGCTAAAAAATAATAGATGTTTTTTTTTCTCTGGGAATCCCTGCTCCCTCCTTGTGCGGCAATCTCGAAAAAGAATATCGCTTTGGGTAACTCTCCTTTCTGGAAAAAGTCCCATCCCTTGCTCCCTGCGTCGATCTCTAGTCCCCAAAGCAAGCGGATAGCCATGGCATATTCTTTATCCTCTGTTTTGTCGTCAGCCTTCACTCGCAATGCATTTAATCCCATACTCGAGATGATTCTCTCGATATTTTTAAGGGGAGGAGTGTTATTATCGATCTGGTTGAATAACTGGTTGAATTTGCGAAGATGTTGCATTTCTTGTTCTTGTATTCTGTTTTCTTCTCTTGTTTCCTCTTTGTATTCCTCATTCCTTTGGATGCTCATGATTTTGACAAGAAGCTCGTTCGTATCTACCCATTCTTCAAAAACAGGTGCCATGATTTGGTATGCTGATAAAGCTCGGGAAAATTCACCTATCAATTCGAAAGATCGTGCTTCTGCCAGCTCCTTTTCGTAGATCTTTGTGACGAGTTCGTCATCCTTAGGCCGGATGTTTTTTTGCATCCCGATGATTTCCAGCCACTCGATGGCTTGAAGGCACGTTTTTGCTGGTGGCCAGTCATGTCCTCCCTTATGAATGATGAGGCGGTGGGCAACATCCTGTTGTTCCAACTGATCTTTCAGCATCGCCATCTCTCTGTAATTGAAGTCCGTTATGCCCACGATGCCCAGGTAATAAGCCGGCTTGATCTGTTCCGGCTTTATTATAGATTTCGCTATCCCGGCTCCACATCCGATAATGCCTGCCACAGGATGCATGATCACCCGTGAGAAAATGGAAGCGCCTCGGGAACCACCGGAAAAACCGGTCACGTAAATCCTTTTCTTGTCGATGGAAAATTGCTCTCTTGTATCATTCCACAGGATAATCAGTGCTTGGATGACTTGTTGCCAGGGACCATTCCGTGAATTGTTCGATCCGGCCAGAATATAGTTATATTCTTCTGCTGCGGGGAGGAATAGCTCGACAGGAATATGGCCTCGAGCACCCGGGTCCAGAGCATACAGGATCGGCCATTCCTTTTCCGGTGTGTATGCGGAAGGGAGATACAAAGCATAGCTGTGTTCTGGGTTATCTTTGCATATAACTTTGGGTATGACTGTCCCTTTTTCCAGTTCTTGGTGTGTACTACCGGTGAGGAATACAGGAGTGCAAAGAAGTAGACACAAAAAAAGAAGGCGTTTTCTCATCCGCTTGAATGTTATTTTTTCTTCATCCTTTCATGGACGATCTTCCGGAACTTATCAAAAAGCCGGGTTTGGAAACTGGACATCGGGATGAGTTTGCCTTTGATGATCACGCTTTCCACTCGGGAGCGTTCCTGGATCGGGCTGCCCGTCCATATTGCGACATTGGCGACTTTTCCCTTTTCCAAAGAACCGACTTCATTAGCTATCCCGAGGATTCTGGCGGGATTGATAGTCAGGGCTTCCAACGCATCCTTTTCCTGTAGCCCATGGGCAACCGATATGGCCGCCGGTCGATTGATGTTCCGCACGTTCCGGCTTCCCGGGCCGTATCCGCCAGAATCGAAGGTAAACAAAACGCCTTTTTCAGCCAAAACCGCGGCTGTGTGAAAATTCAGATCGTGGGGTTCCCAACGCTGCGGAACACTTTCTGTCCCTGCCCATATGACCGGGATGTTGGCTTCAGCGATCCGATCGGCATATTTCAATATTCCCGATCCTGCTCGAATGATCCCGTTGAGCTTGTATTCCTCTATGAGGGAAAGTGCGTTGCGGATGGTCACCTCGCTGTTCGTGATGAATACGACAGGAACTTTCCCTGTGACCACGGGAACGAGAGCTTCCATGGCCAGATCTCGCTTGGAAAAATCTTCTTTATCATTTTCGCTTTTTTTGTCTTGCTCAGACTTTTGATCCTTCTCGCTCTGTTTTTTAGCGTAGTCTTTGGCCTGGTTTAGCATGTTTCTTAAATAGGAGACGACTCCAGGCCGGGTCGAGGGGTATTTGTTCTGTTCGGTAGCACCCATATTGAAAATCTGTGCGACATAACGATTGATGATCATGTCCTCGGCCAATGTTCCTTCCAGGTGCAGTATGACGGACTTGCCGTTGATCACGCTTCGACTTCCGCTTACAGTGTGGACTGTGGTCACACCGCCTACGCGTGTCACTTCGATACAATCGTCCTCCGGATTTATCGCATCGTAGGGATCCATGTGGGGGGTAGACGTACCTACTTCATCGGTATCGTTTCCGGCGCGGGGATAGCCTGTGACACCGATCGCTGTCATCACGGCCACCAAACCGGGATATACAAACTTACCCGTGGCGTCGATGACTTTTATCCCCGTAGGAACTGATATGTTTTTTCGTATTTGGCTGATTTTTCCGTTTTCTATCAAGAGGTCGCTGACCCCAGAAGAACCGCCCTTCACGGGAATGATTGTGCCGTTTTTGATCAAAATGGTATCGCTAGCCAAGCCTGCTGTTGCGATCACAAAAAGGAAAAACACCACAAGAAAAACATGAGTGAATTTTTTCATCGGCTTCCTCCTTTAGCTGTGACACTCTGTTTGGCGTAATCAAAAAAGATTTCCCCTTCGATGATGGTCATCAAACATTTGGTGGTCGAATCCAAAGGGTGTTTGTCGAACACGGCGATGTCACCGTCCTTTCCCTTTTCCAGGCTTCCGATTCGGTCATCCAGTTCCATGGATTCTGCTGCGTTCAGCGTGATCATTTTTAGGGCTTCATTTTCCGGTATATCGGTGTATTTCAACACCTTGGCGGCCTCCCGGAAAAGGTAGCGCCCCACAACAGGGCTGTCCGAGTTGATCACCATCTTGGTGCCGGCCTCATACATGATCTGCATCCCGTAGGGACATCCGTCATAGGCCTCTTCCTTGAATCCCCACGAGTCGACCCAGCCACCGTAAAAAACACCAGCTTCGGCCATCACGTCTGCCACTTTGTAGCCGTCGATGCAGTGGCTGATCTGAAGAAGGTCGAGACCGAACTCTTTGCAAAAATTGATGATCCAGACAATCTCCTCTGCACGGTAGGTGTGGCAGTCAATACTGAATTTTTTCTCCAACGTCATCTTGAGGGTTTCCATCTTGAGGTCTTTTTTGGGGGGTGTCAGGTCCTTTTTGCCAGCCGCTTTGTCCTTCTCGTACTTGGCCCATTTGGCCTTGTATTCCTGGGCTTCGACAAAGGCTTTACGGGCGACATAGGCATTCCCCATCCGCGTTGAAGGGGAGCGGCCCCTTTCTCCGTAAACACGCTTGGGATTTTCACCCAGGGCCATCTTGAGTTGCTGACGAACACCGGGGATGATCACGTCGTCTATCGGCCGATCGTATTTCAATTTGATCGACACGTTGACGCCACCTATCACGTTGGCGCTCCCATGCATGGTTTTGACTGTGGTTACCCCTCCGGCCAATGTCTTGCGGATGGAATCCGATCCAGGATCAAGGGCTTCCCACATCAAAATCTGAGGGGTGACTGGATCTGTAGCTTCATTCCCATCCGTTATGGCGATGTGAGTATGGCTGTCGATGATGCCGGGCATGATAAACTTCCCGGTCACGTCGATGATCCGGATCCCATCAGGAATTGTGATATCCTTTCCCATGGACGCGATCTTTCCCTTCTGGATCACAATTGTCCCGTTTTCGATGGTGCCGTTTGTGATGGTCAGGATCGTGCCGCCTTTGAGCGCAATATCCTGGGCCCATATGTGGGGTGCCATCAAAATCATTGCAGCCAGAATCAAGAGAAACTTTTTACCCATGCTTACCTCCTTCCAAGTATAATCAAAGCCTATTTGCTCCAAGCCATCTTTCAGCGGAGCAGTTTTCGTATGCGTTGATTTTTTATATCTTCCAAAAAATGATCGAATTCGATGAAGTATCCGCCAGAGTCAAAGGCCACAAAGGCTTTGACCGGGATACTTCCCGCTTCTTCCAAGGCATCCTTGATGTTCACTTTTTTCGTTTGGAAATGCCGATACCAGTCATCGATTTGATCGGTCAAAAAACAGACATTGACGGCTTTTTCAGCGGTGTAACGATGGAGCCCCTGAGATTCATCCACCAGCCCGATGAATCCAGTCGGAGAAGAAGAGTATACTTTCGCGAACCCTTGATCCACCAGCAGTTTGAATCCGAAATTATTTTCGTAGAATGCTTGGGCCTTTGGGATATCCCGGTAATAAAGCCAGATAACATTGGCCAGGATGCCACAATCTGCCGGACGGGTCGTTTCTTGCTGTGGATGGGGATACAGGGCCTGTGCAGGGGCGAGATGCTCATGCAGCAGCTCGTTTTGAGGATGTGCCAGGAAAGTCTCGAATTCCAAAAAATATCCTGCAGGATCCAGTGCCACAAATCCTTTTATCGGGATCCGCTCGCTTTCGCTCAAAGGCCGGTGCATCGGGACTTTTTGGTCCGTAAGGTAGCGGTACCACTGGTCTATCTCGGCTGTGGCAAAAGATAAGGTGACCGATTTTGGTTCCTCGGGATCGTGCATGCCCTTGGTTTCGTCCACCAGGCCGATAAAAGTGGAAGAGGATATACGAAAAATTTTTGCAAATCCATAGTCTAGAACCTTTTCGAATCCCATGAGGTTCCCGTAAAATTTTTCCGCTTCCTCGAGGCTGGGGTAATAAAAAAACACCAGATTGGCTTGGATGGACAAAACTTCACTTTGACTTTTTTCCATCGGTTCTTTTCCCTTTTGACAATAGCTCAATAATAAACAGACTGCCAGCGCAGTCAAAACACATATTTTTTTCATGATTTCTCCCGGCCGAAAACGATATTAAAGGTCAAATCGTAAAGAAAGTCAACGTTGAAATGCTTGGAAAAAAAAGGCACAATGATGAAATCCGAAAATCATGGAACAGCGGGAGGAGAGTATCATATGAACATGAATTGGAAATGGGTGACTTTGTTTTTTGTCATTGTGTTTCTGTTTATTATCGCCGGGTGTGGACTGATGGAAAAAACTGTTCTGGCTGACCTTGTGATAAAAAATGCCAAGGTGGTTACGATCGACAAAGCCAATCCGAGGGCGGAAGCCATCGCGTTCAAACAGGAGCATATCATCGCGGTGACCACAAATAAAAAAATCCAACGGTATATCGATGAAATTACCACGCAGGTTATCGATGCAAGGGGACGGCTTGTGGTTCCTGGGTTCAATGATGCCCATGTCCATTTTGGCGGAATCGACCCTGATTACATCGACTTGCGTTACATATCCGATCCCAAAATCATTACTGAAAAAGTCGCAGAAAAGGTAGCTCAAGCAAAGCCTGGCGAACTCGTCAGGGGTGGACGTTGGGAACACGAAATGTTTTTCGATAAAAAGTGGCCGACTAAAGAGTTGATCGATCCGATCTCACCGGACAATCCAGTTGTGTTAAGCCGGGCCGATGGCCATTCGGTGCTGGTGAACAGCTTTGTGCTTCGCCTATCCGGTATCACAAAAGACACGCCTGATCCTCCGGGCGGCGAGATCCAGAAGGATAAGAAAACAGGAGAGCCAACTGGCATAATCAAAGAATTAGCCAGACGCTTGTTGAAATATGGGGCTGTGAGAGTCCAGCGAACTCCCAAAGAGGAAGAAAAACGGCGCATCCGGGAATGGCAGGCTGCGTTTGATATGGCCGCCAAGTTGGGAGTGACGACAGTTCAGCTCCCTCCGGGTGATTTCGAAATGTTCCAGAAATTCCGCGACATGGGGAAACTGACTCTTCGAGCCTATGTCGGTCAGAGGCTGGACGGGCTCACGGAGGAGATGCTCCAGAAATATGGAGATCTACGGAAAAAGTACCCGCTGGAGAATGACTGGATCCGGTTCGGATTTCTCAAAGGGCACATCGACGGGACTCTGGGTTCAGGAACAGCCCTGTTCTTTGAGCCTTTCGAGGATGAACCCGAAAAATCCGGGCTTCCGTTTCAATCATACAAAGAGCTGGAGCGGATCATAGTCGAGGCGGATGAAATGGGCTTCCAGATAGGCATCCATGCCATCGGGTCCAAAGGAAATCATTTGACCTTGAACGCCATCGAAAAGGCTCGTGAAGTAAACGGTGTACGGGATAGCCGCCACCGCAGTGAGCATGCCCAGGTGCTCATCGATGAGGATATTCCTCGTTTTGCCGAGCTCGGGGTGATCGCTTCGATGCAGCCCACCCATTGCATTACAGACAAACGGTTTGCAGAGAAGAGAATAGGACTCGAACGCTGCAAGGGGGCCTATGCATGGAGGCGGTTGTTGGATACAGGTGCTAAGATAGCGTTCGGGACGGATTACGGTGTGGAGCCTCTCGATCCTTTGGAGGGGTTGTATGCGGCTGTCACCCGGAAAGACCGGGCGGGAGAACCGGGAGAAGGGTGGTTCGCCGACCAGAAACTGACCATGGAAGAGGCGATCGAGCTTTACACGTTAGGATCCGCCTATGCGGAATTCATGGAGGACCGCAAAGGTAAAATCAAGGAAAACTATTTGGGTGATGTGGTCATGTTCGACAAGGATCTGATGATCATCCCCGAAGAGCAGATCATGTCGGCAAAGGTCGATTACACAATCGTCGGCGGAAAAATCGTCTACAAACGATCCGATTGATAGATATTCCTTATTTCAATATCCATTCTTCACAGAAGGCCTCGGACATGGAAGGTTCCCCATTTTCATCCAGAATTGTATTATCGTTTCCTGCAAAATTATATTTTTGCTCACACCCAATCGAGGATTTCTTGTAAATTCTGCCTTGAATCATGTTCCCCAGCTGTGCTGGTCCAGGAACGCCAGTTTTTAATGAATCGTAACATTCTTAAGGAAGAATGACTTCAATTTCATGCTATTCTTTCCTTAGGCTGGAGATTTGATTTTGGGCATCCTGTATTTCAATGATGTCAGAGTCTGCCTCATTCCAGAGCTCAAGAAATTTTTCATAATTTCTGATCGCCTCTTGCTTCTGATCCCTCATCTGATGAATCTTTCCCAGGCAGTAAAAACTTTTGGCATAGATATCTCCCCACTGCAAACGTCCGGTCGTAAGTCCAACGATTTTCTCCAATTGTTTCTGGGCTTGCTCCAGATCGTTCATATTGTAATAGGCCATGGCGAGGGAATAAAAATAGAAAGCATGATCGTTATAAGCATCATATTGATGAGATAACAGAGAAATCGCCTTTGCATAATAATCTAAGGCGACAGAGTCTCGATTTTCGTGTTGAGCGATTTCCCCTTCTAAATGATGATAGTATCTCATGAATTTTGGGATTTCTATCCCTTCCAGATAGATCTTGAGATGGGAAGCTGCTTTTTTTGCCTCTTCGCTTTTATTCATGCTCAGCAGGATAAGCCCCTGAAAACGCATGGCGATTGTTTTATCAAGGTGGAACTTGAACTCTGCCGCGATTTGCTGCGCCTGTACGGAAGCCTCGAGCGCTTCTTCGAGATAACCCATTCTGAGGTTGATATAGGCTAAAAAATTAAGAAAGTTCAGCTTGTTGGATTCCAGTTGGTCTTTTTCGGATTCTTGTATCCTTTTGACAATCTCATTTTTGCAGTCGAGATATCGACCTTGGGCTAGGCGCAAGCTGATTAGCCAAAGCTGTCCGTAGAACCGAGAGGTTGGGTATTCGCTCTCAATCATCGTTTTATAATACTTTTCTGCCTTCACGAAGTCATTTTGAATCAAAAATAGATGCCCCAAAATTTCTTTTGCATCTAGTATATCAGGGGATAAGGATAAGGCCTTCTCCAATTCAAGACGAGAGATCTCGAAATTTTTTTGGTAGAAATGGATTATGCCTTTATACAAATGATAATCGGAAACTTCGCTGAAGCTGTTTTTATTTGTGTCGATAAAGGCATGAGCCTTTTCGTGTTGGCCTTTAGCCCTGTAAAAAAGGAGGATGTTATCAATAGATAAAAGGGGATTATCTTTCAGTATTTTTTCAAATCTCTCTTGAGCTAAAACCCACTTTTCCGTATTGCGATAAATGGCTCCCAAATAGATGTTTGCATCTTCGTCGTCGGGATAGTTTTGGATCATTTCTAAATAGATTTTTTCTGCATTTTTGTAAGATTCTTCCAAGATTGTGTGGGCCCATCCCTCGAGCAAATATCTATCTCTCAGGGAAACATTGTCCTTCATGGATAGAGCTTTTGTGGCGTATTTTTGTGCTTGAGAGATCCTGCCCAAGTAATGATAATTTTCAGAAATTTGTCTGTAAGCAAGTGCAAATCCTTCGTCAATTGTCACTGCTTTTTCCAAAATGTCAATGCTCTTTTGGTAATTTCCTAAATAGTAATTGTGTTTTCCTTGGATATATAACTTTAAAGCTTCGGATGAGCTGGTGAAAATATCACGAATATCGCTATCCGAATCTGCCGCAATTTCTGTTCCTGTAATGTTGAATTTTTCTTTTATCCAGGGTGTCAGTTGGTCCGCAGCATCATAAAAAACAAAATCTCCTTTCCCTTCTATTCTTTTGGAGTCGAGTAATTCACCTGTCGCAACATTTTGGAAGATAACGTCGATTCGAAACGTGTCCTCTGCCAAAGTATAATATCCGTATAATAGATGATTCGCGCCTCCTCGCAGAGTCACTTTTTTAAAATCTTCCGAGGAATAACTTTTTTTATCTTGGAGGTTGAGACTTTCCAAAATACTGTAGAGTTTATCTGCACTCAATACGCGAATGAATTTTGATGGCAGGAGGTCCCGGATAATCAAACTCGGTAGGGCTTTTCTCCAATGATCCTGTTGCTCATCTCCTGTATTATTCTCAAAATACATCACGATAAGCGGAATTCTTCTTCCTTCAGGAGTGGGGTGGACTGAGGATTTTTTTTGTCCCACCAATAAATAAATTGTTAGGGTGGCCAACAACACAACAGGAACGAGATATAAAAATTTCCACATTTTTTTTGTTTTTATTTGGGGAATGTAAGTCTGGGACTCCTCTTCATGATCTTTTAAATCTGCAAGCACTTCCGCCAAATCCTGATATCTTTTGTTCTTGTCCTTTTCTAAACACCTGAGGACGATGTCATCAAGAAAAGGAGGAATATGCGGCATGATTTCCGACGGACGGAGAGGCTTTTTGTGGATATGCATATCCACAAAATCATCCAATGTATCTGCTTCAAAAGGCCGCTTGCCCGCCAGCATTTCAAACAGGATTATGCCCAAGGAGTATATATCGGATCGCTTATCGACTTCCTCACCCTTTGCTTGTTCAGGGGAGATGTAAGCGGGCGTTCCGATGAGCTTTTTTTCTTTGACGGCGTCTGTGGCTTCCAAGGATCTTGCTATGCCAAAATCCATAATATAGGTTTTGCCATCGCTGTCGAGCATGATGTTGCGCGGTTTGAGGTCGAGATGAATGATGTTTTTTTGGTGCGCTGCTTTGAGTCCTGCACAAATTTGCTTGGTTATGCTGATTGCTGTTTGAATGCTTAGTGTTCCAGAAGTAAGTATGAGCTCTTTGAGGTCGTGTCCTTTGATGTAGTCCATGGAAATGAATTTGATATCATCCACGTCTCCCAGGTCATGGATTCTAATCACATTCTCATGAGAGATGGAGCGTGATAACAGCGTCTCTTCTTTGAAACGTTGGATAAATCGGGAATTTGTAGAATAGGCTGCCCTTATCATCTTGAGAGCGACGGTGATATTCAACTCCTGGTCTTCGGCTTTGTAGACACGGCCCATCCCACCTCGACCTATTTCTTCGATAATCCGGTACCTGGGGCCAAACTTGTCGCCGGGCGAGAATCCGAGGTGGTCATCCAATATTTTTTCTAAAGGAGGTGTATAGGTCAGGGTGTCGGCTTTGTCCACGATAAGGTGCCCGCATCTGTTGCAAAATCGGCTGTCATCAGCGATATAAGAGTGGCACTGCGGGCATTGAAAGGTTTTGTTCTTGTCTCCCATCGCTAATATATATATAAGCAAAGAGGACTCAAGTCAATCTTTCCGATGGCGTGATATTTTTCTTATTCTTTCTTTTTGAGATAGATCCGCGCCACCCACCCGCCACCAGGTGCGAGCTTGATATTCAGTTTTTTCTTGTTCGAAATGGAGATGACATTTTTCTTGTAATCGTTGCCGTAGCGTTGGGCATTCATTCCGTCTTCGAATATCTCTGCATCGAATTCCCCTTCGGGCAAAAAAGACATGTCCACGAGGAGCTCACGGGCTGTCCCATCCGTCATTGCTCCCAGATACCATTCCTCTCCTGATTTTCTAGCCATCAAGATGAAGTCAGCAACACGTGCATTTAAAACATGGGTTTCATCCCAGACACAAGGCACCTTGGACAAAAATTCGAGACATTCTTTTTCCTTCAGATAATGGGAAGGACTATCTGCCAACATCTGCAATGGGCTTTCATACACGACATACATAGCCAGTTGATGGCATCGGGTTCCCATGCTCATCGGGCGTGTGAAATTCACCTGAAAATTTTTCTCCTGGGCATTGATCATGGCGCCGGGTGTGTAATCCATCGGACCGGCGAGCATCCGGATGAAAGGAAGGATGACGTTGTGCTCCGGCGTGACGTTTTTCGACCATTTATTGTGTTCGAGGCCCAGAACACCTTCCCGAGTCAACACATTGGGATAAGCCCTTCTTAGGCCTGTGGGTTTGTATGCCCCGTGAAAGTCGACGAGGAGGTGTCTTTTTGCCGCTTCCTTGGCGATTTTATGGTAGTAGTTCACCATCCACTGGTCGTCTCTCTGCATGAAATCAACCTTGATCCCTTTCACTCCCCACTTTTCAAACTGGTTCAGTGCATCATGCAATTGGTTGTCCAGGGTTTTCCAGACCACCCAAAGGATGATGCCGACATTTTTTTCCTGGGCATATCGGATAATTTCTTCTATGTCAATTTCTGGATTGATGTCAAAAAGATTTCCCAGTCTATACCAACCTTCGTCTAGGATGATATATTCGATGTCGTGCGCCGAAGCGAAATCGATGTAATATTTATACGTTTCGGAATTGATGCCTGCTTCGAAATCAACCCCGTGAATGTTGTTGGCATTCCACCAGTCCCAAGCCACTTTTCCGGATTTGATCCAGTTTGTGTCTTGTAGTTGGAGTGGTTTTGCCAACTTGTAGACCAGCAGGTTCTCCAGCAGGTCTGCATCTTTTTTAGCTATTATAAGCACGCGCCAGGGGAAGGATCTTCGGCCCCCCGTTCGGGCTATGTGGTCATCCCGTTTGACGATACGCACATCCCGGTCGCGTGTTTGTCTTTCCTCAAGGGCCACGGCAGGGAAAATTCCTCTGAGAGATGTTCTCCCCCGTCCGGTGAGGTACAAGCCTGCGTAGTCTTCAAGGTCTGCCTCCGTGATGGCAATTTTGGGCCCGTCTTTTATATCGACAAGAGCAGGGGGAGAGCACATTTTGTATCGGGTGATCTGCGTAAGAGAAAGATATTCGTACAGCCTTTCTTGGTGAGTGAAAAAACTCTCCTCTGTTGGAAAATACACTTGATGGTCGGCTCCAAAATTGAAGATGACTTCTTCATCCAGGACATCTATATTCCCATCGAATGATGTCTGAAATCGATAGGCGACTCCATCATCGTAAACACGAAAGATGAGATCAAAGCTATTTTCAAATTTCAGAGATATCTCATTGAAGATGTCCTTGATCACAGCACTTTTTGCGCGGATGACTGGACGGATTTCCCGATCGATGGATCTTTGGCTCGCGCTCTCGAGAACCGGTTCGAATCCCAATTTTCCCTTATCTTTTATTGTCATCGAAATCGGAGAGGGCGCAAGAATCTCCTGAGATTCTAAAAAGACGGAATAAAGGACTTGTTGACCAATCTCGACTTTGAGCTGGATTTTTTTATCGGGAGAAAATACTTCATAGGTGTTTGCAAGGAGATCCGCTCGGATAAGAATTGCGAATACAAAAATCCCGATGAAAATAAAAATAATTCTCCGGTTCATATTATTTCCTCCGATCACTCGATTTTTAATTTCTTGATGATGACTCTTTATACTTTATAGCTAAGCCTGAACTGAAACTCAACCGAGAGATCAGAAAATCAGTATCTCGTTTACAAATTTTGGAGAAAAAGCGGCCTAATGTAAAGGCTGGGATTTGTTTAGTTTTTTTGAAACAATGCGATGGTTTCTGTGTTGAGGAGAATCACAAAAGTGTAGATACTCAGGGCCGTACCGAACGGGAACCAAATGACATTGAGAACCGCCACGATTAGAGCAAGTATACGTCCCCACTCTTTGAACTTCAACAGAGCGAAACCTGCGATGACTTCCGGCAAAGAGAGCAAGGCAATCAAACCTCCACCGGCTACAGCCACTGTCCGGAGTATGAGGGGAGATTCATGATCCTTCGGCAAATAGGATATCCCGAAGAGCAATCCAAGTATCAATAATCCCATTAAAATTCCCAGCACTCCGTAGATGATCCACAGGACGCCCAGAACTTTTGTGTGTCCTTCCATAATATCGCTCCTTTATTGACAAATACATAACCTGACAAGGTTTGGTTTATTCTGATTCAAAATTGTTTCATGACTCTCAATCAATCGAGATGATATCATTGACTCTGCTTTTTAGCCATACGAAAATGAGCTGACTTTATGAGTAGATGATGGATATGGAGAGAAATTTCCTAGTTTATATCGGCGTATTACTAATTCTGGTATCCATCCAGGCCCAGGATTTTAGGCAGAAAGAGGAAACTCCTTCACAAGCATTTTATTTCGAGTGGATCAGGAGCCAGAATGAAGGATCCACCGAAGCCCAGACTCTATCAAAACTTAACTTCTTCAAATGGCTCCGCGATGATTGTGGAGAGGGAAGGGAAAACAAGCGATGTTGTGGCGCTGGTATTGGAGGGTGGGAAAAACAAATTCCAACACAACGTGTATCTAACCGCATATCCTATTCCTTTCGAAAAAAAGGAACTTATTCTGTATGAAAAGGAATAAAATCATGTGCATTAATAATTTTTCAACGGGATTTTGGACGAGAATCTGGCTTGGCATGTTTTTCATGCTCCTGGTTTTTTGTTCTGTCTGTACTAAAACAAATAATTTGGAGAAACTATCGGAGGAGGACATCGATCCCACAACCCTGTTGTGGTACACCCATCCTGCCGATAAATGGGAAAATGCCTTCCCTGTCGGAAACGGAAGATTGGGTGCCATGGTTTTCGGCCGAACGTATGAAGAAATGATCCAATTCAACGAAGAGACGTATTGGTCAGGAGGGCCGTATTCGTAGACTGTTCAAGGGGGATTCAAAGCCCTCCCAGACATCCAAAAACTTATTTTCCAGGGAAAATACATCCAGGCTCACAAACTATTTGGCCGGAATTTGATGGGATATCCTGTTGAACAGCAAAAATACCAATCCTTCGGAGATTTGATACTCAAGTTTTCTGGCGAGGGAGAAGCAAGAAACTATACCCATCGATTAGATCTGGATCGAGCTATCGTAACAACCGAATATGAAAGGGAAGACATATGTTTCAAAGAGATGTTTTTGTGACTCCTGTTGACCAGGTCATTGTCATCAGATTGACCGCTGATAAACCGCGAAGCATCTCATTTGTAGCCAATTTGAGAGGATACAGGAACCAAGCCCATTCCAACTATGCCACAGACTACTTCCGGATGGATGGATACGGCGATAACGGATTGATTCTCACAGGGAAATCTGCTGATTATCTAGGAGTGGAGGGATAGATTCGATATCAGGGGCGGGTAAAGGCTTTAGCTGATGGCGGGACGACAAAGGTTGAAGATACGGATTTAGTCGTCACAAATGCGGATATAGTTACCCTGTTCATTGCAGCGGCAACGAATTTTGTCAATTATAAAGATGTCAGTGCTGGCGCAGGCCAAAGAGTCGAAATGACTCTGCAGGCACTTGAGGGGAAGCCCTAGGAAGATATTAAAAAAGCACATATAGCAGAGCACCAAAAATTATTTAGACGAGTTTCGATGGATTTGGGATCGACTCCCAATTCCTTCCTCCCGACTGACCAGAGACGCCAGAAATTTAACGGGCACAATGATCCCAATCTGACCGCTCTTTGTTTTCAATTCGGTCGTTACAGGTTGATTCCGTCCTCCCGACCCGGAACGCAACCCGCCAATCTACAAGGGATCTGGAACAAAGACATGAATCCTTCATGGGATTCAAAATACACCACCAACATCAATACAGAGATGAATTACTGGCCGGCAGAAGTGGGAAATCTGAGTGAGTGTGCGGAACCGCTTTTCAAGATGATAATGGAGCTGACAGATCAGGGAAGCGCCGTCGCAAGGGAGCATTATGGGGCACGAGGATGGGTCTATCATCAGAACACCGATATCTGGCGCGTGGCTGCCCCGATGGATGGCCCTGATTGGGGCACATTCAATGCAGGAGGAGCCTGGTTGTGCACACATCTTTGGGAACATTTTCTTTACAGCGGCGACCTGGAATTCTTGAGGCAATTTTATCCTGTGATGAAGGGATGTGTGCAGTTTTTTCTGGATTTTTTGGTGGAGCATCCCGAATACGGCTGGCTGGTGACCAATCCTTCCACATCGCCTGAAAATTTCCCCGATTGGCCGGGCAATGATATATTTTTTGATGAGGTGTGCGGATGGATGAGCCCAGGGATCACAATCTGTGCAGGTTCGACCATCGATATGCAGCTCCTTGGGGATCTGTTCACTTACAAAGCCAAAGCGGCGGATATTCTGGAGGTCGATCGATCTTTCAGGGATAAGGTTTTGGAGACGCGGGAGAAACTTGCGCCCATGCAGATCGGCAAAAAGGGAGAATTACAGGAATGGCTCGAAGATTGGGGCCAAAAAGAAAAAAGCCACTGTCATATTTCTCATCTTTACGGCCTTTTTCCGGGAAACCAGATTTCTGAAGAAAAGACACCCGAATTGGCCGAAGGGGCCAAAGTTGTCCTCGAGCAACGAGGCTTGGACAGTAATGGGTGGGCCTCTGCCTGGAAAATGGCCTGCTGGGCTCGATTATATGATTCCGGAAAAGCCATCGATAATTTCAACTTTTATATCCATAATTATTGCTTCGATAGTCTTTATTCCATCTGTTCAAGAGCACTTCAAGTCGACGGGACTTTCGGGATTTCAGCGGCGGTTGCGGAGATGCTGTGCCAATCCCATCAAAAGGAAATCTATCTCCTCGCGGCCATCGCCGATTCCTGGAAAAGCGGATTTGTGCGAGGAATAAGAGTAAGGGGGGGATTCGAAGTAGAGATTCTTTGGGAAAACGGACAGCTTAAATCGGCTCGGGTCCTCTCGATTCTTGTTTTTTTTTGTGCGGGGTGTGATAATTAAAATTCCAGTGAAGGTGCCTCAACAAGACAATTTCACAAGTTCTTTTTATTCTTGTGGAATTCCCAATGGTCAGTTTGGTGTCTTCATCTGTTTATGTAACAAGGAGGGAGATTATGAAGAATGAGGTCGTCGAAAAAATTGCGGCCCTTGTAACTGCGGCATTTGGTTTGGTGGCAGCTCTGGCGTGGAACGGAGCGATCCAAGTCATTTTTAAGAAGGTATTCGGCACGGCGGAGGGAATCACCCCCATGGTAGTTTATGCTGTGGTTGTCACGATTATAGCTGTCATCGCTACCGTTTGGGTCGGAAAAGCTGCTGAAAGGGCCAAAAAAAAAGAATAGAGCCGTAGACGTAATCTCCGATCCGGCACATCCATTGGAGTTGGTCTTCGCTCAAAGGGCCTTTTTTAACCTCAGCTAAGTTCTGTTCCAATTGAGCTGCTTTGGATGGCGCGGTGATGACCACATCGACTGCCGGATTTGTGAGGACGAAACGGTAACAATCTCCTGCGGTAGGACGCCTTTCATCTGGGGGAATCCGTTTGGATTGCACGATAGACATTTTTTTCGTTGACGTGAACGAAACGATCCCCGGGCGGTCTTGGGGAAGATGGGGGAATATGTCTTCCTCGGCACCCTGGTTTGCGGCATTATACCGAATCTGAAAAAGATCATATCGGTGATCTTTGGCCAGTTCAGGAAATAATGCCCGTTTATGGCCGCTTATTCCCAGGTAGCGGAATGCCTGCTTGCCTTTCAGTTTTTCGACGGCATCGAGAACTCTGGGATTAGGCGGATTTTTGTGCCATCCCAGCAAAAGCACATCCGCATAGTCCATACCCAGCTTTTTTAATCCTCTCATAAGACTGCGCTCGACACCAACACGTGACCTCCTGAAATCCTGAATCACGACGATCAAGTCATCCTGTTTTCCTTTGTTCACGATATTCCGGATGGCTGTGGCCATCTGGGCATTCCTGAGAGCACCCCAGTAGAAATAGTTACAGCCCTCTTCAAATGCGGCTTCTAGCGCATCCGCTGGAGCGCCGTAGGCAGCTCCGATTCCGAAGCGAGCCGCATACAGCTCTGTTTTTCCCAGTTTAATCTTTCGATTCAGCCATCCTCCCATATTTCATCTCCAATGGATTGTGAACGTTCTCTAAGAGCCTGGAATTCAGATATGTAACTTTTTTAATCCGCAGATTATTATAAGTAGTGAACAGAAATTGTACTATAATGAAAATGAAAAAAAGAATAATCGTATGAATCCAGGCAATATGAAAGAGAGGGGAATGAGCTTTCTCGCATCAGTGTTGTTTCATATGATACTCCTTTTTTTCCTGATCAAACTTGTCCCCCCAGTTCGGGTGTATTTGTTCCGGCATGCAGCCGATGTGCGCATTGTTGAACCCAAGATGGTTTCTTTTCCACGAATCGAGGGATCATCGGAGGTCCATACATCCGGATCGCCTTCTCCTCAGATATCTTCCGAGGATTTATCTGTGCGAGGAACGGAGGACCGGCAGCAGATTGCACCAAATCCTGGAGTTGTTTATTTAAAAAATTTAAATTTTGGCCGGGCTGTGGAACAAACAACAGAGAGCTTCGATCTAATCCCCTCTCCAAAAACAGAGGGGAGATTTTCCTTAGACATAGGTCGGAAAAAGCCGGAGCATGAAGAGTGGGTAGGAGAAGATACCAGCAAAGGCCTGGATTTTTCTAGATACGACACGCCAGCACTGTCCTCTCTACAATTTGACCGTATCATAACTAGAAAAGGACGAGGAGAGATGGATGCCGATGTATCCGATCAACTGAAAGGATACGATATTACTCCCTGGGTTAAGCAGGTTGTGGACAAAATTCATAACAATTGGACTCCACCTCCGATTGTTGAATCCATATCCCTGGGAAAAGTGAAAATCCTTATCATCATCGGGAAAATGGGAAATCTTGTTTCTATGGGTATCGTGGAATCCTCCGATTTCCCAATGTTCGATCAAACCACGACAGCGGCCATCCGTTCCAGCGCCCCCTTTCCTCCGTTGCCCGTTGATTTCCCATCTGAAAGGTTGGAAGCAGTTCTCGTGTTTGAGTTCCATGAATAGAGGTGTTTGGACACTCGTTATCGTCATTTTATGCGCAGGCGTTTGTGTGGCTGACGAACAGGGATTCCCCCTGGTTTCCGGGATATGTCTCGTGGAGAATGAGGCGTATCAGAAGGGCCTGCCGCCAGGAAAAATCACGATCGGTTTACAGGTTCGATCCGATGCCTTTTTTAAAATCTCCTTTAAGGATCAGGTGCTCCGTGCGGGACTTTTTCTGAAGGGATTCAACACCATCGCTCTGCCTTCCCCGGACTTTTTCCGGAAAACGGATACACATAGATTTATCTTGGAATGCAAATCAGATGAGTCTGTCGTTTCGAAAGAAATCGTCATCGATATCCGCATCGCTCCTATTTATCTCGTTCAAAAAAAAGGTGAAGAAAGAAAACAACATGTGTACACATTGTCTTTTTTGATCGGCGACCGATTGGTCTATTCCAAGAGAAAATTTTCGTCGCGCGGCATCTCTTTCAAATTGGAACTTCCTCCTTGGGAAGGACGATACAACCCGTTTGGACTGATTGACGGAACACAAAAACCTGTTACCGGGATTTCCATTTTGAGTGTCGCTGCCGGTCTCTACCATCTTGCCAAGTCGCTTTCTCCTGCGGAGGAGACAAAGGGAGAAGATGTTGTCCCTCAAAAAAAACAACAGATCGAAACGACGTTCTTAAAGACAAATGTGTCTGGCGATTTATGGCATTGGAGAGCGTTGATTTCCATCAAGACGATGGAACTTGAGAAAAGCCCCATTTCAATCCCATAAGATTTTCCGCAATATCCCCTTTTTACGCGACTAAATGATAGAGCGTAAAAAAATGCTTGCGGATTGCCATGTGAGAGGAGACGGTAAATGAACTCACAAAACCCGAAAATCCTGATTGTCGAAGACGAAAACATCATTGCTCTTGATATCCGATCCATGCTGGAAGACCTCGGCTACATGGTTTCGGCTATCGTCTCATCTGGAGAAGAATCAATTAAAGAAGCGTCTAAAATGAAACCAGACTTGGTTATAATGGATGTCAAACTCAAAGGAAACATCGACGGTGTGAGTGCCGGCGAGGAGATTTACAAGCAATTCCGGATTCCGATCGTTTACCTCACAGCTTATTCAGACAAAGCAACCATCTCCAGAATCAATAACGGGAAAAACGGCAAACCATCGACAGTGATCAACAAGCCCTTTGATGAAGGGGAACTGCAGTCAGTAATCGATAACACTTTGGCTCACTGAGCAAAACATAGGAATTATTCTCTTTTTCTCTCTTTCCTCCTTCCTGAAACACGAGTTCACCACTCCATATTCAAAGGAAGACCTTGACTTTTTTATGGGGAGTTTATACATAATACCTGCACTTTTTTTATGGAAAGAACTTATGCGCGTGGCCATGTACTACAACAACAGCGACATCCGGATAGAGGATATGTCTCGCCCTGTTTGCGGTCCGGGCGAAATGATCATGAAGGTGGAGGCCAGCGGTATCTGCGGCAGCGACGTGATGGAATGGTACAGGATAAAAAAAGCACCGCTCGTCTTGGGCCATGAGGTATCCGGAGAGATTGTTGAGGTCGGGAAAGGGGTAAAGAATTTCAAGATGGGGGATAGGATAGTCGCCGCCCATCATGTGCCTTGCAACACATGCAGCTACTGCCTGACCGGCCATCATACGGCCTGTGAGACACTGCGCCAGACGAATTTTGATCCTGGAGGCTTCGCCGAATATATCCGACTTCCGGCAATCAACGTGGATAGAGGGGTTTTTAAAATCCCGGATGATATTTCCTACGAGCAAGCGACCTTTCATGAACCTTTGGGATGTGTGTTGAGAGCTTTGCGCGTGGCGAGGCTCCAGCCGGGCCAGAATGTTCTTGTTTTAGGGAGCGGAATCGCTGGTCTTTTGATGATTCACGCTGCGAGGGAGCTGGGAGCATGCAGGATTTTATCCGTAGACCCTGTGCCATTCCGTCTGGATATGGCCAAGCAGTTCGGCGCGGATGAGGCCATCTCTCCAGAGGAAGATCCGAATGCCATCCTGCACAAAATAACGGGAGGTCGTTTGGCTGATCTCGTCGTTGTCTGCACAGGAGCAGAAATGGCTCAATATCGAGCACTGAAATCGGCAGAGCGGGGAGGAGTGATCCTGTTTTTTGCCTTCCCTGATCCTGAAGTCCAAATTTCTTTTTCTGTGATGGATGTTTTTGGTCGGAATGGTCGGACTTTGACCACATCCTATGGAGCCAGTCCTCGTGATTCGTGGGCTGCGCTTGAACTCATGCAGTCTCCTGCCATTCGTGTCAAGGACATGATCACGCACAGGTTGCCCCTATCGGAAACAGCTAAAGGTTTTCAGCTTGTCGAACAAGCCTTGGACTCTATGAAAGTCATCATAGAGCCGCAAAGATAAGAATATGGAATATTTCGATTTCGAGGAGGACAAATGGACTGGGGAATGAAAAATCGGCTATCCCGAATAATAAAAACGGATACCAATCGGACGGTTATGCTGGCGGTTGACCATGGCTATTTTTTGGGGCCCACCAATAAGTTAGAGGATGCCAGGGCAACCATCGAACCCCTGTTGCCGTATGCCGATGCCCTGATGTTGACAAGGGGGATTTTGAGAACGTCGGTCGATCCAGGAGAGGATATTCCGATCGTACTCCGAGTTTCTGGGGGAAGCAGCATTATCGGGAAGGACCTGTCCAACGAGGCTATCACCACTTGCATGGAGGAAGCCGCCCGGCTGAATGTCTCCGCTGTAGCCCTTTCCATTTTTATTGGAACAGACTATGAACACCAGACGCTCTGCAATTTGTCTACTCTTGTCGATCAAGCTCAACCCTACGGAATTCCAGTTCTGGCCGTCACAGCCGTCGGAAAAGAATTGGGAAAAAGGGATGTCCGTTTCTTATCTCTTTCCTGTCGAATCGCGGCAGAGCTGGGGGCCAGTTTTGTCAAAACTTATTACTGCGACGAGTTTGAAAAAATCGTAGAGAGTTGTCCTATCCCGATTGTGATCGCTGGAGGACCAAAACTGGATACTGAATTGGACGCCCTCGAAATGGCCAAGGATGCGGTGGAGAAAGGTGCTGTTGGCGTGGACATGGGACGGAATATCTGGCAATCTCCCCATCCTGTGGCTATGATCAAAGCCGTCAGGGCGGTCGTCCATCAGAAGATGCCTCCCAAAAAGGCTCTTCAGGTCTTCGAACAGAATAAATAACCCGAGAAGCAAGAAAGTGAACGGAGTTTAGGTAATGAAAATTGCGTTGGTTCAACAATACGCCACCAAAGATCCCGGGGAAAATCTTGATCGAGGTGTCGCAGCATTCCATCAGGCTGTCGAGGCGGGTGCCCAGCTCGTAGCCTTTGCAGAGCTTGCTTTTTTGCCTTTTCTCCCTCAAGCTCCTGCCACGCCGGAGAGTGTTTCCTTTGCAGAAAACATATCGGGACCAACGGTAGATAAATTCCAAAAACTGGCAAAGAAAAACGAGACGGTCGTTGTCTTGAACATTTATGAAACGGATGGGAAGAACACATACGATTCCTCTCCCGTGATTGATGCCGATGGCACTCTTCTCGGAACGACCCGAATGGTCCACATCATGGATGGTATGGGATTTTATGAAAAGGGTTACTACACACCGGGTAATGTCGAGAACTTTGTGTACCAGACACGCTTTGGCCGGGTTGGCGTTTCCATTTGCTACGATCGGCATTTCCCCGAATACATGAGGAATCTGGGATTGCTTGGAGCAGAAATCGTTTTTATCCCGCAGGCCGGGGCGGTGGGAGAATGGCCGGAAGGACTCTTCCAAGCCGAGGTGCAGGTAGCAGCATTCCAGAATGGGTATTTTGCTGCCCTTGTGAACAGAGTAGGGAAGGAAGACTTCCTCTGCTTTTCTGGAGAATCTTTTGTTGTCGGACCCGAAGGAAACATCATCGCCCAGGCCCCGCAGGGTCAAGATTTCATCCTGTACGCAGATTGTGATCTCAGCAAGATTGCCCAATCTCCGGCAAAAAAATATTTTATCCCAGATCGCCGGCCGGATTTTTATAAAACATTCAACCTGGACAAAAAGGATTAAGACACCAAAGCCATTCGATATAGGTAAAACATGAAAGACTGGTATGTTTTGAACACAAAACCCAAAAAAGAATTTCAAGTGGAAAGGTTATTCGAGGAAGGCGGAATCGATTTTTATTGTCCTAGATACATCCAGGAAACCAGAGAGAAACCTTTTTTTTCCGGTTATGGATTCATCCACTTTGATTATCCATCCCAATACAGGCTTGTCAGATACACGCGGGGTGTGAAACGGGTTATCGGAAATCAAGAGGGGCCGATTCCCGTCCCAGAAGAAATAATCCTACAGATCAAACAGAGGGAGATCAATGGTTATATTGAATTGGAAAAGTACGGAGAAATTCCTGGGATCGGTGATGAAATAGAAATCATGGAGGGCCCGATGAAAGGGCTGAAAGGAATTTTCCGCAAGGAATTAACAGATAAAGATCGGGTTGTCATACTGCTCAACTATGTTTCCTACCAGGGCCAACTTATCATCGAGAAGAAAAAATTAAAAAAGATTCCAACATAATAGTAGGAGGTATTGATGAACGTACCGTTTTTGGATCTGAAAGCGCAGTACAAAGCACTTAAACAAGAAATCGATAAAAAGATACTTGAAGTTATCGAATCCCAAAAGTTCATTTTGGGCTCAGAGGTAATGGAATTAGAAAAGAGAATTGCCTCATATACAGGGACAAAATATGCGATAGGAGTATCTTCAGGATCAGATGCGTTGATCGTTTCCCTTATGGCCTTAGGAATCGGAAAAGGCCACGCTGTCGTGACAACTCCTTTTACCTTTTTTGCCACTGTCGGTGCCATTGTTCGGGTGGGAGCCCGAGTGATTTTTTGCGATATCGACAAAAAGACGTACAACATGGATCCGGAGAGCCTTGAGGGTGTGATAAAGAATGAGATAAAAAAGAAATCGAGCTCGAAAATCAAAGCCATCATTCCGGTTCATCTGTACGGCCAATGCGCTGATATGGCTCCTATATCGGCCTCCGCACAAAAATACGAGCTTTCTGTCGTTGAAGATGCGGCGCAAGCTATCGGAGCGGAGTATCCCTCTCCTACAGGAGTAAAAAGTGCTTGTGGGATGGGTGATTTGGGCACCCTGTCCTTTTTTCCTTCAAAAAACCTGGGAGCTTGGGGAGATGGGGGAATGATCTTGACGAACAACGAAAAGATGGCTGAAAGAGTGAGGATTCTAAGGGTGCACGGAGCTCAAAACAAGTACTTTCACGACATGATCGGAGGAAATTTTCGTTTGGATGCTATTCAAGCTGCGGTGTTGCTCGTGAAACTGAAATATTTGGATGATTGGTCACAAGAGAGACGAAACAATGCCCTGCTGTATGATAGACTAATCGCGGAAACAGGCTTGATTACCAGTGGAATTATCGAACTTCCGGATGCTGTGTACAGATCCAGTGGGGTCTCCCGTTATCACATCTATAATCAGTATGTCATAAGAGTAAAAAACAGAGAAGATCTCCAAAAATTTCTCACGTCAAAGGGAATAGCGACTGCCGTTTATTATCCTCTTGCCCTTCACCTTCAAAATTGTTTTGCCCATTTAGGTTACAAGGAAGGGGACTTTCCTGAGACCGAGAAAGCTACGTCCGAGGTTTTGGCCCTGCCTATCTATCCTGAACTGAGCAATGACCAGCAAGAATACATTGTAGCCAGCATCAAAGAATTCTACGAAATCGGAAAATAGCCTGGTCGGATCTTAAACGCCTCTAATTCATTGTTAGTCTCGGCGGATGTGTAACTCCGTATTCTCAAGCCTAATCCCCGCAACTTCTTCGGCATCCATCGTCGTCTTGACAGCGAATCCCATGGCCTCCATCTCCTTTTTGTAGGATTCCATTACCTGGGGATCGATATCCCAGGCTGTGACTTGTTGACAGTCAACAACGGCCATCTTTTCGAAGCAACCTACTTAGCAGATGATAAATAGATTGGAAAGAAGAAAATATTTTGTTATCTTTAGGGATCGCAGTCGCGTCGGATGGAGGACGACATGAAAACCATGGGTTTGATCGGTGGGATGAGCTGGGAATCATCTTTGGAATACTATCGGATAATCAACGAAACCGTGAAGGAAAGGCTTGGAGGATTTCACTCGGCCAAGTGTATCTTGTACTCTGTGGATTTTGAAGAGGTGGAAAAACTACAACACCAGGGAGATTGGGATGAATTGACCCGATTGATGTTGGATGTCGCCCAAAGATTGGAGAGCGCAGGTGCGGAATTTGTGATTATCTGCACCAACACGATGCACTTGATGGCCGAAGAGGTCAAAGGAGCCATACAAATTCCAGTCCTGCACATTGTTGATGTTACAGCGGAGGCTATCAAAGGCAACGGGCAAACACACGTCGGACTCCTCGGGACCAAGTTCACGATGGAACAGAATTTTTACAAAGGTCGGCTGAGGGATAAGCATGGACTAGACGTTCTGATTCCCAGCGATGACGAACGACAGGTTGTGCATGACATCCTGTACAGCGAACTATGTTTGGGAGAGATCAAGGAGCTGTCCAAAGGTAAATTTAGGAGCGTTATCCAAAACCTCGTCGATCGAGGAGCTCAAGGCGTGATTCTTGGATGCACAGAAATTCCGCTGATCGTCTCCCAAGATGATTACACTATTCCTGTCTACGACACGACTACTCTCCATGCGAAGGCCGCCGTCGACTTCGCTCTCCGATAAGAGAGGACTCAAAGGATCAGCTTGAGGATATTCCAGATTCCCAAAAAGCTCACCAGAAGAATCACCAATCCACCTATGATGTTTTGAACAGGTGTGTTAGCCAGGTCCCTCATTCTTTGTCGGTTGTTGAGAACGATCAACAAGAAGAGGGAGGCCACCGGAAGGACGAGCCCGTTTGCCACTTGGGCGAACACGATGATCGCCAACGGATTGAAATCAAACAGGGAAACGACAAGTCCCGTCCCAATGACTCCAATCCAGGTAGCTCGAAATTTGCCCGAATTGTGGCCTTCTTCCCAACCTAGGATACCCGAAGAAGCGAAAGCTGCCGCATAGGGAGCTGTGATGGCCGAACTCAAACCTGCGGCAAATAAACCCATCCCAAAGAGCAAGTTTGTAAAGGAACCGAAAAGAGGTTTCAGCTGCTGTGCCATCTGAGCTCCGCTTTCCAATGTTATGCCTTTTTCATAAAAAGCCACAGCAGAAGTGACTACGACCGAAACAGAAATCAATCCACCCAGGCTGATGGAGGTCAAAAGATCCTTTCTGACGTCTCTCAGGTCTTTCTTGTTTTGCCATTTCTGTTTCACTGCGGAAGAATGGAGAAACAAGTTATACGGAACGACGGTTGTGCCTACCAGGGCGAGTACCAGATACAGAGACTTATCCGGAAATGTTGGGATCGATCCCTTTAAGATGGAAAGCAAGTCTGGTTTGACAAGAATAGCTGTTATCAGGAAGGAAAGGCTCATAAAAAAGACCAGGAATATCAAGAATTTTTCAACAATTCGGTATTTTTTTCTACTGAGTACAAAAGCTGCCACCAGCGAAATCGAAAGAACCCAGATTTTTTTCGATACGGAGCTGACCATCTCCAAACCCAGCGCTCCACCGACCAGGTTTCCTGCCTCGTAAGCCGCACAGCCAAACGTTATAGAGGAGAGGGTCAGGATAACAAAAAGGATTTTTGTCGCTTCATTTTTGGGAAACTTTCGGAGGGATTGGCCAAGATCATATCCAGAGCCCAGGCTCAATCTCCCTGTCATTCCCTGGAGGATCAGTGTGGTCACGACGGCAAAGATCAAAGCAAATATCAGAGCATATCCGAATCGGGCTCCAGCCAAAGAACAGGCTGTTACAGTTCCTGGACCTATGAACGCCGCCGCCACGAGGAAACCGGGGCCAAACGAGGATTTTTTATTTCTTTTTGCCATAACCCCCGCCACCGGGCGTCTCGAGTCGCAAGATATCTCCAGGCAGGACTTTTAGGTTTGCCTTCGGGCCCAAGACTTTTTTCTTCCCCTTGCTGGGAATAAGGGAATTCCTTCCTTTTTGCCCTTTTTCTCCTCCCAAAACACCATAGGGAGCAAACTTCCGCCTTTCAGAGAGAATCGACACATGCGTGGGGACAAAAAATTCATATTCCCGGATGGTCCCTTCCCCACCTTTTCGCAATCCCTTTCCCCCCGATCCTTTCCTAAGTTTATATGTTCTGATTCTTATCGGGAGATAGTTTTCTAGGGCTTCCATCGGTGTGTTCAAGGAATTGGTCATATGGGTATGAACTCCACTCAATCCATCCCTTTCTGAGCTGGCGCCCATCCCTCCACCGATGGTCTCATAATAGGTGAATCGAGATTCTTTGTCCGGATCGAATCCGCCGAAGGCCACATTGTTCATGGTGCCCGAACTGGCTGCCGGTATTCTCTCAGGGATAGCTTTCGATAGGGCTCCGAGAATAACATCGACTATCCTCTGTGAGGTCTCCACGTTTCCTCCTGCGGTGGCTGCGGGGTGCTGGGCATTGACCACAGATCCTTGCGGAGCGATAATTTGGATCGGGCGCATCAGTCCTGTGTTGAATGGAATATCTTCCTCCACGAGACAGCGAAATACGTAAAGGACTGCCGAACATGTGATCGCAAAGTTCGCATTCACGCCTCCCTCCACTTGATCCGAGGAAGAGCTGAAATCGAGGATCGCTTCTCCACCTTTTAGGCTCATATCGACAGCAATTCGGACAGGAGTTTCTGTTATCCCGTCGTTGTCCATGAAATCTGAAAAAGAATAAGTTCCTTCAGGAATGGACAGGAGGGTCTTTCTCAAAATTTTTTCTGTGTAATCCTGGATAAGCCGGCCGTGACGGACGAGCTTGGTGATCCCGTATTTTTTTGCGGTTTCTTCCAGACGTTGCCTGCCCGTGTTGTTTGCGGCTATTTGTGCCAGGATATCTCCCTTTCTCTCCTCGGGTGTCCTCACGTTGGATAAAATCAGGTTGAAAATATCTTCATCCAGGATCCCTTTTCTGACAAGCTTTACAGGAGGAATGATTAGACCCTCTTGGAAAATTTCTGTGGCTAGGGGCATCGAGCCCGGGGTCATGCCCCCCACGTCAGAGTGGTGGGCGCGGTTAGCGACAAAAAAGGCCAATTTATTTCTCACATAAACTGGAGAAATGCATGTGATATCGGGAAGATGGGTGCCCCCCTGATACGGATCGTTGAGGATCACCAGATCTCCCTTTTCGAAGGAAACGGATTGAAGCGATGCCTGGACAGATAAAGGCATGGCACCCAGATGAACCGGGATGTGCGAGCCCTGGGCAAAAGTTTCTCCTTTGGGATTGAACAGGGCACATGAGAAATCTTTTCTTTCTTTAATGTTGGGAGAAAGAGCTGTTCGTCCCAGAACGGCTCCCATTTCTTCGGAAATGGACACAAAGATGTTTTTGAACAGTTCCAACTCGATAGGATCAAAATTATGGCTTCGCATCGGATTTTACCGTTTTTCCCATAATCAAATTCAATAATCCATCCACCTTAAGGCTGCATAACGGCGGAAGGAACGTTGTCGATTCTTGAGCAACAACAAGAGCCGGACCAGATATCCTGTTCCCGGGTTCAAGGTGCTCTCGACTGTAGGCAGACGCTTGGTGTTTTTTTCCTCTGTAATACAGAGGCTGTCGTTTGAGCAGAGCTTGTTTTGGAGGAGTCTGTTGCTGCAACCGTTGTTTTTTGAGCTTGATTTTTTTTGCGACTCCGATGGATTTCAAACGTATGTTGACGATTTCGACCGGCCGCTCGGCATGATGGTAGGAGTAGAGTCTTTGGTGGGCTTTATGAAATGCCGGGATGAAAGAATGGCGGCCTGCTTTATCAAGCTGATAGGGGAGTGTGATCTCGTAGGACTGCCCCAAGTATCTGAGGTCGAGAAATGGTGCTATTTGGATATCTTCCTGTTGGAATCCTTCCTTTTTCATGTCGCGGGCGCTTTTCTCCTGAAGTTCAAAAAGGTGTTTTTCTATTTCCCCTTGTGTTGTGTTTTCGGCCGTTTTAAGAATGGATCTGGAATAATCCTTGATGGAGTCTGCCATCAACAAGCCAAGGGCGGAAAGAACACCGGCATTTTTCGGGACGATAATTGTGGCAAGATTCAGGTTTGCAGCGATATCGATCGCATGCATTCCACCCGCTCCACCAAAAGATATCAGGGCAAATTCCCGAGGATCATAACCGCGCTCTATGGATATGACGCGTATGGCTTTTTCCATGTTGGCATTGGCGATTTGGATTATCCCGGAAGCGGTCTCCAAAGGAGTTTTGTCGATTGTTGCTGCAAGGTTCTTCACAACCCGATGGCTTCTTTCTGGGTAGATCCTCATTTTCCCTCCGAGGAAGAATTCCGGGACTAAGCGACCGAGCACAAGATTGGCATCTGTGACAGTCGGGAGGTTTCCTTTTCCATAGCAAGCAGGACCAGGATTGGCTCCCGCGCTTTCAGGGCCAACCCGCAATGACCCTCCGCTGTCCACATAAGCGATCGAACCTCCACCCGCTCCGACGGTGTGAATGTCGATAATCGGGAGGCGCACCGGGAAGTCTCCGATTTTGCTTTCGTTGGTTCTTTGGATTTTGCCGTCGATCAGGCACACATCCGAGGAAGTCCCACCCATATCGAAGGAAATCATCCTTTTGAGTCCGATAGATTTTCCCAAATGAAAAGCCCCGACAACACCTCCTGCAGGCCCTGAGAGGGCCGTCCTGATGGGTTCTGCTTTGGCCACTTCAGGTGAAATGTATCCCTCGTTGGATTGCATAATTCGCAAGTTTACATTTTGCAACGTATGCTCCAAATTCTCCAAATATTGGCTGATAACGGACATCAAGTACGCGTTCACAGCTGCAACAACGGTTCGTTCGTATTCCCTGTGTTCGGGAAGAATCTCGCTGGAAAGGGAATACGGGATGTGTGCGGCTTCCAGTTTTTGACGGATACATTTTTCATTCGTAGGGTTGGCATAGGAATTGATGAATGAGACGGCCACGGCCTTCACATGTTTTGTCTTTATTGCATTCAGAATTGTCTGGAATTCAAGATCAGAGATCTTCTTTTCGACCTTTCCTGCTGCTGTCGTATGCTCCTCCAACCCAAAACAAAGGCCTTGAGGAAGCAACGGACGTCTGTCCTCGCCTTTTAGGCTATAAAGGTCTTTGCGTATTTGTCTTCCGATAAAAAGGACATCCTCGAAACCTTTGGTCGTGATCAAGGCAATCCGTTCCCCCTTCCTTTCAAGAAGAGTGTTCGTTGCAACGGTGGTCCCATGGATGATAAACGGACTGGGGCATATTTCTAGATATTTTTGAATGCCGTCGAGGATTGCCCGAGAGGGATCATCCGGCGTGGATGGTATTTTATGTACTTCCAGAACACCGTTCAACGCAATCACAAAATCCGTGAATGTCCCCCCCGTATCCACGCCAATCCGGATTTCCGTCATCGTTTGTATGGGCACTTATTCCTGATTATTTGCATGTGTCGCAAGAGGTGGCAGAGCATGTGCTGCAACCGTTGGAGGCACCTTTGATTTTACTACTACCCCCACCTATACCAAACGAGGAAAAAAGTTTCTCGATGTCTCTGTTTCCACAGTTTTTGCAGGATACTCCTTTTTCTCCGCCGATGGAAACAAGGGCTTCAAATCGCTTCCCGCATTTTTTGCATACAAATTCGTAAATGGGCATGGATATTCTTAGGTCTTTTTCAGGATATCTTCCAGCGTTCGATTCAATTCTTCCTCATTTATCGGCTTGATAATAAAACCGGATGGATTCACTTCCTGTGCTTTGGCAACTGTGACTTCATCGGCAAAGCCGGTGAGGAACACCACCGGGATATCTAGGCGATCTCGGATTCTTTTGGCCGCTTCGATCCCATCTATCTCGCCTTTCAATCCTATGTCCATCAGGATGAGGTCAGGGCTTGCCTGTTCTGCTTTTGTAACGGCTTCTTCTCCCTGGAAAGCCACTGCCGCAACGCTGTAGCCAGCTTTTTTCAACATATTGCGTATGTCGATGGAAACCACGCCTTCGTCTTCAACAATCATGATGTTACCTTTAGCTATAGACATCTATTTTACCGCAATGGCCTCGATCTCGACCTTAACATCTTTGGGCAGGCGGGCAACCTGCACAGCCGCACGAGCAGGATAAGGGGGCTTGAAAAATTCGGCATAAACAGCGTTCATTCTGCTGAAATCGTTCATGTCCTCAAGAAAAACGGTGCATTTGACAACATGGTCGAACGTGCATTCTCCTTCGTCCAACACGGCCTTAAGGTTATTCAAAACCAACCGTGTTTGATCCTCGATACTTCCCGTGTTCAATTCTCCTGTGGCAGGATCGATCGGAATTTGTCCCGAAGCAAAAATCATGCCGTTGATGACAATAGCCTGAGAATACGGGCCGATTGCTTTTGGGGCTTTTTCGGTTTGGATGGCTTTTTTCATCGTTTGACTCCTTTTTTTTTTATTTGCAAATAGATGAGGACCGACCAAGGCCACAGCACCCATATTTATTAAAGCTTTTCTTCTTTTCATTCTAAGCTCTCCTTTTGGATTCGTTCTCGGATTCCCTCATTGAACTATTATTGTATTAAAACATACAAGGAGATTCCAGAAAAATCAATGTGGTGTGTTTTTCTTGGATTTTTCCCATGATTGTGTTAAAAATTCCAAACAGGCAAAAGCACATTGAATAAAACGCGAGATGAGTCAGGCCCCCAGACACGATTGGCACGTGATTTGGGTTTTGGCGCAGCTCTCTCGATCGGGGTTGGCACCATGATAGGAGCAGGAATTTTTGTGCTGCCCGGAATCGTTGCCAATAAGGCTGGGCCGATAGTTATTTTTTCCTTTGCGTTGTGCGGGTTTGTTTCTTCCTTGATCGCTCTGTGCATGGCAGAGCTGGCCACTGGGATGCCTTATGCCGGGGGTGGGTACCTGTTTGTGGTTCGTTCCTTTGGACCCCTTGCTGGATCGATCATGGGATGGTGTCTTTGG
This sequence comes from Candidatus Aminicenantota bacterium, assembly GCA_020348385.1. Classification (GTDB taxonomy): domain Bacteria; phylum Acidobacteriota; class Aminicenantia; order Aminicenantales; family Aminicenantaceae. The sequence continues at coordinate 2,571,869 of CP070750.1, read as the reverse complement.
TTAAGCCTGATTTTTGCATCCGCTTTCTACATGATCGGGTTTGGATACTACATCAGCGACTCTCTAGGATTATCTCCTGTTCTGATTGCCCTAGTCATGACTTTTCTCCTCGGAGCCCTCAACTACATCGGCGCTCGGGAAACTGGTGGAACACAATTCGTCATTGTCCTGTTTCTTCTTTTAATCCTTGCTGTTTTTATCAGCCGAGCGATTTTCTCCCTCGAACCCCAAAATCTTAAACCCTTGATTCCCCCAGAAATTGGTTTTTCTGGATTTCTACTCACCCTCCCGATCCTGTTCATCACATTCATGGGATTTGCCGAAATATCCGCCGTATCCGAAGAAATCAAGAATCCACGGAGGAATTTACCTCTTTCAATTGTGGGTTCTGTCGTTGTGGTTACCCTGGTCTACTGTGCTGTGGTTTTTTGTTTGCTGGCTCTCAGGCCATATAATGATCCTAACATGGCTAATGAGACTGTTTTGATGGATCTTGCCCGTACGCTGATGGGATCGCCCGGGTATGTTCTGATTCTGATGGGAGGCATTCTGGCAACCGTTTCATCGGCAAATGCCAGTATACTCGCCGCTTCCAGGATTTCTTTTGCCATGGGCCGAGATCAACTCATGCCGGATTGGTTTAACCAAATTCACCAGAAATTCAGGACTCCCTTCCGTTCCATCGTCGTCACGACAAGCTTAACCATGTTGATATTGCTGGGGATGGGAAACCATCTGGAGCTTTTGGCTGAAGTGGCTGGATTCCTTAGCCTTATCCTGTATTCCTTAATATGCATAGCCTGCATGATCATGAGGCATGCTAAGATGGAGTGGTATACTCCGACATTCAAGACACCTATGTATCCCATCGTGCCTCTTTTGGGATTATCAGGATGCATATTTGTCATTATCAATACCACACGTTTGACTCTTCTGATAGGGTATCTGATCATTGCAGCGAGCTTTGTCTGGTATGTTGCGTTCCTCCGAAAGGGGACTCGGCTCGTGGGTGCTTCCTATGTGCTCTGGCAGCAAAAAGTGGTAAAACCCCTTGTTGTCCGTGCGGAGGAATATTTTTCCGGTCGACGAGAAATGATCCCCACTATACTCGTTCCATTGGCCAATCCAGAGACAGAACAGTCTCTGCTGAAAGTGAGCACATCTCTGGCTAAAAGTCGGCGTGCCCGGTTGCGTCTGATTCACGTCGTGCATGTCCCGATGCAAACCCCGCTTGAAGCGGGACGAATGCAGTATGAGAACCTCCGCAAGGAAAAAGAAAGCTTGTTAGACCTTGCATCGAGACATTCAGCTGAACAGGGCATAAAGGCGCGTTCCAGTGCTATCGTGGCTCATAATGTTTCTTCAGCGATATTGAGTATTGCCGATACAGAGAATCCAGAACTTGTGATAATGGGATGGCGGGGTGAGGACCGGATGCCCCGGATTCAGCGCAATACCGTATCTGGTGTCTTGAAGCTGGCCAAAGGCAATATTCTCGTGCTGAAAGATCGCGGAATTCCCAGGTTGAAGAAAATATTGGTGCCGGTCAGTGGTGGTCCCCACTCCCAGTTAGGACTTAAAATTGCTCAAGAATTGGCAACCGAATGGGATGCTACCATAACCGCATTGAATGTTCAGCGTGGGAAAGGAGTTACGGATTCTATCTCTGAATTCGATCGTCAGAGTGTGGAACTTTTCCAGAGCGAAGCACTGGATTTTGTGCGAGAGACTCTCCATGGTGCGGGTGTCGAGGCCGAACCCCGTGTCATTTTGGATACAGATATCGTGAAAGCCATCGTCCGCGTAGCTGACGATCACGACCTCGTCGTGATGGGGGCTTCCAACGAGTGGTTCTTGAGACAGAGACTTTTTGGTTCTATCCCCGATCAAATCGCGAACAACGCTTCTGTCTCGGTTTTGATGGTCAGGTCAGAAGAATGAGAAAAGTCAATCCTTTATCATGTCGGTCCGGATCAGGATATCAAATCCTTCAAAGTAATATCGGCGCAAATTTCCATCCTGCTTGAAATCTCCTTTTCCTGCCATAATAGCATCAAAGGCGTCCGAAACACGTGAGATGACTTCGCTTTTTACCCATGGATCATTGTGTCCGGAACAAAGATAATCGTATTCCTCGATTCGTCCGTTGAGACGATCTATGGATGCCCTGTATAAATCGATGTCGACATCCTCAGGATAAGCGTACAAGGGACCCGGGAAAAAGGTGTCCCCTGTAAAGAGTAAGCGGTTTTTTTGGTCCAATAAACAAATGGAACCGGGGGAGTGTCCTGGGGTGTATATGACTTCCAGTTTTCTCCCTCCTCCCAAATCGATGAGTTCGCCATCCTCTAAAAGTTCAGTCGGTTTTACCGATGGGATTTCCCAGGAGGATGGATCCAATTCTTCCGGGAGAGGTTTCCAGATGGAATCACCTGTGATGCTGGGATGGAGTCGGGCATTATCCACTCCATTGAGAAGCTTATCGATGCACTCCGGATGGTCGAAACAGGCGATTGTGTCGAATTGATGATTGGCTCCGATATGATCCCAGTGTGTATGCGTGTTTACGACAGAAACAGGAAGCGTGGTTAGTTCTGCAACCAGCTTGCTGAGGTTGCCAATTCCTGTTCCGGTGTCTACCAGGATAGCCGTTTCTTTTCCCAACAAGAGATAGCTGATTGCTTCTTCGAACTGATAAGGCTCATAGATGGCAAAGGTGTCATCGGTGAGCTGGTAGACCAAGTACCATTCCTGACTGACTTTTATCCTTTCCAATGAGGAATATATGGGTCGTGGAAGATTTTCCCACCATTTCTGGGGCTGGATGATTTCAGATCTTTGGGATGTGTCTTGTGCAGGCTTATTCCCTTTCCCTTGGCATGAAATCAAAAAAAATACCAAAAAAATCAGCAGAATCCCATTCCTTTTTATCAAAAGTCTTCCTCTTCTTTTCTGGTTTTCACACTAACTTTGTTCCTCCCGAGCCATTTGCTGTGGTCCATCAAGGATCGGGCACGTGTGATCAGGATGTCGAGAGTGTCAACCCGGAACGCTAGGGTTGCTCCCACAGAAACGGTTGCCCGGACAAGTTGAGGACCCACCATGATGTTGGATTTTTCGACAAGCAACCGGAGTTTGTTTCCCACAAAATCCAGCTTGCCTTCATCAACATTCAGCACGACCGCAAGAAACTCGTCGCTGTCCCAACGGCCCACAGTGTCAAAGAACCGGATGTTAATGGTTAATGTTTGGGCGATGGATCGAAGGACCTGATCACCCACAGGTTTGCCATAGGAATCATTCACCTCTTTTAGATTATCCACATCGATATAGAGCAATCCGAACGGGATCCGGTATTTTTTTATTTCTTCGAGCCGAGATCGGAGGTGGATTTCTAAAAATCTTTGGTTTCCCACTTCCGTCAGTGGATCAAGGAGTTGCATCCGCTCCAATTCTTTCTTGTGCTGAGGCATGATAAATTTTGGAGAGATATCATGGAATGTTTCAACAGCCGCAACTATCTCTCCATCCTCACCCAAAATCGGGAAAGCCCGGATGGAAACGGGTATTCTATGGCCTTCTTTGTGCTGGAGATAGGCTTCAATGGTGTGGGTTTGGCCATCGGAAAGGGCTTGTTTGACTGGGCAGTCATCCTCGCAGAGATTTTTTCCGGATTCATCAACCGGATTGATTAGATTATCCGTGCATTTTTTCCCATGGACTGTCGATAAATCGAAACCCGTGATTTGTTCAGCGCCCTTGTTCCAGAAAAATATACTGCAATCATGATCCACAAAATAAATTCCATCATGAACGTTATTGAGAAGGATTCCAGTGAAATTCTTGTCAATGTTATCATCAGAAAATGATTTTTTTTTCAAAACTCTATCCCACAGCTATCATTTTTTCCCCGAGTTATATATACCAAAGTCTTCCCGTGAAGTCAAAATTTATGGCAACCTCTTGCCAGGATTATCGTCTTCCTTGACTTTTCTCTAACCAGGAGATATAAAAAAATTATATCAATTTAGGGGAACGGAATGGTTCGCATTGTCGGTACGAAAATCAGAAAGTTGCGAGAAGAGATGGGACTTACCCAAGAAGATTTAGCCAAATCGGTTGGATTGTCCTCTGAGTTCATTTCTCTCCTAGAGCTGGGAAGGAGAAGTCCTAGTTTAGAAAGCCTGTCTCGAATCGCTAAATTTCTAGACAAAGAAATCTCTTTTTTTATTCTCGAAAAAACGGAATCTTTTGATTCCCTGATACAAGGGGATAAACTTGATGCGAAAACTAAACGACTTCTGAGGAAATTCCGGAGCGACTGCGAAGATTATTTACAAATAGAAGAAATGACCGGAAGGCAATCAGATTTGGCTCCACTATATGCCAATGTGATTGCTGAAAAATTGGCAGAACAAGAAAGAAATCGTTTAGACTTAGGAAATGATCCTATTCCCAACGTTTTTTCTCTATTGGAGCTGAGCGGCCTCCATATCATCCGACGCCCCATCCATGAGGATATCCATATTGCCGGCGTGTTTTTGTTTTTAGAGCACAAACAAGCGGCTTTTGCTCTAATCAACAGCAACCAACCATTTCACCAGCAAATCCTGACAGCAACGCATGAATACGCTCATTATCTAAAGGATCGGTACGATGGGCCGATAATCGATAATCCCGATATCTTCATCGAAGATTACATTACCCTTTACCACGGCCGGGAAAAATATGCCCAAACATTCGCTCTGCATTTCCTTCTTCCTCCCGAAAAACTGAAAGATTTTATCGATAAGGACCTCCGCTCTAAACATCTTGGGGTAGACGATATCCTGTATATCAGACGGCACTATGATGTGAGTTTATTGGCCCTCATCCAGATGTTGAAGAAGATTGAGTATATTTCCCTAAGCCAGTTCAAAGAATGCCAAAAATGGGATTGGGAGCAATATGAAACAGCCCTATTTGGATCCAGAAAAATCAGTGCTCCTCAGAAGGCACGAGGCCATTCCCTGTTATCCGCAAGATTTGTGAGCTTGGTGTCGGATGCTTACAGGCTCAAAAAGATCTCTGCAGAAAAAGCCGCACATTTGCTGCGCATCTCAAAAGAGAAGTTCTTATCCTTTCCGCTTCGATAGTTTCTCGTAGAATTTCTGGTGGTATTCCTCTGCCTCATAAAATTCTATCGCGGGTTTGACTTGAGTTGCGATCGGCGCGTGGAATCGACCGGCGCTTCCCAATCGACGGATCATGTTTTCTGCCTCTCTTTTTTGTTCATCGCTGTGATAGAAAATGGCCGATCTGTATTGCGATCCTACATCCGGGCCTTGTCTGTCGAGCTGGGTGGGATCATGAAAACGAAAAAATGTGTCCAAAAGTTCTGTGTAAGAGAGAATCGCTGGATCATACAGGATATGAACAGCCTCGGCATGTCCTGTGTTTCCCCGGCAGACCTGTTGATAGGTGGGATTCTTAACATTTCCACCTGTGTAGCCAACAGCTGTTCGTATCACTCCTTTAATTTTGCTGAATTTATCTTCAACGCCCCAAAAGCAACCGGCTGCAAATGTTGCCACCTGGAATTTTTCAGCCGGAAGCCTATCCTTTGCTTTTTTCTCCGTTAGAGCTGGTCTAAAATCAAGAGCCACAGAGTTGATGCAAAAATGCTGGGAGGAGGGGGATGGGCCATCATCGAACACATGCCCGAGATGAGAATCACACATCGCGCATCGCACTTCAATCCGCTTCGTGCAAAGGGAAAAATCGTCATGATAAGCGATATTACCGTCATCTACAGGATCGGTAAAACTAGGCCAGCCTGTTCCATGATCGTATTTTGTATCGGATGAGAAAAGGGGGGTGCCGCATGCAGCACAATGATATATTCCCTTTAGATAATGGTCATTGTATGCTCCAGAAAAGGGTTTCTCCGTACCCGCATTTCGCATCACATGGAATTGTTCGGGGGTGAGATGTTTTTTCCACACGTTTTCGGTTCTTATGACTTTTTTGTTCATGGTCTTGTTTCCCTCCAGAGTTTGCTTTTCGATTCTGGAATGAGGCCAAAAGGTGTTGATCAGCCAGATCGATGCTAAAAAAAGCGCCGGAAAAACGATCAATTCCTTTTTTAGTCTCATGTTTTCTCCAATTCCGAATATTCCTATAGAAATATTATACTTTATTCCCTGCTTCTTGCCAAAATCAAGGGGCGGATTTCTCTCTCAGCTTGCCTGGCCGTATACGAAAGCCTCCCGTAGCTTGACTTTGATAAAAAGGATTGGATACCTTTAGGAATAAGAATAAGTGGAAAACACATCCAGCTTAAAACGAAAAAAGGAGGAAAGTATGATCGCAAGAATCAACGACATCTCAAGAATCCTTATTATTGTGGTATCCCTTATGATCCTTTTCGGTTTGACCGTTTTGGCCGATGTAACAATTCAAGACATTCCGAAAGAATCTGAAAAAAACGCCTCTTTGAGAAAGGCTCTAGATGCAGAGATCGACGCATTGAGCCATAGAATGTTCGAACTCAATGATTGGATGTACCATAATCCCGAGGCTGGATTTCTTGAGTTTAAGGCAGCTGCCATGCTCATCGAAGAACTAAAAAAACACGGGTTTACCGTGGAGGAAGGTGTGCCAGGATTGGATGATAATATAGATAGATTAAAAGTTGTCGGGGGGTTTCCTCATGAATATTCGGGTCCCCCTGGCCTTCCGACGGCCTTCAAAGCGAAATATCAAGGTCATTCAGAACACCCTGTCATCGGTATCGCCGTCGAGTATGATGCCCTTCGAGGGAATCCTCCTTTTCATGGGTGTCAACACAATATGCAGGGTCCCACAGGCATCGGTGCAGCGATTGCCCTAACCAAGGTGATGGCAAAACACAAAATTCCTGGGAGCGTATGGGTTATCGGTACACCGGCCGAGGAAGTCGGCCCTCCTGCTAAAGCTATGATGGCCCAGGTTGGATATCTGGATGGAATCGATTTTATGCTGAGAAGCCATGGTACGACCAGCGAAACGCTCAGGTTCCCCGGTGGTTTTTCGGCTAGGCATATCCGGCAGATGAAGTACACATTTCACGGAAAATCTGCTCACGCACAAAATCCCTGGCAGGGATCCAGTGCCCTTGATGCCGTCCTCCTGCTTTTCCACGCTATGGATATGATCCGGGAGCATTCTGAACCCCAGTTCCGGTTTCACGGGATTGTCAGCGATGGGGGAGCAGCCCCCAATATAGTCCCAGACATGGCCTCTGCCACCCTTTGGATCCGGCACTTGATGGACGAAACCCCTGTCGGATCGATGAATCCGGGGAAAGCAAGAGAAAAAATCGAGAGCAAAGTGGATGCCATGGATAACATGGCCAAGGGGTGCGCATTAGCAACGGGCACAACGGTGGATATCGATCATTACGGAGAGTACAACCCTGGGATATCGATAGGGGTGCTGAATGATTTGGCGTTCCAGTATGCATTGGAGTACGGAGGAGTGAATATCGGGGAGAGGGAAGTACCCCGACAATGGGAAGAAACGGGGTTTGCTACGCTAAAAGTACCGGGCGTGCATATCAGCATCGGAACAGAAGGACTCCCCCCAGCAGCAGGTCATTCCCAGGAAAGTGCGGATATCACCATCAGTCCTGCCGGCCACAAATCTCTCATTTTAACAGCTAAAGTTATGGGAGCGGTGGCGTTGCGGTTGTTTACGGATGAAAAACTAAGAGCTTCGGCCAAATTGGAGCATGCCGGGTGGCTTAAAAAATATAACGAATAAGGACATTATCAATTCTTATTCAGAGAACTATTCCCTTCTAAAGTCCTCAAGTAAAGCTTCGGACCTCCACCGTTCATTTCCCCTTGCATCGATCTTTTATTTCCCCGCTGAGCGTGACTATGAAATCTGTATGGAAACGCCTTCCCTATGATCTTGCGTTCACATCCAGGCCTATGTCTTCGGATAAGTGAACTGTGATCGATCCTCTTGAAATTTATACGTGATTTGGTAATAAATGGCACTTTGTCTTTTACCGTTCGCTTCCAAAGTAAAAGGGATTGTGGTATTTTATTAGCAGCTTGGGAGAATAGGCGGGAAGTATGACTAAACATACGGATACGGAGCATAGCATGCTGAACAGGTTCAAGGGTTGTCTTTTTGGCCTGGCCATCGGGGATGCACTGGGAGCGCCCGTTGAGTTTCTATCGATGGAGAGTATCAAGGAAAAGTATGGAGAATCCGGGATTGCTGAGTTTGATGTTTGGGATGGATTCAAACCCGGGTCCTACACGGATGACACCCAGCTCTCATTAGCCACGGCCAAAGGGTGTATCCATGCTCATTTTAACCTGATGAGAGATGGGGAAGCGCGCTCTCAAGAATTTGTGTATAAAAGTTATGAGAAGTGGCTTGAGAACTTAAAAGATCCATTCTTGGTGAGGCATCCTGGGTATACCTGCATGAATGTCCTGCAAAGCGGAGAGAGAGGGGCAATCGGAAATCCTATCAATGACAGCGTTGAAGCAAGCGGATTGTTGCGCACAGCATCGGTAGGTTTGTCATTTCCACCGGGGATGGCATTCCGGGAAGGAGCAGATTATGCCGCCCTAACCCATGGACATCCTTCGGCATATTTTGCTGCTGGATTTCTTTCTGAAATCATAGCCCAAATCATCGAGGGGAAATCCCTTCAGGATGCTGTGGAATTGAGCATCGAACAGCTGACAGCGTTTGATAACCACATGGATTTGCTCCAGTGTGTGGAAAAGGCTTTGGAATTATTCATCAATCAATCACCTATTGAAGAATCAATTCCCAAATTGGGGGAGGGTATAACGGCAGCAGAGGTCCTTGCCATAGGCGTGTTCTGTTCTTTGAAACATGTCTTTGATTTTCCCGAGGGCATACAGGCAGCGGTTAACCATTCCGGGGCGAGTACATCCTGCGGTTTGGTGACAGGCGGTATTCTTGGAGCACTCATCGGTTATGAAGCCATCCCCGAAGCTTGGAGCTCTAATGTCGAAAATGCCGAAGATATAATCGAAATCGCTGAAGACATGTACAAAGTTTTTAAACAAGGAGAAAGAATCTCATTTGAAAAGTACTCCTTAGAATAAAACACGATAGATCGGTCAGCCAATAGGGAAATTACGGGCATGAAAAAGATCCCTTTTATTGTCTACCTAATAACCGGTTTTCTCATCACGATGGCAACCCTCTACGGGTATACTTTGTGCCGCCACAGGCCTGGACTTCCCCAAGAAATCAAACCCTATGCAGAGAAAGGCCTCCTGGTTCAGGTAAACGATATTGAAATCAAATCAGACCAAGATATCGAGTTCATCTTCTGCCGAAAAAGAGCTGGCGAATGGGCTACGTTTTATGTAAAAACAGAGGATGGCGTCGAAAAGAAAATGGGGAGGATCGAGAACCATTACTTGCTTCCCTATCCGGATATATATTTGGTCATCGGGTCTTTTTTAATCATCATGGCGTTTGTCGTGTTCCTCCTTCGTCCCCAAGAGATGAGGGCGCGCATTTTTTACTGGGCTTCTTTAGTTGCTTCGTGTTCCCTGATTGTTAACGGGGGATTTTATTGTTTGACAAAGGATTGGTTATCCTATATTCCCGGGATTTTATTTTATGCCTTTTATCCTCTTATCCCGACTCTTGTTCTCCACTTTTCTTTGACATTCTTGTGGACAAGACGAAAACTGTTAGATTTTCTGATTTATTTCCCGGCAGTTTTCTACATCATTGTCCTAGAATATCTGTTTCTTGTGTCGACTTTAACTTCGTCGATTGATTTATATCGGCAGTACCAGTCATTTTTTGCCAACTTGTTCCGGGGCTATTTCATTTTGTATTTCCTCCTCTCTTTTTTGGCTCTCATTATGAGCTACCGGAGAGCTGAGCTGGTAGAGCACAAAGCCCAGATCAAATGGATCCTCTACGGACTCTTTTTTGGAGTGGGCCCGATGCTCTTCATGTACCAGTTCCCTCGTATGCTGATCAACCGTCCGCTCATCTCCGAGGATCTGGTCCCCGTTTTTGTCATCTTCATCCTTGTGGCATTTGGCATTTCGATCTTCCGGTTCAAATTGATGAACATCGAATTGATCATCAACAGAAGCCTGGTCTACTCCATACTGACGATCTTCACAATCGCTTTTTACTTGTCTTTTGTCCAGATTATCCAGATCCTCTTTGCGCGATTTTTTGCTATCCAACAGACAACGATTTCGGTGACAGGAGCTTTCGCTGTGGCACTGGCCTTTAATCCGGCCAGAAAAAAAATCCAAGAAATCGTGGATAAGTCTTTTTTCCGCACCAGCTATGACTACAAAAAGAGTATTCTCAGCTTCAACGAAAGAGCCCATAAAATTGCACGCCAACCCCACCTAGTGGATTTTTTCATGACGAAGGTCGACAAAACCATCCCGTTAGTTTACTTAGGTCTAAGAGTTTTTTCTGCTGAATCGGGAAAACGAAAGATCTTCATCGAAAGGGGAAGGAGTGAAACTCCTTCTCGGCTAGACACAGGAGTGCTGATATCGGACAAGATTTTTGCCATGCGGAAAAGCGTTCTGACAGAGTTGGGTGTGGATTTTTCTATCGAAAATTGGCTGGATGAGAAAAAGTTGGAAATGATTATCCCGATACCATTCCGAACGACGGGTCTGACAGGATATGTCGAATTAGGAAAGAAGAAATCCGGTGCCAAATTTTCAGGGGACGATATCGAACTTCTTCTCACGATGATCGAAACATTCGCATTGAATCTCGAACGGATCCACCTTCAAGAAGAGGTGATCTACGAAAGGGCGGAGAAGGAAAAATTTGATGAGCTGAACCGCCTAAAAACCGAGTTCATCTCAAATGTCTCTCATGAAATCCGTACCCCGATGAGTTCGATACAGGGCATGTCGGAAATTCTTCAGGAGGGAAGGATAAAGGGAGAGAAAAAACAGGGGGAAATTCTCGAGATGATGACGAACGAATGTAGCCGACTTTCGCGGTTTCTGCACAATATACTGGATTATGGGAAGATAGAAATGAAGGTGAAAGGCTATCATTTCCAGAAAACAGATATTTCGCAGGTTGTTGAAGAAATTCTTAAGCTATATGCTTATCGGTTTCAATCCCTCGGATTTTCTGTGAAAAAACAGATTCCCAAAGCTCCCTTATGGCTCAACATCGACCCGGATGGGGTAAAACAGGCGTTGACTAATTTGATTGACAATGCTATTAAATATTCATCCAAAAAAAGGGAAATCTCGATTGCCATTGTTGAAAATCAAAAGAAAGTGGAAATTCGAGTTCAGGATAGGGGAATCGGAATCGCGGAACAGGATTACCAGAAGATTTTTGACGGATTTTATCGCATTTCGGATGCCGAGCAACTGGCGCCTAAGGGAGTCGGACTTGGACTAAAAATAGTCAAGCACATCATGGAAGCCCACGGAGGAGACATACAGGTCGAGAGTCAGATGGGGAAAGGAAGCACCTTTATTTTGGTTTTCTCAAGATGATGAAAAAAATATTGATAATTGAGGATGATCAAGCGTTGTGCCAGACACTCGAAACAGCCTTAGCGTTGGAAAATTACAAGGTGCTATCGGCGTCTGATGGAGGAGAAGGGTATACGTTAGCAACACAAGAAAAATTTGATCTTATTCTTCTCGATTTGAAGCTTCCAGAAATGGATGGGTTCGAAGTCTGTAAAAATCTGCGTTTAAAAGGAAATAGAACCCCTATCATTTTCCTGACGGGAGAGAAGAAAGAGGAGATCGACAAAGTACTCGGGCTCGAACTTGGTGGGGATGATTACATGACCAAGCCTTTTGGAACACGAGAGCTCCTGGCTCGGATCAAAGCCGTCTTAAGGAGAACCCGATATGAGGATGCGGAACTGGAGGCATGTTCTTTTGGCAATGTCACAATCAAATTTAAAAAACAAGTGGCGATAAAAGGGAAGGAGGAAATTCCCTTGACTGCCAAAGAACTGGGGCTTCTCAAGCTGCTCATCACTCATGAGGGTGAGGTGGTTACGCGAGAAATCATTCTGAATGAAGTGTGGGGCTACGACAAATATCCTACCACCCGAACAGTGGATACGTTTATCCATAATCTGAGAAAAAAAATCGAGGAGGATCCTTCCCAACCTATCCATCTTCTTACCATCCCATGGTCTGGGTATAAATTCCAAAAGTAATCGCGGGCCGTTTCGCTTGCAGTCTCGCCGTTCACACTATATTGCTGGGTAACTTGGAAATGATGATTTTGACAGAATCTTGACATCTTTTTAACAACTTCATGACAACTTTCTACCGGGAAAAATCTTATGATGAAACAAATTGGCAAAACTTGTTTTATGTGCCTCGATTATCATATTATCCATGAAGGAGAGAGATGATGGGAAAATTATCCGGATATTTTATGATTGCCCTGATTATTGTGCCGGCGTTTTTTGTTTCTACTTTGCAAGCTGAAACGGCTGAACTGGAATATTCGGGAAAATCCTTGAGTGTTTTTCCAATCCTGATGTACGACACTGACATCGGTTTGGGCTATGGTGCAAAGGCCAAATTCGTGAACTATCTTTCTGTGAAGGAGTCTTTTGACCTGATTTTATTCGGTTCTACCAAAGGGGAAAGATTGTTCGACTTCATTTTTTCTATCCCGGATATCGAGATACGCCAGGGGAAGATTTATGCCATTTCCTTGGATATTAATGCCAAGTATAACAAAATCCTAATCGATAATTTTTATGGCATAGGTTCGGATTCTAAGGAAGAAGATCTTACCAATTTCACATACGAGATAAAGGAATTAAAGCTCACACTGGGTAGAGGCTTCAGCTCCTTTTTTGTTTGCCAAGCGAGTTATTATTTTCGGAATATCCATTATTATGACGTCGAGGAAAATAAAGCCTATACAGAGGGATTGAAGTCCGTGGGCGAGCAATTTTCCCCTTTTTTATCTCTTCTTGTTCGCTACGACTCATCGGATAGTCAGATCCATCCCACTCATGGATTTCGATTCGAGATCCAGAGTGATCTGGCCTATGGATTCCTGGGCAATAAAAATGCCAGTTATATGAGGTTCATCTTGGACTTGAGAAAATACCTGCTTGTATTCGGGCAAAAGGATGTCCTGGCTTTCCGCCTTCGTTTTCAAAAAATTTCAGGAGATAAAATTCCTTTGTTTGAACTTTCCGTTCTCGGTGGAGGCACAACGGAAAATGCCATGCGAGGTTATAAGATGAATCGATTTCAAGATAAAGGAAAAATCTTGTTGAATGCCGAATACCGTTTCCCGATTTGGAAGAGACTGGGAGGAAATATTTTTGTGGATTATGGGACGGTTTGGCCTTCTTTAAAAAAGATGGATTTTCAGAAATCTGTCATCGATGTCGGCTGGGGGTTGAGATACTATCTTAAAAATTTTATAGCCAGATTCGACATGGGATTCAGTAATGAAGGATTTGGAATCTATTTTCAATTCAATCACATTTTCTGAGTGGGCCAATGCATAAAATAAAAATCGAACTTGGCCAATGGTTGTTCCTTTTAGGGTTTGTGATAGTGACCTTCCATATGCTCCCCGCCTTTTTTAAAAGATTTATCTCCACATCCTTAACTTTGGGGGATGTTATCGATTTTGCCACACCGTGGGTTGTGCTACCGGTCGTATTTTTTGTTTATTTCCGGATTTATCAGACAAAAATAGATGAGACACCTCCTTCTAGATTTCAATACGCAATGTCTAAAGTACTGCTCGTGGCAGGGGGTATTCTGTATGTTGATGGGCATGGTCTTCATCTCTCGGCCAATTCCCTTGCCCGTCTTTTTGATAAGGACCAACATCCAGAGTATTTTAATGCGGCCTACCTTTTGGATGAAATCATCAGCCATTATATGTGGGATGCAGGAGTTTTTTTGATTTCCATGGCTTTTGTCATCGTATCTTTTCGCAGGTCCACCAAATCCCTTTCTACCCAAAATAAGTTCTTTCTGTTTGTGGGTGCTGCACTTTTCGGTTTTTCGTTTGTGATAAACGGAATTGAAGGGCAAACCGTCGTTTTTATCATCCCTGCAGCTCTTTGTGGCGTATTCGTTTGTGTCTGTCTGCAACGGAAGGAATCTCAATCGTTGGGAAAAAATCCTGTTACGCAATTCTTTCTAACGGCTTATCTAGTCAGTCTTTTAATGTTTGCTTTTTGGGGAATTCGATATTCTGGTTTTCCTCAATTCTCAGAACTGGGTTGGATCTAAGCTCCTCAGGCTAGCTCGATCAGAACGGCAGCTAGAAAATCCCAGAATTTTTCGACAGATCCCACATGCACCCGTTCCTCCGGAGAATGAGGGTGTTCGATGGTGGGCCCGAAGGATATCATATCCATTCCCGGGAATTTTTCCCCGATGATCCCGCATTCCAGGCCAGCGTGAACAGCTCCCACTTCTGCTTCTTTTTGAAACCGCTTGCTGTAGACGTCCTTGCAAATTTGCAGTATCTCAGACTGAAGGTTGGGTGTCCATCCAGGATAGCCCTCAGGTTGAGTGATGTCTGCGCCGGCTATCTGGCATAATGCGGCGATGGTGTTGCGCGTGGCTTCCAATCCTGATGCGACTGAACTGCGGCTGCTGTTGATGACTTGGGCATGGTCCGCATGTGTATTAACGATCGCCATGTTGGTCGATGTTTCAACGAGGCCCTCCATCTCTGGATGCATGGAAATGACTCCATGAGGGAGTGTGAGGAGGAAATCGAGAAACATTTTTTGAGAATCTTCGGTCAAAGGGGCCTGTTTTTTCGCTTCGGATTTTTCTAAAGTGAATTTTGCATCTTTTTCTACAGCTTTAAACTCATTATAAATGTTGTCGAACGATTTCTCGAATGTTGATTGCAGAGATTCGAGCTGTGCAGGATCGATATGAATCTCTGCCCAAGCCTCTCGCGGAATGGCGTTTCGTTTGTTGCCCCCTTCGATACTGGCCAAATCGAACGAAGACTTTTTGTCTGCCTGCCAAAGCATCCGAGTCAGCCATTTTAAGGCGTTTCCCCTTCCTTGATCGATGTCTATTCCCGAATGTCCCCCCCTAAGGCCAAAAAGCTTAAGCCGAAACGGCTCTCCGCCTGTTCCATCTTTTCGCTTCAACGGAAGTTGGATTTCCGAATCGGCGCCGCCTGCACAACCGATAGTGAATGTCCCTTCATCTTCGCTGTCCAGGTTGAGGAGGATCTTGCCCTGGAGGAAATCCGGGCTTATTTTTGTTGCACCTGTCAGGCCGGTTTCCTCATCCACTGTGAACAACAATTCAAGGGGCCCATGAACCAGGGAATCATCTTCCATCAGTGCTAGGGCAGCCGCCACACCGATTCCATTGTCGGATCCGAGGGTCGTACCCATTGCCGAGATCCAGTCTTCTTTTTTTTCGGCCTGGATGGGATCCTTTCCAAAATCAAACTCTACGTCTGAATTTTTTTCACAAACCATATCGATGTGTCCCTGCAGGATAACTCCCGGCGCATTTTCCTTGCCGGAGGAAGCTTTCTTGGACACCACAACATTCCCGACATCGTCCCGTTTCCACTCCAGACCCCATTTTTTGGCCTGGGATATGATATATTCACCCAACGCTGTTTCATTGCCAGAACAGTGTGGGATTTTCAATATCTGTTCAAAGTGTTTCCAAATAAGAGTAGGTTTGAGTTCTTCATAATTTAGTGCCATTGCTTTTCCTCCATCTAGCAGCAGTACTTGTTTTAAAACGAATGATAAGAATGACACAAATTCCGATCGGATTCAAGGCTAATCGCGTAAAAAAGTTTTGACTTGATCCCTGAGATTTCCTTACAATTCTCTTGCTTACCGATGGACGACGTATTGATTCGATCATTCAGGGAAAAATTCGGCACTCCTCCCGAAGTCTATTCTTCCGCTCCTGGGAGGATAAACTTAATCGGAGAACACACCGATTATAATTTGGGGTATGTTTTACCATCTGCAATCCATCTGCACGTTGCATTTCTTGCATCGGGGAGAACAGATGGGATTGTCCGCATTTGGGCTGACAACTTCAAACAAGAGAAAAGTTTTTCTCTCCAACAGGATGTTGAGGCGAGGAGAGGAGGCTGGATTGATTATGTCAAAGGGATTTTTTGGGTGCTTTCTAAACAGGGCGCCTCTCTGCGAGGAATTGATGCTTATGTCTGGGGTAATATTCCTCTTGAATCGGGATTGAGCTCTTCAGCAGCCTTAGAGGTAAGCATCATCAGTGCCCTTGATGTCCTATTTAAACTGGGACTTTCTCCTCTGGAAATAGCAAAGCTGGCTCAGGCGGCAGAAAATGATTATGTGGGTGTGAAATGTGGCCTGATGGATCAATTCGTTTCTGTATTCGGGAAAAAGGATAAGGCCGTTTTCCTGGATTGTGATACCCTTGCCTATGAATATATTCCGCTGCGTCTCACGAGGGAGGATTTAGGTATTCTTGTCTACGATACGAGGGTTCCTCGTGATCTAGCTTCCTCCGCATACAATAAACGGCGTAGCGAGGCTATGGGGGCGCTGGAAAGACTACGTGAATATGGAATCCAAACCTATAAAGATGTTACCCTGTCGTTGCTCGACGAGAAGAAAAATGAACTGGGAGAAACATATTACAAAAGAGCCAGGCATGTTGTGGCCGAGAATGAAAGGGTCAAGAAAGCTGTTAGCGCTCTCCGAGATGATAATTTTCATGAATTGGGTCGGCTACTATTCCAATCCCATAAAAGCCTTAGAGATGACTATCAGGTTTCCTGTCCTGAGCTGGATCTTCTGTTTGAATGTGGGAAAAAATCCCAATCCTGTTTAGGGGCTAGGCTAACGGGCGCGGGGTTTGGTGGTTCAGGAATTGCCTTAATCCGGAAAAAAGACATTCCTTCTTTTAAAATGCAGGTATCCGATGAAGCCCAGAGGAGAGGTTTTGTAACACCAGCCTGCTATGAGGTCGAAATCGGTGAAGGTATGCGTACGCAGATTCGTGTCAAATGAGAGGATTGACATACCTTCTTTTATGTAATAGATAGAAATAAAGCTAGTCATATGAAAACAAAACATTTTCCTATTCTTTTCTTATCATTAGTATGCATAATCGTGGGCGTCGGGATATCTTCATCTATCGAACGGAAACAGACCACCCCAATCAAAATTATGACCAGTATTTTTCCACTGAAAGAATTTGCTCATGCGGTTGTAGGGGAATGGGGAGATGTAGAACTGCTTCTTCCCCCAGGAGCTGAAATTCATGCTTGGCGGCCCAAGCCCAGTGATTTGGTTAAGCTCTCTTCCGCTGAAGTGTTTGTCTATATAGGAGCCGAGCTGGAGCCATGGGCCGATGATATTCTTCGGAGTGTGAAGAATCCCAATCTCCGCGTAATAGAAGCAAGCCGGGGATTATCTTTGATCGGTCATGAAGAGGAAGGTGAAGAACATGACTACGATTATCCCGACGAACACAAGCACAACATACGAGACCCCCATATTTGGTTAGATTTTATTTATGACAAAAAGATCATCGACAGGATCGTCGGGGTTCTTTCTGAAGTGGATCCCGTCAGGCACCCTGTTTTCCGGAAGAATGCCGACATCTACAAACGAAAGCTCGATGCTTTGGATGAAATGTACCGAAAGGGACTTGCTCAATGTGATCAAAAAACCATCGTTTTAGGAGGGCATGCAGCCTTTGGGTACTTGGCTCGACGGTACAATTTTTCTCAGATATCCCTTTACGGATTAAGTCCGGATTCCAGACCAACGCCTCGCCAGCTGATAGATGTCGTCGATTTTATCAAGGAAAGGGGGATTGGAACAATTTTTTTTGAAATCGAAGTCAGCAGCGAATTGGCTCAAGTTATTGCCAAAGAGACTGGTGCAGAGACACGAGTTTTAAATCCAGGCGCCAGCCTTCCTAAGAAGCAGGATCTTTCTCGCCTCACATTTTTACGCATCATGGAAAAAAATCTGGAGAGTTTAAAAAATGGACTCCGTTGCCGCTGAGCGAGAGATCCTGATCGCAATCCAGAACGTTACCTATAGTTATGGTTATGGGGATGTCCTCAAAGATATAAGTTTCCCGATCAACCAAGAGGATTTTTTGGCTATCATCGGACCGAATGGTTCAGGAAAAACAACTCTTTTAAAGATCATCCTGGGTCTTTTGAAGCCACGCTTGGGAAAAGTCAAAATCATGGGGAAAACGGTCGAAGAGTTTGCGGATTGGAAAAAAATCGGATATATTCCCCAACAAGCGACCCACATCGATTCTCTTTTTCCGGTTTCCGTAAAAGAAGTCGTTGCCATGGGTATCCCGTCGTCACGATGGTTCCTGCGCCGCACAAGGGAAGAGGAGGGGCGTATTTCCAGATCTTTGCAGCAAGTTGGGATGGAGAAGTACAACAACCGGAGGATCGGGAACTTATCAGCAGGTCAGCAGCAACGTGTGTTCATTGCCCGCGCGCTCGCTAATCACCCAAAGATTTTGATGCTGGATGAACCAACGACGGGCGTTGATGCCCAAACTCAGGGACATTTTTTTGAAATGCTTCACAGACTCAATAGAGAGGAGGGAATCACCATCGTTTTGATTACCCATGAAGTGGGGATTATAAATAAACACGTGGCACAGGTGGCCTGTCTCAATCAGACACTTGTCTACCATGGAAGCCATGACGAGTTTTGCCGTTCAGATGAGTTTAAAAGGATGCTAGCGGATGGACATCATCTTGTATCCCATCATCATTGAGAAAACATTTTCCTGTCCAATCTGAGATAAAAAGAGGGATATGAGTTAACAGAAATGGAAGCTTTTTTTCTATATGGATTTCTCCAAAGGGCATTTCTGGCGGGAATCTTCGTTGCCATTGCTTGCGCTCTTCTGGGCATTTTTTTAATTTTAAGAAGGGATGCTATGATCGGGCATGGGTTGGCTCATGTCACTTTTGCCGGCGTTGCCTTAGGTCTTTTTTTGAACGTGATGCCTTTGGTTGTGGCGCTTTTTGTGGCAGTTGCCGCATCCTTGGTCATCATGAAACTCAAAGTGAAGGCTGGACTTCATGGTGATACGGCTATCGCCATTTTTTCCAGCGTTGGGTTTGCCTTGGGCATCCTGCTTGTAACCCTCTCCCAAAGCTTCAATGTGGATTTGTTTTCCTATCTTTTTGGTGAAATATTAGCCATCGAGGCTGCAGAAGTTTTGTTTTCTATTGTTCTGGCGTTTGTTGTGGTTTTGTTAATCGTGGCGAATTATCATAAATTCATGTACATGACCTTTGATAGAGAATCGGCCAAGGCTTCGGGGGTTAAGGTCGAGCGGTTGGACAGCCTTCTGACGGTTCTGACGGCTGTTACTGTGGTTCTAGGAATGAAAGTCGTCGGGATCCTTTTGGTTTCAGCCCTTATGGTTATTCCGGCTGCAGCTGGTCTTCAGGTAGCCTCCAGTTTCAAGCAGGCCATCATCTACTCCATCTGCATTTCTGTCATATCCGTTGTTTTTGGGCTTGTGTTTGCTTTTCTATTGGATTTACCAGCATCTGGTAGTATTGTCATTCTTTCATTCTTGGCATTTGGGATTTTGTTTGTGTTCGGACGTGCCCGAAGATAAAAGTAATGCCGACTATTGCCCGGTCATCCTTTCGAATGTCCCTTGAAATATCGAGTAAGCTCTTTCCCCGTACAGGCACAAAATAATCTCCTCAGGATGTTTGCTTTCTTTGAGGAAATCTATGGTGACTTTCATCATAATTTCGGCACATCTTTTGATCGGGAAATGAAAAATACCTGTGCTTATTGCCGGGAAAGCGATGCTTTTGATTCTCTTTTTATGGGCAATCTTGAGACTGTTCAATGTGGCATTCGCCAGCTTGATATCTTCATTACCCTCTCCGTAGACGGGCCCGACCGCATGAATCACGTAATCGGCTTTCAGGTTTCCTGCGCCCGTTATGACAGCTTCCCCCACCTCTATCGGACCGATGGCATTGCATTCTTCCTGGATTGAAGGTCCCCCAAATTTACGGATAGCGCCAGCGACTCCTCCACCTAATATCAGTGATTTATTGGCAGCATTGACAATAGCATCGACATCGAGAGTAACAATGTTGCCCTCGACTAGTTTCAGTTTTCTCCCTTCAATCGTCCACTCAGACATTCTTCCCCTCAAAGGCAAACTGTCGAAGAAATGGCATTATAGACAAAACCCGTATCATTTGTCCAGCCAGTTCAAAACTTCTTGGAACACATCCCCAAATTTTTCTCGTGTAAGATAAAGAAGCCTGACATCGGATCTTTTTTTGATGCCATCGGCAAAGGCATTCGGACGCTCCATGATGGTAGCTAAAACCTTCTGGGGAGAATTCAGGGCGTCGATCAGTGCTGTTCGGAATTTGTCCGAAAAAAGCTCCATTTTTCCGATCTCGTCCACAAGAATGATGTTTTCAGTATCCATGGCCTGAAGAATAACTTGACATCCCATCTCTTCCAACACGTCTATGTCTACCCCATATCGACCGACACAGTGAGAGGAGGGGAGTCCCTTCTGAGACAAAAGGCCTATCCTCCCTTCCGGCACTGTTATGAGATGGAAGCCGATTCGTTGCCCTCCCTCTCTAACCTCTTCTGTAAGAAATCCCATTGCTTTTTTGCCTATGGAATCAACCAAGAGTATTTTTTTAATCAGAGTAGTTTTGCCAGAGCGGGGAAGACCAACAATCAGCAGATTTGTCACTGCTAGCAAGACTATTTTAGCTCCTCTTCCACGATTTTTCTGATTTCGTTACTGATCTTAATGGCTTCGCTTTTCAAGGTTACTGCTTTGGCTTTGATATCGGTCGTAAATTTTTCATCTTGGATATCGGGCAGATTGATGATAACGTTGTAGTAGGCTCCTTCTGCAGCCGTTTGGGCCGTCAATCCCGCAACTCCTGCATCGCTTATAGAGTTTTTGTTCCCATGCATGGCGATATCTTTTGCCAATTCCAGCGCCGTTATGCTTTTTTCCAATACTTCCAAGGGCACGAGAGTTGCCTCTTTGGTCGCTTCCTGAATGGCCGCATCCCTTTCTTTTTTCTGTTCTTCTGTCTTTTTTTTCATCCGAAATGTGTCCATCACCTTGTTGAATGCCACCGTGTCGAGATCCACCGCTCTCAGGAATTCATCCTTGAGTTCTTGAGCTGTCATTGCAAGTTCGATCGCTTTTCCTTGGACACTCTCATATTCTTTTTTTCCCATAGTGAGATTGGATACCATGGATGTGAGGGCCGATGAGAGCGCCCCACTCAAAGCGGCCGTGCTTCCTCCTCCGGGTGCCGGGGAATCCATAGATAATTCATTGGCAAACTGACGGAGGTTTTTATCGATCAAAGGATCTTCTACTTCTTGGAACTGATATTCGATGATCTTTTTTTTCGGGTCAAACGGAGAAACATCTTCCAGGCCCAAAGATTTCACAGCGATATCTATCAGTTCCTCTTCTGGTACACCCGGACTCTTAGCCTGCTTTTTCAGGTAGTGTCGACCTGCTAATAGCATGGCATCTTTGGGGATCAATCCTACCAATTCGCTTCCCGTCACTCGGAGACCGATGGATTCGGCTTCTTTTATGGCTTCGTCGAAAACCAGGTGGGGCGGAGAAATTTTGTAATTGGTGAAATTGATGGATATCTGGGCAATGCCATAATCTTCGATATACCAACCCACTGCTTTGACCGCTTTGAATTTTCCAGGAATCTTTATGGATTTTCCGTTTTCATCTCGTATGATCTTCCCTTCTTTGTCCCTTTTAGCTCTCCCTTTTTCCCGAAGATTGAATGCTATATGACGTGCGAGCGATCGGTCTCGTGTGTTGAGATTGATGTTGTAGGCGATCAGGAATTCTCGCGCGCCAATATTTGTTGCTCCAGTTTTGGGATTGAATATCGGTTTTCCATAATCCGGTGCCCACTCGGGATCTTTCAGCCTTTCCGCCAATCCCTCGTATTCGCCGACTCGGATATTGGCTAGATTTTTTCTCTCCGGTTTCTGAGCCGCCTCTTCATACAAGAAAACGGGAATCGTCAACTCCTCAGCAACCCTTTTGGCTACCTCGTGGGCAATCTGGACACAGTCTTCCATCGTCACCCCTGAGACCGGAACAAACGGGCAGACATCAGTTGCACCAATTCGGCTATGTGCTCCCTGATGTTTGTTCATGTCCAACACTTCAGATGCTTTTTTGATCGCTCGGAAAGCTGCTTCCTTGACTCCTGCCGGAGTCCCGATAAAAGTGACAACGGTCCTGTTTGTCGACTCCCCAGGATCTACATCGAGGAGCTTCACTTGGGGAACGGATTCGATTTCTTTTGTGATGATGTTGATCTTTTCAATATCTCTTCCTTCGCTAAAATTAGGTACGCATTCAACGAGTTTCATTACTTCTCTCCTTTCTTTATTTCATAGCGCAATGTTCCATCGGGAGTGTACACACCAACAAGTGCAAATTCTTTCAGATATTCCATGATTTCTTTATTTCCGACGATAACGATAACAGGAGTATGAAGGGAATATTTTTGCCCCATTTGAGATACCGCTCCTGAATTTATATGTATGATATTCGAATAGTACCTTTCCCAATGATCCCTGCCCAGGCCAAAAGCTTGAATTTCTGATAGTTTTCCTGAGAGGTCATCATATGTTTCCATTTTCAACGGGAAATTTCCGATCAGATAAGACTTAGCCTGTTCGATTTCTTGGCTTGGGATAGGGACATATCTCAAATTGTTTATTTCTTGTAAAATTCCTTGAATGGCATCATAGCTGAATTCAGTCAATACTTTTGCTCTTATCAAAAAGATGCCACAACTTCTGAAAAACCACATTTCGCTGAAAGCGTAGTAGGCATAGGCTTTGGACTCTCGAAGGTGCATAAACAACCTGCTGTTGGGGGTTCCTCCGATGACTTGGTTAAAAACGGTAAACGGGAAATAATCCTGGCTCGTGATAGGAAAAATGATATTGCCTAGGTAAATGGTAGTATCTTTTGCGTGAGGGAGATCGACAAAACACACCTTCATTTTATCCCGTGGATTCAGCAGCGGAACAGAGGGAGGCTCCACTTCTCGTTTTTCCCATGGGCTCAAATAACGGCTCGCCGTCCTTGAGGCAATTTCAAGACTTAGGTTTCCGATCAAAACAAGCTTGGCATTGTTAGGGCGATAATACCGGGAATAAAATGAAACGATGTCCTTCCGGCTCAAATTTTTGATCCCCCCCTGGTCGAATGTGATTTTTCTATAGGGATGCGACTCGAATAAAACCTGATACAACAGTCTTCTGGCAATAAATTCTGGATTGTTGTTTTGAATGGCCAGGTCATAAAACATCGATCTCTGGATGTTACCGATTTCGAGCCGCGGAAAAGTGGGACGAAGGAGGGTCTCACCCAATAGTCGCATAGCATCTTCCAAGTATTCTTCGAGAAAGGAAAAAATGAATTCGGTGTAATCCGGATGGGTTTCAACCGAGATATTGCCTCCGATGGACTCGATTTTTTCTTCGATCTCCTCTGCGCGTAGATTCATCGAACCCTTGGTGATCATTCTTGCGCACAGTGTAGCGATTCCAGGTAAGTGATCAGGGGATACGCTTTCTCCAGCCATGATGATCAATCTCATGCTGATGACAGGTTGATCTTGTTTGCGGACGATGGCAATCCCCAGGCCATTGGTTAGGGTATGGGTTTCTACTAAGGGAAGGGATAATTCGGGAACCGGTTCAGGCAAAGGAGGAGACCTCCGGAATCTTTCCTGTGAGCCTAGAGGAAGGGTTTGTATAAGAAAAAGGGCGAAAAAAGATAAAAAAAGCACATGAAGGGATCCCAATCTTGGTTTGATTCTCATTTTGTTTTGATTTTAATTAATATCTTATCTTCTTTAAAATAAATGTTAGCTACACGGCTCACATCATAATGGGAGACGGTAAGATATTTGTTCAGTTCATCCATCCACTGGTTGAAACTTCCTCTATCCAATAGTTCTTCCGTAAGAAAAATAGCCTTATCGAGAACGGTCGCGAATTGCCTGAGATAATTCATTTTGAACATATTTTTTGTTTTGTACAACTCCTCGTCAGAAATATAATCTGTTTTGAATTTGTTAATTTCTGCAAGCACAGCACGCTGGTTGCGTTCGTTTGTGATTTCGTTATTGGCTCTCACAAATATCTTGAGAACAGATTGATCGTTTCTTGTTTCTATTCCGCCACTCATAGAAATTGCTGTTTTATCCTTTTCAAAAATCCTCTTGAATATCCGGGACGTACGGCCTTTCAGCAAAGCGTATTCCGTTATTGCAAGACGATAGTGGTCATCCGTATAAAGAGGAGCCAGTTGGTAACCTAAGTAAAACCCCGGCGAAGAAGCCATCTGATTTTCTACCGTGAGATCGACACTCTCTATCTTCGGCAATTCTCCCAAATCAAGCGGAGGAGGAGCGGCTTTCATCGGGATGGTCGAAAAATATCTTTGGACATGCTGGATAACCTTATGTTCATCGATGTGTCCTACGATTGTCAGGACCGCATTATTCGGCGAATAATAAGTCGTGAAAAAATCCAGAACGTCCTCCGTTGAAATTTTACTGATGTCTGATATCGTCCCGAGGACGGGATGGCTATAGGCGAAACTTGAAAATAGTAGCCGATCGAATTCCCATGAATTTATTAGATAGGGATCGGATTCTGTTTGCAGCTGGATGTCTTCGATGAGCTGGTTCTTGATGTTTCCCACATTAGACGGATTGATATTGAGGGTTTTCATCCTATCGGATTCCAACCATAACACAAGCGCCAGTTGGTTCGAGGGAACGGTTTGATAAAAAATAGTCTTGTCATCCGTTGTGATGGCATTGAGAGTTCCCCCGATCTTCTGGATGAAACTGTAATGCTGCATCTGGCCTACATTTCTGGATCCCTGAAACATCAAATTTTGCAAAAGATGAGCTAATCCGGTTTTTCCGGGTTCCTCGTTGATGGACCCAACTTTGTAAGCCACAGCGACGGAAACGATTGGCATAGAATAATCTTCAGAAAGAATTACCCTTAAACCATTTTTTAGTGTGATCTGTTTTACCGGAAACGGAAGTTCCTTGGCTTGCTTCCCTGCCCAGCTTGAAAGCACAAGAAAAAGAATAAAAATGAGAGCAAGAGAAGCTTTCATCATCCTATACATCTTTTTGAACCAGAGAAAACCGGGGAATCATAAAAATAACACAAACAAGAATTCAAATTCAAATACTGTTCCTTTTTGGTCTTTCTGAGTTCCGAGCGATTCCCGAGTCAGAAATGATGGAGGTTCGAGCTGATGTGATGAATAAAGAAATTGAAAATAGCCCATTTTTATGTTAATTATTATGCTTTTCTTCCTGAAGCGATCCTCACGTAAGGAGGTTACCTGTGAGCAAGCAAGGAAAGCATTTTTTTACATCTGAATCCGTGACAGAAGGACATCCGGATAAAATTTGTGACCAAATCTCTGACTCAATACTGGATGATTTGATCGGTCAGGATCCTCAAAGCAGAGTTGCTTGTGAAACACTCGTGACCACAGGACTGGTTTTCATCGCGGGAGAAATTTCTAGCAATGGATATTGTGAATTCCAGAAAATCGTGAGGGATACAGTCCGAAGACTAGGCTATACTGATGCACGGTATGGTTTTGACTTTGAAACATGTGCGGTAGTTTCGTCCATTCACGAACAATCTCCCGATATTGCCAGAGGAGTGGATGAGACAAGTGACCATGAACAAGGAGCAGGAGATCAGGGACTCATGTTCGGTTATGCGTGCCGTGAGACAGAAGAATTGATGCCCATGCCTATTATGATGGCCCATAAATTAGTCAGTCGACTTGCTCAAGTTCGGAAAGAAAGCGTGCTGGAGTACTTGAGGCCGGATGGCAAATCGCAGGTTACTATCGAGTATGAAGGAAATATTCCCAGGAGAATTGATGCTGTGGTTATTGCAGCGCAACATCACCCCGGAATCCAGATGAGTGACTTACGGGAGGATATCAAGAATGTTGTTGTGAAAGAGGTCATCCCTCCTGAGATGCTGGATGATAACACCAAAATTTTCATCAATGAGACCGGCCGGTTTGAGCAAGGAGGCCCGCTGGCAGACACGGGGCTTACAGGTCGCAAAATCATCGTGGATACCTATGGTGGTGTGGGGAGCCATGGGGGAGGCTGTTTTTCGGGAAAAGATCCTTCCAAAGTCGATAGGTCTGGGTCATACATGGCCCGCTATATCGCTAAAAACCTAGTCTCTGCAGGGATTGCGGATAAGTTGGAGGTTCAGATTGCCTATGCCATCGGCGTTGCCCAACCCGTATCCATAATGGTCGATTCATTCGGAACGGCGAAAATTCCGGAGGACAGGATCAAAGACTTGATTCGTTCTCATTTTGAATTGACCCCCAAAAAAATGATTCTTTCTCTCGATCTCCTCAGGCCGATCTACCATAAAACGTCCTGTTATGGACATTTTGGTCGCAGCGAGAAAGAATTCACCTGGGAAAAAGAGGATAAGGCAGGCATTTTGAAAGGCGAGGTCGGACTCTAGTCTAAGGAGGATAAATTGGATTATGATGTGAAAGATCTGGATTTGGCGAAAAAGGGAAAGCTTCGGATAGAATGGGCAGGAAGATTTATGCCAGTTCTTGGGAATATTAAACAAAGGTTCAAAAGGGAAAAACCCCTTAAAGGAATCAGAATGTCGGCCTGTCTTCATGTCACCAGTGAAACGGGCAATTTGATGGAGGTTCTCAAACTGGGCGGGGCGGACGTGAGGCTGACAGCGTCCAATCCCTTGAGCACTCAGGACGATGTGGCAGCCGCCCTTGTGAAACATTATGGAATTCCTGTGTTTGCGATCAAGGGAGAAGACAGCAAAACCTATTACAAACACATCAATCAGAGTTTGGATCACTCTCCTCATATCACGATGGACGATGGAGCAGACCTCGTCTGTGCCATACATTCCAAGCGGAAAGAACTGCTTCCCGAAATCCTCGGAGGTACAGAAGAGACCACAACAGGTGTGATCCGGCTAAAAAGCATGGCAAAAGCAAAGGTTCTTCATTATCCTATCATCGCTGTGAACGATGCGAAGACGAAACATCTGTTTGATAATCGATATGGAACCGGCCAGAGCACGATTGATGGGATATTGAGAGCAACGAATATTTTGATAGCTGGATTGAATTTTGTTGTTGTTGGGTATGGATGGTGCGGTCGTGGTGTTGCCATGAGAGCAAGCGGCTCGGGTGCAAAAGTGATCGTTTGTGAAGTTGATCCTCTGCGCGCTCTTGAGGCTGTCATGGATGGATATCAAGTGATGTCTTTGAACGAGGCAGCAAAAACCGGCGATGTTTTTGTCACCGTAACGGGAGATAAAAGTGTGATCACTAGGGAGCATTTTTCCAAGATGAAAGATGGTGCCATCGTGGCCAATTCAGGCCATTTTAATGTGGAAATCGACATTCCTGCAATCAAGAATTTGAGCAAAAAAAAGAGAGCGATCAGGGAATTTGTCGATGAATACACACTGAAGAACGGGAAGAAAATATTCCTTCTGGGAGAGGGGAGGCTTATCAACCTTGCAGCCGCTGAGGGGCATCCTGCGGTTGTGATGGATATGAGTTTTGCCAATCAGGCACTGAGCGCTCAATATCTTTGCCAACATAGCAAAAAACTGCATAAGACGGTTTATCCCGTCCCATCCACGATTGATGAAAAGATAGCTGGCATGAAGTTGAAATCGATGGGGATCCGTATAGATAAATTGACAAAAGAACAAAAGGATTATCTATCAGCCTGGCAAGAGGGCACCTAATCAGTGCCGTTGAACGGCAACCGCACGAATCAACAACATCTTTAGGGTGGGGTGGGTCGGCCAGGCTACCTTAAAACTTTGAGGTATTCGTCGATTTTGCCTTTTATTTCTTCGTCCGTAACGTTGGGGTGAATCTTTTCAAAAAGAGCTTTAGCTTCTGCTCTCCGGTCGCTCTTGAAATAGGCCACTGCCAGGTTGTAGCTAAGATTGATGTCCCCAGGAGCAATGTTTAATGCCGTTTCGTAGCTGTAGATCGCATCCTTAAGTTTTCCATCTCTTTCAAGCAAAACTCCCTTAAGGTTAAGGGCCATAACCATCCGGTCGTTTAATTCTAAGGCCGAGTTCACCAGCTTTAGAGCCTCTTCATCTTTTCCTTTTGTCAGATACAATCTGGCCAAATTATAATGGGGGAGTTCTCTCGAGCGGTAAGTCTCATCAGCAATGGCCTTCTTGAATTCAGCTTCTGCTTTATCCAAATGGCCCAATTCTTGGTACACGGAACCGAGATAGTTGCGGGCTTCCGTGAATTCAGGATTCAACGTGAGACATCTCTCAAGATAATCCATGGCTTTTTGGAATTCCCCCTGTATGAAATAGATGATGCCAAGGGCATTCAAAGCCAGGTCAAAGTCTGGCTTAAGGGCAAGGGATTTATTCAGGTAAACGACGGCATCATCATACCTGTCGTTCTGGAGGTAGACCAATCCCACATTATATTGGTACTGAGGATCCTTTGCCCTCTGCTTTTCAAGCCGTTTTTGGCTCGAAGCGCAAACAATCAAGCTAAAACAGATGAACAAGATCACAGGTATTTTAAATTTCATTCGATTTCTCCTCTTAGGTTTTGTATTCATCCTTTAATTCCCTCGACATCAAATCCCGGAAAGCATCAGTTGGATTTTTCCCCTCGTAGAGCACAGAATAAACTTGCTCGCAGATCGGTGTTTCCACATTCTCTCTTTGAGCCAATTGGTGCACCGACTGTGTCGTTGTTATTCCCTCGGCGATCATTTTTGTCCCCGAGATAATTTCTTCCAGCGTTTTTCCCCTCCCCAATTCACTCCCCACATACCGATTGCGACTCAGCTTTCCAGTGCAGGTGAGAACAAGGTCACCGATACCTGCAAGTCCTGCATAGGTTTCCTGTCGAGCACCAAGTTTAACCCCTAGCCTTGTCATTTCTGCCAATCCTCTGGTTACCAATCCCGCCATGGAATTGCTTCCGAATCCGAAACTGTCAGAGATACCCGTCGCGATCGCAATGACATTTTTGCAGGCACCGGCTAGTTCCACCCCTATGATATCATCGGAGCTGTAGGCTCTGAAATACAAACTGGAGACAAGAGTCTGTATTTTTTTTGCCATTTCAAGGTTATTCGCTGATATAACCACAGCCGTGGGGTGAGATTCTGCCACTTCTCGCGCAAAACTTGGTCCCGATAGAACAGCGATACGCGTTCGAGAAGCTGGGGGGAAAACCTCATACATGACTTCACTCATTCTCTTTAGAGATTTTTCTTCTATCCCTTTGGTTAAGCTAACGATGAATTGATCAGGGGTGAGATAAGGGGCCATTTGTTCGTACATGTTCCGACAAAATCCTGATGGAACGGCAATAAAAATAAATTCTGTATCTTTGAGGGCTTCCTTTAAATCAAGATAAAAAGAAACCGAAGAAGGGAATGCCACTTCCGGAAGGAACGTCTTGTTTTCTCCGGTGCAGACTATCTCTTCATAAATCTCATTTTCTCTTATCCAGAGTTTTGTATCGACATGCAACTTTCCTAGATGGATAGCCATGGCGCTTCCCCAGGAGCCTCCTCCGACAATGCAAACCTTTTTCACTCTTTTTCCCCCAATTTTCTTTCATTCCCATCTATGAGGCGACGAACGTTTCCTCCATGTTTTATAACGATTAGAAGGAAAATAGCGATGCTTAAAATGGCATTATCCTGGTTGCCTTGAACAAAATAAATCGAGAATGGCATGCTCAACATTGCTAAAATGGAACCCAATGAGACATAACGTGTTAGAGCTATGATTATTAAAAATACCCCGATTCCTATAAAAAGGGGGAGTAACGCCAAGGCCAAATACACCCCTACAGCTGTGGCCACTCCTTTTCCGCCCTTGAGTTTGATGTAGATCGGGAAACAGTGGCCCAGCACAGCAAGAAATCCACAGAGAAGAGCGAATCTTTTGTCAGGAAAGAGCTTTAAAGCGAGAAACACGGGTAAAAATCCCTTTAGGATATCCATGAAAATCACAGGCAAGGCAAAAAGCCAGCCTTTCAGCCTGAGCATGTTTGTGGCGCCGATGCTCTGGCTTCCGTACGCACGGATATCCTTTTTCTCGCAGAGGTAATACAGGATGTACCCTGTGGGAAAGGCTCCAAAAAGATAGGATAAAATGGCAAACAGTACCTTCATTCTAGAAAAAACTCCGATAGAATGGTGTATTCAGCGCCTGAGGGTTTAAGCGTACTCTTGAAAAGGGTCATCTTGTTCACCGTCATCTTCCCAAACTCGATCTCTTTGTGTATAGCAAGCGTTTCCATAATTGTTTCTAAATTTTGTGGTCCTTTGACACGACCCAGCGTCAAATGGGGATGGTATTTTCTTTTTTCTTTTGGGAATCGGATTTTGTGAAATTCGTTTTCCACCCTGGCTTGAATCTCCTGCAAGGCCTCATTTTTTTCGATCCCGATCCATATAACGCGGGGAATCTGTGCTCCTTGAGGAAAAGTTCCCGTTCCCTTGAGGCTGAGAGAGAATCGCGAATAATCTTTGGCGATACTTTCCAACACAGATTTTATTTCTGCAGTTCTGTCCTCAGAAACTTCACCAAAAAATTTGAGTGTTAGATGCATGCCCTGAGGTTTGACCCATCTGACGTTTTTGCCCCCCAAGTCCAATTTTTGGATGAGTGCGGAAAGAGTGTTCTTGATTCTATCATCAAGCTCGATAGCAACAAATGTTCTCATGGTTTGCTCTTGCCTAAAAGATGTCGACGGAGCATATCCAAAGCCTTCTGGCTCGCTTGGAATTTTATCGCATTCCGGTCACCTAAAAAAAGGTTTTTTTTAACGAGGACATCTTGGTTGTGACCGAGCGCTGTATAGACTAGGCCCACTGGTTTTTCTGTTGTCCCTCCGTCAGGACCTGCAATTCCTGTGATGGATAATCCGAAAGTCGCCTTTGCTCTTTTTCTAATGCCCGCTGCCATTGCCTTCGCGACTTGCGGACTTACAGCCCCAAACTTTTCGATTGTCTCTGAGGAGACGTCCAATAAATCTGTCTTTGCTTGATTGCTATAGGCCAGAACACCCTGGAGGAAATAGCTTGAACTTCCCGGCACATTGGTGATGCGATGGCCAAGAAAACCCCCTGTGCATGATTCAGCCAAGGCCAGCGTTTGCCGCCTTTTCTGAAGATATTTGCCCACGACTTCCTCGAGTTCTTCTCCTTCTGTCGAGAAAACTCCCTCTTTCAGGATGTCGCAGACAAGCTTGGATGCCTGCTCGACTTTTTGCGTTGCTTGGAGGAGGCTTTTATCGGAGGTGCTCTTGAGATGAATAGCGATCTGGCCGGGACGAGCCAGGGTGGTGAGTTGGACATCTGGTATTTTGGGATATAGATTCATCAGTAAAGTCTCAATCCTGGATTCAGTGAGCCCGGCCGTCTTTATTACCCGGCGATGGACATATTTTTTTTTGAAAGCTTGCATACGAGGCCAAACGTAGTTTTCGAACATGTGCTCCATCTCGTATGGAGGGCCAGGAAGAAGAAGGACAATATTCGAGTCAGCCTCGAGCCATAATCCTGGAGCTGTGCCTTTTTTGTTTTCGAGGACGACAGAACCCTCGATGACGTAGGCCTGTTTTTTGTTAACCTCAGGCATTTTCATTCGCCGTCTTGCAAATCTTTTTTCGATTGTTTTCAGCAGGTCGTCTCTGAAAACAAGTTCCTGTTCCAAAACAGAAGCTAACACTTCTCGGGTCCTATCATCTTTAGTCGGTCCAAGTCCTCCCGTTGCTATCACGAGGTCCGCTCGATCAAGAGCCTGTTTGAATGCTAGGCTGAGATCATCCCAATGGTCCCCGACGATGGTTTTGAAATGGAC
This sequence comes from Candidatus Aminicenantota bacterium, assembly GCA_020348385.1. GTDB lineage: Bacteria > Acidobacteriota > Aminicenantia > Aminicenantales > Aminicenantaceae. The sequence continues at coordinate 2,539,834 of CP070750.1, read as the reverse complement.
ATCTAGCCCCAAGTCATTCAACCGTTTTGTTAAATAAAGAGAATTTGTATCCTGAAAGTGAGGAGTAAGCATCTCAGAGCCTACTGCAAGGATCTCGACCTTCCTATCTCTTGCGGGTTTCATGTTAACAACAAGAAAAGGTTGATCAGGATCCCTGCAAAGATCGCAGCGGCGATATCGTCGAGCATGATACCGAAACCTCTGGGAAATTTTTCAATTCTTCTGATCGGAAAGGGCTTGACGATATCAAAAAACCTGAAAAGGAAAAAACATGCCCCACAGAGAATCCACTTTGGGCTGAGAAGGAACAAGGCTATGAACTGTCCAGTCGCTTCATCGATGACGATCATGCGTGGGTCCTCCTTTTTTAGCATCCGGGAATAGAGATCTGATACAAATAGACCCAGGGCAAAAATCACGAAGAATACAGAAAGATAGAGAGGCCAGCTCAGCCTATGAAGAAAAAATTTGTAAAGAAGGACAATGATTGCACTTGTTAGTGTTCCTGGGGCTATGGGAAAATATCCCAGGCCAAAAAATGTTGCCGTAATTTTTGAGAATAATTTCATCGGTTTATGTTTCCGTATAAATCATATACATCCCGACCCGTGATTTCAACTTTTTGGATTGAGTTGAAAAGGATTGTCTTCCTCTCCTCGGTGGAGATGAATATGATTCCATCCACTTCAGGCGCTTGGAATTGCCCTCTGCCCACCATCAAACTTTCATCTTCCTTTAGCGTCCCTTCGATAAGGGCCTCGATGGAAAGGCCAATATATTTTCTATTGTTCTCATAGGATATTACGGATTGAATATCCATGATATCTTCCTTTCGTCTCATCTTGACACTTTCTTTCACTGGGTCTCCCAGTTCATAGCAGGATGTTCCTTCCTCAGGCGAATAGATGAAAACACCAAGGTGATCAAAACGGGCTTGTGCGACAAAGCTTTTTAAATCCCTGAATTCTTGTTTGCCTTCTCCCGGAAATCCTACAACCAAAGATGTCCTGATGACGATATCCGGATTTTTTTTCCTTATGCGCTTCAGCAATTTTAATGATTTTTTCCCATCCAATCCTCTTTTCATGCGTTTTGTGATGTAGGGATGGGAATGTTGGAATGGAATATCCAAATAAGAACAGATCTTTTCTTCGCACATAATTTCCAACAGAGAATCAGTGATCTCTTCGGGATAGCTGTACAGGATACGAATCCATCCGAGATCATCGATATTCAAAAGCTCTTTTAGTAAAAGCACTAATCCATCTTTTAATCGGAGGTCCTTTCCATAAAACGTGGTATCTTGTGAAACAAGGTTGATTTCCCGTATGCCTTTCGACACAAGCTTTCTGGCCTCTTCGGCGACGGAAGGAATGTTCCGGGATCGATAGGGCCCTTTGATCAACGGAATGGCACAAAATGAACAACTTTTCGAGCATCCTTCGGAGATTTTGACATAGGCCCAAGCAGGCGGTGTGGAAAGCAATCGGGGAGAGGTGTGATCATACAAAAAGCAATTTTTGGCGTTTTTGTAGGATTTCCCTTCGATAATTTGCCCGATTTTATCAAAGTCTGTCACACCAGTCCATGCATCCACCTCCGGGAATGCTTTCCGAAGACTATCTTGGCTTCTCTGTACGAAACATCCGGCAACAATAATTTTTTTGCTTTTTGTTCTGGTTTTTTCCAGAATCGCTTTTCTGATGACATCGCGAGCTTCTTGACGGGCTGGATGAATAAAACCACATGTGTTGATGACGATGACATCAGCCATTTCTATTTCCGGAACCAAGTCATATTGTTGTTTCTCCAAAATACCGAGCATGACTTCGCTGTCCACGAGGTTTTTTGCACATCCCAAACTGACCAGTGCGACCCTTTTCATTTTCTCTTCATTGTAGTTTCCCGGCATGAAAGAGTAAAGTGGCAAGTGTTTTAAAAATTATGATGGCGGACTCGTTTTGCCGGCTGAAACGTTGGCCGGTTGATTTTCCTCCTCTTGTTTCACCGGGGAGAATCCGAAAGGTGCCATGCCCGCTCGCTTTCGGATGACCTCATATTCAGCTTGCTATACAAAAGTGATTATGGAAGAAAACTGAAAGGATTTTCGAAATTCTTTAGAAAACACGAAGACAAGGAGTGTAAGGAATCAGGGATAGATTTTGTAAAGCAGACGGGGGAACGGGATAGCTTCACGAATGTGCTTTATCTTGCAGATCCAAGATAGGGTCCTCTCCAGGCCCAAGCCAAACCCTGAATGGGGGACAGAGCCATATTTCCGAAGATCCAAGTACCATTCATAGGCATCACGCGGCAGTTTATGTTCTTTCACTCGTTTTTCCAGCAAACCAAGGTCATGGATTCTCTGGCCTCCACCGATCAGCTCCCCATATCCTTCGGATGCAAAAACGTCTACTCCCAAGACCTCATCGGGATTTTCCTCATCCGGTTGCATATAAAAGGCCTTTATCTTGGCCGGAAAATGGGTGATGCAGACCGGAGAGTCGTAGATCTCAGAGAGGATGGTTTCTTCAGGCGCTCCGAAATCATCTCCCCAGTCAATTTTTGATCCCTTTTTTTTAAGATCGGGAAGAATTTCTCCGTATTTCATCCGGTGAAAGGGCTTTTTTACCCGTTCGAGGGGTGAGGTCTCTCTCTCCAGAATATCGAGTTCAGTTTTTCTTGTTTCCAGGATCCGAGCAACGATAGAAACGATCAAGTCTTCGGCAAGGTCTGTGATATCTTGAAGGTTGGCAAAAGCCACTTCTGGTTCGACCATCCAGAACTCGATCAAATGTTTTCTTGTTTTGGATTTTTCAGCCCGGAAGGTCGGTCCAAAGCAATAGACTTTACCGAACGCCATGGCCGTAGCTTCGTTATAAAGCTGCCCGCTCTGGCTTAAATAGGCTTTTTGGTCGAAGTATTCGGTCTCGAAAAGGGTCGTCGTACCCTCGCAGGCACTGGGTGTCAGGATAGGCGTGTCCAAGTTTCTAAATCCCCTGTTATCGAAAAAGTCGCGGATCGCTTTGGTGAGTTCGGCCCTTATCTGAAGAATGGCTCGTTGTTTTTGCGAGCGCAGCCAGAGATGGCGGTGTTCCATCAAGAAGGGGATCCCATGTTCTTTAGGAGTGATAGGGTATTCTTGCGCAGTTTGGATGATCTCCATATCTGTTATTCCCAACTCAAATCCTCCGGGAGCTCTTTTGTCTTCTTTCACGACGCCGCGGACAATGAGAGAGGATTCCTGGGTGAGTTGGTCGAACGCTTGGAAAAGCGGGTGGTCTTTATCCTCGCTGTAGATAGTTCCCTGGATCATACCAGTCCCATCTCTGATCAGAAGGAACCGGATCTTTCCGCCGGATCGTTTGTTGTAAACCCACCCTCTTAATTCGACTTCCTGGTCTTTAAAATCTGCTATATCTTCTATATAAGCCCATTTCATGATGGTCCGATTATAATGAAATCTTTAGGGGGGGTCAATCTTTTAACAGGGAGTATGATGAGTGCAGAGTTATGTCCAACCGTTTTTATACCCTGTCTCGTACATGGCCAGGATATTTTCGATCGGAGTGATAGGTTGGATATTATGACAGGGCGCGAGGATGTATCCCCCGCCGGTGCCAAGAATGCTGATGTTTTCCAATACTTCTTGTTGGATTTCCTCTACGCTGCCGAATGGCAATGTTTGTTGATTGTCAACGGCCCCATGGAATACAACGTCATTGCCAAAATCTGCCTTTAACTTCTTGCGGTCCATATTTTCTGCGCGCCACTGGATGGGATTGAGGATGTCAATTCCAGCCGTGATCATATCAGGCAATATCCGTCGAATGCTTCCGTCATTGTGATGAAAAACAAAGGCACCTTGGCTATGGACGAAATCGATGACCTGTTTCATCTTTGGGAGGAGAAATTCCCGGATGTGTGCAGGGGATATCATGAGGTCATCCTGTGCACCCAAATCTTCTGCCACATATGTCAGCATCACTTTGCCGGGGATTTGTTCAAACAGGCGTTGAATCTCTGTAAAACCGAGTTCGAAGAGTTTATCCAGACAAAAGTGAACCAGTTCGGGATTATGGACAAGGTCCATGAAGGCTGTTTCTTGTCCTCGCAGATCTTTGTAGATAAGAAAGGGCTCAAAATGTCCTCCCAAGATCGGATAGTCCTCTTTATCGACGATCTGTGCGCTAATCGAACGATAATCCCACCAGTCTGGATTTGGCCAATCGTAATGGCATATCACGTCTGAGACGGATTCAAACGGGGCGAGGGGATGAAAAACACATTCATCGTATGTACCAATCCCATAATCTATCTGTTTGTATCCCCGTCCAAACACATCATAATTTCTTGGCATAGGGGGGCCGATATATTCCGGCTTTACTTTGAAAGCCATATCTATGTGGAGTTTGCGGAACATCTCCAGTTCGGTAGAACAGCCGAGATGTTTCATGAGCATGGCTGTCGTCTCCGGCGTGGCCCAGTAGTCCATAGGGATCCTGTCTGGCTTATTCCTAGACAGGACGGCCAACCATCGTTCTTTTGGTGTCATCGTTTCTTTGGGCATGGCTGATCCAAATTTTGCCAATATAGCTTGTTGCTTATCTTGCTAAACCTTTGTCCTAAAAGTCAAGCGGATTTAAATCTTGTGAATCACCATATCATGATGTATATTACTTCAGGTTCATAGAAGACATCAGCATGGCCATTTCGTTTTCGCGAATAACCGATCGAATGGACCACCTGTATGAATTCGATCGCGAACCTGTCTCTTCGGATAAATTGCAAACCGGAGCCCGTTTTGCAGGGCTTTTTGCTGGCGAACATGTAGCAGCCACAGAATTTGTGATCGGGGCCTTTTTTGTTCTCCACGGCGTAAGCCTGTATGATTTGTTCCTTGGCTTGATTCTAGGAAATCTGTTGGCCGTCCTGTCTTGGACATTCATCTGTGCTCCAATCGCTACCCGGACCCGCCTTACCTTGTACTGGTATTTGAGGAAAATTGCCGGGCCTGGGCTCAACCTTATCTATAACCTTGCCAATGCCATTCTGTATTGCATACTGGCTGGAGCCATGATAGCCGTTTCTGCCACCGCTCTTGGGCTCGCTTTCGGGATCGCAATCCCATCCTTGGATGATGTTTTGCCCAGCAGCTTTGGGTGGATCTGTTTGACCCTGGCCATCGGCATCATTTTTACTATTCTAGCAGTGCTGGGATTCGAGAAGTTGAGCCGGTTTGCTCAAGTGTGCTCACCATGGATTTTCATTCTATTCATCGCAGGAGCTCTAGCTCTTCTTCCACGACTGGGAGTCCATGCCAATTTTGATAATTTTTTTACCGTGGCAAAAACCAAGATTTGGAACGGAGTTGCAGCTGATGGTCAGGAGAAATTCCATCTTGCGCACGTCCTGTTTTTTGCTTGGTTCTGCAATCTCGCCATGCACATCGGACTTTCGGATATGGCCCTTTTTCGTTATGCAAAGAGGTGGCTCTACGGGCTGTATTCTGCTTTCGGAATGTACTTGGGTCATTTTCTCGCTTGGATCTGTTCGGGAATTATGGTTGCAGCCATCGGGCGTGAGATGCATCCAGGCTTGATGGCTTTCGAAGCTGCAGGGCTGGCTGGTGCCGCTGGAGTCTTCATCGCAGGTTGGACCACAGCGAACCCCACGTTGTACAGGGCAGGTCTCGCTCTGCAGGTCATAACACCCAACTGGCCCCGCTGGAAGGTCACCCTGTCTGCAGGACTTTTGACAACCATCCTCTCATGTTTCCCTGTCTTTTTCGTGAAGCTTTTGGATTATGTGGCGATATATGGCCTGATTTTGATGCCTGTCGGGGCCATCGTGATCGCCGAACACTGGCTTTTCCCGCTATTCAAGATCGAACAATACCAGACGGGAAAAAATAAGAAGCTTTTCAATGGGAGAGCGTTGATCGTATGGGCAGGAACACTGTTGGTTTGTTATTTCTTGCCGATTCACCTTTTTTTTCGTTGGCTCCCGGGATACATCTTGGCACTAGTTGCCTATGTTCTGCTCCATGTGATACGGAAAAAGCAAGACGTCAAACCAGGATTTGCGAAGGAGACGATATAATGTGGAAGATAGTTCTATCATCCCTTGCTTGCATCAGCCTCCTCTGCTGCCTGGCTGCACCATTGATATACTTTTTGGGAAGGATCAGTGAAAAAAACTACAAAGGGATATTTTTATTGGCTTCGGTTTTTTGGTTTTTCTTTGCTTCCTTGCGAGTTTTGCAAAGAAAAAACGATCAGAAATCCGGCAGCATTGGCGAATAAGATCATTCTCCGATCAGCTGAAAATGATACCGGCCAGATCCGATTTTAACTATGACCTCGGTTTGGGTTTCTTCGACCATCTGGATGCCCTGTTCCCCGGTTAGAAATTTTTGTCCGTCATAAATCTGTTTGTCGTTTTCTTTGAGCGTGACACTTTCCCATCCGAACTTGGGAAGATGAATCTCTGCTTGGGCATTAACCGGAATGGCCACATCCAGAGAAATGAGCCGATCCGCTTTTTTCCAGGCACTGGTGACCATCCCGCGAGGGGTGTAAATCGTACCAGCGACATAACGCAGGTCGCGGACCATTTGGGGTTGGATCAAAATGTCTTGGAACCCTGAAGATCCTTCCTGCTGGGTAATACCAGCCAGGGCTCGGTACAACCAAGCCCCCACACTCCCTAACATCGGATGATTGTGCGAATTCATGGACGGTCCTGTTTTGTACTGCCAGAGTTCCCAAAGCGTCGTGGCGCCGTTGACGATCATGTATCCCCAGCTGGGATAGCTGGTTTGGGTGGCCAATTCATAGGCCAAGTCGTTGGAATGGAATTTGGCAAGCACCTCCATAAGATATTTGGTTCCGATGATACCGGTTGTCAGGTGGGTGTTGTTTTTGTACAGGATGTCACTCCGCAGATTCCCGAAAACCGAGCCGATGGCTTCTTCGGGAACGATATCCAGATAAAGAGGCAGAAGGTTGGCGGTTTGGGTTCCGTTGGCATATGTTTCGGATTTTGTGTCAAAGTATTTTTTGTGGAAAGCGGTTTTAATTTTTTCTGCCAGTGTCTTGTAGGTCTTGATCTCTGCATCATAACCCAGGGTTTCCGCCATCTTCATCAAAATCACAACATCATAGTAATAATAAAACGACGACACAAAATCTCCCGGAGTTTTTTCTATGGCGACCCAATCGCCGTAATAACTGTAATCCAATAGATCATTCTTGGCCTGGGATCGCAGAAATTCCACATAATCTTTCACCCCATCATATTGGGATTCGAGGAGGGATTTATCGCCATAGTATTGGTACATGTACCAGCAGAGAAGAG
>CP070750.1:2508135-2532375 GCA_020348385.1 Candidatus Aminicenantota bacterium | reverse complement strand
CTGGGCCGTTAAGTTGGTGATGTGACAGAAATGGAATACCTTTGTCCGTGGTGAGATGGCATTCTCGAATCGTTGATAAAGATCGTCCCCTGTAGTCGGTACAGGAAACTGGAAACGGGTCACTTTGATCCCATCGCGCCGCCTTCGCTGATCCCACGTCGTCAACATGCGTGGGTAATCTTGCTCGGTTGTGATCACTTCGTCACCGGCTTCTAGGTCGATTCCGTTCTGTGCGATCTGAAGCGACTCGCTGGCGCCGCGTGTCAGTGCCAGTTCTTCGGGTTCGCATCCGAATTCTGTTGCCATTCGTCGGCGAACCGTCTGGATATTTTGTTGGACTTGGCGCTGATAGTGAACGGGAAGCATGTTAATGATCTCCATGTAGCGCCAGACCGATTCCAGCACCACCCGGGGTGTTGGGCAGGTAAATCCATTGTTGAGATTAATCAACCCGCGGTCTAGCTTGAAACCCAATTGGATCTCTCTCCAAAAAAACTCGTCTTTGGCGACCTCCTCGGGTGATAGATTTGCCACAGACTTCGAAGCGGCCCTGATGCGCTCGAAGCCACTGGCTTTTGCGGCATATGCTGACACTCCGAGAGCGGCACTCTTGCGCAGAAAAGCGCGGCGACTTAATGTTTTAGATTCCATGATTGACCTCGCCTAAATGAAATGATTGCAATTCTGTCCAAACTTATCATGTCTTTTCTGTGATTTCAATAGAATATTATTTATGAAATTCATTCTGAGGATAATCGATTCATGATGATAAAAACAGAATACTCAGTTTAGTTTTTATGGATAATGAAATATACTTGAGAAAGAGGATTACTAAAATGAAGGCTCTTAAAGCCATTATTTCTGTTTTTGTCATTTTTGGTTCTAGTGTGGGGATTCATCCGAAAGGTCTTCTCAACCCCTCTCGTGAGAAAGCCGGGGCCATCATTCCCAAAGTTATCCTGGAGCGGACGAGGAGTGAAGAAGGGGAGTCCTATGTCGGCATTCGGGACATCACGGTGGATGAAAGCTCATCAATCTATGCGTTTGATTACATCAATTACCATATAAAGAAGTATGACAAGGAAGGAAAACTCCTCTTTACTTTTGCTGGAACAGGTGAGGAGGAAGGAAAATTCTTCCACCTTACCGGAATCCGTGCCGTGAAAGACAGCATCCTCGCTGTGGATTCCATCGGACTTTCCCTTTTTGACAACAGCGGGAAGTTTTTGAAAAAACGTCCTTATGCACAAGAGGTCTTGGTTGACCACCCGGCTATCTTTAGTGACGGAAGGTTTGTCGGGAGTCAGATTTTGGCGGATGAGATGGTGACAGCCCTGATTTATCGTTCTGCTGACGGAAAAGAGCTTTGCCGCCTGGCATCCTATGAGATAAGCGAGTTTTTTCCGGGGATTCAGAAAGGCGAGGATTTTTTCCTTGACAATACATACGCGCGGGCTTATTCCTACACCATTTCGCCGGATGGGGATATCCTCTGGGCATCTTCTGATGTTCTGCAAATCAACAAGTTTGGCGGGGAGGAGTCCAGTCTTCTCATCGAAGAAGCGGCTACGGCTGTTCCTTTCCCCGATGAGTTGAGAAAGCCCCTGCTGGAGCGCCAGGCCCGGACAAAGCCTCCCCTCTTTGCGTATGTGCCTGATCGATACCAGATCGTCCACCATCTCCTCTGTGGCTCTGAAGGTGATGTGTGGGTGTATGTGAAAAGCAGAGAACAGACGGGGTTTTTGCGATATTCTAAAGAGAAAAAACTCAAAGGGGTATATGCGGTTAAAGCAGACTTCGATGTGATGAAAGCCATTGTCAGGATTTTCAACGGCCAGATGTATTTTGTTGTTAACGAGAGGGACAGGGTAAAGGTTTATTCTGCAGAGCTTCCCGGTCACACACCATGATTGGCAGGATCACCTGTCATGTCTGAAAACTTTGCCATTCTTCATCACGAACATTAATTTTCTCAATGCCTGGAGATCATCAAGCGGGTTTTCTGTAGTGGCGATGATGTCGGCGGCAAGGCCTTTGGCAATAGCCCCGCGCATTTTTTCGACTTGAAGAAATCGAGCCGCGTCCACTGTCATTGCCCGCAGGGTATCAGTGGGGGGAATACCTGCCGCCTCCCAAATGGCCAGATAGTCCAGCATCATTTCGCCCCGATTCTTGCCAGGCAAATTCGCCACTGTATCGGTGCCAAATACGAGCTTGACACCTATCTTGTGGGCTCGTTTTAGACGGTCGATAATCTTATTGCCCATTTCCTTTGCAGACTCGATGAACTCACCAGATGGGTCCAATCGTGCGAGATGGTCCGCGGGGAAATCCGTGCCGACCAATACAGTGCCTTTTTCCTTCATGAGTTGAAGCAGCTCATCAGAAAGCGTGAATCCATGCTCGATGGAATCAGCCCCTCCGAGGATGACATTGCGCGCCGCCTCGCCTTCCATGACATGGACAGAAACAGGCAGTCCAGCTGCGTGCGCCTCCTCGACGGCCACGCGAATCTCTTGTTCGGAATAGTAAAAGGCGCTGTTGTCCGCGACCATTTTTATCGCATCTGCCCCATAGTAAATGTTCTGTCGCACGGCCTTGCGGATTTCGTCTTCACCGTCAGCATCGATATACTCGTGCAGCCAGAAAGGGCCCTGCTCGGGAGGAATACGCCTGGACTGTCCGCCAAAGGGAGCTATGATCTTACCCGTTGTCAAGATAGTCGGGCCGGTGAACCAGCCTATATTGATTGCATCACGGAGGTCTATCGCTGCGTAATTGGCATCGTTGCCCACGTCTCTGACTGTCGTGAAGCCGACATGTAGTACGTTCATTGCCGTGTGTAATCCATGGAGTGCCCGCATTGCTGTGCTTTCTTTTAAGTAAATGCCCTCCAGGCCAGCACCGAGATACTGGAAGTTTAAGGTCAGATGGGCGTGGGCATCCATCAATCCAGGCAACACCCAGGCCTGAGAGAGGTCAATGATCTCAGTGCCAGGCAGGATTTTCACGTTTGGACCGACGTCAGTAATCTTGCCATCCTTCACCAGGATGATTTGATTCTGAGAGGCTGTTCCAGTAGCTGGATCGATAAGATTCCCGGCACGTAGGGCTATTGTTTGGGCAAATGTTTGGCCTGAAATCAATAAAATCATAAAAAGAAAACAGCCAATAATATTTTTAAATTTCATCATCGTGAGCCTCCTTTGCCTGAAATTTATCCCAGGGCTTTTTGAAAGTCAAGAAAACAAAGTCCGGTTCCCCATCCACAATGTTGACGAAAAGTTCTTTGTCATGATACAAAAATTCTATGGACAATATTACTGTCTTTCCCGATAAATCCCTCTCGGATGGTGGCAATATATCTGCAAAGTTTTTGAGCCTGGGAATCAAGAGTTTCATCGAGGCTTGTCGATTTGTCCACGCATTGCCGTATGGATACAACACTAACAGAGATGACTTAATGATCCTTTTTAAAGAAAACATGGGAACATGCACGACCAAACACTCTGTTATCGCCACACTCGCCCAGGAACTACACCTTCCGATAGAAAAAAACGTCGGAATATATGCCATGACCGAAGAAATAGTCACGGGCACGAACGAAATCTTGGCAAAATACGATCTTCCGTATGTGCCGATGGTTCACTGTTTTCTTGCCTATGGCGACCATAGGGTCGATCTGAGCGAAGGCAATAACAACGGCAAAAACCGATCGATCGAAGAATTCCTGTATACCCAGCGAGTCGAGCCGAATATCTTCGCAAAAGATGAGTATCTGTTATACCGAAAGGCCTTGAAGGATCACATTTTAACGCGGAAAGAGATGGCAGGAGTAGATATCACACAAATCCTGCATGCCCGTGAGGAAGGGGTTAAGCTACTTAAACGCAATATAAAACAATCCTAATGTTTCTGTTTCCTATTCTGTTTTACGCGGTATCCGCTTTTCGCTCATTGCCGCATGGTAGGCAAAAACGGCCATGATAACGGCGTTTTTCATCAGATCATTCTCTTGGAGAGTATCGAAAAAATCGAGGTTTGTGTGCCCTGCGGTACCAGGGATGCGATCCTGGATGAATTGGAAGCCGGGCAGTCCTACCGCATCGAAAGAAACATGATCCGTGCTGCCTACACTCTGGATTGATGTTACGCAAAAACCCAGGTCCTTAAGGGATTCTGTCCAAACCTTGAAAATGCGACGCGCGTATTCGTTTCCTTGCAAAAAGATACCTCGATAGGCTCCTGCCCCGTAATCCTGATTGAAATAGACCGAGAATTTCTCGTATTCGGGCTTGATCCCGATTTCCGGGTCCTTAGGATTACCGAAGTGCTTGTGAACGTATTCCCGGGACCCGTGGATTCCCTGCTCCTCTCCTCCCCATAAGGCTACTCTTATCGTTCGACGAGGGCGGGCTCCGACAGCTTTGAGGATACGGGCAGCTTCCAGTGCAACGGCACACCCGGACGTGTTGTCGCTGGAATTGGGACTTGCATGCCACGTGTCGAAATGGGCTCCGATCATGACAACCTCATCGCTCAGGTCTGTGCCGGGAATCTCACCGAGCACGTTACAGGCTTTCTCGACCTGTTCTCCCAGGCGATTTCGGACCTCGAGTTCGACTTTGACCGGAATTCCTCGCTTGAGGATACGGTACATCCGGTTGTAGTGTTCAGGAGTCACCGCGATGATCGGAGGCGAATTCAGACTGTTCTCGCGCGACCACTGGTCGTCTTTGGTTCCAGGACGGGCAAAACCACGGACTGCACCCGGACGACCACTCCGACACTCAAGGAGCGCAAGCACCCCTTCTGCTTTGTAAAACGCGATCTTTTCCTCCGATTTAAGGATATCGGGATGGGGTGGTTCGTCATCTCCTCTGCGGCGGCGTGGCCTGGGGATCACATTTTCCTCCATCTGCTTCAGTTCTTCAGGCGTACGCCGGGGAGTGGCGCGGGCCAAAGCCTCGAGATCGATCACAGCCTGTGGAGTGATTAGAACCACAGCTCCCGCAAGCTTGCCTCTGTATTTGTCGAGGTCCTGCTTGGTCTGTATCTCGGAGATCATGGCTCGGCTGATGATTTTTCCTTGAGTGCTGGGTGTATGGGTTAAGGGAAAGCCGACCATTGGCTGATAATCAGGCTCCAACATGTGGAGCGAGAAATATTCGTTGTCCCAGGTGATCCCGTAATCCATAAACGGTTCGATAAGGGTATTGACAAGCCCTATCTCTTCCATCTTATTTTTAACCCAGGTTTGGGCACGTTTCATGTCTTCCGAGAGGGTCAGACGTGCGCCCAAAACATCGCTTATATAACCTGCCAAATCCATAACTTGGGAACGTTGAAAACCTTCCTCCCGGATTTTTGCAACCATGTCCCAGTCGACATCGGAAGATTGGGGTGCAGCGAAACCGAACAAAACTGTGGCTAGGCAGATAATTAAAAACAGTCTCAGAGTTTTTCGCATAAATGTCCTCCTGTTTATAGATTGACAAATCGACTCAAACCGTGTTCTGTGTTCTATTCTGCCGAAAAAAGGGGGGAATTGCAAAAATGGCTCAGGAGTGGTAGCATTTTCATCCTATAGTCATGAAAGCGCCTCCTGAAAGAAGCCGAAATATTTTCACCGATATCAAGTATTTCATCCTTCACAAGCCGTCCATAAATACTTTGATCGAGTTGTCAGGTGAAGCGGAAAGAGAAGATTACAGCCACCGGATCGGACAACGCACAGGGATCGATGCCACCAAATATACAGTTTTGAACATCCACAGGATAGGGATAGAGACCCCTGTCCGGTATGTCTTCGAAGAATTGCTCCATTGGGATGGAGATTCCACTTGCTGGCCGAATCATATCGCGTCGGTGGATCGTTTGGATGGTCAGCTCGAAAAAATTAAGATTTACCTTCTAGGATTCAAGAAATTCAAACCTCTTTTTAGTCTTGATGCAAAAAAGTTCCAGCATATCCCCGGCATTTCGGACGATAATGCCCGGTATTTGTTGTTCGATAGCCATGGAGGTTATCCGATCGGATTTTTTGCCATGTACGTTCGGTCGGCTATTCCGGAACAAAAAGAAACAGAACAGGCACAGTTATTTTTTTCGGTGGGATTCGATTTTTATGGAAAGGTGGGAGGAATTGATGTCAGTATTATCAACAAAATCTGGGAGAAAATTCATAACAGGGTAACCGCGAATGTCCTGAACAGGCTCAAACAATTGTGCGAATGGAGATTTCAAAGACTCCAGGATGGTCAGTACAACGAAAAGCAGTAGATCAAAGGGGAGATCTGTCATTCAGGGCTTCGGAGGTTTTTCGTCTTCTCCGAAACAATACAGGGTATTCACGGTCCGGATGTAAATCTTGGCGTTTCCGATCGCAGGAGTGGCGTAACATTCCTCTTTGAGGTCGTTTACGGCGATGATTTCATTGCTTCCGTCCGGCTTCAGGACGCTTACTTTTCCGCGAAGGCTGGGGATGTAAATTTTTTCGTCTGCGGCTACAGGAGACGCGAAAAACTTGCTCCCAGCCTCCCTGAGGCGTCCTTGGTTGATAACCTCACCATTTTCAGGATGAAAAGATGTCATGAAGCCCACGTCATCGATCATATAAAGAATATCTTTATACACCAACGGAGAGGGAAGCTGGGGCACCCGCTTCCTGTAGGTCCATATCGTGTTTTTTTCGGTCATATCCCCCTGTCCCCCCAATCGGATGGCCAGCATCCCATTTAAGCTTGCAAGAAATGCTTCGAAAAAATTCCAATCTTCTCTGTCCAGTTGACCATTTTGGTTGAGATCAAACACGACGAAATAATTGTACGGGGATTCTTCGGGCAGCTCCTCTTCGGAGATTTGGCCATTTTTGTCCGAGTCGAATTTGGCGAGAGCCTGTTCGAAAGAGGGGATCTTCACCTGATTCTCCGGCTGGTTCAGAGGTGAGGCGTAGCCATTGATGAACAATACCCCATTGCGTATGACTGGAGTGGACTTCATCTCGACAGAAAGCCCACCTGTCCACCACAATCTTTCTCCGGTTTTTGCCGAATAGGAGATCAACAAAAAGGAGCCAGGAACGAGAATCTGTGTTTCTCCGCCCTCGAGTGAGTACACCACTGGGGTGCAGTGGCCGGTTTTGGCTTCGGGGCGGTCCTTTTTCCATAGGATTTTACCAGTCAGTTTATCTATCGCAATGATGAAAGAATCGGATTGTTGATCGCAAACAAGGATCACTTTGTTATCCACCACGATGGGGGAAGCGCCCATGCCGTAAAAGTTGTCAAAGGGTCCAAGGGGAAGCCGCCAGAGCTCTTTGCCGTTGAAATCGTAACCCAACATACCGAAATCGGGGAAAAAGACATACACGTTTGTGCCATCAGTTGCAGGGGTCGGTGAGGCCGGATTGTTCCGACTGTCCAGTTTTTCCTTTCGTGGTCTCGGTGCTTCCTTTTTCCAAATGGTATCTCCTGTTTTGCGGTCGAGACAGAAGGTCAGGAGCTTTTCGTTTTCACAGGCCGTGATGAAAATTCGGTCTTGGATGAGAACCGGAGAAGAGTGGCCGGTGGGGATAGTTTTTTTCCAAATCACGTTTTTGTCCGGTCCGAACTCCGTTGGTAATCCGGTTGTTTGTCCCACGCCTGATCCGTTCGGGCCCCTGAATTGCGGCCAGTCATTCGCTGAAGTTTTTTGCTTGGCAGGGGAAAACATTGCCAAAAGGAGAACGCCAATAAACAATGCAAAAAAATTTTTTCTCTTCATACCTTATCTCTCCTACGAGAAACAATCCTTTTTTCTTCCATGAGATACTATCAAAGATGTAATCCAGAGTCTATATTATTTCTTCTTCCTTTTGCGCAAAAAAATCAAGCCTCCGATCAATGGACATGCAGCAAAGCCGAGCCAGAGAAGAATAGAAGTGAAACCCAAGGATTCTAGGATCATATTGTAGACGAGAAAGCCTATCCTTACCACGGTTAAACCGATCAGGAAGATTGCGCCGGCAATTCGAGTTCTCCAGGCAACATAAACAAATAGAACGTGGATAACAAAAATGGAAATACCCAACACGTGGGATCCATGATTAGCCCAACCTCTCCAGGGATTAAAGAAATCATGATTGCCAAAATGATCATTTTTCCCTCCCTCTCCAGCCTCTTCTGTGTTTTTTCTCATTATAAAATATAATCACCTTTAATCCCACAACACGGTTGTTGAAAAAAGGGGGCGGGAGTGATAGCATTTTTATGATTTTAAAAAATGGAGGTGCCAGTACCATGACGAAAAAACGATTGAATCGCAGGGATTTTCTCAAAAAGAGCGGGACAGCCGGATTGGGGATGGCTTTGGGGAGCATGGCCATGAGCAAAAACAGAGGCATCCGGCAACGTCAGTTGGAAACAGAACCTATCGAGCATCTCGTTGCTCCGCCGATCAAAACGGTAAGGGTAGGTTATGTGGGCATCGGGAATCAGGGGAGTGGTCACCTCCGGAATCTTCTCCGTATCGAGGGTGTGGAAATACAAGCCGTCTGCGACATACGGGAAGAACGAACCCTCTGGGCGCAGGAACGGTGTACAAAAGTCGGAAAATCCAAACCGACCGCCTATAACAGAGGTCCAGAGGATTTCAAGAGGATGTGCGATTCCGAAGAGCTGGACCTTGTTTATAATGCCACACCATGGGAGTGGCA
Organism: Candidatus Aminicenantota bacterium; assembly: GCA_020348385.1. Classification (GTDB taxonomy): domain Bacteria; phylum Acidobacteriota; class Aminicenantia; order Aminicenantales; family Aminicenantaceae. The sequence goes on along the minus strand of CP070750.1, from coordinate 2,523,680 downwards.
TGTTCCAATTTCGGTCAAAGCCATGGAAACCGGTTCGCATGCCGCCTCAGAGGTTCCCGGAGCTATTACCTTGGAGGGGTGCTGGGAGTTAGTCGAGACATCGGAAAGATATAAAAAGCACTGCTGTACCATGGAAAACTGCAACTATGACTGGACCGAATTGATGCTGTTCTACATGGTGCGTCAGGGTCTTTTCGGTGAACTTCTCCATGCAGAATGCGGTTATCTTCACGACCTTAGAGGATGGAAGTTCGGTCAAGCCTACTTTCCTCATGACTGGCGTTTGAAGTATTCCATCAAGAGGAATGCCGACCTTTACCCGACACATGGCCTGGGTCCTGTATCCCAGTGGATGGATATCACACGCGGCAACAAATTCGAATATCTGGTCTCGATGAGCAGTCCGTCCCGTAGCCTTAAACTGGAAGCGATCAGGAGGTATGGAAAAGACCACCCTCTGGCCAAAACGGATTATGCTTTAGGAGATGTGGTCAATACCTTAATCAAAACCAATAAGGGACAGACAATCCTTGTTACCCACGACACCAACTCTCCCCGACCTTACAGCCGCAGAATCTTAATCCAGGGAACCAAAGGGCTGGCGCGGAAATATCCTGAAGAAAAAATCTATCTCGAAGGCATTTCAGCACCCCATAGGTGGGATGATATTTCCTCTGATTATATCGGCAAAGGCAATCACTACACATTCTACCGCGAACAATACAAGCATCCGTTGCTGATATCGCTTGAGGAAAAGGCTGAGGGAGCCGGCCACGGCGGGATGGATTTTATCGAAGATTATCGTCTCATCCAGTGTTTAAGGGAAGGCAAGCCCACGGATTCGGATGTTTATGAAGGGGCTACCATCAGCGCTGTCGTCGCTCTGAGTGAAAAATCCATCGCTGAGAAAAGCGCCCCAATCGAGTTCCCTGATTTTACTCGGGGAAAGTGGAAAACACGCATACCCCTTGGGATAGTTACGGCGTAGGTCGAAAAGTTTTTTTCAGACTTCTCTTGTTTTCCAACGTCCTCGCCGGAAAATAAGGACGGCTGCCAGCGTCATCGCGGATTCCGCCGCAAGAATGGCAATATAAACCCCTTTTTCTTCTAAGCCAAAAGGCAATGCCAGCCCATAAGCCAGGGGGATCTCGAAAAGCCAGAAACAGAATAAGTTTATGAATGTTGGAGTCGTCGTGTCGCCGGCCCCATTCAAAGCATGAACCATCACCATTCCCAACGCGTAAAAGACATATCCATAACCCAAGATGCGGAGGCAATCTGTTCCGCTGGCAATGACTATCGGGTCATCGATGAACAGCCTTATGAAAAACCCCGGGAAAATGATCAAGAACACGGCTATTATCCCCATGAAAGCCATGTTGAGAAAACCAGTTAACCAGACTGCCCGCTCCGCTCTTTGCGGTTTTTTGGCGCCTAAGTTTTGTCCCACCAGGGTTGCTCCGGCATTGGCCAATCCCCAAGAAGGCAAGATGGAAAAAAGAACGATACGTATGGCAATTGTGTATCCAGCCATCACCTGGTCCCCGAATACGGAAATGATCCTGACCATCCCGATCCAGCTGGAAGTGGCGATCAAGGATTGGCCCACACCTCCTAAGGACAACCGGATTAGTTTCTTCATCACGCCAAAATCGACATTCAAATGTCTGCGCTTGATTTTGACACGTTTTTTTCCCTTGAAAAGCAAATAAAATTGGTAAACAATCGCTAAGCCTCTGCCGATATTCGTGGCCACAGCCGCTCCTGTAACTCCCATTTCGGGAAAAGGTCCCCATCCGAATATCAAACAGGGGTCGAGAACGATGTTGATTATATTGGCAAGCCACAAAACCCGCATCGAGATGGCCGCATCCCCAGCGCTTCGAAAGACAGCATTGATGATAAACAGCAGCATGATGATGACATTGGCCCCCAACATGATCGTTGTATACATGGAGTACGATTGAATTATCTGTTCCGATGCTCCCATTAGCTTCAAGATATCAGGTGCATACAGGATTCCGGGAATGGAAATCACAAGCGATATGGATATTCCGGCCAAAATCGCTTGAACGGCGGCGACCGAGGCCCCCTCGGGATTTTTTTCGCCTATGCGTCTTGAGACCAATGCGGTTGTGGCCACACTCAAACCCGCAGCCAAAGAGTAGACAATGGTCATGAGCGATTCGGTGATACCAACGGTCGCAACCGCCCCGGCACCCAATTTGGATACAAAAAATATGTCCACCACAGCGAACACCGATTCCATGATCATTTCCAGGATCATCGGAATGGCCAAAAGAAATATGGCCTTGCTCAGCTTCCCCGTAGTGAAATCCTTTTCAGTCCCCGCAATGGCCTCCATCACACCTTTCCAGATTTTGACGAAGTGATTATCCGGCCGACCGAATCGTGAGGATATCATGGATGGGATGCTTCGGAGTCTTCTATACATTGGCAATCAACTTATTCGTCATTCTTCTTTATGTAACTTTATAAGTTAAAGATAGGATTATACGATTAATAGGCACAAAATCAATAACATTGCCCCATTCATTGAATTGACAGGTTTTTTTCCGGATGATATATAATGCCTTAGGAAAAAACTGAATGATGGGATGAAGGAGGAGACGAAGATGCCGACTGATCCGCATGATATTCTGAAAGATTATCTTTCTGTTTTAGAAAAAAGAGAAAAATACGGAATGGCCATGCCCCTATCCATGCTTCCGTATACGAAGACCGAAATCAAGGATGCTATTAAATCGGTCATTTCATCCACACAAAACATGGAAGAAAGGGACAAATTGAAAAAAGGCTTCATTACCCTGTCTGAGTTCATTCCCGATGAGGTCTTGAAGAGAGTCAATCAGGATTGGAGAGATGTTGCCGATGCCGAGTGTGAGGTAGGCCAGGAATCCGAGGTTGTTGTAGAGACCGATATCATGGCAGAGGTCGTTGAAGTACAAAAAAGCATTGCCGATGAAGGAGCCCAGCTTGCAAAAGAGATCATAGAATTTGTGAGTAAGATTTCGTTGGTTTAAATCGTTCTGCGTGTTCCGACAAACACATTTCCTGTCATCCCGTGGATGGAGAGGACATCGCGTTTTCGGATGGTATGACGGATATCGCCGTTCTTTGCGGTAATTACCGCTTCTTTTTTCCGCACGTCAACATGTAAACCTGGAGCACTCATGACTCCACTGTAGTCTCTATCCTCGATTCCATTGATCGCAATGGCAGCATGAGACGTGGAACCTCCCTTTGCCGCTAATAAAGCATCTGCAGAAAGTATCAGAGGGATGGATTCCGGCGCCGGGCTTTCCAGAACCAGTATCACACCATCCACGTCCTCGCGTTTCGAGAGATCCTCCTTTCGAAGCTCCTCTAGGTCCTGCTTGTCGAAGGCTACAATGCCGCGGAAAGCACTTCCACGAATGCCGATCCCGCATGCGGCCTCTTCTCCCGGATCTTCGAAGGCCCTCTCCTTTTTGTTCTTGCCGATCTCTGCTGCTCGGGATTGAAGGATGCTGAGAACGCCGTTTTCCACAGTGAATTCCACTTCCTGGTCTGTGCCCATGAACCGCCTCAGCTTAGCAATGTTGTGACGCAAGCGTCGGTTCAACATCGGGAGAAATGATCCCAGTTCATCGATGGACCGGAATGATATAGACTTCGTCAAGCCGCCCACGAGGTCATCACCAGCCGCAGAAAATTTGAAGTCGCCCATGTGGGCCCGCATACCCAGTTCGGTCACGCGGGTTCGCGGAATCACTCCCGTCAAAGACGCCTGTGTTTCGTCCATACCAACACGTATTTCCTCGTTTTTCCGGTTCCCCAACGCCATTTCCTGGATAATCGCTACGGATTGCCAAGAGTTGCATATCCCTTTGATCTCACGATATCGACGTGCAGCCTCGCTGTTCCAAGATTGGAACACCGAGTCTATGGCTGTGAATAGCTGTTTTTTCGGATTGTGAAGCACCTCTTCCAGAGCCTCCCCATGTCCCTCTTGTCGGAGGATTTTTTTGGTCTCTTCTGCGATCTCCTTCATCCCTTCCCACGGTAGGTCAAATTTGTATCTCACTTTGTACCGGCGTTTGGTATCCTCCACTATGTTGTATGATTCCATATCCACACCCCAGACGGCCTGCCCGTATATCGCGAGAAATCGCCTGTAAGCATCATATGCGCACCAGGGATCCTGTTTGGCCAAACCTTCAGCGATCTCATCGTTCATCCCCACGAACAGCACGGTGGATAATATCCCCGGCATGGAGAAGACTGATCCTGCTCGAACGGCCAGCAACAGAGGATGTTCGGGATCTCCGAATGTTTTTTTTGCCTGATCCCGCCTGGCAATGTCGTCCTCGAGAATCCTCAAGTGTTTAACCACCACATCTTCCATGTTCTCCATTGTGTTCTCGTGAACATTTCTCTGAGGCAAGGTGGTTGGAAGAATAAAACCATCTCGGGTCGGTATATTTAGATAGCTGATGTAAATGAGCCCTGATCCTTTGCTGCCGTACAAATCGCGCAGATTGCATGCGAGATCATCACTTTCCACTCTCCGCTTGATCTCATCGCGATGAGAGAGGTGAATCACATCGTAGGGTTCTCGAGAGGAAACATCTCCAGAGTTGCTGGCATGAATCTGCTCCCCTTGCTTGTCCTCGATGAAGGAATGTGCGATATCTGTGAAATAGGCAATGCTGTTGAGATCGTGCATGTATCTCTGTATGTTCGCCAGAGCTGCCCGGAGTTCTTCTTCAGTGAATCCCACCTTTTCGTGGACCTTCTCGAACGGTGAGATAACTCGCTGGACAAGATGGTGGTAGTTTCGGTGGATTTGCTCGATAATATTTCTTATCTCGACATATGTTTTTCTCTCATCCCGTAACATGGCTGCTAGATCATGGAGCTGTCGAGAATGCAGCCCGTCATGGGTCAGGTTTTGCACAGAATAGCGGATGATTGCTAAACATTGTGAAAAATCGACTCCTTTCTCTTCATATTCACTGGCGATTTGACGAAGTGTGAGGTAGGCAATTTCCTCGAGGAGACAGTCTAGCTCCAACAGTAAAAGCCGTTGCTCGGGGAAGGCTCGCTTGTCCAGATCGATGCGCAGTATCTTCCGTTGCCGGCAGATGGCAGCAAAAGTCGGATAAAATTCGCTCCGGTCATAAGCTGCAAGAATGTTCTCCAGTTCGTTGAACAATCCTGTTTGGTAGGATTGTCGCGCATCGGATGTGAATCGATCCACACAGTTTCTCAGTTCCTTTTCTGCTCGATCTCCTTCGAAGAGGACCTCATCGGGCTTTAGATCGAGTAGAGCTTCCAGCCGCCTTGCGATCGGGTCGCAGCTCGACAGGTGTTCTTTAAACTGCAGGATACGGCTTTTGATAATGCGGAGGTGGTGATAATAGACCCATCTGTTCCCTACACGCATCCCCTCGACTACAGCATTCATCTCTTCGGAGATGCTTTTACCGAACTCACACCGGATTAACGTTGATGCGTATTCTGACTGCCACTCTCGGATACGCGCAATGACCTCGGAACTACCCATAAGCTTATTGAGGTCATCGATAATGCGCTCCAAGATCTGCTTCGGCTGTGGGGATTTCCGGGCTTTCTCATCGGCTGGCGACAGTTCCTCAACTCTCATTTCCTCCAAGCCCTCCTTCTCACCTGTTTCTAGATACCTCACATAAGCTTGTGCGAGCTTAAGCGTGTGTCTTCCCATGGCGTGGTGTGAACTCCGTCGAAGTTCATTGATAATGGCGCTTCCGCGGATGTGTATTTCGGCCAGATCGATGGTATCGTTCCATAACCGGTCGATGAGCTTCGGTCTTGTGACGACGGCGGCTATGTCCCTTACAAGGATTCGCACTAATAGAGGAGGCCGTTCGGATAAAGGGGAGTTGATGAATCGCGTCAATTCTTTAAAAAGACTGTACACCTCGGATTGAAGATTTTTAGCATTGAGCTGTTTTTTAAACGAAAATAAACTCAACCTCGCGACCAGGAGACGCAACACATAGATGGCTTCGCTGCGGTTGGCGCTTGCATTGATATTCCGGAGATGTTCCACAAAGTCCCGGATTCTGACAACATGAACAGGTTCGGCGCGGCTTGCATCGAAGTCACACAACTCTGCTTCAAGATCGATAGGTTCCCCCTTAACTCCCATTTCCTCGCTTAATATTTCATCGGTTAGAATCTTCCCTTGGGAATAGGGAAGGGTGAGTACGATTTCGGTGCCCTCGCTATGAACATTGTGCACCACAAGGATGTCTCCAATGAGGTAAGGGATGAAAAGCTTTCTGGATGTGGAAAATATGCGGTTATTAAAAATCCCAAAACGCCCTGTGCGCCGAGCGATGGTTCGTTTGGCCAGGGTGTATTTATGCAATGCCTCGTATCGTGCAGTTTTGCCTGCATCATTCCGAAAGGCCATAAACAGTGCGCTGTTGACAGTTCCAAGCATGGATTCTTCTTTTGTGGTAAGTATTCCCTCCTCAGGGAAGCCTGGTTCTTGAGGTGGCCCCATCTGTACGGCTGTCTTGATTTCCTCTCTTTGCACATCTGGCGAAGCTGAATCCCAGTCGGATCCCTTATCGGCTTCCCAGTAGATGCCAGTCACATCGCGCAATACTTGATGCAGTTCCTTCCCTTTTCCTTCGATAATGCGGTTCACTTTTTGCAGAGCATCCACATAGTCGGAAAATCGACTCCCGGATATCTTGACGGAGTACATCCGGGCGAGCTTTTCGATGATGGCAAGCATTTCCTCGCGCAGCATCTCGTAGAGAGCCTGTCCTTTCAGGTGCGCCAATCCACGAGCCATGGCTAAGGATACGGACAACATGGCGTTCATCCCGAGGTTCTGCTTGCGCTGCATCACGGACAGTTTTGTTTGGTGAGGTGTTGCGTCATGGATTTTTCCGCGCCGCTGTGCGACGCGAAGCTCGAGAGATAGTAACTTGCGATCGACATCTTTCAATGTGAATTCTGTGGCGGCCTTGTTGGAAAATACCGGAGCGATGAGGGTTCCGACATTTTCGACAGCATTCAGACATCCTTTTCCCTCGTATCTTTGCGTGCGCTGGAATAGTGCTAAAAGCTCATCGTCTTCTAGTTCTTTTATCCGCGATTCATCGGTGTTTTCTGCGAAAGCATAAACGCCAGGTTCACGTTCGATGAAAAGTGCCGGATGTCGTCCGATGACTTCAGGATACTCAGCCTGTTCGAAAATTTCGTCGACAAGGTGGATAGCTTCACCTGCTCCTGCCGAGGTTCCCAGCGGGGTGGCTCCCCGGAATTTCAAGGAAGTGCCTGCATCCGGTAGGGCTATTTCCACCGCCACCCCCACAGTCGGTACGCCAGCGTTCGTTGGTTCTTCATAGGCATAAATCGTTCGGATAACAGGATTCTGATCGGGGCTCATCACGTCCTGCATTTCCTCGACTAGGCCACGTTGCATAAGTTCTGTTACAGCGTGATACTTGATCAAACGCTCCGTGTTGGCACCACCGCCCGCTTTGAGGCCGAGGGCATTGACGGCCAGTGCGATCTGGGCCTCCATATCGTCGTTGGGACTCTTGGAACGGTGGGATACAACCAGTTCTACCCCTTTGCCCAGCGTAACCAGCATTGCGAGGATCGTTTCGTACAGGGTTCCGATCTGGTTGGCTTTGATAAGAACCGTGTTGATGAGCTTCTTGGACGCAGCCATGGCGATGGTGGCATCATTCGTAGTCACCAGGTCATCCCCGACCACGAACATACGATCACCGAGTTCGGACTGAAGTTTTTGCCATCCTTCGAAGTCATCCTCTGCAAATCCGTCTTCGATAGAGAGGATCGGGATCTCAAGCTCTCGAATTGCTTTGATGTACAGGTCGAGGACCTCCTCTCGGTCCATCACGGTTTGTGCTTTGTCACGCCAGAACAGATACATTCCCACGCTGTCTGGAACTTTGTGCTCTTTCCTGTAGGCGATCTCCAGTTCAGACATGGCCGGGTCCAATGCGATGGCCACATCGATGCCAGGCCGGAAACCACACTCTGCGATTGTTTGTTTCATCATGGCCCACAGGCGCATTTCTGGGAGAGGATAAGGGCCTCGTTCGATGTAAGGTGCAAGACCTCCTTCCAACCCGATTCCCATAACGCGACAACCTTCTGCCTTTTCGATAATCTCCTTGAGTCGGCTCTGAAGCCGCATGGTCATTTCTTGAGCTTCCTGGTAGTCACGCGCGCCCAGTATGAGGAACATCGCCTCCTGCATGCTTATATTGGACTCAGGATATTCCTTTTCGGTGTGGCGTCCACCCATTCCACAGTTGCGAAACTGCCAAGGAGCGGCTACAGGTCCCAGCTGAGGATGGGTGATCTCTTGGACTCGAAAAGTGAGCATGCGTTCCTTGGCTGCGACCGAGCTCTTCCACCACACCTCGTCCCGGTCTATCGAGGCGGCTTTTTCCTTGGCACGACGCTCGCGCTTGTGAAATTCTCTGTATTTACCGGGGTCAGCAAGAAGAAAATCGAGAAGCGAAACGATCCCTATTCCAAGGCAGAGCCGCCCGACGTATATGGCTGGTGTCGTATCGAAAACAAGCCCTATCGATAGAAAAAGAACTGCTGGGGGTAATGAGATGGATGCCACATTGCGGCTCATACGCGGGCCTGCAGCAGCTACGGCAAAGTTGTAAGGAGCGTCGGGATAATAGTTGAGTCCCTTTCGTTTGATACCGACAGCCTTGCCGAATGGTGCGAGGAGGAAAATGTGGACGAGGCCGAGAATCCGGTGGCGAGCTTTTCCCTGTATGATAAATGCTGATACCTGTTGTGCCCTGTCATTCAGTGCATTCAGTTTAACGGCTGCCAAGAAGTGACCCATCTCATGAAGGGCGATTCCCGTGTGGAAACTGATGTACATGAAAAGGGCCGAAAAAATCGTCTCCGGGCTGGCGAATATGAATTTTAGCACTTCGCCCTTGAAGATCTCGATAGATGGGAGTGCTAGAACAGATGATATAAATGCGACATGGAACGAGACTAGAATATGGTTGGCGATAACCCAACCTTCCTGAAGAGAAGCACCCGATCCTTTCATTCAAAAACCGCTCCGATTCTAACAAAGGTCTAATTGGGGAGTCAACTATAGAAGCATTTCTATTTCCGTAATACCAAAAAGCTTCATATTGGCTTTACAGAATGGTTTTGTTCCCGTGAAGATTTTTCACGCCATTCCTTCACCGTTCTTCTCGGCGGCTCCGGAACTCCGCCCGTTAATTCCCAATCTCTTCCACTCTAACTTCTGTTCCTGTGTTTGTACGGATCTCGAATCCCCGAGTGAAGTCGTGCTCAATACATCCTCGCCGTCTGACTCCGTCAGAATCTCTCGAAGAACAGTAGGAATGCCTAAATCTTCAGTGGTCGCTTCAACCATTCTCAAAAGCCCAATTTATCGAGGAAATAGAAGTGCTTACGTCAACAGTTGATAGATTGACATAAGGGAGGGAGTTTTAATAAAGTAGCCCATGATGGAATTCACTTCTAGGAAATATAAATGGGTAAGGAGCCATTCCTTTAGAAAGGAGAGCGCAATGAAAATGAAAAGAGGATTTATCAGCCTGTTTTTTGTATTTGCCATTGTGGCTTATTCAGGATCGCTCGTTTTTAATCAAACGGAGATAGTCTCGGATGATGCGGCATGGCAGGAATATCCAGAAGCCTGTACCACAGTGCTGGTCGGCAAGGATGCCTCTTCCGATGGTTCTGTTATTGCATGCCAGACCGCGGACTGCGGCATGTGCGACTTCACGTGGCATTACATTCCCGCTGCCGATCATCCGGAAGGCTCTGTCCGGAAAATCTACCACATCAATCAGATTAGAACATGGCCCCCAGAAGTAGGGGGAAAGTGGGTAAAGTATGTGGAGGGTTACACCGAGGTGGATATCCCCCAGGTTCCTCATACCTATGCTTATCAACACGCGGTATTCGGCCACATGAACGAACACCAACTGGGAATTGCAGAGTCGACGATCGGATGCCAGAGAAAGATGCGAAATTCCACGCCATCGGCTGTTATGGATATCACGACACTGACGATGCTGGCCATGGAAAGATGCAAAACGGCTCGAGAAGCCATCAAGCTGATGGGTTCCCTGGCAGAGCAATATGGGTATGGGTTTCATGATTCCGGTGAAATGCTAGCTGTAGCCGATCCAGAGGAAATCTGGCTCTTCGAGATCATGCCGGTGGGAGCACTCTGGACGCCCAAAAGCGGGAAGCCGGGGGCTGTCTGGTGCGCTCAAAGGGTCCCGGACGATCATGTGAGCTTCTGCCCGAATGAATCGCGTATTGGGGAGATCGACCTCGACAACAAAGACTACTTCATGGCCTCCCCCAATGTCGTTTCCTACGCTATCGAAAATGAATTCTATGATCCCGAAAGCGGAGAACCTTTCAGCTGGAAAAGAGCCTATTCCCCAAGCCCGGGGAGTGCTGCCCAGACTCAGGGGAGAAGGGGACGGCTCTGGCGTTTGTTCAGCCTTGTGGCCCCTTCTGAAAATTTCGATCCGGCGATCGATGGGATGGATTTGCCTTTTTCCGTGAAGCCTGACCAGAAGCTTTCGGTCAAGGATGTCATAGCTATCACACGCGACAAATACAAAGGTGTCAAATTTGACCCGACAGGAGGAATCAAAGGAGGACCGTTCTCCAATCCGAACTATTTCACGGGATTTCAGCTCGACGATCAAAGATACTTAGGCCCAAGATGTATCAGCGTGCCGAACGTGGAATACACCACCATCACCCAGAGCCGCAGCTGGTTGCCCGACCCTATCGCCGGGATAAACTGGATCGCTTTCGGCGCCCAAGACACATCCTGTTATATCCCTCTTTACTGCGGGATCGAAGGGATGCCGGAATCCTTCCGCAAGGGAGATCATTTTGTGTTCGACCGAGATTCGGCGCGGTGGGCTTTTGATTATGTCGATTACCACACGCAAGTCGCCTATTCTTATGCCATTGAGGATGTCAAAAAGGCACAGGAAAAATGGGAAAACATCACGTTTCAGAAAATCCAGGTTATGGACAGTGCCGCTCTGGAACTATATAAGAAGGACCCCGCCGAAGCGATCGCATTTATCACCGATTTTTGCCTGAACAACGCAAAATCTGTCGTGGATGCTTGGTGGAAATTAGGTGATGATTTGCTTGTCAAATACAATCACTTCAGGATTTATGATACCGAGACAAGGAGGCCCGGGCGGATTCAAACACCCGATTGGTGGAACAGGGCCGTTATCGAACAGGATAAACTTGAACCAATTCCCCAACCCGCTGCAAAACCCAAAATAAAAAGAGAGAAAAACAAGGAAAATTGAGGAGGTAGGGATGGATTTAAAAAGAACTCTCACATTCGTTTGGTTACTTTTTTTATCTCTGGTCTTTGTGGGCGCTTATGTTTCACAAGCCCCAGAGTGCACTCAGGAGGGCGTGGATTGTTATGAGTGCTGGGAAGGATGCACATCGGTCTTGGTCGGCAAAAATGCTTCTACGGATGGGTCGACCATGACCACTCACACCTGCGACTGTGGCGTTTGCGACTGGACATTCCGTTTTGTGCCAGCCGCCGACCACAAGGAAGGAGATGTGCGCAGGATCTACCATATCAATCAATACGTTACCTGGCCGCCGGATCAGGGCCTCAAATGGGAAAAATACAAGGACGACTATGCAGACCTGGATATTCCCCAAGTTCCTCACACATATGCCTACATCCACGGGATGTTCGGATACATGAACGAAAATCAGGTTGCTTTGGGGGAATCAACCATCGGCTGCCACAGAAAGATGAGGAACCCGACACCGTCGGCGAAATTCGACATCACGATGCTTACCCTGATTGCGATGGAAAGGGCTAAGACGGCGAGAGAAGCTATCCAGGTCATGGGAGATCTCGGAACAACGTACGGCTACGGGTTCAATGACGATGGAGAGATGCTCGCTGTGTCCGACCCGAATGAGGTCTGGATTTTCGAAATTATGCCCGTCGGTCCGTTGTGGACGCCGGATAGCGGAAAGCCTGGGGCAGTCTGGTGCGCCCAGCGCGTTCCCGACGATCACGTCGGTGTCACGCCGAATGAATCGCGGATCGGGGAGATAGATCTCGACAATACCGACTACTTCATGGGTTCATCCAATGCCATCTCCTTTGCCATTAACCAGGGATTTTATGACCCTGAGAGCGGGAAACCTTTCAGCTGGAAAAGAGCCTATTCGCCGAGCCTTGGAAGCGCTGATAGCACCCAGGGACGAAGGGGCCGCCTTTGGCGTTTTTTCAACATCGTGGCACCTTCTCAAAATCTCGGTCCGGAAACCGAAAGCATGGACCTTCCCTTTTCTGTGAAACCTGACAAGAAGCTATCTGTTCAGGACGTCATGGCCATCACACGCGACAAATACAAAGGTGTCAAATTCGACCCGACAGAGGGAATCAAAGGGGGGCCTTTTGCAAATCCCAATATTTACAGAGGTTTCATGGTTGATGAAGCACGTTACAATGGGCCCCGTTGTATTTGTGTGAACAACGTGGAATACACCACGGTTACCCAGTGCAGGGAATGGCTGCCAAATCCTATTGGGGGGATTGTATGGCTGTCTTTTGGTGCTCAAGATACAGCCTGCTACATGCCGCTCTACTGTGGAATCACGGAAATCCCCAGATCCTTCGAAGTTGGGGACCACTACGTGTTTAGCCGAGATTCCGCGAGGTGGGCATCGGATTATGTGGACTTCCACACGCAGGTCGTCTATTCCTATGCCATTCAAGATGTCCAGAAAGTGCAGGAAAAATGGGAGGGGATTGCATTGAGGAACCTGCCGATCATAGATAAAACCGCATTAGAGCTGTATGAAAAGAATCCGGATGAAGCCAAACAGTTCCTTACTGACTTTACCCTGAACCATGCCAATTGTGTTGTGGATGCATGGTGGAAATTAGGTGATGATTTGCTTGTCAAATACAATCACTTCAGGATTTATGATACCGAGACAAGAAGGCCCGGACGGATTCAAACGCCCGATTGGTGGAACAGGGCTGTCATCGAGCAGGATAAACTAACACCTGTCACACCGCCGCCACCACCTCCGAAGAAGAAAAAGTAGCTTTTAGACGGCGGACATAGATACGTCCCCAAGTAAAAGCGATCATCGCTCCGAGAGAGTTTCCGAGGACAATTCCTCCCCAGAGGCCGGTGAGTTTCATCCCCATTATCACGGCAAAACAATAAGCCAGTGGTACACCGAGAAGGATTGTCCGGATAAAGGTTACTGTGAGAGAGTAAGTTCCCTTCCCTGTCCCCTGGAACATGGCTGAGGAAAGCATCCCGGGTGAGACTGCCGGGTAAAAAATACACATGATTCGTAGGAAATTGATGAGGTCGGCCCGGATCCGGACAGATTCCTGCGTGAATGTGAAAAGCCAAGCGATTTGTGGGGCCAGGATGAAGGTGATAACCGCCATTACCAGTTCGATGACCACCCCGAACTTGATGGCGTACATGTACCCGCTGTCCAGTTTTTTAAAGGCTTTTCCGCCATAGGCTGCCCCGGTGACAGACACGACAGCTGTTGCTATCCCATACAGGGGGAGAGTGGCAAACAACACCACGCGCCACCCTGTGGTGAAGATCGCCACACCGTCCGTTCCGCCGGCTCTGACTGCGATCAAGTTGAGGATCAGCATGGCGATGGACATGGTCATCTGCTGGAAGGATACAGGGATCCCGACCTTCAGGATCTCCCACAGGATAGCTTTCTTGAAGCGGAAGCCGCGAAACGTGATGCTGACGAAGGTATCCCGCTTTATGAAAAACCAGTAAAAAAGATATCCGCTCGAAAAGCAGATGGAGACTATAGTCGCCCATGCCGCTCCCGCTACTCCCAATTTAAACAGGTAGATGAAAATCGGATCGAGGATGATGTTCATTCCTGAGCCGATCATCATAACCGTCATGGCGCGCTTGGCATCCCCTTCACCCCGCAGCAGGGCACTGGCTACCTGGCCGAAAAAGATGATCAGGGTTCCCCCAAAAATGATCCTCGCGTATTCTCCGGCCATGGTTGCTATAGGACCTGCTCCTAACTTCGAGAAGATCGCTGGGGCATACATGAAGAAGGGGAGAGCGAGAACGAGGGAGGCAATCACCATTAAAGCCATGGTGTGGGAAGCTACAGCATCGGCGTTTCTTTTGTCCTTCGCTCCGATCATACGGGAGACAGCAGCACTGCCTCCCACTCCGATGCCTGCTGAAAGGGCCATGATCAAAAAAAAGAAAGGGAAGAAAAATCCGACAGCAGACAGGGCATCCGGACCCAATCCTGCCACCCAAAGGCCGTCCACAAAATTGTATAGCGTGTGAACAGACATGGCCACTATCATCGGGATGGACAGTTTGACAACGGCTTTTTTCGGGTTGCCCAGCAGTGTCTGCACACCTTTGGTGGTCGTTGAAGCAGATTCTGCAGGTTGTTGTGTGTTTTTCATGATAAAAAAAACGGGTCAGATCACACCTCTATCTCAGCGATCTGACCCGCTAATGATGCTTTGATCCTTAAGAATACTATTAACGCCGAGTGGATAATCAACTATTGAGGATTTTTTCCACTTCTTCCTTATCAACTTCTGTTATGTAGGGAATGCCGCTGATGCTGGCGGCATCCTGTGTTAAAGCGGCGATGTCGTCGCGTGTGATGTATTCCAGTTTGAATTTTCTGTTTCCTGCCATGAGCTGTCGCAGCCCTTGATTCAGCCGCTTGAAATAGCCGTGAACGCCGAGGGCGCCTGTTGGGAGCTCTTCAAATCTGTCTCCGTACTCGTTTTTCAATTCGGTAGCCGTGACGAAAATTTCCTCGACTTTGTTTCCAAAACGTTCAACGTATACGGGAATCTGATCATCCTTGATTCTCTTGCCGATGGTTTTTCCGACCATAGCTGCAGCAAGGGGAGATCGCGCCATACCGACTGCTTTAAAATAAGGGGCTCCAAGAGCCAATGCTTTGTATATCTGGTCTTCGAAGGTGATTCCTCCAGCTGCACAAACATCGGGAATAAATTCGCCTTTTTCATCTAATTTTTTCAGATACTGGTATAACAAGGACCATATCTCGACACTGGGGATTCCCCACTCGTTCATCATCCGCCAGGGACTCATCCCTGTTCCTCCACCAGCACCATCCACGGTCAACAGGTCGAGCTTAGCTTTTGAGGCATATTTCACCGCTCGTGCAAGATCTGCCGGTCTGTAGGCTCCTGTTTTCAAAAAGACATACTTGGCGCCGGCTTTCCGGAGTTCTTCTACTCTGGCCATGAACGTTTCTTCTTCAACCATTCCGAGTCGGGAGTGTCTTTCGAATTCTTTAAAGGTTCCTCTTTCGAATGCCCGGATGACGTTGGGATCTTCCGGGTTAGGAAGAACGATATACCCACGCTTATACAAATCCTGGGCTTTTTTGAGGCTCTT
>CP070750.1:2481889-2508035 GCA_020348385.1 Candidatus Aminicenantota bacterium | reverse complement strand
CAATCCCAAAGGGAAGGAAGCATAAAGGTTACGGTGGAAAAGGTTAAAAGACATGATTTGACATCCGTTATTTCGGCTTCGGGGGAAGTCAAACCGAAAAAAAATGTCAATATTAGCTCACAAATTGCAGGAAGGGTCATCAAAATCGGCGTGGAAGAGGGACAGCAGGTCAAGTCCGGTGATTTTCTCCTTAAACTGGAATCCACACAGTATGAAGCCAACGCCGACAGGGACAGAGCTCGCATCCAGTCCCTTAGAGCTGATCTGATCCGGGCAGAAGCGGTCAAAAACAGAGATGAGGGCTTTTACAAGAGGCAGATCAAACTCTTTGACGCCGAGCTGATATCGACTGAGACTCTGGAATCGGCCAAAGCGAACTACGAAATTTCCCAGGCGAACTACGACGCCATCCTTTTCCAGATCAAACAAGCGCAGGCTTCCCTGCAAAGCACATTGGATATCTTGAAAAAGACAGAATATTATGCTCCGATAGAAGGGATCATCACCAGCCTGCGCGTGGAAGAAGGCGAAACCGCACTCGTGGGCACGATGAATAATCCGGGAACCATTCTGATGACCATCGCAGATCTTTCGGTAATGGAAGTGGAAGTTGAAGTAGACGAAACAGACGTCGTTGGTGTCAGAATCGGACAGCCAGCCGAGATCAAAATCGATGCATACCCAGAAGACGTCATATCCGGCACCGTCACCGAAGTCGGGAGTTCCGCCCTCCAAACAGTGATAACGGCGGATGAATCCAAAGACTTCAAAGTGGTCGTCACGCTGGAAAATACCCAAGCCGATTTGAAACCAGGCCTTTCCGCTTCGGCAGATATTATCGTCGCAAAAAAAGAGGATGTTTTGGCTGTCCCGATTTCCGCCCTTGTTCTACGTGATAAAACGGAAGAAAACCAGAATTCAGGAAGAGAACAGGAAGAAGGCGTGTATATCATCGAAGAAAGCCGCGTGAAGTTCATGCCGATAAAAAAAGGAATCATGGGCGAATTGATGATCGAAATCATAGCAGGGCTAGAGGAGAGCCAAGACGTGGTTGTGGGTCCCTACAGCGCCCTACGCTTGTTGAAAGATGACACGCTGATAAAAGCCGAAGAAAAAAAAGAAGAATGACCACGTCCTCAGACGACATCATCATTGCCGCCAAAGACCTCTGGAAAATATATCAGTTGGGAAAACAAGAGGTTAAAGCTCTTTGCGGGGTTTCCTTTGACGTTAAACGGAACGATTTGATGGCCATCATGGGACCCTCGGGATCCGGGAAATCAACTTTGATGAATCTGATCGGATGCTTAGACACACCGACAAAAGGAAAATACTATCTTGGTGGCAGATTGGTCAGCGAGATGAGCGAAAACGAACTGGCTTTCATCCGCAACCAAGAAATCGGGTTTATTTTCCAAGTGTTCAATCTGCTTCCTCGGGCCACAACTTTCCACAATGTGGAACTACCCCTCATCTACAAGGGTGCCAGTAAAAAAGAACGGCTGGAAAAAACACACAGGGCTCTTGAAATGGTTGAAATGGACCATAGAAAAGACCATCGGCCTTCCGAACTCTCCGGAGGAGAAAGGCAACGAGTGGCCATCGCCCGTGCGTTAGTGAACGAGCCTTCCCTGCTTCTAGCCGATGAGCCTACTGGAAACCTGGATTCTAAAACCGGGCATGAAATTCTGAATCTTTTCCACAAAATCCACGCACAAGGGAACACCATCATCATGGTCACCCATGACCCAGACATCTCCCAACAGGCAAGGAGAATCATTTACATCCGAGATGGAAGAATCGAAAAGGAGGAAAAAAGAGGAGAGCAAAATGACATTTTTTAGCCGGCTCTTGGGTGTTTATTTTAATCCCAAGGACACATTTACGGCCTTATCTGAAAGGCCCAAGTGGGCAGACATCCTTATTGTTCTTCTCATCCTGGTCACTGTTTACGCGGCGCTGATCGCCCCCTACATACCTCAAGACCAGATCAAGCGCTTGCAGACTGATACAGAGGCCAGGGAAAAAAGGGGGGAAGATGCCTATCAACGACGAATGGAATTTTGGAAAAATCCCCCCCCCATCATGGCTATAGCTGGAATAATCATGCAGCCCGTCTCCTTGCTCATAGGGTTTCTGATTCAACCCTTGATCATTTTGGGAATCGGGCGCCTCACCTCCACAGAAGGAAAATATATCCAAATCTTCTCGACATTCATTCATGCCAATGCCATCAATCTTGTCCTGGGCAATTCCCTGCGTGCTTTTCTCATCTCCAGCCGGGAATCAGTTTTTCAGACCACGACAAGCTTAGCCCTGTTTTTTCCAAGGCTCGAAACCATGTCTCCGGCCTATGTTGTGCTCACACAGGTGGATTTTTTCCAACTTTGGGTTTTCGGCATCCTCGGATTTGCCCTTGCGGATATCTTCAAGATCGAATTAAAAAAAGGCCTCATTCTCTCCTACAGCTTTTGGCTTATCCGAAGTCTGTTTTACATCGCCATCGGATTGCTGAGCATGAAACTCGGCGGCTGAATATCTCTTAACAGTCAGGCGAGCTGAAAAGGAAACCATCCCCATTGACATCTGGTGTCGGGACTAATAAAGTAGACATATGGAATCTTTTCCCCAAATCCTTTTCTCCGTTTGGGAATCAAAAATCACAGGACACCTGCCCATAAAAATCGAAACAGCCGAGAAGACGCTGGCATTCAAAAACGGCAACCTCGCTATCGAAAAAGATACATTTGAGGAAAAGGCTTTTCTCAAGCACCTCATAAAAAAGAAAATTCTGGACAATCCCTCAGGCAAAAAATGCGAAGCCCAAAAGACAAAAAAGAAGATATCTCTCCTGGCTGCTATCCTTGAATTGGGAATCCTCTCCCCACAGCATCTGTGGAAGAACATGGAACTTTTTGCCAAACAGGAACTGTTTCCTCTGTTCGATCTATCCCCGTTGGCCTCATCTTTTGTGCCGGAAAAAACGCCTTCCGATACAGCCATTCTTTTCACGATCCCCACCCTCAATTTTATCAAGGAAGGTATTTACCGAATGAAGAATACCAACCTGATCAATGCCCTCATTCCAAAGGAAGCAGAGGATTTTCAAAAGCTCACACCCGACTATATGGACCAGATCGTCCTCGAGCCATACGAAGAACATCTTATCTCTATTGCAGCAGAAAAAGCTGATCTTCATACGCTTATCTTAAAAAGCACATTGGGGGAAAAATACACTAAAAAGGCCCTCCTCGCCCTGTTTTTTTTGGGGATTCTTGGCCCTTCTCCGATGGCAACACCCAACAAACCCCTCCAAGAATTTTCCGTCGCGGAACTGAATAAAATCCTGGATACGTTTAATGCCAAATGTTCCTACATCTACAAATCCGTTTCCAAAGAGCTGGGTCCTGTCGCTCTGAATTTGATGGAAAAATCTATCGAAGAAATCAAACCGCACCTATCACAGCATTTCCAAAAAATCCGACTGGAAGCCGATGGGAACATCGACATGCAAACAGTTCTCAAATCCAACCTTATCCTATCGGATCGAGATACTATCCAAAAAATCATCAAGTCTTTGAATGAAATCTTGACTGCAGAAATTTTGGCCGTGAAAAAATCGCTTGGGAGTGAGTTTGAATCGACACTGATCAAAAATCTGGAGACCATCGGTGGCTGACTTGAGAAGAAAGCAGGTGTTGGCCCTTCTGATTTTTGTGACTCTAATAATCCTAGTTTTCTTGATCAAAATTGGAACCTGAAGCCAAAAACCTCGTTATCGTATTAGGCGCTACTGCTGTAGGAAAAAGTGCCACAGCCATCCTCTTGGCCGAAGAATTCAATGGAGAAATCATCAACTGCGACTCGATGCAGGTGTACAAAGGATTTGATATCGGCACGGATAAAATTTCCTCTGAACAAAGTAAAAATATTCCTCATCATTTGCTGGATATCGCCGACGCTTCCACACAATTCACAGCTGCGGACTTTGTCAAACATGCTCTTGAGGCAATCCGATTAGTCCGTGAAAATCAAAAGCTTCCGATAATCGCCGGAGGGACAGGTCTGTATCTGAAAGCGCTTTGCGAAGGGCTGTTTCCAGAAGGGGAAAAAGATCAGGCGATCCGCGCAAAGCTTGAACAGCAGGTTAACGACAAAGGATTGGAATTCTTGAGAGAATCGCTTTTAAAGATCGATCCGGTTTACGCAAAAAAGATCGGTGCTAGGGATAAAATCCGCATTATAAGAGCGCTAGAGGTATTTTATTCCACCCAAAAACCCATTTCCGCCCATTTTGCGAACACCCGTTCTCAGATCAAGGATTTTTTTATCCTTAAAATCGGGTTAAAATTGGAAAGGTCTGTCCTTTACAGAAAGATCGAAGATCGCGTTGACCGGATGTTCGAAAAAGGCATCGTCGAAGAAGTCCAACATCTTTTGGCAGCGGGAGTCAATCTAACATCACCTCCCTTTCGAGCCCTGGGCTACAGGCAGGTATTGAAACACTTGAGAGGAGATATATCCTTGGAAGAGGCGATCGACTTGACTAAAAAGGAGACCCGCCAATACGCCAAAAGACAGATGACATGGTTTCGGAAGATGGAGGGCATTCGCTGGTTCGAGACGGATGATTTCCCCGCCATTTCGGCATACATGAGGACCCAACTGAAGGGAAAATGGAAAAAGCGATCCTAGTGCATTTGGCAACGAATAAAAAAGAACAGGCAGAAGCCGAGAACTCCATCGAAGAACTCCGTGGATTGGCCCTGACAGCAGGGGCTGACATCATCCAAGAGGTATACCAATCCCGGCCTGAAATATCTCCCAAATTTTTCATAGGAGAGGGGAAAGTCGAAGAAATCGCTCAACTGAAGCTGAAAACACAGGCCGACCTCATTATTTTTGACCACAACCTTTCCCCGATTCAACAGAAAAGCTTGGAAGACACCATCCAAGGAAAGATCATCGACAGGACACAACTCATCCTCGACATCTTCGCCCAGCGTGCACAGAGTAAGGAGGGCAAGCTTCAGGTCGAACTGGCACAACTGAGCTATCTACTCCCTCGCCTTTTGGGATGGGGGAAGGCTCTCTCTCGTTTAGGAGGGGGAATCGGCACCCGCCGGGGCCCTGGAGAAAAAAAACTGGAAGAGGACAGAAGGCGCATCCAAGACCGTATCTCTAGGATCAATAAAGAAATACGCCGTGTCCAGAAACGCCGTGCCCACCAGAGGAGAAGTCGTCAAAAAGGACCGATCCCTATCGTCTCTCTTGTGGGATACACCAACGCAGGAAAGTCCACCTTGTTCAATGCGCTTTCCAAAGAAAGTGTGTTCACATCTGCCCAGCTATTCGCCACCCTCGATCCAGTCCTTCGCCGTGTTCATCTACCCGACGGGCTCTATTTTTTTCTCTCCGACACGGTGGGTTTCATCAAAAAATTGCCGGTTGAGCTGATTGAAGCCTTCAAGGCCACCTTAGAAGAGATCAAGGAATCCGACTGCATTCTCCACATCATCGATACCAGCTCACCCCAATGCGACATCCAGATCGAAGCTGTGGAAAACATACTTGCAGATCTAGGAGCTAAGGACATTCCTGTTATCAGGGTCTTTAATAAAATTGATCTTATTCCCGACAAAGAGGAATGGCTGATAAAAAACAGGAATTCTCCTCCCCAATCTATGTATATATCTGCAAAAAAAGGAGATGGACTCGATAGCCTCTGCAAAAAACTCCGTACTCAACTGTTTCAGAACATGAATTTATATTATCTGAGCATTCCAAAATCCAAAAAAAATATCATTTCCTCTTTTTCAAAGTGGTCGATTGTGCTAAAAAAGAGAGAAAACCGCGAAAATATTGAAATTAAGATTATGGCAGATCCGAAATTGGTGCTAAACTACACACCGTATATCAAGAGAGGAGGAGCAAAGTGGTGAGAAAAGCATACGCCTTTATTTTTCTGATGATATTGCTTTTGGGGGCATGCGCAACATACCAACCTCCACCTCCGAGTTTTTATATCGACATTCTACCTCAATCCATTGTGACCGAGCTTTCCCTCGACGAGAGAATCGTCGTCGAAGAAGCTTGGAGGAGCTTGAAACAGGGAAATGGAAGCAAGGCCCGAAAAGCCCTTATGAGACTGGATGAACAAAGCCCGTTCTATTATGTGGGGATGGGATACGCTTACTTCATGCTGAACGACGTTTCTCTGTCAGAAGATTTTTTCAAGGCAGCCCAGCGATATTCTCCGGATATGAGCATCGTGCATTTGGGTCTTGGACAAATTTATCACAGAACAGGCCGTGATGACCTGGCATTCGCAGAATACCGAGAAATCATCAAAAAAGACCCAAATCATACCTGGGTTAGAGCTCAATACGAAAATATCAAAGGACAAAAAACGCAAGAATCATTGGATACAGGAAAAACCTATCTTGATACCGGAGATACGGAAAGCAGCAAGGAGGCGTTCCTGCGCGCTTTGTATTATTCTCCTGAATCCATTCAAGCTCACCTCGCCTTGGCCGATATCTTCCAACAGGAAAACAATCTGGAAAACGCCCTGGTCCATCTAGACGCAGCCAGTAAAAACGACCCAGAAAACATGGATATTCTCATAAGGTACGGGGATATCTTGTTTTTGGCCAATGAGAACAAAAGGAGCCTGGATATCTACGAAAAATTGTTGGGAAAGGAACCGGAAAACCAGGAGTATCAGCAGAGAGTCGAAATTTTAAAAAACCGCCTGGGAATCTTTGAGCTCCCCAGTCAGTATAGCGCCATCGGTACTTCTGCAGCCATATCGAAGGAAGATGTGGCTGCTCTCCTGGCAGTCAAGTTCAAGGACGTCTTGGAGGAAACCTCAAAGGAACCACCCATCATCATCGACATCGCAACTTCTTGGGCAGATAATTATATTCTTCAAATGACCTCTCTCGGTTTGCTGGATATATACCCCAATCACACCTTCCGCCCAAAAAAAATCATAACTCGGGCAGAAATGGCTGAAATCCTCCTACGACTCGTCAACCATCTCAGGAATGGGGGTTACAGATTTCTGCAGCAGATTCCGCCCGAGAGCATTCAGATCTCCGATGTTTCACCAGATAATTTTTATTATCAGCCAATCATCCAGATTGTGTCCTACGACATCATGAGTCTGTCACCAGATCAAACATTCAAACCGGATCTCCCGATATCGGGTCAGGATTCTATCAAACTCCTCAATATCATCCTGGGTCAGATCAGATAGATGTCCATCAAGCTTTCACAATGGTTGGTCGCATAGATATATCAGGGTGCACTAGATGAAGAAACAAAAAGAAGATCGTTTCTGGACCGTTCCTAACTTTTTCAGTATGCTCCGGATTTTTCTGATTCCGTTTTTTCTTTATATGATGCTCCAAAACAAAATTCTTCAAGCCTTGATCATATTTTTAATCGCGAGCGCCACGGACATCCTGGACGGAATGACAGCCAGGATCTGGAATCAAAAGACAAAAATCGGAGGACTACTCGATCCTGCCGCAGATAAACTACTGATGATGGCCGCCATAATCATCCTCAGTATCCCCTCAGTTAGCCAGCCTAACACAATTCCCCTTTGGCTTGTGGTTGCCATCATCGGGCGCGACATCGCTATCGTGTCCGCGGCATTCGTGATGTACAAATGGCGGAGGCATACAAAATTCCCACCCAGCTTGATAGGAAAAACCAGCACAGTCTGCCAGATGGGAGTCATCCTGTGTGTGCTCCTGTTGAATGTTCTCGACAGAATCCCCGCCTATCTCTCGTGGCTGTACTTCATCACTTTTGCTTTGACTATTCTATCCGGGTTCGGGTATGGCCTGAGGGGAATCCGTGCGCTTAAAGATTCTTATCGATAAATCCCTTACGCAAGGTTTTCCAGAGGATCTTCAAGTCCAGGCTCAAAGACCAGTTCTGGATATAATAAAAATCGTATTCGAGCCTCTTATCTATCGATGTATCTTGCCTAAGTCCGTGCACCTGAGCCCATCCGGTTACACCGGATTTCACCTTGTGCCTGAGCATATATTTGGGGATTTCTTCCCTGAATTCTTTGACAAAAACGGGTCGCTCAGGGCGGGGGCCCACAAGGCTCATCTCTCCTTTGAGAACATTGACAAGCTGAGGGATCTCATCCAGGCTGAATTTCCGCAAGAATTTCCCGATCCTTGTTATCCGAGGATCATCGGGAGAACACATGACCGGACCTGTCTTTGATTCGGCATCAGAGACCATGGTTCGGAACTTATGCATGACAAATTTTTTCCCGTCAAGCCCCATCCTCTCCTGATGATACAACACAGGCCCCTTGGAAGTGAGCTTGATCAGAAGGGTGATAATAAGAAGGAATGGCGAGAAAAACAGCAAAAAGGTCGCAGAAACTACGATATCCATCAGCCTTTTGGCTAAAAGCATCATCCCCCTCAGTGGTGGCTCATCGACACTGATGACAGGGAAGCCGTCGAGATCTTCGACCCGAGCTTTGAGCGTAAGAAGCTGAAAAAGATCCGGTATCAGCCGGACATTCACTACATACTTGTTGATCACTTTGAGAGTTTCGAGGATTTTGCCGTAGTTATTCAAGTCCAAGGCTACGTAAACATCGGAAACATCCCCTTTCTCCAGGATCGACTCCAGATCACTTACTGGACCGAGGACAGGGATGCCACCGTCGACCTCCACCTCTTCTCCTTTTCTCCGGTCATCATCCAGAAATCCCTTCACGACAAACCCCAGATCTTTATACTGAGAAAGCTTTTCAGCGACCGATTTACCCATAGCCCCAGCGCCGACCACCAGCACACTCTTCAAATTCATCCCCTTGGCATACCGTTTCTTCATGAAGTAAAAGATCTGATTCCGGAGGAAGGAGATCATCAGCACAACCACAACGAAATATACGGCAAGAAACCCATGCGATAATTTGAACGTCACACGAAAAAGGGGCGCGGCTCCCTGGCTGTAAGCGTTCAAATAAGCCAAAATAGCTTGGATGATCAGGATGGTCAGAATCGCGTTCAGGGTCACGAGAAAAAAATCATCGATTTTGGTCCGTTTGAGCCTTGTTCTGTAAAATCCCTGGAGAAAAAAGATCACAAAATGGATCGCCAGAAAAAGCGGAAAAACAAACACGTAGGATTTGAGCGGAGGAATCCCTCGTTCCGGATTGACAGGGATGATATACATGAAAAATCGAAATCCGTAGGAATAGAAATAGGATATCAGGATTCCCAGGAAATCACTCAAAAGGAACCAGCCTATCAAACCGCTACGCTGTCGTCTTATCATATCTCACTCTGAAATTTGTTCCATTTCTCAAGAAACAGGGCTGAGATTTTCTGCTTGAATAAATCCCGAGAGAATGTCAATGCATTCGCCCTGATGGTCGATCTATTAAAAGCGATGTTCTGAAGTTTGTCAAGGGAAGCCTGAAGACTTTCGATTGTCAACTCCGGAAAAAAAAGGCCTGTTTCTTGAGGGATTATGGTCTCGGTAGCCCCTCCTCTCCCGTATGCAACCACAGGAATGCCACAGGCTTGGGCCTCAAGGGAGTTGATACCGAAATCTTCTTCTCCAGGCATAAGGAGAGCCTGAGCTCCCTGATATGCTTGAACCAGTTCCTGAGAAGAAAGGAAGCCGAGGAATTCTATGTTTTTATTCGCCGATTTTTTGAGTTTTTTGTAATCGGGACCATGGCCTACGATCTTCATTTTCAATCCATTCCGGTTAAAAGTCGCGATGGCCAGGTCAATTCTTTTGTATGGCACCAACGCAGAAACGAGCAGATAATAATCGCCTTGATGGTTATCGGGCTGGAATAGTTCCGTATCCACAGGGGGATAAACAATGTCCGCTTTCCTCCGATAATATCTGTAAATGCGTTGGGCAACCGTTTTCGAGTTCGCCAAGAAATGGTCCACCCTCGATGTGCTGGTCACATCCCAATGCCGCAAACGGTGGATCACGGGGGGAACGAGCCGGCGAGAGAGAAATCCCAGTTTATCTGGGGAAAAGTAGGCAAAATACTGATTCCAGGCATACCGAACTGGCGAATGGATATAGCTGATATGCAGGGCATCTGGCCGGGGGATAGCACCTTTGGCTACACAGTGAGAACTGGATAGGATAAAGTCAAACTCCTGAAGGTCAAACAGCTCCACGGCCAAAGGGAAAAGCGGGAGATACCACCGGTATCGCTTTTTTAAGAACGGCATCTTCTGGAGAAAACTGGTTTGTACAGACCGCTTCTCTATTTCTTCAACCTGGCTCCCTGGGAAGTGAAAGAGGGTGTAGATGGGAGCATCCGGGAAGATTTCCGCAAAAACCTCCAGGACTTTTTCTCCTCCACGTTGGCCTGTTAGCCAGTCGTGCACCAGAGCAACCTTAGCATTCTCCATCGGGGTGATTATAAAAAACGGGATGTTTATTTGTCAATCAGCACAGATGCATACTGCTGAATTGTTTTATCCCAACGGAAATGCGAACTTCGTGCAAAGCCCTTTGTTTCATAATCTTTTTTGATCCTATCGTTTTGGATAAAAAGCGTGATCTTCTCGGCTAGTTCCTCAGCGGAGTTAGGAGAAAAATACAGAACATTGTCTCCTAAAATTTCCCATAGACTCCCACCGGGGCTGCTTATAACCGCCTTTTTCCGCGCCATGGCCTCCAGAGGTGGAAATCCGAATCCTTCATACAGGGAGGGAAAGACAAAAAATTCGGCCCCATCGATGAGCCGGATCAAATCCTGCTGGGCCAGATAACCCTTAATCACGACCCTATCCATGATTCCCAAACGGGATAGCTCTTGACTGAATGGGCGGTCGGACAGGATTCCAGCAAGGACCAACCGAAAATCCGGGAATTGGTCTTTGATCAGGGAAAATGCCCTGAAAAGAGCAGGCAGATTTTTATGAGGCTTCAGGTTCCCGGTATACAACATGTACGGGAAATCAAAACATGAGGGGAGTCGATCCTGCTGGAAAAAAATCTCGGCTACTCCATTATAGATCACTTTAACTCGGGATTCGTCGAAACCGAATAAATCCTGCAGGTCGTCTTTTGTGGTTTGGGATACGGCAAATACGATGGAAGCTTTTTTTCGAACCTGTCGCATGAAAAATTTTCCGGCCTCGACACGTATGGCCGGCTTAAAAAGGTGGGAAAACTTGAAGTGGATCAGGTCGTGGACCGTGACGAGAAGCTTTTGGGAGATAAAAAGAGGATACACATAATGGGGAGAAAAATAACAAAAGTCCTTATACTTCCTTGTTTTCCAAGGGATCTCCGCATGCTCCCGGAAGTCATAGTTTTTGGCTGTTACTTCAATCGCAGAATGCTGCGGGAAATCAAGATAATCCGTGCTCTTTAGGTGAATGCTACGGCATTCAAAATCTCCGTGGTCCGCAATGCCTTGGAAGAGGTTTCGAATATAAACGCCTATCCCATAATCTTGAATTTTTCGCGTGTCAAACAGGATCTTCACAACGAAACTCCCTGATTGCAGCCAACACCCTGGCGTATATTTCTTGGTTTTTGGTATCACCCCTCAGGCGACTCATCATTCGTTTTGACCAGAACCAAAAACGGAGATAAAACTTCAAGACAACCAGTTCGCTTCGGCTGTTGTGCTTGCCATAATAATAAAGCTGGCTTTTTTTGGCCTCCAATAGCGCTTTTCCCGATATCCCTGCAACGGATTGTCCCATATGATGGATGATCCGGGCTTGTGAAGTCAGATGAATCTTATGGCCGAGTTGGCGGACACGCTTACCCAAATCGGCATCCTCGACGTAAAGGAAGAATCTTTCATCGAATCCTCCAATCTGTCTGTACAGGCTGTGTTTGATCAAAAAACAGGCTCCGCTCACCCAGTCCACATTTCGTCTTATCCGGCCTTTATTCCGCCGGTATTGCCAACGGTGCCACCTCTCGGCAAAAAACTTGAGGAACATCTCGGTGTGGAGATGGAGATCCTTTCCCCAGGACAGCTGGAGTGATCCATCGGGATTAAAGATAAGAGGTGCAACAATTCCCCGGCCTGGATGACTTTTTATGATGTCTATCAGTTTTTCCACGCTCCCTTCAGGAACCTCGGTATCACTATTCAAGATGAGAAGATATTGGCCAGAAGCATATTTTATCCCTTCGTTATTGGCCTTCGCAAACCCGACATTGTGATCCAAAGGTAACATCTCGACCGAGGGATATTTATGTTTTACAGCAAAAACAGAGCCATCCGTCGAGGCATTATCAACAACGACGATCTCGTGCTTGATCCCTTTTATTTTGTCGACAAGGGAATCAAGGGTTTGTATCAGATGATCCTTGGTGTTGTGATTGACAATGATAATGGTAAGGTCTTTTTCCATTTCTCAAGCCGTTTTTCGATCCATCACCATACCCGCCATTCACGCGGTGCACTTTTTTATAAATGCAAATAACTCGCGGGCCGCTCTGGCCCAGGAATAATAAGGCCTTTTTTCCTCAAACCGACCCAACAAGACTTCCCTTTTTCCTTCATCTGTAATCGCTTCTTTCAAGGCCCTTTTAACTGCCATAACATCCGGATTGTCTACCATGATTGCCATATCTTTGAATATCTCTTTGAGGGATGCCCTATTCAGGAGAACGGGCACCGTCCCACAGGCCAACGCTTCCAGGGGCGGAAGCCCGAAGCCTTCGTATTCAGAGAGAAACGTGAACACATCGGCCGATGAATAAAATAAGGGCAAATCTTTTTCTTCGATGCTTGCTTCCCACTTGATCCAATCTCTGTTCAGCATACGCGCGATATTTTGGGGCGGATGCGTGCGGTCTTCTCCGATGATATAAAGAACGATTTCGGGCAATTCATTCCTGACAAGCTCAACCGCCTCAACGAGCAACGGAATGTTCCTTCTGTTAAAGATCGATCCCAGATATCCGATTATCTTTTTGTCCTTCAAACCTTTCTTCTGTTTCCAAATGCGGGTTTCATCCTCCGGCATCTTTTGAAATTTGTCTTCGACCCCCAAATGCAGGATATGGATCTTGCCGGATGCGATCCTGAAATTCTTTATGATTTCATCCCTAGAAAATGCAGATATTGTCACAACAATTGCTGACTTTTTTAAGCTTCTTTTCACGAGCTGTTTTTTTACGATCGCTTCCTTTTTAGAAAACCACTCAGGATGTGACACAAAAGAGATGTCGTGTTCAAAAAGGACTGTTTTCCATCTGTTGAAAAAAGGAACCGTATAATTGGGAGCTATCAAGATATCTGGATCGGCCTCTTTTACCCTTTTTACAAAGGGTCCATTCTGCCATCTGAAATATTTTGAGGGAGAAGAGATCACATGTTGAGTGATGTTTTTTCCGGGATATCTCTGCATCTTTTCCCGCGTAAAAAGCAAAAACTCATGCTCGGGCATGAGGTCGAGAAGGCATCTTAAGATGTTATTTATAACCCTCCCTACTCCTGTTGCGTTCTCTCCCATCTCGAATCCATCGACAGCAATGAGCAAGGTTAGCTCCTTTGAAAAATATTCTTGTAAAACGTAAGGGTTTCCGAAGCTGCCCTCTCCCAGCTAAAGGCTCGAACCCGTTCTTTCCCATTCGATATGAGTTTTTTCTTCACGTCCGAGCCCTCCAATACTTGAATGATTTTAGTCGCGAGATCATCGGGATCCTCGGGATCGGTGTACAAGGCCGCATCCTGGGCAATCTCGGGAAGCGCGGATGTTCGGGATGTCACGATCGGCAGCCCGCTTGCCATGGCCTCAAGGAGAGGGATCCCGAATCCTTCCCAAAGGGAAGGAAACACAAATACAGAGGCCAGCCGATAGATGTCCCTCAGCTCAGTCTCATCCACATACCCCACCATCTTTACCCAAGAATCCAGGGTCAATGTTCCGATATCTTTCTTTATGTTATCCGAGTCCAGTCCCTTGCGTCCGACAAGGATTAGGGGTATTTTCCCAAAACGCTCATGGACAATCTTCAGGGCTTTGAGCAGGTTCCGTAGGTTTTTACGGGGTTCGAATGTCCCGACAAAAAGCAAAAACTCAGAGGGAAGCTCGAATTTTGTTTTTATCCGCTCCATCTCCTGCGGTTCGCTCTGGACCCAATGATCCAAATCAATGCCGGGATGGATGACCCTTATTTTGTCTCGATCGACAAAAAACCGTTGGATAAGCTGCTCCTCCGTAAAACGGGAGATGGTCACGATCCCATCGGCATTTTTCACCGATTGTTCGATCCCTCGAGAGAAATTACGCCGGGCTTGATGGTTCGTCAGATCAGGAAATTCTAAAAAAAACAGATCGTATACCGTGATGACCTGTTTACCTCCAGTCGGCAAAGGAAGAGGTGTGGGTGAGTGGGTCAAATCGAGTTTTGTTTTGAAGAAAGAATCCAGAGATGGCCATCCCAGTCTGGACCAGAAGAAATTGACGACCTTCACAGGGTAGCGCAGATCTAAAAAAGCCATCTTTGCAAAGGAAGGGACTTTTTTGGGATCGAATCGGTCTTTCCACGAGGAGCTGAACAAAAAAAATTCATCTTTCCGGTCAATTTTTGCCATGCTGAAAAGGAGTTTCTTGAAATAGATCCCGACACCCGTCTCTTCTCTAAGAAAGGGCCGCAGATCAAACCCGATTCGCATTTTGAGGTAATGTATGCCCATAGACGAGAAAAGTCAAGATAGAGCGACCCTAACTAGTTCTTGCTTCTTCCCGAATGCGGTGATATTATCTGCCTTACAAAGGAGATCACGATGGATCGGATGAATGAAATCGCCGAAAGGATCGATTCCTTCAGAGATGAAATGATCGATATGCAGATTCGACTCTGTTCCTACCCAGCCATTTCTCCGGCAAGCGGAGGGGAAGGAGAGGTCAAAAAAGCCGAGTTTCTTCTCGAATTCCTAAACGCCAACGGATTCAGCGACGTCACAGTCATCAAGGCCCCGGATTTGGATGCGCCGGCTGGCTACAGGCCGAATATATTGGCCATCTACAAGGGAAAAAATTCGGCTAAAACAATTTGGATCATGACGCACATGGATGTGGTCCCTCCAGGAGAGCTTGAACTCTGGAATGGCAATCCATATAAGGCATGGGTCGAGGAGGGAAAAATCTTTGGGCGCGGAGTGGAGGATAACCAGCAGGATATGGTAGCTTCTCTGTACGCGCTCAAAGCGCTTTTTGCCGAAGGGACCATCCCCGAGTACAATGTCGGGATCGCTCTGGTAGCTGACGAAGAAACTGGGAGTGAAAAAGGGATCGATTATGTTCTGCAAAAATCCAATCCATTTCGTGCGCAGGACTTAATCATCGTACCCGATGCCGGCAACAAGGACGGGACCATGATAGAGGTGGCTGAAAAGGGTATCCTTTGGCTCAAATTTAAAACCCTCGGCATCCAGGCCCATGGATCCACGCCTGACAAAGGAGTGAACAGCTTCAGAGCCGCCTCCTTCCTGGTAACCGAGCTCAACAGACTTTATGAATTCTATCCAGATCAAGATCCCCTTTTCGACCCCCCCATTTCTACCTTCGAACCCACGAAAAAAGAATCCAATGTCCCCAACATCAACACCATTCCAGGAGAAGACATATTCTACATGGATAGCCGGATTCTTCCCAGAATCAAGCTGGATGAGGTCAAAAAGAAAATCAAAGAAATGGCAGAAAAAGTGGAAAAGAAATTCAAGGTAAAAATTACCATAGAAGATGTGCAAGAGGCCCCGGCAGCCCCTCCCACTTCTCCGGAAGCCCCCGTGGTTCATGCTTTGCAGAAAGCCATCAAGGCTGTCTACAAGAAGGAGGGAAAACCCATCGGGATCGGGGGTGGGACTGTGGCCGCACTTTTCCGTCGGGCAAAGTTTGATGCGGCTTGCTGGTCAAAGGTCGAGGAGACAGCCCACCAACCCAACGAATACTGTGTGATCGACAATATGATGGGAGATGCCAAGGTTTTCGCGCACATTTTTCTGCAAAAATAATTCAATCCTAGGCCAGCGGGATTTCCCCGTGAGGGAGGTTCTGAAATGACGAAATACCTTTTGGTCATTACGACTGTCCCAGATGCAGAGGTCGGCCAAATCGTCGCCGAAAAAATCATACAAGAACGATTGGCGGCCTGCGTCACCCTATCAGCACCGAGCCAAAGCCTGTATTGGTGGCAAGGAAAAATCACGCAAGACCAGGAACACATCCTTTTTGTTAAAACAAAAAAAGAAGCTTACCGTAAACTCGAGGAGAAGATCCGTCAGTTTCATCCGTACGATTTTCCTGAAATTATCGCCCTACCGGTATTTGCAGGGAGCAAGGACTATCTGAACTGGATCGATGATGAAACCCAAACTACAGGAAAAATCAGAGATATTTTCTTTTGAGTTTTTGGGACATCTTTATTGTGTTGAGATGAATCTCGACTGTGTCCATGACATCAAATGCATACCCCCCGGCAAACAGGATAACGACCGGGATCTTTAATTGCAGTGCCCCCTGAATAACAATGCCATCCCTTTCTTTGAGCCCGGCTAAGGTCACAGTTAATCCACCCAATTGATCCCTTTCATACGGATCAGCGCCTGCCAAGTAAAACACCACATCCGGCTTGAAAGTTTCATACATACGGGGGATATGAGATTTTAGGGAGTCCAGATATTTCCGATCGCCATCATCCGACCAAAATCCCACATCCAGCGTGCTTTTTTCCTTTTTGGCCGGATAGATATCCATTTGGTGCATCGAAAAGGTAAAGACCGTCTCATCTCCAGCAAAAATTTCGGCTGTCCCGTTTCCTTGATGAACATCACAATCAACAATCATTCCTTTTTGGAACGCCCCGCATTGCTGCATCTTTCGCATCGCTATCGCCACATCATTCAGGATACAAAAACCTTCCCCATGGTCGTGGAAAGCATGATGGAAACCTCCTCCGATATGCACGGATAAACCATCTTCCAAGGCCAAACCCACGGCCTTGATGGTCCCCCCGACCATAAGCTGAGCAAAATCCAGGAGCTCGGCGGAATAGGGCAATTCTAACGCTATAACTTCCGATTGCGAAAGACGTCCGGTTTTCAGTCTATTCAGATATTTCGGGGAATGAACGAGCAAAAGGTCTTCATCCGATGCAGGCTCTGGAGACTCGAAATTTTCTTTTTTGGCCCCCTTGTGCAAAAGCCTCTCATAAATCAACCGGTATTTTTCAGCCGGAAACACATGGTCCTCCAGCTCAACCATCCAATAAGCATCGCTATACACGAACCGGAAGGGGAATTTATTAATCCTGAACCGGGTTAAAAATCCACGCAGCGACATAGATAATTATACATACCAAAAAAACTCGACAGAAACAACACCAAGAAATTTCAAACCAACACTTGAAGTTTTATGCAAAATATTTTAGTTTGTATTTTCTTGCCGCGTTACTCAATCATGCTAGGTGAAAGGAATTTCTCATGGGATTAAAAAAATTTGTCATCAACCTTGCCCCCACGCCCCTGGTCAAACTTTTTGCAAGCCCTTATGTGGCAGGGGATAGCATCGCATTGGCTACCAGCACGGCGAAAAAATTTTGGGAACAAAGACAGGTGTATTCCACCATCGACCTTCTCGGTGAAGAATTGGAGGATGATGAGGAAGTCCAGTATTCTGCGGGTGTTTATGAAAGGCTTATCGAAGCCCTCGGGCAACAGGAGTATGCCACCATCTCCTTAAAGCCGACTCAACTGGGAAGCCATCGCGGCACTGAACACTGCCAAAAAATCATCGAAAGCATCGTCGCCAAGGCCGAAAAGTATAACATCAAAGTCACATTGGACATGGAGGACCACAACTTCACCGACATGACTCTAGATATCTTTCGGGCTATACACAAAGACCACCCGACATTCGGAACCGTTCTTCAATCTCGCTTGTTCCGCAACGATGACGACATAAAATCCCTGAAAGGCATGAACGCCCGCATCCGCTTATGCATCGGGATCTACAACGAACCAAAAGAAATCGCTCTCCAAAGCAAGTCCGAGATGAAGAAAAAAATGCTCGAGCAGCTGGAAGTTCTGCTCAAGGAGGGCCACTATGCCGAAATCGCCACGCATGATCAAGCATTGATCGACAAATCCATTAACCTAGCAGAAAAGCTGAACATGAAAAAGGATCAGTACGAGGTGCAAATGCTGATGGGTGTCCCGATGAAACCCTACCAGGACCAGCTCATCCAAAACGGCATCCTGGTTCGTCTTTATGTTCCGTTTGCTGAAAAATGGAAGTATGCCACCGCTTACTGCAAAAGGCGGTTAACCGCTAATCCTGCCATGGCGATCTATATCGTGAAAAACATCCTGCATAAGATGACAGGCAGACGCTAAGTTATCGCTATCCGTTTTCCCGCTTTTCTTCCAACACAACCTGGGCAGCGGCCAAACGCGCGATAGGAATCTGGTAGGCCGAACAGCTCACGTAATTCAACCCGATCTTGTGACAAAAAACGATAGACCGGGGATCACCCCCATGGACACCGCAGATCCCCACTTTGAGGTCGGGCCGTGTTTGCCGTCCCTTCTCGACAGCCCACTTCATCAGCTCCCCGACGCCGGGGATGTCGATGGTCTCGAAGGGATTGTCCGGCCAAATCCCGTGTGTCAGGTAGTGCGCCATAAATTCCGCACCATCGTCTCGGGAAACTCCATAGGTTGTCTGCGTGAGATCATTGGTTCCGAACGAGAAAAATTCCGCCTCATGTGCGACTTCTGCGGCTGTGATGGCAGCACGAGGGATCTCGATCATCGTTCCAACAGAATAGGGGATTTTAATACCGTATTTTTCCATTAATTCCTCGGCGACACGGACAACAATCTTCTTTTGATCGAAAAGCTCTTCACGGGTTCCAATCAGCGGTATCATGATTTCCGGGAACACCTTCTCACCTTCCTTCGTCAACTGGATCACAGCCTCGATAATGGCCGAGGCTTGCATTTCGATAACTTCGGGGTAAGTGACACCAAGGCGGCATCCTCTGTGACCCAGCATCGGATTGAATTCAGACAGCGTCTTGACGCGTTCCAGTAGCTTTTCCCGCTCTTGGATTTTTTCCTTTTGATCGCTCTGCGAGGCCTTCAACACGGCCAGCTCCACCATCAAGTCTTCCCGACGGGGCAGGAATTCGTGCAAAGGCGGATCCAGCGTGCGGA
The DNA here is from genome assembly GCA_020348385.1 of Candidatus Aminicenantota bacterium. Classification (GTDB taxonomy): domain Bacteria; phylum Acidobacteriota; class Aminicenantia; order Aminicenantales; family Aminicenantaceae. The sequence continues at coordinate 2,488,816 of CP070750.1, read as the reverse complement.
TCGTGACAGGACGGTCTCCCATGGCTTTGAACAACCCATAGAAATCTTCCTTCTGGAAAGGCAGAAGTTTGTTGATGGCTGCCTTCCTCTCCTTTTTAGCCTCTGAAAGTATCATCTCTTTTATAAAGGGGAGTCGTTCCTTATCGAAAAACATGTGTTCGGTCCGGGCCAGTCCGATGCCCTCCGCTCCGAACGCGACCGCTATCCGGGCATCTTCGGGGGTGTCGGCATTGGCCCTTACCTTCAGTTTTCTCGTTTTATCGGCCCAGGAAAGGAATTTGAAAAACCGCTCATACATCGGTGAATCTTCGGGGTTTTTCTCCCCGCGAACAACCTGCATGATTTCAGACGGCTGTGTCGGGATCTCTCCGTCCAGAACTTCTCCTAGCGTTCCTTCGATGGAGATCCAATCTCCCTCTGAATACTTTTTCTCTCCGATCATGAAAATTTTTTGTTCCTCATTCAAGTTAACATCCCCGCAACCCACGACAGCCGGTTTTCCCATCTGCCGTCCGACCACTGCCGCATGGGATGTCATGCCACCAGTAGCTGTCAGGATTCCCTGTGCCGCACTCATCCCATGGATGTCGTCCGGTGAGGTTTCATCCCGGACAAGAATGACCCGTTTTCCCTCTTTTTTCCCGGCGACAGCTTCCTCGGCAGTAAACACAACCTGTCCTGCAGCCGCTCCTGGAGACGCAGCCAATCCCTTGGCTAACAAATCATGGTTTTCTTTCACTTTTGCATCGAAAACAGGGTGGAGCAATTGATTCAAAGCCTCTGGCTCGACCATCATCAGGGCTTTTTCCTGATCGATAAGCCCCTCTTCCACCATGTCCACGGCTATTTTGATGGCTGCAAACCCAGTCCTTTTGCCACTCCGGGTCTGGAGCATATAGAGTGTGTCATCCTGAATGGTGAACTCAAAATCTTGCATATCGCTGTAGTGTTTCTCTAGCCTGTCGGTAAAATCCTTCAATTCTTTATAACTATCGGGCATCTGAATCTCTAAAGATTTAAGTGGGGATGGAGTTCGGACACCGGCAACGACGTCCTCTCCCTGGGCATTGACAATGTACTCACCGAATAATTCTCTCTTCCCAGTTGCAGGATTTCTGGTAAAACCCACGCCTGTAGCTGATTTTTCTCCTGTGTTTCCAAACACCATCAACTGGACATTGACAGCTGTTCCCAGATCATCGGGGATGTGGTTCAAACGGCGGTAAGTTTTAGCCCGGGGATTATTCCAAGACTTAAAAACGGCAGAGATGGCCAAGAAAAGTTGCTCCTTGACATCCTGCGGAAAGTCCTTCCCTGTCTCTCCCTTGACCAATTCTTTGTATCCTGTTACGAGGTCCGTTAAGGATCTCTCCGTTAGTTCAAAATCGTTAACGATTCCATTTTCCTTCTTTTTTTTCCTCAGGATGTCCTCGAATTTTTTCTTTGGAATCTCCAGCACGACATCCCCGAACATATGAATCAATCGCCGGTAACAATCCCAAGCGAACCTCTTGTTGGTTGTTTTCTGGGCCAGCCCTTCGAGTGTTTGGTCGTTCAGGCCGAGGTTTAAAACCGTATCCATCATGCCCGGCATGGAAAATTTTGCCCCGGAACGCACTGATAGCAGAAGAGGATTGTTTTTATTCCCGAACTGCTGTTGTGTAATGGTCTCCAATTTTTTCAAATTCTGAAAAATTTCCTCCTCGACTTCAGCAGGAATTTTGTTTCCTTCCTGGGTAAACAGGTTGCAAACGTTTGTGGAAACGGTGAAACCAGCAGGAACGGGAAGCCCGATACCAGACATCTCAGCCAGATTAGCACCTTTTCCGCCAAGGATATCCTTCATATCCCTATTGCCTTCTGCGCTTCCTCCTCCGAAAAAGTACACGTATTTCTTTTCCACGGTTCAACTCCTTATCACTGGATTTAAAATTAACCCAAAAATATAAACAATACACACTGGCCTTAAAAAATTCAAGGGTTCAGGCTACTTTTGGGTAGTTTCTCTTAATCTTCGGTGTTATTCAGAATTGTTGCAAATACTCCTGGAGACCCGCTTTGAAAACGATGATAGCTCTTTTGAGATCCTCTTCCTTGAGAACATAGGCAATCCTGACTTCATCTTTGCCTTTTCCTGGTGTGCTGTAAAAGCCCTGAGCTGGGGCGACCATGACCGTTTCGTTGTCCAGATGAAAATCTGTGAGCATCCAACGCACAAAATGTTCCGAATCTTCGATAGGAAGCCTCACAATATAGTAAAAAGCGCCCTGCGGTTTTCGGATCACGATCCCGGGGATATCCTTCAAACCTTCGAAAAGAACGTCCCTCCTGTGCTGGTATTCTTTCTGAACCGGGACAAAATATTCTATCCCCATCCGGTAGGCTGCTAGAGCCATTTTTTGCTCGATCGTCGGGGGACACAACCGGGCTTGGGCAAACTTGAGAACGGATTGACTAATCTCCTCGTTCCTTGTGACCACCGCCCCTATCCTCGCTCCGCAACAACTGAAACGCTTGGATATGCTGTCCACGACGATCGCTCGGTCCTTGATCTCCGGATACTCCAATACGCTCTTATGAGAAGCGCCATCGTACACAAATTCCTTGTAGACCTCATCTGCAATGAGGAATAAATCATGTTCAAGTGCCAGCGAAACAATTCTTTCCAGTTCTTCTGCCGTGTACACCGTGCCTGTCGGATTGCTCGGGGAATTCAACAGGATGGCTCTCGTTCTCGGGGATATTATTTTGGCTATCGTCTCAATGGAAGGAAGGCGAAATCCATCCTCCACGCTCAAGGTTAACGGAACGATATTCACATTGGCACAGGCAGCAAATCCGTTATAGTTGGTGTAAAAGGGCTCAGGGATGATGATTTCTCCACCTGGATCAGACACGACACTGAAAGCAAAATGAATGGCTTCAGACCCTCCGACAGTGATAACGACACCATCGGCATTGATTTCAATATCATACGAGTCGAAGTAATCGGCAATGGCCTGCCTCAGTTCTAAAAAACCTTGGGCAGGACCATAGCTGAGAACCTCCTCATCAAACTGCTTGAGGGCATCCCAGACAGGCTGAGGCGTCGCGATGTCAGGCTGGCCGATATTGATGAAATAGACATGGATCCCCCGTTCCCTGGCACTATCGGCAAATGGCTTCAGTTTCCTTATCGGAGATTCCTGGATATCCAGTCCCCTTTTAGATATATCCATATTTGATTCCTCCTCAGGAATATCGAATATTATTAAAAATATGAGGAAATCCGATTATTCCAGAATAACAAGGTTATGTCAAAAAAACTGCCAGCCGGCGATTCATTTATCTTGGTTTGCTATTGTTGAAATTGTTCCGGTATTCTGATATTTTTGTCGTGGTAAAATCGCCATTCGAATGCACAAAGAACCAAAGGCGCCTATCATCCATAAAAAGACTTGGGGAGATTACTGCCTACTCGGTTTTCAAGCAGAAAGGTTAGCCGCTGAGGCCCAACCCGGTCAGTTCATTATGGCGCGACCGAGTGACAGTCTCCATCCCTTGCTCCGAAGGCCTATCAGCATCCACTCTGTTCTGGATGACTCGATCGAGATCTATTTCCAACAGACTGGGATCGGAACAACGCTTCTTGGTCAAAAGGAAAAGGGTGACTTTTTGGATATCATCGGCCCTCTAGGAAAAGGATTTCACCTGGAAAGCTCACTACAGGGGAAATCCGTTGCTATCATAGGAGGAGGGAGGGGCATCGCTCCGCTGTATTTTCTTGCCCACCGGATGCGCAATTTGGGAGCCTTCCCTCGCATTTATTATGGGGGCAGGACCATTAACGACATCCCTCTCCGACAAAAATTCGAAGAGGAAGATTTTGAAATCCTTCTGTCGACGGATGACGGTTCATTTGGGTTCAAGGGCCTCGTTACAGCTCTATTCCAAAAATCGCTCCAAGAATTCTCTCCGTTCCGGATCTTCACCTGCGGTCCCGAAGCCATGATGGCAAAAATCGCCCAAATCGCCCATGATAAAGATATTAGCAGCGAGTTTTCGCTTGAGGCAATAATGGGATGCGGATTTGGCGCATGTTGGGGGTGTGTGCGGAAACTCAGGAAGGAAAACGAGGAAGAGTGGTCAAAAATATGCGAGGAAGGTCCGGTATTTCAAGGGGATCAGATCATCTGGGAGAAAGAAGAATTATGACAGACCTATCGGTTGATCTGGGCTTTCTCCGTTTGAAAAATCCTGTGCTTACAGCTAGCGGGACTTTTGGATACGGTGTGGAATTCACGCCGTTTGTGGATTTGAACAAACTCGGCGGATTTGTCGTCAAGGGACTTTATTTCCATCCTCGCCTGGGTAATCCACCGCCCCGACTTGTCGAAACCGCGAGTGGCTTGATCAATGCCATCGGCCTCCAGGGTATCGGCGTTAAAAGATTTTCAGAAGAAATATTACCTCGACTCAAAAACTATGAGACAGCTCTGATCGTCAACGTGTGCGGAGAGGATGACGAGGAGTACGCGGCAGTCGTGGAATATCTCGATAAACAGGATGGCATCGCGGCCTACGAATTAAACATATCCTGCCCGAACACAAAAAGAGATGGTCGTTGTCCGGCGCTGAGCCCAGAGACCACTTATGCTGTCGTCGATCTAGTTAAAAAGACGAGCGTCCGTCCGATCATAACCAAGCTTTCTCCGAATGTCACGGATATCGTCGAAATCGCCTTAGCTGCCCAGGAAGGGGGATCGGATGGAATTGCACTGGCCAACACCTACCTGGCTATGGCTGTCGATGTGGAAAAACGATCGCCAAAGCTGGCCAACGTATTCGGTGGACTCAGCGGACCTGCCATCAAACCCCTAACCCTCCGGATGGTTTTCCAGGTGGCACAAAAAGTCCAGATTCCGATTATCGGCATCGGCGGAATCGTATCTGGGAACGATGCCCTGGAGTATATGATCGCAGGCGCAAGCGCCATCGAGGTAGGGACTGCCAATTTTGTGGATCCCGAAACGACCACAAAAATCATTCAAGACCTGGAAATTCACTGCCGAAAAGCCGGGATCCAAAGCATAGAACAAATCATCGGCACGTTGAAGGTCTAAAGGGATTTTTCGAAAGGACAACAAGAAAATGACAACAATCCACAACCTATCCAGCAGGATTATCATCGCTTTGGATGTCAAAACGAGAGGGGAGGCATTATCCCTGGTCCGGGAACTTCCGGATTCGGAAATATTCAAAGTGGGACTCACACTTTTCGCTTCCGAAGGTCCCTCCTTGCTGCAAGAAATTCAGAGTCATGGAAAAAAGATTTTTCTGGACCTCAAACTGCATGATATTCCCCATCAGATAGCAGGGGCTGTTAGATCAGGAATCGGGCACAGGATTCACATGATGACGCTTCATGCCTCGGGCGGCCGAGAAATGATGGCCAAGGCAGCCGAAGCAGCAGAGCAGGAGGCTAAACACTCCGGCCAGACCAAGCCCCTTCTTTTGGCCGTAACCATCCTCACCAGTCTCAAGGGTGAACAACTCCGAGATATTGGGATGGATGACAGAGTGAACAAACAGGTTTTGCGCTTGGCAAGATTGGCCAAGGAAAGCAGGATGGATGGCGTAGTCTGCTCACCTCAGGAAATCGATATCATCAAGAAGGAATTCGGTCAAGATTTTTTGGTTGTTTCCCCGGGGATCCGTCCCGAGTGGTCGGCGGCACAGGACCAGAAGAGGATATTGACACCTGGCGGGGCTCTGAGGAAAGGAGTGGATTATATGGTGATCGGGCGGCCGATCACGAAAGCTGCTTCTCCTTCGGAAGCATTCTGTAAAATCGTCCAAGAACTAAATCGTGCTAACAACTCCTCCGACGGCAAAAATAGCTCCTAGAATCACGGCCACAACCACCCATACGACAACAGCCACGATCAGGCTCACGATCATATAGGTAATGACCTTGTCTTTCGGAGTATCCATCATCGGGCACATAAACCCAAGATACATTATATAGATCCCGTAAAAGCTGGCTAGGATTACCAATATCTGCAGTGAGGGAATAATATATAGGACTCCCGCTACCCAAGCAGGAGTCATGCTGTAGACAGCCAGCTTCATCGCAGCGGTCGCATCGGACTTGGATGCAAACGTTGGAGCTAGTGCGTTGATAATAATGCCGAACACGTACACAGAAACAAGAGTAAGGACGTAAAAAAGAATGGCACGCAAAAAACCCGTGCCGATGCCCACCCGAATCCGCCCCACAAAAGGAATACTACGTCCGATAAGAATCCATCCGATAAACTGAGCCACTGCCGGAATGGCCAACAGGATCATTGCGTAAGAAGTGAAAAGTTCCGCAATCGTGATTTTTTCTTCTTTTATTTTTATCCATTCCTCTTTTGGCTTTAGAATGAGCTGCTGAACTCGACTGACGATATCCATCTGCGGCCTCCTTCCTAGTTGAATTGCCAAAACTATATAATTTTTGAATTCTGATGTCAAACGAAACGAAAAATGAGGGCAGGTTTTATCTGGAGGCGCGGGTCGGATTCGAACCGACGAATCGAGGTTTTGCAGACCTCTCCCTTAGCCACTTGGGTACCGCGCCTTGTGTTTCACGATTCTAACAGAAAAAAATGGAGCGGACGATGGGACTTGAACCCACGACCTTCTGCTTGGCAACTCGCCAAACATGCTCCATTAGCCACTCCTAACTAATTTAATGAGAAGGAGTTACACCGCCAAGTTTAACAGCTACGGTGGCTATTTTGTCTCTCGTTTGCCATTGTAGCTCAGAAATATAGGTTTGTCCAGCTAAAGAATAAACAGCGGCCTTCTTCTGCTCAGCCTGAGAATGTAGATACCTTTGAGTTGTAGTGATTGAAGAATGTCCAAGCAATTCCTTAATGGTATTTGACCTGCCCCCCTGAT
>CP070750.1:2480545-2481789 GCA_020348385.1 Candidatus Aminicenantota bacterium | reverse complement strand
GTTTTTCTGGCTTCGGATGCTGCCAGTTATGTAACTGGATCGATGATAACGGTAGATGCGGGGTATACAGCCAGGTGATCAGCAGTGTAGCCAATTTCAAATGAAGTGAATAAATGATGTAAGGAGGTTTGCATGGAGTACCGGATATTAGGACGATCAGGCGTGAAAATAGCCCCTCTTTGTTTGGGGACAGATAATTTTGCCAATCCGACTCCTAAAGAGGAATCAATCAATATCATCAATCGAGCCTTAGATGCAGGGATTAATTTGATCGATACAAGTAATACTTATGCTGAAGGAGAATGCGAACGCATCATAGGAGAGGCCCTCTACACGAATGGCCGCCGTCACGAGGTTCTCTTGGCCACCAAAGCCCACTACTCAGTCGGACCTGGACCAAATGATCAGGGCAACTCGCGTTTGCATTTGATGAAAGCCTGTGAGGATTCGCTCAATCGGCTGAAGACAGATCGCATCGATCTCTATCAGCTCCATCGTCCCTCCTTCGAGATTCCTATAGATGAAACACTGAGCGCACTGACAGATTTAGTAAGGCAGGGCAAAGTGCGCTATATCGGAAGTTCCACTGCACCTGCTTGGAAGGTCATGGAGGCAATATTCGTGAGCGAGCTAAAAGGCTATGCCCGCTTTATCTCAGAACAGTCTCCCTTCAATTTACTCGATCGGCGTATCGAGAATGAACTGGTTCCCATGTGTCAAGCTTACAACCTGGGGATTCTCCCCTGGTCTCCACTGGCGATGGGAGTCCTTACCGGGCGCTATACCGATGCCGACGCCTTTCCTCCAGAATCGCGAGCAAAGCTGCGCGGAGGTATTTACGCTGAAAGAGTCACTGCTCCTGGGATCGAGGTAGGAAGAAAATTTGTACAGCTAGCCAATGAACACGGTATTCAGCCCGCACAACTAGCTGTCCTGTGGGTCAAGGACCAGCCAGGAATAACTGCGCCGTTGATCGGCCCGCGAACGCTGGAGCAGCTCGAACAATTCTTGCCAGTCATGGATATGAAGCTTGACCAGTCTCTGCGGAGTGCCTGTGATAGCTTGGTTCCACCAGGCAGTGCAGCGGCCAATTTCCATAATTCAGCACCTTGGATGAAGATGAAGCTGCACTGGTGATCGACTGTTTATTTCTCAATAAATTTTACAATCCGAATATATCTGATCCAGATCAAGCCGTCACGATACCTAGGGGCTTGCGGACTTTCCATTTGCCCCTGGATTTT
>CP070750.1:2448317-2480445 GCA_020348385.1 Candidatus Aminicenantota bacterium | reverse complement strand
AGGTCTCCTGAGGGATAAATCAGGGAAGATCTCAGTAGACGGCAAGGAGCTGTCGACATACAAACCCAGGGAATTGGCCCAAAAAATGGCTTATGTCCCCCAATTGTTCGAGGGCTCTTTCGAATTCACTGTCGAGGAAATCATTTTGATGGGCAGATATGTCCATCAAGGAAAATTCACCAGTTTGACAGCTGCAGATAAAAGCATCATCGAAGAAATCATGAGTCTGACCAAAACCACCCAGCTTAAAGATAAAAATCTCGCCCACCTCAGCGGAGGAGAAAGGCAACGCGTTTTCATCGCACGGGCTTTAGCACAGGACACTCCACTCCTGTTCCTGGATGAACCCAGCGCCCATCTTGATATCAATTATCAGGTGGAAATCTATCAAATCCTGAAGCGATTACAGGTAGAAAAACACAAAACCATACTCACCGCCGAGCACAATATCAATCTAGCCATTCCATATTCCCAAAGGCTTCTCTTCCTGAGAAATGGTAGAATCCATTCTTTGGGATCTCCCAACGAACTCATCACAAAGTTGACTATTCAAGAAGTTTTCCACACCGATGTGGACGTGAGGAAAAATCTTCACTCTGGCCTCCCCGAGATTTCTCTGACATTTAAGAAACCAGAATGAGAAGGTTAAAGAATTGCAAAACTTTGGCTTTATGCCTTCTGTTCATCCTTGATATCACCGCCCTAGGCAACCAAAGCCTGACCATCAAAGATGATATGGGCCACACACATGTCCTCGGAGATCCACCCCAGAGAATCATTTCCCTTGCCCCGAATGTCACAGAGATACTGTTTGCCCTAGGCCTTGAAAATAAAATCATCGGAGTGACCCGCTATTGCAACTACCCAAAACAGGCACAAACAAAAAACCTTATCGGAGGTTTAGTCGACCCTGATTTGGAAAAGATCATCGATCTTCGACCGGACCTCATTATTGCATTCCGGGGAAATCCGTTGAGCGTGGTCCATCGTCTCAAAGACCTTGATTTGCCCGTTTTTGTCCTGGAAGAAGGGACAACCCTGGAATCCGTTTTTGATCTCATCCTTAAGATAGGTCAAATCACACGAAAAGAAAAAGCTGCAGAGAGCCTCATCATCCCTTTGCGTGAGAATCTCAACAAAATAGTACAATCCTTGAAAAGTGTGGAAACAAGGCCAAAGGTTTTCTTCAACCTTTACGGGAAAGGGCTTTGGACTTGCGGAAAAAAATGTTTTTTGAATGATCTGGTCTTGAAGGCCAAAGGAGTGAATGCTGCAGGCGGGATTCCGAGAGCTTGGTTTAGCTACAATCGAGAGGAACTCATCCATCAAAATCCTGAATATATCGTTGTCATAGGAAAGTCAAACTCTGATTTTCTTGAAGTTAAAACATGGTTCACAAAGGAGGCCCATCTAGAAAGCATCCTGGCAGTACAAAAGGGAAACATCTATTTTTTAAACGAAGATTTGATCACCCGACCGGGGCCCAGATTATTCCAGGCCTTCGACCAGCTCGTCCGCATCCTGCATCCCTCCATTCTGAAGGATGGCCAATGATTCAGCAGAGGAAAAGGATTCGACTCCTCCTTATTTTGCTTTTTCTTCTGATCGCAGGGCTTTATGTATCCTTAGTGAAAGGCTCTGTCAAAACGAGTTTCACCGATCTTTGGAACTTTCTGGCATCCAATGACCAAACATATGCCCAGATTTTCATACACCTACGGCTTTCCCGGGCCCTTCTGGCCTTTTTGGTGGGCTCATGCCTCTCCCTCTCAGGGGCCATTCTGCAAGGATACTTTCAAAACCCTATGGCTGGTCCGTTTGTGGTCGGCGTCTCGTCAGGATCCTCTTTTGGTGCTGTTTTGGCCCTCATCCTGGGATTGAACATGAGCTTTTTGGGATTCTCCATGCAGAATATCTTGGCCTTTGGTTCCGGATTTGCCATTGTCTCCCTAGTGTATATTCTTTCCCAGAGAAAAGGTGTTTTTAAGGTAGAGACTTTGCTTCTGACAGGAATTGCAGCTGGAGCTCTGGCTTCGTCTTTAACCTCTTTCCTGATCTTCTTCAAGTCCGAATCTTTCGAACAAGCGGTGTTTTGGCTTCTGGGCAGTTTTCACTTGGCTGACTGGAATCATTTCCGGGTCATTTTTCCCACCTTTATCCTCTGTTTTCTTATCTCCCAGTGGCTGGCTAAGGATATGAACCTTATCGTTTTGGGAGACGAAATCGCCCAATCCCTAGGGTGTTCCGTCAATCGGACACGAAAAATCTTTTTGGCGCTTTCCACTTTGCTGGCATCTTCATCCGTTTCGGTAAGCGGTATTATCGGATTTGTCGGTTTGATCGTTCCCCATTGGGTTCGTATTCTAATCGGTCCCGATCACAGATATCTCTTTTTTTTCTCCTCCATCATGGGTGGAGTCTTTTTGATGTTCTGCGACTTGCTGGCAAGGACCATCCTATCAGGATCGGAACTTCCGATCGGCATCATAACGGCTGCTGTCGGCGCTCCTTTTTTCATCTACCTCCTCAACAAACGCCGCTAACCCTGAATTATTCGTTCACAATATTACTATCCTTTTGAGTTTATCTTTATCATAATGCCACATTCGATTATACATAGCCGGTTGTGTTTGTTTCTTTTTATTAAATTGTTAAAATAGGGAAAATGCGTTTCTTATTTGTTAAGGATTACCGCGAAAAATACAGGTACTTTTCTGTCGGGCCTTTTTACCAAATCCAAGTTAAGTTTTCCCGTTGGAAAGAAGTCTGGGAAAAAGCCAGACAAAAGCTCATGTTACTGCCCCGAAAAATCCTCGTTCAAGAACAGGCCTTCGAGCAGGTTTTGCAGGCGAAAGGTAATCAAGTCGAGATTTTGTATTCAGGTCGTTGCACAGAGCAACGCATAAAGGTTCGGTTTTTCTTTTTCCTCCAAAGGCAGAGAACCAAACATATACTTCTCCTCATTGGAGAATTCATTCTTCTTCCAATCAGTGGCATTGCTGCCATTCTGCCAGGGCCAAATGTTTTTTTCGGTGTTCTGGCCCTCTTGATGATCACACACTGGCAGGCACTCAAAGGAATAAACCGTCTGACAAAAAAAGACCATGTGTTCATCCCGACGACCTGTTTGGAAAAATGGGAACAAGCCATCCAACATAAGAGAGAAGACGAACTCACCCACACTCTGGAGAAAATCTCAGAAGAATTCGACTTGGAACATTTACAAAAAATCCTCTGGAAATAACCCAAACTGGATTATTCATAAAATCTTCTTTTGGGAACTCAGTGAGGCAAACTCCAGAGATTACCACGCCATTTCATTTTTCGCACCAGTCGTTGCAGGACCACATCTTCCTACTATATGGCATGGGTGGGGTGGGTCGGCGGCTGGGGCGGGAAGGGTTGGCAGTGGGGTGGATTGGTCCGCTCTATTTGACAAAACCGGGTTTTTATTTTATCTATGTATTACAATGCCGCTAACCCTCAACCAATTTTTGCTGCTCGTTACCACGATTGCTGTGGTCGTCGCTGTCACCTTCCTGGTCAACTTGCTGAGACAACTCCGTAAAACAGCGCGTGAAGCTGAAGAGACTCTCATCGAGTTTAAAATGCTAGTCGGAGAGACAAGGGAGACAAGCCGGCTTCTCCAATCAAAAATTGAGGATGTGGGCGAGCTGGTTCAGGCCTCAAAAAAGACAGCCGTTAGCATTTCAGAGATAGCCTGGTTTGTGACAACAAAATTATTGAGACCGAGCTCAAAATATTGGCCTTTTTTATTTCCATTGCTGCGTATAGGCTGGCGGCAAGCGAAAAAATTCAAGGAGGAAAAAAATGTCAGATAAAGGTTCTAGTGCTCTTGAAGTCACTCTCTCCTTTCTCATCGGGACAGCCACTGGATTTATCTTGGGAGTTCTGTTCGCACCGGCAAGTGGTGCCGAAACACGAAAAAAAGTCCAAGATTCCGCTGTGAAAACCGGAGAAAAAGCAAAGGAAAGTTATGACAGAATCGCTAAAGAAGCCGAAAAGGGGATAAAAGTCGTCAAAGAGAAGACCACAGAAGGAATCGACGCCATAAAAGAATTCGTCGACAAAAAAAAGAAAGAACTCTCCAAAAGACCTGAAGATGTTGCTAAGGAAGAAATGCCCTCAGAGAAATAATCCCCTCTTCATCGAAGATACTAACTGTTCTAAGAATAATATTCCATCTATTATCGAGTAGGTCTAAAAATGTCGAAAACCACAATCACAGAAGTTAAAGCCAGTGAAATCCTAGACTCCCGCGGCAATCCAACCCTGAGGACTTGGGTTTCTGTTTCTTCTGAAGTGAAAGGGACAAGTTCGGTTCCCTCCGGCGCATCCACGGGAAAACACGAAGCCCTTGAAATGAGGGATGGAGAGTCCAACCGGTATCTGGGGAAGGGCGTATTGAAAGCGATATCCAACGTGAAGGAAGTTATCGCCCCAGAAATCATCGCGATGGATGCTCTCGACCAGAAAACCCTTGATGAGAAACTCATCCTCTTGGACGGAACACCCAACAAGAGCAAGTTGGGAGCCAATGCTATCCTATCCGTCTCGATGAGCGCCGCTCAAGCCGCAGCTCTGGCCTCAGGTCTTCCGCTGTATGCTTACTTAGGAAAAAGAGAAGAATACGTCCTTCCGGTCCCGTTGATCAATATCCTCAACGGGGGTACTCATGCGGATAACAATGTGGATATTCAGGAATTCATGATTGCACCGGCGGGATTTCCCAGCTATTCAGAGGCCTTAAGAGCTGGAGCAGAGGTATTCCATCATTTGAAAAAAACCCTTAAAACAAAAGGATATAACACATCCGTCGGGGATGAAGGCGGATTCGCTCCCAATCTTGGATCCAATGAAGAGGCGCTAGAACTCATTCTGCAAAGCATCCAAAACGCCGGATATGCGCCAGGAAAAGACGTCTATCTTGCATTGGACGTGGCAGCATCGGAGTTCTATATCGACGGCAAGTACGTTTTCAAAAAATCCGATGGTTCCGAAAAAACGATCGACCAAATGATCCAATTCTACAAAACTTTGGTGGAAAAATATCCGATCATCAGTATCGAAGATGGGTTCGACGAGGATGACTGGGATGGGTGGAAAATCATGACAGATGAGCTGGGCAAAAAAATCCAGCTGGTAGGAGACGATATATTTGTCACAAACTTGGATAGATTTAAAAAAGGGATCTCAAACGGCATTGGAAACTCGATTTTGATCAAATTGAATCAAATCGGAACCTTGACCGAAACGATGGACACAATTTCTTATGCCCATGAGAACGATTACACTGCCGTCATATCCCACCGTTCAGGAGAGACAGAAGACACATTCATCGCTGATCTTAGTGTCGGTTCGAATGCGGGACAAATAAAGACAGGCTCTCTTTCCCGGAGCGAACGGGTGGCCAAATACAACCGTCTCCTCGAAATCGAGGACGAGCTGGGAAGTAAAGGAAGATATGCAGGAACTCGACCATTTGAAAAATTCATCTCAGGACAATAGTCGGAGCTCTCCAAGTTGTGGAAATGAATAAGGAGAGAAAAAAAAAGAACCTGACCTCCTCTCAAATCGAGGTCAAGAATATCTACACCGATAAAGACCTCGCTGATTTTAATCCTGAAGAATCCCTTGGTCACCCGGGAGAATATCCGTTCACGAGGGGACCGTATCCCAACATGTATCGGGGAAAGCTGTGGACCATGCGACAGTATGCCGGGTTCGCGACAGCCGAAGAATCCAATAAGAGATATCGTTTTCTCCTCTCTCAAGGGCAAACCGGATTGAGTGTGGCCTTCGACCTTCCCACACAGATCGGACTCGATTCCGATCACCCTCAAGCACATGGAGAGGTGGGAAAGGTCGGTGTTGCCATCGACTCGTTACGGGATATGGAAGCGCTTTTTTCCGATATTCCTCTGGATGAAGTCAGCGTATCGATGACGATAAACGCAACCGCTGCCATCATCCTTGCGATGTACTTGGTCTTGGCTGAAACAAGAGGAATCGCATGGGAAAAACTCAGGGGAACTATCCAAAACGATATTCTCAAAGAATATATCGCTCGAGGGACGTACATTTATCCTCCGAAGCCATCACTCAAGATAATCACGGACACTCTGAGTTTTTGTCACACAAATGTTCCCCAATTGAACACGATGAGCATCAGCGGATATCACATCCGTGAGGCAGGAGCTACGGCCGTCCAAGAGTTGGCATTCACATTTGCCAATGCCATCGAATACATCAAGGTAGCCACACAGGCTGGACTGGATATCGATGATATCGCTCCCCGTCTTTCCTTTTTCCTCGCCGCCCACAACAACTTTATGGAAGAAATAGCCAAGTTCCGTGCGGCCCGGAGAATATGGGCCAGAATCATGAAGACCTCTTTTAAGGCAAAGGATCCTGTTTCTTGGCGATTCCGATTCCATACACAGACTAGCGGGGTGACTTTAGTCTCCCAGGAACCCGAAAACAATGTCGTTCGTGTCGCTCTTCAAGCCCTGGCCGCCGTTCTCGGCGGCACACAATCTCTCCATACCAATTCCAGGGACGAGGCTCTGGCCCTGCCCAGCGAAAAATCCGCTCAGATTGCTCTGCGTACACAACAGATCATCGCATTTGAAAGCGGTGTGGCCGATTGTGTGGATCCTCTCGGGGGGGGGTATTTTCTGGAAACTCTGACCAATCAAATCGAAGAGAAAGTCCTCGAATACTTGCGGAAAATCGAAGATTTGGGAGGGATGGGAAAAGCCATTGAAACCGGTTATGTGCAAAAAGAAATCCAGGAAAGCGCCTATCGCTATCAAAAACATGTAGAAGAAAAAAAACAAATCATCGTTTCTCTTAATGCGTTCACAGACACAACGGAAAAGATTGATTTCCATCTCTATTCTCCTCCCGAAGAGGTGGAAAAAAACCAGGTGGAAAGATTGAAACGCGTGAGGAAAGAAAGATCGGAAAATCAAGTCAAACAGCACCTCCACGCTCTCAAGCTGGCTGCCAAAGGGGGGCGGAACATCTTTCCTCAAATCTTGGAGGCTGTTCGATCATTGGCCACATTGGAAGAAATGGCGGCTACCCTCAGAGAAGTCTACGGAACATATCAGGAAAACGTCAGCATCTGATATAGATTGTTGACATTCCAAAACAGCAAACCTAAGATTAATCCATGAGTAAAAATCATATGATCAGATTCCTTGCTATTCTGATCAGCTTTCTCGCAATGTTCCTTAAGGGAATAGGCGTAGATTCCCAAACAGCCCGCTTGATCGACCAAGAAATTCAAAAACACAAGGCCGAAATCATCCGTACGAGACGTTTTCTCCACATGAATCCGGAATTGGGAAATCGGGAATTCGAGACCGCCAACTTGATTGCTTCAAGGCTCCTCTCTTTTGGCCTCGAGGTCAAATCCGGCATAGCCAAAACGGGAGTGACGGGATTATTGCGAGGGGCGGAGCAAGGATTGACCGTTGGCTTACGTGCAGATATGGATGCCCTCCCGATTCAAGAACTGACCGATTTGTCATTCAATTCTCTCAACCCTGGAGTCATGCACGCATGTGGCCATGACATTCACGTTGCCATCGCCCTTGGAACCGCTAAGGTCATGACCGCTCTCAAAGAAAAAATCAACGGGAACATCAAGTTCATCTTTCAGCCCGCAGAAGAAGGCGCTCCTACGGGTGAAGCAGGAGGAGCAGACGCCATGATCCAGGAGGGAGTTTTGGAAAACCCACCGATTCGCGCAATTCTTGGTCTTCACGTTTGGCCGGAAAACGTCGGTCAAGTTTACTTCTCTCCTGGCCCGATCATGGCTAGCTCCGATGGGTTCCAGATCGTCATCGAAGGTAAAAGTTCTCATGCCGCACGGCCCCATGAGGGCATAGATGCAATTGCTCTTTCCTCCCAGGTCATCGTCAGTCTTCAATCCATTGTGAGTCGAGCTGTGGATCCGACAGACCCTGTGGTCGTTACCATCGGAAAAATTGCCGGGGGGACAAGGGCCAATATTATCGCAGAAAAGGTGACCGTAGAAGGAACCATCAGAACCCTCAGCGAGACGAACAGGAAAAAGATACCCCGACTGATCGAGGATGTGGTACGCGGCGTCACCCAATCGTTCGGCGCGAGTTATGCCTTCCATTACAAAAAAGGGACCCCTCCTTTGTACAACCATCCTGATCTGGCCTCGATCCTAGCTCCTACCCTTTCCCGAACCCTGGGGGAGGGGAACGTTCGAGATATAAAACCTCAGATGGTTGCCGAGGATTTTTCTTATTTCTCCCAAAAAATACCGGGTTTTTACTTTTTCCTCGGTGTTAAAGACCCTGAAAAACCATCCATGGCACCCCTGCACAGCCCTTATTTTAATCCCGACGAGCGGAGTATTGTTCTTGGAATCCGGATCATGTGTCACCTTTTAATCGACTGTCTCGAACATCAGAGGCACATCAGAGAGGTTTCTCGTCAATAATATATAAAAATAACATGCTTTTTCCTTTTCTTTTTCTTGCCCTAAGTCTAGCAGGAGGAATACTTCTGTCTGATCGGGCATCTCCTTCCTTGGTGTTGGGGATAACATCTATGTCTGTGTGTCTTATCTGCGCTTGGATTTTTTTTTCGGCTCTTAGAAAGACAGGATTGGCTTTCGCTTTCACCCTTCTTACAGTTTTTTTTCTGGGATCATGCCTGCACACCTACCAGAACAATTCATTCGAAAACAATCCGCTTAAGAATCTGACAGCAAAGGACTACATCGACTTTCAAGGAAGGCTGTACAAATCTCCCACCCGAGGTCACGAGAGAGACTATCTTTTTTTAAAGGTAGAAAAAATTAGTTATGATAATCGGGAGGTCAAAACACATGGAAATCTGAGAATTTCTGTTCTTCACACGCAGGAGATGGTATCTTCTTCCGATCTTAACACTCACGATAGGATCAAGGTTTCCGCTAAGCTTTCTCCTTCTCAAGGTTACAGAAATTTCAAACCTTCAACGATGGCTCAGTATCTCAAGAGCCAGAATATTCATAACCGGGCCTTCACTAAGAGTCCCATGCTAGTCGAAAAACTGCGGAGTGGGAAAAAAGCTTCTCTCCCGAGGATTATTTCCATCCTAAGACGAAAGTTGCAGCGCGGGATCGAACATCACTTCTATGATCCCCGGAATTCACGTCTTTCCTCACAAGGTGCCGTTGTCGAAGCTCTTCTTTTGGGAGAAAGAGGGAGAATGGATCCTGAAATCTCTGGCGGTCTCCAAGACGCCGGGATCTTCCATTTGTTCGCTATCTCCGGAGCCCATATTGCGATCATTTCATTTTTTCTTTTTTCCTTTTTCAGATTTCTGAGGATTCCGGATCGAGCCAATTACATACTCCTGATTTTTTTTCTCCTCTTGTATGCATCGCTGGTCGAAGGAAGGCCTTCTGTCATGAGAGCCACAATCATGGCACTCGCTCTTCTTATCGGAAAGCTCATATGGCGAAAAGTCAGTCTGTTGAATACGCTTGGGATCAGCGCTTTTATTCTCCTTATGCTCAATCCCTTTAACCTTTTCAGCATCGGGTTTCAGCTAACATTTGCGGCGACCCTATCCATCATTTTGTTTTTCCCAAAAATCATAAATTACCTTCCTCGGCTTCCCCTGAGAGTGAGTGAAATCTTCGCTCTGAGTCTGACCGCCCAGATGGGAGTCTTGCCTTTTGTTGCATTGGCTTTCAACCGCATAACCTTTTCTGCCCTTCTCCTTAACTTTGCCGCTATCCCTGTTGTGGCTCTAATCATGCTTCTTGGCTATATGTTCCTTTTGTTCGCGTTGATAAGCCCTCTTGCAGCAGGGATTCTTGCCAAACTTATCCATTCTCTTGTCACATTTTTGATCGCGACCTCTCATCTCCTGGACCCTATTCCTGGGATATCTTTCAGGATTCCGACCCCTTCTTTTTTTATCGTACTCGGATATTTTTTCTTCCTCGGCCTACTCCTTCTTCCGACAAGAATAAGGCGGCAAAAACTTTTCATTTCCATTTGTCTCACCATTTTCCTGGGGTTGCTGGTGACCCATCCATTTCCTTCCCATTCAAAAACCCTGAAATTGACTTTTATCGATGTGGGACAGGGAGAATCAATTCTTGTCGAGTTTCCTGGCCATAAAAAAATGCTGGTCGATGGGGGAGGCACGCCAGAGGATACTTTTGACATTGGGGAACGAATTGTCTCTCCTTTTCTCTGGCAAAAAGGAATAAAAAAAATCCATTATCTCCTCTTGACCCACGCCCATCCTGATCATATGAACGGGCTGAAAGCTGTGGCAAAAAATTTCAAGATCGAGGAATTTTGGGAAGCATTTAGCCCAAAGGACAATCCCTCATATGCAGAGCTCAGAAAACGGTTGTCCCCCAAAACAACATGCCGGCGAATGTTTCGAGGACAGGAAGAACAAATTGATGGAGTCAAGATTGAAATATTGAATCCTATACAGGCAAACCCGTTCGTTTCGAAAATCCTGAATGACGAATCCCTGGTTCTCAGGATATCTTACAGGCAAACAGCATTCTTGCTGGCCAGTGACATTGGAAAAGCAGTGGAAAAAGAGCTGTTGCAATCCTCCTTTACCCTCCAGAGTGATGTGCTGAAATCTCCTCATCATGGCAGCGATTCCTCCAGCTCAGTAGAATTCCTGTCAGCCGTGGCGCCTCAGATTTTGATCATTTCTGTTGGGGCAGGCAACAGGTACAACCTGCCAAACCCTGTGGTGATCAACCGTTATCGAAAGGCCGGAGCCCAAATCTATCGCACCGATCACACAGGGGCCGTGGAAATCTCCTCAGACGGTCAAAATCTTTCGCTGCGTACGGCCTTCAAAAGCCGCTGACTTTCCCCGTCCCCCTCTTTTTTTTTGACTAAACATAAGCAGAGAACAGGATTGACATCCCTTCCTCCGATTTTTATGATTATTAATGAAAATGAGCACAAAAAAAGTCACATTTTCAGCAATTTTCCTGCTTTTGTTCGCCTGTTTCCTTTCTTCACAAAGTTTGGTTGAGGTCGCAAAAAAGGAAAAAGAAAGGCGGGCAAAACGGAAAGGAAAAAAAAGCATCGTTGTCACGAACAAAACTTTGCATAAGAAAAAAATCGAACCGGCGCTTTCCTACAAATCCATTAAATATCCGCACGAAGAAATTCTTTCCATCTCCGATTTGCCGGAAAAACGGTCTCTGGACAACATCCCTTCCCGAGTGTCTCTGGTGAAAAGCTCTTCTCTATTCGCCGATATCAAAGTTTTAGAGGATCGATGGATTGAGGCCAAAGAGAAGGTAGCTCTGTACACTCTCAAGATGAACGCATTACAACAAGAATATTACAGTATGGACGATATGACGCCAAGAAGTCTCATCCAACAACAGATCAGCGATACCTATCTCAAATTTCAAAACGCCCAAAAGGACGTTAATCATGCGAAAAAAGACCTGGATGAAGCGCAGAAAAAAAACAAAAAAAGAGATTAACGAAAATAGACAAAGGAAATCTGAAGGCCCAATTCCCTCTTGTCTTTAGAGTTGGGTATCACATCCGCAGGAATAAACACTTTGTCCGTTGCAATCGTCAAGAAAAACTGTTCCCCCTCTCCCACCATTTCTTTTTTGATATTGTACGATTTCTCAAAATAGCTTTCAGCAGGAATAAATTCGTCGAGTATCAAGTCATTGATCTTGATGATGACCATTTGATCCTCTAAGACTTCAAGGTTCACACCTCCTTTGATCACAAGGAGTGCATCTCTTTTCGGATTATCGATAATACAGCGTGCTTCTTTGGCGGTCCATCGCCACTGTCCCAGAAAGGCATCCGGATTGATCTCCAAGTCATACCACCCGTTTTCAAAGATTTTTTCAGGTGTGTCTAGAGGTGGAGGGAAAACTTTTAGCTTCTTTTCCATAATCTCTTGTTGGGTTTCATCTGTACTGTCATAAGGGGAAGAGATTCCAACAGAGAGTCGCAATGTTTCTTCTCCCTTGAATTCGGGATCAAATTCATCGATAAATTCTGGGATGTAGATTCTTCGGGAATAGGCGAATTCTTGATCAGCGTCCCATTCCGAGATCGGGACCTCTGGGATATGATCATCCTGAAGGAGTAAGTTATTTTTGTGCCAAAAATGAACGTAGACCTGCATATCCTGTTCGATTTTTTCAAAATCGGGAGCTGTCTTCCATTTGTACTGGATATCTGTGATTAAATCATCCGAAAGTTCTTCCTCAGAAAAAGTTACATCCAGGTTGACACCTTTCACCTGGTTTTTTTTCTTGCATTGGAAAGAGATGACTGCCAATAAAATAATCAGCATCAATACAGCTGTTTTTCTCCACATCTGTATCCTCCTATAGGAAAAAATCAGAATGTATTATAAAAAATCGCATTGCGGAAGTAAAGATGCAACACGCTTTGTATTTTTTTCTGTCTATCAATTAGACAGCTGAAGAGGAAGTCTTCCGGAGGCAAGCGGGCATGGTTCCTCGAAGAGGAGAGCGAGCTAAGGAATAAGCTGAATTTGCTCGCTGAAACAAGGCGGAAACTCAGCGGGCTGACGTTTCAGTCTGCCTAACTGATATCCTGAATATTACCTTTGATTAAACTTGATGATTTTCACCGGAAACACATGCGGAATTTCATTCGCTATCAGCAACTCATTCAAACGAGGTATATTTTCCTGGATGATTCTGTTTATTCTTTCGATTTGCGTTTTTAGTTCCTGCTGGTTTTTCTCTATCTTCATGAGCTGCCGATCTGTCGGAGCCTCTGAATATCCCTCGATTGAACTGCCGATCATGGACAATCCTCCCTGGATGGAGAACTGTCTTCCGCTCAAACCCAACTCTGGATCACCTGCCAGCTTTATCTTGATCTCACCCAACTCCTTAGCCGTGGTTTCCATATGTTCCTTGATGCTTTCAGGTACTTCAGTCACTTTTTTGAGAGTCTTCTGTACATTTTCCAGTTCTTTCTCCAGATCCTCGACCGCTTTTGTGGCAGCCGTTACATATGGATACAGGTATTGCAATTTAACCAAGGCATCGTGTTGGGCCTTCCTATCTGCGAAAGAAATGTCGATCCGAGGATCATCGGCCACCCTCAAGATTTTTGTCATCTCCTGATCTTCCACTTTTAACGTGACATTGTATTCTCCAGGAAGCACAAACGGACCACGCCGCCTTCTTGTCCGACCCAATTCAGGGATTTCCGGTGCCCCATGACGTAAATCCCAATTCACACGGCCGATCCCTGCGTTTTTCGAGCCTTTGATCTCATTCACCTTTTGGCCATCTTTGTCTGTGATGACAAGAACGGGTGATTTTTTTGTTTTCTGTTTCAAGTAATAGCTCATCATCGCACCATAGGGAGGATTCGGGGCAATAAATATCTTATGGCCTGTGTTTCCTTTGTGATAAAAAAGGCGCAACTGGGTAGCCTCGGGAATATCGAACAGATATGCTGATGAACCCTGCACCTCGGCTGTCATCTGTTCCAGCGGGGTGATGTCATCCAAAATCCAAATGCTCCGTCCATGGGTGCCCAAGATTAGGTCGTTTTCCCGGGGATGAATGGCAATGTCATCCACCGGTACCATCGGGAGATTGCCTTTCAGTTTGATCCACTTCTTTCCTCGGTCCACAGAAAAGTAGGCGCCTCTTTCTGTTCCCACGAACAAAAGGTTGGGATTGGCATGGTGTTCCCTCATCACATTGACAGTGCTACCGACAGGAATGTTGCTGGAAATATCTTTCCAACTTTCTCCATAATCTGAGGTGGAAAAAACATAAGGCTTAAAATCATTATTGCGGTGTCCATCTAGCGTGGCATAGGCTGTACCTTCTGCAAAATGAGAGGCAACAACACGGGTGACATACGTGTATTGCGGCACATTACGCAATTTATCGGTTACATTTTTCCAGGTTGTCCCTCCATCCTTAGACACCTGAAGATTTCCATCATCCGTTCCCACGTATAAAAGGCCTTTTTTAACCGGAGATTCGGCAATGGTGGTAATATCGCCGAAATAGGCAATCCCATCATGTTTGGAAAGGGTATTTTTATCCGGCATCACATCCATCAGCGGCTTTTTCTCCCTGTCCTCCTGTTTAGTCAAGTCGATCGTGGCCTCCCATGAGTTTCCTCTATCCTGGGAGATGAATAGTTTGTTCCCTCCGTAATAAATGGTTTTGGGATCATGGGGAGAAATGTGAATCGGGCAGTTCCAGTTGAACCGGTAGGTTTCCTTTGGGTCTTCAGGTTCGGGTCTTATTGATTTTCTCTCACCAGTCTTTAGGTTCAACCTGAAAAGATATCCGTTCTGGGATTCTGCATAAATGGTATCGGGGTCTGTGGGATCGACTTGTGTATAAAATCCATCACCTCCTCCGATCCGGATCCATTCGTCATTGGTGATGCCCTGCACATAATAGGTTTCGCTCGGTCCGCCCCAACTCCCGTTGTCCTGTAAACCTCCGTATACAGTGTAGGGCTTTCGCATGTCAAAACCGATCTCATAAAACTGACCCAGCGGCAGGGAATTCACAAAATCCCAGGTCTTCCCACGGTCATAGGAATAATGGATGCCTCCGTCCGACCCGACGATCATATGGTGTGAATTTTGAGGATTTATCCACATGGCATGGTGATCTCCATGGATGCGGGTGACAAAGCCTGTGTTGAAATTTTTTCCGCCATCCTCGGACATGTACATGCGTGCTCCCAGAACCCAAATCCTCTGATCATTGTTGGGATCGATCCGAATCTTGCTGTAATACATCGGCCGAGGATTGGTGCGGGACATCTTTTTCCACGTAAAACCTTTATCATTAGAACGGAAGATCCCTCCCTGCTTGTGCTCCACAATCGCGTACACGATGCTGGAATTCTTGCGGTAGATATCCAGACCGATCCGTCCGACTATTCCCTCTGGCAATCCCTTGGTCAAACGAACCCAGTTATCTCCGCCATCCGTTGTCTTATACAATCCGCTGCCCGATCCCCCACCATTAAATCCCCAGCCACGCCGACGTCTCTGGTAGGCTGCTGCATAAAGCGTATCCGGACTCTCGTGGTCGATGGCAACATCCACAAAACCCGTGTTTTCATCTATATACTTTGTGTTAGTCCAGGTTTTCCCACCATCGGTGGTCCTGTAAAGACCTCTTTCTTTATTCGGTCCCCAGAGATGGCCCAAGGCAGCGACATAAACGATATCAGGATTTATCGGATGGATAACTATCCTCCCGATATGGTGGGTATCGGTAAGCCCCATGTTTTTCCAGCTTTTTCCTCCATCGGTAGATTTATAGACTCCATTCCCCCAAGAAGAACTCTGGCGGTTGTTCGGCTCACCTGTCCCTGCCCAGACCACATCCGGATTGGAAGGGGCAACGGTGATATCGCCGATCGTGCTTGTCTCATGAGAATCAAAAATAGGCTCCCAGGTTACTCCGTTGTTTTCCGTCTTCCAAATCCCGCCTGAAGCTGTTGCAGCATAGACGATGTTCGGATTGCTTTCCACCACAGCAAAATCATCAATCCTTCCTCCCATGTTGGCCGGACCAATGTTGCGCCATTTTAGCCCATCGAGAATGGACTCATCGATAAAAGTGCCTTCATTTTCCCTAGTATTTTGGGCACCGGATAAGAAACAAAAAACCAAGCCAACACAAACCATCAAAGAGTAACGAGACTTAACTATCTTTCTCATCACAGTTTTTCCCTCCTTAGTTTTTTGCTTTGTAAATTATCACACCAGCCGAATCCAAGTCAAAACAATAATCCTGTTTCCCACCCCATCTTCAAAAAGCATTGTTGCATGCCATTCCCCGGTCTTGAAACCAACAAGGAGATGGTGTATATTCCTCGAAGGATGAATCGGGTGCTGCGTCCCCTAATTTTTTTGTACCAGATGGGAAGCCGGATCAACAATTTCCTGTTTGACCAAAAGCTGCGGAAAATTGAACGAGCATCACTTCCTGTCATCAGCATAGGAAATTTGGCCTTCGGGGGATCGGAAAAAACTCCTCTCGTTATGCACCTCTTGTCATTCTTTACAGAACACCAACTGAATCCTGCTCTGATCACCAGGGGCTACAAGGGAAAATGGGAAAAGTCTGGCGGGATCCTATCCGATGGGAAAAACATCTGTGGAACCTGGCAAGAGGCGGGCGACGAACCTTTCATGGTCTTGCGTAATTTTCCTCACGTCGGGATTTTTGTGGGCAGAAACCGATTGATCTCCTGTGAGAAAGCTAAACAGGAAGGCTTTACGCTATTGATTCTGGACGATGGATTCCAGCACAGACAACTCCACCGGGATCTTGATATCGTCCTGTTCGACCCAGACGAAAGGATCGCTCTTCGTGAATCCATCTCTTCACTCCGTCGTGCTGATATAATCCTGGTGAAGAAAAATAACCGATTCCATGTTCAAAGCTTAAGAAAACACATTCCCCCCAAAGCCAAAGTTTTTTTCTATTCGACCATAAACAAGGGATTTTTCGCCCACCCTGATGGCATCCCCATCCCGACAGAACAATTGAAAAGAAAGCGCTTCCTGGTTGTCTGTGGGATCGCTCGGCCCGAAAGATTTTTTTCTCTATTGGAAAAGGAAGAGCTGGAACCTTTGCTTTCCCTCGCATTTTCCGATCACCACGCCTATCCCATCTCCACAAGAAAAAAAATCATGGCCGCCTTCCAAAGGGTTAATGCCGATGCCGTGCTCACAACGGAAAAGGACGTTTTCAAGCTGGACGAGCTTTATAATGCCGGACAAATCCCGGTCTACTACAACAAACTGGGTCTTCATGTGGAAAAAGATTTCTACCAAGAGCTTCTATCTCTGAAAAAGGATGGTTGAAATCGCCAATGGCTAGCCTTCACGAAAAGACAGAGTTTTTCGGATTCCAATTTCTCAAAATTCCCTTTTCCGTGCTACCACGTCCTATCTGTCTTGCCATCGGAGGAGCCTTGGGATCCCTTATTTATCGCATCGATAGGAAGCACAGGCTTATAGCCCTATCCAACCTAAAAACAGCTTTTGGCTCCCAGTTCTCTGTTGCACAACAAAAGGAGATAGCAATGTCTTCCTTCAGACATTTTGGGAGTGTTTTCGCCGATATCATAAAAGTCCGGCACATGAAACGGGGCAAGGTCCTGAGGCTACTAACCATCGAGGGCACAGAGCATCTCGAAAAGGCCGTGCTCAAAGGAAAGGGAGTGCTGATCTTTTCCGCCCATTTGGGAAACTGGGAAATGGCCACTGCCCTGGTCTCCCAAATCGGAAAGGTCAATGTCATAGCCCGTGCGCTCGACAATCGACTGCTTGAAAAAGAGCTTCTTAAAATAAGAAAAAAACTCGGAGCCAACGTCATCTACAAACAGCAGGCGGCAAGACCCATCCTTCGCGCTCTTGAGGCCAAGGAAATAGTAGCGATCCTGATCGACCAGAATGTCGTGCGCAACCAAGCGGTGTTTGTGGATTTTTTTGGCAAACCTGCTGCCACAACGCCCAGCTTAGCATCATTTTTTCTCAAAACGAATGCTCCGATAGTTCCGGTTTTTTGTTATCCCGTCCGAAAAGGGAAATATCACTTAAAGATCCTCCAGTCCCTCAAAATCACTGTGACAGATAAAGAAGAACAGGATGTGTTGAAAATCACGCAATTATGCACTAAGATTATACAGAATCAGATTCAGGAAAACCCAAACGTCTGGCTATGGTTCCACGATCGCTGGAAAACACGGCCGGAAGGAGAGGAATGAAGCGGATAGAATAACATGAGAGAAGATAACCGATCTGCGGATACCATACGTCCCTTGTCTCTGACGCCAGATTATCTCGATTTCGCCGATGGATCAGCTTTAATCGAGGTCGGAAAAACGAAAGTGGTGGCAGGGGCCACAATCGAGGAAAAAGTCCCCTCGTTTCTCAAGGGTAGCGGGAAGGGATGGATCACAGCGGAATATGCCATGCTTCCCTGTTCTACGGAAAAAAGAACGCCCCGTGAAAGAGGTCCCGGCAGAATGTCTGGCCGTACCCAGGAAATTCAACGTCTTATCGGGCGCTCCTTGCGGACTGTGACAGACCTGGGGATTCTCGGAGAAAGAACGATCACCATCGATTGTGATATCATCCAAGCCGACGGAGGTACTAGAACGGCATCGGTCACAGCGGGTTGTGTCGCGCTGGCCTTGGCTTTAAAAAAAATGATGGATGAGGGTACAATCGACGAAATGCCGCTGCAAAACCTTGTTAGTGCCGTGAGCGTGGGAATAGTCGATGGGAATCTCCTTCTAGATCTAGACTATAAAGAGGATTCCTCGGCAGAGGTCGACATGAACGTCATCAAGACAGATACGGGCAAAATTGTGGAAATACAGGCAACGGCTGAAAAGTCCCCGTTCACAAAAAAAGATTTCAACGCCCTATTAGGCCTGGCCGACAAAGGCATAAAAGCACTTTTTTTGGCTCAAAAAGAAATTCTCAAACAGAGGAGCCTTCTCTTCATGGCCTATGGGTGACACCAAGGCTTAAGGAGGGCATGGACAGGAAAATGAATCGTATTCTAATCACGGGTGGAGCTGGTTTCTTGGGAAGTCATCTTTGTGACTATTTTGTAAACAAAGGGGCAGATGTCATATGTGTCGACAATTTTTTCTCAGGAAGCAAGGACAATATTCGACATCTTCTTACCGATCATCACTTCGAACTTATCCGACACGATGTCATACACCCCCTTTTTGTGGAAGTCGACAGGGTTTATCACTTGGCATGCCCTGCCTCACCAATCCATTACCAGCACAACGCCATTAAAACAGTCAAAACCAATGTCATGGGAACTATCAACATGTTGGGATTGGCAAAGCGCACAGAAGCACGTATTCTCCTTGCCTCCTCTTCCGAAGTTTACGGCGACGCTCAAGTCCACCCCCAACCGGAGACATATTGGGGTCATGTAAACCCGATAGGACCCCGCAGTTGCTATGATGAAGGAAAGCGTGTGGCCGAGACTCTGATGATGGACTATCACCGCCAAAACAAAACCGACATCAAAATCGTCCGCATCTTCAATACCTATGGTCCCCGAATGGCAGTGGATGATGGAAGGGTAGTCAGCAATTTCATTGTCCAGGCCTTGCAGAACAAGCCTTTGACGGTCTATGGGGACGGGAGCCAAACCCGTTCTTTCTGTTACGTAACAGATCTTATTTCGGGGCTTGTTGCAATGATGGAGCAGGAAGACTTTACGGGACCGGTAAATATCGGAAATCCTGGAGAATTCAGCATCATGGAATTGGCCCAAAAGGTCATTGCCCTTACAGGAAGCACCTCAGAAATCAACCACAATCCCCTGCCCCAAGACGATCCTGTCCACCGATGTCCGGATATCTCATCGGCTCAAAAAAAACTTGGATGGAAACCACAAACGCCACTCGAAGAGGGGCTCAAAAAAACCATCGTCTATTTCCAAGAGGTCCTCGGACTAACCACATCACCAAAACGAACATCATGAAACTTTCCATTATCATACCAGTCTTTAATGAAAAGCATACCATCGATGAAGTGATTCACCGCGTTCGGGAGATCGATGTGGGAATGGAAAAGGAGATCATTATCGTGGATGATGGTTCCAAAGACGGGACGCAAGATGTCCTGAAAAACCTGAATTCTCCCGATATCAAGACCTTTTTCCATCCGAAAAATCAGGGAAAGGGGGCCGCGCTTCAGACAGGGTTTTCCAACGCCCAGGGGGATATCATTCTGATCCAAGATGCAGACCTGGAGTATGATCCTGCAGAATACCCGACGCTCCTGAAGCCCATTTTGGACGGCCGTGCCGACGTCGTGTATGGGTCTCGCTTCCTTGGAGGACCACACCGGGTTCTCTTCTTCTGGCATTATGTCGGTAACAAGCTCCTGACCACGTTATCCAACATGTTAACCAATCTTAACCTATCGGACATGGAGACATGCTATAAGGTTATCAAAAAAGAGCTTCTTGATCGCATCATGCTGAAATCCAAGAGATTCGGCTTCGAACCAGAAATTACGATAAAACTTGCCAAACTGAAGGCAAAGATCTATGAGGTACCCATCTCTTATTCTGGAAGAGACTACAGTGAAGGCAAAAAGATAGGATGGAAAGACGGTATTGCCGCTATCTACCACATCTTTCGGTTTAAATTCTTTAAATAAAAAAAAGAGGATATTCCATTCGCTGCCACCCTTTCTCCTGTTAGAGTACGTAGCACTCCCTAAATTTTATCGGGAGGTACTTGAAAATAATTGAACTTACGGCTAATATATTTCTTCTTCCTCATCATTGGATAGGTGATTTATAATATGATTCAACAAACACCTTTTTTTTTGTCTTACATCCTGACATAAGGAGGCAAATATGAATATAACATCCGGACTCATTTTAATCGGCATCATAATCGTTGTTACGGCACTCATCGCTCTGTTGTTGGCAAAACAGTACCGAAAAGTCGGACCGAACGAAGTTCTTATCATATCAGGGGGAAGAAAACGCACAACAATAGCTGCTGACGGAACAAAGACCAAGGTCGGATATCGTTACCGTCTAGGTGGAGGAACGTTTGTTTTGCCCTTTGTGGAAACAGTCGACACACTTCCGATGGAAGCCATCACCATGAACATCAAAACACCTGAAGTCTTGACAAACAGCGGTGTCCCTATCATGGCGGAGGCTGTCGCTCAGATAAAAATCGATTCCTCCGATCATTCGATCCGTATAGCCGCTGAACAATTCCTCGGATTGGGAAAAGAAGGGATCAGGTCTGTGGCTGAAACTGTGCTCGAAGGCAAGATGAGGGAAGTGATGGGAACCATGACTGTGGAGCAGATCTATAAGGCCCGGCATGAATTCTCGACCAATGTGAGCCAGGCTGCTCAGAGCGATTTCTCCCGGATGGGCCTGAATATGATGTCGTTTGCCCTGAAGGACATAAGCGACACTCAAGGTTACCTGGATGCGCTTGGAAAACCCCAGATCGTAGCGGCTAAAAGAGACGCAACCATTGCCGAGGCAGAAACCGAAAAGGAAGCCACGATCAAATCTTCTGAAGCACGAAAAGAAGGGGAAATAGCTCGCCTGGCTGCGGAAGCATCGATCGCCAAAGCTCAGTGGGAGAACGAAGCAAAAAAAGCCGAATCACAAGTGCAGGTCAACCAAAAAAAGGCCACGGCCGACTTTGCTTATGAGATCGAAAGAGCCCGGCTATCTCAGGATATGAAAAAGGAGGAGGCCAAGGTCAAATTCATCGAGAAACAGGAATCTATAAAAATCGAAGAGCTGGAAATCGCGCGCAAAGAAAAAGAGCTGAACTCCAATGTCATCAAACCCGCAGATGCCCGGAAATACCAGATGAAAGCCGAGGCGGAAGCCGAGGAATTCCGCATCCAATCCGAAGCCAGAGGAAAAGCCGATGCCTTGAAACTCGAAGGAGTTGCCCAGGCGGAAAAAACCAAACAACTGGGATTGGCCGAGGCAGAATCGATGTTGAAAAAAGCCCAAGCGTGGGATAAATACAACCAAGCCGCCATTCTGGAAATGTACCTCAAAATGCTCCCCGACCTGGCGAAATCTGTTTCTGAGCCCCTTTCCAAGGTGGATAAGATTGTCGTCGTTGGTGGGGATAAAAACCTCGGCACCACAAAAATCACCGCTCAGGTGGGAGAAATCCTGGCGCAAATGCCTGAGGTGGTCAAATCTCTTACCGGAGTGGACCTGAAAAAATACCTGAAGAAGAAATTAGCTTCCGAAGACGAAGACAAAAAAGAAGAATAGTCTTTGAGATAAAGGGTTTACCATGGTATCAGAAAAAGCAAACAAGATCGGAGAATCTCCAACCTTAAAGGTCACAGCCAAGGCTAGGGCCATGAAAGCCGAGGGGATTGATGTTATCGACTTTAGCGTTGGGGAACCGGATTTTGCCACCCCAGACAATGTCAAACAGGCGGGAGTCCGCGCCATAGAAGAAAATTTCACCAAGTACACCCAAAACGATGGCATCCCCGAACTCAAAGAAGCCATCGTCAAAAGACTTAAGGAGGACCTGTCTTTAGAATACCAGACAAACCAGATCATCACCTCTTCCGGAGCAAAAAGCGCCCTATATCATCTTATCCAAGCCCTGATCAATGAGGGCGATGAGGTCATTATTCCCGCTCCCTATTGGGTGACCTATCCCCACGCTGTATCTCTTGCTGGTGGAAAAAGTGTGATCGTTCGGACCAAAGAAGAAAATGGATTCCTGTTGACGCAAGAAGAATTGAAGTCTGCCATCACACCGGCAACCAAAGCCTTGGTTTTAAACAATCCCTCCAATCCAACAGGCGCTGCTTATCCCAGACACACTCTCGAATCCCTGGCAGATGTTGTGTTGGAAGAAGATATTTTTGTCATCGCCGATGAAATTTATGAAAAACTCGTGTACGATGACTTCCGTTTCCACAGCTTTGCTTCTCTGGGTGAAGAGATAAAAAAGAAAACCATCGTGATAAACGGTGTTTCCAAAGCCTACTCGATGACAGGATGGCGGATCGGGTATGCAGCAGGTCCGGCAGATGTCATCAACGGCATGGCTAAGATCCAAAGCCACAGCACATCCAATCCCTGCTCCATATCCCAAAAAGCCAGCTTGGAGGCACTGAGCGGGCCTCAATATGACGTTTCAAAAATGGTGGCGGAATTCCAGAGGAGACGCAATTACGTGTTGATGAGACTCCAGAGTATTCCGGGTATTTCTTGCCACAAACCTCAAGGGGCCTTTTATCTGTTTCCCAACTTCTCTTCCACTTATGAAAAAGAGTACAACAACATGACCATCCGTAATTCTTATGGGCTCGCCTACTTCCTGCTGAAAGAAGCAAATGTGGCAATCGTCCCGGGAGATGCCTTTGGCATGGATGACTGCATCCGCATCTCCTATGCCACATCCATGGAAAACCTCGAAAAAGGCCTGGATAGGATCATCGAAGCCATCTCAAAGCTGAAAACAGCTAAAAAAACCAAACGTATTTCCCTGAACAACACCCAGACCCGGATTAAAACATCCGTTCCTGTCGATTCCTCGATATCCATCAACATGAGGGATGCCCTTGTGGCTGAAATGGAGGACAACCTCAGTTATGCCAACTATTTTGAATGGAATGCCAACATTAACGGGGTCGTCGTCCAATTGCGGACAAACGTGTCCCATCTGAATGACTTCTGGATCGAAAACTGGTACCCGGCACAACTGGAAGCGGACCTCGAACCCCACGGCATCATCTACGCGGTGGAGGGCTTAGCGGGCAGGGAACCCCGTGCCTTCTACAATTCCGAGACAAAAACAGGAATTATGGTCAATACCGATAATTATGCGCCGCTGCGAAGTCTCGCTATCGGTCTTGTGATGGATGTAGCAGAACGTCTGTTCAGCACATACACACTCCGCGGCATGTCTGCGGACAATAGCGGAAAAGGCTTGGTGCTCATCGGACCCAAGGGCACAAAAAAATCTGATCTTTTCTACTCCTTGCTTCAAGATGAGGAAATGAGGATACACGCCAACGACATCCTTTTTATTCGATTTTCTGGGAGACACGTCCTGGCTGACTCTATAGAAAGGAAAATGGTCATGCCAACCCATGTTGTCGAATTTTATCCCGGATTGGCTCCTCTATTAGATAACAGCAAATGCGAAAATGTGTTGGTACGCAAAGAAGATTGTCAGTATACCGACTGTCTCCGCGCGGATGACTGCCGACTGGATCGTGGTTCCCCTTTCTGTTACAAAGCTTCCAAAAAAGCCATTGCCATTCTGGACCCCTATTGGATAGCAGGACCGGCCAAGCATGTCAAAAGAACTCAATTGCAATGGATCTTCCTCCTCCGGTATGACAGCACTTCTCCTCCTTTCGTAAAAATGGAAGTGGAGGACGCTCTGAGGATTCTAGAGTCAGGAGAAAGTCCAGGACTGAGGACAACCATCGGCCCTCAAAAAAACCAGCCCTTCTACAATCCACATCTGCTGTTGACTACTCCAGAGAGAATCGACTACCAGAGGAATTTTTTCCGCGAACTTCTCGAAAGCACAGACTGCTATCTGATCAACACCGGGGTAGCGACAACCGATGACATCCAAAAACTGATCGAACAAGGATCCAAACCAGACAGCGACGGTAAACTGGATGAGTGATAAGCAGCTCTATAACGAAGACGCCTACAAAAAATTTGCCCAGGAGCTTCCGCATGCCCTTGAAGGGCCGAACATTAAAAAAGTGGACTTAGAATGGCTGGAGCCCAGAGCCAAAGCCACAGGCGTCAAGACAAAATTCGGGTCTTACGGATGGCGTTCTGTCATGTCGAGCCGGATCGCCCCCAAAACAGTATATCTCGGAAGTGATAATGTAAGGCTACCCCGGCCCTCGGAACAACAAAAAGCCTTAATTGCAAAATCTCCTAACGAATTGGATAAAGTTCTCCATCTCCTCCGGACCCTTCCTTTTTATCACATCCAAAGACAAATGGCAGACAACAAACACTACAATCCCCTCTGTAATCTGTTCGTATCGGCGGCGGATCTTATCAATTACCGGTTGGGATACATGTGGGGGACCACCTTATTCAAACCTACGAAAAGGCCGGGTCCAGAATTCTTCATGATCCACATACCAGAAGAACACCCGTTAAGACAACAGGTCCTAGTGCTTCCCGAATACGACATCAACATCGCACTCGGAACCGACTATATGGGTGAAGACAAAAAGGGATTCCTCCGCCAGTCTATGTGGACAGCTGACCAAAAAGGCATGCTCGGACTGCATTCGGGCACGAAGATCGTTGCGGCCCGAAATCCCGAAGATAAACTCAAGACCTACGGTGTCTTTCTCTTCGGACTGACCGCGACAGGAAAATCCACCTGGTCTTGTCATCAGCTAGGTCTGGGCCACAAACGAGGAGAAAAAACTTGGGTCACCCAAGATGACATCGTTTTTTTGCGTAATGATGGATCGGCATTGGGCTCAGAAAATAATTTTTTCGTTAAAACAGATGTGGAGAAGGAATACCAAGAGGCCATGTACAACACGCTGACCGATAAGTCTTCTCTGATGGAAAACGTGATGATCAAAGCCAACGGCGAACCCGATTTCATGGACGAAAGCCTAACCGCCAACGGGAGGGCCGTGGTCCAGCGCAAAAAGTTGCGGGTCGACATCAAGGGAAAAATGGTCGATATTTTTTCAAAATCTATCGATCTTCCGCCGCTTGAGGAGCTGGATGGCATTATCTTCGCATTTATCACCCGCAGAAACACCATCATGAACTTCTCCCAAGAACTCTCTCCTGAACAAGCCGTCCTAGCCTATCTTTGGGGAGAAAGCACCCACAGCTATGCCAGTCAGCCTCTTAAGGCCGGAGAGTCTGTCCGGATCGTCGGAACTGATCCGTTCATCATCGGCTCGAGAGCACAAAAGGTCAACCGGTTCTACGAGATCATCATGACTCTGGTCAACAATCATCCGGGAAAATTAAAGTTCATGCAGTACAATACAGGGGGAATCGGAGAGATCATCGAAACAAGCGAAGAAAATGGACAGAAAAAAAAGAGGATGATCCGCAAAGTCAATCGTGTGCCAATCAACCTGATGGCCAATATCCAAAGAGGCGACTTAAGAGGGACGAATCGGTATGAGAAGGGGAGACTGGGAACAAAAGAGATCGTGCGCTGCGAGGGAGAATCGTTGGATGAATGGGACATCCATAGATTTTATTCAGAAGAACAGATTCATGACTACGTAAAGGACCTGGTTGATGGCAGGAGAACGTTCACGGAAGAAATCGCAGCAGAAGGGCTTCGACAAGAAATCTTGTATGCCGCTGAGCGTTCCTTCCGGATAGATAAAAGCAGCAAAAGAGCCCAAATCTTCGTACCCGGGGAGGAAAAACAAGAACAGGGAGAAGAAGATAGGCCTGCTTTCATGACAAGCTTGAAAACAAGACCCAGAAGAGACCGACTCTGGAGAGGACGCTAGCCTACTTTTTCTTCTATTTCCTGGCATAACATATGCAGGAGGAAAAGATGGACTTCTTGTACACGCGGCGTGTCAAGGGAAGGAACATCCAACAGAATATCGCATAGAGGACCAACCGCCCCTCCTCCTTCACCCGTTAGCCCAATCAGGAATAAACCTTTTTCTCTCGCAGTTTTCAAAGCCCGGATAACATTCTGTGATTCTCCGCTCGTGGAAAGAGCCAAGACAACATCTCCATCTTTCCCCAAAGCCTCCAATTGCCGGCTGAACACATAATCAAAGGCAAAATCATTGGCTATAGAGGTAAGGGAGGATGTGTCTGTCGTTAGGGATAAAGCAGGAATGGCTCGCCTCGATTTTAAATATTTATTGATAAGCTCGGCCGCAAAATGCTGTGCTTGGGCAGCGCTTCCCCCGTTGCCAAAGACAATTATTTTATTACCCCTCTTCAAACTCGCGCAGATTTCATCAACAGCTTGTGCATATTGAATTTCCTTTCGATCAAAGAAATCTTGGGTGATTTGGGCCTGTTTCGTGATTTGATCTTTATACTTCATCACTTTCTCCTTGTCGGTTTTCGGTTTTCTGCTGTCAAGGCACTCCTTCCTTTTTTGCCTCTGTTAATCCAGATTGAATCGCGAATCTCACTTCTTTTAAAAGGATAGGGAGGTTATCTTTGTTATACCCATTAACATAGATTGGAGGATGGAAAGCAACCTTGATATTCCCTTTTTTCACAAAAAATCTGCCTTTGGGCATGAGCTCATAAGTGCCCTGAATAGATATCGGGATAATCGCAGATTGACTGGCTGTTGCAAGAAAAAAGCCTCCTCGACGAAATTCTTGGAGTTTGCCATTGCGGCTCCGTGTTCCCTCTGGAAAAATTAAAAATGAATAGCCTTTTTCCTTCATCAGCGAGGCAGCATGATCGATACTTTTTTTGCCGCCCCTCATGCTTTTCCTATCGACTGGGACAAAATCGACTTGTTTCATGCCCAAGCCGATGACCGGTATTCTGAAGATCTCTTTTTTCAATATCACCCTGATAGGCAGGGGAATGACGAAGTAAAGCAAGGGACCATCGAGAAAACTCAAATGGTTGGACATAAATATGTAGGATTTATTTTGTTCGATAACGTCGATCCCTGACACTTTGATACGAATCCCGAGTATTTTCGGACCAATCCTCATGGCATTTTTACCAGCCCAGAGTAAAGGTCGCGAATTACCGATCACATAGCACAGGAGAAGGACAGGAATCAGAAGCAGGGTGATTAAAACATAGATAATGAGTAGGATTATAGTCCGCATCCCTGAGGACACAGATTATAACACAACTCATCCAAAAAGGGGACGGTTCTATTTTTCATGAAAAAATAGAACCGTCCCCTTTTTTGAAATAAGGAAAAATTTCTAGGGAAAAGAAAAAGGGCGATACGGGTACTAGCCGTATCGCCCTTTTCCGCTAAAGCGAAAATTGAGGCTAACTCAAGTTTCCTGGCTTAATTAATGGCTGTTCTTGGAGCACGAATCCAGGATCCACCCCAGCTGACTAAGTCATTTCTGAAGTCATCCATGGAGTCGACGATGTACATCCCGTTTGTCGGATCTGTCACATCATACGTCCAACCATCACCCACGCTGTCTCTACCCCAAGATTCAATAATGAAGTCATCATCACCAACATCGTTAGCATCGATCGACCTGATAGCAGCGGCAGCTCCAAGATAGACCTTGAAGGGTTCGCCCCACATATCATTCACAGGAACGATCTTGACATAGAACGGAGAAAGGGCGGTGATGAAGTCAGATCCAGCAACCAAGTCACCTGCACTAGCAATGCCCGCGTTATCCCAAGCACCTTGGTCAGTGATGAAATCCGCGGCTCCGGTCGCGATGGTGTTGATGTCCTTCATCGTGCTTTTCTGTTTGGACTTCTGGATAGCTGTAATCGCATTGGGAATCAGAAGAGCAGCAAGAATACCAATAATAGCCACAACGATCAACAACTCAATCAGCGTAAAACCTCTCGCTTTTTTTAACATTTAAAACCTCCTTTTTTACTCCTGGTGGTTTTTATTTCGTATCACCAGTAAGTTTTTTAATCGGGGAACAATAGTATTGCAACTTTTGTGCCAAGCTATTAATAACATAAGTATATGCAAATAAACGATATAATATAATGGCAGCTTTTTCTCCAAGCACAAATTGACACTTATTGTCACCTGGCTGCCAATAATTGACATTTAGTGTCTTATACCACATGTTCTTCCTCAAAGCTGCCTTTATTTTCTCTGTTGGCGTTTTTCAAACCGTGCTTTTCGACAAGATACCTCAAAGAACGGTAGTTTATCCCAAGAATATTTGCCGCTTCTTTCAGGTTCCCTCTCGAAAACTGAAGAGCTTGTTTGACATAACCAGACGAGATCTCATCCATCGCGGCATTCAGGTCAAAACCGGGTTGAAGGGCAGGAGTCATATCCTGTTTATCATTGGGTTGCAGCATTTCTTTGGGAAGACTTCCCTTGGTGATCGTTCCCCTCTCTTCGATAGCAACAACTCTCTCCATAACATTTTCCAGTTCTCGAACATTTCCGGGCCAAGGATAAGACTCCAACACATCAATGACTTCCGGAGCAACTCTTTTCATCTGACGATCCATCCCATCACAATATTTTTCGAGAAAATGGGTAACAAGCAATGGAATGTCTTCCTTTCTTTTCCGAAGGGGAGGCATTTCAAAGGATATAACATTCAAACGATAAAACAGATCTTCGCGAAAATTCCCTTGATTGATGCTTTTTTTCAAGTCTTGGTTAGATGCGGCGAGTATCCGCACATCCACGGGAATTTCTTCGGTACCTCCAACTCTTCTGATCCTTTTATCCTGTAAGGCCCGCAAGAGCTTGACCTGTGTCCAAGGAGACATCTCACCGACCTCGTCCAAAAACAAAGTACCCTTCTCGGCCACTTGGAACATGCCCTTCTTGTTGACCACGGCGCCAGTGAAGGAGCCTTTGACGTGTCCAAATAGCTCGCTCTCAAGAAGATTCTCTGGAAGGGCTCCGCAATTGATCGAAACAAACGCCATTTCTCGGCGCGTGCTCAGGTAATGGATCGCACGAGCTGCGATCTCCTTCCCTGTTCCGCTTTCACCAGTAACAAGAACAGTGGAGTCGGTGCCGGCGACTTTTTCTATCAGATTATAGATCTCCTGCATCACCTTGCTCTTCCCGATCATATTCTGGAAATCGTATTTTTCCTTCAGTTCCTTTTTGAGAAAAATATTTTCCTCCTTCAACCGCTTCTTCTCAAGACCCTGGGCTACGATAATCTTCAACTCTTCCACATCAAAGGGCTTGACGATATAGTCCATTGCCCCTTCCTTTAAGGCTTCCACCGCCTGTTTTATCGTGCCGTAGGCTGTTATCATAACAATCGGGATGTCAGGTCTGTTCTTCCTGACATAGCGGAGGAGTTCCATTCCGCTCATCTTGGGCATCTTTATATCGGAAATGATAATATCGAAATCATCATTCCCGATAAGCTCCACTGCCCTGGTGGCCGAGAGAGAAGTTTCCACCGCGTACCCTTCTTTTTCGAACACCGCGCTCAGAAGATCGAGGATACTTTTCTCATCATCTATAACGAGTATTTTTTCCATCTTTTTAAAGTCTCATCCTTTTATCCGATTCTGCCGGTAACTTCGGCAGGACAACGACAACCTCAGTCCCTTTATTTCTCACCGGAAACACGTGTATTTTTCCGTTATAGTCATCAACAATCCTGCGGACAACCGCCATGCCGATTCCCGACCCGGATTGGAATCTTGAAGAAAGGACCGGTTCGACAAGTTTTTCTCTATCCTCATCTTTCAGGCCATTCCCAGAATCTTTGATTTTCACCTGAACCTCGTTCATCTGATCTTGATTTATATCGATGGTGATGGCCCCTCCCTCGGGTGAAGCCTTGATGGCGTTTCTGATGAGATTCCAGAACATCTGCTTGAATTGATTGGTATTGCCAAAATAGGAAATTTGCGAACCTTTGTAGTTCCCCATTACTCGGAAATGGCTGTCCAACTCCCCGCTATCCTCCAACAAAAGGAGCGTTTCATCCAAAACAGAAGCCAGGTTCACATCGGAAAAAGTTTTTTTGTCCGGCGATACAAGGCTCAGGAACTGCTCGATGGAGTGGGATACTCGGCTAGATTGTTCCACGATGTTTTCCATCAGTTCCTTTTGCTTGCCTGTTAATTCAAGCCCATCTCTCAGGACTTGAACCGAGCCAGAAATAGCAGCAAGAGGATTGCGTATTTCATGGGCAAGATGAGCGGAAAATTCTCCCGCAAGAGCCAAACGTTTTTTGATCTCCAACTCCCTCTCTGCAAAATGCAGCTTCTCTGCTGTCCGTCTTAACCTTTCTTTCATGTAATTCACGAGAAAAGCCACGATAAAAAACATGCTCCAGGAAATAAAGATATTGTTGATAACAGTACCTGGAGACAGCTCAGTCGGTTGATCGGAACCTAAATAGGGCACATAACCCAAATGCATTCCATTGACAAGAATCCCGAAAAACACCCCAGATAATGCTGCCGTTAAGTAAGCGGCTCGCTTCGAAAGAACGATACTTGCCGCAATGATGCCGAAGATATACAGGAAGTAGAAAGATCCTTTTAATCCACCTGAAACATACACAAATGCCGTAATCAACAGGAGATCAAAAAAGATCTGGAGACATACCTGAAAGGTCTGATACCTTCCCCAATAATACAGGAGAAGATAAAAGATCGATAAAACATAGGTGGCAATAATCAGGTAATAAAAAAGCATAAGAGGCAGGAAGGTGGCCGTGCTAAACTGAATGATGACAGCGGAAACAGCAAGAGCGGTTACGATGATCAGTCTCAGGAGAATGAGCCAAAAAATGTCTTTTCTTCTCTTCAATCTTCCGATCCTTCCTTTTGGGATACCTATTCAATAAAACTCTTGAATGTCATATTCCTGCCCATCTTCTCTTAGAATTTGCTCATAAGATCAAAAATCGGTAGATACATCGAAATGACGATCGATCCGACGATCAAACCCACAATAATCAGCAAAATGGGCTCCAATATAGAAAGAAGGTTCGCCACAGAATACTCCACCTCTTCATCATAAAAGTCGGCCAATTTTGTCAACATTTCATCTAGTGTTCCTGTGGCCTCTCCGACACCCACCATTTGAATCATCATAAAAGGAAACCTTGCCTTCTCCCTCAAGGCATCCCTCAGGCTTGTTCCTTCGGCAACCATGGACCTGGCCTGCATGATAAAACCCTCGATAATAACATTTCCCGAGGTTGACGAGGTAATCTTCAGGCTTTCCAGCATCGGAACACCTCCAGAAAGGAGGGTGCTCAATGTTCGCGTCACTCGCGACAGGCCCACTTTTTCCAGTAGTTTTCCGAAAAGAGGCATGCGTAACATAGCTTTATCGGTGATCCTTCTGCCTGATTCTGTTCTCCTCCAATACCGAAGACCAAATACAAGGGCAACAACACCGATGGCGATAAAAAGGATGTATTTCTGGATGAAAACGCTCAAGGACAAAACAATGGATGTCAGAAAAGGTAGTTCAGCACCCAGTTCGAGGAAAATCGAGGCGAACACCGGAATGACTTTCCACAACATAAAAATACACACGATAATCGCAAAGGACAACACAGCTGAGGGATAGATCATAGCTTGGCGGACTTGCGCTCTTAATCTGACGATTTTTTCCAAGTATTCTGCCAGTCTCCTCAACATGATATCCAGAGAACCACTCTGTTCTCCAGAGGCAACAAGGTTACAATACAGGTCATCGAATACATTGGGGAATTTACGCTTGGCCTGATTCAACGTGGATCCTGCTTCCACATCTTCTCGAATATCTTTGATAACAGTTTTGAAATATTTGTTTTTTGTCTGCTCGGCCAGAATGTTAAGACTTTGTATCAGTGGGAGTTCAGCATCTATCAACACAGAGAGCTG
>CP070750.1:2417114-2448217 GCA_020348385.1 Candidatus Aminicenantota bacterium | reverse complement strand
AAAGAAGCGTAAATTTTGGAGTTTTCTTGGGGAAATTCCAGATGTAACAGATGGCGGGGCCGACGAGACTTGAACTCGCGACCTCCGGCGTGACAGGCCGGCGTTCTAACCAAACTGAACTACGACCCCGCCAAGGGGATTCCAATTATAATATTAAAGCTCCTGGGATTCAACCCTTTACATTTTTTCCAATGCCGCAATCCGCTCTTCAATCGGCGGGTGGGTGCTGAACAGCTTGTTCACCCGGCCTTTGATATTTTTGAGCGGATTCACGATATACAAGTGCGCTGTGGCCTTATTGGCCGCCTCCAAGGGTTCTCTATCAGCAGAAAGCTTCTTGAGCGCCGATGCCAATCCTGGCGGATATCGCGTCAGCAAAGCACCGTTGGCATCGGCTAAAAATTCCCTTTTCCTGGAAATCGCCAACCGCAGCAACTGGGCTATGATGGGCGACAGGACCGCTAAAACCAGAGCTACCACAATAAAAATTGCCGCTGCATTCCCACTGCCACTGCCTCGCTCCCTCGATCTTCTCCGGCCACCGCCCCAGAAAAAAGTCCGGAGAGTCCAATCGCTCAGCAGGGCAACAATGCCAACCATGACCACTGCCAGCGTTTGGACAAGGACATCGTAATTTTTAATGTGGGACATCTCATGGCCGATGACTCCCTCCAACTCTGCCCGGTCCAATTTCTGGAGCAAGCCTGTGGTCACTACGATCACAGAATTCTCCGGATTGCGTCCCGAAGCAAAGGCATTGGGGGCCGTGTCATCGATCACATAGCAGCGGGGCTTGGGAAGCCCGGCAGCGATAGCCAATCCCTCCACAACATTGTACAAGTAGGGATAGTCTTCTTTTTTTACAGGACGGGCCCGACTGATGGCCAGCACAATTTTATCACTGGCATAATAACTGCCGAAAGTCATGGCCACGGCAATGATCCCAGCGATGATCAATCCCTGAGCTCCCCAACCGGTCACCTCTCCGAATGCCCAACTTATGGCAAAGATCAAGCAGAGAAAAAACAAGATCAGGAAAAAAGATCGCCACTTGTTGCGGGTGATTTGTTCGTACATCGGAAAGCTGTTTAAATTCTAGAACGGCCTTTTGATCAGAATTCGACCTTGACTGGCTCTTTGGCTTCCGCTTCCTCGATCTCGAAATACTCTTTTTCCTGGAAACCGAACATGTTTGCAATAATATTAGACGGGAACACCTGCTGTTTGGTGTTGAATTTCATGACGGTGTCGTTATAGAACTGTCGGGCATACGAGATTTTCCCTTCTGTCCCGGCCAATTCTTCTTGAAGCATCAGGAAATTTTGATTCGCTTTGAGATCGGGATAGCTCTCGACAACGGCAAACAACGATTTTAAGGCCCCCGTCAACATGTTCTCAGCTTTCCCCTGTTCTGCGACTGTTCCTGCATTGATGGCTTGGGACCGTGCTTCGGTCACCTTCTGGAAGGTCTCTTTTTCGTGTGCGGCATAGCCTTTCACCGTTTCGACCAGGTTGGGTATCAAATCATAGCGCCTTCTCAGTTGAACATCCACCTGAGCCCAAGCATTGTCAGCACGGTTCCTCAACGTGATCAATCCGTTATAGATCCCAATGGCAGCAACGGCAACTACTCCGATTATGATAAGCACAATCACTAAACCGGTCATATGTGTTCTCCTTTTTGTTTATTTTCAGAAAATTTCATTCCCTCATTAGTTAACTTTTTCATTACGAAAAAGTCAACTGATTTAACTGATGTGCCCCGTTTCGGCTTCATTAGAAATACAGTCTCAACCGGAAAAATATTCAATGTTTTCTAGATGTCAAAATTGATTGACACAACCATTATTCAAATGTTATAGTCTTTATCCATCGAATCTATCGAGGGTTTTTTTCAAATTTTAAAGGAGGAATTTTTATGGCTTCATTAAAGGAAAAGTTCGCTTCAAAGCTCGGCCCCGTTCGTGATCAAGTTCGTAAGCACATCAAAGAACATGGTGATGTCGAAATCTCAAAAGTGACAGTTGCTCAGGCATACGGCGGAATGCGCGGTGTGAAGTGCATGGTGACAGAAACATCAGCTCTTGATCCTTTCGAGGGCATCCGTTTCCGCGGCTACAACATCCCTCAGTTGAGGGAAAAATTGCCCAAGGCTCCGGGCGGCGAAGAACCTCTTCCGGAGGGTATCTTTTATCTGCTTCTTACAGGTGAATTACCCACCGAGGAAGACGTCCAAGAAATCACAAACGAATGGCGTGCACGCAGTGCGCTCCCTGATTTTCTGGTTGACGTACTCAAATCCATCCCTAATGACACACACCCCATGACGCAATTCTCCCAAGGAATTCT
This sequence comes from Candidatus Aminicenantota bacterium, assembly GCA_020348385.1. Lineage (GTDB taxonomy): Bacteria > Acidobacteriota > Aminicenantia > Aminicenantales > Aminicenantaceae. The sequence continues at coordinate 2,445,868 of CP070750.1, read as the reverse complement.
CGCTCTCCAAAGAGACTCCATCTTCTCCCAAAAATACAGAGAAGGCATCAGCAAAATGGAGTATTGGGATCCCATGTTCGAAGACGTGATGAACCTGCTGGCAAAACTCCCGGCAATTGCATCCTACATCTACCGCAAAAGCTACAAGAACAACGAGCACATTCCCCCTGATCCCGATCTGGACTGGGGTGGAAATTTTGCCCACATGATCGGAGTAGAGAGCGAAGAATTCAAAGAACTGATGCGGCTGTATCTCGTGCTCCATAGCGACCATGAAGGCGGAAATGTATCCGCTCATACAACACACCTCGTTGGCTCTGCCCTTTCCGACGCATATTATTCTCTCTCCGCTGGCATGAATGGGCTGGCTGGACCTCTTCATGGACTGGCCAACCAGGAAGTACTCCGCTGGGTTATGAACCTGATGGATGAATTAGGTGGGGTTCCTGACAAAGAACAACTCACAAAGTATTGTTGGGACACATTAAATTCCGGACAAGTTATCCCCGGATACGGCCATGCCGTACTTCGTCAGACCGATCCCCGCTACGTAGCACAACGAGATTTTGCCCTGAAACACTTGGGTGATAACGAGATCTTCCAAGTCGTGAGCGCATTGTACGATGTTGTTCCTCCCATTCTAGAAGAGCAGGGCAAGGCCAAAAATCCTTGGCCCAACGTGGATGCCCATTCTGGCGTTCTGCTTCTCCATTATGGCGTCACCGAGTATGATTTCTACACGGTATTTTTTGGTGCTTCTCGTGCCATTGGTGTTCTTTCCTCGCTCATTTGGGATAGAGCTCTGGGACTGGCCATCGAGAGACCCAAGAGCGTCACTTCCGAGTGGATCGCAGGGCAGCTCAAAGGCTGATTAGCAGAACCTGAATTAGCGACACAGAAACCGTAAGGGGTAGTGGAGAGCAAAATCTCCGCTGCCCCTTTTTTATTTTCATCGATTATTTCCACATTCAACGGATAAATGTATCTAGTATGCTGTGGTTAGGTATACCCTCAGTGATATTGAAGACCCCGTCCCAACCTAACCCAGCCTAACCGAATCGATCTTCGAGACACAATATGGGAAAATTCCCATATTTTCGGCAAGGTTGAATTGAGCACGACTTTACAAAAGGATTAGAGATGCGGGCAATCATGGGAACAGAGGCAGGAATATTAGAGAAGGGCGGTGAAGAAATGACGTTGTCGCAAGAAATCCGATTGGATTAGATTTCTGGCAAATAAAAGCAAATAACCTTAGGTTCGGTCATTTCTTGCAGGGCGAACTTGATTCCTTCTCTACCTAATCCCGAATACTTGACCCCGCCGAATGGCATAGAATCCAAACGATAGTCGGTTGAATCATTGATCATCACCCCCCCACAATCCAATTCGTAGGCTGCTTTGAAGGCGATATCGACGTTCCGGGTAAAAATGGCAGCATGAAGCCCGAATGGCAGCGCATTCGCTTTTTGAATGGCCTCGTCCAAGCTTTCGACTGGATACAGATTCACCGTCGGGCCGAATACTTCCTCACAGTGAATCGCTACATCCTCGGGAACATCCTCCAGCACTGTGGGCTCCACAAGAGCGTTCTGTCGATTTCCTCCGGCTAAGACTTTTGCGCCCTTTTCCTCGGCATCTTTTATCCAGCTTTCCACCCGTTTGGCTTCATCTTCGGTGATCATCGGACCCATGTCCGTTTCATCGTTCAGCTTATCCCCGATTTTGTATTTCAATGTCCGCTCAACAAACTTGTCCCTGAAGTCCTGATAGACCTTCTTGTGGATATAAAGGCGTTGGACGCCGATGCAGTTCTGCCCGGCGGCCCAAAATGCGCCTGACACACAGGATTCCACCGCCCAATCGAGATCGGTATCTTCCCATACGATTACGGGAGAATCAGATCCCAGCTCCATCCCGATCTTTTTGATCCCGGCTTGCTGGGAAATCCGTTTGCCTGCCTCGATCCCACCTGTGAAAGAGATCATTCGAACCCGTTCATCCCTTACCAATGGATCCCCTATCACACTGCCATAACCCGTGATCGCCTGAAGGACCAGAGGAGGCAAGCCGGCTTTTAACAAAGCATCAGCCAGCATCAGAGCCGAAAGCGGAGTCACAGTGGCGGGTTTCAGGATCACAGAATTTCCTGCCGCAATAGCCGGACCCAGCTTATGGGCAACAAGATTGAGCGGGTCGTTGAAAGGCGTAATCGCTAGGACAACGCCTATCGGGAACCGGTAGTAATACCCCCGCCTGTTTTCTCCTCCGGGAAATGAGTCGAACGGAATGGTTTCTCCCAGAATGCGTTTGGATTCCTCGGCAGACACCATCAATGTGTTGACACAGCGCGAGGCTTCTTTCCGCGCTTCTCGAATTGTTTTGGAACCCTCCCTCGCGATTATGACCGAAAAATCCTCAAGATTTTCCGACACGATCGCGGCTGTTTTAAAAAGAACCTGGGCCCTGTCGAACACACTCATCTTTCTGGCGATCTCAAACCCTCGGACAGACGCTTCCAGGGCTGTTTCCACATCCTGATCCGATGCACAGGGAACAGTATCAATGACCGAACCATCGAACGGATCGCTTACCTCGATCTTTTCTTCCCGGTCCACCCACTTCCCATCGAGCAACATTTTCATTTTTGACCTCCGATGGCAATCAAATCAACTAGCATGCTGTATCCGGTGGCCTCTTTGCCTGCACCTGGCCCCACAACAGTCACATCTCCCAATGCATCGGTCGTGATAGTGACTGCGTTGGTAGCCCCCATGATCGAAGCCAGAGGGTGATTAAGATCGATCTCCTCCGGGGTAACCGATGCTTTCACCATAGTTCCTTCTCGCCATACTTTACCGATTAATTTGAAACGCTTCTCTCGAGCTTTAGCCTCGGTTATCGAGCTGGCAGTGATGCCGGTAATCCCTTCGCAAGGATAATCAAAAGGTTTCACGTCTGCTCCAAAAACATACTTTACCAGAATGGTCACCTTGGCCAAGGCATCCCATCCCAAAACATCAGCATCCGGAACAGCCTCGGCATATCCCAGTTCCTGAGCCTTTTTTAGCGCCTCCTCATAGGAGAGGCCCTCTTCCATCCGGGTCAGGATGTAATTTGTCGTCCCGTTCAAAATGCCTTTTATTTCTCTAATATCACAGCCCGCAAGATTCTCTCGAATGAAATTGATAAGCGGTGTTCCACTCATAACTGTCCCTTCGAATAAAAATCTAACCCCCTTTTTCTCAGCTAATTCGTTCAAGTCTCTATAATTTAGGGCAACTGGCCCCTTATTTGTGGTGACAACATGCATCCCGTGATCCATGGCCATTCGGACATGCGAGGTCGCCGGCTCACCGGTCTCGATGTCGGTGTAGGTAGCTTCGAGCATCACATCTGCTTCGACCTGTTGAATCATATCCAAAGCTTCACCTTCAAACTTGCTACCTGGCAAATCCGACAAATCACCTCCTCCTCCAACTTTTTCCAAAGCATCAGGAAGGTTTATTCCTTCTGGATTGGTAATACTGCCCTTGATTTTGTCAGCAATCCCCACGACTTGGATATTCAATCCATACATATTCGAAAGTAAGTCTTTTTTCCGGACTAGGTGCTCTGCCAATCCCTGGCCGACAGTGCCAAAACCGATAAAAAGTAAACGCATAGCTAACCTCCTGGGAATATTAGACCCCGTGTAATATAGTGAAGTAAAGACCTAAAAAAAAATCAATAACATACAGATATGTTTAAGTCAATATCATTTTGGACTTGAAGCATAGGCATTTTTTCAATACAATGGGAAGCCTCAATGGGATATTTTTTGGAAACTCGCACCAACCATCCCGATTACGCCCAACCAAAACAATAAGGAGGACCCATGCATTTTAAATTCTTGTCCAACAGAGATTGTAAAGCAATGGACGCACTGCTGGAATCCTATGGAGGTGCAAAGGCCATTTCCGAAAAAATCGAATCCATGCAGGATTACAACACAAGAAAATTGATCGCTGAAGGGAAAGGATTCGGAGATCTCTTGCAAAAATCGGAAGAATATGTTCAAAAATTCGCCCAGGTCGAAGACTATATCGAAGCGAATCAGTTGACCTTCAAGAAAAAGGGGATCTGCACAACACAAGTCTCGGGATTTCAAGGTGCTCGCCCAACTTTTTATGCCATCAAGGATATTGCGGAAAACGGAAACGTCTTTTTCCCGACCGAAATGATTTCGGTGGTCGGATTGACTGATACCTATATCTACGGTGGAGACCTGATCACAACCCTCGCTTTGGCAGAAAATCTTCTCGGAGCCAGCAAGTTTTGCACGACAAATCTCTTGGGAACCCCCCTTCCTGAGGAGCGTTTCGCCCATATCGAGAAAGTGACAGGAGAAACGTTCGAAAGGAGAGATCTGGGAGGAGGCATAAGCCAGATCATCCTGAAGAACATGGGAACACCCTACGGCAATCTTGGAGGGGTAGAAGTGGGAAACAACAACCACCTTGTCTACCTTGACGGTATCACCCGAGCCGCCCTCGAAACAGGCGCAAACTTTTTCCTGAATCCCAGTTGGTCAACGATTGTCGCAGCCTGCTATTACGCGCGAGAAATTCCCAATCTGTTTTTTAAAATATCCATGCTCCTTTCCACACAAAATACCATACAACTCCGCATGCTGATGAATATCTTCAAAGAGTACTTGCGGGAGGATGGCACTACTCCCATCTACGAAATCAACATCGGGAATGCGGCAACCGCTGAAACGTTTATCCAGTGCAGCAAGGAAATGGAGGCTTCGGGACTTGGTGTCTCGCTTGCCGCACACCTCAGAATCAATCCTGACCTCGGAATGGAAGACTACAACTGGACCGAAAACGCCCATAAGGTTCTCGATGCAGAAAGAAATATAACCATCAAGTATGAGAGCGATGGGGAGGCACGTCCGTTTGACACGATGGAAGCGTATTTCATTTCGGATGAGGAGAGAAATGAAAAAGCAGAACTGATCGGAAATATCATCTACTACAAATGTGTGAGATGTGATGCGGATTCCAAAGAAATCATGGCAAGGGGTCACGAGACCCGTTATGCCGATATATCCTACAGAAGAAAAAAGGAATAGAAACCTCATCTAAACCGGAGAATATCCATGAATCTGGGGATCAAAGATAAAACAGCTCTCGTGACGGCCTCTAGCCGCGGTTTGGGAAAGGCCATCGCTCTCCAACTGTCAAAAGAAGGAGCGAATGTAGCCATCTGCGCCAGAAATGAAGGGGCACTCTCCCAGACAAAAAAAGAAATCATGGAAAGGGCAGGAGGACAGGTCATTGCCCAGGCAGCAGACGTCACGGACAAAGATCAGGCGGAAAAACTGGTCAAACTCGTGGTCGATAAGTTTGGGACCATTGACATCCTGATCTGCAATGCAGGCGGACCTCCATCGGGAATGGCTGAGGATTTTTGCCTGGACGATTACCGCGATGCTTTGGAACTGAACCTTGTGAGTACGGTGAACCTATGCTATCAAGCGCTACCTCACATGAAAAAGCAAAAATGGGGACGGATCGTCAATTTGACATCCGTATCGGCCAAACAACCCATAGAAACCTTGATCCTGTCCAATACAGCAAGAGCGGGCGTTCTGGGATTTTCAAAATCTCTTTCCAGCCAACTGGCCCCCTTCGGCATAACAGTCAATTCGGTGTGTCCTGGATATACCCGAACCGAACGGGTTGAAAATCTGGCAATGTCTTTTGAAAAAGCAGGCAAGGGATCTGTCCAAGACTTCTTCCAGAACATCGAAAATATCATCCCAATGGGACGGCTTGGTCGTCCGTACGAGATCGCCGCTGCTGTGGTTTTTCTCTGCTCAGAGGCGGCAAGCTATATCACAGGAGTGGCGCTTCAAGTGGACGGTGGTTTTGTCAAGGCCATTTTTTAATTGTCATAACGGAGCCCGTAAGGCCGAAGCATTCCTCTGAGTTTGCTTCATTTCACTCGGGGATGACAAAAAGGATAAAAAAATGAAAGAATTAATGGATCAATGGGAAGGGACACCCTATCCAGAAATGATAAGGAATCTCCCAGAAATCGAAATCCCGCTGGAGGGAGTCAGGGGTTGGCTATTCCAGAGTGCCGACAAACAGATCGTTCTGTTCGATATCCAACCCGTGGGTAAGGTCCCTCCGCACTCCCACTGTAACCAGTGGGGAGTGGTGTTTGAAGGAGAAATGTCGCTGACCATAGGAGGGGAAACAAAGATTTATCGGAAGGGAGACTGGTATTATATCCCTGAAGGAGTGGAGCATTCTGCAACGTTCCTCTGTCGTGTCCAGGTTATGGATATTTTTGATGCCCCCGACCGATACTCGGCCAAGACGTAATATGGGCATTTGAGGATTTAGACGGGAAATTACGCCGAGGATAAATATATGAAAAATTTGTTCGCACATATCATGAAAGATTTCGAAGGCTATGTCATAGGAAAAATGCTTCAGTACTTGAAGGATCCAGAAATCATCTCCTTTGCAGGAGGCCTACCATCCAGTGATGTTTTTCCTGTCGATTTCATACAACAGGCCGTGGAGAGAGCCATCAAAGACAACTATGAATCCGTCCTCCAGTACTCTCCGATTCCAGGGGAAAAGGAATTGATCTCAGCGATCATTGAGTATCTCAAGACAGATAACATCTTCATCGATCAGGAAAACATCATGATCACCACATCCGGGCAACATGGATTGGATCTCGTAGGAAGACTATTCCTTGATTCACAAGATCTAGTCGTCACCGACCTCCCGACATTCGGGGGTGCTTTGGCAGCATTCGAGCTTGAGGACGCCAAATATCTTGCTCTTGAAATCCAGGAAGACGGGTCGGATGTGGAAGGAATGGATAAGGGGATCCAGGACCTTCTAAGCCAGGGGAAGCAGCCCAAATTCATCTATCTGGTCCCGGACTTCCAGAATCCTTCGGGAATAACCATGAGTCTGGAAAAAAGACAGGCGGTTCTCGAACTGGGGAAAAGGCACAAGATTCCCATCCTGGAGGATAGCCCATACAGGGAACTCCGGTACAAGGGAGAACACCTTCCCTCTATTTATTCGTTGGATGAAAACCAAGGAAATGTGATCGGTCTATATACCTTTTCCAAAATCCTCTGCCCAGGGATCCGTGTCGGGTTCAACATCGGCCCTCCGGATGTCATCAAAAAATTAACGTACATCAAGGGATCGAACATCCTCAGCACGCCCAAGCTGAATCAAGACATCTGTACAGCCTTCCTGAAAGAATACGACCTGGATGCCCATTTCCAAATCGTCAAGGATTATTATTCCAAAAAGCTCAACTTTTTTCTGGAGGCCATGGACGAAAATTTCCCTGAAAAAACTGGGGTAAAATGGACAAAACCGGAAGGAGGGCTCTTCCTGTGGATAACAGTTCCCGAAGAGCTGAACACACAGGATCTTTTTTATTTGGCTATCGAAGAAAAGGTGGCCTTTGTCCCCGGTGAAGTTTGTTATCCGGAAGGACTCCGCAAGTACAACACCATGCGGATCAATTTTTCTTTTCCGACTAGGGAAGAGATTATCGAAGGCGTCAAAAGGCTGCGCCGGACAATCGAAAGATACAAGGCGGGAGAAAGGCCGGAAGGCCGGATGGATTGAGGAGGAAAAGGATGTCTGACGATGTGGGATACGGACCTGGAGTCAAAAAATACATAGAAGAAGCCCAAAAAAACCTGGAGCAAAAAAAAAGACAGCTGGAACGGGTTAAAAAGCTCAAGTTCGATACCATAGCCGTGCATGGACTTTACACGGTAGAGGAAGCTTTAGAGCAGAATCAAGGCGCTGTCATCGAGCCGGTCTACCTGGCCGCTGCTCAAGCCTACAGAGATTCCGACGAATTGGAAGCAGCTTTGGCTTATCTCGTTCCCACTTGGTGTTACACACGATTTGCCAATCCCACAACCTATTACCTGGAATGGGTTCTTTCTCTTCTCGAGGGATACAAAACGGGTTGCGAAACGTCATGCGTCGTGACAGCCTCCGGTATGTCTGCGATCATGCTCGCTGTCGATCCCTTTCTAGTCAAACAGAAGGATGGACATGAAAAGATCAATTTTGTCTCCTCGATCCAAATTTACGGCGGAACCTATCAGCATTTTTCCATAAGAAAAATGCTAGAGAGAGGGATCGAAGTCCGCTGGGTAACCCATCCCGAAGATCTGGAAGAATGGAAAGCCAAGATCGACGAAAACACGCGGTTCCTGTATGCTGAAGCTCCCAGCAATCCCCAGCAAGCTTTCTGTGATATCCAAGCGCTGACAGACTTGGCTCACTCGTGGGAAATTCCGTTCCTGATCGATTCAACCTGTGCTACACCTGCTCTGTTGCGTCCGATCGAATACGGAGCAGATGTTGTGATCCATTCCTTGACCAAGTCGATAACTTCCGGAGGGCTTGCTATCGGAGGTTCTCTGATTAGCAGAAATCCCATCGTCACAAAAATCAAAAACGATAATCCTCTATTCAAGGAAAGCTTCGCCGAATATGTGAAATTCATGCCTTTCCGGGATATCGGGCCAGCCGCCTCTCCAATCAATGCAATGTTCGCCCTGAATGACTTGCGTACTCTGCGATCAAAAATGAATTTGGTCAGTCAAAATTGCCAGAAAGTCGCTGATTTCTTAAGTCATCATCCCAAGGTGTATCAGGTTGACTTCCTTGGGATCCCTAAGTTCCCGTATCACGAACTGGCAAAAAAATACATGAAACTCGTGGATTCTGAAGACGAAAATGGGTTGGAAGTCAACCGCTTCGGGCATTTAATGAGCTTTCGGGTAGAGGGGCCACCGGCAAATGCCAGGCGTGTGTTGGATCGTTTACAGATAATCTACAGAGCAGGCGACATGGGTCGGATCAAGAGCATAGCAACCATACCGGCCATCTCCACACACCTTCAACAGGGAGAGGAAGCTCGCCAACTGGCAGACGTTCCGCCCCAGATGATAAGGTTATGTGTGGGGGCCGAAGACCCACATGATCTAATCGCCGACCTCGACCACGCCTTAAAATAATTAGGGACGGTTCTATTTTTTTATATTGACCAACTTTATTATGGAAGAAAAAAAATAGAACCGTCCCCTTTTTTCTAGGTTTGACCCCACAGAATTTTTGGTCTAGAATGATTTTGCATGGAAAAGATCAGGATTCGCGGAAATCAGAAACTCCAGCTCAAGGGTAAAATCAAAATCAGCGGCGCTAAAAACGCTGTCCTACCTGCCATTGCCGCCTCCCTATTAACCCAAGAAAAAATCAGACTGAAAAATATCCCACTGGTGAAGGATGTCTTCACCATTCTCACCTTGGTCAAAGAACTGGGTGCAGACTACAACATCAGACGAAAGTCGTTATCCGTCCAGGTGAAAAACATCCTCTCAGAGGAAGCCTCATACGAACTCGTCAGGGCAATGAGAGCTTCCATTCTCGTGCTGGGGCCTCTCCTAGCCAGACATGGAAAAGCTATCGTCTCTTTACCGGGAGGGTGTGCCATCGGATCCCGGCCTATCGACCTTCACATCCAAGGACTCGAAAAACTGGGGGCATCCATAAGGCTTGAACACGGATACATCACAGCCGAAGCCAATAAACTCCAGGGAACAGAAATCGAATTCGAGAAAAAAACTGTGGGGGGAACAGAGAACATACTGATGGCAGCATCCCTTGCAAAGGGTGAGACCGTGTTGAAAAATTGTTCTCTGGAACCGGAAGTGGCCAATCTATGTCAACTCCTTGTCAAAATGGGAGCGAAAATCGATGGGATCGGGGAGGAGACCATCCGCATCAAAGGAATACAAGAGCTTGGAGGAGCCACACATGAAATCATACCCGACAGGATCGAAGCCGGAACATTCCTGATCGCCGGAGCACTGACCAGAGGAAATATTTTACTCTCCCAAGTCCTTCCCGATCAACTGGGAACGATCATCGAAAAATTGAGATATTCGGGTGCCCAAATAGAAGAGATCAACGACCATTCCTTACGTGTTATCGGGAGCGATGTGATCAGAGCACAAGATATCACCACATCTCCCTATCCAGGTTTTCCGACAGACATGCAGGCCCAATTTATGGTAATGATGACCCAGGCTGAGGGAACATCCATCATCACAGAGACCATATTCGACAGGAGATTTTCGCATGTGAATGAATTGTTGCGGTTGGGAGCAAACATTGAAGTCACCGGGGACAAGGCCATGGTCAAGGGCAAATCCCCTCTCTCCGGAGCGAAAATTCTCGCCACTGACTTGAGAGCTTCGGCCTCACTGGTGCTTGCGGGATTGATCGCGAGCGGAGAAACCATCATCAATGACGCTGAACATCTCAACAGGGGATACGAAAATATCGAAGATAAACTTAAATCTCTCGGAGCCCAGATCGAGAGATTCAAAGATTAGACAAAAAGGAGCAAAAAGGAGTTGAAATGGAGGATTGTCTATTTTGTAAAATTGTCAGCAAAAAAATTCCGGCCGAGCTCATTTTCGAAGACGATCGAATCGTCGCATTTAATGACATCAACCCTCAAGCTCCGATCCACATTCTGATCATACCCAAAGAGCACTTCGCTTCTTTGAATGACGTGCCTGAAGAACAAAAAGACCTTCTAGGCCACATTCTGATCAGAGGCCGTCAAATTGCCCAAAACATGGGAATCCATGAGAACGGTTATAGAATTGTTCTCAATACAGCGAGAGATTCTGGGCAGGTGGTCTTTCACATTCACTTCCACCTGCTAGGCGGACGGCACATGACTTGGCCCCCCGGTTAATAACACAGCTAAGCCTCCCCGCCCAGCAATTTTGGTTCTCCCAAAAAGGAATAAATGCCGGTTCCAATCCACCCCGCTCTTGCATTAAGAGGAATTTTATATTTTAATGTTTTTAAGCAATGTCAGGATATTATTCTGTATGCACGTCTTAACGATGGAGGGGGCGGATTGGCTTGGGGTGGGGCGGGTTGGCGGCATTTTTATGAATAATATTGGAAGGAGGTAAAAAATGGAAATTACTTGGCTTGGCCATTCCGCAGTCAAAATAGAAGGATCCAAAACTGTGTTCGTCGATCCTTTTCTGACAGGAAATCCTGCGGCTTCCACAAGCGCAGACGCAATCACCGAAGCTGATGTGGTGGTCGTCACCCATTATCATGGTGATCATGTGGGAGATGCTTTTGGAATCTGCAAAGGCACTGGCGCAATCCTGGTGGGAGTCCATGAGATCGCTGTCGAAGCTGAAGCAGAAGGAATAGCAGCGGAAGGAATGAACATAGGCGGCACAGTTGAGGCTAATGGAGTTTTAATCCACATGGTTCAGGCATGGCATTCCGCTGAAAAAGGAGATCCCACGGGTGTCGTCATCGAACTGGACGGCAAATCCCTTTATCATGCAGGCGACACAGGACTGACCTTAGATATGAAACTGATAGGAGAGTTTTTCAGCCCCGACCTGAGTTTTCTCCCGATCGGGGATCGATACACCATGGGAGTGCCCTCTGCAACCAAGGCTGTCGAATTCACACAGACAAAAAAAGTCATCCCGATCCACTACGGCACATTCCCGATCGTTGAGGCCGATCCCGAGGAGTTCAAGAAGAGGGTAGGAGATATGGCTGAGGTCATCATCCTCAAACCTGGAGAGACATACAACTTCTAGCCATTTTTGGGTATTCTCGTTTCTTTTTGCTATCAAACGCGCTAGAAAACGCCCTGTCGAAAAATGCCTTATTTGATAGACGGAAGTAACCTTATCGGGCATATGCCCAACTTAGAATTGTCTGATCCCAAGAGTAAGCATCGATTGGCTGCCCAACTGTTGATATTCCAAAAGACAAAAAGAACAAAAATCATTCTGGTGTTCGATGGCCCTCTGGATCCCGATCTTTTCGGTGAAAAATTCAAGAGGAAAGAATTTTCTATTCTTTGGCCAGACCTGGAAGAATCCGCTGATACCCGTATCAAACAGTGGATAGAAAAGCAGACCGATTTAAGGCACCTCTATGTCGTGAGTTCTGATCGGGAAATCAAAAGCTTTGCCCAAAGAACTGGGGCAAAGGTTCTCGACTGTGAAGAATTCCACAAGCTGCTGAAAACGGCATTGAAGGAATCCAAAGAGTCCCAAGCTATGAATAAAGAAGACATCACTCTTTCTCCTCTCGAGGTGGATCATTGGCTTGATATTTTTGGAGAATCGGATGAGTGACATAGCCATCATTGGAGCGGGAAAACTGGGCACCAACCTGGGTTATGCGTTAATGCGGAAGGGACACCGGATAACAGTCCTTTCGGACAAGAATCTCCCTTCTGCTCAAGAAAGCCAACAGATCATAGGCCAAGGAGAAGTAACAGACGAAAACAGTTCTGCTGCCAGGCATGGTCAATGGATCATCCTTGCAGTGCCTGATGATGCCATTGAAACGGTGGCCGAAGAATTGGCCGACTCTGCATTAGAATGGCAAGATAGGTTTGTTTTTCACTGCAGCGGTCTGCACACCACAGATTCCCTGAATTCTTTAGAAAAAAGAGGCGCTTTGGTTGCATCCCTTCATCCTGTCCAGTCTTTTCCCCAAAAAAAACCCGATCCTAAAGCTTTTGAGGACATTTTTTTCGGCCTCGAAGGCAAACAGGAGGCTCTCAATCTAGCAATAGGAATCACTCGCCAGCTGGGTGGCAGGTTTTTCATCCTCGAAGCCTCTAATAAGCCGCTCTATCATACAGCATGCAGCATGGCCTCGAACTTCTTAGCAACGCTCCTGGATACTGCTGCAGAGCTGCTTTCACTTGCCGGTTTGGCCGATTCTACATCTTCTCAAGTTCTGATGCCATTGGTGCAAGGAACTTTACAAAATGTAAATAAATTTGACGCAGGGAAGGCTTTGACAGGTCCTGTTGTTCGAGGGGATGAAAAATCTATCGCAAAGCACCTTGAGGCCCTGCGCGAGCTTCCTGAACTTTACGATCTTTATACAACGGTAGCCTATCGATCACTCCAGATAGCCAAAAGGGAAAAATACCTGTCAGAGGAAAAAATCAAGGCGTTGAAAGCTCTTCTGGGAGATAAATAACTTCCTCTTCCAGCTCGATCCCGAACTTCTGCTTCACCCGATTTTTAAGTTCGAGTGCTAAACTCAAAATATCGTTGGTTGTGGCTTCCTGTTTGTTTATGATGAAGTTGGCATGTCCGGAAAAAACAGCCGCGCCCCCGACGCCCAGGCTTTTCGCTCCCACTTGTTCCAAAAAATAGGCAGCAGGAACCCTTTTTCCGTCAGGAAGTACTGGATTTTTGAAATAACTCCCTGCACATGCCGCTTCCTTGGGGGGGTGCTTTTTTTCCCTATTCGCCAAATTCTCTGCAATTCTTTCCTCTATGTCTTGCCGGAGGCCCTTCTGGAGTAAAAATGTGGCTTTCAGGAGGAGGTCCCGATTGGTTCGCAAACGGCTTTGGCGATAGTCAAAGGCAAAATAATCCCTATCCACCTGAACCTGTTCTCCTCTCTTATCCAAAATGCGAGCTTCTGCTAAAAAACTTCCGATATCTCGGTCAAAGGCCCCCGCATTCCCGAACACAGCTCCGCCCACAGTCCCTGGGATTCCAGCTAAAAACTCAAATCCTTCCATGGCGTTGGCGACACAAAATTTAATCAATTCCTGAATAGTCGTTCCAGAGAAAACCTCGATTTTTGCCGTACCTCTTTTTACGATTTTTTGAACACAATTTTTGATGATTAGACCACGAAACCCTTTATCGTCGAACAATAGGTTATATCCACCTCCAATGATGTAATAGGAAATTTTGTGCTGTCTAGCTAAACGGACAGCATGGACAAGATCAGGGAGGGAGGATGCAGCAAAAAAATAATCCGCTCGTCCTCCAACTTTAAAATTGGTTTGCTTTCGGAGAGAAACCGATAGTCTTAGACTTTTATCCAAAGTCTTCGAAAATTGTTCTTTAAAACCAAGATATTCTGAATCCATGGCCACATTCTAACCAAAGTCCCTAAAAATTCCAAGCGCCATTGCTTAAGGTTTAAATTTGGCACATAGTTTGCTATCATATACGTGGAATTTCTTTACATCTGTATTGACTTTTCCTTTTGAGAAAGCTATTATTCAACAGTTTTTTATGAGAGGTTGAAAATGAGAAAAACAGCAATCGTGACACTCTCCCTTCTTATTTTTCTGTGTTCATTACTGCCCGCACAAAACGCAAACAATGACACCTACATCAAAGCGATGACAACTCCTGATCCCAGTGAGAAAGCCAAGCTTTTGAAAGACTACGTCACCAATAACCGGGGAGCGCAGTACGAAAATTTTGCTTGCGCTGAACTCTGCACTATGCAGTACCCTGGTAAAACAGCGGCCGACACGATCAAATACGGGGAAAGAGCCCTAGAACTCGGTGGATTGGACGCTCTGAAGAAATGCCATGTTCTCACTGTAGTTGCAAGCATGTATGTGAACCAAGGACAAAATCTTCCCAAAGCCAGTAATTACGCTGGACAGATTGTTCAAACCGCCAAATCCAACAAAAACTCCGACCTCGCTCCTGCAGCGACTTGGAACCAGTTGATCGGAGCGGGTTCATACCTCAAGGGACAGGCCTTGGAAAAAACCAAGAATTACAAAGGCGCTGTGGATGCCTATGTCGATGCCTACAACATCTTGAAAAATCCTCAGATTATCCAAAACCTAAAAACTTTGGGAAAAGCCCTTTATGATGGCAAGGCCTACAAAGATGCAGAAAATGCTCTGAAAATCGCAGCAACCAACGGCAAAGACTTTGCCAGCATTTATTTATACGCCAATGCGCTGAATAAAAACGGAAAAACAGAAGAGGCCCTGTCCAACTATAAAATGGCCTACATGAAAGAGAAAAGAGGCGCCATTGCCTTTAACATCGGGATCATCCTGGCGAAAAAAGCAGAGAGAGACGCCTCTTTCACCGATGAAGCATTGAAGTATTTGTTGGATGCCAGTTTTCTCTCCCAGGCTAATTCCAAAAAAGCCATGCAGATGGCAGAAAGCCTTTATTTCCTTTCCAAAAAAGAGTTGAAGTACAACGAAAATGTCCAGGCGCTCCAACAGCGAAGTAAAAAACTGGAAGACCTCACAAACGCCTTCAACAGTAAGTTCGGAGAAAAAGAGGAAGAAGACCTTACGGATAGCGAAAAGAGCGAAATGGAATCCATGCTCAAGCAAATCGAAACCGAGCAGGAAGCAGTCAAAAGATTGGAGGCCGAAACTCAAGCTGCTTTGCAAGGATTTCAGCAGTTGATCGAAAGAACCAAACAACGGCTGGGCATCCAATAGCCTGATTCAAACATAAAAATACAACTCACCTGTTTTCAGAGCTCTATTAGACTAACAATCCCAAAAATTTTTTTCTGTAATCTTGCAAGCAAATTGTGTTCTCCTTCTGTTTTTTTTAAAATAGGAGGCGAACAAAGATGAACAAGTCCCTCCCCAAACAAAAAGCCATCCAAAGGATAGAAGGTCTTAGACAAAATATCGAATATCATGAGAAAAAATATTACGTGGATAACGATCCTCAAATTTCCGACTATGAATTCGATCTCCTGGTTAAAGAGTTGGAAAAGCTTGAACGGGAATTCCCGGACTTGGTAACACCCGAATCTCCCACACAGAGAGTTGGCGAGCAGCCCATAGAAGGCTTTTCTTCTGTTGAACATACCGTACCCATGCTTAGCCTGGATAATTGTTACAATGAACAGGAACTGCGGGATTTCGAAGGAAGAATCAAAAAGATAATCCCTTCGGAGAAAATCGAGTATGTGGCGGAATTGAAAATCGATGGCCTGGGAATAGCCATAAACTACCGCAATGGAAAATTCTCCCAAGCAATAACCCGAGGAGACGGCATCCGAGGGGATGATGTAACCCCTAATGTCAAAACGATCAAAAGTCTGCCTCTCGCTCTCGACACCACCCAAGATGTCGAGGCTAGGGGAGAAATATATCTGCCCTTTTCGTCCTTTCAAAGAATCAACCAGGAACGAGAAAAGGAAGGAGAATCTTCGTTCGCCAATCCCAGAAACGCTGCAGCAGGGTCCATCCGTCTTCTGGATCCCAAGGAGGTCTCCCAAAGAGGTTTGGATATGTTTCTGTATTCCATTTTTTGTGACAGGGAGGAAAAAGCCAGCCAATCAGAAAATCTGGATTTCTTGAAAAGATTTCGGTTTAAAACAAATCCTCACTCGAAGCTCTGCCATTCATTGGAAGACGTTCTGGCTTTTTACCAAAAATGGAAGGAGCAAAGAGACAGCCTAGATTATGATGTGGATGGCATCGTCATCAAGGTGAACTCGACAAGACATCAAACTCTTCTTGGCAGCACTGCTAAGTTTCCGAAATGGGCCATTTCTTTAAAATTTCCTGCGCGACAGGCTACTACCAAAATAAATGACATCCTAATTCAGGTGGGAAGGACGGGAGCTTTAACTCCTGTGGCCATTCTAGAGCCCGTGAAACTCTCGGGAATCACCATCAGCCGATCGACTCTGCACAACGAAGATGAAATCAAAAAAAAGGACATACGGATCGGGGATACCGTCCTGATCGAGCGGAGCGGCGATGTGATTCCGAGAGTGGTTTCTGTGATTAAGGAAAAAAGATCGGGAAAGGAACGACCATTCTCTTTCCCTACCCAATGTCCTGTCTGTCATGCAACAGCATTCCATCCAGAGGGAGAAGCGGTTTCTCGATGCACAAATCCTTCATGTCCCGCAAAATTAAGAGAAGCTCTTCTCCACTATGCCTCAAGAAGAGCGATGAATATCGAGGGTTTGGGGGATGCCATCGTCCACCAGCTCCTGGAGAACAAACTCGTGAGGAATATACCAGATATCTACGACTTGAAAATGGAGGACCTGATTGATCTGGAAAGAATGGGGCCTAGAAGTGCACAAAATCTGCAGGATGAAATCGAAAAATCCAAAAAAAGAGCTGTCGCTCGTTTGATTTTTGCGCTCGGAATCAGATTCGTCGGGGAACGGACAGCTCAAGCATTGGCTGCACATTTCAACAATTTCGATGCCTTAGCTCAGGCAGGCCACGAAGAATTGCTTCAAATAAAAGATGTGGGTCCAAAGGTGGCTGAAAGCGTGGTTTTTTTCTTCGATCAACCGGAAAATGTCGAGCTTATCCGCCGATTAAAACAGGCAGGGCTCCATTTCGTACATAAAAAGGGATCAGAAGAGGGAGAAAAATTCTTGACTGGTCAGACATTCGTTCTGACAGGAAAGCTTTCCCACTTTACACGAGAGGAAGCAACCGCAATCATCCAGGACCTAGGCGGACAGGTTGTTTCCTCAGTAAGCAGCAAAACCAGCTATGTGATCGTCGGAGAGGCCCCAGGATCAAAGTTTCAAAAAGCAAAGAGCTTGGGAGTGTCTATCTTGGACGAATTCCAGTTCCAAGAGCTCATCGATTCTTTAGAATAATTTAAACAAATCATTGATCCACTAAAGCAAGGGTGGGGGTGGGTTGGCCAGGTTATTTCTTTTTTTTGCTGAATACATCCATCTTCAAAAGATCTTTTAAGTTCATATCCTTGAAGCTGGTTTTCCCTCGTGTTTTTCCCTCTCCCCTCAATTCCTTGATAGCAATCTTGTGATCAGGATCTATCTGGAGCGCTCTCTCAAACTGCTTTTTTGCTTTGATATGCAGGCCTTCCTTTCTATACAGAATCCCCAATCCGACGAAAGCTTCTGCATTCCACGGCTCCAATTTCGTGGCTTTGATGAAGTTCTTCTCTGCCTCCTTCCGGTAGATGCTAAGTTTCGTTTGGGTCATGGCCAGCAGCATAAAATATCTCGCTCTATTCTGTGAGAGCCGAATGGATTGCTCCAAGAAAACAAGAGCTTCCTCGTATCTTCCCTGGTCGAAAAGGGTTTTCCCCTGGCGAAATCTTTTTTCCGCTTCTTTGGCCAGATCTTTCTTCTCATCTCCAGGAGGGGCGCTCAGTTGTTTATCATACTCTCCCTTCCTTTTTTCATCGGAGAGAGTTTGATAGGCTTTGGTGATTTGATCAAAGACTTTATCGATTTTCTGGATTGTTTCAGGAGGCAACTCTCGGCTATATAGGTCCGGGTGGAATTTCCTCGCCAGCCTAAAATAGCTCTTTTTGACATCTTCCTCGGAAGTATCCTCGGCCACATCCAGGATCTGATAATAATTGAAGCTCTCCAAATTATCATGGAAAGTGATCACTTCCGCAAGTTTTTCCTCTTCTACCATCTCAGGTTCTGGCCCTTCTTTTGTAATTGGGGAAGGAGTTTCTTTCGTTTTATCAGCCTTAAAATCGACCAAATCCAGACAATAAAGCAAGTAAAGGCTTTTCCAGAAAAACTCCGGACTCGAGTTCGAAGAGGCTAGTATTTCTTCCGATGTCGCTTCTCCCTTGATCAATTCGTACAGGCCTCTTTCTCCTTCATTCAGGCGCAGATAAAAATCGATCGATTTGGGAGCAAAAATTTTCTTTGCCAAATAAGTTTCCAATTCAGGATCGTGTTTCATTCCCCTTATGCCTTCTTCGATAAGGGTAGGAACCTTCAATTTAGCGTGGAACCCCTCCTCATCAAACTCGGCCTTGTCTTGGAAACGGAACTCCGCACTAAAAGCAGAAAACATATTCAAAACAATTTCTCTCATCTGGTAAATCAATCCTTCTTCCAGACTTTCTTTGGTGATAAGACCGTTTTCGATCAAAACCGAACCGATCGACTTCTTGGGTTCGATAAACTCATCGATCCTTTCATAATCTTGTTTGGAGAGTTTTCCCAGCCTGAACAACACCTCGCCCAGCAATTCAAGAGGGTGGTTTGTTTTGGCATAAACAAGAAATCCATCCTGAAAAAAAAGATATTTCTGGAAATTCTGGTAATGGAAAGACAGCCTTCCTCTATTTTTCTTGAAATAAATTTTTTTTAAGCAGAGGCCAATATGTTCCATGATATAACCTACAATGGAAATCTAATATATAATAGATTCGCCTGCTTTTTCAATTCCCTATCCTGAATTATTTATAAAATCCGTCGATGATACATTCCTTTCTAAAAAAAATTTCATACATACCTTGAACGCAGGGGTGGGGTGGGTTGGCGCAGGGCGGGGTGGGTTGACCATTAATCCTATCGGAAGGAAATTGCAATGCAGGATAAATTGTGATAATTTTTTCTCTATGAAAATCGCATTGGCGCAAATTAGTCCCAAGTTGGGAGATATCGAGCAAAACTTCCGAATGCATATCGACTATATCCAAAAAGCCAAGAAGAAAAACGTGGAGCTCCTGATATTCCCTGAACTGAGTCTCACAGGATACACACTCAAAGATATGGTGGAGGAGATCGCCCTTGATCCTCACACCGATCCTCTTTTAAAAAAACTCAAAGGTCTAAGCCACGAGATATCTTTTGTCGTGGGATTTGTAGAAGAAAAGGAAAAGGGATTATTTGTGAATTCAGCTGCATTTTTCTCACAAGGGAAAATCACCCATATCCACCGAAAGATCTACCTGCCAACATATGGAATGTTCGAGGAATTAAAATTTTTCGGCCAAGGAAAAAATTTCCACACCTTTCCCACTCCCTTCGGAAAGGCCGGGATGCTTATCTGTTATGATTTTTTGCATATCAGCTCCAGTTATCTTCTATTTGTTGGCGGTTCAGAGCTCATTATTGCCATAAGCGCAGCCCCTGGACGGGGTTTTTCAGATGATGAAGGCTATGCCTCTGCCCGGATGTGGGAACTGATGGGAGAAGCTGTTTCCCGCTTTTTTCAGTCCTTTGTGATCTACTGCAACAGGGTAGGATTCGAGGACGGAAAATCCTTTGCTGGGGGTTCTTTCATCTATAATCCTGGGGGTCAATTGGTCGCTAAATCCCCGTATGTGGACGAAGA
Organism: Candidatus Aminicenantota bacterium; assembly: GCA_020348385.1. Lineage (GTDB taxonomy): Bacteria > Acidobacteriota > Aminicenantia > Aminicenantales > Aminicenantaceae. Next base: position 2,425,894 of record CP070750.1, on the reverse strand, counting down.
TTTCCTGGTGAAAAACATTGATCTGGAGGAAATTCGTCGATTTCGGAAACACCGGCCCTACCGGAGAGATGAAAAACCAGAAATCACTTTAGAAGCTTTTAAAAGGATCGTAGCCAAATATGAAGATTAATCCTGCTTTTGCCGAAAAATTGCTCACACGGTTCATCAAAGAGGAATTATCCAAATTTGATTTTAAAAAAGGAATTCTCGGCCTATCAGGAGGTTTGGACTCAACTGTTTGTGTCTATTTGGCCGTAAAAGCTCTCGGTCCGAAAAACGTTGTTGTCCTCATCATGCCTTATAAGGATACTTACAGCAAGGATGTACAGGATGCGACGGATATCGCTAACCGATTGAAACTCAAGTCTCGTGTCATAGATATCTCTCCAATGGTGGATGCTTTCTACATAAACCACCCGACTGACAATCGGATCCTGAAGGGGAATAAGATGGCAAGGGAGAGAATGTCTGTCCTGTACGATTTTTCGAAAAGGGAAAAAGCCCTGATACTGGGAACCAGCAACAAGACAGAATTGCTGCTTGGATACAGCACGATTCATGGGGATATGGCATGTGCCATCAATCCTTTGGGGGACTTGTACAAAACCCAAATTAGACAGCTAGCCCGCCACTTAAAAATACCTGAGAAAATTCTTAAGAAAAAGCCGACGGCGGGATTATGGGTTGGCCAGACGGACGAGGGCGAACTTGGTCTCAGCTATGCTAAGATCGATAAGATCCTTTATCAACTGGTCGATTTGAGAAAATCGAAAAAAGAAGTGATTTCTGAAGGATTTCCCAAACAGGATGTAGAGAAAATCATCGGATTGATAAGAGGCTCGGAATTCAAACGACATTTACCTCCCATACCCAAGATATCAGCACGCACAGTCGGTCACGACTTCTTGTATCCTTATGATCAAGAAAAATAACCTGGAGAAGCCAATCCACAAAACAAGCGGCAAATTATACATTGTCGCTACTCCAATCGGCAACCTTGATGATATGTCCTTCAGAGCTTTGAAAATACTCGAGGACGTTTTTGTTATCGCATGCGAAGACACCCGTCAAACAATAAAAATCCTGAATAAATACAATATAAAAAAAAGGCTGTTGAGCTACTTCCATCCCAAAGAAAAAAAAAGAATCCCCATGATCATAGGTTTTCTTCTGCAGGGAAAGGATGTGGCTCTGGTTTCCGATGCAGGTACTCCGGGCATCGCTGACCCGGGTTTTCCCTTGATCAAAGAAGCATTAGCCCAAGGGATCAAGATTATTCCTATTCCGGGCCCCTCGGCTCTGACGACAGCTCTGTCGGCATCCGGATTGCCCACGCACAGGTTTATTTTTTTTGGATTTCCTTCACCCAAAAAGGAGGCATCACGTAAGTCGCTCGAATCTTTGAAAGAAGAATCCGCAACTCTGATTTTTTATCTTCCTTCGAGGAAATTATCCTCATTCCTGAAAATAATCCAGGAAACCCTAGGTGAAAGGAGAATCGTGATAGCAAGGGAATTGACCAAGATACACGAAGAATTTATTCGAGGGAATCCAACGGATTTGCTGAAAACCTTAGAAAAAAAGCCATTGAGGGGAGAATTGACACTCCTTGTTGAAGGCAGACAGAAAAAATCCCTACGACCTTAAACCAGGCCGCAATTCATCCAGATCTTCGAAAAAAGGACAAAAAAGGCAAAATTTCAATATTTTTCACAAAATACTTGACAATATTACACTAAGATATTATATTAATAACGTACTAAGATATTAAAGGAGGTAAACCATGGCTATTATCAGATGGGATCCCTTCAGAGATATAATCACTCTAAGGGAGAAAATGAACCGTCTTTTTGAGGACGCCGTTACGGCTAGAGGCGAGGAAAAGGATATGATATCCAGCACTTGGACACCATCGGTCGATATTTACGAAACAGAAAGTGCGCTTATCCTGACTGCAGAAGTACCTGGTGTTGATGAGGATAACATCGAGATCAAAATCGAAGATAACACACTTTCCTTGAAAGGTGAGAGAAAATTCGAAAAGGAAACAAAAGAGGAAAACTACCACCGAATCGAACGGTCCTATGGATCCTTTTACAGATCATTCACTATACCTAGGCATATAGACCAGGAAAAAATCAAGGCAGAACATGATAGCGGAGTCCTTAGGATCACCATGCCCAAAAAACCTGAATCCAAGCCAAAAACTGTAAAGGTTCTTAAACCTCAGAAAAAAGCCGAAAAAAAGCCGAAAAAATAAGGCTACCCTTTTCTGTATCGAGCGCCTGTGATCATTGATCGTCGATCCAGGCGCTTTTTTTTATTTAAAGGGGAAAAGATCAGGCCTGGGCGATCGTAAGAGCCCTGACCTCCAAAGCACCAGCCTTCATGAGTGCTAAACTGCATTCCTGGAGGGTTGATCCCGTCGTATAAACATCATCGACAAGAAGGATCGTTTTATCTTTGATTCCTTGATCACGGATAACTGCAAATGCTTCTTTAAGATTCTTACGCCTTTCTGACGCCTCGAGGGAGGTTTGGGGAGGAGTTTTTTTCACTTTAATCAGCTGATTTTCAATCAGATCAATATTTTTTTGCCTGGCTAATTCCCTGGCAAGTTCTGACGCCTGATTAAAACCCCTCTTTTTCTGTTTTTCGGGAAAGAGAGGGACAGGTATAATGCTATCCACTCCCCACCACAAGGATTCTTCTCTTCCCAAGGATTGGAGAACAAATGTGGCCAAAGCTTTGTCGAGCACATGAAAGCCTCGGTATTTGAACAGAATGATGGTGTCCTTTAAGCTCCCAAAATATGGGCCACATGAACGATGCACAGAAAAGACAGGCTTCTGCAGAACACACTGGCTGCAAAAATGAGGCTCCCCTGCATCATCAAAAAACTTCCCACAGCAGAGACAGAAGGACGTCCGGCGGGGCTTCAATCCTTGGAGACAGGTACGGCAGATAATCCTTTCGTCGGGGAGCTCGAGCAAACGGGAACATAATTCACACTCGGATGGAAAGAAGATAAGTTCTGCTAACTTTAGATATGTGCCAAATTTTGTTTGGAGGAAAAACCTCAATAAGACTCTTCCTCAGCTTTTTGTTGACAATCGATACAATTGGGAGCCCATGGCACAGCATCCAGTCTTTTCTTGCCAATTTTAACATCGCATGTTTGGCAAATACCGTAATTGGATTTTTCAATCCGATCCAATGCTTCATCAATCAACTGCAACTGTTTCCGCTCTGTGTCTGAAAGATTCAACAGGAATTCCTTCGTATAAGAACTCTCCGCTTTATCCGCCATATCCATGGCAATCCCCGTATTTTCCACTTCTTTAGTCTCGTTATAGACTTCACTGAGAACATCAGCAATCTCTTTTTTTCTCTCTAAAAGTTTCTTTTTATATTTTTCTTTCTCTTTCTTGTTCAATTTTTCCCCCTATTTGGCATACTGTCTTCCATGCATGATCGTTAAAGAACGATAAATTTGCTCGAGGAGAACGACCCGTGTCAGCTCATGAGAAAACGTCATTTTGGATAAAGACAACAAGAAATGGGCTCGCTTTAGAATTCCGTCTGCTAAACCCAAAAAGCCTCCCACGATAAACGTGATCGTGTGCGCCGAATTCGCTTTTTTATCTTGAAGAAAACGCGCAAATTCTTCCGAATCCATTTCTTTCCCTTTATCAAACAGGCAGATAATATAATCATCTTTCATGTGTTTTTCAAGCCCGTTAGCCTCGATGGCCAAGATCCTCTTTTCCATCGGCTCTGTCAGCCCTCGAGCTTCTTTGGTCTCGATCACTTCGCATTTTTCCAGCTTTTTTATTTTTGCGAGATAAGAATCCTGAAGTTCCTTTATATTGTGATCGCGGGTTTTCCCCGGCCATAGGATCTTTATCCTCATAACATTTTTCCTAAATTAGTCCATAAAAAATAATGATTGCAAGGAAAAAAGTCAATGTTTTTTTTAAAAAAATTAGGGATCAGTAATCCGACCTGGGTGCATCTCCCCAGAGTTTTTCCAGATAATAATAGTCTCTGGCCTCTTTGGAAAAAATGTGGATGATAAAATGCCCATAATCCATCAGGATCCATTCTGCATTTTTGCGGCCCTCTATGCTCAAGGGTTTTATGTTTTCCTTCTTCAATTCTTGTTCGATACTCTCATAAATGGCCATGTTCTGCCTTTTGGAATTTCCCTGCATGATAACGAAGTAATCTGTAAAAGAGGAAACATCCCGCAAATCCAGAACCACGATATGCTCCGCCTTTTTTTCCTTACTTGCTGTTATGGACGTCTTCACATGTTTGGCAAGTTTTCTTTTATCCAGTTTTTTCGGTATTTCTTTACTCATTTTTCTCACTGATAAAGCTTGTTTTTGTGAATGTATTCTTCCACACGCTTAACCACAAGGCCGGCTATGGATTCCCCCATTTTTACCTTTTTTCGGATATCTTTAGAGGCGATGTCTAGAGCATCTATGGACAACAGAAAAATTTTGTAAGGATGCCGCATAGCTCCGCGCAGTCTGGTGTTACCTGAAACCATAACCATCCTTTCGGCGTACTTCCCTCCCAAGAGCTTTTTAGCCTCCTTGAGATCGTATCCAGGACGGCTGATGACGACGAAATGGCACTGCTCCAGGACTTTCTTATACTCGCGCCAGGTGTCAATCTCCATAAAAGCATCCACACCCAGAATAAAAAACATCAAAGCATCGGGAAATTGCTGTTTAAGCTTTTCCAAGGTCAATATGGAATAAGATTTACCCTTCGCCTCAACCTCGACAGGCGAAGGAATAAACTGAGGGTAAGAAGCAGCTGCCAATTTGACCATTTGCAACCGCTTGGATGGAGGGACAATATCAGGCGTCCCTTTATGGGGAGGGATGTAGGAAGGAATCATCAGCACCTTGTTCAACAAAAATGTCTTTTGAACCTCCAGGGCTGCCTTCACATGGCCCTTATGGATGGGATTGAACGTCCCCCCAAATATTCCAATTCGCTCTTTTTTCATGATTGTTCTGACTGGACACACTGCGCGTCTAACTCTTTTGCTAAGGCCGAGATCAACTCCCTGATACCCTTTCTTTTCAGAGCAGATATGGCAAAAAACGGAAGGCCCAGTCTCCCGGCAAGAGATTTAATCTTTTTCACCCTTTGGGTTTCTTCTCCCAGAAGGTCGATCTTGTTGGCCACCAAAAGTTGAGGTTTTTTGACCAGGCTGTCATCAAATGCCTTGAGCTCTTCGATAACGGCAGAATAATCCTGGACAGGATCCCGGCTGGAGTAAGGTGATACATCGATAAGATGCACCAGAACCTTGGTACGTTGCACATGTCTGAGGAATTTGATACCCAATCCATGGCCTAAATGAGCGCCTTCGATCAAACCCGGAACATCCGCTACCACAAAACTTCTGAACTCATCGATATCGACGACCCCAAGATTGGGTACCAGGGTGGTAAATGGGTAATCGGCGATCACAGGCTTTGCCGCAGAGATTTTCGAAATAAGAGTGGATTTGCCGACATTCGGGAATCCGATAAGTCCCGCATCGGCGATGAGTTTGAGCTCTAAGGTCAGATCTTTTTCTTCGCCAGGTTTGCCTTCTTCACGAAACTTGGGTGCTTGTCTCGTTGATGTAGCAAAGGAAGCATTTCCCCTTCCTCCATTTCCGCCTTTTGCGGCAAGAAATTTCTGATTGTCCTGGACAAAATCGAATAAAATCCTTACTTTATCCTTTTCTCTGACTATGGTCCCCACAGGGACCCTATAGAATACATCGTCTCCGTTTCTCCCCTGGCGATTTCCTCCCTCTCCGTGAGCACCTTTTCTGGCTTTATTTATCGGATGATACCGAAAGAAGGCCAGAGTGTTGAGATTTTTATCAGAAACAAGGAAGATGCTTCCTCCATTTCCACCACGGCCCCCGTCCGGACCTCCCTTGGGCACCCCCCGTTCCCTCCGGAAGCTTAAACATCCATGACCACCATTTCCGGCCCGAAGAGTAACATTGACCTGGTCAACGAACATGATATGTGGAGTTAGATCCTCCTAGGCAGGTATAACCGAGACAAATTTCTTTTTCTTTCCCCGCGTCTCAAAAAGAACTTTGCCTGTTGCCAAAGCAAAAAGAGTGTCATCTTTTCCTCTTCCTACATTCTCTCCGGGGTTGAACGGGGTGCCCCTCTGCCGGATCAGAATGGATCCTGCCCTGACAAACTGACCGTCGTGTCGTTTGACACCCAGCCTCTTGGAATGGCTTTCTCTTCCGTTTTTCGCACTTCCACCTGATTTTTTATGAGCCATTCTATTTCTCCTTCTTTGAGGTTGTTTTCTTTACCTTTGCAGTTACCTTTTTCACAGCCGGTTTTTCTGCTGGAGTCTTCTTTTTCGGAGCTGTCTTCTGGACGGGTTCCGTTTTTGGTTTTGGGGATGCGGATTTTTTTGGTTCAGTTTTCTTTGCTTCGACCTTCTTTACTTCCGCCTTTTTTGCCGGCTTTTTTGGCTTGGCTGTTTTAGGTTCTTCTTTTTTTGCCGCTGGCTTCTTTCTGACAACTTCGGCTTCGAGCTTTTTCAGTTCTTCTTCAGGTTTGAGCTTCTTTGTCGCAGATACTTTCTTTTTAGGAGGTTCTAAACCTGTGACGATCTTTTCGATCTTGACACGTGTCAACAGTTGGCGATGTCCGCTCGTTTTCCGGTACTGCTTTCGCCTCTTTTTCTTAAAAACAAGGACTTTTTTGTCCTTGAAATTTTCCATAACTTCGGCGACAACCTGAGCTTTCTCGACAACCGGAGTCCCGATAAGAGTATTCTTGTCATCCTCGATAAGAAGCACATTGTCGAATGTGATCTTTTGGCCTTCGTCATGATCGAGCTTTTCGACTTCCAGAATATCTCCCACTTGCACTCGGAATTGTTTTCCGCCGGTTTTAATCACAGCAAACATCTTTTTCCCTTTATTTCTGTATTTATTAATATCTTAAGAATAGAAAAGATGTCTAAATGTAGCATATGCATTATCTTCTGTCAATGGGGAAAGCGGCTGCTTGACAAAAAGCCAAGGTTTATCTACCTTATCTAAAGCTTCGTGCGATCATACTCAATATGGGCGGTTAGCTCAGCGGTAGAGTACCGGCCTTACAAGCCGGGTGTCACTGGTTCGAATCCAGTACCGCCCACCAGAGAACCCCTCTGTTATCTCAGGGGAGATTAGCTTTTCTTTCAACTTTCAACTATCGCAACTGTAGCCAAGTTTCGGCAATTATAAGCATTTTCTGTTACACCACAGTGACATGGGGATACGTCTATCAAGTAGGACACATGACTCTGGATCATGGAATCGGGGTTCGAATCCCTGCTTCCCAGCCACCCTGATTTCTCTGTTTTCCCCAGGAAATTCCCATCTTTGTCTTTCAACCGTGTTACCATAGCTTCAGCGCTAATCAACTGAATCTGTCACGTATTTGACACTTGGGATGAAATTTCCTTGTTGGCAGAGCGTCTGACTACGAAACAGAAGGCCCCATGGGTTCGAATCCTCCGGGCGTGCCAGGAAAGATCCCCTAATTTCAACGCTTTTTAACTATTTTTGCGAAAAATTTGTGATATGGGAGAGTGTTTATAAAGAGGATAGGATGACGGATTCCGAATTCTGAAGCCGAGCTCACAAAGACCAAATTCTAATATAACACTTGGCCCGCTAATAGAGGAGTAGGTCATCTGAGGTTAAATAGCAAAATTTTCAGTCGCTCCTGCCCTTCTTCAGATGAACGTAGTTATGAAAGTTGTTGCAAAAATAAATTGACACCATAATATTTTAAAGATAAAATACTATTCATATAAAATTTATACATTTAGGAGGTTTTTATGAAAAAGCTCAATCTCACAATTTTGTGGGTTGCTGTTCTTATGATTTCTGTTATGGCATTCGCTTCGACAGACTACATGAGCAGCATGGAAAAAAAGAGCATAGTCGAGACAGCTGTAAGCGCGGGTAAATTCAACACACTGGTCACAGCAGTTAAAGCAGCCGATTTGGTTGAAACACTCTCAGGTCCAGGTCCATTCACTGTTTTTGCTCCCACCGATGATGCCTTTGCTGCTCTCCCCGCAGGAACTATCGAAAGCTTGTTGCAGAACAAGGATAAGCTCCAAGCCATTCTTACCTATCATGTTGTTCCAGGTAAGGTTATGGCCTCAGATGTGGTTAATTTGCAGTCCGCTAAAACAGTCAACGGACAAATGGTTACCATCAAGGTAAAAGATGGAGTTGTGATGGTGGACAATGCCAAAGTGGTCATGACAGATATCGAGTGCACTAATGGTGTTATCCATGTGATTGACGCCGTTATTTTGCCAAAATAATCGACTCGGTCAATTTAAAAAAAAAATTAGGGGCGGTTCTTTTCCAAAGACCGCCCCATTTTTTTAGATTCAAAAGGTTGAATTTTTACAATAAACTGCCATTTTCCCAATTAATATCATGAAATATTCCTCATAATTTTCAGATGTTGTTCTTTTTTAATCAAATACGGATTTAAATGTTTAGCCAAAGGTTTTATTATATCTCTATAAAAAGATTTTGGAGGGTTAAAAATGAATATTCTGGTCAATGTTAAGTTTCTAAAGTTCTTGAAAATCGCATTGGGAATTTTATGCTACGTCGGCATCGCCGGCAGTATCTTTTCGGAACCATTATTAAAGAAAGAAGGTTTCACGATGGATAACTCTCAAGCTTATTTGATTGACGATTTTTCCAAAGATGA
>CP070750.1:2396753-2417014 GCA_020348385.1 Candidatus Aminicenantota bacterium | reverse complement strand
TTTGAATCAAATGAGATATCTAGCAATTAAATTATGCGACGTTCTTAAAAGAGATGGATTAGATCTCAATACTCGAGATTAGGGCGGGATGGCGTTTGTTAATTCTTGGAGTTTTGCTCTCTCCCCAGGAACGGTCAGAAAAGTTCCAATGTCGAACTTTTGGCGTGCCAAGCTTTTCCCCTGATTTCCAGTGGGAAATGTTATTTATAATCTTAATTTATTTAATCTTCTTAGCGGTGAACACACCGTTAGGCTGAGTAACTTTCGCTTCTGTGACATTCCCAGATTCATCCATTATGAATTCTATACTGAAGCCGGAAAGGGCCTTGAGATTGAATGTCGTGCCTTTGTAAGGTTCCAGCTCATACTCAGGCTGGCCTGCTACAAAGATAAAGAGAGTCTTATCCCCTTTCAGGAAGACGGTGGATTTAACTTCGCCGAGCACATATTCTCCTACGAATTTCTCGAGGAAGCTTTTCTCCATCATGGCTTTCTCAGGCATCTTGGTGAATACGATCGGCTCAACAGCGTCTTCCAGTTGAATGGATAGATTTCTGATATTGCCCTTGAGATCATTAAGAAAGGAAACTTTAAGGGCCTCATCCATCATCTCATTATTGAACTCGAACACATCATAATGGTAGTGTCTGGCATCGAAAGGAATGGAATTGTACTCTGCCGTCATCTGGTCGTTTGTTATCAGGATAGAAATCGCACCATAACCCGGATGATCATAGTTGCCAGCGTAATCCTTCAAGGGATGAGACGGTTTAGTGTTCAGTTTACGGTCTTTGTCCTTATCCTTTTTCGCTTTTTCAGCCTCTTTTTCTCCTTCTTCAACCTGTTTCTTGATCCGGCTGTTCCAATCGATCTGGTCGAGATTGAGCAAACGGTCAGCTACATAATAGGAAATGATGGTAGGGAGGACAGTGCCACTCATGTTGGTGAGGATGACCATCCCAATACTATCTCTGGGCAGAAGGGAAACTTGAGCTGTGAAGCCATCGATGCCTCCTCCATGAGTCAATCTGAGATGACCCCTGTAGGATGAAATCCCCCAACCCATCCCATACATCGAGTAGAATGATTCATCATATTCATATGATTTGCTAGAGATCATTTGGGGAGAATGGATCTCCCCCAAGCTCGACTCAGAGATGACCTGCTGATCGCCAATTTTTCCCTTATTTAAATTGAGAAGAAGCCAGTTCGTCATATCTGTGACATTGGAGTTAATCGAGCCTGCTGGACCGATGGTGTCGATGTTCCGGAAAGGAATCTCTGTAATCTTGTCGTCCTTTTCCATGTAGGGGAGAGCGAAATCTTGAGCCCTCTGGGAATCGTTAACAGAAAAATTGCTATTGGTCATACCCAAAGGTAAAAAAATCCGGTTTTGGACAAATCTCTCCCAGCTCGTTCCAGTAATCTGGCCAACCAAGTAGCCAGCGGTCATGAACATCAAGTTCTGATATTGGAATGTAGTCCGAAAATCCTCGCTTGGCTCAAGATACTGCAGACGTTTAAAAAGTTCTTTACGCGTGGCAGAGGAATTGTACCACATCGCATCATGCCGGGGCAGCCCAGATCGATGACATACTAGGTCACGAGGAGTCATCCTCTCAGTTGCGAACTTATCTTTGAGCTTAAACGTGGGAAGATATCCTGTTAAAGGTTTGCTCCATTCTAACTTTCCCTCATCTACCAGTATTCCCATAGTCACAGCTGTAAAAGCCTTTGTACATGATCCAATGGCAAAGAGCGTCTGGGGAGTCACAGACAAGTTTTTCTCGATATTCCGGAAGCCAAATCCTTTGGAATAAACGAGCCTGCCATCTTGCACAATAGAAATTGCTAGTCCAGGAACCTTCCATTCTTCCATCCTTTCTGTGATGAATTTATCAAGCCCTTTCAGATTGGCCTCAGGGGTCTTCTTGTTGGCTGAAAGGGGTGTAAACAGAAAAGACAGAATGATTAAAAAACAAAAAGCTCTGACAATTTTTTTTCCCATATTAAATCCTTCCTCCAAGAAATATTTTCTTTTTTAGCTTTTTTCGTCTATCCCGTCAACTTACCACTCCCCACGATATCGATCGCAGTTGAGGTATCGTATGATTGGATTGAACCTGTCCCAATCTTAGTCGGCAAAAGAATATCAAGGAATATGGAAGGTGTCAATGAGACAGCGGGTAAAACAAAGATTCCTATAAGCTGTAGATTTAATGCACATATTGAAGGAGGGGGTTTTTTTCATATCGTATCTGCCTGGGGGAACATGGGTGCTGTTAACTGTTTAGGCCGATAATTCATTTTTTTCATTTAAATTTAACATCGGTTTCCACAATAAAAAATTTATAATCTCTGTAGGTGACATTTGTTTCTGAATGGATAATTTTTCTCCCATTTTGTTTGATATAGGATTCCTAAATAAAATAACGATTGGGAAATCTTATTCCATTCTTCTCAAAGCCAAATTCCATTATGTGTGTGATCTGGGATTCTGCCTTGTATCTTTTGGCCATATCTTTGATAACTGCAGAATGTGCCACTAAATCCTGATTCCATTCGATCTTAAGGATGCAGAGGTCACTAAGGCTCGCCCAGATTTTACCCCAAAAAACTTGCTCTCGGAACCAAGGAAAATGGGATTCTACCCCTGTAAAACCTGTGTTTCCCCAGGTAGAGAAATACCCGCTTGCATGGACTTCGAATCCTTTCAAAGGTACCATTTTCCCAAGATAATAACGAATTCTGTTTTGGCATCTCTATGTAAAACTAGTCGGTTTCAACCAAAATTTTTTAGATAGTCATCAATCAGGGAAGGTCGATTTTAGGATTTTGATTTGACGAATTAATCTTCTTGCGATACGTTTGCTGGGTATTATTTTTTGCAAGGGGGTAGAAATGTATAAGAAGTTTTCTTTATTCTCTATTATTCTTGTTTTTTCCCTCCATATATTGGCAAGTGTGGCTAAAGCGGATTATCTTTTTGTATCTCACCAAGCATTTACAGGTAGTTCCCATACTGAAGGTTATGAAAGAACATCTGATTATACTTATAAAGCACAGTATAGTGGAAGTTTGCAGGCTCCTATTTATCTACCAGATGGTGCTATCATCAGAGGTTTTCACCTCATTTATTACGATCGAGAATTTACTTTTGGAGTCAGTGCGAAACTCATCCGAATAAATCCATGGAATGGCACTAGAAAAGAATTATTTGCATGTGCCTCCACAGGAACGTCTGTTTCCATCAGATGGGTGTCTTCCTACACCTTAAACGAAGGCACAAGGAAGGTTATGAATAAGAGTTTCACTTATTGGGTTGAAGTGAATTTTCAAAGGACGGGGGATTCCCTTCGTGTGCATGGGGTAAGAATTCAGTACAGTATGCCTGCTCATTAGGAATTTTCAAGTCGTTTATGAATTAACCTAAACCTCATTTTTTATATTGTGAAACTCTGTTATTGGAAAATTTTGAGATGTTCCTTGTCCTCTATAAAATGCTAATCCAACTATAGTTGATATGAAAAGGACGAAGGAGAGGCTGGAATGATTGAAGTGAGAATTCTCTTCCGAAACTAAGTAGTCGTATTCTTCTTCACCGCCAGAACTTCTAGGCGATTCACTCCTTTCAAATCTCGAATTGCGTAAAGCGTTATCGTCGAAGACACCCCACGCCGTCGCAGGTCTTTGATGTATGGGAGTATGCGATCAGGCGCTGATCGCAGGTTGTCTTTCAACGCCCATCCCACTCCTTTCTGAACAATGTCCACCTCATCCCATATCAGGTTCTCACACAGATGGATGACTTCCCTTGTGAATTCCCCAGATTCCGCTACTTTTCGGACGAACGCTACCACGCTCGCTCTCCGCTTCCACCGTATCGGCGAACGACTCCATTCTTCCAGTAGTTCAAGCGTTTCCTTCCGGTATCTCAATAACAGTGGCTGCATCACTCCCAATGAGAGGTGATCGACGTGAGACCAGCTCCGGAAAAACTCTGGTAAGCCATCCAGGTAGGAGAAATGCTCGGGTGTGAGCTCCTTTACACAGAGCGTTATGATGTAAAGCCCCACATGTCCGAGCTCTCCTACGCGCTCCTGGAGGAACCGCGCTGCGAGATCCATTTTTTCTTGAAATGAAAGTTTAAGAAACTGAGGATGGAATTCCTTTATTATCTCTCGGAAATCTGACGCCTTGAGTCCATAGGATAGGTACTCATCATGCTTGTGGAAATGCCGATCAGGAACAGGATGATGACGACCTGTAGCGTCTTTAATAGCCTGGTGGAGATCAGCTGCCAATATCTCACTCATTTTCTTCCCTGTGAGTATTGCCTTCCCCCTCATCCGTTATTCCGTTTCTTCCTCAAGATGTTTGACAATAACATAATAGTTAAAAAGGGAAGTGTCAAATTGAATATAGGCCGGTTTTTCAAACCCCTCCGGGTGTGTCACAAACGAACGAGCTTGTATTTTTTTCTGCGTTTCATATACTATTCTCATTCGACTCTAAATATCTGCAAAAAGTGATACCTTGGAAGGAGGGATTAATCATGTCTACCTTAATCTTTAAATCGCTGTTTGTTTCAGTCACAGTGGTATTTCTCGCATTCCTGATCGGCAGTTGCATTACCGGAGGTGTTTCGCAAAAAGATTTTTCCGGCAGGGCCTACAACGGCCCCTATACTGGGGATAATCTCAACCGGGTCGCTTTCCCGATCGGTGGGATCGGAGCCGGTATGTTCTGTCTCGAGGGAACAGGGGCCATTTCACATATGTCGGTGAGGAATGCCATGGATTTTTTCAACGAACCCTGCATGTTCGCAGCCGTCACGGTGAAGGGGCAAAAGAACACCGCCAAGATTCTCGAGGGACCGGTGCCCGATTGGAAGACCTTCGGTGATCCCAAGACCGGAAACGGATTGGGCGGGGCAAGTTATGGGTTTCCCAGATTCAGAGATGTGTCCTTCCATGCCAGATTCCCATTTGGGATTGTGACCCTCAGCGACGAAGATATGCCTCTCGAAATCGAAATAACTGGCTGGAGCCCTTTCATTCCCGGCAACGCAGATGATGCCAGCCTTCCGGCCGGGGCCTTGGAATATCGTTTTAAAAATTCCTCCCAAAAATCGGTCGAGGCGGTCTTTTCCTATAACTCCAGGAACTTCATGAGAATAGCCAATGCCGGAGAAGAACCGGGCGATTCCATACGTGCTGTCGAGGGCGGTTTTTTGCTGTGGCAGCAGGGAACAGAAGAAAATCCCGAGAAGGAGGGCGGATTTGCCGTGTTTGTCGATGATAGCGATGTGGTGGTTGATCACTGCTGGTTTAAAGGCGGCTGGTTCGATTCGCTCACCTTGACATGGGAAAACATCCGCAAGGCAACTTTGATGGATAATCCGCCGCTTGCCGGCTCCAGCCCCGGCGCTTCGCTTTTTGTGCCGTTTGCCTTAGAACCCGGTGGGGAAAAGACCATTCGCCTGATGGTGGTTTGGTATGTTCCTCTCACCGATCTGCGCACGGGGAGCGATCCCGAGCCCGCTTCGACCTCCCAGAGTGAAGCTCCCTGTTGCGAGTCCCCCACCTATGTTCCTTGGTATGCGAGCCGGTTCAAGGACATAAACGAAGTCGCCGATTACTGGCGCCTCAATTACGAAAGCCTGCGAGAAAAGACCTTGCTGTTCACCGATACTTTTTATGATTCCACTCTCCCTGATGAGGTCATCGAGGCCGTTGCTGCCAATCTAACCATATTGAAATCCCCCACTGTGCTGCGGCAAACGGACGGACGTCTCTGGTGCTTCGAGGGGTGCACCGATGTCCGCGGTTGCTGTACCGGTTCATGCACGCATGTTTGGAATTATGCCCAGGCGATCCCGCACCTCTTTCCGGAACTAGAGCGAAGTCTGCGCCAGACAGAATTCAATGAAAGCCAGGATGAGAGAGGACACCAGACTTTCCGATCCAATCTCCCGATCCGTCCTGTGACCCACACCTTTCGTGCGGCTTCGGACGGGCAGCTGGGCGGTGTCATGAAGGTATACCGCGATTGGCGCATCAGCGGCGATACGGCATGGCTGAAAAACCTATGGCCCAAGGTTAAACAAAGCCTGGAATACTGCATAACGACCTGGGATCCTAAAGGTAGGGGAATTCTGGAAGAGCCCCACCACAACACCTACGACATCGAGTTCTGGGGTCCGGACGGCATGTGCACCAGCTTTTACTTGGGCGCTCTGACCGCGGCTGTGGAAATGGGGGCCGTTCTGAACGACGATGTGAGTAGATACAGCACACTCTTGGAGAAGGGCACAGCTTACCTCGAGACCGAACTCTATAACGGAGAATATTTTTACCAGACGATCCAAACCCAGGGCCTCGATGCCGAGTTCGAACCTCTCGACTATTCATCCAATGGCGTCGGTTACAAAGAGGTCATGGATCTCCTCAATGAAGAAGGTCCCAAGTACCAGTATGGGACAGGCTGTTTGTCCGACGGGGTTTTGGGTTTCTGGATCGCCAGGGTAGCCGGGCTTGGCGAGATAGCGGATGTGGAAAAGGTGAAAAACCACCTCCTGGCCGTTCACAAATACAACCTGAAACACGACCTCTCAGAACACGCCAATCCGCAGAGGCCATCTTTTGCCATGGGGAATGACGGCGGGCTGCTGCTCTGCAGTTGGCCCCGGGGGGGAGCTCTGTCGCTCCCCTTTGTCTACAGCAATGAGGTTTGGACAGGTATAGAATACCAAGTGGCCTCCCATTTGATGTTGGAAGGGTTGGTGGATGAAGGGCTGGAAATTGTGAGAGTGTGCCGCGATCGCTACGATGGCAGAATCCGCAACCCCTTTAACGAATACGAATGCGGTCACTGGTATGCTCGTGCCTTGGCGAGCTACGGACTTCTGCAAGGCCTCACGGGCGTGCGCTATGATGCTGTGGATAAAACGCTGTACATCGATTCGCAAATCGGCAACGATTTCAGGAGTTTCCTTTCGACCGCTACCGGATTCGGGACTGTCGGTTTAAAGAACGGCAAGCCCTTTGTAGATGTGAAACGCGGCGATATCGATATCGACCATGTTTTTGTCTCGGGCAAGGAGACGGAGCTGTGAACGCAGGCTATCGGCTATAAAGTCAGAAAGCTCCACTCCTTGGAAATGGGCACTCGGCTCATCAGGATGGTTCCGTTTTTTGTGACCAATAGATTGTCGCTGGGGTTGATGCCGATGCCGTTTTTTTCGTCATAAAGGCCCGGCTCCACGCTGAAGGTCATATTTTCTTCGATCACCGTATGGTCGCCCAGAGAAATAAACGGGGCTTGATGTCCCTCGAAGTTCTGTCCTGCGCCATGGGCAGGACGGTGGTAGATAAAATCCTGCATCCCTTCCTTGACTTGATGCTGATGGATTTTGAAGGCGACTTCTGAGCAAGTCACGCCCGGCTTGGTTTCTTCCACCTGGATCTGGACACAATCGGCCACAACCTGCCATATCTTTTCTTGATGGGCCGACACGGGCGCGATCTGGTAATTCCGGTAGCCTTCCCCGCCGTAGCCGCCCAGCTTGATATCGGTGTTCACGTAGACCGGCTCTCCCTTTTTGACTTTGTTGTAGAAAAATTGGTTGGGGTGGGGATAAGCTGTGGCCACTCCGGCCCGGACATAATGGGATGTCACCTCCATTCCCACTCCTTTGTTGGGTTTGCCGTCGTAATCGATATCCTGCATCATAAGTTGAATGCCGTATGCCTGAAGGGCTTGGCCGATCTCGAAATCAGTGGCATCCGTGCCCCTCTCTAAAATGTAGTCTCTGGCAAAAGCATGGACCTTGTCGAAATACCGGTATGCCCGCTGTGTCAGCGCGATCTCCTCAGGTCTTTTGATAATACGCATCGTCTGGCACGTGTCAGAGATGTCGATAAAACGGGTGCCCGGCATGATTTTCTCTATTTTGCTGAGGTGTTCTGTACTCAAGCTCATATCCGTACCGATTGTTTTACCCTGGAATCCCTGGTTTTTCAATCCGGTCAAAAGCCACTCAAAAAGATCGACTCTTTTTCCTTTGACCACCTGTCCTTTGTTGGGGTATCCCCCTTCTGCATGCGGGAAACAAAAGTAATACTCGAATTCCGTGCACCACCATGAGGTGATCAGATCCCGGTCGATCCCTGGTGCATACCAGTGAACGGCATCTTCCTCTTGAAGCGGAAAAAAGGCCCAGGTCGAGCGTTCTCCGCTGCCCCTGAAGCAGCCGGTGAAGTAGACCATATTGGTGTCGCTTCCCAGAAGAACGGCATCGATACCCTTGGCCGAAACCTTGGCCTTGAGCCTGCGCACTGTGTCCTGGTACCAGCTTAAGGGAAGACGGTCGTAGCCCAATGGGGCGGGTTCGGGATGGTTGGGATTGTCAACCAGCAATTTTTCCGAGTCTCCCTTTATTTTGGACGAAGTGCAGGCCAACTGTTCCGCGGCCAATCCGACCGATGCCAATCCTATCCCCATATTTTTGATGAAATGCCGACGTGTGATACTCATGCCACCTCCTACCGAGAGATTTCTTTTTTTTTATACAAAGATAGTCTAAAATGCAAATTTCTTTTGCTTTTTGAGCGAGGCTTTTCGGGTTGACAAGAATCCATATTGGATTTATAATGGATCCATATCGGTTTCATAAAGGTTGCATTATGACTACACTGACAATAAAAAACATTCCAATGGAAGTCTACGAAAGGCTAAAACGTCGCGCTAAAGCCAACCGCAGAAGCATCAATCAAGAGGTTATCGCTGTTATCGAGCATGCACTCGATGCACCTCCGATTGATGTCAATTCCACACTTGAGCGGACACGGAAGATCCGGGAATTGACAGCGCAATATCGTCTTCAGGATAAGGAGCTGGAAGAGTGGAAGAATGAAGGCCGCAAATGATTGTTGTGGATTCGAACATCATCATTTATGTCCATGTCCAGAGCGAAAGGACAGATCTGGCTCTCTGTGCTCTTCGAAAGGATCCTTATTGGGTTGCACCGCTGCTTTGGCAAAGCGAATTTCGGAATGTCATGGCTGGTTATATCCGTCGCCGAATTCTGAAACTTGAAGATGCAAAGCAGGTTATGAAATCGGCTTTGAGGACCATGGAGGATAGAGAGATCCTGCCTCCATCTGAGCTTGTGTTGGACTTAGTTGCGGCGAGCGATTGCTCAGCTTATGATTGCGAGTATGTTGCGCTGGCCAGACATCTCGATGTTAAACTCGTGACAAGCGACCAGAAAATTCTTCAGAATTTTCCTGAAATAGCGATTGAACTGGGAGCTTACACCAGTTCTTCTTAAATATTTCTGCTTATCTCCCTTCCGCGTCCGTCAATGGGAGTTTAAAGCTCATCCCAAAGCCGCAATCCTGGGATAAAAGCGAAATGACGATTATGTAGTATACAACAAGGCCGATCAGGTGATCGACCCTGTTAACTTGAACGAATGAAAAAAACCGGTCTTTATTTCAGCTTTTTGAGGACATCCATTTCCAGGGTTGCGAGTTTTAGTTCCGCCTGGGCAGCATCCAAGGCATACTGTAGCTGCATGAATTCTCTATGACTAATTGTACCCTGGGCTGCAAGGGCTTGGCGTCGTTTCAATTGTCTCTTCAAAGTTTCGACTTTCGATTGAGCCAGGTGCAAATTCCTTTCGGCGCCGGTCATCCTGTCCTTGATTTCAACCTCTTGCGCCGTGATTTCCCCAGCAAGAAAGCGTGTACGCAAATCGAGTCGGTCTTGGATCTTGTCGATCATCATCTTTTGTTTGGTTATTTCCGTCTGAAAGTGTTCCACCTCATCCTTTCGGGCCAAGTTCTGCTCAATCAGTTGGTCGATCCGTCCCTGGTGAATCATGAACTGTTCCAGAACCAGCTCAACTTGATTTATTTCGGTCTTCAACCGCTCGCTGACAAAATCACGTCCTCCCACCATGGGAGCATACAGTTCGTTACGCGGAATTTCGCCGGACATTCTCACCTCATCCAGATTCAACAGCGATCTTTTGAAAGCCAACTCTGCATTTTTGACTGCGATTTTCATCGCTTGGTATTCATCTTCCCGGATCAACCCATTTGAAACACGGGTTTTTGCTATGGATGCCATTTTTCTGATTGACTCCAGCTTAACCTTCTTCAGTTCAACCTCTGTTTCAACCCTGGCCATTTCTATCTTTTTCTTCCAGGAATCCTTGATATAATCGGCTGCTTTTGTCACGGCCACACCGGTTATCAGAACACCCACTGTGATGGCTATCGCGACCATCCTGCGGGGTACCGCAATTTTCCCAGTGGAGGACGTTAAACGGCTTGCTCTTCGGAATTCCGAGGACAACTGCCATTCCAACTTCTCCACAAACTGGCCGTCGGGTTCATAATTTTTATTCATTTTTTCCTCCGTTTGTTTTTATATCTGGGAGCAGTGATTTCAATGACTGGCGGGCCCGCCTCAATTGTCCTTCGACTGCCCTTTCCGAGATTTCTATTGAGTTGGCTATTTCCTTAACACTCATTCCATCGTAATAAAAAGCCTCAAGAATTCTGGCCTTTTTTCGTCCCAGGGATGAGATGGCCAAAAATATTTCTAGGGATTTTAAGTGGTCCTTAGTAACCTGATTTCTGGTGTAGGGATTAAGATCTAAATCGGCTTTTTTATCCCATTTTTTTTGTCTCAGATAATCGATTAGAATATTGTGGGCCACCCGTTTCAACCAAGCAATGGGAGATGCCGGCAGGGTTTTACGCTTCCAATTATCGAGGGCTCTCAAGTAGGATTCCTGTACGATGTCTTCGGTTAGTTCCCGAATCCCGCCGGTACGCTTGGCCATATAACCGTAGAGGGGATGGACCGTTTCTCTATATATTTTCAACCACTGTTGTTCTGTCACAGCATCAATCTCCTTGTATCGCACATTCTACTCTATTGACGTTTTGACGGAGGAAAATCCCACAAAGTGAAAAAAGGCTACCCATTAATATCGGCAACGCAAGCGCAAGGATCTGTCAGCTGGCAGGTCGATCCCGAATCGCAGCTTCACCGACTGGGCCTTTTTGGGCCATTTTTTTTGTTTCTTTCCAGGCCTCTCGTAGGGCGGGTGTCTGAGGTCTGTAATCATTTCCCTCTGTCCCGATTTTCTCATGGTTGACGATCACAGTATCTTCCAGAGGGAGCCCCAAAACCATGATCGCGGTCGAACTATTGCCGCTGAGCATGGCGTCTTCCCATCGAAGGGGCGGATCGGTGCTGATCACACGGGTTGGAATCGTTGGATTTTCCTCTAGTGACAGACCATGAGTTGATGTCGAAGGAAAAAATGTGATCAAAAGCAGGATAAAAGTTGACCAAAATATTTTTCTTATTATCCTCTTACTCATTGAGATAGACCTGCTCCATCACGCGCCAGCCTTTTTCACCCTCCAGCGGAATCTGCATGGGATCGCAGGTTTTTAGCCATTCGATATTCCGTGGTTCATTAGTCAGTCCGGCCATATCCGCTTCAAAGTTTTTTCCGGTATACTCGTAATACCCGAATTCGTACCATTTGCCATCTATCTCGGTAAGGAAGATGGAGAAGTTTTGCATGTGGTATTTGCGAAGAAGATCACGGACGCCCGGATTATCATCGGCATGAAGGCGCTTGTATTCTTCGATGTGATCCGGATGGATGCCAATCACCATACCCACGCGTTTCACGGATTTTTGATAACTATTCATTGCAACGAAGAATATCAGGATACAAAGCGTGAGTCCGAAAATTCGTTTTGCCTTTTCCATAGAATGTCCTCCTTAACTCCTTTCTGAGGCGGCCTTTCGAACAATTTTGAACACAAAGGCATGTTCGCAGGGTCTATTTTCTGGTGTTTTTATCTTGAGACCGATGGGCGTTAATTCCCATTCCAGGGGCTGTCCATCTCCCAACATGCTAATCGACTGGATTTCATCTTTATAGATATGATAACCAGGATACCTCTTCATCCCTTCTCTTCGTTCTTTATCTCCGATCCACACGAGACTGTGGATGAGCACCTCTTCACCGGGCCAATCTAAAGTGATGGCATAAAGAGTATTCCCCTTGACGGTGAAACGGATGTCTTTTCCGGTATAATGCAGATCTTCCTCATTGAATCCGATATCATCGTCAAGTTCTTCAACCATAGTCGGTCCTTCACCCGCTTTAGTCCACGAAGTGGTCCCGTAGATGGCTTCTCCGTTGACATCCAACCATTCGCCGATTCCTGAGAGACAAGTTTTGGCGCCCTCAGGAATGGTCCCGTCCGCTTTGGGACCGACATTGAGGAGAAGATATCCGTTTTTGCTGACACGGTCCACTAAGTTGTCCACCAAACGGTTCACGGATTTGAATCCGGCCCCCACAACATAACCCCATGCTCCTTGATCGTCAACCGATGTGTCGGTGATCCATTCATGGTGCGTGATATCACGTTCCTGCCCTAGTTCCAAATCCCGGACAGCAACGCCGGGCGGCAAATCATGTCCCTTGTATGTGATGACGACATCTTTTTTGTTCTGCTCGGCGTGGTTGTAATAATAGGCCACCATATCCTTGACCAAGTCTTCTCGTATCCTGTCCAGAGCAAAATCGAACCAGATAAAATCCGGGCTGTATTTGTCGATCACCTCGATGATTTTGCTATACCATTCATCGAGGAATTCTTCGTTTCGTTCTTCTTCTTGAGCGTGGATCTGTCCGTAAAGACCAGAGTACTTTGGATCGCTGCAGTCATACCGATTGTCCCACACGGGAAAAAAATCCCAGTTGGCAGCATGATGAAAAGCGGTGACATACCTCATCCCGCGGGCTTTGATGGCTTTTTCCAGCTCACCCACGATGTCTCGTTTCGGTCCCATATTGACGGCGTTCCATTCCGACCACTGCGTGTCCCACATGGCAAAGCCGTCGTGGTGTTCTGCCACCGGACCTGCAAACCTTGCGCCTGCTTTCTGGAATAACTCGGCCCACTCTTCGGCATCGAATTTTTCTGCTTTGAAAAGCGGGATGTAATCTTTGTATCCAAACTCAGCTAGGGGACCGTAGTTCTCTTCGTGCCATTTGCGGTAATCGCCATCCTCGTTTCTGTAAACCCCATAGGAAAACCATGTGGCGTTGGTGCCGTGGGCTGGAACTGAGTAAACACCCCAATGCGTGTAGATCCCGAATTTGCCGTCCCGCAACCACTGTGGAGTTTGATGCTGTTTGAGAGATTCCCAAGCTGGTTGGTATTTCAGGCTTTTACTTTGGATAGCAGTTTGCTGGCAGGAAATTGCCGAAAAGACGATGAGAAACGTTGAGATGAATATCACTTTCTTCATTTTCCCTCCTCTTATTCTTTTTTCTGAATCCAAGATAGGACGATGCCAAGAATAATCGCCAGTCGGAAGGACATCTCCCAACCTACAGTCCCCGTTCCGTGAAAAATGAGGTTCCAGAGAAAATTGACGATTGCGCTCACTCCAAAAGTAATCACAAAAAAAATCGCAAAATTGAGAAGAATTCCTTTAATTTTCATTTTTCCCTCCAAAGGTTGCTCATGTGAAACGTTTAAATCTTGTGCTTATTTTACTTTATTCCATCGTTGATAACTAGGATATTGGAACGCTATCGTGAAAGATCTGCGAGAATTTTCTTTCCGTGGTTTATCAATGCTTCGGTATTTTCCGGTTTGCTCAAGAGGTTGAACTGGGCGACCGTCTTATTGAGCAGCTCGAGTTTCTGTTTCGCCTCTTCCGTCCCGGCTTTTTCGAATGCTTCTCTGAGGATCCGTATTTTTTCAGCGTCTTGGATTCCTTCGATCAAGCGTTCGAAACGGATGGAACTTCGGGCATCGGGATAAACGATGTAGGTATCACCGGCCGGCCACGTTCTGAAACGAGAATCACGCAAGGGATCCTTGACCCAGCTGCAGTAGGACCAGCGTAAAAAGCCGTCGAATCCGGCAGCCATGGCATACCAGCTGATAAATGTCGCTTCCACAGGTGGTGAGAATGTGAAGGTGTTGGGGAATGGGTCCTTACAGCACACATAATATGTGCTGGCGTATCCCTTGGATTTTCTGTACATCAGGTCTTCTTCATCGATGTTCGCGATGTAGGATACACAAAGATCCTTTATCTGGTCGGGGTATATCTTGTAGGTTTTTTCATTATCAGCCAGGGCGACTCCCAATTCGGGCGCCTGGTCTTCTAGCAATTTCAGCACCAACTGCATCTTCTCCCCTCCACGTTCATCCACAGCAATATTGGTGATCCTATTCCATCCCTTTTCTTCGAGGTGCAACCGGAAATCTATCAAGAAGGGTGTCCACAATGCGATGTATTCTTCAGACCCGGGTTCAATCTTGGTGGTGACTTCTTTTCCCGAATCCTCTTCGAAATAAACCAGTTCAGAACTCCAGGGAATCATGGAATAACAATTGATCTGCTTCTTGACTCCCAGGTCCATCATGAACTGAACCCAATTGTCGAAAACTGTGTAATCATATGCCCAGCTTCCCTCTACTTTTTTTGTCCAGACGATCATGGAATCAAATGGATCGAAGGTTTGTCCTGCCCAAGGTTTTTTATTGATGGATGTGGTGATCACTTTTTGCCCGGCATCGGCCAGCATTTTCATAACAGGTTTCAACACCTCCCAGTGGGCCTCAGACCATGGTTTCACTTTGTGAATGCGGGAGACAGCGTAGGGATTCTGCCACAGATCGAGGTGGAATTTCCACTGGGCAGGAGGAGGCAGTAATAGAGGCAGCACTTCCAGTTCGAACTGGAAAGATTGAATTTTTCGGCCGAGGGCAAGAAGATGCATGGTTGATTTATAGATTCCGGGTTCAGCCTCTCGCGAGACCTGCATCGTGATCCAGACTGGCTGTGTTGTTTTTCCTTTCATGTTATAACAAGTCACATTATCCAAAGCATCGGGATACAAAAAAGCCGCATAGTCCTCAGGATTGCGTTTACCGCAACCATCGGCAAATTCGTCGGTGATGACATACCGGACAAACCTAACCTGGGCGATTTGGGCAGACAAGATCTTTTCGTTTTCGCCGATGAATTCGGAAAATGTGCATTCCACCTTCTCGACAGGATCCCTGGACCACAGAACCAATTGAGCCGAAACTTTTTCTCCACGCCAGGCTGTTCCGTTCCACCTATGGTTTTCGGTTATCTGAGGGACTGAGGTTTTAAAATAGTGCTGATCGATGCTGCCGATCGAAGCATGAAGTCCAGGTCCAACAGCCTCCCAATCGGCTGTCTTGTCAGGGGCTGGGTCGACAGCCTCAGCATACGTCTCGCAATCTGATAACGGCCTGTTTTTGCTGCAGGCAGCCATCGTTGCCAAGGTTAAAAAGGACAGACAACCGATCAGTATTGATTTTCTCATTTTACCTCCACGATCTCAGCTCGAGGATGATTATAGATCATAGAACACTAAAAAAAAACTGTATAGTGGTTGCCCTAACAGAGTTCCTGTCCGGAAATGGATATTGATTGTTCAAAAATGGACACTTAGAGATGAATGTTCTTTGAAAAACCCTAAAAAATCGATTGGCCTATTTTTTGCAGCTCTAACAGAGAAATCACCCATGAAATACAGGAGACTGAAAAGTTTATAGGAGGGATGGGCGATGGACAGGGAGAGATCACATGAAAAATAAGATTTTGAAGGTGTTTTTTGCTCTGATGCTTCTGTTTGTTCTGATTATGAACCAGGGATTAATACAAGCACAGGAAGACGGGGATGATATTGTCATAGGCAAATATAGAGTTTTTCACTCGGATATTATGGATGAAGACAGACTTCTATTTGTGCATCTCCCACGCGATTATGAGGATACCCGATTAAGCTATCCTGTTTTATACCTTTTGTATGCGGACATCTACAACTATTACTTGGATGCGGCCAGCATTACAGAAAAACTGGGTGTAACCGGGGAGATCCCTCCTGTGATCATCATCGGTGTGGCTAATACCAACAGATACCGGGACCTCCTGCCGGTAAAAATTAGGGGACGCAATGACAGCGGAGGTGCAGATAATTTTTTAAAGTTCATCCAGGAAGAACTGATCCCTTATGTCGACGATAATTACAGGACAAAAAATTTCAGGATCCTAGCCGGACCTCAGGCTGCGGCCGTTTTCAGCCTTTATGCCCTCATCACCAATCCCACGCTCTTTAACGCCGTTCTCTCTGAGAATCCTTTCATGAATCCCGAAAATGCGAAGTTCCTTTTTCCCGAGGCTGAGTCGTTTTTCAAGAAAACTAGATCTTTGAAAAATTTCCTTTACATAAAATGTGAAAAAAACGAGCGCGCTCAGGATCTGGAGTATGTGGAAAATTTTGCAGGACTGCTTGAATCCAACACACCCAAGGATTTCCGCTTCGAGGTGGAAATCAGGGAGCCTACGGGATATTTCATTACACCGCTGCCTTTCAAAAAGGGACTGAGGATGTTGTTCGCCGGGCATAAGCTGCCGGAGAATTTCCAGACCGATACTGTGAAGGACATCATCGATTATTATGAAAAACTCTCGGAGGAGTACGGCTTTGAAGTCGACCCTCCTTCGCACATGTTGACTTTCGAAGGGGACAAACTTAGCCAAAAGCGAAAAACACAAGAGGCTATCGACGTTTTTGAATACCAGTTGAGCTTGTATCCCCAATCATTGAATGCTCTCTGGCGGCTTGGTGAGACCTACAGGGGAATGGGGGAATTCGAGAGGGCGAGGGAGTATTACAGGAAATTCTTGGATATACGGGATACGGATGTGGCCATGATCCAGTTCAGGCTGGACCAGGTAGGAAGGATCATCAGCGAATCGGCCGCCTACCGCATCGAAAAGGCAATCGATAAAAACGGCATAAAAGCAGGATTGCAAAAGTACCGCGAGATTATATCCGATCCAGAGAAGAAACTCTATTTCGAGGAAAACGAGTTCAATGCCATGGGATACAGAATGATGGGGAAGGGGAAAATCAAAGAGGCAATCGCAGTTTTCAAACTGAATGTGGAATTGCACCCGGATTCTTTCAATGTATACGACAGCCTGGGTGAAGCGTACGTGAACAGTGGCGATATCAAAAATGCGATCATAAACTACAAAAAATCTCTTGAGCTCAATCCTGAAAACGCCAATGCCAGGGAAATGTTGAAAAAACTCGAAAAGAAATAAATCAATCATGAGTGATTTTGAAAAAATTCTAGATATAAAGATTGAAATGAAAGCTTCCGCTAATGAAATCTCAAAGAAAATCCTAAACATGGAGGATATCATGAGAAAATCCATCGTTCTTATACTTTTGTTCGGAGCATTTTTGTGTCTGAATCCTTTAGAGTTATCAGCCAAACGCGATTTCAAGAACCTGGAGAACAATTATCTTTCTTTTTCTGCGCTCACTCCTTTTGGACTTGGATATAAACACCACCTGGGCCAAAATTTCTTCTTTGTGGCAGATTTGGATTATGAAAAAAAGGATCTCAGATTCCGGGCTGGTGCGGCCTATTTTTTTCCCCTCAAGTTGTTGATTTTCAGATTTTATAGCGGTGGGGGATTTCAATATTCCAGAAATGAAGGATATGACTATCCTTACTTGACGATCGGGACCCGCTTTCTGATTTGTTATTTCGAAATCATCCACCCGTGGGAAAAGAAACATAAACCTGAGTTTCGGGTGGGATTGTCTTTCGGTTTCTAAATAGCAGATAGCAGGACTCGAGCATTTGGAGGGCAAATTCATGTCTGATGGGAAAATAAAATTCTTTACTATTTGTTTGTTGGTTTTTTTTGTAACTGGAACCTACGCCCAACAAGATAAAAAAACTGCATTTCCTCATCTTGCTGGGAAATATTTTGGACAAAAGGTTCCGGTATTAAAAGCAGAGCTGTTTGCTCCGGGGCTCATTTCGCTGGAAGGCCGATACGAATTCGCCCTTAGTTTTTCTCCGGATGGGGATGAGCTGTTATTCACCGTCCAAGTCCCCAAGAAACCGGCTTGTGTTTATAACACAAGAATTGTAGACGGGAGATGGACGAAGCCGAAACCAGTGAGCTTGAGTAAGGGAGCAAAAAAAGAAGAGATGGAGGCTTTCTTTTCATTGGATGGCCGTTACATCTTCTTCGCTCCTTATGATGAAGGCTTGGATGTCAGACTTTGGAAAGTCGATATTCTTGATGGCGCGTGGCATAATCCCCAACCTTTGAAAGGACAGATATCCGACGAATCCGCCTTTTTCCCCACGTCCTCAAAAAAGGGGGCATTGTATTATTCGAATATCACGCAGAAAAAAATATACAAAGCTTTTCTTGAAAAGGGGATTGTCCAAGAATCTTATGAGGCAGGATTGAAGTTTGGAGGCCACGGTTTCATTGCTCCGGATGAGAATTTTATACTGGTCGATTCTATTCAAGATGAGGGCTTTGGCAAACAGGATATTTATGTCGCCTTCAGAAACGAGGATGGAGGATGGTCAAAGCCTGTGAACCTGGGGGATGAGGTGAATACAGAGTATTTTGAAACCTGCCCAACCTTGTCATCGGACGGAAAATATCTATTCTTCAGCCGATACAACGAGCCTGGTGAGATATCCAATATCTATTGGATCGACAGCCGGGTCATCGAAAACGCACGCAAAAATTCTCATGCCCAGCGGGAAAAACCTGAGGATGATTTCCCTGTCCTCAAGGGTTCTTACCTCGGCCAGAAGCCTCCTGGTATGACGCCGGAGATCTTTGCACCGGGTATTCTTAACACAAAAAATATGGGAGCATTCTGTTCCGTTTTTTCACCGGATGGAAATGAATTCTATTTTGTTTATTATGAGAGGGAAAATGACTCCTCAGGTGGGATGGCTTGGATGAAAAGGATAAACAACGTGTGGACAAAACCGGATATGCTTCATTTCAACAGCACAGATTTCGATAACGATATGTGTATGTCTTCAGGTGGAGAGAAACTCATTTTTCGCTCCTGGAGAACTTTACCGAACGGAGAAAAGCCAAAAGACCACTCTTATTTATGGTTTGTTGAACGCACAGAGGACGGATGGAGCAAAGCAAAGCCGCTGCACTGTGGTGATGTCCCCGTACGAACCGGGTATCCCTCCTTAGCCGCCAACGGAAACCTCTATTTTGCCCAAAGAAATGTAGAAATCTTCGGAATATACCGGGCAAAACCTGTCAATGGTGCCTACAGCACTCCCGAATACGTATTTACGGCCGTTGATTCCATCGATACCGAAGGAGATATGTTTGTTGCGCCAGATGAAAGCTACTTGATCATTTCATGCTGGGACCATCCGGATAATATCGGCAGCGGCCAAGGGGACTTGTACATCACATTTCGTAAAGATGATGGGACTTGGACAGAAGAAATAAACATGGGGGAACTTATTAATACCCAATATGGTGAGAACTGCCCCCAGGTTTCGCCGGATGGCAAATATTTCTTTTTTAACCGCTACAATCCCGATGCCAAAGAGGGAAACATCTACTGGGTGGATGCGAAAATAATCGAAAATCTAAAACCTGAAGAAATGAAGTGATGGGAGGAAAGTTATGACTGTGTCTTATAAAATAAGAACATTCATTCTTGTCTTAATCTTTCTTTTATTTCAGGGATCAATAACTCCCATTTTCGGCCAAGCTCCGTGGCCGACGGAAAAATGGCCACGGTCTACACCGGAAGAACAACAGATCGATCGGAAACGATGGGATGATCTGGTACGCCGGATACATCATGAGAAGGAATGTCCACACCTGCACAGTCTCTTAATTGTCAGGAATGGGTATCTGGTTTTGGAAGAATATTTTGGGGGATACAATGATGAAATCTCTAATGCGTTGCAATCGGTGACCAAAAGTTTTACGTCCGCAGTGATGGGAATCGCTATCGAGCAGGGTAAAATTCGGGGCGTTGACGAGAAGGTGCTCGATTTTTTCCCGAACATCCGTGAAATCCAAAATATGGATGACCGGAAAGCATCGATGAAATTCCGAGATCTTTTAACGATGAGGAGCGGAACTGATTACGATGAAGGCTATCCCAGTTCTCCCCATAGCCAGTTAAACGGACTTGAAACAGGATGGGACCGTTTTTATTTGAACAGGCCGATGATCAGCAAACCTGGCACAAGCTTCAGGTATGACAGCGGAGGTGTTATCTTGATGTCTTCCATGCTCAAAAACAGAACAGGATTACATGTGGATGTTTTTGCTGA
>CP070750.1:2395298-2396653 GCA_020348385.1 Candidatus Aminicenantota bacterium | reverse complement strand
GCGGATTTATAAGGTGGGCCCGGGTGCCTATATACCCGATACGACCAACCCTGTGCTCATGCTCCGGAACGGGATCCCTGCAATGGCATCCAGCTGTATCGGGAGCGATCTCCACAGTGCCACCGTCCAGAACCTGTACAACATGCTCCTTTTCGACATGAATATGTCCCAATCTCGGGCAAAGGGAAAATTCCAATCCTTAGACTGGAGCCAATTAAGTCAGAAAGTGAGAAGGAACGCATTCTCCCAGAGCCTAATCGATGCCGTCCAGGGCATGGGACTTAGGATTACTCTTGTTGATAACTACGCCAGCGAATATTGGATCGGCCTGCGGATAACACCCCAAGTGTTTCATCAGCGCAAAATAACAACAAAAGAGGTGCGGAAATGAAAAAGAGGCTTCGGAAGGCTCTGGCGTTTGGTGTGGCTCTTCTACTCGTGGGAAGCCTGATTTTTGCTTCCCAGTGGGAATGGGGATTGAAAGGGGGGATTGTTCGATCCAAGGCAGGTTTTTCGCATGATCTTCCCTACATCACCATCGAAAACTTGAATACCTTCTCCATCGGTTCCTTTTTGTCCTTTTTTTTCGTTAAAAACCAATTGGGGATACAGCCTGAGATCCATTATGCTGTCAAAGGATTCTATGTCTTGGAAGAAGATCTCGGGCAGGAGATTTCTTCCAAGTATAAAATATCCTATGTAGAAATCCCTGTTTTGATCGCCTATAAGCTTCCGGTGAAAGGCCGTATCAAACCTGGCCTCGTTTTCGGACCCTATTTGGGATTTGCACACAAAGTCATGGAAATTCAAACCGCGTTCGGCAACACAGAAAAACGGGAGCTCGACAATAACCTGAAGCAGACGGACGTCGGACTTGTATTCGGCGCAAATGTCCGGTACCGTCTCGGGTCCTTGAATCTACTCTTGAGTGTGCGTTACAGCCTGGGGCTTGTGAACATCTCCAGAAATATTATGGAAGTATCCTACGATTTCAGCGAAAACGATACGATAAAAAACAGAGCCTTGACCGTTTCGCTCGGTATCGCCTTTATCCCTCCTGCTTCCAGATAGAGGAACAAATTTCACTCATACCGCAGAGAATTCACGGGATTTGCGCTAGCGGCTTTGATGGTTTGATAGCTGATCGTCAGCAGGGAGATCATGAATGCCAGAGCTCCGGACAGCAAAAATGTCCCTATTTTTATGTCCGTTCTGTAGGCAAAATTCTGGAGCCACTTGTCCATAAAATAATAGGCCACAGGCCAGGCGACGATATTGGCGATGAGCACCCATTTTAAAAATTCTTTTGACAGCATCGTCACGATCTTCGGAACGGAGGCACCGAGAACCTTGCG
>CP070750.1:2375332-2395198 GCA_020348385.1 Candidatus Aminicenantota bacterium | reverse complement strand
AGCAAAAAATTCAATCATGTGTTCTGGGTTATCATGGGATAAGTGTGGATCGCGGTAGCCCTTTTTGGATTGATCTTCGACCCTGAAAAAAGGGTGATCATTATTTCCCAAATTGTAGTAAGAGCATTGTGCCTCGTTATTTTTATTGTGATGAAGCTGCGAAAAACCAACGATTGACCAAATCTTTTTTCGTGTGATAGGCTTGTTTTGACGAGCCCGTGAACAGAATAAAGCCTATCCTCGATGTCCAACTACCTTCGGCAAAATCTCTGATCGATGAGGGCCACTCCATAGCCAAAACCATAAAGATTGGCAGGACTGCCTTTATGGATAAGATGGGCGTTGCTTCGGAGGCGGAATACAAACAGCAAAGCAAGATTGACGGGACAATCATGTACCATACCCATATCGGGATGAGTACACTGAAAATAACTGTTGAAGCCCTGGCACAACTCCATCGTACCGCCGAACATACAGGATTTTGCATTGACCGGGCAGGAATCTGTTTGGACCGCCGAATGGGACTCCCGAAAGGCTCCAGAAAGAAGGTGCCTGCAGAGACCGGACCTATCATGGAATCCGCTGAAGATTGGGATCAACTCGGCAATGTCGTTCCCATACAGCCCCATATGGGCGATTTTATGATCGGATTCCCCTCATCCACAGAGAACACGGTAAACGCATTAAGGGCCGGGATCACTACCATTGGAAACCTATCCCAGTTTTTTGCCCATGAAGTTCCTGGATGGCGCGATAAAGTAAAGACATCAACAGAAACGGTCCGTGCGTTGGCTATAATGTGCGCTCTCCGCCCGAATGGCACCCTCATCCACTCTTATCTGGAAGATGGGTTCAGTGCCCATTTCCAGGACTGTGCCACCATCGCCGGTTGGGCCTATCTCGAACGTTATATCGTGGAAGACCTGCTGGGTGGAAGACTCGCCCACTGCATCGGAGGGCTAACCAGCGATCCGATAAAGCGAGCAGGCTGGGTTTTTGCCCTGGATGTAATCCATGAACACGAAAGCCTGGGCTCGATGATCTACGGGGATACCATCTCGTTTATGCAGGATTTTTCCGTCAATCAGGGCATCGTGGCCGAATATTTGATGTGGGATATAGTGGCACAGTTGGCCTGTCCTACAGGACACGCTGTTCATCCGCTCCCTTTGACTGAAGCCCTGCGGATCCCTTCTGCCGAAGAGATCGCCGAGGCTCAGTCTTTTGGCCGGCGCATAGAAAAGACGGCAAAACAGCTGCACCCTCATATCGACCTTAGCGCTTCCTATGCATTCTCCGATAAAGTAGTTGCATTGGGGAAGAAGGTATTTGTCCATGCACTGGAGGGACTCAAGGAAGCCGGCGTAGACACCAAGGATCCTGTCCAGATGTTGTATGTTCTGAAGGAACTTGGCCCGGCAAGTTTTGAAGAATTATTCGGATCACGAATACCTTCGCTTCCAACAGACGTTCAAAAGATGTCCCGATATTGTTTGGAGGAGCACCGAGACTTCTTTTCACAGCCCCGGATGCGGAAGGTTTTCCAAGGCCGGCGTCTGTTGATCGCATCCACGGATGTTCACGAATTTGCTATCGGGATTATCCATAAGCTTCTGTCTGAGGCAGGCGCTGAGATGATCAACCTGGGTGCCGAAAAAAATCCCGACGACGTCGCTGCTGAGGCAAAAGCTAGCCAAGCGGATGCCATTCTGATCAGCACCCATAACGGGATGGCCCTGGATTACGCCAAAAGTCTAAGACAAGAACTCATGAAACGCGTGCTACGCATCCCGGTGTATATGGGGGGCGTTTTGAATCAAAAGCTCGAAGACAGGATGCTTCCCTTGGATGTATCTGATGACCTGAAATCCCTGGGGTTCCATGCCTGCAGACGGTTGAAGACGGGATTGCACAAGATGCTAGAATTGAAAAATGACAAACTTCAGGAGGATTGAATTGAGCATAAAGAATAAACCGATCGCCTTTATCGGCGGAGGCCACATCACAGAGATCATCCTCGAAAACCTGACAACATCAAAGGTTGTGGCACCAGAAAATCTGATTGTCAGCGATCCGGACAAAGTGCGGCTGGAAAAGCTGAACCAAAAATTTTCGGTTCAAAAAACAGCCGACAATACAGAAGCCGTTAACTGGGGAGATTTCGTCTTCATCAACGTGCGTCCTCAAGTCGTGAAAGAGGTAGTGGATGAGCTTAGTCTAACTCCCATCCTTGAAGAAAAAGTTTTCGTCACCGTGGCTGCAGGGATTCCGATGGATAAATACTACAAGCTCGGAAAAGAACTGCCTGTTGTACGGGCCGTGCCCAATCCGCCCAGCCAGATCGGCCTGGGAATAATCGCGATGATTTTTAACGAATTTGTCTCAGAAATCCAAAAGGAGGAAATTCTGGAACTGTTCGATTCCTTGGGCGAAGTCGTTCTCATGAAGGAAGAACATATCAACGCAGCAACGGCCTTGAGTAGCCCAGCGTCCGTGTTGCTTTTTTTTTCATCCCTGATCGATGCAGGTGCGCGGATAGGAATGGACCGGGAGATGTCCATTAAGATCGTGTATCAGACTATTGTCGGGGCATTGGCTGTTTGGAAACAACATCAGGTTCCGGTTGTCGAGCTGCTGGATAAAACTTGTACACCGGGTGGAATTTCTGAGGAAAGTGTGTTAACGCTCGAAAAACACGGTTTCCAGGCGGCTATCAGCGAAGCGATCCAAAGTGCCGCTATCAAAGCTGAGCAACTCGGTAAAAAGATAAAGGAGGAACGATGAAACGTGCTGTGTATTTTCCGTTGTTGATCGTATTGGTTCTTATTTTCTCTTGTCAGCAGGCCGATAACACGCTGGCTGAAAGGGCGATGGATATCCATGACCGGGTGCTCACCGCAGACACACATGTAGACACACCCTATATGCTTTTGCAGCCCGGATTTGACATCACTAAAGTCAACGATAGAAATCAGGGAGGGGGACAGGTCGATTTCCCCCGCATGAAGCAGGGTGGGCTGGATGCCGTTTTCTTCGCTGTTTATATGGATCAGGGCGATAGGACCCAGCAGGATTTTGAGGCGGCTGTGGCCAATGCCCATGAACGTCTGACGTTGCTACACGAGACCATCCAAAAACATCCCGATTGGGTGAAGCTGGCGCTGACGCCGGATGATGCCTATCGGATCGAAAAAGAGAAAAAACGAGCCATGTTCCTGAGCATCGAGAATGGCTATCCGATGGGTCTCGATCTCGATCTGATCACGGCATACTACGATCGAGGCGTCCGGATGAGTGGTTTGTGTCATTCAGGGACCAACGAAATCTGTGATTCGGCTACAGATGAGCCCGAACATGGGGGTCTGAGCGATGTCGGAAAGGAAGTGGTCCGAGAGATGAATCGAGTGGGCATGCTCGTGGATGTCTCCCATATATCAGACGAAGCATTCTTCGATGTTGTCGAAACCAGCAGAGTTCCTGTGACGGCCTCTCATTCCAGTTCCAGGGCTATGTGCGATTCTCCCCGTAACATGACAGATGCCATGTTAGAGGCTCTGGCCGAAAACGGTGGCGTGATTCAGCTTTGTCTGCTCAGTTCATTTATAAAAAAAATAGATCAAGATCCCAGAAGGGAAGAAGCGTTGGAAAAACTGGATAAAAAATATCCCGAAAGGCGCCAATCCGAAGATGAGCAGAAGAAATATGAAGAAGAAAGAAGGGAGATCGACCGGATGTATCCACGTAAACGTGCCACCGTTGCGGATGCGGTGGATCACATCGACCATATCGTCGAGCTCATCGGAATTGATCACGTGGGCATCGGTTCGGACTTCGACGGCGGCGGTGGATTGGAAGACTGTATGGATGCCAGCGAATTGGGAAATGTCACATTCGAATTGGTCAAACGGGGCTACACGGAGGAACAGATCCGGAAAATTTGGGGGGGCAATTTGATGCGTATCATGCGCGAAGCACAACAATTCGCTGAAAAGGACCTGGTTTATCACTTCGGTTATGGCTCGAACCTGTCGACGAAGTTCCTGCGGCAGTCCTGTCCCAACGTCAAGCCCGTCATGAAGGCCTATTTGCCCAATTTTCGGGTGGAGTTCAGGTTTTATTCAAAAACAAGGGAAGGGGGAATCAGCAGTATCATCGAATATCCTGGCGAAATGACCCACGGTATTATCTATTCCATGCCCAAAAAAGAAATGGACGAACTGGATATTGTAGAAAGTGTGCCTGAAGGATTATACACTCGAGAGACTTTTCTCGTACTGGGGGAAGACGGGAAATGGCACAAGGCTGATCTTTATAGGGTAGCCAATCCCCAGGGGCCGTTTGCACCGGCAAAAAGCTACCTCCGATTGATGCTCGAGGGGGCCCGGGAGCACAAAATGGATCCCAAATTTATTTTATGGTTGGAATCCTTGTAGCAAGTCAGCGAAAAGGATAAAGGAGTGTCACTCTGTCCTGGTTAAATACCGTAGTTATAATGAGGGAAGGAAAATGAAAGCTATTTTAACAATTATATTCATTCCATTGCTTCTGTATGTGCCCTCTGTATTGGCGGGGCATGGCAGTCAAGAGGCCCTTACGGACATAGATGGTAACACCTACAAAGTTATCAAAATAGGCGATCAGGTGTGGATGGCTGAAAATTTAAGAGTCACAAAAGACCGGGACGGGAATGCCATACAGAGTTATTGTTTAGACGATGATAAAACCAACTGCGAAAAGCTAGGACGCTTGTATACCTGGGATGTGGCTTTAAAGGTCAGTCCCAAAGGGTGGCATTTGCCATCCAATGAAGAGTGGAAAGTTTTGATCGATTATCTGGGGGGAGAATCAGAGGCAGGCCAGAAATTGCTCGAAGGAGGTTCTTCTGGCTTCGAAGCCCTTTTAGCCGGGGCGGCCGATTTTCGTGGCAATTATCTCTATCTTGGGGAATATGCCATTTTTTGGACCTCTTCTGAGGCTAATCAGGAGCGAGCCTATCACCAAGGTTTCAAGAATGATGGCCATTGCGACCTTTTTGCTGCCATGAAGGGTGCCCGGATTTCCATTCGCCTTATCAAGGATGACCAAAAATAAAAGGAGCAATCAATATGGATGAGAAACAATTCGAACAAATCATCTCGTTATTAAAAGATATCAAAAAGTGGGTCACGCTCCTGAGTTTTGGCGTAGGGATCTCTTTGGGCATGATATTGAGCGTCCTTTTACAGAGGATTTGAGGTTGTTCACGCGCAAAGATCGGATTCTCTTGTTTTGGCTCATCTTAGCTGGTCTTATTGGCTGTGCTGCCGGTGTGCCGTTAAGCATTGCCGTGCTTAATGATCCAGCTGCTGGTGGTCCCATCAATCCTCAAACGATATGGCTGCGGGCACTTATGGAGGCCATGTTCCTTCTTGCCCCTGCATCGGTCTTGGGGCTATGGTTGGGCAAGAAAATGGATATCGCGAGGATTTCCGATCGCGTCTATTCCTATATCATTCCCTCGATTACAGTCGGATTGGCGCTTGCCCTTCCTGGATTAGCAGGAAGGTTTCTCTTTTCGGAAGGAGATTTTGGCCCAGGTATGAGCAATCCGACTGCTTTGGACTGGCTCCTCAGATCGCTGAGTGCCGCTCTTACGGAGGAAATCGCATTCAGGCTGGGCCTGATGACACTTTTTGTCTGGATGATCAGATTAATCATAAAAAAACCTGATTTTGACAAACCTTCCTTGTGGATTGGGAACTTGCTGGCTGCGTTGGTATTCGCAGGAGCTCATCTCCCTCAAGTCTTATCGGTTGATGTGCCCAATTGGAGTTTAGTCGTTTTAATTGTGGTATTCAACACCCTTGGAGGTGTTGTGTTAGGATGGCTTTATACTCGGTATTGCCTGCTAGCTGCCATTTTTGCCCATTTCATCGCTGACTTTGTGCAGCATGTGATTCCCAGGCTGATTTAAGGGGAAAAAATGAAAAGAGAGTTAAAAAGGATTATAAACCTCATTTGCGTATTTGTTTTAATGATTTCATTGAAGGGAGCTACCAAGTTAAAGTTCTACACGGATGTGTATGCATGGTATCCCGATGGGGAGGTCAAAAAAATCTCTCCGGGAGACGGGATCTATTTCCAACCCTGCATTCATCCGGAGGGAACGCATGTGGTGTATTATGGGAATTCAACGGGCATTCCACGCATTTGGAAAGCCAATCTCGCGACCGGCGACATTGTTGCATTGACATCTCCTGAAGCAAACGCCAGACATCCTGTATTCGATTGGGAGGGAGAGCAGATCGCTTTCTCATCCGATCATGTATTCGATCAAAAGCGTGAAACGGTCGAAGAGATGACGCCTTCCGGGGAGTCTCCCCCCAACCGACATTTCAACATTTTTGTCATGGATGCCGACGGCAAAAATGTCAGGCAAATCACGAAGGGCCCCTTTCAGGATGAACGTCCGTGCTTTAGCCCAGACGGGAAAGAGATAACCTTTGTCTCCAACCGCCTGGGTAAAAAAAATGGCCTGTGGAGGGTGTCTGTGGATGGGACCAAAGGACCATGGCCTTTGCTGCTTAAGGGCTGGGGGTATAGACCCTGGTATTCTGCCGACGGCCAATGGATATTTTTCTACACCGGCATCAACCGGAGGCACCGTATTTGCAAAGTCCCGGCAAAAGGGGGCAAGATGATTCCCTTGGCCAACGATAACTTAACGCTGAGTCATGGGCCTTTTGCCGATCCGAGCGGGAAGTCTATTCTGGTCCATGGCATTAGGGAAGGGGAGTTTCATGGCCTATGGGAAATTCCGTTCGATGGCGATCCTCCCCGACAATTGATGCCACCCGGGTTTGAAAAAGTTCATCACGGGCATGCTACTCGAGGAAAGAATGGCGTGATGACATTTGACGCATTGAGATTCGAGGAATAGCCGCATATTCGATAAAGGAGCTGGAGCGATGCTGATAAACAAAAATAAACTAAACATTCTCATAGTCAGCGTTTCACTTATTGTGTTTTTTGCTGCATCGAACAGTAGCCAGCAGACCGCCAGCACGGTCGAGCCGCCTCGTACTGTTGATCAATCCTTCCGCTATGCCATCAGGAATCCGGCGTATCCCGAGGAAAAAGGTCCTGTAGTCCTTATCGATGAGGCACATAATAATTTTCACACAGCGGTGGGGACTTATCTCCCGTTTGCAGAATTACTGAAGCAGGATGGATATATTGTTAGACGAGCCAAGGACAAGATATCAGAGGAATTCCTGAAATCAGGAGGCATTTATGTGATCGCAGACGCGCAGCCTCCATTCAACATCGGAGATCCACCCACTTTTGCTGAGGAAGAAATTCAGGTGCTCAACGGATGGGTGAAGAGGGGAGGGGCATTGTTCGTGATTACGGATCACATGCCCGATCCCGGAGCCATTAAGGATCTGGCTCTTTCTTTCGGAATCGAGGTCAGCAATGGTTATGTCATGCTAGGTCCGCCGCCCGGGCGTCCTGGCCCCACTCTTTTTCAGAAAAATGATGGGACTTTGGTTGACCATCTTCTCACAAAGGGACGAGGACCGGATGAACAGGTGAGCCGTATTGCAACATTTGCCGGCTCAGCTATCCGATGCGAAGAAGGATTCCAACCGCTCTTGATTTTGGGAGAGGGCTTCCGATCCTGGATGCCTCAGGAGTACCACAAATTTCCGCCTGGCACACCGAATGTCGATGTGTCGGGATGGTACCAGGGGGGAGTGATGCCCTATGGAAAAGGTCGGATAGCCTTTTTTGCCGAAGCTGCGATGTTCACCGCACAGGTTTTTGCGGATGGCCGTGTGAAAGCCGGGATGAACCATCCTCTCGGTGGGGATAATGCCCGCCTGCTCCTCAACATCCTCCACTGGTTGTCCGGCATCCTGGATTGAATCGAATCGGATTGGTTGAAAAGCTGTCTTCCCTGATGATATGATAGCCGTAACCATTTGCTCACGAAATGGAGAAAATCCAAAAGGATCGGCCATGAAAAATAAAAACTCTTTTCATCCTGAGGTTCTCAAAAGAGTCGGCACCAAAATTATCGATGATGTTTTTTCGGATGAAATATCCATTTTCAAGCCCAAGTTCGAGGTGGACTATGAAGCTTACCTCGAACGCCTCTGGAAGGCCAATCCGGCAATTCACACTATCCTTAAATCAGCTTCTGACTTGGAATCCGCAAGGGATGGCATGTTCTCTTATTTGGAAATCGCCGAGCGAAAAATCTTCGATGTGGATAACGACCTTCATATCTTGGAAAAAGCCACGGTTCGTGAGGGAATCCGTGTTTTCAAAAGCATCATCGGGCCTGTCAATGAATACCGGACCAGCGTTTCTGCCCTTGAAATCCTATGGAGGCTGGCTCAGAACAAACGGGAAGAGTTGGCCACAGAAGTGTCTGTTGGTTTTTTGCTGGAATTTATCAACCTGTTTCGCAGTGTGATCGGCAAATCCAACATCTATCTTGAGAACAACGAGGTCAAAAAACACATCCCGGATTTCCTGAAAATGGAAGGACTGGAAGCGTCTCGAGCAAGAAGCGGCATCCTGGATGATTTTGGGTCCACGGTGAAAAAGTATTTCAAAAAGTTCCCTTCGGGTCTCGAGGAAGAAGTGGTGACATGGAGAAAGGAGAACAAGGCGAGAATTTTGCGCTACTTCGGAGGGAGCAATCGGGATTGGAACGATTACCAATGGCACTTGAAAAATGTCATCAGCGATTCGAAGCCGCTTTTGGATTTGATCGAGCTGACCAATGATCAGAAAGCCTCTATCGAGAAAGCCAAAAAAAACAAAATCCCTTTTGGAATCACGCCGTATTATCTCAGCCTGATGGATTCGAATATTTCCATCGGATACGATCACGCCGTACGAGCCCAGGTGATCCCTCCTAAGGAGTATGTGGACACCATGTCTGAGCACAAACAAGATCGGGACATCCTGTTCGATTTCATGGGCGAGCATGATACATCTCCCGTCGATTTGATAACACGCCGTTACCCGTTTATTGCGATTTTGAAACCGTTTAACACTTGCTCCCAAATCTGCATTTACTGCCAGCGGAATTGGGAGATCGAACGGGTTCTGGACCCCAAGGCATTGGCCTCGAAGGAGAAGATCGAAGAGGCACTAGCTTGGTTGGATGAGCACAAAAGCATCGGCGATATTCTCATCACCGGCGGAGATCCGATGGTGATGAAGGACAGCCAGATCGAAGAGACATTGGATGTACTGGCCCAAAAAAAACACATCTATCGGATTCGATTGGGAACACGCACGCCTGTGGTGCTGCCGATGCGCTGGACGGAAAATCTGCTCAAACTTGTTTCCCGATATCACCAACCTCCAAAGCTAGAAATCGCTGTGGTGACCCATTTCGAACACTCCTATGAGATCACGCCGGAATCGCTCAAAACCATCCAGAACATACGGAAACTGGGGATAAGCGTCTATAACCAAGTTGTCTACACGATCGAAAACTCCAGGCGGTTCGAAATGGCCAAACTTCGCTGGGACCTAAAATCTATCGGTGTCGATCCTTACTACACGTTCAATATGAAAGGGAAGGAGGAAACCAAGCGGTACATGGTTCCGATCGCCAGGATTTTACAAGAACGGAAGGAAGAGGCCCGACTGCTGCCGGGATTGGATCGAACCGATGAGCCTGTCTTTAACGTTCCCAAACTGGGAAAAAACCATCTGCGTTCCTGGCAGGACCATCGCCTGGTCATGATATTGCCCAATGGGTCCCGCGTTTATGAATTTCATCCGTGGGAAAAGAATATCACGCCCATTCCCCCCTATAACTACATCGATGTTCCGATTTATGAATACCTGGAAGAGCTGGCTGCCCGGGGGGAAAACATAAGGGATTACAGGACGATCTGGAATTATTACTAGGTTTTTATCCCTCCCTCACTCTCAAAGTTGCGTTACGATATCAGTAAAAATTTCGAATCCGGCAGCCTCAGCATCTTTTGCGCGCCTTAACGCCAATGCGGCCGATTGAGAGCGTCCCGTCAACAACACAGGGGCCATGGTTAATTCAGGATCAAATGGGTAAGCTTGTCTCACGCTGTCCAGGTTTTGACTCACGGTTTCGAAAAGGGCTGTAGCCTTGTCGAAGTATGGATTCAGATTTGCGTCGTCGAGCTGTTCTCGAACTTCCCGGAGGAATGCAACGGCAAATTTTCGGCACTCTGTCCAGACGGCGGTGTTGTAAGCGAGCCCGAATGCAGCAGCTCTTCCTTTTTCGACAGAACGGATCCACGCATCATATCCCTGGAGTCCCCCGAAACATTGCGGATCCGTGTATTTCTTCGGCTCGAGACCGTGTTCTAACGCGTATGATAGAGCATCTCGAACTGCTTTCCGATCATCGGGTGGTTGGGTCAACCGTACACTTGATACGTCCACCACGCCGATCTCGGATGTGCCCAGCCTCTGCCATAGCATTGGTCCCTTTCCGTTGTCACAGCCAGGACCTGAAATGTAATAACCGTCGTCGTCGTATCCGTAAATCACAAAAAACTCTGGGATGTCCAACTCCCAACCATAACATGGCAGATCTTTATCAAGGGAGTTTTTCACATGTTGCCAAGCTTGCTCCTGAAGCTGGGCAAGGTCCTGATTTCCTTTCCAGCCGGAAACGTTATCCAGAACATACCCGGCATTTTTACCCAGTTGGCGAAACATACGGGTATCCCAATCTGTCGGTCCGCTGGGACAAAGATCTCCGCATATATTAAGAACGAAGGCATGCCCTGTGACCCCATATAGCCACGCATCCGATATTGGCCTGTTTAAAAAGTTCAGACATCCCTTGATACACCCTAAGTGCGACACCCATCGTGGTTCCCAGCGAAGGCTATCAAATTTTTTCACTGGTTTCTCCTGCTGATCCCAAATAACGTGGCCCAAAATATATACATTTTTTTTCATAATATCAAGAAACCCAAAACTTCGTCGCGTTATGACGCGCAGGTTTCTTACCGTTTATTCAGGAATGATTATGTTGAACATCTTTGTGTAATCCGAAATAATGAGGATGAAATTGGATAGGAGAGCACGAAAATGGTGAATGTTTCGAAATCAAAGTATTTGTTATTCGGGGGTTATGTGCTGCTATGCCTTCTTGCCTTTGTGATTTTGCAAAATGAACGTTCTCTTGAAGCCATCCAGGAGGAATCTTTGAAGCTTTATCCCCATATGTATGATCGAATGCCCCGGATCCCTTCTCCCTATATGATGAAAGACGGGACTGAAATCGTGGTGGCCTTCATGAAAGGCAAAAAATACGCCTGCCTCCCGGTTACCGTTGAAAACGGTGATCCTCTCATTTATGCCCGAGGGGCAGATCAAATGGGCAAGGGGAAACAACTGGATATCGATGCGAAGGATTTTCCCACGCTGGCCGAAACAGGGCTTCATTCGGAGATCGAATTGGATCAGACTAAAACCATCACCGGTCGCTCTGTCGCCACCGTTACTGAGATCGGTCGTCCGGAAAGGTCATCTGGGGCCGGTTTTATGAGCCAAGACGAGGACATCATCTCTGTCTTGAAAGGAGATAACCGTTTGGTCCGAAAAATGGGGCTGACCCATCCTCAGACAGCAAAGGCCCTGTTCCATGTGTGGAATCTCGTGTTTATGCCCTATCAGGATATTGAATTCCTGATGTACAACGGAAAAAAGATTTTTTTTGAGATTCAGGGCTCTCGAGGTTGGCAGGATTCTATTTTTAACGATGAAATCCTGGGACAACATATCCTCAAGATTTGGAGAGATATGGAATCCGACGAGAAAGAGTTTTTAATCAAAACATATGCTCACCTGGATGATGAGCAATTGGCAGGATTGATTGACGATCTTTCCACTATCGAGACAGGAGAAATGGCCTTTTATTACATCATGCGGTATGGATTTTATGAGGGGCACACCGATTTTCGGGTCGATCCGATTGCCGTTGCTTTTACTTTCGGATTGAGGGATCTGGAGGATTTAGACAATGCTTTTAAGGGAACTCTGTATAACGCCTTCCAGGAACATTTCACAAAAGAGTCACTAAGTCGAGGAATGGGAAAATGAGTAAAAAGATCTGCGTCCTATCGATTTTGGTTTTTTTATTATGGGGGACAGCATTTGGACTAATCCAGGGAGGCGAATCCGAGAAGGATAAAAAGATCGAAGAATTGATTGGCAATCTCGGAACACGCTATTGGGAAAAAGCTGCCGATGAACTTGTTAAAATCGGGGAGGCGGCAGTGGAACCTCTTATTAAAACAGTAAATATCGGTTCTGGGAGGCCATCCGAAAATGCCATTCTTGTGCTGGGAAGGATAGGAACTCCTAAGGCAATGGATGCTGTTGTCGGGGCTCTAAAGAATCAAAAATTCAATCATCGCGTTCGTGCCTATGCGGCCATGGCATTGGGAGATACCGAATCGGAGGATCACGTTGTTTCTCTTATTGAAGCCTTGCAAACGGATAGTCATTGGTGGGTTCGAAATTTTGCCGTGGGCTCATTGGGGAAGATCGGCTCAGAAAGAGTGATTGATCCGCTTATCGAGGCTATGAACGATGAAAATCCGTATGTTCGCCGGGCGGCTGTTTCTGTTCTCGGTGAGTTGAAACCGGATAATGCTTTTCTGTCGTTGATCGGAGCTTTAGGGGACGAAGATTGGCAAATTCGCCTTCAAGCACCGGAAATACTGTTGGAATTCGGCGACGAGATAGAGGAACCTCTTTTGGAGGCGCTGAAGGAGGATAACAAATGGATCAAATTTGGGGCAGCTAACGTGCTGGGCAAAATCAAATCTGAGAAGGCTGTTATTCCCCTAATCGGGTTGCTCAACGATCAAGATAGAGCGGTTCGCGATGAGGCAGCCGTGGCGCTTGCCCGGATAAATTCCGATATGGCGGTTCAACCTCTTTTGGATTTGTTGAAACATGAAATCAGCTATGTTAGAGAGGAGGCGGCTTGGGCGTTGGGAGAGATGAAAGCAAATGATGCGGTTTACACCCTGATTCAAACTCTGGATGATGGGGATATGGGTTGGATGGCAGCCGTTTCGTTGGGCAAGATTGGAGATGATCTGGCCATCGGACCTCTAAAAAAGAAAACGGCAGATCAAGATTCCCGAGTGGGGCAGGCGGCCGCTTGGGCTCTGAAAAGGATGAAAGTGGAGACTCGTAATGACACGTGAAAATGATTATAATGAGGGTGATGACGGATGAACAGATCGTCCAGCTGCTGAAAGAGGGGCAAGCAGCTGCCGCCGATGAGTTATATAAAAAACATGCGAAAAGCCTTTATGTGTACCTATCCCATGTGTTGAATGTCTCGAATCCTGAGGATTCGGTCCACGATGTTTTTATCCGGGTGATCGAAAAGGCCCATCAATTCAATCTTAAAAAAGCATCTTTCCGGACCTGGTTGTTCCGGATCGCTCACAATCACGCGATTAATCTTTTCCGTCGGGAAAAATTGGTGAGGTTTCAGTCTCTCGAACAAAACATCGGCCATGATGTTAGCGGGAAGGAACTGCATTTAGGGGATACTCTCGCGGATGAATCACAAAATTTGGACAAATCATCGTTGGTTCTTGCTGTTCGGGAATGTATTAGAAGGCTCAGGAAAGAGGTCGAGAGACAGGCCATCGTGATGTATTATATTCTGGGGAAAAACTACGAGGAGATAAGCGGAGTTTTTGGCAAGTCCGTCAGTGCCGTGCGGAAGTATGTGATGTCGGCTGGGGAAAAAGTCAGAGAATGCCTCGAAGCCAAAGGAATCGGGGTTTTAGGATGAAAAGGGATGTAAAAATCAGTCCTTAAAACGTATATAGGACTGGAAGCGAGCGATACGATGGACAAGAAAAAGTTCGACAAAATCATGGATGAATGGGCAGCTCATGAGATGGAAGCTGTTCCTGAACTCAAGCCGAGCTCAGAAGTCTATCAAAAACTCG
Source organism: Candidatus Aminicenantota bacterium (assembly GCA_020348385.1). Taxonomy (GTDB): domain Bacteria; phylum Acidobacteriota; class Aminicenantia; order Aminicenantales; family Aminicenantaceae. The sequence goes on along the minus strand of CP070750.1, from coordinate 2,381,213 downwards.
AAGAAAAAAAGAAAAAGCCGAGATTTGTTCTGTTCTCATGGCCTGTTCGCTTGGCGGCTGCCGGAATTGCAGCTGCCCTAATCATTTTGGTGATAGTAATTCAACCGCCAAAGGAAGTGGAGCCGTTTCTGGGATTGCGGAAGGGAACTGTCAAAGAGGTGTCGGGAGAGGTGGAAATTGAGGACAGAATGGAGGTTCTCGGTGAGGCTGAGGCAGAAGAGCAGGAAAAAGATATTGTTGAACCAGAAAAAGTTGAAAGAAAAGAGGTAGCTAAAATTCAGGAAAGAATCGAGGAAGGGATAAAAAAAGAAGAGGTGGAAAAGACAGAATTTGAAGAGCCGCCAGCAAAGAAAAAAATTAGAGATAAGTTGGTGGAGGTCAAGGTAGCGGACAAAGAGGCTTTGGCCAAACCTAAGGAAGTTTCCGCAAGACTTAGGATGGAGGTCGCTGCTGCCGCACCTGCTGCTACACAGATTATGCCTGAGCGGATGGAGTTTCAGTATCAACCTAAAGGATCGGATGCCATAGAAATGCTAGATATCGACTCTCCCCAGGATGAGATCACTTCCCTTTCTTCCGAGGATAATTACCGTCTGATATTGCAGCTTCCTCAGGAGCGTTATGTCTATGTGTTTCAAGTCGGGGCCGAAGAGCAGATCGTCCGGCTTTTCCCGAATACAGACTACAATTCCGAACAGAATCCTATCCAAGCTGGGAATACGGTCATTATTCCCTTGCCTCCCAACTGGTTTTATGTGGAGAAAGACGTTGGAGAGGTCCTCATTTATGTGGTCACTTCTGCCGAACAACTCCACACTTGGGATGAGCTTTATGCGGAATTTTCCCAAACCAGCAAGACTGAGCAAAAGCAAAAAATATCAACCCGATTGTTGAATCAGATAGAGCAGAATAAACAGAAACTTGAAGAAAAGGTTTCGGTTCGGGTATTCAGGTTCAACATTCATGACAAAAATATCACATAATTTCATATTTGTCGCTTATCTTGTCATGGCCCTTGTGCCTTTCGTTTTATTACAAGGAAAAGAAGTACGTTAATTCAGGGATAGGATACGTTTTCACCAATTTATATTCGAGATAATAATATTGTTTCCAGGGGTATAACAAAATTTAATTGGCGAAAACGTATCCGTACTTCGTCCCCAATTTCATGGAATATTGGGGGGGATCAGTTGTCTTTTATATATAGAGGATGAAAAACGCGAGTGGAAATTCTAGCCAGAACTGATATGATTGAAACGGGCAGCCGAGCTTTTTCAACCTACCGGGATAGAGAGTTGATAGAGAAAAGATCAGAACTTTTCGAAGAACTGATGGCCTACCAGAAAAAGGTGTTCTTGATTTGTCTTGGGTTTTCCCGGAATGCATCGGATGCCCAAGATCTGGCTCAAGATATTTACCTGAAGGCCTACAAAAACATCCACACTTTGAGTGAACTTTCGCTTGCTAAGGTTTGGCTTTTCCGGATAGCCAGAAACACTTGCCTTAATTTTCAAAAAAAACACCGGCTCGATCGCATCTCAGCTATTGAGATAACTCAAAAGATGAAAGATCCCCAGACTCCTGAATCAAAAATGATTCTTCAAGAACAAATTCTCTTGCTAAAAGGAGCCATTCACAAATTGCCGAAAAAGCAACGGGATGTGTTTGTTCTGAAAGAATATGGAGATCTTTCCTATCAGGAGATTTCCGAAACCTTAAAGATCGAACTGGGGACCGTGATGTCGAGATTGAATCGAGCTCGGCAGGCTATCAAAGAGAAAATAAAGGGAGAAAAAAATGTCTGAATATATCGATCTCATTCAGAAGGAAAAGGAAGCGGCCCTTCGGGATTACAGCGAAGATACCTTCCGTTTGCAGCTGGATCGAAAGACTACTGAAGAAACAAAACCATCCCGTTCATATGTGACCTGGCTGCAGAAACCGGCTATTGCCGGGAGCACAGTTCTCCTTATTCTTTTTTTCGGTTGGCTATCCACGCAAGTTTTTCTGCCTTCATCTCAAGAATCAGATGTTATGCTTCTTAAAAATACCTTTGTCCAAGTGTTCAACCTGCATGACAACATCCTGGATCGCAGCGCTTTCCCAGTCGAGATGGAAGCCGAAAAATCAGCCATTCATGAGTTTGAATGGTCGCTCAAACGTGTGATCTTTGCCATCCAAAGGGAAAATGTGCAGGACGAAGATATCGCCCAGAATTTGAGCCGGGTCTTGCAAAATGCGGCTGTCTTTTTCAAAGCCGAAAAAAATAAATCTGGGGAATTAAATATTTAAAAATTGAGGAGGTCTCGAATGATAAAAAAAGCGATTAGTCTTGCAATAATCATTATCTATCTAATTCTTTTTTGTCCGCTTCTAAAAGCTTCGGCCAAATCCGATCCAGCAGAGGAAAACGCCGGTTATGCGCTTCTGGATACTGTCTTTGTCACTTTCAAAGAGTTAGCAGAGATGAGAGAACCTGTTATGGAAAAAACAAACAAAGCGCTAGCCAATATGATGAAGGAAGCCAAAAATGCTAAAGCCCAGAATCAAATCGATGATGTGTTTTTCAAAAGGTTCCACAGGATCCTCCTGGTTCTGAAAATTGTTATCACTCCTGTGGAAAAAGATGAAGGTGATATAATGGGCCCGCTTTACTTTGGAGAGATCAACCGATTTATCGAAGATATCGAGGGAGAGAAATATGATGTCCAAAAAGCCGTAGGGCGCGAGGCTATCAACAAACTCTCTCAAGCCATTTCCCACGAAATCATCGAGCTTCGGCTCTACCTAGACACCAAGGAAAAACGGGAAAAGTTGATCAAAGAATACGAAGAACTGGTGGGAATAGAAGTCACAGTCGGATCTGAATCGAGCGATCAAGTGATACAGTTGAATTCCATGAAAGAGGCCAGTTATATCAACCAGGCTATGACTGACTACATGACGGATTTCGGCGCTCCTCCCAAGCAAGCGGGCACATACACAAGGGGAGGGGAGTTTAACGAGGCTTTATCTCCGTTTTATATCAAAGAACTTCCGATAAGCGACGATTGGGAGGGCAACTACAGGATTTATAGCGGAAAAGCCTGCAATGGTGTCTACGATGGCATCGAGGATTGCACGGAAAGAGACATCCTTATCGTTTCGTACGGAAGAGATGGCAAAAAGGAAAATTGGAGGTACGACCCCAAGAAGCCGGAGGCCGGTCTTTATGAGCTAAAATCCGAGAAAGATTACGACAAGGACCTTGTGATATGGAACGGGAAATGGATCAGGGCCCCTCAAATCGTCAAAAAGAAAAAATGATTCCATGAGGAATTCCCAAATGTCAGCTGTAGGAGCAGAAAAATGATAAGGAGAATGAGTTGTGTCATTGCCATATTCACAATGCTAATGGCCTCTTCATTTGGGGCTCTACGCGACGAGCAAGATCCAAAAACCAGGATTATAGAAGCCTCCAATTCTCTGTTTAGCCCATCCGCAACGAAGGAAACCCTAGTCAATTCCCTATTTCAGTTTTTGGATGTTGTGGTCACTTTGACCTCCACGTCACAATACAAGGACGAGATCAGCCAGAGAATAGATGTGGCCAAAGAGTTGATCGAGAATGATTCTCTGTTCAATGACAAAGCCCGCCAGTATCTATCCTTTGCCTACCGTATGATAACCAATGGACAGAAATTTCAAATGCCCAAAGAACTGGACGAATTTGTAACTCCCTCAGAAGCACAGGAAAAGGCCATGAAATACTCCAAAAACCTTATCGCAGAATCCCTTTCTGAATTGGAGTCGGGTCACAAACAGAAAGCAGCGAGGCATCTCCTCGAACTGGTCCTGATGGTCGTAACTCCGATTTCTGGATAACTAGCCGAGAAACTCCTGAGGTATGGCTTTCAGGCGGATGATGTCCTGCACCTTTTTGGGAACATCGAAACCATTGGGACAAAGCACATGGCAGGAGCTGCAATCCGAACAAGGTATGCGGGCTCCTAAATCTTGGATGGTGCTATGGGCAAGGCTCAGGTTTTTGTATCCGTAAGCGTACATATAACTTCTCATCAGGGTGGGAATATCCACTTTCGAGGGACACTGTCTTTCGCAAGTGCCGCACTGCTGGCAGTAGAGTCCGGCAAGGGCTGTTCCCTCATCCAACTTCAGATCTGCTCTTTCTTTTGGCGTCAATGTCAGGTCTTCCATCACAGAAAGGTCTAGCTCCATCTGATCGAACGCAGTATATCCGGGAATGGATGTGTGCACGTTTTCGTTCTGTAGGGCCCATTTGAGGGCGGCCTTCATGTTGATCGGTTCCTGGCGTTCTTTATCCCAATAAACGCCGGCCTGTGTTTTCATAGCCACGATTCCCATCCCCGCTTTGGTCGCACGCGACATAGCTTGGCCGATCTCTCCCTTGTTTTTTTGCCGGAAGTTGTAGGCTGTCAGAACAACATCGTATATCCCGCACTCCACCGCAGCATCCAGCATTTCGTGCTCGTTGCGGTGGGTCGTGAAGCCGACAAACCGGGCCTTCCCTTCTTTTTTTACCTTATCCAAGAATTTTAAAGCCGGCTCGAAGGTTACGGTCTCTCTAACCCAGAAGCTGTGGATATAAAGGATATCCACATAATCCATACCCAACCGTTTCAGACTGATGTTGAATTCATCCTCGAAAGATTGAACATTTTTATCTGTCGGATAAAGCCCGGTCTTCCTATCCTTTTGGTAGGCAACTTTGGTGGCGAGCACGAAGGAGTCTCGGTTTCGGTCTTTGATCACGCCGCCAATCATTTCCTCGTTTTTGCCTTTCTGATAGCCATGGGCCGTGTCCAACAAAATGATTCCAGAATCCAATGCGGCTGCCACGAGGTTGGGATTTTCGGCATTCATCACGCCCATGCTAACGATTGGAAGTTTTATCCCTGTTTTGCCCAAAGTCCGGTAAATGAATTTCTCTTTTTCCACCAACGGTAGCCTGGAGCCTGCAGATCCCGCATTGAGAAAGGCACTTCCTGCAGCCGTTCCGGCCAGGCCGAGGATCCCGGTCTTGAGGAAGCGACGTCGATCAAGTCTCTTATTTTCCATCTTTTCTCCTTTTTTATGTGTCGAGTTTTTCATTTGACTAATTCTATCAAATGCGTATATTATTTCTATAGTCTTTATAGAAGTCAATGGTTGATTCGGTCAACCGACAAAATATATGGGTGACATTCATGCGACGTTTCGTCTCCCCAATATTGACGATTTTCAGCTTGTTGTTTATTTCTTGTTCTAAAAGCACTCCTGTTACTTTGGAAGCAAGCCCTCAGTCAGATCAGTTCACTATTTCCAAGACGGGTTTTGTTATTCAAGTCGGTGCTTTCCGCAGCTTAGATAATGCGGTCCGGCTGACGCTTTCGTTGAATGCCAAAAACCTGGGTGCCTATTATTTCAAACATGAATCAGGATTGTACAAGGTCCGGTTGGGGAACTACCTTTCCCGACCTCCCGCCGTGGAGAATGCCGAACGCCTCAAGCAGGCTGGATTCATCCAGGAGTACTTTGTCGTAAACCCGGAAACTTATGCGCTTAGCCAATCCCGACAATCCGGCCTTGAATCTGTCCGAAATGAGATCGTTACCCGTGCGCACAGCTTTTTAGGTATGCCTTATAGCTGGGGAGGGCATACACCGGAAAAGGGCTTTGACTGTAGCGGTCTGACCATGGCTGTTTACGACCTTGTCGGTTTGCGTCTTCCCCGGACATCCCTTTCTCAGTTCAAAACCGGCGCTCCTGTTTCTATGAAAAACCTCGATAGAGGTGACCTGGTTTTTTTCCTCGGTCAAAACAGAAACAGAATCTCCCATGTGGGGATCTACACCGGAGACGGGAATTTCATCCATGCTCC
>CP070750.1:2364156-2375232 GCA_020348385.1 Candidatus Aminicenantota bacterium | reverse complement strand
AATCAATTATCATCATTGGATTATTGAAGAATTGACACAAAGCGAAATTGATATGCTTCAGACCAAGCCTGAACTTATGATCAATGGGGAAAGTCCTTTATCAGTGGGTGGTATTGATAGACTGTTTGTGCTTTGTTATGACGAATCCGTTTCTGAATCAAAATTAAATCAATTGAGTTCCGGGCTCTATTTGAACATATCCTTTGATAAATCCCCTGGAAAAGAGTTATTCGAAAGAAGAATCGAAAATTACAACAAAGTAAAAAAAGATTTAAGAAGAAAAAAGATTATCACGTTAATTATCAAGGGTTACAACTAGCAGATGGCTGAGGATGTCATGGAGATGATTTCTATGGACGGTGATAAAACCCTATATAGAACTTGGGTAAGGATGGGAATCTATGCCGGTCTGGCAGTGAGTGTCATCTATCCCCTGATGATTTTTGCCCCCCTCCCTAAAAAAATAACCATCATTCTTGCCAGCTTGTTTGGTCCATTGCTCATGCTGGCCAGCCTGGGATTGTACTATTTTCTCAAAGCACACCGAAAAACGGTAACCGGTCAGCTAGCGGTCATATCCAATATCGTTGCTAGTGTTCTGGTCACCTTGATGTTGATCGTTCAGCTGTCGGTCAATCTCTCGATATCCGGACTGATGGACTCAGCTGGGGAAGGCATCTCTGAAGCAACCAAGAAATGGATCTGGCAGGTCGTAGACAAAGTGCAGCTGGGAATGGATGTGTCGTGGGATATATTTATCGCCATCGGAACGATTCTTTTTGGCGTGACCATGATGAAACATCCTCGGTTCGGAAAAATTTTCGGATTGCTCGGATTTCTTATCGGTCATTTTCTTCTCGTATTCAATCTTTCCACATTCCCGACACCTCCAGGTGATGCCGGTTTGATCGATCTCGGCCCTTTTGCAGGGATCTGGTATCTTTTGGTCACGGTCCAGATCATCCGATCCTTGAAATGGTTCGACCAACAACGGATCTAACATCCATGAAAATAGATGTTAATCATTTTGGAGAATAATCATGAAGACAATTAAAATGGAAGATATGAACTGGCCGGATATCCAAAAGGCCATCGATGAAGGATACATAACGGTCGTGGTGGGCGTCGGTTCGATTGAACAGCATGGACCCCACCTGCCGACCAAAACCGACACTTTGATCGGGGATATGCTAGCTCTCCGATTTGCGATGGAATGGGGAAAGACCCTGCAGGCCCGGACCATTCCTGTGGGTTGTTCGGAACACCATCTGGCCTTTCCCGGGACCATTTCTCTCAAAGCTCCAACGTTAAAAGCCATCATCGCCGATTACACCGAGAGCCTAGTAAAACAGGGATTTCAAACGATTATCTACCTGCCCTCTCATGGAGGGAATTTTGCAGCCGTGAAAGAGGCCATCAAAGAACAGCAGGCAAAATTTCCGGAGCTGAAAATCGTCGGATACACAGATCTGATGGGATTGATGGATTGCCTGTTCAAGGTCTCAGCAGAATTCGAGATCACACAGGAAGAGGCCGGAGCCCATGCCGGCGAAAATGAAACATCCCTAATCTTGGCCTTTGCCGACCAATTGGTGCGAGAAGACCGGTTCGGCCCGGGTTATCTCGGGCCCCTGGGTGATAGGGAAGTTAAAACAATCATACAAGAAGGGATGCCAGCATTGTCAGAAATCGGTGTTTTGGGAGATCCGACAAAAGCTTCAGCCGATAAAGGGGCGGTCTATTTGGAAAAAACCGTCGAGTTCTTAATCGAGAAAATCAAAAAACAACTGGAATAGGGGAGTAACTTGAAGAACGTCCCTGTATGGTTTTGATGGCAGATTCAGCTGCCCGTTTGATAACGTCCCGGTAGGATTTCATCTGCGCCGCCTCTTCCAGGTAGGGGATGTGCGATGGATCACCGCACTTCCCGATGGACCTCAGCGCCTCTGCCTGTACCAGGTAACTGTCTTCCGCTTCGAATCGTTCCTTGAGAAAGGGCACCAGTTCAGCTTTTCCCAGCTCTCCGAGGATACCCAGGGCAGCTGCTCTCACTCTGGATTTTTTGTCCGAGCATTTTTCTTTGAACAATTCGATGTCCTCCTCTCGTTTCATCTCTCCCAGAGTTTCGACTGCACTTTGTCTCACGGCCCAAAATTCATCGTTTCGAGCGCACGCAATCAGTGCATCCACAACATCTGTGTCATCCTTGTGTTTGATCAACTCTGATGCTGCCCAGCTCCTCCCGATGACATCATCATTTTTGAGCTGGTAAAGGAGTTCATTTGCACTTTTATCGAACGTCCATTCCTTCAACAAATAATTCCCCTCGTCGAACCTCATCATCAAAGGTTTCTCCTCGACAGGAAAAGTGAAAACCTCTTCCTGTTTTTCTATCCAGACCTTTTCCAAAGCCTTCCCTTCATCTGTGTGGATTCCGATTATCACAGGGACCTTATAAATCGGTATGCCTTTGGATGTGTCCTGAACCTGCCGCACCATCATCCTCACGTTCCCAGCTCCCTCATTCCAGACATAGCTCACATCGAACACGGGATGGCCCGGGGAAAATATGTACTGTTCGAAAAACCAGTCCATATTCTCTCCAGTGGCCTCCTTAACCGCTTTCATGAAATCGTGGGTGGCCACCGCTTCGAATTCATGTTTATGCAAAAAATGTTTCAGCGTGCGGAAGAAGGGTTCGTCTCCCAAAATAAATCGCAGCATGTGCAGAACAACAGCCCCCTTGGGGTAAGTGTGGCTGTCAAAATTCTGCTGGGCTCTCTCATATCGGTCGAACACAATCGGCCGCATATAACGTGTATGAGCTTCTCTAAGATAAGAATTCTTTTTTCGCAGCAATTCGTAGGCCCCCTCATCTTTTCCCTTATCGTAGCGCGTGTACAGGTAATCCGAATAGGTGCCGAAACTTTCATTCAACCACGTATGTTCCCAGCTCCTTAGCGTTATCAGATCACCCCACCACTGGTGGGCAATCTCGTGGGCAATGGTTCTCTCCCAGGAATAATCCTTTTCGGCCTTCCTGTCGTGGATAACACCCTGGCCGAGGAGTGTGGCTGACGTGTTTTCTGCCCCCCCTCCGAAACGGGGAGATATCACCTGGTCGTATTTTGCCCAGGGATATTTGTAACCATAAATGTTATCGAAGAACTCGATCATGTAGGGAGTTTTTTCAAAGATCCATTTGGCATCCTCCACCCCTTCCTCATAAACCCAGTAATTCACCGGGAGAGGACCGAGGGAATCTTCGATGACCGCAAACGGTCCGATAGCCAGCAAAAAAAGGTAGGTGGAGTGGGGAAGGTCTTGGGACCAATGATAGGTATTGGTTCCGTTCAGCTTGTCTTCGATAATCCTGACCAACCTGCCGTTTCCGAGGACTTTGAGCGTGTCCTTTACTGTTATGATGAATTCATGGGTGACCTTGTCATGGGGGTAATCATAACAGGGCAGCCAATGGTGGGCATATTCCGGCCAAGACACGGTAGTGACCATTTGAGGGTGCTCATCTGTTTTGTCATCGAAATACAGGCCCCGCTGCGGATCTTTGGCGTGGTACTCTACGGTAAACAAAACGTCTTCTCCAAAGTTGTAGGCATCCGGAAAGTGGACGATAATGTGCCTTTCAGTCTGTTCGAACTCCAGTTGGGCGCCTGCGGGATTTTTAACGGCATCCACGATCAGTTCTTCGGCATCAAGCACACATGTGTAATATTCGTTTTTGAGAGGTGTCAAAGTGATGGTGTTCGTGCCCCAGAAGATTTTCTCGTCCAAGTCGAAGGTCAATTCCACTCGGTAGTGTTTGGCATCGTAATCCCTGCTTCTTTCAAACTGACGTGGTCTTTTGTATATATCCAATTGTGTTTGTTGGGCAGGCAGAAGGAATGATAGAGAAACGATCAATATTGTTGCCATTGATGGTGTGATAATTTTTTTTATGACAAGTCTCCTCTAATTCTCCGCATTATACTAATCCGAATTATCCATAAAAAAGGATGTTATCCTGATATCACGACGGAATACACAAACGACATTTCCTAGAATACCATTCTTTCGAAATTGTGTACATTCCTGTGTGGGATGGGGTGGATCGGCTTGACAGCATCGAAGATGGGTGTTATTTTGATTGAGCGACTGAACAGTCGCGACCGACTAGTCGCAGAGGTGAAAAAATGCCTTTGAAAACATTCATGAATCTCGATGAAGAGAGGCAAAAGGAAATCATCGACGCTTGCCTCAAGGAATTTGCCCTCCGCAATTACAACGAGGTTTCACTGTCCAAAATCATCGCCAAACTGGGCCTGGCCAAAGGGAGTTTTTACCGTTACTTCGAATCCAAAAAAGACCTGTACGCGTATCTTATCAATTACGCCAAAAAGTTAAATGTCGGGCTTTTTGAAAAGACCTTGAAGGACCCGACAGAAGACATTTTCAACGCCTGGGCCCGTTTTTACCTCCAGGCTGCCAAACTGGACAATGAATATCCTGCTTTTGGGGGATTTGGCTATAAAGTTGCTCAGGAGAGGGACAATGTCGTGCTCGGCAATGTGGCCCTTAAGAGCAAGATGCGAGGGATCGAAGTCCTCAGAGAGCTTTTCGAGGAACAACAGAAAAAGGGCAATATCAGGAAGGATTTGGATATCAATCAGATGATTTACACCCTGATGCAGGTTCAAGAGGGTGTGGTGGATTACCTGGCTCTCAAATACAAAATAAACTTCGAAAAAAATATCCAAAAAGGGAAGCCCCTTTTTGCCATTCCCGAAGACACCTTACGAAAAGAACTGGAGGCTTTTGCCCGCATACTCCGTGAGGGCATGGGACTGTAGGGGAGATCAAAATGAAAATGGACGCCAAGACAATAGAAAAATATTTCGGAGGGATCTCTGAAACGGAACTGCAGAGATTCCAAGGTTTTTTGGACACCCACCCTCTTATGCACGCTGAATTCAAAGGAAATGATGTTCCCTATTATCGCTGCGGCAAGGGAGAGAAAACCATCCTTGCGTTCAGCGGCGGGCACAGCGGACCCTGGGCCCTGTACAATTCTATGATCGGTCTAGAAGATGAATTCCAGATCGTCGTAGTCGATTTTTCTTCACTCGATAACCTCGATGACTTCTGTCGAAGCGTCAATCATGTCCTCGAAGAAGAGAGGATCGAAAAGGTTTGTGTGACAGGGCAGTCGCTTACCGGGATGTTCGCGCAAGCATACTTCAGGAGGAATGTGGGTAGAGTCGAAGCCATGGTGCTTACCAACACGCTGGCGCCAAAAAAAGAGAGAAACAAAAAAGCGGCTTTGACCATTCTCCGGTTTTTCCCTGCTTTCCTGCTCAAACCTCTCATCAATAAAAGACTTGCCCAGGTGGGGAAAATCGATGCGAAGATCTCTCCTGAGGTTCAAGAAAGGTTGGCATTCAGGATGGCCCTTCTCCGCCATGATATAGATCAAGTAGCCTCCAAAAAAACGCTCCTCGCTGTGGTCCGTATGCTCTTCGAGTTCAATGAAAAGGATTCCGTTCCTGTGGAGGGTGTCGAAAACTGGCCGGGGAAAGTGCTGGTCGTGACCAGCGAGGATGAACCCTACCGGGCGGATGTGGAATTGCTGATGGCCCTTTATCCCGATGCGGAACTTTTTTCCTTTCCAGCGGGCTGGAGACATGCGGCCCCTCTTATCCTTATGGAGAGATTCCAGATCCTTATAAAAGATTTTCTTCTGGAGGACAGGTGCCTCTCTTCCAAAAATCGGCGAGAATAGCTACTATATAAAGTTAGAGTTTTACCAGTAAATTTAGTCATGAAGGAATAAGAATATGTATAAATCGGGAAAAATACCTCTCTTGATTGCCATAATTTTTTTGATAAGTTTAATGCTCGCTTCTGCTCGATCCTATCCGCAGTCGGAGGATCTCAAAATCTTCCAGTCCGATCGAAGGATCCAGATAGATGGCGAACTGGACGACTGGGAAGGGATTGGGGAGTTTCCGATAGACCTCACCACAACAGGGGACAAGATCCAGCCTTCCAAAGACATGACGATTACGGCCAAGTTCACCTACGACACGAAGAATTTTTATGCAGCCGTTAAAGCCGTAGACGACACTCTTGAATTTCCCAACAGAAGCTGGAGATACGGTGACGGTTTTTTCCTGACCTTTCTCGATCCTTCACAGGGGAACGAGAGCGAAAGCTTCTACTCTTTCGGGGTATCGCTTGTCGAAAAAAAGCCGACAAAACAAATCATTTACAAGGATGGGATCGGTTTTCCCGGGATCGATGTCCGGGATGTGGATCTGGCTATCGTTCCCGACGAAAAAAAAGGTGTAATAATCTATGAATTGTCCATCCCATTTAAAATCCTGGTTCCTTTCAGGCCTTTCATGAAAAACAGGTGGGCGATCAATCTCATCTACGCGGACCGCGATATGGGCGAGAGAAAACTGGCACAACTTTATCCTGATCCTCGCTACGATACCGAGATATCCAACAAAAGGAAAGGAGCGATTTTCCAGTTCGAGAACCACGTTCCCGAAAAACCCGAGGTTCAGATGTTGATCGATTCCTTTCATTATTATCATGACAGCGATAAGACCGTCACTTTGGCCGTTCACTCTCCCGAGGACAAATCGGGATGGCTTTTCCGATCCTTCCTGCTCGGTCCAGGAGCAAGAAATGTCCAGCAGAAACAGGAATTCGCCTTCAAAAAAGGGATGAACATTCTGCACTTCCAACTGGAGGAGCAGGAATTGGAAACCGGCACGTATGATCTGAGTGTGGGTGTTATCGATGAAGAAGGATCCCTCCGCTTCAAAGAAGATAACAGATTTTTTGTCATAAACAGGACTGAACTGGAGGAATACAAGGCCAAGTTCGAAGAGGCAATAAAAGGGGATCTTTATGCCGAGGATGAAAAATTCCGGAACAGCATGACAAATTTAGAAGTCCGGTTCGATTGGATCCAAGAGTATATGGAAAAGGCTCCTCCTCACATCGGGATCGCAGCGATCGAGGAATGGATGGATGAGGTCAAAATTTTGATCGAGGGTGTCGAAGAGAGAAAGCCAGCATTTTTTCCGCTAGGTTCGGTCGGGAGGTATGCCCACCTATCGGAAATCGACGGAACTCTCCAGCCCTATTCCATTTATGTCCCAAAAGATTACGATGAGGAAGTCCCGACTGCTCTGTTTGTTGTCCTTCATGGAAGCGGTGTGGATGAAGTGAATTATGCCCTGAATATGGCGCAAATCATCAGTCAAGCGCGAATGAAGCTGCAAACTCCGAAAATGATCATGATTGCCCCTCAAGCCCGAGGATTTTCCGATTGGTATCTCGGAAATTCCGGGCAAGATGTCATCGAGTGTATCAACCACGTCAAATCTTTATACAATATCGATCAGAAAAATATCATCATCCATGGTTTTTCCATGGGAGGGTATGGAGCCTGGCGATTGTCTCTATTATATCCGGACCTTTTCAAGGCTGCGGTGATTCTATCGGGGGCGATTTCCCCGCCTCCCCATTTAAAAGGGGAAGACGTCATCGATTTGATCGACAAGACCACAGGGAAAAAATTGAATTATTTCATCGTGCATGGAGCTAAGGATAATGCAGTGCCTGTTGAGTCCTCGAGAAAGGCCGTCCAAAAGCTGAAGGAAAAGGGAATCCCTCACGAATACATAGAGGTCAAGGATGCCTACCATACCGGGTACAACAAATGGCTCGAGATATTCAGGTGGCTGAAAAACCTCATCAACCAGTACAAAAGAATCATCAGATGAGAGCGGTTTGTTGCTATTGGACAAACCTTCCGCTCTAGTTCGGATCTTTAACGCCATTCCCTTATCATTTTTCTCGGCTCCTGCGTGACTCGCGCCTAGTCCGGTCACCAGTCAGAAAGTCTTGTGTTGCTTAATCGACATCACCGCAAATTTACAGCAATGTTCAATACATACTCAGAGCCCGGCCTTACCGGGTTCCCTCGAAAAATGACTCATGAAGGCTAGATCCTCAAAGGCGCTACAGGTATGCCCAAGAGCAATTCGCTACGGAAATTGATCATTATGAAGATTGATCATTATATAAGGGAATAATTCTCACAGGAAATGAATATGGCTGATTACCATATACCGGGGATGAGGCGGTACCGGACCTTTTGAGAATATTCCTTGTAGCAGGGCAATTCCTCACGGAGGGTTTTATCCTCGAGGGCAGTCCGGATAAAAAAGAGAATCATGATAATAACGGCAGGTATCAGAGTATACAGAGAGCCGAGGGAGAAGGGGAAACAAAGCATGATCAGGATGACTCCCACATACATCGGGTGTCGGACATATTTATAGGGGCCTGTGGTGCACACCGTGTGACCACGATCCTCCTGGATCCGGACGACATCGGATAAAAAGGCGTTTTCCCTCATAGCCCAGAAGGCGATCGCAGATCCAGGAATGTATCCGATAAAAGCTATCGCTTTCAAGATAAGCGGAACGTTCGACCATTGGAATCGGACAGCATCCAAACCGGGAAGGATCAAAATGACGAGCAGGAAGAACAGATAAAAGGCCCTGAAAATTTTGTCCCAGCTTTTGATGTCTTTTTTTCTTTTCATGCGTTCTTTGAGCAAGTCGGGAGCTTTTTTCTTCATCCAGAAAATCGCGGCTGTCACACCAGCTGCGTAAAGAATGATAAAAACCCAGGCTTCGGTCCATTTAAGCGTTCCTGCAGGAATAAAAATGGCCGCTAAGCAAAATAGGGAAGTGAATATGGTCTGAATGATGATTTTGGATTTGGATGGCGTTTTGGCTTTTTCCATTTTCCGATCCTTTTGTGCCCTCTAACATATAACAGTATTGTATTGATCACAAGCAGGATTTGTGATAAGCACACCATGTTGACATTTTTACCTCAGGAGAGGTGAAGTTATGGATCGATCCAAAGAATCACGGCGTGATTTTTTAAAAACGGTTGGAATAGGAACAGCAGCGTTGAGCTTTTCATCTTTGTTCCAAATGAAATGTGGTCTTAAGGATAGGATCCCTAACATCTTGATTTTAATGGCCGATGACTGGAACTGGCCCCATGCGCTCCATATCCACGACCCGAATATCAAGACACCGACGTTTGACCGCATAGCCCGTGAGGGAATTCTCTTCAGGAATGCCTTTGTCGCCTCACCCTCATGCACGCCGTCGCGGGCATCGATGCTGACCGGGATGCATCCCTGGCAGCTTGAGACCGGTGTCCATCTCTGGGGAGCTCTTCCCAGCAAGTTTCAGGTCTATACCGACATCTTAGAGAAGGCAGGTTATTATGTCGGCTACCGTGGTAAAGGCTGGGGTCCGGGGGTCTTGGAAGATACCGGTCGTGCATACAATCCTGCGGGGAAGATCAAAGTCGATAGCTTCGAAGAATTTTACGAGAAAAAGCCCAAGGACAAACCTTTCTGCTTCTGGTACAACAGTCCCGATCCCCATCGTCCCTATGAATGGCAGTCCGGTATTAAAAGCGGAATGAAACTGGAGGATGTCAAGGTTCCTCCCTTCCTTCCAGACACCGAGGAAACCCGAACAGATATCTGCGACTACTATTACGAAGTGGAAAGGTTCGACACCGATGCGGGAAAGATTCTCCAGTACCTGGAAGAAAATGGGGATCTGGATAACACCATAGCGAGCATGACCGGAGATAACGGTATGCCTTTTCCTCGGGCCAAGATCACTCTCTACGATCTCGGCACTAAAGTCCCGCTGGCCATTCGGTGGCCGGCCAAAGTAGCTGCAGGACGGGAGGTGGATGATGTCGTTAGCCTGTCGGATTTGGCTCCAACCTTTATCGAAGCCGCTGGTCAAAAACCTCCGCCTGCTATGACAGCCCGCAGTTTGATGGACATCCTGCTGTCTGAAAAATCCGGACAAATCGATCCATCAAGGGACAGGGTTTTCACATCCATGGAGATCCACTGCGGCCGGTATCCTATCCGAGCTCTCCGCACCCAAGACTTTCTGTATGTCCACAACTATGAACCAGAACGTCCCATCAATCTGTGTCGGGAATACTGGGAGTCGGAAGCGGGTTATGCTCCCACTTGGATATCGATCAAGGCCCTTCCCCAAGATAGCCAAATGTACCAAAGGATCGATGGAAGGCGTCCGGTGGAGGAACTCTATGACGTGAAGAAGGATCCCTACCAACTCCATAATCTTGCGCAGAACCCAGATTACACCGCGAACAAAGAGAGGCACGCCGCTGACCTGGAAGAAGAATTGAGACGGACAGAGGATCCGCGCATTTTAGGGACATTTGAAGAAATTTTTTATTCTCCTCACTATGAAAACCAAAAAAAGCGGCCTCAGGAGAAATAATCATAAAGGGAATAGGGAGGCTTGAAATGAAAATGAAGATTTCTCCACTTATTATCGTTGTTTGCTTCTTTGCATACTTAAGCGCTTCTCCAGCTTTTTCCGAGACTATTCCCGATCCAGAGACGTTTTTCGGGCATAAGCCTGGAGCGGATTATAATCTGATCAGATGGGAAAAGATCCACGAATATTTCAACATCCTTGGGAATTACTCAGACAGGGTAATCGTGAAGGAACTGGGAAATACCACCTTGGGGAATCCCTTTATTCTGGCAGTTATTTCAGCCCCAGAGAATTTGTCCCAGCTGGGAAAATATCAAGACATTGCTAAAAAACTTGCCAAAGGCAGAATCTCCGAAGTAGAGGCCGGACGCTTGGCAGAAGAAGGAAAAACCATTGCTTTGGTCACATGCAGCATGCATGCCTCGGAATGCGGACCGACACAGATGTCTCCGGAGCTTGGGTATGTTCTGGCCACTGATAACTCGGTTCAAATACAAGAAATATTGGATGATGTCATATTTCTACTCGTTCCCAGTTGGAATCCGGATGGCAACATCCTGACTACAGACTGGTACCGGAAGAATGTAGGGACCCCCTATGAAACGGCGCCGATGCCCTGGCTGTATCATTACTATGCCGGCCATGATAATAACCGCGATGCCTTCATGCACAATCTGGTCGAAACTAGATACGTGAACAA
>CP070750.1:2327542-2364056 GCA_020348385.1 Candidatus Aminicenantota bacterium | reverse complement strand
AAAAGTGCCAGTTGTCACATCCGTACCAGAACCTCTCAGTCCTGTGACATAAAATCCTTCTTTGATTCCTTGGATGATTTTATCTCGGTTGATGTTCCCGTTTTGAACGATAGTATTCAATGTGCCAGCAGAGGGGATTCCTTTGTATCCTCGCCTTCTGGCCATGGTGTTGACTTTGACCCCCGCTTTGAGCGCGGTTGCCGAATCGTAGATGAACATCTTGAGGGTGCCGTTTGCGACAAGGGTGTTTTCTCTTGTTATTTTCCCCTCGCCGTCAAACGGTACAGATCCCACGTGGCGCGGAATGGTAGGATTATCCGTTATGGTAATCAGCTTGGATGCGACAGGTTTATCGAGAGAATCTGTCAGGAATGTCGTTTTTTTGTACACACTGTCTCCGTTGAAAGCAAATAGGATCCCGCGCCAGAATGAACCCGCTGCATACCTGTCAAAAACAACGGGAACTTGGGCGGTTTTCACGGGTTTTGCTCCTAGTTTTTCGACCGCCCTTTTTCCTGCCTCCTGTGCGACCTCTTCTATGCCTGCCAGCTCTTTAAAGTGTCTTTTGGAGCTGCTCCACCCGCCTGATTGCATATTATTGCCTTCACCCGCGATCACCGATACGTTGAAGGATACGCTCGTTGTTTTGAAGCTTCTCGATATTCCTTTTGAGTTGACGATGATGGTTTCTGATTCCGCATCTCGGAACCTTCCCCCCGAGGAATTTGTGATCCTTTTATCACAGGAAAGAGCGATTTTTTCCACTTTTTTGGCGATGTCGATCTTTTGGTTATCTTCGATTTCTAGGATCGATGGATCCCACAGATCCAAGTCTTTTTGTTTTTCTTCCTTCCCATAATCTGGAAGTCCGTTCCACGGCTTGGGATCCGCTACCGCAGCTAGCTGCACGGTTCTTTTCGTAAACTCTTCGAGGGCATCCGAAGTGAAGTCAGAAGTGTAGGAAAATCCCAGTTTTTTATCTTGGTAAATGGTCAGGCCGATTCCCTTTGTGGAGGACTGCTTGACGATATCCACCTCTCCGTTCCGGACCAGGAGATTGAAGTTGCGGTCTCTCTCGATATAAGCCTCCGCCTCATCCACGCCCAGGTTCATCGCCTTTTTGATAATGGTTTCAGCAATTTTTTGATATTCCATCATTAACTCCTATGATCTCCGGATTCTGGCCCCACCGATGGTGATTTTGGCCACTTTTAACGTGGGATTGCCATCAGAGACCGGTTTGCCTTGCCCAGCCTTTCCACAGGTTCCGCCTCCCAAAATTTCCAGGTCAGGGCCGACCATGGTGATGTTTTTCAAGACATCCGGGCCATTTCCCATCAGTTGTATTCCCTTGAGAGGGGTGGTGATTTTTCCATCTTCGATCATGTAACCTTCTGGAACAGAGAAAACGAACCGACCTGTTGTCGGGGAGACATTTCCTCCACCGATATTTTTGATGTAGATGCCGTTCTTGACCGACTTCAGGATATCCTCAGGATCGTCATTCCCTGCCATGAGGTAGGTGTTTGTCATCCGCGGAATCGGGTAGTGCTGGTAGGACTCACGCCTCCCGTTTCCGGTGGATTGGGTGTTCATCAGCTTGGCGTTGAGTTTGTCATACAAAAAGCCTGTGCACATCCCATCTTTGATGAGGACCGTATTTTGACTGGGCGTTCCTTCGTCATCCACGTTGATACTGCCTCGTTTGCCAGGAACAGTCCCATCGTCAGCCAACGAGACGATCTTTGAAGCGATCATTTCCCCCTTCTTATCCCAAAAACAGGTGGTCTTCCTACGAGCGCCATCCCCTTCCAGGCTATGCCCGATGGCTTCGTGGAAGAACGTTCCACAATCACCCTTTGCCAGAAGGATCGGATATTCTCCGGCTGGAGCATCTTCAGCAGGAAGCATCGTTATAGCAATCCTCCCCGCCTCTTTGGCAAGTTCTTCTGCAGCCTTCAGATCATAGTGTTCGTACCCGAGAGTTCCCCCCTTGTAGGCATAACCTCGGCTCCTTTTTCCTTTCTCGAATGCGCTTGCGCTCACGATCAACCGGGAAATGGTTTGATCATCTGCGACATAGACGCCCTCTGTGTTGGCGATGATGATTTTTTTGTTGGTGTCGCTGAAGCTGGCTCCCACTTGTGTGATCCTCTTGTCATAAGCTCTGACAACAGAATTGGCCTTCCAAAGAAGTTTGGCCTTGTCTTGGGGAATAATGCTGTCGGGAGAAGTTTCGACGAGGTAATAATCGGGAATTTCTCTTTCCTTTAGGCTGATGGATTGTCCCTCAATTTTTCCCGATGCAATAAGGCCGGCAACCCGTGCTGTTTCCTCAAGTTTTTCTAGACTCAGGTCATCCGTGTGAGCATAGCCCGTCTTTTCTCCTTGGAGCACACGGATACCCACTCCCATGTCCACGCCCCTTGAAGCAGCTCGAATTTTATTCTCATCCAAACCGATACTGTTCGATACATTATATTCCACATAAACTTCAGCGAATTCGCCGCCATTTTGCAGAGCTGCTAAAAGGAGCTTGCTCAGTGTTTCTTTGTCCAGATCTATCGGCGGATTTGAAGTCAAATCAGAGGGAGGAAGGGAATGAGAAAATAGCTTCCAGATTGGGGCTGTCGCAAAAACAGCACCACCTGCCATGCTTTTTTTGATAAATTCCCTGCGTTTGATAGGTCTAAAATACGTTTTCATATAACACCTCCTTTTTCGGGATTATTTCAAATACCTGCTGATGTCCGCGGCTATTATAAAAAATATAAACTTTTTTGTCACTTCTCGCTCCGGAGTTTTCAAGCCCCTCTCCCCATCCTTATATGCAGGGCGGGGTGGGTTGGCCAGGGCGGGGTGGGTTGGCCAGGGCGGGGTGGGTTGGCCAGGGCGGGGTGGGTTGGCGTGGTGTGGGCTTGATATCTTATTTCAGGACTTGAGCTTTTTTAACAGCCTGATAAGCATTTATCAGGCCATTTCCCGACTCGGGATTGGGTTTGGTGTATCCCAATTTCCTGTTGGATGAGGTTTCCCTGAGGATGCTGCGTGCAGCCTCGACAAGAGCTCCAGAATCCTGCCCGAGTCTCTGCCTTTTTTCGGGCTCCATGGCCGACAGCACAAGAGCTGTGGTGGCAGCCACAATGGGCACGGCCAAGGAATTACCGCTGACTCTTGTAGGCCATGATCTTCTGTCAAGATACGAGGGACTTTCCACTAAAACTTCCGCTGCAGGCGCTACGACATCGATGTAGTCCCCCTTGGCAGAATGCTCCCAGACTTTCAGTTTTCCGTCCTTTTTTTCAACTCCTCCTACTCCTATGCTCCAGGGGTAGGAAGCGGGATAATAGGCTGGGAGTTCAGATTGCTCATCTTCCACATTTCCAGCCGCAGATATGAGTGTGATGTTTTGCCGCCAGCAGTATTCGGATGCATCCCTTATTTCTTTGCAGTCTAGTCTCATGGCAGCACTTAGGCTTATAATGTCTGCTCCGTTTTTTGCGGCCCAGTTAATGCCAGCGGCAATCTGATAGACATTCCAGCGGGTGAAGGGTGCGTCGAACATGCTCTCTTGGTCGAACACCTTTACGATCATCAATTCCACTTCCGGTGCAATTTGAGAGATAACGGTTGCGCTCGAAGTCCCATGCCCTCCCCAGTCATAGGGAAATATCCCTCCGCTAACCAGAGGTTTCGATCCGTCCAGGAAATTCTTCCAATCGGCAATTTGTCCTTTTACCTCTTTTATCGTCGGATCCACACCTGTATCGATGATGGCCAAACGAATTCCTTTGCCCTTTGAAATCGTGTGAGCCTGTCGAATTTCCAATTCTTTCAACACCCATTGAGATTTTGCCCGCCTTGTCATGGGCCGCACAAATTTCCGGAATTGAGGAGTGGATTTTCTTGCATAATAGCCTATGGATAAGAGAAGTGATTCAAGGGGAGAAGTTTCTTTTCTCAACCTTATGGAATGAATAGAATCCATGAATTCATTAGACATCCTTTCTGCAAGGATTTTGGTAAAGCTGGAGGTGTCAGCTTTGGTTTGGTTTTTTAGGTCTGTTAAATAATAAAAATTCATCAGGTGTTCGTACAGGCCGGAAATCCTTTTTTGTGCATCCGCAAGTTTTTTTCTATCCGCTTCTTCCAGTTGAGCTTGGGGCACCTGTTTTTTCAAGGTTGCATAAAAAATATCTCTTCCCTCTGCGTAGGCCCTTTCCCATGATTCCTTTTTAGTTTGATCAAGGGAATGGCTCCAGCCACAGAAGAACATGAGAACAAGAGCTGGGAATAGGACAATTTTTTTTGTCATGAATTGTTTGATCCATGATATGCATTTTTTATGCCAACCATAAGGAGGAGAAAATGTGCTGATATATAAATAGTTATCCATTCAACTTGGGTTTCAACTGGGAAACCTTCGATCTCGATGTAAGTTTTTTTTACATGATTGCATCTTTCTTTTTTTCTGCTTGCATACTATAATTCTTCTAAATAAAAAAATTCAAGAGGCAAAAATGAAAAATAGGAACAATCAGAGAAAAAAAGTAAAGATTATTTTATTCGGATTCATATCCATTTTTCTTTTGATTCAGCCAGCTCTGGCCGCAAAATACCAGATGTCCTTTTTCGTAGGCATGAACCATGTTTTTCAATATGGCTCTGAAGAAGATTATGTCCTTGGAGAGAATGATTTTCCGGTGACTCCTGCGCATACTCCTCCGAATTTGGGAGCATCATTCGCCCTGTATTTAAAAGATAATATCGCTCTAGAGTTGGATTGGCGGTATACCCTATCTTCGAAACTTACGCTGGTGGACCCTTCTGACCAGGATGAAGTCGAGATCGACTCTTCCAAGCGCCATACGATAACTTTGAATTTTATCTTTCAATTTCTCCAGGGCAATATCAAGCCTTATATCGTTGTGGGCGGAGGATTGGATAAGATTCTCGCGAAAGACCAAACGCATGTAACATCATATGGTTTCGAAGTGGATTTTCTAGCGCCTGACAAAACCATCGATCCTCTTGCTAATATAGGGGCAGGAGTGCAATTTTTTATCAGACCAAATATCGGAATACGGCTAGATGTTAGATATGTGATGATTTTTGCTGAGCCGGATAATCTAAGCGGTTTGAATGGTGTCGCTGGAATCTCTTTTGTCTTCTAATCTGTATTATTCAACTTTGAAGCAACTTCCTGCCGCGACTGCACGTCTTATATTATAAGCGGTTTTAAAGAGAAAATGCCGTGGAGGGACGATTTTCGTTTCAATTATCAAGATTAAGAGTTATACTTTTAAGGCAAAAAGTTCAGTCCGATGAAATGTTCGAAATGCGATTTTGAAAACACCCAGACAAGCCGGTTCTGCAGCAACTGCGGAACGCAGCTTATCCCTGTTTCTTCTGTCCAAGACACACCAACAAGAACTCTACACACCCCGATGAAAAGACTAAAAAGAGGACGGGTATTTGGGGATAGGTATGAAGTGATCGAGGAGCTCGGGGAAGGAGGGATGGGAATAGTCTACAAAGTTTTTGACCGAAAAATCGAAGATAAAGTGGCCTTAAAAGTTCTTGCCCCAGAAATTGCTGGGGACGAGAAAACGATCGAGCGATTCCGGAATGAATTGAAACTAGCCCGAAAAGTCTCTCACCGGAATGTATGCCGGATGTACGATCTGAGCGAAGAGGAAAAAACGCCATTCATAACCATGGAGTTTGTTCCAGGCGAGAATTTGAAGAGCCTGATCAAGCGAGTTGGCCAATTATCGAAAACCAAAACCCTATCCATTGCCAAGCAAGTTTGTGAAGGATTGACAGAAGCCCATAGGCTGGGAGTTGTCCACAGAGACCTGAAGCCTCAGAATGTCATGGTTGACAGCGAAGGGAACGCAAGGATTATGGATTTCGGGATTGCCCGATCCATCCGAACAAAGAGCATCACGGAAACCGGGATGATCATCGGAACACCCGAATACATGTCGCCTGAACAGGTTGAGGGAGTTGGGGTTGACCACCAATCGGATATATATTCTCTGGGCGTCATTCTTTTTGAGATGCTCACCGGGAAGGTCCCTTTCCAGGGCGAGACTCCTCTCAGTGTGATATTGAAACACAAGACAGAACAGCCTCCTGATCCGCGAAAATTCGATGACCAGATACCTGTCGAGATCAGCCAGATGATCTTGAAATGTTTGGAAAAGGATAAGAATGAAAGATATCCAACGGCAGATGTGCTTCTCGCTGATCTTGTCGAAATCGAGAAAAACTTGACCACGATCAAAACTGTTGGAATCGGGAGAAAAAAAGAAAAGGCAGGAAAAATCAAAGACAGGAAGATCGTTCTGATGGCTGTTTTGGCTTTTCTGATGGTTGCCATGGTGATCACTGCTCTGTTTTTTTATCCCGGAGTATTCAAGGGAGGACAAAAAAGCCTGAATTCCATTGCTGTCCTGCCTTTGAAAAATTTATCGAGGATTTCAACACAGGAATACCTGTCCGACGGGATGACACAAGCCTTGATTTCCAACCTTGCCCAGATGGAGGCCCTTGAGCGCGTGATATCCTCCACTTCGGTCATGCAATACAAAGATACGACAAAACCTCTGCCGGAGATTGCCAGAGAACTCGGCGTCGATGCGGTCGTGGAGGGATCGGTCATGGTCTCCCAACAGAGAGTCTTGGTGAGCGTGCAGTTGATAGAGGCACGAACGGATCGAAATATCTGGTCCAATAGTTATGAGAGGGACCTCCGCGATATCCTAGCCTTGCAGAGCGAGCTTGCACGGGCCATTGCTCGTGAGATCAAGATTGTTGTGACCCCTGCCGAACAGGCCCGCCTGGCCCTCGCGCGTCCGGTCAATCCAGAGGCTTATCAGCTTGTTTTAAGGGCTCGTTCTCTGTGGAACAAGAGAACGCAGGACGATTTGCTGAGGGCTAAAGAGTTATTCGAACAGGCCATCGAACTGGACCCGACCTTTGCTCTGGCTCATGCAGGATTGGCTGATGCCTACAGCATGCTTGCCAGTTATTATTATATTCCTCCGTCAGAAGCATATCCCATGGCCCGAGAAGCAGCCCAGACTGCCTTGGAGCTGGATGAGAACCTTGCCGAAGCCTACACTTCCTTGGCCTGGGTGAAGTATCGATATGAAGGAGATTGGTTTGGTGCTGAGACAGACTACAACTGGGCTATCGGTCTCAATCCCAGTTACGCAATAGCCCATCACTGGTATGGGTCTTTGTTGAGAGATATGGGACGTTTTGATGAGGCCTTGATAGAGATGGAGAAAGCGCGGGAACTGAACCCCTTTTCCCTTTCCGTCAACACCAGTATCGGTTATTTGTTCTATTTTGGGCGTCAATACGAGCAGGCAATTACCCAAGTCCAAAAAGCGCTCCAAATGGATCCCGATTTTCACTGGGCACATGATGCCATCGGTCTGGCCCATCTTCAAAAGGGAGAATTCGAGGAAGCAATTGCAGCGTTCCAGAAAGCTGTTTCTCTGTCTGAATCCAGTGTTGATTACCTATGTCATTTGGCCCAGGCCCATGCCCTGGCGGGAAAAACTGAGGAGGCCCAGAATGTTCTGGAGGAGCTTCTCCTGAAAGAGGAAACCAATCATGTGCCTTTGCACGAGATTGCTCTGTTATATAAAGCTTTAAACCAGGGAGATCAGGCCCTCGCCTTCCTCGTGCGGGCCTCTGACGAACAGGCTTTCATTGTCAATGCGTCAAAAATGGATCCCAGATGGGATAGCTTCCGTGAGGATCCCATTTATGCAGAAATTTTGGAAGACATTGGCGTAGAAGATTAACCTCCCTAGATCAAAATAATCCCTGGAAATAAATACGATGACTAGGATTGGATATTGAATAGTTCCCTATTTCTGATCGCATCTTATGGAGCTGCCGTTGCGGCAACCGTTGCAGGCTTCGGGAGTTCAGCATTATTGATCCCGGTGGCGTTCCTTTTCATGGATATCAAGACGGCTGTTTTTGTGGTGGCTGTCTTTCATCTCTTCAATAACGTTTTTAAGATCCGGTTGTTCTGGAAAAGCATAGACTTCAAAATTTTTTCGCTCTTTGGGATCCCGAGTATCCTTATGGCTTTCTCTGGAGCTATGCTGATATCGCTGATTCCCCTGGATGTAGTAAAAATCGTCTTGGGCGTATTTTTGATCGTTTACGCCGTATACTCCTTCATCAAACCGAAGTTTGGGCTGAAAAAATCCAAGCCCACAGCAATAATGGGGGGCAGTCTTTCCGGATTCCTCGCGGGATTGATCGGTTTAGGTGGAGCCATTAGAGGGGCCTTCTTGACAGCCTTCAACCTGCCCAAAGAAATCTATGTGGCCACCTCCGCCATGATCGCCGTCGTGATCGATACGACAAGGATTCCGACATATTTGATTACCAAGACTGTCCAGGATAATTCTTTTTATGTTCTTTTGCCCTTTCTTTGTGTCATGGCCTATTTCGGAGTGAGGACAGGCAAGGTTCTGCTGCAGAAAATTAATCAGGATACATTCCGCAGGATTGTTAGCATCGCCCTTTTTGGCGTTGGCGTCAAAATCCTTTTTTGAGAGTAGGTGGGTATGGAAAAGAAAAAAATAACCAAGGAACGGTTGGCAAACCTTCGGGCATTAGCCCATAAGATGAACAAACAGAATGTCAGCAGCATTCCGGTGACCCGCGCATTGTTGGACTGCTTCGATGTCGTGATCACACCGGAAGAAAACGAGTTCCTGCTAAAAATCGGCAGAGATCCGTTGAATTTTCGGCAGATATCAGCCTTCTCCGAACTTCCTGAGGAATCCTTCCGTCCCTTCCTGAAAACACTCTGCGAAAAGGGGCTTATATGGACACACTACACAGAAGAAGAGGAAGAGCTGTTTGTCTTGCCCCCGATCCTGTTGGGATGGTTCGAGGCGTTCCTAAGTGACGGAGCGGATACCCCTCAAAAAAGAGAATTCGCCCATCGTGTGGATGATCTATTTAAGTCCTGGGGAAAATTCAATGTTTTTCCGTTCAGGAATCTCTGGAATTACCACACCCAGAAAAAATCCCGATCACACAGAAGGGTTGTGATTCCCCAGGAAACGAAGGAAAAGGTCGAGATTGTACAAGTCGATGTGCGCCAGAAGATTAAAACGCCTGAAACCAAGATCTATCCGACCCGGAGCGTGTTTGAACTCATCGATAAATACGGGGACAAAAACCAGATCGCGGTGGTCCATTGTTTTTGCCGCCAGTGGCGGAAGTTTATGGGTGAGCCCTGCCGGTTCGAACATGCCGATGAATCTTGTATCGCTCTTGGGCGAATCACAAGGTATACGGTCAATTACGGGATTGCCCGGTATATCAGCAAGGAAGAAGCCCTGGATATCATCAAAGATGTCCAAAAAAAAGGTGCCATTCACCAGGTCTTCCATGAACGGGAGGATCTCGATGAACCTGAAATTGGCATATGCAATTGTTGCTGGGACTGCTGTGGTGTTATCGGTTCCTACAGCCGGGGATTGATCCCGATGCGTGCCCGTTGTTATTATGTGGCACAAATCCCGGATGAATCCTTGTGCACGGGGTGTGGCACATGTATCAAATATTGTCCAGTAAAGGCCGTATCTGTCGTGAATAAAAAATCCCGGATCGACGAGGCCAAATGTATCGGCTGCGGACAGTGTGAACTCAAGTGTCCTGAAGGTATCATCGCTCTCACATTTGAGGAACGCGAAGTATCACTCACCCTTGAGAAAAAATCCAAAGCCCGTATCAAAACATAGGGTTATTCGAAAGCTTTTACAGCGTTGACGAGAAAAGTCCTCAGCGGTTCCACGTTAGCCGAATGTCCAGCCCTTTCCACGATGATGAGTTTGGAGTGCGGCAGTTTTTTGTGCAGCTTAAAGGCTGTGATCGGGGGGCAAATCACATCATACCGTCCGTTGACGATCGTCATCGGGATGTCTTTCAGCTTATCGGCGTTATTCAGCAATTGCCCCTCTTGCAAAAAACAATTGTTCGCCATGTAGTAATTTTCGAGAAGGGCAAAATCGTAAGGATTCCATTCCTTGAAGATGTCATCCACCACTTTATCTGGAATTTGAAGGACCGCCATTTTAATCTCGTATTTGGCCCAGGCCAGAGCGTATTTTTGCCTTGTGGTTGGGTTGGAACTTTGGATTTTTTCCAGTAGTTGTGCCGGATAGTTCTTTTTTTCGGGATTGTCGATGTGTTCGAGGAGCCGTTGATAATTTTCCGGGAAATATCTGGCTGTTTCTCCGTGATAGAAATGGTCGATTTCCGCTTCGGTGGCTGTGAAGACACCTCGCAATACCATACCGGAAACATTCTGGGGAAAGGTTTCCGCATAAGCGAGTGCGAGAGTGGAACCCCAGGATCCTCCGAATAAAAGAACCTTGCCGAGACCGAGGTGTGTCCGTAATTTTTCGATATCTTCGACCAAATACTGGATCGTGTTTTCTTTGATTTCGGCATAGGGTTTGCTTTGTCCGGCTCCTCTTTGGTCATGGAGAACGATGTGGAATGTTTTTGGATTGAAGAACCGGAACATATCCGGTGAACATCCCCCGCCTGGCCCGCCATGGATCACCATCACGGGCTTTCCTTCTGGATTTCCACCCAATTGATAAAAGATTTTATGAAGAGGTGAAACCTGGAGATAATCGGTTTTGTAAGGTTTCAAAGGGGGCCACAACTTCGGGCTAGCCTCTCCGGCGACACAAAACAGGATACACAAAAAAGGAATCGCGAATATTAAAAATTTTGTTCTTCCCATGTTTTCCCTCCGCACCATATGATATCTTATTGTTTGTTTTCTATTCAAATTTTTGAAATTTTCTGGGAAAAATCTTGCGGGTGATGTTATGAAGAACAAAAGAGTGACCATTCCCTTAGCAGAAGATGAGAGGGTATCCGGTATCCTTTCTATTCCTGAGAACTTTGAAAAAGAGAAGGGAAGTGGGGTTATCATTGCCCACGGTGCCGGGAATGATATGAACAATCCAATGCTCGTTTCTTTTGCAGAGGGCCTCGCAAATGCAGGCTATCTCGCGATGCGTTTCAATTTCCCCTACAAAGAGAAAGGGAAAAAAGCACCGGATCCTCCCAAAAAATTGGATCAGACCTGGGTCTCGGTTTTCGAATATTTTCGAAAAGAATCGGGTTTTTCGCACGCAAAGATTTTCGCTGCTGGCAAGTCCATGGGCGGGAGGATAGCCTCTCAGCTTGTTGCCGAAGGAAAGCTGCCTGTGGGTCGTCTGATTCTATTGGGGTATCCCTTGCATCCTCCTGGCCAAAAGAAAAAACTCCGGGATGCCCACCTTCCCGGCATAAAAGTCCCGATGCTTTTTTTTGCCGGAACTCGAGATTCCCTGTGCGATCTCGAATTGCTGAAAAATGTATTAGGCGGATTGAAAATTCCCTGGGCTCTGGAAGTCATAGAAGGGGGAGATCATTCCTTCAAAGTGCCCAAGTCATACGATATTCCCGAAAGGGAAGTTTACAACCGTATTTTGAACAAAGCCATAGAATGGTTTAAAAGCGATTCTTGAAGGGATAAACACAAAAAGCATTCGGGTCGTAATACTATCTTAGAATGGAAAAAATGTCAGGAGGAAGTTCATGCGTTTACACAGGGCTGTGATCCTGTTTGGTTTTTTTCTGCCTTTTTTGTGGCAATGGTGATCGAGTTACCCCATCGGATGAAAATATTTCTGGGGAAGCTCTTGAAAAACGGGAATCGACAGCTGTTGTGGACGTGATAGATGGAGTAAAACACGTCCACAACACAACATCGCAATGGACAGAGGATCCCGAAGTCAAGTTGGAGTTTGTTCGTAAATTCGGACAATTATACAAACCGTTCGACATATCGCTCGATTCAAACAGGAATGTCTATGTAGCGGATTCTGGGAATCACCGCATCCAGAAGTATTCTCCAGATGGTGAATTTTTGGTTTCCAATGGTAGAAAAGGTCAGGGGCCGGGTGAATTCCAGATCATGGGTGGCGTTGCTGTTGATAACGAAGGCCAGATGTATATCACGGACAGATCGACGAATCGTTTGAAGGTTCTTTCCCCTGAAGGGAATGAGATAAAGAATATCGCCACAATGAAAATTACAGGGG
This sequence comes from Candidatus Aminicenantota bacterium, assembly GCA_020348385.1. GTDB lineage: Bacteria > Acidobacteriota > Aminicenantia > Aminicenantales > Aminicenantaceae. The sequence goes on along the minus strand of CP070750.1, from coordinate 2,351,901 downwards.
AGATAGCCCTTTTGAGCTCGGGTGAATCTGTTTTAACCAGGGGGCTTTTTTTCAGTCAAGAATCTTACCCGGGTTTGCTTCAGATTGTTGATGAAGACGGACAAATACTCAGGACAGCCGGTACACAAAAGTTGTACGAAGATTGGGATTGCTATCGGTATTTCAATCGCATCTCTTTTGCGGTCGATGATGAAGATAACCTTTACCTTGCCTATGCGACCCGGAATAAAATAGAGAAATACACGCCAGATGGGACTCTGCGTATGACCATAGACAGACCTCTCAATTATGGAATTTCTGAAAAAATCGAGAAGATCAAACGGCAGGTTGGACCCAGGCAGATCGAGCTTCCGGAACTGAATTTTGTGTCCAAAAGTCTTGCGGTCGATGCAAAAAAAAGAATCTGGGTTTTGAGCTTTGATCGCCAGCTGACTTTCGAGGAGCTTCCGGTCACCATTCATTTTGCAGATGCCGAGGGACAGCTGGAAGCCACAGATACTTTAAAAACAAGCGAAAGTCCCAAAACCGATGCCTTTGTGTTCCATGTGTTCGACAAAAGCGGCGAATTCCTGGGAGAAATTCCTCTTGCTCATTTTGCAGACAGGGTGAAGATAGACGGCGACCGGCTCTACATCCTCGAAAAAGACAATGAGATGTGTGTGTATGAATACCGCATCGTCAACACCATTTGACTTATCCTCCCTTTTTTTGAAAAAATCATAGCCGAGCAATACACAAATCCCAAAAGGACAAGGTCATGATAAAGATTTTATACATCGTGCCGGGGACTTTGGCTCAATCCGAGCAGGGAGCAGAAGAGCTGTCGAGGCGGAAAAAAATCCTCCAGTCCCATGCCCAGAAGGGTACGATTGTCGAGATTAAAGATTTGGGATCTGGTCCCAGTTCGATCGAATCGGCTTACGAAGAATATCTGTCCGTGCCGGGGAGCGTAGAGAGGGCGATACAGGCCGAGAAAGATGGCTATGAAGGAATAATCCTCGGGTGTTTTGGAGATCCCGGCCTCGATGCACTGCGGGAGATGGTGCGTATCCCGGTCGTAGGCCCAGGGGAAACCGCAATGCATATCGCATCTTTGCTTGGACGAAAATTTTCGATTGTAACCGTTTTGGATTCTGTGGTGCCGTCGCTAAAAAAATTGGCCAGAATGGTGGGCTTGGACAAAAGATTGGCATCGGTGCGGGCGGTGAATATCCCGGTTCTTGAACTGAGACAAAACGTCGAAGCCACGACCAGCCGGATGAGGGAAGAATCTCAAAAAGCCATCGATGAGGATAGCGCCGATGTCATCGCAATTGGCTGCATGAGCATGGCTTTCATGGGTGTGTCGGAAACGATGCAGAAATCCCTGGGTATCCCTGTGGTCAATCCTGCGCTTGTATCCTTGACAGTTTTGGAGGGACTGGTGCATGCCGATCTGTCACAGAGCAAGAAAGCTTATCCTTTTCCAACAAGAAAAGCATAAGCTTTGGCATTTTAAATAATTAGCCATATAAAATAAGAGGACCTGGATTATTAACCAGTCGAGATTGCTACAACGGCAAGGCAGTGGCCTATGAAGCTGTATTAAAATACCGCGAATGGGCTAAGACAAAGCCGATGTGGTGAGATCGGCTGGCCTGAAAGGTGAGAGATGCCGATTTTTAATAAAAAAGAATATGAAATTTATTTTTTGAAAAATGTTTAAAAAAATCGGCATTTTGAATTAATAATTCAGGAGGAGTGAGGGTATATCATGGGAATAAATAAAAAGTACTCAGGCTATCAATCTTTCGATTATCTTGAAAAAGGAAAGGACTTCAAAGAATTTCAGCTTCTGACCGGGGAGAGTACCTTTGAACCATTTCTTATTCCTCTATCTGAAGAGCAAGAAAAACGGGAGAGAGAGCTGGCAGAAAAACTCATCATGATCTCTCTCCACGAGCATCCCCACCTATTTCCAGCCGATATCCGGGAGACCATGGCCTATGAAAAGGAGGTCAGGATATTCACGGCTTTCAAAGCTCTCGCTGAATCCTACTGGGATGTCGTTTTTGACAATTTCATGGACGGCACTGCCATGATAACTTCCAAACACGGGTGGAAGTGGAGCGATGTTATCTATGACATGGGGATGCGGCTGTGTGACCTGGCTCACCAGGATTTCGTGATCAAATGTGAAAAGGTGGAGGACATTTTTGATGCCCACAAGGAAGGCAAGGTGGCCCTGATCTGTGCCCAAGAAGGAGCCGCCATGGTCGAAAATGAACTGGACCGGATCGAGATCCTGTATGGATTCGGTGTCCGTGTTATGGGGATCACTTACAGCGAGTCCAACCAGCTGGGCACCGGTCTCCGCGAACCGCGTGATGGCGGCCTGACCAGCTTCGGCTACCAAGCTGTGGAGAGAATGAACAAGGTGGGGATGGCCATCGACTGCTCTCATTCCAGCGATCAGACCACTCTCGATGTCATCCGCGCCAGTCAAAAGCCCATTTTCCTGACCCATACCGGTGCGCGAAGCTTGTGGAATATCAAAAGGCTGGCCCCCGACTCGGTCCTCAAAGCCTGTGCGGACAAGGGTGGTGTGATCGGGATCGAAGCGGCTCCCCATACAACCCTGACCCAGAAGAATCCGCATCATAATATCGAAGGCTTCATGGAGCATTTCGAATACATCAAGGATTTGGTGGGCATAGAACACCTGGCCTTTGGACCGGATACTCTCTACGGCGACCATGTGGGTTTGCACCACGTGTTCGCTGAAGCCCTGTCCATCGACCAGTCCCATCAGGGAAGAGGGGAGGATCAAACAGAGCCTCCTTCTTTCGAGGAGGTTGACTTTGTCAAGGGAATCGAAAATCCGACCGAAGGATCCAAAAACATCCTCAGGTGGTTGGTGAAAAACGATTACTCCGATGAGGAGATCGCCAAGGTCATGGGAAAAAACATACTCCGGATTCTCGAAGACGTGTGGCAGTGATCACAGGGGGTTGTCATTAAAAAAGTAAAGCTTCCAGTTGTCTCCATTTTCCTGATGGCGATCTTTCTTGTAGGTGGAAGTATCATGCTTCTTTTGAAGTGGCCTCCAGGACCTGCGAACCTGGATTGGGGTGTGTGGATCTTGGCCTATTTTGGGTACGCTTATATCATCGCTGCTGCGATTTATTATGTGAAAACTGATAAATGAACCTATCCACGCAGTATCTTATTATCCTCAGTTTATACTTTGTCCTGATGCTGTGTTTAGGTTTTTGGTTCAACAGAAAGGTCCGATCCAAAAAGGATTACTTTATAGCCAGAGGGAAACTGGGGCCTGCTACGGTGGGATTTTCTTTTTCCGCCACCCAGATGAGCGGAAGCACGTACATGGGGGCTGTGGGGACCGAAAAGGTCCTGGGATACAACTTCACGCCAGCAGCAGTGTCCTCGGCCGCGGCGCCGTGGTTTTCTTATATCCTTTTGGGAAATAGGCTGAGAAAAGTAGCCAGCCGGACCAAAAGCGTGACATTGGTCGATATTTTCGAAGCCAGGTACTACAGCAGAACCGCTGGTTTGATCTGCACTTTCATCATGCTCGTGGCCTTCATCCCGATGATTGCCGCTCAGTTGAAGGCGGCTGGAAATATATTCGAAGTTTTGCTGGGAACGCCCTATCTCATTGGCTTGTTTATCTTCGGAGGCATCGTGATCCTGTACACGGTTCTCGGAGGCATGTATGCCGTTGCCTGGACCGATTTGATCCAGGGATTGATCATGATCCTGGGCTTTGCCATTCTGGCTCCTGTGGCGGTTCATGCGGCCGGAGGTTTTGCCGGAATGCACCAGCAATATGCCCAGCTCAACCCGGGCGCCATCTCCTTCCTCGGAAAAATGCCGGCATTATGGGTGGTATCCGCTTTTATCGTTTGGGGATTTTTTCAGATCGGCGGTTCTCCCGCGTCGGTTACCCGATTCCTAATCCCAGAAGATGATAAGACACTGAAAAAAGCCATGGTGTATTCCGTTCTTTTTCAGAGTTTCATCTATCTGTCCGCAACTCTGGTTGCCATTGCCGGCGGAGTTTTGCTTCCCACGATCGAAAGATCTGATTTGACTGTTCCCACGATGGTGTCCCAGCTTTTGCCTCCGATTGTCGGGGGCGTGATCATTGCGGCTGTATTGGGTGCCATGATGTCCACCATCGATTCCATCCTTCTTCTGGCCGGTTCCCTTGTGGTGGAAAACATCTATGCCCGGTACATGAAAAAAGATGTCGATCGAAAAAAAGGACTCCGGATTGCGCGTTTGGTCACTCTCGTTACTGGAATCCTGGCACTCCTTGTGGCCCTCAAGCCGCCGGCAGCCATCCTGTGGATCGTCACAATGTCCTTCAGTTTGATGGCCTCCGCTTTTACTTTTCCGTTTCTTTTGGGTCTTTGGTGGCCGCGGGCGACCAAGCAGGCCGGGATTGCCGGGATGATAGGCGGAGCTTTGAGCTGTGTTCTCTGGTATATCTTGGGGTACCTGAAATATCAAACGCTGGATAACTGGATTGCCGGGATATGGCCCGCCATCTTCGGTTCGATGGTTTCCCTGATCCTTTTTGTCCTGGCAAGCAGATGGACACCGCCGCCTCCTCAAGAAGTCCAGGATATCTTTTTTGGGGATGAGTCTTGAGTTTTTACAGCCGCCACAAGTAAGAGGCTTTGAAGAAAAATCCCCGCCTCGTTTCCAGGAAGTTATCAGAGGGCCTGTAATCCCCTTCCTCCCATCTTATCTTTTCGTACAGAGAACCATAACCGATGTGGATAACGGTTCCTGGGATGTAAGTAAACGAGGCAAGGAAGTCGGTTATCATTTGTTTCCGGAAGGAATTGTATTCCACGATAGCCCGGAAAAAAAGATATTTATTAACTTGGAACGTGTTTTTGCTGCGGATGATTGTGTAGTCGATTTCTTTTTTCGAGTCCGATTTCCTGGTGAAATCAGAATAAAGCAGACTGAGTTCCAGATGAAGCTTTCCCAGAGGCAAAAAAGTGAGAGATGCAATAACATCGTTTCCCTTTCCCTGGTAGGGGTTCTCGACATACCGGATTTTATTCCCGTAAAAGTAGTTCAAACTGATATGAAGCTTGTTCGTGATCTGGCTCGATCCGATAAACCTGGCTCGGTTTGTGCTGAACCGTTCTTTTTGCCAAACCTCGGTTGAGTAGCGGTACCCGAACAGAATCATCGTGCTTCTCGGGAGAAGAAATCTCATGTCCAACGCATTATTCGTTTCATAAAGGCCGCTCGGCTTATCATAGATCTGGCTGCTGTGGATCAAAGGCTCAAACCTCTTTATAATACCGGATTGGGGGTAGAACATGCGCATGATCCCGGAGCGGAACCGGGTGATTCCTGTCCGGGTGACATATCCTGTTTCAGTGTGGAAGTCTTCTGCCAAGTCCTGGAGACCCAGCATGATGATCCAATTCCGGGTGGTATAGAAATAGTGAAGGCCTAGGGCATGCCCATCTTCTTGAGATGAATGTGTATCCTGTTTGCTCGAGGACAGGAAGCCATGGTAGCCCAAAATGCTGGACTTGTTTATCCTCATCTGCCCATCCAGCCCAAACACGCGGTTGTGTCCGTTTTCCCGTTCTCGTCCGGTATAGAATCCACCGATGAAGCTGTCGTTGTCCAAGGTCCGTTTATAACGGAAAATGCCAACGTGGGCATAGTCAACAGGATCGTCATCCGGCAATTTATCCATAGCATAGATGGTAGCGACCGTATTCTTGGCACCGATCTTTCCTGTGAGTTTTGCACCCAATAGCGGCTCGACGATCGTCCTGGTGTGCACCACAGCCTGGAGAGGATCTCCGCTGTGATTTCCCCCGAAGTGGAACTTCTCCAATCCTTCGAGGAAAAAAGGACGCTTTTCGGGGAAAAACAGGGCATATCGCAAGTTGAAATCCACCTGTCCGGCATCGGCTTCCACCTGGCTAAAGTCGGGATTGATCGTGCCGTCGAAGATGAGACGGGATGTGATCCCATACTTAGCTGTCAAACTGAGATCCCCGACACCCTTGTCAGATTTCAATCTTCCTTCCTCCAATTCGCTTCGCTGGCTGAAAGTCGCTGCCGGAATAGCCTCAAACAGTGTGTAGTGTTTGATATCTTCGAATAGAAGGGTAACCGTTTGCGTGAAGAAATTCGGGCCCTGTTCTGGATCCAGAGGAGGGTAAGTCCCTAATTCCGTGAGACGGCTGATCTTTCGTTCGAAAATCACTCCCATTTCCACTGGTTCGTTTCGGGAAAAACGGATGCTCTTGAAGGGAATCCGCATTTCGACCGTGTAGCCCTGTTGGTTGATTTCTCCTTCGCTGTACCACACGATGTCCACGTTGAAATCTTCTTGATTTCCCTCTGCCTTCGCATCCCCTTGAACTCCCATCGGATTGCAGTAGATCGTGTAAAGGGATTGTTGATCGTTGAAGGAATCCAGGTTCACACACACCCAATCATCCGGGTTGATGTTGTCACGGCTTGTGACCGATGATTTGATCTTGTCGGGCTCACTGTCAAAACTCCGAAAGGCCACATAAAAATTCTCCCGATCATAGGCACAATAGACTTCTGTTTTTTCGGTCATATCCTTGCCATAATCGGGGACCCAAGTTTTAAATCCTGATACTTGGGGGGCTTTCTGCCAAACTGTTTCATCGAGCTTCCCGTCGATAACGGGTGGAGTATCGGTTTTGTACGGGCGAATCGGCGGAAGTTTTTCTTGTGCCCAGCTGGCAAGGCAAAAAAGGAAAATTGTTAGGATAAAAATTAAAGGATGGATATTTATATTGACTTTTAACATTAGGTTATTCTTCATTACGGAATTAAGGATAAATGGTTTTATTACACAGGAAATTTTTCTGTCAAATCGTTCCCTCCCTTTCTTTCCGATGGAAAACAGGGGGGAATGAATAGGAGAGAGGACTTGATAATATACTCGTCGGGTGTTTAAGCTAAAAATATCGCGTGAAACTTCCCCAAAGGTCGTCTCCCAATTTCCAGTAAGCTGCTACGGCATCTTCGGCCATCTTAATGCAATAATCTGTCAAGTAGGCTTTTGCCTTTTCTGGATCTTGTTTATACAGGAGCAGAGCTTCCTCTTCGACTTTCGCCTGATCGGCAAAGGCCTTGTTTTCCATTTCTGTCCAGATTTTTGCGATTCCCTGGCTCATTGGCTGCCAGCGGAAGAGTGCCAGTTGACTCACTCTCCGGAAGGCCCACCAGGCACAGTCCGTGCGGTATCCTCCCCGGCCGTCCACCATGTAGGAATCCGGCATCCGGGTGATGCCGCAATAGAACGGGGTATGGGGTGTTGTGGCGGGATTGTCGTATCCTAGCCAAACTACACCACCGACGGCATCGGGAAGCCAACTCCGGCTTTGTGTGACCTGAAGATAGGTAGCTGCCTTACAACAGATCGTCCTCTCACGTTGCACTTTGAGGAGTCTCATCAGATCTGAATTCATGAAGGGATTGGCTACCGGGCTTTTAACGGTGTTCCCCTGCCGGTCGACCGTGGTCAAAGTCCGGGTCATGTCAAAGGGTGTATCCTGATAGGTATCGCGGAAAATTTCCAGCACATCCTGAACCGATAGTTTTTTCTCAGGTTTGACGGACATCGGAAAATTTTCGCCGTTCGGATCCAAATTAAGTGAGGGCGCAATCCGACTTAACACCCGCCATTCCCGTCGTCGGCATCCCATGCTGCGACGGGAAGCATAGGCATAGCAAAACTCGAAAGGTTTGCCGCTTTCGGGATCCCAAAAGCCCAGTTCCTGGGCGAGAGAGAAGACATTGTCCGAGGCCATGTAGTTTTTCGGGTCGTTGACATCGATTTGCCTTATTCTGCTGGCGTTGGCCGACACTCCGACATGATCGTCCGGGATGCGAACCGCAGCCCAGACAGCACCCTTATTGCCTTCCCCCGGTCCTAGAATTTCGAAATGCCATGTTTCTTCGGGATCAGCAAACGTGAAGCATTCGCCGTAATCGTTATATCCGTAGGTTTTGGTCAGTTCATCGGCGATCCGGATGGCTTCGCGGGCAGTTCTCGCCCGCTCGAGAACAAGCCGGTAGAGTTCGGGGCAGTCGATGATCCCCTCCTTGCTCCGAAGCTCTCTCTTCCCACCGAATGTCGTTTCTCCAATCGCCAGTTGATGTTCGTTCATGCAAGGGTAGGCCGTGTTGATAAAGGCATAGGTTTCGGCCACTTGAGGGATTTCCCCTTTTTTGAGGGGCCGGTCCTTCGGTCCCTTTGTTCTTTTGGATTGAAGAAAAACAGGGGTCATGTCTCCTGGTTTGTGCTTTTTGTGCGGCACGATGTTGATCCAAGTCCTGTCTGTGTTGCTGTCGCAGGAGTGCGAGGTCATTGTCGAACCATCGACAGAGGCCAATTTTCCGACGATGACGCTAGTACAGGATTCTATCGCAGGAAGAATGTCCTCGTTGATATTCGCGGTCGATGGGATCGCAGGACCCTTGACCGCAAGCAAAAACAAACCGACACAAGCCAAAAGGATTACAGTCCATTTTTTCATTGATTTACTCCTCTCATATTAACCTAACAAGCTTTTAGCACAACACGACAAAAGGGTCAATTCTTGACCCTCAAATTATTCTGTATTAACATGGCATCAAGATTATAAGCATTTATGCTTACAAGAAAAGTCTTTTTGCAGTTCAATCGGAGATGGATATGAAAAAATTCATTCGTTTTTCTATTTTATTGATTTTTGCTTTTTTCTGTGCCAATTCCGTAATGTTTGGAATCCAACAGGGTACCGAGAACAAATGTTTCGAATGCCATAAAAAAATAACTCCTGGATTATTCAAACAATTTGCGGATTCGAAACATGCTGAGAATGATGTGGTTTGTATCGATTGTCATGGTGCCGAGGAGAATGATCCGGATGCTTTTTTGCACAACAAGGTTTATGTGGTTACGTTGGTCACACCGAAAGATTGTGGGAATTGTCATGATACCGAGTCAGAGGAAGTTAGCAATTCTTATCATGCCACAGCCGGAGAAATTTTGGATTCCAATGATGCCTATCTCGCTTATGTGGCCGGAGGCAGTCCTGCCGTGATAACAGGGTGTGAAAGCTGTCATGGCGCCAAGGTGAAAATCGATCCAGAATCGCGCAATAAATTGTCGGCAGAAACGTGGCCGAACTCCGGGATCGGCCGGTTGAATCCCGATGGATCCAAGGGAACGTGCTCTGCTTGTCATACACGTCACGCCTTTTCCAAAGCACAGGCTCGGCAGCCCGAAGTGTGCTCCAAGTGTCACCTGGGTCCGGACCACCCTCAAAAAGAGGTTTACGAAGAGTCCAAACATGGGAATGTCTATTACACCAATATCGATAAGATGAATTTGAATGCAGAGAGTTGGGTCGCTGGCGTGGATTACGCTGCTGCTCCGACATGCTCTACCTGTCATATGTCTGCCACCCAGAAGCAGGCTTTGACCCATGACGTAGGACAGAGAATTTCCTGGACCCTACGCCCGATCCTATCGAAAAAAAAGGATGATTGGGAAAAGAAACGGTCGAACATGCTGGATGTATGTGGAGCCTGTCATGGGAAAAGATTTGCAAAGAATCATTACTACCAGTTTGATGCTCTGGTGAACCTGTACAACGAAAAATTCGCACGGCCTGCAAGCGAGGTCATCAGTATGTTAAGGGATAAAAAATTGTTCAAAAATCCCGCGAGTTTTTCCAACAAAATCGAATGGACATTTTGGGAGTTGTGGCATCATGAAGGACGAAGGGCGCGTCATGGGGCGGCGATGATGGGACCGGATTATACATGGTGGCACGGGATTTACGAGGTGGCCCAACATTTTTATTTCAAATTTATCCCCGAAGCCCTGGAGTACCAAGATCCTGAAATAACTGCCTATATCGAAAACTTGCTCCAGACAGATCTGATGCATTCTTGGCTAAGCCAGTCGACAGAAGACCTGAAAAAGGGCATCCGATCCGGAACAATCCAGGAAATCTACAAGAAACTGTTCATGAAGTGAGGGATGAATACACTGGAGTAGTGTGTGATGATTATATTGACTATATTTTGTGAGGAATGAGATGGGCATGAAAAAATTAATCGGTTTTGGTCTGGTTCTTTTGTTTTTGCAGGGGACATCCGCAGCAGATGATTTGAGGGAGACCATTGAATACGGTAAAGTTTCATTGGATGCAAGATATCGTTTTGAATTCGTGGATCAGGATGGATTGGACAACAATGCAACCGCCTCGACTCTGCGGTTAAGGTTGGGGTATACCACCAAGGATTTTTATGGATTTCATCTCCATTTAGACCTGGAGACCATTCATGTCGTCGGATTTGGGGATTACAACAGCACAGACAACGGAAAGATTGAGTATCCCGTGGTGGCGGATCCTGATGATACCGAATTGAACCAGGCTTATCTCGATTACACCGGGATAGCCAATTTTGCCTTCCGTTTGGGTCGTCAGAAGATCATTTTGGATAATGCCCGTTTCATCGGGAATGTGGGATGGAGACAGAACGAGCAAACATTCGACGCGTTCAAATTCGTCAACACATCCCTCCAGGATTTCACATTTATCCTTTCGTACTTTTCTAGGGTCAACCGCATTTTCGGAGCACACCACAGCCGCTTGAGTCACATCGATCTCGATGCCTTTGTCTTCCATGTGAACTATAAGTTTTTCCTGGGTGGTCTCAGTGCTTATGCCCATTTTTTCGATAACAATAATAATCCTGATAATTCCCATCAAAACTTTGGATTACGCTTTGCTGGCAATTATGGGATTGCCGATGATATAACGGTTTTGTATGCACTAGAATTAGCCACACAACATGATTACGAACAGGGATCGGAATTTATCCGCGCCACATATCGATTTTTGGAGCTGGGGTGCAACTGGACAAGGTTTACGGCAAAGGTCGGTTATGAGGTGCTTGGGGGGGATGGAAAATACGGATTTTCGACACCGTTTGCGACCCTACATGCCTTTAACGGATGGGCCGATAAATTTTTAGCCACGCCGCTGAATGGTATTCAGGACATCTATTTTTTGGCTGGTGCCAACTTGGAAGTCCTCCAACGCCCGCTGGTTTTGAAACTTGTCTATCATGATTTTAGGTCTGACAATGACAGCATCCGTTATGGATCGGAGTTGGATGTGATGGCTCAGATGACAGTGTTGGAGAGGCTGGATGTTCTGCTGAAATTTGCCGGATATAATGCGGATAGCCATGCCTCGGATACGACAAAATTCTGGGTATCCCTTCATTACCGGTTTTGATTCCGTTGGAATAGATATCTTGGCTATTTTTTTTTGGGCTGAAAGCCAATGCGGTCGAACGGATTGCTGACGCTGGTCGTAATGTTACGAAGATGAGAGTTGATCCGTTTGAGCCAGCGGACATAAATGACAAGCGCCGCCGCATCGCCCGGGCGGATATTCACATCCTTTTCTTTTACGACATCTACGACGATTTCATCACAGATATCGTTGACCCAGGCATATTTGTCCAGGAGTTCGAGGGCGAAATCCGCATTCCCCTTTTCGAAGCATTTTTTTGTTTGGATAAAATTGTCTTCCACTGCCGATTCGATGCGGATAATCTCTTCTTCGAATTGTCCACCATGAAGCTTGCCGGGATGATCCATGGCGAGCTCGACCATATTCTTGGCATAATCTCCGAGGCGTTCGATATCGATGATGATGCTGATTAAGGCCAGTCCCGATGGCAAGTCTGCTGTTCCTTGCACGGCGAGATGATTGAACACCATGCGCCGTACTTCACGTTCGTATTTGTTGACCTCTTTGTCCTTGTCTTTTACCGATAGGTCGATTTCGTTGTCTTCTCTTTGCCTTAGGGAAACCCTGGCTTCCCTACACATGGCCATCGTGATGGCTAGCATATCGAAGGATCGCTCGTATGCCCTGTCCATCAATGTATCCTTTTTGAAAATCGCCAGCCATTTTTTAAACATGGAAATCTCTCCTTATCCTAAAATAGCAATCAAAATTATGGGTATAAGAAAAAAGATGATGACGATATAAAGGATTGCAATGATCTTGTGACGCACAGCGATCCCTGCGAATTTCTTGGCCATCGAAATGGGGATATACTTGAACGGCCACCAGACGATGATGCCGGATATATTAAACAACAGATGGGAAAAGGCAACGATGATCGCAGACAGATTTCCTGATACCAGGGCAGCCAGAATTGCTGTGACCGTTGTCCCGATATTTGCTCCTAGGGTATACGGGAAGATCTGTGCCAATGTCAACAAACCCGCGCCCGCTATCGGGACAGCCAGAGAGGTCGTGATCGAGCTGCTCTGGACCATGGCTGTCAGCAACAATCCCACAAGCAATGCCCTGAAGGCTGTTTTAAACAGGTACCGATCAAACCAGGCCTCAGCTTTTTTGACCACCAAGACTTTTAAAGCTTTTACCATGCGGGTGAGGGCAAAAATCAGCAGAATCAAAGATAAAACCAGAAGAATCCAGGGAAAACTTCCGAGCAGTTCCTTCAAAACTTCGGCAGGAGGTTTGGTCAATGCCTTGACAGGGCTCAAGAACTCCAGGCCGCCGATGTTCTGGAATTTATCTCCCAGGAATGTGGCCGCATTTCCCAGAAAATTGGTGAAATACTGCAGCGGAAAAATCACCAGAACGGCCAAAACGTTGAAGAAATCATGCACGGTGGCGGCAGATAGTGCCCGCCTGAATTCTGTTTCTCGTCTTATTTGTGCCAGGGAGACTAGGGTATTCGTTACCGATGTGCCGATGTTGGCTCCCATGATGATCGGGATGGCATTGGTCACGTTCAGTGCCCCGCCGGCTACCAATCCTACGACGATAGATGTCGTTGTCGAAGAGGATTGAATGAGGGAGGTCGCTAAAACTCCGATGAATAAACCCACCAATGGATTGGTGGTGGTTGCGATCAAGGTTTCTGCCAAGCCCTTCCCGAACATCTTGAGCGATGTTCCCATCAATTCCAGGCTGAACAGGAACAAATACAGAAAAATCAGCAAAAAAAGGAGATTGAAAAGGACGATATACCGCTGGTAGAAGGAGCTTATCGCTTTCATCAGAAAATGCTTATATCACAGAGAATTTTGCGAGTCAAAACGGAAAAATTCTCTCCTTGCTCTAGTTGATTTTCTCTCGATATATATCGGGTTTGATGTGCCATTCCATGTTGTTCGGCGGTGTCACAGCTAGCTCGGGAGGTTTGGACAGTGCTTTTGTTTGGGGGCAGTGATCATAGGCGACCGGGAAGGGACGGCATGTCCCACCTCGGTTCACAAACTCCCAGACTATCTCGCCATCCGGTTTTACCTGGAATAGCCTCCCTGTGTTGTCCTCGGCGATAAACGTGTTGCCGTTGGAAAGTCTTTTTTGCGTGCCCATTGTTTTGCTGAAGAATTTAATATTAGCGTACCCCTCAGTCTCGTACTTCCAGACGATCTTCTTGGTGACTGGATTGAATTCGATGATGAAGGTTTGTCCGCAGTGAGTCCTGTGACGGGGAAAGAGCGAATTGTCGAAAAGGATGATATTTCCTTCACCTGGCAACCCTTTCTCTATCATTTCCGGTTCATGACAGTGGGCCAATCCACCTTTGTAGTGGTGGGTCCACTCCCACACGATTTTTTTTGTCTCCTTGTCCACGATGTATAGAGTGTCGATATTTCTCGGGTTTATCAAGATATTGCCTGGTTTGAATCTCTTGTCTCCTGCATCGTACCATTTGTTCTCCGGGATCGGGGAAATCGTGTTCATGTGAAGCCAGTCTCCTTCTGGGGTGACCGGCGAAAACCTGTTCAGGTCCAGATGATTGTAAGCATGCCACTCCCACACGATTTTATGGTCCGGTGTGATCTCATAGATATCACCCCCCAATTGCTTTTCTTCGCTTCCTCTTTTTCGGAGCGGCCACCAGGGAAAAATTTCCACATCTTTTACCTGTTTCTGATATTCTTCAGGCAGCGGTTCATGGGCAACGAGCAACCTATTGTTGTTGGGCAGCCAGCGCATGTCATTCATGGAATCGATCCCCTCATGGGTCCACACGATGTTGCCATCCCAGTCGTATTCGAAAAGTGTTTCATTTGGTCCGACATAAAGCAGGTGTCCATTGGGCAGCAGCCGGCATCGTTTATTAAAGTGAGGAGCGACTTTCCATGTGTGAACCACAGTGCCGTTCATGTCGATAAGACGAACATCGCCGGTGATCTCGCTTTTTGCCCTAACTTTGGCCGATGGATGATTGCCCAAAGAAGCATGATCCGAGATTAAAATATAGCTGTTGTAACATTCATCCGGTTTGTAAATGGTGGTTCCAGTCGGAAATATCGTAGGATAGGCAAAAGCCAAAAAGGCAAAAGCAAGGAAGACTAAAATTCCAAATGGGGATGCCATAATTTTTTTAAAATCCATTCCCTCCTCCTCGTGTTTAAATTATTTTCGACTTTCTTTAATTTATTCCTGTTTATTTAAAAGTAAATTTGTCAAGATCCGTCACGAATGGCAGAGTTAGGATATGCAGAGAAATTACTTGATGTACCCTAATGATTTAAGCCGCTCTTTTGTTTTTTCATCCATGGCAGGCCGTGGAGGATCCTGCAAGATTGCCTGCATTTTATCCAGTTGATTCCGAAGTTGAGCGCTTACTTCAGGGTGTTTTTCGGAGAGATCTGTCAGTTCATGAGGATCCGCCTGTAAATCGAAGAGCTCAACTCCTTTGTCATTTGATTTTTCTCTGTGAAGAATAAGTTTCCAACGCCCGTCCGAAATAGCATACAGTGATTCATTCTGCATTTGGGAATCGTAGTATGCAGTCAAATCGTTGATGGATTCACTGTAGGCGATTCGTGGTGGAGCTTCCGATTCATCCATCATTTCGAGAAGGCTTTTTCCATCAAAGACGTTTTTTCCTGTGGTATTTAAGTTGAGCAGCTCGTGAAGAGTGGGAACGAGGTCGATGCTTCTTACAAGAGAAGAAACACGGACGCCCTCTCTTCTTCCGGGAAGAGATAGAATGAAAACGAGCCGGATTTGCTCCTGATACAGTATGCTATGGCCCCACCAATCATGATCGCCCAGCCCTTCTCCATGATCGGAGAGCACGGCCAGGATGGTGTTCTCCCTGATTTTCAAGGCCTCCAGTTCTTTCAAGATCAGATTGATTTGGTCGTCCATGAAGGCGATTTCCGCGTCGTAGACAGAGCGCAGGATGTCGGGTTTATCTCGAGATTTGGGGTAAAATCTTTTTAGGTACTCATCAGGAGGCAGTAATATGGGATCGTGGACATCAAAATAATGAATCCAGGCAAAAAATGGCATCTCGGCATGCTGTCTCAGCCAAACTATCGCCTTCTCTGTCGTTACGTCACATGTTCGCTGAGCTGTGCCTGTATTTACGACTCCTGTTTCCGAAAGTATCTTCACCTGGTCTTTTTTTTGAAATTCCTCATCCCAGGTCTCAAAACCTTGGTGAAGTCCATAGTGCTTCGTTACGGGAAAAGCGCTCACGAAACCGCCGGTTGCATAACCATTGGCCTCCATGAGTTCTGCCAAGGTTAGGCGGCTGTCAGGAAGCTGATAGCTGACTCCGCCATGGAGGGAGCGCAAATCGTGGTTGTAGGGATTGAGCCCTGTCATGATGGATGCATGGGAGACAGGTGTGATGGCTGACTGAGCTATGGCATGATCGAAAACGATCGAGGTGGAAGCAAGAGCATCCAGTGTGGGGCTCGTGTTTTTTGCGTAGCCGTAACATCCCAAATGATCGGCACGAAGGGTATCCAAGGTTATGAGTAGAACATTCATCTTTTGATCGCTCGAAGGTTTCCCTCTGCCACAATTGATGGTACGGACCAAAAAGACAAATAGGACTATCCAGAATATCCAGTTGAGAGGTTGGCGCTTCATGAGTTATTCCCAAATATAAAGATACCTGGATTATTCAGGTTAGATATATCACAGCAAATATTGGCAGTCAAATAGCTGATCTTCCTGAGTTGCCACTTCAAAACAGGGGAAATTATCCCGAAAAAGATGAAATGTCGTCTATAAACTTTCGCTGCCGAAATCCTTTCAAAACTTGACATGCAAGATGTAGTCGACCAGTTTGTCGTAGTGACCGCTAAATCTCATCACTCTTTTTTTTATTAATCTCTTACCAAATAATTTCAACTCAATAGCTGATGTGTATAAGTAATTCATGATAGCACGGGCATAGATCCTTTCCAGCGCTTCAAGAGACCTGTAAAGAGCCATGGCCTCTTTTTTTACCTCAAGGATATTGACATCGGATAGACTGACGAATTCTTTTAAATTTATCGCGGGATAGATTAGATTTCGAGCAATAAATGTTTGCCGGAGAATTTCCTTGGTTTTCTCTATCTCTTCTTTTTCATACAAGCCAGTTTTCTCGGATGGGATCGGGAGATATTTTGATAGTTCAGTGAAGACTTCTTTCTTTTTCCATTTTCCATAGATCCATCCAACATAGGGGATGAGTATTCCGCTTTTCAGAAACGTAATCAGTTTTTCCCGTAATCTGGACCCGAAAAAAGAATCCTGGTAATTATCACGCTGCTTTCTTGTGCTGTCTTCGAGAAATTGCTTAAATCCGTACATAAACGAATGTATCGTGGTGGACACATGCTCCAAATTCAAAAAAGTGATCGGGTCAACCTGTATTCCATCCTCTTGTTTTCCTTCGCATACTTTGAATATTCCATTTTTTTTTCGCAGAGTTTGCCGACTGTGTTCCAGGATGACAACTCTCTCCTTTTCGGGTAAATCGCGGACGATGAAAAGAAGATCGATATCATCGTCTTCCAAAGGGATGCCCCTCAACCAGCTGCCACGTAAATTAATGGAAACGAAGTTTTCCCCATAGTCATTCTGAAACTTCTCCCCTGTTTCCATGAGCGTCTCTTCAAGATGCACAAAAAGTCCATTTTTCCTGTAAGGATTCTCTGGGTCATAGAAAGGGAATCTGAAACGGGTGCTCGATTCAAGATAAAATCTAAGTTTTTCTTCGCTTGCCCTCTTTTCCAAACTGTATTGCAACATAGTTTCCTTGCCGCAATGAAGATTTTAGATATATTCCTCGATGTTTTCAACTTTGAAAAGTTGCCTCTTGCAGACAAAGGAACAAATGTGTACATTATCTTATGCTCTGACATATGATTGTCTTTACAGATCACAAAGAATACGCGGAAAGTATCCTTCCAAGCCAAGGGAATTGGGCTCCCGTGGATTACTCTACAACCGATCCGAATCTCGGCCTTTTGATGAAAGAGCTCTATTGTGAAAAATCTGTGTACAAAAGACAGAGCAGGTGCCAAGGACGATGGAGTTATGGTTTTATAGTAAAAAAGGCTCCCTCATCGCATTTTGATCATTTGATTCAGTTGAGCCAAAGGAACATTGAATTACCTGATGGAATTATTTGTCAGGCAGGGTCAGGGCATAAGTTCCATGGACAAAGAGGACGTCCTTGGGCAGCTCCGGAAGGAAATATTCATCTATCAGTCTATCTTGCCCCCAAACAGAAAATTAAAGGCTACCATATCGGATTTCCCGTACTGGCTGCCGTATCTCTCATCGAAACTTTAAACGCTATGGAAGGCCTGGAAGGTCGGGCAAAAATTAAGTGGGTCAACGATGTTCTCATCGACGGGGCAAAAGTAGCGGGCTTCCTCGTCCACACACTCAGCAGCGAAGACACCGTCATCGCAGCCATCTTAGGTATAGGGTTGAATGTCGAAAAAGCTCCGAGAGTAAAGCCTGATCCTTTTTTTCCGAAAGTCGCCTCGCTCAGAAAATTCGTTCAGGACTCCTCCATCAGTA
The DNA here is from genome assembly GCA_020348385.1 of Candidatus Aminicenantota bacterium. Classification (GTDB taxonomy): domain Bacteria; phylum Acidobacteriota; class Aminicenantia; order Aminicenantales; family Aminicenantaceae. The sequence continues at coordinate 2,333,989 of CP070750.1, read as the reverse complement.
ACCGAAAAAAGGTTCTGATGCGACTTCTCGCCTGCTTGGATAATAACTATAATCACTTGCTCGAAGGCAAGTACCAAAAGCTCCTCGATTCCTACAGGAAATGTTCCCTTGTGATAGGCCAGAGTGTTAAAATTTTATCCGACACCCCTGGAAAAGGACAAAAAGAAATCGCTTCTGGTATAGTCAGAGATATTGGTGAAAATCTCGAGCTCTTTCTTGAAGGAGAAAAAAAACCAGTGACAAAAGGGAGATTGATACTCACTCGCAAAAATCATTCAAGCTGTGCTTGACAGGCCTCAAGTGCCGTTTTATACTAGCTTGTCAACATGGCCTCACTGCCTCGGTTCGAATCAGCAACTCGTTTCATCACACCAATTAAGGAGTTTGCCCATGGAAGCAAATGAATTATACCTGATATGCGGCATAGCTTTTCTGATCGTTTTCCTTATCCTCGCAATCCTTGCCTTATTGATGCGCATCATTATCCTTATTTTTCCTGAGAAAAGAGCCGGAGTAGATGCAGCCATGCTCGTTGCCGTCACAACGGCGGTCCAGAGTCTCTTTCCCGGGACTAAAATCACAAAAATTGAGGGGCAAAAATGATATTTACTGAAAAAGCCAAAACAGTTCGCGTCATGTTTATGCCCTTCCGCGATGGACTCCAGAGTTCCTTCGGCGGAAAGGTTCGTCTCCAGGATATCCTCCCCGCCATGAAAGCATCAGCCGAGGCCGGGATACACCATTTTGAGTTTGGCGGTGGGGCCCGCTATCAAGCACCCTATTTCTACTTGGGTGAGGATCCCTTCGATGATATGAAGACCATGCGAGAGGAGGTGGGCCCGGATGTCGATCTTCAGATTCTAACCCGGTCCGTTTCAGGGGTAACCCTGACCACACAGTCACCTGAGGGATTGAAACTCCAGGCCAAGCTGATGAAAGAAAACGGGACCACATGGGACAGGAATTTTGATTACATGAACGATGTCCGAAACCTTATCAAAACCGGTAAACCCATCGTGGAAGCGGAGATGCATCATCAGGTCTGCATCGCCCTTATGGGACTTCCGTTTCATTCTGACAAGGTGCACACAGCGGAATTTTATACCGACATAGGGAAGAGGCTTCTGGAGAGTGACCTTCATATCGACAGCATATGCCTGAAAGACGCCAGCGGAACAACGGATCCCAAAACCATCTATGATACGGTGGTGGGTTTGAAAAAAATCATGCCCCCTGAGATGCTCCTTTGGCAGCACACTCACGACACGGCCAGCACAGCCGTGGCCTGCTACATGGCAGGTGTGGCTGGGGGAGTGGATGGCATCGATCTTTCGGTCCGGCCCATGGCCAGCGGGACCGTCCAACCCGACGTCCGCTCCATGGCCCATGCTTTAAAGGGAACGGGATACACTCTGGATATCGATCCGACCAAGATGATAGAGATAGAGAATATGCTAAACGAGCTTATGAAGGATTACGCGTTTAATCCCACCACGACCACACCGGACCCACGCGTCCTAGGATTCCCGATGCCCGGCGGTGCCATCGGTCCCAATGTGCACATGATGGTCAAGGCCGGAATACTGGACAAATACGGAGAGGTTTTGTCGGAATTCCCGGTGGTCGTGGAGGCCGGAGGCGCATGGACGAGTGTTACTCCAGGAAGCCAGCAATACTGGCTTCAGGCCTTCAACAATGTTTTGTATGGGCGATGGAAAAAGATAGATCCTGGCTATGGCAGGGCTGTTCTCGGCTATTTCGGCAAGACTCCGCTGCCTTCTGATCCCGAAGTGATCAAAGCCGCATCCGAACAGCTCGACATGCCGGTCTTTGATGGAGATCCCCTTGAGGCAGCGCCGAAGAATATCGAGCCTGCCCGGAAAGCTCTGGAGGAACGAAATCTGCCGGTCACAGAAAAAAATATTTTTCTCGTGATGGCCGCCATGGTTCCCGGAAAGAAGCTGGAAATCAACGAGGGTATCCGACTTTTATCGGGGAAGCCACGCATCGATATCCCCTTGAAGAAGAAGGAAGAAGAGAAACCCAAGAAGGAGATGCCTGCCGCAGCATCGGCTCCGGCCGCTCCAGCCATAACCGGGCCTGTCACAACCAAATGCACGGTCATGGAAGGGGATGTCTCCCGAGTGTTTACTGTCACAGTGGAGCCAATAGCAGCGTCAGAGGTATCATCGAATCCAACTGCATCTCAACCTGCACCTGTGGCTCCAGCCCCACAAGCACCGGCAGCAGGAGGAACCCCGATACACTCCACATTCGCGGGCTCTGTGGAAGTGAGCGAAATTTTGGTGAAGGTCGGCGACAAGGTTACCAAAGGACAGGCGGTAGCTAAAGTTGAGGCCATGAAAGCTCAGCACGATATCGTGTCTCCTGTTGATGGGACTGTGTCAGCTATACATGTCGAGCTCGGGGATGAGGTCGATTCGACTAAACCGATTCTCACTATTTCATAACAGGTCTGCCCATGGATACAGTACTAAAAATCTTCCAGCAATCCGGATTCGCCAATTTGAGTTGGGGAAACTGGGTCATGTTCGCTGTGGGCGGAATCCTGATTTACTTAGCCATCGTCAAGAAATACGAACCACTGCTTTTGATTCCGATCGGTTTTGGGACTATCCTGGCCAATCTTCCTTTGGCGGAGATGGGTTCCTACGGCGAAGGCATCATCGCTTTAATTTATGACCAGGGAATAAAGACCGAACTACTCCCTCCCATCATCTTCTTGGGAGTCGGGGTTCTGACGGATTTCCGGCCCCTTCTCGGAAGGCCTTTGACCTTTCTTCTGGGAGCGGCGGCCCAATTGGGTATTTTCACGGCCGCATTAGGAGCAGCTTATATTTTGGGGTTCGATTTTAAGGAAGCCGCCTCTATCGGGATCATTGGCGGGGCTGATGGGCCGACATCCATCTTTCTCTCCAGTCAACTTGCCCCACATCTCCTGGGTCCGATTGCCGTGGCAGCTTACAGCTATATGTCACTGGTGCCTATCATCCAGCCCCCGATCATACGAGCGCTCACGACCAAAAAGGAACGCGCCATTGACATGCCCCAAGCAAAACCCGTATCCAAGACAGCTGTTATCCTCTTTCCGTTAGTAACCGGTATTGTCGCCTCCCTCGCGATACCTACCTGTGCACCTCTCATCGGCATGTTGATGTTCGGCAATTTACTCAGAGAGTGTGGAGTGACGGAACGACTTCGGAAAACAGCAGGCGGAGCCCTTATCGATATCGTTACCATCTTTCTCGGGATTGCCGTAGGAGCGACAATGGCTGCCGGACACTTTCTGAATGTCCGAACCCTGTATATTCTTATTCTTGGGGCTGTAGCTTTTTCCTTTAGCACGGCGGGCGGTGTGATATTCGGCAAGATATTAAATCTGTTCCTATCCAAAGATAAAAAGCTCAATCCCTGTATCGGAGCTGCTGGAGTCTCTGCTGTTCCTATGGCAGCCCGAGTTGTCCAGAATTTCGTTTCGGAACAGACAGAAGGAAAGGTCAATCCGCTCATGCCGGCCATGGGTCCGAATGTTGCAGGAGTTATCGGCTCAGCCATTGCTGCAGGTATCTTTCTGACGTTTTTGAAGTAGCGAATAAAGCAACATCCTTACTGATCACCCTATTTTCATTCTGGGAGCATTTCTGTTTTTGTTATACGAAAAGTGTTTATATTGGCTTTTAGGAATGGTTTTGTTCCTGTGAAGATTTTTAACGCCATTCCTAAAAGCCCAATTTATCGCTGAAAAAGAAATGCTTGTTTTTTATGACAAAAATTGACCTTTTTGTTTTTTTCCGTGATACTTTTGTTTGAAGACATAAATAAGTGGAAAACCAGGAGGACATGGGATGAAAAAGAAAATGGAATTCTCTCTGCTTGTAATATTGCCGATAGTTTTGATTCTATGTAGCACATGCTGCTCGAAAAGTGAAGAAACGGGGATGGCCGTCAAATACGACGTGCCATCAGGTTCAGAGAATTGGCCTTCTTTCAGAGGAGTTAATGGTTCGGGATTGGCCCAAAATCAGGGCTTGCCTCTGGAATGGGATGTGAAAAGCGGGAAAAACATCAAATGGTACTATGAAACCCAAGGATTAGGTCTTTCTTCTCCGGTTATATGGGAAGATAGGGTTTTTATCACCACGGCCATCGACCAGGTTGCCGATGATTCGTCACTTAAAGTTGGGCTCTATGGCGATGTGGTTTCAGTAGAGAACGAAAATCCCCACACATGGGAAGTCATCTGCTTAGATCGAGATACCGGGAAAGAAATGTGGAAAAAAGAGGCTTTTCGGGGAGTTCCCAAGATAAAAAGGCATCCCAAATCCTCCCATGCCAGCTCGACAGCTGCGACCGATGGCAAACATGTCGTGGCCTTTTTTGGAAGCGAAGGCTTGTATTGTTACGACTTTGAAGGCAACTTGCTTTGGAAAAGGGATTTTGGCGTGCTTGATTCGAGCTGGTACACCATGCCGGAAGCCCAATGGGAGTTTGGTAGCTCTCCGATTATTCACGATGGAAAGGTTATCATCCAGGTCGATGTCCAAAAAGACTCGTTTATCGCCGCATTGAATATCGAGAATGGCGAGACCATCTGGAAAACGGATCGAAACGAAATCCCGACTTGGAGTTCTCCTACCATATATGAAGGGAGTGACCGGACCCAGGTCATCGTCAACGGGTATAAACACATCGGAAGTTATGATTTTAAAACCGGAGAACCTATATGGTGGCTAAAAGGAGGGGGCGATATTCCCGTGCCTACTCCCGTTATCGGTTTTGATAATGTTTATATTACTAGCTCTCATGGCAGGATGCGCCCCATATACGCCATAAAACTCGATGCCGTCGGAGATATAACTCCCACAGATGAGAAAAACTTGAATGAACATGTCTCGTGGTTTTATCCTCGAAAGGGAGCCTATTTGCCCACACCCCTTGTGTATGGTGACTACTTTTATGTCTGCCGGATCAACGGCATTATGACTTGTTTCGATGCCAAGACCGGAGAGGAGATATACAAGCAAAGGGTGGGAAGCATGCAGGGGGCATTTACGGCCTCACCCGTTGCGGCAGACAGCAAGCTGTACTTGGCCGATGAGTATGGAGATGTCCACATCGTCCAGGCCGGTCCGGAGTATAAACACTTGGCTACCAACAAGCTTCATGAATCCTGTCTCGCTACGCCTGCCATTTCAGGGAACATGCTGTTCGTGAGGACCATCGGACATCTTTTTGCCATAGGCAAGGGAGGGGAGACCAAAGGGATCCAGACGCGGGTCGAGGAGGAAGAACCTGTCGAAAAGATCGATTTTTCATCGGTCAGAACGGACGGCTCCATTCAAGATCCCCAAGAACTCATCAAGATCGTTTCGGCAAAGTTTCGTACGATAACCTCAGTTGAGTATGATACCGAGGTGAAAGGCGCTGAATCCGAGGAAGAAACCTTTGGCACGCTCACGTCGAAGGCGAAACTTTGGGGATACGCCAGCGGATTTCCTGAGTATTTTCACATAGAGGGCTCTCATGAAGATGCCAAAAAAGAGAGCACCAGCGAGTTTATCACTGGTTCGGATGGGAATGAATATTACTACGTAGACAAAGATGAAAATACGATCAAAAAGGGTGTCGAGTTCAGTGATGTAGGGACCGATTTTCAAAAGGTGCAATTTATACTTGTAACGGAATTCGTTTCGGATGATCCTCTTTCTATGGAGAAATCAGACGGAAAACTGACAATAAACGGAATCAAAAAAATAAATGACGAGGGCTGTTATGAATTATCCTGTGCATTTCCTCAATATGGCAACAATGAGATTATCTGGTTTGTTTCTATCAAAGATTTTCTCCCTTATGGTCGAACCGTAAAATATATCAGACAGGATGGCAAAAGAGGGGGATTCGTTCAAACCCTTTCCAGCATCAAAATCAACCAACACTCCAAACCGAATATTTACCAAATCAAAAATTTAAAAGACTATCAGATAGAATAATGTGCCATAAGTAAAAAATCCCTTTCTGTCCCGCCTGTTGCATATGGGGATAAGTTCATTTTAATTTACAATTGACTCTAATAATATTCCTTGATATCTTTCCTCCAGCATGGAAAAGGCTAACCATGACAGTCGAACGCCCTAAGTGCCAATCCGAAAATCATGATACACCATATTTTTAAGGAGCTATCTGATGTCTACTCGAAAAGTTTTTTGTGCGATTCTTTTTTTATCCATGTTTTTAGGCCTGTGCCAATTGGCAGCGGCCGCACAACAGGCCAAAAAGGAAGACGATCTAAAGGAATGGAATAATCAGATTCGTCGGGAAAAGTTTGACATCGTCCTACCTGAAGTCATGAGGAAGAACAAATTCGACATGTGGATTCATGTGATGAGAGAAACCATTCCGGATCCCTTTGGCGCAGAAGACCTGGGG
>CP070750.1:2317487-2327442 GCA_020348385.1 Candidatus Aminicenantota bacterium | reverse complement strand
TGGCAGAGCAAACGCGTCCTTCCCAGACCCTATCCCAATGAACCACGGCTCAGAGGACAGTGGGTGGCACCCTTTATCATCTCCCCCCACAATCCCAACATCATTTATCACGGGATGCAGTATCTGTTCATGTCCCGGGATAAGGGAGATTCCTGGGAGAGGATCAGTCCGGACCTGACCCGAAACATCAACGCCGAATTGGGCGATATCCCCTTCCAAACCATTTTTTCGATCGCCGAATCCCCCCTCAAGTTTGGGTTGATCTATGTGGGCACTGACGATGGAAATGTCCATATCACCAAGGATGGCGGCAAAACCTGGAAAAAAATCATGAACGGTTTGCCCTACCAGAAGTGGGTGTCCAAGATGGTCGCTTCTGCCTATGACATGGGAACAGTCTACATGACCCAGAACGGAAAACGGGATGATGATTTCAATCCCTATATCTGGAAATCCACGGATTTCGGCGAGACCTGGGAAGACATCTCCGGCAATATTCCTCTCGGACCGGTGAATGTCATCAGAGAAGACCCCGTGGACAGGAATATCCTTTATGTAGCCACAGATGTGGGTGTGTATGTAACCAAAGACGGGGGTAAGAAGTGGGATGTTTTGGGCGGCAATCTGCCCTCAGTGTATGCTCTCGATCTCATCATCCATCCCAGAGACAACATCGTCGTTATCGCCACGCACGGCCGCGGTATGTGGGCCATCGATGCTGAGGCCGTCAACGAAAAGAGCACGCGCAGACGATTCAGACGATTCTGATTTAAGATTAAATAGGGACGGTTCTATTTTTTCCGGAATTCTTTTCTAAGTTCTTTTTTAGCCGGAAAAAATAGAACCGTCCCATTCTTCCCTGCAACTATCTGGGCAGAAATTTCGTCTACAGTATTGAAACCAAAAAGAAGAAATGCTCATGATATATGACTAGATATTCTGGGAGGGAATTATGCTATCCAATTACCTAAAAGTGGCATGGCGAAATATCATCCAGAAAAAAGGATTTTCTTTTATCAATATTACAGGCCTGGCCATCGGGATGACGGTCTGTCTCCTCATCCTTTTGTTCGTCCAGTATGAGCTGAGTTATGACACCTACCACAGGAATGCAGAAGATCTCTATCGTCTCGAACGACAGTGGCTCAGCCCAGACGGATCGGTGCGAGGCGGTTTTGCTTCTCTGGCGCCATCCTTTGTGGTTTTTTTGGAAAAGGAATTTCCCGAGATCGAGAACGCTGTGCGCATCTGGCCTATTGGGACAACCTTGGTGAGTGTGGGGGATATCCATTATGAAGAAAAGCGTTTTTATTTCGCTGAAAAGGATATCTTTGATGTTTTTTCCATTCCCCTGGTAAAAGGGGATCCCAAAACAGCTCTTGCCGAACCGGACGGTCTGGTTATCTCCCAATCCATGGCTAGAAAATATTTCCGGGACGAAAATCCGATAGGGAAGCAGATGAAAATCGACCAGACCTACCTCTTTCAGGTGACCGGAGTCATGGAGGATACTCCCTCCAATACCCATGTCTATTTCGATTTTTTAGCCCCCTACCTTGCCTTAAAAGGGCTTCAAGGGAGCGGTGAGAGGGATTATTTTCATGGAACCCGCAATTTCACGGACAATGTAACCTTTGCCTATGTGCGGTTTGCGCCAGGGATAGATCCTGCTGCTGTAAGGGCCAAAATTCCAGGATTTATGGACCGCGTTTTGGGCACCCGGAAAGACAAGGATGGGAATATCATTCCGGCGAGTCAGGGGAACACGATCTTTTTACAAAGAGTTACAGATATTCACCTCCATTCCCACACGAGCAAAGAACTGGAGGCCAACGGCGACATCCGATATGTCAACTTGTTTACTGTCATTGCTCTGTTTGTTTTAATCATCGCCTGCATCAACTTCATGAATCTATCCACAGCTAGAGCCACACAACGTGCCAGAGAAGTCGGGTTGCGGAAAGTCGTGGGGGCCAATCGCCGGCGCCTCACAACCCAGTTCTTAGGAGAATCTTTGATGGTATCCCTGATGGCCATCGTTTTGGCTTTGGTCCTTGTCGTTCTCTTGCTCCCTGCCTTCAATACATTTGCCAACAGGGATATCGGTTTTGAGTTGCTGTTCAATCCGGTTGGATTGCTGACGGTTTTAGGCGTTTTTTTCCTAACTGGTATTGTCTCAGGTTTTTATCCCGCACTGTATCTTTCGGCATTCAGACCGGGAACCATTTTGCGTGGTGAACTAACCCGCGGAACCCGAGGCGCACTGATGCGTAAAGTGCTTGTCGTTTTTCAGTTTGCTCTATCCGTTGCCTTGATCGTGGGTGTGGGCGTGGTTTACAAACAGATGCGGTTTTTGCAAAATGTCGACCTCGGTTTTGAACGGGAGAATATTGTCATGCTCCGGGCCGATCAGACGATCAAACAGAACTGGCAGGAATTCAAACAGCAGCTTATTAGCAGTCCGCATATTTTATTTGCCACGCTTTCGAAACGAGCGCCGACGGGGCGGTTGCTGGATTCTCCTGGATTCAGGACCGAATTAAACGGCCAGATGTTGACCAATCCATTCAGTATGCCGCACAACCGCGTCGAATATGATTTTTTCAAAACCTATGGGATGGAAATCATCGCTGGGCGGGATTTTTCCATCGAGTTCCCCACCGATGCGAACAAAGCCTTTATCCTGAACGAAACCGCCGTGCGACGACTGGGTTTGGAAAGACCGGAGGAAGCCGTAGGATTGCCTATATGGACTTTTGCCCCCTTCCTGAATGGTAATGTTATCGGAGTGGTCAAAGACTTTAACTATGAATCAATGCACAATGAGATTATCCCTATTATCACCTACATCCAGCCCATTCAAGCGAATACCGTCTCCATCCGGCTGGCCGCAGGAGGAACACGGGAGGCATTGAGCGATGCCGAGGTTGTTTGGAAACGGTTCAATCCGGAATACCCCTTCCAGTATGATTTTCTTGATGACCGGATTGCCGAGCAATACCGGAATGAAGAGCGGATGATGCAGATGTTCGGGTATTTCAGCCTTCTCGCCATTTTCATCGCTTGTCTTGGGCTTTTTGGCCTTGCGTCCTTCATGGCAGAAAAACGTACCAAAGAAATTGGGATCAGGAAAGTGCTGGGGGCGTCCCTTACGAATATTATGGCCCTCCTCTCCAGGGAGTTCACCCTTCTGGTTTTGGTCGGGAACATCATCGCGTGGCCGCTTGCCTATTTTGCCATGCACAGTTGGCTGAACAATTTTGCCTACAAAACCGGGATCGGGTGGGTTGTATTTGCGCTTGCAGGGCTTTTGACCTTTGTGATTTCCCTGTTGACCGTGAGCTACCAGGCCATGAGAGCGGCTTTGACAGATCCAGCGGTCGCCATCCGCTACGAATAAAAGTAAAAGGGGACGGTTCCATTTTTTCTTCTATCAAAGGTTCTGTTTAGTTATCTCTTTTATCTGAAAAAATAGAACCGTCCCCTTTTTTAGAGGGTGGAGTGGGTTGGCTTGAAATTTTGGATACAGGGTGGTACCTTAGGGGACGTCCCCATGAAAAGAATTATCGAAATCGCTGTTTTTGTGTTGATCGCTGGCGCATGTGTCGTTGCCCTGCTGTTGATGAATGGAGAAGAAGAGCAGGGATTCAATTTTTCCAAAGGACCGGAAATCTCCCTTCGGAATTCGACACAAACCAGGATTCATTACGGCATTAAACCAAACAATACGTTCGATCCTCCTGAAAAAAGGGTGATTAAACCAAAGGAAATCCACCGTTACAATAGCCGATTTGCCTTGGAGATTTCGTGGGAAAGGATTGGCGCAAAGACAACACGAAATCTCACGCCCGGCAGACCTTATGCATTCCGTTATGATGAGAATAACTTGATAAAGATCTACGAAGGTTCACACGGCAGAGCGGATGCAGAAGATCTTGCTCCCTATGTGGCTACACCGATGGAGGTCGTGGCCAAAATGCTTGAGGTGGCTGAAGTGGACAGCCAAGACATTGTTTACGATATCGGATGCGGAGACGGACGGATCGTTGTCATGGCAGCGGAAAAATACGGGGCTCGAGGTGTCGGTATCGACATCGATCCCGTACGGATCGACGAGGCCAAAGAAAATGCCAAAACAGCAAATGTGGAACACCTGCTTCGATTTTATCTTGGGGATGCTACCACCATGAATTTCTCAGAAGCCACAGTAGTGACTCTTTACCTTCTCCCCGAATCCAATGCCATCCTTCGCCCTATGTTTGACGAGCAGTTGGAATCAGGTGTTATGGTTGTGACCCACAATTATCGTATCCCGGGCTGGAAAGAAAAAGAAATCGGCACCTTCTACGTGAAGGATGAAGGGGATAAAGATCACAGCATCTTCCTTTACAAAAAGTGATTAACATCCTCAAAATCTATGAGCTGAGGAAGCAGGTCAACATTCCTGCTCCTGTCGAAGAGATTTTTTCTTTTTTCAGCGCTGTCGAAAACTTGAAACTGATAATGCCGCCATGGCTATATTTCAAGATAGTGACCCCCTTTCCCATCAAGATGGAAAGAAATGCCTTGATCGATTATTCTATCAAGATTATTGGATTGCGAGTGGCCTGGAGAACGGAGATAACATTGTGGCAACCTCCCGATAGATTTGTGGATCGCCAGACAAAAGGGCCTTATCGAGTTTGGGAGCACACGCACCTGTTTGCTAATCATGATGGAGGAACGCAGATGACAGATATCGTGCGCTATGCCGTGCCCGGGTTTGTCCTATCTCCGTTTGTCCAATTTTTGTTTGTCCGGCCGCAACTGGAGAAAATCTTTTCATTCAGGGAACAAAGGTTGCTCGAACTTTTTCCTTCTCGGGAAACAGGGTAACCTGGACAAAGTTGTCTGTGTTGAGATAGGTTCTTGCTGCCTCATGAATCACTTCAGCAGTCAGATCATCCAGGGATTTTTCATAATTGAACAGGCTTCCCAGATCTTCGCCCTCCAAGTATCTGTAGTAAAGCTGGGTCATAAGCCATCGGTTTTTTTTGATCCCCGTTTCATAATCTCGATACATGGCCTGCTTGGCATCCCGAAGTTCGTCTGCCGTCGCGCCTTCCGTTTTAAATGTTTCGATCTCCTGGAATATCGCGCTTATCAGTTCTTCTACCCGTTCGGGATCGGTGCCGAAATTGATCGCCACACTGTAAGCCGGTTCCGGGATTTTGTCATAGGAAGGACTGGCCATTATGTTGTACGTTCCCCCCAGATCCTCCCGAATCTTATTGCGCAGTCGCGTTTGCAGCACCAGCCCCATAGCCCGTATGGCATTGCGATTGGCCTGCGTGTATTCAAAAGGACCGGTAAAAACGATAGCAGCCTGGCTCTGTGGTTCGACTCCTTTTGTGACCGTTTTTTTTACGACTCCCTTGGGAGGACGAATACCGACATCTTTCCACGTTTCCTGCCTGTCAAGGGAAGGAAGGGAGGCAAGATAGCGGGTCACCAGAGGTTTGATTGTCCCTAAATCGAGATTCCCGACAAAAACGAAAATAAAATCGCTGGCATCTGCAAACCGATCTTTATAAAAATGAAGGGACTTCTCTAGGTCCATTTCTTCCAGTTGTTCCACCGTGAGAGAGCGCGCCCGCGGATGATCTTGTGTCATAATGCGCCCGAGGGTGTCGTAAAACACGAACATCGGATTGGCATTTCGATTTTCCAAAGCGGATTTCATCTGATTTTTCAACACAGCGAACATGGTCGCGTCTGCCCGTGGGGCAGTAAAATAGAGATTGATGAGCTGGAACAGGGTTTCGACATCTTTGGGGGAAGCACTCCCAATAAACCCTTCCTCCCAATCGCTGATGATAGGCCTCACACTGACTACCTTTCCTGCCAGTTTTTTCTGAAGTGCGATGGCACTGAACTCGCCCACTCCTCCGACAGAAATGACTTGCGAGGCTGTTCTTGCCGGGAGATAATCGGCATTGCTTGCCAGCGATGTGCCTCCCTTGCTTATAGCCTGAAACACGATCTCGTCTTCTTTGAAGTCGGTGGGCTTGAGGACGATCCGTGCGCCGTTGGAAAGTTTCCATTCCGTGATACCGTAATTTTCTAAAACCTTTGTGTCCACAATTTCCCCGGCTTCGGGAATTTCTGCCATGAGCGGCAATTCACTCGATGTATCCTCATACGGCAGGATTTCCATGTCTGCAACAGATTCCATAACTCCCCGGAGATCTTCCTCTGTTGGGATGACGAGGCCTTCTTTTTCGGGCGCATTAGCCATGATGACGCGGTTATCTCCGGTTAACCAGTCCTTCCCGATTTGGTTGACTTCTTCCAGAGCAATTTCTGGTAGAAAACGTTTGAAGAGCTCGAACTCATATTCGATCCCAGGGATGGGTTCACCTTCCAGAAAATTCCGGATATACTCCGACACATACAGATTGGAATTGTTTTTTTCCCTTTCCGTGTAAGCCCGTTCGATCGATCGGAGAAGCCGGCGCTTTTGTCTGTCCAGCTCAGGAGGGGTGAATCCGTGGCGTGACACCCGTTCTGACTCGACGAAAAGAGCCTCCAACCCTTGCTTGATCCCATCCTCCTCAACTCCTGCATTAAGAACGTAAACCTCTTTGGACCTGACGAATTGCCCTTTCCCAGAAGAAGCCCCCAGGAATGGAGGATCTTTTTTTTGTGCCAGCTCCGAGAATCTTTGGTTGAGCATACCATGATATAGTTGTTCCACGATCATGCTCCGGTAAGCCCCCACAGTGCTTGTGTCTTTTAGCGGAAGTTTATGGATCACCGCGACACTCGTGTTCATGGCCTCTTTGTCCGTGGCGATAGCAAAGAGGGTTTTTTCATGGTCAGGGACCGCAAACACGGTCCGGGGACGTGGATTTGTTGCCTTAGGAAGATCGGCAAAATGACCTTTAATCAAAGATTCCACTTCGGCGCTCTCAAAATCTCCCACTGTGATCACTGCCATCAGGTCAGGACGATACCAGTCTCTGTAGAATCTTTTCAGCACATCGTGATCGAATCGCTCGATGATTTCCTTTTTTCCGATGGTCAATCTGTCGGCATAATGAGACCCTTTGAAGATAATGGGAAATTGTTTGTCCATCATTCTAGCCCTGGCACCGCGTCCCAATCGCCATTCTTCGATGATGACGCCCCGTTCCTTGTCGATTTCGTCATTAGCGAGAGAGAGCGCATGTGTCCAATCCTCGAGAATCTGGAATGCCTTTTCCATAATTTCTGCCGATTCGGTGGGGATCTGCAACATGTAGACCGTTTCGTCATAGCTGGTGTAGGCGTTCAAGCCCGGGCCGAATCGCATGCCTATGGATTCCATGAATTCGATCAATTCATGTTTGGCGAAATTTTTGGTTCCGTTGAATGCCATGTGTTCCAAAAAGTGAGCTAGACCCAGCTGGTCGTCATCTTCCATGACCGAACCGGCATTGACTACAAGACGAAGCTCAGCCCGGTTTTCCGGACGCCTGTTCTCTCGGATATAGTAACGAAGCCCGTTGGCGAATTGTCCCATTGTTACCTTCGGGTCGACGGGAATCTTTTTATCGAGGGGAGCTGATTTTGCATCTTTGGGTTCGGCTATTTCCTGTCCATCCGCTATCCTTGGTACAGCAAGAATCAATATAAGAAATATGCCGACAATCGTTCTCTTTTGCATTTTCATCCGGTAACCTCCACAAATCTCCTCGGTCTGTTGAAGATCATTCATGATAGCACATCGCTCTTCCCCTCGTCATTTCCTCTTTTACTGTCAGCATCAATTTTCCATGATAATATAAGAGCTTTTGGGAATAGTTGAAGAGACCATTGAAGATTTTACTGTATTGACATGACTGAATATAACAATACCATATAAACGACTGTTATAATCCCGTAAGAATAGGAGGGAGAAATGGTAAAAACAGGACTTAAGGATAAAGTGGCCTTGATCACCGGGGCAAATCATGGGATCGGAGCAGCCTCATCCCTGGCTTTCGCCAAACAAGGAGCCAAAGTTTTTCTCCATTATCTTCGCCTATCACCGGAGGAGTACGGCGGAATCAGCCAGGAAGAGGTGGATAAAGCGACAGAACCCGGCCGAGGATTTTATTTCGGCCAGATATCCCAATCTGCCGAAAAGGTTATCGGGGCTATACGTGATGAAGGGGGAGAGTGTGAATCCTGGGAAAGTGATTTGGCTGATCCGGAAAATGTCCCGCAATTATTTGATAAGGCCGAGGAAAGGTTCGGCCAAGTGGACATCGTTGTGAACAATGCCGCCCACGACCGGTGTGACACATTTATCCCTCTGTCCGAGCTGGAAAAAGATCCCTTGTTTTTGGGCGAGTACCCGATGAGGACAATCACAGCAGAATCTCATAATGAGCATTTTGCCGTGAACACACGCGCTGTGGTCCTGATGATAGAGGAATTTGCCCGCCGTCACATCGATAGAAAGGCAGACTGGGGACGGATCATCAACATCAGCACGGATGGTGCGTATGCCCATGCTTCCAATGTCTCTTATGGAGCTAGCAAGTTCGCTGTGGAGAGTTATAGCCGGGCTGCTGCTTGTGAATTGGGACCCTATGGAATAACCATCAATGTGATCTCTCCCGGTGCGGTTCAAACGGGTTGGATGACACCGGAATTGGAAAAAGCCGTTGCTGGGGATTACCCACTACGTCGGTTCGGCAAGCCGGAGGACATAGCAAACGCTGTCATCTTTTTTGCCTCCGACCAAGCTGCTTGGATCACCGGCCAGGTCCTCCATGTAGGCGGCGGTAACAGGATGTGATTTATCAGATATTTCGAGCGATTTTTACCGCGTTCAGGCTTCCATAAACGATAAAAAATAAACCCATGATGATGAAGGCCTCCGAAAGGGATAGCACATCCACCAGCTTTCCGAACAGCGGGGATACGATCACAAAGGATAAGCTACCGGTCATGTTAGCTACGGAAAGGGCTGTGGCCCGCACATCTGATTCGATCAGACGGTTCATGGAGTCGAGCAGCAGGGGAAAGGCGACCCCCAGGAGAAAGGCATTCAAAAAGATCAAAGGTAGAACCAAAGGTGTCTTGATGAGCCCTAAAAGAATGAAAGTCGGAGCGATCAAAAGAAGGATATACAAAGATGCTTTTTGTCCGATTTTTGTTTCCATGATATGGGCATGCCTGGATCCAAATGCACTGCAGAGCTGGTATGCCGCAAATATGACTCCAAAGTAGCCGAGGCTTATCCCGATGGAATCGTAATACAAAAAATAAGCCCAAATGCCTGTGATGCCAGTGCTTCGGATAAGGGACATGAAGAGTATAAAGAGCCTTAATTTTGGATGCGTGAAACAATATCGGCTGATCCTGAGAATATCTTTGAAGGGTCTGACTGTATCCAGTTTTTTACGATGAGGTTCGATGAGAGTCAGGGCCAGCGGAAACAGCAATGCGCTTGTCGCCATATTGGCGTAAAAGGGCAAATTGAGTGATAAAAGTGCCAATAATCCTCCAAGAATCGAAGAGATGGCGGTTCCCAAACGTGCATAGTAAAAAGATCTTCCCTCGAATTTTTTGTACTCGGACTCCTTCTTGAGCTGGATCAAAGTGTCGTAAACGAGAGCGGAATCGCAGCCCGACCGCATGCTGTTGCTGATGGCGATGATGAACTCTGCAACCAGAAAGGTATAAAAGTTGTTTGTGAACACATAAACACCGATCCCAACCGGCATGAACAAGGCACCGAGGATAAGCGTTTTTCGTCTGCCGATGATATCGGCCAGGTATCCGGAAGGGATCTCCATGATCAGTATGGACAGGGCATAGGCTGCCTGTATCGTGAAGATCTGGGTTTTGTTCAGGTTATTGGATTGGTAGTAGGGGATCAAAATGGGGACAATCACCCAGAATTCGCTCAGCAGTTTGTAAGCATAGATCTTCCAGAGGTTGG
>CP070750.1:2241992-2317387 GCA_020348385.1 Candidatus Aminicenantota bacterium | reverse complement strand
TTGGGACATGTGGATCACGGCAAAACAACGCTCCTGGATGCAATAAGAGAATCTAATATCGTCGGAAAAGAACATGGCGGCATTACCCAACATATCGGGGCATACAGAGTTTTGCACGATAATAGGCCTATCACTTTCATTGACACTCCCGGCCATGAAGCATTCACTCAGCTAAGAGCTAGGGGGGCAAATGTAACGGATATCGTCATTTTAGTGGTTGCGGCCGACGATGGAGTGATGCCTCAAACAAAAGAAGCCATCAACCATGCAAAGGCTGCAGACGTTCCGATTATCGTGGCCATCAACAAGATCGATAAAAAAGATGTGGACATCGAAAAAGTGAAACAACAGCTCTCGAAAGAAGGCCTTCTGGTCGAGAGCTGGGGTGGAGATATCGTGAGCGTGGAAATTTCCGCCAAGGAAAAAACCCAGCTGAATGAACTTCTTGAGATGATACTCCTTCTCAGCGACATGATTGAGCTCAAAGCGAATCCGAACATAGAAGCACAAGGGATTGTCCTAGAAGCACGTTTAGATGCGACAAAGGGTCCTGTGGCAACCGTCATTATTCTCCATGGGACACTCAAACAGGGAGAGTCTTTCATTTCTGGGAAAACCTACGGGAAAGCGAGAGCCTTGTTCGATGAGAACGGAAAGCTTTTGAAAAGCGTGGGCCTTTCAGCTCCTGTTGAAGTTTTGGGCTTTGCCGATGTCCCCTCTGCTGGAGATATTTTTCAAGTTATTCCTGACCCTGAAAAAGCGAAAAAGATATCGCAAATACGCAATTCCCAGATAGAAAAAAAGGAAGCGCCCGAACCTGAACATCTCACTCTGGACCAACTATTCCAAAAATTCGAAGAAGGAGAGGTTAAAGAATTGGCGCTCATAATCAAAGCTGATGTTCAAGGGTCGGTGGAAGTTTTAACAGATATCCTTCCATCCCTGAGTACAGATGAGGTTAAAATAAGGATTGTTCATTCCAGCACAGGAAATATCACCGAAACAGATGTGCTTCTGGCCTCCGCATCCAATGCCATTATATTAGGTTATAACACCAAGGCTACTCAAAAGATACTGGACCTTGCCAAGGAAGAAGGCGTGGAAATCCGGAGTTACAACGTGATTTATCAATTGACAAAAGACGTCAAAGATGCTCTAACTGGTCTCCTGGAGCCCATAAAAAAAGAAGTGTATTTAGGCCGGGCGGAAATTAAAAGAATATTCCGAGTCCCCAAAATCGGTTCTATTGCCGGGTGCCTAGTCACCGATGGTCAAATCACTCGGAATGCTCAGGTGAGAGTCATTAGGGGTGAAGATGTGGTTCATCAAGGAAAAATTTCCTCTCTGAAACACATCAAAGAAAATGTGACAGAGATAAAAAAGGGTTACGAATGTGGGATCGGAATTGAATCATTCAAGGATATCCAAGAGGGTGATATCATCGAAGCATTCAAGACCGAATTGGAATCCCGAAAATAATACAAGACGCCAAATATTCCGATGATTATCGGACTGTTGACTTTAGAAATCTACATACCGTATTCCCATTCCTTGAAAGAAAAACGCAAAACACTGAACAAAATCAAAGACAGACTGAAAAATAAATATAACATCGCCTTTGCCGAACTGGCATACCTTAACAAATGGCAACGTTCTAAAATCGGCATGGTAACATTGAATGCACAGAAAGGCATGATCGAAAAAATATTCCACAAAATTATCCGAGAGGTGGAAGAAAACATCGAGGGAGAAATCCTTCAAAAGGAAATATTATATTTCTAAACCGGGGGATTTCGTATTGGAGTAGATATGGAAGAAAGCCGAAGACAAAAAAGAGTTTCTCATTTGATAAAAGAAGAACTCAGTCGTCTTGTCATCGAATCCTTCCAGGATTCCACTTCCGGACTTATCACGATCACGCGAGTCTCGATGAGCAAAGATCTCAAGAATGCTCATGTCTATTTGAGTGTCCTAGGACATTCCCCGAAACAAGAGATTGTGGACCTTTTCAACGAAAGAAAAGGCTATCTGAGAAAAGCTGTTGCCTCAAAAACAAAATTAAAGTATAATCCCATGCTAATTTTTTCTCTGGATGACAGCTTTGAATACGAAGAGCGAATCCAAGAGGTCATGAACACGCTGAAAAACAATGAAGAATGATCCCATTAAACTGATCTGTAAAAAAATTATCCAAAGTCAACGAATCGTTATCACATCACATCTCAGGCCTGATGGAGACTCCATCTGCACCAGCCTCGCTCTCAACTTCATAGGAAAACGTCTCGGGAAAGAAATGGCTATCATCAACAAAGACAACACTCCTTTCCCTTTTAATCAATACCCGGACATCGAAAACATTCAAATCGGTCAGATCGCTCCTCAAAAGTTCGATGTGGTTATTCTTCTCGAATGTGCCAATGTCAGTCGATCGGGCCAACTCAGCATCGACGACTATTTCAAGATCAATATGGACCATCATTTCTCAAACGATTATTATGCGGACATCAATTGGGTTGATCCTCAAGCTTCCGCTGTAGCGGAAATGGCTGTCAAGCTCTGCAAACAATTAGATGTCCAGATAACCCCTGAAATAGCCAATCATCTGTATTGCGGAATTGTTTCTGATACAGGATCTTTTCAATTCTCGAACACCAACGCTGAGGCCTTCAGGGCTTGTTCTGAGCTTGTTTCCTATGGAGCAAGTCCGATAAAAGTTTCGGAACTTCTGTTCAACAATAACCCCCCAGAAAAAATAAAACTTCTAGGCTACGTCCTGTCGACTTTACGAATGAATGAAACAGGAGATGTCGCTGTCATCACGATGTTCAAGGAATACCTTGAAAAATTGAATCTCAAAGAAATCGAAACGGAAGATATCACGACTTTGACTCGGTCCATCAAGGGTGTAAAGATGGTTTTGTTTTTTAAACAAATGGCCGAGGATACATTTCGCGTTAGTCTTCGTTCAAAAGGCTCGGCCAATGCGGCTAAAATAGCCGAGTATTTTGGAGGTGGGGGACATCGTCATGCTGCAGGATTTACTGTCAAAGGAAAGCATGAGAAGCTGATTCAAGACATCCCAAAAAAGGTCCGCGAACTCCTTATAGATACCGAAATATCCTAATACTCCCCCCAGTAATCGCATCATGGATGGCCTTATTCTTGTCAACAAGCACAGAGGGAAAACCTCCCATGATATTGTTGCTTGTATCAGAAGAATTTTAGCCACAAAAAAAGTTGGACACTTTGGTACACTCGATCCCTTAGCAACAGGTCTCTTGCTTGTTGCCGTGGGCAAGGCTACCAGGCTATTCCCATTTTATCTGCACTCAGCTAAGACCTACAGAGGACGGATAAAACTGGGGATTACCACCGACACCTATGATTCAGAAGGAAAACCGGTTTCACGAGAATCAAAAAAATATCCCGATGAAAAATATCTGCTCGAATACATGAAAACCTTTCAAGGTGAAATCGTACAGGTTCCTCCTCCCTATTCGGCAAAAAAATATAAAGGTGAGGCCCTGTACAAGAGAGTTCGCAAAAATAAAGAATATATTTTGAAACCGAACAAGATATTCATTCACTATTTCAGGCTGAAAAACTATTGCCGCCCTTATATGGATTTCGATGTAAAATGCTCGTCTGGAACCTATATTCGATCCCTTGCACACGATCTCGGCCAAAAGTTGGGATGCGGAGCACACCTTGAGCAGCTTGAGAGAACGGAGATAGGAGAATACAGGATAAGCAAATCCCATACATTGGAAAACATTGAAAAAATGTTTTCATTGGGTCAGACAAGCAAATTTCTCCAACCGATCGAAGATCTTCTGCCAGAACTGCCAAAAATCGTTGTGAACAAAAACACGGCAAAACTCGTTCGATCGGGCAGTGATTTTTACCCAGACTCCATACCCGTCCCTTTTTGCCCCGATGAAAAAGCAAGCTTTCAGCATGAAAAACAACCTGCTATTTTCAGGATTTTTGACACCCGTGAGAAACTCCTTGCGTTTGCCACAAAAAAGACCGAGAACAACTCTCTGCATCCTTTCCTAGTTTTTGACCCAGAAAATTCCTCTTCATAAAGACTCTTCCAAGTTCCTCAAACGGGAAATTCGTGCATGTCAGGGTTTATTCTTGAATTTTCACACAAGGTAGTGTATTTTATTGGGGACATGAGACTAACAAAAAGTCAAATTGAACACATGGCCTTTGTCATCGTGCGCAATTTGTTGAAACAGGAAAAAATAATCACAGATAAAAAGAATAAACTTATCGAAGATTTGGAAAATTTGATCCTAGAAGAGTTCCAAAATGAAGATAAGCTCGATCAAGAAGTCAGAGAAATCCTTAGTCAGCACATGGAAAAAATCCGGAAAGAAAACATCGAGTACCAAACAATGTTTAGAATGATCAAGACAAAACTCGCAAAAGAAAGGAAAATCGTCCTGTGAGCATACGGCTTTCGCGCGAAAAAATAAACTTTTTAGCCCGCCAGGTCCTCAATTATCTATTCGAAGATGAAGAAGTCGAATTTCTGGATGAACCCAATGAGATCAGACTGAATATAGTGCGGAGCATCGAAGATGAACTCAAGTTGTATGATTTGATTGACCAACGCGCTATTGAAAAAATCCAATCCCAAAAAAAAGCCATCAAAGAAGGAAGCCGGGAATGGGAAATTCTTTACCGAAAATATTATAACGAGGAAATATCCAAACTGGGGAAATTTATCGAATAAAAAAGACCTATTATTCCCTCTAGGTATACCCTCCGCTTAAGTGAAGATTCCTAACACTTTTCCCTCATCAATTTTCTCGGCCATGTGGAACTGCGCACATTTCTTTTCCCATACCAGGATGTCCTGAATTATTCTCAACCCTCCCGGTTGGGTATCCAGTGCTCAAACAATCCTCAGGTCCGATTTCATCGGATCCCCTCGAAAGTTGAATCAGAAAGGCTGAATCTTCAGTGTCGCATCGGGAATACCTAGATGAAATAAGTATAGATAATGAACCAACAAAAAGAAAAATCCAGGAATGAAAAAGGCCAGGAATAAATTCCTGGCCTTTCTATTTACTCTTTCAGAGCTTTAGAATCAGAATAACAATCGGAATCCAAGAATGAGTTTGTGATGTTTGGAAAAGGATCGCTCTTCTCCAATAGGCCCTTGGCCCTCGAAGAAGATGGATCCGATGGTTGTGTAGTTGTTGAAGATATTAACACCGATGTTCCCTAGCAGAAAAACATCGGTCTGCTCGCGATCCACTCTCACTTGTGTATTTAGTCCCAATCCAGCACCAACGTATACTGGATCAAAGTGGTAATTCAAGATTGTATTCATCAACATGAAGGACTTCCAAGGCTCGTCTTTCATGGCCAAAGCTCCGCCTCCTTCCAAGAAAAGGCTAAAGTTTGAGGGGAGCATGAACGCTATGCCCAGGCGTCCATCGATATATGGGCCATGACTGCCCTTTGCTTGCAACAAGCCAACATCGGCTAAAACATAAAGCTTTTTCTCCTTGACATTGATCTCGGCCCTGCAAGGCTCGGACATGGCTCCAAAATCGTCTGTCACGACAACCGTGACCGTATAAAGTCCTGGCTCATTAAAAATCATATCCCAACTAAAAGGTTTATCTGTAGCATGTGTATCCACAACATTTCCCGTTTCATCAACAATTTCGAAGTTCGCCTTTACCACTTCCCCATCGGAATCGGCAGAACCTGTGGCATCAAAAGAGAATGGCTTAGTGATATAATCCTCTTCCGGTGTGGCTAACAGCTGGCAAGTGGGTGGATGATTGATATAAGTTTTGGCATCACAGGGATTTGTTGAAGGTGTCCCTTTGACGTTGAAAGCTTTGGCTTTGAAGACATACTCGCCTGGTTTGTCGAACTTTGTCTGCCATTTGGGCGAATCGGGGGTAAGAGTTTTGGTCGTTATTTTTTTGCCCTCAGCATTAAAAACTTCCACTTCCATGGATTTAGCATTTTGCGAGCCGCTCATATCCACAGATATCGGGTCATTGATATTGGCTTTTTCAGGCTCAACTTGAATGTCACAAACGGCATCTGGGATAATCTCTTCGACTTTTACAAGAGAAATATTCCCGCAGGGTTTGGGCATGACAATTTCATAATGCATGTATCCCCTCACAACGGTGAAAGAAAAAACGGGGAGAGCTTCCTTCCCTGCCCATTCGAGGTCCTCGACAACCTTAACCTTTCCACGAGATCGGAAAAGCATCCACATAAATTTGTCCCCTATGGCGATCTCCTTCTCCTTGAAGGCAGATTCCTTTATCTGATCCATGAAGGGAAGGAAGAGATCTCCATAGCCGGCTAGATCGAAACCATATTTGATATCTGCTGCATATTTCTCCAATAAGGTTTTCATGACCTCTTCTGTCGGGACTTGCCCTTTGATCCTTACTAAGGAGTACCTTCCGATCTCCTCCAACTTTTTAGTCTCTGCAAAAGTACTCAAAGTGAATAGGATGATGACTCCCAAAGCGAGAAAGACTATTTTTTTGTTCTTCATCCCTGCCTCCTTTCGGGAATAGAATGAAAATCATAAATGATTATTTATAACAATAATACATTACAAATAACCAAATTTGTCAAGAAAAAAAGAGTCTGAAAAAATTCTTCCCTTCACTCGAACACAATTCCTGTTCACGCGCATTTGAAGTCCCTCAAGAAAATGGATCCGAGAGCTTAAATTGACGGCTTAGTTTTGAGTGTGATAAGTTTATCCAAAACGATGCGAATACTTGTTATATCCAACCTCTATCCTCCCTATCACAAAAGCGACTACGAAATTGATTGTCAGGATATCGTCGAATCCTTGAAAAATCGCCAGCATCAGATTCAAGTGCTTACCAGCTCTTATGGACTAGAAAAGACACAAATAGACAACAACACACGCCGGATGCTAACGATAAATTTCGAGGATCCGTCGGATTGGAAGGATGTTTTTCTCAAGGAATTGGTCAACCAGACGGTATTCAAGAGAACCTGCCTTGAATTCAAGCCAGACCTATGTTTCTTCTTCAATCTTTCCCATGTTTCTCTCTCTCTCTCTTCTCTGGCCATGAAAATGGACCTATCCGTTTGTTTTTACTATGCAAATAACTGGTTCGTCACTCGGGAAAAAGACCAATGGCACCAGCTATGGCCAAAAGGAGAAGATGGGTATCGAATCCTCCGTTATCTCACAAATCGATTCAAGCTTTTGTCACCTCTGCAGACACTTTCTTCATCTCATTCGATTTTTACCAACAGCTATCTCAAAAATTTGGCTCTTGAATGCCATGCGGCAACACCTGAAGCCATCGTTATTCCATGCGGCGTCAACGTGAACCGCTTTCCGTATAACAACATAAAGCGTCAAAAACCTCATCGTCTGTTGTATGTGGGACAAATCCATCCGGATAAAGGTATTGATGATGCCATAAAAGCCTTGTTTCTTTTCAACCGCAGATACGGAGATTCTCCTTTGTCATTGACCATAGTAGGAGATGAAAAATCTGATCCGGATTATAGCGCACAACTCAAGGATTTTGCGGGTAGAATCGGGATTAGTGAAGAACTGAAATTTTTTGACTTCTTTCCTCAAGAAAAGATGCCGGAACTATTCCGTTCCCATGATATATTCCTTTCCCCCTCCCATACAGAGGAATCACCTATCAGATCATTGTTGGAAGCGATGTCCTCCGGAATGGTTATTGTCAGCACACCGACAGTCAGCAAATCAGAAATCCTCGAAGATGGAGTCAATGCCTTGCTTTTCCCCAAGGGCAACCCTGACTCATGTGTGGAAAAAATTCACCGTTTGGTCGAGGATACGATGTTCCTGGAATCCATCCGCATGAATGCCAGGAGCACCATCGAGAGGAAATTTCAGCTTTCTCATTCAGTAGATTCCATCGAACAGTTCCTCAACAAGATCGCAGAGACAGCAAAGCCTTTCCGGTCTCCCTACGAAATTCAACGAAAGACCAACCTTGACAACCTTGTTCGCAGGGCGAAAAGATGGTTGGCCCTGGGTAAATGTGTTGTTTTTGCCAGGATTTTGTTGCGGCCAAAATTCTTCTTCCAAATACCTGTGAAAATCTACAAAAAACTCTTAGGTTTCACCCCGCATTCCCTGCATAAAATCATTTTTGATGTGTATTTCTTTTTGAAGGGTCGGCGTCGTAAAAAATCCACGCTCCAGTCTCAGCACATGCAACGGATACTTGTCTTGCACCTTGCCGATATGGGCGATGTGGTGCTAACCAGCCCTTTCCTTCGTGAATTACAAAGGTGTTTTCCAAAAGCTTGGATAGGTCTTGTTGTTCAGCCAAGAATGTACAATCTGGTTGAGAAATGTCCTTATGTTGATGAGGTTTTTTCTTATGACTGGGGACCATCTCAACAACGGGAAAAATACCTCCGGGGTTCTCCCCATTGGTGGACACTAGCTTCACGTACAGCCAAACACAATTTCTGGGACCATCAACTGGACTTGGCCATATCAACTCGTTGGAATGAAGATCCCTGCCAAGCTGCATCTCTGATTTTCATGTATGTCAGCGGCACTGCCCATCGTGTCGCATACAAAGGGATATCCTCAAAACAAATGCGCTACGGATGGAAGGACCTGGACCGTTTGATAACAGAAGGCCCGATCAGGGGCCATCCCCAACATGAAGTGGAGCAACAACTGGACATTTTGCGGTTTCTTGGGGCAATGCCAGACGACAATCGATTGGAGGTATGGACTTCTCAGGAAGATGAACAATTTGCCCAAAACGTATTGAATAAATACGGTATAACACAGGCGGATGGAATAATCGCTTTTGCTCCCGGAGCAGCTTGGCCGTTTCGTCGCTGGCCCGCACAACGCTTCATCGAATTGGGACAATGGCTACAGGATACATTCAATGTTTTTGTTTTGATCTTAGCCGCCAAAAATGAGGAAGATTTAGCCCTTAAGATAGAAAAAGGATTGCGAGATGGGAAAACAGTCAACCTGGCTGGAAAAACCACATTACGAGAGATGGCAGCTGTTCTCAAACACTGCAATCTTTTTGTCGGGAATGATTCTGGTCCCCTTCATGTCGCAACGGCTGCTGGTATTCCTGTTGTAGGATTTTATGGACCCGGGGAATATCATCGCTTTAAACCTTGGGGGATGAATCAAGAGGCGCTTTGGCTAGATCTTTCTTGCAGTCCCTGTTCACAAAACTGCCTATTCAGTGAGCCGCGATGTATTGAAGGAATCACTCTGAATCAAGTGAAAAATCTCCTAGCACAAAAGATGCCCTTTATTCTTGATCTATCTTGAAATAAGTAAAAATTGATTATAAAATCAATTTAGTCACCGAGTTGGCGAAATAGGACATGGAAAATAACATCACAAAAGAAATGGAAAAACTGAAAAAAGAGTTGCACAAAAAAAAAGAAGAAGTCCATGATTTGAAGGAATTGGTTAAAAATGAAATAGACAAAGACTACCCTTCTAATCTAGAGGATTTCTCGGAAAGGGAATTGGAATCACAATTGGACGAATACCTTTCCCTTTTAAACAAATATGTTGATCCTGTACCGGATAAAACGTCCATAACATCTCATAGAAGATTGATAGGAACGCCTGTTGTTTGGATAAAACGAATCTTCTTGAAAATAACTAAATCTTACATCACTCACATTTTGGGCAAGCAAAAGATATTCAACCAAAAGTGCGTTGCTTTATACCAGAATTTGATAATTCACCAGAAAAAATATCATGACAAAATCAGCCAAATCGAAGAAAGGATCGGGGAATGTGAGGTCCATCTTGAGGTCATTGCAAAAAAGCTCGAGGAAATATCCGCAAACCTCGATCAGAATAGGGCCGATACCTCTCCAGGCAAACCTGATAAAGAAAACACATAAGGGAACAACTTGTTAACCTGGATTATTCACTTGCGAAGATAATCCGCCCCATCCAGCAAAATTGGGTAGCCGAAGGGCAAAGAATGCCGTTGCCACCCGCCTCGCCCTAACATTAAGGTATATATTAGCTTGAAAATATTTTTATTGTCATTACCAACAATATCAAGATATTATTCTGTATGAATGAATGCCTTAATGTTTGGGTGGGAGTAGGTTGGCGGCATCGTTTATGAATAATTCAGGCTGAGTGATTGAAAAACATGGAACACTTTCTGGAACTGTTAGAAAATCTTAAAGTTCACCCTCAATCAGCTTTTTCAGAGTTTTTGGCTGAGATAAAAAGAATATCACGATCGAAAGGGATTCAAGCGGCATACAATAGCCTGTTACAAGCTGAAGTGTATCTGAATTTGCGCAAACCCAAATTGGGCATCTATGACCACGCGTTTCATTGTATAGGCGGCGCACAAAAATACGGATTGTCCATGATTTCTGCGCTTCAGAATCAATTCGATATCACGATCATCTCTAACAAAGAAGTTAACCATTCCCATTTCATGCGATGGTATAATCTCGACTTATCCCATTGTGAGATAAAAATCATAAAACTCCCCTTTTACGAACAGAAAAGTGCACATCATCTTGACCCTGCATGCATTTCAAAAGATGAAGAGAATCCATTTCATTTAATAAGCAAAGAGAGTGGGAACTACGATATTTTTGTCAATAACAGCATGAATGAAATGGTATACCCATTATCGAATATTTCTGTGTTGGTTTGTCACTTCCCAGAACGAAGGCCCAAGACTTATTTTTATGCCGATCAATACACACATATCATACATAACAGCCTTTATACCGCCGAATGGATCAAGAAAAAATGGGATCTCACGCCGCATGAACATATCTATCCCCCCGTGGATATGGAACCTGGGATACAGAAGATGCAAAAAAAGAAAACGATTATTTCTGTGGCTAGGTTTGAAGTGGAAGGCACAAAAAGGCAACATGAAATGATGGAGACATTCCTGAAGCTAAAGCATGATCACCCAAAGGCCACAGAAGATTGGACATTCAAGCTGATCGGAGGAAGTGATGCAAAGAATCCCTATTTACAGAGATTAAAAAAAATTGCCGCTCAAACTTCAGGCAAAAACATCCATTTGAAAGTCAATATTCCGCTCGAAGAGCTAAAATCTTTGTACAAGGAATCAACATTGTTTTGGCATCTTTGTGGATTGTCGCATTCAGATCCGTCGGAAATTGAACATTTCGGTATGACCGCTGTTGAAGCCATGCAAAACAAGGTGGTTCCTGTCGTTTATGACGGGGGTGGTCTGAGGGAAATCGTGGATCATGGCATTAACGGTTTCAGAGTCAAATCCCAAGCTGAGCTCTCGTACTATTCTCTGGAATTATTCCAAGATGAAGGACTTGTCCAGAGCATGGGGGAAAATGCGCAAAAAAAATCTCAAGAATTCTCGAGGTTCAAATTCGAAGAGAGGATTCATGCGTTTTTTAGCAGACTTCTCAGCTCTTATGGCCGTCTCTAAGGAAGGTTATTCCGAGAAATCCATCCGATAGGTCTCTCCATTTTAGCCCACAGCGATATTGATGATCTAGCCTACGAAATTTTTAACAACTTGAAGGATGAGTCTGGAGTCCCTCGGTTGGGAATTCATGGCAGCCTGAAAAAGATGAAGAGGTTCATGTTTATTCTCAACACGCTTTTCAAGATACCACTGTGCCTCGTTTATATTCATTTCCGGATGAATTTGCAAACCCCAAATGGGTTGGTTCCTCAAACGGAATCCCTGCACTTGGCATGAATCTGAAGATGCAAAAACAAGGAATTCATCAGGCATTTCTGTCACTTCATCAAGATGAGAAGAAAAACAATACGCAGATCTCTTATCTCCTAGAAAATCATCCACTCGATTGATAGAGATGGAAATCCATCCGATTTCAGGATTGGCGCATTTTTGGACATAATGAGGGCCGGCTAAGGCAACAGCAAGAAGCTGATGTCCATAACAACTCCCAAGGAGAGCTACCCCTCTTTCTGCAGCTTCCTTCACAAGTTCGATTTCATCGTATACCCATTTCTCCCTATGTAAGATGGAGGCCTCAGAACCTGTGAGAATGATATGGGTAAAATCTTGAATGTCAGGGAATTGACAAGAAGTGGCCTTGAATACAACGAAATCGTTTTCAAGACAAATTTTCCAGTGTCGAATCGGATTATATATGGAATGGTCTATCGCATTATCGATGATCGCGAGTTTAATCATTCCCCCATTATAGGGATTTTCCTTAAAAACTCAAACCAAGCGTCACCACCCCCTTCCAGCTACACCTTCCCAGCCTATAATATTTACCTTACAGTTGGGGTGGGGAGGGTTGGCTTTTGTGAACCTAATTTGGTATAATCCTTGCTTTAATGGAGGAGAGAAGTGTATGAGGTCAAGCTAGATTCCGAACTCCACGTGGTAACACCAAACGAGCCAGGAATCCTGGGACGAGTCCTGGGAACCTTAGCTAATGCAGGAGTAAATCTCAAAGCTCTGAATGCATATTCAGAAGGAAAAAAAGGCGTTTTCCTGATGGTCACATCAGACAATTCCAAAGCCAAAAAACACTTAGAAATTCTGGGTTATCAAATTAAATCAAATCCCGTCGTCACCGTTCTTGTGGCAGACCGTATTGGTGCCGGATCAGAGATAGGGGCTCTTCTCGGTAATGCAGTGATTGACGTAGACTATTGCTATGGCTCATCCGCTGGAGTGGGCAAAGTCTTGCTCGTTTTCAAAACCAGCGATAACAAAAAAGCCGTAGAGACCTTGAGATAACCAAAAAAAACTGTGTTTCTGGATAATCATGCCTCCCCAAGATCCCTGGAGAAGACCCACACCATGCGGGACAGAAAAAGTGGGATTATTTTCTGTCGGATCTTTTGAGGAGAAACTTCCGCTTGTATTATCTCCCCTACTCTTTTCATCAGATCTCATCCTCAGCAATTACAAAAATTTTGCGTATCCCAGAGGTCTCTCTGTCGAACTTATTACAGAAATCAAAAATCAACTCCAAAAGACAAATATTAAAATTATCGTTTTTGACCTCAGAATTCACGGTTGGATAAACACGCCCACCTTAAGACGTTCACGCATTTTATCCAAATCCCTTCAAGATCTATGTGATGGCCTTCAGATCAGCAATTCTATCATCCTTAGCAATGGGGATAATCTCATCGGGAAAGCTGTGGGTGTTTTTTCTGAAAATATGGAAGCCAAAGAAGTACTCAGGGGAAAAGGGCCTCCAGATTTAACAAAATTTGCCCTGGAAATCGGGGCGGATTTCCTGATGATGACAGAAAAAGCCCATCAAAGGATAGAGGCAAAGAAATGGTTGAGGGATAAAATAATCAAAGGAGAGCTTCATTCATCTCAACCCTATTTTGCAGAAATAACGACAATATCATCTCACAAAAAAGGATATGTCCACCATTTTGTCCTGGACAAGCTCCACGCTCTGAGGGCCTTTTTATCCTCTACTCATCCAGGGATAGGTTTCTTTCTCACGAAAAAGCCTGGTGACTGGGTCGCAAAAGGAGATGCTATTGTGGACGTGTATCATCCAAAAGGACAAAAAAATCCGCTCCGGCAGGAAGCCTGTCAAAAAATATTTAAACTCTCCGCCGATCCCCCGAACCATCAGCCATTAATCCTGGAAAGACTGGGATTAAACCTTCACTCTTAAAAACGCCACGGCGAGTTCTATTTTTATGATTGATTTTTGAACTTTGGATTTTTATATGATAGACTCCCCTGTGTTTTAAATTCAGAAAAGGATAATCAATATGTCAGATTTTCAACCTTACGTTCCCGAAGAAATGTCTTTTAAAGATTGGACGCTCAAAGGAGTTATCGTCGGAGCCATATTTGGTGTGATTTTTGGATCAGCCAATGCCTACTTGGGACTGCACGTCGGACTCACAATCTCAACAGCCATCCCTTTGGCCGTTATCGCTGTGGCCATTTTTAAGGTTTTGACTCCGATCCTGGGAAAAAGCTCCATTTTAGATAGCAATATTGCGCAAACGACGGGATCGGCAAGTTCTTCCTTGGCATCAGGATTGATCTTCACCATCCCCGCTCTTTTCCTCTGGGGATTCAATCCAAGTATATTCAAAATGGGTACGCTAGCCTTGCTCGGAGGTATCCTGGGTGTCCTTTTTATGATTCCACTGAGAAGGGCTTTGATCGTCAGAGAGCATGGCGTTCTTCCCTATCCGGAAGGCACTGCTGCTGCGCAGGTTCTTATTTCAGCTGAAGAAGGTGGAGCGAAGGCCAAAAATATATTCATCGGCCTGGGAATAGCAGCGGTTTACACAACTTGTGTCCGGTTTTTACATATATGGCCGGAAAAAATCCACATCAACCTCCCCGTGTTGAAAAAAGCCAAATTAGGGGGAGAGCCCATGCCGGCGTTGCTAGGTGTGGGATATATATTGGGCCCCCGCATTGCTGCTATCATGGTGGCCGGAGGGCTTCTATCTTGGCTTGGTGTAATTCCTATGATTGCTTATTTTGGGGAAAATCTGAATATCCCGCTTTTTCCCGAAAAAATTCTTCCGATAACCGAGATGTCACCAGAACAGATCTGGGATAAATACATCAGGGTGATAGGGGCGGGTGCTGTGGCTGTGGCCGGAATCATCACGGTCATTAAATCCATTCCCACCATGTACAATGCTCTTAAAATGGGAATCAAAGATGTCAGTCTCAAAAAGGACAACACCCAGGTCCAGAAAAAAAGGACCCAAACAGACCTTCCAATTACCGTGCTGGGGATCGGTGTTCTTGCTGTCATCGTCATCCTCGTCCTCTCACCCCAAACCCTCGGTATGGACACATCCATTCTTATAAGAATGATTGCAGCTGTCTGTATCGCCATCTTTGGCTTTTGTTTCGTGACGGTTTCTTCACGCATCGTGGGCATGGTGGGAGTCACATCCAATCCCACCTCTGGTATGACTATCGTGACCCTCCTCGGAACCAGCTTGCTGTTTTATGCATTGGGATGGACAGATGCTATCGGCCAAGCCACCGCCCTAACCATAGGCACGGTTGTTGCTGTGTCCGCATCAATCGCCGGAGATATCTCGCAAGACCTCAAAGCCGGCTACATCATAGGTGCTACCCCCAGAAGACAACAGGCGTCAGAATTGATCGGCGTCATCACTTCCGCTTTTGCTATCGCGGCGGTTGTCTGGCTACTTGGAGAAGCCTTTACATTCGGTTCAGAAGCCCTGGCCGCACCTCAAGCTACCTTGATGAAGACCGTGATCGAGGGCGTACTTGGAGGAAATCTTCCTTGGGGATTGGTTATGATAGGAGGGTCATTCGCCATAGTAGCAGAGTTGCTTGGAGTGCCCTCTCTCCCATTTGCTGTGGGTATATACCTTCCCCTATCCACAATGACACCGATATATGTGGGAGGCCTTACACGTTACTTTATCGAGAAAAGAGCGGGCGATGATAAAGAACTCAAGATAAAAAAAGGAGAAAAAGGCGTTCTTCTCGGATCGGGATTCATAGCCGGGGAAGGGATCGCCATGGTCGGTGTCGCCGCATATGCATTTTTCAAAAAAGCCCAGCCAGAAGGAATAGGCCTTGTATGGCCTGGCAATGTGGGTGATTTTATCGCATTGGCCGCGTTTCTCGGTATGGTAGCATTTATATTCTACAAATCGAGAAAAAATTGATATGAACATCCTGATCATCGCCTTTATTCTCATCCTTTGGCTATTCCTGGGATACAAGGTTTACGGGAGTTTTATAGAAAAAAAAGTCCTTCAGATCGACAAAACCCGTCCGACTCCAGCGCAGGAAATGAATGATGGGATCGACTACTCTCCGGCAAAAAAGCCTCTCCTTTTCGGCCACCATTTTTCCTCGATAGCTGGAGCCGGTCCAATCTTAGGGCCATTGCTGGGTGTATTGTATTTCGGTTGGTTAGGAGCTCTGCTCTGGGTGGCTTTGGGGAGTGTTTTTCTCGGGGCCGTTCACGACTATACATCGCTTATGACCTCTGTTCAAAACAAGGGCAAGTCATTGGGGGACATTTCAGAAAATACTCTGGGTATGAGAACAAAAATCATTTTTTCTGTTTTCCTTTGGTTCGCATTGGCCCTGGTCATCGCGGTATTCGCTGTTGTGGCCTCTCGGACTTTGGTATCTCAACCGGAAATCGTGATCCCCACATTCGGGCTGGTCTTTTTAGCCATGATTTTTGGTTGGTTGATTTATAAAAAAGGGATTCCCATTCCAGCGGCCACCGTTATTGCAGTCATCATTCTGTTTCTCCTGATCTATTTAGGAGAGCTTATGCCTGTGGAACTTCCGGCAAAGGTATTAGGCATGTCTAGCCAAAATTTTTGGTTTTTTATCCTGATAATATACAGCTTGTTCGCATCATCCCTCCCTGTTTGGTTCCTCCTCCAGCCACGGGATTATATCAGTATGTGGATCCTTTTCTTCGGTCTAGGATTGGGATATCTCGGGCTTATCGTGTTTCAACCTTCTATTCATGCTCCTGCTTTTATCTCTTTCAAGAGTGACGGGGGCCCTCTTTGGCCGATGTTATTTGTCATAATTGCCTGCGGGGCTATTTCTGGTTTTCACTCGATCGTGGCAGGGGGCACGACATCCAAACAGCTTCCAGATGAATCCTCAGGAAAGTTGATCGGATACGGCGGGATGGTCACAGAGGCAGTTCTAGCTGGCCTTGTCATATTCATTGCAGCCGGAGTGTTGACATGGGATCCTTCAGGGACAAAAAGCCAATTCGGCTTCCAATACCTAATGACAACCGTGGGAGATCCAATCAAGACCTTTGCAACAGGCTATGGAAGGATAATCTCATCTCTTCCCGGTATCACCCTGGCCATCGGTTCTTTCTTTGGGATGGTTATGCTGAATGCATTCGTTCTCACAACTCTCGATACTGGAACGAGACTCGGCCGACTCATATTCTCCGAGTTGTTGGGAAAAAAAGCCTCCATATTTAAAAACAGATGGGCATCCTCTTCGATCATTCTCTTTTTTGCCGCAATAATGGGAGCTACCGAGGGCTATAAAGCCATATGGCCGGTTTTTGGAGCCTCGAACCAACTGGTAGCCGCATTGGCTTTGATCGTGGTTTCTTCCTATCTCGTGGCCATCAAAAGACCTAAGAAGTACACCCTCTATCCAGCCTATTTCATGCTCTTAACAACCCTGGCAGCTCTTTTTTATCAGGGGACAAAATTCTTCAAGGACGGAAGCTTTTTATTGGCCGGTGTCAGTGTTTTGTTGATCGGACTGGCTCTTGTTATAGTCTATGAAGCTCGCCATATACTATTCGGCATAAAGACCAGAAGCTAGATCCGGCTGACTTTGAATACAACTCCCTTGGGATCAGGGCAGCATAGTGTTTCTGTCTCTGCAATCCAATCATCATGCGGGAGTTCATCCTCTCTTTGTTTGGCGGTCAGGAAAGGAAAAAGGCTGTTCAAAGCATACAGGCATACTCTTTTTTCTGTAGGTACTTCGATGGTTCCTTCTCCTCGAATAAAAAAATAATCTCCGACTCTGTGCCTAGCTCCACACCTTTCTTTTATCTCCATGACTTCGACCCTAAGTTCCTTCATTTTTCCTCCTCTTTATTATGTCAACAATATACCTTTCCAAGCAAAAAAAATCAATTTCCCTCATTTTTTAACGTTGACAAACCCTTGGGGATTGTCATACAATGATTGGCTATCGAACGGAGAATACAAGGAGGAAGTAATGTCTGCAAATGCTGAGCCCAATGTGGTCCCCTTATGTGATGTTCTATTAGTTCTCCTAATCATCTTCATGGTTCTTACTCCCACCGTTCAAAAGGGATTCGATATTAAACTCCCTGAAACAACCCAAGATGCAAGCTCAACTCCGGGGAGTCTGATCGTGCTGACTCTATACTCAGGTGATCGAGTGGATATCAATAAGATCCAATGGACCATCGCTGATGTAGGAGACGAACTCAGACGAATATATGCCACACGTCAAGACAAGACCGCGTTCATCAGAGCCGACGCCAGACTTTCTTACTATAAGATTATCGAACTCCTCGATTTGGCAAAAGGAGCCGGCGTAGAAGTATTGGGCATCATCCCCGAATATTTCACAGAAGAAGATATTCCGTAAGAAGCCATCCATCTTTAATTTTTGATTCTTTCTGATTTTCCTTAATGAATTTTTATCCGCTTCCCCTAGGTAAACCCACCTCGACCCACCCTACACAAACTTCTCAGGTCAATTTTTACACCGAAGAATAGCCTGCTTATTTTGTAGTGGGAAGGATTAATGATGCCTTCAAGGAAAAGAGAAGAGATCCTTTACTATTTTTTGATGGGGCCTATTACCTCCCTGGAGATAACCAGTCTCTGGATTTCGTTTGTGCCTTCGTAAATCTGCAGCAGCTTGGCATCCCTCATCAGCTTTTCCATCGGATAGTCCTTCATGTATCCGTATCCGCCAAAAATCTGCAGGGCTTCTGTTGTCACCTTCATGGCTATATCCGAACCGTACATCTTGGCCATAGCAGACTCTTTTCCGCAAGGCTTTCCCTGATCCATCATCCATGCCGCACGCCATACAAGCTGACGGGCTGCATCTATTTCAGTGGCCATTTGAGCGATCTTGAAAGAAGTGTTCTGATACAGAGCCACGGGCTTGCCGAACTGGATTCTTGTTTTGGCATACTCTATGGCATATTCCATCGCCGCTCTGGCAACTCCCACGCCAGCCGCTCCTACAGGAGCCCGAGTATGGTCCAGTGTCCGCATGGCAATGATGAATCCCATGCCTTCTTTGGCAAGAAGATTTTCGGCAGGAACCCTAACATCCTCGAAAAAAAGCTCAACCGTGTTCGAGGCCCGATGACCCATTTTGTCCTCTTCCTTCCCTATGATAATTCCGGGAGTCTCTCGAGACACGATAAAAGCACTCATCCCACGAGCTCCCTTCCCCGGATCTGTTAGGGCAAATACCGAATAAATGTCGGCGATGCCCCCATTGGAGATAAAACACTTGGATCCATTGATGATGTATTCATCGCCCTGTTTTATGGCTTTTGTTTTCAAAGATCCTGCATCCGAGCCAGCTTCCCTCTCAGTCAGACAGAAAGCAGCAAAAGACATTTTTTCTGTATGGGGAGTGAGATATTTTTTCTTTTGTTCATCGGTTCCGAAACGAATGATCGGAGTGTAAGCCAAAGCATTGACCATCATGGTGGTGTACATCCCTGCGCATCCTGCAGCCAACTCTTCGCTAATGATAACAGTATCCACATCGGAAAGACCTCCTCCTCCATATTCTTTGGGGATCGTGCATGTAAGGAAACCCACTTCAAACGCCTTTTTCATCACGTCTTCGGAAAACTCATCACCTTTATCATACTTTGATGCATTGGGTTTCATTTCCTTTTCGGCAAACTCTCGACTCATCTCTTGAAGGGCGATCTGCTCTTCGGTTAGGCTAAAATCAATCACTCTTTCCTCCTGTATCTATTATAGACAATAATTCATGCGCCATTATTACCAAAAAATCTTATACTGCAAACTTATCATCCTGTCAATTACGTCCTCAGGACTTTGCTTGGATTTCCAAAAGAAACTGTTCACGAGCCATCGCAAAAACAGGATTTTCCAGGCCAAGAACTGAGGACACGATATCTTGAGGTTTTTCTCCTTTTTGGGAGACATTTTTTATTATCAAAAAGAGCTTCTTATCCGCCTCATCTACATAAATCTTCTCCAGCGTTTCTCCCTTGTTCTTTTCAGCATAAACATCCGTGCATTTTTTGACCTGATTCCAATAATTTTCACACACGTTTTCGCTCAAGTTGAGATTTTTAACAGCTTCCATAACTTTTTTATCCCCCAAATCAACAGAATAGACAAAGGCCTTTGTTTTCCTGTTCATCGGACTTTCTGTTTTATCCAGTCGACTCAATCCAATAAATTCAACTCCCTCGACCAGATACGGATTGATCCTCGATATAAACTCTTCCTCCGAGAAAGCGAAGGGGGACTTAAACTCCACCCATTCGGCTTTGCCTTCCATGCCCAGCGGAAGCGCTGGTGGATGGGAAATCAGCATTTTTGGGTGGAAACCCTGCGAGTAGCTAACTAAAATTCCTGCCCTCCGGAATCCTTGCTGGATTATATTATTCAAATCCATGTGGGACAAATACCGCGCTTGATTGATTTTCCGGAACGATGCCCGATATCTCTGAACTTCATCCGTCCGCTTACCCAGAGGGGGAGAATCCGCATCAACTTCTATCACATTTTCATCAAATCTCTCTTGATTCAATTTAATAAACGAACATCCCTGACATGCTGCACACTCTCTCTCCGAACATGGAGGACTGGATTTTCCGTCCAAAGCCAGCTCTAGTTCTTCAAGTAAATGATTTTTCGTCAACCCTGTATCGATGTGATCCCAAGGAAGTATACTTCCCTTATCGAGTTCAGAAAGGTATTCTCTATAATCCAAGTTTTCCGATTCAAAGGCTTTTTCCCAGATCGAGAACTTAAACACATCATCCCAGCTATCAAACCGTGCTCCGCATTTCCAAGCGTTGTGCAACACTGGATTCAATCTCCTATCCCCTCGGGAGAAGACACATTCGAGAACCGAACGATCTAGTGAATCCCGTTTTAATCTTATGGAAGGATATTCTTTCAAATGCGCCAATACAAACCTGAACTTCTCATGCAACACATCCTTTTTCTCCATCCGCAGCCACTGGAAGGGTGTATGCGGCTTTGGAATAAACGAGGATATGCTGAGATTGATCAGAGGAGATCTTTTTAAAAGTTTTTTTCCAATGCGGCGCACTTCTTTAACCGTCCTCACGATTCCCATAAGATCCTCATCCGTTTCCGAGGGAAGACCGATCATGAAATAAAGCTTCAGCCGTTTCCATCCTTTTGAAAAAGCATTTTCCGCCGCCGCCTCTATTTCATCATTTTTGAGACACTTGTTGATAACATTTCGCAACCTCTCTGTGCCGGCTTCGGGAACTAGGGTAAATCCAGTCTTTCTCACTCTGACAATGTTTGCCACAACGTCAGATGTCAATCCTTTGGGGCGGAGAGAAGAGAGAGAGAGGGAAACATTTTGCTTTTCCAGTTCCTCCATCAATGACCGTATGATTGCTTCTAGGTAGGGGTAATCGCTAACAGAAAGAGATGCTAGCGATACAGAATCATACCCCGTAGAACGCAAGCTGTTCAAGATGCCTTTGATCACAGAGGACGGGGACTTCACACGGGGGGGGAAATAAATGCTTAAGGCTTGACAAAATCTGCATTTCTGGGGGCATCCTCTGGCCACTTCCCATGCTATCCGATCAAATATCACTTGGATATGGGGAACGATAATCTCTTCTGGAAACGGAGCCTTTTGGAAAGGAACCAGAATCTTTTTTTTTATCTTGGCGGGCATGTTATGC
The DNA here is from genome assembly GCA_020348385.1 of Candidatus Aminicenantota bacterium. Taxonomy (GTDB): domain Bacteria; phylum Acidobacteriota; class Aminicenantia; order Aminicenantales; family Aminicenantaceae. The sequence continues at coordinate 2,295,916 of CP070750.1, read as the reverse complement.
TTTGGTTTGACAGCCAATAGATGAGTATTTTTCGGCTGATAGGATTCGTACAGAGATGGCACATAAACTCCCTTGATTTTTGCCAGTTCACCTAGAATATCAGCCTTATGCTCTGTTTTTTCTTTCAAGGCCATGTAACTCTGAATGACCTCCAAAAAAACCTCTTCCCCATCTCCGATCACAAAAAGATCACAATAATCGGCCACTGGCTCTGGGTTGAACACAGCAGGTCCTCCTGAAATAACTAGAGGATGTTCAAGACTTCTTCTATCAGAGAAAAGCGGAATACGTCCTAGGTCAAGCATGTTCAGGACATTGGTATAATTGAGTTCATACAAAAGAGAAAAGCCGATAATGTCGAATCGCTCGAGGGGAATCCTGTTTTCCAATGAAAAAAGTGGAATTCTCTTGGCTCTCAGCTCCCGCTCCAAATCCCACCAAGGCGCGAATACTCTCTCGGCTAGGATGCGAGGATGAGAATTAAGGATCTGATAGAGAATTTTTTGGCCGAGATAGGACATCCCAACTTCATACACATCGGGAAAGGCCAGGGCAACCTTCACATCGACACAATCTGGTTTTTTTTTCACAGAATTCCATTCTCCTCCCAAATAACGACCAGGTTTTTCCACTTTTTGAAGAATGTCTTCCAGGTCATTCCACTCAATCATTTCCATCTCGGATTCCTTATCCCGAATATTTTATAGGGATATCCTTCAAAAGGCAAAAATCTAAATTGCCGGGCGATCATCTTTTTTCCGTGATAAATTGGGCTTTTAGGGATGGTTGAAGCGACCCTAGAAGATTTAGCCTTCACGAGCCGTTCATCGAGGGAATCAGACGACGAGGATGTATTGAGCACGATTAAACAAAAGGGTGATAGACCCGGATTAACAAAGGAAACGGAATAGGGATTAATAATGTACACGCGGAGTTCCGCAGCCCCCGAGATGAGTGGCGAGAGAATGGCGTTAAAAATCTGAAGGGAACAAAACCATTCCTAAAAGTTTATACAGAATCCTTTCGTTCCCGGAAAAAAGATGATGCTAAAAGCTAGCAAATTAGGCAGGGAGCTATACGTTGACAAACCTTCTCATGCTGACATTAATAACAAGGGAAACCGCCAGAAAATTCGTAAGAAGAGAAGATCCTCCATAGCTAAACAAAGGAAGCGGAACGCCCGCGATAGGAAATAGACCGATGGTCATAAAAACATTCACAAAAAATTGGAAGGCAATCATTCCCGCAACCATGTATATGATAAATGCACCAGCACGATCTCTTGACTTGGATACCGATTGAAAAAGTCGAGCGAGAAACAAAAAATACAACAAAAACGTGACTATGACACCGATAAATCCGAATTCTTCTCCGATCACTGAAAAGATGAAGTCTGTATGTCTAGCAGGAAGAAATCTGAGTTGGCTTTGCGTTCCTTTTTTATAACCCTTTCCCAGGAAACCTCCCGAACCGATGGCTATCTTTGATTGGATTGTCTGATATCCCGAGCCTAAGGGGTCTTTTTCAGGTGTAAGAAGCGTCGTGATCCTTTCCTTTTGATAATCTTTGAGAACGGCACTCCACCCGACAATACCCAATAGGAGGGCCAGTATAACGAAAATGATGATCGTTCTTCTTTTTAATCCCACCATCACAAAAACGGCCAGCAAAATCGGGATATAGGTTAAAGCTGTGCCCAAATCTGGCTGCAGCCCCACCAACAATACAGGAATCCCGACAATCAGAATACTCAAAACACCATGTCCAATAGAGAGAGAGCCTTTCCTATAGGTAGAAAACATGTGAGCCAAAACCAGTATAACCGCAATTTTGGTGATCTCCGAAGGTTGAATCCGGAAAAAAGGAAGAACAATCCAGCTTTTGGTTCCTGCAGTTAGCCTCCCGAAGAGCAATATTCCGGAAAGGATGATAATGGTGATGCTGTAGAAATACAGAGAATAGGCGATCAGGATTGTGTAATTCACCGATAAAAATACAAACAAGGCAATCAATGCAGCAAGCAACCAAAAAAATTGTTTGAGGGCATGATTTCCTGGCAAATAATGCGAACTGCTGTGGATAAAAGCAATGCCTATGACTGAGTTGAGAATCAATAGCCCGATCAAAACCCAATCGATATTTCGGACCTGGTTTCTATCTATCATGATTTTCACGATACAATCGAAAAATTTCACCAGCCAATGGGGCTGCTGTTGCTCCGCCCATCCCACCATATTCTACGATAATCGTGACCACAATTTCGGGATTTTCTCTTGGGGCAAATCCTGTAAACCAAGAATGAGTTTTTATGATTTTTTCACGTTCACCAAGTTTCTTCGCAGTGGCTGTGCTGACCACTTGTGTGGAACCTGTTTTACTACAGACATCGAAACCTTGAACGCTTGCTGCCCTCCCAGTTCCTCCCTCATTGGCGGATTTCCACATTCCTGTTATGACTTTTTCAAAAATGGATTCTTGAATATCCGCTTGCCCCTCACTTGTCGGGACAGATTTATTTTTATAAAGATAAGGGCTTACACTTTTACCCCTGTTCGCAAACAACGCGGTATATGCGGCAATTTGGAGAGGTGTCACCTGAATAGGCCCCTGCCCGATGGAAACGGAAATGGTCTCTCCAGGATACCAGGGTTCATTTCTGACTTTTCTCTTCCAATCAGGATCGGGAACCAGCCCTTCCTTTTCTCCAGGCAAATCGATCCCTGTCAGAGATCCTAAACCCAGCATCCTTGCATACTTTGCGATCTCCTCGATTCCCATCAATTTTCCCACCTGGTAAAAATAGATATTACAGGAGTTTTTGATCCCGTTGATGAGATTCACGGAACCATGGCCTCCTTTAAACCAACAAGCAAAGGGATGTCCATAAATCCGAGTTGAGCCAGTACAATAATATGTTTTCCATTCGCTAACCACTTGTGAATCCAGAACTCCCAAAGACATCGCAAGTTTGAAAATGGAGCCAGGCGCATATAAACCCCGGATAGCCCGATTCTCCAGAGGAAAATCAGGATCCCGCAGCAAATTGAGCCATTCTTCTGGAGAAAAACGGCTTATGAATTTGTTTGGATCAAAAGTAGGAAAGCTAGCCAGAGCCAAAATTTCTCCCGTCCTTGGGTCCAACACGACCACAGCACCTTCCCTCCCTTCAAGGAGCTCTTCAGCTTTCCTTTGCAGGGCAAAATCCAGAGTGAGCCTTATGTCCCGACCAGGATAAGAGCCCACTCTGGATATCTCTCCTACTCGCCTTCCCAAACTGTCAGCAATTTCCAAAACCCGTCCTTCTTTGCCCACGAGCAGGCTCTCGTACTCCTTCTCAATCCCAGTTTTCCCCACTAAATCACCCGGACGCCTTTGAGAGATAGATTGACGGATCTCTTCTTGGGATATCTCTTGTAGATACCCGAGAACATGAGCCGCCAATGCTTCATACGGATAGTTTCTTTTTGGTTCAGATTGAATGATGAGTTCTGGAAATTCCGCCTGTCTCGCCTTTACACGAGAAACTTCATTCACATCCAAGTTATCCATAATCACAATCGGCTGGAACATCGGAAGAAACTTGTATTTTTCAATCCGTTCTCGCAAAACAGAAAGTTCCAGGCCGAGCAATCGGGATATCTTTTGGTAGGATTGTTCGATGTCCTGGCAGTTTTCACGTATTATGGAGATTTGAAAAGAAGCGATATTGGTGGCCAGTATTATGCCGTTTCTATCCTCGATGAGCCCTCTTTGTGGGGGGAGTATAATCTCACGGATGCGATTCGCTTCCGATTGTCTCCAAAATTTATTATGATCAAGGATCTGTATTTTCCAGAAAAAAAACAACAGGAATAGGAAAATGGTTCCAACCAATATAAACGTAATCTGAGCTTTATTCTGAATGGGGGTTAGGTCTTCATAGATTTTTTTTTCTTTTTTCATCACCCAATCTATATTTTTGTACTCTTCAGCTTACGAATCAAATAAAATGCCAATGAACCTAAAGCAGCTGTTATCAAGGGTTGAAAAAAGATGAGGCCCTCTCCTGTGTTCACTCTCTCTGAAAAAATAAAAGAATACAACATCGACCAGATAATCAACTCCACACATAGCAGCAGAAAAACAAAGACAAAATTGCGCCTGATGGGCGTCACGTTGATCTTGCTTGAAAAATACCCGGCGGAATATCCGATGATCGTCTTTGCAATCCCGGCTACACCAAAGATACTCATGGAGAAGGAGTCTTGAAGAAGACCACAGAATGCACCCAAAAAGGCCCCATAGATTTCTCCCTTTTCTAAAGCAAAATAGATCACGATCAAACTGAAAAAATTAAAAAGAAAAAGCATAGAAACTGAAATTTTGGCAAGGAGTGAATAAAGCAGGAATGCCGCAATAACGGAAAGGAGCATCCCAACTAAATCTTTCATTACCTCTCACTAAAAAAGTTCATTCACATCCGCTTTGATAACAGCCAATATATCCAAGTTTTGTATCCGAAAAGCTGGCTCAACCTTGATCTCTTTAAACAGGGAAATATTCTCCGCGACGGAGACAACACGGCCCACAAGAACACCCGGCATATATATCCCATCAATGCCAGTCGTGATCAGGTTATCGCCCTCAGTAATCAAGGTATCTGTAGCATGTACGTATTCAAGAGTGCACAGTCCGTTCCCGATTCCGTTTATGATGGCCGGCACATTTTTTCCTTGAGGAATCACATGAACACCACTCTCAGTATCCGTAATCATCTGGATCCGTGCTTGTTTGAGAGCAACGGGTTCAACAATCCGACCTACCAGATTGCCCTGTTTATCCAATACTACCATATCTTTTTTCACCCCATCTATGGAACCTTTATTGATCACTAGAGATTTCCAAATATTGCTGGCATCCAATCCGATAACCCGAACGGGCAAAATGCTTCCCTCCAGCTCGATCACACGGTCCAACATTTCCTTTTCTTTTTTGTATGTTCTGAGCATGCTACGGAAAAGGCTGTTCTGTTGGTTTAGCCGAAACACCTCCTTTTGCAGTCTCTGATTATCCTTTTGTACTTTGTGCAATCCAAAGTAGTTTTTCCATATGCTGCCGATTCCTCGAAAGACGGAGACGACTCCGCTGTTGATCGGGGAAAATACAGAAAAAACGATCCGTTCAAAATAGTTGGATTCATCACCCATCGGGACTTGTATGGATATGAACACCAATTGAATAAAAATCAAGGAAAAAAGTACGATTAGACTTTTTGCTTTTTTTATAGAAAAAGGCATGGACTTATTAGCTTCAATTCATTCGATTTCGGCACAAATTCATTTGGTATTTTAATGAAATGGATGAAGCGAGTCAATCGGCTGGGCTTGAGTTGACAACGGCATGGGTGCAGATTATATTAAATCTAGGAGGGGATAATGGCAAAAGGAAATTTTTTCTCTGAGAGAAGATTCCGTTTTATGGCCATTATAATTCTTGGCTTGGTTTTGATCTCTGCTGGTTGCTCACGTGATCGAGAAACTTACTCCAAAACAGCCAGATCGAAGCTCATCCAACCACCAAAATGGTGGGAACAGCTCCCGCGTTCAATCTATCTCAGATTTGACAAAGTTCAAACAAACCAAAGTTGGTATGAAGTTTATCAGCTGCGCGAGAGCACTTACGCCATCTACGAGCCCTATCAATTTGAAGAGGCGATAAGCTACTTATTGATTGGAACGGATAAAGCACTTATGGTTGATACGGGGACAGGAATTGGCGATCTAAAAAAATTAATATCAGAGCTAACGCAGGTTCCGATTGCTGTCTTGAATACCCACATCCATTGGGACCAGGTCGGAAACAACAGTCAGTTTGATGAAATCCTCGTTTACAACAGCATAGAAAGCATTACCAAACTCTATACTGGATACAATAATTCTTTCCTCAAGGGTCATATCTTGGGAGATTCTATCTGGAAATCCTTACCAGAAAACATTGATCCGGACACATGGAAGATTCCGCCCGTCAAATCCACCGATCTTGTGGAGGATGGCATGATTTATGACCTTGGAAATCGGCCAATTGAGGTCATTCATTCGCCTGGACATTCTCCAGACTCCATTTGTCTGTTGGACAAAAAAAACAGATTACTCTTCTGCGGTGACTTTTTCTATTCTGGTCCTCTCTATGCATTTGAGGAAGATGTCAACATCCAGGACTACATTACCTCATTAGAAAACCTTATAAAGCGAATTGATGAATTCGATTTTCTTTGTCCTTCTCATAATGTGCCATGGGTAAAAAGCGACATTCTTCTAAAAGTCCAGGATGCCTTTGAGGACATCATGAGGGGCAAAGGCAGATATGAAGAAAGCGAAAATCTTCGACGTTACTACTTTGGTGATTTTGATGTTATCATTCGTGTCGACATGATAAAAGAAAAAAGTGAGGACAGATCCAAACGGGATACTGAGATAGGCTAAATTAGGGAGATTTTTTTCAACAGCTCAAAATCATCAAGCATCCTACCCGCGCCCAAAACCACGGTTGTCAAAGGATCCTCAGTGATAAAAACAGGAAGCTGGGTTTCTTCCCGAATTCTTTTATCTATATTTTTAAGAAGAGCGCCTCCTCCTGTAAGGACGATCCCTCTGTCGATAATATCCGCAGAAAGTTCAGGAGGAGTTTTTTCGAGAGCGATGCGGACGGCATTGATGATGGCCGCCACCACATCCTCAAGAGCCTCTCGGATCTCTTGATCATCAACCACGATGGTTTTGGGAATTCCCTCTCTTAAGTCTCTTCCTTTGATTTCCAGAGTCATCGGTTCATCCAATGGGTAGGCAGACCCGATTTGCATCTTTACCAGTTCTGCTGTTCGTTCTCCTATCAACAGGTTGTATTTTTTCTTGATATATTGGATGATGCTCTCATCCATTTCATTCCCGGCGATGCGGATGGAATGATTAAAAACGATTCCCTCCAAGGAAATCACAGCGATGTCTGTCGTGCCACCTCCGATATCGACTATCATGTTGCCAGTTGGTTCAGATATAGGGAGTTCTGCACCGACAGAGGCTGACATGGGCTGTTCGACCAGGTAAACTTCCGAAGCTTTCGCTCTCATGGCAACGTCTTTGACAGCACGTCTTTCGACCTGTGTTACTCCTGTTGGGATGCCGATCACTATGCGAGGTCTTAACAAAAAGCTGCGATTATTGGTGGCTCTTTTGATGAAAAAATCCAGCATTTTTTCCGCGATCTCAAAATCCGCAATGACACCATCCCTCATGGGTTTGATGGCGACAACACTGGTCGGTGTCTTACCGAGCATATCTTTTGCCCGTTTTCCTACCGCTTCAACTTTCGCCGTTAGTTTGTTTACGACCACGATAGAGGGTTCTTGGACGATAATTCCTTTACCTTTCAAATAAACAAGTGTGTTGGCTGTTCCTAGATCAATGGCCAGGTCGCAAAACAAACGCTCTTTAAACCAATTTAGAAAACTCATTCGTATCCTTCTCTATTTACACAAATTATTTAGCACAAATTCATGATTCGCGCAAATGATATTTCTCTTTAGAAAAGTTTCGCCTTTCTGAAAGTTTAGTCGTCTATAGAATCCCATTTTCTCAATCTTGGTTAGCAAGACACATTTTTGCTTGATTTTTATGATGACAAAATATATATTCAAGAAAATTTTTATCGTAGAATCAAGGAGGTAGGAATGAGCAACCAAGCCTTCAAGCCTTATGTCCCAGCTGAGCAGTCCATGAAAGAAATCTCCTTCAAGGCTATTCTTCTGGGAATCATAATGGCCATCATCCTTGGTGCAGCCAACGCGTATCTTGGACTTCTGGTCGGGATGACAGTCGCTGCGACTTTCCCGGCAGCAGTTATTGCCATGGCTGTTCTCAAAATATTCAAGGGGAACATCCTCGAAGAAAACCTGGCCCGTACGACCGGTGCTGTCGGAGAAGCCCTGGCAGCGGGAGCCATTTTCACCATCCCAGCTTTTTTGATGACCGGGGTATGGGAAAAATTTGACCTTATCAAATCCTCTCTCCTCATGCTGATCGGTGGAATACTGGGAGTTCTGTTCATCATTCTCGTCAGGAGAACGCTTGTCGAAGATGCTGAACTCCCCTTTCCCGAAAGTGTCGCCTGTGCCGAGATGGTCAAAGCCGGACAAAAGGGTGGCTCGAACGCCGCCTACATGTTCTGGGCCATGGGATTGGGAGGATTGATCGAGTTTTTTACGAGCAACAACGGCATTCGCTTGATCAAACCCTATATCAACAGTGTTTTTAACATCCCCGGCCTCTCCAAAGTCAGGTATCTTAACGAAGACAACGTAGAGGTATTCCCACCTCAAGGAACCCCCCCAGATCAGATCGCCCAAATAAAAGGGAGAATGTTCGTCGAATCCCCGGCAGCAAACGCAGCCATGACCGGAGTAGGCTATATCATCGGACCTAAGCTAGCGGCACTGACATTTTCCGGTGGAGTGCTTGGCTGGCTTTTCTTGATGCCTTTCATGCTCTTTATATACGGAGATAACTTGGGAGACGTTGTGGCTCAAGTAACAGCACTCAATCCTGATTGGACGTGGACAGATATGGCTGCTTCCGCTTACAATGCTTTGATCAAACCCATAGCTGTAGGGGCCATGCTTGTCGGGGCATTTTTCACACTGTTTAAGATGAGAAAAAGCCTCATCACAGGGATCGGCCGCTCGATCAAAGATGTCAAAAAAACACGGAGCGGAGGCGATGTCGAGACTCTCCGGACGGATAAAGATCTCCCTTTCACGACAATTGTCATTTCCATCTTGGCCCTGATCATCCCGATGGTTGTTCTTTATCACATTTTCACGCATAATATCGGGTCAGCTTTGGTTTCTGCTGTAGTCATGGTCATCATGGGGCTGTTATTTGCCGCAGTAGCCGGATACCTCGTCGGGATCATCGGTTCCTCTTCCAATCCGATTTCCGGTCTAACCTTGACTACCCTTCTGATCGCTGCCTTGATGATGGTGCTGATGGGACAGAGAGGGAACGAAGGAATCGCTGCCGTCTTAGGGGTAGCGGCTGTTGTCTGCTGTATAGCTGGCGTAGCAGGAGATATGATCCAAGACTGGAAAGTGGGGCATATTCTCGGCGGCACACCATGGCGCATGCAAATCGGCGGCATGATCGGAGTCGTAGCTGCCGCCTTAACTCTCACTTTCTCCTTGCAGCTATTGCACAACACCATGGGAATCGGGAGCAACGATCTGCCAGCTCCACAAGCCGGACTAATGGCAACCATGGCCAAAGGAATAGTCGGAGGAGAAATGGCCTGGCCCCTGGTGATTGCAGGGATGCTTCTTGCGATCGTCTTGATTCTTATCGGATCTCCTTCACCGATGCTCATCGCTGTGGGAATGTACCTTCCCTTCCGAGCCACAGCTTGTATATTCTTCGGTGGTGTTCTCAAACATTTCCTGGATAGGAGGGTAGGAAACAAAAATCCTACAGGAAAAGGGAAAGAAATCGTGGAAAACATCGGCCTGTTGATCGCTTCTGGATTGATCGCCGGACAGGCTCTACTGGGAATCACCACAGCAGCCATCAAGGGATTGAATATCAGTATGCCGGAATCCTTGGATAATCCTTGGTTTGGACTGGTGATCTTTTTCATCCTCGGCTTCATCCTGATTTATTTTCCTTACAAAAAATTCGTCCAATCTGGAGAATACGAGAAGGAAAGCGATTTAAAGGAAGTTTGACGTCAATAAAGCATAAGAAAACATCTTGCTATTGTGAAAAAACATAACGCTAAGCCCTCAGAAGTCAACCTCCTCGAGCTGATCCCGGAGCAAAACATACTGTCGGAAAAAACGGAGGACGGATTTTATGTTCTTCTTAAACCGAAATACCGCCATCCCTGGATGGTCAAGCATATCCTTCCTCGATTGAAAAGTCCCCACTACAAGATCAAGCTGGACGATATCGGTTCCTTCATATGGGACCATTGTGACGGCAGAAAAACGGCTAAAGAAATCAGCGGAAAACTGAAAGAAAAATTTGGCGACAAGGTGGAACCTCTGTATGAACGCCTCGGTTCTTTCTTCCAGAATCTAGAAAAAAACAAATTCATCACATTCAAAAATCTCTAGGGGATGTTCCCACTTTACGTAGGAAAGAATTTCTTCTAAAATACGATGTGAGAACAATGGAAGACAACGAGGATCCCATTCTGGAAATCGTAACTATTGGCGATCCCATACTCAACCGGAAAGCTGACAAAATTCGCAATATTGACCAACACGTGTGCGATCTTGCACAAAGGATGGTCAAAACCATGCATTCTGCTCCAGGAGTAGGCCTGGCAGCTCCTCAGGTAAACCAGAGTATCCAACTGATCACAGTTGACATCTCGCTTGGAGAAAACAACACGGATTTGATCGTGCTCGCAAATCCAGAAATTCTGCAAAAAGAGGGGGAAACGGTCCTGGAAGAAGGATGCCTTTCTGTGCCTGGGATAAACGAAAAAGTCACGAGACCATACCGTGTGGTCGTGAAAGGAATAGACCTAGATGGCAAGGAAAAAATAATCGAGGCCGAAGATCTTCTGGCAAGAATTTTTTGCCATGAGGTCGACCATATCAATGGGAAGCTCTTTATCGAACATCTCTCCCATCTCAAGAAAAGCCTCATCCGAAAAAAACTGCAAAAACAGCAGAATGAAGATATTCGCGAATGAAGATAGTATTCTTCGGGAGTCCTGAGTCAGCCGTTTATTCCCTAAAAAAAATTATAGAAGAGGGCCATCACGTAGAGCTTATTATCACCCAACCAGATAAGCCATCAGGGAGAGGGAAAAAATTAACCCCTTCTCCTGTTAAAAACTTCGCCCAGGCGTTAAACATTCCAGTTTATCAACCAGAAAAAATCAAAAAAGATCCCCTCGTATTGGATAAACTCAAAGGAATCGATCCCGACTTGAATGTGGTCGTGGCCTATGGACAGATCATTCCTGCTTCCCTCATTTACCTCCCAAGATATAATTCCATAAATCTGCATTTCTCCTTACTACCAAAATATCGCGGAGCAGCACCCGTGCATTGGAGTATCTTGAACGGAGATAAAATCACGGGAGTGACCATTTTCGAATTAAACGAAAAAATGGATTCGGGAGACCTCCTCGCTAAACAAGAATTGGAAATCCTTATCGGGGAATATGCACATGAATTGGAGATCAGGCTTGCGGCTATCGGCGCTGAGCTTTTATGTAAAACCATAAAACAGATCGATTCCATCCCGCATACCAAACAGGACCACTCTCAAGCCACATTTGCTCCTCTGCTGAAAAAAGAAGATGGAAGAATCGATTGGACAAAAAGAGCAACCGAAATTGACAGAAAAATCAGAGCCTTTACACCATGGCCTTCCGCATTTTCCTTCCTTGATCAAAAAAGAATAAAAGTTATCAGGGGAAAAATATTGGATAGCAAACCACATGTCTTTGGCCCTGGAGAAATACTCGGTTTGGATAAAGCCGGAATCCGTGTTAGCTGTGGCAAAAATAGCATCTATCTGATAGAAGAACTTCAGCCAGAAGGAAAAAAATCCATGAATGCCTACGCTTTTACCCTAGGGGCTCAAATCTACCCAGGGACCAGACTCCATTAGCCTGAATCATTCGATATCCCAACCTCCATCCCCTCATAACCCCGCTTCTTATTACCTTAATGTTAGGGTGGGGTGGGTTGGCGTTAGGGTGAATTGATAAGGGATATTTTTACAAAGGGGGGATTTTTTATTCTTCTAAGAGGTAGTAATACGGATTTTTTTCCTTTCCATTGAGTTGGACTTCGTAATGCACATGGGGCCCTCTGGCTTTTCCTGTGCTCCCCACCAAACCGATAGTCTCTCCTCTTTTCACCTTCTGGCCGACTTTAGCCAAAAACTTGCTCATATGACAATAAACGGTGACATATCCGAACATGTGCTTGATTTTAATGGTTTTTCCCCCGATTTTATCGGTACGCGCTTGAATGACTGTCCCATCCGCCGTGGCATAAATCGGATTACCGTTAGAAGTGGCGATGTCGATTCCGTGATGAAACGTCCGTTTCCCCGTGAAGGGATCATCTCTCCACCCATACGGAGAGCTCATATACCCCTTGGTCGGCCAAATCGTGGGAGTGGAAGCGAGCTGAAGAGCTTGAGCTTCGAAAAAGGTTGTCAACGTATCTAAATTTTTTGTGATGCGGTCAGCCTTCTTGCTGATGTCATTGAGATTACCAATGTCCATAGCTTGAGGAGGACCAGTCCCCCCTATTTCTTGGCTGCTGCCAGAACCGATACCTGGTTCGCCCTCCAATACTTCTTCCGATTTGAGACCAGCCATGATATTAAGCTTTTGTGCGTAATTTTCATAACTATCGATGGTTGTCTGCAGTTTCTCAACCGTTTGCTGATATTGAGAGATAGCTGTTTTTTGCTGAGTACTTTCATCCCATAGAGCTCTGTACTTCTGGCGTGTCACACTCATCGTGAAATAATCGATCAAAAATACTGTTAACACCAAGAAAACAAAAATCCCGATCCCCATAGTGATTTTAACCGCTTTTTCCGATAGACTAATGTTTCTCGATTTTGCCTTATTATGCGGCACAATAATGATCGATAGGTTTTTTTTGGCCATGGGCATCTACATTGAATAACATAAATAAAAAATCGATGTCAAGGACTTTTGCCCTTTTCTTTATCCGGTGGAAACGTTTTCCTGAATCCACTGGACAATGTTTTGCGTCGAGGATCCGGGCAAAAACACTTCAGCTATTCCGATCTTTTTCAAGCCCGGAATATCCTTCTCTGGAATAATCCCCCCAACAATAACATGAATGTCATGAATCCCTTTTTGATCCAGAAGGCTCATCACCTGAGGAAAAAGCACATTATGAGCTCCAGAAAGGATGCTCAGTCCGATGACATCGACATCTTCTTGGACAGCTGCATTCACGATTTCCTCAGGTGTTCGACGCAGTCCCGTGTAAATTACTTCAAATCCTGCGTCCCGTAAGGCCCTGCTGATGACCTTGGCTCCTCGATCGTGACCATCTAAACCAGGCTTTGCTACCAAAACCCTTATTTTTTTCCCAGTCATCGTTGCCTCCAAAAATGAGATCCCGAATCTTCATGTCGTTGTTCATCAATCAGCCTGAATCATTCAAAAAAGCTGTCGTTGAATCGTCCAGGCTAAAAATCAACAGGCTCTTCATATTCGCCATACACATCCTTCAATGTTTCGATGATTTCTCCCAAAGTTGCATAACTCTTCACACATTTCAAGATAAAGGGCATCAGATTGACCTCATCTTCCGCTGCTTTTTTGAGATCGCTCAAATTTTGCAACACCTGGGATGAATTTCTCGTTTTCCTGACATCTTCCAGACGAGCCAGCTGCTGTTTTGCTACCGATTCATCGATCTCCAGGAGCGAGATGGGTTCATGGTCTTTTTCAAAAGCATTAACGCCCACGATTATCTTTTCCTTTTTCTCGACTGCCTTCTGATACCAATAGGCGCTGTCGGTAATTTCTTTCTGAGGAAATCCCAATTCAATAGCTTTCACCATTCCCCCCATATCATCGATTTTATGGATGTAATCCATCGCTTCATCTTCCATCTCTCGCGTCAGTTTTTCCACAAAGTAGGAACCTCCCAGTGGGTCGATGGTGTTAGCAACTCCACTCTCATGGGCGATGATTTGCTGTGTTCTAAGGGCTATCGTGACAGCCTTTTCCGAAGGCAAAGCATAGGTTTCGTCTAGGGAATTGGTGTGCAAGGATTGTGTCCCCCCCAAAACCGCTGAAAGGGCTTGGAGGGCAACGCGGATCACGTTGTTATAAGGCTGCTGGGCCATCAGGGACACTCCGGAGGTTTGAGTATGAAATCTCAGCAACCAAGATCTGGGATTTTTCGCCCCAAACCGCTCTTTCATGGCATGCGCCCAAATCCTTCGAGCCGCTCTGAATTTGGCGATCTCTTCAAAAAAGTCGTTATGGGCATTAAAAAAGAAGGAGAGTCTTGGAGCAAACTCATCAATCTTGAGCCCCCTGTTCAAAGCCCAATCCACATACTCGATCCCATCTCTTAGAGTAAATGCCAATTCTTGAACCGCAGTGGAGCCGGCCTCGCGGATATGATAGCCAGAAATCGATATGGTATTCCATCGCGGGATAGTATTTGTCCCGTATTCAAACGTATCCACGATCAGTTTCATTGAAGCTTCGGGAGGAAATATAAATGTTTTTTGTGCAATATACTCCTTCAGCATGTCGTTCTGGATTGTTCCTGAAATCACCTCTGAAGGAATCCCCTGTTTTTCAGCCACAGCGATATACATAGCCCAAAGTACAGCTGCCGGAGGATTGATGGTCATGGAAGTGGAAATTTTATCCAAGGGTATCCCATCGAAAAGGATCTCCATGTCTGCCAGAGAATCGATTGCCACTCCACATTTTCCAATCTCTCCCTCAGCCAAGGGATGGTCGGAATCCATTCCCATAAGCGTCGGCAAATGGAAAGCAACACTCAGGCCAGTTGTGCCATGCTCCAGGAGATACTTATACCTATGGTTCGTCTGTTCTGCAGTTCCGAATCCGGAAAACTGTCGCATGGTCCAGAGACGTCCATGATACATGGTTGGATGGATTCCTCTTGTAAATGGATATTCACCGGGAAATCCAAGTTCTTCTGAGTAATCAAAATTTTCGAGATCCAAAGGAGTGTATAAAGCGTTGATTTTTTTCCCAGAAACTGTAGTGAGCGGGGTTCTCACTGAGCACGAATTCTCTTGGGGATTTTCGTACATATGTTCATTCCACCTTTGGAATTTTTGTTTCATTCTATTCTTGGATGAATCTCTATCTTTCAATCTCAGACCTCTTTTCATGCGTATTTGTTTTATCTCTCTGGCTTACCAGAATCAAACCTCGGTTACTTTAAATACCATATCTCCTTCTCTCACCGAACTCTCCACTTTGAGGCCAACCTGCATTCCTTCTTCAGCCAGCTCAACTGACACATGCTCCACTTGCATAGATTGAACCTTCTGGTAATAATCTGTGGTGTGCCCTTTGATATGAATGGTATCTCCTATCCGGACATTCCCTTTGGTTATCTCCAGAACACCCACATTAATTTTTGAGAAAAAATGAGTTATTTTTCCGATTTCTTCCTCCATGAATTCCTCCTTGTTGCGATTGCCTGTCCCTTAATAATTATCAAAATCAAAGAATTTTCGCAAGCAACTCCAGGCACAAAGCACAGATCCGCCGTTGACATTGACCACTTCGCCAGTGATATGCCTTGCAAGGTGAGATACTAAAAACAGGATTGGCCCCGCAATATCTTCGGGAGATGGTATTCTTTTCAAAGGAATGCTTTCTTCAACCTTGTGACGGAACCCAGGAGTGCGAAATACGACTTCACACATTTCTGTATCCACCCAGCCGGGGGCTACACAATTCACTCGGATGCCGAATGGGGCCAGTTCTGATGCGAGAGATTTGGTGAAGGAAATGATCGCTCCTTTGCTGGCTGCATAATGGGAATGGAAGGCTTCTCCCCTGACACCCGCAGTATAGGATACATTGACAACCAGCCATTTTTGTTTGATTTCATCATAGGGACGACGGCATTACACAGGAAATACACAGCATCGCCATTGAGCTGCATGGTCTCATCCCAGACCGTGCGACCCATATCCCCCATCTTACCATATGTCTAGATGCCAGCGTTGTTCACAAGGATGTCGATCCGATTCCAGCTTAGCAGAAGTGTTTCCACCATTTCTTCAGCCTGAGTCTTATGAGAAATGTCCGCTTTGAAAGTCAGGCATTGTCGCCTTAATTCATGAACCTTTTGTTCCACATCCTGGGCAGCCTTTTCTTGGCTCAGAAAATTGATGGCCACATCAGCACCCGCCTGGGCAAATAACAACGCTGTCGCCCGCCCGATGCCTCGGGATCCTCCTGTGATCAAAGCTTTTTTGCCTTCTAAACTAATCATTGTATATTGTACCTCCCAAACCGGAGACTTTTATGACCACGGATCGTTCTCCAAAATACTGCGCTTTTTCAGGATGTCCCTGATTATGAGTAGTCGAGGGAAAACTCCTCCATTTCATTAAACTGGAGATACCGATAGATTTCCTCTGCCTTTGGTATCACCTTCTCTTGGATGACAGAAAAGTATTTCTCTGGAGTAGGAAGCTGCCCTTCCAGAGCAGCGACAGCAGCCAATTCCGCTGATCCTAAATAAACCTGGGCGCCGTCTCCCATTCTGTTGTCGAAATTGCGTGTGGATGTCGATATGATCGTGGATTTTGGCATGACTCGGGCTTGATTGCCCATGCATAGGGAACACCCGGGAATCTCCAACCTCGATCCTGCACCCGAATATACAGAATAATATCCTTCCCTCATCAGTTGAGATTTATCCATCTTTGTGGGTGGAGTCAACCAAATGCGTGTATCAAGATAACCTTCTCCTTCAAATATTTTTCCGGCTGCACGGAAGTGTCCTATATTTGTCATGCAAGATCCGATAAAAATTTCATCGATTTTGTTGCCAGCCACTTCGGAAAGTAGCTTCACATCATCCGGGTCATTAGGACAGGCAACGATCGGCTCTTTGATGTCTACCAGGTCGATCTCCATCACGGCTGCGTATTCGGCATTCTCATCCCTTCTCAAAAGCACCGGATTTGCCATCCATTTTTCACAGGCTATAATGCGCCTCCTGAAGGTATCGGCATCCTCATATCCCATTTCTATGAGTTTTTTCATCAACGTGATGTTGCTTCGGAGGAATTTTACGACATTCTCCTCGCTGAGGACATAAGTCCCACCAGCTGCAGATCGCTCGGCCGTCGCATCGGTCAATTCAAAAGCTTGTTCTACTGTTAAATCTGGCAGCCCTTCCATTTCCAACAATCGGCCGTTAAAGACATTTTTTTTCCCTTCCTTTGCTACAGTTAAAAGTCCTTGTTGGATGGCAAAATAAGGTATGGCATTTACGACATCCCTCAATGTGATCCCAGGACTCGGTTTTCCGCTGAATTTAACAAGAACAGATTCGGGCATATCCAAAGGCATAAACCCAAGGGCTCCAGCAAAAGCGACAAGACCCGAACCTGCAGGGAAGCTCAGTCCGATCGGAAATCTTGTATGAGAATCACCCCCCGTTCCCATGGTATCTGGAATCAGCAAGCGGTTTATCCAGGAATGGATGACTCCATCTCCAGGCTTGAGCGCAACTCCTTTTCTCTCGGTTATAAATGTGGAAAGGGATTTGTGCATGTGGACATCAGCAGGTTTGGGATAAGCTGCTGTATGGCAGAACGATTGCATGAATAGATCGGATTGGAACTCGAGGCAAGCCAATTCCTTGAGCTCGTCTGCTGTCATCGGACCGGTTGTATCTTGTGAACCAACTGTGGTCATCTTGGGCTCACAGGCTGTTCCCGGAAGCACTCCCTCCACTCCACAGGCCTTCCCGACAATTTTCTGGGCTAAGGAAAATCCTTGATCTGATCCAGATTCAGGATTTTTTATCTTAGCGAAAAAATCGGCTTCGCCCAATCCCAAAACTTCCCTGGCCTTGGCAGTCAAAGATCTCCCCACGATCAAGAACAGCCGTCCTCCAGCTCGAAATTCATCCTTGAGGGTTGTCGGTTGAAGGCTAAATGATGCTAGTGTTTCTCCTGTCTCATCGGTGATGATGCCGGATTCTGTATCGATGTGGATAATATCGCCATTCATTATTCGGCCGACATCGCAAACCAGGGGCAATCCGCCGGAATCTTCGACCGTGTTGAAAAATATGGGCGCGATCAAACCGCCGATGACGATCCCGCCTCTCCGTTTGTTCGGCACAAACGGAATCTCTTCTCCGATATGCCACAGCAGCGAATTGGTAGCAGACTTTCTCGAGGATCCGGTCCCCACTACATCTCCGACAAATACCACACGATCGCCCTGGCTTCTCATTTGCCCTATAGCCTCTATTCCTCCCGGGAAACGTGTTTCGCCCATAGAAAGAGCATGAAGAGGAATATCGGGCCGGCTCCACGCATATTTAGCTGGGGAAAAATCATCGGTGTTCGTTTCTCCCTCGACTTTAAATACCCTCATAACTAATTTATCGGGAAAGGCGGGTTTGGAAAGAAACCACTCTCCGTCTGCCCAGGATCGAAGAATTTCCTGGGCATAATTGTTCTTTTCCGCCAAATCGACGACCTTATCGAAAGCGCTGTAGACAAGGATGGTACTCTTCAAAGCCTCAGCAGCATTGGCCGCAAGTTCGGCATGATCTAAAAGGAATATCAGGGGTTCGACATTAAAGCCTCCGAGCATGGTTCCAAGCAGATCAACAGCCTTTTCTGCTGATACAACAGGTGATCGCAGCTCCCCTTTGGCGATTTCTACCAGCCAGTCGGCCTTGACCTTGGCTGCCGGGTCGACGCCGGGAGAAATCCTTTGGCTTAAAAGGTGAAACAAAAGATTCTCTTTGCCATCAGGTGGGTTTTCCAACAAACGGCACACTTCCTGAGTCTGCTCTGGATTTAGAGGAAGAGGTGGTATGTTTTGTTCTTCTCTCTCCCTTTCATGTTCAAAATAAGACGTTAACATGACCTTATCTCCATAAGTGATGAATCTGATTAATCCAAAATGATTAATAGGGTCGCTTTTCGCGAAAAGCGAGAGAGATAATATATCTCACCATTATAAAAAGTTCAAACGAATTAGGGGACGTTCCTTTAGGTGCTACCCTATTTTTCCTCAAAATAAAGGATCTCTCTAAGGCAAGCTGGAGTGAGACCTAAAGGAATGTTTCCATTTTATTAAAAATGTTGATTTTCCGTTCTAAAAAGTATAATATCTTACTTCATTTTTTTATTAATCATAAACAGGGAGGAATTATCATGGATGATGCTGCTATAGCGAAGGCCAAAGAATACTTTGGTACCATCGTTGATGAACAGCTGCAACGAGTAGAGCAAATGAAAAAAGGCCAAGAGTGGATCGATTATGCTCAGGTCAAACCCATCATCATCGGTATAATCGGAGGAGACGGCATCGGCCCATTTATCGCCGCTGAAGCTCGGAGTGTGCTGGAATTCGTGTTAAAGGAAGAAGTGGAAACGGGAAAAGTTGAAATGCGCGATATCGAAGGTTTGACCATAGAAAACCGCGCGGATCAAAACAAATCCATACCTGATGACGTACTGGAAGAGATCAAAAAATGCCATGTGACTCTTAAAGGCCCAACCACAACCCCGAGAAAAGGAGATCCATGGCCTAACATCGAAAGCTGCAATGTTTCCATGCGAAGATATCTGGACCTCTTTGCCAACGTCAGACCTGTCAAGGTTCCCAAAGATGGTATTGATTGGGTATTTTTCCGGGAAAACACAGAGGGCGCTTACATCATGGGAAGCAAAGGCCTGAATGTCACCGATGACCTCGCCATAGATTTCAAAGTGATCACCAGTCAAGGGGCAGAAAGGATCATCCGATTGGCCTTTGATTATGCCAAAAAAAATAACATTAACAAAGTCACCATCGTCACAAAGGCCAACGTTGTCAAAACATCGGACGGAAAATTTTTGGATATGGGATACAAAATAGCCGCGGAGTATCCTGAGATCGAAGCGGATGACTGGTACATCGATATCATGACAGCCAAGCTTGTCGATCCTAAACGACGCACCCAGTTCAAAGTCCTTGTCCTTCCCAACCTGTATGGAGATATCCTGACTGACGAAGCCGCTGAATTCCAAGGAGGCGTGGGAACAGCAGGAAGCGCAAACATCGGCAAACGCTACGCCATGTTCGAAGCTATTCATGGATCTGCCCCGCGTATGGTCAAAGAAGGCCGAGCCAAATACGCCGATCCGGCCAGCATGATTCGTGCAGCCGCAATGCTGGTCAACCACATCGGATATCCAGACAGAGCAAAAAAATTGGAAATGGCACTGGATATCTGTGGCAACTACGAGAAAAAACTGGTGACGACCGGCCGCGACACAGGCGCCACGGGTGCTGAATACGCCGGTTACATCATGGAAACCATGCAGGATCCCAACCTCGAGGAACGCTGGGAAGGTTACATTAAAGGATAAAGCTTAGATCATACGGTCTCCCCGGAGAACGGATATGCTAAGTCCAAAATATATAAAGTCATAATATTAGGAGGTTCATATGAGGAAAAAAATCGCCCTAATCGGCGGTGGACAGATCGGACAAATTCTAGCCATGCTGGCTGCCCAGAAAGAAATGGGGGACATCGTTGTCCTTGACATCCCTGACTATGTCGATCCTGTTAAAGGAAAAGCCCTGGATCTCATGGAAATGGCTCCCCATGGCAATTATGATGCAACCATCATTGGCACATCGGACTATGCTGATATCGCAGGAGCCGACGTGTGCATCATCACGGCCGGAAAACCCAGGCAGGCTGGGATGACCAGGGAAGATCTGCTCAACACAAATATCCAGATTATCGACAGTGTGGCCAAGGGTATCAAAGAACATGCCCCCAATGCCTTTTGCATCGTGCTCACGAATCCACTCGATGCGATGGTGTACTGCTTCCATAAAGTCACAGGATTTCCCAAGAACCAGGTTATGGGCATGGCCGGCACTCTGGATACAGCCCGCTACCGCGCATTCATCGCCATGGAATTGGGCGTTTCCGTTGCCGATATCGCAGGAACAGTTCTTGGTGGCCACGGCCCGACCATGGTCCCTCTTCCCCGGTTGACAACAATCGGCGGCGTTCCTCTGGCCGAAATCGCCACTCAAGAGCAGATCGATGCGGTTGTCCAAAGGACACGCAAAGCGGGAACAGAAATCGTTCAGCTCTTCGGGAAAGGCTCAGCCTTTTTCAGCCCCGCTTGGAGCGCCATTGTCATCGCCGAGTCCTACTTGAAAGACAAACGCCGAGTTCTACCAGGTGCCGCTCTGTGTGAGGGTGAATTTGGTGTCAACGGCCTATTCATCGGAGTTCCTTGTTTGATCAGTGCCAAGGGTGTGGAAAAAATTCTCGAGATTAAACTCACCGACGAAGAAAATGCTATGCTCCAGACAACATTGGAGGCGGTGCAGAAAACTGTTGATGAATGTAAAGCCCAAGGTTTCTAAGTCCTGACCGGGAGTCGAAATCATGGCCGAACACAGAATCACAACACCTCTTTCGGATGATGTCATCGAAACGCTCAGGGCAGGCGACACTGTTTACATCACAGGCTATCTTTACACAGGACGAGATTCGGCACACAAAAAGCTGATCGATCTGATCAACGAGGGCAAAGAACTTCCTATCGAGGTGGAAGGTCAACTCATTTATTACGTCGGGCCTACCCCAGCACGCCCAGGAAAACCGATAGGCTCTGCAGGCCCCACAACAAGTTACCGGATGGATTCCTTTGCTCCCACTCTTCACCGCCTAGGGATCAAAGGTACGATCGGAAAGGGAGCCCGGAATCAAGAAGTCAAAGAATCCCTGAAAAAGTACAAAGCTGTCTACCTTGCTGCAGTCGGAGGAGCCGGCGCTCTGATTTCCAAGAGTATCGAAGAAGCAGAAGTGATAGCCTATCCTGAGTTGGGTCCGGAGGCCATTCGACACGTCAAGGTCAAAGAATTTCCCTGCATCGTGATCAACGATATGTACGGTGGAGATCTGTACCAAGAAGGCAAGAAGCAGTACGAGATAAAGTAGAACAAAAAGTTTCTCATTTCTCTATTTTTTATAAGGACTAGTTTAATGAAAATACACGAATATCAAGCCAAGCAAATCCTGAACAAATTTGGCGTATCGACTCCTCAAGGAGAAGTCGCTTTTACGCCAGGAGAAGCCAAAGAAATCGCAGAAAAAATCGGACCTCGAGTTGTGGTGAAGGCACAGATCCATGCAGGAGGTAGAGGCAAAGGAGGGGGTGTCAAAATCGCCAACACTCCCCAAGAAGCCGAAACCATGGCCCAGGACATGATCGGGATGACTCTTGTTACGCATCAGACAGGACCAGAGGGAAAAATCGTCAAACGGCTCTTGGTGGAAGAAGCTCTGGACATAGACAAGGAACTCTACATCGGGATCGTCATAGACAGAGCCCAAGAAGCTCCTGTTGTTATGGCTTCATCCGAGGGAGGAGTTGAAATCGAGAAGGTTGCTGCTGAAACTCCTGAATTGATATTCAAAGAATATATCAATCCTTCCACAGGATTTTTGGGGTTTCAGGCAAGAAAGCTGGCATTCAAGCTCGGACTAAAGGGGGATACGCTGAAACAAGCCGTCAAATTCCTGACAGCATTGTACAAGGCTTTCCAGGCAACCGATGCCTCCTTGGCTGAGATCAATCCGTTACTCATAACAAAACAAGGCAATGTGCTGGCTCTGGATGCCAAGATGAATTTCGACGACAATGCCCTTGTTCGCCACCAAGAAGTCCTAGAAATGAGGGACCTGGATGAAGAGGAACCTCTCGAGGTCGAAGCCTCCAAATACGACCTGAACTACATCAAACTGGATGGAAATGTCGGATGCATGGTCAACGGAGCCGGACTGGCAATGGCCACGATGGACATCATCATGCTAAGCGGAGGCATGCCAGCCAATTTCCTTGATGTTGGCGGAGGCGTATCCGAAGAAGCAGTCAAGAACGCGTTCAAGATCCTCGTCTCCGACCAAGATGTAAAGGCGGCATTGGTCAATATCTTCGGCGGTATCGTCCGCTGTGACCTCGTTGCTGGCGGAATCGTTAAAGCGGCAAAAGAGTTAGGGCTTAAAGTACCGATGGTCGTAAGACTGGAAGGCACAAATGTGGAGCAGGGCAAAAAAATCTTGGAAGAATCCGGTCTCAGCTTCCAATCAGCCTCAAGCATGCAAGAAGCCGCTGATAAAGTTGTTCCCCTTGCAACCCAGGGACAATAAAAGAGGAGTGTACCATGAGTATCTTAATAGATGAAACAACCAGAGTCGTCGTGCAAGGGATCACGGGCGGAGAAGGCACGTTCCACACACAAAGGATGCAGGAATACGGCACCCGGGTTGTAGCTGGTGTCACTCCCGGAAAGGGTGGACAAACTCATTTGGACGTTCCCGTGTTCAACACGGTCGCAGATGCGGTCGATAAAGAGGGAGCCAACGCATCTGCCATATTTGTGCCACCCTTTTTTGCCGCTGATGCCATTATGGAAGCAGCCGATGCAGGAGTGAAACTCGTTGTGTGTATAACGGAAGGCCTTCCTACATTCGACATGATCAAAGTCAAGCAGTACTTAAAAGATAAAGATTGTCATCTTATCGGCCCGAATACGCCTGGTATTATATCACCCGGCAAATGCAAGATCGGCATCATGCCCGGACACATCCACACCCCCGGAACCATAGGTATCATCTCTCGATCCGGAACACTGACCTACGAAGCTGTTCAACAGGTTTCCATTCAAGGATACGGGCAATCCACTGCGATCGGGATCGGTGGAGATCCGATCGTGGGTCTGAAATTTATCGAGCTGTTGCAGATGTTCAAGGAAGATGGCGAGACAGAAGCGGTTATCCTCATTGGTGAAATCGGTGGAACAGCCGAGGAGGAAGCCGCCGCATATATAAAGAAGGAATGCACAAAACCCGTCGTTAGTTTTATCGCAGGACAGACGGCTCCCCCCGGACGCCGTATGGGACATGCCGGGGCCATCATTGCCGGAGGTAAAGGAACAGCAAAGGAAAAGATGGAAGCCTTGGAACAGGCTGGCGTTCATGTCGCCAAGAGTCCGGCTGACATGGGAACTAAACTCAAGCAAGCGTTAACCTGAGATCGCCATTCCTTATTGATCAATGCCCAGATCGGTCGTGAAATAAAAATAGTCGTAGATAAACCTCGAGATCTGGGCGATAATATCCTCGATATCCTGTGTCTCCTCTTCTGTATCTTTGGTGAAAACGGTTATGGCCATATGCCCAAGATCATCCGGCAGATAGATGATCCCCACATTGTTGACTGTTCCCCCGATCGTCCCAGTCTTATGGGCGATCTTGACGTTGCGCGGCAAGTCCCCCTTTAATCTTCTCTCACCGGTCTGACATTTCAGCATCACAGAGATAATGAAGTCACAGCTTTCCTCATCCAAGATCTCTTTATTGAATATCAACTCCAAAAGCCTATTCATGGCATTAGGCGAGCTCTGGTCTTTGATAACCTGGCTGAACTTCGCTGCGGCCTGCTCAAAGGACTCAGGATTCTCCTGTCGCCCTCTCCTGTATGCCTTTATCACATCATCTAGCGGAAGACCTTTGTACTTTTCGTAATCCATCCCGATGGCATCCATGATCAAGTGCTGACACGTCCGGTCAACGGTGATATTTTCCAATCCATACGAGCGAAGTCGATTGTTCACATTCTCAGCTCCCACTTTGGTCAACAGAATATCTGTGGCTGAATTATCGCTGATCATCATCATCAAGTTGATCAGATTTCTTACGGACAGTTTGATCCCCGGGGCATCTAGATCGCTGAGATATCCGCTCCCCAGATGCTGATCGGTCTTCTGGATGCTGACCTCATCCTCCAGAGTGAACCGTCCTTCCTTGATCTGAGCCATGACTTCGACAAACACGGGGATCTTAAAAACACTGGCCATCGGGAAATAGGTATCGCCGTTGATGGATATTTCCTCTCCTGTCTCGATGTGCTTTGCTGCCACGCCGAATTCTCCTTCAACCCTCCCGATACTGGCTTCAATTTGATTTTTCAGCCGTACAATTCTTTGTGAGGATTCTGAAGATTGCGCTCCCAATAAAAAGCGGGGAACCAGAACCACCAAAAAAACAAATACCCACAATCTCTCATGAAAGTGATTTTGCATATAACCCTCCGTCGCAAAAAATCAATTTTCTGAACTTAGGTGTTTTTAAATATCAGGGATACTCGGAATCAACATCGGCCATCTGGAAATCTAAGATGACCTCAACCTCCTTTGCATCCCTCAATAGCTGGAACGCCACTCGATCTCCCCAGGTGAATTGAGCCAAATACATCCTCAGCTCATTGATGCTCCTGTGTTTTTTGCCATCGACTAACAAAACCACATCCCCCCTTTTAAAATCAGATCCCTTGGCCACACCGTCAATCGGATCCCTCTCGATCACCAAATTATCCAGTCCATCGAATTTTTTAAACCGCAATCCAACTGAGGGATAAGCAGGTCTCCCCTCCTCCGCAATTCCCCAAACATAGTCCGCCAAACTGCATGAGATTTTTACACTTTGTTCTCCCTGGGGAATAACGACACACACCACCGTCTTGAAAGGCATCTGACTTTTTTTATGTGCCCGCAAGTTGATTCCCAAGTTATACAGCAGGTGACCTGAACCAGCTAAAACCACAATTTTTCCCCCTTCTTTATGCAATGCACTAAGAGCATGATGGGCCATGGTCTCATCCCAAGCTGTTTGCGCCCTGTAAAGCCCTTCAAAGGCCATTTCCAGCCCTTTCCCCTTCATTTGAGGCGGAAGATCAGAACTTTCGAAAACGGTTCGGATCAGCGTCCTGTGGTCTTGATGGGTAAGGTCGAGTTCGGGAACCATTTCCTTTTCTTCCTCCGATAGGGCTTTCCACCCCCTCATCCTCACTTTCGTGATGACATTTCTAGGTACATTTAACGCATATAACGGGACCGCATTTTTCTTAACAACTGCGAATACATCTCGATAAAATCCAAAATGGAAATTCCAGTTCACATACCACTGACCTTCCCTTATAAATTCCTCCTCCGACAGAATACCCAAGCTCCATTTATTCAAGGGCTCCTGTTGAGTGATCGGGTACATTTCCAATCCCACCGTTATATCCCTATCCTGCTCGTAAAGCCCTTGTATGATTTTAGCCTGGATCTGGTGCATCGGAAGACTGTTGTGGGTCTCTCCAACGTACACAAGCCGGCTTTGGGCCATTTCTTCAATCATCTCGGAAAAAGAAATCGATTCTCCAGTATTCGCTGCATAAATTTTTCCTGCGGATACGGCCATTGTTTTTGTTCTCAAGGTTTCATCACCAATTTGAAGACGGAGGATCTTTTCCTCCTGGCCTCCGAAAACCAGGGCTGTAGATAATAGGAAGCAAATAGCCAGAATGTTATGTATACGTATAAGAATCATAGTTTCTTTCTCCTTGTTGATAAACTAACACAGCAGCGCCCAAAGAGGCAAATCAGGAAAATCCACGATTTGCCCTAACAGCAGACATTCCTTAAAATCTTTATAAACGTTTTAAGGTCGCTAAGCCGTAACATAAAAGAAACGATACATGGATGACAAAAGCATCGTCTCTCGTTGTTTGATGGGAGATGAAGAGGTATTCGAATTGGTGGTGAAACGGTACGAAATCCAGCTCCTTCACTTCACATGGCATATATTGGGTGATGAAGATGAAGCCAAGGATGTCACCCAGGATGCCTTTGTGCGGGCCTATTTTCACCTTCATAGCTATGATGCCAACAGAAGTTTCAAAACCTGGTTGTTCACGATTGCTTACAATAGATGTATGGATAAGATTAGGGAAAAACAAACCAGAACTCGTTTTATAAAAAAGATGGGAAATGAACAACGTCTGGCTCGGCACCGCGATAATCCTGAAAAGAGGCTGGAGGATTCTGAACAATCTCTGCTGATATTGAGCAAGTTGAACAAGAAGGAGAGAACCGCTATGACACTTAAATGGAATGAGGGATATCTTTCTCGAGAGATCGCGGAAATATTGGGGTGTAAAGAAAGCACGGTCCGGGTCTATATCTTGAATGCCAAAAGAAAATTAAAGAAATTTTTGGAGAAAAAATGAATGTGTAAATTCATCCGACTCTTTTATTTTATGATCCCGATTCATGGATTCCGGGCTTTTCTAATCCAGAAGCATTTTTCTGGCTGTTCCAAATGCCAAAAAGAGTGGGGCTTGGACCAGAGTGCGCAGGGATCTTTCACAAAACCGGATTGGATAGCGCAGGAACGAAGTCTTTGGTCTCAAATTCGTGAAAGAATCTATGTCGTTAAACCGGAGGAAATCCGATCCGGGAGAAGACAAAAAACATTCCTGTTTCCGAGATGGCGATGGGCACTGGCTGGTTTGGCATTGCTCATTTTAGCTGGGATATCTTTTGTGTTGGATAAAAGTTGGATTCATAAATCCACGAAAGAGGATGTGTCTTTGACCCTAAAAAATTTTCAAGTCAATATCAAACATGCAAAAATTCATGGAAAAAAGGCCAAGCCCTTTATATATCAAACGCAAGAAAATCTATTTATCTGGTTTGACGAAATAAACCAGGAGGAAGATTAAAATGAAAAAATATGGGGGATTTTTCTGTCTGTTGTACTTTGTGCTTTTTTCTGTTGTTTATTCCATCCCTCAGGATGATTTTGTGATTAAATCCAGACTTTTCATAAGCATGGAACAGGATACCAAAGAAGGATCTGATGTCGTCGTTTCCATCTTTTCCGTGCCTGTCCTGATTCCGTATCATCCCAACTATATCCAATTGGAAAAAATCAACATCCATCGCCTCAAAAGCGAGCTCCAGAAAATATACAAAATAAAGAGAATCGACCACCTTGCCTCTGGGTTAATGCTCTGGAATGGGAACAAAAGCAGATTGAATGCCATCATTATGGTGAAAGAATCATCCTATCCCCTGTTATTCTCCCCGAGTATACTTGAGGAAGGAGATCTAAATCTCCGTGTTCAAGTCTCGCCTCCAAGAGACACTTTCGGTCACCCCCATTCCGAAGGAGACTTGCTCGACACAGAGATGGTCATGAGAGTGGGCACACCTTATGTCTTGGGATTTCCTTCTGAGGGTACTAAGTATTTTTTAGCCATCTCCATCGCAAAAAAAGAGGCCGGGACATTTCAACAGAGTGAGTACTCTCAGGCAGGCCCCGAACAAGACATGCGCCAAACGCCAACACCGATCCATAAAATAATCCCCACCTATCCTCCCCGTTTAAAAAAGGAGAATATCGGGGGAAAAGTGATCCTGCAGGTCTCCATCGATAAACAGGGAAGTGTCATACAAGTCAATATTTTGCATTCTGCTCAGCCTGATTTAGACTGGGCCGCCACATCTGCCATCAAACAGTGGAAATTTGCACCTATCATGAAAAAAAATAAGCCCATATCCGCCAAATTCCCGGTCATTGTCGAATTCAAACCAAACAGCACAACTTCTGAAGAAAGTGGGAAAAAAGGAAATTAAATGGCTTGTTATTCTTCTACAGCCCTGATGCGCCCGTCTTTTACAGACTGATCGATGATTTTTTGTTGAAGATGGGACGGAACTTCTTCGTATCGAGAGAACTCCATCATGAACGATCCTCTTCCCCCTGTAATGGATGTTAAGGTGGGTTCAAAATCCAGCATCTCGGCCATCGGAACCTGAGCTTTAATGATCCGCAGACTGCCTTTTTGTTCCATCCCTTGAACCTTTCCTCTCCGACCGTTGAGGTTACCCATGATATCTCCCATGTATGCTTCCGGAGTATAAATCTCCACATTCATGATAGGCTCCAAAATGGTGGGTTTGGCTTCTTTTGCCGCTTTTTTAAAAGCCATGGATGCCGCCACTTTAAAAGCGATATCTGAGGAGTCGACATCATGGTAAGACCCATCGTACAGGATGACTTTAAAATCTACGGCAGGATAACCGGCGATAACTCCTTTCTTGCGAGCTTCCTGGATGCCTTTTTCGATCGAAGGGATGTAATTCTTCGGAATCGCTCCTCCGAAAATCTTATCCTCGAATTCAAAATCTAATCCTCTTGAAAGAGGTTCCATTTTTATCTTGACATCACCATATTGACCTCGGCCTCCTGTCTGTTTTTTGTATTTCCCCTGCACGTCTGACTTGCCTTTAATGGTTTCCTTGTAGGGTATTTTCGGTGGTTTGAGGTCCACATTCACGTTAAATCTCTTTTGCAAGCGATCGGTGATGATTTCCACATGAAGTTGACCGTTCCCTGAAATGATCAACTCGTTCGTTTCCGGATCTCTTTCGATCCTCGCTGTCGGATCTTCTTCGGTGATCCTATGAACAGCTTGCGATATGCGGTCCTCATCCGCCCGTGTTTTCGGCTCGATGGCAAAAGAAATCGAAGGTTCGGGAAATTTGATGGTGGGGAATACAATAGATGTTCCTTTTGCGCCTAGAGTATCCCCAGTCGATGTGTCTTTTAGCTTGGCAGTCGCCACAATATCACCCGCTTTGGCTTGTCCAGCCGGGATCTGTTCTTTGCCCTGCAAGAAGAACAACCCGCCAAGTTTTTCACCCAATTCTTTACTGGAGTTGTTGACTGCTCCATCGGGATTCACCTTGCCGGAGAAGACTCTCATTAGGGATATCCTCCCAGTATAAGGATCAGAAATTGTCTTGAAAACAAGTGCTGAAAAGGGGGCATCCAAGGTTGTTTTCACTGTCCCCTCTTCCCCTTTTGCTTCTCCGATCTGGACGGGTGACGGCATAAAGTCCACAATAGCGTCCAGGATTGGCTGAGCGCCGATGTTCAGCAGTGCAGAAGATACGAGGATCGGGAAAAACTGCCGGCTGGCGATGCTTTTTCTCAGTCCTTCTTTTAGCTCATCGGGTGAAAGCTCTCCTTTTTCAAAGTAAATCTCCATCAACTGTTCATCATTTTCCGCGACCATTTCTGTGAGTTCTTGGATTTTTCTTTGTGTGATATCTTGTACATCATCGGGGATTTTTTCCTTACTGAATTTTCCGCTGCCATCTTTTTGAAAAATATAAGCGGATTTGTTGATCAAGTCAACAAAACCTCGGAAATCCTTTTCCTCGCCGATCGGCAGATGAACGGGAACGGCCTGGCGGCCGAAAAAGTTATATATGGATTGAACAGTACGTTCATAGTTTGCATTCTCACGGTCCAACTTATTGACAACCAATATGCGCGGGCGTTCGAGCTCCTCCATCATCGCCCAGACTTTTTCTGTCCCTACCTCAACACCAGCCACTCCACAGACAACGACAACACCCGCATCCACAGCTCTGAGGCTCGCTCTTGTGTCCCACAAAAAATTCATGTACCCAGGGCAGTCTACAGCATTTATCTTGTGGCCATTCCATTCCAAGTGGCAAACAGCCGAATTGATCGAGATCTGTCTCTCAATTTCATCTGGATCATAATCGGTCACCGTGTTTCCATTTTCCACTTTGGTCAACCTAGTTGTCGCGCCTGCATCATATAAAAAGGCAGAAGTCAAGGATGTTTTTCCGCAAGATCCGTGGCCAACAATCGCAACATTCCTGATATTTTCTGGAGCGTAGTCTTTCATGGTGAATCCTCCATCTATAAGAAATCTTTGGTTTCAAGGAGATAATCAAACGCTAAACTTCCGGGAAATTTAGCAACGCCTATAATACAACAAAAAATCCCTCATTCTCAAGACAAATTTAAGATAACAGGGGAGGTTCCTTAAGCTCCTATCCTATATGATTTTCCCTAGTTTTTTTCATTCTGAACAAATGGTAAACCAAAAGGGATGTCCCGATTAACGGAGTGTTTTGAGAAATTTCTCTAGATCAGCTGGAAGCGGAGACAGGAAATCCATTCTTTCATGCGACTCAGGATGAAAAAAACCAAGACGGAAAGCATGAAGGAAAAGCCGGGAACAAAGCCTTTCCTTCTTCTTTTTACCATATCGTGAATCTCCAACGATCGGATGCCCAGATGCAGCGAAATGAACCCTTATCTGATGAGTTCTTCCCGTAACAGGCTTGATTTCGAGGAGAGTTAATCCGAGGTACTCTTTTTGTATCTTAAAATGAGTCTCGGCGGTCCGGGGCTTTTTCGTTTTAACGGACATTCTTTCTCCGTGTTTTACATGCCTCCCCACAGCCCAGTTTATGATTCCTTCCTGCTTTGAAATCTTTCCCCAAACAAGCCCCAGGTAGATTTTTTCGACCAATCTCTGTTTGAACTGACGTTGAAGTGCAGAATAGGCCTCCTCCGTTCGGGCAACCACCATCAATCCCGATGTTTCCTTGTCTAGCCGATGGACAATACCAGGCCTCTCCTTAGGCCCGATTTTTTCAATTCCCGGATAATGATACAGGAGCCCATTCACCAAAGTTCCATTGCGTCTTCCTGCTCCAGGATGAACAACCAATCCGGTTGGTTTCTCCAAAACGATCACATGGTCATCTTTATACAATATTTTCAATGGGATATTTTCAGGAAGAAGGGCCTCTATTTCTTGGGACACAAAATCACATTCAACCAAATCCCCTTCATTCAATCTGAAACTGGATTTCCTTGGAACACCATTTATTTTAACCAGATTTTTCCCCAACTTTTTCTGAAGCTGAGACCGGGTCAGCTCTTTTATCCTTTGGGATAAAAAAACGTCGAGTCTTTTCCCTTCATCGGATAAATCGACCCGAAAGGTTTTTTTAGGCACGTTTTTTTCGTTTCAGGATGAAATACAACAGCCCCCCTCCCACAAGCCCGATGATGCAGAATAGCTGGGGCAAAGACATGCTCAGATACGGAGAGGGATTTTGGAAGAGATAAGCTTTATCCGGATGGTCCCCTCTATAAAATTCCACAAAATATCGGATTATCGAGTAATTTATGATGTAGAAGGAAAAAACTTGCCCGTCGAATCTTTTTTTCCTGAGGATAAAAAAAAGTATCAGGAAATTGGTAAAATTGAGGAGGGCCTCGTAGAGCTGGGTGGGATGGAGAAGGGTGCCGGTCGGAATCCCGGTCAAATTCGAGGCATATTCATCCCTAAAAACCACTCCCCAGGGAACATCACACACCCGGCCGAAACAGCATCCAGCCATAAAGCATCCGATCCGGCCGAATCCGTGACCGAGGGCTAAAGCCGCACCGGCAATGTCTCCAACTTTCCACGTTGGGAGCCCGTTCTTTCTCATATACCAGAGCGCAAACACTAGGCCAAAAGCTAAGCCTCCTTGGAAAACTCCTCCTGTGCGTGCAAAACTGATCAACTCCGAGGGATTTTTCACATAATAGGAAAAATGTCCGGCCAGTAGCACGAGTTTTGCCCCTATCAAGGAAACGATTATCGTGTAGAAAGCCATATCTAGAAGCTTGGGAGCATCGAGCCCCTGCTTCTTGCCCTGAACATAAGCGAACCACAAGCCAAAGGCAACGCCCAAGGCCATCATGAAGCCGTACGTGTGGATGCTTACCGGTCCTATCTTGAGGAGGATGGGGAACATGCTGGACTCCTTTTGAAAAGAAAAATAAAAATGAGAAGAACCGCGCCGATTGAAATACAGGAATCAGCCACGTTGAAGGAAGGCCAGTGCCAGCCTTTTACACTTACATCTAAAAAATCGATGACATATCCCTTGAAAATCCGATCGATAAAATTGCCTAGAGCGCCGGCAATGATCAATGATAAAGATATCTTCAACCAGTTATCACCGGGAGCCGCTTTCAAAAAATAATACACGACGAAACCCAATGCAAACAGGGATGCAAGGGTCAGAAACAGAAACACATACCGGTTTCCCGATTGGGAAAAAAATCCAAAGATCGCCCCTTTGTTACGGATGTGGACGAGTTGGAAAAAATCTGGGATAACCTGTTTGCTGGAATTCA
The DNA here is from genome assembly GCA_020348385.1 of Candidatus Aminicenantota bacterium. Classification (GTDB taxonomy): domain Bacteria; phylum Acidobacteriota; class Aminicenantia; order Aminicenantales; family Aminicenantaceae. The sequence continues at coordinate 2,263,242 of CP070750.1, read as the reverse complement.
GGATGATGTTGCGTGCAATCCAAGCCTTGGTTACTTGATCGGCTATCAGGAGGAAAATGATTAACACATAATAAGGGATACGTTGCTTCATGACTTCATCTGCCTGACAACATCTTCACAGCGTTTGCAAAAGTCAGGATAATCAGAGCTCTGGCCCACGTCCGTCGAGAAGTTCCAACATCGCGTACATTTTTCACCTGGTGCATTCACAACTTCCACCACGATATTGTCTCCCTTATACGGATCAAGGCCAACTTGGGAAACGATGAACAGCATGGGAAGTTCCTTCTCATATTTGCGCAAAAGAGGCTCTTTGTCCGCAGGTGTCTTCAACATAACGCTGGCTTCTAGAGAATTCCCGATTACTTTGTTTTCGCGGGCCGCCTCCAGCTCTTTAAGCACCAAGTCCCGGATAACCACCAGCTCCTCCCATTCTTGGAAGGTCTCGGATTCGAGCCATTTTTTTTCCAACGAAGGAAACAAATGGAGGTGAACGGACTCCTGTTTTTCTTTGAAATCGGGCATGGCTGTCCAGGCCTCCTCGGCTGTAAACGGAAGGAGTGGAGCCATCCACATTAGACTTGTTTTCAGTAAAACAAACAACGCAGTCTGAGCAGATCTCCGAAGAAGGGATTTTTTCCCCGAACAGTAAAGCCTGTCCTTCAAAACATCCAGATAATAGGAACTCAGCTCCACCGTGAAAAAATTGTAGATGGAGTGAAAGACGATGTGATATTCATAATCGTTATACCCCTTCAGAATCCTTTGGCTGATTTGTTTGGTTTTTTCCAATATCCACTTATCCAAAAGCATCATATCCTGAGGGGAGACACTATCAATATCGGGATCGAAATCATAAAGATTCCCAAGAATGAATCGCCAGGTATTTCGTATCTTACGGTAGGCTTCAACGATCCGATTTACTGTTTCCCCTCCGAATCGGGCGTCTTCTTTGAAGTTGAGCATGGCCACCCAAAGCCGCAAAATTTCCGCACCGTTTTTATTTATGACTTCTTCAGGATCAACAAAATTCCCCAAAGATTTGGACATCCCTCTCCCTTCCTCATCCAGGACAAAACCATGGGTTATGCATGTTCTGTAAGGTGATGCACCTTTGGCTGCCAAACCAATGATCAGGGAGCTATTGAACCAACCTCTGTATTGGTCATGACCTTCTATGTATATGTCAGATGGCCAGGGGAGGTCATCCCGCTTTCCCAATACATTGTGGCTGGTTCCTGATTCGAACCAAACATCCAGTATGTTGTTCTCCTTGTTAAAACGTGTGGATCCGCACTGGGGACATGTTGTATTTTGAGGTAAAAGTTCTTCAACTTCTTTTGTGAACCACGAATTGGCGCCTTCGATAAGGAAAATATCTGCAATCCGCAGCGTGATCTCTTCGTTGGCAAGAATAAAACCGCAATCATGACAGTAGAAGGCAGGGATCGGCACTCCCCAAGTTCGCTGGCGGGAAATGCACCAATCTGGCCGAGCTTCCATCATGTTGGAAATTCTTTCTTCTCCCCAAGGAGGGATCCATTTGATCTTCTTGATCTCATCCAGGGCTTTTGTCCGAAGTTCGCTTTCTTCCATGGAGACAAACCACTGGGCTGTGGCACGAAAAATGACTGGATTTTTGCATCGCCAACAGTGAGGGTAGGAATGAACGATTTTGTCTTCTTTGATTAGAGAACCGTCTTTGGCCATATCTTCGTTGATGTGTTTATTGGCTTCAAAGACATTCATTCCCCCATATTTTTCAACTTGGGGCGTAAAATTTCCTTCGTTATCTACAGGCGTATAGATATCCATTTTGTATTTGATCCCTGTGAGATAGTCCTCGTGTCCATGGCCCGGGGCCGTATGGACACACCCGGTCCCTTGATCTAGAGTGACATAATCAGCCAGGACAAACACAGATTCCCTTTCGATAAACGGATGTCTGGCTTTGAGGCCCTCCATCTCCTTTCCCTGAAACGTTACAAGTTCCTTCGTCTTCCCGATTCCTAATTCCTCGGCCAGAACAGGGACCAGTCGCTTGGCTGCGATATAGACCCTTCCCTCTGACTCAAAAGCAGAATACTCATAATCGGGATGGAAAGCTATAGCCAGGTTGGCAGGCAGGGTCCAAGGAGTTGTGGTCCAAATGAGTACAAAAACCTTCTTTTCCTTGAGGACAGGGAATTTTTCAGATAGGTCAGACACCATCGGGAATTCCACATAGATCGAAGGGGATTCCCGGTCTTTGTATTCGATCTCAGCTTCAGCTAGAGCCGTCCGGCAGTGCGCACACCAATGCACCGGCTTTTTCCCCTTGTAAACATTGCCAGAAGCAAAAAAAGCTGCAAGATGGCGCAAAACTTCTCCCTCATATTCAGGGTGCATTGTCAGATATGGCGATTCCCATTCCCCGAATACTCCCAGTCTCTTAAATTGTCTGCGTTGGATGTCCACAAATTCCAGCGCGTACTTTTTGCACTCTTCCCTTACCTCCAAGGAGGACATCTCCACCTTCTTTTTCCCTAAGAGTTGATCCACTTTTATCTCGATGGGGAGTCCGTGACAATCCCATCCTGGGAGGTAGGGCGCCCGGTATCCCTGCATGGTTTTGCTTTTGATGATGAAATCCTTCAAGATTTTGTTCAAGGCAGTCCCGAGATGAATTCTCCCATTGGCATAGGGCGGTCCGTCATGTAGGACAAAAGATGGCCGACTTACCCCCAGCTTCTGGATTTTTTTATAAAGATCAATACTCTCCCACTTGGCGATAATCTCTGGCTCTTTTTGAGCCAATTTGGCCTTCATAGAAAAAGAGGTTTGAGGAAGATTCAGCGTCTCTTTGATATTGTCACTCTCGGCCATGATGTACTCCAACACTCACATTCAATTTGTTATTATAGAATAAGCCAGCCTAAAGTCAACGGGCCCTAATAAAAGGGGACGGTTCTATTTTTTCATTCTTCAAAGGAATTCCCTTTATTAATCAAATAAAAAAAATAGAACCGTCCCCTTTTGTTATTAATTTTTTATATAATGGGAGCCGCGACTGACTGGATTCCCTATGGCGGCATACGTGATCAAAAGGGCCACCTGGATCCCATGCTTGAGCCCCACAACATTCCTATCCATCCTGGCTTCTTTATAAAATTTTTCGATCCTGTGATGGAGATAATCCAAATCTGCCCGGGCACGCTCCAGCCGTTTTGGGGTGCGGATAATTCCTGCGTAGTTCCACATAGTAGACCGGATAGATATCCAATCCTGGTTGATGAGCGCTGGGTCGGTCTCTTCCTCTTTTTCGGGATAATACCACTGGTGGATATCGAGACCCGTTCGTTCCAGCACAGGATTGAAATGTGAGGCAATGTGCTTGGCCGAACGGATTCCCCAAACCAAACCTTCCAGCAAAGATGTGGAGGCCAACCGATTGGCTCCATGAACGCCTGTGCAGGATACCTCCCCAACAGCATACAAACCGCTCAAGGAACTTCGACCCCATCCGTCAACCAGGACTCCTCCACAACAATAATGCGCTGCTGGAACGACAGGGATGGATTCTTTTGTGATATCTATCCCATACTGAAGGCATGTCTTATAAATATGAGGGAAGCGTTTTTTTATATCGATTTTTGCATATGAAGCCAGATCGAGATAGACATAATTGGAACTGGTATTGGTCATCTCTTCATAGATTGCCCTTGTGACTTCATCACGAGGAGCTAATTCATTTTGTCCGGAATATTTATCCATGAACATTTGACCATCTTTTGTTTTCAGACGAGCCCCTTCCCCTCGCATCGTTTCAGAGATCAAAAATCCATCCGCATCCCTGTGAAAAAGAGATGTGGGATGAAATTGAATGTATTCCATATTGACAATCCTTGCACCTGCTCGATAGGCCATCGCATATCCGTCCCCGATGGCTCCCTTTGGGTTGGACGTGTAAAGATAAACAGCACCACATCCTCCCGTGGCGAGAATGGTATAAGTGGAACATATGATCTTCACCTTATTTGTTTTGTTGTCCAAAACATAACACCCGATGCACCGAGGCTCTCGATAAAAAGATGTCGGATTTTTGGAATGGTGAGGGACAGTCAACAAATCGACCGCTGTATGATCAGGCAAAAGAGTAACATTCGAATAGTCTTTAAGCGCTGCAACAAACTTTTCCTCTATAGTCCTGCCGGTCGTATCCCGGATATGCAAAATTCGTCTCCGCGAATGGCCGCCTTCCTGAGCATAATCCAAGGAATCCGGAGAACTCTTCATGAAAGGGATATCCAGTTCCTCGATCAATACGCTATCGACCATTTTATTCCCTTCCTTAGAAAGAATTTCTACAGCTTCAGGATTGTTTATCCCATCCCCTGTCTGGATGATGTCTTCCTTCAAAAGCTCTGGGTGATCGTCCGGTCCCAAAGAAACAATCCCCCCCTGCGCATAAAATGTGTTCGATTCTTCCAGTTTTTCATTTTTTGTTACAACGACAACTTTCAAACCGCTTTTTGCCGCTTCCAAAGCAGCGCTGGCTCCAGCGATTCCGCAGCCGATGATTAAAATATCGGTTTTTTGTGATTTGGTTTCTTCCATTTTCCCTTAGTCAATAAACTCCATACTGATATCCAACGATTTATAGGAATGTGTCAAGGCTCCGACAGATATAAAATCGACTCCAAGATCCGCAATCTTCGAAGCATTGGACAAACGGATATTGCCAGAAACTTCCACAAGAACTTTACCGCCAAGCATCTTCATAACTTCTCGCATGCCGCTCAAGGGCATATTATCGAGCATGACGATATCCGCACCGCTGTTCAACGCTTCCTCAGCCTCTTCCCTATCGGTCGTTTCGACTTCGATCTTGATCCCGGGTTTGGTCTTTTTTTTGGCTGCGCACACAGCCTCTGAAATACTCCCGACTATTTTGATGTGATTGTCCTTTATCATGACCATATCGGATAGACTGGACCGGTGATTCATTCCTCCGCCCATTCTGACGGCATATTTTTCCAGGTTTCGAAGCCCTGGGGTTGTTTTGCGAGTATCCAAAACCTGGGTTTTTTTCCCTTCCAGGACCTGCACAAACTTATGGGTGATGGTTGCAATCCCAGACATTCTCTGGAGAAAATTCAGGGCTGTCCTTTCCCCCTTGAGCAAGGAAACTGAAGGGCCCTCAAGGGCGGCAATTTTATCCCCCCTTTTCAATTTTTCGCCATCCTTTTTTTGGATCCCAAAAAAAACAGTCCGGTCGATTTTTTTCATGACTCTCTCAGCCACATAGATACCAGCGAGTACTCCTTCTTCTTTCGCTACAATAAAGGCTCGAGAGATTGAATCGGAAGGGATAATGTTCTCTGAGGTTATATCTCCTGCAGGCATGTCTTCCTTAAGGGCCGCTTCGATCAGGGCATCAATGTTTTTCCGCCACATCAGAAAAAATTATAGTTTTTTCCCCCCGCTCAGTCAAATTGGTCTCGCTGAAAAAAGCGAAAAATCAAATAAAAAGAATCTCTTAAGAATGTTGCCATTGAATATGTTTTTGTTGTCATTTGCAGAAATATCAAGATAATATCCTGATAGAGCCTAAAATGACAACACAAACACTTCCAAACTCTCCTTTAAAGCAGGGTGGGGTGGGTTGGCAGGGAGGGGTGGGTTGGCAAGAGTGGGGTGGGTTGGCAGGGAGGGGTGGATAGGCCATGGATAAAAAGAGAGCCCTTTCTCTCCTGATCTCGATTGTCATCACCGTTACCCTCATCTGGTTTCTTCTCACAAAAATCGAGTTCAAAGATTTCGTGCAAACCTTTTCCCGCATCTATGTACCCGGACTCCTGGCATTTATGATTATTGCTCTGATAGGTGCCACGCTTCGAGCATGGCGTTACAAATGGTTACTTCTCCCCCGCCCTTCCAGCTGGAGGGATGTTTTTTTGGTCACGTTCATCCGCAACCTCTTCGTAGACCTTTTTCCAGCGCGAGTCGGCTCCCTTTCTTATGTTTATGTGCTCAACAAGAATTTAAAATATTCCTTTGAATCTGCCTCTTCAAGCTTTGTGGTTGCTTTCATTCTGGACTTTCTCACGCTGAGTCCGTTTTTGGCGTTTGCCATAGTCGCGGTAGGCTTGGGAAAAACATCTATCTCCAACGGGATTCTTCTGGCCATTTCCTGTGCTTTTTTCCTTTTGGTCTTTTTCGTTTTCTGGAAGGTGGAAAAAATCGCTGGGATAGCTCTAAAGGTCTATCAGAAGTTTTTGTCTGTTATCAAACAAGAAAAAAAAACATGGGCTGGAGTCAGCGTCCATAAATGGCAATTGACCATAGATGAACTTAACAAAATAAAAGAGAGAAGGATCGGCTTGCCTCTGTTTGCCCTCTCGTTGGGAATTCGCTTAGCCAAATACAGCGCTCTGTATTTTCTCCTTTATGCCCTTTTGCGCAGTCACGGATTTTCTCTTGAGAGCCTGAGCTTTTCCAAAACGATCTTGGGCATAACAGGTGCAGAACTGACCTCTGCCCTCCCAATCAAGGGGATCGGAGGATTCGGAACATGGGAATCTGCATGGGCCTTAACCCTTATGCTGATGGATTTTGAAAAGCGGATAGCCATCCTTTCCAGCGGTATTCACCTCATAACCAATTTGTTCGAATACGCTTTGGGAATGGGCAGCATCCTCTTCCTCACCCTATTCCTTTCCCAGAAAAAACGGGACACAAAAGGCTAGATCAAGTCCTATCTTGTTATTGCGTTTATCAAAGGTTTTTCTTAAAATAAGGTTACTTCCGAAAAAATTCCTAAGTTTCAATCGTGAGCATGATAAAAAAAACATCCAAACAGATCGAAACGCATAGAAAAAATATCATAAAGGAATTACTAAACAGAGATCCAAAAGACGTGAAATTTTGTGTGCTTGGGGCAGGGCATGGGGGTATGGCCATGGCCGGTCATCTCGCCATTATGGGATACCATGTCAATCTGTATAATAGAGGCCGGAGAAAACTCCGCATCGTTATTCACAGAAAAGGAATTAGGGTGGAAGGACAAGTCGAAGGTTTCGGCCAGGTTGCGCTGGCGTCCAATAACATTCAAGAATGCATCAGCGATGCAGATGTTCTGATGGTGGTTGTTCCAGCGAACGGACACCGGTTCATGGCCAAAACCTGCAGCCCCTATATCAAGGAAAATCACATTGTTATTCTTAATCCAGGTCGAACCGGAGGAGCTCTCGAGTTTTACCACACTTTGAAAAAATCAGAGGTCAAAGAATTCCCCTTCATTGCCGAAGCCCAGACTTTTATTTATGCTTCCCGGTCTATCGGGCCTGGCCATGCCCGAATATTTTCTATCAAACATTCTGTTCCTTTGGCAACACTCCCGGCCTATTGGATTCCCGGCGTAGTGAAGGTCATCAACAGGGTTTATCCACAATTCGTTCCCGGAGATAATATTTTCAAAACAAGCTTCGATAACATAGGCGCGATTTTTCATCCCGCCCTTACAATATTGAATGCCGGATGGATCGAGGAAACCCATGGTGACTTTGAATACTATATCCAAGGAGCTAGTCTTTCGGTATCCAAAGTTTTGGAGCTACTGGATCAAGAGAGGATGAATATTGCAGCGGCTCTCGGATTTAAAGCCACCAGCGCTCGTGACTGGCTTTATACAGCTTATAGCGCATCAGGCGAGAACCTTTATGAAGCCATTCATGATAATCCCGGATATCTCGGTCTCGCAGCTCCCGATCGACTCCACCATCGCTACATCGATGAAGATGTCCCGATGAGCCTCGTGCCCCTGGCATCAATCGGCGAGATGCTCAAGGTCAAAACACCGACGATCAACTCCTTGATCCATATCGCTTCGATTATGAGAGGCAAGGATTTCTGGGCGGAAGGCAGAACGGCTGAGAGCTTAGGAATCAAGGGCATGTCAGTCAAGGATATCCGCCTGTTGGCTGTTGCTGGTGTTATCTAGAATTTTTAAAAACTTAATCCGAGCTACATGAATAAACGCGATTTGTTAAATTTTGTAGACCATTTTTCTTTGAGCCGGGGTGACCTGCAAAAATTATTGAACACCGCTCTTGCCCATGGGGGCAACTTTGCCGAAATCTTTCTTGAGTACCGTGTGTATTCCTCTATAAACATGGAGGAGGATATCATAAAGGAAACATCCGAAAATATCATGCTCGGAGCAGGTTTTCGGGTAATACACGGAGATCAAACAGGATATGGTTATACAAATGACCTATCATTGGAGAAAATAACCAGAGCTGCCCTCACAGCGTCGTCCATCGCAGAAGGCTCTCCTTCTCAAAACTCTCCCCCTTTCCAATCCACTCCTGTTATTCCTAATTATTATCCGATCCATCAATCCGCGCAGGATGAATCGTTGGAAAATAAAATTGCCTTGGTCAAAGCGGCCTATCAATCTGCCCTCACATGCGACCGCAAAGTCAAAAAAGTGAAAGTATCTTTCATCGACCAAACCCGCTATATAACCGTTGTGAACTCCGAAGGACAGAACCTATCCGATGTGCAACCCCTTGTTAAATTGACATGTTTATGCATCGCGGAAAAGGCGAATAAAAGAGAGGCAGGTTTTTCGGGAGGAGGAGGCAGAGTCGGAATGGAGTATTTTTCTAAGGAATTAACACCGGAAAAAATGGGTGAAGAAGCCGCTCGAGAAGCCATCAGTCTTTTGGAAGCAGTCCAGCCCCCTGCTGGGGAAATGCCGGTTGTATTATCTCCTGGACACAGTGGTGTCTTGATCCATGAAGCGGTGGGGCATCTGCTCGAGGCTGATTTCAACAGAAAAAAAACATCCATTTTTTGGAATAAAATGGGGCAACGAGTGGGAAGCGAGCAGATCTTCATCTATGACGATCCAACTATTTCGTTTTTTCGCGGCTCCTACAATATCGATGACGAAGGGACTATACCGAAAAAAACACCATTGATTGAGAGAGGAAAGCTTGTGGGGCTTCTCCAAGATAGACTGTCTGGGAAATTCATGAATAAGCCATTAACCGGGCATGGTCGGAGACAGGACTACACATGCATACCCATTCCAAGAATGAGCAACACCTACATCGATCAAGGAGAATACGATCCCGATGAGATCATCATATCTGTGAAAAAAGGCTTCTATGCGGACAAATTCCAGGGAGGTCAGGTAGAAGATTCCGGAAAATTCACCTTTTCAGTCAGTTCTGGTTTCCTCATTGAAAACGGAAAACTAACGGCTCCGGTAAAACAAGCGACCCTGATAGGCACCAACATCGATATCCTCCAGAAAATCGACAAAGTTGGCTCAGACCTTACATTCGGATTGCAGACAGGAACCTGCGGAAAGGAAGGCCAAGCCGTGCCTGTCACGGACGGCTGCCCCACACTCAAAGTGGCAAAGATGACCGTGGGAGGATTCAAGTGAACGGTCAAGAAAAGTCTCATGAGTTGATGGCATTGGCAGAAAGTCTGGTTTCCTTCGGCCGGTCTCAGGGAACCGATGAAATCGAGGTCTCCATTTTGGATGGATTGGAATTCAGTGTGGATGTTCGGCTGGGAAAAATTGAAAGTCTAGTGGAAGCGGGCTCTAGATACTTGGGCCTGAAGATCATCAAAGATAACAAAACTGCCTATGCCACCTCCTCGGACCTGAATACAGACACCCTGAAGCAGTTGGTGAAAAACGCCATCTGGCGGGCAGAACTAGCAAATCCAGACGAATTTGCTGGTCTCCCGATGCCTAAACCAGACGCTATAGACATTCCTGAACTCAACATTTATGATCATGTGATCTCTGAACTTACCCCCGATAAAAAGATAGCTTTAGCTTTGGAAACGGAAAAGATCGCGCTCTCCGATCGGAGAATATCCAACTCGCACGGAGCCAGTTTTGAAACCAAAGAGATTCATTCTGTCTTGGCAAATTCTCATGGATTCATCCATGATTACAAGGAGACATTCTGCAGCCTGAGCGTGGGGATCCAGGCTGGCGAAACGGATAGCAAAGTCGAAGATTACTGGTCTTCTACCGAGAGGCACTTTCGAACACTTGATCCCCCTGAAAAAGTCGCAAAAAAAGCAGTGGAAAGAACTATCCGACAACTCAATCCACGGAAAGTTAAGACACAAGTCGTTCCCGTCATTTTTGAACCCACGATGACCAATTGGCTGCTGGGTTTCCTTTTTGCGTGTGTCTCAGGAACCGCTGTTTATCAAAAACTTTCCTTTCTCTCTGACAAATTGGGCAAAAAAATCGGCAATGAATACATCACTGTGTATGATGACGGCCGAATCCCCGGGAAACTGGGAACACGGCCTTATGATTCCGAAGGAGTCCCGACTCGAAAAAATAAAGTTATCGAAAAAGGCACATTGAAAAACTTCCTCTGCAATACCTATGCCGGCAAAAAGCTCAACCTCCCATCCACAGGGAATGCAGATGGTGCGGGTGTTGGTCCGAATAATTTTTATCTCCACCCCGGGGACATCTCACCGGAAGATATCATTCAAAAAACAGAAAAAGGGCTCATTCTTTTACGGACTATCGGGCATGGGCTTAACCCAGTAACAGGAGACATCAGCCGAGGCGCCTTCGGGTTATGGATCGAGAACGGAGAGATAGCTTACCCTGTCTCAGAAATCACAATAGCCGGCAATCTCGGAATGATTCTGAATCAGATCGAGGAAAAGGGAAACGATCTCGAATTCCGGAGCGCAATTTGTGGACCAACGATCAAAATCCATGAGCTCACCGTAGCCGGGGAATAACTTGACCCCAGCATTCAAGTCTGTCGATGCTTCAGTATGCCCTACACCTTAATTTGAAAAAATGTTATAATGTTTACAAATCTTTAGTTCCATTTATCGATCTAAGGCGATTTGCTATCGATAAAATTAGAACTAAGTACTTCTAAACAATGGAAAAAAAGGCCAAAAAGAGACTTCTAAATATCCTGGAATCGATCCCTCCGCTTAAAGATATCATGCTCTCCACAGATCCCCTCGAGAAAAAGCGCCATGACATCAGAGAGCTGTTGAATTCCATGTTGATAAACACCTATGATGACAATCCTGACCTCCCTTCTCTCACATGGATGTTGAGCCGGGATGCCATTCTGGTTTTCCGGAATATCATTTCACGCCGCAGTGAAAAAGTTGCCGGATTCAGTTTCCTTGGCTATTTAAATGAATTAATTCACAAAGATAGGAAATCCGTTAATACTCCCCCATCTCCGGATTTTCTTGCAGAACTCACCCATCTCCTTCACGGGATCTCCGGTAAAGCCGATGTATACCCTAAAAGTCCCCCAGCATTTGCCAAATTTCATGGCACAAGAGCAGCAAAACTCCGATCGGTCGATCTTTCCCGAATGGCCAGGAATGTGGAAAAATTCAGCAAGCGTTATCCCTCGGGACTGGACGATAGTGCCAAGCGGCGCCGGTACAACAACAAGTTGAGAATTCTTCGCCACTTCAAAGTCACAGACTTCGAATGGAGCAATTGGCGATGGCAGATGCGCCACATTATCAAGGATGCCAAGACCTTAAAAAAACTGATCAAACTAACAGATGAACAATCTGAGGCGGTCGAACAGGCCCAGAAACACAAAGTTCCCCTCGGAATCACACCTTATTATTTGTCTTTGATGGATTATGAGCCGGGACAAGGAAGAGACAATGCCATCCGTGCCCAGGTTATACCCACTCTGAAATACATCCGAAAATTAAAAGAATTCAAAGCCCATGATGAGAGCTCCATGGACTTTATGCTGGAACGGGACACCTCTCCGATAGAGGGGATCACCCGCCGCTATCCCCAGATCGTCATCCTGAAGCCTGTATTGACCTGTCCCCAGATCTGTGTGTACTGCCAACGAAATTGGGAAATTGAAGATGTCTACTCACGGGCTGCCATCCTCCCAAAACCAAAACTGGAAAAAGCGATCCAATGGATCGCTCAGACTCCAGAGATCAACGAAGTTCTGATCACTGGAGGAGATCCTTTCATTTTGTCCAACGACAGGATAGAGAGTCTTCTTTACAAGCTTTCACGTATAGATCACATCCAGAGGATTCGGATAGGGACACGCACGCTCGCCACACTTCCTCAAAGAATCACCGATACCCTTGTCAAAGATATCAATCACTTTCATATCCCCGGCAAAAGGGAGATCCTGATCGTCACCCACTTCGAACACCCTTACGAGATAACGCATAACGCTATGGAAGCTGTTCAAAGATTTCGACGGTACGGAATAGAAGTGTACAATCAGTTGGTGTACACCTTTTTCAATTCGCGCAAATTCGAAGCTACAGTCTTGCGTAACGCGCTGCGTCTGATCGGCGTAACACCCTATTACACATTCAACACCAAAGGCAAAGAGGAGACCGATGACTATCGCGTTCCGATTCCTCGGCTCCTCCAAGAGCAAAAAGAAGAGGCCAGGCTCATGCCTGGTACGGTTAGAACGGATGAGATCGTATTCAATGTCCCAAGGCTAGGAAAGAATTACCTTCGTGCCATCCAGCATCACGATGTCATATCCATCCAACCTGATGGTCGCCGGGTTTATGAATTCCATCCTTGGGAAAAAAAGCTAGCCCTGGCTGACACCTATGTCTATACGGATGTATCGATTCATGGATATCTACAAAGACTGAAAGATTTTGGTGAAAATATTTCGGATTACAAGAGCATTTGGTACTACTACTGAAAACTCTCGCCCATATCTTCTAGCGTTTCACCTTCCAAGCGGGCAACGATGACAGCCCCACAGCTATCGCTCAAAACATTGACAGTGGTTCGAAACATGTCCAGGATTCGATCCACAGCAAGGATGATGGCCACTCCCTCCAAAGGGAGTCCAACAGCCTTCAAGATGATCGACATCATGACCATCCCACTCATGGGTACACTTGCCGCCCCGATAGAGGCAAGCAAAGCAGTAAAAACAATGATGAGCTGCGCACCGAAAGACAGATTGAAGCCATAAACCTGGGCGATGAACATAGTCGCGACACACTCGTACAGCGCGGTTCCATCCATGTTGACGGTAGCCCCGATAGGAAGAACAAAGTTGGAAACCTTCTCGGATACTCTGGAATTTTCCGTAACCGCTTTCATCGTGAGGGGAAGGGTTACGATAGTCGAACATGTGGAAAATGCCATGATGAGAGCGGAAGGCATACCCTTGTAGTGCTTGACAGGATTCACACGGGCCACCAAAGCTAAAAGCAACGGCAGATTCACCGAGGCATGTATGGCTAGGCCCATGAAAACAACAAGAAAATAAAAACCGAGCGACCTGAAAGCGTCAAAACCCGTCTGGGCAACGATCCGAGAAATAATTCCAAACACGCCAAGAGGAGCACTCCAGACAACAAAAAGCGTCAGTTTCATCATGGTCTCGAATGCGGCATGGAAAAAATCAGTGAGTTGGGCTCTTGGCTTTTGAGAGAGTTTGGTGACAAAAAAGCCGAAAAGAATGGAAAAAAAGATGATGGGGAGGACATCACCTCTGGCCATCGCAGCAAAGGGATTCTCAGGGATAAGATTTATCAAGAGTTCCCCTATCCCCTGTTCTGCCGCTGCGATTTTTTCCGGGCTCATTTCAAGACCGATCTCAGCACCCGCACCTGGCTTAAAAATATTCACCAAGACAAGACCGGTGAATATCGCGATAAGACTGCTAAGGATGTAGTAGGAAAAAGTTTTGATTCCCAATCGACCCAGACCCGTGGCGCTTCCCACACTCACGACCCCTGAAATAATGGATGTGATGATAAGAGGCATGATGGCCATGCGCAGGAGGCGCAAAAATATTTCAGCCAAGGGTTCAGCAATGGGTGTAATGCCCTCGCCGAAAATCCATCCCGCTATGATTCCCAGAAAAAATCCGATAAAAATGTAATGCGTTAATGAAAGCTTTCTAAAGGAATGTCTCATTCTGTGCCCTAAACATAATATTCCGTTATTTTCCTGTCAAGGAACTTAAACATCGATGAAATAGAATTGACGCTCGGTACCTCCTGTGCTATAAGCGATACACACATGCATAAATCGGCAAGATTTGGGCTGGTGAAATCAGGGTTGGATGCTCATACTCTGGGAATAAATCACATCGCTCAGCTTATTGAGGAATGTGGTTTCGAGGTCCATGTGGCCAAGTCTGAAATCGCCCAGGCTGTAGATAAAATATCGGCCAAAACAAATTTTTCTGTCTTTAAAAATTGGATTCTCGGACACAACATAACCCATATCGGATTCAGTTACAGGCTCGATCCACAACAGGCTTTGGAGGCGTTCGTCCGATTGGTCCACCAAATCGAGGACGATGTTCAAATATCGCCGAAAAAGGGCGGCTTGATAAAAAAAATGTATTTTGCTGGTCTTCCGGAATCGTGTGATCTCGTGGAGAACGAATTCGGGACAAGATACATGACTTTCAGAGGAGACGAAACACCCAAGGAGTCACTTCTCAAACTGGGATTACCCGATCATCTAATCCCGCAATCGATTCAAGAACAATCTGTTTATGATGAACTCCGTTTGAACTTCGGGAAATCCATCATCAGGCAAGAAAAACAATTCCACATCTGTCCTACCAAAGAATTCGATTATCCGGAATACGGTACTTCGAAGGATCATTTGATCAAACGCCTGACAGCGGCAAAATCCGCGGACCAACTCCCTCTGACAAGAGTCCATGCAGGCCCTTATATGAAAGACCGGGAAAAGGCCCTTGCGCTGTTTTCTGATTGGCTGAAAAAGCTCGCTGGGAGTCATTTCTTGGATATCGTTTCCGTAGGTTCCTCTCAATTGAGTCAATCGCACTTTGGGGAGGACTGGGATGATCTTCCCAATGGAGGTGGCGTTCCTTTCAACAGCGTATTGGAACTTCGCGCCATCCAAGAGGATGCCATACCGATGTTGGTCAGGGCTTACTCGGCTACGAACAACATACCTCATGTGGCTCATCTCCTCGAGCAAAACTTGAACATGGCATGGCATGCCCTCTCGTTTTGGTGGTTTAACCAGCTGGATGGCCGAGGCCCATTAGGATTGCGACAAAGTATCTCGGAACATATAGAGGCCCTCAAGTACATCGCCCGTGTGGGAAAGCCTTTCGAGCCGAATACCCCACACCATTTTGCTTTCCGGGGAAGCGATGATCTGACTTATATTGTTTCGGCTTTTCTAGCAGCAAAAATCGCCAAAAAGCATGGCATCCGATATTTTGTTCTCCAAAATATGCTGAACACACCAAAATCGACCTGGGGATTGAGAGATCTCGCAAAATCCCGAGCTCTTTTGCAATTGATCCGAGGGTTGGAAGATAGAAATTTTCGCGTGATCTACCAACCTCGGGCCGGCTTGGATTATTTTTCCACCGATATCGAAAAAGCCAAAATCCAATTGGCAGCTGTTTCGGCTTTGATGACAGATGTAGAGCCGAAAAATATGGATAGCCCGGATATCGTTCACGTCGTGAGCTACTCCGAGGCGCTTTTCCTGGCCAACCCGGGCGTGATCAATGAAAGCATCCAGATCACCAAAGCTGCTCTTGAATTTTATCCCGAATTCAGGCATAAAAATGCCCTGGAAGATATAACCCAAAGTAAAGATCTTATGGATCAAACAGAGAAACTGGCTGTCGAAGCACACATGTTGGTACAAGATATGGAAAAAAATATCAAAAACCTTTATTCGGTAGAAGGATTACACATCCTATTCCAAATGGGCTATCTCCCTGTCCCCTTCCTATGGGAATGCCGGGAGGAGTATGCCAATGCCGTCAATTGGACCACTAGAATTTTGGGAGGCGGGGTGCACGTGGTGGATGAAAAAGGGAAAAGGATATCTATCCAAGATCGTCTTCGAAGAATAAAAGAAATAAATCCTAAAATTTATTAAAGCGAATCACATCTTCGAGTTTCCGCTTGGGCACATGCAAGCATTCCCGTTCATCCTTCCAATATTTGATAGAATCCTTCATATCCTCGATCACAGGAACTTCGGCAGGATATCCAAAGGCTACCACAGAATCGACCTTGTGTGAGTCGGGGACACCAAGAGCTTCTTTGACTCGGTCCTTGTCCATCGAGATGATCCAACAGCTTCCGATACCTTTCCCCCAAGCAGCCAGGATCATGTTTTCGATGGCCGCTCCTGAGTCCCACTCGAATCCTTTTTCCCGAATGTCTGTGTTCACAAGAACCACGATATAAGCCTGAGGCTCTTGACCGGGCTTAGGATTTCCCTCAGGAGCGATGTAGCCCGCCCATTTCAAACAAGAAAAGAGATGTTTTTTTTTGCTTTCTTCATCCACAACGATGAATTCTAGAGGCTGGCGATTGGCTGCTGAAGGAGCCAGCCTACCCGCATTAACGACATCTCTGAGTATTCCTTGTGAAATGGGATCTGTTTTGAACTGGCGGATAGATCTCCGTGAGATGATCAAATCATACAGACTCATTCTTTCCCCTCCTCATCTTTCTTCTCGATCCGACAACAAAAAAACCGGTATCAATCCACGCCACCCCAGCCAACCCACCCTACTCCAGCTTATAAGGTGGATAAACATGAAGGATATTGTTCTTGTCAATGAGTGTAGGCATTAACCTTATTTATGAATGATCAGGTTAGCCTTGAGCTAAGATGGATTTCAGCTTATCAGCATACAACTGACTTGGCCTATCTGGAGTGACAAACTCGATCTGCTCAGGATTTCCCGCACCGAGATTCAATTCAACAGCTCGTTTAATCTGTTCTTGCTCAAATATTTTTGTACCCATTATGGCATCGTTCGCTCCCAAATCCTTCAGCACAGCCAATCCCGCCGCATCCAATGCTACTCGATCTGAACTGGCCAAAAATACATTGGCTACTTTTTTTTCCCCTTTGCTAGGACCGCCATCAACAAAACCCTCCACTCCATCCAGAACGATCAAATCTGGCTTGTAGCCCAGATTGATCTCGGCGATCATTTTTCTCATATCCGTCTGCCTTTTGCCATGTAATTCCCTCATCAAACGTTTAGGTGTCAATCCAACAGCCAGTTTCAACGACAAGGTAAAGACCCCCCCGTACCCATGGGTTTTCAAGCAGCATGTCGATATGAAGTACTCCGCTTCAGATGCTGTTCGAGGAATATGGAATCCATTCTCCCAATGGTTTCCTTCTGGATTAAAGGGCACCCAATCTTCTTCGGGGATCTTTTCATAATTAACGATCTTAAAATCCAAGTCCCTGGACATTTCGAAAATTCCCTTTTGCAGCATGACTTCTTCTGAATCGGGGGGGCCACTTCTTTCTCCCAAAACTATATTCTTGGCACCCCTTTCATGTATCTCCTTCACCAGTTGACTCAATGTGTCGTTATGGGTGGAACCTGGGAAAGGATCCGATGTGTTGAAATTGGGCTTGAGAACAACACTTTTCCCTTTCATCGCAGGAAATTCCAAAAGACCCATGGTCTCACGAACGCCTACACTTCGCTCAGATGTTTTAATGAGTGCGACATTCGACATGGCCCCTCTTTCCTTCCCGACAAACGAAGAAAATCTCAAAGCAGGAAGGCAAGCAAGACCTGCTGCAGTTCCTTTTAAAAAATCGCGCCTATTCAAGGTTTTGATATTGTTGTCATTCATCATGTTCCTCCCTCTCTAAATCTTACTGGCTATCCAAAGCGAAAAATCGGTTTCAGACATGGCACCAGAAGTTCGTGCTCTCTCGAATCCTTTAGAAAAAATAATAAAGGTCGGGACTCCCTGAACACCAAACGAAGCCCCCAACTCTGCGTGTTTATTCATATCAACTTGCATCACCATCAGCTCCCCAGCTCGTCTTTTAGCCAACTCATGAACTATCGGGTGCATCATCTGACAAGGAGCACAGGTGGGAGAAAAAAAATCGATCAAGACAGGCAAAAAAGATTTTTGAATAAGCGTGTTTACCTGTTCCGGAGTGGGTTCGATGACCTCCCCTGGGTGTGGGAGAGGGCTTTTACACCGCCCACAGATCACTTTTTTTCCACCAGCGTCCAATGGATAATAATTCGTGCTCCCGCATACAAGGCAGCTCACTTTCATTTTATCTGCCAAATTCGTCACTCCTACCTGGTGAATATGTCCTCTCCGAAATTATATACACCATGTGATCGACTTGTCTACTTTCTTCATTATTTTCTTCTTCCTTCCTCTCTCATTAGTCGAATCAATCATTTGCAAATCTGTGTAATAAAAGATACATGTACTGGATTTATTGCATTTTGAGCGACATGAAACTACAATACCATTGATTAGTCCTGGAGATAAGCAAATGGACATTCTCACAAAAGAAGTTCGCGAAGCAACGCAACAAAGATTTTCTGATGCTCTGAAAGGCCATGTTAGAATTTTCCATTTTACGCAAGAGCCCAGCCGTTTGGTCCTCCCTGACTATCTTCAAGGCCAGGAATGCATGTTTTGCAAAGAAACCAAATCACTGATCCAAGAAGTCTGTTCTCTGTCGGAAAAAATCGAGCTGATCCTGTATGATTTTCTGGCCGACACCGATAAGGCCAACGAGTACAACATCGATAAAATTCCCGCAACTATCATCACAAGAAACACAGAAAAAAACGTTCGGATTTTTGGGATTCCCTCAGGCTACGAATACGCAAGCTTTATAGAAGCGATACTCGATGTCTCAAAAGGAAGCACAAATCTAAAACCGGGAACGGTCGAAGCTCTTAAAGGCATCGATACGCCCATCCATATTCAGACTTTCGTTACCCCCACATGTCCCTACTGCACGACATCAGTCCGTCTCGGTCATCAGTTTGCCCTTGAATCTTCCCAAATAGTGGCAGATATGGTGGAAGCTACAGAATTTCCCCACCTAGCCCAAAAATATAACATCGTCGGAGTTCCTCGAACAATCATAAACGAGTCCATCATTGTAGAGGGTGCGGTTCCTGAGGAGATTTTTCTGGAACACGTCCTGAAGGCGATAAAACCTGAAGAAACAAAATAAATTTATCGGGAAAAAATATTGCCGATCAGAGAGAAAATGATGAACAACATAAACTCCATTTTTTATCCTAAATCCATTGCCATTATCGGAGCCTCAAGACAACGGGGAAGCGTTGGACACTCTCTCCTGGCCAATATTATCGACAGCCGATTCCAAGGAGTGGCATATCCTGTCAATCCCAAGGCTGAAGCTATTCTGGGGATCAAATGTTTTCCGAGGGTTTTGGATATTCCTGATGATGTCGACCTGGCTGTTGTGATCGTTCCAGCTAGGTTTGTGCCGCAAGTCCTTGAAGAATGTGGAGTTAAAGGCATAAAAGGGGCCATTATCATTTCAGCTGGCTTCAAGGAAATCGGAGGTCATGGGATTGAACTCGAAAATATCGTCCAAAAAATCATCCATAAATATAACATCGCTCTTGTCGGCCCCAATTGTCTTGGCGTCGTGAATACAGCTTCTGAATCCAGCATGAACGCTACTTTCGGCACGCAAATGCCGAAAAAAGGAAACATCGCTTTTATCTCTCAAAGTGGAGCTCTCTGTGTTGCTGTGCTCGATTACGCAAAAGAGGCAAACATCGGATTTTCCAAATTCATCAGCATGGGGAACAAAGCCGGACTGACAGAAAATGACCTTTTGCTCTATTTAAAAGAGGATCGTCAGACAGATGTGATCCTGATGTACCTCGAGGACCTTGTGGACGGCAGAGAGTTTATGACCATCGCCCGAAAAATTACCAGTCATTCAACTAAACATAAGCCTATCATTGCTCTAAAAGCGGGGCGAACATTTTTTGGCGCAAAGGCAGCCTCGTCACATACAGGCTCACTGGCAGGGTCGGATAAAGTGTATGACGCCATTTTCGACCAGTGTGGCGTCATCCGCGGAGATACACTGGAAGAGATCTTTAACTATGTGAAAGTTTTTTCAACACAGCCCCTTCCAAAGGGAAAAAATGTGGCCATCGTTACCAATTCCGGGGGGCCGGGAATCCTGGCGACCGACTCTTGCATCCGATATGGACTGGGCATTGCACCCTTAGCCAAAACCTCGAAAAAGGCCTTAAAGAATGTACTTCCCCCTACAGCAAGCTTAAACAATCCGCTAGATTTGATAGCGGAGGCCCAACATGAACAGTATGAAGTGGCACTCAATGCGATGCTCAAACAAAATAACATGCATTCGGCTCTTGTCATCCTTACACCAACGGCTTTCACGAACGTCGAGAAAATCGCTAAATCCATCATCAAAGTGTCGAAGCGGATAAAGAAACCCATCCTCAGCTGTCTTTTGGGTCTTTACGATGTCTCTAAGGGAATCGATCTTCTAGAGGAAAACAGAATCCCTTATTACAGGTTTCCGGAGTCTGCAGCAAGAGCTCTTTCAGAAATGTCAAAATTCACCTCCTGGCTCAAACGGCCCAAAACACGAGTGAAAAAATTCGCGGTTGATACTCCAAAAGCCCAACAGATCATCCAAAAGGTCAAAGCAGAGGGGAGGTCTTTTCTTTTGGAACAAGAAGCTTATGATGTTTTGAAAACATACGGTTTTCCTGTGGTCCAATCCGTATTGGCGACAAGCGAGGCCCAGGCCGTCTTTTCAGCCGAAAGGATCGGATTCCCTGTGGTGATGAAAATTGCTTCTCCGGACGTCCTGCACAAATTCGATTTTGGCGGTGTTATTATAGATGTGAAAAACAAAATTGATGTGAGGAAAACCTACAATAAAATTCTTCGTAATATACGCTTAAAAATGCCCAAAGCTAAAATTACAGGAATAATGGTCGAGGAGATGGCCATCGAAGGAAAAGAGGTTATTCTTGGCATGAATTATGACGAACAGTTCGGTCCGATATTGATGTTCGGGATGGGAGGGATCTATGTGGAGGCACTAGAAGATGTGATATTCCGGCTGGCACCCATTCGGGAACTCACGGCCGACATGATGATCGAAAAAACCAAAACATACAAAATACTCGACGGATTCAGAGGAGGGCCGGTCTACGACACATCAGCCATAGCCGATTGTTTGAAGCGATTGTCTCAGTTTGTTACGGACTTCGAAGAAATCAAGGAATTGGATATAAATCCCCTGATCGTTTATGAGAAAAAAAAGGGATGCAAGATCGTCGACGCCCGAATCATCTTAAAAGAATCGGGGCCCTCTTAAAGAGATTGACAAGTTTAGAGGCTTCCTTATAATAGATAGATTTAATAATGT
>CP070750.1:2178506-2241892 GCA_020348385.1 Candidatus Aminicenantota bacterium | reverse complement strand
ACGCTTAGGGATACACCGGAAGTTTTGGAACTGGCCGGCAAATTGATCAAACTTTGGGATAAGCCAAAAGGGGAAGTCGTGATAGATTTGGAAATCATGGAAGTGTCCAGGCAACGGCTCAAAAAGTTCGGATTGGAGCTAGATCAATACGCCATCGGATTGGGGTACAGCGGAGGAGAGAATCCACCCAATGAAGGTGGCTGGTTCGACCTATCTAAAATTGACTTTTCGAAAAAAGCCAACTTTCAGGTCACTATGCCAACAGCCTTTCTGAATTTTTTAGAATCCGATCAGGACACCAAGATTATCGCCCAACCTAGACTCAGGGGATTGGAGGGTGAAGAGATGAGTTACTTGGTTGGGGACAAAATACCCATCCCGAGGACCTCTTTCCAGCCTTACGCTGCGGGTGGCGTTCCCCAACAGCCTCTCACATCTTTCGAGTATGAGGATGTCGGTATCGATATCAAGATCACTCCGAGAATACACTACGAGGGAGAGATCACCTTGGAACTGGAAATGAATATCAAATCTGTCGGCGGTACTGGAATAGCGGATATCCCAATCATCAGCACGAGAGAAATCAAGAATATCATCAGGCTGAAGGATGGGGAGACAAACCTTCTGGCAGGATTGTTGAAGGATGAAGAGCGGTTGTCGACTCGAGGTATCGTCGGCCTCAAAAGCATCCCTGTCTTGGGAGGCCTATTCTCAGGCACAGAAAAAACAGTCCAACAGTGGGATGTCTTGATGACCATAACGCCCTATATCATCAGGTCCATCCCTTTGACCGAAGATGATCTCAAACCCCTCTGGATCAATGTGGGATCCTCCTTTGCCTCGGCCAAAGACTCCGGTGCTACGACAAACCTTGGGGATGGAACATCGCAGGAAATATTAAGGGGACAGAGAAGACAAGCACAACCTGGAGTGTCCGGAGGGGGAGGGCAGAATCGTGTTTCTCTTTCCCCAGGTAATTTCGAGATCACGGAAGGGCGGGAATTCCGGGTGAGTGTTGTCGTCCAATCCGCTGAGGAAATAAACAGCATGACATTGAATCTGTCCTTTAATCCTCAAGTTATAGAACTCAAACAGGTGGTTCAGGGAAGCATCGCGACTCGATTGGGACAGGATGTTCCCTTTTTGCAAAATATTGATAATTCTTCAGGGACATGCACGATAGGGTTTTCCAGCACAGATGTTGCCAGAGGTTTTAAAGGTTCAGGCAGAGTTGCGAGCTTAGTTTTCCAATCAATCGCCAAAGGGGAGAGTCCTTTATCCTTTACCAGTGTTACAGCCAGTAGTCCTACTGGAACAGCTGTTCAGTTCGAAACACCTGATGGTCGAGTAAGAGTCCGTTAGCGCAAAAGCAAATTGACTTCTCCCCCCATTTCGGCTAAAATCTTTGCCACCGGCGGTGTAGCTCAGGTGGTTAGAGCATACGGCTCATATCCGTAGTGTCGGGGGTTCAAGTCCCTCCACCGCCACTATTTTTTTTACGAGGGCCCCCTTCCAAAGCAGTATGTAATTGCCAATGCTGTAGGGAAAAATCTGCTCTTTAAAGCATTTTGTGTCGGATTGTTTGGAAATCGGAGACAGACGATAGACCGAAGATCATGGTTTTAGAAACCGTTAAAGAAACAATCAGGAAACACAATCTCCTGGAAAAGAAGGACAAAGTCCTCATAGCGTTTTCGGGAGGCCTGGATTCCACGGCATTGGTGGCCGTATTTCTGGAACTGCAAAAAGTGTGGTTCCTCGATTTGTTTTTGGGGCATTTCAATCACAGGCTTCGCCCGGGTGCAGGTGAGGATGAACGTTTTGTCAGGAAATTCGCACAGGAACATGCCCTTCCTTTATTTGTCGCTTCTGAAGATGTACGTTCATTCGCCAAAAAATACCGATTGAACCTGGAGGAGGCAGGTCGAATGCTGCGGTATGAATTTTTGACAAAGACCGCCCGAGAAATCGGCGGGGCCAAGATTGCGACGGGTCACACTTTGGATGATCAAGCCGAAACGTTTTTTCTGCGCTTGATGAGAGGAAGCGGATTGAAGGGATTAGGGAGCATTTCTCCCGTTGTCGAGGGACGGATCATCCGGCCCCTTTTATCCGTAGAAAAAAAAGATATTGCCAATTATGTGAAAAAGAAAGGGTGGGAATTTCGAGAGGACGAGAGCAATCTAGACCGGCGTTTTGCCCGAAACAAGGTGCGCCTCGATCTGATCCCCTACATCCAGCAGAATTTTGAGCCGAATATCATTCGGCGTATCGGGAAAATCGTATCCATCCTTCAGGAGGAAGAAAAACTTCTGGATAAATGGGCCAGCCATGAAACAAAAAAGGCTGTTTTGTACGAAGAGGGAGAAGTTCGCCTGGATTTGAACTCTGTGTTGGGCTTGCCACAAGGACTGGCCCGAAGAGTTGTTCGTGAGTTTATCCGAAAGCTCAAGGGAGATTTGAGGGGAATCACTTTTGAGGGTGTCGATTCTCTTTTGAATCTTGAGGAAGGGAAAAGTTTTCATTTGACCGATAAGCTTCTGTTAAAGAGAGAAAATAGCCTTGTCTTTCTCAGGTCTGAGCTACCTGACCCAATGGCATATTCGTATGAATGGGATGGTTCCTCTCCATTGATTCTTGAAGAGTTGAGCTTGATGGTCAAGGCCGAGCGGGTAAAAAGGCCGAAGTCTTTTGTCTTTGATGATAACACCAAGGCTTACCTAGACGGGAAAGCTATCTCCTTCCCTTTGCAAGTCAGGAATCGACAGGAGGGCGACAGATACCGACCTTTAGGGGCTCCGGGGCAAAAAAAGCTCAAGGAAATCATGCGGGCAAAATCCCTCCCTCTAATTGAAAGAGAAAAGAAACCGGTGTTCCTATCCACGGATGAGATCGTTTGGGTTCTCGGTCTTCCTGTGGCAGAAAAATTTAAAATCAGCGATAAAACAAAAGAAGTCTTGGTGATAACGATATCTCAGAAACAATCCAAAATTTATGATAAAAAAACAATCCAGAAAACTGAAACATCAACAGGGTAATTTGCAACCTTTTTCAGCAGTGAAAATCCTCTTTTTCTTCAGCTTTCCAGACTGCTACCAATCCGCTGAAAAAATCACAGCAGATTTAGAAATGCCTGCCAGGATTTAACACATTATTCCTCAGGGATGATATCGATTTCAAAAAATACTCCCAAGTATCTTCTTTCCTTGCTAGTTTCAGATTCGTAGTAGGGAGTGGATCCCTTGGAAGCGCTGATTTTGATCCGGTACAGATGGAGCGCTTCGATCTTGAAGGGTTTTACTGGGGAGAAGCTCAAGGTTCCCCTTTGTTTTGTTCCCAATACGATTCTTTTTTTCTGCCTTCTCACCTGGACCGTGATCTCATTGCGCATGCGTGGATTGTTCAGGAGATGAACGTCTAATCGTTTTACTGGATAGTAGGTTTTAAGGATCATTTCGGCGGTGAAAGGTCCTCGTGTCCAGAATCCCCTACTTTCCACTTTTGATTCTTTCATCCTTCTGTAGAAATTGTCATCTAAAAAGTGGAGCCAGCCGATGTGGGGTTGGGTCCCCACTTCTTGACGGAAAGCCCAGGGATTGGTGTTGGTGGGGAAGTTGTTCACAAGTGTCATTTCTATCGGCAAAGCCTTGAACGGGAATTTTTTCACATGCGTAGAAGGATAGTGTGAATGAGTGAATGGGCTGAGCAGGATGGGCGCGATAAATACAGCTACCATAATCCAGCATAAATAAAGATTTTTTTTCTTTTGCTTTATCGGGGTGAGAAAGAGGAAAAAAGGGTAAATGGGCAAGAAGTACCTGTTGCCCAAAGCTCCTCCACCACCGGCATAATTGTCCGGCATAAGGACGACAAATATCAGAATTTCGGCAAAAACAGCCAGAAGGATCAGCCATTGACACAGCTTTTTCCTGTTGGCAAGAAATAGGATGAAGAAAAGAAAGGCCGGGAAGAAATACCAGACCATCCCGGTGTATCGGCCGAAAAAGTAGTAAAAGAGATTGTAGGGAATGAACTTGGCTGGGAGAAGATGTTTTTGTGCATATCCATCCGATGTCATCTCCATGGTTTTGATAGAGTCAAAGGTGATATCCGCTTTTTCCAGAGGATAGGTTTGATAAAATGTTTTTCTCTCTCCGCCTTGGTAGTTCCACTCTCCGGTAATCATGTAGTTCGTACCCCAGAATATGCCCGAAGCACCAAGGAAACAGAGGATGATCAGGAAGGTTTTCAAAACCTTTTTTTTAGTGAGCGAGTAAAGGACAATCGGACCAAGCAACACGATATTGGGGGGTTTGGAAAAAACAGCGATTCCGATCAAAAGTCCGGCACAATAGTCGGACCAGTCCGATTGGAAAAAGGCTTGAAATTTGCTCGGCGGCCGATCGTTTTTATCGTCAGTTTTTGGAATTTTGTATTTATACAGCCAGAGAAAGAGGATGGTGAAAACCAAAAAAAGGCTAAAAAAATCAGGGCTGATCCACAAGAAGTAAACACCAGCAATCGATGCGAACATAAACGTTAGAACCGTGATGAGAGAAATGTATGATGGATTCGTAACGGAAAAATAGGCATGGCCCATCAGGAGCAGTAGCAAGAGAAGCAAAGAATGAAAAACAAGAGCGCCGTTTACGCCGAATACTTTGAGAAAGGGAGCTGCAAAAAGAGGATAAGCAAAGGATTTGGCATAAAATAACTTTCCGTCTTTGCCTTTTTTCAAAAATAACCCAAGGGGTCTTGCGGGAAAATCGTGTTCATAACGAATAAGGTCTTTTTTGGTGTATTCTATGTCCCCATCCTGTGCCAAGCTTTGTGTGATGGCATAATAAGTGGCTTGATCGGCAAAAAGAAAGCCCTGGTGGATGGAAGAGAGATTGACAAAAAGAGAAAAACCCAGGAAAAAGGCAAATATAAGGAATATTGCCGGAAGACCCCTTGGGCTATTTTTAAGTGGCATTTGATACACCAATACCATAGAAAGGGTAAAAATTCAATAAAGCACGGGTTGCCTGCAAAAGACATCGCTTAGCTATTTACGGGACCTTGATAATGGTTGTGGCTATTATAGATCTGAATATACGATATGCGCAAAGTCGAGGAAACAGACGACTAAAAGAGAGTATATCCCATCAGACAAATTTTCATTTTGACGGCTAGTCGTGGCAGGTGAATGAAATCCAACAAAAGGATGAGATAGAAGCGGAAAAAATCATCGCTTCTATCACCTTTAGCGGTTATTGACGGGCAATGATATAATGGTCATATCTATAATAAGCCATAACGAACTGAGCAGACGAGAAAGAGCAGTATTTGTCGAACTCATGACAAAAAATGGCAATGTAAATCGGGAAAACGTAAAAAAAAATGTTAACTCATTTATTTACAGCGAGTTAAAAATATGTGCTTGTGGTATGAAATTTGCTGTTATTTATAATAAAATATAGGTATGTATCGAGTCCACGATGAATGAAATCTTGCAATTTAGGCGGATAATGCTTAGAATCGGCACACACGGGCAAGAAAAAAAAATTAAGGGAAAAACAATGGGAAAACTCTGGCAAAGAGGGTACACTTTTATCGAGGTTTTGGTTGTGGTGGGGATCTTGGGCGTGATACTTGCGGCTTTTTATCCGAGCATCTTGAACACGTTGGAAACTAGAGGAATAGAGAATTCGGCAAGAGATATTCTGACCACTATGCAGAGGGCCAAGTTTCAAGCGGTGAAAACGAAGATCAATCATAGGGTTGGGTTTTTGGATGATGGAGGTGTCTGGTTCTATTTAATCGAGAGGGAAGATTCCCCAGGGAATTGGAGCTCGATGCCGGGATTTTTGAGGAAAGAAATTCCTGAAAAACTGATCGTGTCCGTCAATTTCCCCGACATTACAGGCGTCCCATCCAAAGGAATCGTTTTTTCCCCGTTGGGATTCATAACCAACTTCGATACGAATCTTAACAGCATCAGTCTCCAGAGTGATAAATTGCGGAGGAAGGGACAGCCAGATTTGAGAGTCGTCGCTGTTTTTGCCGGGGGCTCAGTCCATTACATCAAGACAGGAAGTTAACCATGAAATCGATAAAAAAAATAAAACATGAAGGGTTTTCACTGATTGAAGTGTTGATCGGGATTGCCATTGTGGCCATAGCGTTGCTCGGTCTGGCACAGCTTTTCACCTACAGTGTGATGAACAATTCACGGGCGGATAGAATGTCGAACGCCACTTTCCTTGCTCAGCAGCAGATCGATTATCACAGAAACTTGACATCCGACGAACTGAACACCCTGACAGCCGGAACCAACGATGAGCAGATCGATGTCAATCTTGACGGATCTATCGATTACCGCAGGTTGACTACGATTCAGGCGACCGGGCTTTTCTGGGAGATCCGGGTGTTTGTCTTCTCGGCGGAACAATTGAATACAGCCGTGAATGACCTCATCGGAGATCCTCAAGAGTATAGTGTCAAAGCTGATGTCAGCACCATCATAAGCCGTTGATCGATTTGTCCCTAATAAGTATATTGATACATCGAGAATAAAATGAAAGAAAAAAAATCAAAACAAAACACCAAAACTTCGAGCAAGTCCCTTCGTCCCGGTTTCACCCTTGTGGAACTTCTGGTGGGGAGCATGATTTTATTGGTCGTTGTCCTGGCCACTCTGTCCTTGTACAGGACGAGCAACCAGATCGCGGTGGACCAGCAGCAGTTTGCGGAATTGCAGCATGGCGTGCGCTCCGGCATGTATTTCATATCCAGAGATGCCAGGATGGCCGGAGTGAATTTACCCATCGAGTTTTATGGTTATGCCTTGGAAGGCGTGGATAACGAGAACCAGGGGGCTGTTGTGGAACCCGACCGTCTGAAAGTATTGGGGAATTTCGATGAGCCCTTGAATTTGAGGATATCCAACTATCAAGGAGCGGCAGCCAACCTGTCTCTTGAAGATTACAGTCTTGAACAGTTCCAATATGAAGACGCAGAATATGAAGAACAAACGGTCCTCATAATTCCCAACCCGGAATCGGGATGCATGGTCGCCGAAGTGAGAACCATAACCCATGTCACGCATGATGCGACAGGCCAGAACGAGCGGCTTAATTTTTCTCCTGGTTTGGCGCCTGGAGTCAACCCCCCCGGCGGCTTATCCGGGACCTGCCCCAGTTCCAACGACTATGATGGGGGGATGGTGACATTTGTCAACGTGAAAGAATACTGGCTGGATGTCACGGGGAACTATCCGGGATTGACCGCAGGCACTGATGGGTACATCGGAAACGGTGAAGGAAATATCCTGTACCTGACCATGAACGGCATCCATTATCCGCTAGCCAGAAATGTGGAAAACCTCCAGTTCGAGTACAATGGGGATTTTGATAATGACGCCAACAATACCCTGGATGGCTTCATCGAATGGCAATCGGTCTGGACGGGCGATATCACGATGGTCAGGCGCATCCGTCAAGTCAAGATTTGGGTGTTGGGCCGGACTGAGAATCCTTTCGTGAGTATAGGCGCGAATCCCCCTGCTAACATTCATCTGTACAGGAGGCCAACTATCGCCAACAGTCCGGGAGCGAGCGATGATGATAAGCATAAAAGATTTTTGCTCGAATCTACGTCCAATATCAGAAATTTATCTTTGAATATATACAACACGGGAACACGATAAAAAAAGGAAAGAGAAAATGATGAATACATTCCGGTTTCCAAAAAAACAGCGAGATCCCGGCCTGGAAAAAGGTTCGGGATTGATAGTTGTCATCCTTGTGATGGCATTCCTTGTGACAGTCGGGATTGCTGTGATCACCGTGACCGGGGTCGGTTCCCGGGTCGCAGGGAATCTCCGCACGCAGCACAATGCTTTCAATGCCGCCGAAGCCGGTTTCGATGCCGCATGGATTGCCGTCGAGGATTTATTCATCAATGAATCCTGGATAAATTTCGAGGGCCATTATTTAGTGGACCCGGCAGGCATCGACATCCCGCAGGACGTCAATTATTTCCGGAAAATGACAGATTTGGAATTGTTTAGTTTATTGGATTCTAATGACGATGGAACCCCCGACTACGGCAATATCATCTTTTTCAAACAGGAATTTGTTCCGGCCCAGGGAGGCGGGACCGATCCCCGTTACACATACACAGCCTTTTTGATGGATGACGAACGGGGAGGGGTTTCATCAGACCCCTATGATGCCCTTCTTATTTGCATTGGCACATCTGGGACAGGGTCGACAATGACAACATCCCGGCTTGAAATCGTATTGGCGGTCGAACTTAATTGATGAAAACAGGAAAGTCTGAAAAAGGAAGATTAAAATAGAGAAAAGGAAGAGGGGAAAAATGACAAAAAAAATTAGATTCAAATTATGGATTCTCCCTTTGATGGCGATACTCGCGTTTATCGCCACGTATGTCTGGACTCAACAACAATGCACAGAATATACAGGCAATTTTACGGAAGATTTCAGCACGCTCACCTATAAGGATCATGCATGGTGTTCGGTGCGGAATTGGACGCCGGCTCCGATCACGTTGAATTATCTGGGAGCCAACTTCGAGGTCACAGAACCTTCGGGTATGGGGGCGAGAATCTACGTGTGCGATTCCGGTGATTTCGACGGGGATGGAAGGCCGGATTTGATCGGATTGGACATCACCGCCAACCCGGATAACCGGTTGATCCTGATCAGAAACAATTACACAGATATAAACGGGGACGGTATAGACGACGATGGGATCGTGTATTTGATCGACGAGACAGAAGTGTATGACAAAGGTTTACATCTCGAAGTCGGCCCAGCCTCTATCACGGTCGGTGATTATAACAGCGACGGTCTCCTTGATTTTTTCTTCTACAAAAACAAGGAAGATTCATTCGGGTACACACAGTTTTTTGCAGTCATGTACATCAACATAGGAACACCCTTAGATCCGGATTTTGCCACCTATGATTTGGCACCAAACTTGGATTTCACCAGTGAATTCATGAGCGCCGGTATCTACTGCCATTGGGCCGCAGACCACTTGGCCTCGGTGGATATCGATGGAGACGCGGATGTGGATATTCTCGTCATCAGCGAAGATAAGATATTTCTTGTCAGAAATCCGGGTCCGGGGAATTTTGACCTGAGCAACTTCAGCATATCCGAGCTGGCTTATGATCAGAATACAGGTTTTACCGATGGATCTCCTGCTCGGGGAGGATCTACCATAGACGCAGCCGATTTTGACAAAGACGGAGATGTGGATATCATCGGCGGCACAGTCAATGATTACGACCACCTCGTTTATTATGAGAATGACGGGACAGGCAATTTCACCTACCATGAAATTCCCATTCCTGTTCCGGAGTGTACCGGGCCGGTCGCCACGGTCGTGGGAGATTTTAACAATGACGGCTGGGTAGATATATTCGCGGCAAACGACCGCTGGAACGCGGGCAATGAAGCCCGCATGTACTTCTGGAAAAACCTGGGACTGGTGGAAACGTCTCCGGGAGTTTTTGAACCGGACTTTCAGTTCAGGTGTTTGAATAACTGCGACCCGATCTTGCCGGATCCCCATGATGTGGATATGAGCGCCATGGTTGACTACGATGTGGATGGCGACATCGATGTGGTGTTGGCCGATGCCAACCATTCAGGTGACTACTACCTGATCCGGAACGATTTAGCCGGCGTTTATGCCTTGAATGGGGAGGCCCGGTCGACCAATGTGGCGGGGACTCTCGATCAGAGACAGTATGCCATTACTCGCGTCCAGATGACGAGTATCGAGCAAAGGGTTGAGGGAGGCTCCAGCCAGGGGCTATCGGTCGAGTTTTATGTCTCCAACAATGGCCAAGATTGGGAGCTGTACACCACCTTTTTGGAAAACGATATCCGCAGCCAGACAGACCTGCCTTGGCACACGTTCAACCACTATGGAGCACGCCTATACTGGAAAGCACTCCTGTCCGCGGAAGAAGATCCGATGGCCGAATACGAAAGTGCCTCGTTTGAAACTCCCGAGATTTATGAGGTAAGCTGGGAATACGTGTATGTGGACAGGAGGGAGTACTCCCGGACGACGGTGGCTGTAACGACCGTCGATGACAGTGGCTCTCAAAAAAGGTTCGTCCTCGCCGGCACTTTTTACTTCCCCGGCTGGCAGGGACATTTGCGGGCATATAATGTGTCCAGCACAACTCCTGCTGCCACTTCAGATTCAATTCTCCGAACGGTTACAACCTCCGATTTATCCGCTTCATCTGGGAGAGATGTCAATGTGGATATTGCAGGAGTGATCATCGAATGGGATGCAGGAGAATTGTTGGATGCTCGAGCCGCTGGAACGCGGACAATCTACACGGCCGTACCTGGTGTCTCCGGGCTCGGCAGGACGGATTTTACCACGGCCAACGTGGCCACACTCGGGCCGATACTCCAGGATGTGAACAACGATAACGCGGGCTTGATCGATTTTGTCAGGGGTGAGGGGCGGTATTGGAAACTGGGAGATATCAACCATTCCCAGCTGATTGTTGTCGGGCCTCCGGACGGAAACGCAGGGCTGAAGGGCGCCGGGTATGATAATTTTCTCACAGCGAATCAGAACCGGAGGAAAGTCATCTATGTGGGTGCCAATGATGGGATGATTCACTGTTTTGATGCCCTCACCGGAGAAGAGATTTGGGGATTTATCCCGTACAATCTTCTCCCCAAATTGAAGAATATGTGGGCCGTGGATGTTGCAACCGGAGAACGATACTTTTCTCACGACGTTTATGTGGATGGCAGCCCGGTTGCCGAAGATGTCTACATCGATGCCGACGGCAACGGGAGCAGAGAATGGCGAACCGTTTTGATTTGTGGTCAGGGTCCGGGCTTTGGCAGCACTATTGCCGGCGGATTGAACTATTATTTTGCTCTGGATATCACCGATCCTTATGATCCGCAGCCGCTCTGGGAGTTCACCGAAGATACAATGGGGGAAACATGGTCCATCCCCACCGTGGGTAAAATCGTGAATGATGGCTCGGATACATTTGTGGCTTTTGTCGGGTCAGGATACGATAATGACACCAACAACACGGTCGGGAATTATTTCTATGGTGTGGATATCGAAACCGGGGTTGCCTTTTGGGATTATGAGACGGTTGAAGTGAATACCTCGGGCAGTTTTCCCAATATCCAGAATACCATCCCCGGTTCTCCCTCTTCGATCGATGTCGACCAAGATGGATTCACCGACCGGGTGTATTTTGCCGATCTGGACGGGAGAGTCTATCGCCTGGATTCAAGCGATGAATTCATCAGGAGAAATCCGACTAGTACGACCTGGAATAATGCCCTGAATGTCATCTATGAGGATGCCAACAACTACCCGATCATCACCAAACCGGAATCTTGGATTAGCCCATCAGCTACAGCCTCGATCCCTCATGTCTTTTTTGGAACGGGAGGAGATGATTCAGCTCCGGGTGATACCACCTACTCATTTGTAGCTCTGTTGGATACGTTGAATAATCCTGAGGTGGAATGGTTCATGGGCGATGCAGCGCTGCTCAATCTCGATCCCGCCCTCGATATGGGCGATCTGGATGTCGGAGCCAAGGTCTGGTCCGATCCTGTGGTAGCCAACTCCATCGTGTACTTCAGCACGCTGACTTTGAGCATCGAAGCCGTGGATCCCTGTGTGAACCTGGAAGGCGCTGGGAAGTTGTATGGTCGATTTGTCCAATCGATGGCCGGAAGTGCTGTCGGAGGATCGGCTTTTCGCGATTCAACGGGAACACTCCAGAGCCTAGATCTTGCATCCAAAACGAGATCTGCTGTCGCCCTGGGTGATACAGATAGGGTGAACGGAGACCGGAAAAGAGAAGTCTACATTCAGGAGTACGATTCCACCATCCAAAAACTCGAGCAACCGGTGGGCGCGGTCCTCACGATCAAATCCTGGAGAGAGATCTATAAGGTCATCCGTAATTAATTTTATCGTATGTAGACGACTAAGGTGTGCGGAAAAGACCGAGATAGACTTGGATGATTTGTTCTCCCCAAAGAAGGGAGAAATAAGCGGCGGGGGCCAAAAAAGTCCCAAAGGGCAAGGAATACTGAAGGTCTTTTTTTTGGAAGAGGATAAACAGAACCCCGACGATGGCTCCCACGAATGATGCCAGAATGAGAGTGAAAAAAGTCAGCTGCCAGCCCAAGTAAGCCCCGATCAAAAGCATCATCGTCACGTCTCCCATTCCCAATCCCTCTTTTTTCCGAAGAAAATAGTAGGCCCCATAGATAAAAAGCAAAAATCCGGCTCCCACTACCGCTCCGATTAAAGCTTGGGTCAGGCTCAGGTCCGAACGAAAGGGAGCATACACCAAAGCGAGGACCAAACCCGGCAACGTGATCTCATCGGGGAGGATCTGGTGGTAAAAATCGATAAATCCTAGCACAATCATTGCACTGGCGAAAAGGCAGGACGCAATGAAAAAAAAGCTCATGGAATATTTCTGGTAAATGAGCAAAAAACTCAGCGGAGTCAGAATCTCGACGAGAAAATAGGAAAAGGGTATTTCGGTTCCGCAGGTGCGGCATTTCCCCCGGAGGAACACATAGGAAAAGATGGGGATGTTGTCATAAAATTTGATCTTTGTTTTGCACTGGGGACAGGAAGAGGCGGGCCTCATGAGACTCATCCCCAGCGGCAACCGGAAGATGACGACATTGAGAAAACTTCCCCAGGCCAAACCAAAAAGGACAATGATGATTATCTTTTCCACCATACTAATGAGGGCTCGGCATCCCCGGTTTCAGGATCATAAATGTAGTCTTTTTCATCCAAATCCTTCGGGACTGAATCCAGAATCCCGGCGCGGACGAGCTGACCCAGCTCAGCCGGAAATTGTCCGTATTTTTGCCGGTATTTTTCTATGGCCTCCTTGAGCTGGGCGAGGTCCATAGCCGATTTCACCTGGTACAGATGGTTGGACGCGATTTTTTTTATCCTCGCATCGTCTGTTGTCAGATAGACCTCCCACCAATTTTGCCAAGCTGCCTGATAGTCCGTCACTTTGAAGGCCGCATCTGCAAATAGCCTCTTGGCGATTGCCGGGGCGCCTTCGATTTCCTTTGTTTTCTGGTAATATTGCCTGGCCAAATCATAGTCTTTTAGGGTTAGAGCCGCATAATGCCCGGCCTGGTAAGGAAAGATCCATTGGTCGGGATTTTTTTCCAGGCCACGATCGAGCACCTTGAATGCCAAATAGGGATCTCTGGCCTCATACACGGCGATGATGGCCCCCATTTCGTAGGGATCGAGATAGCGGGGATCGAGTTCGGCAATAATGGAAAAGATGTGGTCCAGATGATCATATCTTTCGGCTATCGTGTAGTCGCTGTAGTACTGGATGGCCCAGATGTAAACCAAATCTGCCAATAGGGCGGAATACCCGAAGGTGGCGTGTTTCAGGTATTTTCCCGAAGGGATGTAAATGATAGAGGCTCCTATGTTCGATCGGGGAATCTTGTCCGTGATGAGTTTTAATCCCATGAAAAGAGCGCAGCTGAGGAGAAGAATGATAACAATCAGGTTTTTCTTCATGACCCTTAGATAAAATCCCTTCTGCGGAAAACCATCACGGCAAGAGCCAGGATGAAGACCGTATAGAATATACCGTACAGGGATGAATACAGGAAAATTTTTGGTGGAATAGAAAGATGGTGAACGACCTCTGTTTTAAAATTGAAGTTTTCGAGATTAGGCAGGAATAAGTAAAGAATGCGAGCCAGAGTTTTGATACCGCCTTGGGGCAGTTTGTTGATGAGTGTTTCCAGCCCCCAGGAAAGATGACCGATCAGATAAAAAGACAGGGAAAAGAGCGTGCTGAGGATGGGCGTGGAAAAACAGGAAAACAATAGGGCGACGGCTGTGATGAGACAGAGTTCCACGAAGACAAACAGGATGGCTAGGAAAAAAGCGCCTTCGATCGGATAACGATGGAGAAGGATGAGCACAAGAAAGACCAGCGTCATCAAGACAAGCATAACAAAAAGGGTCAACAAAAGACCTAAGTACTTTCCCAAGAGAAATTGGTATCGCTGAATGGGTTTGGCAAGAAGGGTGTAAAGGGTTCTCTTGTCGATCTCCTTGTACACCAAGCCTGTGCCGATTAAAATGGCCATCAGGACACCAAAAAGGGAAAGGGAAGCCAGCCCCACATCCATGATGATTTTCGCCCGGTCTCCGATCGTTAGGAGTGCCAGGATCCGGGATAAAATGATACATAGAGCCGCAAAAAACAAAAGCAGGTAGAGGATGCGGTCCCGGATGGCTTCTTTGAAAGTGTTGAGAGCAATCGCGCGGATTTTCATCGTTGTTTGACCGCTCCCACGAAAAGATCTTCCAGCGTTTCCGTCCTCGGAATGAGCGAGTGGATTTTTCCTTTTTTTGTCTGCACCAATTGGATAACGGTTGCGATTTTTTCCTCCTCAAAAACTTTGAGAAAGATCCTTCCTTCCTGAGCAGAATAACAGTCTCCCAGGTCTTTGCAATCTTCGGTCTTCACGCCGGAAAGCGTGATTTCTGTGACCTTGACTTTTTCTGAAATCAGATCCTGCAGGGCCCCTTGATTGATGATTTTCCCGCTCACGAGTATCGCGACCCGGTCACATATCATCTCGATATCCTGCAGGATATGCGAGGAGAGAAAGACTGTTTTCCCTTCTTCTTTAAGCCGGATGATGACATCTCGAATTTCCTTGCGTCCCAATGGATCCAATCCTCCCAATGGTTCATCCAGGAAAACAAGGGAAGGATCGTTGATCAGTGCCTGAGCCAGGCCGATCCGCTGGAGCATCCCTCGGGAGAATTTTCGGAGCTGGAGATCCGCCGCTTGATTCAGACCGACCAGTTGGAGCAGGTTTTCAATCTGCGCCTGCTTATTTTCTTTTTTTACCAAGGTGAGATCACTGTAAAAGCTCAGAAATTCTGTCGCTGTGAGATAATCGTAAAAATAGGGATTTTCGGGGAGAAATCCGATTTTTTCCTTTGCCTGGAGAGAAAGGTTGGAATGCCCGAAGATCTGGATTTTCCCTTTGTCAGGGAAAATAAGGCCGAGCACACATTTGAGGGTGGTTGTTTTCCCTGCTCCATTCGGACCGAGGTAGCCAAAGATTTCTCCTCCGTTGACTTCCAAAGATATGCCATCGAGAATTTTTTTTCTTTTGGGGATGAATCCTGCTTTGAATGATTTGTGAATGTTTTCGATCCGCAGCACAGTGTCCATCAAGTCTTTTTTATATAATACATAAGGGTTCTATTTCAAGAAAACATTGCCGACTTTCCGATAAAAACAACGGTTCGAAACGCTGATCCGTCAACCCTCCGATTCTCTTCATTGAATTTAGCTTTTTTGTGTGCATGACTATCAGTCCGGCAGAACGTGGGCCAGGGAGTTGGGGTCGACGGTGCAGTAGAAGTCGCTTCCCAGGTAAAGCAGAGGCAAAGTCTTTTGTGGATCGAGGACTCCTTGTTCGTTGAAATTGTTTTCCTCTTCGTGGATGGCGAGAACTTCACCGACAAACAGGTCATGATCCCCATAGGTGCGGATTTCTATCAAGCGGCATTCAAAACTAATGTAGGCGTCACCTATGACAGGAGACTGGATGATTCGGGAAGGGATGAGCTTGACCGGGAATTTTTCGGTCTTGACAAGATCGAATCCCGATTTTCGACCATACTGGGCCGAGAGCAATGCTTGGTCTGACCGGATGAAATTGACAGTGAATTCCTTGGCTTTGGTGATCACTTGATGGGTGAAGCGTTTTTTCGCAATGAGCACGCCGAACAACGGGGGATCGAAAGAAAGAGCTGTATGCCAGGCGCAAGACATGAAGTTGGTCCGTTCTTCGGCTTTAGCCCCGACGAGGGCAACCGTATACGGGTAGAAATACTGAAATTTGGCAATCTCGGTTCCAATCGTTTTTTTTGCCATCTATGATAGTCCTTTTATTATCTGGGCGTTCTTGAGAAGCCATTTTTGGGTGAACAAATGTTCACGAGCTAAGCCGGCATGTTTTTCCAACTGCTCTTTTATCTCTCCATCTGTAACGAGAGATAGGAGCTTTTCATATTGGGCAATCAACTCTTCTTCGGCCGGTATCAGAGTTGGCAAGGCGGACAGGCGGTCCTCTCCAGGGTAGGCAGCGGGCATTGGCGAAACGCTCCGTTCCACGCCGTCGGCATTTTTTTCGGCGTTTTCAATCTGGATGACATCGCCCATCTTGATCAATATCCCCCCGTTTTTATCCCAGTTCTTCATGTGATCTATCGCATTTTTGAAAAGGCGCTGGCTGAGGTCTTGATGCTCGCTGAATAGGATGACATATTTGAGATAGCGGTGCATCAACTCGTTTTCAGCCCGCATGATAGCGTGCAGAAGCTGAACTTCCTCCTTCTGGGCGTTTGCGGGATCGGATTGGTGGCAGTGGGCATCTTCAGCTCCTTCTGCCTTCATCGCATCCATCATGGCCACAAATTGATCAGAATGTCTAACCTCATCATAGGAGATATTCAGCACCATGTTGTGGATTTTCGGGAAGGCCCCCTCTTCGAATTCTGCGGATTGGTAAAGATCTGTCACCAAGTCTTCTGTTTTTTTGTCCCGTTCCAGATTGTCTATGACTCGGGGATACCGGATGACCTCGTCTGTCTTGAAGGAAGGCGTTCCTCCCATTTGTTTGATGATCGTCCCCAGCTGGAGAGAGTGGTACATTTCATCAATCCCGATCTGGATAGTCTGGGCGCGCACATCTTGGTGACGTTTTAAAATGGGGTCGGGATAGTAAAGTTTTCCCTTCGGGAACGAATAGGCATGAAAAAGGTATTCGAAACTCACGGCCCATTCATGTTCCAGAGCGACATTTAAGAGTTTTATCGCGTCTTCTTTGGATTTGATGGTTTTGATATTTTCCATAAGTCCTCCTGATTTTGAAGGAGAATTATAATTTTTTTTCACCAAAAATAAAAGGGGATTAAATATCACCCTTGAAATCATCTCTGGGGGTGATTGACGGGAAGCCGGTCCTGTGCCACCATCACAATGATATGAAACCGTAACGACGCTATTTCATTCCTCATCCAAGGCTGCGTCGAGGTTTTGAAAAGGAAGAGGGAGAGGATTCCTCTCCCTTCTTCTCCCTCCTCGAATCCCATTTTTCCTTATCCGAATCCGATGTTCGATATGTCATCACCGCAGGGGATCTGATGCAGTTCAGGTTCGAAATCTCTATCGATCGCGCGGCCCTCCTTTGTGTATCGGAGGAGAAGATGGATATCCTTTTCTTCAAGAATGTGTCTTTTTTTGTCCTGTCGCTGCCATTTGATGAGGCGCATGATATTCTTGTCGATTTCGATACATGTCACCCCATTTGTGTATCCGCAACAACCATCGTTGAAATAACACGGAACTGGCCAGCTTTTGCCCGGCTCAAATGACTTCGGCATTTTTCCCGACCGCTGGATTAGGATTTTTTCTATCTGGGCCCTTTTTTCATGAATCTGTTGTTCCATGTCCTTTTTTTCTTCCCGATCAGCTTGCTCCATTGCTTTTTTTAGCCGGTGAATCTCGATCTGAAGGCGGTCGAAATGGGTCATTGATCCAAAGATAGCCCGGTGTGTATGGCCGCAAATCAGCAGAACCTTGTTTTTTTTTGCCCATCGGTAATAATTCAATTCCAGGTCGTCACGGATCCGATAGTTTTCCGCCGGACCATCGGAGCCGATATGCAGCAATTTTTGCACTGTTTTCCAGATGAAGTGCACAGCCAATCGACTCAACTTCCAGGCCTGGTCTTCGAAGAACCGGCCTTGATGCCCATGGATCAGAAAAATATCCTCGCCTAAACAGAGTCCCTCTCTATGTTCCACTTTGGACAGGACGTTGTCTTTCCATTTTTGGCTGCGCTTTCTGAACCTGTTGAGCGTGACCTCTTTGTCGTGATTTCCCCAAATCCTAATTTTCTTTTTATCCGGAGTCTCCGGAGCTAATGCGATTTCCTGCTCGATCGCATTGCGATAATGGGTGAGAATTTGTTCGTACTGGTTTTCCCAGAGCTCCTCGTTATCCCCCAGAACAATCAATGAGTACCCTTCATTTTTGTAAAAGGATAGGGCTGAGGTGTAGAGTTCTTTGTTTTTTTTGAAATCATCGGCTGGGCTGGTATCGCCTTTATGGTGATCCGAGAAAAAAACAAAACGATCTTGTTCAAAATCGATCGCAATTTTGTTTTCAGGTTTTCGGGCAGTATGGTAGATCCTGTTGAACTTTTTGTTCATTCTTTGGCGTGACATAAAGAATCCTTTAATCGGATTTTTTCAAATCATAGCAAAATTGGAGGATCTGTTCAAAAGCCGCATTCTTCCCGTTGCTTTTTG
Organism: Candidatus Aminicenantota bacterium; assembly: GCA_020348385.1. Lineage (GTDB taxonomy): Bacteria > Acidobacteriota > Aminicenantia > Aminicenantales > Aminicenantaceae. The sequence goes on along the minus strand of CP070750.1, from coordinate 2,223,454 downwards.
TTCACAAACGGTGTAAATAATCGGAGGATACGAATACGATTACGAATACGAATGCTGGAAACAGAACCATGGAAAAAAAAGTTCCCCGTTTGAGAACAGATATAGATATCATTCCCTCCTCTTACCAGGGAGAAAAAGTTTTCCTCGTGAAGGATTTTTTGGGGCTTATCCCCCAACCCGTCCTGCTTCGAGGAGCGGCACTGCAGCTCATCGGATTGATCGATGGAATGCGGAGCATCCAGGATATTCAGGTCGAGTTGATACGACTTCAAAGAGGAGTTTTTGTAAGAGGAGAGGATGTTGAGGACATGATATCCCAGCTCGACAAGGCCTTTCTGATAGACAGCCATAACTATAGACGGGGGAAAAAAAAGATCATCGAGGAATACAGGCAACGCCAAATCCGCGAAGCTTGCCTTGCTGGAACGGCCTATCCCGATAATCCGGATGAACTTGCCCCCTATATCCAATCCATTCTCGATACAGAGAATGGTCAACCCAATACTTTCGGCTGGGAAGAAATATCCGCTATTGTCGCTCCTCATATCGATCTCGATATCGGGAAAAAGGTCTATGCAAAAGCCTACCAGGTTGTGAAGGGACTCTCTCCTGAAAGGATCTTGCTGCTTGGGACAGGGCACCATCTTTCGGAATCCTATATTTCTCTGACGACGAAAGATTTTGTCACTCCCTTTGGCCAGGTTAAAACAGATAGGGATGAGGTTGAAAAATTGAAGGAAAAATGTTCCCCCGAGATAATTGCACCCAACGATATCCACCACAAAAACGAGCATTCCCTCGAATTCCAAATCCTGTTTCTGCAACATATGTTCGGGAATGGTTTTCGATTGATGCCTGTCCTTTGTGGATCCCTCCACAAGGAGATGCGTCATTATTCCAAACCCGAGGAAATTCCAGGAATGTCCGATTTCATTTCCGGTCTCCGTCTTTATTTGGGAGATAGAGATAAAAAAAAGTCTGCTCTTATTGTGGCAGGGGTCGATTTTTCACACATAGGTCCGAAGTTCGGTCATCGCGAACCGGCAACTTCGTTGCTCCTGGAGGCGAAGGAACACGATAGTTCTTTGCTGGATGCGATCTGCCAAGGCGATGTGACAGCTTTCTGGGCTGAAGTTTGGAAAGAGAATAACAAGTATAATGTCTGCGGCTTTTCGACCCTAGCTCTGTTGCTCGAGCTTCTTTCCGGCAGAACGGGTTGTGTGTTGGGGTATGATTTTTGGATGGAAGAGGCGACGCAATCCGCGGTGAGTTATGCCGCCCTGGCATTCCCAGCTGTCTAATCTGCCTGATGTCTTGTTTTATCAGAGCTCTCCATACTAATGGGATTTAAATTTCCTCTTCTTTGCGATATAATTCCAATCCCTTTATCATTATCCATAAGGAAAATCACATGACAGATTTTGGTGGTTCCATCAAACAAACAGATGAATTTGAGTTCGCCATTTTGGGGATTCCGTTTGATGAAAAGTCCTGCTATATGAAGGGCGCTTCCAAAGGACCCCAGGCGATCCGGGCAGCATCAACAGGGGAGGCCATCAATCCCTGGACGGAATCGGGGGTGAACCTCGAAGAAGAAACAAACGTCGTGGACCTGGGAGACCTAGATGTTTCCGGTTCCTTTTGGGATGTGTTTGCAAAGACAGAAGATTGGGTTCGGGAAATATTGGAAAAGAAAGCGGTGCCCATCGTTTTAGGGGGAGATCACTCTCTCACCTATCCGATCATCAAAGCATTCGCGCCAAAATACAAACATCTGGATATTCTTCATTTCGATGCCCACCCCGACCTTTATGATGAGCTTTACGGGGATCGCTACTCCCATGGATGTCCATTTGCACGGATCGTCGAAGAAGGATATGTCGCCAATCTTGTCCAGGTGGGCATCCGTGCGGCAACCGGTCAGCACAGAGATATGGCCACGGAACACGGCATTCGAATGATCGAGATGAAAGATATTGGCTATGTCATGGACCTGGAATTTGACAATCCCCTGTATATTTCCTTCGATGTGGATGCCCTGGATCCCGCTTTTGCACCAGGCGTATCCCATCATGAGGCGGGAGGGCTTTCCACCCGCCAAGTGATCAATATGCTCCATGACTTGAAAGGGACTATCGTGGGTCTGGATGTCGTGGAAGTGAACCCGAGTCGGGACCCGGTCGGCATTACGGCCTCTGCAGCCGTGAAAATTATCATGGAAGTCATCGGCAAAATCGTGGCTTCCCGAAGGATGAAGACAGAGGAGGAATTATGAAAAGGATGTGTGTTTCTTTATTTTTGACCTGTTTGATGGCATTGACAGCATGTTCCCAAACGAAAGACCAAGATGTGTTCGATCGCTATTTCGTCGATAAAACCATGCGCATCGATTATTTCCACGTCGGAGATGCAAAGGAGGAGATAGTAACACTCGACCAGGTATATGAGTATGGGATCTGGGCGGGAAGCCTCCAAAATCTCATCGATCTTTTCAACAATGGGCGCTACTATGCCAAGATATATGACCTATCATCGGGAGAACTAATCTTTTCCAAAGGATTCGACAGCTATTTTGGGGAGTATAAAACAACAGGCAAAGCCTTGGATGGCATAAATAGAACCTACCATGAAACCATGCTTATTCCGTATCCAAAAAACAAGATAAAGTTCACCCTTGAAGTTCGGAACAGAGAAAACGAGCTTCAGCCGTTTTTCAGCCAGGAGATCGATCCTGCCAGCGTAGATGTAAAAAAAGATCCCTTGATTCAAGGTGTGAAAGTTTATGAATTGCGAAAAAACGGGCATCCCCACGACAAAGTGGATGTAGCCATCATTGCAGAGGGCTATACCCAACAAGAGGAGGAGAAGCTTCAGCAAGATTTCCATCGGTTCGCCGAAGTTTTTTTTAGTCCTGAGCCTTATAAATCTTACGGTGACAGATTCAATGTCTACGGTGTTTTCAAACCTTCAGAGGAGAGTGGCTGCGATGAGCCACGCATGGGCGTGTTCAAAAACACAGCCATAGGCTCCACTTTCAACTCCTTGGGGTCCGAACGCTATCTTCTGACCGAAAACAACCGGGCGCTGCGGGATACGGCAGCCCATGTCCCCTATGATGCCCTATATATTATGGTGAATCATAAACGATACGGAGGTGGAGGAATCTACAATCTGTACTGCACGTTCACGGCAGATAATCAATGGTACAGGTATCTGTTTCTTCATGAATTTGGTCATTCTTTTACAGGGCTTGGCGATGAATATTACACTTCTTCTGTCGCCTACAATGATTTTTATCCGAGGGGTGTGGAGCCCACTGAGCCGAATATCACAGCTCTTCTCGATCCCGATAATTTGAAGTGGAAGGCATATGTGTCTGAAGGAATAAGCATCCCGACTCCATGGGAAAAAGAGGATTTTGATAAGATGGACTTGGCCTACCAGAAAATACGCACAGAGATCAACGACAAAATCGCACAGATGAAACGCAACAACGCTCCTCAGGATGAGATCGCAAAGACAGAACGAGAATCGGAAAAGTTGTCTAGAGACCACGCGAATAAAGTGGATGCTTATTTGGCTAAAAGCCGCTACAACGGGAAAGTCGGTGCTTTTGAAGGGGCGGGATACTCAGCGCAAGGCCTTTATCGCCCGATGCTGGACTGTTTGATGTTCACCAAGGGTGATAAACCCTTCTGCAAGGTGTGCGAAATGGCTGTTATCCGCATCATCCGTTTTTACTCTGAGTGAGATGACCTATTATGCTGTCTGCTAGCCAATCCGGTTGAAGGGGTGAAAAAATGATCAGAAAATGGGGGCTTTGCCGTTTATTGTTTTCTGGACTTCTGTTCGGGATGTGGATTTCTTTTGTTTGGGCTAATGAATCTTTGTTCAACCGAAAAATCGCAGAATCCGAGTTCGTTCAGGAACTTTTTTCCTTTGTCAAACAGAATGAGGAGGCCATTATCGCAGAGTGGCGCCGACTGACAGAGATTCCCGCACCCTCTGGTTATGAGGAAAAAAGGGCCCAGTACATGAAGTCCCAGTTTGAGACTCTGGGATTGGATGAGATCTCTATCGACCAGGCGGGAAATGTGATCGGTATCTGGAGAGGAACGGATGGAGGAAAAAAGATTGTCCTGTCCGCACACATGGACACTGTGTTTCAGGGTGTGAACAAAATTCATGTGAAAAGGGAAGGCAATGTGCTGATAGCTCCAGGAATAGGCGATGATACAGCAAGTTTGATCAACCTGATTTGGTCCTTGCGGGCCTTTAAGAAGGTAGGATTCAAACCAAAAAACACCTATTATTTTCTTGCCACCGTTGGAGAAGAAACAGGTTTTGATGGGATGCGTGTCTTTATGGATTCGGTCGATCAGGATTTTACCCATATCATTGCGCTGGATGGAGATTTAGGAAAAGTTCACTATGGAGCTCTGGGATTCGGCGGAGGGAAAATCACTTTCCGCGGCCCGGGAGCCCATACCATGCAAAGCCGGGGTGTGCCCAATCCCAATTTGGCCGTCGCCAAAGCTATCGACCGCATTTGCCAGATCGATCTCCCATCAATGCCCATCGAAAAGTGGACCATCCTGAATGTGGGGATGATCATGGGGGGGAAGGTGAGAAATGCCGTTTCGCAAGAATCGTCATTCACGATCGATCTCCGATCTGGAGACCAAGAAGAAATTGGCGAAGCGCAAAAGAAGATCAGGGAAATTTGCGGAGATGTTGCCTCTGAAACAGGCGTGATGCTGGAGATCCAGTTTGACGATCGGTCTAAGGCTTTTCAAATCCCTGGTGCCAGAGATTCGGCCCTGGTTCAGACGGTTGTTGACGTCCTGGAATATCTTGAAGTTATAGATATTGAAGTGGATCCTTTAGGTTCGACAGAAGCCAACGTGGGCATCGAGAGAGGAATTCTGAGTGTTAATCTGGGTCGGACTTATGGACGGTACAAACACAGTCTTCGAGAGGAAGCTGATATCGATGGATTGTTTTTGGCGATGAAACAGATCATGTTGCTGATTTGTTGTTTGGAATGAGTTCATTCTTGCGGTGGGATTAGCCTGACAATTTTTTCCAACCACTGTTTGTCGATTTCTGTAAAAGCATCATGCTTCTGGCTATCCACATCCAGGACGGCCCAAGGCTGGTTGTTTTGGTCCAAAAGAGGGATCACAATCTCTGATTTAGAACGGCTGTCGCATGCGATGTGCCCCGGAAATTTATGCACATCAGGCACAACGACTGTGGAACGGCGAATAATTCCTGCCCAACAAACGCCTTTGTTTTTTTCGAGGACTTGACAAGCCAATGGGCCTTGGTAAGGGCCGACGATCAGGTCGTTCTCATCGAGGATGTAGAAACCTGTCCAGAAGAAGTGGGGCATCTTGTGATGGAGGAGGGCAGCCACTGTGGCCATCAGGGAGATAATGTTTCCTGTGTTTCGGATAAGGTCCTCCAGTTGGGTATAGATTCTCTCGTATCGGGCACTCCGTTTTTCTTCTTCTGTCATTGTCTTTCTCAACAGGGAGGGGAGGTGCGGGCTGTTGTCAGCAAAAGGGGGGTTGATGATGGGAACCAAAAAGGTGGGGGCTCCTTCCAGCCCGCAAAAAAGAGCCAATTCCATTATAGCAAAAAAATCGCTTTTGTAAACAAAATCTTGGTATTTTTTTTATTTTTAAATTTATCTTGACATTACCCCTGGAATTTTATAAAAAAATGACAGGGTTGCGAATGTTAAGCTTGGGAAATCAACCTGAATGGAATATGTTTTTTAAGACAAAAATTTAAATCGGAGGCAAATCAATGGCTTATGAATTCACAAACTCAAAGGGGGTTAAATATTACCTCCATTATAAGGATGTCAACCTTAAGGGAGGTCGCGTACAGAGAATTTACTTTTTTGCCCGTGATGTAAGACCAGGATCCCTGGATGATGTTCCAGCTGGCTATAGAGTTATTGAAACAGAAAGAACGGGTATGCCTATCCTGAAAAAAGCTTGATTTTCTCTTTTTTCTGTAACTTAAGAATCACTCATTTGTTTTGACTTAACAGGAGGGAGTAGACCTTTCAAGGCTTCTCCCTCCTTATCACCCCCCCCTCCTCCCGCATCGAAGATATCCTTCCATCAGGAAGGAATTTCACTTTTTTCTCCAAAATTTCATTTTGACCTGCCGTATACTTCTGGTTATACTCATCGTATGAAAATAATAAAAATTGTGGCTGTTCTGTTCCTGATATTTTTATTCACAATAAGCTGTGGTTCAGGAGAAAATAAATCTCCTGGTGCGGATGCGGAATCCTTGCTAGAGATTGCCGTCATCCCTAAGGGAACAACCCATGAATTCTGGAAGTCCATACATGCCGGCGCACAACAAGCTGCATCCGAGACTGAAGTTGAAATTCTATGGAAAGGACCTCAAAAGGAGGATGACAGGGCTCAACAGATAACGGTCGTCGAAGATTTCATTAGCCGCGGAGTGGATGGGATCGTGCTGGCTCCTCTGGACGATCGGGCTTTGATGCGTCCTGTGCGGGATGCCCTCAGAGAACGGATACCGGTCGTGATCATCGATTCCGCTCTCCAAGGGGAAGATTTTATCAGTTTTGTCGCAACCGATAATTATCAGGGAGGCGTCCTTGCGGGAAGAAGAATGGGCGAACTTCTTCTGGGAAAAGGGGATATCTTTATGATCCGGTATCAAGCGGGATCAGCCAGCACGACGAAGCGAGAGGCCGGTTTTTTGGATACGGTGAAACAAGAATTTCCCCAAATAAACCTCTTGGTTCAGGATCAATATGCCGGAAGCACGACGGAAACAGCTTATCAATTGGCAGAAAACTTGCTCAACAGATTCCCTGCTGTCGAAGGAATTTTCTGTCCGAACGAATCCAGCACATTTGGCACCCTCCGGGCTCTTCAGGAAGCTCGGATGGCAGGCAAGATCGTTTTTATCGGTTTTGACAGCAGCCCCAAGTTGGTGCAGGGATTACGAGATGGGCACATCCAGGGATTGGTCCTTCAGGATCCGGTGAAAATGGGATACTTGGGTGTCCGTCAAATGGTTTCGCATCTTAGAGGCCAGCCTATCGAAAAAAAAATCGACACCGGAGTCTACATGGTATCGAAAGAGAATATGGAGGATCCCCAGATGCGGTCCCTCTTGATTCCAGAATTGTTAAAGTAGTGACACCCATGATGAATTGTTCCCCTCCATCTGGATCCCTTCTTCGAATGGAACATATAAGCAAGAGGTTTGGAGCCACGTGTGCGTTGGATGATGTGGACTTCGATCTCCGCAAGGGAGAAGTCCATGCCCTTATCGGAGAAAACGGGGCAGGGAAAAGCACCCTTGTCAAGATTCTCAGTGGCGCTGTTGCTGCCGACCAAGGTTCCATATCTCTAGAGGGCTATTCCTTCAAATCTTCCAATCCTTTAGCCAGTCGGAAGCAGGGAATTGCGATGATCTATCAGGAGCTTAATCTTGCTCCTCATCTGAGTGTGGAAGAGAACATCATGTTGGGACGAGAGATACAAAGATTGGGTTTTGTGAAGCGGAAAACGATGCAGGAGGCTGTTGAGAAAGCCCTGGAACTTGTGCATCATCCGGAGATCAAATCCCACATTCCGGTTAAAAAATTGAGTGTTGGGGCAAAACAGATCGTCGAAATTGCTCGGGCCCTGGTAGGAAAAGCAAAAGTGTTGATCATGGATGAACCCACCAGCAGCCTGACACAAGAAGATACCCTGCGACTTTTCCAGGTTATCCGACAACTGAAAAATCAAGGTGTCAGCATCATTTATATCAGCCATTTTTTAGAAGAAGTACAAAAAGTTGCCGATCGCTTCACCGTGCTCCGGGATGGGAAAAAAATCCATACGGGTCGGATGGAGGAGATAAGCGTGGATGACTTGATCCAGATGATGGTGGGACAAAAGTTTGTGGAGATGTTCCCCAGGATCGATCATGAAATCGGAGAGGTTGTGCTGCAGTTGAAGGGATTGAAAGGAAAAAGGATGGCCACGAAAGTGGATCTGGCGCTTCGGAGAGGCGAAATACTGGGTGTGGCGGGTTTGATAGGGGCAGGCCGTACGGAAACATTGCGCACCGTGTTTGGGTTGGATTCTATCGAGAAAGGCACGATTGTGGTGGGGACGATCGAGACCGATAAAGGAGCCCCATGGATCAGGATAGGACAAAGTGTCGGATTGTTGAGTGAAGACCGTCAAGAAGAAGGAATGGCCCTATCCCTCTCTGTCGCGGATAATCTCACACTCAGCCGTTTTTCTCCTTACAAGAAATGGGGACTCCTCAGATTGAAAAAAAGGCGAGAAGCCGTCGAATTCAGGCTCAAGCAAGCCAAAATCAAAGCGCAGGATCCGGAGCAGCCGGTTTTTGGACTGTCGGGAGGAAATCAACAAAAGGTTGCTCTTGCCCGATTGCTACATCAGGAAGCAGACATTCTCCTTCTGGACGAACCAACACGCGGCATCGATGTGATGAGCAAATCCCAGATTTATGAATGGATGGGAAAACTCGTTCAGCAAGGTAAGGCTATTATTTTTGTGAGTTCTTATTTACCCGAGCTGTTGGGGGTGTGTGACAAGATCGCTGTTTTCCATAGAGGAAATCTTATCGACATCCGGCCAGTCCCTGATTGGGATACACAGAGCATCATGACGGTGGCCACACTCGGACGAATTCCCAATGAAAACCAGGTCGAAAATTCTGATCGCCAAGGAAAAGATGAAAGATAAAAGTCGTGTGCAGATGTTGTTGAACTGGCTCGGCCCATTCTTGGGTCTTATCCTGGTTTTAATCATCTTTTCTTCCATTCCAGAGGTCCAAGACCGATTCTTGAGGATCTCGAACCTGAAAAGTGTTGCCACCCAATCCGTGATCGTTGCCCTCGGGGCTTTGGGGATGACTTTTGTCATCATCAGCGGGGGGATCGATCTGTCCGCGGCTTCCAATATAGCCCTCGCAAGCGTTATCACGGCTTTTGCCATAAATGCGGGATTCTCTCCTGTGTTGGCCCTCTTTTTTGGTGTTTTGACTGGGGGAATGGTGGGAATGGTGAATGGCGCACTCATCACATCATTGCGGCTGGTGCCTTTTATCGTGACTCTTGGCATGTTGGGAATAGCCAGAGGAGTGGCCAAATGGATAGCGGGAAACCAGAAAATAGACGCACCCCTCACTTGGGTCAATGAACTCATGGCGAAGAGTCCAAGGCCCTCTTGGCTGCTCATGGCTCCCGGTGTGTGGATAATGATTCTTTTCGCTGTAGCCATGGCTGTTATACTGCGATATTCGGTATTCGGCAGACACGTTTTTGCCATCGGATCGAATGAAGCGACAGCCCGGTTGTGCGGAATCCGGATAAGCCGCACCAAGATTTTAGTCTATACGATTGCAGGCCTTTTTTGCGGATTGAGCGGAGTCATGGAATTTTCAAGACTGACTGTGGGAGATCCTACAGTGGCTGTTGGGCTGGAGTTGGATATCATCGCTGCGGTTGTGATAGGAGGCGGGAGTCTCAGCGGCGGAGCTGGGAGTATACTGGGATCGATGATAGGTGTTTTTATTATGGCCTTTTTGCGGAACGGCTGCACCATGATGGGTTGGCCCAATTACATCCAAGAAATCATTATCGGGGCAATAATCGTGGCTGCGGTAGCTTTGGACCAGATTCGCCACCGCCAGGCACTCTGACACCATGGGCTGCATCTGTCCTAAAATCAGGACAGGGGGCATCCAGGATTACAGGGGGAAGACAATGGCATGGTTTTTGCTTTTATGATGGCGTAAAGGAGGAAAGATGAAAAAACAAGGAATTATGTTCATCATCCTTTGTGTGGCCTTTTGTGTTTCCTTTGGTTTCTCCTTCGCCCAGGAAGAGGAGTACTACAGTTATTCTTTTGCGCGTTTGAATTATGTGAAAGGAGATGTCTTCATCCAGAGGGCCGAAGATATGGGTTATGAAGAAGGCACGGTCAATCTGCCTGTTGTGGCGGGCGATAAGCTGGGAACTCAGGATGGCCGAGCCGAAATCCATTTCGGCAGGAAAAACTATCTCCGCATCGATAAATACACACAGGTCGATTTTGTCAAATTACCCCAAAGTGGAGACGATTTTGTCAGCTTAAACCTGTTTTCCGGGAACATCTATCTACGCGTGAACTCCATGGACACCGAAAAGGAATTCGAACTCCACAGCCCAGATGGCTCGTTTTATATTCTGGAAGAAGGACTTTATCGCTTCGAGGTCAGAGATAATCAGGAAACGGCACTTTTTGTGGTGGAGGGATCCGTCGAGGCCGCCGGCGAAGGAGGCTATGAAATAATCCGTGCCGGAGAAAGATTGGTCGCGGCCAACGGATTTTTCACCTTTGGTCCCGAGTACATCTATGCTGGAAACGAGGATGCTTTCACGGAATGGAACAGGGGACGGGATGTCTTTCACAACAGGTATGTGAGAACGAGGTACCTCCCTGTTGAAATGTATGAATATGAAGCCGAATTGGACTACTACGGACAGTGGGTGTATGAAAGGCCTTATGGGTATGTCTGGATTCCGGATGTCTACCATCATTCATGGAGACCCTATTACCACGGAAGATGGGTTTGGTACCCTATCTGCGGGTGGACATGGTGCTCTTATGAGCCATGGGGATGGTGTGTTTCCCATTACGGTCGATGGCATTGGAGAATTGGCCTGGGGTGGTACTGGATCCCCACCAGGACTTGGGGGCCTGCTTGGGTGCATTGGTATCATGGGGTCGATCATATCGGTTGGTCTCCGCTGAGTTACTATAATCGTCCGGTGGTCATTGTCAACAACCGTTTCTATGGCCGGCATTATGACAGATACTATCCGGCTCATTCCCGCGCTTTCACCGTTTTACGGAAAGATCAACTGAGTGCCCGACACGTTTCCAAGGTAGCTTTGAGTCAGTCAGGAGTGTCGCGCCTTGGCAAAGTCTCCTTGTCGTCCGGTCAACCCTTGGGGCGTCCTGCTGCCAGCAGCATCGGCAGAAAAAGTTCTTTAGCCTCGAAAGCTCTTTCTCGATCGAATATCCGGTCTGTCTCGAAAGGCTATTCATCTGGAAAATCGATACGATCATCGGTAGGAAAAAATCTCATCAAAACTACAGAAAATTCTGGGATATCCAGCCGTTCAGAAACGGCCAACAAGGTTAGTGCCCATTCAATCCAGAAAAAGGTGAGAACCACAAGCTCGGCACAAACCAACATACAATCCCGATCACAGATAAAAACTTACCCTTCCAAAAGTAATTCGAGCCTGAAAGTGAACAGAACAAGCGCCTCAAGCATAAAGAGATCGTTGTCAGGCAATAATGCGAAAATGTCTCGCTCTTCCAGCCGGAGTTCTTCATCAAGGACAGGGATAAAAACCTATCCCAGCCAGCGCAACCCTGTCAGGAAAAGCCAAACTTCTTCGATATCCAAAGCCAGGTCGAATTCTCCCAGTTCATCTAGGAATACCAAATCAACCATAAAACAGTACTCTCCTCGATCTTCATCCTCCAGCCGATCCTCCTACTCAACACCCAGTCGGTCCACCAGCAGGATCAAAACTTCCTCTTCCAGCAACAGATCATACTCCTCGAGTCGCATTTCATCCTCCAGAAGTTCTTCTTCCTCCATGGTCAAACGATACTCTTCCCGGTCCCGGTCCAGCATTAGCTCAGCTCTTTCCCGCAAATCTACACCGACCAGATCTAGCTATAGATCAACCCCAAGTCGATCTTCCTATTCAACACCCAGCCGGTCCACCACCAGAATTAAGACTTCCTCTTCCAGCAACAGATCATACTCCCCGAGTCGCATTTCATCATCCAGAAGTTCCTCCATATCTCGGTCCTTCAAGAGCAATTCATCCACACGAGTTTCTCGATCTACTCCTTCCCGATCCTCTTCATCACGTTCAATTTCTAGGTCTAGTTCAACCAAGAGAGTGAAAAAAAAGTAGGATTCCAACAAGCCGCCTAGCTATTTTCCTCTTTACTTTTATTATCGGCAGTGGTATAAAATATTTTTGTTCCAGGAGAGCCCAAATTTCCTGGGTGAAGAAAAACAGATCCCTGGTCAGGAATCGTCACCGGAGCCAAGGGCAAAAGCATTGGAGGTATAAGCTATGGCTATTCAAACGAACAAAACGGATAAGGTGTCCCGGTTTATAGGAGTGATACTGCTTTCATTCCTTTTGGTAGCTTTTGGATCTGTAACCTGTAAAAAAGCTGGAGAAGGGGAAACAGAAGAAGAAACCCCGGGTGTTGTGGAAGGGATCATGCCCTTTGAAGGATCCGTTAAAACCGTTGTGGGCAAGTATATGTTTCTTCCTGAAACAAGTGGTTTTGATATCGTGATTCAAGGAAATTTGGAGTCTGGCACCTTGGAAGATTTAATCGGCAACAATGTTCGAGGAGAAGGAGATATCTCTCCGGATACGCCGTCCATTCTGGTGGCCAATACCCTTGAGGTATTAGGAGAAAGCGGTGATTGGACCAATGTCTTCACACGTACCGAGGATCCTGTTTTTGAAGATTATCTGGACCTCAGTGCCAGGGAAGAATTTGTCGCACTCGCTGATCTTTCTTATGACAAAAAAGATGTTTGGGAAGAGAATGAAAAAGCCAAAGTCTATGGAAGTTTGGAAATGAACGATACGGGTGATAAAATCGCCGTTTTTGATGACGAGGGCCAGGAGATTGGTAAAATTTTAGTAGACAGCTATACAGACTTTTCCCAATTCTACTTGGAAAAATTGGGGTATTTCGATAAGTTCTGGTTTTATTTTAAGGTGAAAGAAACGGTGGATTGGAGCCAAAGACGCAGAACAAGAGAAATGTTCCACGCGGATGTGGTTTTTGCCGGTCTTTTCTAGTAAAGCAGTTGCCTGATTAAAGGCATAATCATATATCATCTTTGAGCCAAGGGAGTCCCGTGATTGTCTTGGCTCTTTTTCATTCCTAAACAGAAATTAAGGTTAGGAAAAATCTCTGGGAGGAAAGGAGATAAATGGCATGATAAAAAGAAGTTGTTTATTTATCTTGGCCATTGTCATCATTTGGGCTGGATTTTGTGCAACGCTTCATCTGCACTGCCAGGACACAGCTGAAGTTGGAAAGATTCTTGGCGATTGGGAGATGGAAGTGGATGCAGGAGGCGAGTACTTTTACCTTTCTTTTTTCATCGAAAAGACCGACTCGGGATTCAAGGGAGCCATCAGTGAATCTTCCGGATTTTTTTCAGAAGTTCCCCTTGAAAACATAGAATTCGATGGATCGCATCTGCGTTTTGAGACGAATATACCCACCCCTCCAGATGGATATGAAAATTTGGTGAAAGCGGATCTTGAGCTGGCCGAGGAAAAGTTGGAAGGAACATTGTCTGTAGAATCCTTGGGGATATCCGCGCCAGCTACTGCCACAAAAAAAGACGGCTCATGAATCATTCATAGAGACAGCTGATACCCTCATATATTTGCTCTAAATAGATAATTCTTTTTTTTGTCATCTTTTTATGATGTAACCTGTAAGAAGGGTAGTGGATGTGATGCGTGAAGCTGTTGTAGGCTACTGAGCCAACTTCACCTGGCAAAATTGGTTTGTCAATAATTCAGGCTGGGGTGTTGGAGATGGAAGCCTGTGGCGTCTTGATAGGCCTTAGCCACACGTAGAGCCTTTTCCTCTTCGAAAAGATTTCCAATAAAAGATATGCTCGTCGGGTTTCCCTTATCATCGAAACCGTTGGGGACCACTACCGCTGGATGACCGGTTAGATTCGTAATTTGAAGACTGTCTCCGCCATAAGAAGGGGTTACGAACACATCGATATCGTTCATCTGTGTAGCCATTTTTTGCATCAAGAGGGTACGAAGACGATTTGCTTGGATATACTCAACCGCGGGAATGAACCTTGCTTGCCGAAAGGTGTTTGGCCAAGTCCCTCGTCCCTGTCTGACCAAAAGATCATCCTTCCCGCTTCTTGTCATTTCATCGAAGGCTGCTGCCGCCTCTGTGCTAAGGATGAAGGATATTGCCCTTGCTGGAAATTCTGGGAGTTCAAACGGGATGAGCTCGATTCCCAGAGAACGCATGGCTTCCAGCGTCGCTTGGTCATTTTCTTTGGTCTCCGATTTCTGATCAAAGGCTTTTTTCAAATAGCCCACACGGATTTGGTGGAGGTCGGAAGAAGGATCCCACCCAAAAGAGGCATTGACTACCGTAAGGTCCTTTCCATCGGGTCCATAGATGGCATGGAAGACCAATGCACAGTCTTCGACAGTGCGGCATATGGGTCCGATCTTATCCATGCTCCAACTTAAAGCCATGGCTCCATATCGGCTAACGCGTCCGTAGGACGGCCTCAGGCCTGTCACTCCGCAACGAGTACAAGGGGATACGATCGAACCCAAAGTCTCCGTCCCGATGGCGAAGGCAACCAGGCCGCCAGATGTGGCCGCTGCCGATCCCGCGGATGATCCGCTCGACCCTTGCTCCAGATTCCAAGGATTTTTTGTCTTGCCCCCGTACCAGACATCTCCCGAAGCCAATGCACCCATGGTGAGCTTGGCGACCAGCACAGCACCTGCTTCTTCCAAACGTTTCACCACGGTGGCATCTCTATCGATGGTCTGGTCCTTGTAAGGCATTGCTCCCCATGTGGTCCGGATCCCTTTTGTCGCGAGGAGGTCTTTGGCTCCCCATGGAATCCCATGAAGGGGGCCTCTATATCGGCCCGCGCCGATTTCTTCATCGGCCTTTTTCGCTTGTTTGAGAGCCAGCTCTTCAGTCAGAGTGATGACACATTCCAATTGGGGGCCATATTTTTTAAGCCGATCGAGATACAGATTTGTAAGCTCGACCGGTGTAATCTTACGCGACTGAATGAGCTGTGCCAAGGCGGTTACAGGATAAAAAGCGAGATCTTCTAGGTTCTCAGGGATTTGGATCTCTGGATCTGCGGAGAAAGAAATGGGCGTCGATTCTTTGTTGATGATCATGTCAGGCAAAAGAGGATTGAATTGGATGGAAGGCGGAACATGATTTTCCAGCGCAATCTCTCGCATCTGTTCGTAGCTGCGAATATTTCTTCTCAAGTTCCTGAGCATCAGGTTTCTCTCTTTTCCACTGAATCGAAGGCCTATGATCTTTTCTGCCGACTCGATGTCTTTGGTTGTTACTTTTTTGACGCCTTTGAAATAGTACAGGGCAAAAGCTCCGCCAAAAATCAAGAATGCAACTGCAGAAGTAAGAATGAATACCCAAGCCCTGGCGGTGCCGTTGTTTTTTGCGAGATAGCTTCCCATGGTACTGTCCTCCTGAGGTTTTAACGCCATTTACGTTAATTTTATCACCGCTTATATCATAGGAAAATGTCGAAGTCAAAAAACGAACCATGCCCACCCCGCTCCGGCGTAGCTAAGGCCATAGCTTTATGCCTCCATAAGGAAGTTATGTACTGATCACGGGGTGCAACATACAAATAAAGCATGGCTCAATACATACGCGGAGCCTGCCTCTGCGGATATCCTTGAACGACTCATGAAGGCTAGATCCTCAATGGCGATGCGGAAATACCTGATGTCTTTCCCATAAAAAGAGGAGAAATTTATTATATTGTTGCGGAATGGGATAATATTTAGGAGGTTGAGAAACAGAGATTTTCTGGTATAAAATGTTTAATCAACCTGGATTATTCACGAGTCCAATTTCATGAATTATTCAGGTCAGGAAGGAGAATTTATCCGATGATACAATGTGTGATCTCTGACCTTGGCAAAGTCATTTTATTCTTTGATAATTTTATTTTTTTCCGGAAAATGGCTGATTATTGTCCGTTTTCAGCCGATGATATTGCCGAACGTGTCCATCGGCACAAGGAATTGATCCTATCTTTTGATACAGGGAAGATCGAAGCAACGGATTTTTACAGAGAAGTCATGCTGAAGCTGGAAGCAAAAATCGGGCAGGAGACTTTTTTTCATATTTATAACGATGTTTTTTCCGTTAATCCTCCGGTATTGGATCTTTTGAGAAGGCTTAAAACCAACAACAGACTGATTCTCCTCTCGAATACAGATGTGGAACGCTTCGGATTCATCAAAAAGGAATTCCCAGAGATTTTCTTGTTTGATGGCTATGTCCTTTCTTACGAAGTGGGATACATGAAACCTCATCGAGAGATCTACAGAGAAGCACTCAAGAAAGCCCGAGTCTCAGCTGAAGAATGTGTGTTCCTGGACGATTTGACGGAGAATATCGAAGAGGCGCGAAGAATAGGAATGAATGCCATTCTATATGGGCCTCAAACCGACCTTGAAGTCAGACTGAAACAATTGAATGTGACTCTCTGATTCAGGGCTGTGTGTGAATGAATATCTTCCGTCTTCTCGGCCCGTCAAATTCACAGAAGATTATGCCCTGCCAGGTTCCCAGCGCAAGGTTCCCGTTTTCGATGATGATAGAAATAGAAGGCCCAATCAGGGTGGACTTGACATGGGCCGGGGAGTTCCCTTCGGCATGGGTATAGGATAAGGAATCGGGCACGATTTTTCGCAAAGCCATCAAGATATCATCCTTTACCGATGGATCGGCGTTTTCATTGATGGTCACTCCGGCGGTAGTGTGAGGGACATACACGCAACAGATTCCAGTTTCTATCCCCGATGAGTTAACCGCTTCTTCGATTTGGTCCGTAATATCGATAAGATCTTCTTTGTTGTGTGTTGGAATGGTGAGAATTTTCATTTTTCCTCTCAAAAAAGTTATGTGAAAAGAACCATTTTATCACACACGCAGGCTTCACATCCTCCCGTTTCGCCAAAAAATGAAAAAATTTTAAAAAAAGACTTGACAAGCTCTTGCAGTTGCCATATAAATTCTTTATTGTTTATACAATATTTAGTGCTAATCATTAGTGGGTGACACAACATATGGGTGTTTTTCCGATTATGTATTGCTTTTCTTCGCGTTCGCAGACACGAAAAATTAAAGGAAGTATCAACCCATCGTTTCCAAAAAAACTGCGATAAAAGATCAAGCTCTGGTTTAGGAAAAGGAGAATTCGCATGAGGCAAGTTATTTCAAGGATCAAAAAAAGAGATGGTACGGTGGTGGATTTTGTTCAGGATAAAATAACCAAGGCTGTCTACAAGGCTATGGAATCACATGGAATAGTCGACGAACAGGCGGCTAAGAGTGTTTCTGATATCGTTACCTTCATGATGGAGGACAAGTTTGGTGGCTACACCATCCCATCTGTGGAGCAGATTCAGGATATTGTCGAGATGGTATTGATGAAGCAGGGGCATCATGAGATCGCCAAGTCCTATATTTTGTATCGGGATAGACACAAGGATATCCGGGAAGCCAAAAAAACAGGGATCAACTTGGAGAGACTTATCAAGGATTACATCGCCGATGTGGATTGGAAAATCAGAGAGAACAGCAACGAGGGCGTGATGAGTTTTTCAGGATTAAATGCGAGAGTCTCTGGGGAGGTTCTAGCAAATTTCGCTCTCAATCATCTTTATTCGGGTCGGGTAAAAAAGGCCCATTTGGAAGGGGAGGTGCACATCCACGATCTTTCCTATCCGCTGGTCGGCTACTGCGCAGGTTGGTCTCTCGAGAATCTTTTGAAGAAAGGTTTTGGGCATGTTCCTAACCAAGTTCATTCCTTCCCTGCCAAACATCTCGAGACAGCCACCCTCCATATGGTCAATTTCATCGGGACCATGCAAGGGGAATTCGCAGGGGCCCAGGCATTTTCCAGTGTCGATACCTACTTGGCTCCTTTTGTCAAATCGGATGGCCTGGATTATCACAGTGTCAAACAGGATCTCCAGAAGCTGATCTTTGGGCTCAACGTTCCCTCCCGGTGGGGGTGGCAAACGCCCTTTTCCAACCTGACTTTTGACTGGACGGTTCCCGTTGACCTGAAGGATAAACCTGCCGTCATCGGTGGAGAGGAGCAAGACTTTGCCTATGGGGAATGCCAGAAGGAAATGGACATGATCAACCGGGCATTTCTCGAGCTGATGGTGGGTGGCGACATGCACGGTCGTGTCTTTACTTTCCCGATCCCTACTTATAACCTCACAAAGGATTTTGATTGGGGCTCCCCGAATGCAAAGCTGTTGTTCGATGTCACAGCCAAGTACGGGATCCCCTATTTCCAAAACTACATCGGCACGAACCTCGATCCTGGCGACATTCGGGCGATGTGCTGCCGGTTGAACCTTGACCAAAGAGAACTTCTTAACAGGCCTGGGAACATCTGGGGACCAGGAGATTCTACAGGGTCGATAGGGGTGGCGACCATCAACCTTAATAGGATTGGCTACGAGTCCGATTCAAGGGAGGATTATTTCAACAAACTGAAAAGTCTGATGTTGCTGGCCAAAGAATCCCTCGAGACCAAAAGGGAAGTGGTGAACAATATGCTGGAGAAGGGGTTGATGCCATACACCTTAGTCTATCTTGGTCACTTCGATAACCACTTCTCGACTATCGGCATTTGCGGTATGAATGAGAGCTGCTTGAACTTTCTCGGTAAAGGGATCGATACCGAGGAGGGAAAAAAGTTTGCCATAGAAGTGCTGAAGTTTATGAGAGAAACCATGCAGGACTTCCAGGAAGAGACAGGAAATCTTTACAACCTGGAGGCCACGCCAGCTGAGTCGACATCCTACCGGTTTGCTAGATTGGATCGACAGAAATATAACAGCATCATAACTTCAGGGACAGAAAAATTTCCTTACCTCACCAATTCTACCCAGCTCAATGTCGATGCCACGCAGGATGTTTTTGAAGCCATCGAACACCAGAAAGATATCCAACCCCTTTATACCGGAGGCACCATTTTCCATGCTTTTCTTCCCGAATCTATTGATGCC
Source organism: Candidatus Aminicenantota bacterium (assembly GCA_020348385.1). GTDB lineage: Bacteria > Acidobacteriota > Aminicenantia > Aminicenantales > Aminicenantaceae. The sequence continues at coordinate 2,204,517 of CP070750.1, read as the reverse complement.
GAAACATGCAAGAAGTTAGTCAAGAAAATTTCTGAAACAGGGCTTCCTTATTTCAGCATCACGCCCACGTTCAGTGTGTGTGCGGATCATCAATTTATCAAGGGGAAAGTCACGGAGTGTCCCGAGTGCGACAAACCCACAGAGGTGTATTCAAGGATAGTCGGTTATTTGCGCCCGATTGCCACATGGAATGATGGAAAGCAGCAAGAATTTAGGGAAAGGACTCTTTTCGAAGTCAGGGAATAAGAAGGTTCGAAGTGGAATATTTCCTGTTTACCTATCCCAACTGTGAAAAATGCGGAGCAATAAAAAAAATCCTTGCTGAGGCAGATCTGGAAGGGGATGAATACAATTTGTCCCAAAAAGAGAGCAAGATGAAAATCCGGGAATACCTGGCAATTCTTAAAAGGGATGAAAAAGGGGGGATTATGCTTCCAACCTTGGTACTCCAAGAGGCCGGAGAAGTAAAAGCCATTCTAAACACTCAGGAGGAACTAAGGGATTGGTTGAAATCAAGGGCCTAGAAAAATTTTCCCCGAGGGATTACCCCGGAGTCATTTCAGCAACTGTGTTTCTTGGATCCTGCAATTTTCGGTGCCCCTATTGTCACAACGCAGAATTGGTCCTGAATCCAGATGATCTTCCGACATTTCCGATGGGCTATATTACGGATTTTTTGGATTCCAGGAAGGATTGGCTGGAGGGCATTTGTATCACAGGAGGGGAACCCCTGCTCCATCCGGATTTAGTTGATTTTTTGTCTCTTTTGAAAGAGCGAGAACTGTCGGTTAAGTTGGATACCAATGGTTCTTTTCCATCGCAGCTTGAGGCGCTGATCGAAAAAAAGCTTGTTGACTCGATCGCTATGGACGTGAAAGCCCCGCTGGAAAGGTATGAGGAAGTGACAAGAACGAAAGTTGACAGGGGGAAAATCCGCAAGAGCATCGATATCATCATGGGCTCAGGAGTGGAATATGTCTTTCGGTTAACCGCTGTTCCCGGATTGATCGATGAGGAAGGGATGACAGAAATTGGCCGGATGCTCGAGGGGGCGAAGGCATTTCAAATCCAACAATTTGTGCCTGAGAATACCCTGGATCCTGCCTTCGAGCTGTTGGAACCTTTTAAACGAGATGGGATACGAGCTCTCGGCCGATGTGTCGAGCAGTTTTTTTCCGAAGTCAGATTTGAAGAGGCGTAAGATATGGAACTAAAAGCAAAAAAAATAAACAAGGACGCCAAACTTCCCCAGTATGGCCACAAAGGAGATGCAGGACTAGACTTGTTTTCATCAACAAATTTTGTCCTGGCGGAGGGACAGGTTGAGGCGATCCCTACTGGCATAAAGATCGCTGTGCCGGAGGGATATGTGGGCCTGATTTGGGATAAAAGTGGTGTATCGTTGAAAGGCGTTCACCGGTTGGCCGGTGTGATCGATTCTGGTTACAGGGGGGAAGTCAAGGTGGTTATGATCAATTTGAGCAACGAACCATATGTCATCGACAGGGGAATGAAGATTGCCCAAATGCTGGTTCAACCGATAACGATAGTCGATGTCGTTGAAATGGATGACTTGGACGATACTTCGAGAGGAGAGGGGGGATTCGGTTCAACCGGAAAATTCTAACAATCCACAATCAGCCGTCGATTTTTGTTTAAGCGTTATTTATAATGGAGGCCATGAAATCCAGATCCCCTATTATATTAGTAAGGCCCGAACATCCGGCTAATATCGGTTTTGTTGCCCGCAACATGAAAAACACGGGATTTGGGCAATTGAGGTTGGTGGGGATATCTGGTCTTGAAGAAGAGTGCTATAGAACCGCTGTGCATGCTCGAGAGATCCTCGGCTCTGCTCAATTTTATAGCCAGTTGGCAGAAGCGACCGCAGATCTTGAGGTAGTCTTTGCAGCCACATCGAAAAGGCGAAAAACCTATTCCCATCTCTCTTTTGAGGATGCGGTGGAGAGAATTATCAACTTTCCCGATCCGGCGATGGTGGGACTTCTTTTTGGGAATGAGCGTACAGGCCTGACATCGGAGGAGTTGAAATATTCCAATTATCGGTTTGCCATCCCTCAGGCTACAAGACAACCATCCTATAATCTTGCTGCCGCAGTTCTTATCACTCTATTCCGTATTTACACCCGTACACAACACCTGCCTGATGAGTTAGAGCGGGAAAGGCCTATAACGCTGGATGAACAAAGGGATACCATTAGAATCATTCTTTGCAAATTGGAAAAAAAGGGATTTATCCATAAAACGAATAAAAAACACACAACAGAGATGATTAGCGATTTGTTTGGAAGGTTATGCATGACTGAGAAGGATAGAAGACTTCTTCTTGCGCTATTTTCCAAAGGAATCGATCTGCGAAAAAAGGAGTAAAAAATGGAAGAGATTAAAGTCACGTTTCCGGGTGGGAAACGTGTGGATGCAGAATACAAAGGTTTCCTGATGAAAACAGACCAACCTGTCTATGTTGGCGGTGAGGGAACGGAACCCGCTCCGTTCGACCTTTTTTTGGGATCCATCGCCACCTGTGCTGGTTATTATGTTCTTGCTTTCTGTCAGAACAGAGGCATTTCGATGGATAAGGTTTCTTTACAGATGCGTATGCACAAGATCGAAGGGGAAAAAAAGATCGAAAAGATCAGTATTGAGATAGGGCTCCCACCCGAATTCCCAGAAAAATACACCAAAGCTGTCATCAAATCTGTGGACAGTTGTACCGTAAAAATCCACATGGTGGATGCCCCTGAATTTGATATCGTGGCAAAAATACAAGGGGCTGATTGATCAGAGATATTCCCTTAATCATCCAGCTGGGGGTGCCATAGATAATAAAAACCGCTCTTTAAAGACTGAACCACTTCTCTGAAGCTCACGCTTTCCAAGGGACTTTCACTCTTTAGGTTGGTTGCATAAATATTTGTTTTTCTCTTGGGGAAATATGTGTAGGAGACAACCTTGGCTTCTGGCAAGGAAGCAATATCAAGAATCGTTTTAAGAGCCGTATCGAAATAGCCGATTTCGTCGATCAATTTTGCCTCGAGAGCTTGTGAAGCTGTCAGCACTCGTCCATCAGTTATTTTCTCCAAGTCCTCGAGTGAAAGATGATCTTTCCTGTTTTTATACACGATATCCTGGAAATTTTGATGATATTCTCCGATGATCTTCTGGAAAACATCGCGTTCTTCAGGCGTCATTTGACGAAAAACGCTTCCTGAATCCTTGAGCTCTCCAGATTTTATGACCTGAACTTGGATCCCGACTTTTTCGAAAAGCCCTTCCAAATTGGGAAATAGGGAGATGACACCGATGCTTCCTGTGAGAGTAGTGGGATGGGCGATGAGATAGTCACAGGCCGAAGCGATGTAATAACCACCTGAGGCGGTCAGTCCCATCATCAGTGCAAGCACAGGAATACCGGTTCTTTGTTTGAAATTCAGGATTTCATGATAGATTATATCGCTGGCCGTGACTTCGCCACCCGGCGTGTCCAATCTCAGGATGATCCCTTTCACCATGTTATCCTCAGCAGCCTTCTTCAATCTGAAGTAGACCTGGGAAAGAATGTCTCCCTCCTTATCGAAGACACCCGTCTTTATTGAGGTTGCGATCAGGCCTGATATATCCAGAAGAAGTATTTTTTCTTGGACGCGGCTTTCAACCAGCACCACCTCCTGTATTTCTTCTTTGCCCAATAGGTCAAGATGAAAGTGAGGGGAACAGGCTGACAGGACAAATATCAGGAGCGTCATTCCTATCCAGGTTCCAATTTTTTTCATGTGTCCTCCAGAATTGCAAAAATTCGCTAGCCTGAATAATTCATCCCATGAAACATCGATATTTTTTCCCATAGTGAGCCAATATTGTTGGGTAGATTGAGTTAGCATGATTCGTGAATGATCCAGGCACACAATCGATTATAACATATTCAAGTTGACTTAAATTTCCCCTGATGGTATAAATGTTGCGGGAAATCAGGGAAGGGATGTTTCTCGTTTTAAGGGAGTGAGGATGAAAAAAATCAAGGAATTTGTCCTCAGGCACTTTGAAATTTCCCTGCTCATACTGATACTCGTTGGGATCCTTGCCATTGTCTTTCTTGTGCACTATAAGTTTTCCTTTCTCAATTTTTTCTTTCTTCCGGTGATTCTTTCGGGCTATTTTCTGGGCAAAAAAAGTGCCGTGCTGACCGCCATTTTTTGCATCCTGCTTATGGTTCTGTATCTTCTGTTTTTTAATCTGTTGTTTGGCACAGGCCCCGGGTTCTCTCTCGATTCGGCTATCAACCTTATCACTTGGGGAGGCTTCCTGATTCTGACAGGTGCGATTATCGGAACCGCTTCCGAACAAAGGGAAAGCAAAATACGCAACCTAAGACGATCCTACTTCGGGAGTCTGGAGATTTTGCTCAAATACATGGAGGTTGCCGATGATATGAAGCCCCGCTCCCTTAGGGTGGCGATCCTAGCTGGGAAGATGGCAGAAGCCGCGGGCTTGGAAAAAAGAGAGTCTGAAAACATCAAATCCGCTTCTTTGCTGTATGAAACAGGTGACCTTCAGTCCAGCCTCCCGTTTTTTGGAGAAGTGGTCGATTTTATGGCGGCAGAGGCAGAACCGGCGGAAGGTCATATGAGCGATAGGGAAAACGTGATGCTCAAATCCACAGTCTCTCTTTTGAAGGAAGTGGAGCCAATTCTTTCCAATTTTTATCTTCATTATGTCCAGGAGGCTTACAATTTGGATAAGGACCTCGAGAAGATCCCGATAGGAAGCAGTATCATTGCTCTTGCCGACATCCATGACAGGTTGACAAACGATGTTCCTCCATTGCAAGACTCGGAGGAATATCGGTCAATGGAAGGGATCGAGAAGCTCAGAGGCCGCGCGTTTCCCCATGTGGCCATCTATGCCCTGCACGAGGCAACTTCAATTCCGGAAAGGCCTGTACAATAGAGATGGCCGAATTCTCGATTGTGGGTGTTGATCTAGCCGGCGTGCCCCATCGTCCCACCGGTGTGTGCATTCTGAGGAACAGCGATGCGCAAACCATGTTGGCCTACTCGGATGATAATATCTTGCGTATCATTGATCGGGAAAAACCGAACTTGGTGACAGTGGATGCACCCCTCATGTTACCGCCGGGTAGAAAATCCATCCACCAAAGGAACGGACAACATTTCCGTCCATGTGATCTTGAACTCAGACGGAGAAAAATCCCGTTCTTCCCGATTACCCTGGGACCGATGAGAGGCTTAACCGAAAGAGGGATCGGCCTAAAAAACGTGATCGGGAAAAAGGGCTATCAGGTTGTGGAAATATACCCAGGTGGAGCACAGGATATTTGGGGGATTCCGAGAGTGAAGCATGATATACAGGGATTGCGCGAGGGACTGGGCCGTTTGGGAATCAGGGGGTTGCGTGAGGATTGTTCCGATCATGAACTGGATGCGGCCACGGCAGCTCTTGTGGGACGCCTCTATTTGCAGGGAAAAGCGGATATATATGGAGACTTTTCTTCCGGTGCCATCATCATGCCGAAATCGGCATAGGAACTCTTACCGTATGTTTGTTTCTCCTATCGTTTGAAGCGTCTTTTTTTCTGTAATCTCAAAAGGTTTGGACCCGCTTTTAGGAATGGTTTTGCTCCTGTGAAGATTTTTAACGCCTCCTCTTTTCGTCTTTCTCGGCCCTGCGGAACTGCGCAACTTTGCACCTACATCACTCTTAGATTCCAGCCATTGCTCAGCAACATACATAACTTATTCCAGTGCTCGCACAGTCCTCAGCCCCGATTTTGTCGGGTTCCTCGAGAGGCGAGTCACACCGCTAACTCTTCAAGGTCGCTTCAACCATCCCTCAAAGCCCTTTTAATCAAAGAAAAGAAAGTATCTTTTTTAATCTTTTTGTTTGTAGACGTTTGTCTTTTATTTTAGTAAAAAGGGGAATGAGTCTCATTTTTAAGGAGGTAAACGAAACGATGCAAAAAAAAGAGATCGTTGGGATTTTAGCAATCTGTATCATGTTCCTTTCGGCAGAAGCAATGATGGGCGAGACAAAGGGCGTTGAATCCGGACAAAGATATGAAAAGCTTGTGATCCGTAATGTGCTGGTAATCGACGGAAAGGGAACACCCCCGCGTGGTCCGGTGGATATTATCCTGAAGGGAAATTCCATTCAATCCGTGCGGTCGGCCAACCACCGTCCAGAAGCGTACCGAGAAAACCTCCATGTGCTCGATGGTTCCGGGCTTTATGCTCTTCCAGGGCTTATCAATATACATGCTCACATACATGACAATCGTGGAGGTGTCCCGATACCTTTTGAGTATCTGTATAAACTTTGGCTGTCTTGTGGGATAACCGCTGTGCGGGATGTGGGGAGCAATTATGAAAAAACCATCCAAGAGAGGCAAAAAAGCCAAGAGGGCACTATAACGGCACCACGCATATTCCTTTACATGAGAGCCGGAGGCAGGACTCCAGAGGAGGCGAAGCAGAGTATCCAGAGGATTAAGAAACTCGGGGGGGATGGAGTGAAAATTTTTGGGATGGACCGGGATATCATGAAAGCGGCCCTTATGGAGGCCAATGAATTGGGCTTTCGTGTTGTACACCATGTAGGGGTTGAGGAAACGGATGCTTGGGATGATGCGGAGCTAGGCGTCACCTCCATCGAACATTGGTATGGCGTTCCCGATGCCGCTCTGCTAGGTTCTCAAAATTTTGCTCATGATTACAACTACAGCAATGAGAGCGATCGATTCCGCTATGCTGGAAGACTCTGGAGGGAAGCCGATCCCGAAAAGCTGAAATCGGTGCTCCAGACTCTTGTGGAAAAGGGGGTATCCTGGTGCCCTACCTTTGTGATTTATGAGGCCAATCGGGATCTTTTGCGTGCCAAAAACCAACCCTGGTTCAAGGATTATCTACATCCAGCGCTGGCGGAGTATTTTAAGCCGAGCCCTTCCAACCATGGCTCCTATCACTGGAACTGGACGACAACGGATGAGGTTTTTTGGCGTGAAAACTATAAGATCTGGATGAAAGCTGTACGGAAATTCGCCTCATTCGGAGGTATTGTGGGTGCTGGAGAGGACGCAGGTTATATCTACATGACGTATGGATTCAGCCTTATCCGAGAGCTGGAACTCCATCAAGAGGCTGGTTTTCATCCTATCGATGTGATCAAGCATGCGACAGGCAACAACGCCCGGATATTGGGACAGGAAAAAACACTCGGCCGGCTCCGGAATGGTTATCTGGCAGATATCATCCTCGTGGAGGGGAATCCTTTGAAAAACCTCAAATATCTTTATCCTACAGGCGTCATGGAACTGGAGCAGGGACAGCTTGTGAAAAAGGGTGGAATCAAATGGACGATCAAAGATGGATATGTCTATCATGCCCCAGCCTTGCTCGAGGATGTCAAAACTTTGGTTTCCCAGGCGAAAAATTCTTTGCAAAAGCAATAAGAGGGGGGCTTATTTCCCTGGCGATATGACCCTTAAGGCCTGAGGGAGAACGTTCACCTCGATTTGATCTTTGATCCCCCACAACTCGCCATGATACTGCATGACGAGATTTTTGCCCCTGAAAATGATTTTTTTGGCTTTGAAATGTTTCTGCGTCCTCTGGAGAAGGCCGAGATATATGAGCGGGAAAAGAAGCGTGTATTTGAGGCCACTCATTTCGAAAAAAGAAATATCCACATAGCCATCATCCAATTTTGCCTTTGGGGCGGCTCTCCATCCATAACCGAAATGTTTTGATTTAGCTACCACACAATCCAGGGCCTTGAGCTTCACATTCATCCGGTCGAACGCTTTTCCCGAGTCATCAACACCATCGATCAATTCTACCTCTTGTTCTTTCACCTCCAGCTTGGGCATGATCTTTGCCGCATAGATATGGCCCCAAAACCCAGGAATATCTTTTTTTAGTTTTTCATGAGTTATCTGGGCACTGGCACCAATACTCCCAAAAGCGGCCCAAGTTCCTTCTATTTCGAGGAGATCGATTTCTTGTGTTTTGCCATCCTTGATGCATTGAATCGCCTTCCTCACATTCTTGGGTATACCCAAAGATTGGCGGAAAGCATTCCCGCTTCCCAGTGGGATGATTCCCAATATTATATTTTTTCTTTTTTGGCATTCGATCATCCCTTGGATAACATCGGCAATCGTACCATCACCTCCAGCAGCCACGATGATATCATGGTCTTCGCACAGCCGCTTAGCCGCTTGGATCGTGGTGGATTTATTTTCATGAGAATCGATGATCTTCCCAGGTAAATTTTCCTGGATGTATTTTCTCAAGAGTTTTCGTCTCTTCCATTTTTTATTGGCTGCACTGGGATTGATGATGCAGACTAACTTTTTTTCGCCCGATGCGTGCTGTTCATTTTTATGCATGCGTTTTTGTCCCAAAGGAGAAGAGATGACACTTTATTTTGACAGAATTACCGAGCTTCGTAAACAGAAATAATTGATTCAATCGCAGGGATTGAGCATATCTTTGAATCCGGCATCTATTTTGTAATGTGGCCGGAAGGATAATTCTTTTTCTGCCCTAGATGAGGAAAAAAGCCAGCGCGTTTTTACCATGGCATTCCAAACTTGCCGTCCGAAATAGAGTTTTCTCCATCCTGCAGCTCGGAGGATATCCGCAAACCAGGCCAAGGAATAAATGAGATTTTCGGGAATCGGGAGATAAAAGGAATTGCCCAGAACTGTCTTCTTGAGGGTGAGGATAATTTCTCTCCATGAATATCCTTCCCCATCAGTCAGGTAGTATGTATGGCTCCGAGCCTCAGAGGATTCCGCAGCCAGGAGAATACCCCTGATTAAATCTTTGATGTAAATTAAGCTTGTGGTTTTTCCCTCCTCTTTTAGAAGAGGCACGATACGCTTGCGAATGAGCTTGACCAAGATTTCGGTCTCTTGTTGCCGAGCTCCATATACGTTTGGCGGACGGATAATGGTTGCGGGAAGTTTGTCCCATATTTCCTTTAGCGCTTGTTCTCCCTTGAGCTTTGTCCGGCCATATTCTGATGCAGGATTTGGGGGTCGTGTTTCATCTAAATACTGCCCAAGAGAAGTCGGACCTCCGACAGATATCGATGAGACGTACACAAAACGATAAACTCCTGGATTTTTGCGGAGACAGGCGTTTGCCAAGTTTCTGGTCAATCGGTAATTGGCCTTATCGTAGATTTCGGGAGGAGCGGGACGAATCCGGGCTGCCAGATGGAATATGTAATCCTGATCCTCCACTGCACTTTCCAGTACGTCTTGACTATCCATCGGGCCTCGAAGGATACGCACTGGCATTTTTTCTATTTCGCCTGTCTGGCTTTGTGGCCTGACCAAGCAGGTGATATCCCATTTTTTTTCTACCAGAGTTTCCAATAGGTGACTCCCGATAAATCCTGTGGCTCCAGTGATAAGGGCTTTAGGCAGCATCGGGTTTTCCTTTTCTTTTTTGGGTTCGCAAACTTCGCAAAATGGATATATTTGCGATGGCAATCAAGGCAACAAACAGAGCGATCAGCAAATAATCGGGGATTTGTATCTTGTATCCGACATACGCAAGGATGATAAATCTTGGAAAACGGGAGAGGAAAACAGCTAAGATATATTTATGTATGGGATATCTTGCGAGCACGACCAAAAAACGCAGAGGATAAAACGGGATCGGAGTGATTCCTGCAACCCAAAGGGTTCCGAATGGGGCTTTGTTGAAGAATTGGACTGTTTTGTGGATAGCCTTTTTTTCCTTCAGTTTGGTGAAGATCCTCAAATCCGTTATAAATTTGAAGGTAGAGTAATTCAATATCTCGGTAAGCAGCGTGCTGGGAATGGCGACAAGAGCGACTGTGAGGGGTTGATAGAATTTTCCAAAATACAGAAGAACTGGCTCATGAGGTACAGTAGCAATAAGGAACTCGGATGGAAAACTGTAGAAAAAGAGCACCCATAGGCTTTTGCTTTCTTGGAGGCTGTTCGAGGTGATCCATACGATCAGCAACGCCAAAACAAATGAGATCTGGAGAGCAAAAAGGAAGGTTTTTATCCAAGGCGGATATTTTGATTCCGGCTTTGAATCCGGGAAGATCGAGTTCTCGTTACTTGACGGACCCATCCCTCATCTCTATCACTGAAGCCTCTAACGAACGGATGATTTTGGGTAGGGGGGGATCGAACTTCCCGTTCCCGTCCGTATCGATAAAAATAGGGTTGGTTACGGCATACGGAAGCGTGGCATTTTTCTGCAGCCCATACCTGGCCCTGGCCTGATGGACGGGAAACAGGCTTTTGTCTCCCAGGACCTCTGCCGCGATATAACAATCCTTCTCAATAGGCAAAGAGATATTTCCGGAAAACTTCATGATGGGATTGTCCTGGTATTCGACAGGGAATACAATTTTTCTTTTGCCGTTTATGATCAACCTGACCTCTCCGACCGAAATCCAGGGTGCACTCTCCACCTTAATCTGGATTTCTACTTTTCCATCCCTATTTGTGAAAGAGTCGCCCGGGATATGCGTTCCGTTTATTTTTAAATCCACAAGAGGCCCGTTCGTCGCGAATGAATGGCCTTTTTTCATCGCTCGGATAAGGGATGATATCTCCAGGTTATCTCCTTTTTCTCCGTTATAGTAAACATAAGTCCGGGAATAACCGGGTTGTCCCCCGTCGATGGTATGGCTGTCCGAAGAGGCCACGATCGGGAAAAAATAACCTCGGTTCATCAGGTTGAGCCAATCTGTGATAGCTTGTTCATTGTTAGAATAAAAATAGGGCCCGTTCAGGGCTTCCAATACATCAAAATTCAGATCGAGATTCTCATCGGCAGTGGATGCTAATTCCGGATCGAGGGCAAAATTGTTGAAGTACCCGATTCTTCCGGATCGAGGGTGGTTTACTTGCAGCAATGCCTCGGGATCCTTTTTCCGGCTGTCTTGGAACATCGGTGTGGCGGTTTCTCTTCGCGGATTTATCGCTCCATTATTCGGTTCATTCTCTCTGCGAAGAAGAGGATATGTGTTATAGTGAATAACACCCCCCTTGGTCACCTCATTTCCCACGATGGTGGCAAGGTATTTATTCAAACCGAGCTTATGCAATGTTGGTTGGTAATCATTGATATAATTGTGATCGGTAGCCACCGCCACATCCACACCTTCGGCCACGACGGATTTGATCCTTTCCGCGATGTCCATCCTCCCATCAGAATAGATGGTGTGCATATGGGGATCAACGGAGATGAGATTTTCTGTGTTGACCACCTTGTCTATCCTGAAGACCAGTTCCTTGGAATCATCCTGGAAGATTTCGACAATTTTGGTTTCCAACGTGTATTCCGGGCCTCGGGATGCATAAATGAGATAGTTGCCTATAGGAAGTTTGATCTCTAGTCCTTCCTCATCAGGGAAGCAGGAGTTTTTGTAGGTTTCCCAACCTCTTCCTGACTCTATGGGGTTTTCAGGCTCAACATAAGGCGATCTAGTCGGATCGAGACCGATGAAGGTGACTCTTCCTGGGACGTACTGGCCGTCTCTGTTTTGGATTTTGATCGTGAGTGTACCGTGTGGCGGATCATTCAAGATGCAGCGATTTTCCTGGCCGTCTTCGACCAGGAATAATTCCTCAACGACAGCTGGGAAAAAATTGGCAGTCACGCTGTAGAGTCCCGGAGGGAGAGGAATTTCCAGAGAGAATGGTTCTTCCAAGAATGTTCGATAAAACACCGATCGGGAGAGAATATCTTCGATGATGATTTCTGTTGTGTCTCTATCCTGGGCTTCGAAATAGATGGCCGCTTTTTCGATAGGAATATCCAGGGTTTCATAAAGATCCTGCAGCAGTTTTCCTCCGTCAAAATCGGTCAAGAGCACATACTGGACACCAAAAGATTCCCCTGGTTCCAATGTTCCGGGAATCGGACCCTCATCAAAATTGAGGGGATTTTGATTTAGAAATCCCAAAAAATGACCCTTTTTCGGGTAAATCCTGAAGTTCAAGTCTGCATGCTTCTCCCAGTGAAAAGGACTGAAGGAATAGCTGTGCATGGCGCTGAGATACAAAGAAAATGAAAGGTCCTCTATCATAGAATTTCCTGTGTTTTTGATGCTGGATTTTATTTCGATCGTTCCTGATTGGGACAAAAACCGGTATTGGGTAGTGATAAAAGCTTTTGCTCCGTCGTCCCCTTCGTATGGAGCGACGGCCTCGATGACCGAGGTTCCCTCTGCTCCCTGTGACGACACAGGCTTGATTGAGCTGTAGGGGACCTCTTGTCTTTCACCATCGATCCGAACGATGGGTGCGCCCAAGAGCACGTTTCCTACCAAGTTTTTACCGGCAGGAACAAACCCGATGATGCAGCCCATCGCATCGCCTGCTGGATAATTGAGGACGGTTTGAAGATTCCTGGATGTACCCCCGATCAGGATCAGGTATTTTCCATCCGAGACAAGATAATCGCCATCTTCGAACGCTGTACAGAAACCTTCGGGAAGATCGCTTTTTTCTGTTATTTTCTGCATGGTGATTTCTTGGCTCAGAAGAAAAGATCCTGTGATCAGCATCACAGATAAGCATGAGATAAAAAATTTCTTCATTTCATATCTCCTTTTGGTTTGTGAAAGTGTCTTTTTTTATCATGCAGAAAATTACCATATACCAAACATGCTTTTTTTTCAACGGAGGGTGTCTTATGGACGTATCCTTATTTCCATTTCCAGTCTTACTGTTAAAGGAAGTTGACCGAGCTGATTCGTCAGGTCGTGAATTTTCCATCTCGTTTTCAGAGAGGACAATAAGGGAACCATGTCTGCTCGCCTCCGGATGCCTTGCTGACCAGCTTGCTTGCTTTTTATCCTAAGCTGCCAGTAATGAAAAGGAATGAAGGATGCTTCAGTGTCTTGCATAGAGTGGGATTGATTCGATAGAATGACCTTGGACTGATGGAGAAAAAGAGCTCTCGATCATGAATAATCTAGATACCGTACATGTCATCAAAGGGAAAAGATACCTGTTTTCCGTTGAAGTGTCCCACGACAAGGATGATTACCAAAAGTATGAGGATTTGAGGCAAGAAATCTGGAAGGACCCCACCGATCAAATGGCCGGAGTGCGCAACATGCTTTGCGAGAACTATTTTGATAGAGGAAGTAGTCTTTTCACGGGTGTTTTTCTTGAGGATGAAAAGGGAGAGTTCCCGAAAGACAGAGATCATCTTGTGGGATTTTCGTACGGGTTTGTGGGGATTCGGGACAAGGAATTGGGTTTCCGGTCAGCGGCAAATTTCCTTTTTTATTCCCAATACTTGGGTGTGAAAAAGGATTTTCAAGACTTGGGTTTGGGCTTGTTGATAAAGGAATTCCAGAAAAAGGTGGTCCATGAAGTATTCGGGGTGGATACCATCACATGCACTTATGATCCGTTGGTTGGGGTGAATGCCTACCGCAACATCCATCGTTTCGGGATGGAGGTTGTCGAATATAGAGAAGCTTATTACCAGGACTTTGGGGGTGATTTGAACAGGGTCGATGTGCCCAGCGACCGGTTGTTTGTATCGTGGGATTTAACGAAAGACGTTCGCAGACCTTCGTATGATCTCGATCATCTCGTTAAGTCTGACCTCCTTGTGATCCGTTCAGAAATATCCGAAATACAGGGTCGCAGTGGTCCTGTCAGGCTAGAGATTATTTCAGATACCCATCCAGACTGGGATCAGGAATACGCGCTGGTAGAGATTCCGTTTGATTTCTATAGGATGATCAAACAGACAGATGTCCCCGATGAAGAAGTCCGGAAAATCCCGCTAGATTGGCGGCTGGAAACGAGGGAAGTGTTCCAAAAACTTTTGGAACGCAAATACAAAGTTATCGATTTCAGAATATATCAGGACAAAAAAAGAAAGAGGGATTTTTATGTCCTCAAAAATTGAAATGCGGGGTTGAAACGACTAGAATAAAAGGTCATGAGCGTCGCAAATAACAAAATGAAAAGGGGAGGATTTATGGGAAAAAAAGCGAAAATAGAGTGGGGATGTCTTGTCTTTTTTATATCAGGGATTTTTCTGTTTTTAGGGGCAGGGAATTCAGAGGATGCATCCAAACCTTTAATCCTCCAAGAGATGACCTGGACAGACGTGAAGGAATACCTGAGTGCAAGCGACATGGTCATCATTCCGATCGGATCTACCGAACAGCACGGCCCTCACCTGCCCCTCGGGACCGACTCTTACATCGCCACAGACATGGCCAAGATGATTTCATCTCGCGCGGGTGTCTTGGTAGCTCCCGTCGTTTTGGCCGGATACAGCGTATACCACTCGGGATTTTCCGGAACTTTGTCCTTGAAACCCGAGACAATGGAGCAGGTTTTGTACGAAACAGCGGAGATGCTGATAAAGCATGGATTTCGTCGGATTATGTTTTTGAATGGTCATGGAGGCAATACCATTGTGCAGAGCAAAGTTATTCACAGGATTAACCACAATACCGAAGCAATCGCCGTAGCCCTAGGGGATTATGCACGTGGAGAAACGGCACCACCGAAAGATTGGTTCGACCAGCACGCAGGGGTTGGCGAAACTTCTATAATGCTCTTTCTCGAGCCGGAGTTGGTTCATATGGATCGGGCAGAGAAACCCAAAATTCAATTCACTCCTCAAATGAGAAAATACCTGATGTTAGGGAGAAAACATCCGGAATTGATGGGAATTTTTTGGAGCCTTCTGGCCACCCCGGAAGAAACCGGAAAGGGTGGGGCAAGTCACCAACTCTCCAGCAGTGGCGTCTGGTCCTTCAGTGATCCGAAGCTGGCAACAAAAGAAATCGGAGAACGGGATATCATCAAGAGGGTCGAGAGTGCTGTGAATTTTATCCAAACTTGGAAGCAAGTGCTGCAAGAAAAAAAATAAAGGAGAACACACATGTCAAAAATCAGCAAGGATACCGAAAACGCAATCAGAGATGCCATCATCCTTGAAATCAATGGCCGAAAATTCTTCAACCATGCCGCCGAGGTGACCCATCATCCCAAAGGGAAAAAAATGTTCCAACATTTGGCCGATGAAGAGGTTAAACATCTGGAAACATTCAGCAAGATGTTCAATGAAATCCTAGGAGGTTCTGACTGGAAAAAAGATCTCATTCCCGATGATGTTTCCGGGGAGGCTCCACTGGTCGAAAAATTAAAAGAAAGCATGAAACAAGAAGATAGAAAAGGCGAAGTCGAGGCCCTCCGGATAGGGATGGAGCTAGAACGCAACGCCATTACGTTTTTCCAGGAGGCAGCCGCGGCTACGGATGATCCTGTTGCCAAAAAGATTTTCCTCGAGATCAGTGAAGAAGAAAAATTCCATTTCGACCTTCTTCAAGCCCAGTATGACTCGGTTACGGGTTCCGGATTTTGGTTGGGTAGCGCCGAATTCCAGATGGACGGGAAGTGGTAACAGATTCCTCTGCCATCATTGAAGCTGAAGCTCTCTCTAAAATTTATTCCATGGGGAAAGTCCGGGTCACAGCCTTAAAAGATCTATCTCTCCGCATTCCCGGGGGGACTTTCCTGGGAATAACCGGCCCATCGGGTTCCGGAAAATCGACATTCTTGAATCTTCTCGGAGGACTGGACACACCGACTTCAGGAACGATCAAAGCCCAGGGCAAGGTCGTCTCTCGGATGAACAACGAAGAATTGGCCCGCTACAGAAGGATCGATGTGGGAATGATCTTCCAATCGTTCAATCTGATTTCTTCTCTCCCCGCAGTGGAAAATGTGGCTCTTCCTCTCCTTTTCTCTGGAGTTTCAAAAAAGGAGAGAAAACAGAGAGCTTTGGAAATGCTTAATAGGGTAGGGCTGGGTCATCGAGGAAGCCATCGCCCTTTGGAGTTATCTGGCGGTGAGCAGCAGAGAGTGGCCATTGCCAGAGCTCTTGTTAACCAGCCTAATATCCTTTTGACAGATGAACCCACTGGGAACCTAGATACCAGGACCTCAGAGGAAATCGTGCATATGTTGGCCGACCTGAACAAAGATCAGTCTATCACGGTGATCATGGTCTCTCACGAAGAAAGGCTGATAAAAAAATTTGCCAACATGGTTATCCATCTTCGTGATGGCGAACTCATTCGGAAGGAAAATATCGAATGAAGCTTGCCGATCATTTTGAGCAGTCTTTTTCCAACCTATGGCGGAGAAAGCTGCGGACTTTTCTGACAACATTCGGCGTGATCATCGGAATCGGCGCTTTGGTCTGTATGATCGCATACGGCAAGGGAATCCAGAAAAACATCTCTGAGAGTTTCACACAGATGGAACTTTTCAATTATATTTCTGTCTTCACGGATTCGGCTTTATCCCGTCTAGGCTTTGGAGATAGCAATGAGAAATCTCAGGCAGGTAAGGGTTTAGAGACCATTCTCGATGATAGCGCATTGGCAAGGATCCGGCGGATGAGGGGTGTGGAAGTGGTGTTCGCCGATGTCTGTTTTCCGGCGGCGGTTCGGTATAACGAAAACGAGGAATTTGTGCTCATTCAGGTTCTCTCTTCCCAATTGGCTTCCTCCCGTCTAATCAAACTTCGCGCAGGAAAATCCTATGTGTCGGACGGGGAAAATTCTCTCATCATCAGCGATTCGTTGCTCAACCGACTCAAGGTGAAAGATTTAGATTCTGTCCTCGGAAAGGAAATCATCGTATCCACCATTTCCTTTGATTTCAGCAAGATCAATCCGATGGATCTATCCTCATTCTTGCAGGGACAAAAGCTGCCCTTATCCAAGGAAACTTACACGTTCACAATAGCTGGAATTGCAGAAAGAATGGGATTTGGCGGTCCTGCTCTTCTCAGGAGCGATGTTTTTGTTCCACCTGATGCGGCAAAGGACCTGAAGAAGCTGCCCTTTTCCAACCTGTGGGATCTTTTCCGTTCACCGGCAGGACGACAAGGGTACAGTTTGGTCAATGTCAAGCTCACCTCTCCCCGGTTTGTGGACTCCGTTAAGAACGAAATCAGGAACATGGGATTCCGGACTTTTGCTTTGATGGATCAGTTCGAAGAGCTGAAGAGGGGTTTTTTGATCATGGATGCTGTGCTGGCTGTCGTGGGAATGATCGCTATCGTTGTCGCAGCATTGGGAATAGTCAACACCATGGTGATGTCCATCCTGGAGAGGTATTCTGAAATCGGAATCATGAAGGCTGTCGGGGCCAGCGATAAAGATATTAAAAAGATATTTTTCTTCGAGACCAGCATGATCGGATTCTTCGGCGGTTTGTTTGGCCTTGCCCTCGGGTGGGTTGTGAGCGGTTTGATAAACAGGGTGGTCAATGTCTTTTTGACCGGTGAGGGAGTTCCCTTTATCCAATTTTTCAGCTTCCCTTGGTGGTTATGTTTGGGAGCCATTGTGTTTGCGATGCTGGTCAGTTTAATGGCAGGGATTTACCCGGCTGTTCGTGCGGCTCGGGTGGATCCAGTGGTGGCCCTGCGTCACGATTGAGAGAGCCTTGGAGGATCTTCTCGCTCGCGTGAAGATTTTATACGCCATTCACTCCTCGCCTTTCTCGGTCCTGCGGAACTGCGCCCATTTGTCCATTTCCTCAACTTTAAAGCCTGGCTTTTCTCAACACATCCCGTGGGTCGTTCCAGTGCTCAAACAGTCCTCGGACTCAACTCTGTTGGTTTCCCTCGAAAGACGACTCATGAAGGCTAAATCTTCAATGTCGCTTAAATATCCTCCAAGTTACTTTCAAACGAGATATGGCTTACAAAAAAAGAAAATTTGAAATATATTTAGTTTTTTAATACATTAAGCAGTCAATAAAACGCGATTGTTAAGGAGATAGGCACGTGAGAAAAAGATTTTTCATCAAAGGATTGGCCATTTCAACCATGGGTATTTTCCTGATTTCATGCAATCCACAAATGGATGAGGAGGCTCTCCTTGTAAAGGCAAAATCTATTCATGAGGAAATCTTGACGGTTGACACCCATGCCGATACTCCTTCCCGTTTGCTTCGGGAGGGATGGAATATTGGCGAGCGGCACAATCCGGGTGAAAGATCTAGCGGTTGCATTGACCTTTCCCGAATGAAGGAGGGAGGATTGGATGCGGAATTTTTTGCTGTTTTTGTCGGGCAGGGAGAAAGAACTCCTGAAGCCTATGTTCGTGCCAAAGAAAGGGCAGATAGCGTGCTCGATGCTATCCATCAGATGGGAAAGGACCATCCCGACCTTGTGGAAATCGCCAAAACACCGGATGATGCCTACCGTCTGGAGAAGCAGGGAAAGAGGGCCGCTTTTATCGGTATGGAAAATGGCTACCCGATCGGAAAAGATATTTCTTTGTTAAAACATTTTTATGATAGAGGGGTTCGGTACATCACCCTGTGTCACGGGGGTGATAATGATATTTGCGACTCCTCCTTTGAAAGACGCAACCCTGAGGACAACGGTTTGACAGAGTTCGGCAAACAGGTAGTAGCTGAGTGCAACCGTTTGGGCATCATGGTGGATATTTCCCATGCTTCGGACAAATCCTTTTTTGATGTGCTGAAAGTTACGAAAGCTCCAATAATCGCCTCCCACTCCAGTGTCCGAGCCATCTGCGATCATCCGCGGAACTTGACGGATAAGATGCTCAAAGGCCTGGCGGAGAACGGAGGCGTTATCCAAATCTGTTTTGTCTCCAGCTTTGTCAAAACACCCGAAACAAATCCTGAGAGAGATGCAGCCTTGGCCAAGCTCGAGGAGAAATATGGCTCAAGGAGCGACATCACTGACGCAGAAACACGAAAAAAATGGCGTGAGGAGTACATGGCGATCAGGGAGAAGTTCCCGCAAAAAAGAGCCACGATAAGGGACATTGTCGACCATATCGATTATGTCGTGGATTTGATCGGAGTAGATTACGTAGGGATCGGGACAGATTTTGACGGAGGCGGTGGTGTTGACGACTGCGACGATGTCAGCGATATGCCCAACATCACCGAAGAGCTTATCCGGAGAGGTTATTCTGATGAAGATGTCCGCAAAATCTGGGGTGGAAACTTGATGCGCGTTTTTCGTCAGGTCGAGAATAACGCAAAGCGGTAATCCGAAAAATCGGTCCTGTAAAATATCTTTACAATTACATTCCTCTGGGTCGGATTGGAAATTCGCTAACTCATTCATAACAAACAAATTGCAAAAGGAGAGAATTGGTATGCAATTTGCTGTTTGTTATAGCGGATGACTGCATATTTATCTCGAAAAAGAGCGCTCGGGAAATTCTACCTGTTCCTGATCGCTTGTAACTTTCTCATTTTCCTGTACTTTCCTGCCATGTCGATTTTTGGTGAGGAGGTCGAAGACGAACGACCTGTTCGTGGAGGAATTTTCCGGATCAAGTCTTTAGCCGATTCCTTCCGCATTCAGCTTGATCCGGTTCAATCCGATTCCTTCATATTCATTTCCGAACAGCTTTACGACGGTTTAGTCAGGCTGGATAAAAACCTGAAAATCGTGCCATCCTTGGCAGATTATTGGATGATTTCATCGGATGGAAAAAAATACACATTTTTCTTGAAAAAAGGTGTGCGATTTCATCATGGTGAAGAAATCACTGCCACAGATGTCAAATTTTCCCTTGAGAGGCTGTTGGATGCGGAAGTTGATTCCCCGTTTAGCCATTATTTTATTTCCCGGATTGTGGGAGCAGCCGGGTTCCATGAGGGGATAGCCACAGAAGTATCGGGCATTCGGGCAATCGACAGATACACCATGGAGATTCATTGGATCAGGCCCTATGTTCCTGCTCTGTATATTTTGAGCATGCCTTTTTGCAAAATACTGCCGCGTGAAAGGATTTTGCAGCAAGAGAATAAATTTTTCCTTAAACCCAGCGGGACAGGGCCGTTCAAGTTTGATTTTTGGGTCCGGGATAACTTGCTGAATGAAGTGGGTGTCCGGTTAATAAGAAATGAGGGGTATTATCAAAAAAAACCTTACCTCGATGCTCTGGAGTTTTGTCCCCTTTATACTCTGGATCATTTTGTAAACGGGGAGATCGATTGCATCCCGATGCTTTCCGAAAGGTTGCGCCAGCCCAAGTACCAGATTTTCCATGATGGTTCTCTTCAAACGGTGTTTCTTGGGATGAGCTGCAGCATACCGCCTCTTGATGATCCTGTGGTGCGACGAGCAATCCACGCAGGAATAGACAAAAAGGCTGTGATTGATGCGGTCCAGGAAGTGAGATACTTGAGGGAAGTCACCAACAAATTCATTCCGTCCCGTATTCCGGGATTTTTTACCGTCGATGAGTCGTCCTCGTTCGACCGAGAGGAAGCCACGCGACTGCTCGAGCAAGCCGGGTACGGGGGAGAGAGAGAATTCCCACGGCTGGTTCTGCACATGGAATCTCCGCGAACAGATTTTAAACACAAATTTGCGAGGGAAATCAGAAACCAATTGGAAACTTTGGGGATTGAGGTGAACGTGAATTATTTCCGTTCCCTGGATGAAGTTATGGAATCCACAACTCCTTATTTAATATTGGTGCAAAAAATGATGCGTATACCCGACCCAGAGGATATGATCCGTCCGCTCTTTTCGTCCACATCCGATTCCCAGTTATTCGGATATAAGAAATTTAAAATTGAAGACCTGCTTCAATCTGCAGATGTGGAAAGGAGCTGGTCCAAGAGGATCAAAATATTCCAGCAAATAGAAAAAATTCTTCGGGAAGATATTCCGGCCATCCCGCTTTACTCGCAGCAGAACAGGGTGGCCATGCAATCCCGTGTCCGGGGGGTTGCGGTTCCTCAATTAGGCATGTATTATTTAGATACCCGAAAGATTTGGCTCGAACGATAACCTGGCTAAATCAGGGCACTCCGCCCCTACATTAAGGTGGCGGCGCGGCCGCTATTATGTGTAAGCCAGGCTGGTAAAGAAGGTTAACTTGCATATGCCGCTTCGTACACGATTCATGATATATATCACCGCTCTGCTGGGTGGGCTTGTTGTGCTCGTCCTGTTTTTAATCGAACAGAGGGAGGTCCGGGCCATTTTCGAGGAGCAGAAAGACAAGGGCATTCTGAATGCCGAATATCTGGTTCAGTTGAATCTGGATCCTTTTCTGTTAGGGGATGACGAAGGAGTTGAAGAGGATATAGAGGGAAGAATAGATCAAAACCTGATCTATGTCGTCTTCTATGATCGAAACCAGAAGCCCTTTGCAGCGAATAAATCCATAAGAAAATATTACAACATTTATGCTGATAGCAAGCTTGATCCGGAAGTAAAAAAGGGGGAATATTTTCTGGAAACGAAGGCTATTCCTGCGGAAACAAATCCGGGACGTTATCTGAGAGTCATGGAAATTGAGGTGCCGATCTACGTGGAAGGATCATCGACAAAGTGGGGATCGATCAAGATCGGCCTGTCCTTGGAAGAGATGCGCAAAGAAGAGAGACAAACGCGGCTGATCCTGATCCTTATCGGATGTTCCGGATTGCTTATCGGGGTGGGAGGTGCAGCCTTGATGGCCAGGCGAATCACCAAACCCTTGGATAAGCTTGTGGATGGAACGGTTAAGATTTCCAAAGGTGATTTTTCCCAGGCGATCGATATCGACTCACAGGATGAGATCGGGGAACTGGCTCAAAGCTTCAATGAAATGAGTCAGCAACTTCAATTGACAAGGAAAAGGATGGAAGCGGCCAACAGAAGGCTCATCCAGGCTGAAAAATTGGCGTCTATCGGACGGATCTCTGCGAGCATCGCCCATGAGATAAGGAATCCTCTCACCTCTGTCAAACTCAACATCCAGAAGGTAGCAGAGAATAAAGGCTTGGATCATATAGATAAAGAACATTTGGACATCTCCCAGGAAGGTATCGGCCACATCGAAAATTTCATTAAAGAGTTGTTAAATTTTACCCGAGTGTCCGACCTGGAGCTGAATTATTTTTCTGTGGAGCAGATTGTCGATGAATCCATCAAAATGATCAGGAATACCCTAAAATTGAAAGATGTCGAATTGGCAAAAAAAGTCCAAGAAGGATTACCGCAGGTTTTTGTCGACGGTGACAAAATAAGGCAGGTTCTTCTCAACATTCTCCACAATGCTTGCGAAGCGGTGGATAATGGGGGCAAAATAACCATATCACTCTCCCTATTGAAAGGAAGGAGAGGACAGAAAGTGAGGATAAGGATTTCCGATAACGGGCCAGGAATTCCAATAAAAGAAAGGGAGAATATTTTCGAGCCTTTTTATACGACAAAATCCACGGGAATAGGATTGGGATTAGCCAATGCCAGGAAGATAATCGTACAACACAAAGGATCCATTCGTATTGGTGAAAACGAAGAGCCTGGCGCTTGTTTTGATATCCTTATTCCCTGTGAAGAAGAAAAATGAAATCCATACTCATCATCGATGATGATCCGTTGATCAGGAAGACACTTTCTTCCCATCTGTCGAGACGAAATTTCGAGGTGCATTTGGCTGAAGAGGGAACTCAGGGCCTTGCCAAGTACCTAGAGTGTATGCCGGATTTGGTCATCCTGGATATCCGTCTTCCGGACATAGATGGATTGGAAGCCTTGCGCAAGATAAAAATGAGGAATAAAAACGCTTGTGTGGTGATCATGACCGCTTACGACGACATGAAAACTACAGTAGAAGCCATCAAGTCTGGCGCCTATGAATACCTGGTCAAGCCGCTGGATTTTGTGGAGCTGGATTTGACAGTTGAGAAGGCATTCCAGATGCAAAGCCTCGAGGACAAATTGACCTATCTGGTCGAAGAAAAACAAAAGGAATACACCATCGACAACATCATCGGGCGCTCTCCCCAGATGAGAGAGGTCTTCAAACTGATAGGCTCAGTGGCCGATACTCGGACGAACATCTTGATCCGAGGGGAGAGTGGAACAGGGAAGGAACTGGTAGCCAAGGCCATTCACTACAACAGCCCGTACAGTCATGAACCGTTCATCGTCATCAACTGTTCGGCCATCTCGGATACACTGCTAGAGAGTGAGCTTTTTGGACACGTCAAAGGAGCCTTCACTGATGCTGTATGCGAGACCAAGGGAAAATTCGAAATAGCCGGAAAAGGCACGCTTTTTCTCGATGAGATCGGGGATATTTCCGTGAATTTGCAGTCCAAGCTTCTTCGAGTCCTCGAAACCCGTGATTTCATGAAAGTAGGTGGAGAAAAGGTTTTGAAAACCGAAGCCAGAATCATTGCCGCTACGAACAAAGATTTAGAGCTTCACGTGGAGAAGGGAAAATTTCGTGAAGATTTGTATTATCGCCTGAAAGTTGTCGAGATTGCCCTGCCGTCACTCCGGGAGAGGAATGAGGATATCCCTGAACTTGTGGTCTATTTGCTCGAGAAAATCAACCGGCAACTGCGCAAAAATGTCCGGAAAGTTCCTCCTCTTGTGATGAAATTGCTGAAAAGCCTATCCTGGCCTGGAAACGTCAGGGAGCTGGAGAACGCGTTGACACGAGCCGTGATTCTGGCTAAAGGAGACGTTATCCAGGAGCACAATCTGCCGGTCGAACGCGATAAGGAAAAAATTGTCCCCAGAGAACTGGTTGCGATGAAAGAAGTCGAAAAGGATTACATCCAGCATGTTCTGCACACAACGGGCGGGAACAAAACGCAGGCCAGCAAAATTCTGGAGATAAGCCGACCCACTCTAGATAAAAAAATCAAAGAGTTTGGCCTGGAGCTATAGGCTGTAAACGCCCTTTACCCCTTGTAAACTTTTTTTGTCTCGGTTGTCCCGATAAGAGTCTGTACCCCTGTTTTTTCCCTGGACCTTGGTGGACCCTGAAGCTGGCATAAAAACTGCATGCTCTTTATGTTTCTTTTTTGTGAGTATGGACAGGAGAGACCGAAGATGAAAAAGAGAGTCGTTATTGTCGATGACGATGAGTCGATTAGAAAAACCTTTTATTTGATCCTCAATTCCGATTATATGGTTTATTTAGCTAAAGATGCGGAAGAAATGCTGCAGCGTTTCC
Organism: Candidatus Aminicenantota bacterium; assembly: GCA_020348385.1. GTDB lineage: Bacteria > Acidobacteriota > Aminicenantia > Aminicenantales > Aminicenantaceae. The sequence goes on along the minus strand of CP070750.1, from coordinate 2,180,466 downwards.
AAGGCACAGAAATTGACCTTATCATCGCTGATTTGAAGTTGCCCCATCTGAATGGGCTGGACATGATCACCAAGTTCCGGAAAACAGGCTATAAGGGGGAAGTCATTCTGATTTCTGCCTACCCAGACCTCTTGGATCCCGAAATACTGTCCCGGCTCGAAGTCGGCCACGTTTTTGTCAAACCTCTTGACTTGGATGCACTGAACGAGGCCATAGCCCATCTTCTCTCTTCGGAAAACACACAAAGAAAAGCCATTTAATCAATACATTTTTTTCCCCGTGATAATCTTTTTCTCTGTTGTTTCATTGTATAATCTATGGTGATGCTTTCAAATACAATTAGACTATCGATGCGCAAGGAGTCTGGATAAATTGAGAAATATTGCAGAGAAGGGATCATATCTAATTCTGATTTTGTTTCTTTTTCTATTCCTAGGGTTTTCCTCGGTTTTATGCGAAAACCGACAGGAAGAAAAAACAATCGCGGAATACTGGATGGGAGTCTACTTAGAGGGAGTAAAGGTAGGATACAGCCATAGTCTGGAGAGTACTTATTCTGAGAAGGGCGAGGATTTTAACAAATTTGTCACGGAATCCAGGATGAGGGTCTCCCGTCTGGGAGGAGCTCCGATTGAGATCGTCTCCGCTCAAGAATCCATTTACAAACGGGACAAAACCCCGTTGAAGACCGTCGTTCGAACAAAAATGTCGGAAAATGAGATTGTCCTGCAGGCAGAGATAAAAAAAGACAAAATTTTGTTCAGAAGCGGTGAAAAGTTGATCAAAGAGCTTCCTTATACAGATAGTTTTTACTTGGACATTCCGCTTGAGAAAATCATTCAATCGGGTGATCTCAAAGAGGGCAAGAAATTCACCTTTCCGATTTTAGACCCCCTTTCCTATTCCATCAGAGATGGCACTTTTGAAGTGTTTGGAGAGGACGATATCCTCATATTGGGGAAAAAGATGCGCCTGCGGCATGTTCGAACCGAATTTCAGTCCATCATCCCCGTAGTGATGGAGGAATGGATTGATGAGAAAGGGAACATATGGAAGTCGGTCAGCCAGGCAAGTTTCATGACCTCCACTTCCATTCGGATGCCAAAAGAAAAAGCGCTGGAAATGTCCTCAGAGAATTTGGATATCGCTTTTTCTACCATAATCGCTTCCAACGTCGTATTCGAAGATCCTCTAGAAGTCAAAGAAGTTACGTTTAAACTCAGCGGGATTCCTGCTGAAAAAATCAAAAATTTTCCCTTCGATGATGGGAGTCAAACTCTCCTGGATAGCCAGGAAGATTTTGCCCTCATCCGAACGGCCTCACAAGTATTCAATGAAAAAGACTCCTTAGTTCTTCCTTTTGTGGGGGATGAATTCCGGAACGAATTGGAAGCCACTACCTTTTGCCAAGCTGATGATCCGGGAATAGTCGCAACGGCCAGAGATATCATTGGAGAGGAAAAAAATGCTTGGCGGGCGGCCAAAAAAATAGCCTTGTGGGTCGAGAGAGAGATAACGGCGAATTATGATGTGGGATTCGCCACGGCGGCGGAAATTCTGAAAAATAGGGAGGGTGATTGTTCAGAGCATACCGTAATTTTTGTGGCCTTGTGTCGTGCCGTCGGAATTCCGTCAAGAGCCGCAGTCGGCCTGATGTATGCCGATGGCATTTTTGCCTATCATATGTGGCCTGAAGTGTTTGTGGGAAAATGGATCAACTTGGATGCCAAATGGCTGGCCACGGATGAAAAAACGGGTGAGTTCTACACGGATGCCACCCATATCAAATTGGGCCGGAGCAATCTGGATGAAAACATGTTCGAAGAGATGGTTACAGCCATAGCCGAGATCATCGGGAAACTCCAAATCGAGATCATCGATTTTTGCCTTTAGGCATACCCTCTGCTCAAGTTATTGGAGATGGATAAAATTGTGTTGCATGGCGGAGTCGTTTTTTTTA